>OY759724.1:0-3360633 GCA_963662715.1 Candidatus Omnitrophota bacterium
CATTCATACTCACCCAATTAATCCCCATATCACTCATCACATTTATGTCCTGCCAGTTGATTCCTGTATCTGATAGAACATCCAAATCCTGCCAGTTGATCCCCGCATCACTCAGGATATCCAGATCCTGCCAGTTAATTCCCGCGTTCGTCATATCACTCATACTCACCCAGTTCATCCCCATATCACTCATCACATCTATATCCAGCCAGTTGATCCCCGCATCACTCAAATCATTCACACTCACCCAATTGATTCCCATATCACTCATCACATTCAAATCCTGCCAGTTGATCCCTGTATCACTCAATACATCCAAATCCTGCCAGTTGATCCCTGCGTCACTCATCACATCTATGTCCAGCCAATTGATCCCCGCATCACTTAAATCATTCACACTCACCCAATTAATCCCCATATCACTCATCACATTTATGTCCTGCCAATTAACCCCCGCATCACTCAACACATCAATATCCGACCAGTTGATTCCCGCATCTGATAGGACATCCAAATCCGACCAATTGATCCCTGTATCACTTAACACATCCAAATCCTGCCAGTTGATCCCCGCGTCCGAAAGAACATCGATATCCACCCAGTTGATCCCCGCATTCGTCATATCACTCATACTCACCCAGTTCATCCCCATATCACTCATCACATCGATATCCACCCAGTTGATCCCCGCGTCACTTAAATCATTCACACTCACCCAATTAATCCCCGCGTCACTCATCACATTTATGTCCTGCCAGTTGATTCCCGTATCTGAGAGTACATCCAAGTCCACCCAGTTGATCCCCGCATCACTCATCACATCGATGTCCAGCCAGTTTATCCCCGCGTCACTTAAATCATTCACACTCACCCAATTGATACCCATATCACTCATCACATCGATATCCAGCCAGTTGATCCCTGTATCACTTAACACATTCAAATCCTGCCAGTTGATCCCCGCATCGCTCAGCACATCCAGGTCCAGCCAGTTGATTCCTGCGTCCGAAAGAACATCGATGTCCTGCCAGTTGATCCCCGCATCACTCAGCACATCTATATCCAGCCAGTTTATCCCCGCGTCACTCATATCATTCACACTCACCCAATTAATTCCCATATCACTCATCACATTTATGTCCTGCCAGTTGATTCCTGTATCTGAGAGTACATCCAAATCCCGCCAATTAATCCCCGCATCACTTAACACATCCAAATCCGACCAGTTGATCCCTGTATCACTTAACACATCCAAATCCTGCCAGTTGATCCCCGCGTCCGAAAGAACATCGATGTCCAGCCAGTTGATCCCCGCATTCGTCATATCACTCATACTCACCCAGTTCATCCCCATATCACTCATCACATCAATGTCCTGCCAGTTTATCCCCGCATCACTTAAATCATTCACACTCAACCAATTAATCCCCATATCACTCATCACATTCAAATCCTGCCAGTTGATCCCTGTATCACTCAATACATCAATGTCCAACCAGTTGATCCCCGTATCACTCATCACATCGATATCCAGCCAGTTGATTCCCGCATCACTTAAATCATTCACACTCACCCAATTGATACCCATATCACTCATCACATTTATATCCTGCCAATTGATTCCCGTATCTGAGAGCACATCCAAGTCCAGCCAGTTGATCCCTGTATCACTTAATACATCAATGTCCAGCCAGTTTATCCCCGTATCTGAAAGAACATCCAAATCCACCCAGTTGATCCCCGCATCACTCATCACATCAATGTCCAGCCAGTTTATCCCCGCGTCACTCATATCATTCACACTCACCCAATTAATCCCCATATCACTCATCACATTTATGTCCTGCCAGTTGATCCCCGTATCGCTTAATACATCAATATCCGACCAGTTGATCCCTATATCACTCATCACATTTATGTCCTGCCAGTTGATTCCTGTATCTGATAGAACATCCAAATCCTGCCAGTTGATCCCCGCATCACTCATCACATCTATATCCAGCCAGTTTATCCCCGCGTCACTTAAATCATTCACACTCACCCAATTAATCCCCATATCACTCATCACATTTATGTCCTGCCAGTTGATCCCTGTGTCACTTAATACATCCAGGTCCAGCCAGTTGATCCCCGCGTCACTTAATACATCCAGGTCCAGCCAGTTTATTCCCGCATTCGTCATATCACTCATACTCACCCAGTTCATCCCCGTATCACTCATCACATCAATATCCAGCCAGTTGATCCCCGCATCACTTAAATCATTCACACTCACCCAATTGATACCCATATCACTCATCACATTCAAATCCTGCCAGTTGATCCCTATATCACTCAATACATCAATGTCCAGCCAATTAATTCCCGCATCACTCATCACATTTATATCCTGCCAGTTGATCCCCGTATCTGAAAGGACATCCAGGTCCAGCCAATTAATTCCCGTATCACTCATCACATCTATATCCAGCCAGTTGATCCCCGCATCACTTAAATCATTCACACTCACCCAATTGATCCCCATATCACTCATCACATTTATATCCTGCCAGTTGATCCCTGTATCACTCAATACATCCAAATCCTGCCAGTTGATCCCCGCATCACTTAATACATCAATATCTGACCAGTTGATCCTCGCATCACTTAATACATCAATATCTGCCCAGTTGATCCCCGCATCACTCATCACATTGATATCCAGCCAGTTGATCCCCGCGTCACTCATATCATTCACACTCACCCAGTTAATCCCCATATCGCTCATCACATTCAAATCCTGCCAGTTGATCCCTGTATCGCTCAATACATCCAAATCCTGCCAGTTGATCCCCGCGTCACTTAACACATCCAGATCCTGCCAGTTAATTCCCGCGTTCGTCATATCACTCATACTCACCCAGTTTATCCCCATATCACTCATCACATCTATATCCAGCCAGTTGATCCCCGCGTCACTCATATCATTCACACTCACCCAATTGATTCCCATATCACTCATCACATTTATGTCCTGCCAGTTGATCCCCGTATCCGAGAGCACATCCATATCCTGCCAGTTAATTCCCGTATCACTCATCACATCTATATCCAACCAGTTGATCCCCGCATTCGTCATATCACTCATACTCACCCAGTTCATCCCCGCATCACTCATCACATCGATGTCCAGCCAGTTTATCCCCGCGTCACTTAAATCATTCACACTCACCCAATTAATCCCCATATCACTCATCACATTCAAATCCTGCCAGTTGATCCCCGTATCACTTAATACATCAATATCTGCCCAGTTGATCCCCGTATCACTCATCACATCTATATCCAGCCAGTTGATCCCCGCGTTCGTCATATCACTCATACTCACCCAGTTCATCCCCGTATCACTCATCACATCTATGTCCAGCCAGTTGATCCCCGCGTCACTTAAATCATTCATACTCACCCAATTGATCCCCATATCACTCATCACATTTATGTCCTGCCAGTTGATTCCTGTATCTGATAGAACATCCAAATCCTGCCAGTTGATCCCCGCATCACTCAGGATATCCAGATCCTGCCAGTTAATTCCCGCGTTCGTCATATCACTCATACTCACCCAGTTCATCCCCATATCACTCATCACATCTATATCCAGCCAGTTGATCCCCGCATCACTCAAATCATTCACACTCACCCAATTGATTCCCATATCACTCATCACATTCAAATCCTGCCAGTTGATCCCTGTATCACTCAATACATCCAAATCCTGCCAGTTGATCCCTGCGTCACTCATCACATCTATGTCCAGCCAATTGATCCCCGCATCACTTAAATCATTCACACTCACCCAATTAATCCCCATATCACTCATCACATTTATGTCCTGCCAATTAACCCCCGCATCACTCAACACATCAATATCCGACCAGTTGATTCCCGCATCTGATAGGACATCCAAATCCGACCAATTGATCCCTGTATCACTTAACACATCCAAATCCTGCCAGTTGATCCCCGCGTCCGAAAGAACATCGATATCCACCCAGTTGATCCCCGCATTCGTCATATCACTCATACTCACCCAGTTCATCCCCATATCACTCATCACATCGATATCCAGCCAGTTGATCCCCGCGTCACTTAAATCATTCACACTCACCCAATTAATCCCCGCGTCACTCATCACATTTATGTCCTGCCAGTTGATTCCCGTATCTGAGAGTACATCCAAGTCCACCCAGTTGATCCCCGCATCACTCATCACATCGATGTCCAGCCAGTTTATCCCCGCGTCACTTAAATCATTCACACTCACCCAATTGATACCCATATCACTCATCACATCGATATCCAGCCAGTTGATCCCTGTATCACTTAACACATTCAAATCCTGCCAGTTGATCCCCGCATCGCTCAGCACATCCAGGTCCAGCCAGTTGATTCCTGCGTCCGAAAGAACATCGATGTCCTGCCAGTTGATCCCCGCATCACTCAGCACATCTATATCCAGCCAGTTTATCCCCGCGTCACTCATATCATTCACACTCACCCAATTAATTCCCATATCACTCATCACATTTATGTCCTGCCAGTTGATTCCTGTATCTGAGAGTACATCCAAATCCCGCCAATTAATCCCCGCATCACTTAACACATCCAAATCCGACCAGTTGATCCCTGTATCACTTAACACATCCAAATCCTGCCAGTTGATCCCCGCGTCCGAAAGAACATCGATGTCCAGCCAGTTGATCCCCGCATTCGTCATATCACTCATACTCACCCAGTTCATCCCCATATCACTCATCACATCAATGTCCTGCCAGTTTATCCCCGCATCACTTAAATCATTCACACTCAACCAATTAATCCCCATATCACTCATCACATTCAAATCCTGCCAGTTGATCCCTGTATCACTCAATACATCAATGTCCAACCAGTTGATCCCCGTATCACTCATCACATCGATATCCAGCCAGTTGATTCCCGCATCACTTAAATCATTCACACTCACCCAATTGATACCCATATCACTCATCACATTTATATCCTGCCAATTGATTCCCGTATCTGAGAGCACATCCAAGTCCAGCCAGTTGATCCCTGTATCACTTAATACATCAATGTCCAGCCAGTTTATCCCCGTATCTGAAAGAACATCCAAATCCACCCAGTTGATCCCCGCATCACTCATCACATCAATGTCCAGCCAGTTTATCCCCGCGTCACTCATATCATTCACACTCACCCAATTAATCCCCATATCACTCATCACATTTATGTCCTGCCAGTTGATCCCCGTATCGCTTAATACATCAATATCCGACCAGTTGATCCCTATATCACTCATCACATTTATGTCCTGCCAGTTGATTCCTGTATCTGATAGAACATCCAAATCCTGCCAGTTGATCCCCGCATCACTCATCACATCTATATCCAGCCAGTTTATCCCCGCGTCACTTAAATCATTCACACTCACCCAATTAATCCCCATATCACTCATCACATTTATGTCCTGCCAGTTGATCCCTGTGTCACTTAATACATCCAGGTCCAGCCAGTTGATCCCCGCGTCACTTAATACATCCAGGTCCAGCCAGTTTATTCCCGCATTCGTCATATCACTCATACTCACCCAGTTCATCCCCGTATCACTCATCACATCAATATCCAGCCAGTTGATCCCCGCATCACTTAAATCATTCACACTCACCCAATTGATACCCATATCACTCATCACATTCAAATCCTGCCAGTTGATCCCTATATCACTCAATACATCAATGTCCAGCCAATTAATTCCCGCATCACTCATCACATTTATATCCTGCCAGTTGATCCCCGTATCTGAAAGGACATCCAGGTCCAGCCAATTAATTCCCGTATCACTCATCACATCTATATCCAGCCAGTTGATCCCCGCATCACTTAAATCATTCACACTCACCCAATTGATCCCCATATCACTCATCACATTTATATCCTGCCAGTTGATCCCTGTATCACTCAATACATCCAAATCCTGCCAGTTGATCCCCGCATCACTTAATACATCAATATCTGACCAGTTGATCCCCGCATCACTTAATACATCAATATCTGCCCAGTTGATCCCCGCATCACTCATCACATTGATATCCAGCCAGTTGATCCCCGCGTCACTCATATCATTCACACTCACCCAGTTAATCCCCATATCACTCATCACATTCAAATCCTGCCAGTTGATCCCTGTATCGCTCAATACATCCAAATCCTGCCAGTTGATCCCCGCGTCACTTAACACATCCAGATCCTGCCAGTTAATTCCCGCGTTCGTCATATCACTCATACTCACCCAGTTCATCCCCATATCACTCATCACATCTATATCCAGCCAGTTGATCCCAGCGTCACTCATATCATTCACACTCACCCAATTGATTCCCATATCACTCATCACATTTATGTCCTGCCAGTTGATCCCCGTATCCGAGAGCACATCTATATCCAGCCAGTTAATTCCCGTATCACTCATCACATCTATATCCAACCAGTTGATCCCCGCATTCGTCATATCACTCATACTCACCCAGTTCATCCCCGCATCACTCATCACATCGATGTCCAGCCAGTTTATCCCCGCGTCACTTAAATCATTCACACTCACCCAATTAATCCCCATATCACTCATCACATTCAAATCCTGCCAGTTGATCCCCGTATCACTTAATACATCAATATCTGCCCAGTTGATCCCCGTATCACTCATCACATCTATATCCAGCCAGTTGATCCCCGCGTTCGTCATATCACTCATACTCACCCAGTTCATCCCCGTATCACTCATCACATCTATGTCCAGCCAGTTGATCCCCGCGTCACTTAAATCATTCATACTTACCCAATTGATCCCCATATCACTCATCACATTTATGTCCTGCCAGTTGATTCCTGTATCTGATAGAACATCCAAATCCTGCCAGTTGATCCCCGCATCACTCAGGATATCCAGATCCTGCCAGTTAATTCCCGCGTTCGTCATATCACTCATACTCACCCAGTTCATCCCCATATCACTCATCACATCTATATCCAGCCAGTTGATCCCCGCATCACTCAAATCATTCACACTCACCCAATTGATTCCCATATCACTCATCACATTCAAATCCTGCCAGTTGATCCCTGTATCACTCAATACATCCAAATCCTGCCAGTTGATCCCTGCGTCACTCATCACATCTATGTCCAGCCAATTGATCCCCGCATCACTTAAATCATTCACACTCACCCAATTAATCCCCATATCACTCATCACATTTATGTCCTGCCAATTAACCCCCGCATCACTCAACACATCAATATCCGACCAGTTGATTCCCGCATCTGATAGGACATCCAAATCCGACCAATTGATCCCTGTATCACTTAACACATCCAAATCCTGCCAGTTGATCCCCGCGTCCGAAAGAACATCGATATCCACCCAGTTGATCCCCGCATTCGTCATATCACTCATACTCACCCAGTTCATCCCCATATCACTCATCACATCGATATCCACCCAGTTGATCCCCGCGTCACTTAAATCATTCACACTCACCCAATTAATCCCCGCGTCACTCATCACATTTATGTCCTGCCAGTTGATTCCCGTATCTGAGAGTACATCCAAGTCCACCCAGTTGATCCCCGCATCACTCATCACATCGATGTCCAGCCAGTTTATCCCCGCGTCACTTAAATCATTCACACTCACCCAATTGATACCCATATCACTCATCACATCGATATCCAGCCAGTTGATCCCTGTATCACTTAACACATTCAAATCCTGCCAGTTGATCCCCGCATCGCTCAGCACATCCAGGTCCAGCCAGTTGATTCCTGCGTCCGAAAGAACATCGATGTCCTGCCAGTTGATCCCCGCATCACTCAGCACATCTATATCCAGCCAGTTTATCCCCGCGTCACTCATATCATTCACACTCACCCAATTAATTCCCATATCACTCATCACATTTATGTCCTGCCAGTTGATTCCTGTATCTGAGAGTACATCCAAATCCCGCCAATTAATCCCCGCATCACTTAACACATCCAAATCCGACCAGTTGATCCCTGTATCACTTAACACATCCAAATCCTGCCAGTTGATCCCCGCGTCCGAAAGAACATCGATGTCCAGCCAGTTGATCCCCGCATTCGTCATATCACTCATACTCACCCAGTTCATCCCCATATCACTCATCACATCAATGTCCTGCCAGTTTATCCCCGCATCACTTAAATCATTCACACTCAACCAATTAATCCCCATATCACTCATCACATTCAAATCCTGCCAGTTGATCCCTGTATCACTCAATACATCAATGTCCAACCAGTTGATCCCCGTATCACTCATCACATCGATATCCAGCCAGTTGATTCCCGCATCACTTAAATCATTCACACTCACCCAATTGATACCCATATCACTCATCACATTTATATCCTGCCAATTGATTCCCGTATCTGAGAGCACATCCAAGTCCAGCCAGTTGATCCCTGTATCACTTAATACATCAATGTCCAGCCAGTTTATCCCCGTATCTGAAAGAACATCCAAATCCACCCAGTTGATCCCCGCATCACTCATCACATCAATGTCCAGCCAGTTTATCCCCGCGTCACTCATATCATTCACACTCACCCAATTAATCCCCATATCACTCATCACATTTATGTCCTGCCAGTTGATCCCCGTATCGCTTAATACATCAATATCCGACCAGTTGATCCCTATATCACTCATCACATTTATGTCCTGCCAGTTGATTCCTGTATCTGATAGAACATCCAAATCCTGCCAGTTGATCCCCGCATCACTCATCACATCTATATCCAGCCAGTTTATCCCCGCGTCACTTAAATCATTCACACTCACCCAATTAATCCCCATATCACTCATCACATTTATGTCCTGCCAGTTGATCCCTGTGTCACTTAATACATCCAGGTCCAGCCAGTTGATCCCCGCGTCACTTAATACATCCAGGTCCAGCCAGTTTATTCCCGCATTCGTCATATCACTCATACTCACCCAGTTCATCCCCGTATCACTCATCACATCAATATCCAGCCAGTTGATCCCCGCATCACTTAAATCATTCACACTCACCCAATTGATACCCATATCACTCATCACATTCAAATCCTGCCAGTTGATCCCTATATCACTCAATACATCAATGTCCAGCCAATTAATTCCCGCATCACTCATCACATTTATATCCTGCCAGTTGATCCCCGTATCTGAAAGGACATCCAGGTCCAGCCAATTAATTCCCGTATCACTCATCACATCTATATCCAGCCAGTTGATCCCCGCATCACTTAAATCATTCACACTCACCCAATTGATCCCCATATCACTCATCACATTTATATCCTGCCAGTTGATCCCTGTATCACTCAATACATCCAAATCCTGCCAGTTGATCCCCGCATCACTTAATACATCAATATCTGACCAGTTGATCCTCGCATCACTTAATACATCAATATCTGCCCAGTTGATCCCCGCATCACTCATCACATTGATATCCAGCCAGTTGATCCCCGCGTCACTCATATCATTCACACTCACCCAGTTAATCCCCATATCGCTCATCACATTCAAATCCTGCCAGTTGATCCCTGTATCGCTCAATACATCCAAATCCTGCCAGTTGATCCCCGCGTCACTTAACACATCCAGATCCTGCCAGTTAATTCCCGCGTTCGTCATATCACTCATACTCACCCAGTTTATCCCCATATCACTCATCACATCTATATCCAGCCAGTTGATCCCCGCGTCACTCATATCATTCACACTCACCCAATTGATTCCCATATCACTCATCACATTTATGTCCTGCCAGTTGATCCCCGTATCCGAGAGCACATCCATATCCTGCCAGTTAATTCCCGTATCACTCATCACATCTATATCCAACCAGTTGATCCCCGCATTCGTCATATCACTCATACTCACCCAGTTCATCCCCGCATCACTCATCACATCGATGTCCAGCCAGTTTATCCCCGCGTCACTTAAATCATTCACACTCACCCAATTAATCCCCATATCACTCATCACATTCAAATCCTGCCAGTTGATCCCCGTATCACTTAATACATCAATATCTGCCCAGTTGATCCCCGTATCACTCATCACATCTATATCCAGCCAGTTGATCCCCGCGTTCGTCATATCACTCATACTCACCCAGTTCATCCCCGTATCACTCATCACATCTATGTCCAGCCAGTTGATCCCCGCGTCACTTAAATCATTCATACTCACCCAATTGATCCCCATATCACTCATCACATTTATGTCCTGCCAGTTGATTCCTGTATCTGATAGAACATCCAAATCCTGCCAGTTGATCCCCGCATCACTCAGGATATCCAGATCCTGCCAGTTAATTCCCGCGTTCGTCATATCACTCATACTCACCCAGTTCATCCCCATATCACTCATCACATCTATATCCAGCCAGTTGATCCCCGCATCACTCAAATCATTCACACTCACCCAATTGATTCCCATATCACTCATCACATTCAAATCCTGCCAGTTGATCCCTGTATCACTCAATACATCCAAATCCTGCCAGTTGATCCCTGCGTCACTCATCACATCTATGTCCAGCCAATTGATCCCCGCATCACTTAAATCATTCACACTCACCCAATTAATCCCCATATCACTCATCACATTTATGTCCTGCCAATTAACCCCCGCATCACTCAACACATCAATATCCGACCAGTTGATTCCCGCATCTGATAGGACATCCAAATCCGACCAATTGATCCCTGTATCACTTAACACATCCAAATCCTGCCAGTTGATCCCCGCGTCCGAAAGAACATCGATATCCACCCAGTTGATCCCCGCATTCGTCATATCACTCATACTCACCCAGTTCATCCCCATATCACTCATCACATCGATATCCACCCAGTTGATCCCCGCGTCACTTAAATCATTCACACTCACCCAATTAATCCCCGCGTCACTCATCACATTTATGTCCTGCCAGTTGATTCCCGTATCTGAGAGTACATCCAAGTCCACCCAGTTGATCCCCGCATCACTCATCACATCGATGTCCAGCCAGTTTATCCCCGCGTCACTTAAATCATTCACACTCACCCAATTGATACCCATATCACTCATCACATCGATATCCAGCCAGTTGATCCCTGTATCACTTAACACATTCAAATCCTGCCAGTTGATCCCCGCATCGCTCAGCACATCCAGGTCCAGCCAGTTGATTCCTGCGTCCGAAAGAACATCGATGTCCTGCCAGTTGATCCCCGCATCACTCAGCACATCTATATCCAGCCAGTTTATCCCCGCGTCACTCATATCATTCACACTCACCCAATTAATTCCCATATCACTCATCACATTTATGTCCTGCCAGTTGATTCCTGTATCTGAGAGTACATCCAAATCCCGCCAATTAATCCCCGCATCACTTAACACATCCAAATCCGACCAGTTGATCCCTGTATCACTTAACACATCCAAATCCTGCCAGTTGATCCCCGCGTCCGAAAGAACATCGATGTCCAGCCAGTTGATCCCCGCATTCGTCATATCACTCATACTCACCCAGTTCATCCCCATATCACTCATCACATCAATGTCCTGCCAGTTTATCCCCGCATCACTTAAATCATTCACACTCAACCAATTAATCCCCATATCACTCATCACATTCAAATCCTGCCAGTTGATCCCTGTATCACTCAATACATCAATGTCCAACCAGTTGATCCCCGTATCACTCATCACATCGATATCCAGCCAGTTGATTCCCGCATCACTTAAATCATTCACACTCACCCAATTGATACCCATATCACTCATCACATTTATATCCTGCCAATTGATTCCCGTATCTGAGAGCACATCCAAGTCCAGCCAGTTGATCCCTGTATCACTTAATACATCAATGTCCAGCCAGTTTATCCCCGTATCTGAAAGAACATCCAAATCCACCCAGTTGATCCCCGCATCACTCATCACATCAATGTCCAGCCAGTTTATCCCCGCGTCACTCATATCATTCACACTCACCCAATTAATCCCCATATCACTCATCACATTTATGTCCTGCCAGTTGATCCCCGTATCGCTTAATACATCAATATCCGACCAGTTGATCCCTATATCACTCATCACATTTATGTCCTGCCAGTTGATTCCTGTATCTGATAGAACATCCAAATCCTGCCAGTTGATCCCCGCATCACTCATCACATCTATATCCAGCCAGTTTATCCCCGCGTCACTTAAATCATTCACACTCACCCAATTAATCCCCATATCACTCATCACATTTATGTCCTGCCAGTTGATCCCTGTGTCACTTAATACATCCAGGTCCAGCCAGTTGATCCCCGCGTCACTTAATACATCCAGGTCCAGCCAGTTTATTCCCGCATTCGTCATATCACTCATACTCACCCAGTTCATCCCCGTATCACTCATCACATCAATATCCAGCCAGTTGATCCCCGCATCACTTAAATCATTCACACTCACCCAATTGATACCCATATCACTCATCACATTCAAATCCTGCCAGTTGATCCCTATATCACTCAATACATCAATGTCCAGCCAATTAATTCCCGCATCACTCATCACATTTATATCCTGCCAGTTGATCCCCGTATCTGAAAGGACATCCAGGTCCAGCCAATTAATTCCCGTATCACTCATCACATCTATATCCAGCCAGTTGATCCCCGCATCACTTAAATCATTCACACTCACCCAATTGATCCCCATATCACTCATCACATTTATATCCTGCCAGTTGATCCCTGTATCACTCAATACATCCAAATCCTGCCAGTTGATCCCCGCATCACTTAATACATCAATATCTGACCAGTTGATCCTCGCATCACTTAATACATCAATATCTGCCCAGTTGATCCCCGCATCACTCATCACATTGATATCCAGCCAGTTGATCCCCGCGTCACTCATATCATTCACACTCACCCAGTTAATCCCCATATCGCTCATCACATTCAAATCCTGCCAGTTGATCCCTGTATCGCTCAATACATCCAAATCCTGCCAGTTGATCCCCGCGTCACTTAACACATCCAGATCCTGCCAGTTAATTCCCGCGTTCGTCATATCACTCATACTCACCCAGTTCATCCCCATATCACTCATCACATCTATATCCAGCCAGTTGATCCCAGCGTCACTCATATCATTCACACTCACCCAATTGATTCCCATATCACTCATCACATTTATGTCCTGCCAGTTGATCCCCGTATCCGAGAGCACATCCATATCCTGCCAGTTAATTCCCGTATCACTCATCACATCTATATCCAACCAGTTGATCCCCGCATTCGTCATATCACTCATACTCACCCAGTTCATCCCCGCATCACTCATCACATCGATGTCCAGCCAGTTTATCCCCGCGTCACTTAAATCATTCACACTCACCCAATTAATCCCCATATCACTCATCACATTCAAATCCTGCCAGTTGATCCCCGTATCACTTAATACATCAATATCTGCCCAGTTGATCCCCGTATCACTCATCACATCTATATCCAGCCAGTTGATCCCCGCGTTCGTCATATCACTCATACTCACCCAGTTCATCCCCGTATCACTCATCACATCTATGTCCAGCCAGTTGATCCCCGCGTCACTTAAATCATTCATACTCACCCAATTGATCCCCATATCACTCATCACATTTATGTCCTGCCAGTTGATTCCTGTATCTGATAGAACATCCAAATCCTGCCAGTTGATCCCCGCATCACTCAGGATATCCAGATCCTGCCAGTTAATTCCCGCGTTCGTCATATCACTCATACTCACCCAGTTCATCCCCATATCACTCATCACATCTATATCCAGCCAGTTGATCCCCGCATCACTCAAATCATTCACACTCACCCAATTGATTCCCATATCACTCATCACATTCAAATCCTGCCAGTTGATCCCTGTATCACTCAATACATCCAAATCCTGCCAGTTGATCCCTGCGTCACTCATCACATCTATGTCCAGCCAATTGATCCCCGCATCACTTAAATCATTCACACTCACCCAATTAATCCCCATATCACTCATCACATTTATGTCCTGCCAATTAACCCCCGCATCACTCAACACATCAATATCCGACCAGTTGATTCCCGCATCTGATAGGACATCCAAATCCGACCAATTGATCCCTGTATCACTTAACACATCCAAATCCTGCCAGTTGATCCCCGCGTCCGAAAGAACATCGATATCCACCCAGTTGATCCCCGCATTCGTCATATCACTCATACTCACCCAGTTCATCCCCATATCACTCATCACATCGATATCCACCCAGTTGATCCCCGCGTCACTTAAATCATTCACACTCACCCAATTAATCCCCGCGTCACTCATCACATTTATGTCCTGCCAGTTGATTCCCGTATCTGAGAGTACATCCAAGTCCACCCAGTTGATCCCCGCATCACTCATCACATCGATGTCCAGCCAGTTTATCCCCGCGTCACTTAAATCATTCACACTCACCCAATTGATACCCATATCACTCATCACATCGATATCCAGCCAGTTGATCCCTGTATCACTTAACACATTCAAATCCTGCCAGTTGATCCCCGCATCGCTCAGCACATCCAGGTCCAGCCAGTTGATTCCTGCGTCCGAAAGAACATCGATGTCCTGCCAGTTGATCCCCGCATCACTCAGCACATCTATATCCAGCCAGTTTATCCCCGCGTCACTCATATCATTCACACTCACCCAATTAATTCCCATATCACTCATCACATTTATGTCCTGCCAGTTGATTCCTGTATCTGAGAGTACATCCAAATCCCGCCAATTAATCCCCGCATCACTTAACACATCCAAATCCGACCAGTTGATCCCTGTATCACTTAACACATCCAAATCCTGCCAGTTGATCCCCGCGTCCGAAAGAACATCGATGTCCAGCCAGTTGATCCCCGCATTCGTCATATCACTCATACTCACCCAGTTCATCCCCATATCACTCATCACATCAATGTCCTGCCAGTTTATCCCCGCATCACTTAAATCATTCACACTCAACCAATTAATCCCCATATCACTCATCACATTCAAATCCTGCCAGTTGATCCCTGTATCACTCAATACATCAATGTCCAACCAGTTGATCCCCGTATCACTCATCACATCGATATCCAGCCAGTTGATTCCCGCATCACTTAAATCATTCACACTCACCCAATTGATACCCATATCACTCATCACATTTATATCCTGCCAATTGATTCCCGTATCTGAGAGCACATCCAAGTCCAGCCAGTTGATCCCTGTATCACTTAATACATCAATGTCCAGCCAGTTTATCCCCGTATCTGAAAGAACATCCAAATCCACCCAGTTGATCCCCGCATCACTCATCACATCAATGTCCAGCCAGTTTATCCCCGCGTCACTCATATCATTCACACTCACCCAATTAATCCCCATATCACTCATCACATTTATGTCCTGCCAGTTGATCCCCGTATCGCTTAATACATCAATATCCGACCAGTTGATCCCTATATCACTCATCACATTTATGTCCTGCCAGTTGATTCCTGTATCTGATAGAACATCCAAATCCTGCCAGTTGATCCCCGCATCACTCATCACATCTATATCCAGCCAGTTTATCCCCGCGTCACTTAAATCATTCACACTCACCCAATTAATCCCCATATCACTCATCACATTTATGTCCTGCCAGTTGATCCCTGTGTCACTTAATACATCCAGGTCCAGCCAGTTGATCCCCGCGTCACTTAATACATCCAGGTCCAGCCAGTTTATTCCCGCATTCGTCATATCACTCATACTCACCCAGTTCATCCCCGTATCACTCATCACATCAATATCCAGCCAGTTGATCCCCGCATCACTTAAATCATTCACACTCACCCAATTGATACCCATATCACTCATCACATTCAAATCCTGCCAGTTGATCCCTATATCACTCAATACATCAATGTCCAGCCAATTAATTCCCGCATCACTCATCACATTTATATCCTGCCAGTTGATCCCCGTATCTGAAAGGACATCCAGGTCCAGCCAATTAATTCCCGTATCACTCATCACATCTATATCCAGCCAGTTGATCCCCGCATCACTTAAATCATTCACACTCACCCAATTGATCCCCATATCACTCATCACATTTATATCCTGCCAGTTGATCCCTGTATCACTCAATACATCCAAATCCTGCCAGTTGATCCCCGCATCACTTAATACATCAATATCTGACCAGTTGATCCCCGCATCACTTAATACATCAATATCTGCCCAGTTGATCCCCGCATCACTCATCACATTGATATCCAGCCAGTTGATCCCCGCGTCACTCATATCATTCACACTCACCCAGTTAATCCCCATATCACTCATCACATTCAAATCCTGCCAGTTGATCCCTGTATCGCTCAATACATCCAAATCCTGCCAGTTGATCCCCGCGTCACTTAACACATCCAGATCCTGCCAGTTAATTCCCGCGTTCGTCATATCACTCATACTCACCCAGTTCATCCCCATATCACTCATCACATCTATATCCAGCCAGTTGATCCCAGCGTCACTCATATCATTCACACTCACCCAATTGATTCCCATATCACTCATCACATTTATGTCCTGCCAGTTGATCCCCGTATCCGAGAGCACATCCATATCCTGCCAGTTAATTCCCGTATCACTCATCACATCTATATCCAGCCAGTTGATCCCCGCATTCGTCATATCACTCATACTCACCCAGTTCATCCCCGCATCACTCATCACATCGATGTCCAGCCAGTTTATCCCCGCGTCACTTAAATCATTCACACTCACCCAATTAATCCCCATATCACTCATCACATTCAAATCCTGCCAGTTGATCCCCGTATCACTTAATACATCAATATCTGCCCAGTTGATCCCCGTATCACTCATCACATCTATATCCAGCCAGTTGATCCCCGCGTTCGTCATATCACTCATACTCACCCAGTTCATCCCCGTATCACTCATCACATCTATGTCCAGCCAGTTGATCCCCGCGTCACTTAAATCATTCATACTTACCCAATTGATCCCCATATCACTCATCACATTTATGTCCTGCCAGTTGATTCCTGTATCTGATAGAACATCCAAATCCTGCCAGTTGATCCCCGCATCACTCAGGATATCCAGATCCTGCCAGTTAATTCCCGCGTTCGTCATATCACTCATACTCACCCAGTTCATCCCCATATCACTCATCACATCTATATCCAGCCAGTTGATCCCCGCATCACTCAAATCATTCACACTCACCCAATTGATTCCCATATCACTCATCACATTCAAATCCTGCCAGTTGATCCCTGTATCACTCAATACATCCAAATCCTGCCAGTTGATCCCTGCGTCACTCATCACATCTATGTCCAGCCAATTGATCCCCGCATCACTTAAATCATTCACACTCACCCAATTAATCCCCATATCACTCATCACATTTATGTCCTGCCAATTAACCCCCGCATCACTCAACACATCAATATCCGACCAGTTGATTCCCGCATCTGATAGGACATCCAAATCCGACCAATTGATCCCTGTATCACTTAACACATCCAAATCCTGCCAGTTGATCCCCGCGTCCGAAAGAACATCGATATCCACCCAGTTGATCCCCGCATTCGTCATATCACTCATACTCACCCAGTTCATCCCCATATCACTCATCACATCGATATCCAGCCAGTTGATCCCCGCGTCACTTAAATCATTCACACTCACCCAATTAATCCCCGCGTCACTCATCACATTTATGTCCTGCCAGTTGATTCCCGTATCTGAGAGTACATCCAAGTCCACCCAGTTGATCCCCGCATCACTCATCACATCGATATCCAGCCAGTTTATCCCCGCGTCACTTAAATCATTCACACTCACCCAATTGATACCCATATCACTCATCACATCGATATCCAGCCAGTTGATCCCTGTATCACTTAACACATTCAAATCCTGCCAGTTGATCCCCGCATCGCTCAGCACATCCAGGTCCAGCCAGTTGATTCCCGTATCTGATAGAACATCCAAATCCTGCCAGTTGATCCCCGCATCACTCAGCACATCTATATCCAGCCAGTTTATCCCCGCGTCACTCATATCATTCACACTCACCCAATTAATTCCCATATCACTCATCACATTTATGTCCTGCCAGTTGATTCCTGTATCTGAGAGTACATCCAAATCCCGCCAATTAATCCCCGCATCACTTAACACATCCAAATCCGACCAGTTGATCCCTGTATCACTTAACACATCCAAATCCTGCCAGTTGATCCCCGCGTCCGAAAGAACATCGATGTCCAGCCAGTTGATCCCCGCATTCGTCATATCACTCATACTCACCCAGTTCATCCCCATATCACTCATCACATCAATGTCCTGCCAGTTTATCCCCGCATCACTTAAATCATTCACACTCAACCAATTAATCCCCATATCACTCATCACATTCAAATCCTGCCAGTTGATCCCTGTATCACTCAATACATCAATGTCCAACCAGTTGATCCCCGTATCACTCATCACATCGATATCCAGCCAGTTGATTCCCGCATCACTTAAATCATTCACACTCACCCAATTGATACCCATATCACTCATCACATTTATATCCTGCCAATTGATTCCCGTATCTGAGAGCACATCCAAGTCCAGCCAGTTGATCCCTGTATCACTTAATACATCAATGTCCAGCCAGTTTATCCCCGTATCTGAAAGAACATCCAAATCCACCCAGTTGATCCCCGCGTCACTCATCACATCAATGTCCAGCCAGTTGATCCCCGCATCGCTCAAATCATTCACGCTCACCCAATTAATCCCCGCGTCACTCATCACATTCAAATCCTGCCAGTTGATCCCCGTATCACTTAACACATCCATATCCGACCAGTTTATCCCCGCATCACTCAGGATATTCAAGTCCAACCAGTTAATTCCCGTATCTGATAGCACATCCAAATCCTGCCAGTTGATCCCCGCATCACTCATCACATCTATGTCCAACCAGTTGATCCCCGCGTCACTCATATCATTCACACTCACCCAATTGATCCCCATATCACTCATCACATTTATGTCCTGCCAGTTGATCCCCGTATCACTTAACACATCCATATCCGACCAGTTTATCCCCGCATCACTCAGGATATCCAAGTCCAGCCAGTTGATTCCCGCGTTCGTCATATCACTCATACTCACCCAGTTCATCCCCGTATCACTCATCACATCAATATCCAGCCAGTTGATCCCCGCGTCACTTAAATCATTCACACTCACCCAATTGATACCCATATCACTCATCACATTCAAATCCTGCCAGTTTATCCCTATATCACTCAATACATCAATGTCCAGCCAATTAATTCCCGCATCACTCATCACATTTATATCCTGCCAGTTGATCCCCGTATCACTCATCACATCCAGATCGAGCCAATTAATTCCCGTATCACTCATCACATCTATATCCAGCCAGTTGATCCCCGCATCACTTAAATCATTCACACTCACCCAATTGATCCCCATATCACTCATCACATTTATATCCTGCCAGTTGATCCCTGTATCACTCAATACATCCAAATCCTGCCAGTTGATCCCCGTATCCGATAGCACATCTAAATCCTGCCAGTTGATCCCCGCATCACTTAATACATCTATGTCCAGCCAGTTGATCCCCGCATCACTCATCACATCGATGTCCAGCCAGTTTATCCCCGCGTCACTCATATCATTCACACTCACCCAGTTAATCCCCATATCGCTCATCACATTCAAATCCTGCCAGTTGATCCCTGTATCGCTCAATACATCCAAATCCTGCCAGTTAATCCCCGTATCCGAGAGCACATCCAGATCCAGCCAGTTGATTCCCGCATTCGTCATATCACTCATACTCACCCAGTTCATCCCCATATCACTCATCACATCTATGTCCAGCCAGTTGATCCCCGCGTCACTCATATCATTCACACTCACCCAGTTAATCCCCATGTCACTCATCACATTTATATCCTGCCAGTTGATCCCCGTATCCGAGAGCACATCCATATCCTGCCAGTTGATCCCCGCATCGCTCAGGATATCCAAGTCCAGCCAGTTGATCCCCGCGTTCGTCATATCACTCATACTCACCCAGTTCATCCCGATATCACTCATCACATCGATATCCAGCCAGTTGATCCCCGCGTCACTCATATCATTCACACTCACCCAGTTAATCCCCATGTCACTCATCACATTTATATCCTGCCAGTTGATCCCCGTATCCGAGAGCACATCTAAATCCTGCCAGTTGATCCCCGCATCGCTCAGGATATCCAAATCCAGCCAATTGATCCCCGCATTCGTCATATCACTCATACTCACCCAGTTCATCCCCGCATCACTCATCACATCGATATCCTGCCAGTTAATCCCCGCATCACTTAAATCATTCACGCTCACCCAGTTAATACCCATGTCACTCATAACATTTATGTCCTGCCAGTTGATCCCCGTATCCGATAGCACATCTAAATCCTGCCAGTTGATCCCCGCATCACTCAGGATATCCAAGTCCAGCCAGTTAATTCCCGCGTTCGTCATATCACTCATACTTACCCAGTTCATCCCCGTATCACTCATCACATCGATATCCAGCCAGTTAATCCCCGCGTCACTTAAATCATTCACACTCACCCAATTGATCCCCATATCACTCATCACATTCAAATCCTGCCAGTTGATCCCCGTATCCGAGAGCACATCCAGATCCTGCCAGTTGATCCCCGCATCGCTCATCACATCGATGTCCAGCCAGTTGATCCCCGCGTCACTTAAATCATTCACACTCACCCAATTGATCCCTATATCACTCATCACATTTATGTCCTGCCAATTAACCCCCGCATCACTTAACACATCAATATCCGACCAGTTGATCCCCGCATCTGATAGGACATCCAAATCCGACCAATTGATCCCTGTATCTGAAATAACATCAATGTCCGACCAGTTGATCCCCGCGTCCGAAAGAACATCGATATCCAGCCAGTTGATCCCCGCGTTCGTCATATCACTCATACTCACCCAGTTCATCCCCATATCACTCATCACATCGATATCCACCCAGTTGATCCCCGCATCACTTAAATCATTCACACTCACCCAATTGATCCCCGCGTCACTCATCACATTTATGTCCTGCCAGTTGATCCCTGTATCACTCAATACATCCATATCCTGCCAGTTAATCCCCGCATCACTCATCACATCGATATCCAGCCAGTTGATCCCCGCATCACTTAAATCATTCACACTCACCCAGTTAATCCCCATGTCACTCATAACATTTATGTCCTGCCAGTTGATCCCTGTATCACTTAACACATCCAGGTCCACCCAATTGATCCCCGCATCGCTCAGCACATCCAAATCCAGCCAGTTGATTCCCGTATCTGATAGAACATCCAAATCCTGCCAGTTGATCCCCGCATCACTCATCACATCGATGTCCAACCAATTGATCCCCGCGTCACTCATATCATTCACACTCACCCAATTGATCCCCATGTCACTCATCACATTTATGTCCTGCCAGTTGATTCCTGTATCTGAAAGCACATCCAAATCCCGCCAATTAATCCCCGCATCACTTAACACATTCAAATCCGACCAGTTGATTCCTGTATCACTTAACACATCCAAATCCTGCCAGTTGATCCCCGCGTCCGAAAGAACATCGATGTCCAGCCAGTTGATCCCCGCATTCGTCATATCACTCATACTCACCCAGTTCATCCCCATATCACTCATCACATCAATGTCCTGCCAGTTGATCCCCGCATCACTTAAATCATTCACACTCACCCAATTAATCCCCATATCACTCATCACATTCAAATCCTGCCAATTTATCCCCGTATCTGAGAGTACATCCAAGTCCACCCAGTTAATTCCCGCATCTGAAAGGACATCAATGTCCAGCCAGTTGATTCCCGCATCACTTAAATCATTCACACTCACCCAATTGATCCCCATATCACTCATCACATTCAAATCCTGCCAATTTATCCCCGTATCTGAGAGTACATCCAAGTCCAGCCAGTTGATCCCTGTATCACTTAATACATCAATGTCCAGCCAGTTGATCCCCGTATCACTTAACACATCGATGTCCAGCCAGTTTATCCCCGCGTCACTCATCACATCAATGTCCAGCCAGTTGATCCCCGCATCGCTCAAATCATTCACGCTCACCCAATTAATTCCCATATCACTCATCACATTTATGTCCTGCCAGTTAATTCCTGTATCTGATAGAACATCCAAATCCTGCCAGTTAATCCCCGCATCACTCAGGATATTCAAGTCCAGCCAGTTAATTCCCGTATCTGAGAGCACATCCAAATCCTGCCAGTTGATCCCCGCGTCACTCATCACATCTATGTCCAACCAGTTGATCCCCGCGTCACTCATATCATTCACATTCACCCAATTGATCCCCATATCACTCATCACATTCAAATCCTGCCAGTTGATCCCCGTATCACTTAACACATCCATATCCGACCAGTTTATCCCCGCATCACTCAGGATATCCAAGTCCAGCCAGTTGATTCCCGCGTTCGTCATATCACTCATACTCACCCAGTTCATCCCCGTATCACTCATCACATCAATATCCAGCCAGTTGATCCCCGCGTCACTTAAATCATTCACACTCACCCAATTGATCCCCATATCACTCATCACATTCAAATCCTGCCAATTGATCCCCGTATCGCTTAATACATCCACATCCTGCCAATTTATCCCCGCATCACTCAGGATATCCAAGTCCAGCCAGTTGATCCCCGTATCACTCAACACATCCAGATCCAGCCAGTTGATCCCCGCGTCACTCATCACATCTATATCCAGCCAATTGATCCCCGCGTCACTTAAATCATTCACACTCACCCAATTGATCCCCATGTCACTCATCACATTTATGTCCTGCCAATTAACCCCCGTATCACTTAACACATTCAAATCCTGCCAGTTGATCCCTGCATCACTTAATACATCAATATCTGCCCAGTTGATCCCCGCATCACTTAATACATCTATGTCCAGCCAGTTGATCCCCGCATCACTCATCACATCGATGTCCAGCCAGTTTATCCCCGCGTCACTCATATCATTCACACTCACCCAGTTAATCCCCATGTCACTCATCACATTCAAATCCTGCCAGTTAATCCCCGTATCCGATAGCACATCCAAATCTAACCAATTAATCCCCGTATCACTTAAGACATCAATATCCAGCCAGTTGATTCCCGCATTCGTCATATCACTCATACTCACCCAGTTCATCCCCATATCACTCATCACATCTATGTCCAGCCAGTTGATCCCCGCGTCACTCATATCATTCACACTCACCCAGTTAATCCCCATGTCACTCATCACATTTATATCCTGCCAGTTGATCCCCGTATCCGAGAGCACATCCATATCCTGCCAGTTGATCCCCGCATCGCTCAGGATATCCAAGTCCAGCCAGTTGATCCCCGCGTTCGTCATATCACTCATACTCACCCAGTTCATCCCGATATCACTCATCACATCGATATCCAGCCAGTTGATCCCCGCGTCACTTAAATCACTCACACTCACCCAATTAATCCCCATATCACTCATCACATTTATGTCCTGCCAGTTGATCCCCGTATCCGAGAGCACATCCATATCCTGCCAGTTGATCCCCGCATCACTCAGGATATCCAAATCCAGCCAATTGATCCCCGCATTCGTCATATCACTCATACTCACCCAGTTCATCCCCGCATCACTCATCACATCTATATCCAGCCAGTTAATCCCCGCATCACTTAAATCATTCACGCTCACCCAGTTAATACCCATGTCACTCATAACATTTATGTCCTGCCAGTTGATCCCCGTATCCGATAGCACATCTAAATCCTGCCAGTTGATCCCCGCATCACTCAGGATATCCAAGTCCAGCCAGTTAATTCCCGCGTTCGTCATATCACTCATACTCACCCAGTTCATCCCCGTATCACTCATCACATCGATATCCAGCCAGTTGATCCCCGCGTCACTTAAATCATTCACACTCACCCAATTGATCCCCATATCACTCATCACATTCAAATCCTGCCAGTTGATCCCCGTATCCGAGAGCACATCCAGATCCTGCCAGTTGATCCCCGCATCGCTCATCACATCGATGTCCAGCCAGTTGATCCCCGCGTCACTTAAATCATTCACACTCACCCAATTGATCCCTATATCACTCATCACATTTATGTCCTGCCAATTAACCCCCGCATCACTTAACACATCAATATCCGACCAGTTGATCCCCGTATCTGATAGGACATCCAAATCCGACCAATTGATCCCTGTATCTGAAATAACATCAATGTCCGACCAGTTGATCCCCGCGTCCGAAAGAACATCGATATCCAGCCAGTTGATCCCCGCGTTCGTCATATCACTCATACTCACCCAGTTCATCCCCATATCACTCATCACATCGATATCCACCCAGTTGATCCCCGCATCACTTAAATCATTCACACTCACCCAATTGATCCCCATATCACTCATCACATTTATGTCCTGCCAGTTGATCCCTGTATCACTCAATACATCCATATCCTGCCAGTTAATCCCCGCATCACTCATCACATCGATATCCAGCCAGTTGATCCCCGCATCACTTAAATCATTCACACTCACCCAGTTAATCCCCATGTCACTCATAACATTTATGTCCTGCCAGTTGATCCCTGTATCACTTAACACATCCAGGTCCACCCAATTGATCCCCGCATCGCTCAGCACATCCAAATCCAGCCAGTTGATTCCCGTATCTGATAGAACATCCAAATCCTGCCAGTTGATCCCCGCATCACTCATCACATCGATGTCCAACCAATTGATCCCCGCGTCACTCATATCATTCACACTCACCCAATTGATCCCCATATCACTCATCACATTTATGTCCTGCCAGTTGATTCCTGTATCTGAAAGCACATCCAAATCCCGCCAATTAATCCCCGCATCACTTAACACATTCAAATCCGACCAGTTGATTCCTGTATCACTTAACACATCCAAATCCTGCCAGTTGATCCCCGCGTCCGAAAGAACATCGATGTCCAGCCAGTTGATCCCCGCATTCGTCATATCACTCATACTCACCCAGTTCATCCCCATATCACTCATCACATCAATGTCCTGCCAGTTGATCCCCGCATCACTTAAATCATTCACACTCACCCAATTAATCCCCATATCACTCATCACATTCAAATCCTGCCAATTTATCCCCGTATCTGAGAGTACATCCAAGTCCACCCAGTTAATTCCCGCATCTGAAAGGACATCAATGTCCAGCCAGTTGATTCCCGCATCACTTAAATCATTCACACTCACCCAATTGATCCCCATATCACTCATCACATTCAAATCCTGCCAATTTATCCCCGTATCTGAGAGTACATCCAAGTCCACCCAGTTAATTCCCGCATCTGAAAGGACATCAATGTCCAGCCAGTTGATCCCCGTATCACTTAACACATCGATGTCCAGCCAGTTTATCCCCGCGTCACTCATCACATCAATGTCCAGCCAGTTGATCCCCGCATCGCTCAAATCATTCACGCTCACCCAATTAATTCCCATATCACTCATCACATTTATGTCCTGCCAGTTAATTCCTGTATCTGATAGAACATCCAAATCCTGCCAGTTAATCCCCGCATCACTCAGGATATTCAAGTCCAGCCAGTTAATTCCCGTATCTGAGAGCACATCCAAATCCTGCCAGTTGATCCCCGCGTCACTCATCACATCTATGTCCAACCAGTTGATCCCCGCGTCACTCATATCATTCACATTCACCCAATTGATCCCCATATCACTCATCACATTCAAATCCTGCCAGTTGATCCCCGTATCACTTAACACATCCATATCCGACCAGTTTATCCCCGCATCACTCAGGATATCCAAGTCCAGCCAGTTGATTCCCGCGTTCGTCATATCACTCATACTCACCCAGTTCATCCCCGTATCACTCATCACATCAATATCCAGCCAGTTGATCCCCGCGTCACTTAAATCATTCACACTCACCCAATTGATCCCCATATCACTCATCACATTCAAATCCTGCCAATTGATCCCCGTATCGCTTAATACATCCACATCCTGCCAATTTATCCCCGCATCACTCAGGATATCCAAGTCCAGCCAGTTGATCCCCGTATCACTCAACACATCCAGATCCAGCCAGTTGATCCCCGCGTCACTCATCACATCTATATCCAGCCAATTGATCCCCGCGTCACTTAAATCATTCACACTCACCCAATTGATCCCCATGTCACTCATCACATTTATGTCCTGCCAATTAACCCCCGTATCACTTAACACATTCAAATCCTGCCAGTTGATCCCTGCATCACTTAATACATCAATATCTGCCCAGTTGATCCCCGCATCACTTAATACATCTATGTCCAGCCAGTTGATCCCCGCATCACTCATCACATCGATGTCCAGCCAGTTTATCCCCGCGTCACTCATATCATTCACACTCACCCAGTTAATCCCCATGTCACTCATCACATTCAAATCCTGCCAGTTAATCCCCGTATCCGATAGCACATCCAAATCTAACCAATTAATCCCCGTATCACTTAAGACATCAATATCCAGCCAGTTGATTCCCGCATTCGTCATATCACTCATACTCACCCAGTTCATCCCCATATCACTCATCACATCTATGTCCAGCCAGTTGATCCCCGCGTCACTCATATCATTCACACTCACCCAGTTAATCCCCATGTCACTCATCACATTTATATCCTGCCAGTTGATCCCCGTATCCGAGAGCACATCCATATCCTGCCAGTTGATCCCCGCATCGCTCAGGATATCCAAGTCCAGCCAGTTGATCCCCGCGTTCGTCATATCACTCATACTCACCCAGTTCATCCCGATATCACTCATCACATCGATATCCAGCCAGTTGATCCCCGCGTCACTCATATCATTCACACTCACCCAGTTAATCCCCATGTCACTCATCACATTTATGTCCTGCCAGTTGATCCCCGTATCCGAGAGCACATCTAAATCCTGCCAGTTGATCCCCGCATCACTCAGGATATCCAAATCCAGCCAATTGATCCCCGCATTCGTCATATCACTCATACTCACCCAGTTCATCCCCGCATCACTCATCACATCGATATCCTGCCAGTTAATCCCCGCATCACTTAAATCATTCACGCTCACCCAGTTAATACCCATGTCACTCATAACATTTATGTCCTGCCAGTTGATCCCCGTATCCGATAGCACATCTAAATCCTGCCAGTTGATCCCCGCATCACTCAGGATATCCAAGTCCAGCCAGTTAATTCCCGCGTTCGTCATATCACTCATACTCACCCAGTTCATCCCCGTATCACTCATCACATCGATATCCAGCCAGTTGATCCCCGCGTCACTTAAATCATTCACACTCACCCAATTGATCCCCATATCACTCATCACATTCAAATCCTGCCAGTTGATCCCCGTATCCGAGAGCACATCCAGATCCTGCCAGTTGATCCCCGCATCGCTCATCACATCGATGTCCAGCCAGTTGATCCCCGCGTCACTTAAATCATTCACACTCACCCAATTGATCCCTATATCACTCATCACATTTATGTCCTGCCAATTAACCCCCGCATCACTTAACACATCAATATCCGACCAGTTGATCCCCGCATCTGATAGGACATCCAAATCCGACCAATTGATCCCTGTATCTGAAATAACATCAATATCCGACCAGTTGATCCCCGCGTCCGAAAGAACATCGATATCCAGCCAGTTGATCCCCGCGTTCGTCATATCACTCATACTCACCCAGTTCATCCCCATATCACTCATCACATCGATATCCACCCAGTTGATCCCCGCATCACTTAAATCATTCACACTCACCCAATTGATCCCCATATCACTCATCACATTTATGTCCTGCCAGTTGATCCCTGTATCTGATAGAACATCCATATCCTGCCAGTTGATCCCCGCATCACTCATCACATCGATATCCAGCCAGTTGATCCCCGCGTCACTTAAATCATTCACACTCAACCAGTTAATCCCCATGTCACTCATAACATTTATGTCCTGCCAGTTGATCCCTGTATCTGATAGAACATCCAAATCCTGCCAGTTGATCCCCGCATCGCTCATCACATCCAAATCCAGCCAGTTGATTCCCGTATCTGATAGAACATCCAAATCCTGCCAGTTGATCCCCGCATCACTCATCACATCGATGTCCAACCAATTGATCCCCGCGTCACTCATATCATTCACACTCACCCAATTGATCCCCATATCACTCATCACATTTATGTCCTGCCAGTTGATTCCTGTATCACTCAACACATCCAAATCCCGCCAATTAATCCCCGCATCACTTAACACATTCAAATCCGACCAGTTGATCCCTGTATCACTTAACACATCAATGTCCTGCCAGTTAATCCCCGCGTCACTTAACACATCAATATCCAGCCAGTTGATCCCTGCATTCGTCATATCACTCATACTCACCCAGTTCATCCCCATATCACTCATCACATCAATGTCCTGCCAGTTGATCCCCGCATCACTTAAATCATTCACACTCACCCAATTGATCCCCATATCACTCATCACATTCAAATCCTGCCAGTTGATCCCCGCGTCACTTAACACATCGATATCCTGCCAGTTGATCCCCGCGTCACTTAACACATCGATATCCAGCCAGTTGATCCCCGCATCACTTAAATCATTCACACTCACCCAATTGATACCCATATCACTCATCACATTTATGTCCTGCCAGTTGATCCCCGTATCTGAGAGTACATCCAAGTCCAGCCAGTTGATTCCCGCATCACTTAAAACATCCAAATCCAGCCAGTTGATTCCCGTATCACTTAACACATCGATGTCCAGCCAGTTTATCCCCGCGTCACTCATCACATCAATGTCCAGCCAGTTGATCCCCGCATCGCTCAAATCATTCACGCTCACCCAATTAATTCCCATATCACTCATCACATTTATGTCCTGCCAGTTGATTCCTGTATCTGAAAGAACATCCAAATCCTGCCAGTTGATCCCCGCATCACTCAGGATATTCAAGTCCAGCCAGTTAATTCCCGTATCTGAGAGCACATCCAAATCCTGCCAGTTGATCCCCGCGTCACTCATCACATCTATGTCCAACCAGTTAATCCCCGCGTCACTCATATCATTCACACTCACCCAATTGATCCCCATATCACTCATCACATTCAAATCCTGCCAGTTGATCCCCGTATCACTTAACACATCCATATCCGACCAGTTTATCCCCGCATCACTCAGGATATCCAAGTCCAGCCAGTTGATTCCCGCGTTCGTCATATCACTCATACTCACCCAGTTCATCCCCGTATCACTCATCACATCAATATCCAGCCAGTTGATCCCCGCGTCACTTAAATCATTCACACTCACCCAATTGATCCCCATATCACTCATCACATTCAAATCCTGCCAATTGATCCCCGTATCGCTTAATACATCCACATCCTGCCAATTTATCCCCGCATCACTCAGGATATCCAAGTCCAGCCAGTTGATCCCCGTATCACTCAACACATCCAGATCCAGCCAGTTGATCCCCGCGTCACTCATCACATCTATATCCAGCCAATTGATCCCCGCGTCACTTAAATCATTCACACTCACCCAATTGATCCCCATGTCACTCATCACATTTATGTCCTGCCAATTAACCCCCGTATCACTTAACACATTCAAATCCTGCCAGTTGATCCCTGCATCACTTAATACATCAATATCTGCCCAGTTGATCCCCGCATCACTTAATACATCTATGTCCAGCCAGTTGATCCCCGCATCACTCATCACATCGATGTCCAGCCAGTTTATCCCCGCGTCACTCATATCATTCACACTCACCCAGTTAATCCCCATGTCACTCATCACATTCAAATCCTGCCAGTTAATCCCCGTATCCGATAGCACATCCAAATCTAACCAATTAATCCCCGTATCACTTAAGACATCAATATCCAGCCAGTTGATTCCCGCATTCGTCATATCACTCATACTCACCCAGTTCATCCCCATATCACTCATCACATCTATGTCCAGCCAGTTGATCCCCGCGTCACTCATATCATTCACACTCACCCAGTTAATCCCCATGTCACTCATCACATTCAAATCCTGCCAGTTGATCCCCGTATCCGAGAGCACATCCATATCCTGCCAGTTGATCCCCGCATCGCTCAGGATATCCAAGTCCAGCCAGTTGATCCCCGCGTTCGTCATATCACTCATACTCACCCAGTTCATCCCGATATCACTCATCACATCGATATCCAGCCAGTTGATCCCCGCGTCACTCATATCATTCACACTCACCCAGTTAATCCCCATGTCACTCATCACATTTATATCCTGCCAGTTGATCCCCGTATCCGAGAGCACATCTAAATCCTGCCAGTTGATCCCCGCATCACTCAGGATATCCAAATCCAGCCAATTGATCCCCGCATTCGTCATATCACTCATACTCACCCAGTTCATCCCCGCATCACTCATCACATCGATATCCTGCCAGTTGATCCCCGCATCACTTAAATCATTCATGCTCACCCAGTTAATACCCATGTCACTCATAACATTTATGTCCTGCCAGTTGATCCCCGTATCCGATAGCACATCTAAATCCTGCCAGTTGATCCCCGCATCACTCAGGATATCCAAGTCCAGCCAGTTAATTCCCGCGTTCGTCATATCACTCATACTCACCCAGTTCATCCCCGTATCACTCATCACATCGATATCCAGCCAGTTGATCCCCGCGTCACTTAAATCATTCACACTCACCCAATTGATCCCCATATCACTCATCACATTCAAATCCTGCCAGTTGATCCCCGTATCCGAGAGCACATCCAGATCCTGCCAGTTGATCCCCGCATCGCTCATCACATCGATGTCCAGCCAGTTGATCCCCGCGTCACTTAAATCATTCACACTCACCCAATTGATCCCTATATCACTCATCACATTTATGTCCTGCCAATTAACCCCCGCATCACTTAACACATCAATATCCGACCAGTTGATCCCCGCATCTGATAGGACATCCAAATCCGACCAATTGATCCCTGTATCTGAAATAACATCAATGTCCGACCAGTTGATCCCCGCGTCCGAAAGAACATCGATATCCAGCCAGTTGATCCCCGCGTTCGTCATATCACTCATACTCACCCAGTTCATCCCCATATCACTCATCACATCGATATCCACCCAGTTGATCCCCGCGTCACTTAAATCATTCACACTCACCCAATTGATCCCCATATCACTCATCACATTTATGTCCTGCCAGTTGATCCCTGTATCACTCAATACATCCATATCCTGCCAGTTAATCCCCGCATCACTCATCACATCGATATCCAGCCAGTTGATCCCCGCATCACTTAAATCATTCACACTCACCCAGTTAATCCCCATGTCACTCATAACATTTATGTCCTGCCAGTTGATTCCTGTATCTGATAGAACATCCAAATCCTGCCAGTTGATCCCTGCATCGCTCATCACATCCAAATCCAGCCAGTTGATCCCCGTATCTGATAGAACATCCAAATCCTGCCAGTTTATCCCCGCATCACTCATCACATCGATGTCCAGCCAGTTAATCCCCGCGTCACTTAAATCATTCACACTCACCCAATTGATCCCCATATCACTCATCACATTTATGTCCTGCCAGTTGATCCCTGTATCACTCAATACATCCAAATCCCGCCAATTAATCCCCGCATCACTCAGAGCATTAATATCCTGCCAGTTGATCCCTGTATCACTCAATACATCGATGTCCAGCCAATTGATTCCTGTGTCACTTAACACATCGATATCCAGCCAGTTGATCCCCGCGTTCGTCATATCACTCATACTCACCCAGTTCATCCCCATATCACTCAGCACATCAATATCCTGCCAGTTGATCCCCGCGTCACTCAAATCATTCACACTCACCCAATTGATCCCCGCGTCACTCATCACATTTATATCTGACCAGTTGACCCCTGTATCGCTCAACACATCCAGATCCAGCCAATTAATCCCCGTGTCACTCATCACATCTATATCCAGCCAGTTGATCCCCGCATCGCTTAAATCATTCACACTCACCCAGTTCACCCCCGCACTGCTCATCACATCGATATCCAGCCAATTAATCCCCGTGTCACTCATCACATCTATATCCAGCCAGTTGATCCCCGCATCACTTAACACATCGATGTCCTGCCAGTTGATTCCCGCGTCTGAGATAACATCCAGGTCCAGCCAGTTAATCCCCGCATCACTCATCACATCGATATCCAGCCAGTTAATCCCCGCGTCACTTAAATCATTCACACTCACCCAGTTCACCCCGGCACTACTCATCACATTTATGTCCTGCCAGTTGATCCCCGTATCGCTCAACACATCCAGGTCCAGCCAATTGATCCCCGCGTCACTCAGCACATTAATATCCTGCCAGTTAATTCCCGCATCACTCAGCACATTAATATCCTGCCAATTGATCCCCGCATCACTTAACACATCGATATCCAGCCAGTTGATCCCTGCGTCACTCAAATCATTCACACTCACCCAATTAATCCCCATATCACTCATCACATCAATATCCACCCAATTAATCCCTGTATCTGAAAGAACATCCAGGTCCAGCCAGTTGATCCCCGCATCACTTAACACATCGATGTCCTGCCAGTTGATTCCCGCGTCTGAGATAACATCCAGATCCAGCCAATTAATTCCCGCATCACTCATCACATCGATATCCTGCCAGTTGATCCCCGCGTCACTCAAATCATTCACACTCACCCAATTTACCCCGGCATTGCTCATCACATCAATATCCTGCCAGTTGATCCCCGCGTCACTCAATACATCCAAATCCACCCAATTGATCCCCGCATCACTCAGAACATTAATATCTGACCAGTTGATCCCCGTATCTGAGATAACATCCAGATCCAGCCAATTAATTCCCGCATCACTTAACACATCGATATCCAGCCAGTTGATCCCCGCGTCACTTAAATCATTCACACTCACCCAGTTGATCCCCATATCACTCATCACATTTATGTCCTGCCAGTTGATCCCCGTATCGCTCAACACATCCAAATCCACCCAGTTGATCCCCGCATCACTTAAGACATCCAAATCCTGCCAGTTAATCCCCGTATCACTTAACACATCGATGTCCTGCCAGTTCACTCCGGCGTCACTCATCACATCAATATCCAGCCAATTGATCCCCGCGTCACTTAAATCATTCACACTCACCCAGTTTACCCCGGCACTACTCATCACATTTATGTCCTGCCAGTTGATCCCCGTATCGGATAGAACATCTAAATCCTGCCAATTAATCCCCGCGTCACTCATCACGTCAACATCCTGCCAGTTGATCCCCGCATCACTCAGATCATTCACACTCACCCAGTTGATCCCCATATCACTCATCACATCAATGTCCAGCCAGTTGATCCCCGCGTCACTCAAATCATTCACACTCACCCAATTTACCCCGGCACTGCTCATCACATCGATGTCCTGCCAGTTGATCCCCGTATCTGACAGAACATCTAAATCCTGCCAGTTAATCCCCGCGTCACTCAACACATCAATGTCCAGCCAGTTAATCCCCGCATCACTCAAATCATTCACGCTCACCCAATTAATTCCCATATCACTCAACACATCAATATCCAGCCAGTTGATCCCCGCATCACTTAAAATATTTAAATCCCTCCAATTGATTCCTGCGTCAGAGAAAACGTCCAAATCCTGCCAGTTAATCCCTACATCTGAAAGGACATCCAAATCCAACCAGTTGATCCCCGCATCACTTAATACATCAATGTCCAGCCAGTTGATTCCCGCGTCACTCAAATCATTCACACTCACCCAGTTGATCCCCATATCACTCATCACATTTATATCCTGCCAGTTGATCCCCACATTCGTCATATCACTCATGCTCACCCAGTTCATCCCCATATCACTCATCACATTCAAATCCTGCCAGTTGATTCCCGTATCACTTAATACATCCAAGTCCTGCCAGTTAATTCCCGCATCACTTAACACATCGATGTCCAGCCAGTTGATCCCCGCATTCGTCATATCACTCATACTCACCCAGTTCATCCCCATATCACTCATCACATCAATGTCCTGCCAGTTGATCCCCGCATCACTCAAGTCATTCATACTCACCCAGTTGATCCCTATATCACTCATCACATTTATATCTGACCAGTTGATCCCCGTGTCACTTAACACATCCATATCCGACCAGTTGATCCCCGCATCACTTAAGACATCTATGTCCAACCAGTTAATCCCCGCATCCGTCATATCACCTATGTTTATCCAATTCACCCCCGCATCACTCATCACATCGATATCCTGCCAGTTGATCCCCGCGGCACTCAAATCATTCACACTCACCCAGTTGATCCCCGCATCTGATAGAACATTCAAATCCGACCAATTAATTCCTGTGTCTGAGAGAACATCAATGTCCAGCCAGTTGATCCCCGCGTCACTTAAGACATCGATGTCCAACCAGTTCATCCCCGCATTCGTCATATCACTCATACTCACCCAGTTCATCCTTGCATCACTCATCACATCAATGTCCAGCCAGTTGATCCCCGCGTCACTTAAATCATTCACACTCACCCAATTGATCCCCGCGTCACTCATTTCATTAATGTCCGACCAATTGACTCCCGTATCACTTAACACATCCCAATCCAGCCAGTTGATCCCCGCGTCACTCATCACATCGATATCCAGCCAGTTGATCCCCGCATCGCTTAAATCATTCACACTCACCCAATTGATCCCCATATCACTCATCACATCAATATCCTGCCAATTGATCCCTGTGTCTGAAAGCACATCCAGGTCCAGCCAGTTGATCCCCGCCTCACTTAACACATCAATGTCCAGCCAGTTGATCCCCGCCTCACTTAACACATCCAAATCCAGCCAGTTGATCCCCGCGTCACTCATCACATCTATATCCAGCCAGTTGATCCCCGCGTCACTCAAATCATTCACACTCACCCAGTTAATCCCCATGTCACTCATAACATTTATGTCCTGCCAGTTGATCCCTGTATCACTCAACACATCCAAATCCCGCCAATTAATCCCCGCATCACTCAGAGCATTAATATCCTGCCAGTTGATCCCTGTATCACTCAATACATCGATGTCCAGCCAATTGATTCCTGTGTCACTTAACACATCGATATCCAGCCAGTTGATCCCCGCGTTCGTCATATCACTCATACTCACCCAGTTCATCCCCATATCACTCAGCACATCAATATCCTGCCAGTTGATCCCCGCGTCACTCAAATCATTCACACTCACCCAATTGATCCCCGCGTCACTCATCACATTTATATCTGACCAGTTGACCCCCGTATCGCTCAACACATCCAGATCCAGCCAATTAATCCCCGTGTCACTCATCACATCTATATCCAGCCAGTTGATCCCCGCATCGCTTAAATCATTCACACTCACCCAATTAATCCCCATATCACTCATCACATTTATATCTGACCAGTTGATCCCCGTGTCTGAAAGTACATCCAGGTCCACCCAGTTGATCCCCGCATCACTTAACACATCGATGTCCAGCCAGTTGATCCCCGTATCTGAGATAACATCCAGGTCCAGCCAGTTAATCCTTGCATCACTCATCACATCGATATCCTGCCAGTTAATCCCCGCGTCACTTAAATCATTCACACTCACCCAGTTTACCCCGGCACTACTCATCACATCGATGTCCTGCCAGTTGATCCCCGTATCGCTCAACACATCCAGGTCCAGCCAATTGATCCCCGCGTCACTCAGCACATTAATATCCTGCCAGTTAATTCCCGCATCACTCAGCACATTAATATCCTGCCAATTGATCCCCGCATCACTTAACACATCGATATCCAGCCAGTTGATCCCTGCGTCACTCAAATCATTCACACTCACCCAGTTCACCCCCGCACTGCTCATCACATCGATATCCACCCAATTAATCCCTGTATCTGAAAGAACATCCAGGTCCAGCCAGTTGATCCCCACATCACTTAACACATCGATGTCCTGCCAGTTGATTCCCGCGTCTGAGATAACATCCAGATCCAGCCAATTAATTCCCGCATCACTCATCACATCGATATCCTGCCAGTTGATCCCCGCGTCACTCAAATCATTCACACTCACCCAATTTACCCCGGCATTGCTCATCACATCAATATCCTGCCAGTTGATCCCCGCGTCACTCAATACATCCAAATCCACCCAATTGATCCCCGCATCACTCAGAACATTAATATCTGACCAGTTGATCCCCGTATCTGAGATAACATCCAGATCCAGCCAATTAATTCCCGCATCACTTAACACATCGATATCCAGCCAGTTGATCCCCGCGTCACTTAAATCATTCACACTCACCCAGTTGATCCCCATATCACTCATCACATTTATGTCCTGCCAGTTGATCCCCGTATCGCTCAACACATCCAAATCCACCCAGTTGATCCCCGCATCACTTAAGACATCCAAATCCTGCCAGTTAATCCCCGTATCACTTAACACATCGATGTCCTGCCAGTTCACTCCGGCGTCACTCATCACATCAATATCCAGCCAATTGATCCCCGCGTCACTTAAATCATTCACACTCACCCAGTTTACCCCGGCACTACTCATCACATTTATGTCCTGCCAGTTGATCCCCGTATCGGATAGAACATCTAAATCCTGCCAATTAATCCCCGCGTCACTCATCACGTCAACATCCTGCCAGTTGATCCCCGCATCACTCAGATCATTCACACTCACCCAGTTGATCCCCATATCACTCATCACATCAATGTCCAGCCAGTTGATCCCCGCGTCACTCAAATCATTCACACTCACCCAATTTACCCCGGCACTGCTCATCACATCGATGTCCTGCCAGTTGATCCCCGTATCTGACAGAACATCTAAATCCTGCCAGTTAATCCCCGCGTCACTCAACACATCAATGTCCAGCCAGTTAATCCCCGCATCACTCAAATCATTCACGCTCACCCAATTAATTCCCATATCACTCAACACATCAATATCCAGCCAGTTGATCCCCGCATCACTTAAAATATTTAAATCCCTCCAATTGATTCCTGCGTCAGAGAAAACGTCCAAATCCTGCCAGTTAATCCCTACATCTGAAAGGACATCCAAATCCAACCAGTTGATCCCCGCATCACTTAATACATCAATGTCCAGCCAGTTGATTCCCGCGTCACTCAAATCATTCACACTCACCCAGTTGATCCCCATATCACTCATCACATTTATATCCTGCCAGTTGATCCCCACATTCGTCATATCACTCATGCTCACCCAGTTCATCCCCATATCACTCATCACATTCAAATCCTGCCAGTTGATTCCCGTATCACTTAATACATCCAAGTCCTGCCAGTTAATTCCCGCATCACTTAACACATCGATGTCCAGCCAGTTGATCCCCGCATTCGTCATATCACTCATACTCACCCAGTTCATCCCCATATCACTCATCACATCAATGTCCTGCCAGTTGATCCCCGCATCACTCAAGTCATTCATACTCACCCAGTTGATCCCTATATCACTCATCACATTTATATCTGACCAGTTGATCCCCGTGTCACTTAACACATCCATATCCGACCAGTTGATCCCCGCATCACTTAAGACATCTATGTCCAACCAGTTAATCCCCGCATCCGTCATATCACCTATGTTTATCCAATTCACCCCCGCATCACTCATCACATCGATATCCTGCCAGTTGATCCCCGCGGCACTCAAATCATTCACACTCACCCAGTTGATCCCCGCATCTGATAGAACATTCAAATCCGACCAATTAATTCCTGTGTCTGAGAGAACATCAATGTCCAGCCAGTTGATCCCCGCGTCACTTAAGACATCGATGTCCAACCAGTTCATCCCCGCATTCGTCATATCACTCATACTCACCCAGTTCATCCTTGCATCACTCATCACATCAATGTCCAGCCAGTTGATCCCCGCGTCACTTAAATCATTCACACTCACCCAATTGATCCCCGCGTCACTCATTTCATTAATGTCCGACCAATTGACTCCCGTATCACTTAACACATCCCAATCCAGCCAGTTGATCCCCGCGTCACTCATCACATCGATATCCAGCCAGTTGATCCCCGCATCGCTTAAATCATTCACACTCACCCAATTGATCCCCATATCACTCATCACATCAATATCCTGCCAATTGATCCCTGTGTCTGAAAGCACATCCAGGTCCAGCCAGTTGATCCCCGCCTCACTTAACACATCAATGTCCAGCCAGTTGATCCCCGCCTCACTTAACACATCCAAATCCAGCCAGTTGATCCCCGCGTCACTCATCACATCTATATCCAGCCAGTTGATCCCCGCGTCACTCAAATCATTCACACTCACCCAGTTGATCCCCATATCACTCATCACATCAATATCCTGCCAGTTGATCCCTGTATCACTCAACACATCCAAATCCCGCCAATTAATCCCCGCATCACTCAGAGCATTAATATCCTGCCAGTTGATCCCTGTATCACTCAATACATCGATGTCCAGCCAGTTGATTCCCGCATCACTTAACACATCAATATCCAGCCAGTTGATCCCTGCGTTCGTCATATCACTCATACTCACCCAGTTCATCCCCATGTCACTCATCACATCAATATCCTGCCAGTTGATCCCCGCGTCACTCAAATCATTCACACTCACCCAATTGATCCCCATGTCACTCATCACATCAATATCCTGCCAGTTGATCCCCGTGTCACTTAACACATCAATATCCTGCCAGTTCACTCCGGCATCACTTAAAACACCTATATCCAGCCAGTTGATCCCCGCGTCACTCAAATCATTCACACTCACCCAGTTGATCCCCATATCACTCATCACATCGATATCCTGCCAATTGATCCCTGTATCTGAGAGCACATCCAAATCCACCCAATTAATTCCCGCATCTGAAAGCACATCCAAATCTGACCAGTTGATCCCTGTATCTGAGAGCACATCCAAATCCACCCAGTTGATCCCCGCATCACTCAACACATCAATATCCAGCCAGTTGATCCCCGCGTCACTCAAATCATTCACACTCACCCAGTTAATCCCGGCACTGCTCATCACATCGATGTCCTGCCAGTTGATCCCCGTATCGCTCAACACATCCAGGTCCAGCCAATTGATCCCCGCGTCACTCAGCACATTAATATCCTGCCAGTTAATTCCCGCATCACTCAGCACATTAATATCCTGCCAGTTGATCCCCGCATCACTTAACACATCTAAATCCTGCCAGTTGATCCCCGCATCACTTAAATCATTCACGCTCACCCAGTTCACTCCGGCACTGCTCATCACATCGATATCCAGCCAATTGATCCCTGTATCTGAAAGAACATTCAGGTCCAGCCAGTTGATCCCCGCATCACTTAACACATCTAAATCCTGCCAGTTGATCCCCGCATCACTTAACACATCCCAATCCAGCCAGTTGATCCCCGCGTCACTCATCACATCAATATCCAGCCAGTTGATCCCCGCGTCACTTAAATCATTCACACTCACCCAGTTTACCCCGGCACTACTCATCACATCAATATCCAACCAGTTGATCCCTGTATCACTCAATACATCCAAATCCACCCAGTTGATCCCCGCATCGCTCAGGACATTGATATCCTGCCAATTAATTCCCGTATCGCTCAACACATCCAAATCCAACCAATTGATCCCCGCATCACTTAACACATCGATATCCAGCCAGTTGATCCCCGCATCACTTAAATCATTCACACTCACCCAGTTGATCCCCATATCACTCATCACATTTATGTCCTGCCAGTTGATCCCCGTATCGCTCAACACATCCAAATCCAGCCAGTTAATCCCCGAGGAAGACAGTTCAGCTATATTCATCCAATTAATCCCATTGATCGTCATCTTTCCCATGTCTGTCCAGTTAATTCCTGCTTCAGACATAACTGTTATGTTATCCCAATTAATTCCTTTTAAAGACATTTCTCCAATATTCAACCAGTTAATATCTGAATCTGACATTTCTCCAATCCTATCCCAATTAATGCCACTCATTGTCATTTCGTCAAGATTTAACCAATTAACACCTGAAATCGACATGTCACTGATGCTATCCCAATTAATTCCTTTATTAGCCATATCAACCAATCCATCCCAGTTCACTCCAGCATCGCTCATCACGTCAATATCCAGCCAATTGATCCCCGCATCAGTTAACACATCCAAATCCAACCAATTGATCCCCGCATCACTTAAGACATCGATATCCTCCCAGTTAATACCCTTATCCGCTAATACATCAATATCTTTCCAATTTATCCCTGTATCACTCAGGATATCAATATCGGCCCAATTGATCCCCGCATCACTCAAATCATTCACACTCACCCAATTGATCCCCACATCACTCAGCACATCGATATCCAGCCAGTTGATCCCCGTATCACTCAAGTCATTTATACTTACCCAGTTCACCCCCGCACTGCTCATCACATCAATATCCGTCCAATTGATGCCCGTATCTGAAAGAATATCCAAATCCCTCCAATTAATTCCCGCATCACTTAAAACATCCAAATCCCGCCAGTTGATCCCTGCATCACTTAACACATCCAAGTCCCGCCAGTTGATCCCCGCATCACTCAACACATCAATATCCAGCCAATTGATCCCCGCGTCACTTAAATCATTCACGCTCACCCAGTTCATCCCCACATCACTTAATACATCAATGTCCCGCCAGTTGATTCCCGTATCGCTTAGAACATTAATATCTTCCCAATTGATTCCCGCATCACTTAAGACATCAATGTCTAACCAGTTAATGCCCGCATCACTCAGATCGTTGATTCCAGTCCAATTAATCCCTCTATCACTCAGCACATCAATATCCAGCCAATTGATCCCCGCGTCACTCAAATCATTCACACTCACCCAGTTCACGCCCGCACTGCTCATCACATCGATATCCAGCCAGTTAATCCCCGTATCCGAAAAAACGTCCAAGTCCTGCCAGTTGATCCCTGCATCACTTAAGACATCGATATCCTGCCAGTTGATCCCTGCTTTTGACATAAGATCTATACCAGTCCAATTTACCCCTCTATCACTCATCACATCAATATCCGCCCAATTGATCCCTGCCGCACTCATACTATAGACGCTTAACCAGTTAATCCCTTGCTCGCTCATAATGTTAATATCCTGCCAGTTAACTCCTGATAAACTTAAATCGTATATTCCTAACCAATTGATATTCCGAGTACTCATGACACCAACATCAAGCCAGTTGATGCCGGCCGTACTTAATTCACCAATTTCAAGCCAATTGACAGCACGGTCACTCATCACATCCAAATCCAACCAATTGATCCCCGCATCACTTAAAACATTGATATCCATCCAATTAACCCCGGCATCACTTAAGACATCAAGATCGGCCCAATTAATTCCCATATCACTCATCACATCTATATCCAGCCAATTAATGCCGGCATCACTCAGATCATTTATGCTTACCCAATTAATCCCTCTGGCACTCATCACCTCAATATCAACCCAATTAATTCCCGTATCGCTTAAAACGTCCAGATCTTTCCAATTAATGCCGGTATCGCTTAGGATGTCAATATCGAGCCAGTTAATTCCCGCCCCACTCAAATCACTTAAATTGGTCCAATTGATCCCCCGGTCAGTTAAAACATCGATATCTTTCCAATTAACCCCGGCATCACTCAGCACATCGATGTCCAGCCAGTTGATCCCTGCGTCACTCATATCATTAATGCTCACCCAGTTCATTCCTTGTTCGCTCAGGACCCTGACATCATCCCAATTAATCCCTGTATCACTCATCACATCTATATCCAGCCAATTAATGCCGGCATCAGACATATTCGCAATGTTATCCCAATTAACTCCTGAAGAGGCAATCTCATCCCATCCTGTCCAATTTACATTCGCATCACTTAGGATATCAATATCCTGCCAGTTGATCCCCGCATCACTCAAGATATCAAGATCGGCCCAGTTAATTCCGGCATCACTTAAAATATCAACATCCTGCCAGTTAATTCCGGTATCGCTCAGCACATCAATGTCCAGCCAGTTAATTCCGGATTCAGACAGGACCTGAATATCATCCCAGTTGACATTCGCGTCTGTCATATCACGAATGTTATCCCAGTTAACTCCCTGGATATCTATGGCCATATTTTCCAAATTCTCCCAATTAATTCCCGCGGAAGACAAATCCCCAAAATTATCCCAGTTAATACCGGCGGTCGTCATTTCCTCCAAACTGCTCCAGTTAACTCCCTGGACATCTATGGCCATTTCCTCTAACTCCGTCCAGTTGATCCCGGACGAAGACATTTCAGAAATATTCATCCAGTTAACATTGGAATTGGCCATATCCGCTAAACCCACCCAGTTAACTGCGGATTTACTGATTTCTTCAAGGGCAATCCAGTTCACCCCGGCTTCGGCCATATCAGCAATACTGTCCCAGTTGATTCCGGAGGTGGACATTTCTTCTATGTTTTCCCAATTCACCCCTTGAATATCAATAGCCATATTTTCCAGTTCCACCCAATTAATCCCCGCATCAGTCATCTCGGCCAAATTCATCCAGTTCACCCCGGCATCTGACAAGACATCAATAGCCGACCAATTGACACCCGCATCACTCAATACATCGATATCCAGCCAGTTGATCCCCGCGTCGGACAAATCATTAATACTTATCCAGTTGATCCCCGCATCACTCAATACAGCGATATCATCCCAATTCACAGCTGAAGTCGCCAGATCATCCAAACCCGCCCAATTCATTCCGGCTGTACTTAATTCCGCGAGATCCGCCCAGTTCACACCGGCTGTTGACAGTTCATTAAATTCCGTCCAATTAATCCCGATATCGCTCAACACATCCAAATCCCGCCAGTTGATCCCCGCGTCACTCAGCGCATTGATATCCAGCCAGTTGATCCCCGCATCAGAAAGAACATCGATATCTTTCCAGTTAATGCCGGTATCAGAAAGGACGTCAATATCTTTCCAGTTAATGCCGGCCTCTGATAAAGCATTAATGTTTGTCCAATTAATGCCGACAGTACTTAACTCGGCGATATCATCCCAATTCACACCTGTCGTAGCGAGATCATCTAATCCGGTCCAGTTTACTCCGGCATGACTTAAAGCGGCAATGTCCTCCCAGTTGACACCAGCTGTAGATAATTCGTTAAATCCAACCCAGTTGATCCCAGTGTCACTCAACACATCCAGATCCAGCCAGTTGATCCCCGCATCAGTTAAGAGATCCAAATCCCGCCAGTTAATCCCGGCATCACTCAAGGCATCTAAATCCGCCCAATTAATGCCCGACATAGACATCTCCGTCAGATTCGCCCAATTCATCCCCGATAAGGATAAAACACCGAAATCATACCAGTTGACTTCCGCTTTACTCATGATCTCCAGATCATCCCAGTTAAGGCCAACTTCCGACATGACAGTAAGATCTTCCCAATTCACTCCAGCGGTTGTCAGTTCCGCCAGATTATCCCAATTGATTGTTTCACTCCAATCCACGCCTGCTCCGCTCATATACGCTATATCAAACCAATTGACTCCGGCGTCACTCATAAATTCCATATCCTCCCAATTGATACCGGCCTCCGTCATGACCGTAATATCTTCCCAGTTGATCTGAGCCGCGGCCATTGAGTAGACATTTGTCCAATTGACCTGACTCGTCGTCATGACTTCCATATCATCCCAATTAACATCATCCAGGGCATCAGCAGACGATCTTATTGAAGAGAGGTCCGACATCAGAACCCCTATGTCATCCCAGTTGATCGTGTCTGTCTTGGATTTAATTTCCGTAATGTCCGTCCAGTTAATCGTATCGGTTTTGGCTTTGATATCCGTCACATTGGTCCAGTTGATGGACGATGTGTCGACTAAGATGTCGTTCACATCCTGCAAAATAGCAAACTGCGTCAAGTCATAGGTGTCATAGCTTGTATATGTCTGACTGCGGGCGTCGTAATAAATCAAGACCTCGGCAAAATAAGAAGAATCAAAATCAGGACTGTCCGCTGACCAGGCATAACTGAAAACATTGCTGGAAGGTGTTCCAAAATCTCCGGTTGAAATGGCTTTCTCAAGGGTCCCGTCCGGCTCGTAAATGTTGACAGCACAGGTATCGCTGGCCCCCAAAGTCACCCGGCCTTCGGACCCTTCCAGCCAGCACTTCACATACAGGTCCCCGTTGGAGTCGTCATAAACAACCGTGGACATCGGAGTCGTACAGGGTTCAACGGTGAAAGCGGCGGTGGTATCGGAGATATAACCGCTTGCTGTCGCCTGCAAGGTATATCCCACTCCGGGGACAGGGATTTGCAAATCGGTAAAAGTCGCCACACCGGAACCGTTTGTCGTCACGGTAGTCGTCCCGATCAGTGAAGAGCTTCCCGGATTTGACAAAATAGCAATAGTGACATCCACTCCCGAAGCAGAGTCGCTCGTGCTGACAATCGGCTGGTTTTCCAATAACTGACAAGAGAAAGAGGTCGTCGGCTCCTGGGTAAAGGTTAAGGTTTTATCCTCCATGGTGAAGGTTTGCACCGCGCTCCAGTCTCCCGGGACATCGGCCTCGCCAGAACCGCCGTCATGCGCCGTATCCCAGAAACGGATCCGCCAGTAATACGTTGAGCCGTCTATGGACAAAGCTGTTCCGGCATAAGAGACATCGTTCATTCGTGTGTTTTCGGTGACATCACTTCCCGTATCGGTTTTCCCGGTGTCCCACATGCGTGTGCCGTCAAAGGTATTGGCCGTGTCAACCTCAATCTCATAATAGGAACAGTCATCGGTGTCCGGATCATCACAGATGGCGGAGAACTCCGGGGTGGTGTCCGTCACGTCGGTCACGGGAGTCACAGAGCCCTCACAGTAAGGGGTGAGCGGAGCAGAAGCCACCTCATTGGTGACTTCATCCGCCCCGATATCCGGGGATGTTCCGTCCCGGGCGTCCGCATCGATATCATCCGTAACAGGCAGATTGGCGTCACTGTCCAGATCTGTTCCGTTGGTCCCCCATAAGGTCAAACTATCGTGACGAAGGTGCAAATCTGTCGAGGTTGCTCCGGCTTCATAAAAATAGTCCGTATAATCCGTTTCATTGGTCTGGCTGCCGGTTCCGGAAGCCGTGGCATCAGATGACACATTATAAGACTGGGTGATTGTGCCGTTGAAACAAGCCTCGCTTCCATTCGTACTGTTTACTTCGCCGCAGGAAGAGTTTCTTACCGTCATCGTTCCGCTGACATTGTCGATCCCACGGGCATAACCCGTACTGCCGGTGTTGTTGATCGCATGAAGCGTGAGGTTGTGCAGATAATAAGTATCACCGCCAGATGCGGCTAACAGCCCGACAATGTTCGAGCTTGCATTCGTTGAGAGGTTTGTCATATCGTAAATTATCGTATTGCGAACCTTCAGGTTCCCGTCATTTATAACAATCCCTCTCACATTGCTGGCGTCGGTGTCATCTGTCGTAGAGTTATCCAGATCATGAATGATGGCTTTACTGATCTGAATATCGGAACTGCTGTCGCTGATGGCGGCATTCAGCGAAATCCCATCAAGGTTTTCCGCATTCGTAATCTGTGATCCGTCTATCTCTATGCCTTCGATACGGACATAATCATCGGATATATCAATGACCGAATAAGGATCGCCCGGGCTGGAATTCGAAGGCTGAATCACGACTCCCGTCCCTTCTTCACCGGTATGCCGCTGTGAGCTGCCGACCTCCGAGGATAAAGACGGGGCGAACATCCGGATATAATGAGTGCTGTCCGTCGTATAGCCGTCAATCGTCAACTGCGCGCCAGAGCCATCGGCCCCGTCAAACACGCCGTCAGAATACAAAACCCAGTTCAGCTGGACGTCCGCACCGGCAGAGGTCAGATCCGCGCTGTTGAGGTAACTCCCCCCGGATGAATTCGATTCCGCGGAGGAAAGCGTGTTAAACGCGCGGCTAATAGACGTGACGGCCGTGCTTGACAGATCTGACGGGACGGCGCCCGTGGCTGTTGTCACGGTATAAACCGTCGAAGACTGCCGGCTCTGAATATAATAAGTATTTCCCCCGGCGACGAGTTCGTCTCCGGCCCCGACATCATCCGCCTGAGCGGCAGTAAATTCGGCTGTATGATTGGTGATCGTGACGTTGGGAGAACCGCTTGTCAGATCACCCGTATCCGTTCCGACAGAATAATAGACTTCCACGACCGGTTCGATAGAAAGATACGGACGATCAGAGGCGGAAGACGCGTCTTGGCTATGTATGCTGACATACTCGGCGCCCGATGGAGAGGTTCCGCTAACGTCCCTGTCGGACAAGAGGGCATAGAGGGTACTGCCGCTGGTGGAAACATAGGAGGTGTCAAGGCTTTGGGAAGAATAATAAACACCTGTCGACATCCCGGACGTCCCGCGCCAGTCGGCGTCATACGTGCTGGCCAACGCCCCGTCAAAATTTGATTCTTGATATGAAGCGATCGGACTCGACCAACTGTATTGATGTATCCGGGCTGTAAAATCCGTTGTGGAGGCATCTGTGTTCGCTTTAAGATACAAATGAGCCCTGGCCGGAGCGGCGGATAAAGACGATGTGTCAAAAGACAAATAAGCCCGGTGGACATCATATACAAGGCCGGCGGTAAAATTCTGCCCGACTAAAAAAGTGGCTCCGGAATCATCGCTCGAGGACGATGAGTTACGGGCCTGCGTATAAGAGGGGTCCTGTCCCGAAATATATCCGTCCGCCGAATTCCCGTAAAATGTATCGGGATCAATCTGAACAGGATAAGCGGCATTTTTAAACCAGTCTAAGGGGAACTGAACCGAGACACAGAACGCATGCTCCTCCGAAGACGGCTGAGTTGATGTGTCTTTTCCCGTATCCGGAAGAGGGCTGAGGATAAATTGCCCGTAAACCTTTTCCCCGTTGGCATCTATGGCAACAGGCTTTTTCCACCACCATAAAACTTTTTTCTCCTCATCCACAAAATCCACATGCGTCGTTACGGAAGGTTTTCTGTCATTCCAAATTTTGCCATCAAAGAGCAGCTCCAAATCCGTCGCAAAATGAAGCGTAAGGGAAAGAGCTGAACCGGCAGAAGGCTCAGCAGAACCGGACAAGGATAAAGAATCCAAAGATTCCACAGAGAGAATCTTGATGAAACGGACATCGCTGGGAGTATAACGGAAATTCAATCCCCGGCCGTAAGCCTCCGGCCATTCAATAAATCCGCCCCCGGAGACGATATCAAAGGGCTTATTGCTGACCTGCCCTGTAACGGGACGGGGCCTGGCCAGGATGTGTTGCGTTCTTTTTTCTGTATCATCTTCAGAAAAGTGAACAGAAAGAGGTCCCGGGACAGCTTCTAAATAATGGCCGTCTTTCTCCAGACGTAAAATTTTGTGTTCACCAAATGCTTTCTTAACATAAGCCCGGTAATCCGCATCGACCATTTGATAGGACCACGGAGGAGTTGCCGTGGTTACCGCGTCATAAGGCTGCCATCGGGTATCGATATCTTGCCAGGCGCCGTTTTTCTCATAATGAAGGTCTCCGGAGGAAACAATAATCTGCTCCTGCCCGTCCGGCCGAAGGAATGTTTTTGAAGATCGCGTGCGTTCTTCCGGGAGTTCGACAGAACCCTGCGGCAAGCCTTTGATATATTGATGCTCTGAAGAGGTGACGGGAAGGGGATCCGATTCTCTGCTGCCAGGATTCGCAACATAAGAAAACACTCTGGGCACAGAGAGGAGGTATAGTCCTAGTATTATTAATAGAACGTAGTTCTTATTATCAATTTTTAGAAAGGGTTGACGCATAAAAACTATATTACAACATGAATCGGCCCAGAAACCTCATTCCCAGAAACGGAAAGACACCGGCTACCTGTCTCCTCAAACCGGAAAAGAACAAGCATCCCTGGCCATTCCAGCTTCTGAAAAATTTTTCTACGCCTTAATATAAGATAAAATTAAATTATTGTAACGTTATCACCTCACTCACTCATCTGATCAACGATCTCTTCTTTAGCGCCCGTGTATTTCCACCAATTCTCGCGTTCTTCTCTCACTTCTTTGTCTAAAGACGAATCAATGCTGCCCATGAGCTCCATCTGAGCGGCAATGATTTTTTCTTTAACTAAATGCAGATCCTCCGCTTCCGGATTTAACCATAAATACTGCTGATAATGAGTCAACGCTGTTTTAAAATCTCCCAAATATTCACTGGAAACAAATGCGAGATTAAAGTGGGCGTTCGCATCATGAGGGACAAGCTGAACGGCCTTCCGGTACTCGTCCCGGGCTCTGCCATAATGTCCCTGATGAAAAAATATATTCCCCATGTTGTAATGCACTTTCCCCTCATCTTCCCGCATGGTTTCATGTTCCGAGGACATTTCGTCCAGCATGGAAATAACTTTCTGACTCCTCACGCGGTCGTGAAATGCCGCGTCGGCCAAAACCTGCTCTTCCCCGGCAAATGATATTTCCGGCGCCGCCTCTGAACTGACAACAGCCCCTCCCTGCGCCAGTAAACCGCCTGTCAGATCATGCTTTAATTGCTCGGCCTGAGATTGCAGCCGGACGATCTGCTGCTCCCACACATTGAGTTTGTTCGAAGCAACCCCATCAGATGAGCGGGACAAATTCCCAAGCAGCTCTTCTTTCGCCTCGCTCACCATACTGGCAAGCTGCCTCGCTTCCGCCAAAGCAATCCCTTTGTATTTTTCCGTCAGCTTCTGCTCAATGACATTGACTTGCGCAAGAATATCATTGATGCGTTTTTTTGCTAATTGTTTCTGCCGCGTTTTAAAATCTGAAATTTCCTGCTCTTTCTTAGCCAATTGATTCTCCAGTTGCTGAATCTCTTCCTGCAAGGCATTTTTCCGTTCGGCACTCATTTCCGAAGGCAAAGAAGAATATTCCTGGGACTTATCGGCTAAGGTCTGCTGTACTGTCTCAACCTGAGCGACCATCTCCTGCGATTTCGATTCCTGTTCTTCCTTGAATTTCTCAAACTCCTGACTTCGCTGAGCAAGTTGTTTCTCCAGGCCTTTCAGCTCCTCCGTTAAACTCATAGCCTTGCTCTCGGCAGCTTCCTTGGCGGTCTGCAACTCGGATATTTGCGCCTGGTATTCCCGAGTTTTATTTTTGAGCTCCTCCTCCAGTTGCGACACCTGCCGAGAAAGCTTTTCAAGATCTTCTTCTGCCTGCGTCCGCTGCTCTTCGCTCAGCTGTTTCATCTCGTCTTCCCGTTCCATCATCTGGCGACGCAACTCCACAATGGTTTTTTGAAGATGATTTAACTCACGCGCTGATATCTCAACCTGGACGGTCTCCCCCTCTTCCGGGATAATTCCGGGACTCGGCTCGGCCAGCATAAATTCTAACTTCTGATTCTTTTCAACGAGCTCTTTTTCTATTTCAGCAATTCTTTCCTGCAACTTCAGCACATTTTTTTGTGAATTCTCCAGCATGCCTTTATAGGAATCCCGCTCTTTATCAAGGACACGCAAACGGTTCACCTCGATTGTTCGCTGGCCCCGCAAATTTTTCAACTGTTGATCCAATCCCTTCTTTTGAGACTCTAATTCCTGATTCTTTTCAATGGCCTCTTTTAAAATGCGGTTCAGTTGAATAATTTTTTCGGGGCTTAAGGATTCACCCACATCGACCTGCACGGCTGTTATCTCTTTGGCCCCTGCCCCGGAACCGGGAATCTCCTTTTCCGTTTGTCTCCGGCCGAATTTCGGCTTTTCTACGACAATTTGATCCAGGCCAATTTCCGTTTCAATGATCGTGACATCCCCCTCAACCGTCACCGGTCGATCTTGCGCAGATACCACGGCAGGACACAGTGACCACAACCATAAACAGGATAAAATAACCGTTAAATTTTTATTTCCTCTATGTATCATGCAGGCATCAATCCTTTAATTTTAAAACGTGTTGGTCCCGTTGAAAATTCTCTGCCCCGTATTCCGCCGCAGGCTTCAACTGCCCCTTATAGTCGCTAAACGGCTTCTCGTGCGAAATAATATGGGGAGTAATAAAAATCACAATTTCCGTAGCCTCTATCGAAGACTCTTCCGAACTGAATAAACGTTTCACAAAAGGGATATCCATAAGAACAGGGAAACCCTTCTTCACATGAACTTTGTTTTCCTTCTTCAACCCCCCCAGAACAATCGTCATGCCGTCTTTCACCATAACCGTCGTTTCGACTAAGGTTTTATTGACTTGAGGGATTCCTCCCCCCTGCGATTCAATAGAACCGACAACTGTCGAGATTTCCGGCTTTAAGGCCATCGTGACAAATCCATCATTATTAATGGTCGGGGTCACGTTCACTTTTAATCCGACATCCACGAACCGGACGTCTTCCGATGTTATGGCATTATCGCCTGTCCCGGAGGTTGTTGAAATAATATAAGGGACCGTGTCACCGACATGAATCTTTGCCTCCTCGTTATTCGTGACAAGAATCTTCGGGTTCGAGAGGATTTTCGTGTTACTGACAGACTTCAAGGCTCTGATCGCCAGTTCAAACTGATTGACATCAATGTCCCCGATGCCGTAGCGCATATAATTTGAAAACAAATTGTCTCCGGAAGACAGGTTGTCTTCGTCTAAAAAGATACTGTCAAAACTCATCCGGCGCAAAATATTATAATCACTCTTTCTGAAATCCAGCTGCCAATCGATACCGAAATCCTGCTCGGGCTTAAACACAACCTGCAAGACACGGGCTTCAACGAGCACTTCTTTTGTCGGCTGGTCCAGAGATAGTATGAGGGCTTCAATCTCACTCCGGCGGTCCGGGAAAGCCCGCACGATGAGTTGATTCGTTCTCTCATCAACGGTAATAGACCCGACAGAATGCGCATCAATGCGTGCTTTCAATTTTTCCGCCAGCACATCCGCTTTGGCATACTGAAGCGTATAAATAAAAGGCGCCAAAGGTTTCTCCAGGCCCGAAATAGCCTCTTTCATTTTCCCAACGGTACCTTTGTTGTCGATCAGAACCACCGACCCGGTATCCTCATCAATAATAATACGTCCCAAAGCGCTTTTAATATTTTCCAAAGCGGCCAGGACATAACTCGGCTTAGCGTATTTCAGCTGGATAATCTCAACAACACTATTGTCGTTGAATTTTTTACCGTACATCACCTCATACTCCTGTTCCGTCATAACCCGAATAATATCATTTTCCACAATATACGCCAACCGACTGGAAAGAACCGCGATGTCCAAGGCGTCCTGAATGGAAACGCTCTTCAAATAAAACGTCGCTCTTCCCTGGATCGTTCCGTGCGTTACAAGGTTGAAATCCCCTTTTAACGCTAAGAATTTAAGAACATCAATCACGCTCATCTCCCGAACGTCCAGGGTGATTTTTTTCTCCAAACGTTGCTCCAGGGGAATTTTCGGCCCGTCAAATTCAATCGGGCGCGGAGACGTCATTTGCAAACGCAGTTCATCTTCCTGCCGGGGGACAGTCATGTTTTGCGCTGGCAGAGGCCCGCACCAGAGACAGCCCCAGGCCACCATCAACAGGAAAAACAAAACATTCCTAAAAATATCAAGCCGGCTTTTCATAAACGGACGTTCATCCTTTCCCCCATGTAGGAAAAATCTACGCTGTCTGCGTAAATCTTTTCAACTTTGACCCCAAGGAACTCCTCTCCTGTTTTCAGGAAATGAGTGACCTCTGTCTGATGATCTTCTATCATGACAGTTACCGAATCCGGCGACTCAAGCCAAGAAATTCCGACCAGCTTAAACTGATTGAGTTTCTCGGCAATCAGTTGATTAGGCAGGACTTCTTCCACGGCTTCATCCACGACTTCCACCTTTCTTTCAAAAGGCTGAAAAATATTCCGATAAGAGACAAGACTCATATATTCCGTAACATCTTTGACAATATTTTCAAGACGGCCGGCCAGGCCTTTTTGTGAGGATGTCAAAGCAGGAATCTCTACTTGAATGGATCTTTGGGCAGACTTCATGCCTTTGCTGAAATCAGACACAAAATAGGCGCCCACAAGCAAAAGGGCAAAAAACAAAACTTTGTTTAATTCCCTGACGCTTAATGTCTGCGGTATTTGAGCCATTGTGGCGGGATTCCGGATCAGCTGAAACAATTGTCCGATCCCGGATGGTAAAGTGAGCGTGCCCATCCCCAAACTTTGAACCGAATCCAAGGTCTTCTGCGCATCCGCATTGACCGAGGCAGCAGAGGAAGAGGACGGCGCAGCAGCAGAAGCGGGTTCCTGAGCTTCTGTGGCCTCAATGAGTTTGAGAAGTTTTTGTTCTGCAGTTTCTTTGGCCATATAATTAACTTAAATCATAACACCAATCAACGCTTCTTATCCTTGAGGGGATTCCCCCTGTTTGAAGCCTGCATGCGGGAATAATCGGTATCCCAAATCGAACGGATTTTGCTGGGGAAGGTCAAGGCCCCGTATCCGGAATTGCTCTTCCTTATCAACCACGTCTCGCACTAATCTTCGATCAACGGCATGCTTATTCTGCAAGATTAACTCTTTAAGGACCTGATGACATAGTTTCGTGATTTTCCGCGGATAACCTCGTGTGTAGTTATAAATCTCTGATATCGCCTCATCCAGGAACAATTCCATCCGGCTATTATACCCGGCTGTCGTCACGCGGAAGAGGATCAATTCTTTCGTTTCTTTTGCGTCAAGCGGATTGAGAGTATATTTAAAACTTACCCGATCAATAAAATTCGGCATCGTCATAATCTTGGCGTATAATTCCACCTGCCCCAACAAAACAAGCTGTAAAAGTTTGAACTCATTGGTTTCAAAATTTAAAAGCACGCGCAAAGTTTCCAGTGTTTCCAAATCCAATTTCTGAGCCTCATCAATGATTAATATGACCGTTTGCCTTTCTTCCAAGGCTTTATGAATAAGAAATTTTTCAAAAGCATCGCGCAATTCTAAAATATCAGCCTTATAAGGATCAAATCCGAAAAAAGAATCAACGTTAAAATTTCTGGCCAGGGAGATAAGGAATTGTTTTTCATCGGAGAAGACGGGATTGAGGATAATGTGAAAAAGCATATTGCCGCGCTTTTTCAATTCCTGAACAAGCAATCGGGACAGACTTGTTTTCCCGGTTCCGACATCGCCAAAAATCACGGACAAGCCTCGTTTGAGATGAAGCTCAATCAGGATATTTGTGAGAGCCATGTCATGTTCTTTTGTGAGATAAAAGAACTCGGGATCCGGGCTCGTGGAGAATGGTTCTTTATGAAATCCTAAAAGTGTATAATAGGCCATAGTTCTTTTAAAAAGGACTATAAATAAAAGTATAAAATATGTTTTCCCTAAAATGCAAATTTAAATTACATGTTGATTCTAACATAAGTGCCTAAGGGCACAAATACTTAATTGTCTTTTTTTTGAGCATTTTTCACATATTTAGGCGTTTTTCTCGAGGAGAAAATAGAAAGGTGGCCAACGGAGTTCTCAGGAGGAAAATTTTTGATAAAATTATGAATTTTTCTTACACAAAACCTCTAGAAAACCAGAGAATTAAGGCTTTATGCCCCTTCACTTGGAAGCCCTCCGGCAACAAAAAGCGACAAATCCCGCAAAAAATCCCAGACTTCTTTCAACAGCTCTTAATAACATAATGATTGTAAATTTAATAATATTATTCTTTCTACATTTTATTTTAATACTAAAATGGAATTCTAATGCTGTTAGGAATATCAAAAGTAAAAAGAAGAAGGATATTACACGTAAGCCCCCCCCGAGAAAACTCGCGGCCAGCACCACGGCCCCGGCATAAACAGCAGCAATTTCCGCAGAGTCCTTCCAGAACGTATAATCGTCTCCCCGCATCATTGAAGGATGACAAAGATACATTTTAAATCGCCAAAATCCATGCCGATATTGTTCACGCAAATATCTTCCGGCATGCTCAGGATGGTAATGATCAACCAGGGCCTTTTTGGCGAAAAAAATTTTATACCCGGAAGACAGCACTCGATAACTCAGATCATTATCTTCTCCGCTGGCATGCCTGTATTCCCCGTTAAACCCCCCCAGCGCCACGAACAATGACCGCCGGAGAGCGACATTATAACTTCCGAAGGCTTTAGGATAATCCGGCATTCGATTATGCCGGAATAAAATCTCCCGATAAACACAATCCGCCAACCATGCCCCGGGGTTAGCGATTCCGTAACTTCCCATTACGGCACCGACGGACGCTCCGGAAAAATGTTCAACAAGAGCACTCACCCAGTTCGGATGAGGAACACAATCAGCGTCCGTGAAACAGACAAACTCTCCCCGGGCACATTCTGCCCCCCTATTTCTTGCCCTCGCCGGACCAGCATTATCCTGGTAAATATAATGAACCCCTTCAAAAGACCGGACATATTGCGCCGTCCGGTCAGATGACCCGTCATCCACGACGACAATTTCTAACTCGCCAGCGTAATCTTGCGCGAGAGATGCTTGAATCGTCTGACGAATCGTTGCCTCTGCATTGTAGGCCGGGATGATAATACTGATGTCTTCAGGCATATTATTCGGGAGGTTATCTGTTTCTAATGTTTTTTTCCGACAGCAAAAAGCAGCATTCCAAATTGACGGCCCAAAAAAGAATCCGGAGACCAGAGGAAGGGCAACGTATTGATCCCCCCGGAGGAAATCACCCTCAGGCCATTACGTTCGTAAAGATGCTGCAGGCCCTTCAACACAAACGGATCTTCTTTGATGCCGGGCATAAAAAAAGGACGAATCAGCTGCCATGGCGACCAACGATTCGGAACAACAGTGACCAGGAAGCCGTCATGACGCAACAGGGACATCAAATTGCGCACGATCATGTCCTGTTCTTGCAGATTAAAATGTTCAAAAAGACCGTCTGAAAAAATGAGATCAAAAGCGCCGTCTATGCCGCTGCGGAAACTGGATGACAACAAATCAGCCTTGACAACCCGGGCCCGACGGCCCGTGCTCTGACGGGTCAAGTCAAGAGCCGACTGAGAATAATCCAGAGCCACGGTGCGCGCCCCCTGATCACAAAAATACTTTGAAAAAAATCCGCTACCGCAGCCCGCATCCAGGACATCCATCTCTTTCGACACATAAGGAGAGACTATTTGAATAATTCTCTTTTTGGACCAGGAGATGTTCGTGCCAGAAGGGATGTTATCCTTCCCCCAAAAATTATCCCAGTTTTTTGAAGAACACTTGGCCATAACGGTTATCTTTTATTTTAAAAAAAGCACCCATGACAAAAACCGCAAAATCATGTTTCACGGCTGTTTGTATCTGCGTCCATTCTCTTGGTTATTTTTTCAAGCTTATTTTCCAGCAACCCGATTTTTTGCGCCATACGATCATTACGGCTATTTTGCTGACAAAGTAAAATCGTTAACAAAAGGCTCAAAAAAACGAAGACGCAAATCATGGCGAAAAAAATAAAGTTACTTAACAATTCAAACCCAAAAACTCTGGAGACGGCATGTAGGAATCCGTCAAAGACAGACAACAAAAGCCCTGCCAGCGAGACCAAAATCCATCCAGCCGCGTATTTAAATGTCAGCTTTTCTCGTCGGACCAGTTCAACAATAAAAACAAATAAAACCAACGCCAAAAAAACAGACAACACTTTTGCGTTCATGACTGCGCTCCACCCTGTTTTTTAATCATACTTATAAACACAGCAAAGGTCACCTTCACCATATAATAAAGCGTCACCAGATAACGGATTGAACTGTGCCCGGCCGAACGCTTACGCATCTGGACGGGGACTTCTTTCATCCGCAAGCCCGTTCGTTTAGCGACAACGACGGATTCGGGTTCGGGGAAATCATGAGGATAGCTTTCCGCAAAAACCTTAACAGCGTTCCTATGAAATGCCTGGAATCCGGAGGTTGAATCAGTTATGCGAGACCGCGTCAACCAGCTAAGAAGATTGGCAAAAAAATGTATCCCTACCCGACGGATCAAGGACGAACGATAGCCAAGGAACGGGGGGATAAAACGGCTCCCGACGACGATATCCACCTCGTCATTTAAGACAGGCTGCAACAGGTCGCCAAGATACCGGACATCATGCTGCCCGTCCCCGTCGATGCGCACGACGACATCATAATCATTTTCTTCAGCATAAAGGAATCCCGTCTGGACAGCGCCCCCGATCCCCAAGTTAAAAGGGAGACTTACGACTTCTTCCCCGAGAGATGACACGTCATCTCTTGTCCCGTCTGTTGAGCCGTCGTCAATGACAACGACATCCAGATCGATCGCCGTCTGCCTGATTTCCTGCAGCGTGCCTTTAATACTCCCGGACTCATTATAGGCAGGAACGATGACGAGGATCTTTTTACCCGTGGCCTTCATTTCCGTTAAGACACCTTGTTATTAGCAGCCTGTATTCAATCACATAAAATTAGTTGTCCCGGCACATCAACCTCATACCCGTAAGGGATGAGGTTCAAGCCAAATATTTAAAACTCAAAAAAACTTTTCATTTTCCAAAAGCCTGGCGCAGCCGATCTTTAAGGCTGTAGTTTATCACATAACCGGAGAATTGAATAACGACGCCTCCCATCATCAACTTATCAATTTTATAAATCACCCGGGGCGCTTCCCCCCAGTTGCGCTTAACGACCTGCCCCACACGACGAACCATTGTAGCGGGCAAAGGTTTTCTGGAGGTGACAACAACCTCCTGAATCATCGCAGACTCAACCCGGGGTGATAAAAGTTCAAATTGTTTGACAGCGGCATCAAGGAGGCTGTTATCCAAAACAGCCTTTAAGACCAGGATGACAATCGCCGCAACGAACAACTGTCCCAGTATCAATTTAAAAAAGATTGAAAGAAAGATCATTTCCGATTCCCGGGCAACATTCCTTTAGGCGGGTTATCTGAAACAACTTAACAGAAAACCGTTTATTTCTCCTCTGCTTTTCTTTTTTTCACTAAATACTGAACGGCCGTCTGCAGGAGATCATCATCCTCCGGGGCTGCCCTATAGTCGGGCTCAACTCCCCGGAAACTAAAAACCGTACCATCGGGGTGAAAGCCCCGGGCCGTAACAAGAAGCACCATGGAATCGTCTTCAAAGTTGAACATGCTCTTTAAGAACACTTGTCCCGCCGTATTGGTTCCCATAATAACGGCGCGGCCCCTGTTCTGCAAAATACCGGAGAACAATTCCGCAGCGCTTCCGCTCTTCTTATTAACCAGAACAACAATGTCCCCCCGGAAGTGAAAGCGATCCGGGATACGGGGGACATCAAGAACAGCCCGGGGTTTATCCTTTTTCTGGAAATAGGCAAATTCCTCTTGCGGCGGCAAAAAGAACGCCGATATCTCCCGGGCGGCCAAAGGAGGTCCGCCCGGATTATCCCTTAAATCGATAATCAGACTGGCACCCTCCTCTTTTAAAATATGTGACATAAACAATGTCATATCTTCGGACGTTTTCCGGTTAAAACGTTGTATTTGCAGACAGTATATCCCCGGGACATCAACAGGCACAAAAAAAACAGTCTGCTTAAAATATTCTCTACTCAGCAAATCCACGCTCTGTTCCGCATGAGTCGCATCGGACAGATAAGACAAATTGACCGTGGTTCCCTCTAAAGGTGTCAACAGATCCTGAATTTGCGCTTCTGTCATATCCTCCACGGGTTGTCGGTCTATTAAAAGGATATAATCCTTGGGCCTGATCCCTTTATCATAGGCGTCTGAACGGGGCTCAACATGATAAAGCCGGTATCCTTCCGGGGTAAAAACACCTTCCAAACCCAAATCAATCCGCTTGCCCAGGACTTCCTGTTCATATTCATCGGCCGCCTGCGGGGGGAAAAAAGCAGAAAAAATATCTTCTTCATCTTTCAGATAATCGACCAGATAAGCGGCACTCCGCCATTTTATGTAATCATTGGATTTCTGCGATTGCTGCAATTGAGGATAAATTTTGGAATCAAACATTTTGAGAAACCGATGAAAATGATCACGATCGACCGTGAAGAAATAATTTTCGTCCATTGTCTGGTAGACCTCCTCGAAGAACGATAGATATTCCTGATAATCTTCACGATCCTTTTCTGTTTTCATGTCGGGATTCGCCTTCTCCGAGGCCAAAGTCACGGGCTCCACACCTACACATCCCCAAGAATAAAAACATACAAAAATTACTAAAATAAAAAAGGGTCTCATAATTTTTCGCAGTTAGTAGAAATTATAACATATGCCGCTGGCAAACGACCGGAAAACTCAAAAATCCCATTGCCTTGTTAGGACAATGGGATTTTTGCTCAAATCACAAAGTCATTCTTTATTTTTTAACTTTCAGCTCAAGGCTCCTCACTTCATAACGGCTGATATATCCGTCACTATTGGTGTCATAAGATTCCAAAACATCCGACATCACAACAGCCCGGCCATCATTCTCGACTTCTTTAATCACATCCATAAAGAGCCTTTTAAGCTCCTCTTCCTGCAATTGTCCGTCACGGTCTTGATCGTATTTTTTCTCAAATCTGTTTTGCACCTTGAAAGTTTCGCTGCCTTGATTCGCTGAAGATCTTGTGGCTGAAGTCGTTGTTCTGGCTGTCGTCCTTGTCGTTGCAGGAGAAGAGCCTGACTGCTGCTGTTGATAACGGCTGCGGCGTTCGTAATCGATCAATTGAGCATTTACGAGTTGAGCAGAGAGAAAACAAAGCATAAATATCACGATGGTCAAAGCTATGCCTTTTTTCATCTTGCACCTCCTTAAATCTTAAAATTCTCTCTTGAATTTTTATTCTCAGTCAAACTTGTCGATTCGCTTTTATTATACAATCGCAGCAACCAATGTCAATAAATAACAAATAATAATTCTCCCCATGGCGCATCTTATTCTTCGACGAGAAAATCAGCCCCACAACAACATTCTACACGCTGTTTTGCAAACGTGACAGGCATTCCGCCTCCTCCGGAGTCAAAGCTGTCTCTACGGTCTGGACATGAAAGTGTTGCAGGAACGCGTTTTTAATCTGTTGCTGATTCAAAGGGATATTCACAAGAAATTCCTGATGCGCCCGCCCCCGCCTGTACTCCGGAACGGCATGAGGGATTCTCAAACACTGTTCAATCTTATCGATGTCGAAATCATAAAGAATCGTCCCGTGATGCAGGATAAATCTTTTCGCCCGTTTCTGCGCATTGCCGGAAAACTTGCGCTCCCCTTCCGGGACAACAAGATCAGAGACAGGACGGAATTCCGCTTGCACACCGTTTCGGGACATAATACGGATGATCTCGGTCAATATCACCTGATAGGATTTACGAATGTCATGCAAACGCTCATCGGCTTGTTTGTCCAGAATAAGAGTATAGTTAAAACACCCCGGCCCCTGGAGAACCGTCCCCCCTCCAGAGGAACGGCGCAAAACAGGGATGTCATCCCGCTGACTTTGTTCCGGGACCACATCCTCGTCTGCCTTTCCGGTCCGGCCCAAAACGACAAAGAACGAGGAAGACTCCCAGAAACGCAAGATTTCCCCGCCGGAATGCCCCCGTTCGGCCAAGAGCAACAAAGCATCGTCCAGGAGCAGATTCTCCTCGGGAGACGAGAATGTTATGTCTTTGCATCGCATGAGTTAAAAAAGTTTGCCTTCAACTCCCGGGCCGCTTTGCCTTCATCCGGACGGGAAATAGGCGTTGTCTGCGGACAATCCTTCAAGGCTTGCGGATGGGAAGCCGCCAAGGACACAGCGTTCTCAACAGCATGAATGAACCGGTCCATCATTTCTTTTGATTCACATTCCGTCGGTTCAATCATCATGGCTTCTTTGACAATGAGGGGGAAATATATCGTAGGCGGATGAAACCCTTGATCAATGAGATATTTGGCGATATCAATCGCATGGACATCCTGAGCCAGCAGGTCTTTCGCGGACAGCACACATTCATGCAGACAAGACCGGGGATAGGCGGCCGGCAGAATGGACTGCAGCTGATGTTGCATATAATTGGCGTTCAATACAGAGTGGGAGCTTGTCTCCATAAGGCCTGCTTTGCCCAAAAGCAAAATATACGCATAAGCCTTAAGGATGACGCCAAAGTTACCGTAAAAAGAGGCGATATACCCGATGGACTGGGGGTAACGATAATCCAGATGAAAAATTCCGTCTTTATTTTGAACAACCCGGGAAACCGGCAAATAAGGGACCAGAGAAGCTTTCACTCCGACCGGCCCGGCTCCGGGCCCGCCTCCGCCGTGAGGGGCCGAAAAAGTTTTATGCAAGTTCACATGAATCACATCAAAACCGACGTCCCCCGGCCGGCATTTTCCGAGAAGCGCATTAAGGTTCGCGCCGTCATAGTACATCAGTCCGTCGACATCATGGACCAAAGCCGCAATTTTATCAATATCAGAATTAAACAATCCCAGCGTGTTGGGACATGTCAACATGACAGCGGCGACCTCCTCGTTCATATGAGCTTTCAAGATATCCATATCCATGAGCCCCCGGTCATCCGTCGGAATCGACAGGGTTTCAAATCCCGCGATGGCCGCTGAAGCCGGATTGGTGCCGTGAGCGGAGTCGGGAATGATAATATATTTTTTCTTGTTCCCTTTTGCCTTGTGATACGCCGCGATGATCATAACGCCGGTCAACTCTCCGTGAGCTCCGGCGAGCGGTTGCATTGTAAAAGCATCCATCCCCGTTATTTCCGTTAGCCAGCGCTCCATATCATACAAAACCTGCAGAGCTCCCTGGGTATACCGCTCCCCCTGACGCAACTGGGGCAGCAACGGGTGCAAGTCAACAAACCCCGTGGATGCGGCCAATGATTCCGTAAAGCGGGGGTTATACTTCATCGTGCAGGATCCCAAAGGATAAAAATGAGTGTCAACCGAGAAATTCATTTGCGACAATTGCGTATAATGTCTCACGCAGTCGAGCTCCGTCACCTCAGGAAAAGGCAAAGGCGAGGTCCGGCTGTACTTTAACGGAAGGGCCGTCGGAGCATCCACATCCGATTTTGACACTCTAAAACCCCGGCGTCCTGCTACTGTTTTTTCAAAAATAAGTTCCATAGATAAAACTCTAAAATTGTTATCGCGAATCCTCCCCCGATCAAAAAAGCCGTCCGGACAATCCCCTTTCAGCCGTCAGTCCTGCATGACATCTTCCAGATGTTTCGCAAACTGCAGAATTTCCGAGCGGGTCCTTTTTTCGGTTACGGCCATAATCATATAATCGTTCATTTCCGGATAATAACGGCCCAGAGGAAATCCGGCGACGAAGCCTTTCTGAATCATGGCTTCAACGACCTCGTGAGCGTCTCTATCCAGCCGAACGGTAAACTCGTTAAATGTCGGGGCACTTTTCTTAACCTCCACCCCGGGAATCCGGGCCAGCGTTTGCCGCGTGAATTCGGCCTTTTCGAAATTAAGCCGTGCCAAATCTTTCATCCCTTCCGGGCCCAGGAGCGACATGAAAATCGCCGCCTGAATGGCGCACAAAGCTTCATTGGTGCAAATATTTGAAGTAGCCTTTTCTCTCCGGATATGCTGTTCCCTGGCCTGCAGAGTGTTGACAAAACAACGCCGTCCCTGACGGTCAACAGTCTGCCCGACGATGCGTCCCGGCATTTTACGCGCATATTTTTTCCTCGTCGCCATAAACCCCAAATAAGGGCCTCCGAAATTTAAAGGGAGCCCCAGGCTTTGTCCTTCACCGGTGACAATGTCAACTCCCATATCTCCGGGAGTCTTTAATAATCCCAACGATACGGGATAAACACTCGAGATGGTCAAAGCCCCGTGCCGATGCGTCATTGCCACAATGTCTGAAAAGTCATCAACCGCGCCAAAAAAATTGGGGTTTTGCAGGATAACAGCGGCCGTCTTTTCATCGAGCAATTTTTGAATATCAGGGCGGCAACTCTGGCCATGGATCACAGGGGTTTCCAAGAATTCAATATCAAGATTATTCGTGTAGGATCGGATAATCTTCCTGTAAATAGGGCTAACCCCTCCGTCCATGATAATACGGTGACGTCCTGTTATGCGGATAGCCATCATCATCGCCTCATACAGAGCCGTTCCCCCGTCGTACAAAGACGCATTAGCTATTTCCATATCTGTTAAGGCGCAGATAAGGCTTTGAAACTCATATAAGGCCTGCAGGGTGCCCTGAGAGCATTCAGGCTGGTAAGGGGTATAAGCCGTAAGAAATTCTCCCCGGGATATCAGAGAGGACACGGCCGCGGGGATGTAATGATCGTAATAGCCGCCACCGATAAACAGCACAAGATTAGAAGAATTCTTCCCCGCCAATTGATTGATCCTGCTGACGACTTCATATTCTGAATAGCCTTCCGGAAGGTCAAAAGAGCGCGGGGCATGTTCTTTTTTAATATCAAGAAACAGGTCATCGACACAAGACATCCCCAGAACTTCTAACATTTTCTGAACATCTGCATCTGTGTTGGCAATGTAAGGATTCAAGAACTACTCCTTTGACGGTAATGTCCTAAAAGACACGATTAAGGGATGAAAACACGATATCTGTGGCTGGCCCCGCAGGCGGGCATGAAAGAAAGAATTGCTTCCCGGCACAAACTTTACCCAATGCTTTCCAAAAAATTGGTATACTCATCCGCCGTCATTAATTTAGAAAGCTCGTCGGGATTGGAAATCTCGATTTTCGCGAGCCATCCGGACTCATAACAATCCTTATTAATCAATTCCGGATCCTCTTCAAGTTCAGCATTCACTTCCAGCACTTTCCCCGACATTGGACAATAAATATCACTGGCTGCTTTAACAGATTCTACCGAAGCAAATTGTTCAAACTGCTCAACCTCCGATTCAACGGAAGGCAACTCAACAAAAGTTATTTCCCCTAAAGAAGACTGGGCATAATCTGTAACCCCTACGGTTGCGACAGCATCCTCGAGGTAAACCCATTCATGTTCTTTAGTGTAGTGATAATGTTCCAGCACTTCCATTCCTTGACTCCTTTACTTCGAATTTAATAACGGTCGTTGGCCATAAACATCATTAATCTTTTAGTGAACCCTGTTGGTAGACCGGGCGGCGAACAATCGTGCCCTTTTCTTTCTGCCCCTGACTCCCAAACAATATCTTTTGCCCAGGCTTGCCGAATTCAGTTTTTACGAGAGCCAATCCTACACCTTTTTTAAAGCTGGGAGAAAATGTTCCGCTGGTGACTTTTCCGACAGGCTCCCCCTCCTCCGTAAAAATCACATGTCCGCATCGGGGCGCCCGGCGGGAGTCTGAAAGCAGAGCCGCGCTTTTCTGCGGCAGAGTTTCCGCTTTAAGCTTCAGGAGGCCTGCCTTGCCGATAAAATCCTTGTCCCAATCAACAAATCTGCCAAGGCCGGCTTCCAGCAATGACATGTCCTCATTGATCTCATGTCCGTACAGGGGATAACCCATCTCAATCCTTAAAATATCCCTCACCCCCAGGCCCGCCGGCTGAACACCCATTTCAAGCAAACGGGACCAACACGGGAGCAAAACCTTTTCAGGTCCGTACAACTCAAAGCCCAACTCTCCCGTATATCCCGTCCGGCTTATAATTATATTCTTACCTAACACATCAAATTCGTCAAATGTATAATAATCTAATTTTTCTATCCCGGGGACGAAGGAGCCCAGAATCTCTCTTGAACGCGGCCCCTGGACATCCAATTTCACCGTCTGGGAGGAGACATCACAAAAAGAGACGTGCCCGGACAAATGAGCCTGAATATGCTGCGCATCTGTTTCTGTTGTTCCCGCGTTAACAACCAGCATCCATTGATCCACATCCATACGGTAAATCAGCAGATCATCTTTAACTCCGCCGGCCTCATTGAGCATCAAACCATACCGGCAGGATTTGAGCGGCATATCGTGAATTTTAGGCGTAACGATCCGGTCCAAACCATCGGTGAGTGCCCCGTTGATGAGAAACTCCCCCATATGCGAGGTGTCAAACATCGCAACACGCTCCCTCGTCTCTGCATACTCGCTCAGGATGCCGGAATATTTTAACGGCATGGTCCATCCGCCAAAAGACGTCATCTGGGCAGACAGCCGCAGATGTTCGCGATAAAGAGCTGTTTGTTTGTCCGCAATGTGAGTCAACATAATTTTAAAGGGTTATATTCTCGTTTTTGAAGAAGCGAAAGGTATCATATAAGAATCTCAGATTTTTGTAAAGATAATTCCCTCCTTTTATGCACACCCGCAACTTCCCAAAAGGACTACCGGATTTTAACCGTGTCGCAAAAAATCCTGTAATAATTCTCCCTCTCCGAACGGCCCGAACGATACATCATAAAGAGATATAACCCCGGCTTGACTTTGAGCGGAGGATCAAAGGGGAATACGGCCACATCCCCTTCACTTTGTTCGGACAGGCTCTGAGCAGAAACAGCCTGGGAATAAAAATTCCGGCTGGCCGGAACCCAGACAGGCTGCTGATCATCCAGATGATACAAAAAGACCCTCAGGGAATCTTTCGGGCTTCCCTGCTTGCCCATTCTTACCGTAAGGGCATGAATGTCAAGGGCCTCTTTTAAAACTTTAACATGTCCCCGGAACACGTAAAGCTTCGGATCCCTCCCGATAAAACGGATATTGCTTGTCCGGGCCTTCTGGAATTCCTCCCGCGGGATTAACGACCGGATATCCCGCCAAATTTCAGCACCGTCTAATAACAGAAGATGACTGCGGTAGTCCTTGACCGGGAGTGCATGTCCCAAAAGAAGCGTCCGGTAACTCAGGATTTCCTCCTCATGCAACCATACGGCAGAACTCGCTATCGTCCTCTGATCCAAGATAGCGTAATCTAAGATTTTCTCCCGCATCATGAGTTCGTTGAGCAGGTCGTCCCGGTCGAAGTCCGCGTAAGAACTCGTGGCCGCGACATATAACGAATCCCCGGTGACAGGAGGGAGAAGAACAACGCCATCCCGGGCCTCCAGCAAAGAATCGATGGGGACAAACTGAATATGCTGATAAATTTCCGGGCTTAAATACGGCACAAAAAAATCCCGGTGAGGATGCGTCCGGTATGTATAAATTTTTTTTAACCGCAGATCTTTTAATTTATTAGAAAATAACGTCGAGGCCAGCCGGGTAGGGTAAATATCGGTCATGAAAATATATGCGTTTACCGTCAAATGGGCCACAAGCAAGAGTCCTGCCCCAACCCAAAACAACCTTTTAAAGCCCGGGCGGCGTTCTTCAAAACGAACGATATCCGTCATGTCATGGAACGCGAAACCCAGGAGTAAAAGTATTCCCATAAAAGTCGGGAAATAGTTCCCCCCGTACTGGGCCACCCGGAGATGTTCGACCATCCAGGGAGGGAATAAACTTAATAAAATAACCGCAATAATTTCTAAACGTTTCTGTGTCGTTTTTTCCGACACAAGACGCAGTCCGAGAAAAAGGATCATCATTAAATACAACGGAAAAAGCACCGGCATAATCAAGGAATAGTATCTGACAAGCCATGTCCAGCCGCCCCGCACATCCACGATCGGCTCAACGCCAAACCATTGCTGTAAAAACGGCTGGTTATAAAAGAAATGATTATGAGAGCCGCTGATAGACACATAGTCCCCGAAAGCACGGATGTTTTGGATAACGTCCGGCCAATTGACATAAATAACGACCACCAGAACACCGGACAAGACCCCCAGACTTGCCGCCGTCAACTTCTTAAGCAAGTGCGGGGCCGACCGGTTCTCGTTGTTAATGTTCTGATGAACAAAAGCGGCGACAAACCACGGGACGTACAAGGGTGAGGCGGTTGAAGAAAACAACGATAACCCCATCGCCAGTCCACTCACCGGGAACAGCCAGGATCTTCCTTTAGCCCGCTGCAGGATGAAAACAGCCGCCAAAAAAAACACCAGGCCTAACGGCTGATGTTTCGCAAACAACACGTATAAATACGGCCAGAAAGACCCGGCGAAGGCCAGGAAACAAAACCAGGCTGTTTTTTTATCCCAGTAAAATCGGGCGATATAATAGATGAAAAGGGAAGAAAAAAAGTTCGCGATAATAAAGACCCAAATAAACGGTTTAAGCGTCTTAAAGTCCCCGGACAAACGCTGCATCAGAGAAACAGTGAGGATCAGGATTTCTTTTCCGTGGAGCCAGCGGACTCTGGCGGAATCTGAATCCATAAGATGATGAATCTGGGAAAGGTACTTCAATTGAGGCAGTTGAACGGTCGCATCAAAATAGTACGCTTTGGCATCTGTAGGCCAGAAGTTAATATCCCGGCAAGCTGTGACCAGGGCTATGGCCATAATCATGGATATGACAACAACAAAAACTATCGGCCTGTCAAAACGCATATAAGATTATTTTACATCGGGAGTTCGCACCCTCTCTGCAGAGGATGACTCTTTCTAACTTATCTGCCGGGCTTAATTTAAAACAAAAAACGCGCCTGGGAGGATTCGAACCCCCGACACCCTGCTCCGAAGGCAGGTGCTCTATCCAGCTGAGCTACAGGCGCAAAAAAATCAACAATATCGGTTAAAAGAATACGGCACAATTATTTCAGGAATTCATAATTTTAAGGATGTTCCTGTGAGACACCGGCTTATTATATCAGGCCTAATTGAAATAACAAGTCCGGAAAACAACAAAAAGACCGAAGGGAATCCATGGGGCTCCCGCCAAAGGGAAAAACGGCTGGCTCCTGCAACTACCTCTCTTCCATGATCACTTCACCATCTTCTTTATGGATCAAAATAATAAGTTCGGTGCCGGCAATGACATCCGCTAATGTCCGCCGGACAGGGACAAAACTGACCTGCCAATATTCCTCATCACCTTCGATCCATTGTGGTTTGTCCAGGTGGAAATCCTGGCTTCGGCCTTGAAAAAACAACTGGCTTTTAGCGAGGATCAGGGCCTCTTCTTTATCAATGCCGTCATATTTAACAACTTCTGATAAATAGGAATCCATTAAGTCGTCGGATATACGGGAGGACCTGCTGGCGGTTTGTGAACTTTGACATCCCTCTAAGGACAGACAAACCGTCAGGGAAAACAGCAGGATGTGAAAACCATAGTTCCGCATGGCTATTTTGCTTTCCCAACAAATTTCTGAATAATGCCTAAGAGATGGTCAAAATCAAAAGGTTTGTTTAAAAAGGCTTCGGGCTTATAAGCCTCATCAAAGATCTGGTCATTTGCTTCATCGCGACCGGTCAAAATAATAACAGGGATGGATTTATATTTCTCATTGCCCTTCAGCACCCCGCAGATAGAAAAGCCGTTGATATCCGGCAACATAACATCCAGGATGATCAGATCAGGGGATTCCTGCTGGGCCTTATTCAGGCCCGTGGCGCCGTTTCCCGCGGAGATCACATCATAACCAACTGCCGTCAAAGCTTTTGCGAGAAAATCAATGACTCCCGGCTCATCATCTACGATTAATATTTTTTTCTTCATCATATTAAATTTAACACCTAACGCCTATTAATTGCAATTATTATAACAACCCCTTGTTAATAATCAAGAATCACTTTTTATGGCCTTTCCTCAGGACTCCTTTGTCCGGCGTAAACTCTTCGGTTACAAATAAGGTGAAATTTTTTCATAAATCCTGTCTGAGATTAACGCGTATCCCCGGGCATTGGGATGAATGGCATCCGATTTGAGCTTAGAATCAAAACTAATGCCCTTCATAATATCCGGGATAAAAAGCGCCCCCCGTTTCTTGGTGATCTTTCGGAATCCCTGCGCGTATTCATTACGAATAAGCCCGATCCTGACTTCAACAACGGCAACAATAGCTCCTTGTTCCTGAATGCGGCAGACGATATTCTCGACATTTCTCATCGTCTCGTTTAAAGGCATATGCTTAAAGAAATCATTCGCTCCGAATTCAACGATCACCAAGTACGGATCATGAGATAAGACATCCCGTTCCAAACGGCGCAAAGCATCCCTTGTCGTATCACCGCTGTTCCCGGCGTTTATAACGGGCCAGTCCGTGCGTTCTCTTAAAAACGAAGGATAATCTTTCCCCGGGGCAACACCGTTTCCCGCCGTAATACTGTCTCCGAAACAAATAACATGACGACCGGCATTCCCCTCATTGACAACAGGAGTTTTCGAACAGCCGGACAGAAAAACAAGACCAAAAACCATCCAAGCCAGGCCCGCAAAACAAGGCAGTCTCTGCATCAGCGGCTGGATGAAGCCTTTTGTTTTATTATAACATCTCTTCCTTTTCCGTAAAAAACAAAACATCTCTTGCCCTCCCAACCCCGTTCTGTTAAATCTGGATCACAGTCTTTCATCTCATAGCCTGCGGCCTTAAACAAACTTCCAATCCCCCGGCAGTTCTTGCGGTCAATTCCAGAATCCTTTCTTTTCCTTTTGGGCCGTCTGGTAAAGCTCTTTCATCAAAGCCGCATGCTTCGTATTCGGAGGTATGGTCATCGGATAAGCCAGCCCCGCTTTCACGATAGAGGCATTCAGGAAGACACACGGTGTTCCCTGACATTCGCTCATATACAAATCCGCTGTCTGTCCCCTGTCCGTTTCTGTCCCTTCAAAGTAAACATAGGCCAGTAATCTGCCGTATTGATCCCTTTTTTCAATATCATAAGTCAACATAACCTTTTTTCCTAAAACCAGATCAGAGGTGAATTCAGACGCGCGCCGGCCCTGGGCCTGCAGAAACGCGATGTCCTTTTTATGCCGGCGGGCATCCCGATAAAGCTTATCGTTTTCATGCACTTCCGGACAATCAATGCCTATAAGACGCACTTTCTCTCCATTTGTCAGCAAGAGAGTATCTCCATCGAACACTTTTTTGACCCGAAGGTCGCGAGGGCCTCCCGACCCGCAGCTGGTCAAAACAACCAGGCCGACAATACAGGATATGATAAAAATAATAAACCGTCTGTAATTCTGAACACTCATAATGATGTCATGGTATTTTCATGCCATTTTCAAATCAACCGCTCGGGGCATAGGTAGAGAAAAGACTTCCGGCAACATCAGCTTGACTGGAAATTCAAAAGCTCTTTTACGGCATGCATAAACTGATTGATGTTACATGTCTTGGGGAAAATCACATCCGGCTTGATATCTTCCGAGAAATCCTTGTCACGGTCAAGGGCCTCCGGAGTGATCATGATAATTGGAATGGATTTATACACCTCATGGCTTTTCAGAAAACCGCACACAGAATAGCCGTTTAAAAAAGGGACCGTAATACCGAGTGTGATTAAATCCGGGAAGGTCTGTTTGGCCAGCTCATACCCTGTGATCCCGTCAAAGGCTGTTAACACATGAAATCCCAAAGATAAAAGATGATCTTTGATCGGATCAATAAAACCAGGGTCATCATCAATGATCAATATCTTCTTGGGCATAAAAACAGGTCCGCTCGAGAAATTCCTATCCACTATATTGTTTCATCAATGTCTGAACGGTCTCATTCACGTAAACATCAATGATTACAATGTGTTGCGCGGGATCCCTTCCTCCAAGAATCCAGGGAAGCCCGGCGACCCCTTCGCACCTATCCGAAAAAACCGGGATTATCTGCCGCCTGCCATTTATACTTTGCTCAAATACGGCAAAAAACCGCACCACAGACAAGTATAACATATCTCAGAAGGGGTTGACCGCCCCGGGGCCCCTCCCCAGGAATACCATTTTTCAAAGAACTCCGGCCCGACGTAAGGCGTCAGGAACGGCACAAGCCTTTTGCCCCGATTCCGGACAAACCGTCATCCGTCCTGCGACTGAAAGGTCTGGACAATCTGCTTAACCTCCAAGTCAGCTTTTTCGATTTTGCTTCTGCACATCTCAATAAGCTGTACAGCTTCTTTCACTCTTAAGGAAAGCTCATCGACATCGACGTCTTCCTGTTCAATCTTATGAATAACTTCGTCTAATTTTTCTATGGCTTTACTGTACTTGATCTCCTTCAAGGGACTCCTCCTTATAAATATGATTGACCCGGCTTTCAAAACAGCCATCCAGCAATTTCGTCCTTACAATATCCTGCGACTGTAACTGTTCGATGCTTTTCAATACGCTTCCGTCAGGCAAGCGAGTAAGGGAGAAACCTTTTCTAAACAAATTTTCCGGCCTGGCCAGCTCCACAATCGTGCGGCAATGCTTTAATCGGGCCCCGGCATTTTTCAAAAAAGCATCTGCTCCCGCCCCCAGGGCCTTTTGCTGACTTTGGATATTCTCCGCCGACCGTTTTAAAATCCTGAAAGGGAAAAGAGCGAGGCTTTTTTCAAACCGCGTCAACTCCTGTTTCTGGCAGGTCAAAGAATAGAAGACCCCCTGCCTTAAGTCCTGAACGGATTGCGTCAATTTCTGTTCTCTTTCTTTTATAATATCCTGGGCCTTTCCCAGCAAATCCTGCCCTCTACGATTTAGCCCTGTCAAAAAATCCTGAATACGTTCCACAAGATACCGGGCCACAGCCGTGGGGGTTTTCTGGAAAGCATAAGCCGCCATGTCCGTGATGGTCATATTAATTTCGTGACCGATGCCGCTGACAACCGGGACTTTGATTTCAGCAATCTTTTCGGCTATCAGCTGTGAATCAAAACAACTCAGTTCGGCAATCGACCCTCCGCCCCGGGTAATGACGATCAGATCAACTTCGCTCAAATTCTGCAGCGTGTCCAGAGCTTGACAGACATCCTTTTCCGCTTTTTTCCCCTGCATAAGGGTGTTTCGGCAGAGCACAGTAAATCCGTATCCGCTCGACGCCAGTTCTGCCATAAAATCATTATACGCCGCAGAATCAAAAGCCGTAATCAAGCCGATACCCAGCGGCACAACGGGAAAAGGAAGCGCTTTATTACGCTCGAACGTGCCCTTTTTTTTCAACAAGGCCACCAAGCGCTGTTTTTCCTGGGCAATCTTGCCCAATGTGTACGTGGGGTCAATACTTTCAACGATGAGCCGAACCGCTCCATGCGGGGGATAAAAATCCACTTTGCAGAGGAATTTGACCTCGATATCATCCTTGAGCTGAAATGCGTTCTCGGCATGATCTAAAATATCATTAATGGCCGCTTTCCTCCCGGAAAAAATGACAAGGCCTATCCGGGCCACAACCTTGTTGGACTGGAGTTCCTTCTCGCACAACTCAAAAAAAACATGGCTTTTATCTTTATTGCGATTATACCCCTGAATTTCACCGCAAACCCAAACCCTTTGCGGGAACCCCATCTGAAGCACATCTTTAATAAAATCATTTAACTGGGAGACCGTTAAAAAGCTATCGTCATAAAGCACAGCGTCGTTCCTTTTTTCAGAAAAGTTAAACTCACATCCTCAGGCCATGATTCAGGGACAAACACAAAACTTTCCTCATAACGGCGCATCATCCGGGCTTTCGGCTGGATCAAGCAAAGCGTCAACAGACCAGACATTTTCTTCAGTTCGCTGTAATACAACAGCCGTTCCGGTGTTAAATTTCAGCACAGAGCGTCTGTCCTGCCTGGCCATTAATCCGGCCACGAGGCAAGGAAGATACGGCAAATGCCCCACAACACAGATATTCTGATTCTGCCGGAAAAGATCTTCGATCATGCCTTCGACCGGGTCGTTCGGGGCCAAGCCCGGCCTGACAAGGAGTTCCGCGTCCGGGCAAAACAGCTCCTGGATAATCCCGGCCGTCTGCCGGGCCCTCTCCTTCTGGCTGCAGAGTATCCGGGAAACGCTTAATCCCATGAGGGACAATAAAAGAGCCGTTTTCTTGATCTCCTCAACACCGCAAGCACTTAAGGGGCGCAGAGGGTCTTCCGTTTCCGAAACAGCTTGGCCATGTCGTACAAGAATGAGATACATTGCGAACTCCCTTCCGGCATTTTAACGTCCATCTTCCTTAAAATCATTTTTCCCGGGCGATATAGATAAAATGCGGGATCAATATCCCGGAGGACATCATTATTTCCAGGAACCGTCCGTGAGAAGCCCTCAGGCAAAAGGCCACGCCGGCATAGCCGCAGGCGATGAACGCTCCCCCCAGGTCACAGAACAACGGTTCTTCCTCCCCGGGGTAAATACGAAGCCACCTTAACAAAGCAGCCCCGAGAAAGGCTGCGGCGATGGCCGTATAAATCAAGGTTAAGGATTGATGAAAGAGCAACATGGCACATTCCGCCACAACCGTCACAATGAACCACAGCCGGTAATACGGCCATTGAGAACTCTTAATATTGAAAGGCGTCCGGGGCATGAAGGCCTGTCCCTTTCAACCCGTAATCTCTGTTAAGCATTTCTGCATCGTCTCGAGTACGGCCCCTAGCCCTTGGAAGCAGCTATCGACCTGATCTTTCTTGTCGTCGAGAATTTTAGCATTGTCACGTGACTGACGGGACACATCCCCTGAATACCATTGTCGGAAACTATGGTATTCATTCAGAATGACGTTATACCGCTGAATCCGGGCCACATTATCCAGCCACGTTTTCCGGACAGCCCCCGAAAAAATCTGTGTCTCGCCGGCAAGGCTCACGGGAAAAGGATACCGGGTATCTTGTTGGGCCATGACATGATAACGTTCCACATTGTGAACTGTTTCCTGTTTTACGGCCAGGAATCTCGCCCGTGCCTGTTTCTTTAATCTGAATTCACGGATTCTTTCGGTTATATTCAGAAAGCCCATCATAGCCCCCCTAAAAAGGAGTCCGGGCATTTCTTTCTCCCAGCAATGCCCGGTAGATTTCAGAATCATCAGGGGAATAGCAGACAAAAACAACCGTTCTTAAAGAAGGCGCCTGGGGCAGGAACTTCCGCACCGTACGGACAGCGATTTCTGCCGCCTGCTTTTTCGGAAACCGATAAACCCCGGTACTGATACAGGGAAAAGCTATGGATGTCAGGCCTTTCCCGGCCGCTAACATCAAAGACTTGCCATAACACTGTTCCAAAAGATCGCTTTCCTGATGCTGTCCGCCTTTCCAGACAGGCCCGACCGTGTGGATCACATATTTTGCTGACAACTGATGGCCGGCTGTTATTTTAGCTTCTCCCGTCGGGCATCCCCCCAAAGCCCGGCATTCCTCCAGAAGTCCGGGACCGGCCGCCCGATGAATAGCCCCGTCAACGCCACCGCCTCCCAGGAGAGACGTGTTCGCGGCATTAACAATGGCATCAACCTCTAACGAGGTGATGTCTCCCTGAATCATTTTCAATTCCGCCATAAGAGGATTCCCTTCCTTGCCCGGATATCGCAATTCAAAACAATTTTACCCTCTTTAGAAATATCACTCTTCCGGGCTTAATACCCCCCCCGTGGCAATACTGTATGTCGTGTAAATCCGGTCTTCTTCAATTTTCACCGGCGTGGCAATGATCCGGTAGCCCGAATTCGACATAAAACAAGAAAAATGAAATCCATCCCGTTCAATATTACAATATATTTCGTCCAGATACGGGGGGTCGGCAAAATAAAGAACATTGCTGTTACTCGGATATTCTCCGTTTTTCTGAGCATAGTTTTCAATAGCATCTGAAATGTACTTCAGGGTCTCTACCGGAGATGGACCGCGGCGGGGCGTGTTGGTAATATTAAGATAATGATCGAATGACTGGTAGCCCAGAAAAGGGATAGCGAGCAAAACGGCGATAATCAGCAAACAGGCCCGAAACGATATCGTGGCCCCTGTCAATCGCAGTTGACCTTTATTCATAAGGTCGGCTGTTGTATAAGCGTCATAGACCCCGTAAATCCACGGGAATATCAGAACAGACGTAATGAAAACAAGCAGGCCTTTCATTAACTGCCCGTTATAGCACTGCCCCATTCCCGGGAAAAGCAAAGATAATATCGCAGCAAAAAGAGGCTTGCGCGGAGCCAGGATCTCTGCTCCTTCCCCGACAAAGTTGGAACAATGATGACAGTATGTTTTTCCCTGCACAAGAGCGGCACATTCCTTACAGACGGGGCTCTGGCACCGGTCACATTTCTCTAAAGCGATTCTTTGGGGATGATAACGACAAAACATAAGCGAATTTAACTGATATGACTTTATTGTTCTGTGATTCAAACAATCACAGCGACTCGTTTTTTATGTGCTTACGACAGCCGGGGACAAGATCCCCGCTCAAAAGCCTCCCGCCTCTTTACTCCTTTTCCTGCCAAAGGAAAACCTTGTCTTTCGGTTTCACCGAAAACGGAAGTTTTACCGCGACAAAATCTCCTTTAGCCGCCTGCTCAACCCCCTGGTGCTCTATTTGCATTTCCTGAATGACAGCCGACAACCCCGGGGTGGAACGTCCGATAAATAACAGCTCCTGGCCTCTGGCAATGGCATGATGCCCCAAATGTATTTCAGCAACGCTGATCTTCTTGAAAAACCGGCGCACCTCCCCGACATAAATCTTTTTGTAACTATGCTCTAAACCGCGGCTTACGTCTTCTTGCGGTCTTCCGAAATAAAAGCCGCTGGAAAAACCGCGGTTATACACTTTCGACAAATCTTCTTTCAACCGTGCCTTCAAATCCGGGGTGAGGCGCCCCTGAAAGAAGGCATCAACAGCTTCGCGGTATACAGACGTAACGACCCGCAGATATTCCACTGAACGAATACGTCCTTCTACTTTAAACGAATTAATATTAGCTTTCAAGAGTTCATCAATAAAATCTAAAGCACAAAGGTCTTTCGGGCTCAGGATATAATCCTGGCCAATAACATATTCCATATCCGACTCAGTGTCTTTGATGATATATTCATGACGGCAAGGCTGAATGCATTGCCCTTTGTTCGCCGATTTTCCGTGAGAATAGGAAGAAAGAAAACACCGGCCGGAGACACTCACACACATCGCCCCATGAACAAAGCATTCCAGTTCACATTCCAGCCCCCGGCTCAAACTCATCTGACGGATGTTCTGGATATCAGATAAGGAGCACTCCCTCGCCAGGACAACTCTCTTGACACCCAGCCGGGCATAGGCTTCCAAAGCCTCGAAATTCGCGACGCTGGCCTGTGTAGACAAATGGATCCGCAAGCCCAGTTCTTTAGCGGCCGTAAACACAGCCATATCCCATAGGATGACGGCATCGGCACCGGCTTCCCGGGCCAGCCCTAAAACTTTTTTGACCCGGGGAAGATCATCGTTCATAATAACCGTGTTGAGCGTTAAGTAGCCCTTCTTATCATGCTCGTGCAGGAAAGCCATGACTTTATTCAATTCCAGCGGATCAAAGTTAGCCGCATAATGCCGCATATTTAATCCCTTAACACCGAAATAAACACTGTCCGCGCCGTTATGAACAACAGCCTGCAACGAGGCCCAGTCTCCGGCCGGGCATACAAGTTCTGGTTTCTGAGGGATATCCATAAAAAAACTACATCTCCTTTTCTGTCCTGATCATGGGGACAAAGCGGACCGGGAGCAGGCTCTTCTTGGCCAGCCCGTCCGGATTTTTGACAATCAAAACGAGTTCCTGCATAAATCTGCCGACAGGGATAACCATTTTTCCCACCGGGGTAAGCTGTTCCATTAAATGTTCCGGGACGGAAGGGGGCGCGGCCGTGACAATAATGGCATCAAAAGGAGCGCGTTCGGGCCATCCGTTATAACCATCGGCCTGTTTTAAGAAGATATTCTTATAGCCCAAGCGCTGCAGACGGGCCCGGGCTGATTGCAATAGAGGTTCCACGACCTCGACCGAGTAAACTTCTTGGACCAATTCCGCCAGTACGGCAGCCTGGTACCCCGAACCCGCACCTATTTCCAAAACCCTGTCATGACTCTCTAATTCAAGAACCTCTGTCATAAAAGCCACTATGTAAGGCTGCGAAATCGTCTGGCCGTATCCGATATCCAGAGGATAATCTTCGTAAGCATATTTCCTCGCACTCTCCGGCACAAATTCGTGTCTTTGCACTTTAAGGACAGCTTCCAGGACACGGGTGTTCCTTATCCCCCGCTTTTTAAGCTGCTGCTCGACCATCTGTTTGTGTTTATGACTAAAAAAATCCATGTTCTTTCTTGCGGAATAATAAATCCACAAGCAAAAGGGGGATTGGTTAGGGAAGAAATATTACAGCGGAAAAAATCAAATTTCAGTTTCGTCCGTTATTGGCATTAAGGAAATTACCGAAAGGATCATATTTTTCGGTCTTGATAAGGATTCCGTTATCATAGTATTTTCTATACATGACCGCGCCATTCTCATAGAACTCACTAATCGCCGTCGTGCGCCCGTCCTGCAGCTCTAAATCTCTCATAATGGCCCCACTGGGGTAATATTCCTTAATCTTAACAGACTTACCGGCTTCCAAGTAAGTCTCCCGCATCACTGTCTCATCTTCATAAAATTCCCGCTCAATGGCAACTTGCCCGTTGACATAAACGGTCTCATGGGCGACCTGGCCTGAATTATCATATTCCTTCGTGACACCTTCTAAAACATCATTTTTGTATGTCCGCTCAAAAAGGAGTTGTCCGTCCTTGGAATATTCCTTACTCACACCGTTAAGCTTATCATGGCCATAAGTCTTTTCGTAACGCACCTGTCCGTCAATATATTGCCGATAAATTCCGTTTAACTTATTATCTTTATAAACCTTCTCAACCAATAATGTCCCTGTGGCAGCAAATTCTTTCATGCTTCCATCCATCTTGTCGTTTTTATAGTTTGATTCGATATGCACGGCTCCGGATTCATAAAAATTCTTGGCAACACCTTCTTTCTTGCCATTAAGGAACGTCGTAAGAGATTTTAATCCGCCATCATAATAATAAGAATAGTCAGTTAGCTGAACCTGATCGCCTTGGATGACTCCTTCCCGAATCAGATTCCCGCTTTCATCAAATTCCCGAAAACGACCGTGCCGGATTCCATTCTTATATGTGTATTCATCCTGTAATTTGCCGTTCTTGTAGTATGTCCGGTGAACGCCGTCTTCAATCGGCTTTTCACCGCAACTTAAACTCGATGAAAGCAATGCGATCAGAATGAATATTTTTATGAGACTGAATCTATTCATAGGATTTGGTATTGTAAACGATTTTCATCAAAAAGGTTGCACTCTGTGTGTATTAATATTATATTGTATAATAAACAAAAAATGATACAAGGATAAATTTTAATTCTTACCTTACTTCTCAAGGAGTTATTATGTCCTTCCAAGATTTTATGTCCAGAGTCCGTCACATTGATAACCTTTGCGCCCGTTGGATGATGCGACATTTTTTCATTATTTTTTTCGAATTCGTACTCGTCATCATATTTTTTACTTTCTTCTATAATACCATAAGAGCCTTTATCCTGCCCAGTCCTCTTTCTGTCGACAATTCCGAACATCTGCTCATCCAGCTGGTGATCAACATCCGCCTTATTGTCGTACTCCTGTTGCTCAATTCCTTTTGGATGTTGTATATCTTCAATGGGATGAACAGGTTAAGATTAATCCTCAAGGAAATCAGCTTCAATCTTTCCAAGAGAAAAAACAGGAATTTTGACAAATAAATCTTTTAAAAATAGTCCAAATAAATTTCTTTGACCTTCTGCGCAATTCTTGCCGCTCCGTATGATTTTCCGTCACTATTGCCCCCGTCGCCAGAGGCCTTATATATCCCAGACTGCGCTAACCCTATGGCGGCAATAAATTTAGCTGCATTATGCAATCGCCGGGAAGAAATCCTGATGCTGCCTATTTTGACAGGCAGCCGGATGTGCTCTTCAACACATTCAGGAAGGCCGGGCAACAACGCCCCCCCGCCGCTCATAATAATACCGCTATTTAATTGCGAACCGATTTCTCCGGTATTCAAAAAATCTGCAACCGTTGCAACAAATTTACGGATATTGGGTTCAATGGCCTGAATAATAGCATCCCTTTTGACCGGGGCATACCCGTCTTCCTTTTTAATCAATATTTCTTCATCCCGTCCGCGGTCGGACTCAACAGCCGAGGCATAGGATTTTTTAATCTCTTCAGCCAGATCAAAAGGAATATTTAATTTCCGGGATATGCTTTGGGTGATGTGCCTCCCCCCCCAGTTCATGGACATAAGCTTCTTAACTTTTTCTTCTTTAAACACGAGAATATTGGTGATGGCAAAACCGATATCAATGAGGACACAACCCTGTCGTTTCTGAAACTGGGTGAGGCATGCGTCTGCCGAAGCAATCGTTGATAACAACAATTGATTCACATCATAACCGGCCTGATTGACGCCTTTGACGATATTCTTCAAAATCGTATTATGGACCGTGATGATTAACGTATGAATTTCGAGCTTGCGTCCGTACAGCCCGACGGGATTCAGCGCCAAGTTCACGTCATCCACCTTATAGTACTGGGGAATCTCATGCAAGATGACTTCATCCATATTGACTCCCAGCAGTTTCGCCTGTGACTGGACTTTTTTCACATCTTTCTGCCCGATAATCTTCGTGCCTCTTTCTAACAGCGGAATCACAGCAGCGGCGAGTCTCTGGTTGATCAGTTCTCCGTTGATGCCCAGACGAACGTCCTTGATTTTCACCCCGGTCTTTTTACTCAACCCAGAAACGGCCTGATGGACACAGTCAGAGAATTCTCCCAAATCCGTAATAGAGTCTTCTTTAAAGCCGCATGTTCTAATTTCGTAAACACCCAATAGTTGAGGCTTATGCTGTTCCCCGGCTTTCAGCAAACTGGCTTTAATGGACTGGGCCCCGATATCTAAACCGCAAAACGATTTTTCTCCGATAATATTTTTTAACATCATTTCCTCTTTTATAGACTATTTTTGCTTGACATAACTGATGATGGGATCCTTGAGTCTTAAATCGATATAATTAATATTCTGATAATCCAGCTTTCCTTGATGCAGAAGGACGGCTAATGTCTGCACTTTTTGCGGGACATGTTCTCTGTCAAAAATAATGGTCAAGTCATTCGAGAATAACAAGGTGATCTGTGACAAATTACTGATATCTATCTGGGATAAAGGCCAGTCGAACGCCGGGTCTTGCGCGCGGATTTCCGCAATGATTTTCAACGCCAGGTGAATGGCCTCTCCGCGGAGAGGCCGACCTAGAACAAATTTCGTTTGTCCGGAAAACCCCTGGATGACCGGATATCTCGAGGAAGGAAGAGTATCGAATGAAAGGACATACCCGTCCTCATCCAGCAATATTTCATGCTGATGACTCATAAGGACGGCAAAAGGCTCCCTTTTCCTTGCCGACAGACAAATCGTGTCAGGAAATTTCCGGCTGACCCGCAGCTTATCGACTTCCGGGAATTGTCTTTGCAGCCGTCTCTGAATGGACCGCAGATCGACTGAGAAGATATTTTCCCCCATGATCTGATCGAGCGTCTGGGAACGGACGAACTGCAAGGAGGGTTCTTTCTGAATATCTTTAATCGTAAAAATCTCCGCATGCTTTAGGAACCACCAGATTCTTTCTCCACAGAAAAAAACAACGAAAAGGATAAGAATAGTTATGATGGTGTTTTTTATGATCTTATTGCTTTTAGGTTCTTTTTTTACTCGTTTTCTGGCCATAAAAATTTCTATCCTTTTTCATAAACAGTTCGTCAATAAAATAAACTTGGTATAATTTACATGTTTTTAGTCGAAAACACAACCTTATTTCTTTTTTGAGAAAGAACAAGGATTTGCAGACAAAGCTCAGAGAAAGAATAACCCGCCTCCCGGGCCGCCATGGGCAGCAAACTCGTTGCCGTAAATCCGGGGATGGTGTTCACTTCAAGAAAAAAAGGACGGTCATCGGGTCCGAGGATAAAATCCATGCGGGCAAAATCCTGACAGCCCATCCCCCGGAACGCCCGTAAACTTAACTCCTGAATATGCCTTGCGGCATCAGGCGATATTTCTGCCGGGACAATGTAATCCGTCATGCCCGGTTGATATTTAGCCTGAAAGTCAAAAAAAGCGGTCCGCGGCCGAATCTCGACCAAGGGCAAGGCTTCTTCGCCTAAAACCCCGGAGGTAATTTCTTTCCCCGGGACATAGGCTTCAACCAGGACTTCATCATCCAGTTCAAAAGCCTGCCGGACAGCCTCTTCATATTGCGGGGGATCGGAGACAATATTGATACCGATGCTCGACCCTTGAGCCGCCGGCTTGACAACCAACGGAGGGCCCTTTAAATCACCGGCGAGCTGAGGAAAATCTCCCTTTTCCCCCTGCGTCAAAATAACATGGGCGGGAAAAGGGAGCCCTTCCTCACGCAGTTGCCGGAAGGTCAGCACCTTGTTCATCGCCAAATGACTGGCCCGGGACCCCGACCCGGTATAAGGGATATGGTGCATTTCCAGCATTTTCTGTACGGTGCCGTCTTCGCCAAAAGCGCCATGCAAGGCGATAAAAGCTATCTCAACGGCCTCGTTCCTTATGGCACGGATGAGCGGCTCTTCCTCCGTCGAGTCGATAACAATCTTAACGACATCACATCCGGCCTCCTCCAAGGCGGAAACAACAGCTTTACCGGACTTCATCGAAATCTCTCTTTCGGAAGAAGGCCCCCCCATAAGCACTCCGACCCGTCCCATTTGTTTGGCCATTGAATGTGTCATAAAATCCCCCGAGCTTTCTTTTTATCCGTTATATTATGTCTCCCGGAGAGCCGTAAGCAAACGCTCCCCCGCCTTGTAAATGTCCCCTGCGCCTAAAGTCAAAACAACATCCCCTGCCCTGACAAAGTCCAATAAATAATCAACGATTTCGTTCTGCGGCAAAAAACAGACATTTTGATTTCCCGCCTGTTTCATGCTCGCGACCAAAGCTTCCGAATTTACGCCTTCGATCGGGACCTCACTTGCTCCGTAGATATCCGTCACAATCAATATATCAGATTGTTTCAGGGCCTGCACAAAATCATGGAACAAAAATTGTGTGCGGGAATATCGGTGAGGCTGAAAGACAGTGATCAACCTCTTATTTTTCAGAAACCGGGCAGCGCTTAAGACCGCTTTTATTTCCGTGGGGTGGTGGCCGTAATCATCGTAAATACAGACCTCCTTGGCCCTTCCTTTTAATTGCAGACGCCTGTTAACACCAGGATAGGATGCCAGAGAGCTGGAAATAGCTGAAAAATCCAAACCGATCTTTATGCCGACCCCAACACAGGCTAAAGCATTTAAAACATTATGTCTTCCCAAGGTCGGCAAAACCACCTCCCCCAAAGCCCCTTGATCCGTTACGCAGGTGAAACGTGTCTGAGCCAGTCCTTCCGTATCGAACTGGATGTTTTGGGCATAAAGGTCATGCCGGGGCTGGAATCCATAAATCAGACGGTCGCGGTCAACCGCCGGCAACAACTCCTGCAGGCGCTCATCCTCCCCGCAGACAATCAGAGTTCCCTCGGGCTGAGTTTGATTTAAAAACTTTTTATAGGATTGCAGAATATGCTCCCAGGAACCGTAATAATCAATATGTTCATAATCTATATTTGTGACAACGGAAACCTTCGGATGGAACAGCAGAAACGACCCGTCGCTTTCATCGAGCTCAGCGACAAAATAACCGCTTTCTCCAAGAAGCGCATTTGCATCCAGGTCCCGGATCATGCCGCCGACAGCGACGGTCGGTTTTAACCCGGACCGGATCAGCAGATGCGCGACCATGGAACTTGTTGTTGTCTTCCCGTGAGCCCCGGCAACCGTAATCCCCGTATGCCCGTCCATCATCTGGGCAAGCAGCTGCGCTCTTTTTAAAACCGGAATATGCTGCGTCCGGGCCGCCAGGAGCTCCGGGTTATCCGCTTTTATGGCTGAAGAAAAAACGACATAGTCCGGTTGCTCAATATGCCCGACATCGTGCCCGATAGCAATAACAGCTCCTTTCTCCCTCAACGTTTGAATCAAAGCGCTTTCCTTAACATCGGAGCCGGAAACCTTAACCCCCTGAGACAGCAGCAAGGAAGCCAGCCCCGCCATTCCAATACCGCCAATACCTATAAGATGATAGTGTTGCCCCATAGACCTGCCTTTTGTTTTTTTCAGTGATGCCGCTGAAATTCTAATCTAATGATTTTCCCGCGAATTGCAGAATTTCGTCCGCAAGTTTTTCCCCGGCGCCCGGCCTCGCAGAAAAATCCCGCGCTCCCCGGGTTTGCGTCGACCGCCTTAATGTTTCTACCGCGGTCACTAAGGCCTCTTTGGATAACTGTTTCTCTTCGACCACCGTGGCCAGTCCCGCATCTCTCAAGACCTTAGCATTCTCCATTTGATGGCCGCCGGCATACGGGTAAGGCACCAGGATAGCCGGAAGCTGAAAACTGAGAAACTCGGTCACCGAAGCCGCTCCCGCCCGTGCGATGACGGCCTGGGAGACACAATAGATCTGATCCATATGTTCGTAAAACGGCAGGACACAAGCAGAAACTTTCCACCGCCGGTATTCTGAAAGGACCTGGGAATAGTTGGCTTCCCCGGCTATGTGAATGACCTGGTAGTCCATGCGCTGCAAAAGAAAAGGAACGCTCTGCAGCCAGCAGTTGTTAATACGCTGGCTCCCCTGGCTCCCTCCCAAAACAAGGATCGTATAAAGCCCTTCTTTTAACCCAAGCCCATCTAAAATTTGTTTCGTGTCATAGGGGCCTTGCGGCGTGTGCCCGGGACAGCCCGTCAAGACAGTCTTGGAAGGGATATAACGCTGTGTTTCTTGAAAACTGACGGCAATTTTCTGGACAAAATGCCTCAAAAGACGTGTCGCCTTCCCCGGATAGACATTCTGCTCATGAATCAGTGTGGGGATATGTTGAACGACAGCCGCCAGCACCGCAGGGACACTCCCGTATCCCCCAAAACCGATAACACAATCAGGCCGCCGGGAACGCAGCAGATGAAAAGCATGAAAAAAAGATTTTAGCATTTTATACAAAAACTTTATGACACTCAAGGGAGAGCGGCCTGAATATCCGCAGACATCGAGCGGAAAACCCTGCAGACCTTTCCTTTCAATTAAAGACGCGAAAGACCTGAAATCACCTGTCAACACGACAGAATGCCCCCAAGCTATCAGTTCTTCGGCGACTTTAACAGCCGGGATAATATGCCCTCCGCTGCCGGATACCGCAAGGGCAAAAGTCATCTTATCTCTCTGTTCGGACAAAAAGGCTCTCCCTTCATTCCATATCTTTTCTTAAACAAACTCCTCGGACGCCTTTCGGGTTAATGATCCTCAATTCTTGAAATATTTAATAACAGCGCAACGGCGATCATATTAAAAACAAGCGAGGACCCGCCGTAACTGATAAACGGCAACGGCAGGCCTTTGGTCGGCAGAGCCCCGATACTCACCCCGATATTTATAACAGCCTGCAGGCCAATAAGAGAAACTATCCCTATACTGAGGTAATATCCGAAAGGATCTAAAGTACGCTTGGCAATCCGTGCCCCCTGCCAGATAAAACAAATAAACAGAGCAATAACACTAAATGCACCGACAAAACCAAGCTCCTCGCCAATAATGGATAAAATAAAATCCGTATGAGCGGCCGGCAAATAAAACAATTTCTGCACACTTTTCCCCAGCCCCACCCCCCACAATCCGCCGTTGCCAAAGGCCAGCTGGGACTGAATAAGCTGAAATCCCGCCCCATGAACATCCTGCCAGGGATCAAGGAAAGCCACGATTCTTCTCCATCGGTAAGGGACTCGAACAACCAGCACATAAAAAGCCGGCAAACTTAATAAAACAAGGGAAAAAAGATATCGCAGCCGCGTCCCGGCGATAAAAATCATAATAAGGCTTACGGTAAAAATCAGCAGCATGCTCCCCAGATCCGGCTGTTTTAAGATAAGCAGCGATATAACCCCTAAGACCAATAACAAGGGCAGGAATCCTTTCCGGAAATTTTTTATTTCATGCTGCTTACGGACTAGAAAGTCAGCGACATAGATTAAGACACAGATTTTTGTCATCTCCGAAGGTTGGAAATGAATCGGTCCCAGCCTAAACCATCGTTGCGCACCGTAATTGGAGACTCCGATTCCAGGCACTAAAACAAGGACCAGCAGCAATACAGAAAACAGCAACAGCGGCTTGGCGTATTGTCTTAAATCCCGGTAGTCCTGGGACATGCTTGCCAGAGAAAGGATAAAACCGATCACAACGAAAGACAGGTGCCGTTTCAGGAAATGCAGTCTGTCCCCCAAAACCTGCATGGCGTAAATTCCGCTCGAACTATAGATCATCGTTATCCCCAAGAAAATCAGCAGCATTGTAATTGTCGCAATAGATATTCTGAGTTCTCTCATAGTCCGCCCTATTCAATTTCATGGACAATCTGTTTAAAGACCGTTCCCCGCTCCTCAAAATTTTTAAACATATCAAAACTGGCGCACATGGGGCTGAGCAGGATACAATCCCCTTCCGCGGCGGCTTCCTGTGCGCATAAGACAGCATCTCTTAATGTGGCCGTTCTTTCCAGGTTCACGACGGCCTCAAACGTCTGAAAAAATTTTTCTTTCGCTTCACCAAAAGCAATCATTTTCTTCACTTTTTTCCGGACCAGTTCGGACAACACAGAGTAGTCAAGATTCTTATCACGGCCGCCGCATAAAAGGATAATAGGTTTATCAATGCTTTCTAAGGCCCAACGCCCCGCTTCAACCGTCGTGGCTTTAGAATCATTCACAAATTCTACGCCATGCCAGTTCCGGACAAATTCCAACCGGTGCTCCACCCCCGGGAAAGACCTGAAAACATTAAGCGCCACTTCTTCAGGGATGTCCAGGATACGGGAGACCGCAAGAACGGCTTTCCAGTTCGGGTTGGACACCTTTTCCTCTTCCGGCTTCCCCGAATGATCAAAAAATACGACCTCCGCTGGCAGAGACTCTGCTAAAAGGCGCAGTTTCTGACAACCATAATTTAACACGGCAAAATCCCGGGCTGTCTGATTTTCAAACAACCTTTGTTTAGCCGTGAAATACTCATCCAGGTCCTTATGGCGGTCTAAATGATTCTGGCTAAAATTCAGCCAGACTCCTATAAAGGGACGAAAACGCTCTATGGTCTCAAGCTGAAAAGAGCTCACTTCCAAGACAACAAAATCGGTTGCCGCCAGGTCCATCACGCAGTCAGAAAAAGGGATTCCGACATTGCCGCATAAGGTCGCCCGCAGCCCCGCCGCTGTAAGGACTTCCGTAATCAAAGTGACGGTGGTCGTTTTCCCGTTGCTGCCGGTAACGGCAATAACGGGCTTGGGACAAAAACGAAAGGCAAGTTCAATCTCCCCCCATATTTTTATATTTTGTTCACGCGCCCAAAGCAAAGGAGGGGCATCATAACGGACCCCGGGGCTACAGACGATCAGGTCACTCCCCGATAAAAACCCGTCGGAATGTCCGCCGACTTCGACACGGACACCTTGCTGTTCAGCCCAGGCCAGGAAATCAGCAGGGAATTTCTCCATTCCCCCCTGTTCGGATATCGAAACCTGCGCGCCTTGCCGGCATAACAGCCTTACGGCAGCCAACCCACTCTTGGCTGCGCCTAAGACGGATACTTTTTTCCCTGATAAATCCATTTACCTAATTTTTAATAATGCTAACGTGATTAAAGCCAGAATGATTCCAATGATCCAGAACCGGATGATAATTTTAGATTCATTCCACCCTGATAATTGGAAATGATGGTGCAACGGGGCCATTTTGAAAATTCTTTTTTTCGTCAATTTAAATGACGCAACCTGAAAGATAACCGATAAAGCTTCAATGACAAAAATACCTCCTAATAAAATCAGCCACAACTCTTTTTTGATAAATACGGCAATAACCCCCAGACAGCCTCCCAAAGCCAAAGACCCCGTATCCCCCATAAATATGGTCGCGGGATGACAGTTAAACCAGAGAAATCCTAAGCTGGCACCGGCAATCGCAGAGCAAAAAACAGTCAACTCCCCGGAATTGGGGACATAAGGGACAAAAAGATATTGACTGAAATTAATGTTTCCCGTGATATAACTTAAAACAGCCAGCGTCCCGCTCACGATAAGCACACAGCCGATGGCCAACCCGTCCAGGCCGTCGGTCAGGTTGACGGCATTGCTCGTTCCGATAACGACCAAAGCAATAAAAGGGACATAAAACCATCCCAGGCTAATAACCAAATTCTTCAAAAACGGGAAATCCAAGCGGCTGGCAAAATGAGGAGACGTGTCCGGATTGTTAAAGACGTAAGACCCGATGAAGCACCCCAAAAGAATCTGCCACAATAATTTTGTCCTGGCCCGGATGCCGTGCTGTCCGGGCCTCGTCAATTTGACATAATCATCGACAAAGCCCAAGATCGCCAGATACAGCCCGGTAAACAACGACAGTAATATATAACGATTCGTAATATCCGCCCACAGAAGGACAGAAATCACAATGCTTCCGATGATGAAAATCCCTCCCATCGTCGGGATACCCTCTTTTTGTTCATGGAAGGACGCTAACCCCGGGCAATCCTTCCGCCGGGCATGTTCTCTGATACGCCATTGATGAAAAAACCTTGTTAAAATGGGAGCAGCAATAATGCAGATAAAAAAAGATGTCACGGCGGCCATGGTTGCGCGGAACGTAATGTACTTAAAAATATTAAAAAAGAAAAAGACGTCTCTTAACTGGGTAAAATAATAAAACATGTCTTTAGGTCCTTACATAAATGAGACCGTCCAAAACTCCCCGCAGCAAGCTACGGGGTCTTGGCTCTCTCAGGAGGAATGATTCCGGACAAATTCAGCGGTAGACTCCAGATGCATTCCTCTTGAAGCTTTGATAAGCAGCACATCATCCTTTCTTATGCGGCGTATCAATTGACGGTGAAGCGCAGACAGAGAAAGAAAATGCGCAATAAAGGTTGCTTTGTTCTTTTTCCTGATACGCTCGGCCAGATAGAAAGACATCGGGCCAAAAGCAAAAACAAAATCGATATCGTGCCGGGCAATGAAATCCCCCATCTTCTGATGAAGGGCTTTCGACTGTCCCCCTAATTCCAGCATGTCCCCGCAAATAAGAATTTTTCTGCCGCCAGCCGGAAAATCATGCAAAGTCGTGACCGCACTCCGCATGGATACGGGATTGGCATTATAGGAATCATCAATCAGCCAAAGGCGGCCGATATGCTCTACACTCTGCCGTTGTTTAGTAAACCGGTAAGTGTTGAGCGCTTTCCGGATGTCTTTATAGGAAATCCCCCAAAGCCTGGCACAAGAAATGGCTCCCAAACAATTATAGACATTGGCTAAGACCGGGGTATGAAGAGACACCGCATTGCGCCGATTGACTTTAAAACGCACCCCCTGTCCTTTTTTAACCTTCTCGATAGCGTTTGCCCGGTAATCCGCGGGGCTCCTGATCGCGTAAGAGATAATTTTATCATTATTTGCCTGCTCATGTAATTTTTTTAGATAATTATCATCATTATTAATAATAATCCGCCCTTTGGCAGGCAGCCCTTTAATGAGTTGACTCTTTTCCTTAAAGACCTGCCGCGGACTTTTTAATCTTTGCAAGTGGGATTCTCCGATATTGGTGTATAACGCGACATCCGGCTCACAAACCGCTGTAAGCCACCGGATATCTCCCGGCTGATTTGTTCCCAGTTCAAGCACGGCGATCTGGTGAGCCGCTTTGAGTTTTAATAATGTCAACGGAACCCCGATATGATTATTAAAAGACCCCTGGTTGACCAACACTCTCTTGCGTGTCTTCAGGATGGCTGCGAGCAAATTCTTCGTCGTTGTTTTACCGGCAGAGCCCGTAATGGCAATCACGGGAATCCGGAATTTCCGCCGATAAAGACGGGCAATCTGGCCCAAGGCCGTCACGGTATTGGGAACTTTGATAACAGTCGTTCCGGGAAAATCTTTTATTTTTATTGTTCTGGATACGATAACGGCCCTGGCCCCTTGTCGGACGGCACGGCGGATAAAATCATGCCCATCATAATTCTGTCCTTTAATCGCCAGGAACAACGCTCCTCTCCGGAGCGTTCGGCTGTCAATGGAAATCCTGTTAACACGCAGAGTTTCCTCCCCGGCCAGCAGCTGCCCCTGAACCGCCTCTAAAATTTCCCTGATCGTCAATTTGTCTTTGGACGGCATCTGCGCTTATCCTCTATCGTCCCAGGAAAAAAATTCATAACTTTGAACATCCCCGCTTCTGCAAACAATGTCTAACGATACCAGCTTCATCAAAAGGAACGGTTTGGGTGCCAAAAATCTGATAGGTCTCATGACCTTTTCCTGCGATCAGAACAACATCCCCCTTGTGAGCCTGATGGATGGCGGCTTCAATAGCCGTGGTTCTGTCCATAATAACTTCGTATCGGTCATGAGAGAATCCGTTGACAATTTGAGCAACAATCTTCCCGGGATCTTCGGTCCGCGGATTATCATTTGTCACAATAATTTTATCAGCCCAAAGAGAAGCGACCTGCCCCATTTTAGGACGCTTTCCCTGATCCCGGTCCCCCCCGCAGCCGAAAACCAGAATGATGTTTGAAGAAGCGACGGACCTAACAGACCGCAGAACATGACTCAGCGCGTCTTCTGTGTGCGCATAGTCGATAAAAACATAAAAATCCTGTCCACAACGGATTGATTCCATCCTCCCCGGAACAACCGGACATCCCTCAATGCCGGCCTGAATATCAGACACAGGGACCTTTTGTTCGAGACAGACACTGCAAGCCGCAAGAATATTATAAACGTTGTGCTGGCCGATAAGAACCGAACGCAGCGCAAATGTCCCTTCCGGGCTTTGAACCGTACAGCGAATCCCTTCGAGAGTCAACGCTATGTCCCTGGCGTTCACATCTGCGGCATTCTTAAGGCCGTATGTCCTGCTGCGGCATTTGATCATGGATAAAAGCCTTTGACCATAAGAATCATCCCCATTAACAACGGCGCACTTTTCTGGGGATAACTGTACAAACAGTTTCGCCTTAGCCTGGAAATAGGTCTCCATATCCTTATGATAATCCAGATGGTCTTGGGTCACATTCGTCAAAACAGCATTGGAAAAATCAAGCATTTCGACTCTGCCCTGGTCTAATCCATGGGACGACACTTCCATGACACAAGCATCGGCGCCCTGTCGGGCGATATCCGACAAAAAATGAAAATTCTCCACGAGGCCTGGAGTGGTGTTTTTGGCCGGCCAGACCTTTTCTGCAAAACGGTAATTGATCGTTCCGACAACCCCGCAACGTTTCCCCGCCTGTCTAAATACAGATTCCAGCAAAAAGGTTACGGTGGTCTTGCCGTTTGTTCCTGTCACCCCGATCATATTCAGGCGTTCAATATCCTTCCCGTAAAAACGCACCAACATTTTCTTTAAACAGGAAGAAAGATCGGCGACCTGAATCACAGGGACAGAACTTTCCGGAACCCCGTCCCCTGCCCCTGTCATGACAGCCCGGGCTCCTCTTTGAACGGCCTCAGCAATATATTGTTTTCCGTGTTTTTGCGTCCCGGGCAGGGCCACAAAAAGACTGCCGGGCCTGACTTGTCTTGAATCTGAATATATGTCCTGAACATCCACAGGGATCCCCTCTGGGATGGAATTTGCCTCGACAATATCTTTTATAAGATCTGAGAGCAGCATGACTTTCTCAAGAAGGATTCAACGTCCTTAAATATTTTATCGTATCTATGATCATTTCCTTAAAAACAGGGGCGGCCACCGTCCCGCCGTAATGGTTCGGATGCGGCTCATCAAAAACAACAACAGCGGCAACCCGGGGATCTTCCACCGGGCCAAAACCGATAAATGAGGCAAAAAATTTTGAATGAGAATATTGGCCGTTGATAACTTTCTGCGCCGTGCCTGTCTTTCCGGCGATTGTTATCCCGTCTATTTTAGCCCGCCGGCCGGTACCATTTTCAACAACTCCCGTCAGTATGGCTTTCATTCTTTCGGCTGTCTTAGAGGAAACAGCCCGGTCCATAATTTCCGGATAAAATTCCTGGATCAATTCATCCTTACTGTCTTTAATGTATTTTACCACAAAGGGCTTCATCATGATCCCGCCATTCGCAATAGACGAGACAGCGCAAACAAGCTGTAAGGGGGTCACCAACACTTCATGGCCTATGGGAATCGCCCCGATAGAGGTTTTGGACCAACTGGCAGGGGGAGATAAAACACCCGCCACCTCTCCCCCCAGGTCTATTCCGGTCTTTTGACTAAAATGAAAAAAACGGGCGTATTTATAGACGCGTTCCGGGCCTAACTTCTGGGCAATTTTTGTTGTGCCAATATTACTGGACTGTTCTATCACCCCTTGGAATGTCAACGTCCCGTGAGGATGATGATCATGCAGGATATGATTTCCGACGCGATAAGCCCCGTTCTCACAAAAGATCTCATCATCTTCATCAAAAACATTCTCTTCCAAAGCCGCCGAAGCCGTCACAATCTTAAAGACTGAACCCGGTTCATAAACATAGGCTATGGCCCGGTTGGTCCGTTGTTCCGGGATGCTCTTGGTAAAATTCTCCAAATCATAAGTCGGGCGGTTCGCTAAGGCCAGAATTTCCCCCGTACGAGGGTCCATAACAATAATTGTTGCCCCTTTAGCCTTGTTCTGCTGAAAGGCTTTCTCCAAAGCGCGCTCCGCGATATATTGAATAGTTTCGTCAATCGTAAGCACCAGATTAAATCCGTCCTGCGGAGGAGAATAAGCCTTTTCTATTAACAAATCCCGCTGTCTGGCGTCTCTTAAAATCTGTGCCCAGCCCTCTTTACCTTTCAGGACTTCGTCATATTTTAATTCCAGGCCGTCCAACCCGACATTATCCATACCGGCAAAACCGATAATGTGAGAAGCTAAATTGCGGTTAGGGTAATACCGCTTGCTTTCCCGCAGGAAATCCAACCCAGGGATATCCAGCGCCTTGATCTGCTCCACCACATCCGTAGGCATTTTCCGATAAAGCCAGACAAAATATTTATCCCGGTCAAGCCGTTGGCGGATAAAAGACTCCTCCAAATCCGTCAAACGCACCAATTCCCTGACAGCCCTCTCTTTGTCTTTTTCCTTCATGCTCCGGGGATTGGCAAACAAGGAATAGGCGGCCATATTAACCGCCAAAGGCCTTAAACGCCTGTCAAAGATCGTCCCCCGGATGGGCTCCAATTTAATAAAGTGATTATGCTGCTTCGCAGCCAAATTCGCCAGATGCGTCGAGCGAAAGACCTGCATCAGGACCAAACGGAGGGAAAAATAAAGCAGACAGGCAATGAGGAATAAAAAGATAGCAATGAAACGTAAGATTCGTTTACGAATGTACACCGTTTGATCCCGGACACAAATTCTGAAAATAGTTTGTTGTCGTTCTCGGCCTTAAATCAGTTGCAATATTAGAGTCCATATTGGAAACCGGCCGTCCGCAAGCATCTTCTCCAAAATGATCAACGTGCTTTGCGCCACGGCCGGATGACACGACTTTTTTCAAGAGATCGCGCTTCGGCCTCGGATTTGACTGTGAGGAAACTCAGGAGTGAATTGACAGGTTCATTTTGGCTGAGCGGCTCCCTGTTCTCAACCTCAAACGATTCTGTCGTCACCAGTTTCACGATATTATCATTGTCGCTGAATTGAAAGTCTGAATTATCGGACAGCAACTTTACTCCCAGGTGAAGTGAAGATTTCAACTGCATAATATTGTACAGCACATATCCATTCTCACCTTTCAGATGCGTGATTTCCTTCTCCTGCTTTTTTCCCTGGTAAGCATAATCGAAAATTTGCATCTGTAAATGTGTATAAATCAACGAAAGGATCGTTACGGCTGACATAATTTGTATCGATTTGACAAGTCTCATATTTATACCTTTTCTAAAAATTTTTAGGCCCGTTCCCCCACCCTCAGCCGTGCGCTGCGGGCACGGACATTCTCCGAGGTTTCCTCCTGGGATGGACGCAAAGGTTTTTTTGTCACAATATTCAGAAGACCATGCTGATTCAATATTTTAAACTTTTGTTTTACGATCCTGTCTTCCAGTGAATGGAAAGATATCACACAAATCCTGGCCCCCGGGTTCAGATATCCCACGCACTTCTCTAAAGCAATCTCCAGGGATTCCAGCTCACGATTAACAGCAATCCGAAAAGCCTGAAACGTTCTGGTGGCAGGATGAATTTTCTGTCTTCGGTATCTTGCCGGCAGAGCCTTTAGAACAATATTTTTCAATTCACTGGTCGATTCAATAGGATGATGGCCTCTTTCTTCTACAAGAAATTTTGCGATACGATTATGAAGCCTTTCTTCTCCATATATCTTTAAAATTGTGGACAATTCTTTTTCAGAAAGAGAATTAATCAAATCATAAGCGGAAAAAGCCGATTCCTGGTCCATCCGCATATCCAAAGGTCCTTCCGCCATCAGACTGAACCCTCGTTCCGGATTGTCCATTTGATAACTGGATATTCCTAAATCAAAAAGAATTCCGTCAATTCTATTCACATCATATCGATCAAGTATCTGGTCGATTTTCCGGAAATCTTCATGCACAAAATCACAATGAATATCGAACCGGTCCAGACTCTCCTTCGCAACTTTCAGGGAATCATTGTCGCGGTCGATTCCTATGATAAGGCCTCCCGCCCCCAGACAAGTCGCCGCCGCTACGGAATGACCGCCCAAACCCAGAGTACAATCTACAAAACACCCGCCGGGAGGCAAATGCAAATAATCCATAACCTCTTTCAACATAACCGGGACATGCCCTGATTTTTCTTTATTCATATCAATCTGTGAGAAATAACCTACGTCGACCATTAATAATTTCACTCATATTTTACAAATTGTTGTCACGATATCCATTCCAAGACTAAGAAGACTCGATCATATTCTCGGCAATACGTTCAAATGATTCAGAATGATTGTTATAAAAAGCGTTCCAGGTTTTGGCATCCCAAATTTCAATTCTATTTGATACCCCGATGATAACCGTATCCTTCTCTATATGGGAATAAGTCTTGAGGTACGGAGGGATAATGAAACGCCCCTGTTTATCAGGAAAAACATCCACGGCCCCGGAAAAAAACAGCCGGTTAAACTGTCTTGTTTCCTGTTTAGTAAAAGGCATACTTTTGAACTTCTTCTCCTGAGACCTCCATTCCTCTTCTGCAAACATGAAAATACATTTATCCAGTCCCCGGGTAAGGAAAAACTTTTCTATTCCAAACTCTTTGCAGACATCTCTAAAACGCGCAGGCAAAATAAGTCGGCCCTTTTGATCGATAGAATGATTATATTCTCCATAAAACATTTATGAATCCCTGCCTGCATGTTCCACCATACTCCACTTTACACCACTTTGTATTCCAGTATAACTAAAAAGCCATTGCCCGTCAACAGCAAAATATTCTATTTTATTGCAATACAATAAGTTGTATTATGGGAATCATCAGACAACTAGATATAGGGTCGCACATATTCCTCACTCCAAGTCATCCCCCTCCACTTTGTTTAATGATCCACAAAATTATTTCTTCCACTGATGGCCGTTTCCCCAACAACAGTTTGAACGAATGACGGCATCTCCTTTCAAAACGGGAAAAAATGGCGCCACGAAAAAAGATCCCCCCTCTTAACGGCATATCTCTCTCTAATTATGGATAAAAAAACAGGACGGGGCCCCTCAAAGAACAGACAGGATGTCTTCTTGATGGTCTGAAAACCAGCGGCGGGCCTTAAGTTCATCGGACGTTATCTCTTGAACAAGAGCGGGGCGGGAATGGAATTTTTTTTCATTACGAATTTTTTTATGAAAAAAAATGATAATATCTTCTCCGTAAATATCATCATTAAAATCAAAAATATTCACTTCAATATTAAGAGTCGCATGCGATTTAATCGAAGGCCGGCGTCCGATATAAGCCATGCCGGCATGCATCTGATCGTGAATTTGAACATGAACGATATAAACCCCCGGCACAGGGATAATCTGCCTGGGATTTCTGATATTGGCCGTCGGAAAGCCTAACTGACGACCCAGGCAATCTCCGGGGACAACATGTCCCTGTATAGCAAAAGGGCGGCCCAAAAGACGCGCGACCTCCCTAAGCCTGCCGTCCAGAATATGCTGTCGTATTTCCGTGCTGCTGATATTTTTTTTCTCCCCCCGGGCCGTTGCCACAGTTTGGACGGAAAAACCGAATTTCTGCCCCGCCCGTTCAAAAAGCCTTAATGTTCCGATCCGGTTTCTTCCAAAACGGAAATCGTCTCCGATAATGACGGTATGCGGGGACATTTTCTTCACGAAATACTGTTCTATAAATTTCGTAGGGGACATCCTGGCGAAATTTCTGGAGAAACGAATAAGCCAACACACCTGGACCCCCATGTTTTTTAATAATCTTTCGCGCAATTCCAGGGATGTTATCAGCGGGAGTGCTTTTTGAGGTTTTAAAACATGCAAAGGATGCGGAGAAAAGGTCATGACAACGGCTGTTCCGCGGCATTCTTGCGCCTGCCTGATGACACGCTGAATCACGCGCTGATGCCCTCGGTGAAGGCCGTCAAAAATTCCAATAGCAATAACCGGATTGGGGTATTGTTTTATATCTTGACTTAGACCGGATAAAACGTCCATCTTAAAGGCTCTCACCCGGGAAAGGCTAACGGGCGGAATTATTCCAATTTCTAATGTGCTCAGGACTTAAATCATCGAGCGACACGGTTTCTGTGATACTGAACGGGCCGACTTTCGTTCTTTCGATTTCGGCAATACAAGCGACATTATGAAGTTTCTCGGCGATATCCTCTGCCAGCTGCCGGACATATGTCCCTTTAGAACATTCAATACTTAACGTCACTCGGGGGGGCTCAAAACTGACCAGCTGCAAATCGTGAATTTTAATAAGCCTGGGGTCGCGCTTGACCTGAATGCCTTTCCGGGCCAGTTCGTACAAACGCTTACCGTTGACTTTAATGGCAGAAACCATGGGCGGCACCTGCTTAATATCCCCCCGGAATTCCGGCAAAATATTTTCGAATTGCTCACGGGTCAAGGAAGAATAATCCATCTGCTGAATGACCTGGCCCTCTATATCCGCTGTAGAGGTTTTTGTCCCCAGGATAAGCGTCGCCTTGTAAGCTTTATCATAAGATTCAAATTCTTTAAAAAGCTTCGTGCTCCGGCCCAGCAGAATGACCAGAACCCCGGTCGCCAAGGGATCGAGCGTCCCGGCATGACCAACCCTTTTCATATGGAATTTCCGCCGGACTCGGGCGACGACGTCATGAGAGGTCATACCCGAAGGTTTATTCACGAGAACAAAGCCATTCAACCCATTATCTTCTTTCATCTTTACTACCCTTCTGTAATCATCATGTTGTGAGACTCCTTGCCCAGACGCATCAAATGACTTTGCGTATCTCCTGCAGAACACGCCGCTTTGTATTCTTAAGCGCACCTTGCACTAAACATCCGCTCGCACGGCTATGCCCCCCGCCGTTAAACTGATAGGCGAGCCACGCGACATTCACTCTGGAAAGCGACCGGAAATTCACCCGCGTTTGCCCCTTCGATTCTTCCGTTAAGATGACGATAACTTCTACGCCTTTAATGGCCCGGAAATAACGGAAAATCTTATCCCGCAGGTCAAACTCTTCTGAAAAACGACGCAAATCCTTTTGAGATAAAACAAGACAGATAACCTGCCCTTTACAATGCCTTTCAAAAGAAGTCACAAGTTTTGCAAAATTCTTAATATCGTTGAGAGGAATCGATTCATAAAGTTTAATGTACAAATTATTGGCAGAGAAGCCAAAAGGCAGCAGCCGGGCCGCCACTTCGTGCGTATGCGGGGTCGTATTGTCATAACGGAAACATCCCGTGTCCGTCAAAATCCCGATGTACAACAACTGTGCCAAACTCTTTGTCAGACGGCAGGGGATTTCAGAGAGCAAATCATAGATGAGCTCTGCTGTTGAAGAGGATTCCGGGATGACGCAGTTATAGCCTCCGAAGAAACTGTTCGTAACGTGGTGATCGATATTCACCAAAACCGTATCAGGATGCAACAAGGAACGGATGCTTCCGATACGGTTGAAATCTCCACAATCCAGTATTACAGCAACTTCAAAATCGAATTTTTTTACTTTAGAGGCCAGACGGATCTGCTTCACCCCCGGCAAAAAATGGAAACGTTTGGGGATCGGTTCCGGGCTCACGGCCACAGCTTTCTTCCCCAGTTGACGAAGTATTTGGACAATAGCGCACTGAGACGCTAAGGCATCGGGATCCGGATTAATATGCGTACACACCAAAAACGAATGATACTTCTGCATAACCCGGCTGATATCCTTAAAGGAATTGCTCTTATTCGCCACCCTGCTGCCCCCCTCTGTCTTCCGTTATTTCGCATTCATCCTTTGTCTCGGCGGCTAACTTGTCAATATCTTTCAAAGTCTGTTCGATCCTCACGCTGTATTCAATCGAGGGGTCATAAATGAATTCCAACTCAGGGGTATAGCGTAGACGTAAGTTCTTCGCGATGAACCGTCTCATGTACCCGGCAGCATGATTCAGACTCTCAGTAACATCTTCCACGTTAGCCGATTGCCCCAAAACACTGAATTTGATTCGTGCATGATGCAGATCAGGGCTGACACTGACCTCTGTTATTGTCACAAACTGCAAACGGGGATCGCGCATCTCCCGCTGCAGCATGCTGCCGAGCTCCCGCTTCATTAACTCATTGACCTTTTGCATTCGTCCCACGGCTTATCTCCTTAACGCCTGCACTCCAACGACGCACATAATCCAGCTGGCTGGCCCGGGTTATATAATGCCCATTCAACCGCTGCCACAACAGCCTTTTTAAAACTCGGCCGACCTCCTGGGAAGACGGCCCTCCTGTTATCTCCTTGACATCATCTCCTGATATTTCAAGCATCAGAAAACGCAAATCCGTCAAATAAAAATCTATCCTCTCCCGTACTATCTTAACCGAAGTCAGCAACCGAATAAAGACAATATTTTCCACAGCCAAAGGTTTTAATATAGCATAAATCTCACTGGATTGCATTTTTTTAACCGACAATTGCTGAATAAGCTGTTGCGTTTTTCGGCCGTTAAGTAAAAGAATTTTTTCCCTGCGGGATAAAGGTATCTCTTGGAATATGTTATCCCTTTGACCCCCTGTCATCTTTGAGATCAGGGCCAGCAAACGAATCAGGGTCCAATCCGCGTCACCGAGTTCCAGGTTCTGAGGGAGACACGCCCTCGTTTCTTCAATCCTTTTCAAAACACTGACCGACAAAGGGGCGTTTTGGAAAAGGACCTTTAAACACCCTAAGCTGTGAAGGCGGCTGACACACCGGACAACATCTTCTTCTTTCAGGACTTTGCGGAATTCCGTAAACAGGCGAGAACGCTTGACCGAAGCGAAAGCGTTGAGCCGAAGGGCTGATTTAAAAAGCTTCATCGTGCAGGGCTCGATGCTAAACTGGAACCTTTGTTCAAAACGGATCCCCCGGATCATGCGAGTCGGGTCATCCAGAAAACTCCGGTCATGCAAAACCCTGATGCGCTTCTGTCTCAAGTCATCCACCCCCCCGCACATATCCAGGACGGATTCACTCTGGTCTCCGTACAAAGCCACAGCCATGGCATTGATCGTAAAGTCCCGCCTGCGCAAATCCGTATAAATACTGCCCTTCCTGACAACAGGTAATGCTCCCGGCTGAGGATAATGTTCCTCCCTGGCCATGGCAAAGTCGAGACTGACACCGTCCTTCGTTTTAACTGTCGCCGTCGTGAAACGCTTATGAACCTTCAGCTCCCCCCGCGTCATCCTGGCTACGGCCTGGGCCAAAGCTACCGCATCCCCCTCGACCACGCAGTCAAGGTCCAGATTTTTTTTCCTTAAAAGGATATCTCTGACAGTCCCTCCGATTATAAAGACAGGCGTCCCCTGCCTCTTTCCCGCCTTAATAATACAGTCAATACTGCGCTGGATATTCTTATCTAATTTTTGCCATGATATCCTTTTCATAAAGACTCTTTTCGCAAGCCGTTTTTCTGCCATGAGGAACCGGGCATAAAGATTGTCTTCTCCGGCTCAAACTCAACTGCGGGGATGATAATGTTTGTGGACATTCCTCAACCGCTCCCGGTCAACATGTGTGTATATTTGGGTCGTAGAAATATCAGAATGGCCTAACATTTCCTGCACAGAACGCAGATCCGCCCCGTGTTCCAAAAGATGCGTTGCAAATGTATGCCGCAAGGTATGTGGTTTGATGTCTTTCTTAATATGAGCTTTCCGGGCATAAAATTTAACAATCTTCCAAAGACTCTGCCGGCTGATTTTCCTGCCCAGCCGGGTTAAGAAAACATCCGAAGAAAGACGGGACTTCAGCAAATCTCCCCGAACGCTCTCACAATACACCTGAACGGCCTCTTTAGCCCTTTGCCCTAAAGGAATAATGCGTTCCTTGCGTCCTTTGCCTATACAGCGGACATAGCCTAAGTCTAAATTCATCTGATCCATTCGCAGATCCGCCAATTCTGAAACTCTCATTCCGCTCGCGTAGAAGACTTCCAGGATGGCCCTGTCTCTGATGGCCTGCCAGCGATCTCCCTGAACGGACATGATCATGGCTTCAATCTCCTGTTGTGTCAAGACCTCCGGGACTCTCGTCCATAGTCTGGGGGTATCCACCAGCGAACTGGGATCCTCCGGATGAAGCCCTTCCCTGACTAAAAAACGATGAAAAGTTTTTATCGCCGCCAACCGGCGACAAATCGACCGGGCCGATAATCCGGCTTCTTTCTGGTTGTAAATATAATCCTTAATATTCTGTTTTGTTATTTGCCGGAGATTTGCGAGCCCGGACTGCTGAAGATAATTCATATAACTGCACAAATCCCTCCGGTAAGCCGAGAGAGTGTTGTCAGCCAGCCCTCGTTCAACAGATAAGTACGTCACAAAATCATCAATAAAATGCTTCATGGATTTACCGACTTAAATCATTAAGCACAAGCTCCGGGTTTAACTCCTTGCGTATCTTCCGGTCCATGGACATCAGCTTCTTGATGTATCCACGGTAATTCCGAAAAGCCACCGGCGAAGAAAATTCCTGAATCATTTTTTCAAGGCTCTCCTGATAATCTTTAATCGTCTTCCCAGGCTCCCCTCTGACCAAGGATTCCATTTTCCGCATTTCTTTCAGGAGTTTGTTTAAGGAAAACAGCACCTTTTTATCGCTCATACGCTCTTCAAGGTTGGCTATCACTTCCTTATTCCAAATCAAACAGAGATCATAGTAGCTCCGGTACAGCTGCTCTGTGTCCTTCACCTTTTCCGGATATGTTTCCGGGTCAAAAATAGGTTCAACCGTTGCCTCCAGAGGCTCTTTTCTTTTTTTACGGATAAATTTTCTCTTTAAAGGCTCACAACCACTGAACAGGGATTGACAGCACAGCACAAATACGATTAAAAGTAACGTCTTACACTGAAATTTTTCATGTTGATTCCTCATGCATCATCTCCTTAAATTGCTGGGGAGAAAGCACGGATATCCCCAGCCGTTGAGCTTGCGAATATTTGGAACCCGGCTGCTCTCCCACCACAACGAAATCAATGTGGCGGCTTACGGAAGAGACGACGTCTCCCCCGGCTTTTTTCACCAAAGCCGCCGCCGCTGTCCGGGCCATGCCGGGCAGCTCACCGGTAAATACAAATTTTTTCCCTGCCAAACGCGTTCCCTGTTTCCTGCGCGGTTCTTTCATCCGGCAGCCAGCCTGCTTCAACTTTTTTACGAGGCTTTGCACCGCCGGCTGTTTAAAAAAATCACAAACCGCTTTTGCCATGACTTCTCCGAATTCAGGAATTTCGACGATATCTTCAGATGTCAGCCCCATGATGGTATCGATATCATGAAACTTTTGCGCGAGACTATAAGCCGCCTTTTCCCCGATGTTGTTTATCCCTAAGCCAAACAGCAGTCTTGACAACGGCCGCTTCCTGCTGTCCTCTATCGCCGAAATAAGATTTTCCGCTTTCTTATCTTTAAACAAAGCAAGCCGCAGGACATCCGTCTTTGCGAGGGAATAAATGTCAGCGACGTCTTGAACCAGATGCAATTCCAGCAATTGACGGACAACGGTCTGCCCTAATCCCCGGATATCCATAGCGCCCCGCGACGCGAAATGAACCAAACGGCGCTCTAATTGTTGCGGGCAGGAAGGGTTGATACATCTTACAGCAACCTGGTCTGCGTGATCTTTGGCCACAGCCCCCCGGCAAACCGGACATGATTTTGGCCAGGGAAAGGGCGTCTGTTTTCCCGCCGCAGAGGCAACAACTTTGACAATTTTAGGGATGACATCCCCGGCTCGTTCGACAAGGACCCGGTCGCCGACATTAACGTTTAAACGGTCAATTTCCTCAAAATTATGCAATGTCGCCCGGGAGATCGTAACCCCGGCACAGGCAACAGGGTCCAGCTCAGCGACCGGCGTTAAAACTCCTGTCCGGCCCACCTGCACCGTAATCTTGTTGATTTGTGTTGTGGCCTGGGATGCCGGGAATTTATAAGCGATCGCCCACCGGGGACTTTTCAGCGTCGTCCCTAACTGCTGCTGTTGCGCCAAAGAATTGACTTTGATGACTACGCCGTCCGCCTCGTAGGGGAGGGCTTCTCTTTTCTCCTGAGATTTCAGGCAAAACTCTTTGACCTCCTGAAATGACCGGCACAACCGGCTGTCAGCATTGACGCAGAACCCCATATCCTTGACCAGCGACAGGAACTCCCACTGAGTTAACGGTTGCCGTTCTCCCGGGACATACCCATAAGAATGGGCAAAAAAATGCAACCGCCGTTTTGCCGCCAATGTCCCGTCTAATAATTTCAACGAACCGCTGGTGGCATTCCGGGGATTGGCAAACAACGCCTCCCCTTGCTGCTTTTTTTTCTGATTCAAGAAAGCAAAATCCTTTCTTCTCATATAAACTTCCCCCCGGACATCCAACTGTCCCGGGTAAGGATTCTGCCCTGTCTGCTGAAGACACAGCGGAACCGATCTTATAGTCTTAATATTATGAGTGACATCTTCCCCCGTCGTGCCGTCACCCCGGGTCGCCCCTAAAACAAGACGGCCGTTCTCATACGTCAGGGATGCGCTGACCCCGTCGATCTTCAGTTCAACGACAAAATGAATCTCCTGATCCGGAAGATTCTTTTTCACTCTTCTGAACCATTCATCCAGTTCTTCCAAAGAATAGGTGTTATCCAATGACAGCATCCGGCTCCTGTGAACAACCGCCTGGGCCTGGGAAGGGATTTTGACTCCGACCCTTTGACTCGGCGAGTCAGGCTGTTTTAAATCAGGATAATCTTCTTCCAGCTGCAGCAACGAACGCATCAACTCGTCATATTCTTTATCCGAGATAACCGGGTCAGACAGGACATAGTAACGGTAATTATGCTCTTCAATTTCCCGGGAAAGGCGCTGAATTTCCTGCTGGATTTTTGAGCGTTGCAAAGCCATCAAAGCCCTTTCATTAATCTTTGAGCCAAATAATCGGGAAGGCCATGCGTCCGGATCTTCTGCTGGGCTCCCATAATATTATAGGCAATTCGTTTGATTTCGACATGCTGTTTTTCAACGTCATAAATGCAATACGCTGCCCGGGGGTCTCTGTCCCGCGGCTGCCCCACACTTCCGACATTCACAATCAGCCGGGAATCTTTATCCATTCGAACGGAAAAAGATTCTAGGTTTTCCGCCTTCCCGGAGCGGAACAGGAAAACACCCGGCACATGGGTGTGCCCGACAAAACAAATATTCTGCTGAAACTGCGGGAACATCTTCCGGGCCTCTTCTGTTCCCTGCAGATAATGAAAATCATCCGGCCGGTCCAGCGTCCCGTGCACCACGACGATCCTGGCATCCTGATAGAGCAAGGGCAAACGAGTCAGAAAATGAATATCGGCAGAGCTTAAATACTCCTGCGTCCAATGCAAAGCTGCACGCGCCATGACATTAAATTTTTCCTCGGGAGAAAGTCCGCAGGCACCTCGATCATGATTCCCGGCAATACTGGGAATCCGGCGATGGCGGCAGAGTTCAAGACATTCATGAGGCGCTCCCCCGTACCCGACAATATCACCCGCACATATAATCCGGTCGACCGCCTCCTGTTCGAGTGCGGCTAGAACAGCCTGCAAAGCATCTGAATTCCCATGTATATCAGAAAAAATCCCGTATCGCATTTAAATGAAGCTAAAAGACGATTTTAAAATTTGGATATTTATTTGTAAATTCCTGCTGTTCTGTTTCTTTGTCCCTGATATAATCTCCGAAATAATCCTCCACGTCGGCCATGAGTTGCTGAATCTTTTTTTCCTCTCCCTCAACAATTACCTCTACCCGGCCGTCGCTTAAATTCCTGACCCACCCGTTCAAATCCAGACGGGACGCGAATCGCCGAACCGTAAAACGGAACCCCACGCCCTGAACGGTCCCGGAATAAAAAATATGGACTTGAACCTTTTCCAAGCTCGGTTTTCTCCAGCTTATAAAATAGATTTACGGATCATCACATACAGCAGACTATTAACAAAAAAAAAACAGAACGTGGGTACCAGTGTTTTGAGCCCCAAAGGCTCGCTGGGTACTTTATGTTCTGGGGGCCCTGATTCAAATGCAATCATATAAATATATATGGTCGGGAAGGTGGGATTTGAACCCACGACCTCAACGTCCCGAACGTTGCGCGCTAGCCAAGCTGCGCTACTTCCCGAAATATCAACGGAGTGAGAAAAAAGAAGAATTTTATTCTACCACGTCACTAAGGGCACGTCAACTGTCGCCCGCTGGCAGGGACAAACATGATCTTCCGCTTAAAAGGCCTCAACCAAAAGACTTAGACTCTTTGCCAGGACAAAAGCGCCATACTCCAGCCCCCGCTGGAACCAATCATCCCCGGCGGCAGATAATTCTTAGCTTCCGGGACCTGATAAATGTTGGGGACCTGCCCTGTGAGATCAAAATAATTCGTAACAATAGAGCCCATGAGATCCGTCTGTTTATTGATCGTCACCTTATTTTCCGCGTAGAACAATCCCATAATATCGAGCTGAGCAGACGTCCCCAAAGAGATGTCATTGGGGGTCATAAATCCTATAATATTTTCATCTCCGGTTGACTGGACATAAGGGAAATTATGTTCCCCGCCGACAGGCACAGCCGGAGTGACAAGATTCGTATCGACAGCGATATTCCCCGTCACCAAAACCGATGCTTTCCCGGAGAAGATAACGTCACTGGCTCCGGTGATATTCAAATCCCCGCCCTCGACATAAATAATGCCGTCGACCGTCAAATTCCCGGTGCCGTCCATGCTGATACTGCCTTTCCCTCCCGCGTCCGTAATGGTAAAACTGGAACCGGCCGTTATATTGGCCAGCTGCGCCAGATCACCGGCATCGGAAATCACCAGAGCATTATCGTAGAGATATTGCTGATAACTCGGATACCCCATATAAGGGTCTGACAAGCTCGGGAAGGAGATCGCGTCCCCCATATCGTAGTTATTCGACCAGCCGTTATCCGAGAAAACGTTCGCCGATCCTGAATTCCCGCCAAAACCGTCATTGCTGTAAACGGCATCCGCCGTTTCCTTATACAAATTCCCCGGGACATCGGTGACCCCCACAGAGGAATTGCCATCTAAACCGACAATACCGTTCTTGACCCGCAAGACGGCACTCAACGTCTCCACTGTCTCCCCGTTAAATACCGTTGTGGGAAGAGACGGCAGCCGCCTTTGAAGGTCAGCGGCCATGGCGCTGTAATTATTTCCGATCAGCTCCGCCGTCCCGCCTAATTCCACGGCATAATCCGTGCTGCCTAATCCGGTCCCCAAAATATGAACCGACCCGCTGATGTTGACGCATCCGGCAATTGTCGTTGCCCCGGTCCCCGGGTCCCCCCCCGAACCGGCAAAAATCGCATTATCCCACGGAGAGATCGAAGTCATACGGGCATAAACCTGTATGGTCTCGGAAGCGTCGCCTAATGTGCCCGTGGATCGGATGGAAATCTCCCGGCCGTCCGTGGTTTCTTTTTTCACAGTAACGCTGTATGAGCCGCCGTTCAAAGCTGTATTCGAATAAGGCATAGCATAAAAATTCGTCGTATCCGGAAGATTAATCGTATAATTATTGATATCGCCGTCCGCCCAGCTCGGGTTGGAAGTATCGCTCAGGAAGTCCTCTCTCAAGTCATAAACCGCCTGGGCGATTCCCGCCTCTGCAATATGAAACGCCAGGACCGTCCTTCGCTCCCGTTCGGCGACCCGGCTTTCCGCCATGCTGATCGCGACAAAAGCCGAGCCTAGAATTAACAGCACGACCACCAGAAGCAACGTCATCACCAGTAAACTTCCTTTTTCATTATTGACTTTCATGATTCGCTCTCTTTCCGGCCCCGTTTAATTCCTTAATTTGACCACAAAAGACAAATCCAGCGTTACGGTTTGACCCCCGGTTGTCTGTTCCTCCGCCTCCAGGTTAACCTCAACGGTGTTCGGAGCGCTGACCGGACGCCGCACCTCAAAAGTTTTAATATGTTGCGCGATGTCCCGCGTGTCCGCTCCGAACTGCCTTTTCAGCTGATCGTTGCCCGTACCGCCCAGGTAGTAGTTCACTTTATCCGTGCTCCAGACAGTCGAACCGCCGGAGACTCCGGCTGCTATACTAAAGGTAATCGCTGTCGACCAGGTATTGGAGACCGGGACATCGTCTATCGAAGCGGACCCGGCCTGCCGCAAATCCAGCATGATCCAATCCATGGATTTGCGCAATTCCTGCTGCAGCTGGACTTTCACATTATTCACCTGCCAAGACAGGATACCCGAGTTCAAGACAGAATACGCCGCGGTAATCACCAGAGAATAGACCACAACCGTGACCAAAATCTCCACCAGCGTCAGTCCGGAGCGATGACTTAAATGAAAACGATTATGGGCTATCCGTCTGTTCTTGATCATGAGGGTCCCCGCCTTTTATAACCGGGCCACATAGCTTTCTATCGTAACGATAGAGTCAATCTCACTGTTGCTATTGGCATCTTCCCCGGCATCTAAAACTCCGTCCAAATCCGTGTCCTCGCCGATCATGCGGCCATTCTGATTTTCCCAGCACACGACAATTTTTATCTTTAACAATTTCGTATTAGAATCATCGATGGTGATGACCCCCATCCCGTTGATCTGGGAAAGGCTGAACTTATCCCCTGGGGTACCGCCGGAAACGAAATCGGTCGTAATCAAATTAAAGTCATGGTTCCGGATCTCCTCCATCTTCCCCTGGGCCTCCGAAGTCGCGATCGTGACATTGCGGGACATATCATTGAGTTCCGTGGAATAAATAAAAAGCCGGAACATGCCGGCTAAAACCATCACAAGAATTCCGGCACAAATGAGGATTTCAACCAAAGAAACCCCCTGCTGATTCAGAAAAAAATCAGTCCGTTTTCTTCTCTTTCTGGAGAGGTCTTTTTTATCTCGCAATTTGATTTCCCTCCCGGTCATAATGAGCCTCAAACCGCAGTTCTCCCGTTCTAGTATAGGCTTTTTGATACCCTGATATACCGCTATTAAAATTCCATTCATATTTCAGTCTGCCGTTGCGGTAATATAATTTTCCGGCGCCCTTTTCATGTTTTCCGTGACAGGTATCACAGGCCCGGGAATAATCCGCTTCTGATCTGAGCTGCCCGCTTTCATAAAATTCCTTTTCTGTCATGAGCACCCCGTTGATATAATACATTTCCTTCATCAACTCTCCTGATGGGAAATATGTCTTGCAAATCCCGGTTTTCTCGCCACGTTTATAATATTCCTCACCATATATGCCTGTCGTTTCATCGATGAATTTCACTTTTCCTTCCGGCAGATTGCCTTCGATTTCTTTTTGTCCGTCCGCCCCTCTCCTCTGTAACGCGATCTCTTCTTCTCCTTTATAAAAAACATCGATGACATAGTCCTCCCCTCTGATCACCTTGGTTTTACGGATGACCTCTTGCGCGCAGACACACGCAGGCAAAGCAAAAATCAGAAAGGAAACGATAAAAAAACGCATCTCCAGTCCCTCAAATTACCCAGTTTACTCTAGTAAAAGTGTAACATAAATATCCTGCCAGAGTAAGGGCTTTTGCTTTTTTCTCATAGTTTATAACCCCTTACAAAACCAGGGTTTCTACAACTATTGTTATTCATTTTTACAGCTTAAAGCCGCACTTTCTCCGGCCAGATATCCGGTTGAAAAAGCGGCCTGAAGATTAAAGCCGCCTGTTGCGCCGTCAATATCCAGGATTTCTCCGGCAAAATAAAGGCCGCGGACCACCCGGGACTCCATCGTACGGGGATAAATATCTTTCAGAGAAACACCTCCCCGGGTGACCATGGCATCTTTAAAAGAACGCGGTCTTTTAATATCAAGAGGCACGCTTTTTAAAAGCGCGGTCAGTTTCCCGCGGTCCCGGGGACCGAGACAATGATTCATCGTGTCTAGAGGAATGCGCGCCTGAACAAGCATTTCCCTGATAAACCGTTTGGGCAAATATTCCTTCAGGGTATTCTTGATCAGCCTCCTGGGCGCCTGCCGGATGTCCCTGAGCAGGCGTTCATTTAAAACAGCTTCCGATAAAGACGGTTTTAAGTCTATGGCCATAGTCACCGGCCATTTTTCGTTCAGCCAGTCAACAACCTGACCGCTATGGGCTATAACAAGGGGGCCGGACACCCCGAATTCACTGAACAAAATTTCTCCTATTTCAGAAGAAAGGCTTTTTTTGCCGTTGGAAAATTTTAAACGCACATTTTTTAAAGTCAAACCGCTCAACTTCGCAGGAAAACCCTGAACCGTTTCCAGCCCCACCAGGCCGGGCCGCAAAGGGACGATATGGTGGCCCCTGCGTTCAGCCATAAGAAACCCTTCACCGGTACTGCCTGTTAACGGATAGGATTTTCCTCCCGTGGCCCAGATAACCTTATGTGCTTTTATGAACTGTCCCGCCGAAAGAACAACCCCCTGAACGGCACGGTCCTTTGTACGGATGTCTCTGACCTCGCTCCGGAACAATACTTCAACCCGGCAGGTTTGCAGGGCATTCTTTAAAACATTCAAAACACTTGCGGATTTATCAGAAACAGGAAAAACCCTTAACTGCCGTTCGACCTTCAGCTTCACACCCCGGTCTTCGAAGAACCGCATCAAATCACGGTTAAAAAATTCTTTAAAAGCATCCCGCAAGAAAGGCCCCTGCCGGCCATAACGGCTTAAAAAAACATCCAGGTCAGCGGCGTTCGTGAGGTTGCACCGGCCCTTGCCCGTAAGCAACAGTTTACGGCCCAGCGAAGCATTTTTTTCCAATAAAAGAACCGGATATCCCCGTTGCCCGGCACGAACAGCCGCCATCATCCCGGCGGGCCCGCCCCCTACGACGACAATAGGACATACTGTTTTTTCTGCATTGGACATGATTTTCTCAACAGACTGTTACGCTTAAAAAAAGACAATCCACTCGGATTGTCTTTTTAACATTTACCACATTTCTTTAAATACCGGAATAAAATTTCACACTTCTTTTATACCAAAACCAATCTCTGCCTCAGCCACCAGCACATCCTGCACCAAAGCTTTTGTTTTAAGAAATCCGACTTTCGGCAGCATTTTGATCGTTGTGACTTCAATCACCAGCTGATCGCCCGGGACAACCGGTTTAACAAATTTTGCCGTCACTTTCGCAAGGTAATAAATCAAATCCTTCCCCTGCATGTTCTTGCTGTAATAAAAATAGATACAGCCGGCCTGGGCCATGGCTTCAACAATTAAAACCCCGGGCATGACCTTTTCTGCCGGGAAATGACCGACAAAAAACTGTTCATTCACGGACACATTCTTTAAGGCTATGAGTTTTTCGTTGGCCTTCAGATCGAGCACTTTATCGATCATAAGAAAAGGATACCGATGCGGGATGATTTTCTGAATATCATAAATCGAGAGCTCCATGAACAACTCCATTCCATAAATAAAAGTTGATAAACAACGAGGGCATTATACCGCAGCTTCAGCGAATCGCCAACCCCCCGTCCATCTGGATAATCTGGCCGGTGATATATTGCGCGGCATCACTTACCAGAAACCGGACACACCCAGCGACTTCTTCAGGCGTTCCGAAACGTCCGAGGGGGATCGTCTTTTTGATGTCATCCAGCTGCTGCTCGGGAAGCGTCGCCACAAGATCCGTGTCGATATATCCGGGGGCTACAGCATTGACTCTCACCCCGTACCCCGCAACCTCTTTGGCCAGGGATTTCGTGAAGGCATTCATCCCTCCCTTGGACGCGCAATAGTTGGCCTGGCGAGGCAAGCCGACCACACCGCTGACCGAAGATATCTGAATGATATGCCCGCTTTTCTGTTTCAGGAATGAAACGATACAGGCCCGGGTGGCATTGAACATACCGGTCAAATTCGTATCAAGCACAACCCGCCATTCTTCAGGCGTCATAAGCATCAACGCCTTATCCACGATAATCCCGGCATTATTGACTAAAATATCAATGCGCCCTAGACGCTTCTTAATCTCCTCCATCCATTCTTTAACAGCCTCAAAATCTTTAATATCCACACGGGCCGCGAAACATTCTGTTCCGCAGGCCAGGACGTCATTTTTTAAAGTCTCCGCTGCTTCCTGATTCTGATGATAATTGAAAGCGACGTCTATTCCCTCCCGGGCAAACATCTGCACGACGGCCCGGCCTATTCCCCGGGATCCCCCGGTAACGACCGCAACTTTTCCTTGCCTCTTTTTATTCAATGTTCGGATCCTTTTCTCTTAATGATCATACAGGCATGATTCCCGCTGGGGCCGAAGTTATTGATAAGAATATGCTGCAGCCTTGCGGGCCGGAATGTATTAGCTACGATATCCACATCACACGCCGGGTCCGGGGTTAAGCAGTTTACCGTCGGGGGGATAAAATTATGGGCCAGCGCGCCCAAACTCGCCGCAACAGCCAGAGCCCCCGAGACACTGTAGCATTCCCCCACCATTGATTTTACGGCACTCACCGGGATTTTCAAAGCATATTTTCCAAAGACTTCTTTGATGGCTTTGCATTCAATTTTGTCCGCGGCCTGGGTTGAATTGGCATTGGCGCAGATATAGTCAATATCTCCCGGTTTCAAACGGGCCTCGTCAAGAGCGGATCGCATCGCTTTGACCATTCCTATTCCGCTGGGATTATACTTATTGATACGAAACGGGTCGAAATGATATCCAAAGGAAAGGACTTCCGCCAGGATCTCCGCGCCCCGCTGACAGGCATGGTCATAATCTTCCATCGCAAACAGGCATGCTCCTTCCCCAAAGGTGATGCCGTTTCTTCTTTGATCAAACGGACAATTCACAAAGTCCTGCCCTTCTTTCGAACCTGATAAAAACTGCAAAGCGTGAAATCCCATAAATGTGGGCCAGCACAATTCTTCAACGCCCCCACAAAAGACGATCTTGGCCCTTTCAAGTTGAATAAAATCGAACGCGTACTTCATGGCATCCAGGCTGGCCGTGAACCCGGTGGATACCGTTGTATTAAAACCCTGAATATTATGCCAAATAGAAATCTGGCTGGCCGGGGAATTAATCACGGTGTTGGGAAACAGACCGGGATTCGTATAACGCGGCCCCTCTTTAAGAATGATAGTATCAAAATCAACAATGCTCTGCAGGCTCCCGAAAGTTGTTCCCAGGGCCACGCCCACATCATCGGTATTATCAGAATCAATCTGCAAACCGCTGTCAGAGATGGCGCATTTCGCGGCAGAGATGACCAGTTTTGTACTGCGGTCAAGGTTCCTCAGCCCCTTAGGCCCCATGTACGCCTTGGCATTAAAATCCTTGACCTCCCCGGCTTGCTTAACTTTAAACGGCTCGGGATCAAACACCGTGACAGGCTTGTATCCAACAACACCCTGTTTAATGGCCTGCCAGTACTCTTCCCGTCCCTCGCCGTTAGAGGCAATGACGCCTAGACCTGTAATAACAATTTTCTTCTTCATAATAATATTATACGGGATTCCGGGTTTATTTCAAATTGGCATATGAAAGATCATGCAAAATGTACTTGGCTAAAATATCTGTCTCAAGATTAACAATATCGCCTTTCCGGCTCTGTCCGAAAGTCGTAACATTTAACGTGTGCGGAATCAGGTATACACTGAAATACCTGCGGGTGACCCGGCCGATCGTTAAGCTCACGCCGTCAACCGTCACGGAACCTTTAGGGGCTATATACCGCATAAGCTCCGGGCCTGCTTCAATACGGAACTCCACATAGTTCGGCAAAGTGACAATGGCCTGTATTGGCCCGACACCATCGACGTGCCCGGTGACAAAATGGCCGCCGATCCGGCTGCTCACTTTCAGGGATCTTTCCAAATTCACTTTGTCCCCCTTCCGGGCATTTTTTAAATTCGTGGCGTCCAGGGTTTCTTTCATGAGGTCAAAAGTCAAAACGTCCTGCTTTTTCTCGGTCACCGTCAGGCAGATCCCGTTCACACAGATACTGTCTCCTATTTTTGTGCCCCCCAGGACTTTTCTGGCTTTGACCGACAACACAAACAGATTCTCTTTCTTGGTGACGTTTTGAATAAGACCGTATTCTTCAACTATACCGGAAAACATGACACCGCTCCTTCGTTAATAATTCACCTGTGCTTTAATAAACATATCCTGCCCCGTCTTCTGCGAATCAAGGATATTAAGCCGGAGACACCGGCAGATATCCCGGGGATGAAAGCCTGCGACGGGACTCCTGGCATTTTGGTCTCCCAGAATTTTCGGCGCGATAAAAATATACATGCGGTCAACCAGCTTCGCCTGCAAAGCCGAACCTATCACCCCGGCCCCGCCCTCGATTAAAAGACTGGCGATCTCTTTTTGCGCAAGATAGCTCATCAACCAGGCGAGGTCGACGCGGCCCTTATCGGACGGGCAGGAGATCACGGAGATGCCGTTCTTTTTGAAACGCCGCAGTTGAGCAATCTCCGCCGACTCTGTGGTGGCGACAAGGCAGTCTTCGGGAGGCGTCTCTTTGAACAGTTTCGAACTAAGCGGAATGCGCAAAGAGGAATCTAAAACAATCTTCTTAAGCCTTTTTCGTTTATCCGCGGGATGAAGGGAAGGGTCGTCTTTTAAGACCGTTTCGCATCCCACGCATATGGCGTCGAATTCATTCCTGAGTTTCCGGGCCAATCTCCTCGACTTCAAGGATGTGATCCATTTAGAATCACCGGTAAAAGTGGCAATCTTGCCGTCTAAGGTTTGAGCCGTTTTCGCAACAACCCAGGGCCTCCGGAACCGGATATACTTATTAAAAGCCGCATTAAGCTCCGTAAGTGACGCCTGCAGAAATCCAACCCGCACGGCTATCCCGGCCCGCCTTAATTTGCGGATGGACTTCCCGTGAGTTTCCGGATTAGGATCTTTTACTCCGACAACAACCTCTTTGATGCCGCGGGCGATAATCGCATCGACACACGGAGGGGTTCGCCCCTGCCGGAAACACGGTTCCAAAGTAACATACAGCTTAGCTCCCTGCGCCGCTGCCCCGGCCTGCTGTAAAGCATAAATTTCGGCGTGAGGACCGCCGCAGCGTTTATGCCAGCCCCGGCCGATAACACGGCCCCCTTTGACCAAAACTGCCCCGACCATCGGGTTGGGAGACGTTTTACCCCTCCCTTTTACGGCCAGATCATAGGCAAGCTGCATATAAGCTTCATCTCTCATAGGATATGACATTTACCGGTGTTTCAATCTGTTTTTCATTTGTTCAACCAGATCGTAAGGAATGGCGACCTTCCCGATATAGGTGTGCCATTTATGATCACCGTGAGCGTCTGAGCCTCCGGTCGTGAGCAATTGATATTTCTCAGCCTTCTTTTCATAGTATTGCCGTATGGTTTCATGGGTATGCGGGTAATAGACTTCCAAGCCGTCCAAACCGGCTTTTGCAAAACGGGGGATAAGGTGGTCGACATTCGTCACCATCGGGTGCGCCAGGACAGCCAGCCCCCCGGCCTGATGAATGAGGTCAATCGCTTCCCGTCCGCTTAACCGGCTCTTCTTCTCGTATGCCGGGGCCCCTTGTCCCAAATACTTCCCGAACGCCTCTCTATGGTCAGACACCCATCCTTTCCGGATTAAAAGCTGCGCTAAATGCAGGCGGCCTACAACATTGGCCTGTGTCTGCTCGGCGACTTCCTCATAACAAATATCCCTAATCCCTAAACCAGCCAACTTTTCAATCATCCGGTAAATTCTTTCCACCCGGACAGACTGAAAGCCTTTAAGGGCCGTCAGCAATGCTGGATCGCTCTTATCAATAAAATACCCCAGGATATGGATATCTCGGTTCTGCTCTTCACAGGACAACTCGACCCCCGGGATAATTTCAACGCCATAATGCGGGGCCAAGTCTTCGATGGGTTGGATGCCCTCAACGGTATCATGATCCGTCACAGCAATGCAGGTCACCCGCGCCTCGCAGGCCCTTTGAACCACGTCTTCCGGAGTTAATGTGCTGTCTGAATAATGTGTATGAATATGAAGGTCAGCGGAACGGATCACTTCTGCTCTTTTAAGAGAACGACTTCTGTTTTATGAATTTTATCCAAAATACCGTTAACAAATTTGCTGGACTCCAGATCTCCGAACTTCTTGGCCAGCTCAACAGCTTCGTTGATCGTAACTTTGGGAGGGATATCAGGGGCATAAAAAAACTCATAGACTCCCAGGCGGAGAATATTCCTGTCAATTGTCGCCATGCGTTTTAACTGCCAGTTCGTGGCATAATGGGCAATCTTCTTATCAATCGTCGCCAGTTCCCTGTTAACGCCGAAAACGAGACGGTTGGCGAATTCCTTGATTTCAGCATGAACCCCTTCGGTCTCCTCCCAGAACTGTCTGACTTTTTGCTCAACAGCAAGAGCCGTCACATCTTTCTGGTAAAGGATAATCAGGGCGTATTCCCTTGCCAAAGATCTTTTCCGCATATTGGTTTTAGCTGAGGTGTCGTCTGTCATATCTTCACTAATGTTTGTACCATGTCAATAGCGGCGGTTGCCGCTTCACGGCCTTTATGCTCCCCTTTGTCCTGCGAGCGTTTGTACGCCTGATTGATCGTGTCTGTGGTAATAACACCAAAAATAACCGGTTTTCCGCTCAGAAGAGCGACTTGCCCGATTCCCTGAGCAGCTGCTTGAGACACTAATTCAAAATGATATGTTTCCCCGCGGATGACCGCGCCTAAACAGATAACGGCTGCGGTTGATTGCCTGCGGGCGGCTTTTAAAGCGGCCAAAGGGATCTCAAACGCTCCCGGGACCCAAAAAATACGGATGGCGTTCTTACGGATTCCCTGCTTCAACAACTCTTCAACACATCCGTCCAGTAACCGCTGGGTGATGATCTCGTTGAATCTTGACACTATAATAACATAATTTTTCTTTACCGTAGCCATGTTTATGATAATTGCCTGTTTGCTCAAATCCGGCCTTTTTTAATATCTAAAGCAGGTGTCCCAGTTTTTCCTTTTTTGTTTTAAGATAATTCTTGTTGATAGCGGTATGCGGGACTTTTAAAGGCACCCTTTCAACCACTGTCAGGCCATATCCTTCAAACCCGACAATCTTACGCGGGTTATTCGTTAAAAGGCGTATTTGCTTTACGCCCAAATCAACGAGAATCTGAGCTCCGATGCCATAATCCCGCAAATCCGGGGCAAACCCCAGGGCCTCATTGGCTTCAACGGTATCCATGCCTTCGTCTTGCAGTTTATAGGCTTTAATTTTATTAATCAGCCCAATGCCGCGCCCCTCCTGCCGCATGTACAGCAGAATCCCGGAGCCGTTCTCACTGATCACCTTCATCGCATTATGAAGCTGGGCATTACAATCGCAGCGAAGCGATCCAAAGACATCTCCGGTCAGGCATTCCGATTGAACCCTCACCAACTGCGGGACAGACACGTCAATCTCTCCCATCACCAAAGCGATGTGCGCTTCCTTGTCCAATTTTGATTCATACCCAAAAAGACTGAACGTCCCGAATTCTGTCGGCAAAGTCGCCTCCACACTTCTGGAAATCAGCTGTTCATAACGTCTCCGGTATTCGATCAGGCTGGCGATAGAGCAGATCTTTATCGAATGCTTCTGCGCAAAGTCAACCAATTCTTTCGTGCGGGCCATTGTTCCGTCTTCATTCATAATCTCACAAATAACACCTGCCGGGAACAATCCGGATATCTTCATCAAGTCCACGGAGGCCTCTGTATGTCCGGCACGGACAAGAACGCCTCCTCTGCGGGCCCGCAAAGGGAACAAATGCCCCGGAGTCTCCAAATCCGAAGGTGTCGATTTAGGATCAATCAAGACTTTAATGGTGTGCGCCCGGTCAAAAGCCGAAATCCCCGTCGTAACGCCTTTAGCGGCATCCACGGATATGGCCCATCCCGTATTGCTGAGTTGATGCTGGTGATGCGAAAGGATATTGTCCTTCATCGGATGCAATCCTAATTCATCCAATCTGGTCTCTTCCATGGGAACACATATTAATCCACGGGCATATTTAGCCATAAAATTGATCTTTTCCGGAGAAATAAATTGCGCAGCACAAAGGAGGTCTCCTTCATTCTCCCGTCCTTCATCATCCATAACCACGACCATTTTTCCTGCCCGAAGATCTTTAATAACTTCATCAATTGAATTAAACATGTTCCCTTCCTCTTTCATAATTGCCATTTAGAATTTAACTCTATTCTCTCTAAGGATAAAAAAAATCCCGAGAGTTCGCTCGGGATGGCACTTAATGATATACATCAACCTTATCTAATATGGCTCATCATTATGGCTCTCTCTCCTCTAGGCTGTCACATTTAATAACATAACATATTAAATGTGTCCGCAGCAGCGCGGAACTATTGGCTCAAGACTTGCCCTTGAAAGGACTCACTTGATCTGCCTCTTATTAGAGGCTCGTAGGCTTACCAAACAGTTATGGTTGGATCACTACCAGCTGGGACTTGCACCCCCCTGTACTTCTTCTGTACAGTTATCCCGAAAGCTTCCCAATAATATATTCTAAAACAGTCTGGCTGTCAAGTATTTAGTAAAATTGCGGGGATAAAAATTCACCTTCTCCTTCGGACGGCGTTCAGCAAAGCTTTTATTCTGGGGCTCAATTTCACGGGATAATCTTTCTTTTTCTTCAATAACCGGCAGGAACGCGGCACTTGCTCCAACTTGTTCAAAACAAAAGACCGGATTTCAGAAGTCAAAGGCAGAGACGGCAACAACCGCCCCTGCCGCATGACCGGAGCAAGCAGCGGACGGGCGTCTTTTATCGCAGGTTCCGAAGCTAAAGCAATATCATCCTGGACCATCATCCCTTTTGAATTAAAGTGCCGGTAGACTTGTTTCCTGCCGGGGACCGTGTGTTTGCCCCGGCTCAATTTGGCCGTATAAGACACCCTGCCGCCGGGGGATTCTATCTGCACTAATTTATAAGTCAAATCCAGCGAAGGCGCGTCTCCGGAAACAACCATCTCCGTCCCGACCCCGAAAAAGTCGATCGGGGCCTGCTTGTGCACCAGTTCTTCAATTTTATACTCGTCCAAATTTCCGCTGCCAATGATTTTCACATCTTTAAGTCCGTTACGGTCCAAAACTTTCCGCACTTTTTGACTTAAGCCCAGCAGATCCCCGCTGTCAATCCTGACGCCCCTCACAGGCTTTTTTAAACCGACCACTTTCTTGGCCGCGTTCAAGGTATCGTAAGTGTCAATCAAGAAGATCGCGTGATCAGGAAAAACCTTCTGATATTTCCTAAAAGCAATCTCCTCTTTTTCATAAGCCTGAACCCAGGAATGCGCCATTGTGCCCAGAACAGGGATGCCATATTTCCGGCCGGCATAAACGTTTGATGTCCCCATACAGCCCCCGACAAAAGCGGCTCTGGCCGCCAACACTCCTGCGGCAGGACCATGCGCCCTGCGGGATCCGAAATCAACAACCTGGCGTTGACGCCCATCCAAGCGTGAAGCGCTCACAACACGGACCGCCTTGCTGGCAACGCAGGTCTGAATATTAATCATGGACAAAAGATAGGTTTCCAGGATTTGGGCCTCAATAACCGGAGCCTCAACCTGTAAAATGGGTTCATTGGCAAAGCAAATTTCCCCCTCCGGCATGGCCCAGACATTTCCGGAAAATTTAAAAAACTTCAGATAATCGAAAAACAGCTCGGAGACATTTGAAAAAGCAGGATGAGATTTGAGATAACGAATATCCTGACGGGAAAACCGCAAATTCAATATATAATTCACAACTTCTTCTAATCCACAAGCCACAAGAAATGAGCGCTGCTGGGGGAGTGTGTGGCAGTACAGCTCAAAAGTGGCTTTCCGGGCAAAATGATTCTCAAAATAACCCGCCGCCATGGTCAGCTCGTAAAAATCTGTCATTAAAGCCGGGCTGTTTCTTATCATATCTGGTTCTTTCCAAACGGCAGCTGCGTCAGTGTGATCAACTGCGCACCTGCCTTCCGCATCTCTTCCATGGCTTTATCCGAATCACCCGGATGAATATCAACCCCTCTAATAGCATCTGTCAGCAGAAACACCTGCCAGTCATTATGAAGGGCGTCCAGACAAGATGCTTTCACACAATAATCCGTCGCCAAGCCGCCGATGTAAAGATCCTCAACACGGTTCTCCTGTAAAATCCGCCTTAGACTGCGGCCCTGCTCATCCCGGCCCTGAAACGCAGAATAACTGTCTTGATCGGGCTCCATGCCCTTAGAAATGATAACAGCGCTGTCCGGAAGCCGGAGGTCAGCATGGAACTGCCCGCCTGCGGTATTTTGCACACAATGAACCGGCCAAAGCCCTCCGCAGGATTTGAAATGTTTTGTTTCCGGAGGATGCCAATCCCGGGAAGCGATCACCAAAGAGTCTGATTGCGCAAATTCGGCCGTATACCGATTCAGGGGAGCAACAACTTTATCTCCATCCGGAACCGGCAACGCGCCTCCCGGACAGAAGTCATTTTGGACATCCACAATAATCAAGGCTTTCTTGGGCATCAGCGGACACCTCCCTGTCGTGTTTTGCCGACTATTATATCCCAATAAAGAAAAAATAACAAAGAGTGCTTGAGCCAAAATCAGAAATGTCCCGCGCCCCGTCAACATCGACTCAAGAGGCAGAAACTTGATATTTTTTCCTCCCGGCTATGTTCGAGACAAGCTAAAGGAATTTTATCAGCAGGCTGACAGGAAAGGGTTCTCCTCCGGCAAAGGACGCTAGGATTGGTCCTTAATCTTTTCGATCAGGGCATCAAGTTCCTGCATGGCTTCCGTAATGAGCTGGTCCGGAGCAAGGGGTTCCGGCGGGGAGTGAAAAGCAGATTCCGCTTCCGGCGCTGAAGTCGGCTCCTGATTCGGGGAGCTGCCTGCTGAATCTTGAACAGACGCCGTCTCTTCTTTTTCAGCCTGATATTCTTTTTCAAGTTCCTGCAGAATTTTTTTCGGATTATTACTGTCGTCTTGGGCAGCCGTTTCCGGGCCTTGCGACGAAGCGTCATGTTCTGTTTCCGGCTCAGCAGAATCTGTCGAGGGCTGAGACGGATTTTCTTCCTGTTCAGAGGACACAGGATCCGATTCTGGCTGAGAAGGAACCGTTTCCGCCGGAGTTTCGGCAGAAGAAGACGGGGATGCGCCTTGCTGTTCTAGCGGGGAAGCATCAGGGGGACTTTTATCGGCTGAAGACGAAGCCTCACCGTCGGAAGAAGTGTCTTCATTTTTATCTTGCGAAGGCTGTCCAGCCTCTCCCGAGGAGTCCTCCGGGGCGGCTTGCGTTTCCTCGGAAGGGGTATCCTGATTTTCTTGCTCTTGAGGGGGCATTGTTATTCACCTTTATAACGGGATTAAGTCATTATTAATAATTATATACTCAATAGACGTTGCGCAAAGTGAAAAAGCAAAAAATATCAGTCATGCCTTTGCAAGGTGGGAAAAAGACGCCTCAGCGGCCCGTAAAAATTTTAAAAGCTACGGCCCGGGAAAAATGAACTGCGGCCGTTTTCAGGGGAAAACGGTTAAGACGGCACATCAAAACGTCGACGGGAATGATTGATTGGAAGCCGGTTCTTTTCTCTCTCAGGAACAAGACTCACTATAAATTCATCGATATCATCTTCCCGCAGATGAATAAGACCCTGCCGGGTAAGCCAACCGACACTCATCAATATGACCTCATAAGGTTCGCCGATGAAAAATTCAATCTCATCCACCCGGAAAGAGCGGTCAAACTCCTCAAGCAAATTCAGGATTTCTCCAGCAACAATACCAATATGCGTGATCATCATCCACCTCCTTTCTTAACCGGTTACTCGGCTTGAGGATGGCGCGGGGATAGGATTCGGACTGATAGCCGTTGCCTTCATTATATCACTTTTTCTAAGAAGGAAAAACCCGGGATTTGCACGGGCCTCTCAGGCCTGACCCGGGTCCTCGGGAGCACCCGTCTCGTACAAGCCATGACGCCTGACCGTATCCTGTTTATTTATAGGACGGACCGCCTTCTGCTGCAGTTCGTAAACAGTTGTGACAGGACAATCGGCAAACACCTTTTTGACATCCGCCAATTCCTCGGGAGACAACGGCACCGCCGGACTGGGGCGCAGGGGCGTATTGATTTCGATTTCATCAGCCCCGATCTCCCGGATCTGCCCGGCGATGTAAGGAGCAAACGCCTGATTCTGCCGGGTAAACATAATCTGTAAGGCAAATTTCTTATGAAATTCCCGCCGAAAATCTCTGATGCCTTTAAGAATATCGTCATACCGGACACCGGGGACAGGATCGTTAACCAGCTGCAACGACTCCTGATGAAAGGCATCCAGTTTTGCTAAAATGAAATCCGCAGGCAAGAGATCTTTCCGGACATCCTCCCGGCCGATAAGAACGGAGTTTGTAATCACGGCGATTTTCTCCGGGCGGATAGCCTTAACAGCCAAAATCATTTCTCCCAGATTTTTAGCCAAAGTCGGCTCCCCCCGTCCGGAGAACGTCATATAATCAATGGGGATATCTTTCGGAAAATCCCGGATCTCTTCAATAAGGCTCTCTGTAGGGACAAAGATTTCTCTTCGGCAAAAAAAATGACGTGTCGGCCCCAGCTGACAATATTGGCAGTTAAAATTGCAGACCTTCTCCTCGGAAGACAGCGGGTCGATCCCCAACGAAATACCCAGCCGCCAAGACGAGACAGGGCCGTAAATGTACTTGTACTTTTTTTCTCCCATAAATCTTTGGTCCTTGATTTCTCCGGAAATGCTTCCTGCAGAAAGGCGTCCCGCTATATTTCAAAATAACCCAACATGAGAATAATAACCAAAAAGGCGACAGACATACTTAACAAGCCGATCAAGAGTCCCAGCTTGAGCCATTGAAAAAAGGTCACTTTGATATTCTGCTCTTTTTCTAACAGGCCCAAAGCGACAATATTAGCCGTTGATCCGATCATCGTGATGTTCCCGCCATAACAGGCCCCGAACAGCAGAGACCACCATAAGGGTTTAAGATTGATATGCAGCATATCCAAACTTTTAACAACAGGGATGTAAGACGCCACGGCCACGACATTGTCCAGCCCGCTGGACAGGATGCCACTCGTAAAAAGAACCATTCCGGACAAAACTCTCGGATGGTTGCCGATCGTGGCAACAATTTTATGGGCAAAAAAATCAGCGATACCCGTGGCTCTGATAACACCGGCTTGCGCAAAAAGGAACAAAAAGAACAAAAGGGAATTCCATTCAACTTCCCTTTCCACATAATACCGGGCTTTATCGTGACGGTAAAACATCACAATACCGGCAGAGATAATAGGCAGCATGATTAAAAGGGTGTTTTCCTGCAGGCCCAGGAACACCTCCATGCGTTTATGCAAACCAATAAGAAAAATCGTGACGCCGAAGATCACCATACTGATTTTTGTTTTCTTGTCCGGAGGGATGGAGATCAGGTATAAGAAACTCTTGTCCTCCTGGTATTCCTTTAACAGTTCCGTAATATCGCGGATATACTGGCGGTACCAGTAACCAATAATCCACAAAGAAAACAATAAGACCAAAACGGAGACCGGGAAAGCGTGTGTTAAGAAATCCTCGAAAGAAAGGTTGCTGCGGGCGGCAATCAAGACGCCAACGGGGTTGCCGAGGACTGTTGCCGCAGATCCGATGTTGGTGGCCATGACAGAAGATATGATCAGAGGCAAAGGCGTAATCTCCAAAAAACTGCAAATATTCAAAATCACGGTGACCATAACAATAATGGAGGCCACTTCTCCCATCAGACCGGAGAATAAAGCCGAGGCCAGCATGAGGATAAAGAATAATTTCCTCCCGTCAAGGTTATTAATCCGCAACAAAAGCGTGATAATCCAGTAAAAAAATCCGGCTTCCTTCATCATGCCCACGATGATCATCATGGAGATAAGAAACAAAATAACATCCAGAGACGCAAATAAGATGAATTCTTCCAGGCTGACAGCCTTAATAATAAGAAAAACTCCCGAACCGATAAATACAAAACTGAGACGAAAATCCCAAAAGAACAGCGTCCCCAGGATGGACATGATAAAGACAGACATGACTATAGACTGTTGGGATGTCAGGCCGAATGAGTGTCCGAGATATCCCAGGAATGATGAAATAATGACAAGAATCAAGAATTTGAGTTTCATAGTTTATTTATGTCTTTTGCATTAACATTAAGTTAAAGAATAATAATAGCATCTGAAAAAATAATCGACAAGGAAGAAATAGGAGGATAATATTCTCTTTAACAAATACGCGGGAGCTGCTCCCCGGACAACATATCAACGACCCGTTCAACCCCTATCGGACTGAGGGAAAAAACAAGGCCTCTGGGGTCCGGTTCCCGGACTTTCCCAATCACGCAGGCTTTTTCACAGTCCTGATGACGTCTTATAACATCTAAGGACTTTTCAGCATAGGCTTGCGGGATAAAAAGAACCATGCGTCCCTCACAAGCCACATAAACAGGATCAAACCCCAATATCTCACAGGCCCCACGCACGTCCGCCTGAACCGGGAGACATGTCTCTTCCACGATCAAGCTCAACCGTGCTGTCTGTGCAATCTCGTTGAGAGTTGTGCCCAAACCTCCCCGGGTGATATCCCGCAGGCAGTGAATAGGGATATGTTCCCGGATTAAATCCTGCACGAGGAACGACAACGGCATGGAATCGCTCGTGATCTGGCTCTCATACTCTAAACCTTCCCGGGTGGCCATGACAGCCATCCCGTGCCGGCCGATATCGCCGTTCACGATGATGACATCTCCTTCTTCAATGCTGGCAGGATCAATAAGGCTATCATGTTCTATGACCCCTATCCCGGCCGTATTGATGTATAAACCGTCTCCTTTGCCCCGGTCAACCACCTTTGTATCTCCCGTCACGATAGAGACACCGGCTTTTCGGGCCGCGGCGGCCATCGAGCAAGCGACCCGATATAACGTGTCCATGGACAAACCTTCTTCCAGAATAAAACCCGCACTGATATAAAGAGGCCTGGCCCCTGACATCGCCAAATCATTCACGGTCCCAAAAACAGCCAAGGATCCGATATCCCCTCCCGGGAAAAACAACGGATGCACGACATAAGAATCTGTTGTAAAAGCCAGCTTCCTGCCGGGGCTGGGCAGCACAGCTGAATCGTGCTGGGAATGGTCTAAGGGATTGTGGAAGGACGACCGGAAAATTCTGGAAATAAGATCATGCATGAGCTGTCCTCCGCTTCCATGCGCCAAAAGGACCTGCGGATAATCCTTTATGGGGAGAGGACAAACAGGATGAAAATTTTCCGGGACAGACATCAGACACCCCCCTTCTTTTCCCGCTGATCTTCTCCCGCAGATACCCGCCGGTAACGATAATAAGCGGCACAAGCTCCTTCGGAAGAGACCATCGTGGCTCCCAGGGGATGTTGCGGATGACACCTTGCCCCGAAGGACGGGCATTCATCCGGCTTCATTAACCCCTGCAATATTAAACCGCTCTTACACTCCCCGGGCTCATCTCTTGTATAATCGGACAGTTCAAAACGCTGTTCAGCATCAAAGGACAGGTATTCGTTCCGAAGCTTCAATCCGCTTTGAGGAATACTCCCGACGCCTCTCCATTTTCTCTCTGTCACTTCAAAAACCTGTTTAATAATTTCCTGAGCCGGACGGTTCCCTTCCCTTCTGACAGCACGGGCATACTGATTTTCCACTTCAAACCGGCCCTCCTCCAACTGCTGAATAACCATAAGCAACCCCTGTAGAATATCCAAAGGCTCAAAACCCGTGACAACGACCGGGACCTGATATGTTTTTGCAATCGGTTCATATTCCTCGAACCCCATAACCGCACACACATGGCCCGCGGCCAGAAAACCTTTCACTCGGTTTTGAGGGGAGGACAGGATGGCCTGCATCGCCGGCGGAACCAGGACATGGGACACGAGCATACTAAAATTCCCAAGACCTTCCTGCCGGGCCTGATAAACGGCCATAGCATTTCCGGGAGCGGTTGTTTCAAATCCGACGGCAAAAAAAACAACTTCGCGTTTAGGGTTATCCTTGGCTAACTGTACGGCATCCAGCGGTGAGTAGACGATACGGACATCACCGCCCTGCGCTTTCACGGAAAAAAGGTCCTTTTCGCTGCCGGGCACACGAAGCATATCACCAAAAGAACAAAAAATGACCTCCGGCCGCGCAGCGATATCGATAGCCTTATCAATCAACTCCAGGGGAGTCACGCAAACCGGACATCCGGGGCCGTGGACTAAACTGACCTGGGCGGGGAGCAAAACATCTATACCGAACCTGACGATCGCGTGGGTTTGACCTCCGCAGATTTCCATAATAACGTGGGGACGTGTCGTCATCCGGTGAATTTCCCGGGCCAACTTCCGGGCCATTTGGGGGTCCCGGTATTCATCAAGATACTTCATCGGAACGCTCCCCCCCGTTCAGATCTTCTTCGATCTCACCGATCTGATTCAACAGCTCGAAAACTTTCATCGCCTCTTCCTCATCGACAAGGTTGATCGCAAAACCCGCATGAACCAAGGCATAGTCCCCCACCTGAGCTTCCGGGACATAAGCTAACGACACTTTTTTAAAAATGCCCCCGAAGCTGATCTTTCCGCAACGGTAGAAAGGATCTTCCCCCTCAATACTGACAATCTTTCCGGGAATGGCTAAACACATATTCTTTCTTCCTGCCTTTCAGTCTTTCCTTTAAAAAACATCACGAAATAAATACGCACATGACAGAACGGGTACCTTAATCACGCAAAGCGACGCTTACGGCCTGCCCTAAGGATATCCCTCCGTCATTGGGCGGGATATTTTGATGCCAATACGGCTGAAAGCCTGCATCACGCAGATGCCTGATGAGTCCTTCCGTTAAAATTTTATTCTGAAAACATCCTCCGGTTAACACGACTTTCTCTTTTTTGATAGAACGCGCCATGGCAACCGCAATATGAATAAGGGTATTATGGAACTTCCCGGCTATAACAGCCCGGCTCAGTCCTGCTTGAACATCCTGAAGAATTTCCCGTATCATAGAAGACCAGCCGGCGATCCAGGGAGACTCCTCTGCCCGGAGGGCCGCCCCCCCCTGAGCTTTCCTGATCTGATAAGAATATCGCTCATCGACGGTCGTTCCGGTACAGGAAAATTCCAGTTCCATAGCCGCCTGGCCCTCAAACTTCACCGAATCCCGCAAACCGATCAGGGCAGAGACCGCATCGAATAAACGGCCGACACTGCATGTTCTCGGTGTGTTAATATTCTTGTTCAGCATTTGCGTCAGGATATTCAATTCATGTTCGGACCGGGATCTAAAACAGGACAAGGGCCTTGCCTGATCCATATTTCCCTGAAACAGCTCCCAGAGGATTCCCCAGGCGATCCGCCAGGGCTCCCGCACAGCCGCCTCCCCTCCCGGCAGGGGAAATGAGTGAAAATGCCCTGCACGTTTGAATCCCGTCCAGGTCGAGAGCAGGAACTCCCCGCCCCAGATAGAATCATCCAGGCCGTACCCGGTCCCATCCCAGGCCATGCCCAGGACCTCTTCATTCAGCTGGTTCTCCGCCATGCAGGCAACAATATGGGCATGATGATGCTGAACCCCGTAAACCTTCACCGCTGTCTGCCGTGCGGCTTCCTTCGTCGACATATAGTCCGGGTGTTGGTCACAAGCGACTTTCACAGGACTTGCCTGATACAGATCGCTAAGAGAAGCTGCTGTCTTTCGAAATACCTGCAGAGATTCCCGGTTGTCGAGATCCCCGATGTGCTGACTCACAAAAACATTTTCTCCGACACTCAAAGATACGGTGTTTTTCTGATGCCCGCCTACACCCAGGGTTGGGGACAGAGGTATCCCCACAGAAATGGGTAACGGCGCATATCCTCTCGCCCGGCGAAGGACCAATGGCCTGTCAGATAAAATCCTCGCCACAGAGTCGTCAACGTGACGCAAAATCGGACGGTTATGCATCAAGTAGCCGTCTGCTATCTCTTTTAATTTCCGCAAGGCTTCCTGATTATCCGTACAAATAGGTTCCTGAGAAATATTCCCGCTTGTGGCAATAACCGGGCGGCCGTACATCTGCATGAAAATATGGTGTAAAGGCGTATAGGGCAGCATGCAACCCAGATAAGGGTTCCCCGGGGCAACGCTCCCGGAGATAGTCGGACAGCCAACGCTCCCGGATTCCAGCTTTTTTTGCAACAGGACAATGGGGGCCATGCGTGACTGCAGAAGGGCTTTCTCCTGACGGTCAACATGACACATGGTGGTCAGCATCTCCAGGGAAGGAACCATGACGGCAAAGGGCTTTTCATCACGCTTCTTTCTGAGCCTTAGTCTTTTCACCGCGGCTTCGTTCGAAGCATCGACAATCAGATGGAACCCTCCCAGGCCTTTAACCGCGACAATCCGTCCGGCTTCAACGGCTTTAACGGCACAGGCCATGGCCTCCTGACTTTCTACTGTCTGCCGCCCTCCCTGATCCCAGAACATCAGCTTGGGACCGCAGGCAGGACATGCGACGGGCTGGGCATGAAAAAAACGGCTCAGGGGATCTTCATATTCCTCCCGGCAAGCAGCGCACATCGGGAAAATATCCATAGCCGTATTTTTCCGGTCATAAGGTAATGTCCGGATAATGGAGTAACGCGGGCCGCAATGGGTACAATTCGTAAAAGGATACTGATAACGGCGGTTCTTCCGGTCAAAAATATCCCGGTAACAATCAGGGCAGGTTGCGATATCGGGAAGAATCAACGTTGTTGCCTGGGCCTCTTGCACACTGGGGCGAATTTCAAAACGGCTATAGAAACAGGGATCCAAAGAGGTGCTTTGGACATTATAAATAAAAGCCAGGGCAGGTTTATCTTTGACAATACGTTCCTGGAAAAACACCAAGTCCTTCCGGGGACCTTCCGCTTCAACGCAAATCCCCTGTGGAGAATTCTGCACCCAGCCTGTCAAACAAAGTTCTTGCGCCAGCCGGAAAATAAACGGGCGGAAGCCGACCCCCTGGACCGCCCCCTGGATCTCCAGACGTATCCTTTGTATCTCTGCGGCCGTTCGGGATTTTGTCTGTGTGGCATGATTATCTTGCGGAAGGTATTTCATATCTCAATACGCGTGACTTACTGAAAGCCCATCAAACGCCCTCCCTGATAAACGGCTAAAGCCACGACATAAGCGATGAACGTCATATAGGCGCATTGAAAGATCGGCCATCGCCAGCTGTTCGTTTCCCTTCTGGTCACGACAAGCGTGCTGAAGCACTGCATCGCAAACACATAAAAGACAAGCAGACTCATGCAGGTCAGCGGGGTAAAGAGCACGCGCCCGTCAGCCCAGCGTGCTCCGGTAAAAGCCTTCTGCAAGGAGGCCCCGTCTTCAGATTCATTGATATTAAAAACAATACTCATCGTACTGACAAATATCTCCCGCGCAGCAATAGAGCCAATCAAGCCAATACCGATCCGCCAATCATATCCCAGCGGTTCGATGACAGGCTCTAACAGAATGCCCGCCCGCCCGGCAAAGCTGTGCCGTAAAGCCTCATCGGCAGACGCTCCCGGCATTTTCGGATAAGTCATCAAAGCCCAGAGAACAACAGAGAACACCAGAATAACCGTCCCGGCCTTCTTTAAAAACAAACGGCTGCGTTCCCACATGTGCAGCATCGTGGCCTTAAAGGAAGGATACCGGTACGGCGGAAGCTCCATAATAAAAGGGGGTGTCGGGCCTTTGATGATCGTCTTTTTTAAAACCCAGGCCATCAAGATGGCGCCCATGATTCCCATGAAGTACAACAATAGCATGATCCCGGCCTTTTGCAACGGAGACGTATTCGGGATCAATACCGCAATCATAAGCGTAAAGACCGGAAGCCGGGCCGAACAAACCATCAGCGGGGAAACGAGGATCGTCACCAGGCGGTCTTTCGGATTTTCAATTGACCGGCTGGCCATGATGCCGGGGATAGCACAGGCAAACGAACAAAGCAGCGGGATGAAAGATTTGCCGTGCAATCCGACCTGGCTCATCAGCCGGTCCATAATAAATGCGGCCCGCGCCATATAACCCGTATCCTGCATAAGGGATATAAAAAAGAATAACGTCAGAATCTGCGGCAGAAAAACAACAATACCGCCGACGCCTGCGATGATCCCGTCCGTTAGTAGATCCCGGAAATCACCTGCGGGCAAAACAGACTTTAACCCGCCCGAAAGCCAATCGAATCCCTGCGAAATCCATTCCATCGGGTAAGAGGCGATTGTAAAAATCGTATAAAACATCAAAACCATAACACTGACAAAAACCACCCATCCCCAGACCTTATGAGTCAACACGGCATCAAAACGGTCGGATTTTCTCATTTTGGGAGCAGGGAACTCTTCAATAACTTCCAGCAGGGAACGATGAATCCAGTCGTATCGCGCCTCAATGGCGGCAGAGCGCCATCTCACCCCTTTTCGGGCGATTCTCTCGCGGGCGGCCGAGACCAGATTCAGCCAATCGTCTTTCAAACTTTTTAAATCTCCCTGATCAATATGCGGGTTCGTCAAATAAATGACGGCTTCAGAGAAAGCAACCGATTTATCCATCCCCTGGGTATGAACCAGCCATTTCACCAAAACAGCCACTTCCTCTTCCATGATATCCGGCATCCGCCAGGTGCGTTCCGGGGCAAAATGGACGCCTCCGGCCAAAACTCTTTTCAGGGCATCAATGCCCCGTTCTTTTGAGGCCACCATGGGGACCACCGGAATCCCGAGAGCTTCCTGCATTTTTTCCGGATCAATTTTCCGGCCCTGCTTTCCGACTTCATCCATCATATTCAAAGCAATCACAAGGGGGACTCCAAGATCCTGAATCTGGCTGACCAGGTATAAATTCCGCTCAATGTTACTGGCATCAACAATACAGACAACAACATCCGGCCGGCTTGTGTCATTCATGGTTCCGAGCAGAACATCACGGACAACCTGTTCATCCGGAGAACGTACCGCCAGGCTGTATGTTCCCGGGAGGTCTAAAATGTTGACAGCCTTCCCGTCCGGTAAAATAGCCCGGCCCAGTTTCTTTTCAACCGTGACCCCGGGATAATTTCCGACTTTCTGCCGCAAACGCGTTAAAGCATTAAATACCGTGGATTTCCCTGAGTTAGGATTTCCCACAAGAGCAACCGTCATGAAGCGCTCTTCCTGTTCTAAAAGATTTGTGTGCTGAAAACTCATTGTAATCACCTTCTATCGGACCATCAAGAATCCAACCTGATCTGTATAGCCGCTGCTTCTCTCTTCCGTATCGAAAGATGATATCCCCGTATTTTAATATCGATCGGGTCCCCCATAGGGGCAAAACGGACCACCTGAACCGGACACCCGGGCGTTACCCCCATTTCAAGAAGACGCTGAACAATATGGTCATCGCCTTCCAGGTCGGTGACAACGCCTCTCTGGCCCACTTTAAGATGATTGACTGAAATGAAAGGCATAGGTTCTTTTTTCATATTCTGAGATAAAAATGATCGTTCCCGGGTCAACTCCGGCTGCACTCACGGCACACGCCAAACAATTCGTAACGCAATTTCTGCAAAGAAAATTTTTTCCTTTTCGCCAGGGAAAGGCTTATTTTCTTAATCCCTTCGTCAAAAACTTCAAAGCCCCGTCCGCATTTTGTGCATATAAAATGGGCGTGCAAATCCCGGCCTAATTTACGCTCAAACCTTTTTACACCGTCATTGAAATCCACTTCAACGGCAAGGCCGCTGTCGGCGATCATTTTGAGTGTCCGGTAAACGGTTGTATAACCGATCCCGGGATATTTCTTCCGGACAAGTCCGTGCAGTTCCTGCGCACTGACGTGAGACTGCGTCTCAAGGAATATTTCTAAAACACGCTCCCGCTTTACGGATTGATGACAACCATTTCTGGCAACATGCTGTTGAAATAACTGCAGCTCTTTGGTCATAAAGGCCCCTCAAACATGAAATTGAATTTCAATTTAATATCATAACAAAGTCTCTTTTAAAGTCAAGAAAAGATATTAAAGATAAAAGCACCGACGCTTTCCCTGATCAGGAGTCATGCCGAGGGCCTCACGAGCCGGCTTGAGGACGATGCTCAGGCAGCAAGCAAGACAGAAGTCGCGTGATAAGAAAGGCGGCTAAAGCCTGTTAAAAAACCGTTTTGAGATTTTCTGATTTCAAAAAAAGCTATGAAATCGGGCAAGGATTCCGCAGACATAGCCATCCCGCTTTTCCGGCAAGCTCGCGGAAGACTTTCGATGGCATTTTTAGAGGTGAATTTTGCAGGCAGCAAGAATTCCCGTTAATATAACGAGAACAATCACTCACAATCAAAAGAAACCAGACGCAGTTCCCGGGCAGGACTCTTTTCGACGACAATTTCCGCCCCGTCCAAGACCGTCCCTTTTCCTTGTTCGGCAAAAAAGAACCGCAGAATTTCTTCATTAATTTCGGTATACTCCCCCATCCTCAAAAAAACTTTATTCACTTTGGATGTTTTCTGCTGTGTCGCATGATCCAAAAGATCTTTAAATAAATCTTTTATCAAGTGCATTTCATGCATACGCCTCTCCCTTATGTTAAGTGACGATAATATTTTTTAATTTCCTGACACAGAAGGTCGGCTGATTTCTTCACCTCGGGGGAAAGATCTTCGCCCATCATCACCGACCGCACCTGAATCCCCAAAAAGACAATCTCTGCCTGTGTGCTCTCCTGAATAATTCTTGTAATGACGTTCAAAGGGATCGCATGGGTGGAAAGTGTTGTTTGCGGGATAGCCGTTTCCTCGATCACGCGTACTTCGCCCGGCCGGCCCTGAAAATCCGCGGCATCAATCACGACAATATAATCCGGGTTTAGAGCGATAACATCGTCGATGATATTCTCCGGAGTAAACCCGGCATCAATCACGTGAAGTCCTTCGTGATTCTGCAGCATCCCCGCCAGGCAAGGCCCCACCCCGTCATCACACCGGAACGTATTCCCGGCCGTGATAATAAGATTGCGCCCTTCCCGCGGTTTTAACGCCGCAACAATATCATCGGTTAATAAATTTGACATCCAGGAAATGAGCTGAACAGGAGATGCATGGGTCGTAAGCCCTGACAAGCATTTCTAACCGCAAAGTAATGTCATCGTCGCTTAAGTCGAGGATTTCCGGAACCATTTTCTTCATGTCCCATTCAATACTGTTAACGTTCTGGTTCGTCGGAATAATACAGTTGGCGTTGACGATCTTGCCTTTATCATCGACCTCATAATCATGGAAAAGAATCCCCCGCGGAACTTCCACGGCCCCTACGCCCCGGCCGGCTTTAACGGGGATCGTATTATTTTCATTCAATCCCACAACAACTTCCTCAGCGTGATTGATACCTTTGTCTTTAAACGTCTTTAAAATACGGATCGCATCATATAGACAATGGACACACTCAATGAGCTGGGCTGCGGTATTAAGATACGGATTCGTTGTTACGGGCTTTAATCCGACGGCCTCAGCGACAGCTTTTGCCTTGGGATGCAGCTTGTCATAGTTCAGGTTAACGCGGGCCAAAGCCCCGACCATGTAGGATTCTTTATGCCACTTTGTGTGTTTGGCTGATGAATGAGAAACAACAAATTCATTTGTGACAGATCTATACTCTTCCTTTTTTACCCGCTGGCCTTCCGTAGAACCGACATCTCCGAGCAATAACGGGTACTCGCCATTATCATTCACTAACCCGACATATTCGGTCGGACGGTCAAAGTCCGGGAACTTTAGCGTCGCACACAGAGCAACCGTTTCTTCCATGTCGGGGAGCATGCCTTCCAAAAGGTTCAACATCGCATCTAGATCCTTTTCGCGGGGGAGCTTGGTAAAGCCCCCGACGATCGAGGAAATGGGATGAACATGCCTTCCGACCAGGATATCACAAACATCATTACAGGTCTTTTTCATACGAAGAGCCCGGCGGACGACTTCATTATGCGAGTTAATCAGCGGAACAAAGCTTTTCACCCCCAGCAGATCAGGCGCGACCAGGAGATAAATATGCAACAGATGGCTGTCCAGCTCTTCCATATGCAGCAAAAACTTCCGCAATTCTGTTGTCTGTTCGGAAGGGGTGAAGCCGATCGCGTTCTCCGCGGCCTGAATCGAGGCCAATGTGTGCCCGCAGGAGCAGATACCGCAGATACGGCAGGTAATATGCTGGGCTTCAAAAATGGACCTCCCCCGGATCATCCCTTCAAAGAATCGAGGGGATTCGACGATCTCTAAACGGCACGCTTCCAGTTTGCTATCCTTGACATTGACCACAATATTTCCATGACCTTCTACACGGGTCAAATATTCAACATTAACTTGAACATTTCTACTCATGAGTCTTTATCTCCTCTAAATCCCTGGCTTTATTGTACATATTAAATTTATTTTCAATCCAATCCATTTGGATCTTATACTTTTCCATAACGTCCTTCTGGCCTTTTTCCGCCGGATTCGAGACCATCCCCCGGCATCCGTAACAGATATTCCCGTTATTGATACACCAGGAATTGCACCCCGCTTTTGTGATCGGCCCCAAACAGGTCACGCCTTTCTCGTACATACACACATTTTCATTCAGCTTGCACTCTGTGCAGACCGGATCATCCGGAACGCGGTAGGGCATACCGGCCAAAGCGCATTTCAAAACTTTAACAAATTCCGGGAGGTAGACCGGACAGCCGTGAACAAAATAATCGACTTTAACAACCTGATGGACGGCGCGTGTCGGGATGCTGTCAAAACATTCCGCCTTATCCCGGTAAACATACTGACGGATCTCATCAAGCGGGAAGTTATTCTTCATCCCGTTCACCCCGCCGGTGGTCGCACAGGAACCGTAGGCTATGAGGACTTTGGCCGTATTTCTTATTTTTTTGATTCGTTCAACAGCGTGAGAATCCGTAATGCTGCCTTCAACAATAGCAACGTCATAAGCATCCGACTTTTCGCTCATGACCTCCCTGAACTCAACAACTTCAATTTTGTCTAAAACATCCAGCAGAGCCTCTCCCATGTTGGCCACCTGCAATTGGCAGCCTTCACAGCAGGCGAAATCAAAAAAAGCAACTTTAACTTTATTCATAATTATAATGCCTCGTAGTTTTGTTTAATTTCTTCATATGTAAACACCGGACCTTCCTGGCAACAATACACGTCGCCGATCTGGCAGTGCCCGCATTTCCCCACCCCACACTTCATATGGCGTTCCAAAGAAAGGACAATCTGATTATCCGGGAATTTCTTCTTCAGAAGCTCCTGAATGACGAACTTATACATGATGGGCGGCCCAACGATGACCGCATAAGTCTTCTTGGGATCACAATCCACCCCCGGGATCAACTTGGTAATGAGCCCGACATTCCCTTTCCAAGTTTCGTCCGCCTGATCAACCGTCTTACTAATGACAACATCCGGCTTTTTTTCCCATTGCTCTAACTCATCGACAAAAAGCATCGTCTGCGGGGTCTTGCATCCCAGCAAAATATTGACGGCTCCGAAATCTTCACGGTTATCCAGGACATAAGCAATCAAAGAATGCAGCGGGATGTTCCCGCAACCTCCTCCGATAAATAGCAGGTCTTTTCCCTTCAGGGTTTTAACGGGAAAACCTCTGCCAAATGGACCGCGAATCCCCACCGAAGCTCCGGCACTCAAGGCATGAAGGGCCGCGGTGAGCGTTCCGGCCTTACGAACGACCAGCTCAAAAGATCCCTTCTTCGTTGGCGAAGAAGAAATGGAAATCGGGGCTTCTCCGACACCAGGGACAGAGATCATGACAAACTGTCCGGGATCATAGGTAAAATCATCAACACCGGCGAGCTGGATATCAAAATATGTTTCCAGATCGGTCATTTTCTTTTTGGTAACGATCGTCCCAGACATGACTTCATAAGGAGATTTTTCTAATAGCATTTGTTCTTTCATTTCACATCCTTAGCCAAAGCATTAATGGTTTCTTTTAAATTTATATCAGCCATACACGTCCGGCTGCAGCGTCCGCATCCTGTACAGGCATAGGTATCCATCCGGTCAACAGGAAAACGGAATTTTCTGTAATAACGATGCCGTTGCCGCTGGGAACGTTCCTCCCGGAAATTTTCTCCCCCGGCGACCTTGGCAAAATTTTCACTCTGGCACCCATCCCACCTTCGGGAGCGCACCCCGGCGTTCAAATCCAGATTCAACTCGTCACGGATATCAAAGCAATAACAGGTTGGACAGACATTCGTGCAATTCCCGCACGACAAACAGCGGCTGTTCAAATCCTCCCAGACAGGACTTTCATCGGCTTTCTGAAAAATTTCCTTCAGCTGCTTTCTCGGAACGTTGACTTCATCTTTAAAAATCTTTTCTTTCTTCGTCCTCAAAGCTGCCAGCGCTTCCTGGTCTTTCGCCGTGGCCTCTTGGAACAGTCCCGTTTTTTGAATGAGTGTTTGACCTTTATCCGTTTTAACATGCACCATAAAAATATCGTCCAAGTCCGTAAAAAACAAATCATATCCCTCTCCCGGGATATGATTATTCATAACCGCACAGCTTGCATATTCATCGCAATAATCATTGCACTCAAGCCCTATTAAAGTGATTTTGTTCTTCCTCGCCAAATAGTTGACATCCTGGGGATCATTCAACATCGCTTTGTTTAAAAACTGGATACCAGCCAAATCACAGGTATGAACTCCGAAGATAATCAATTCCTGACTGTCAACCACAGGAGTCCATTTCTTTTCGCTCTTATTGAATTCCTGGATAATTTCGTTCTGCGGCATAAAAAACTTTTTGGGAGGCAAGATGGTTGGGATGTACTTCAGGGACACCTCTCCGGCGCTGCGGACTTCGGCAAAGGCATAATTATTAAATCCTTTACTGACCGGCGCCACGACAGTGGATGCTTCTGCTGATTTTTTAATAAATTCTTCAAAATGCGTTTTCTGTAATACGACATATTTATCCATTTTCCGGCCTCTTTTAATTTGATTAAAGATAATATTAGTACAATATTATCACAAGTAATTTATCCGTCAACTAAATTGTCACGCCATAAAAAAGCTATAAAGTCGATAAAATTCTCCCAAATGCCTTAAAAATTGCACCCCCCCGAAATAAGCCGTTAAGACGGCCGTTTCTCCCATTTGTTCTTCAGGGCCTGGTATTCATCTGCAGAATAATGCCGCTGGTCCAGGACCGAAGAGTCGATAAGATTGCTGCGCCCGACAAAATCCTGCAAAACGTAACGCTTGGCTTGCGTTAAAAACGGCCGCATCTCCTCCAAGTCCTCCCCATTGATAAACGGACGCACCATGGTGGAGCGGAACTCATAATCAATCGGAGCCCGGAGTAAAATTTTGATACTTTCAACGATACTGTCCGTATTGACCTTCACGCCGCAGGCAGCCGAATATCTCCGCAAAGACGTCTTGATGTCCAGGGCCACATAATCCACGAGTTCCTGCTGGATAAGACTTTTAAGGACATCCGGCCGGCTGCCATTGGTGTCCGCTTTCACCAGGAACCCCATGGTCTTCACCCTTTTCAGGAAAGGAAGAAGATCCGGCTGAATCATGGGCTCTCCCCCGGTGACAGCGACCCCCTGCAGGAGGCCCTTCCTCTGGTCAAGAAAACGAAGGATATCCTCTTCGGATATGGGATTTTGAAATTGGGCAGGCAAGACCAGATCAGCGTTATGGCAAAAAGGACAGCGAAAATTACAGCCTTGTGTAAAGACAACTGCGGCAACCTTACCCGGATAATCCACTAAAGAACTCTTTAAGAATCCTCCGACTTGCATATCTGATAAGTCTTTCTATTGAGGAACTCCTCCTTCTTGCCTTTATTCCACTGCTGAACCGGACGGAGATAACCGACAACCCTCGAATAAATCTCGCATTCATCTTCGCACTTCAAACAGTACTTATGCTCTCCGGCAATATACCCGCAGTTCGGACACACACTAAACGTCGGAGTGATCGTGAAATACGGAAGCCGGTAATTGGCACAAACGGTTTTAACCAATTGTTTAAGTGCCTCAACGTCGGAAATCCGTTCTCCCACAAAAATATGCAGAACCGTCCCTCCGGTGTATTTGGCCTGCAGATCATCCTGCCGTTCCAAGACCTCAAAAATATCATCGGAATAATTGACCGGCAAATGCGTGGAATTGGTATAGAAAGGTTCTTTTCCGCTCTGACAGGAACATTGGTTCGCACAAAAGATATCCGGAAATTGTTCTTTATCCACCTTCGCCATGCGGTAAGACACCCCTTCTGCCGGAGTGGCTTCCAGGTTATAATTGTTCCCCGTTTCCTCCTGGAACTGGACCAGCTTTTCTCTCATGAAATCAAGAACCCTCAAGGCAAAAGCCCGCCCTTCTTCGGACGCAATATTCAGCCCTAACAAATTCTGGCACGCTTCATTCATGCCGATCAGCCCGATCGTGGAAAAATGATTTTTCCAATATTGATTGAAACGCTGTTTCACGGCACGCAGATAATAGCGTGAATAAGGATACAGGCCAGAATCGGTGAAGTCTTCCAGGACCTTTCTTTTGACCTCTAAACTCTCTTTGGCCAAAGACATCAAATGCTCAAGACGGGCGCAGAAATCATCTTCATCCTTGGAAACATGACCCAATTGGGGCAGGTTAATCGTCACAACGCCGATGGAGCCGGTTAAAGGCGAGGCTCCGAAAAGACCGCCGCCTCTCTTGCGCAGCTCCCGGTTGTCGAGCCGCAGGCGGCAACACATACTTCGGGCGTCTTCAGGGTTCATATCCGAATTCACAAAATTGGCAAAATACGGGATCCCGTATTTTGCGGTCATCTGCCAGAGAAGATAAAGGTTAGGATTATCCCAGTCGAAATCTTTCGAGATATTATACGTAGGAATCGGGAAGGTGAACACACGGCCCTTAGCATCCCCTTCCAGCATGACATCAAGAAAAGCCTTGTTAATAATATCCATTTCTTGCTGAAAATCTTTATATGTTTCCTGCTGAGGCTGCCCGCCGAGGATCACGGGTTCATCAGCAAAATGAGACGGGACATGCAGATCAAAAGTCAAGTTTGTGAATGGGGTTTGGAATCCGACGCGGGTCGGGACATTTACGTTAAAAATAAATTCCTGCAAGGACTGCTTCACTTCGTCATAGCTTAATCCGTCGTAACGGATAAACGGGGCCAACAGAGTATCGAAATTCGAAAAAGCCTGGGCCCCGGCAGCTTCCCCCTGCAGGGTATAGAAAAAGTTGACGATCTGTCCTAAAGCGCTGCCGAAATGCTTGGCCGGAGCTGACTCCATTTTGCCCGAGGCGCCGCGGAAGCCGTTCTTCAACAGATCCTGCAGATCCCATCCGACGCAGTACACGCTGAGGAGTCCCAAATCATGGATATGGAAAAGGGCGTTACGGTGGGCTTCCTTAATCTGCGGTGTATAAATTTTGTTTAACCAGTATATTTTTGTAACTTCGGTCGATATATAGTTATTCAAGCCTTGCAGCGAATAAGCCATATTGCTGTTTTCATTGACTTTCCAATCCAAACGCTCCAAGTACTGATCGACCAATCCCACATGACTCTTAGAGGTGATTTCCCGGATCTTAGCATGTTGATCACGGTAGATAATGTAGGCTTTAGCAGATTTCTTATAAGGAGACGTCAGCAAAACATCCTCAACGATATCCTGAATCTCCTCCACACTCGGGTAATGCTCCGCGAACATCTGATGAGCGATGTTCACGGCACGAATAGTCAGGTTTCTCGCTACCGGTTCGTCGAACTCCCCCGTCGCCTGGCCGGCTTTAAGAATGGCTGTCGTAATCTTGTGGGGGACAAAGTCTTCAACCTTACCGTTGCGTTTAAGAATGCTGACAATAGTGCCCGTAGCCTGCATTAAACACCTCCTTTTCTAATATAATTTTTGGGTCATCACCGGTTAATTTAAAGTTATCTGTTTTTAAATTAAAAACATTATCCCACACAACATATTGTGTGTCAACAACTAATTATGCTTATATATTGTGCTTTTTAGGTTTTTCTGGCGCCAAACCTGCGTGCCCCCCAGAAGGGAAATAAAATCAATTAATTTTGAAGGAAAGATAAAAAATTTCTACTGAACCCATGCACTGTTTGTCGAAATGTCTGCGGCTGGTTGATAATTTGAAATGATTTATAGATCATATTAAAAATAAAAACTGGTAGGATATGGCCACCAAAAATATTCATTCGTAACCCCTCAAAGCTGTGCGTCATGCAAGTATGATACAATCTTATAGAAAAATGACCAAAAGTCAATGCCAAAAGAAAATATTTTTTCACCGACGAGAATTGTGGCATTATTCTCAGTTTTACTGTTTTTCCCGCTCCGGCATTTTCCAATCCCATTTTCTCCCGACGATAAGACAGGAACGGACTCTCCGATGATTTTTTCTGACGCAAAACCTTACGACAAACCCATCTTTTTCAGAACCGTCATCATCAAACACCAGTTTGTAAAAGCGGACTGCAATAAATTCAACCCGACAAAAGCCGTCAGCCAAAGCCACGCCGGATGAATAAAACAGCCTAACGCCAGGCTAAAAAGAATAACGGCTCCGGCGATACCTCGCAATGTTCTTTCCAGCATGATCTCCTCCTATTAAAAACTGTATTTGATTCTAAAATAAATATTTTTATTTCTTTTCATCTGACCAAATTCTGTTGAGTCATCTTCCCCCCAGGGGATATTCAGGCCGACAGTCCCCTTCCATTGATCCGTAATGTCATACGTGACGGAAGGCCGGACATAACCGTCTTTATCCGACGGAGAATAAAAATTGAACAGCGACACCTGCACCGTCTGGTGCTTGAATAGCTTGGTCACACGCTGCGTCAGGACATGACGGAATTCATCAAAAACAAAATCCGTCGGCAAAAGGCTCTCTTTATATTCCTTATAGTCCAATCTCTGCTCGTAATAATACTGGAACCCGACTTTCCAATCCTGCCCCAAATCCTGAGAGTACCCCAACAGTGTTTTCAGGAAAGAATTTTCTATCAAACGGTTGGTCCCGCTGGAATCTTCCCGGGCGTTTACATACCCCATTTCCGCATAACCTATCCCTTTGGCGAAAGGACCGCGCAGACTCCCCCCGTAAACATCCACGCGGGGGTAATACAGCTGACGGGCGGCCTCATCTTTAATGCCGACAGGATTTTTATCAAAGCCCCGGAAATAATACCAGGACCACTCATTGCTGCCGAAGGAACGATACATCCGCAAAGCGTACTCGTTATTAGCCATCTGCCAGGCAGGCTCCAGCAACTCGCGGTCGGAAGCCCGGCCGGCCAGCCCCCCCTGAAACATGTCAAAAAAAGACAAACGGTCACCCTGCGCCGTCGTGTTGGGAGTGAACTTCGGGATAACAATGAAGTCGATATTCACGACTTCCGGATACAGGGAAACCTTCAGCGCATCAGAGGGTTTCTTAAGGTATTCATCCTCCCTCCCGCAGAAAAAAGAAACATAATCCTTTGGGAACATATCGTTAATAAAAATATAATCTCCTGTCCCCCAGGTCAGAATCTGACGGCCGATTTTCGCATCCATGAAATCAAAGGGGACGAAAGAAAAATTCAGCTCCCGCAGCTCAAAGCCGGTTTTCCCGGAATAGTATTCATCGACGGTAAAATCCCCTTTGAGATTCAAAATGCCCCCGTGCTCTCCCCAATACCCCTCTTCCAGGAAATAATTCGCCTTCAACTGCAGCCGCTGTTCCAGCAAATTATAATTGTCCCGTTTTGTCTGATCGTCGGACAGCTTAACGCCATAGTCCATGCCCACAAAACCATGGATAGCGGGGAATTCCCAAGCCCAACTGAACTGAGGGGACATCAGTAAGACAAGAATAACAAATATTTTTCTCTTCATTACTTAACCCATTTTGTAGGCGGACGCCTTAGATAGCGTTCCGCAAAAATATCCTCCGTCAGCCCCGCATCATACTGCACATCTTTAAATTCCATAAGCGTTTCCCCTCCCCGTTCGACATCAACGGCCTTTGACCGCATGACCGTAGGATAGCCCTGAATGTCCTTGATGTCCAAAGCTTCTATCGTTCTGATGACTTTCCCGTCGCCATTGTAATACTCCGCTTTGGCGGGAAGGAAATTATCTTTCCGGACGTATAAATCATAATAGGCGAACTCGAGGCCCTGCGTTTCTTTGGGCGTATTCCGGAGTTTGTAGAACTCGTCTGTCGTTTCGAGCAGCTCATGCGTGTCGGCATTGATGCTCCGGCCGGAAACATCTTCATAGACAAAATGCGACCCCACAAAACTGGAGCGCTTATCACTGGCGGCAATGCGTCTGACCAAATCCAAGGCCGGCAAATACAGCCAACGGTCATCATCCCGGTCGACTTTCTTCCACACCATGTAAACCATGCGGGCCACATCCGTCGGTTTCCGGAAATACACATAAAATTTCTGTTCCCCTCCATCCCCCACGTCATAACGCATGATGCGAAATTCTCTGACCCGTTCACGGCCCTGGGCATCTTTAATTGTCATAACAACATCGGACAGCCCGTCTTTCCCGGCATAATAAGATGCCTGATTGGCTTTCTGCACAATGTCATCCACAGTCAAGGGCTGAGCATGCCCCCGGGCTCCCCCGGAAAAAAGGACAAGCAGCATCACGACAAAAGATAAAGACCTTCTCATCATCACTCCTCCTTTGGTGTACATATCGTTCTTTTGGAAGCCAGATGACAGAGGGCGGCAAACAGAACGATAACGGCCATTGTTATAAAAGTGTTTATTTTCCATCCCGCCGTCGTATAGCCGAAAAGGATATAGGCAACGGCCAGAGCGACAAAAGCGGCCACTAAAACACACGACCGGCAATCGCAGCCGATTTTCCCTTCGGACTGACTAAAAATCCATCTCGGTTTGACCGTTATGATCGCCGGGAGGATCAACAATGTCGCCGCGCTTGAGACGGCCATAATCATGAACATAAAAAACCCCACTGTTTTATAAGGCACCAGCGGTGCCGCCAGCAAGGGCAAAAACCCGACGGCAACAACAATCGCGTTGCGGACAATAGCCCGGCCCGGGCCCTGGAACAGCTCCAGGGACGTCTGCTCCCAGGAGCCTTTTGATTCATGCACCATAACCGCCCGCTGAATAAAATGAATGGCGAAATCAACGGATAACCCGAGAGTTAGGGCCGACAGGACAGCCACCGGCATGTCATAATCTTTGCCGAAATATCCCAGGAGGCTGTAAATAAATAAAATCGTTACGGAAAGAGGCATCATCGAAACCAGGGCCTTGAAAGGAGAGCGGAACAAGAAAAGCATCATAAACAGGACGATGACAAAACTGCCCATAAAATTCTTCATCATGCCTCCGACCATATTATTCTGCCACACGACGTTAATATAGGTCAACCCGGCCCAGTTAAAGTCAACCGGATACGGGGGGGGATTTTCCTGCTGATAGCGGGCGACAAACCGCCGCACTTTCTCCATATCCTTGTTATCACCGCTTCTAAGCTGCACCCAGATATTCACCTTTTCGTAATCAGGCGTCGTAAGATGCCACAGATCGTCAGGCTTGTGAGAGTTCTCAAAAGAAATCAGGCATTGCGCAACAGCCTCTTTTGTGGCCGGGATCACGTTGTTCGCCTGATCTCCTCCCAGGAGTTCATAATATATTTTTTTGACAATATCAGCCAAGGAGGTTGTCTTTCCGACCAATCCGCTGAAAAGCAGCTTTTGCTGAAGTTTCTCTATATATTTCAGCATATCGGGCTGCAGAAAAATCTCTTCCCCCTGTTTCTTCGCGTTTAAAACAAGGTAAGCTTCGTAGGTCCCGCCAAAATGCTTATTCAGGACACGGTCCGCCCGCCGGATCGGATGATTGGCGCTAAACCAGCGCACAGGATTATCATTGACCTGAATACGGCTGATGCCGTACAGCGACAGCAGGATAAGAACACCTGTCCCCAACAAAACCGTTTTCGCGCGCTGAAAGGAAAAACCGCGAGCGGCCTGTAATATATTATTCATGAAGGGGGCAGATTCATCGACTTGCACCTTTTCCAATTTTTTCAGGGAACCCTCTTTCAGCAACATGATATAAGCGGGGATCAAGATCATCGTTAATATCCAAGCGATGAGGATTCCGATGGCGACAAAAACGCCAAAGACCTGCACCGGAGGGATCGGGGAAAAGGAAAGAGAAAAAAATCCGACAGCTGAAGTGAGCGAAGTATAGAGCATCGGGCTGAACAGTTCTTCAAAGACCGCAAGAATGGTTTTCCTGCGGTCTTTGATCCGCGGATAAAAATCAAAGAATTCACTGAGGATGTGAACAGAATCCAAAACAGCGATCGGCATCAGAAAGATCGGGATCATAGAACTCATGATATGAACCGGATAGCCCAATCCGATCAGCAGCCCCATGGTCAGCAGGACCGTGACCAGAGCCAGAATCATCGGGGCAGCAATAAGCCCCAAAGATTTAAAAAACACCCACATCAGCAAAAAAATCACAATCCCGGCTAAAGGAGCGGAGATGGCCATCTGCTTAAACATTTCCACGCCAAACTGATCGTTGGCGATGGGCAGCCCCGTGATATAATACTGGGACGTGCCGTGATAGTGCTCCAATATTTTTCTGATCTCGGAAGCGATCTCATAGCTCATATCTTTCTGTTTAATGGGGATATATAGACACAGGGCTTTCCCGTTCGAAGAAATAACCGTATCGCGGAACATCGGATGATTCATCGCCTGGTCCCGGATCTTCAAAGCCTCTTCCCGTGTTTTAGGCGGAGAGGCCATGAGCCAGTTAAAGCGAACCGCGCCCAGGCTTTCCTGTTCGATATTATCCTTGGTGGAAGGAGATATAATTTCATGAGCAATGACCCCGTCCAGCTTCTTGATATCTTCTGTCAAATAATAAATATTGGCCAATGTTCTGCTGTTGAAAACGCCGTCCTCATTCGTCTCATCAACAATCCCCAGGACAATCATGTCATACAGGGCGAATTCCTTCTTCACCTGGCGGTGAAAAATACGGACCGGAGCTTCGGCAGGAAGCATGTTTTCCGGGTCTGTGTCCACTTTTATTCGAGGAAACTGAATCAAGGCCAGCAGAACAAATGCCAGTGTCACCCAGATGATTCTAGCCGGATACTTTAGAGCCAGCTCAATAATCCTCTTCAACATCTCCACCCCCTCCTTTTTTAGCAAGGCTATTCACAGCAATTATTAAGGCATTTCAACAAGGACATCACCTTTTTATTTTTTATTCCGTAATACCGGATATTGGCCTCTTTGCGGTCAAAGACAATCCCAACATTCTTTAGCGCGGTCAAATGCTGGGATGTCATGGACTGGCTTATTCCCAAGGATGACTGGATTTCCCCTACGGAAAGCCCTTTTTTCTTATCTAAAAGACGTATAATTTCCAACCGCGTTGCGTGGGCCATCACACGCAAAATTCTTGCGGCCTCTTTCAGTTGTTCAGCTTTTGGTTTCATAGACATTAAGATAACCCGCCGTTGACAACCCAACCCTTAGCTTTTCCCTCAGCATCCGTCATATTAGAATATTAGCATTTTCTAATATTTTGTCAACCCCTTTTTAAATTCCGGGAGGTCACCCAGCGATAAATCACACAGACACTCACAGATCCAGCATCAGCTCGATCTTTTCTGTGCCATCGGAAAGGAGGACCCTGTCACGGAGAACGTCTATGACAGTATAGCGATCCAGCTGGCTTCCCTTTTGAACAATTTTCCCGTTAATAATCGCTTTAGGATATTCCGGATCCCAGGAGATTCCGACGAGGATCAGCTTTACAGACTTCCCCCCCTCCGGATCTTCCTCCTCCGCTTCTATTTTTTTCAAAGTAAAGGGGTCTCTCACCAGTTCGATGTCTTGGGCTTTATCCTGCAGGTCATGAAAGGCCGACGGCGGGGTCGGGGAAGAAGAAATGCTCGTTTGCGCTGAGGCCGCAGGGCGGGATGCTGAACGGGATTTCCTTTTTTTCTTTCTGTTTTTACCAAGCCCTGACGCCAGGATCACGATTAAAACAATAATGAGGATGCCCGTAATAACTAATTGTATTTTATCCTTCTTTTCCATAACAATTAACCAAGTAAATACAAATTTAAATCTATCGTGATGCTTAAAATTCCTGAAACAGCGTCCGCCCGGTCAAGATTCAGCCTTTCAACTGTCACAAAATAAGCCGGATCACGGGTCAAATCTTCCAGGTAAGTCACACAATCCTGGAACCTTCCTTTTAACTGGATGGCCACCGGGGTAAGACTGCATGTCCGGCCGCTAAATGTTAAGGCTTTATTTTTCTTATCCGTGCTTTTTCTTTTTGACCCTATCCTCGTTGAAATGATATCCAGCTGGTTCTTCCGGGCCGTATCAGCCAAAGCCTTCAACCCCTGCTCTTCTTTTTCCGGGAATCTCAAATGAAATTGACGTATCTGTTCCTGAAAATCCCTTAATCCCTGCTTGATGTCCCTGTTTTTCCCGACCAAAAGTTCAATACGGTCAATTTCTTCATTGATGGCCTTAGAATCCTCCTTAACGCTTTTCAATTCATTATACGAAGGGGAATACAGCCCAAATGTTATCCCTAAGAAAACAACACTGAGGACAGCCATCTCAATATTCTTCTGTTCTGTTTTTGAAAAATCCTGCCATTTTTTCATAATTAATTTACCACATCACATACGATAGAAAAATTTTGAATTCTGCCGACCCCTTCAATGGACAGCAGGGTTGCTTCTGTAATAAAAGGCGTTTTTTCGAGCTCCTGCATAAAATCAGTTAAAATCTGTTCCGCCATGTCTTCCTTCTCCGCGATCACTCCGTCCAGACTGAGCTTGTGTGTCCCTTGAGCAAAACTCACCCGGCGCAAAATAATCTGGCGAGGAATGATAGAACTGAGTGTTCTCAAAACACCTTCCAAAGGCACGTATCCGTCAGAAAGCTTGTTCTGAAAAGAGGCGCTCTCCGTCAAGGTGTTCCTTGCCTCTTCGATCTCCTTGATAACAGACAAATGAATTTCTGCTGTATTAATTCTGGCATTAAAATCCTGAATTTGCAACCTCACGATGAAGAATAAAATCATGATCATAAAGATCGCCGTGATGCTCCCGATCCGGATCAGCATCCTTTCAAACTGGACCATCTTTTGTCGTTTGATCTCTGTCGGCAAAAGGTTCACGTCCTGGGGAGAACTCAAAGCCGCTCCGAGAAGGGTGGTGATTTGATTACAATAAGGCTTCCTGGTAAAGCTCTGCGGTCGCGGGGTCTGGTCCAGCCCCAGAATAGCGCCAAACCCCTGCAAGCCCTGAGGAGCGCCGTCATTCAGCAAGACCTGTTTGGCCCCGGAAGCATTGATAATTTTCTTTGTCTTGCTCTCTTCCTGGTCCGTCGGCCCCGCAGAAGACGGCTGAGCGGCGTCCTTTTCCGCAGGGGCTGATTCCGGCTCGGGATTAGAAGAACCTAAGCCCGGGATGGCCTCCAGGTTCATAATATCCGGGATAGGGAAAGGGTAAACTTCTATTTTCAGTTCACGGGTTAAGTATTCGTCAAGGCGTTTCAAATCCGCCCCACCCCCTGTTATATAAAGCCTTCCCGGGGGCTCAACATTAAAATTAGCCGCATAATAGTCAAAAGAAAATTTCAGTTCTCTGACCAGCACTTCTAAAATAGGCCGGAGCATGGACACCACATGCTTCAATTGCACATTATCCCTTACAAATTTGTTTTCATCATGCGGGCCCAGGGGGAAACCGATAGTGTTCTTGATTTCCTCAGCCTCCTCATCGGACAGTTCAATCTTTCCTTTGTCGGAAACTAAAATTTCCGTAAGGGACTGAGTGATTTTCTCCCAGGAAATCGGCATATTCCGGGAAAAATGTATTTTATTATCAATAAAAAAAGTCAAAGTCGCCTGCTGATAGTCGAGATCCAATACCGCACAGGGCCCGGATGAAACCGAAAGGACATTCAAGAGGTTGCTGTAGGCAAGAGCGTTGGTGGTGACACAAATAGGATTCAGTTTCAGCCGGAGCAAGACATTCAAATACTCATCAACGGCATCTTTCTTCATAACGACAAAAGCACAGTCTTTTTTCTTCTGCCCCTCCTCCTCATAAGGCCCCCGGATATTCTGCCAGTCAATATACGCCTGGGACATCTCGAAGAGGACCTCTTCCTTCAGGTCCTCTTTCACCGCTTCAATCAGGTCCTCTTTCTTATGAATATCCGGCACGGTCAGATAGGTAATACCCAAGACATCAGCATCGGAAAGGCTTAAAATGGTATCGGATACTTCGATATTATGGCTCGTCAAAAACGTTTGGACAAAATTACTGAAAAGAGCAGGGCCGGCATCTTCCGAAGGGGTTAAACGCTGGACATAATATTTATAAACTTTATAACAATGGGGGAGCTTTTCGAAATAGACAATCTTCGCTATGCCCTGCGCAACATCGATCGCCAGATATTTCGTAGGTTTCTTTGTGATTTTATTCCAAAGTTTTTGCAAATTATCCAAGGACATGCCGAATCCCGACTATTCAATCATTAATCATACGAATATTCCTGCTATTAAAACCGCGGCACATGAATCGCGGAACGGCCTTCACTGCTGCCTTCCCATGCTTCAACACTGCCGGAGCCATCCTGCACGCTCAGGCCAATATGGATCCAGCGCACATCTTCTGCCGTGGCCGTGGCTGTTTCCGTACTGTCATAAAACACAAACAACGTGTTCCCAATCCCGCTCATGGTTATGGCGGCAGGGACATAATACGGAATAAGATTTTCTGCCCCGCCGTCAATGGAACGGTATAATTTTCCTGTCCCGGTATCTAAACGATAGCGGACCGTGTGCCCGTCCTGATTCACAAAAGTCAAATCATTGGCGGCAATGGATGTCATGGACTGGCTGCAGCGCAGGCCGGCCGCGGTTGCGTCTCCGTCAATAAGAAGGTTTAACGTATCGGCCAGCACCATGTCGGTGTTGAGCTGATTAGGCAAATAAACGGCATTCTGCACGAAATGCATAAGGATGTACGCCGCCGGGACCGACAAAATGCCCACGATCACGATCACCATGATCATTTCAACTAGGGTGAAACCTTTGCCTCGATTATACTCCAAATTGGACATTTTTCACGCGATAAGTTATAAAACTTGCCAAGACTTCCGATGATCCGCTCTTGGTGACTTCAATCTGAACCTGTTTCAGGCTTTCTGCACTGGAGGGATTTCCCTGCACATAAGTCACTGTGGTTGAGACATCGAAGTCATAGCCCTCATAATTCGCCTGGCTTTCCGTCAACAGACTGTCATAGGCCGCATTATTCAAACGCTCCATTTCCCTGCGGCCCAGTTGAGCGGCCATGACCTGATCCGAGGACATAAACGTTCCTTCAACATGCTCATAAAGCAGCAGTGTTAAAGGAACCGCAACGATACCCAGAACAACCATCGTCATAACAAGCTCAACCAGCGTCACTCCTCTTGTCTTCTTACGGGCTGACTTCACTGTTGTCCTCCTCCAGGGCCATCACCTCACCGGTCAGGCTGTTGTATGTCGCAGCCATGGTTCGGTACACGGACGATTGAGCCGTTTTGCCGGTGGACCGCACGGTAAAGTTATTATTATCCGATTCCGGATAAACGAGCACGGATTTCGAGGAACCGTCGGCCATAACAAACTCAATGCTGGCTGTCGTGGCGTCCGCCATGGTCCCGGAGAATTCAAGATGATCAATGCTGTATATTGTCTGGGACGCGTTTAAAGTAAAATCCGGATTAAGATTCGCGTCGGCGGAACTTGAAGCGCTCCCGGTCCAGACCGTCTGGGCATCTATCACGATCTCTTCCAATTGATGAGCATTATCCCATGTGACAATCATACGGTCTATGGTAATCGTCTGAGAATCCGTGACGTTCTGTATATAAATGTCTGTTAATTTATTTCCATCGATGCAATCCTGCAAATCGTCATCACATTCCGTCACACACGTTAAATAATCCGCATAACACTGGTCGCGGCAATTCCCCCAGGCATCATCACAGGCACCGTAAGCATCGTATAAATCAAGCTGACACAGGATGCGGCACAGCCATCCCTGCCATCCCCCCGGGCAGGCCGCGCGGCAGGCCTCATAAACAGCATAAGCATCATCATAACATTCATCCTGGGCATCATCGCAGTCCTCGTAACAATCATTCCTGTCATCACGGCATTCCCTGCGGCAAGTTCTGGCCATGGCCCGGCATTCCCGAGGCGTATACTCTCCCCCTAATACCGTGAAAGAAGTGTTGACCATCAGGAGGTCCGCCTGAGATCCGCCGATCACAAAATAATTATTGCTGTCAATATCGGTCTGCCCCAGGCTGAAGTAGCCGTTGCCGGAAAGGTCGTTGTTCCGGAAATCGTACAGGGCGCTGTGAATCCCGGCCTGAGCTAAATAAATGGCCTGATTGTTAACCGTTTGGGTTTCCGAAGAGACCAAACGTTCCACGACAAAAGTTGTCACGCCATAAACCGAAATCGTCGCAAAAGCGATCAGCAGAATAGTCGTTAAAAGGATAACGCCGTTTTTCTTCCCGAAATGTCTGCCTGAGAAATTTTTCAATTTATCTGTCTATCATTTTGACGTTAACAGCCAGGGATAAAACAATTTCCGTTATGAGATGAAATGGATATAAAGCCTGATTGAGTGGGCAAGAAAAATGTGTTTAAGCGCTTAAACCGACAATATCTTGCAATTTCTGAATAAGTTGATCAAAAGTATAAGGTTTGTCCAAGAAATGGTGGATGCCGCAAGCAAACAATTTCTGCTTCGCCTGATCATCTATCACCCCGGAAGAAACAATGATCGGGATGTCTTTCAAATTCCTGTCATCTTTAGCTTGCCGGATGACTTCATATCCATTAAGATTACGCATCTGGATATCCAATAAAACAACCGCGACAGCATGGGTCCGCATGAGATCCAAAGCTTCATAACCGTCTCTGGCGACTAAAGGTTCTAAAGAAATATTCGGGTCCACGAGAATCCTTCTTAAAACCATTTGAATAATGATTTCCTCGTCATCAACAATAAGGATATACTTTTTATCTTCCATATTTTTCAACGGCCGGCCCGCCGCCGCAAGCGGTACAGGCGCTAAGGAGAACAATGCCGACTATGAGAAAAATCATAGTCGGCATGACGGACACAACAAACTTTATACAAATGTTTACGGCGTTTCAAATGATCCATCGGAAGAATCATAGGCATAAGATCCGGTGTTAGGACCGACGTAATTCCCCGAAGCATCCACGCTCCAATCATCTGTGACGCCGCCTTGAGCCAGGACACTGCCGAAACAGACATTACCGGTCGTACAGTCCCCTTGTGTGGCTGAGTCCAACGAGGTAGGCCAATCTTTATACTTTGCAAAATAAGTCTGGATACCGGCACGGACACCGCCGACAATACCTTTTTCCGCCGCATCATTCGCATCATCCTGCAAATTAAAATATTGGGGGATGGCCACAGCCGCAAGAATACCCAAAATAACAATCACCATGATTAACTCGATTAACGTAAACCCTCTTCTTCTCATCTTCTCCTCCTTTTAACGGATTTCATTGTAGTATCTTTTTTAAAATCAACTGCCTTTTCTTGAATATTTTCTGGGATGACGTTGTTTTAAAACCTCACCCCATCCCGGATATTTCCCTGAAAAACAGGAAGCGTAAAACGTTTTAAGAACCCATTTCTTAATATATCGTGTAATTCCTGTCCGTAAAGAGAATTCTCAAAAATATTCCGTCCCTTCCGATTATTTAAACAGCTTCATTAAACTCCACATAGGCATAAAAATTCCTAACGCCAGGAACAGAACTGTGCTTCCAAGAAAAACGATCAAAACAGGCTCAATCAAGGACACGAGATTATTAATGGTGTACTCAACCTGCGCATCATAATAATCAGCGACATGAATCAGCAATTCGTCCAATTTTCCGGTCTCTTCCCCCACCGAAACCATCTGCGTCACGACAGGAGGAAATAATCCGCTGGCTTTCATCGGATCAAGCATTCCTTTACCGTCATTGACGCTGATCCGTATCCGTTCAATAGCCTGGGCGATAACGGCATTATCGGACGTTCCTTTGACAAGATCAAGAATGGTCAAAATAGGCACACCACTTTTTAAAAGAGTCGATGTGATCCGGCAAAACCGGGATAAACTGATTTTCTGAATCATCGACCCGAAGATAGGCACCCGGAGAAAAATCCGGTCACAGACATATTTGCCATGCGGAGTCCTCACATAGTGAAAAAAAGCAAAAGAAGCCAAGCCGACGAGAATGATCACCAGCCACCAGTAGTGCACAATGCTGTTGTAAATAAGCAACAATAATTGTGTCGGGAGAGGCAAAGCCGTATCAAATTTCGAAAAAATATTCGTAAATTTGGGGACGACAAAGAGCACCAGGGAAACAAATCCAACGATTAGTGTCACGACAACAATGAGCGGATACCGCATAGCTGATTTAATGTGCATACGGATCTTCTCATCGTGTTCTCCCAGCGTCGCCAGCCGGTCCAGAATCTGGTCGAGCTTCCCGGAGACTTCCCCGGAACGCACCATGTTGACATAGATCGAGCTGAAAATGCGAGGATAAGAACTTAAGGCCTCCGAAAGGCTTGAGCCCGATTCAATCCTTTGCGCAACCTGATCTACGACATCTTTCAGAACCTCGTTTCCCGTTTGGTCGCGGATGGCGTGCAAACTCATCAGCATCGGAAGACCCGCCCTCTGCAAAGTATAGAGCTGGCGGGTGAACATATTGAGGTCGGAAAATTTGACCCTTCGGGTATCTTTTTTAGCAGCCATAATAAATGTCCCAGAAAATAACAGTAAAAGTTCTTTCTTAATCTGTCAAAGTGACACGCAGGACCTCTTCCGGGGTTGTCATCCCCATCCGTACGAGCTGTTGACCGGCTTCCCGCAAATTCTTAAATCCTGTTTTTCTCGCCTCTTTACGGATATCGTCCGCTGAGGCCCGCAATTCAATACACCGGCGCACATCCTCGGAAATAGGCAGGAGCTCAAAAATTCCTGTGCGGCCTTTCAACCCGGTACCATCACATTCGCGACAGCCTTTCCCGCGATAAATGAATTCCACGTCTTCTATGCCAAAATCCTCCAGCAGCGATTTATTGGCTTTGATCTTTTCCTTGCATTTATAGCAAATGGTCCGGACCAGCCTTTGGGCCAGGATACCTATCAGCGACGTGGAAAGGAGAAAAGGCTCAATCCCCATGTCCAGAAGCCGGGACAGGGTCGAAGGGGCATCGTTCGTGTGCAGGGTCGCAAACACCAGATGGCCGGTCAGGGCGGCCTGAATAGCGATATCAGCGGTTTCCCTGTCCCGGATTTCCCCAACCATAATGATATCCGGGTCCTGCCGCAGAATACTGCGTAAGCCTGTCGCAAACGTTAATCCGGCTTTGGGATTAATCTGCGTCTGCCTGATAAGCGACAGCTCATATTCCACGGGATCTTCTATCGTCACAATCTTTTTCTCCATCGTGTTGATCTGCGATAAGGCCGCATAAAGTGTCGAGGTCTTCCCGCTGCCGGTCGGGCCGGTAACCAGCACGATCCCGTAAGGACGGTTGATCATTTTCTGAAACAACTGCAACTCATCGTCTAGGAAACCGAGCTCTTTCAAGCCCAGCAAAACAGAACTCTTGTCCAGGACGCGGAGGACGAAATTTTCCCCATGAATTGTGGGGAAAGTTGAGGCCCGCAGGTCCAGATCTTTATTATCGATCTTCAGGCGAATCCTTCCGTCCTGGGGCTTCCGGCTTTCGGCAATATCCATTTTGGACATGATTTTAATCCGTGAAATAACCCCGCTTTGTATTTTTTTCGGCAACATCTTCAATTCCTGCAAAATCCCATCGACACGCAGCCGGACCCTCACTCCGTCCTCCTCAGGCTCAATATGAATATCCGAAGCGTGATCTTTAACGGCCTGGGCAATAATAATATTCACCAATTTGACCAGCGGAGCCCCGGATCCGACATCAGATTTCCCTCCTACGATATCTTCGTTATCGATGGACTTAACAATATCATCAATGGAACTGCCGATGCCGAAACAGGCATCCAACAAACGTTTCACCCCGCGCTCAGAGACCAGGACCGGGTCTACGGTGTCAATCTTGCATATTCTTCTTAACTGGTCAAGCGCCACAATGTCCTGAGGGTCAACCATCCCGACGGTAATACTCTTCCCGATTTTGAAAAGGGGGACGAGATTGAACTTCTTGCAAACTTCCTTAGGGACCATCGCGATGATTTCCGGATCGACAATATAATCGCTTAAATCCATGTAGGGAATGCCCAGGGCATTCGCACGGACCTTGACAATATCTTCTTCCGTCACAAGCTCGAGCTTGATCAAAGCCTTCTCGATGTTCAATCCGCTCATCTGAGCCTCCCGCCGGGCGTACTCAAGCATTTTCTCGGTGATGATCCCTTCTTTCAGCAGAAGATGAACGATCTCTCTATAGCGGCGTAAATTAGCCTTAGGGCTCACAATATCTCCTTAATTTTCAAATTATTTCACGAAAAACAAAAAGGGCGCGGCAATAAGGCGTCCGGCCTCTTCAGGACGCCGGTTTCTGGTTAAGCAAAGCAACGATCTTGTCCATTAATTCCTGCTGGTTAAAAGGCTTGACAATATAAGCGTCAGCCCCGACCTCAAAACCCGTTCTTTTTTCCGCATCTGCTGTTCGGGCGGTAAGCATAAGGACGGGGATCTTTTTATATTTCTCATCAAACTTTAACATGCGGCAAACACGGTAACCGTCGATTTTAGGCAGCATAACATCCAGGATGATGATATCCGGCCGCTCCTCCCGGGCCTTGTCCAAAGCCTCTTGCCCGTCATAAGCCGTGAGCACCTTAAAATTCTGGGCTTCAAACATCATTTGCAGGCCAAAAACCATATCCTTTTCATCATCGACAACAAGGATCGTCTTATTCATAGTATAACCTCAGCTCTTTTGCCAATAAACTCCGGTTCCGCTTATTCAAATCAGTAAACTCCACCCCGATTTTGTATTGCGAGGTAAACTTCCCGGACAGACTGTCGACCCGGGCAATCCAGGCGACGCGCCCGTGGGCGGTTAATTTGCTTTTTGTCTTTATGAGCGGCACAACAATTTTAACTTCATCATCCGTCTTAAGGGAGAAGTCCATCTTGCAACAGATACCCCCCAAAGATAAATCCTGGGTCAGCGCAACGGTAACGGGCTTCTTTGGGCTATGGACCTCCGCGGATGCAAGATATTTTATCCGCTTATAAAGCCGCATTTCCGAACCGATATAAAATTCCTTAATAGAAAAATTCTTGCGTTCCGGCTGTTCGTAAGCGTCAAAGTCATTAGAATAAGAGACCAGCCCCAATGCCATAAAAATTTCATTCAAGGAATTTTTCACAAGATAATGCTTTATCCTCTGCCGGATCAAATCGCAAAACATCGGCTCTTCTCTGGCAGAATATGGAAAAACAACGGTTAGTACCCCGGCTTTCATGTTAGACACAAAAACAAAATCGTCATCCGAACTGCTCTTGAATACTTGACGACTGGCATAGACCACGATCTTCCTGAGCTCCTGGAACAGGCGGGTCGCTCCGACATCGACCCTTTCCTGAAAATCCGCATAATTGACAACCAATAAATTGATCAGGCTCACCGATTTCTTTTGCGACAACAAAGCATTAATCTTCTTCCGGACATTCTTATTCACAAGGTTTGTTGTGTAGAACATGGGGAGCGTGAAATAAAATTTGCTGCCCTGGCCTTTCGTCGACTCCACCCATATCTCCCCGCCGTGCTTTTCAACAAGAGCTTTAACAATGGTTAAGCCGAGGCCAATCCCCTTCTTTTTCGTGCCGTCATCATCCGTAACCTGCACGAATCTGTCAAAAACTCTCGGCACATCCTCTTCCGGTATGCCGATCCCGTCATCCAGGACTCCGATCCTGATCTTCGTGTTCAAAACCTTCAGCTCAACGATAACCGTGCCTTTTTCCGGAGTAAATTTGATCGCATTATTGATGAGGTTCGTGATGATCTGCTGAACCCTTTCCGGATCGATAAAGACATTGATGTCTTTCTTGGGCAAACGATATTTCAATGTTATCCCTTTGGCGTCGGCAAACTCTTTAAAGAACGGGGCGTTAGACTGCAGGAGATCCTTTATTTTAACAAGAGAATAACTTAAGCGGAATTTTTGCCCTTCGATTCTCGATATATCCAACAGCTCTTCAATAATATGCTGCAAACGGTCGATATTGTTATTCGCTTTGACTAACAATTCTCTCTGCTGATTATTAATCGAACCGGCTGTTTCATCATAGATTAAAAGAAACAATTGCTTAATAATAGCCAAGGGGGTTCTGATCTCATGAGAAACGGCGGAAACGAACTCGGATTTAACCCTGTTCATATCCTCCAACATCAACAGTTTTTTCTCCATGACCAGCCATTCTTCCTGCAGCCACTCAAATTGCAGTCTCTTGGTGATATCCCGCATAATGCCCATAACGCCGATACACTTATTCCTGGCATTAAAGCGCGGGATCATCGTGGAGGACATATAAGAAACTTCTCCCTGAGGGGTGGCGACTTTGTCAACTTTATCAATAAGCGGCTTCCTGGAACGGATGACTTTTTGTGTGTCACGCTGAATTCTTTCGGCCAGATGCGCGGGCAAAAGGTCAAAATCTGTTTTCCCCAAAACATCCTGCGGGGATAATCCTAAACATTTGACATAAGAGGCGTTAGCAAAGACAATCCGGCCTTCAATGTCTTTAAAATAAATGCTGTCGGGAATATTATTGACAAAATCTTGCAGCAATTCATTTTGGAAGGTCAAAATATCCTTGGGAGGTCCGGATCTCGGTCTTTTACGGGGCTTTCCTGTTTTTTTCTGTTTCACAGAAACCATTCTCTGGCATTCTTATTTAACTCTATTATTATGAACAAAATATAATAATATTATACATTGGGTTTAAAGGGAGTAAACTCTTTTAAGGTATTTTTTCCTCAAAATTGCAGGGCAGAAATATCCAAAAGAGACAAAAAGAGAATCGGGGAGGAGTAAAGCCCCTCAATCCCACAACAGTTCTTTCATTGTTTCAAAGAGGGAAATATTGTCATAGGGTTTGGTAAGATAGGCATCGGCACCGACTTGTTTGCCTAAAAGGCGATTTTCAGTGCCTGACCGGGCGGTGAGCAGAACGATATTAATATTGCGATATCTGTTATCAAACTTTATCATCCTGCAGACGTTGAAGCCATCGACTTTAGGCATCATAACATCAAGGAGCATCAAATCAGGATTTTCGTGCTTGGCTCGCTCCAAGGCTTGTAAGCCGTCATAGGCGGTTATAACATCGTACCCGCTCTTCACCAAGCGGAGGGATAGGATATCCACAAAGTCCGGTTCATCATCAACAACGAGGATCTTTTTTGTCTTTTTGGCTAACCGGGTCCGGATCTTGTTAATCAACTGGATGGTCTTAAAAGGCTTAACAATATAATCATTAATCCCCTCACACTTAAAAACATCCTGTTTGGTTTCGTAAGAAGACAGGATAATTAAAGGCGTTTCTTTCAGTTCATGCTTTTTCTTGAATTGCGCGACAAATTCATAACCGTCCATAACAGGCATTTGAATATCCAGGCAGATGACATCGGCCCCCTGTTTCTTAAAGACCTGCAGGCCTTCTTTCCCGTTGTTCGCTGTGACAACCTCAAAGCCATGTTTTTCAAGGACGACCTTTAATAAATGCCGCGTCACTTGATCATCATCTATGACGAGAATTTTCTTTCTTTCTTCCACTGCTCTCACCTTATTTTATGAACGACTGCCTGACCTTTTCCTGGCCGTTCTCAACCGGGAACATGCCCCCGGAATCTCAGCTAAAAAAATGAATCGATGAGGATTATAACATCTTTCTGCATATCCTGACAATTTAATAATAGCATTTTACCCGCAGCATGTTTTCCCGGCAGCTGACTGCACCTAAACAACCTGCTTGCTATTTTTCCCCGGCCTCCTCTCAGGCGACGATTCAGCAAATGGCTCAACAACCATTAACGTCAACACAATCCACCTCCCTTTTTATACCGTGCTGGACAATTTTGTCGGAGATTTGCGGCAGGCCTTACAGGCCCGGAGGGAAGCCATGCGACAGCCGTTCAAGGGAAGAGACGCAGGGGAAGGAAGGACAGAAGAAAGGTGTTATTCTGCCTCGTTATTTTTTTCGGCCTTTTTGCGCTCCTTTTCCAATATGCGCTTGACCAAATTATGCCTCTTTTCTATACGCGGGTACTCTTTATCATCCTGGGCAATATATTCCTCGGCTTTCGAATAAAAGTGATCAACTTTTTCGTAATCCTTCATTTTATAAAACACATCTGCCAGAGTCACATAGGCGGGCCAATAATCCTCCTGCACGAGCACGCTCTGCGACGCAAACTCAACAGCTTTTACATATGGTTCATTATTGGAAAAACTGAAGGAATTAAAAAAACCTTTTTGATAATAGGCCTGAGCGATGTTATTTAATAATTCCGCTTTAAATCCGGGATCTTTAATCCTTTTCTGCTCAACACGGTCCAAGGCCCTGAAATAGATGCTCAGCGCCTCATCATACTTTCTCTGCTCAACAAGGTCTAAAGCATCTTCATTCATTTTCCTCACGCCTAAGGTTTGCTTCCGGACATACTTCTTGGCATTCCTTCCCTTCTTGTTTTCATCCTCCACAATCACGGAAATGGCACCTGATTCTTCCGCATAAATGACCGCCGGAGACAAAAAAAGCGAAAAGACCAACATCATTAAAATTTTACGACTTACCGATAAGGTTAAATATTTCATGGGTATCACTCCTTCTTTCGCTCCTCAGCGGCTGGAATCTCTAGAGTCTTTGAACGCCTTTTTTGTTAAATACAGGTTAATGCCGGAAATCCAAGGGCCGCCCGTTATCAAACCAAAAAATTCACCGTCCCCGTATCCTGCAGAAGAATGTCTTTCGGCTGAGGACTAACTTCGATAACTCTGCAGAACCTTCATATAATTAGCCCGCTCAAAGGCTTCCGGATTTGCACAGGATTTCTGACTCAGGCTCCCTTTCAGCTGCTCAACAGATGCATAATCATGCTTTTCCATCCACTGTTCAAGATCACTTAATACAATTTTAGCATGATCTATCCCATTTAACAATAAAGCGGAACACATCATCGTAACATCCGCCCCGGCCATAAGCATCTTCACGACATCCGTCGCCGTATGTATGCCTGTCGTGGCTGCCAGGCTGGCTTTAACATGACTGTAGAGGATCGCGATCCAACGGAGCGCGACACGGTTTTCATGGGAAGAACTCAATACGAGATTGGGAGCGATTTCCAGCTTTTCCAGATTTATATCCGGCTGATAAAAACGATTGAATAACACCAGGGCATTGGCTCCAAGCTCATCAAGCCTCTGCGCCAGATTAGGAAGGCAGCTGAAGAAAGGATTCAGTTTGACAGCCACGGGGATACGGACATTTTCCCTGATCAAATGAAATACGCTCAGATAAATATCCTCAATCTGGCTGCCTGTTAAAACAGCATTGACAGGGAGAAAATAGACATTTAATTCCAAAGCATCCGCCCCTGCCGATTCGATATCCTTCGCATATTTCACCCAACCTCCCGTTGAGTACCCGTTCAAACTCCCGATAACCGGGATATCCACCGCTTTCTTGGCCTTGGCCACCAGGTCCAGATACTCGTCCGGACCAAGGATATAATCTGTAACCTTAGGAAAATAATCCGTTGCTTCGGCAAAGCTTTCTGTCCCCTGTTCAGAAAAGTGCACACCGGCCTTTGCTTCGGCCCTAAGCTGTTCCTCGAACAACGAATGCTGCACAACAGCGGCAATGCCGGCATCTTCCATCTTTTTAATATTATCCACTTTTTCTGATAAAGGGGATGCCGAAGCGACAAGGGGGTTTTTCAGTTTTATCCCCATATATTCCGTGGTCAGATCCATAACGTCACCATCCTCTCTTCCAAAAGCCGTTAATTATTCAACGTCTTTCTCTTCTTTATTCATGGCTTGTGCCGCTAAATGCTGATAAATGGCCCATCGTTTGTAAACGTCCTCCTGAGCCTCTTCAAGCAATTTTTTCGCCCGCTCCGGCATGCTCTTTGAGAGCATAACAAAACGGTTTTCTCTATAAGCATAATCTTTCAGCGGGATTTTGGGGGCTGCGGAATCCATGACCAGAGGATTCTTCCCTTCCTTAACCAGATCCGGATTAAACCGGAACAAAGGCCAATATCCGGACTGGACAGCCATTTTCTGATTTTCGAAGCCTTTTTGCATATCAATGCCGTGGGCGATACAATGGCTGTAAGCAATAATCAAAGAGGGCCCGTCATACTTTTCCGCCTCGATAAATGATTTGACCGTATGTTCGTCTTTAGCCCCCAAAGCAACATTGGCGACATAAACCGAACCATAGGTCATGGCCATACGGGCCAAGTCTTTTTTGGCAACAGGTTTGCCGGCCGCAGCGAATTTGGCCACCGCAGCGCGAGGCGTTGCTTTGGAAGCCTGTCCCCCCGTGTTCGAGTAGACTTCCGTATCCAGGACAAGAACATTAATATTACGGCCGGAGGCGAGAGCGTGGTCCAATCCTCCGTAACCGATATCATAGGCCCAGCCATCTCCACCAAGAATCCACACGCTCTTTTTGACCAATAAATCAGCCAAACTTAATAAATGCTTGGCTTCGTTTGTGTTCATGGTCCCCAGCTTCTTTTTCAGTTCCTCAACGCGTTTTCTTTGGGCAAAGATAACCGCCTCTTCAGACTGTTCAGCCTCTAATAATTCCTTGACGAGAGCCGTGCCGATCTGGGCTTCCATTTTCTTTAACAGTTCACGGGCAAATTCCGTGTGTTTATCTACGGTTAAACGAAACCCTAACCCAAACTCGGCATTATCCTCAAAAAGAGAGTTTGACCATGTCGGCCCCCGGCCTTCTTTATTGACAGTCCAGGGTGTCGTAGGCAGATTGCCGCCGTAAATGGAAGAACATCCTGTGGCATTGGCAATAATAGCGCGGTCGCCGAACAGCTGGGACAGGAGCTTGACATAAGGTGTTTCACCGCACCCGCCGCAAGCCCCGGAGAATTCGAATAGAGGACGCAGGCTTTGCACCCCGCGGACCGAACTTTGTTTAACTTTTGTCCGGTCGGTATCCGGGATTGAAAGGAAATATTCCCAGTTGTTCTTTTCCGGCTCCCTTAAAGGAGGCTGGGGCTGCATATTGATAGCTTTCAACTTCGTCTCTTTTTTGTTTTTGGCCGGACAAATTTGCGTACAGACAGAACAGCCCGTACAATCTTCCGGCGCCACTTGGATTGTAAATTTCATGCCAGAAAAATCGCGGTCTTTCGCATCGGCGGACTTAAACGTCTCCGGCGCTTTTTCTGCATATTGCGGATCATAAATCTTACTCCGGATAACCGCATGCGGACAGACAAGAATACATTTCCCGCACTGGATACAAACGTCCGGGTCCCAGACAGGAATCTCCAAAGCGATATTCCGTTTTTCCCACTGCGTCGTTCCTGAAGGGAACGTCCCGTCAATCGGCATGGCGCTGACCGGCAATTGATCCCCCCGGGCCGCGATGATCTCTGCCGTAACCTTCTTCACAAAATCCGGGGCTTTATCAGACACCGGGGCTTTCAGCTCTATCTGACTGGTCGCGCTCGCAGGCACATCAACCTTATGCAAGTGGGCCAGGGTCTGATCGACAGCATTAAAGTTCATCTGGACGACATCTTCTCCTTTGCGTCCGTAGGTCTTTTTAATGGATTCTTTAATTTTCTCGATGGCCTCGTCTTTGGGCAGGACTCCGGAGATGGCAAAAAAGCAGGTCTGCATAATTGTATTGATACGCAGCCCCATCCCCGTATCTTTAGCCACCTGATACCCGTCTATGACATAAAACTGTATCTTTTTCTTAATGATCTGTTCCTGAATGACTCTGGGGATATGCTCCCAGATCGCCTCCGGTCCGATAGTCGTATTCAGCAGGAAAACGCCGTTGTCCGCGATCTTTTCCAACACATTGTATTTTTCCAGAAAGACAGCCTGATGACATCCCACAAAGTTCGCCTGAGAAATCAAATATGTCGCGCGGATGGGGTTCGGGCCAAAACGCAGGTGGGAAACGGTCATGGAGCCGGATTTCTTGGAATCGTAAACAAAATAGCCCTGGGCATAATTCGGCGTGTTCTCCCCGATAATTTTTATCGTGCTCTTGTTGGCGCCTACTGTTCCGTCGGCCCCGAGCCCGTAAAAAATGGCGCACACGCCCTCTTCGTCTTCAATCGAATAGTTTTCATCGTACTCAAGACTCGTGTGGGTGACATCATCATTGATGCCTATCGTGAAGTGGTTCTTGGGCTCTGCTTTAGTGCCGTTGTCCAAGACCCCTTTAACCATAGCCGGAGTAAATTCTTTCGACGACAATCCGTAACGGCCGCCCAAGACTTTCGGGAAAGCCTTAAACTTTTCAGCCCCGCATTCAAAAATAGTATTCACGACATCCTGATATAACGGTTCGCCGATGGATCCCGGTTCCTTGGTCCGGTCTAATGCGGTAATGACTTTGACTGTATCAGGAAGTGCCGCCAGCAGATGTTTCATCGAGAACGGACGGTATAAACGGACTTTGATCAAGCCGACTTTCTGTCCCTGGGAGGCCAGTTTTTCAACGGCCATCTGACAGGTTTCCGCACCTGACCCCATAACAATGATGACATGCTCGGCATCCGGCGCCCCGTAATAGTCAAACAATTTATACGCCCGGCCCGTTGTCTTTGCAAACTGCTCCATCACTTTTTCAACGATAGCCGGACATTTGTCATAATAAGGATTCACGGTCTCTCTGCCCTGGAAGAAAACATCCGGATTCTGTGCCGTACCTCTTATGCAGGGACGGTCCGGGGACAAACCTCTCTGGCGGTGGGCCAGGACCAGGTCATCATTAATTACCGCTTTAATATCTTCATCCGTTAGAAGTTCGATTTTAGAAACTTCGTGGGAGGAGCGGAACCCGTCAAAAAAGTGCAAAAACGGGACACGGGATTCCAATGTCGCGGCCTGGGCAATCAGGCCGAAATCCATAATTTCCTGTATACTGCCGGAAGCGATCATCGCAAAACCCGTTGAACGCGTGGCCATGACATCTGAATGGTCGCCGAAAATCGATAAAGCCTGGCAGGCGACAGAACGGGCTGCGACATGAAATACGGTTGCGGTGAGTTCTCCGGCAATTTTGTACATGTTTGGGATCATCAACAGCAATCCCTGAGACGCGGTGAACGTCGTAGTCAGGGCTCCGGTCTGCAAAGCCCCGTGAACCGCACCGGCGGCCCCTCCCTCGCTCTGCATCTCCTGAACAAGAGGGACCGTTCCCCAGATATTCGTCTTTCCCAAGGCAGCCCATTCATCCGACTTTTCCCCCATGGGAGAAGACGGTGTAATCGGATAAATAGCTATAACTTCATTCACTTTAAAAGCTGAATAAGCGGCAGCTTCATTCCCATCGATTGTCACTTGTTCTCTTTTCATTGTTGCCCTTTCCTTAGTTATTTATTAAAAAACAATTTCTCTTTCTATTTCTATAAAATAATGATTTGATGTCAATGTTAATATCAACTCATCAGAAAAACAAGTCTTTTTTTTAGCCGGATATTATAAAGGTAACGTCAAGGAAAAAGTCGACCCCAGACCTTCCTGGCTTTTGACCGAGACCTGGCCTTGATGCGCCTCCACCAGTTTCTTCACAATGGCCAGTCCCAGGCCGGAACTGAATTCTCCCTGCGTAGGCCGGACGGAAGTCTTCCCGAAAAAGCTGAACAGCTTATGCCTTTCCTCGGCCGGGATACCCTGCCCCTCATCCACGACATCAACACACATCTGCCCGGGACATGTTTTCGCAGCCAAGATAATGTTCTTGCCCGGGAGGGAGAACTTAATGGCATTGCTTATAAGATTGTTAAGGACCTGGGTCATTCTGGCCGGATCCATTCTCACCCAAGGAAGATCGGGCTCCAGATCCAGTTTCAGGCTTATATTCTTTGTTTGAGCCAACATACCGTTAAATTCGTAAATATGCGTGAGGAATTTTTCCATATCAACATCCTCTATTTTCAGATCTATCCTCCCCGATTCAATCGTGCTCACATTCAGCAAATCATTGATAAGCTGCAGCATGGATTCACAGTAGGCGTTCATCCGCTGTACGGCATCACTTTGCGCATCGGTCAATGGTCCCAGCAAGCCGTCTTCCAAGAGGTCAATATTCCCCTTAATAACTGTCAGCGGGCTGCGCAAATCATGCGCGGCAATGCCCAAAAACCGGTTCTTTAAATCATCCAGTTCCAGGAGCCGCTGATACATTCTGCTTTTGTTGGTAATGACCGATAACTGCCCGGCAATCTGCTTGAACGTCTCTACATGGAGATTCTGATAAGTATGGGTTTGCCGGCTGGAAAAAAATATAAATCCGACCGCCTTTCCCGAGGTGACCAAGGGGCAGGTCAGGCTGGACCGAATCCCCTCTTTCAGAATCAGCCGGGTTGATTCCGATCCGGGACGATCACGCAGATATTCCTCTAAATCATTCAGTATCCGCGGCTGTCCGGTCAGGATGATGTCACTTAAACTGCTCCCGTCCAAAGGCGCTGAGTACCCTTTATTTAAATGCAACTGTTCAACCCCATCAAAACGAGCCCAGGAAGAACGGACGATTTTCTCACTTTCTTCAATTAATGCAAAACCGATGCGGTCATAAGGGATCAGGGAACGGAATTCGTCATAAACATACTGCAGGACATCTTCCAAAACAAAACCCGAATTCACTTTCTCGGTCACCCGGAACAGTGTTTCCATCTGCCCTGTCCAGGACTGAACTTTTCCCCCTAAATCCTTCAATTCCCGGCTGAGCAGCGCCAGTTCATCATCGCCCTTGTCCTCCTGAATAACAGAAAACCTCCCTGCTTTAATTGCTCTGACAGCTTGAATCAGTTGTGCAATTCTAGACTCTGACATACGGCCTGAAAGGATATTAAATATTCATTTAGATTATTTTTCTATTCAGCAGTCTTGAAGGCAGTTCAAAAGAGGGAAAGAAACGGTTAAGAACTTAAGCAAACTGAATTACGATGCATTATAAATAGAAACATCCGCTCATACAAGGAAATATTTTTGAAGGCAGTTCCTCATCTAAAAAAACATCCCCCTTCTTTGATACATGATCTATTTGTTACATATTTTTTAACAGTAAATTTTCCGGAGCCTTTTCAGCCTGGGTCCGGAAAAACTGCAAACATTGCTGAATCTTCTCTATTTCATGCGAATGAATGACCGGCATTTCATTGATGCCTTTGTCATCCAATATTTCATTGACCTTCATAACCGTCAGTGCATCAATATCAAAAGCCGGCTGATATCCTGTTTCCCGGCCTTCTTCCAGTTTAACTTCAGTCAAAACCCCGGCTTCCGTCAAGTCAAAAAGAATCTGCCGGAGCAGACGTATGGGAATTTCTATTTCTTTGACAATGGCCGCAGCGGTCCAGGGCTTCAGCGAAAGGTGAAAATTCTTGACACACATTTGCACGATCTTAAGCGCTAACGTGCGCTTCAGGGAATGACTCGCTTTAAGGCAGTCGGGTTCGAGTTCATAAGTTTCTACGTTCTGTTCTGCAAACGAAATTTCAGCGCCAAAAAGGACAATGATCCAGCTCGTCTGCAGCCAGACAAGGAATAAAGGCAAAGCGGCAAAACTTCCGTAAATAGCGCCATATTTGGCCACGCCGACCTGAAAGGCAATATACAGCCATTGAACAAGCTGGTATATTGTTCCGCCGATAATGCCTCCGAACAAACCGGACTTAAACTGAACCCGGGTGTTGGGCATAAAGATATAAATGTAGGTAAAGAGCACCCAAATGACACAATAGGGCAGCAAACTCAAAACAGAAAAAATAAGCGGGCTGAAAACCCCTAAGAAGGCAATTTTTTCGACAACGAGGGTGACCTGGCTCGTGACCAAGACCGTAACGCTGCTGGACATGATAAGAAGCAGCGGACAAATGAGCATAATGGACAGATAGTCGCTGAATTTCCTGCCCCAGGTTCTTGCTTTCTGTATCCCCCAGATATCGTTAAAAGAACTTTCTATATTCCCCAGGACTTTGATGACCGTCCAAAAGAGAACAGCCACCCCCACGCCTGCGATGAGGCCGCCTTTGGTGGTCTCCAGCAATGACTGCGAAAAGCTGATAATACGTCCGACCACTTCTTCCTGTCCTGTCAGTTTTTCGTACAATTGCTTTTCCAGAAGTTTTTCTATCCCGAATCCTTTGGCAATACCAAAAGCCATGGCGACAAAAGGAACGATAGATAAAAGGGAATAAAATGTAAGGGCAGAAGCGCGCAACTGACACTTGTCTTCATCAAATCCCCGAAGGGCCAAAAGCATAATTCGCAATTGTTTGATCCAGAAAGATTGCGTCTTCGGGAGTTTATGGACCTGGATCCGCCAGATATCGACTTTAAGAAAATGAATGAGTTGAGCTAATTTTGCCATAAAGGGCTGACTCCTTTTTTATATTCCGGGGAAGACTTTTGATAAAGCCAAAAATAGGCCGATTCCTTAACTTTATTAGTTATCCACTTTTATGCTGTTTTATATTAGTATACTTCTTCTTTTCGTTCCAGTTATTTCTCAATGACACCTGCCCTTACGATAGCACACGGATCGATTTAAAATAAAACCGGCAATTAAGTGGAATTAAATATTGTGTCCCCAAAATTATGGCTGTAAAATTATGCTGTTGCCAACAGTCACCGGATCCTTAGACGCATATAAGTCATATCATGAGATATAAAATCTTCAGCTTTATTTTTGCCTGTACTCTCCTGGCCGGCATGTTTTCCCGGATATCCGCCCCCCGCAGCCAGATGCCTCAAAACCTGCCGGAAGAAATCCGTTACTGCCGGGTCTTATTCCCCCGGGCGGAAGACGTCAATATCTCCGCAACAGAGCCTCCCCACTTTGAAATCTATACGACAAAAAATAAAACAAAGACGCTCAGCGGTTACGCTTTCCGCACCACACAACTAGTTCCTGATATTCAAGGATATGCCGGCCCGATCGATCTGCTTGTCGGTATCGATTTGACGGGAACAATCCAGGGGATTTATCTTATCTCCCATCAGGAAACACCCGCCTATGCCAAAGACCGGGAATCCTTTCTGGAACAGTTTCTGCACCGAGGACCGGGAGATCCCCTGCGGCTTGGACAGGATATCGATGCCATAACTCAGGCCACGATTACAAGTTCCGCGATTACCCGCAGCATCAAGGAAAGCCTGCAGATTATGGGCCGGGACGTTCTGTCCCAGAAACCGGTACATTCCGAAGAACAAACAACGGTGTTCCCTTGGGATCAGCTTGTTGTTCCGGCCATCCTTTTTCTTTTGGCCGGCTTAAGCCTTTTCCTCAAACGGCCTCAACTCCGCTGGCTGGCGCTTGTCGGCGGGTTTATCTATCTGGGGGTGTGGAAGGGCACCATGGTGGCGGCCACACATGTGGCCAATATCGGACTCCTGAACTTCCCTGAATTTTCCGATTCCCCGTTATGGTATGCTCTCATGACGGCAACGATTGCGTCCGGCTTTATGTTGGGGATGCTTTACTGCGGAAGCATCTGCCCCTTTGCCGCGGCTCAGGAATTCTTATTTAAAATGGGACAGAAACTTTTTAAATACAAACTGTGCCCTTCCGAAAAAATTGATGCAAGGGCCAAATATTTTAAATATCTTTTACTGCTGGGGCTCCTGGCCGTCAGCCTGGCCTGGGGGAATCCCGACATCGCTAATGTGGAAGTTTATGTAACTCTTTTTACCCGGCACGGGACAGCTTTAGCCTGGACATTGCTCGGTCTGATGATGCTGACAGGGCTCTTTCAGTATCGTTTTTGGTGCAGATACTTCTGCCCCATAGGTGCGATGAACGGCCTTTGCTCTTCCTGGAGTCTGTTTAAAATTCAAATCAACGAAACATGCAATCTCTGCCGGCATTGCCGGGACATCTGCCCGACCCAAGCCATTCGTCAGTCAGAGACGCAAGATAAAATTTTTATCGACCATCCCGAGTGCATCTTATGCCAGAAATGCCTCCTGGAATGCCCTCAGGGAGCCGTATCATTCACTTCGGCCAAACATGAAAAAAAACGATAAAATATTTTTATTCCTCTTCTTGTCAGGCGGCGTCCTTTTGCTCAGCGTTATCCAGACAAATATACTCCATTCCGCAAAGCCTCAGACAGAACAAACAGTCAGTCAAGAAGCACCCCCTCCGGAAAAACAGCCGGACAACAGCAAGACAGGACAGGAAGAACCAGCGGAAGAAGAAAACCAGCACCAAAACGAACAACCACCAACGGATTCATCCGGGCTCAAGCTGCATGAAGCCTTATACTGGAAACCGGGTGATTAAAAACAGATTATGGGAAAAATAGTCGAATGTGAACTGTGCCCCCGGCATTGCCGGCTCTCTGACGGACAGCGGGGGAATTGCCGGGCACGGATCAACCGGAATGGGAAGCTTTACAGCCTGGTATACGGAAATCCTTGCGCTGTGCATGTTGATCCGATTGAAAAGAAACCCTTGTTTCATGTTCTTCCGGCAACCGGAGCTTTTTCTATAGCGACGGCCGGATGTAATTTACATTGCAAATACTGCCAGAACTGGCAAATCTCCCAGAGACCACCGGAAAAAACTTTCAATTATGATTTACCCCCCGAACACGTCGTGCAGAAAGCGCTGGAAACGGACTGCCGCAGCGTTGCTTATACTTACTCAGAGCCGATCATATTTTATGAATATATGCTGGACACCGCCAAACTGGCCCGGCAAAAAAACCTTTTAAACGTCATGGTCACCGCCGGCTACATCGAGCGCCGGCCGCTCCTGAATCTTTGTCCGTTCATTGATGCCGCCAATATCGATCTCAAAGGGATTACGGACGATTATTACCGCAGGATGTCCGAAGCCACCCTGCAGCCGGTCCTGGATGCGATCATGATCATGAAACAGAACAACGTCTTTGTAGAATTGACGAATCTCATTGTCCCGACCTGGAACGACAAAGAAAAAGATATCCGGGCGCTCTGCCGGTGGGTGGCGCAGAATCCCGGGAAAGACACTCCGGTTCATTTCTCCCGGTTCACCCCGATGCACAAGCTCAAGAATCTGCCGCATACTCCGGTAGAAACACTCACCATGGCCTGGGAAATCGCTCAGGAAGAAGGTCTGCAGTTTGCCTATGTCGGGAATGTTCCCCGGCATCGCGGGAATAACACCTACTGTCCTCAGGACAAAAAACTCCTGATCAAACGCATCGGATATATCATTCTGGAGAATAATATCAAGAACGGGGCCTGTCCCTACTGTCAGGCCCCGATCCCCGGCATCTGGGGAAAAAATATGTGAGGGGTCAAATGAAACACATAAAAATGGACAGAAAAAGCTTCTTAAAATGGTTAGGGACCTTTTTCATCGGGCTTATCGCAGGACGCCGTTTTCGGGAAGACTCTTCCGGAGAGGAAAAAAAATACCGGGGACACGAAGCGCAATTTTATAAATCAGCCGACCGGTTGGCCGGTTAAACGGCAGACTCGCCCCTCTTGAGCAATAACCAGACAGCCCCATTCATAAGGGCCAGGAAACAGGCCACCTGCACCATCCCCCACAAGGGGATCAAAAGGGTCCCGGTCAAAACCGCCCCGGCCGTGGCGCCCAGAACATCAATGGCATATGTTTCGCCCGCAGAAGAAGCCACACTCTTCTTTCCGCCGGAATTATAGTCTAATAAAGAAACCGCCAAAGGATACTGTGCCCCGCCAAAATAGCCGGCCATGACAGGCAATGCCGTATATGTCATCGCAATCATCCCGCCGTTCCCGGGAGGGAAAACGGCACGCTGATAAACAAAGAAAACGACCGGAAGGAAAACCGGATAAACAGAAATAGCGGCTTGTATTTTTTGATAGGTCCGCCATTGTTCTTCAACGGGCGCGCTTAACCATTGCACCGCCCTTAAACTCCCGGCAATAAGGCCGATCATAAAAAACGCCAGTATCAGACCGATTTGATAATAGGCGTAACCATAAAGGGCCTGGAAAGATAAAATGACAATAATCTGAAATGCAATTTCCGAGAACCCGGTGGTCAGCATCGACAGTTTCACCGGGAAAGCGGCAGACGATTTGAACCGACAAACACCCAACAAAAAGAGGCCTCCGGGAATCAGCCATAACAGCAGCTGCAATCTTTGCATCCGGCTGAACAAAGTCTTAAACAGGGAGTTAAAATGCGAGGACCACAACAGAGTATCATATAAATACGCAATAGGATGAGCATCGGTGTTGATATCACCTTCTTTTTGCAGGACATCTTCAATATATGCAATGCGGTCTGCGCTCATCTTATAAGGCAGATAGTACTCCCGGACATATTCCGTTCTAATGCCCCTTTCGCGCAAACGGCTCAAGTACAGATTGGCATCATAGGACAAAACACCCTTTTGCTGACAGGCTAAAAAGATGCTGGTGTCTCCCGGGATGGATTTCACATCGGCAAAAACAGCTTTTAATGTTGAGTGGATCGACCGGAGAAAAGCCCGGGCTTCTTCATTGAGGTAATTTTCCGAGGAAGAAACAGCCAGAGAGATTATCCCTCCCTGCTTAAGGTTCCCCCGGACCTCCTGAAAAAATTCCAGGGTATAATAACGGTTGATCATCGCGTTGAGCGGATCGGCCAGATTTAAAATAATCAGGTCATATGTCTGACCGGAATTCTTCAAAAGCAAGCGGGCATCGGCAAACCTGATTTGCAGTCTGGGATCACGAAGGGGCTCGAGGACATCCTCCGGCAATGTCTGCGCAGCCAAACGGATGACCTGCGGGTCAAGATCAATATAATCGACGTGATCCACCGGATACTTTAAAATCTCCCTTAAGCTTCCGTCTAAAGCACTGCCGATCAATAAAACATCTTGGGGCCGGGGATGCGCCAGCATCGGAAAATGAATGATCTCCTCACTGCTGTATTCCTCCCTCGTGGAGAAAGATAATACCCCGTTCTCGTATAGGATCCGGTCATGCCCCCCTTCCACCATCGTAAGGTTCCCGTATTTGGAATCGCTGATCCCTAAAATCCTGAATCCCTGCCATTGGACACTACGGGACCAGTGATCCGTTTTTTGCATCCCTCCCGTCAGGATAAAAACGGCGAAAGCCAGGAACAGGCTCAAATGAACGAAGCGTCTTCTCGGAGCACGCAACATCATAACGGACATAACGGACAAATTGATAAAACTGACAACAAACGCGATATGCAGAGCAGGAAATCTCTGAACCAGGAAAAAGCTGAAAATCAGCCCGCCGACAGCAGACCCCAGAGCTTCGGTTAAATAAATCCGGCTGACGCTGACGACATGTTTCCGCTTAAGTCCGTCTGATTCGGCCCATCGGCAAACTAATGAATAAATACTTCCAAAAACGAAAGCCAGGGGCGCCACTTCAAAAAAATCGATCAGGAAAATCATGGGGATACCGACGATCTCTCCCAGGGGGATATTCAAGACAGACCGAAGCACGCGCATTGAACAAACCGTAAGGGGCACTCCGGCCGAGACTCCGTACAATAAAAACAATAAAGATGTCTCCGGGTGACGGCCTGGCCACGCGAACCGGCTTGCGGCGAAACTCCCCAGGCCGACCCAGAACAACCAGCAGCCGAGAATAATGGCATAGGCTGTTTCATTCCCGTAAAAGACGGCAATCGCTTCTCTCAACAGGACGACCTGACTGACAGCGGCGCTCAAGCCGAGAATAAAAGCAAAAAGAATCTGCTGTTTATTGATTCTGAACATCATCAATATAAATCCCCTAAAAGACTTCTCCTGCGGGTTTTTACGGTTTCTTTCTATAGGGAGGCTTAACCCACGGCGGATCACCCGGGTAACGATGTTCCGGATGAGGGTATCCTTTCAGGGACGCCTCCTCTTCAGGGGGAGATTCCACCCCTAAAGAAAAACGAATGGCTTGTTTGCAGGTGATTAATGTCTGAGGAATCAGTCTCCGGATCTGGTTATCTTCGCAAACAACTTTATTCTTTAACCCTTCTGCCAGAGGTCTTGCCAGCGAGGCAGAAATAGGGGTGACGAAACTGATCCAATAAGAACTGAGCCGGGGGCTCAGGACAGGAACCGGGATGATGAGGCGGGGCCGGTGCCCTTCCTCTTTGGCAAAAATGTTCATCAACTGCCTGTAGGTCACTATCTCGGGTCCGCCGATATCAAAAGTTTTCCCTGCCGTCTCTCCGCACTCCAAGCATCCCGTCAGATAAGTCAAAACATTTCGAACGGCTATCGGCTGGGACTCCGTGTGCAGCCACTTCGGGGTTATCATGATCGGCAAGCGGTCAACGAGATAACGCATAATCTCAAAAGAAGCGCTTCCGGCCCCCAGGATCACGGCGGCCCGCAGAATCGTCGTGGGGACGGACCCCGACTGTAAAATTTCCCCGACTTCAACACGCGAACGCAAATGTTTACTCAACTGCTCTTTGTCAGCGGCTAACCCCCCGAGATACAATATCCTCCTCAACCCGTGGACCCCGGCGGCTTTGACAGCATTCTGAGCTGCCTCCCGGTCAGCCTGAACGAAATCTTTATGCGTCGGGTCCATGGAATGAACAAAATAATACAGGGCCTCACATCCTTCACACGCACGAAGAACGGCAGGATAATCCATGAGATCCGTAGGGCTGAGCTCAACATGAGGATGGCCGGACCACATCCGCTTTTTCAAGGCAGGAAGAGACCGGCTTGCCGCCCGGATGAAATATCCCTGGGCAAGAAGACGGGGGATCAGGCGGCTCCCCACGTATCCGGAAGCTCCCAGAACCAATATTCTCTTTATGGCCATAACACAAATTCTTTTCTTGTGATAAAATGGTAGCGTCTTTGCAGTGTAAGTATTTTACTGCGAAAAACGACAAATCCATAATAATTTTAAAGGAAATCTTTTAATATAGGGGATGAAAAGGATGACCAAAACACTTATAAAAGCAATAATAATTAGCACTGTTCTTTTGCTCCAGCCCAAAGGGGCGGAAAGCCAACCCGCCAAGAAATTAGGCCGGGGTGTCATAAACATAGCAACAGCGCCGCTAGAAGTGCCCAAACAAGCCAGAATCTACTGGAAAGAAGGCGCGAAGAAAACGGATCATATCCTGGTGTGGATATTTTCAGGGATTGTTAAAGGCGGGGCCAACACGGCGGGAAGACTCGGCTCCGGACTCTGGGATGTGGTCACTTTTCCGTTCAATATCCCCAAAGACAAAAAAGCTCTTTTCCAGCCTGAATACGTGTTTTCTGATTATCAGGAGTTATTCTAAAGGCCGGTTCGCTCCGGCGCACGGACGCCCCCATCTGCCGGGAAAAACTATTGAGGAATCTGCACTTTTAAATAATGCCCCAGTTGATTAAAAAAATCCATCCAGACTTTTGCATTCTCATCCCCCAGACTTGCCCGGTTCTTCATATTGCCGTAGCGTTCCTTCCCGATGGAAAAATAAATGTTCTGGGCTTTCCACAAGTCGACATTCAACTGCAGGGGACTGCAAATACGCAGTAACGTGGCCAGGTTTTTCAAAGGCGTCACATCCGACGGGTTCTCATAAACAGAACCCATCAATGTATTGACTTTTTTGCGGAGCATAAATTCTAAAGTAACCCGGTCAATTTCAAAAGACCATTCGATAACCTCTGAAACGAGCTGTTCCAGTTTTTTGAAATCGGGCTCGTCATCCCCGATGACATGCAGGATATCGGTGTTCAGCATGACCAGCACCGTGTTCGCCAGGACTTTGGGAAGCGGGATATGCAGCTGCTTGATAACCTGGATAATCGGATAATGGTGTTCGTTAATCTGCCGGAGGGAGACCTCGATCTCTTCCAGGGTTGTGTGCAGGATCTGATATAAAATCTTTGTCTGTTCATCCTTGAATAAATGCCAGAGGGAATAATTGCCGCCGTCAAAATTCTGTTCAATCGAATTAATTGTCCCGGTGATGTCTCCCCGGCGGAAGACCTCTTTCAGGTCATGCTGCATCTTCACAAAACTCTTTTCGTCCAAAAAGGGCCTCACGCCGCCGATGATATTGTGGTCTCCCAGGTGAAGGACAGCGAAAGTGATCACCTGTTCTTCCCAGGTAATATCGGATCTGATCAAGGCTTTCCCGACAGCGAATTTCAGCTTCCCGACTTCCGAACAATCATAAAGCTGATCGACGGCCGTATAGCTGTAAATGGTCGTTGTCTGGGCGTATTCTTCAAAAAGCGAAGAAACGGCATAATGGGCCGCGACACGAACGAGGTCCAAGACCCTCGGCTTGACCAATTGTTCATAAACAACCGCCCCGTTCTTGAATTTAGGAATATTGCTTGGGGCTTTTTTCAAAAAATTCAAAAAGTTGTCTTCCAGCGGTTTGGAACTAATATCGCTGGCCAGCTGAATTGTCCTGGCGGCATACTGCAATATCTGAACGGTTTCAATGCCGGAGATCTCGTCAAAGAACCATCCGCAACTCGTATACATCAACATGGCGTGCCGCTGAATTTCCATCAACTTCAATATCTTGATCTCTTCTGTCCGGTTGAGCTTCTTTTTGGCATGTCGGGAAAAAAATTCTTCAATATTTTCCGAAGAACGGTCTAAAATAACATCAATGTAATCATTCCTGGCTAACCAGGGGTCTTTGATCAGTTTCTTTGTCTCTGACTCGTAGATATGAATCAGCTGGTCCCGCAGCCAGTCCAAAGCCTCCCGAAGCGGCTGCCGCCAGGACTGGGTCCACCCCGCGTGCATACCGGAATGACATCCGCAGTTCGTTCTCCAGCGTTCAATGCCGTGAATGCAGCTCCACGAAGAGTTCTCAAAGATTTCCACTTCCTCTTCCGGGGGATGCTGGGCCAAAAATTCTCCGTAATTCGTAAATTCGGCTAAATTATTCGTCCGGACATGATTGATGCAGTAAGCCAAGGCCATATCCCCCAAGTTATGATGATGACCGTACGTTTCCCCGTCCGTGGCGATATGAACCATCTGCACCTCGTCATCCTGAGAGAAAGCCCCTATAAGCCTGTTGGCAAATTCTTCGCCGTTCTCCAAAAGTCTTTCAAAGGCGATGCCTTGTGAAATAGGACCGTCATAGAAAAACAACGTGATTGTTTTTCCGGAAGGCAAATGACACATATAGGGTTTACGGGGGTTGATCTTGCTGCCGCTGACGTCTGTCCATTTCTTCTCCTTTTTTTTCCGCACCCTTTTGGCCTGCCGCGGGGCCAGAATCGTAAACGAAATCCCATGCTGACCAAGCAGATCCAACGTCTCTAAATCCACCGCCGTCTCCGGCAGCCACATCCCCTCGGCTTTCCGGCCGAAACGGAATTCAAAATCCTTGAGCCCCCAGACCACCTGCGTAAGCTTGTCGCGAGAATTGGCCAAAGGCATAATCATATGGTTATAACACTGCGCCAGGGCTGAACCATGTCCGGAAAAAGTCTGCCGGCTTTCGATATCCGCCTGAACAATCGCCTGATGGGCTTCGGGTTCGTTACGATGCATCCAGGACAAAAGCGTAGGGCCGAAGTTGAAGCTGATCTGAGAGTAATTGTTGACGATATCAATAATATTTTTATGGGCATCGAGAATGCGGGAGGCGGTGTTCGTCGCATAACATTCCGCGGTAATTCTCTGATTCCAGTCATGGAAAGGATACGCAGACTCCTGCATTTCGACTTCTTCAAGCCAGGGATTTTCCCTCGGAGGCTGATAAAAATGGCCATGGATACACATATAACGATTCATACTCACATCATTCCTTTCATTAGAAGCGCAACCCCTGCGCGGGAACAAACACGTTATTCTTTTAAACGCATCGAATCTTCGGTATATTCGATAACTTGCCGCATCATTCTCACACTATCAACAGGAAACTGTCCTGCCGCTGTCTCACCGGATAACATCACATAGTCGGTGCCGTCTAAGATCGCATTGGCGACATCGCTGACTTCGGCCCTGGTCGGCCGTTTGTTATCCGTCATACTCTCCAGCATCTGTGTCGCTGTAATAGAAAACTTTTTCTTTTTATTGCATCGCCGGATGATACTTTTTTGAATAATCGGAATTTTATATATGGGCAAAGAAACCCCCAGGTCTCCCCGGGCGATCATGATGCCGTCACAAGCATCCATAATGGCATCCAGATTACGAACCCCCTGGTGATTTTCTATTTTGGCATAAATTCTACACTGCGGAAGGGATTTCTCCACCAATCTCCTTACCCGCATAATATCATTACGATTCCGGACAAAAGACTGGGCCACGCAATCCACCCCCTGCTGAACACCAAAAGCAATATCCTCCTGATCTTTAAAGGTTAAAATATTCGACTGCAGTTTAAGGCCGGGGACATTAATACCCTTCCGGGCTTTAAGTTTCCCCCCCTGACTGACTTTCAAACGGATACGTCGCTGGCTACTGGAAAGCACCTCCAGACAAATCAGACCATCATCAATATAGACATGCATCCCCGGCTGAAAAGCCCGCAAGTCAGCATCCAAGTCAAGCGGAATATCCCCGGGAGCGAGGTCTTTTTCATGGGACATCCCGACAAGCTGATCCCGCATTAGGAGCAGCGGTTGGCTCAGGGAACCAACGCGGATACGGTACCCTTCCAGATCCTGCAGAATTTTGATCTGAAAGCCGTTTTTCTCATTAATATCCCGGATCATGCTGATAAACCGGGCATGGTCAGCATGCATGCCGTGCGAAAAATTGAGCCTCGCCACATCCATCCCGTTCTGCGCCATCTGAAGAATAGTCTCTCTCTCCTGGCATGCTGGACCCAATGTACAAACAATACCTGTTTGGCGACGTATTTTCATGACAACTCCTGTTATAACAATGAAAAATTATTAGCTCACAACATATTTCCCCGTTAGGGCAAACAGGTCAAAACATCACACCGGCACGATGAAATAATGGGTTATTTTATCACAAAACGTCCGCGAAATCACACGGATAAAATAAACATTTTTAAATGATATTGATTTCCGATTTTCTTGCGGGTAAAATAATTATAAAAACAATTACGTTCGTAGAAGTTAGGAATAAAATCTTGTCCTCGGGCCCCCATTTAAAAAGAAAGCTGACCCTCATTGATGTCTTTTGCATTGCGTCAGGAGCCATGATCAGCTCCGGGATATTTATCCTGCCGGGCATGGCGCATGCTCAGGCCGGTCCCGGGGTGATTTTCTCATATCTCCTGGCAGGAGTCCTGGCTATTCCGGGCATGCTCAGCCAGGCGGAACTCGTTTCGGCCATGCCCAAGGCCGGGGGAACATATTTCTACGTAACAAGAAGCATGGGATCGGCCATGGGCACAATTGACGGGGTCCTAACCTGGTTCTCTCTTTGCTTGAAAACAGCCTTTGCTCTAATCGGTATGGCGGCCTTTGTAAAATTAATCATGCCCCCCGCGTCCTTTTTCATGCAATCCGATCTGGGGCTGACCCTGATCGCTTTACTGTTATGCCTGTTTTTTATAGTACTGAACTTTATCGGGATCAAAGAAGCCGGCCGCATTCAGACCTTTCTTGTCTTCTGGCTTTTTGCCATACTCACGCTTTATGTTTTTAAAGGAATTCCCTCCGTCAAAATCTTCCATCTTGATCCCTTTGCGCCGCACGGGGTAGACGCCATTTTTTATACGGCCGGATATGTTTTTGTCGCTTACGGAGGATTACTGAAAGTGGCGAGTATTGCGGAAGAGGTTGTGCAGCCGGCCCGTACGATTCCCCGCGGCATGATTCTGTCCCTCTGCGCCGTCAGTATTCTCTACACTCTGGTCGTTTTTGTCACTTGCGGGGTTCTCGGCTCCAGCCAGTTGAACCATTCCTTAACGCCTCTCTCTGACGGGGCAGCCGTCTTCTGGGGTCCGCCGGGAAGAATTCTCTTGAGCATAGGAGCCTTGCTGGCTTTCATTTCAACGGCTAATGCGGGAATCATGTCCGCGTCCCGGTATCCCTTTGCCCTGAGCCGCGATAAACTTCTGCCCCCGTTCCTGAAAAAAGTGCACAAAGGGTTTCATACGCCTTACAATGCGATCCTCTTAACCGGAGGCATCATTATTCTTGTCCTGTTTCTGAAGCTGGAAATCCTCATCAAGGTGGCCTCAACCGTTCTGATTCTGACATTTATCTTCTCTAATTTATCCGTAATTATTCTAAGAGAAAGCCGCATTCAAAATTATCAGCCCCGTTTTTTCGCACCGCTCTATCCCTGGATGCAAATTATCGGAACGATTATGCTGGCGTTTATCTTGTTCGAGATGGAAGGGGAAGTCTTCCTGATTGCTTTAAGCTTAATGGCATGCGCCGTACTGGTTTATATGTTCTACGGACGCATTCGTTCCAACCGCCAGTCCGCCCTGCTCAGTTTGATCGAAAGAATCACCGCCAAAGAACTTGTCAGCCACTCCCTGGAAACAGAATTAAAGGAGATCATCCAAGAAAGGGATGAAATCGTTAAAGACCGTTTCGACCATATCATTGAAGAAAGCAGTATTCTCGATATCAAAAAACAGCTGACGGTTCTGGAACTTTTTAAAGAAGTCTCCGAGGTTTTAAGCCAGTCCCTGAATATCCCTTCTTCGGTCCTCTATCATTTGCTCCTGGAACGCGAGAAAGAAAGCACCACCGTCATCAGTCAGGAAATCGCCATCCCTCACATTGTTATTGAAGGGACCCGGAATTTTAGCATCCTTTTGGTCCGGAGTCATCGAGGCGTCATCTTTTCCCCAAAAGCCAAAAAAATCCAGGCCATCTTTGTTCTGGTGGGGAGTCGCGATGAAAGGAACTTCCACCTCCGGGCCCTAACGGCCATCGCACAGATCGTCTCGGACCCTCATTTCATGAAGAAGTGGCTTGAAGCCCGCTCCGTCAGCCAATTACGGGACATTGTTCTTCTGGGGAAACGCAAAAGGAAATAAAATTTCGTTTACACCGGACTTGTTGAATTATCCTAAAGCCCGTTGTTATCTTTGCCGGTAAACCAAAACGTACAATGTCTGCAGCGAAAAATGATAAAAGAAATCCTCCAGCGGGATCGTCCCCACCCGAAAGCCCCAGATGGCCTGGGCATGATAAATGACGACCGGCCTGCTCGTCAGGGCAGAATTAAAAACAAGGAACGGGATATACGTGACCGTTAAAAATATCCAATACCGTCTGGAAGAAAAAAGCTGCGGGGCGATCTGCAGGACAACAAATATCGTGGCCGCGGAAACCGCCAAGACAGCGCAGGTATAACTCTGTCTGAGGAAAACAACGCCCAGGCAGGCCAAGAAAACCGCGGCGGCCGACAGCATCTTCTGCGGTTTACAACAAATCCGTTCAGGATGGAAATAAGCCACTGTTTCATAAATAAAAAGACAGCTGTAGGGCATGACCAAGAAAAAGAATATTTCCTCAAAAGGCAGCCCCAAAAACCTTACGCCCAATATATATGATTCATGAAATGTCCAGTGCCCCAAAGCATTGGCCGCGACATCCCAGAGGACAAAAAAAATTCCTACCATAAATGTGGCCCTCAAAACGGCAGACAATTTTTTAAAGTAATTGATCCGTTGATCAAACGTGAGAAGCAGCGGGATAAACAGGATCCACAGATCCAGCCACAGATAAAATCTCATAGGTCTTTACGATGACAGGTTAATACCATTGGAATTTTTCCTGCAAAAAAGCGCGCAGAAGCAGCCATAACTTATGGCTGTTGGAAATCCGGGTCCGCTGCTGAACAACATCCTCCAGAGAATGCTTCCGCAACTTTTCAAACAGAGCGACATAATAACAATAGACCGAAAATACGGCCAACCGGACGGATGCGGGCAGTTTCTTTATACCGTCTAGGGCTTCCTGAAATTCCTGGTCAATTTCCCGTTCGATTCTCAATTTATGCTCCCCGGAAATCTCTTCTTTGTTTTTCACATCAGGCAGATAAATGCGGTTGCGGATATCCAAATCGCTCCCAATATCTCTCAAAAAATTAACCTTCTGAAAGGCCGAGCCTAAATAGCAGGCCGGTTTTTTTAACTGAAGGTACCTGGACTGGTCGGGGAAACAGAAAACCTGAAGGCACATCAGCCCCACGACCTCTGCCGAGCCGTAGATATACTCCTGATATTGCTGTTGGGTAAATGTTTTCCTGGTCAAATCCATGCGCATGCTGTGGAGGAAGGAATCAATCAAGGCCTGATCTATGGCATACTGATTCACGACATGTTGAAAGGAATGCAGGATCGGATTGGTGGAAATGCCCTCCTGAATAGCCCGGAATGTCTCCGTCTGGAATCTTTCCAGGAGGTCTTTCTTGTTGAAATCATGAAACGTGTCCACAATCTCATCCGCCATACGGACAAAACCGTAAATACCATAAATCGCGAGTTGATAACGGACAGGGAACAACCTTATCCCCAGGCTGAAAGACGTGCTGTATTGCCGGGTAAGGGTGGAACTTAATTTTTGGGAAACATTAAGATACTGATCTGTCATCTCGCATTATCCTTTCTAAAACCAGTTTAGAACCGATAATGACCATCGGCAATCCGGTGCCGGGAATCGTCGAGGCGCCCACGTAATAAAAATTAGAGAATTCTTCGTCTTTATTGGACGGCCGGAACCATCCGATCTGCCGCATACCGTGACACAACCCCAACCCCGATCCCCGGTAGAGATTAAACCGCCGCCCCCAGTCCTCCGGTGTCCAGACTTCGCGGACAAGCGTCCGCTGTTTCAAATTAACATCGATCCGGGCCGATAAATCCGCGAGAATGCGGTCCGCGACCGCCTCCTTATCGTGCCAATCCGGCTTGAAGCGCAAATCCGGAGAAGGACAAAGGATAAAGATATTTTCGGTCCCGGCAGGACAGCACCCGTCAAAAGCTTTCGACAACACATTGGCATAGTAGTAAGGATTCCGGGGGATACTATTCGACGAAAAAATGGTGCGGGCATAATCCCGGAAATCGTCTCCGAGGAAATAATTATGATAAAGCAGGTTCTCAAACCGTCCCTTCACGCCCAGATAAATCGTAAAAGGGCCTAAACTCCAATCCATTTTATCCAATCTTCCCGGGAGGAAAGCCTTCCTCTCCAGGATACGGCCCCGGAAAGCCGCCGCGTCGGAATTGCACACAAAACAATCCGCGTCCCATCTGCTTCCGCTCTGGTCTTCGAGAGCGACCGCCCTTCGCCCCTCGGATAAAACACGGACCACTTCCGTATCATAAATGATATCGACGCCCCGCTCCCGGAGAATGCGGACAAGGACCTCTACGATTTTGTACATCCCTCCCTCGACCACCCAATACCCGTCATGCTGCATTTCGATATAATTTAATAATGAATAAATGGCCGGGGTCCGGAAAGGCGTGCTACCGAGAAAAAAAGAGACCAAAGTAAAGATGATCTTCAATTCTTCTGTTTCAAAATAACAGCCGGCCTGCATCCACATATTCCGGAAAAGATAAGGCAGATGTTTGACCGGAACCCGGCTGAGTTTACGAAGATAGTCGGGCAGGCTGAAGAAATTCGTTCGAATGACGCGGGTTTCTGTGTCATGATAAAAATTTTGCGCCTTTTCCAAATACGCAATGATCTTTTTTTCCAGATACGGTTCTATCCCGGACAATTCCTCGCCTAATTGTCCGGGCTCCTTCCAAATCCGGAAAGGCCGCGGATATTTTTTGAAGAAAATCTGATACCCCGGGTCCATGGACTTCAGTTGAAAGGGGAAAGGAATCTGGCAGGAGTCAAAAAGTTCCCTGATCTCATAACTCATGCTCATAAACGAAGGGCCTGAATCAAAAACATGCTCTCCCAACCGCAGCTGATTCAGGCGGCCCCCCGCTCTGTCATTCTTCTCTAACAAGGTAACAGAATAGCCGGATACGGACAGTCTTAGTGCCGTGGCCAGACCTCCCAACCCCGCTCCGATGACAACAACTTTCTTCATCCTTAATGACTTTGCCATTAAATATTATTTAAATCAGGGAGCTTGCATGGTTTCATGAATGTACGCCTCAACAGGATCTTTGATCCCGACTTATCTTCTCGAACGGGCCCTGAATCCGACGTCCCCCACGGCAGCGGACTAAAAGATTAGAAAAATAGCAGATAAATGAAATACCTCTCAAATCTCCGGGAACCGTCATCGGCAGGAAGACCATGAACGATCCCCGGGACACTCAATTTCAGATCAAAAGGACAGCCGCGCAACACATAAAATCATGACAAAACAATCCTTGCATCAACAGCATAACTGCCGTCTTTATTGCTTACAAGAGGATTCATGTCGATCTCTTTAACGACAGAGGAAAGCTTCTGTATCGCACAGATCGTTTGTATAATCGATTCCTTGTGCGCCGCCATTCCGCGAAAGCCGTCTAGAATTTTACGGCTTTTGATCTCGTGGATCAAACGTTCCGCTTCCACGGCACCGAAGGGGACGACCCGGAAAGACACGTCTTTCAGGGCTTCCACAAACACGCCTCCGAGCCCAAACATAACCACAGGGCCGAATTGAGGATCACGGCTCATGCCGACGATACATTCGACCCCCTGCACCATCTGAACCAAATTCACACCCAGCAATTTGGCCTGCGGCTGAAGACGGGCAATATTTTCCATCATGGCCGTGTATTTTTCCGTTAACTCTTCGGCCGTCTTTATGTTAAGAACAACACCCCCGACGTCTGTCTTATGGACAATATCCGGAGAAGCTATTTTCATCGCTAAAGGATATAATCCTTCCGCTTTTTCCACAGCTTCATCCAATGACTGCACGAAAGCAGACGGCGGGGTCGGAACCCCGCACAATTCCATGACTTCTCTCGCTTCCTGTTCCATCAATATGGTCCGGCCTTCCGCCTTTACTCTCTCAATGATCTCCACCGCTTTTTCCGGAGGGGGTTCAGAGACCGGGTTGTCTTTGGGGCGGGAAGAAATATCTTTCCAGGCATACAGGGCCTTTAAAGAGGACACGGCTTCATCAACAGCGCCAAAGGCAGGGATATTTTTCCCGTTCAGATAATGCAAGGCCTCCCTGGAACGTTCGCCGCCCACCATCGTGACAACTAGAGGCTTCTTCCTGCCGGATTGATCATATTCAGCCGCAATCGATTCGGCGATAGATAAAGGATCCGTTACCGCTGTCTCACAATATAAAATAATCACGGTATGGATACGGTCTTCCGAGAGAGCTTCGTGAGCAGCTTGACGATATTGCTCCCCATGTCCCTGTCCGGTGATATCGATCGGGTTTTTCGTGCTGCCGAAATCCGGCATTGTCTTGCGGAATTTTTCTTCCAGCCAGCCGGGATCATCCATAAGATCGATATCCGCAGCTTCACACTCGTCCGTAGCGAAAACGCCGATCCCGCCCCCGTTGGTAATGATGACCGTCTCATGGCCTGCGGGAAGCGGTAAAGACAGGCTGCGGGACCAGTTGAAAGCTTCCGTAAATGTATCGGCACGTAAAACTCCCATCTGCTTAAATGCCGCAGCATAAATACCGTCACTTCCGGCCAAAGATCCTGTATGCGACGCCGCCGCTTGGGCTCCCCGCTGTGACCGGCCGACTTTTAAAACAATAACCGGCTTCTTTATTTCTGTCTGCAGGAAAGATTTTCCGTCCTTAATCCCTTCCATATAACTCACGACAACATCCACGTTCTCATCCTGATTGAAGAATTCGATCAGGCCGCGCTCCTCAACGTCCACCTTATTTCCCAGGTTGACCAAAGCCGCCAACCCGATTCTTTCCATAACGGTCCAGCCCATTAAGGCAATCGCCAGAGCTCCGCTTTGCGAAATGAAAGCGATCTTTCCCGGCAAGACAGTTTTCGGCCCGAAACTGGCGTTCAGTTTTGCCGGGGTGTAAACAATCCCCAAAGTATTGGGCCCCAGGACAGACATATGATTTTCATCGGCAATTTGCTTGATCATTTCTTCCTCTTCATTATTGCCGACTTCCGAGAAACCCGACGTAATCAGGGAAACATTCTTAATCCCCTTCGCTGCGCAATCCTTCATCGTTGCAACAACAAACTTGGCGGGGATCGCGATAACGGCCAGATCAACGGCCGACGGGACATCCGAGACCGACGGATACGTTTTTTGACCTAAGATCATCTCCTCTTTCGGGTTAATAGGAAAAATGTCCCCGGCAAAACCAGATTCAATGATATTCTGCAGGATCTGGAAACCTATTTTTGCCGGATTGGCAGAAGCGCCAATGATGGCAACACTCTTGGGATAAAAAATACCTTTAAGATCTTTCAAGTTCTGTCCCTGCCCCTCTTTTCCCCTCCGATTTGAAGACAATTTTTGTTCTTCCGACATCTCAACAGCCTTTCTATATATAATATTTTTTAATGAATGAAAATCGGCTTATTGTAACAAATAAAATGATTTTACACAATGCGGTATTTCGCATATTTCGGTTGCCGCGCATAAAAAGCTAAAAGCCGTGCCCTTTTTTACCGGGGCACGGCCTTTCTGCTGCACTAAAACTATTTTTCATTAAAAAGATGAACATCCTGCTGCGGGAACGGGATGGTGATCCCGGCATCTTCCAGAGCCTGTTTGCCTTTCTCCACAACGTCAAAATACACGGCCCAGTAATCCCCCGGATTAACCCATGGACGACACACCAGGTTCACGCTGCTGTCTCCCAGTTCACTGACAGCGACAACCGGGGCCGGATCTTTCAAGACACGCTTATCGGAAGTGACAACGTTCATTAAAATATCTTTCGCCTTTTTCATATCATCGCTGTAAGATATGCCGAAAACCAGGTCAATGCGTCTTTTTTCAATAGCGCTAAAGTTCGTGATACTGCCCCCCGTCACCTGGCCGTTGGGGATAACAATCTTGCGGTTGTCCGGATGAGATAACACCGTATTAAATATCTGAATTTCCTTGACCGTTCCCATCTCTCCGGCAACGTTCACAAAATCACCGACACTGAAAGGCTTAAATAGAACAAGCATAACCCCCGCGGCAAAATTCGCTAAGGACCCCTGTAAAGCCAGACCAACGGCTAAGCCGGCCGCGCCAATAACCGCGACCATAGAGGTGGTTTCAACGCCAAGCTTATTAAGGGTGGCGATGATAACAAAAACCATGATACCCATATAACTTAAATGATGAACAAAACCAGCCAATGTCTCATCCAGTTTGGCCTTGAGCATAAGCTTTTTAAAAAGCCGGGAAATAAATTTGGCCACCAAACGCCCCATAAAAAAAATAAGTATTGCGGCCACAATCTTGACGGCATAACTCACGACAAAAGATTGCAGGTTACTGAGATTTTCTTGCATAACGACTCCTTTCTTAATATTCCATCATTAATTGGAACCAAAATTCATGCCGTGTGAACACTGATTCCCGGAGGCAACCAGCGCTTTCAGAAAGTGAACTGCCCTGAATTTTTATTTCGCCTCTTTTAAAAAGAGGCTCACAAAACTTCCCGGGAAATTCTTCCGGCGACAATCAGGCATTAGTCCATTCAGAAAAAATTCTCTTACAAAATATCTGAAGTTTCTGACAGATTCATCATAATCCTCGGACAACGGCTCCTTTGAGTCAAGGCCCGGGAAAGAGCAGCCTAAAATCAACTCTCGTCTGATCTGACAAAAAATCTGGTGTATACCATAGAGACGCACAACAATATGACTCCCAGGCCGATAAAAGCCAATATTTTATAAATCGTATTAATCCCGCTCATGTCATAAAAAATGAGCCGGAAACAGGACAGCGACAATACGGCAAGGGCACAAACCCGGAATATTTTTATTCTCAATCCAAAGCCGAACAACATAATCCCCGTCCCCAGTGTCGTCCAGCCCAACGTAAGCCACTTAACGGCCATTTCCTGGTCAAGCAAAAAGACCGCAAGCAACGTGCCGGCGACCGGAAAATAACGGAACAGGGCCACTTCTTCCGCCAGAACATTCTGCACGAACCACTTCCGGCGGGAGACGGCGCCGACGGCAAACATGCACAGGGCTACAAGGCTTACGCAAACAATATTATGAGGGAAGGCCCCCAGGAAACCCGGCAACATCTGACCGTTTGAAAAATCAACGGCAAGCAGACGGATGAGAATAAACAGGGTCAGGACAAGAGACAATAAACGGTACAGTCTCTCCCGGTAGTAAACCCCCAACGCCAAAAGCATAATCATCTCAATGAGCCACAAGTACGTCATACTCAAACGGGGGTACCGGATCCAGGCAGCTAAAGAGAAACAGAAAAAAGCCAAAGAGACATTAACGACGATCTGATAAGGCCGGTTTGTCTTTTTATATGAATACGCCAGGAAAAGGGATGCTCCGGCGAGGACCAGCAGGAAACCATATCCCGGCGACTCCTGCCATTCCAGCGAAGACGCCATGAGAGAAAGATCCCGCAATCCTAAAAAAACAAAAAATCCGGTATTACACAACAGCCCGGTTATCGAATAATTTTTCGACCTCTCCGGGATCTTCAGGCAAAAAAGTGTCAGAGTAAAAACGAGCCACCCCGTTAACAGGAGCCCCATGCTGATGTAAATATCCTTCAGGGGCACGGGACAGGATGAGACATTCCCCCACACCCATAAGCGCTGGGGCTGCAATAAAAAATGGTGCGTAAGATATGTCGCATTGATCGCAAAAACCAGGAATCTCGGCCAGCACAATTTCAAGGAAATAAAGGCCACGCTTCCCGTCAGTAAAGCCCAATAGGCAATCGTCGAATATTCCAAACCTCCCAGACCCGCCGTGATAAAGGCTAAAAGGAAGGTCATGGCGGTTACGATCCAGGAACGGTACTTCAGGTTATAGACGATCGCAATGACGCTCACGCTCGACAGCAAAAATAATGACAGGAAAGGACTTCGTATGATCTGCGTCGCAGGGATGTAATGCATCGCATAGGTCGACAAATAGAGAAGCCCCCAGCCTCCCCCCAAAATACCCCACGCCAGTTTATAAGCTCCCTTTTGTTCCAGTTGATTTCCGCCATAAATAAATGCGGCAGCCAGACAATAGCCCAGCAAAACTTTTGCGAACGCCGGTAAATACTGGATAGAATAACTGATAAAAAACCCTACCCCTATAACAAAGATTACAACGCCGATACGGTTAAGCCAGTATTTCCCAAAAACAAATTCAAACCCCTGGGGTTCTGGCAATGCCGCCGTCGTTTCCTCAGGTTTCGATTCCATGTCCGCGGCTGCGGGGGGGAGGTTTGTCATCGCTCCTTCCGGTGGACGGGACTCTCCCCCCATTTGATCCAGACGTTGTTCGAGTTGCACAATCTTATTCTGCAGTGATGCCAAAGAATCCCTGAGCTGCCGAAGGCACATGCGCGCTTCCGAGATGTCTCTGATCTCCCGAGGAGCTTCATACGGCACAACCGGAGAAAGCAGCAAAACGATAATAAGGGCCCCCGGGCCTAAAACAAGAGACAGGAAAAAATAGCCGACAATTGAGCGATGTTTTTGATCCGCAACGATGACCGTGGCGAGAACAGAGGCAAGCCAGAGGAAAGAAAACATATCATCTCCTTGTAAAAATATCCGGGCATGGACAAAAGGGTCTATGATTAAGGGCATAACAGCTCCCAAGGCTGTTATGCCCTTAATCATAACTCATGTCAAAACAAGGAACAAGAAGAAAATAGGCCTCCTGAAAACTCTTTCAGACTTTGTAGGCAGGAAAATCAATAACCGGCTCGGTGATATGATTAAAGTAATTCGTAAAAGTATTTAAAGCCACCAACGCGACCAATTCTACCAGCGCCGCCTGACTGTACCCAACGGCAAAAAATTCATCCAGTGTTGCCTGGGAAGGGCGGCCCCGGGTGACAACGATTTCTTTGGCCAGAGAGGTCAGTGCTTTTAGTTTTTCATCGGTCACCGTGCCTGTTCGCATCTGAATCGTTTGCTCTTCGGTTAACCCGCTCATCTTAGCGATAGCCGTATGAGCCGCCAGACAATAGCCGCAATCATTTTCCTGGGCGATACTTAAGGCAACGGCTTCGACTTCCTGGTCTTTAAATTCTCCGCCCTTTAACGCGTCCCCGAAATCCAGGACCGCTTTTAAAGCAACGGGGGAATGTCCGATTGTCGCATAAATATTCGGGACCCGCCCCAGTTTCTTTTTTATGCCATCAAACAATGATTTCGCCTCGACAGAGGCGTCTTCGTATTTCATGATCTCCAGCTGAGCCATCTCTCCCTCCTTCTCTTCTTGAAATATTTCCGTGAATGTTAATATTGATGCAGGCCAACCTTATTGCCTTCCGTATCCTGGATAACAGCATAAATCCCAAAATCTCCTTCGACCTCAGTCGCCGGAACAATAATTTTCCCTCCGGATTCCCCGACCTTTTTTAAAGTTTCGGCCACGTTAGCGTTGAAATAAACAAGCACTCCTCCGCTGTGAGGGTTCCGGCCCTCCCCCTGGATAATAGCACCTCCGGAAATCTCCGCCCCCTGCGCCAGGATAGCGATTTTCACTTTATCCAAATCTCTCCTTTCCAGACGCCGGCCAAGAACCGTTTGATAAAACTGAACGGCACGGTCAATGTCCGTAGCAGGAATTTCAAACCAGCTTAAAACTTTCTTGCTCTGTCCCATCATCTCCTCCTTTTCAGTCACAATCAGGTATTATCATGCATTGGTCGCTGTGTTTGGACAAAACTTACAGTTTTCTTGTCTCCTGCCGGATCAGCGGGACAAACCTGTATGGACATCTCATCTGTTATCATTTCCCCAGGATGGATAAAAGGATGGGCGTGTGCGGACTCCGGCGTTATGTTCCTCCGGAAGATTTACGCCATCGGGCTAAGTCGGAAGTTCCGGTTCCTGTGCCGGGGGCCTTTCAGCCTTCTTCATACAACCATGTCGAAAGATACCTCTCCCCGCAGGAAGGGAAAATAACGACAATGGTTTTCCCGGCGGCTTCGGGACGCTGAGCGACTTCGTGAGCCGCCCACATCGCCGCCCCGCTGGAAATACCGGCTAAGATACCCTCTTCTTTGGCCAGCCTCCGGGCAAAAATCCCGGCGTTAACATGCGTCACCTGAATAATCTCATCAATAACATCCCGGTTGAAAACCTGAGGGATAAAGCCGGCTCCGATCCCCTGAATACGGTGCGACCCCGGGGCCCCTCCGGACAAAACAGGAGACTCCACCGGCTCAAGGGCAATGCTTTTTACGGAAGCTTTCTTTTCTTTCAGGCTTTCTGAAATGCCGGTGATCGTCCCCCCGGTGCCGACCCCGGCAATGATATAATCGACAGCGCCGTCCGTATCCTGCCAGATCTCCTCGGCTGTCGTTCTCCGGTGGATATCCGGATTAGAGGCGTTGGTGAATTGCTGAGGGACAAAACTGTTTTTCGTCTGCTGGGCAAGAGCCTCGGCCTTTTCTACGGCGCCTTTCATCCCTTTGGCGCCTTCGGTCAAGACAAGTTCCGCGCCCAGGCCTTTAAGCAATTTTCTCCGTTCCACACTCATGGTATCAGGCATCGTAAGAATAAGACGGTACCCTTTAGCCGCCGCGACAAAGGCCAAGGCAATACCGGTATTGCCGCTCGTCGGCTCAATAATCACGGAATCCTTGTGCAGCAGGCCTTTTTTCTCCGCATCCTCTATCATCGCGACCCCTATACGGTCCTTGACGCTGGACAGAGGATTCAAAAATTCCAGCTTGGCCAAAACATCTGCTTTAAACCCGGCCGTCAGCTTGTTGATTCGAACCAACGGGGTGTGGCCGACGGTCTGCGTAATATCATCATATATCTGCGCCATAAAACGCCTCCTTAACTTTTTTCCGAAACGCCGGTAACCCGCCGTCGCTTCAGGCGGCCCTCGTTAACGCTTGGTCCAGATCATTAATAATATCCTCTATATGTTCCAAACCGATCGAGAGACGGATATAATCCGGAGTCACCCCCGTGGCTAATTGTTCTTCCTCGGACAGCTGCTGATGCGTTGTGCTCGCAGGATGAATGGCCAATGTCTTGGCATCGCCGATATTGGCAAGATGAGAAATCAGTTGAAGAGCATTGATGAAAGTCTTCCCGGCCTCCTTGCCTCCTTTTATTCCAAACCCCACAATCGCTCCGGCCCCCTGCGGGAAATACTTCGCGGCCTTGCTGTTCTCCGGGCTGGATTTCAGGCCCGGATAATTCACCCATTCAACAGCCGGATGCTTCTCTAAATATTCCGCCACAGCCAAAGCATTTTCCGCATGTCGCGGCAGACGCAGATGCAGCGTCTCTAATCCCTGGAGGAAAAGAAACGCATTGAACGGGGACATCGCAGCCCCGGTATCCCGGAGGATCGTAAGCCTGGCTTTAACGATAAAGGCCATATTGCCCTGCGGTTTTAAAGCTTCCACAAAATTGATGTTATGATAGCTGGGGTCCGGGTCAGCAATAAGCGGGAACTTTCCGTTAGTCCAGTCAAAGCGGCCGGAATCAACAACCAACCCTCCGATAGACGTCCCGTGGCCCCCGATGAATTTGGTCGCCGAGTAGACAACGATATCAGCGCCATGCTCTACCGGGCGGAACAGATACGGGGTGACCGTATTGTCTATAATCAAAGGAATGCCATGTTTGTGGGCAAGATCAGCCAGGGCTTTGACATCCGTGACATTTAATTTCGGATTGCCGATGGTTTCCGCATATATAGCTTTGGTTTTGGAGGTTACGGCCTGTTCAAATCCTTCAAGCCGGCCGGAATCGACGAATTTGACGTTAATCCCCATGCGTTTGAAGGTATAGTGAAACAGGGTGTATGTTCCGCCGTACAAGTTATTCGCGGAGACAATTTCATCTCCGGCTTGCGCGATATTTAAGATCGCAGCCGTGATGGCGGCCTGTCCGCTGGCAAAAGCCAAGGCTCCGACGCCGCCGTCCAAGGCCGCAACCCGTTTTTCCAAAACATCTGTTGTTGGATTCGTCAGCCGGGTATAAATATTACCAAACTCCTTTAGAGCAAAAAGATCAGCGGCATGGTCAGCATTTTTAAATACATATGACGTCGTTTGATAAATCGGCACTGCCCTGGAGCCGGTGACCGGATCAGGGTCTTGGCCCCCGTGCAAGGCGAGTGTCTCCAGTTTCAATTTTTGATCTATTCGGCTCATTCTTTCCCTCCTTTGATCCATCCCGGACTCTAGATACTATAAGTTATCGCATTTTCCTCCAGTTCACGGCATTGCTTCTCAAGGTCAGCTAAAGTCACGGCCGCCAAAGTCTGGGAAATTTTTTCCCCCAAACCGTTCCATAGATTCCGGGTGACAGAAACAGAACTGCGGTTGGCTTGGGAAACATTTTTGTCATAACCGATGAGGTCTGCCGTTCCTTCCAATACTTCCACAATATCCTTCATCGTAATGAATTTGCCGGGTTTCGCCAACACATAGCCGCCATGGGGGCCACGGAAAGATTTGACTAAACCGGAAGCCTTAAGGGGAATAATAATTTGGCTAAGGTATTTTTCAGAAATACCTTCAGATTGAGCAATATCTTTAAGAAGAATAGGGCCTTTTCCGTACTTCAAAGCCAGATTCAGCATAAGTAAAGTCCCATATTGAGCACGCGTCGATAATCTCATCGGGGCCTCCTTTCCTTACTTTCATGATAAATTTAGTTGCAATTTAAATTTACCATAAAGAAGACTATTGTCAAGTAAATAAATAAATTTTATAGCAAATAAAGGGGCTCACCTTGAGGCAAAAATATAACAAATCAGGATATAAAATCCCGGAGAACCGCCCCTGTATCAGCGCTTGTCACAAACTGCGCATAACGGGCCAACCATCCGCCGCGAATTTTTGATTTAAAAGGCTTCATAGCCTTTCTCCGAGAAGCCAGTTCTTTGGCAGACAAACGGATATCGATTTTCTTCTTCTTTACATCAATGTCTATGATGTCGCCATTTTTAATAAGCGCGATCTCACCGCCTGCCGCGGCCTCTGGAGCGACGTGTCCTATACACAGCCCCCGGGTCCCGCCGGAAAAACGGCCGTCGGTAATAAGGGCGGCACGGATCCCCGCCCCCCGGATCGCTGCCGTAGGAGAAAGCATTTCCTGCATCCCCGGGCCGCCTCTCGGGCCTTCATAACGGATGACAACAACGTCTCCATCCCTGACCTTTCCTTTTAATATCCCGTCCAAAGCCTGCTCCTGCGATTCATACACTTTTGCCGGCCCGGAGAAGCAAAACATATCCGAATCAACACCGCTGGTTTTCAGGACAGAGCCGTTCCGGGCAATGTTGCCAAAAAGGACTTCCAGCCCGCCCTCCGGAGAAAACGCGTTCTCCACGGAACGCAAGACATCCCCGTCCGGCTCCGGCGCCGCCAGGACATAATCCCCCAACGTGCCGTATACGGTCCGGGCGGAAAGATCCATGTCCTCATGTCCGGATTTATAGATCGCTTTTAAAATCGCCCCCATCCCGCCAACTCGATGGACATCTTCGATATGGACATCCGGCCTGGAAGGAGAAATTTTAATAATATTGGCCGTTTTGTTTGAAATATGATTGATACGCTTTAACGTGTATTTAATCCCGGCTTCATGCGCCAAGGCCAAAACATGCAGAACCGTATTCGTCGAACCGCCCATAGCCGTATCTAAAATAAACGCATTGTCAATCGCCTTGCGGGTTACGATATCCAGCGGGCGCACCTGTTTTTTCAACAAGTCCATAATCCTGACAGCGGCCTGTTTGACCAATTCAATCCTTTGCGGATTCAACTCGACCGCCCCCGGACGCCCCGTCACCCAGCGGGCGGCGGGGATCGTGCCGTTTCCAGGCAAGGCCAGCCCCAGAACTTCCCCGAGACAATTCATGGAATTTGCCGTGAACATTCCGGCGCAACTCCCGCAGCTGGGGCAGGCGGTTTCCGTTAATTGTTCCAATTCCGGCATACTCATTTTCCCGACACTGTACTTCCCGACCCCTTCAAAAATAGAAATGAGATCGGTGTTGCCGCATCCGGCCAGCATAGGGCCTCCGCTCACATACAAAGCCGGGATATTGATCCTGACCATGGCATTGTACATCGCCGGGACAATTTTATCGCAATTCCCTATCCCGATCCAGGCGTCCGGAGGATGAGCTCCGATAATGGTTTCAATCTGGTCGGCAATCAGCTCGCGGGACGGCAGAGAATATTTCATCCCGAAATGGCCCATGGCAATACCGTCACAAACAGCAGCCCCGATATTGGCATACCAGACATTCACCCCCTGAGCTTCCAGCTCCTGCTTGAGGACGGCCCCCAGCCTGTCAAGATGAGCGTGTCCCGGGATCTGGGTCGTATAGGAATTAATGATCGTCACAAAAGGACGTTTCAAATCCTGCACGGATTTTAAAACCCCCTCCGCAATCATCAGGGAAACACCGGGCATCATATGCGCCCCGCTTCGGTAAATGTCGCTTCCTTTATCCCTTATATTCTTGATGCCTTGATTTACAACAGGTCTTGCCATGGTATCCTCCTGTCATGAAAGTTAAATGGGAACAATATGTGTTCTAATAACAGAAAATAATTAGAAGAAAAACTCTATGATGTGGCTGAAGGAGAAGAACAGTCTTTCGTGCCGCATGAACACAAAAAAACTAAACAGACGCCATCTGATCTTTTAGTTGAGGAACAATCATAGCAAGCTTTTCGAGATCATCTTCATCCGGCACATTCTGAATATAATGCCCCCCGGCGCCCAGAGTCAATCCCGCCTCCGTAACGAATGCCTCCACCTCTTTAAACCCGGCCTTTGACCAGCCGTAAGAGCCGAAAGTAAAAGCCAAACGATTTTTGGGCTGCAACCCTTTCATATACATGAGAAAGCTTGCCATCGTTGGAAGCATATGACTATTCAGGATCGGCGTCCCGACAAGGAGCAGCCTGGAAGACAGCAGGTCTGTTATGATGTCCGAAATATGATACTCCTGCAAGCTCCGCATAATCACCGTGTCTCCGGCATTCTCAAAAAGCTCTTTTAATCTGTCCGCCATCTTCCGCGTCGAGTTCCACATGGTATCAAAGACAATGAGCACCCGGTCAGCATCCGTCTGATGATTCGCCCACCTGTCGTAATAATTCAGGACCTGATCAATCTGCTGTTTATGGCGCCATATGAGCCCGTGCGAAGGACAGATCATATCAATCGTAAAATCTTTCAAAGCCAACAAAGCCTTCTGCACCTGCTGGCCGTAAGGCAAAACGATATTGGCATAATATTTTGCGGTCTCGGCCAAAATTTTTTCAAAAGGGACTTCATCAACGAACCGCTCCTTCGAAGCATAATGCTGTCCAAAGGCATCGTTAGGAAACAGGATATGGTCCGCACACGAATATGTCACCATGGATTCCGGCCAGTGCACCATGGGAATCTGCATGAACAACAACTCCCGTTTCCCTATTTTTAACCTGTCGCCCGTCTTGACAATTTTAAACGGCCAATTTTTTTTAAAATGTCTTTTCAACGCTTCCGCCCCTTTAGCACAGCAGACGACCTCGGCCTGAGGCGCCAGCTGAAGTAAGGCATCTATCGCGCCGGAATGATCCATTTCAGCATGATTGGCAATGACATATCTTATCTTCGCCGGATCCATAACCTCCTGAATCTGGCTGATCATATCTTCCTGGCCATAGTATTTAACGGTATCAATTAACGTGGGACATTCATCCTGAATCAAATAGGCATTGTAAGTTGATCCAAAAGGCGTCTTATAGCCGTGGAACACTTTCAAATCCCAATCAATATAACCTGTCCAGTAAATATCATCCTTTATTTTTAGCATCTTCTACCTCCCAGTTTATCTCTAGAACTACCATGTTAAATAAAGAGAAGAATTCTGTCAATTGTAAAATGAACCCGCCCTGGCCCTCCGCAGGAGCATTCAAGAAATAATATTTTAGGGGAACTACTCAACCGGGAATATTCTGAAAGGAGGGGATTACTCTAAAAATCCCTTAATGGTCATAAGCAATTTGTCTGAGTCAAAAGGTTTTTCCATATAGGCATCGACACCCATATCAATGGCCGTCTGTTTGTGCTGATCGTCTCTGGATGCCGTAAGCACAATAACCGGGATGGACTTTGTTCTTGTAGAAATTTTCAATTTCTCCAGAACGTGCAGGCCGCCACCTGCCGGCAGCATCAGATCCAACAAAATCAAATCCGGCTTATCCCGATGTGTAAATTCAATACCCTGGTAGGCGTCATGGCACATCACGGCAGCATAGCCGTTGTTTGAGACCAGATCATTGAGAATTGTCGCAATATCAACATTATCTTCTATGATAAGAATCTTTTTCATGTCTTCTCCTTGATAGTCGGGTCGCTCTCCGGCCCCCCGTCCTTTGGTAAAATAAAAATAAATGCCGTCCCTTGATTTTCCTGGCTCTCCGCCCAAATACGGCCATGATGCAGGTCTATAATCTCTTTACAGATAGAAAGCCCCAGCCCCGTGCCTTTGGGATTCGAGCCCATGCGTTCTCCGGCCTGATGAAAACGCTCAAAAATCTTGGGCAAATCCTCCGCCGAGATACCGCAACCGGTGTCCGAGACTTTACATTCTATAAAATCCGAAGTCTCTCTTAAAAATATTTTGATTTCGCCCTTCCCGGTAAACTTTAAAGCATTCCCGATCAGATTGGTAAAAACCTGAATGATCCGGTTGCGGTCCGCACAAATCATTATTTGCGACTTGGGGTATTCACAATTCAAGTCCAGCCCCTTTTCCCGAACTAAGCCATAAAAAGAGGAATGGACTTCCCGGACAAGTTCAACAAGATTAATCTCCGCCTTTGACAGCCGGACCTGCTTGGCCTCCAGTTTAGCAAAATCCAGCAAGTCATCAATCATCAGGTTCAACCTTTCGGCACTTTTTAAAGCCATAATTAATTTTTTCCGCTGCTCCTCAGTGACAAACCCGTAAATCCCCGATACGACCTGGCTGATCGCACCGTTAATAATCGTTAAAGGCGTTTTAAGCTCATGGGAAACATTCGCGATAAATTTGGATTTCAGCTTGTCCAGCGCTTTAAGTTCTTCATTTTTGTTTTCCAGTTCCCGGGATAAAATACGGATGGCTTCCTGGGCCTTCTGCGGGCCCCATACCCCTCCCGGCTCCTCACCCTCGGGGGAAGACGGGCTTTCGGATTCGCCGACCTGTTCTTCTTTCTTCTGTTTTAATGCCTGAACGGAGACAAGCCGCCTTACGGCCTGAAGTAGGGGTTGCCCGTCCGACGTCTTCACACAATATTCATCCGCTCCCATCAGACGGGCCCGTTCCGTATCAACGGCCGAGACCCGGCCTGTCATCATGACAACCTTTGTTTTAAAATCCAGATCCTGTTTGATCTTCCGGCATGTCGCAAAACCGTCTATGCCCGGCATCATCGTATCAATAAGAATCAGCTCAGGCCGTTCTCTCCGGGCCATTTCCAGGCCTTCTTCCCCGCAGGACGCGACGCCAAAAGAGGTGAATCCCTCCTGTTTCAGGTACCTCAGGATGATTTTCTGGTCCTGCTCATTGTCATCAATGACAAGTATTTTCATATTCCTGACCGGTTAGGACAAAGTCTTCGGCAGACGATTAAGGACTTGCCAATAATGATTGAAACTTTTAATCAAACCGACAAATTCCCGGTAGTCCACGGGTTTCTGAATAAAGCTGTTGGCCCCCAGGGCATAACTTTTAACAATATCCTCCTCATTACTTGATGCGCTAAACATGATAACCGGAATGGATCGGTAAGCCCTGTCATTCTTTAAGACCCTCAGCACTTCAAAACCGTCGCATCGCGGCATATTAATATCCAGCAATATCAAATGCGGCCGGGGACATTTCTCCTGATCCTGAAAAGCCCCTTCGTGGCGAATAAAATCCAGACATTCCTGCCCGTCACGGGCAACAAAAATTTCATTTTTCATTTGGGCTTGTCCAAAAGCACGCAGCGTGATTTTAATATCCGCCTCGCTATCTTCTACCAGCAATAATCTCAAAACCATCAGGCATCCCCTTCCGAATAATCTGGAATCGGTCTCCGACAAACATTTCAGGCCGGCTCCGGCGATGAATCGTCAGTGTCCTTTGTTTCGGGCTGGCCCACCTTTAAATCAGACGGTATGGAAAAGATAAATTTTGCGCCCTGGCCCAGTTGGGACTCCACCCTGACCTCCCCGCCATGATCCTCGACAATGCGTTTAATAATAGACAGGCCCGCCCCCGTCCCCTCATATTCTTTATCCGTATGTAACCGTTTAAAAATACCGAAAATCTGCTGATGATACTTAGCGTCAATCCCAATTCCGTTATCTTTAACAAAAAAAGTGTGGTAGATGCCTTCCCGGGCATACCCTATTTCTATTTTGGGGCGGTCTTGAGTTTTCTTGGCGGAAAACTTGATAGCATTATTAATCAAATTCTGCATGACTTCCGCTATTTTAATTTTATCACAGCATACCGCCGGCAAGGGCTGACAGATACTGACAACCGCCCCGTGCTTCTGGATATCGAACTTAAGCCGATCAAGCACCGATTGAACCAGCTGCTGCATGTCTACCATTTCATAAGGGTTCTTGATCCTGGAAATCCGCGACAACAAAAGGAGGTCCTCGATAAGGGCGTTCATTTTCGTCGCCCCTTTCTTTATCTCATCGATATATTCCCGCCCTTGGGCATCGAGCTTCGCTTTATAGTCCTCCTCTAAAAAAGTCGCAAAGGAAGCAATCCCCCTTAAAGGGGCTCTCAAATCATGACTCGCCGTATAAACAAAACGGTCAAGCTCCTCATTGACCTCCCGCAATTCCCTTTTTTGTGACGCAAGGATCGCCAAATGTTTGAACAGGGTCTTATTTTTCTCTTCCAGCTGGCTCTTCGCTTCCGCCAAACGGCCGGCCATAAAATTAAAATTTGTGGTCAGTTGACCGACTTCATCCCGGCTGCGAACGGGCAATTTCACGGCATACTGTCCGCGCGCGACCTGCTGAGAAGCATTTGTTAAAGCCAAAATCGGCCGGGAGAATATCCGGCTGGCACAAACAGCCAAAAGAATCGTGAAGACCAACATCAATCCCCCGATTAAGAGCAGCCTCTGCCGAAAAACCCGGATAGGGGCAAAGGCTTCATTCACATCGACCTCGGCCATGAGACACCAGTCCTGGTCCGGCAAATATTTCTGAACGCCCAAAACACTCACGCCCCGATAATTCTGATATGTCGTTGAGGACTCCCTGTTCTGAAAACAGGCCTGTGTTCCTTCCGTGATGACACGCACGTTAAATATCGAATCTTTTCTGAAACGCGAATTCGTAATCATGAGATACTGGTTATCCACGACATATGTCTCTCCGGATTCCCCCAAGCCTTCACGGGCGCTGGTGATCTCATCCAGAATTTTTGATTCAATCATTAACGATATCGCCCCCACAATCATGCCGGACTGCCAGTTGCGGATTTCCTCCAGGAGGATAAGGACATTCTTTCCCGTCAACGGGTCCTCTTTCAAACCGACAAAATACGTTCCGTATTTATAAACATTCTGAATATATTCTATAGGCATTTTCTGCCCGATCAGCTTACGGTTTGTGCTGGCGATAATGTTGCCGTGCACGTCCCAGACTCCGATCGTTTTGATATCTGTCTTCCGGTCAATGTTTTGATACCGTTCAGAAGGGGCCAAATTAAGGTAATAAAATGTCGAATCGATATCGTTCTGGATGCCTTCAATGAGGGAGGGGTCATTGAGTCCCGATTCTTTAAGCTGCCGGGGCAAAAAGGCTCCGGCGAATTCCTTGGCCTGTTCCTGCCGCAAGGTCATGGAGTGGTTGATGTGAGCAGCGCGGGAGTCGGTAACGGCCTGCAGGGCGGAAATCGTTTTCTTTTCTAACTCCGTTTTGGTAAGGTGATAATACGTGAAACCTATGATCAAAAGAGGGAATAGCGCAATGATCAATAAAAGCAGGGCCAATTTATGAATGAGTTTTAAGTTACCAAACATAATATATATGCAGAATATCACAAGTTTTTTATAGTTTAAAATAAAAATACTCCTAAAGACATAAAAATCTAAATTCTTTTTATCAAAAAAAAGACAATCCCTTAAGGATTGTCCGTGACAAAAATATGGCATGAAAGCCTCTGATCTTTATTCTTTAAAAATACCGGATTAGGAGGGGATATGATTCAGTCTCACAATGGTGTCATGGATATTTTTAAAACCCACTGTCTTTTCAAGCAATTCATCGGCTCCCGACTGTCTGGCCTTGGCGGCATTAACAGCTTCCAAATGTCCCGTAATCACAATAATCTTACACACCAGGTCTTCAATAGCTTTAATCTGGGTGCAGACATCAAAACCATCCAGCTGGGTCAAAACACAATCAACAATAACAATATCCGGCTGAAAGGAGCGGGCCAACGCCACGCCTTCGGACTCCGTGGCTGCCGTTGCAAAATGCTGATATCCCGCCTTCTGCAAAGCGATCATCATCCCCTTGCGGTCCTGCTCGTTGTCATCAATAATCAATAACTTCAAATCCCTCATGGGCCCCTTTCGGACAGGAGACATTATTGATCAAACAACAGATTCCCGTCCTGATCAAACTTCATAACACGATACAGTTTCCCCTGACGGTAAAATTCTTCCTGTTTGACAACCCCGTTTTCATAATACACCTTGGCCCGCCCGTGCATTTGCCCTTCCACGTATTCTCCTTCTTCCTGCAATTTACCGTTTTCAAAATACTTCTTATACGGCCCCTCCGGGAGATTAAATTCAACCGTGCCCTCAAATTCGAGCTGTCCGTTGGGATAGTAGCGCTTTGTGATGCCCTTTTCATCTCCGTAATAAAAATTACTCTCATTGGCTAGCGAACCGTCGGACCTGTATTGCTTTAAAGGGCCGTGACGCTTCCCCAGGGAGAAAGAGCCTTCAACCTTCAGAGTGCCGTCCTTATAATATTCCTTAAAAGGGCCTTCCTGTTGATTGTGGCTGAAATTGATAATCTTCTGCAACTTTCCGTTTTCGTAAAATATCTGGAATTCCCCGTCCCGCATATTGTCTTTATAATATCCTTCGGCCTGCAAATTGCCGTTGGGATAATAGCGCCTCGTCACCCCTTCCTGGCTGCCGTTATTATAATACCGTTCACTTTCAATTTGTCCGTCCTCGAAATAGTCTTTAAAAGCCCCGTGCATCTTTTTATGCAGATAGTTCTCTTCACTTAAAGGATAACCCTCTTTACTGTAGACTTTACGGTTGATCAATTCTCCTTCATTATACGTGCGTTCCTCTTTTTTGGCCCCGTCCTCATAATATTCACGGGTCAGCCCGTGCAAAATATTGAGGTGATAATTCTCTTCAATTTCTAACTGTCCGTTCATTCTAAAACGCTGAAACGTCCCTTCTAAATTATTATCCACATAAAATTTCTGTTCCTTTATGCTCCCGTTCTTATAATATTCCCGCCTCTCCCCGTTTCTCTTGCCAAACATATATTCCTCTTCAATCCAGAGGGTCCCGTTACGGTAGAATTTCTTGTACGGACCATGCAAGCGGCCGTCCTGATAATGTTTCTCATACCGGATATTCCCGTTAGCGTAATAATCAAGACTGATTCCGGTGTCTGTGGGCCCTGTATCTTCAACCGGCTCCTCCTCTTCCTGCCCCTGAAGTTCTCCTCCGGAAAAGATCTGGATTTCATTCTGAGCTTCTGCCGGACATAAAGTAAGGCTCAAAAAACATAGACTGAAGCATATTAAAAGGAAATATTGCATATTCTTTTTCATATTATCACCGCCTCTGCTTGATTTATTTAATAATTATAACATCTTTCAGCTCACGAACAAATAATTCAGATCATTTCGTATCCCGGGCCTTCCAGCCGTCTGAAGGCCCAAAATCTTTCCGGACCGCCCCCTAATAACCTAAATATCTAATACAACAAGGGTTTCCCACCCGGAATCCGTCTGGGTAACCCTAAAACGATGCAGGGTGACAGCCTTAATATCCACAATCAGATCATGCCTGTTCCGGTCAATAACCTCCCCACACACAGTGGCTTTGAGTCTGTGCTTTTGAGGCTGCTGAACAATCTCTACCTTCTCAGGCAATAATAACAGACCCTCGGCATCTTTAAAAAACACAAACTCCTGTAAGAACTGGAACAGCAGCAGTTCAATATCTTCCGCCTGCAAAGTTACCCGCCGTTCTGTGCGGCGCCTGATCGCCGTCAAATCATCAATCATAACATGAACCGTGGCTTCCGCTGCCGTTATAAATAACGCCTCCAGATCAGGGGCCTCAGCCTGAAACGCGACATCGGCCGTAGCCATTTCATCTAAATAACGGTACGGCATATTAACCTTTAATATTCCCGATAGGGACAAAACGGGCCACACGCTTGCTGATTCCCGAAACTTCCGTGGCCCGAGTCACATCATCAATATCTTTGTAAGCAGCCCCCGCTTCCTCGGCCAGCCCTTTAAAAGACGCTGTATTAACATAAATGCCGCGGGCCTTCATGTTTTCCAGCAAAGTCCGGCCATGGAACATGCTACGGGCTTTATTCCGGCTCATTTTCCGGCCGCTGCCGTGGGCGGTCGAACAAAAGGTCTCCTGACTGCCCTCTGTGCCGACCAATAAATAAGAACCGGTCTCCATACTGCCCCCGATAATCACCGGCTGGCCCACATCCTTATAAACCCCCGGAAGCCCGGCCTTTCCCGGACCAAGCGCCCGGGTGGAGCCTTTGCGATGAACCAGGACATCCTTTTGTTGCCCGTCAACGTCATGCTTTTCCAGTTTGGCAATATTATGGGCGACGTCGTATATCTGATGCATATCCAAATCTTCGGCTTTTTTTTGAAAGACTTCGGAAAAGACTTCCCGGATGCGATGCAAAATCACCTGACGGTTTGCAAAAGCCATGTTGACGGCGCACTTCATGGCGGAAAAATACGACTGTCCTTCCGGAGACTGGAAAGGAGCGCACGACAGCTCCCGGTCTAATAATTTTAAACCGTATTTGGTCTGCATCACCTTCAGAAAAGTCTGCAGATAATCCGTGGCGACCTGATGGCCGAACCCCCGGCTCCCGCAGTGAAACATAACAACGACCTGTTGAGGATAATTGATTTTGAAAACCTCCGCATATTCCTTATCGAAAATATTTTCCGGCTTGACAACCTGAATTTCCAGGTAATGATTTCCGGAACCGAGGGTCCCGACCTGTTGGTAGCCCCGGGCTATGGCTTTTTCACTCACGTTCGCTGAATCAGCCCCCGTCATACAACCGCCCTCTTCTGTCCTTTCCAAATCCTCGGGCCAGCCGTAACCATGCTTAACGCACCAGGCCGCCCCCTGTTCAATCACCTGACGGAATTCCTTTTTTGAGATGTTCATATGCCCCGATCCTCCGACCCCGGACGGGACTTTCTGAAACAAACGGTTGACCAGTTGTTGCAGCTTTGGCTTGACCTCATCATAGGTTAAATTGGTCCTCAATAAACGCATCCCGCAATTGATATCAAAACCAATGCCGCCCGGAGATATAACGCCTTCCTGCGGGTCCATAGCCGCAACGCCTCCGATAGGAAAACCATACCCCCAATGACCGTCAGGCATGCAATACGCATACTTCTGCACCCCGGGCAGTTTCGCCACATTCGAAACCTGCTCGAAGACAGCTTCCTCCATATCCATGATAAGGCTCTCCGTAGCATAAATACGGGCAGGAACTCTCATGCCGTCACGGTATGACGGCGGAAGTTCCCACACCGCCTCTGATTTTCTCTGCATCTCGCGTGGTTTTGACATAATATCCCCTTCCGCAAAAAATCCTTTTCCCCTTGCCCTACAGCCAGCCGGCCAAACACAATACACAGATCGTCTTCGCGTCGCAAATGCGCCCCTTGTTAAAAAGGTCACGCACCTCCTGCCGGGAAAAAACAACTGTCTCGATCATTTCATCTTCATCTTTCTCGGCTTCTGCCGGCCTCAAAGCCTCGGCTTTATACAGATGAATCACTTCATTCGAATAGCCGGGAACAGGACATATTTTGCCTAACTTTGTCATCCTTCCTGCTTTAAATCCCGTTTCCTCCATCAGCTCCCTGCGGGCACAGGATAAAGGGGCTTCTCCTTTATCCAGCGTGCCTGCGGGAAGCTCCAGGAATTCCTGCTCAAAAACAATACGATATTGTTTTAAAAAAACAATATCCGTCTTGGTTATGAAAGGAATAATTAATGCCGCGCCCGGATGTTCTATCCTGTCGACCTGCGTTATAACGCCATTCGGGAGCTTTCTTTTCTCCTGAATAAAATGTATTTTCTTCCCTTTGATCCTCATATCGCACTATAGCCATTGGCCGGAATAGTCTTTATCCAACCCCTGGAACTTCGGCACAACGGGTGTTGCCGGGCTGACAAGTCTCTGCACAGGAGCATCCCCAGGAGTATCCCCCGGCTCCATCCGGGCCAACAGACAAACACCGGCCCATGTATGCAGCCGGATATCCATCGCATGCCGTACTTCAACGATTTTCCCGTTGGATTCACAAAAATACTGATAAAACGGCATATTCTTACTCCTTATATATGAATATATATTTTAATACTGTTTACCTTTTATGTAAATAGCCCAGAATTCATAAATATAAAAGCATTTCCAACATGCAAAAGGGCCAGAAACAGCTCTCCGTCGCATCTCGTTAATAATGTCTCCAGCACATAAAAAAACGGAAAAATCCGCTGAAGTTAAAATCCGGGGATCCCGGACGTATCAGCCGGAAAAAAAAACAAGGCAGGAAGCTTCGCTTCCTGCCTTGCCCAAACACAGCCCCTGCACGGACCCCTAGGAAGAGGGTTCCGCTTTCTTTAAAATGCTGTTAGCCACTGCGACAACACCGGCGACATCGGTCAAATTTGAAGGTAAAATCATAGTATTATTCTTATTGGCCAGCTTTCCGAATTGCTCGAGATAATTCTGCGCGATACGCAGGTTAACCGCATCCATACCGCCTTTTTCATTTATCGCCGAGGCGATTTCACGTATCCCTTTAGCCGTGGCTTCGGCCACGCGCTCAATTTCAAATGCCTGGCCCTCCGCCTCATTAATCCTCTTTTGTTTTTCCGCTTCTGAATAGGCGATAACTTCCTGCTTCTGCCCCTCGGCCCGGTTAATCTTGGCCTGTTTGTCCCCTTCGGATTCGGCAATCAGCGCTCTCTTTTCGCGTTCGGCGCGCATCTGCTTCTCCATGGCATCCTTGATACTCTGCGGCGGGATAATATTCTTGACTTCGTAACGCGTCACTTTGACCCCCCAGGGGTCGGACGCCTTATCCACGGCTTGAACGATGTTCGTATTGATTATGTCCCGCTCTTCAAACGTGCGGTCCAATTCCATTTTACCGATAATACTACGCATGGTCGTCTGGGCGATCTGAATGGACGCGAACTGATAATCATTGATGCCGTAAGAAGCTTTTTGCGCGTCCATGACCTGCAGATAAAGAATCCCGTCCACGGTCACAGCAATATTATCCTTTGTAATACACGTCTGCGGCGGCACATCTATGGCCTGCTCTTTCAGGCTATGCCGGTAGGCGACCCGCTCTATAAAAGGAACCACAATATGAAAACCGGCTTCATAGGTTGCCTTATACTTTCCCAGGTGTTCAATGATCGACGCGCTTTTCTGCGGAACGATCACAATGGCCATAACCGCCAGAATCAGGCCCAAAAATATAATTCCCAACAACATAATAGTCAGAATGTCCATCGGACTCCTCCTTTGTGTGACATGTTGAACGACATTTATATTTTCTTCACAATGAGCGTCATATTATTTTTTTTGACAATCGTCACCATGGTTTCTTTGGAGAGTTCCTCCTCTGCCTCCGCCTCCCAAAGCGTCCCCTTAAACTCAACTTTTCCTATTCTTCCCGGATGAATGTCTTCTTTAACAATAGCCCGGTGCCCGACAAACTCTTCCAAATCCTGTGCCGGATCCTGCTTGTTGGTGACAAAACCATGAAAGGTCTGCGTCAGCCATTTTCTAAACAGGACCAAAGATAAAACAGAAAAAACGATAAACAGCAGCAGCTGAGCATTAAGAGGGATCTTCAGCAGTAATGTCAGCAAGGCGACAACCCAGGCGCCCACACCGAAAAAGATCATAACCAAACCGGGTGTCGCCAATTCAAATATAAACATCACCAAGCCAACCAAGAACCAGACCAAAACCGGGTTAAGAAGATCCTTGATATTCATTTTTTCTCTCCTTTTAATTTTTTTGCTCTTTTTTTATCAAACCGGCCTGATTCGCAGGCGAGGACAAATCCCTCTCCAATGCGTTTTAAGTCTTCCCATTCCTTACGAATATCCTTCGCCTCTTCTCGGGATATTCTCTTGTCATCACTATAGGACCTGGAGATAGCATCCAAAGTCTCGGAAAATTCCTTAATCAAATGGTGAATATTGTTCATGACTCCGGAATCAACATTGACCTGATCATGAGGGTTCTTCACATAATACCCTTCGTCTAACTGGCAAACCCAATTAATGATAGCCTGATCATGTGTCAGCTCAAAAATTCTCTTAATCCTGTCCAAAGGATTATTGGCTCCGCTCGCCAGCCAGATCTCCGGGATCTGGCTGGCCTGGCACCATTTGTAAACCAAAGATTGGGATACGTTTAACTCTGCCGCGACCTTTTTAACCCCGACTTTAGCAATGGCTTTTTTCAAGACCTCATATGATTTGCGCACGGTGTTCCTCCTCTCCAATTTAAGTATACAAACCAGAAAAGGAATTGTTAATTATAAAATCCCCCGAATTTTGTAATCGGCGCCCTCTCTTAAAACATTTATAAAAATGCCGTCTCATTCCGACTACGCTGATGAAGAAAACATATCTTTTCTTCAAGCCTGATAAAGAGCTTCTTTAATAACATTGTTGAGTTCCTCAAAAGTAAACGGTTTGGTTAGCTTGGCCTGAAACCCGTAATTTTTATAATCAGCCATGACCGGATCGGTTGCATAACCGCTTGTGACAACAGCTTTAACACCAGGGTTAATCTTTCTGATCTCCTTCAATGTATCCACGCCCCCCAGGCCCCCTCGAATTGTTAAATCTAAAATAACGAGTTGGATGGAACTCCCCGAGCTTTCCATTTCCCGGAATTTACGCACAGTCTCATCCCCGGTGGTCGTTAATAGGACCTCAAATCCAAACCGGAACAGATATTGACCAAACATCTTCCTGACCACCGACTCGTCATCCATAACAAGGACATGGCCCTCCCCTTTAATCGTATCCAGGACAACAGGCGTTTCTCCTTCGACGGTCCTGATCGTAGCGGGCAAATAAACACTGAAAGTCGTTCCCTTGTTGACCTGAGACGAAACAGCAATGTATCCGGCATGCTTCTTGATAATAGAAAATGAACCGGCCAGCCCCAGACCATTCCCTGAGGGCTTCGTCGTAAAAAACGGGTCAAAAACCTTGGAAAGATTTTCTTCTGAAATTCCTGTCCCCTCATCCTTAATAGAAATCTTCACATAGACGCCGTCGGTCAAAGGGAGATTAAGCTCGTGACTTATCAATGCGTTTTCCGCAGCGACTTCCAGCTTTCCTCCTTTAGGCATGGCCTGAATGGCATTGATAGCCAGGTTATGCAGAACTTGCCGGATCTGTCCAGGATCAATCTCCGCCGGCCAGAGATTAGCACTAATTTTATATTCACAGATAACATTCGAACCTCTGGAAACAAAATTTATGGATTCCTCGAGAAAAGGCCCCAGGTTCGTCACCTTCTTAACAGGGGCACCGCCTTTAGAGAAAGCCAACAGCTGTTGTGTCAGCTGTTTCGCCTCCATCGAGGTCTTTTCGACTTCCGTAAGCAGGTTAAAAATTTCGCTACGGGGGTCCAAATCAAACTTAGCCAAGGAAATATTCCCGACAATCGACGTTAAGATATTATTAAAATCATGCGCAATCCCCCCGGCTAAAACACCTATTGTTTCCAGCTTTTGTATCTTGTTGAGTTCCTCGCGGATTCTTTCTTCTGCCGTCACATCCTGCATAACAACCACCGTCCCCAGGCATTCTCCGCTCTTATCATTGATCGGGGCGGCATTAAAACTTACCGTTTTCATTTTATTATGGCAATCCCGGAATTCACGTCTCCGGCTCTTGACGCAAAAATTATTTTCTTTTGTCTGCCTGATAAAAGGATCTTCTTTGATCTTCTTCTGTTCATTATCGGCAAATTGAAATATATCTATAAACGGCTTCCCTTGCACTTCCGGCAAGTTCACCCCGCATAATTTCTCTGCCGCTTCACTTAACAAAATGATTCTTCCTTGATTATCAATTGTGACAACAGCATCGGTAATGGAGCGCAACGTTACGTTGAGACGCTCCTTTTCTGCGATCAGCTCCCCGCGGGAAAAACGCAATTTCCTTATCATCTTGTTCAAACATTTCGCCAGTTCTCCGATCTCATCATCATGAGTCACATTAACCTGGGTATCTAAATCCCCGTCAGCAATGCGCAGTGACGCGACAGCCAGTTCCTTGACAGGCTTAACAACGACGCCGCTTAAAAACATCGCAAAAACAAAAATAATCAACGCGCCTCCCAGGACCAATAAAAGTGCGTAATTTTTCAGTTGCGCTGCCACAAGAAAAGCTTCCTTCCTGTCCTGAATAATCCCAATATGCCAGCTGTGATTCCCGAGGCTTTCAAAACCACTCATTTTCATAAAAGCACAGACCTTCGCTACTCCATCCCGGTCAGTAAATTCCATAAAACCCTTGCTGGAACTTAAAATTTTCTTGTTGATTTCCAGCGGTTCCAATTTATATAAGAGCTTCTGATGGTCAGGATGATCTATAAGATATCCCTCATCATTCATGATAAAAACCGTATCTGTTTCTCCTACCTTCATCTGATGAGTTAAGCGCACAACGTTGTTTAAGGTAACCTGGCCTGTGATCAGGGCCCTAACCTCCCCGGCCTCGGAGAAAATGGGAGCCGCTGTGATATATATCAGTCTGAACGGCGACATGGTTACGTGGACAGGAGAAACAATCGCCTTCCCTTTTAAGGCTTCCGTAAACCATGACTTGTCTTTCCAAACACCCCGGTATTCATACGATGTGGACGCCAGGACATGTCCTTCTTTGCTGACCAGAGTAATATTGTCAAATAAACCATAAAAATCCTGAATTTCCTTCAGCTCTTCAACCATCTTCTTTTCCGGGCTGTTTTCATTGATCAGGTACGGATTTCTTGCTAAAGCTTCCGTCTGGGAGAGGGTAGACTGAACCATTTGGCCGATTTCCACACGGATCAGGCCGACCAGCGTTGTCAGCTCTTTTTCGAGATTGCGGCGGATGTGCTGGTGTACAGCCCGGTAGGTTAAAGAAAATACTCCTAAGAAGGGGATCAAGGCTAAACTGACAAAAATAAGGGTAATTTTAAAATCGAGACTTAGATGAATTTTACTTGATATATTACGAAAATTTTTCTGGAACAAAGTCATACAATTTACCGCCGTATTATTCACACAGAAGTCATCCGGACATTCTCATCCTCATCGAAAAATTGAAGCCCAAAACACAGACTTCCCTTGCGGTCAGGAATAATCATATCCTAACTTATTAAAATATAAATATTTGTAATTATACTATCAGCGGAAAGGCATAGTCTCAAGATAAAACAAGAAAATTTGGGGGATTGGACTTTGAAATGGTTTTCCGGCAATATTGGGACTGGCATCCCGAGAAATCATGACATATAATAATACTCATGAAATCTTTCCAAATACAATCTCAATCCCGGGAAGAAGTGATTGATCTCACGCCATTACTCCAAAACTACGTCCGGGAACAAGGCTATATTTCCGGAGCCCTGGTGGTTTATTCTCCGCATACAACAGCTGCCGTTAGTGTCAATGAAAATGCCGACCCGGCTGTCAAAAAAGATTTGTTGTTTTTCCTGAAAAAAACAATCCCGGCTGATGCCAATTTCCAACATAGCGAAGGGAATTCTGACGCCCACATCAAGGGAAGTCTTGTCAATTTTTCTCAAACATTCATCATTGAAAACAACCGCATCATGTTAGGGACCTGGCAAGGCATCTTTTTTCTGGAATTTGACGGCCCGCGCTCCCGCGAAGTTTGGGTCAAATTTATTCCCGTATCCAGATAACCAGTGTAACCTTATTCTGTCACATCATTCTACTTTAATAGCCTCAACAGGGCAGTCTTCAGCAGCTTGGCGACAAGCGTCTTCCAAATCCGCAGCAACACTGTCTGCGCTGGCTACAGCAATGCCGTCGGCCATGGAGAAAACCTGCTCGCAGGTTTGAACGCATAGTTCACACCCTGTACACAATTCTTTATCCACCGTCGCTTTCATAAATCCCTCCTTTTCAGCAACTTGTTATAAACTTATTCCACCTGTAATGATTTTGAATTCTGCCACAAACCGTGGATATTACAATACCCGGCAGCTATCAATGTCCCGGATTTCTCCGTCTTAAAGCTCAACTGAACTTCATATTGAGTATAAACAGTACTGGTATCCGCCCCGTCCTTTGAAGCCCCATGGGCCGAAAATTCCGTCCGGCTGATTTCATAAGGGAATTTCTCCCCCTCAGGCTGAAAATAAACATTAACCCAGCTGATATGATGGGCTGTGGTATTGGGATGCGGGATTCCCTTGCCAATGCTGATCACAACTTTAACATCTTCCCCTTTTTGAATTTTATCCGGGGCGTCAATAACCGGGACATGCTTTTCCGCTTTCCAATCTGCTGATTGAAATAGATCTTTCATTTCAGGCATGGCCTTCCTCCTTCATAATAAACCGTTTCTTTTTGGGATTAAAGATCCTCCTCTTTCATATACTCTTTCAACATTCCAATACAACAAGATAATATACACCATTTCACAACGCTTGTCTAACTCCTATTCCGCATAAAGCCCCTCGCAAAAACATGTTCGTTAAGGCATGGCATCTGTTCCTTCCCCGGCCGGGGACGAAAGATGACAGCCGTCTTCCTGCTGGATACAACTCTTCAGTTCTGCGATCCGCAGCCGGGGAACGGGTTGGCCCAGGTTCCTGGCAATAAAGGCATCCACTAAAGCTCTTTTATACTGCCCCTGACCGGCAAAAATACCGGAGCGTTTGACATAAAGATCTCCACGGAGAGGATAAAATTTAATCAGTGTATGACAGGTATCGAGAGCGGCCTTAAAATCTTCAGCAAGACAATAAATCTCCGCTATTTGCCGCAAGGCCTCATAAGAACGGGGACGCTGCCGCAGGACATTCTGAAAATCCGCCAAGGCTTTTTCCTCCTGACCTAAATGACGGTAGGTTAAACCTCTTTGCATGAGAGCCGCAATACGCCGGGGAGACAATTGAAGAATTTTGTTATAATCCTGCAAAGCCAGCTCATATTGTTTCTGCTCAAAATGAATATTCGCCCGTATGAAATAGGCTTCGTTTAAATCCGCAGCCAAACGGAGAGCCTGAGTGATGTCCTTAAAAGCCAAATCATATTTTTTTAAAGCAAAAAAAGCCCGGGCCCGGTTGTGAAAAGCCAAAGCATAATCCGGACGGATCGCTAAGGCCGCAGTGAAATCTTTGACGGCAAGCTCATGGAATCCGCTTTTGCCGTACATATTGCCTCTTAATAACAACAAAATATGATCCCGGGGCCTCAGAGCCACAGCCTTATGGATATCCGCAAGAGCTGAATCTGTTTTTCCCAAATCAGAATAAATCTGGCTGCGGATAACGCGCGCCGCCACATAATCAGGGTTCATGTGCAGAGCCTTCGTAACAGCTTTCAAAGCACCCGGGTACTTATGCGTTCTTGCCAACTCCCGGCTTTGTTCAACTAAGGAATGTGTTCTTTTATGAAAAATTTCTCCGGCCGTACGATAATCCCGGTCAGCCCAATCCATTTGCCCCTGGTCAATATAGGCATTAGCCCGGTTCACGTAAGCAAGCACAACCTCGGGATTATGCCGGATCACGTGACTCCAGAGACGGACACTGTTCTGCCAAACCAAACACTGCCGGCGGGTCTGTCCGGCCAACAGGATGGACATCATCCCCAAAACAACAAAAAAAAGCCGCCCCGTGCGCGGATGACCGCGGGAGATTTTTTCTATTAGAAAATCCACGCCCCAGCCGGCCAGCAGACAAAATCCGAAGATGGGCAAATATGCATACCGGTCGGCCACAGGATTATCTCCGGCGGCGGTGATATCGTACCTCAGCAGGAAAAAGACTGAGAGGAAATAATAGAAAAACGCAAAAAGGAATATTCGCTTCTGCCGCCACAGCCAGAGGCTGCACGCCAAAAGCACAAGCAATAACACAGATAAAAGATAAGGGAAATTCAAGACATGGATAGGCTCCGGCATCTGATAAATTAACAGGAATTCAAAAGGGAGGAAAAACTGGCGTATATAAAAAATCAGGCTCCATATCCAGATCAGCAGACCTTCCTGAACAGTCCCCTGCATTGTCCTTATATTCAAAGAAAGTGTCACCCAGGCCAAAGGAAGAATATAAAGAGCATAAAGACTTTTTTCAAAGAAGACAGCGGAGCTCCATCTTCTTTGCTTAAACCAGTCGATCAAAAGCAATATCAACGGCAGACTTAACGCCATGGGTTTTGCCAGTATGCTGAAAAAACCCAGCCCCAGGGATGAAACCAGGTATTTTCTTTTCATCGTGTCCGCATACAATATGTACTGATAAACGGAAAGAGCATAAAAAAATGCATACAAAACATCTTTCCTCGCCGAGCTCCAGGCCACGGGTTCGACATGCATGGGATGCAGGCCGAAAAGCAACGATGTTAGAGCCGCCGTCCGGAAGTTAAACCCCAGCTGCATGACAATAAGGCCGATGATTCCGCTTACCGCGATATGCAGCATGAGATTGTCCCAGTGATAAATCCCCGGATGCGTCCCCCAAAGATTATATTCCATGTTGAAAGACAGAAGTGTCAAAGGGATATAGACATCCTGAACAATACCCCGGAAGAAAATGTTTTTTAAAGTGGAGAGGTTCAGCGGGCCCACAAAATCGGGGTTCTTGAGATGAAAGCCGTCGTCCCAGTTCAAAAATTCCCCGTTTAAGACCGGATAAAAAACGGCCAAAATAATGACGGCAAGAGAAAGAAAACCCAGCAGATTCTTTAGTTCCGGCCTCTGTGTTTTTAATTTCCAAAACATTAAACGGACCCGGCTTCTACATTAATCCTGACGCGAACCGAAAAACAATCTTCTTTAAAAGTCATCTCGGACAACTAACATCTTAACTGCCGCTCAGAATCCACGACATCCCGGTCGATCATGCGTATCAGTTTTGTGATATATTTCTTGGTTTCGTCTGATAACGGAGTTTCCTGCAGTTCCCGCAAGACCTGCAGAACCATCCGGAAATAACGGACGACCTCCCCTTCATCGGCATCCGAGGATTGCAGAATCTGATCAAAATCCTCGCCCCGGATCCACCCGTCCATCGCAGCAGCCAAATGAAAGCAACAGATTTTACTTAAGGGCCGGATATCAGATCTTTTTTCAATTTTATGAATCATCCTGACCGCCTCCGAAGTGATCTGTTCCAGGACTTTTATCTGTCCGCGCAGTTTGGGCTTCCGGGCGCCTTTACGCGGTTCATAAACAACAGCCGCGCAAAGCACACCCAGTTCTAAAAGAGACAATTTATCAAAAATCCCCCAGGAAAACAGTTCGGATAATATCAGCTCGTACCCGTAGACCCGGCTGGCAAAGAATCCTTTCTCCGTCAAATTCTTTCCTTGAATATATTTCATGTCTTTCAATACTTTGACTTTCCTCTGCAAAAGACGAATGGCTTTGTTCCGGCTGTATTTCTTCTCCTGATAATAATGCAGAGACTGCGGATAAATATCATATAAATTGTCCTGATACTGCTGGTACAGGTTCAGGATGGTGGCATAGGACAGATTAAACCTGGAGAGGACCATCTCCGGCGTCTGATGAATGACATTGTACAAACTTTTGGAAGAAATCTTATGCGGATTGACCCGGCAAAAAACAAACCCTTCCTGGTCAATGGACCTCCTGCCCGCCCGCCCGGCCATCTGATAAAAATCCCTGGTCTTCATCGTGCTGAAGGAACGGCCGTAAAATTTTCTCAACTCGTCAAAAACAACCGCTTTGGCCGGCATATTGATGCCCAGGGCGAAAGTTTCCGTCGTAAAAATGACCTTTATAAGCCGGCTGGTAAACAGACGCTCAACGACTTCCTTTAACGTCGGCAGCATCCCCGCATGATGATAGGCGACGCCTCTTTCGACAAAAGGCAGTAAACGGGCCGCACTGGCTTCAGACGTCAAATCATAACGCTCGCATAACTCTTCGTACATCGTGCGGACGGCCTTGCGCTCCTCAGGGGCAAGAAAGCTGAAATGCCGGATATCCTCCGCTAAATATTCTGTCCTTTTACGGCTGAAAACAAAATAAATGCAGGGCAGCATGCGGCATTTCTGCAAATATTTAAAAAGCGTCGATATGCGGTTGGGCCTTATGTCAACGGGAACGGCATCGAAACGAGCCGCAGGGGGCCGCATGTTTTTATAGCCTTTATGAACCAGGCTCCGGAAATCGCTATAAATTTCATTCTGACACTGATAATAAAAATGCAGCGGCACCGGCCGGTTCTGTTCCTGAATAATTTTTATAGGATTCTTATGCACAAATTCCAGCCATTTCCCAAGCTGTTCAATATTGGGAACCGTAGCGGAAAGCCCCAGGATGTTCATGTGATCGGGCAGCAGGATAAGAGCTTCCTCCCAGACGGTCCCGCGTTCAAAATCATCCAAATAATGGATTTCGTCAAAAATAATCCAGGAATAATCCTGCAGGTCCTCCTTATCCTCAATAATCTTATTCCGGAATATCTCCGTGGTCATAATCAGAGCCGGAGCATGTGGATTGATGCTCACATCTCCGGTTAAAATTCCTACGGAGTCCGGGAAAATCGCCTGAAAATCGCGGTACTTCTGATTGGATAAAGCCTTGATAGGAGCGGTGTAAACAACCTTACGACCCTGCTGAAGGGATGTCAAAATGACATGTTCGGCGATAACTGTCTTCCCCGCCCCGGTCGGAGCCGAGACTAAGACAGAGTATCCCTCATCGATATAGGAAATGGCCTCTTCTTGAAATTTATCATAATTCATAAAGCAGGTATATTTTATAATCTGATAGCATGACGGATAATCTTTGACAGGCAGACTCAAACACTCATCCAGGTCCCTTTCCGGAGGGACACGGCTTTCTGTTGGCGGGGAAATGAGGGACACCCAAACGGCCCATCAACAGCCCGATGACTTATGGGAAATCAAATCATTGATCCGCGAGACCAGTTCGCTCATTTTAAACGGTTTGGTAAAATAATCATTGATGCCTTCCAGGGCCATGGCCTCCTGTTTTGTTTCATACGACGTGAGGATAATGATAGGGATCTCATTAATATCTCCCACCTTTTTATACTCTGCGATGAACTCAAAACCGTCCATGACCGGCATCTGAATGTCCAAGACAATAAGGTCCGGTTTTGCCTGCCAGTATTTTTTTATACCCTCTAGTCCATTGGAGGCGGTTTCCACCTTATAAGAATTATTTATAAGCACTTTCTCCAGCAAACGCCGGGTAACTTCATCATCATCAATAATAAGAATTTTTCTTTTCTCGAACATAGGACCCCGTATATCTTTTTAAATAACCGTTTTGACCAAAGCGCCATCCCGCGGGCTTTCCCTGACCAGAAATTTTTCGCTACAATGAAGTATTATAACATCTGATCCTCCAGGCAAAAGAAAATTATCCAGCAATTATAAAAACGCCTCCTTGGACTTTGCCGGGAACAGGGCAAAGACCGGGCCGGAAGTCCTTTAAAGATCGCTGTTTCAAATAAAGGAATGCTGCGGAAGAAAAGATTTTGCACCTAGTGGATCGCCCACCGGCCAACAAACAAAGCCGTACAGCCGATAATACATGAACAATGTCTTTAGGGGGGGACTCCCGGCTATTTGGGAAGACAGACAGGCGGCACAAGCCCATCAACGGGGACACTTCTCCCAGAAACATATATATAACAAAAAGTTAGAGGGACCCGGTCCTCACTTGCGGTCCTCACTTGGGTCCTCACTTGCTTTCACCGTCCCCGTTCTGCAGGCGTTCCGGATGATGCCTGACAACTTTGGCATTGACGAGGTAAATCGTATCCTGGGCAATGGCTTTGGCCAGGTCACAAATCCTCTCTAAATCACGGGCGACAAGAAGCAGGGGCACGGCCCGCGGGCTGCAGGCGCCGTCTTTAACCATGTAATCATAAACAAGTTCGTTCATAATCGCCGTCCGAAGCTGATTGGCTTCAACATCTTTTAAAATAACTTCCTTGGCCAAAGCCTCGTCACGGTTGACAAAAGCGTCAATCGTTGACTTGATCATCCATTTGGCCGTATCCCCCAAAGCCGGCAAATCAATGAGCGGTTTAACATGGCCCAGCTTCTGTTCGACGATTTCAAGCACTCTTTGGCTGATATTGACCGTCAAATCAGCCATACGCTCCACCTGCATCGTAAAACTCATGGCTGTTGTGATAAATCGCAAGTCCCTGGCCATAGGCTGGAACAAGGCTAATAAATCTATAATTTCCTCTTCGATCTGGTTTTCAAGGTCATCAACGACTTTGTCATCCCGGATAATCTCTTCGGCCAGTTCACTGTTCAGCTGTTTTAAAGCTTCCATAGACTTATGAACCGCGGTCTCAGTCAAAGCCGCTATCTTCATCAAATTTGTATTTAATTTCTGCAACTCATCATCAAAATGTCTTTCCATGAAGCACTCCTTTTCATCCTGTTACGGGACAGATATCCTCAGGCCAAGCAACAGGTCAGGCCGCATTATCCGAAACGGCCTGTGATATATTCTTCCGTAATCTTTTTTTGAGGTTTTGTAAAAATATCCGTCGTCTTTCCGGTTTCAATCAGTTCCCCCTGCATTAAAAAAGCCGTGATGTCTGATATCCGGGCCGCCTGCTGCATATTATGCGTCACGATAATGATCGTATACGTGTTTTTTAATTGTACTATAAGTTCCTCTAATTTTGAAGTGGCGATAGGGTCCAAAGCCGAAGCCGGCTCATCCATCAAAAGGATCTGAGGTTCAATCGCCAGAGCGCGAGCCACACATAAACGCTGCTGCTGGCCGCCGGACAAGGCAAAAGCGTTGTCATTAAGCCTGTCCTTGACTTCTTCCCAAAGGGCCGCGTTTTTCAGGCTGATTTCAACTTTTTCCGCGAGGTAATTCTTATCCTTGATCCCGTTAATCCTCAGCCCGTAGGCCACATTATTGAAAATGGATTTCGGAAACGGGTTCGGCTTCTGGAACACCATGCCGACATTCTTGCGCAAATCCACGACATCATAATCTTTGGCATAAATGTTCCTGCCGTCAATAAGCATTTCCCCCTCTGTCCGGGCCCCTCTTATGAGATCATTCATCCGGTTCATACAGCGTAAAAATGTTGATTTACCGCATCCCGAGGGCCCGATAATGCTTGTGACCTGTTTCTCAGAAAAGCTGATCGTAATGCTTTTCAAGCATAAAGATGAACCGTAGAAAAAATTGAAATTTTTAACTCTTATTTTGTTTGGATTCATAAATCATTCCCTCTGCTGCTTTCTGAGTTTATACCGGATAAGAATGGCAGAAAAATTCATCATAAAGACTAAAACGATTAAAACCAAAGCCGTGCCGTAAGCAATAGGACGCACCTTTTCAATGGCATGATGCTGGGTTGACATAATATATAGATGGTACGGCAAGGCCATAAACTGATCTTTAATGGATCGGGGCAGAATCGGGAGAAAAAAAGCTGCCCCCGTGAATAAAATAGGCGCCGTCTCCCCCGCGGCCCGGGCTAATCCCAGAATGGTTCCGGTCAACATCCCGGGGATAGCGTAAGGCAACACATTTGTCCAGATAGATTCCCATTTGGTGGCTCCTAAAGCCAGAGCGCCTTCCCGATAAGACTTGGGAACACTCTTCAGAGCTTCTTCCGAAGCTGTTATCGTCCAGGGAAGCGTCATCAGCCCCAGAGTCATCCCGGCAGAAAGGATTCCCGTTCCCAAATGCATCATCTCAACGAACAAAGCCACTCCGAATAAACCATAGACAATGGATGGAACGCCGGATAAATTTCTTATACTCATTCGGATCAGCCGCGTCAGCTTGCTGTCACCGGCATATTCATTCAAATAAATGGCGCATCCCATGCCCAAAGGAACGGCAAAAACCGCCGTAATTAAGGTCACCCAGAATGTTCCGACAATGGCCGGGAAAATGCCCCCTTCCGTCATCCCCTTCCGGGGAGCCTGGGTGAGGAATTCCCAGCTGATTTTCCCGATCCCCTTGGTAAAAATATCGTAAAAGATGACGATGAGGATAAAAGCGACAAAGAACATGCAAAATCGCAAAAAGAAAAAACCTAATATCTGCGTGACATTTTTTTTCTGCATAATTTTTCTGCTTTTTAAATACAGATCTTTATAAATCCTCTACAGGATTTCTTGGCTAAATATCAAAATCAGACTCTCTACATTCTCACTTTTTGTTCGTAACGGTGTAATACAATATCAGCGATCAGGTTAATGATAAAGGTTATAATAAACAACACTAAACCGATCGCAAATAAAGCATGATAATGGGTTGTAAAATAAGGGACCTCCCCTAATTCAATAGCAATACTGGCTGTGAGCGTGCGGACGGAATCTGTAAATTTATGAGGGAACGCCGGCGCATTCCCCGTGGCCATGAGCACCGTCATGGTTTCTCCGATAGCTCGGCCCATCCCTAACATGCAGGCCGCCAGGATCCCGGAACTCGCAGCGGGAATTTTGACCCGGATTAAAGTTTGCCAGGGATTCCCGCCAAGAGCCAGCGAAGCCTCGGTATAAGATTTGGGTACACTGCCGAGGGCATCTTCCGTCAGACTGACAATCGTCGGCAAGGCCATGACCGCCAGCAGGATCGAGCCGTTAATGGCATTCAAACCATTGCTTAACCCCGCCGCCCTGGCGATCAGGGGCCCGACCATAACGATCCCTAAAAATCCTATAACAACGGAAGGAATCCCGGCCAAAATTTCCACAATGGGTTTGGCTGTTTCCCTGACTCTATGGCTGGCGACATCGGATAAATAAGCAGCTGTTCCAATACCTAAAGGGATGGCTATCAACAAAGCCCCCAAAGTGACCATGAACGTACTCATGACCATGGAGAGGATTCCGTATTTCTCTTTCACATAGGATGTCGGATTCCACTCAGCCGTGAACAGGAACTCGGTTAGCTTAATGTCCTTAAACGCAGGAAGGCTGTTCGTCAGCAAAAGGATAAATATCCCGGCCAGCGAGATAACAACAATCATCCCGTTAACAAAGAACAGGCCCGCAATAATCTTTTCTTTATTTATTTTCATGGAACAGCTGCTTATTCGATCAACAAAACTTCACCTCAGTTATTAAAACCCCAGCTTTTTATTAAGCTCGGTATATTCGTCCGGGATCTGGAAAAACCCTTCTTCCTCAACGATGTTCTGCCCTTCCGCGCTTAACTCAAAAGCGATGAAGGCTCTGACATCTCCGGAGGGGGAACCGTTAACATACTGGTTTAACGGACGGGCAATGGGATACTTGCCGCTTTTCACATCATACTTATCCAGCGGGCTCGCATAGTCAGCGCCTGCCCGGGCAGCCACCTCAGCTACGGTTAATCCGGAAGCATCCTTGACATAGCCGACACCGACATAACCGATACCGGAAGAATCATTCTTGACCGCTTCCACGATCTGGGCATTGCCGTTCATACGGTTCATTTTGGCAGAATAATCGCCTTTCAGAACTTGTTCCTGAAAGAAGACAAAAGTCCCGGAATTAGACTGGCGTCCGTAAAGAGTGATGGACGCATCCTTGCCTCCGAGCTCAGACCAGTTCGTAACTTCACCTCGGAATATTTTCCCTAGTTCATCAATGGTAAATTTTTTAACCGTATTATCCGGATGCACAATGACGCTTAAGCCGTCCATGGCAATAACGACACGTTTGGCCGTTACCCCCCTTGAGGCGGCCTGATCAACCTCTTTGGCTTTCATCCCTCGGGAAGCATCGGCAATATCACACTTACCGTTAATTAAAGCTGAAATACCCGTCCCGGATCCGCCGCCCGTTACGGCGATAAATTTCCCCGGGTTCTTTTCCATATAAACTTCGGCCAAACGCTGCACTAAATTGATCAGGGTATCCGACCCCTTAATCTGCAGCATGTCGGCATAGCCTGTTTGTGTCCACGCACACAGCAGCGCGAAACACAGGATGATGTTCACGATAAATTTCATTGATTCTTTTCCTTCCTTAACAAAGTTAAATTAGATTCCGCCTGTTAGAACTTGACGACCAGATCAACCTGCAGCAGATGATCTAAGTCTTCGGACCTTTTAATGCGGTCATTTTGATAATAATCTATCCCAAAAATAATATTCTTTTTAAGGGCATAGTTTAAAATGACTTCATGCGAGATCACGTCTGTTTCTCCGGACCGGCGGTCGGAATCCGGGAACGTGTCTAAAAACGCGTCTCTCTGTAGATTGACAAACTGATATTTCAACTGCCAGGTCCCTTGTTTTTTCACTTTCTGATGACCGAGCTTCATACCGAAAGCCCATCCGTGCCGCTGTTCAATGTTCCTGTCAATATTCACGATATAATCCGCGAAAAAGGCAATCCGGTCATCAATTTGCAAAGGCAATCCTCCGAACGCTTCACGGACACCGAACTCCGCAGAATATCCAAAAGAGTCATAATCATACTCAAGCGCCGTCGTCGCTCCCGTGTTCGTCTCGGCACTGTAATCTAATGTCCTGTTCTGAACATTATCGAAAGCATAATAGGTTGCCGCCAGTTTGGCATCCATTTTTTCTTCTTTATATTCCAGCCCCGCCTGAGTGTAATATAAAAACGGAGCCCCTTTATCACTGTGGCTGTTTTCATCCATAACCCACACACCCGTGTTGAAAATATAATCCGTATTGTCAATGAGGGCCATGCCGGAATTATTCAGGATTTTGCCCTGCGCGTGCAAAGACCCGCCGGTAGGATTAATATCGCCGTCCCAAAGCATATCGGTCGGAGCCCAAAGATATTTCTTTCTCTCAAATTTTCCCGCTACGAGTTCCACGTCTTTGGCATAAGGCGGAACATAGTTCACATAAGCATAATCCAGACGCAAGTCACCGGTCTCAAAGGTGTTGCTAAAAGTCTGATTTGTGGAACGCGGATCCCCACCGCCACTGGCAATACCAGCGCCGACATCCACATCTCCGGCTTTTGTCATGAGGCCCAAACGGTAACGGACACGTCCGCGCTCTTTCGCATCCGTATCCGACGCATCGCGCTCATACTGATAACGAACCCGCAGGTCACCTTTTAACTTCATCTTTTGCACCCAGGACGGCAGGGTGGGGTGCGTTCCCTGAGAAATTTCTTCAGCGACCTGCTGTTTTGTTTCATCTTTGATAATTTGGGCCTCAAAAGGCGTTATGATATCTTTCTGAACAAGTGTTTCCAGAAGCACATCAATCTCGCCGGCAAAGGAAGCCGAAAGAAGCACCCCTCCGAGTATTAAACCTGTTAATCCTAAAACGACTAACTTTTTCATTTTTTCTCCTTTCACCCATTTAAGAAAAAGATCCCAACGATTTCCTGATGGTGCGAATTCTGAATTCAGACATTTTAAGCGAATCTTTTAAATAACTGTCTTCAAAATTGTTGTTATGTTCCAAAGAATTCAACAAATTCTGCAGACAGATAATTTCTCTTTGTATACTGCGAACGGTGTAGTCAAGATGCAGGCATGAAATGTTTTGACTTGAAACCATGATTCACCTCCTTTCTGTTCTTTAGAATTAATCTTATATGCCGCTTGTGAGGAACAAATGAAGGGAATGTGAAAATCATGTAAAACAGGGAATTATTCTTGAAAAAAATGAAATTACCTGGGGGAATTTGTCTGTTTTTCTTTAAACTGGGTAAAATCCAGCCTGAAAAGGCTTTTCACAGACGCTAACGACAGAAGTGTTTTGATAAGATAAGTAACCCAGAAAGGGGGTCGGGACAGATTTTCAAGTCTTGGGAAGTGAAAAACTAAAAGTCGACCCGGCCCCCAAAGAACTCTCGGCAGAGACTTGGCCTCCCTGAGCCTGAACAATATGCTTGACAATAGAGAGCCCCAAACCTGTTCCTCCAAGCTTGCGGGAACGGGCCTTGTCTACCCGGTAGAAGCGCTCAAAGACCCGAGGCAGCTCATTAGGACTTATTCCTATACCGGAATCTTTAATAAAAAACACGCAACACTCTTCATTTTCTTTAGCGGAAATTTCCACCCAGCCGTCCTCCCTGTTGTATTTTATGGCATTCTCTATCAAATTAAAAAATACTTGGGCAAAATACGTCCTGTCTGTCTTCATCTTTGGGAAAGAAGGGAGGATATTATTGGTGATTCGAATATTCCGCTGTTCCGCAAGCGGGCCCAGGCTCTCAATTGTCTTTTCAACGATGGCGTAAACATCACAGATTTCCTGATGAAATGTCAATTTCCCCGACTCTATCCTTGCCAAATCCAATAAATCCGAAATGAGTTGCGCCAGCCTTCCGGCATTGGAATAAATGATTTTTATAAAATCCAAAGCGTTCTCCCGGTCATCGATGGCTCCGTCTATCAATGTTTCGGCATAACCTTTGATGCTAGCGATCGGGGTGCGCAGCTCATGTGAAACATTGGCGACAAATTCCTGCCGGATTTTTTCCAGCTTTCTCAAATCCGTAATATCATGAAAAACAAGCACCGCCCCTTCAATTTGCTTATCCCGTACAACCGGGGTAGCGTGAACTAAAAGCCTCTTCTCTTCTTCGAGGAAAACGGAAATTTCCTGTGTTACAAAACCACTGTGCAGGTTCAGGATCTGGTCGGTGATATGCTGAATCTCAATATTCCGAATGACCTCCAGAGGCTTTTTCCCCCGCGGATCCCCCTCCAGGGAAAAAACATCCCTTAAAGGATCGTTAATTAATAAAATACATCCTTTAACATCAATAACGATCACGCCTTCGAACATACTCAAAAGCACGGCTTCCAGCCGCGACTTGTGCGCCACAACTTCCTCCATACGGGAGGAAATCTGCTCTGACATATAGTTGATAAGCCGGGCTAAATCTCCAATCTCATCCGACGAATCGATAAGGACCCGCCTTGATAAATCACCGAAAGCAATGGAACGGGCGACATCAGAGACTTCCTTCAAGGGTCTGGAGATAAAGACAGAGGCGGCATATCCTATCAGGAATGCAAAAATAAGGGCCAAAAACAGTCCCAGCAGTAAAAATTTTCTCAAAGTGTGGGAAATAAGCTGCATTTCAGAAAGAGGCAAAGCTAAACGAAGCACCCCCTTCTCTCCCTTGAAAGAGAACGGATATCCGATATAAAGCATTTGTTTCTGCAGGGTCGTACTGAAGCGCAGACTCTCTCCAATCCCTCCTCTGAGGGCAGCCTGAACCTCAGGCCGGAAAAGATGATTTTCAATATGCGCAAGATCGGCGGCCGCGACATCGGAATCCCCCCAGAGGGTTCCGTCAGGAGCAATGATCGTAACTCTCAGTCCTAAGTCCTGGCCGATGGTGTCCGCCAACTGATCATAACCTTCCCTGGAAACAGCCGGCAGACGGCTTTCTAAATATGTGAGACTCAAAGCCGCCTTGCTGATCAAATCGGCCTTAAGACGCTGGTAGGCATACTGGGTCAATTTCGTATTAAGAAAAAAATACAAACCGACCAGAACAATGATGACAATCAGCGTGAAAATTATGGTGATTTTATGATGTCGATGGGCTTTCATGTATCATCTCTCAAACAATACCCGACACCGCGGATAGTTTCAATGAGATGTCCTGCAGATCCGAGTTTTTGACGGAGGCATTTGATATGAGTATCTACAGTACGGGTTGTGACTTCTGTATTCATCTCCCACACTTCACTTAACAGTTTTTCCCGCGACTGCACCCGCCCTCTCGTCCGCATCAGGTAAACGAGCAGATTAAATTCCATAGACGTAAGGACGACGATATTTCCTTTAACAAGAACCCTGTGCCTCGGGATATCGATCACCATGTCGTCCAGTTCCAGGACGGCTTTCTTTTCCGAATGATCAACGGGATTTCTTTTCAAAACATTTTTGATCCTCAATATCAATTCCCGCACGCTAAAAGGCTTCACGACGTAATCATCCGCCCCCAACTCCAACCCCACAACCCGGTCCACTTCTTCTCCCCTCGCCGTCAAAATAATAATAGGGATGGTTGACAGAAGAGCATCGGCCTTGATCGTCCGGCAGGTGTCAAATCCGTCCATTTTCGGAAGCATGATGTCGAGGATGATCAGATCGATTTCCTCATTATTCAAAGTCTCCAAGGCTTCCTCGCCGGTGATGACGACTGAGCACTTATACCCGGCCTTCTGCAGATTGTATTTTAAAAGCTTGGAAATATGAAGATCATCTTCAACGACTAAAACGTGTTCGATAGGCATATATCGCGCTCCTTTGGAATCTGAAATTGCTATAATCTTAACACAGATTTCAAAAGGGATGCAATAGCTGGGAATGAAGTTCACAAAAATATCACAAACGGAGCTCTTGCGAATATTTTGTTATCCACAGGGCAAAAACTTCTCACAAATCTATTAAAAAAATATTTCACGAAAATATTTATATATTTATTAAAAAGAAAAAAGTGTCCTTCCGGACACTTTGCTGAAGACATCCCTTCTGACGACACGATAAATGAGGGCAGGATTTTCAGAATAATAGAACTCCCGGTGAAACAGGACCGCGGTTTATGACATTTATCCCAGAAGAATCTTTTCCGCCTCAAGCCAGTCGGCCAAATCACTTCCGTGAGTCCCTCCGCGCTGCTCAAACAATTCATAAGCTTTCTTTTGAATATCCAGGGCATCAACTGACGCCAACTTTTTTCTGGATCGAATTTGAGCCGTGTCTTTTGATGCTTTTGTTTTTTTTGTTGATTTTCTTTTTACCGCAGTAGCCATTGAAAATGCTCCTTTCTTATAATAGACAAGCTGTCGACGGGACAGCTGGCCAAATTCAGGTTCAACTTCTGCTTGCGTGTTGATTCTCTCGCTTCGTTTCGGTCTTTTCTCTTGTCATCTCTACACACAACACATGAAGCAGACTCATCTTATGTAAGATAGCGGGATTTGTCAACAAAATTCCATACCCCGCTTGCAAGCGATGAACAAACAAAAACGCAAGCCCTGAATTCAAGAGCACGGGCAAAGGGATACTTATCTAAAACAGTTCTTAACAGCCGGGCGGCTGAAATAATACAACAGGGAAACGGCCAATACGACATCTAATAACACATAAAAAACATATCCTGTCCAGGGGTTAATAACGCTCCCCCCGGGCATATGTTGCTCGGTAAGCTCCGCCAAACGGATGAAGGCGAATATAGAATGTTTCCAGGGGAATCCGAACAATAAAGCCAGGCCCAGGATCAGCATTCCACGCCGGGCCCATGTTTTCATCTGCAACAGAGCGACACAGGCATAAATAACAATTCCTCTTGAGCATAGCGAAAGAACATACCGGGAGAGAACGGCAGGAAAAGAAAGGTGCTGAAACATAAAATAATAATAAGAGAAGTCTCTCGCCCCAAGAATCTGATCGACGCATAAAGAGAGCAGCAAAACGCCAAAAAACACAACTCCTCTAGGCCTTGGTGTTTTTAAATTTCTCTTTAATATACGGGCGAGTCCATAACTGCCGGAAACGATAAGAAAAAATGTCAGGCCCCTATCAAGAAGAATATATGCGGCTGAAGCGTCTTGATTCATAAGCAAAAAGCCTTTCTTTTATCCTGTTGTTCAAAATCACTTTTGGGATATTCTTATTCGATATTACGAAACGGCAGATAATTGTCTTCGAGGACGACACTGCTTTTTATTTTTTGCCGTTCCTGACCGGCGCAAATACCGGCAAACACAGTCAAAATAATATTGATAGAAAGCAGTTCCAGTAAATAAGGCGTCTCGGCTGAGTCGCGGAAAACAGTCATGAATTTTGCAAGCCCGAAAAACGGAGACGGGGCGATCCCGTATTTCAAGAATAACGATGTCTCCGGCCAGACGGGCATGGAGGAGATATAGCCAAAAAGAGGGATAAAAACCCAAAGGACCAACAAAACCACCAGCATGATGATCCGGCTTCTGTGATGCCGGCTTAAATTAAAATACTCAAGGATCTGCCCGAAAAACCAGGGATATGTCAAAACAAATAACCCGATGATGAAGCACGTCCATAACGGGGACTGGGATACGACGCCGTAAAGGATAACGGCCAAAATCACAATAACAGAATAACAAATCAACCAGGCAAAATTACTGCTGTGATCATGGCTATACCCCGAGGAATTTTGTCCCAGTTTCCTGACTCTCTTCCAGCCTTTCATGAACAGCAGGTAGCTCGGGGTGGCCATGTACACGCCGGCATACCCGAGAAATATTAACAGATAAACAAGAATTCCGAGCGACAAGTCTCTTTCCACTGAAAATGGATCCCCCCCCGGGCCATTGAAGAATGTACTTCCGCCGTGAAAGACCGCAACGACAACAATTAACAATAATAATTCCGGCTTGCTCAAAAGGGGGTGTTCCGGTTTTGTTATTCTCCTTTGCACCATACGGAACAGGAATATGATAAATGGTGTCTGTATCAAAAACTGGAGAAACGGCGGAGGGATGTGCACACCAAAAAACATGTTCACATGCTCAGCCGGGCCGGTGAAGAACACCTCGCCCTGACTGACACTTTCCAGCATCAGGGAAAGATGCGCATAAGCCGGGAACCATGTTAAATGGTATGTGTAACATCCTTCCAGGGCAAGAAGCAAATGGCTTAAAAAGTACAATATGACAACGAAAACAAAAGCATTGGCGGCTTTACGTTTAGGATGATTCATCAGTCCGGCTAAAACTCCGAACAGGTTGTAGAGAAATGCGCAGCAGCCAAGGGCAAGATGAAAAGAGACCAAAACTAAAAGGGCTCGGAAAAAATCCGGAAAAATCCCGGCACTGAAAATCATAACGCAAAGTTGCAGGATAAAAATACAGCCGAATAGCACCCACTCAACGGAGACGGCTCCCAGGCAAAGGCCCAAAACCTGGTGACCGGAAGGCGTCGGGGAAACACGGTGAAAATCCAGGGTCCCGCCGGAGACCTCCCGGGAGGCCATGGAGTAAGCTGACATGGTTCCGAAAAACAGCAGGATATAACCTTCCAGAACGCAGAGGGCAAAAATAAAAAAGGCTTGCCAGGGCCCCTTCCCTTTCAAGAATTCTTGTTGAGGTGTGGCCTCGATGAAATAGACATAGCAAAAGATCAGGCCTATGATCAGCAGAACAACAATGGCCCGGGAAAAAATCTCCGATGGACGAAAACGCTCCCGCCAATTGGCAATAAACAAAGGATTATTGGCGAGGTCCCAGAATGTCATGCGACCTCCTTCATGCCCATCTTAAAGAAAAGATCCTCAACATTGTCCTCTTTACACTGGAACCCGCAGACAGGAATCTTCCGCAGGACAAGCTGGGCCAAAATAAGGCTGGCGTCAGCCGGGCAGCCGGAAAAATCAGCAAGGAGGCCGCCCTCTTTCCTTTCCTCCACATGCTCCACGCATGAAAAGCCATGCAGCACACTCTTGGCTTCTTGAATCATTTCCTCCCGCACTTCCGACAAAAAGACAATTAAGCGGCCTTTCGACTGCACGTGTCTGCGGATGTCTTCCACACTCCCCGATACCAGCAACTTCCCCTGCTGCATAATGCCTACGGCATTACAAAAATCGCTTAACTCAGATAAAATATGGCTGGAAATAATTACGGCCTTGTTGGCGGAGGCGACGTCTTTCAGGACATCGCGCATATCTTTGCGTGCGATAGGATCCAACCCGCTGGCAGGTTCATCGAGGAGGAGGACATCCGGGTCAGGGATGAGGGTTTTGGCCAAAACAAGACGTTGCCTCATCCCCCGGGATAAATCCCGGATGAAGGCATGGTGTTTCGACTCGAGATTCACCCGGGCGACCCAGGATCTAATTTTTTTTGCCCGTTCTCCCGAAGGGATATTATAGGCGGCGGCAAAAACGTCCAGATACTCCCACACTTTAAGATGTTCGTATACGGGAGGGAAATCCGGCATGTACCCCACTCTATTTAAAGCTTTCTGCCGCTCCAGCTCAAGGTCATAACCCAGAACTTTTATGTCCCCGTAAGTCGGTTCTATAATCCCGGCAAGAGCTTTGATCGTTGATGTCTTGCCGGCCCCGTTAGGCCCGACTAATCCAAAAATCTGACCGGCGCTGACATCCAGGTCCAAATCATGAACCGCATTTGTGTTTTCATAATCTACGCGAAGTGAATTGACTTTTATCATAAACGGATATTAAAAATGCCGGGAAAGCCATTTATTTTACAAAGCCGTGAGACCGAATGATTTTGCCGCACATGCCCGCAGGGCCGACAGCTTTACTGAAACCACAACCCGGTCACAACAATTTTGTCGCCTCTCTCGGAAAGAACAAGCTTAATCAGCATGTCTTCCGAGGTCCCGTCAAATGTCCCCTTCCATAAACCGACAGTCATTTCCCCTTTATTTAAAAATCCCAGATATTCCCTGGCGACACATATCCCCATGGCGTCTTTGATCTGTCTGGTGGTCAACAAAAATTTATCCTCGGGAATCGCTTCTTTAAGGAATTCGTCAAAATCCCTGGCGTATTTTTGATAATCATCTTCAGCAAATCCTTCAAGAATATTTTCGAGGACCGCTTCCGCCTTAGACTGCACTTGTTCATTGGTTTCTCCGACAATCCCGGCAGACACCGGCCCGACCATAATACAACTGAGGAATAAAAAAAATATTATGAAATATCTTTTAACCATAAACCACCCCTTCTTAAGTATTTTAGCATACAGTTTCTCTCTCGTTGCGCAACGGTTGATTTAAATGTAACATACTCGCTTGCTGGTGGCTATTATAAAACCCTTATATTTTTGTAAGGGGGCGCGACAAAACCCCAACCGGTTGAATTCCTACAACCCTTCGGAAATTTTTTTCAACAGTGTGTGTTCCAGGTCATCAAAAGATCCGGGTAAGATATCTCCGTCCTGGGGATAATACGATGCCGCCAACAACTGTCTTTTGAACGACTCATCAATCATTCTTAAGGGGAAAAGCTTTTTCCCGTAACAATAAATATCAAAATAAACCACTTGCTGCGCCGGATTGACGATTTCTATGAGTTCAAAATCCGTATTAGGGAATTTGCTGTTAGAATAATATTCCTGTCCGCCGATAAAAAAAATCTTGTCCTTCTCAACCTCAAAGAAGTATTCGGCCCCCTCATCTTCCAGTTCAGGGAACCCGACCATTCGTTCACTCCGGCAATGGGTCACTCTGACTTTTCCGGCCCCCAAGGCAGCCTGCAATTCCAGGATCCGGTTGATATTATCTTTAACATTACGGAAATACACCCATAAAAATATTCCGATATAAAGCCCTACCACGGCAAAAGCTAAATAACCTAATCCCGGATCGTGCTGCGCTTGGCGTAAAGCCAGCATCGTCCCCCCCACAAGGCCGAACAACACCAAGATAAGGGTCAGACGGAAATAACGGTCCTTCTGCTTTAACAGGTAACTCATTTCCTTGTTAAGCACTTCCCGCTCTTTAATATCCAGGTCTCTTGAAAAGCAATGTAGCATCTCTATATTTTTGTTAACAAATCTTTTGATTATTTCTCGACGCTTATATAAAAATCCTGAATGCCGATACGATGCGTTTTTTATCTAAAACGACTGAACCGGTTCGTCTCCCGGGCCTAAACTCCCGGGCCGGCCCAAAGGCACAATTGTCCATGAATAAGATACATTCTTTGCTCGACAGGGTTTTCCGGAGCGAAGTCGGAAAGGATATCTGTTTCTTGAGGGAAAATGATGCGTAAGATTTCATGGCATATTTGTGTCATATCTGTTATGACAGCCTTCATTTATTGTATCTCCTTTATGGACAAAAACAAGCACAATATAAAATCCGCCTTATCTGAATTCTTTCGTGGCCTCTGTTGTCCCCCGTGCCGCACAAACAGCACGCCACAGGGCTCCCGTCCCCGGGTCTTCCCCGACAAATGCCGAGAAAAACAGGATGGACGGAAGAATCCCGCTTTTTCCAGTCAAAGATTATGAATTATTACTTTCCCGCAGAAGAGGCATAAAGGAAAAGGGCTTTTCTCTGTGAAGAATCTTTGTATCGTGATACGGCTTGCGGGGAAGGAAGTTGAATGCTTTTGATATTCTTGCTTTTCAGATATTCTCTGGCGGCCTTATTTAATATCAGTTTCTTGTCTTGATACCCTATGATAAGCAACTGCGGGTTTTTCTTGCAGATCTTCCGGAGCAACGTCAAATTCATTCTATGGGATAACACTTTCTCATCCGAAGAAAGGCTGTTCTTAACTTTTTTGACCTTGCCGTCCGTCCGGATATAGACACTGCCCGGATAGGACTGCTGATGAATGATTATGCCGTTATCTGCCGCTAACTGAATATCCATGGCCTTGTCACGGACGTCCGGGAGGGGACCTTTCTCATCCTGCTGCAATAAGGCCACGGCTCCCAAAATAACGGCAAAATCCCCTAACTGTGAAGGGACGATCCGGCAATGGTCAACGCCTTTAAAAAAGGGATCTGCCGCGGAAACGCGCTTGACCTTCGGAAGCATATATTTGCCGCAGGCCTCTATCAACCCTCCGCCGAAGACGATCATCTCGGGATTAAAAATATGGCGTAACGAAATACACGCTTTCCCCAAAACGACACAGACCTCATCAAGAATACGAAGGACATCCGGGTCCTTCCGCTTAATAGCCTCAGCAATAACCGAACTTTTAACGAGGCCTTTTTTTTCTTTGACTAAACTCTTAATACCAGACTTCTTCTTTTTTCTAACAACGCTCCAGATCTCCCTTTCAATGGCCCGCCGGCTGGCTAAAGCTTCCAAAGAACCGTAAATGCCGGCGTTTTCCTTTCTGCTGTTATAGTCTAGAATCATATGCCCCAGTTCCCCTGCCGCCCCCTGTGCGCCGGAAACGAGTCTGCCGTCTATGATAATGGCTCCGCCGACACCGGTTCCGGGGAAAAGCCCCAGCACATGCCGCACATCCTTAGCAACCCCTAACCATTTTTCTCCCAGCAGGCCTAGGTTAACATCATTCTCCAAAATAACCTTAACACCAAAGTCCTTCTTCAGCTTTCTGCCCAGAGGGAAGCGGCTTAAATTCGTATTCGGAGTAACAAGAACTTCCGTATGATCCGGTTTGACGATTCCGGGTATCCCGACCCCTATACCGACAAAGCGGGCCTCCGGGACAGGCGACGCCTTCATCAATTCCCGGATCAAGGTCTTTATGGCCTGATATATTTGGGGGGACGTTGCATTTTGCGGAGTCTGGATCTTTTTCCGGCAGAGCAATTGCCCTTCCTGGGTGACCAGTCCCGCGGATATTTTCGTGCCGCCGATATCCACGCCTATATATACTGACTCTTTCATCACTGACATCCTATTAGACTGTTTCTTCTTCGGTTATCTTTAATTGTAATTCTTTTTGGAAAACTAATCTAAACAAATCGGATTTTTTTTCCACCCGTGCCTTTTCCCACTCGGAGAAATCATCTGCCCTTATCTCAAGAACAACCTGTCTTTTATCCACCCTTGCCCGCAAAGCTTTGACCGAATTCACGTGACGGCTGTCAAACCCGTCGGCCAATCTGAGAAGGGAAGCCAGTTTCTTCAGTTCCTCCTTCTTCCCGTCAGACAAATCCGAATAATATTTATGGGTGTTTTTCGGCAGAGCCCTTCTATGGTACCGTGCAACCAGCGCCACAATGACTTTCTCATCATAACTCAAAGGTAAATTGTAGGATTTCAGAATCATATCCCTGGACGTTTTATGATGACGGATCCGCCCTTTGATCCAGCCGATATCATGCAACAGGGAAGCCGACTGCAACAACAGGCGATGTCTGGGGGACAGCTGATGGAGGTCCGCCAGTCCGTCAAACAGCTGCAGCGTCAGTTGGGTCACCTGATGAGAATGCTCCTTTTCATATTCACACGATCTGGCCAGTTTTAAAACCTCCTGGATAACATCTTTTTCACTGGCCTGCCTCCAGACCTGGCGATTGATCTCATCTAGACTTTGACCTGTCTCAATGGAACGGATAATATCTTTAGGGAACTTTTTCTGCGTCATGGCCCGGATAACGCTCTTAAGAGGATAGGAAATACGTCTGTTGCTGACACTGATCTTACGCCCGTCAATATCCATGACAACATATGAAGCGCGCGGGTCTCCGTCAAAAGGACGTCCGACACTTCCTGGATTAACGAACCAGACATTCTTGATCTTTTTCAAAAAAAATTTGTGGGTGTGCCCGCATAAAATCAGGTCGGCATGACTTGTCTGCGCGAGCTGTTCAAATCTCTTCACTGGAGTATTGTCCTGCAAAGGTTCATCCATAGACTCCGGACTCCCGTGGGTCAATAAAATGTTCAACCCTTCTCTGGTGCATCGGACAGAACACGGCAAGTTCTGCAGATAATTCCGGGCTGGTTTTGACAGCTGTCGATACGTCCACTTGAATGAAAAATATTTTGACGGGGTCTTGCTGTTTTTCCATTTTCGCTGTTTTTGGGGGAATCTCAGGACATTCAGGTCGTAATTTCCGGCAATGCTGACCTGAGCTTGTTTCCGAATGACCTGAATAACCTTCTGGGGCGCAGGTCCGTAGCCGACATAGTCGCCCAAAAACCATATCTCTTGAACGGACTGCGAACGGATATCACGCAGGACAGCCATTAAGGCTGGTAAATTGGCATGGGCATCAGCTAAAACGGCGACCTTCATAATCCCCCGAACCAGGCATAGACATATTCACACATATTCTCAAAAGTGCGTTGCTCTTTCGCCTGTTGCCATCTTTCAAAAAATTGAATATATACGGTTTCTTTTTCCTTTTGAAGATACCCTTTGAGGAGTTTCCACAAATTTCGGGCAGCCTTTCCTTTCCCCGGGCTCCTTTGCTCCAAAATCATTATCTCTCGCAACCAAAGATCATAGTCATGAAAAACCCCCAATTGTCTGTGAAAAGTCAGCACGCTGTCGCTAAAGACATCCAACCCCTCATCGTACAGCAAAGATAATCCTTCCAGCGTATATCTCAGGTGCTTGGCGGCAATACGCATGTTGTGCAGGTCGTTGACCTTTTCCGGATATTGGGCGATGCCGTCAAATTCAACTAAACCAACGGCTCTTTTTTTGATTTTCTTATAAGCAAGCTTATAAATATCCGTTTCGCCCAAGTCCCTCACTCCGTCCCTGCTGTAATTCTCTATGTCCCGCCAAACCCGTTTGAGCTTTTTCTTGGCCAGCGCGTCGCCCATCCGGCGCTGCAACCGCTTTTTTTTATCATTTAATACAAACAAGGCCTCTTCCAGTATTTCCAGTTGTTCTTTCCTGTCGGTTCTTGTCCGGTACCCGTCCAAAAAAATAACAAACACATCCAAATCCCGGCCGGCAGACGTCGCTCCGGCGAGTTTACGCAGCTGATCATTCCAGGCCTCCCGCCGTTTGCGGGGGAAGACGTCCTTCCATATCCACAGGGCATTTCGCAGCCGTCTGATATTAACGCGCAGTTGATGCAGCGATTCGACATCCCCTGCCTCAACCCCCGGGATGGCCTTCTCAATCCTTTTGACATGCTTCAAAAGGCATTGCTCCGTTAATTGTCGTGTTAATGTTTTATCCTTCATAATGTTTGATCATTTCATGCTGAATATCTTTATCATCTTCTTTGCCTTTGAGTTTTTCGTATTTCCCGTCAGGACAAAGGCGCCAGGACTTCTTGTGGTCTTTCCAATAGAGCTCCAGCAGGGACTTTAAATGCTCTTTGATATCTTCCTTGTATATTTCAAACAACAGCTCAACGCGCCCGTCAAAGTTTCTTCTCATCCAATCAGCCGATGATAAGAAAATCCGGGCATTATCATTGTTGTTGAACAAAAACATCCTCGTGTGCTCCAGAAAACGGCCGACGGTACTTTTAACCTCAATATTATCACTGAGCCCCTGAACTTCCGGGATTAAACAACAGATGCCTCTCACGATGAGCTTCACCTTAACGCCTGCCTTTGACGCGGAATACAGTTTTTCAATAATACGGGGATCTTCCAGCGAATTCATTTTGGCCAGGATCAGGCCGTTTTTATTTTTCTTCTGAAATTTCATCTCCCGTTCAATGAGAGAAAACAAATATTCGCGCAGGTCATTGGGGGCAGAAATGATCCGCTCCCATCCTGTCGGCATGGAATAGCCGGTAATAACATTAAAAATTTCCGACACATCCCTGGCAAAGTCATCATTGGCGGTAAAATAGCCGATATCCGTATAAATTCTCGCAGTTTTCTCGTTATAATTTCCCGTAGAAAGATGCACATATCTTTGAATCTGTGCGTTCTCTTCCCGGACGATCAACGCCATCTTGGAATGAACCTTATATCCGGGGATACCGTAAATGACATGGCACCCGGCTTCTTCCAGCTCCCGGCTCCATTTGATATTGCTCTCTTCGTCAAATCTGGCCTTAATTTCCACAAGAATCGTCACCTGTTTTCGGTTCGCAGCCGCCTCTTTAAGGGCATCAATAATCGCCGAATCATTATTCGTGCGATACAGCGTCATTTTGATCGCCAGGACATGCGGATCTTTCGCGGCTGTGCGGATAAGGTCCACTGTGGGGTAAAAAGACTGAAACGGGAGATGCGTTATAAAATCGCCCTCTTTCATTCTTTCAAAAATATTCTCATACTCAATCTTTCCGGGTAAATATCCCGGGAAACAAAACTCCGGCCGGTCAACCTGCCTGATCAGATCAAACAGCAGCGTCAAGTCCAGATCGTTATCAAGGAACAACACATCTTCCTTGGGAAACTCCAGGCCTTCCGAAAGCATCGCCAACACACTGGCATTGGCGACCTGTTCGGCCTGAACGCTGACAACATGAGCCACCTTTCTCTTTTTGACCTCTCCTTCAATGGTCTTAAGAAGATTGGGAGAGAACTCTTCGTCCACATCCAGCTCACTGTCCCGCATGACCCGGAACAGGAAAAAATTCTTAATCTTATATCCTTTAAAAAAAGACCCGAGATGCTGCCGGATAATGTTATCCACCAGAAAAAACACGTAATCCTTCTTGCCCGACGGCAACCGGATAACCCGCGGGACATTCTGCGGAACCGGAACGATCGCCAGATGTTCGCTCCCTTTCTGTTTGAGGCCGACCGCAAAAGCCATGGTCTTTGAAGGCAGAATCGGGAAAGGGTGTCCGGGGTCTACGGCTAAAGGGGTGATAATAGGGTAAAGGATCGTTTGGAAATATTCCTCAATAAACCTTTTTTGTTCTTTGTTCAAATCCTTATACTGCTTGACATATATCCGGTTCTTTTCCAGTTCCGGGGAAAACACCTTTTGATATATTTCATAAGATTTTTTAATAAGGTTCGTGGAGACCCTCTTTGTCTCATGCAGGACATCAACGGAATAATGCCCGAAAGCATCAACCTGGTTTACCTGAGCGCTTATCAAATTCTGCAGACCGGCGATACGCACCATAAAAAATTCGTCAAAATTATTGGCAAAAATCGCCAGAAATTTTATGCGCTCCAGCAGAGGATGCGACGGGTCCAGACATTCCTCCAGAACCCGGGCGTTGAACTGCAGCCAGCTTAAATCCCGGGGAATAAACCGGCTGTCCTCACGTATTTCTAAATGGGTCATGGTTAAACAGGCTTTCTGATAACAAGTTTAATATCATTCCCGGAAAGCTCCTCAAAGAGCCGCTTCCGTTCGTTAAAATAGACGTTTTCCAGCGTCATCCCTTCATTCGTATAGGCGATCAGGGTAATGTCCCCTTTAGCGTTCCTTTTAAAATCGACTTTCTTTATCTTTTGCTTTTCCGAGCCATCCAGCGCATTGGCCAGCCTTATGATAGAGCTCAGCTTTTGAACGACGAGCTGTTCTTCATTAGGAAGGCTGCCGTAAAGAACGTGCGTTTTCTGCGGGACAGCCCCCCGATGATAGCGTGCCACACAGGCAATGCATTTGATCTCATGCGCGGTCAGCCGAAAAAGGCTCAAAGCGTTGATGATATACTCACTGTGTTTATGATGCCCCCGCGGATTGATGAGCATTCCTATTTCATGCAAATACGCGGCCAACCTCAAGTACAATAAATGCCGGTCCTCTAACCCCAGCGCCGCCCCGACGTGGTTAAAAATCTCTTCAGACAAATAGGAGATATATTTCGCGTGTTTCAAATCCGAATTATACTTGCGGCACAAAAATTTTGCCACCGAAACAAGCTGATTCTCCCGGTGGTATTTCTGGTCCAATTCAAGCCCCAGGATCGTATGCGCCAACAGGGCCTCCGAAAGGGATGTTTCGAGGATATAAATAGACCGCTTGGAGGTCAACTTGAAAAGCTTGTGCAGAATCACAGCATACCCGTCCAGAGAACTGGCCGTATCCGTGGAAATATTGTACTTCTGGGCCAAGTCATCCAGGTTCCCGCTCGTGACAAGGGAAAGGAATTCTTTGGACTCCCTGAACTGCAGCTGAAAAAAATTGCTGCCCAGCTTCTTATGCGAAAGGATATTATGAAGAGCCACGGAATAGCTTTCATCGACCAGGATCACATCATCTATGTGGATATGGAAAAAAAACTTTTTGATGTTGAGAAGCTCATGTTCGACATACTCTTCCAGGGCCTCGTAAGTTTGCTTCTGGCTTCCGTCAATTCTGTTTTTAAATTTTTTCAATCTCAACGTTCCTATCGGAAGGCCTTGAGTGACCAGAGCAAAACCTTTCTCCAGCATCGACAAATCCAGGCTCCCCGCCCCCAGTTCGGCAATGATAAGATTTTTTTCATTGATCGGATAGGACTTCTTAAGCCGGTAAGACAGGTACGCATCAATATAATAAACGACATCACCGACATTTAAAACTTCAATGTCCAGCCCGGTCCTCCTTCGGATGGTATCCAGGAAAATGTCTTTATTTTCCGCCTCCCTTACCGCAGTCGTTGCGATGACCTTGATATCCGTCACCCGGTAATCAGAAATAACTTTCTTATACTGATTTAAGACATGAATACTCTGATTGACGATATCCTGAGTAATACGCCCCTGATAAAAAGTGCTTATTCCAAAACCGATGATATTCTTCAACGACTCTAGAATCTTGAATTCCTCTCCGCTCTTTTCCCCAATAATAAGTTTGGTGGAATTCGATCCGATGTCAATAACAGCTGCTCTCATAATCATTTGTCCTCAATTGTTCAATTTGATTGTTCCGGCCCCGGAGCACAGCATCATGGATGTTTTAAAACGCCGAAATATTTATTATGCGGTTCCGGGAGGGAAAAATCAAACAAATTCTCACAGCCCGGACAACGCGACCAATAACACCCCGTCCAAACGGTCATCTGCACGGCCGGACGGGTGACGCCACAGCGAAAACATCGGGACAACAATACGGCCGGGTATCGAAGACGGGTATAATGGGATTTTTATAATAGTAACACAAAATGATCAATATAATAAACTCATTATTACTCAACCGCCCGCTTTTATGAAGATCAGCAAAATTAAAGCATCGGGCAGGGGGATATCACGCGATTATCTCTGAATAATATAGGTATGACATGAAGGGAAAGTGAAGCCCAAGAAAAAAGTGTGTGAATTCTTGTTAAAACACCCTGTCAACGAAGATAAGGCCGGGAGAGATCGCAATTACAAGGCTCGGAAGGATTAAACGCGGAATTTCAAGGCCCCGGGATTGAACAGGATAAATTCGGGGTGGCAGAAGGTTCCTACTGGCGTTTCCTGATACAATTCCTTCCGGCCCGTTTGGCATCATACAAGGCTTCATCGGTAAGTTTAAGCAGTTTATTGACAGTCTCAACGTTGCCCTCATTAGAAGAGATGCCGAAACTGGCCGTGACTTTGATCTTTTTCTCTTTATAGTAAAACTGCGTCTTCTCGATAATAGTTTTTAATTTATTGGCGAGGATTTCCGCGTTATTCATATTCGTATGCATACACACAACGAGAAACTCTTCTCCGCCGAAACGTCCGAAATAGTCCGTTCTCCGGATATTATTTAAGATTTTCCAGGAAAAGTTCTGCAGGACATAATCACCGGCGTCATGCCCGTATTTATCATTAATCTTTTTAAAATGGTCCAGATCAATCAAGATCACGGAAAAGGGGAATTTATACCTCTGCCCCGACAAAAAGGCGCTCTCGAGGAGCTCTATGATATATCTTCGATTAAATATTTCCGTCAAAAAATCCGTGCGGCTCGCTTTCTCCAGGAGGTCTTTTGTTATGTTTAATTCATCAATTAAATTCAGCAAGTAAATCGTGATCACCGGCGTTAAGACAATCGGGGCCATAATGGAAATATAGATAGCCCCTCTAAATCCGATTGTGTCGAGTCTGAAAATAATAAAGATAAACGTCGTGAGCAACACGGAAATCAGGACGCAAATGATCGTAATAAGAATGGATTTGAGCAAAGTAACTTTTGTGCGCTTGAAAAGCATGGGATGGCTCCTCGGGAAACAAAAACAGGGAGATCAGAATTTATCCAGCAAAACACCTAAGCAAAATAAAATATAATTAAATAGTAGTACGTTATCTTCAAAAAGTCTATGACCTTGTGATCTTTCTTTATCATGGCAGGGAAAATACCGTGGGGACAAAATCAGGGATGGGTCATTCGCGACGGAAGGGCTATGATACCGTTCTGGCACCTTTTAGCACTTGGGGCGGCAATTTAGAAGGCGCCGGCACAATTTCAATCGTCCGGATATTGGCAATCGGGATAAAAACCAATTTGCGGTCCACTTCTAAACGCATAATATTGTTATCTATGACATTATGAATTTGGTTGGCAACGGAAAGAGTGTCGTCTAGCGGGGCATCAAACTGGAAACTCATGGAAGATCCGTCCATGAAATGGATAAAACAGGTTTCTTTTTTCGGCTCTGGCATAAAATCTCCTTATCTGTCTTATTGAAGAATCACCCCTTTTATTTGTTATTATTTATTCAGCCACGGCACGCTCTTTCCGGGCTGTGCTTTTATTATACTCCCGGGAAGTCCTCTCTTGAAGAATTTTATTCTTCCTCAATATATTTCATATGATAAGGGGCCGGAACCAAGCGAACCCGGCAACGGTTTATTGCAGTCCCTGCACCAGACAACGGTAGGAAAAAAGGGCCAGGATATAAATTCCTGCGGCCAATATCAATATGGCATTAAACCCCAGGAATTGAGCGATAAGAATCGCCAGCATCGAAGCAAAGACGCTGAACCCGCTATTAATCCCCCAGGCCCATGGGATCGCTTCCTCCACCTTTCGCCCTATCAAATGCAGTCCCAGGGGGAAATACAGCCCCAGGAGAAAGCCCAGCGGCAGCAGGAAGACACCGACAATCCCCACCCGCACCAAAAAGGCCAGACCAAGCGCCTGCTCAGTTAACGAGGGGCCGATAGTCATGAGAAAGACGAGATAGCCGACAAGCAGGGCTGTGGCCGTATAAATCAGTTTCAAGTGGCTCTTAAAAATCTTCTCCAATACAGGCAACGCATAACTCCCGATACCCGCCGATATAAGCAACATGGCCAGGATAATGCTGATAGAATAAATCGGGCTGCCCAACAACAAAACGAACTTCTGCATCATGGGGATCTCAATAAACATAAATCCCCACCCCAGGCAGGCAAAGTAGGAAATAAACGGCAGGATGCTCGCGGAAGGCAGGGCCCGGATGTTGGTTCTTTTAAAAAGCCACAACGGCCATAAAATAAAGAGCAAAATAAAGACAAGGGCCTGAAGCAACACAATGATCTGCGTCATAAACATGATGGATCCCAAATGGTGATGGTGCGAAACTTTAAAAGGGTTGAACGAATTCAGTTTGTAATATTTATAAAAGAACGGGGCATCATCGGTCACAACAGAAATATCATAGGGATAGTTTTTTCGCCATTTGGCTAAACGGTCATTTTGAAAGTCCCGGGCATACTGGCTGAAATAATTGACGGGGTGTTTGTTGATTTTTGTCCAAATATCCCCGGGATAAACGGGGACCGTCCGGTGCTTCCTGAAATAATCAAAAACTTTTGCGGTTTCCGCCGCTGTGAAAGGGGTCTTCTTAATTAAGATAATCGACCACCAGGTCACATGATCCCCGATAATAATATGCTCCCAGGGCCTGGCGGCACCGGTTTCCTTTAAAGCGTCAAGGGCGATAGCATAGAGACGCAAGGTCTCCCGGGGCTGCTCCGGGAACAGCCAGCGGTTAAAATTAACGACGCCGTCGTCTTTAATAACGCGCAAATAATCCAGGAGGGCATTCTTCGTATAAAGGTAACTTTCGGCATAGGCATACGCTCCGGAGGTTAACCCCGAAAACGTATCAACCCCGTTCAAAACAATCAAATCAAAAGAATCCGGGGGCAAATTCTTCACGAGATGACGGCCGTCCACGTTGAAAACTTTTGTCTGGTCCAGAGTATAAACGCCTCCCGAGTATTCATACATCCTTCCTCCGGGAGACAGGGCCTGCACAATGGCAGGATTAATTTCCGCACCAAGAATTGTCCCGGCTCCGTGACTCTTCGCCATGAAAATATCCCGCCCTCCGCCGGTGCCGATGATAACGACATCCGGACGATCAAAAAGCACATAGGGCACTTCCATGCCCTGGCTGAACAATCTGAGCTTTGACCGGTGTTCGGCCAGGCCTTCCGGAGAGAGGCGGTAAATAGGCGCGCCGGCCAAATAATTCGTTGTTATGTAGGAAAATTCCGGCCGGGGGATGACATTGATTTCAAAGGTGCCTATCGATGTTGAGGACAACAGTTCCTGAGCCTGCGGATCAACCATCCTGAAGATATCGGTCCGGCCCAAAGGATGCCATTGCGACAAAAGACGTTCGTACTGATGCGGCTTATAGGCTCCCGGGATCCATTCCCACCCTTTATTCTTGTCGATCGTATAATCGTCTGTTTCCGGGACCGTCATAAAAATAAAAGGGATGGCCACCAGAAAAATGACAGCCAGTATGATTCTTTTCCTCGGGATCAGGGTCCAGAAAGCCAAAAATAGACACACCCAGCAGAGCAACAGCAGCGAATGTGTCACCTGAAAGGAATTGATCAGGAAAAAAAACATGAAGGCCCCGGTCCCGGCCCCCAGCAGATCAAAAAAATACAATCTTGACGACCGCGTGGCGTGAAACGTAAACACATAAACGATGAGGAATCCTATCAGGGTAAAAGGAACGGCAAACAACGTGTAGGCCCATAACAAAACGGACATCGAAGAGAAACTCACCAATATCTGAGCAACGTCGTCCACGCAAATCGGAAGATATCCGATCCCCACAGTACAAATATAACCGTAGCAGGCCATCTTGATAAGAGCATAGCCGATAACCTTATCCGGCTTAAGTCTGGAAAGATAATCTTTGAGGATAAAAACGATATTAGCCCCTATCCCGTAACCCAGGATAGCAAACGGGATGACAATATAGACCACATGGTTCCAGGTCTTGAGGCTGAGAATCCTGGTTAGAAAAAGTTCCAGATTGATCGCGTAAAACGAGACAAAACAGATAATGAAATAGAGTTTAAACACGAATCCAGTCTCTTGTGGTGATGCATCCTGAACAAACGAATACGGCCCTGAGGAGAGCTTATTCTAATAAGGAGCTTGGCCGGCTTCGGCTTTTTGATCTCGATTTTAATTCTTAATAAACCGCCTCATACCCTTCCGGGGCAAGGCTCCATTTTTCCTGATAAACATGAAGTTTTTTCGTTGCTTTATTATCCCTCACCAACGGTTGCCCTTCATGAGCCCAAAGGAGAATACCGCCAATCAAATTGTAAGCCTTATATCCTTCTTTCATCAGTTTCTTTGTATATCGTCCGCTGCGGCTGCCGATGGTACAATAATTGATAATAACATAACCCAAGTACTTGTCTTTGTCTTGTTCAAAATCCTTTTGTGTTACGGCAAAAGGGATCTGGGAAACATCCTGTTCCTTTTGAGTCCGGACATCCACTAAAATGGTTTTTTTATTCTTGAGGGATTTCAGGGCCTCTGCCACCGTAACTTCCTTGGCGTTTTGGAACTGCAACCTTTTGTAGCCGGCATACAAGTCGGCAATCTCGGCTCTGCGTATTTCGTTGGGTGTGCGGGTCTCCTCTTTTTCATAAAAATAATAGGGATATCCGGCGGCCGGGATCCCCAGCATGACCCACACAGATATCAAAAGGCATCGCAGCCAGAATAATTTAAAAGATGAAAAGGCTCCCCCCTGCTGCTGTTTTCCTGAAATATTTTTTTCCATGAACATTCTCCTTAAATTATACTCAAAAAAGCTTCGCGACCTTTAACGTTGCCCCTTAAATAAACGAAGAACCCTTGGAGTCATTCAAAGCGCCAGAACTTTCTTAAGCATTTCCCAACCAGGCATTCTTCCCGGTAAGCCAGTATAAACTTTAGAAAAATTATACCAATAAAATGCCGATTTTAAAATAGACGCTATCAGACAAATACTCTTATCCTTTTACGGAAAAGGCTTTACATAAAATTTTTTAGTGGCAATGACGCTGCCGGCAGGCATTTTCCACTGTCATTTCCGCTAATTGCCCCGCGAGCCACAATTCAGACACGTCCTTGACGGTCCTGTCCAAGGAGTCGACCTTATAGACCTTTATTCCTGCTTCATTAAACTTCTGAACCGCCCGCATCCCCATGCCGGCGCAGACAACCCCGTCAATTTTCTTGTCCTGCAACTGCCCCATAGGCTGGCACGTACCGTGCTCGTGGCCGGAATCTGAATTCTGCACAACCTCGGATAAACGGGTATCGGTATCATAAATCAGGAATAACGGTGCGCTCCCAAAATGGGCAAAAATCTTGGATTTTAAATTTTCATTCTCTGTGACAGGGATAGCCATTCTCATAATATTCTTCTCTCCTTTGAATCATGACATTCTGACATGCATGACGGTATCGTTATTCCTGGATTTGATTCTTAGAGCCTTCCCGTTCAAAAGCGCATCAGCAATCTTCTTATGAGCTGTCTTAAGAATGTTGCCGAACGTCTGCCGGGAAATATCCATGCTTTTGGCCGCATCTTCCTGATAAAGCTCTCCCAGATCAGCAAGCCGTAAAGCTTCCAGTTCATCCATGGTCAGGCAGACTTCTTCCATCTGAGCCACAGGAATGCCTCTTGGTTTGAAATAAGTGGCTCCCGGATGACAGCACACTTTTCTTGATTTAAACGGCCTGGTCACTCACGCCCTCTGTTATTAGCATATGCCAATAATATCCCATTTAACGCACTCTGTCAACAGAAGGCCCAACATCCCTGAAGAACGGGATCAAAAAAGAATTTAATCTTTCTGCCGGGAAGGCCCCTGCAGCTTCTTTTTCAAACTCTCAAGACGCAGCTGCTGTGCCGGCTTCAATCGGCGGCTCTGCAGCATAAAATCAATCATAACCAACTGATACTCCTTATCAATAACATGATAGTCCTGCTCAACGAGCAGAGATATAATGCTGTCAATATCCTCCCCGCGTCTTTTCGGGATTCCTAATAATGGCGGCAGATGATGAAAAGAAGAGAACCTCAGGAAGAAAACTTCCAGGTCGACCTCCGGTTTTTGGACAGCCTTATCAAGATATTTCAGGCAGTCTGTCAATCCGGCAAGTTTCTTCTGCGGATTAAAAGCGAATTTAGCCTGCAGCCCCCGCAATGTTCCGTAATAAGCCAGAACAATAGCCGGGTATTCTTCCGGCTCCCCCGGGAATCTTTTCTGAATATACGCCATCAATTCATCCGTCATCATTGAATTCTCTAAGGCTTGCGAGAGTTGTTCTTTTAAATAAAGCCGCGCTTCCCGGATATCGGCGGACACGGCCCCTTCCTGCCGGGGAAGCTGTCGGGGGCTGACCGTAGCCGCTGAAGACCTCACGACAAGCAAACTCAATATCCCGATCAACCATACCTTGATCTGCCCGTCATATCTTTTCATAAATGTCCGGTGTCTTCCCTAAAAAACATATATTACGGGCCGGCATGTTCAAAACTGAGCCCGACAAAAAATCCCGGCTCAGGGCCCATCTTCCTCTGTTTTGCAAAACGCCGCAACTTTGCTCAAAAGTTACGGCGTTAAAATATCAAATTCCTTCGGCATTCCGGCTGTCAGCTATGATGATTCTCCTTTCGGACGCAGAAGAAACAAAACCAAAGCGACGATGAAAACAAAGATACCGTTCTGCCATATCCTGGCATAAGGGACATTGAAGGCCTGATGAATAGCAGGAGCAAAGGCGAATCTCTGCAGACTACGCAATAAAAGCCACAGGATATTTCCGTAGATAATCACCTTGTATTTAACCGGGTCTTTATACGCAAAATACGCCATAAAGGCAATCGCCATAAGGTAACACCCCATCATCTGCAGGATATAATATGTCTGGGGGCTGGCCTGGGTCAGCGTTGCCCCATACAAAGCAGCCCCGACTTTCACCGCCAAAGGGCCGGAAATAAAGCAGATGAGGCCTAAGGCCATATTAACAACAAAGACCCATCCCAACATGAACCGAAGGACAAGATGTTGTTTCATGATCCCCTCCTTTTTAATAGGGCATTTTGATAGATATACACTTATTATGACCTAAAAAATATTATTTTAAATAAAAACCCGAAAATTCTCTGACAAGATCTTCAAAAGGCACTAAAGCGGCTGTTTTAATGTCTCCTAATTTCTGACCTTGCCCCTGACAAAAACGCAGATATTTCTCCTGAATACGTTCTTCCGGATCGATAAGGAACAAACGGCACGGACGGAGCTGCCCCAGCTGACGGCAATACCGGTAATGAAAATTCTTCTGCAGTCTTTCTTCCAGGTCCTCAAGAACGCTTTCCAAATCCCGGTATTCCTGCGGCTCTAACTGTATCAATAAAACATACCTGGCCGCCTGCCGGGACGGGAATCTTTCCGGGATAACTGTGTAAAATTTGGGATGAAGAGAATATTTCCGGAAAATTTCTTTCAACTGCAGGTCAACGAAACAGGCATTCATTTTTTCTCCGAACAAATCTATAACCCGGTCTTCTTTACCGACAAAACGAATGAGCGGGCACTGCCGGAAGAACCCGACCACCTCAATCACATCTCTTAAGCGGTAACGATAAAGTCCTCCCCCTGTCGTTATGACGACCGAATATCTCCTGCCTTCTCGCAGTTCGTGGGCCAAGCGAATGCCCGGACTTTCCGGGGGCCCGGATGAGCCGGAACGATCGTGTTCAATGAATTCAAAAAAATGCGAATGAATCGCCAGGGCGCTTCCCGGATGCCCGGCGAGCGGGAAAGAAACAAGCCCCTCTGTTGCGAGCAAGCCTTTGGGTTGGATATGAACATGCGGGAACCATGTTTTCAGTTCTTCCAGGGCGGTCCCGGCATGCCCGTCGGCCCAGCAGCTGATCACGTGCATATGCGGCCAGATTCTTTTCAGCAAGACCGCTCTTGCGGCAACGGGACTTTCGCTGTCAGGGAATTCCTTAAAAATATCAGCCAATTCTCCCGCTCTTCTCTTATCGGCTTTTAAATACCGGTATAGCGCGGCGCGGGTGTCCTGATCGATATCAATAGCAGGGTTGATTTGTCCCCAGCGGATATCCAGGATGAAATCCCCGGCATATGTCCCGATGCAGCCTAACAACAAGGATAAAAAAGACGGATTCCAAACAGAAATGAAGGAAAGGTCTTTCTCCGCCAGCAGGAATAAAACCGTGACATAGCGGAACGCGTCAATATGTTTTATCCGGCTGACCTCCCCAGGGACAGCCAGAAGTTTTTCGATCAATCTTTTTTCAAAACCGCTTAAATAATCACTATCATGACGGAATCCGACCGGGATACGGCTCTCCGGAGAATCAAACTCAATGGCCGGGCTGATGGACCAGTAAGCCTTCCCGAAAAGCAGCTGAGGATGCTGCCGGTAAAGATCATAAATCCACGGCCGTATGCCGTTTAAAAATTCCTGCTTCAGGCTTTTGGTGTAAGGGATTAATTTTGACGCTTCTGCGGATCCACTGGAAGGTTCAAGCAAGAAAACCGGGTCCCCTGTCAGGACCTGCGGCTCTCCGGCCAGGATCCTTTCAATGTAAGGCATAAATGACTGATAGGTCGCTAACGGGACATGCGCGCGGAAATCCGGGATACGGCGGACAGCGGAAAAAGAATGCTCCGCCCCGAAAATTGTGGAACGGCTGCGGGCGATAATGCGCCTTAAAATATCTTCCTGCCTCTTGGCCACGGCCCGGCAGCCGAACCCGAACCTCACGGCGGGGAGCCAGCAGATAAGGACCCATAAGCTGTTCAGCAAAAAATAATAAAGTCTAAGACAATTCAAGGGCGGCCACCTTTTGTTCAGGGAGATCCCGGGCCGAGGCCTCCGCATAATACCTGACTAATCTTCTGGAGTGGTGGCGGAAACTGAAACTCGCGGGCACTGTCACCCATGGCAAATGGGGATGAAAAAGCGTTCTTCGCATGATGGATTTCAACGAATAGGTATGCGTCCAGAGCCACGAGAGACCATTCTGCAGCTGTTCGGGCGTCATGCGTGCGGGCTGAAACACCGCGTGTTCATAATCATATTTGTCCCAGTCATGGTGAAGGATTCTGCCGCCGGCCGTTAATTCTTGGTAAACAGCCGTTCCGGGAAAAGGGGTGAAGATCGTATAACGCACCAGATCTATTTTGACTTTATTAACAAATTCCAGGGTCCGTTCAAAAACCGAAGGGTCGTCTTCGTCAAAACCCAGGATGATGCACGCCATAACTCCAATTCCGTAATCATGCAGTTTACGGACAAGCGTCTGATATTTCTTCACCTGATTAAACCCTTTACTCATTCTCCGCAGAGACGCCTGGGAAATGGTCTCGAAGCCCATCAACAGCCCCCGGCATCCGCTCCGGACAGCCAGGGAAAGCAGTTCATCATTTTCCGCGATCTTGACCGTTGATAAACCGACCCATTTCACCTGCAGCGGGATCATGGCCTCATATAAGCTTTTCGTATAATGCAGATCTTCCGTCGGGCTCGGGTCAAGAAAAATAAAAGGCCCTCCTTCCATGCTTCGCATTTCCCGCACGACCTCTTCAACCGGCCTCTTGTAATAACGCAATCGTCTGGCCACAGGGACAGCGCAGAAGTGACACGTGTTCGGACAGCCTCTTGTGGCCATGATCGTCTGGGTTGTTAAATACCGGTCTTTTTTCAATAAATCCCTCCGGGGGTGCGGAAGTCCGGCTAAATATGTCTCGGGCTGATCGTCATAATACTTTCTCAACTGCCCTTTCTGAAAGTCCCGCAACAGCCGCGGCCAGCTCTTTTCGGCAAAACCAATAACGACACAGTCAGCATGTTCAGCCGCCTCCTGAGGCAGGACCGTCGGATGCACCCCGCCCAAAACAACCGGGATGCCCCCGGCTCTTATTTTATCCGCCAAAAAATATGCCCGGGGGGCGGTCGCAGTACACGCGCTGATGCCTACGATATCGGCGTCCAGGTCCTCAGGCAGTTCTTCGACCCCTTCATCGACAATCCGGACAACGGCATTCAATTCTTCGGGGACCAGGGCCGCCAAAAGCGTCAAGGTCAACGGCGGGTAAAGAATAGACCGGGTAAAGCTTCCGTCCCGGAACCTGTATGTCGAATCGTAAGGTAAAATAAGAACAATTTTCAACAAAAGCTCCTTATGATTTTCAAACGACGCTTTCCCCCATCACCTTGTAGGCGGCACGCTTCAAATTATCTTCGGATATTTCCGCCAGGCAAACCAGCTCATCACCCAGACCATAATGAGGATTTTGGTTTAAAAAATACCGGACGTGAGGATTCCGCCGTCTTCTGTCATCGATGTCCGCCACGCCTTCTTTTAATCGCTCTCTGGACTGCTCAAAATGAATGACGCCGGTTTCCGCGTTATACTGCGACCCGAATCTTGCGTAAGCCAAAGTGTCCATCACCTGTTTTTCAAAGCCAGGAATGACCTGACCATGGCAGGGATAAAATCTCTTAAAATACACCGGCAAAAACCGGTATGTCTTATACCCCATGCTAATAAGAAACCAGTAAAACTTCGGGAATGAATATTTTCTCCGCAGAGAGAGCATAAACTCAAGCCACACTCTTGCCAGCTCGCTGTCACCCCAGAATTCTCTTTCTATGATCGTGTCCCCGGAAAAGACCGCCCACACGTTTTGCCCGAGGACCTCCTCCTGCATTAACCGCAGCGTTGAAAATCCGCGGATACACTGAGTGTCCTTATCCCGCAAAAGAATAACCCAGTCCTTTTCTTCCATATCCCGGGAGAAATTTTCCGCAGAGACATTTTCAAAATACGCCGCCAGTATTTCAAACATCCTCTGCTTCTCCTGCGGCAACAGCTCGGCAATATTCACAACACGCCCTTGGAGTTTCATGGTCGCCCCTCAATCCGGCAAAGGTCCGGTTATTAGGTGAAGGCAAAAATACCTTTTTGTTTCAATAACATTTTAATCCCGACATTATGCACCAGGAGAGGCCAACGGTAAGGCCCGCTCCTTTTCGTTCTGTGAAGAATGGACCGTAAAGTCATCATCTGGGCTAAAAGTTCTTCTATGGCTGTCTGCAAAGACCTGCTGCCGGAAAAATTTTCATTCCGAATAAGGGCATAAGGGTTGTGTTTTTTCAGCCAGAACTTTTCATCCGTAAGCAGCCGCCGCCGCTTCAACGTCCGGTAAACCGGGGTCCCGGGGAAAGGATACAAGGGATTGAGCACAATCATCGGCACGGAATGTTCCGTTAAAAATCTTTTCGTCTGCACGAAAGTTTGTTCATCATCTTCCAGGAACCCCAGAATCATTCCCAAAACAAGAATGATCCTGTGCTTCTCCAGCCTCCTTAACACCGCCGAAAAATCCTGCGCCGTGTTGAATCCTTTATTAACCGAATTCAACGATTCGTCATTAATGCTTTCCAGCCCCACAAAAACGGAATAGCAGCCAGAGCGGGATGCCGAGGCAACAAGCTCCTCGTCCTGACAGGATTGATAGGAAAAATATCCCGACCAGTGAATACGGAGCGGCCGAAGGCTCTCGAATAAGCGCATGGCCCGGTCTTTTGACGTTGTCAAATTATCATCAACAAAAACAAAAAGCGGCTGCCTGATCCCCGGATAATCTTTGAGGAAGCGTTTTATATCCTCAACGACCTCCTTTATGGGCCGGTACCGGATCCCCCCCCGGTAGACCTCAGGGGTACAGCAATACGCGCAATGATTCACGCAGCCCCGCGAAGTTTCTAAAGGAATTTTAGTCCCGTAAAAAGCGCTGTACAACTTCAAATTCAACAAATCAAAACGGGGGAACGGCATCTGCTGCATGGAAAAACGTTCCGGAGAAAGATACCGCTGTTTCACGCAGCCGGATGCAAAATCGTTCCAGAACGCATCCCAGGAGGTTTCGATCTCTCCGCAGATGACCGCGTCGGCGAATCCGGCCGCCTCATCCGGACAGAGATTGACATGGTAACCGCCCAAGAGGACGAAGACACCCCTCTTCCTGAATTCCGCAGCCACCTCATACGCTCTTTGAGCCTGCGGTGTTTTAACGGAAATACCAACCAAATCATAAGGGACATCAAAATCAATATCCTGCAGGGTTTCATCAATAAGCGTGATATCCGCTTCCCGCGGGAAAAAAGAAGCCAAATACGGCAGGATGAAACTGGGGCACAAGCCTTTTTTGTGCCTCGACTTGTAAAGCCTGCCGGTTTGAAAATTATAATGTCCGGGCTGAACTAAAAGAATTTTCATCGTGTTTCCTTTACAATGTCGCCAGTTCAATATAAGGGATCCGTGAATCCAAACCTTGAAAATCCCTGTCGCCGTCGGGCCAGCAGGCAACATAAACCCGGCTGCCTATCTTCAGGTTCGGGAATACGGCAACGGATTTATTCAAGGGGTCGTTTTCGTGCAATCCGATCATCATAAAATCATAACCCTTATTTAAGAATTCCCCAGCGGCCTCACGCAACAATGCTGTACTGACTTCTTGCCGGTCCTCTGTCACGGCAAGCCAGCTGACATAAAAATACCGGAAAGAGTCTCCCGCCCGGGGCCACACAGGATAGCCTTTCTGTTTCGCCCAGAAATTATAGAGCGGCCGGATGAATTTCATCCTGCCCTGATATTGATGCACAACAATCTGTTTAAAACGGCTTTGATCCCAGCAGGCGCAGACGCCCAGGATCCGGTTGTTTTCTACGGCAATAAGAAAATTTTCGATCTTCAAATCCCGCAACAACGGCCCCGACGTTTTAAAATTTTCCTTATCAAAGAAGGGGAAAAACTGCTTGCGGGGTCCCTCCCGGCCCAGATAGGCCTCCACCTGGTCCAGCATGTCCGGGGAACCTTTGGTAATCTTTATCCCCGTCGGAGGAAGTTTCTTATGCGCCAGGGGGATAACATAGGTATTCAGCTGACCGATATCATGATAATGCGGTAAGCCGGCCCGGCCGGAAACCAGGACCTCTTTGACGCGGGTGTTGTCGGCCATAATTGTGGTGAGATAAATCCGGGCGCGTTTATCTTCATGCAATTGCTTTAAGAAATGATACCCGCGGCCTAAAATCAGCCGGTTCCGGCAAGCCCGGCTGATACGCAAACTCCCCAAATATCCGACCCGGCTCAGTTTCCCGTTGACAAAGACTTCTCTGACTGAACGGCTGGCCAAACCGACAATCTTACCCGCCGCCTGATCCCGGACGACAATCGTCTGATTCCATACCCCTTCCGTACAGGCAGCCTGAAAGTAATTCGGTTCGCGGGTGAAAAGCAGCGAGACCTCTCCCTCCATAGGGGACGCCTGAAGCAGAGCCCTGAGCTGGGCATCATCTTTCTCGCGAGCCAATTCAAAATGAAAACGGGCCATAAAATTATCCCTAATTCAATCCTTTCCCCAAAGGCAGGCCCTGACGTTTGTCGACCTCTCTCCCGGAGAAAAAATTATATAAAATATAGTTCCATAACATAGAAACACCGTGACAGTTGCTGCGGGCGTCAAACCGTTGGGATATGGACCGGACAGAATAAAACTGCTGCCTGGCTCTCAGGCAGGCCCGGGAAAGATCCTCGGCCGACATTTTCCGGGGATGGAAAGCCACATCTCCGAATTTGTACCGAGGATCGAGCCACCAGTTGTCAGACAACAACCGTCCCTCAGACTTGAAATGACGATACAAAGGTGTCCCGGGAAACGGGACAAGGTGATTAAACGCCGCCAAAAACATTTTCTGCTTTATCGCAAACTCCAGCGTTTCTTGAACCGTATCCAGGGTGTCTTGATCATATCCGAAAACAAAAGTCCCGTAAATCACAATTCCGTGGTCCCGGAATCTCTGCAAAGCCTGCTCATAGGATCTGTATTGCAGGTTCCATTGTTTTCCCATTTGCGTCAAATTCTTCTGATCCAACGACTCAAATCCCATTAAAACCCCCAGACAGCCGCTGGCTTTCATAAGAGTCAGCATACTCTCGTCATTCGCCATATCAATGCTCCCCTGGCTGATCCACTTGATGTTCAACGGGATCAGGGCCTGAAAGAGCTGTTTCGCCCGCTGAGGATCACAGGTGATATTATCGTCGACAAAAAAGACGATGCTCTTACCTATCTGCCGGATCTCCTCAATGATTTCAGGGATGGGCCGGGGCCGGTATGTATGCCGGAAGAAACTGCTTACAGAACAAAACTGGCATGCATAAGGACACCCCCTTGCCGATTCAATAAGCGTAACGGGAAGATACGTCTTCCGGTTAAAAATCGTTCTCTTGGCCCGGCATCCTTTCAGGACAGGGGCATCGTTCCTCTGATAAACGGTTCTCAATTGTTTGGCCCTGGCGTCTTCACAAATCTGTTCCCAGATGCCTTCGGCCTCGCCTATCAGAATGGCATCCGCATGCCGCCCTGCTTCCTGGGGAACGAGCGTCGGATGATATCCGCCCAGAACAACCGGAACGCCCCTTTGCCGGTATTCCCGGGCAATATGATAACTTCTTTTCGCCGTATACGTTTCTACGTTGACGGCGACGAGATCCGTGGCCTCATCATAAGGGATGGGCTCAATCCTGTCATCGTAAAACCGGACCTCTATATCCTCAGGCGTTAATCCGGCCAACAGGGCTAAAGCCAGAGGCTCCATCTTCCATGACCTGACATACGGTTCATGATTTTTCCTGCCGACAGCAGGCATGATCAGAGTGATCTTCATAAATACAAGCCCTTTCCGGCTCGGGATATTGAAACATCAGGACATCCTCCTGCCCGGAGATATTTTTATTTCTGCGGGGAAACGGTCCTGATCAACGGATAAACGATGGATATACAGCCTGTAAGCCAGATTGCCGACGAATTTAACCATAAAGGACCGGTCCAGCCCGCTGACTCTTTTCCAAATGGAAGGATATTGAAAAGTCTTCCGGTAAGCCCAGCGAAACCCCTGGTCGAGTTCCTGCGGGCTCATCTGTGAGGGCTGAAAAACAACGTGCTGCGTATCATAATAGGACCAATGATTGTGAAGGATCCGCCCCTCTTCCTTGAGTCTTTGATAGGCCCTTGTTCGGGGATACGGCGTGTAAACGGCGTATCGCGGGATGTCGATTTTCAGTTCATTGACAGCGTCAACCGTATCCTTGAAAACATTCCGGTCGTCATGGTCAAAACCGAACACAAAGCATCCCTGCAGAATTATGCCTTTATCATGAATTTTCTTAACCAGGTCCGCGTAATTCTGCGGACGGTTAAAACCTTTTTTTATCCCATACAAGGCTCTTTGGGAAACCGACTCGAATCCGATCAATAAATAAATACATCCGCTGCGGCTCATCAACTCAAGCAACTCGTCATCCTGGCCTATCTCCGTTGTACATAAGCCCCCCCAGACTTTTTTCAAAGGGGCGAGCGCTGTGAAAAGCTCCTTCGCGTAATCCCGGTCTTCCAGCAGACTCACATCATTAAAAGCAATCCTCCGGGCTTTGATCTGCCTGATTTCGTCAATCACTTCGTGAACAGGACGCGTGTTCCATCCGAAAGGAACCGCACTGACCGCGCAAAAGTCGCAGGACCGTCTGCATCCCCGGGTAGCGAAAACGGTATAGGGATTCATGTAGCCCCACTGTTTCTGCAAGTCTCTTCGTGGACAGGGCAGGCCGGAAAGATGCGAGTCGTGAGACTCATATACATCTTTGAGTTTTCCGCAAGAAAAATCCCGGAGCAATTGAGGCCATGTCTGTTCAGCAAAACCGAGCACAATACTGTGGGCATGCTGTCCCGCCTCCTGAGGCATCAGGGAAACATGGACCCCGCCCAAAACAACCGTCGCGCCCCGCCGCCGGAAGTGGCCAGCAAGGGCATACGCTCTGACAGACGTGCCCGTCAGGCAGCTTATGCCGACCAGATCAAAATCCTGCTTCAGCGGGACAGCCTCAAGGCTTTCATCTATAATTGTGACCTCGGCATTCAATTCAGGAGGGACCAGCGCGGCTAATGTCGTAAGCGTCAACGGCGCTTCGCGAAAAGACACCGCATGTCCCCCTATATTCATTTTATGGATACCGGCATCCGGCATTATTAACAAAATTTTCATAGGCAACTCTTGTCGATATCTGTTATCCCAACGGGGTGAAATCTTATAATTGACATATCAATCTTTCAATAAAAACATCAGGCACTTTTAACTTCCGAAATCCATTTCATAAGCAGGGCATCAAATGTCTTCTGCTCGGCTTTTGTCAACAGCGAACCCAGACGCCTCAGAACCTTCTGATACCCCGGCCAGACGCTGTCCAGCAGCCGGCCCCCTCTTTCGCTGATTTTAATAATATTGGCTCTTCTGTCATTCTTGTTAGAGATACGATGCACCAGCTTCTCTTTTTCCAGCTTATCTAACAGCCGCGTCATATTCGACGGGGTAACAATCAAATGTTTGCTGATCTCCACCTGACTTATTCCACTGCTTCCTCCCTGATGCTTGATGGTCATTAAAACGTTGAATTTAGCCGGAGTCAGCTCATAGGGCTTCAGGAAAGACGAGATTTCCCCGTTAATCAGATTATATAATAAGACAATACCGTATATGGCCTCTTCATGATACTTCCCCTGCCCGACTTCAATACCAAACGACCTGAAATAGTCCATAGTCACCTCCTTTCGATATTAGTTTACAATACAATTATTGATATGTCAACAATATTAAAGATATCAGACGCCTTAATACACCAAAAGCGGGACGGATAAAAGGGCTGTCATTTAAAGGGCGGGTGCCGGGGCGGCTTTACGGACAGCGTCAAACAACAAAACATCGACAAAAGATTTCAACAATTCGCCTGCCGGCTCTTCCAACAGCAGAGAGTCGACCTGAGCATGGCAATAATCTCTCTTCTCTTTCAGAGAGGCCTGCTGATGAGGGGGGAAAACATCCTGGATATCTACAATGGCGCGGACCAGCCGGCCCATTTTATCTTTAGGAATCCCCATTTTTTCTGAATAGATATTCATCCACTGTTTATATTCGTTTAATGAATTTTGAATTTCCAGAGAATCCCCGCTCTTAATTGCGACCAACGCCTTCTCACTTAAAACAAAAGCATGCCCCTGATAACCGTTCTTAACGAGTTGATCATATCTTTCCTGTTCCTGATCCGGCATCCCGGGGCTGTGTCTCAGCTTCTTTAATCCCTGATAAAATTCCCCCTGATTCATCAATTGCGCCGCTTCCCGGAACATGCCCTGATAATCAGGTCCGGCCCGGCTTTCCCTTCTTAACTTTTCTACTGAGTCAACAACACTGACTTTGGACACGGCAAACCACTGAAGCACCGAAATAACAATCCCGAAAGAAATGATCATCGTCAGGCTGTTCCTTTTTCTTAAGGAACGGGCATCCCACGGGATCCGTTCGACCTGCATGGCCTTTTGCAACTTACCGCTCAAAGAAAAAAGCCTGGTTATAACGAAAAGGTTAAAAAGAGGGATACACGCGCCCACAAGCCAGGCGGCCGGAGCATGTGCCGTTAATCGGTTTTTGATCAGCAAGCCGCTGAGCTGACTGGTATATACAAGAAAATTAAAATAGATAAAGGATAAGCCGGCACTGAGATACTGCCATTCTTTCTGGGAGAATCCTCTCTGGATGGCAAAAAAGACGATAATAAAGACGAAAACCACGCAAAGGATCAACGCCTTGCAGAAATTCCTATGCGCATCAACATACTGCTCCTTTTCCCTGGCCTCAAATTCCGGCATCATCGTCTCCTTTTGAACTCAACCAAAAAGGATACTATCATCTTTACGGGGACTGTGATTCAAGCCACTGCTGAATTTTCTCTTTAATATCATCCCTGACTTCCCGCACCTTATGAAGGATTTCTTCTTCTGAGCCGGTAAACTTTGAAGGGTCAGGGAAACTCCAATGAAGCCTGTTGACATCCCCGGGAAAAACAGGGCACTGTTCCGCCGAGGCTTCATCGCACACCGTGATAACATAATCATAGCTCTTCTTCTGCCGCATCAGATCTTCGACACCGCGCGTTTTTTTCCCCCGGATATCAAGGCCTTCTTCTTTCAGCGCTTCTACGACAAAGGGGTTCAATTCCCCGGGGGCCAGACCGGCGCTGTCCACATCGAAATGCTCCCCCCCGCATATCCGCAACAACTCCTCGGCCATCTGACTTCTGGCGGAATTATGAACACAGACGAATAAAACTTTCATTTTTCATATGATAACACTAAATAATTACGGATTGAAGGAAATTAAACATATAGCCGGTCAGGATAATGGCTGCCGCCGTGATACCGAAAAAAATCATAATCAAGGGTAATCTCATCGCCCGGCGAAGCATGATGGCTTCCGGCAGGCTCAAGGCGGCAATGGCCATCATGAAGGCCAATGCCGTTCCCAAAGGGATGCCTTTTTGGAACAAAACAACGGCGATCGGAACAATAGCCGCGCAGCTGCCATACATCGGCACGCCTAAGGCTGTTGCGATCGGGACCGAAAAAATACCGGTTTTCTGGATAATGCCCTGGACGGCTTCCTGCGGAACGTAATTGTGGATCAGGGCTCCTATGCCGACCCCGATCAAAACCCACATCCAAATCTTTCTTGTAATGGAAAGAGCCTCATGCCAGCCGTAGGCTATGCGGCTTAAAAGCGATGGATAACGGACCGGCTTCTGGACCTGCTGCCTGGCGATCATATCCGCAACAAGGTACGAGTCCAAATCCATCTTACCTAAGACAGCTCCGGCAACGGTTCCGATCAGCAGCCCGCTTAATACGTAGAGGAATGTGATTTTCCAGCCGAAAAACCCCAGCATCAAAACAACCAGATATTCATTAATAATAGGAGAGGTAATGAGAAAAGAAAAAGTAACCCCGAGGGGAATACCCGCTTCTAAAAAACCGAGAAATATCGGGATGGACGAACAGGAGCAAAATGGCGTCATGGCCCCAAAAGAAGCGGCCAGAATATTGCCCGACAGCGCCCTTTTTTTGATCCACCCCTTAATTTTCTCCTGTGACAAGAAAGAACGGAAAAAGCCCATAATAAATATCATTGAAAAAAGCAAAAAAATAATTTTAATAGAATCATAAATAAAAAAATGAACAGTCTTGCCCAAAGATGATTCCGGAGAGAGCCCCAGGAGCATATAAGCGAACCAGTCAGCAAATGTCAGCAGCATGACGGTCCTTTGTCCTGATCACCCTTCCCCCGGCAACAGCATGAATTTTTTGCCTTTTTTTCCATCGCCTTGTCCATTTTCTCCATAAAGCGTTCCAGCCACCCTTTTTGTTTCACCTCTGGTCTCTTTTCTTTATCCGTCATAATATCGCTCCTTTTTTTAGGGTTATCGCAGAAAAATTCAATTTCGGCAAAGCCTGCTCCGGTCGGCTGTTTTCAGCCTGACAATGTCCTTTTTTAAAACCGGGTCATCTTTCAACCAGCGGGCCAGACATTTCAAAAGTTCTTTTGTTCGGTCTGAATCACAGCACAAAATATAATTCGTCCAAAACCCGTCCTTTTCATCCCTGATCAGTTCGAGTTCTTTCATTTTTTTCAAATGCCGGGAGATGCTCGGTTGAGTTACCTGCAGGACATAGGCCAGTTCACACACGCACATTTTTCTTTGTTTAAGAAGACAAAGAATTCTTATACGGTTTTTGTCTGCAAAAATTCTGAATATTTTTTCAATCCCTTGCATCATAGAAGAATCCATATAACCAATCTGTTATATATTATACCGAAACGCCTTTTTGTCAAGACATAAAAGCAACCGGCAACTTTCCGGGGAACAGCCCCCGGACTGAATAACCGCAATCATGGGGACATGAAAAAAAATTACGCCTCTGACAATAAATCCCAATAAGACTGATAAGATAGACATCCACACAGACGGGTGATACAAAAACACCGATATCCGTGATGAAGCAAGCTGACGGGATAATGTTTCTGGGCAAAGGGATGTAAAATCAGGGGATCGGAACAGCAGGTTATTTTCTGCCGCAGGTTCGGACGATTTCTCACCCAACCCGGAGGACAGACGAACGCCGTTAATTCTGGTCTAAACATTCACATTGCGGGCCGGAGAAGATGTCCCATTTAAAAGAATGCCCGTCATGGCCCTGTTCAATACAGCTCGCCTGACACTCATTAGCCCGGCTTTCCGATTCTTTATTTTTTATATAAGCAAAATGCAATAAATAAATAATAACCGGAACAATTAAGGCAAATAATATTATTGTGCGCATGGAACCAATGGGGTTGTCTCTAAACATAGACCTTCTCCTCTTATTAAAGACAGGGATTTAAATTGTTAACGGTGAAATATAGTTCATTTTATCAGCATTTTTTCTGCGCACCAATAAAAATCCCATTTAATAATCAGGAATCCATTGTTCCAAAACGATCTTCCGCGGAATGAAACTCCACGGCCTCACGGCCGTGGTTTCTTAACTATTTTGACTGTGCAAACGCAGCTAAAATTCTATCTGCGTTTGTCCTCGGTCTTCCCGGCCTTGATATTCGATGTATCGCTTTATCGATTCTTCGTCGGCTCCAACCGTTGACACAAAATACCCTGCTGACCATATCCCTGCCTTTTTCACATACATCTTGTCTAAAAACTTATATCGCCGCCTCATCAGCTTTGCTGTGTTACTCTTAATCAGATTTACTGCATGACTTACAGCCATCTTCGGCGGAATTGATGCCAAAAGATGCATATGATCTAAATCTGTATTTACTTTTTCAATGATGATCTCAGGATACCGTCTCATCACTCCCAAAACGCATCTTTTGACATACTCCGCCGAACCCCATCGCAATATCTTTCGCCTATATCTTGTACAAATGACAATATGGTATCTGGCATAGTAAACTGTGTGTCCTTGCTTCAAATATCTCATGCACCCATTGTATCATACGCAACCAAGACCTCGGAAACGCTTCATCCACGGCCTCATGGCCGTGGTTTTTTCGCGATAATAAAAAGGCCCCGGGGGAAACGTCCTCCGGGGCCTTTTCAAGCGAAAAAATAACGATGCAGCTGAGAACAGCTTCTTCAATATGTTTTATTCAACTTTGGTTTGCATATCCTCCAGAATCGCCTCTAGGTCATCTTCATGCTCAACTTCATCTTCCAGAATTTCCAGGATAAGATGATAAGTGATCGGATCCTTACCTTCCACCATTTCCAGGATCTTTTTATATACAGCGATAGCGCACTGCTCCCCCTTGATATTCTGCTTCACCAGAGTTTTGGTGTTAGGATCCGTGGGGTCATCATAGCCGCAGCCTGACTCCTTGATCAACTGTTCGGGGCTCAAAAGCGGAGAACCGCCTAACTGCAGAATACGTTCAGCCAGCATGTTGGCATGTTTCAACTCCTCATCAGCATGTTCCTGCAATTCTCCGGCAATAATGCCTCTCATACGTCCGACCGCGATTTTTGAACCTACCCAGTATTGGTAAACAGCCAGCCATTCATCGGCCAGGGCTTTATTCAAGACTTTTATAAGTTCGTTAACATCGACCCCGACGATTGCTCTTCCTTTTGTACCCATGGGATTAACCTCCATTCTTTATACAGGTTATACATGTTCCTCTTAATTAGATTTTATACTATATAGTAATAAATCCTATCTGTCAACAAAATTATACATTCCGCAGGACAAAAACAACACACCCATAACAGCACGGGCCAAAAGACAGATATCTCCATCAAGACAGTTTTATTTTAAAAAAGGCGGGAACCTATCGGCATGGGTTAGGAATCATTTCATCTTTATTATTTCCGATAATTATAAATTTTTTATTCTGCTAGCATAAGCTGCGCTTGGGCGGTTTCCTTTTTGCCGGCTTGATCCATAACAGATATCTGCACAGTCCATTCCCTGCCGCCTCTCAAATGTGATTCATCAATACGCATAACCCAGTCATTCTGCGCCTGGCTTTTAAAAGGACCGCCGACCTTTTTAAACCGCTTGGCCTTTTTGCCCCTTCCCACACCTATCGTAAACTCCTGAAACGGACCGCGCACGGTCGCAAAAACATCCACGTAATCGATCCTTCTCTTCCGCTCCTGTTTCTGTATCCTTAACTCATTAATCCTAACAGTTATTAAACCTTCAGGAGCTGTTCTTAAGGCTTCTGAAGCATTTAATAAGCCGGCCCCGGACTGATCGTCCCAGCCGGGGGAATACATGTCAACGGCCGTGGCCGTGAGGATATCTTCAATCTGCTCGTTCGTAAAGGCAGGATTATGCGCCAGCATCAAAGAAGCGGTCGCAGCAACCATCGGGGAGGCAAAAGACGTTCCCGATTGAGTATAATACAAAGCGTTGCTTCCTTTATACCGTCCTTTTTTAAATGAATCCACGGAACGCAACGAATACACGTCTTCCCCCGGGGCAAGTAACCCATTATTAGCCCCCCAGTTGGAAATTGGGCTTCTCTCCCCGTTCATATCCAAAGATCCTACCGGGAAAATCCCTTTGGCAGAAGCCGGGCCGTGTTCCGAGATATTCTCGTTCACATTGCCGCTGGCGACTGTTATAAACGCGCCTTGTTCATAGGCCGCATTGATGGCCGCCTGTTCCATTTCAGAAACACCGCGGTTCCCCAGGCTGATATTTATCACCCGGGCTCCGTGATTGACCGCATAACGGACCGCACGGTAAATATTAAGGCTTGTGGCCTCTCCCTCTTCGTCAGCAACTTTCAGAGGCATAATGACAGCCCCGGGATTAATGCCGGCTATCCCGATTTGGTTATCCGTTTTAGCCGCAATAATACCGGCCACAAATGTCCCGTGACCTTTACGGTCGGTCAAATCATTGCTATTATCGATGAAGTTCCATCCGTGCACGTCGTCCACATACCCGTTAAGGTCATCATCCCGACCGTTTCCGGGGATTTCATTCTCATTCGTCCAGATATATTCCGGGCCGTCGGGATGCGTCATATCCAATCCGGAGTCGATGACCGCGACCAGGACATTCTTCTCCTGCCCGTCAATAACATTCCAGGCCGAATCAGGATCCGACTTAGGCGTAAAGCCGATTACGGATAAACCCCATTGATTTTCAACATCTTTTTTCTTTCCCCCTCCCGATATCTCTCCAAACCCCAAGTTCAAACCACCTTCCGGTTTACTGCCCCCGAATATCCCCAGGAGCTTTTTCTTTTTTGCCTTTTGGGGTCCCAGGAAAAACGGATCATTGGGGGTCTCCAAAGAAACGGCCTGATTCTTTTTCTTCCTGCGCTGCTCCAATTCCGAAGGACGAGGTTCGACTATTTTGCTGACTAATGTACTTACCGCCTGTTTTAATAGTCCCTGAGGAGCAACCTTTTGAATATATTCGACAATACTCTGGGCCTGGCCGGCTTTCTCCAAGGCTTCCAAAATCGCTGCCGGGTTATTCTTAAGCTCTTCCTGAGAAATATTCCTTGCCAGAGAACCATCAGCGCCAAAAACAGCAAGAGCATTCTCGCCATTTGTTTTCCCGCAGGCCAAAACAGGGCCGTCGACCTGAATCTGCCGGGACGCATCCTGCCCGTACTCAGCAGAACCTGCGCCCGTATCTCCGGATATTTCCGGAGGGGTCTTCCCAAAATTTCTAACAGTAAAGCCGCTGAAACAATCATCGGTGTAATGTCGTTTCTCTCCCAATCCCTCCGCAAGAAGGCCGGCCATATCCTCAAGGGTCCCGACCGTAACCTTTCCGCCGGTCAAGGCAGCCAATTTTTCAATCTCTGCCAGTTCTTGAGCGTTGACTTTAGCTAAAGCCATAACTGATTTCGGCGAGAAATTTTTTAATGACACCGGATCAAAATCCTTATTTAAAACAAAACGTGGCAACAGCGTTTCTATAACTACGGCCGCATAGGTGGCCTTGAACTTTTTGATATCAAAACACAGATGACAATCTTCGCCGCGGGGGATACACATCTGGTCAAGAGAAGCCTCTTCCTTTCCTGCGCCGGGGTAGAGTGCCGGGGTAGGGGTTGCGAGGGGCATCTGCCGCGAAGGATATTTACACGTACCCGGACAGGGCCCGCTTCTTAAATGACGTTCCAGACAGGAATCCTGCTGCTGAAGCTTAGGCTCACAGGTATGGCAGAACACCCCGTGAACCATGGTCTCCTCGCATCTTTCTGTCTGCCTGCGACACGTCCCGGGGCATGGCCCCACATACATCTCGTATTCGTCACATGCCTGATCAGCGAGTCTTTTAGGGATACACAGATGGCAGGATGCCTCATCGACATAAGTCTTCATGCATACTTCCGTAGCGGCATTACAGGCAGGACAGGGGCCGGGCAACATGTCGCCCTTCTCACATTCGTTTTTGGCTTCCTTGGGAGCACGGCACTGGTAACAATACCCCTCGGCCACACAAAGATAAAGTTTTTGACAGTTTTCCTCCTTGCATAATCCGACTTTCCAGCCGTCATAACACTCGATTCCTTTTATTTTACACTCATGACACACAGCTTTTCCCACACTCCCGTCCACACAGTAATGGCCCTCATCGATCTTGCAAGAGCCGGGACAACTGCCGGGAAAAAGCTCGCATTCCGCGCAAACATCTTCCTGGTCATCCGTCCGTTCTTTACACTGATAACACGGGCCATCGATGGGAAGGCACATCTCTCCTTTCGCACATGTCCCGTCCAAACAAAGCCCCGGCACATAGCCGACCGGGCAGTTGACCGAAGGCCAGCATCTATGGCAGTTTTCCCCCTCGACGGAAAAATTATCACAATTTTCACCCGTTTTACACGAGCCAGGACACAGACCGGCAAACATATCCTTTTTCTGGCACTTTGCGGCCTGCCCCTCTTTTATACACTCCCAGCACGGCTTATCAAAATCATCTGTTCTTCTGCGGACACACTTTCCTTTATCCTTACACACCGCCCAGCACGCGTCATAATCCCCCGGGTAGCCGAGGTCAGAACAGGTCTTTTTGGGGGCACAGGCATGGCAGGCCGCGCCGTCCACCGGGATGTAGGAACACTTCTCCTTGGCCTTGCTACATGTCCCGGGACATGATCCCGGCAGCAGTTCACGCTGTCCGCATTTGGCTTTGTCTTCTTCCCCCTTTTTGACGCATTTTTTACATTGAAGTCTATATCCCGGGGGGGTATAAGAAATACAGGCCATGTCCTTACGGTCGCAGGTACTGCAATGGGAACCGACATCATCACCAAAGTCGTAACACGACTTGCCTTTATCCATCGAGAGACATTCGCAGCAATAGGTTCCGTCTTTTATAACAACCGTAGAACAGTACGTCCCGGACTCATAACAGGAGGCTTTTTTCCCCTTGGCCTCACATTTTTCTTTCAGGGTTTTCCCTATACATTTGTCAGCCGCCTCATCACACTCCTGGCCGGATTCACAGGGGATATCCAGCTTCTGATAACATTTCCCGTTAGCCGCACAAAATTCCGTCCCGTTACAAAACAGGCCGTCATCGCAGTCCGGATCATTCACACATTTTTCTTTGGACGCATGCTGATCCCCCCAGGAGTGGGCAGGACATAATAAAGAGGAAAAGAATACCAGGGATAATACCAGAAAGAATTTCTTCACGGCTCGCCCTCCGGGTTGGCGGGTTAATGATAAGGATGCTTTTATCCTCTCGGAGCAAGGGAAAGTCTCTCAAATATCATTTAAGCGGATTCAATTTAGAAGTCAACAATAAATACTTAAAATAGAGACATTATGAAGAATGGGAATACAGCTGTTACGGAAGGATATGAAATAGAGCAGAGGTCATTCCTAAAGATTATGGAATGACAATATGGCTGAGGTCGTCTTCCGGCGGGGGAATTTTCATCTTCAGATTTTTTAAAGTTTCCACGATAACATCGGCAATAACGTAATTGCGGTACCATTTATGGTTGGCAGGGACAATATACCAGGGCGCCCAGTCGGTGCTCGTTTTACTTAAAACAGCTTCATAAGCCGCGATATAATCATCCCATTTCCTGCGTTCTTCAATATCCTGGATCCGGAATTTCCATTGTTTGTCCGGCTCTTTCAGCCGGGCCTCAAGCCTGCTTTTTTGTTCATCAAGATCAATATGCAGGAAAAATTTCAGTATTGTCGTGCCCTCATCAACAAGTATGCGTTCAAAATCATTAATATGATCATAGCGCCGTTCCCAAATCTTTTGGGGGACCAGATTATGAACCCGGACAATCAGAACATCTTCGTAATGGCTACGGTTAAATATAACGATTTCACCGTTGGCCGGGACGTATTCATGGACCCGCCACAGATAATCGCGGGCCAATTCTTCATGGGTCGGGCTCTTAAAACTCGCGACTTTGACGCCCTGCGGGTTGACGCCTTCAAACACATGGCGTATCGTTCCGTCTTTACCTCCTGTATCCATCGCCTGCAAGACGATCAGAACTCTGTGCCGCCCCTGGGCATATAATATTTCCTGCAGCTTTCCTAATTTTTTATTCAGCTGTTTTAAAGCCTTCTTCGCCTTGCTTTTGTCCTCCGGGAAGCCGCTGGTATCGTTCGGGTCCCATCGGCCCAGTTTTATTTTCTGTCCCGGCTCAACAAGATATTTCTTCATAGTTCAAAATCCCGGATCTTTTCATGCATATTCAAAAATTTTTTCCCGACGCAGGGCTGTCTCGAAATGCATCAGTTTTCAATCTTAATATCAAGGGGGTACGGATGTCCGTGGCCTGATTGACAAAATTCCTTGAGACTTAACATGAAAAGAGCCCATTTTGTATTACAATGGGCGTAAAAACTTGACTGGTCTTCCCAGCCGGATTGGGCGAAAAACAAGTCTGACACACCGTCCCGTTCTTCAATCTCAAAGGTCAGAATTGTTTCTTTCCACTCTTCCTCCCCTCCGACACATTTCCATTTCACAAGTTCGTGCGGACAGAGCTCCAGGACTTCCATGACCGGGCCGGTCTCCGGGAAACGAAAGGCGAGTTTTTTCCCTTCCCGGCTTTCTCCCTCGACATGTGCTGTCCACCAGCCTTTAAGGCCGTCAACCGTAGCGATAGCGTCATAAACTTTCTCGGCCGGAGCATGAATATTAATTTTATGAACGATGTCTGGCATGATGAAACCCTTTCTTTAAACAAGTTCTTATATAAATGTTATTCTGTTCTTCTTTCTTCTCTTTTCTAAAAAAGCCCTTCTAAATGAGGCCTATTTTCTCACAAAACGGGCAATAAATCAAACAATACATTCAATGACAAAAATATGGCGTGCTCCCCCGCTCGGAGCTCAAGGCTCCTGCCCTGCCTGACTGAGACATTTCTGCAAATCATAAATTCTGATTTGATTCTCCCGGGGGTCGACATGCCGCCAAAAGCGGAGCGTTTTTCTTAAGGAAGGGTATGCATGTTCCTGCATAACCCTCTCAAACAAGCGATCGTTGAACGCCCGGAACGACGCCTGAGGCGGACACGTCCCTTCGACATAAGAAATTAATGTGGACGGCCTTTTCCCTTCGGAAATGGCCTGCTGCGCCAAAATCAATTTATGCGGGTCCGTTATGACAAACCGTATGCCCTGGCGAAGATAGTCTGCCAGCTGTTCTTCCTTCTGGTCATCAAGCAAGATCAGAGGCCGGTGCGCTGTATACCCTGACAACATAACATGATTGGTCGCCAGAATGCCGGACTCGGGGGCATATTGCCCTAGCCAGTCCGCAGCCTTCCGGATGCCTCCCTGCCAGAGACTGACCTCCCTGAAAGTTTTATATCCGCCGGCCATCAGCGTCAATCCGAAAAAAATGATACAAATTTTTTTCCCGCGCGGGGACCTGACGGTTTCAAGCATATTGAAAAAAGCCGCGACAGCCGTTATGGAAAGAAACGGAAGAGCGGGAGAGATAACACGGGGAAATTTAAACACGGCAACGGAGCTCAACCCCAGCTGAATAAGGATAAAGACGACAAACAAAAATGTCGGATACCGGCCTCTCAGGAAAAACAGGCTCAACAAGATCAGAACACCTATCAAAATCCCGTCGTAGGAGGAGAGAAAATACCCGTAGGCGTAAAAGGCCCATGGATCAAAATGCCAGGAAGAGTATCTCTGCGCGTAGTACCGCAGCAAACCAAAATAAGAAATGTCCGTAAAGGCATAAAGGCACATCTCAAACAGAGCCCACACAAAGCAGGCAGAAAGGCCGAACAGGGCCAAACGGCCGAGCATTTTCAGGAAAAAATTTTTCCCGGGACGCCAGTAATATCCTTCCATCATGATGATAAGAAGCAATACCGACGCCGTCCGGTAATGGATCAAAAAAGCGCACCCGAAGCTGAGTCCCGCAGCAAGCTGATAAAACAGCCCCTTTTTTATGCCTTCATAATATCCATAGACACTTAAAAGCACAAAAAATATAGCCCCGGCATCAGGGAGTATTAACCGGCAATAAAAAACATGATAGGACGACACCGCCAGAAGAAAAGCACTCAAAAGGCCGACAGCATGCGAACGGTAGAAGCTCTTCGCAAAAAAATAGACCGCGGCTATCGTCGCCAGGCCGCAACAGGCCGAAAGATATTTCCCGGCGAGAAAACAACTGGGGATGAAGATACGCAATGCTGCGATCATAAGGATCCACAGCATTTTAAGGTCTATATAGCGAGGAGGCGCCAGCGATTTCAAACACCCCTTCTGAAGGGACAGCCTTAACTGGACGATACGGTTGGCGACATGAGCCTCGTCAAAAAAAACAACACACTGTTCCGGCAATCCATAAAACCTGATAACAGCCCCCAGAAGAATAATAGCGATAAGCAAGAGTGATGGAATATGTTTTTTCATGATCTCAGGTCAAAAACGCCCTCATCAGGCCATAGAGGGGCATCATGGCCAAGGCCCTCCGGCGCCTTAAATAAAGAATTGCTTTTATCGAAACATCCTGTCGTTCGCCATGTTTTGGATTACGGGCAAGGCAGAATGACTTGCCTTAAAAAGGGCAGAAAAATCACAATTTCAAGTCTCGCGCAAGGTAATTCGACCGGTGAAAAAAGCTTCTTATCTTATCCTGAATCATCCGCATACGCTCTTCCTGGACTTTTTTTCTTTCAATATACTGTCCGATTCTTTCAGCGACTTGCTGTTTGCCAAGCTCAACCTTTTCCCGGTATATCTCATAAGCTTTATTTCTGTCCACCATGGTTTCCTTCCAGGTCTTATAGGCGTCGGCTCTTTGTTCTTTTAACTGCCTCTGAATTCGGGCTGTGTTCTCCTGCATCCTTTTTACGTTCTGCCGGGACTCGCTCACTTTAAGGATGCGCTCCTCAACGGCCCGCTTTCGCAGCAGCCTCTGCACGACGCCGCGGGGCTGGTGAGGAAGCACACGGCGGGTCTTTTGGACTTTAACAGCATCTTCGGTCTTTTCTCTTTTCTTTTCAGGCTCAAAAATAATCCGGTGGACCTCGTCCTGAATCTCCGCCCGGGACTCATTAGGGGCAAAACCAAGCGCCATACTTAAGAGAACAATAACGGCAACTTTGTTCATCGGGACCCTCTCAATGAAAATCACCCTTTTATCTTTCACCTTACTCCTGCCAGAGGGAAAAGTCAATATAAGGCCCTATTCATCATCAATAAGGATCCTCTCCCCTGTGCCGGTAAAATTCCCGTTTTTAAATTCCCCCTCATATTTTTTCCCGTTGGCATAAGTAAAAACACCGTGGCCATGGAACATATTATTTCTAAATTCCCCCTCATAAGCATGCCCCCTGGCATACATAATTTTTCCTTTCCCGTGACACTTGCTCGCCTTGAAATCTCCTTCATACCGGCTGCCGTCCGCATAAAACAGCAAACCTTCCCCATCCAGTTCCTTTCCTTTCACTTCCCCTTTATATTTGCGCCCGTCAGAATAAAGGATCAAAACATTGCCAGAGAGCTCCCCGTCTTTAAACTCCCCTTCATAAACAGTCCCGTCCGGATAAGAAAGGCTCCCTTTCCCGGAGAAAGCGTTATGATAATAATTCCCCTTATACGTCCTGCCGTCGTTAAATTCCGTCTTACCTTTCCCGGACAACTCTCCGTTTTTAAATTCACCCTCATATTTTGTCCCGTTGGCATAGATCAACGTCCCCTCACCGTTCATGACATTATTCTCAAAATTTCCCTCGTAGACATTGCCGTTGGGGAATTCACATTTCCCGGGGCCGTCCAAATTCCCTTTTCTGAAAAATCCCGAGATGACCGTGCCGTTACTGTAGATGAATCTTCCTTTGCCGTAATAAAGGCCGTCTTTAAAATACCCGTCAAATTTATCCCCGCTGTTATAAGTTATTTTTCCCTTGCCCTCAAATACGCCCTTCTTGAACCCCCCGACGTACTGATAAGACGGGGTTGTCATAACACCATAACCATCCATAAGATTTTTAAAGAAATCACCCTTATATTTCGTTCCGTTCGGGTGAAGGTACACGCCTTCCCCGTCAGCAAGTCCGTTTTTGTATTCCCCGACATACCTCTCGCCGTTATGGCGGGCATACGTCCCTTTCCCGTGCATAAGGCCGTTCTTGAACTGGCCTTCATATTTATCCCCGTTCTTCCAGACCAACGTCCCTGTGCCATGCAAAAGTCCGTTCATGAATTCGCCTTCGTAGACAGCGCTGTCTGGCAGGGTGACTGTTCCGTATCTTTTATCAACAATTTCCGGGGAAGCCGGACGCACGGCACAGAAAAAGAAAAAAACAATTAAAGCTTTAAGATAACAAGGCTTACAAAGCATGCACAACCTCATTCCTAGAAATGCTCATAACAGAAAGGATATTAAAACTATTCCTGGATACATTGATTATAACATGAACTGAAGATTTCCGCAGATTATAAGGAATTTCATCACCTACATCAACAAATGAGAGAGCAGAATCCTGACTCCGATCAAGATGAGGATCGCCCCTCCGATAATTTCAATCTTCTCCTCAAACAGCTCTCCATATCTGCTGCCCAGAAAAATCCCGATGAAAGACATAATAAAAGTCATTATCCCGATAACGATGGCGGGGAAAATAATCCAAACACGGAGAAAGGCAAAACTGAGCCCCACAGCCAGAGCATCCATGCTGGTCGCGACGGATAATCCGAGCAATATAAATCCTGTCATTGCTTTTTCCGCCCGTTCAACGCGTTCAATTCTTACCGCTTCGTATATCATTTTTATACCGATAGCGACAAGCAGGCCAAAGGCAATCCAATGGTCAATATTCAGGATAAGGGAACGGAATGTGTGTCCCGCCCCCCAGCCGATCACGGGCATGACCATCTGAAAACCGCCGAACATCACGCCGAACGTCAATGCTTTTTTAACCTTCTGTCTTTTTATAATCACGCCGGAAGCAATAGAAACGGCAAACGCATCCATGGCCAAACCCAAGGCGATGAATAAAACAGAAGCTATGTCCATTTGAACGGGCATAATTTTCTTTTCATTTTAAATTGATTTTCTGTATCCCGGTTCCTAAATATCCGGTAACAGGCTGAACTGAACTCACCCTTCCTGACTTCATCTCTATAATCTTTATCTCAATTTTATCAGGGCTTCGGGAACTGTCATCTTTTTTATATTTTAAATCAGCGCCCCCTTCCCAAACAAAAAGGGCATGATGACAATCCCTTGTCTCATCATGCCCTTATTCTTCAAAAACGAAAAGTCTAGATAGACGCCAATTCCTTTTCCTTAACCTTTAACGGTTTAAAGCACATAAACCAATCGAGGCATCTTATGCCTTCCTTATCCGCGCCTTCAACTCTTTCCTTGGCCGTACCGCAACTCCCGGGAGGGGGAACGATCACATCATCCCCCGGCATCCAATCCGCAGGTGTCGCGATATTATATTTATCCACGGTCTGCATGGAAATCAGAACCCGTTTAATCTCCTGAAAATTCCTCCCCGTGGATAAAGGATAGTACATCAGCAATCTGATTTTACCTTGGGGATCGATAAAGAATACCGCCCGGACAGCGCTGACGTCGCTTTCAGCGGGCTGAACCATGCCAAATTTTCTTGCGACATCCATTTTTAAATCAGCAATGACAGGGAAATTCACCTCGACATTTTTCATTCCCTTGTATTCAATCTTTTCTTTAATGGTCCGTAACCACGCAATGTGGCTGTAATGGCTGTCAATGGAAAGACCGATCAATTTGCAGTTCAGGGCCTCGAATTCTTTTTCCATTGACGCAAAAGTCATAAACTCGGTTGTGCAGACCGGAGTAAAGTCAGCCGGATGACTGAAGAGGATCACCCATTTCCCTTTATAGTCTTCAGGGAATCTAATCTTCCCCTGTGTCGTATCCGCTTCGAATGCGGGGGCCTGTTCACCGATAACCGGCATATGAACTCTTTCACATGATTGTGGTTCCATCTTAATCCTCCTTATCTGGTTGTTTAATTCATTTTTCTTTTCAGCTCTTTGAGCATTGCTCTTACATAATATGGTTTACGGCCTTTTGTTATGCCTAAATTTTCTTTCCGATATCGATGGCGCACGGACACCTTCAATATCCCGGTGAACATCGTTCACATATCCCGGTTAAAACAACTTTCCGGTTTATAACTTTAAAATTCATAATTTTTTCGGCCGGCACTTTCAGATCATCAAAAGGGCTGTGATAAAAGTCAAGGATAATTCCGCAATGGATGCATTTGAAATGATGATGCCGTTTGAGATTGGGGTCATATTTCTTCCCTTGGCCGGAACATTCAATTGTCCCGATCAATCCTATTTGCGTAAAACGGATCAGTGTCCGGTTAACGGTGTCAAAAGAAATTGACGGAAAGACTTCTTTGACTTTTTGATACACCGTATCAGCTGTCGGATGGCCGGCATCGTTCAGCAACTCCTTGTAAATGGCTACTCTCTGGGGAGTTACTTTAAGCTGATGTTTTTGACAAATTTTCCTGAATTCATCCACGGCACACCCTTTGTTTTGAATGATTACTATATAGTAATTATTACTACTTGTCAAGTAAAAAACTCCTCACTTCTAAATGGGCAGCCTCACAAAAGGACATCCCAGATAAATTTTAACTTACCGATTAACAAAGACTTATATTTGACAACATCCATGATGAAAATTTAAAAAATTTTTTATTTACCCAGCCCATAAAACTAAATATTTCCGGCAACCGAAAACAAAACTTCACGTATATTTTATACACTTATCATCTCGGCTTTACACATCCCTGCTAGCATAATCATATATAAATGTATTTTCTAAAATATAACCTTCCAAAGGAGCGCCCCATGTTCAAAAAATTATGGATTCCCATCATCATTTCGGTTTGTTTGTTTCTCCTGCAAAAACCAGCTTCGGCTGAAATAATATTCTCAGAAGATTTCGACGGATATACCGATTTCCCGGTTTTCGATTTACTCACCGGATGGAAGAATGAAGGGATTCCCACGTTATCAGAAGGCGCTGATGAAATCTGGTACGGGGGCCGTTTTGAATATTTTGACAGCGGAACAATTGATCAGGAATTAGCCATTCAGAAATTAGCCGGCGGAGGCGACCCCGACAGAGAAAAAGTGGCCCATTTTGAAGATGAAGCCGGATTACTGTTCCACTTGGACACCTCAAATTTGACGGACGTTAAACTGAGTTTTGACTGGAAAACATACCACACGAATCCCCTCCAAGACAGGCTGGTCGTAGGATATTATATCGAAGATTTATCATCCAATTCTTCCCTGCTTGGCTTTGGCTCCTGCACAGGAGAAGGTGAATCCGGATGCTATAAAGATTTTTTTACGGATAATTTCGACACAGGGCACCCCATACTGGACAACGCAGCCGCGGAAAATTGGTGGGCCACAGAATGGACCCAAATCCTCAGTGCCCGCAGTCCTCTCTGGCAGACCGAGACGGATATCGCCCTCCCCGAAGGGGAAGAAAGCGTTTGGGTGGCTTTTTGGCTGGATAATGGTGAAAATGACTTTGGCAAAATTGATAATATCATTGTCACCGCCACAGTGGTTCCGGAGCCTGTCAGTTCAATATTATTTGTGATCGGCAGCACCGCCTTTGCTGTAAGACGGCGTTTTCTGTAATGTCCCGCCCCCTCTTACGGCGCACCGGGTCGACTCTCAAAACAACGGACTAGAATCTGCCGGGATTCCTTTTCCCGGCAATAACCGATCCTGAATTTTAAAGATCCCCTACAAAAGTGTCACTCATGCGTATTGTTCAGGCCCAAAAATAAGGGTGCCAGATATAAACATATCTGGCACCCTGACCGGCCTGCTGCAAGGCTGCTGCTAGCACCCGCAGCCACAGCCGCAACCGGAGCAGACCGGACATCCGCAGGCAGCCGCATAAGCCGCGGCTGACCCTATAGCCAATACACAACCCATAAGGAATGTAACTATAATCGTTTTCATAAGGAACCTCCTGAATTATATGAAATGATAAAAATTGTTTACCCCTGAAAAGGGGTATTAACATCGATAAACACAATTCAGGATATAAATGGGAGGATCACTGCTGAGGGGACTTTTTTGAGCATAGCCAATGATGGATACAAAGTCACCGTGATTTGCGGCAGATGGATACGGAAGGCCTTCCCCAAAAGCCATAAAACTTTCCGGACGGACATCAGACGGCAATACGGCTAAAGCTTTGAGATGGGACTGACAAGTGCATTCGTGACCGGCATCCGGCACCTTCGGCCCTGCTGAATCCGGACAGCAGTGGCGATAGGGCTTTTCTGTACCCGGATTGGCGTACACGTCCCGAATACAGCAGCAGGCCGTCCCGGATATCATGATAACGGCAGAGAGCAATACAATACCGTATCTATGAAGGGCTTTCCGTGTCATATGGATAGTATATCATTAAACCGACAACTTTTGAACATTTTGATGTGACAGGGATTCTGGGGCGGGACAAAAGGCCTTATACAACAGTTTGATTTCACGAATAAAAGCTTATAATCTCAATCAGTCCCAATCCATAGCCGCATTTGAGTGATCCTTGCCGGCATCTATTTCGGCAGTTGTTTCAGATTCTACAGGCACGGCATAGTATCCGGCTTCGTTTTTTTCTGTTTCCCACCATCCCAGAATTTCCTGCACACGTTCTTCCTGACTTGCTTCTTTAAACAGCGCGTTCCTGCCGAAGACATTCGGGGGATAACCATTCCTGCTTCCCCCCAAACCAACAGGATAAGGTCTTGCACGATACGCTTCTATCATGAGAATAGCTTCTTTGCCCACAGTAGATTTATGAGGGAAAGACGCTACGCCCGACTCAATGGCCGCGGCAGGCTGATTAGATTCCACATATTTAATTAATCCCGCCATGTCCTTCTTGCCGATCCACCCCTCATATATTTCTGACTTTAAAGAACGGTTGGGTTTAGTGAGGTGCTGCACTATCACATTTTGTTTGGTGGCAAGAAAACGCAGTAATTTTAAAGGTTCAGGATGACTATCTTCTGTAAACCAGATATAGTTAACCGTGACAGGAGCACCTTTCATTTGTTCATTAACTGTTTTGGCAATCATTTCTTCATATTCTGTATCTGAGAGAGGTTCCAGGTAAGGGAAGTCGGAAGATGTGACTTTTGAGCGGGTGGCGGCTACTATTATGAATACAGCCCAAGAAATACAAGCCAACAATATAAGTTTCTTGCTCATATTAATAATACTATACCATATCTCTGGTAATTTTTTAAAGATTGATAAAAAACAGCGAGCCTGCATCAAGGAGATAGCGATGCAGGGAAAGTATTTATTTGCGGTTATTTTTGAATTAAATGGGCACCTTGTGGGGACCAAGAACCCCTATTTTAAAACAACTACACCAAGGCAGCGAATAACCTTACCATATCTAATAAAAAGAAAAAAACTAGGCCTATCCAAGCAAGACACATAAGCGGTCCTTTGGGAATAATGTAGGCTAATTTATTGTCAGAGGCACTCAATTTTGGATGAGCCAGTTCCACTTTCTTAAAAATCAAGACGCCTAATGAATCTAGTATCATCGCGGCTGATATCCCCGCAAGGGGCATGATTAAAACGCTCTTCCTAGTTAAATAGAATATAAAAACGCAAACGAAAAGGACTACTAAATAAAAACGTATTTTTAGCCTACTTAATTCCAAATCTTTTGTTGTCGCATCCCTTGCCCACCACTGAATTGGCATGATCCCATCCTAGGATTAAATGTTGTTTTTCTTCCGATCTTATTTATACTGACCCCAGTTAACAAATTTGACTAAATGGTGTAGAATTGAGTTCCAAGGAAAGGAGCCCAATTCTGATGAAAAAACGCCAATGGACCAGCCAGCAAAAGACCCAAATCGTGCTTGAAGGCCTTAGTGGGAAAATCGACTTCTTGGGGACTGGCACTTTCATTTTAAAGACTTCCGCTTAAACAATGCTATTCTTCCATTTCATCAACAAAGACTGTTTGATCGCCAATTGTTGCACGTAATCTTCTATTTTGCACAGGGATATCTATATATTCCGCCAGCCGGCTACCTTTTTCTGCCATATTTAAACATAAGCGCAAATATGCCTTTGAAGTGATATGGAACCCATCAAAGGTTTCATAATCGGTAGCTCCCAACTCGGCTAAATCAGAAAAGTCGTAAAACTCAAAGCCATAAGATTTAAAGAGAGGCTGTAGGGATAGGGATAACTTCCACATATACCCATATTTCTCACCGTAAGACTGTAATTTCTCATAAACAACATGCGCGAAAGGCGGCGCAAGAAAGCAATGACGTGAATATTGCGGGCCCGGCACTCGATTAGAAAGCCCTCGACTTCTCTAAGTGCAGAGACAGAAACATCATCCCCATATTCAAAACGGTTATCCCCCGAGGCTATTCTTCCCATCTCGTGTTTGAATTCTGTATGAGTCTCTGAAGTCACCTTATAATCACTGCCCACATCTGCATAACAATAACTCCCATCGTTCCTATAACCCCGATGACTTATCAGTGCGCTGAGCCCAACCGCATTTCGTCTTTTTTCTTCAGACAGCAGGTCATGCAGAGAAAATTTTTTCTTAAAGAAATCATCATAAATCTCACGCCATTTGGTTAACAAAACAAACAAACCAAACGGCTCGTTATGAATTCTGTTATTGCTTTGGGTCAACTCTTTTTTATTACCCGCCCAGTTGTCATTAAAAACCCAGTGATCAAGCCCAAGCAGTAGGACATCCGGCTCACTCCCCCGGGGAATTTTCCTCAAAACAAATTTTAGATCTTCGATTCTTTCAATAGTTTGACTAGCGTTGTAAAAATCCTGCCTTTGCTTAAAAAAGTTTGCCCTCATTTGATTTGTCCTTGAACTCCCCAAAGAAAGAATCCTTGGCTTTCTTAATTTCAAAGACAACAATTTGTAATACTGATCGACTCCTGTATAGGCTCTTCCGAAGAAAACATCCTGCGGACTTTCGCTTTGGCGGTGAATGACCGTCTTCAACGAAGTAATTTCTCCAGATTGAACTAGCACAAACAACGGGAACAATAATACTAAAGAGAAAGCAAGCATAAAAGGGACAAAACAGATAAGCTTGCGTCGTATTATTTTGGCAGACTTAAGGGAAAAAAGATCGTGATCAAAATTGAAAATAGATAAATTCATTTCCACCGTAATTCCCAAATATAATAATAAGGACTAAAAAAGCATTATAAAGCAAAGCTTTGGCAAAAGGATTCATTCTACGCACTACCATTAAATCATCATGCCAGTACTGAAAGAACTGCACGCAAACCAGCGGTAAGGAGTACAGGGCGATGGTCAACAATGTATCTTTCAATCCATACCCAGACACGACACGAAAATCAGTTATTAAGGCTGTGACTTGAATCCTAAGGTGCGACAAAGATTCTGAACGAAAAATCAGCCATCCAAAGCATACAAAATGAAAAAAACACAGCATGCGGATACCGGACCACATGCGGCGAAAAATAACGTTTTTAAATTCAGGAATAAGGGATATAAACGGCAGCAAAATGCGATGAATCGCTAATAACGCCCCATGGTAAAAACCCCAGAGGACAAAAGTCCACGCGGCACCATGCCACAAGCCGCCCAAAATCATCGTGATAAACAGATTTCTTAAGGTAACAAGCCGTCCTTTTTTGCTACCGCCAAAGCTAATGTATACGTAATCCCGCAGCCAAGTCGATAAACTAATATGCCATCGCCTCCAGAATTCCTGCGGATTTCTAGCGCAATAAGGCAAGTTAAAATTAACCATAAGATCGATCCCCATGCATTTCGCTAGGCCTCGAGCTATGCTTGAGTATCCGGCAAAATCTCCGAATATTTGCACAGCAAAAGCGTACATGCCGAGCAATAAAAACACCCCGTTGCATTCACCTTTATTAGAAAAAATGTCATTGGCTATACGCGCGACATTATCGGCAACAAAAACCTTAAGAACATACCCCCATAAAATAAGATAAGCGCCTTCCGACATTTTCTCCAAAGTTATTCGGCGGGGTTCTGTAATTTGCGGCAGAAGGCTTTTCGCCCTCTCTATGGGACCAGCAACAAGCTGAGGGAAGAAAGCCACGAAAAGAGCGAAATCAAAAAAATTCTTTGTGGACCGCAATTTATAGCGATAAATATCAAAAGTATAACTCATTGTCTGAAACGTATAAAAAGATATACCAACCGGCAAGATAACATGAATTAAGTTCAGGTGGACGGGGACCCCCCAAAAAGCCAGTAGTTGCTGGAGATTAGCAGCAAAAAAATTAAAATATTTAAAAAACCCGAGAATTGACAAATTCGTGATTATACTGAGAGATAAAAACAATTTTCGTTTTGAGGGATCTTCTGTTTCGTTTATCTTGATGCCGCAGAAGAAATCGATGACAGTAGAAAGCCAAATGAGCGACAAAAACCGCCAATCCCAGGCCCCATAAAAAAAATAGCTTGCGACAAGAAGCAGCCTGTTCTGCCACCGATGTTCGAGGACAAGGTATAAAGCATAAACACCCAGGAAAAAAACGACAAATTCTAGCGAATTGAAAAGCATATAGAAATTAAGTAGCGCGCATATGTGTGAAATATCTTATAAATTTATCTTGGAAATACATGATTAGACTGCAAGGTTGAAAAAATATTATATCTGATTAATTAAAAAGTTGTCAATGGCGATTACTTAGATTATTATGTCTTTCCAAAATATATTAACAGCTTGGGTAAATTTTAGTATGATTAAAAAAGTGGCCAATGGGGACTCTTTGGGCACCACAAAAAAACGACACATCATTTCCCGGCACAACAAAAACTTTAGGAAAAGGACTTCCCGATAAAACTAAAGCATGACTTGTCGAAGTGACACCGAGAAGTACGCTCGAACAACCTATCTTCAAATATGCTATTTCTTTTCATGATCGGCATTTACTGATCTTTCATTCCAGCCTTCTCACTATCCTGAAATTCACCTGCTTTCCATAAACCGACTTGCTCAACAATATTCCCTTCTTCATCTTGAAAAATTTTTCTCCCTTGACCATCAAACTTGTTGTTTTTAAATTCTCCTTTATAAAAAGAACCATTGGCATAAATCATCTTCCCCTTTCCATCGCATTGACCATTTTTAAATTCGCCTTCATAACGGGAGCCGTCTGCATAGGTAAACACGCCCTTTGACATAAGTCCTATTTTGAATTCTCCCTCATAACGGGAGCCATTCACCAACACAGCAACACCATTCCCGTCAGGCAAATTATTCTTAAAATCACCTTCATAAATATTCCCTCATTTCGTTTGAAGACATACAGTGTTTCCAGTCAGCAAAATTGAGACAAATGAGCGGATAAAAATAAGAGAGAAATTTTAGGGTTGAGAAGCCCTGATTTCGGCTCCATAATGAGGCTTTAGGCCTCAGGAAAGGAGCAAAAGAATGAGCAAGCCAAAAGATGTTGTGAAAGAAATCCGCAGGGCAACCCGCCGAAAATTTACCCCAGACGAAAAGATCCGCATTGTGCTGGAAGGTCTTCGGGGAGATATCCCGATATCTGAAATCTGCCGAAAAGAAGGCATCGCCGCATCCGTTTATTATAAATGGTCAAAAGAATTTCTTGAGACGGGCAAGAATGGTCTAACCCGTTCAACAATGAGGGAGGCCACTAGCGATGAGGTGAAAGCGCTAAAGAACGAGAATGCCGATTTGAAGCGGGTGGTGGCGGATTTGACGCTGGATTTGGTGAAATATAAAAAAAGTCTTGGCATGTAGACGGCGGTACGGTCGCATGAAGGGACGAGATAAACTAGAAATCATTCGGGTGGTGGAATCCTCTGGTTTAAGCGCAACGAAAACACTAGAAAAGATCAATATTCCACGTGGTACATACTATCGATGGAAAAAGAGGCTCAAAGAACACGGTTATCGAGGGCTTCAAGACATGAGGCCCCATCATCGCAGGATGTGGAATCAACTCACACCGGATGAAGAAAATACGATCATGGAAGTTGCGTTATTGAACCCGGAATGGTCAAGCAGACAGGTCAGCTTATATATATCTGATCGTTGTGGCTTCAGTATTTCAGAGTCAACGGTCTATCGGCGGATGAAAGCCCACGGATTGATCAAGGAACCAGACATCAGGAGATTCCCTGCGGGGAAAGAATATAAGATCAAGACGATCCGGATAAATCAACAGTGGCAAACCGATGCGACTTATTTGAAAGTTGACCGATGGGGTTGGTTTTATCTGATTAGCGTGCTGGATGATTATTCCCGGAAGATATTGGCTTGGCAGTTGAAGAAATCGATGCGGGCAGAAGACTTCAGTGATGTCGTAGAGTTGGCCTGTGAATTTTCCGGTATCACCAAAGACGATAAAGAATCTGTCCGGTTGGTGAGCGATAATGGTTCAGCGCTTATTTCAAAAGACTTCGGAGATTATCTCGAAGCCAAAGGGTTGGGCCATATCCTGGCCTCGCCGTACCATCCGCGAACGAATGGCAAGATCGAGCGGTTTCATCGAAGCGCCAAGGAGACGATTCTTCTGCATGTCTGGGATAGCCCTGAACGGCTTGAGGATGAAATCGCGCGATTTATTCACTGGTACAACTCACGGCGTTATCATGAAGGGATTGGTAATGTGACACCGGACGATGTTTATTATGGACGGCGTGATCAGATACAAAGACGAAGGCAAAATTTGAAGCAAAAGACTATTCTTGCCAGAAGGAAATATAACGGTAAAATAATGAATATTGGAGCTGAAATCGTCTCTTAAATTAAATTGCAATTTGTCTCGTGACACAACGCAACGGTCTTTTTCCGTAACCTGTTGATTCTCTTTGACTTGCCATGAAATAGGTGCTCCTTTATACAAACTTTTAAATGGTTGATACAGCTCGAAATCTGTAAGCTTTACATCTTCAACTTTGATATATCGTACCATCATATCATATTCGTTCATCTCGGCAGATGAACGAATATGATAAAATTGTCTACAACTGAATAAGATGCAATATGTTATATTAATTTTACTGAGTCGTCAAGGTTGGCTCTTAATGTAGGTGAGCATATTAATTTATTAAACGTGTTCGTTACTTAAAAGCGAATAAATTTTATTTTTGATATCCGGGATTAAAGCTGGCTGAACGCTAAAATTTCTGATCCCAATATTTAACAGCTCCTCAGTAAAATTCTGATTTCCGGCTAGTTCACCGCAAATACAGCACTCTTTACCACAATCCTTTGCTTTTTGAATGGCCGTTTTCAAAGCAGGCAGAATTAATTGATTTCCGGCTTCATAATAATCTGAAACATCAAGTTTTTCTCTTCCAGCGGCCATCACATATTGGACCAAATCATTGGTTCCAAAACTTATAAAGTCACATTGTTCAAGAAGTTCATCAATGCACATAAGGGACGCGGGTGTCTCAATCATTGCACCCAAAGGGACATCTGCATTAAAGGGAATACCGTCTTCCGCAAGCCTTTGCTTCTCTTGCGCAAGATACTGTCTGACCGCCTTCACGTCCTTAGGCAGCGAAACCATTGGAATGACTATATGAACATTAAATTTTTTGCGTAACCTTAAAAAAACACGAAGCTGCAACTCCAATAAACGAGGATATTTTAGCAGAAAGCGAATGCCATTTAATCCCAGGGCAGGGTCTTTCAAATCAATAAAGTTTAAAAAAGGCAAAGATTTGTCTCCTCCAATATCAAGCAGACGTAAATAAATATTTTGTTCTGATAAACAATTTAAGGTTTTTGTTAATTTCCGAAAAAGCTCATCTTCCGTTGGAAGATTATTTTTCCCCATATAAAAAGGCTCCGTCCGATAAAGTCCAATGCCGTCGGCTTTAAAACTTTTAGCCAACTGAAATTCACTATATGATGATACATTAGCGTACACTCGAACAGGCTGGCCGTTCTTCTCAAGTGAAACTCCTTGTATTTCTTGAATTATTATTTTTTTTGATTTTAACCGCTCCTGGATCAAACGGGGATAGGATTTAAGTTCTTCCTGTGTTGGATTAATTATTATCTCTCCATTATCGCCATCAACGGCAACTTTATGATCCGAAAGAAAAGCACCGTTCGTAATATTTATTTTTGCTACAAAAGGTATATCTAACGCCCGGGCAAGTATTGCGGCATGAGAATTTTGCGTCCCCTCAATCGTCACAATAGCTTTAGCATTTTTTATATTCAGCAACGCCGTATCCGAAGGAAGCAGTCTTTGTGCAAAAATAACGGCATCTTTAGGAAGGGTTGTTAAGTCATTCTTATTAACACCCAAAAGAACCTTGAGCAGGCGTTTACCGACATCGACAATATCATTCGCCCGATCTTGGAAAACATTGTTTTTAGCGCCGCGTAATTTCTGCTCATGCCGCTGAAAAACATTTTGAACAACTTGCTCCACATTTAACAGCTTGTTTTTTATCTCATCTTCAATCTCTCTAATAAGACTAATATCCCTCAACATCATTTGATGGGCACCAAATATCTCAGCATGTTTTGCATCAATATTCGAGGTTACTTGAGATTTTAAACTAGCAAGATCATGATGCGCCTTGTCTATGGCGCTTTTTAACCTATGGACTTCACCCTCAACTTGATTTTCATTAATATTCATAAATTCAAATTCCCGAGTCAAAATATCCTGGTAATAAAAAATATGTCCAATTGCAAAGCCCGTAACGATAGTCTCTCCGTTAAAAACAATTCGATCTGAAAAATTTTCGGTCATAATCACCGCTCATCTTTTTAATATTAAATAGTTTTTTTTGAACACTCGTTCAATCGCTTCTCGAGTTCCGCAACCTTTTTACGAAGATTGTCGATCATATTCTGGTCAGTAACATCTTTAAAAGTAATGATGATTAACTTCGTTCGGTTGGCTTCCATAACAAACCGGCAGGCATTAAGTAACATTGCCCTCTTCCCGATACCAGGAAAATCATGTTCGACTTCAAAGTTATCAAAACTCTTATTTTTAGGAAGAATGTCTTCCAGTAAATGCCTAAGTTTTGGAATGTCCCACTGACCATCGCCCAATTCATAAATAAACTCTTCTTCGGTCTCTTCAGGAACTACGCCAAAAGTCTGATAGAAAGCGCGATTGGCTAAGGCCACCTTTAAATCTCCATACAAAATGATTAAGGGATTATGCACGGTATTAATAATACGGTCTGTGTATCCAAATGCATCTGCGGTTGCCAACTCATTCATTTTTTCTTTGTAGCTCATGTTTTATCTCCATTCATTAAAGTAATAATTTTAGACTTACTTGAAACGAGCTAATGCCATATTTGCCTGAGCATCAAAAATTTTTTGCGCAGGAACTACCGCAGCTACGATGTTTTCTATCTGTTCTTTTTGAGTACGTTGCTTCCTGACTTTCTGGATAAGCTGCTATGACATCCCTAATATAAATTGAAAGCCTCTTTTAAGTTATTATTCGAATAATGCTATTTATATGCCACCGCATAGGCTTGAGCAGATTTGGGAAATTTTTTGATTTTGGTTTTCATAATTTTTCCTCTATTTCCCCTTTTTGGATCTAACCCTATCAGAATTCGATTATACTTCATTAAAATTCTTATAATACGGCTTCTCAGTACAATTTTTCTCCTGAGAAACGTATAGTTGCTATTTGAAACTTGGCATCGACATTTATATTTTCAACAATTTATTCTTCTCCGCATATCGCAAGACGGTCCAGACATAAGCGGAGTGACTCCACGTGAGAGGCGAAACACAAAGAGGTGAACCAGTTGTCGGGTGAACCTGCTCGGCAAGCACCCCGGACGGAAGCGCATTTTTTCTGCACCATTCAAAATAAGGAAGAGTTGCTTGAAGCTGTTCTTGGCTTTCGGCCTGATCGATAAAATATTCTGCTAACCAGAGCGTGGAAATAAACCACGGATTTCCGGGAATATCTTTTGGACAATCAGCTGTGCGCTGATACACATCCCCTTGGTATCTGGCACATCCTTCAACAGGTGTTTTGAGCCATAACTGATCCCGCACAGAATTAACGGTCTCAATCATTCGCGAATCTTTGGGATTCAAAACTCCAAGAGTTGCCAAGCTTAACAAACTGATATCAATTACTTCATCAAGCTCATAACCCCCTTCTACCCTTGAAGCGGAACGGGCATATCTTTTTAAGCTATCATGATAAAGATGTTCCTTAATCCCCCCCACGATTTCATCAGCCACAGCATCATACTTTTCAGCCAGGGAAGCGTCTTGAAAAAGTTTTGCAAAATTAGCCGCGGCTCTTAAGCCCGCAATCACTGAGGCCGCCGTATATGCGTGCAGGGCATAACGTTCTTCCCAAAGATCATAAGATGGTAACGGCAATAGCGTCTGAGGATCCCGGTAACTGACGAGAAAATCGGCTGCCTTTAGAATAAGGTCATTGTAAAGAGGTCTAACATATTCTATATCTTTTAAACTCTCATAGTGAATCCAAAGAGCCCATAAAGTTAAAGCCGTTGAGTCTTCCTGTATCGGGAGAACCTCTTTGCCGTCAATTAACCAAGAATGCCAATTACTAGCAAGAGATCCATCTGGATTGTAATGCTGAAATAAATAACCTTCGTCCGTTAAAACACGGGCGCAGAAATCAAAATATTTCATACACGCATGCGTATAACCGGCCTTTGCCAAAGCAGCAGCGACAAAAGCTCCGTCTCGGCCCCACATATATGAATAAGTATCTTTCCCAAAACGAATAATATCAGAATCATTGGCGGCAATAATAGCTCCGTGATTATCAATTTGGGTTCTTAAGATCAACAGACTTCGGTCAAAAATGTCGGTTACAGATTTGGGCAAGCATTGGAGGTCTAACGAATCTTTGCCTACCCATGTCTTCCAGTATTGCAACGATCGTTTGAGGAGATCTTCAGGTGTTTTCTCATGAACTTCCAAATTAAGCTTGGCGACTTCCGGATAAGTCATCCCCGCTGCTATCCAATAATAGGTCGTTGTTGTCCCTTTCGCAGGCAAATCCAGCCACATGCCGATGGTAGAATGCGGCGATCCCCACGCACAGGCCTCTCCACTAAGTTCTCCGTTTTCTGTTTCTTTTACTGTTTCCAAATCTCCCGTCACCTCTCTTCTTCCACATGCAAAATGCTGAACTCCCCACTTGTCATGAGCCCAGCAACTAATCAAAAAATACCGATGAATTTTGTAATGGATTATCGAACAGCTTCGAGGATCAAAATAAGCAGTACCTCCAATATCATTTCCATAAAGATTGAATTCATGACTGAAGAAAATACGAACTTCTCGGGCTTTATCTTTTAGATTATTTACTTCGATTTTTTTGATGTAGATGTTTAAATCCAAATCGATCACATCCGAACATCGGATTTCTAACTCCAAGGTTTCATTCTTTAAAAAAACATCCGTCACAAGACTTTTATCTTGATATCTTAAATCCTTTTTCCACTCGCGCTCTATCCTTGAATATTGACCATCCACCCATATGCCAAAGATAAAAGGTTGTCCACTTGAATGATTTTCCTGTCCGATAAAAGGATAATAAATATCACGAATTTGATAATTCGAATCAAAGTTCAGAAGAAAAGATCCATTACTTACAGGGATGTCTTTTGGCATAATGTCCTTTCGTCTATAATCTGTTGATACAACTCTGCATATTTTCCGGCCATACTAGCGATTGAAAAATTATCTTTAATGTGACGACGACAGTCACTGGGACTTATTTTGGAAATTATTTTAAACGCTTCAAGCATATCCTGCATTGAATCCAAGACGAAACCTGTTTTTCCATGAATAACAATTTCCGGTACTGAGCCTTTATTAAACGCCAATACCGGCGTCCCGCATGCCATAGATTCAATTAAGACAAGTCCAAAAGGTTCACCCCACTGAACAGGAAAAAGTGTTGCTTGGGCGTGACTGTACCATAGTTTCTTTTGTTCACTATCAATTTCTCCGATATAAATAATTTGTTCTCCTGAATTGAGAATAGGTCTCATAACTTTCTTATAATAATCGTTACCAACAAAAGGTCTGTTAGCGTCAGTCACAAAATCAATTGATTTTTCTAATTTCCTAAAAAATACCCGGTCTTTTGTTTTATTCTGGACATTTCCGGCAAGAATAAGCTGGGAATCTGTTTTCTTTGCAATCTCTATGGCTTTATCTTGCCCTTTATCTTGAGTGATTCTTCCAATCGAAAACAGATAGTCCTGTTTGCCAGCATTGCTTTTGAACGGATAATCTTCGACATCAATGCCATGATGAATAACCTTTTGCCCATTGACTAAGCCCCGGTGTTGCTTTCTTTGATATTTGCTAATCGGGACAAAATATGCACTAGAAAAAGAATTGAGCGATTCATTCCAACGCTTAAACGACCCTTTTTCTTCTGCCGGGACATGGAGGGTCATAACAATCGGCAAAGGACTTTTAAAAACACCTTCAAAAATATATTCTGCCATACACGCATCGTGCATATGGATGATATCAATATCACCTTCTTTTGCTCTTTGAAGCGACGTAGCAAGATGTTCTCGCATTTGTCCCTGCTGTTTACGAGTGTTTTTGCTACAATATTCGCTGAAGCCATTCTCAATGGTTGTAAAATGTTCCCCAATAACTGACGAATCACCAGAACAGGCAACAATCGAACGGTGACCCAGTTTATGTAACCCTTTGTCAATGTTATAAATAACCGTCTCAATTGGCCCATAACCCAAATCCTGTCTAATTGGCCTGTTTAACGTTGCGATATGGAGTACTGTTATCTTTTTTGTAGTTTTTATCATTTGATATTTTTTTCTTATTTGCGTTAATAAGTTTTATTTTTCTAAATTCTTGTTTAGTTTTTCTGTGAGAGGCATTATCATTATTTTTAACAAATTCAGAACTAGAAAAGTTTGGATGTTTGGAGCGGGGCAATGTCATTTTTATTAATTTCTCGATTTTGTTAATATCGTGGCTTTGTGCCGGTGTCGCTAAAGTTGCGGAATGTCCTTCTTTTCCGGCCCGTCCGGTTCGTCCTATCCGGTGCACGTAATTCTCCACATCATCAGATAAGTCATAGTTAACTACTAATTCTATCATCTTAACATCAATGCCTCTGGCGGCAATGTCCGTGGCCACTAAGACACGGTATCGGCCACGCTTAAACCCTTCAATAGCCTGGTTTCTTTGTCCCATAGAGCGGTTAGAATGGATTTCCGTCGACTTAATCCCAAACGCCCGGATATTACGGGCCACGCGGGAAGTTTTATGTTTTGTTCGTGTAAAAACCAACACCGGCCCGCGGTATTGATCCAATAGCATCTTTAAGACATTATTTTTCAAAGATTCCTTCACAATAAACAGCTCTTGCGAAATATCTTTAACAGTCGTTCCTGACGGGGCAATTTCAACAGTGATCGGTAACAGCATATGCTTCGTTGCTAACTTCAAAATATCCGGCGGCATCGTTGCCGAAAAAAGTAAAGTTTGTTTTTTATTGGTAACACACCGTAAAATACTTTCGACCTGCGGCGCGAACCCCATATCGAACATCCGGTCAGCTTCATCCAGCACAACGACATGTACTTTTCCCAGATCTATCGTCGCCCTATAAATATGATCGTTCAGTCTCCCGGGAGTAGCAATAATAACATCGGGATTTCTTTTAAGGCTCGATATTTGTCCAGGCATTTTAACTCCGCCGATTAATACAACACTTCGCATCGTGAATGACTTTAAGAATGGACTCAAAGCTTCTTCAATTTGCAAAGCTAATTCTCGCGTAGGAACAAGAATTAAAGCCTGCCCGCCTTCAGATGCCAAACGCTGAATAACCGGAATACCAAACGCCATGGTTTTGCCTGTACCTGTTTGAGCGACACCTATGATATCTTTCCCCTCCAAAGCGACAGGAATGGCTTTATGTTGTATGGGCGTCGGGGCGATAAATTTTAACTTATTTAATACTTTTAGCATTTCGGGCGCGATGCCTAAATGATAAAATGTTACATTTGATTGACTCACAATTCCTCCAAAACGTTTTGTTTATTTTAATATCTTTCCATTGTATAATTTATTTCAAAGTTTCTCCCCGATGGACATTACAATATTCTTCAGAATTATAAATACTCAACCGCTGTTTACATCCTAACTTTTTACATACTCGTCCACTCTTAAATATTTTAATCTTGCCAGTTTTCTTTGTTTTTCGAGGATGCTTCATATTTAGTTTTTGTGCCTAAATGTTATTCTGCCTTTGCTTAAGTCATACGGTGAAAGACCTAGCGTTACCCGGTCTCCGGGGATAATCTTAATAAAAAACTTCCTCATCTTTCCAGCCGGATAAGCAGTAACCATGTGCCCGTTTTCTAATTCGACCAAAAACTTCGCGTTAGACAACGCTTTCGTGACGATTCCTTCAACTTCGATAGCATCTTCTTTAGTCATCATGAAATCCTGTTATGTTCTTAATACCTTCTTTCCCCTCTAAAATTATTGTTCCGAGGATTTCCTCTTCTCCCTCCATGCGAACTTCTATTCATCTGAGGCCGGGCTTCATTAATTGTAATTCTGCGGCCCTTAATTTCCGTGATGCCCTGCATCGCGGCTTGCGCTTCTGTTCTATTTGGCATTTCTACAAAACCAAAGCCTTTAGAATCCCCTGTAAATTTATCTCTGATGATCTTAACAGATTCAACGTGCCCGAAGCCTCCAAACACTTCCTGCAAATCATCTCCCGTAACATCATATGAAAAATTACCGATATAAATGTTCATTTCTAAAACTCTCTTTTTTTCTAATTTTATTTTTTTTTGTCTTTTTTGGCCTGCTTCTGTTTATTGCTTTTCGTCTTATCCTTCTTTCCCTTATCTCCCATGAGTATTCTCCTTTATGTCGCAGTTATGATTATTATAATTAGCACCGTCTAATATTAATCGCATCCGCATTAGATCCACCGCCTATTCTTTCAAACCAAACCTGATCTCCGGTTTTTAGACTGCTCCTGTCTCTTCCCACAATATTTTGCTGTTATTAAAACTGATGATCCAACCCTGCATGTCTGCAATAGTCCCGCCATTGTTATGGCCGGTTATGCTTCTTACTTTCCCCTTTTCTATTTATCACTCTCCTTTAAAATATTAGTCATAAGAACAATACAAACTGTTCAGATCATATTCTATCTCTTCAATATCATTTTGATGATCTTTTTTTATATATGGACGAATGTGAAATGCAAGGCGTCCTTTATAAGACGACTGTATTTCAAATTCAACTTCCTGCCCTTCCATTAATTCAGCGAAAGGTATTTCCCATAAACAGTCCTTATGAAAATGAAGTTCTTCTCCAATGTCTGCATTTATCTTTCCATATTCTTTATCGTGAAATAATTTCGAGATGGTCCCCACCTGCATAATATGCCTTTCTATATTAAGCCTTCCTTATATTGATTGCGATATGGATGTTTTTAATATTATCGACTTCAAAAAAAAACTGAATCCCCTTGAACTAGACCGATCCCTTTCTATAATACTCGCAGCATAAAATCTGACATCTACATCTGATGCGCGACTTATTGTTCCCAGGCCACAACTTTTATCATACGATTTGATAATGCCCTTCTCCATCAATAGACCCCCTGAAGCGATTATCCATATATGATTCTTTTAAAAAAAATCCAAAACAAACTTAGCTTTAATCCATTAATCGTAAAGTTAATAAAATAATAACCTAAAGCCGACCGTTATTTTATCAACCTATCCTATCAATGATGAACTTTCACAAGCTAGAAACCGACATTACAAAACCCCTTCTCTCCAGCTTGGTTTTTGTCCTCATCTCCAAGATAACACGATCCGGCATGACATAATGAGCTTCTTTAAAATTTTTAAAAAATAAATAGATGAGAATTATGGCAGACTGCCAATAGGAATGTATGGTGAGGCCTGTCTTTGGTGGGATATCTATTCAAATTTTATGTTATAAGTATAACATTATATAGAAGCAATAACTATGATTATTTTTGGATGGCGAGTTATCTTGAGCGCTCAATTGGATTCCTTTAAATGCTTTTTAGCTTCCTTGAGTTTATCTATAAATGGGCCCTTTTTAAATTCTGAAAACCACCCCTTTACAACAAACCATCCCGCGAAACGAACAAGGGTATTTCTCCAGGGACGATACCACTTTTTCCACCCCAAGCGAATATTATACAAAAAGAAAATGAGGGTGGGGAAAAAAAATATATTCAAGCCTATTACAAACACATATTTGAACTGATAGAATTTGCCCATAATCTTCTTTACGGAGTAAAGCATTTCTTCAGCGGTCATAGGCGCATCTGGTTCAAATACAGGAAAATTGCCATCATAATATTCCCAGCCCACATCTTGTTTCGGGTAAATTCTATTTTGTTTTTTTAAGCGATTCCGCAATTCTGTTCCTGGTAAAGGAACCGGCAATAAGACTTGCAGTGTGTCAATTTTTGCTTGTCGGATAAACCTTCTAAAATGCTTTATTCTTTCTTGAGCTGTCATATGAAAACTTATATTTTCCTTCATCGGATAACCAAAAATAAACATGCCATGGACCAAAAAACCGGACTTATGAAAGAGCCTCGTTAAGTCGACCATGCCTTGAGGCTTTATATGTTTATTCATGGCGTTCAATTCTTCTTCTATGGGCGATTCGTAACCGATAGCCACCATGTTTATCCCCGCTTTTCGCATCGCCGTTAGTAATTCTGTATCTTTAGCTTTATCCAATCGAATCTGAGCCGAAAAATCCAACCTTTTACCAATGCTTTTTTGATAGTGTTCAAGCATTTGGCAAAATCGTATTGTCTCATTGCGCTGCTGTCCGAACAGATCGTCGACGATAAAAAAATGTCTGGCATCTTTGGTTTCCAAGAGAAAACTAATCTGCTGAAGAAGCCTCTCCGGTGTCGCAAACCGGGGCTTACCTTTAACGGTGCAAAACTCGCAATTCATGCCACACCCCCGTATTCTTTCCACGGGGTAAACCTTGATTTTTGCATACCGCACGAGAGAAAAATCCGGCAGAGGCAGTTTTTCAAAATCGGTCAGCAAAATTCTTTTTTCAGTGATAACGACTTTTTCTTTGCTTTTGTATGCTATTCCTTTTATTTTAGGTAAATCTGTTTTAGTTTCCAACGCATGGATAAGCTCTTTTATAGTCTCTTCCCCTTCACCGATAACCACATAATCAATATGCGAATTCAACGCTTCTTCAATATTTTCATCAACAAAGTGTTGCCCGCCTGCGATAGTAATAATCCCCTTGTTTTTATAAAAACGGGCAATATTATACAGTCGTGGTATTGTGCTGGTTAATCCGCCATACAATCCAACAACATCCGCTGGTCTCAGTTGTTGCAACAATTCATGGTCAGCCCCTATTGGGGGACTTTTGGGGCCATATCGACGAAGATTATTTTCATCAATAACCTCAACATCCCATCTTTCCATTTTATTAACAACACTGGCAATAGACACAGGTCCTAACGCAGTCGTTTTATTAGCAATATTTGAATAAATATTAAACGTCGGAAAAGCCGGAATGACGATTCTGAATCTGTGTCTTTTCTTTGATTTATTTAACATTATTAGGATTTAATTTTTGTAAATATCAGCTTTTCTTATATCAATTTTGGGCAGCTAGGACTTTTGTGAATTGGGTGGATTAAAAAAACTCTAGACCCAATTCTAAAAAAAATTTGTATAACCAAATTAATTTCAACTATTTATAGCATTTATCAGCCTCAGCAGTATTTCACCGTAGTGATACGTACGGTCAGCCCACAAATTTTTAGATAAATTTTTTTCATAAGTATTGAGGTTAATCTATATATTTTAAAAATCTATCATAAATGTCTTTCTCATCAAATAATGAGGGATCCTTGATGGCTCCCCCGGCCGCCGGCGTAATGATCCCGTATCCACATGGATACCAATTGCCAAAGCCGTAGCCACATCAGGCGTGGGAACAATACCGTTCTCCTGTAAATACAAGGCAATAATCGTCGAGGAAGCACCGTATTCACTTCGGATATCAAGAAAGTCAACATCGTCCGGCTTGACTCCCAGGTGATGGTCGATGACGCCTATGACCGTTCCCCGTTCGCTAGCAACATTGTCATTACCCTTGCAGCCGTCAACAATGATCACTTGATCTTCTTCCTTAATATCGGCACCTTCCACGTTTCGCATGACAATACCCAGGATCTTTAACCATACGTTCAATGGGATTGGTCTGCAACTCTCCTTCATATAGGATCGATGCCTCGATCCCGTTCTTTTTTAAAAAATACTGCAACCCGAACGCCGAAGCTACAGCATCAGGATCCGGAAAATCATGAGTCTGTATTAAAACAGCCTTGTCTTTGTTTAAAACGTGAAGTAATCTTTGTGATTTTGTATTCATAAGAACTTACCGGTATTCTTTCTATCCTTTTATCTTCTTATTTCCCCTGATTAATCACCGTATTAGTCGCCTGTTTCAGCGTTTCTTCATCTGCCAGATAATATGATTTTAACGGTTTTAATGTTTCATCCAGTTCATAAACCAGGGGGATACCTGTAGGTATATTTAAATTGACAATATCTTTATCGGAAATATTATCTAAATATTTAACCAACGCTCTTAAACTATTTCCGTGTGCAGAGATGATTATTCGTTTGCTTTCACGTAAATAAGGTTCGATATCGCTATGCCAATAAGGCAAAAATCTGTTTACCGTATCTTTTAGGCTTTCACAGTGTTTCCTAAATATCAATCATTTTTCTTACATGCCCATATCTAGCCTTAGCTATTTTTTCCATAGTCATCCTGCGTATCTTCTCCATACGGTCATCCAAACACTTTAAGATATACTTTTTTACTCATAGTTATATAAAAATGTCTTGATTCAAAGTACCGTACTTTGAGAAACAAACACGTAACGTCAGAAAAATGGTGAGAAAAACACTTGTAATAGTACTAACCACAATTCCTATCATAATCATAATTTGATATTTAATAGCCACTTCAGGGCTCGTTCCTCCTAATATAACACCTGTCATCATTCCTGGTAGGGCTACTATCCCCATAGTTGCCATTGATGCAAGCGTTGGTTTAAGAGCAAGTTGAACACTTTCTCTCAAATAGGGTAAAATAGCTTCGTTGAAAGTTGCACCGAGAGATAATGTGTATAGAAACCTTTTTGTGTCTTTTTTGATATTTTTATAAAAAGCGGAAATGCCGATAATATTGCCTCTTAAAGAATTACCCAGAAGCATTCCCCCGAGAACGATCAAATATCTGGCGTCAAAAATATAATCAAGTCGTATGACAAATATGTTGATATAAAAAATAACCGCAAATGTTGCTATAGCGAATGATATAAAAACCGGCACAAGGATTTTACCCGGCTTCATCGAAGATCCGCGAATAGCCGAAAAAACCGCTACTAAAATCATCACAATAAGCCATGATAGGTTAATATAAGCTTTATTCCATAAAAACAGATATTTCAAAAACACACCGATAAGAACAAGCTGAACGGTCATCCTGCCGGCGGAAGTCAAAAGCGGTTTAATAAGGTCGAGGCCGTAAAGACGGCTTAAAATAACCGGGACAGCCAACAATAAGAATGCTAATAACAGCGAATATACAGAAATATCTATTGTTTCCACGTTTTTTTCTCCAGATCGAAAACTTTCACATTAGGATTATCCAGCCATACAGCGTCATGTGAGATGCTGACAACCGTCCAATCCTTTCGTTCTATAAAAAAATCAGCGGTCTTTTTCTTGAGATTCTTATCCAAAGCTGATGTCACCTCATCCAAAAGAAAAACATTCCGTTCTAATAAAACAGAAACTATTATGGCTACCCTCTGCCTCTCCCCGCCTGAGAGGTCGGAAATATCTTTAGCAAGCAGATCACGGCTTAGTTCAAAGAAATCCATTAATTCGCCTATTCTTTCCTCACTGAAATTCAGAACATGATTCGATTTTATCCCGGCAACAAAAGAAAACCAATCCGAGACTTTATAATCGCCTAAGCTGACATCTTGATCAACAAACGCTACTTTTTCCCTTACGTGCCAGATTGTGTGTTCATCAACAAGCGCCTCATCAAAAAGCACTTTCCCGCTTTGAGGCTCCACGAAACCAAGTACAAGACCAAAAAGCGAGGATTTGCCAAGGCCGGATCTACCTAAAAGGACAACCTTCTCACCTTTAGCGATCTCACAAGAGAAATCGTTGAAAATCACCTTGCCGTCAAAATCTAACTTTATTTTTTCATACCTAATCATATTGCTTTTCTACTCCACCAACGTCGCGGCGAGCGACATTTCTATCAAGGTATTCCTAAATATCCTCAATATTTTATATATCTATATCTATTAGCAATTTTCATCATAGTCATCCTATAAGCTAGCCATCGGCCAGCCGTAGGTTTTCAGAAATATTTTCTTGTATTTTTATTCATATCAATTAGTTGTGTTGAATATCGCTTCCAAATATTTCCCAGTATAACTCTTCTTGCATTTAATCAAATCCTCGGGAGTTCCTTCAAATAATATTTTTCCTCCTTTAGAACCACCTTCAGGACCTAAATCTATAACCCAATCCGCATGTTTGATAACATCTAAGTTATGCTCTATAACAATTACTGTATTATCATTATCAACTAGGTTTTTTATTATTTTCATTAATTTATTTATATCTGCCATGTGAAGCCCTGTTGTTGGCTCGTCCATGACATAAATATTTCCTTTTTTGTGTAATTCGGATGCTAATTTTACCCTTTGGCATTCTCCTCCTGATAGCGTGCTCAATGGCTGCCCTAGCTCTAAATATTCAAGGCCTACGTCACATAAAATCTGCAGCTTTCTCTTAACTTGAAAATTATCAAAAAAATCTTTTACTTCTCTTATTGTCATGTTCAGGACTTCAAAAATATTTTTATCCTTATATTTTAATTCCAAGACTTCGTCGGTATATCTTTTTCCGTTGCATTCGTCGCAGGTAATCTTTACTTCGTCCATAAAGCTCATTTCAAAGCTGAGTGTTCCTAACCCTTTGCATTTTGGGCAAGCTCCTTTAGAATTAAAGCTGAATAATGATGGCATCTCATTGTTTGCTTTAGCAAATTCCTGCCTTATCAGATCAAATACACCTATGTAAGTTGCAGGATTTGAACGAGAAGATTTTCCAACAGGCGATTGATCGATTATTATTGTTTCTCTGTTTTCTCTCAAGAACACATCATTAATCAGGCTGCTTTTCCCTGATCCTGCAACTCCTGTGATACAAGTCATCACTTTTCTTGGAATCTTTGTTGACACATTTTTCAGATTGTGCAGCGTCGCATCCTTGATCCCTATATAATCGTTCCATTTTTTTCTGTTGTTATCCGCCCTTTCTTTTTTATTCAGATATTCTGCTGTCAGTCCTTTTGATCTCTTCAACCCCTCAAATGTTCCTGAATAAATTATTTCTCCACCCAAACTTCCTGCTTTTGGGCCGATATCAATAATATGTTCCGCACATCTAATCAGAGCAAGGTCATGCTCCACGACAAAAACGCTGTTTCCTTTATCTTTCAATTTTACAAGCATCTCAATTAGTTTGTTGACGTCTCTTGGGTGAAGCCCGATTGATGGCTCATCCATTATGTACATCATATCAACAAGGTCGCAGTCAAGCTGTCTTGCCATTTTTACTCTCTGGCTCTCGCCCCCAGAAAGAGTTGCAACAGAACGGTTCAAAGAAAGATAACCAACGCCAATCTCGATAAGATGAGAGAGTATCTGCCGCATCTTTTGAACCATCGGCCTCGCAATATCCCCCTCAATGCTTCCAATAAAATTGTAAAGTTCGCTAAATTCCATGTCTATCAATTCAGGAATTGTCTTCCCATTAAGCTTCACGCTTCTTGCTTTCTCGTTAATTCGTGAACCTCCACAGGAATCACAATCAGAATACACAAAATATTTTTGGTAAGCATCTTTCCTGTCTTTGGATAATTCATCTTTTGCCTTATTTACATATATCCTTTCAAGCTTCCTTACGATGCCTTCATAGTTTTTAGTATAAGTTCCTGCCCCATGCTTTTTTTCTATAGGGATTGATTTTGCATAAAGAAAATCATTAAGTTCCTTTTCGGAGAAATCTTTAATCTTTTTATCAACATCGAATAGATTGATTGCAACCATCTCTCTCCAATTCCAGCCACCAACCTTGTGGTCGGGATGGTTTATTGCTCCTTCTCGTATGGATTTTTCTTTATCTAATATCATATCAACATCTACTTTTATTCTCTTCCCAAGACCTTTGCAATCAGGACACATCCCAGAAGGATGGTTAAATCCAAAAACAAAAGAAGGCCCGATAAACTTATCTCCACATCTTGAGAATAATAATCTCAAATAGGTATAAAGTTCTGTTGCTGTTCCAATCGTGCTCCGCAAGGTTATTCCCATCCTTTTTTGGTCAATCACTATCGCTGTTGAAATATTTTTGATCTCGTCAACAGGAGGTTTTGAAAGCTTTGGCATCCGTGACCTGGCAAAAGAAGAGAATGTTTCGATAAGTTGCCTTTGAGATTCTGTATATACAGTATCAAAAACAAGGGATGATTTTCCAGAGCCAGATACACCAGTAAAGGCAACAATCTTATTCTTAGGAATCTCTAAAGAAACCCCTTTAAGATTATGCGTTCTAGCATTTCTAATAATAACTTTGTCGTGATTCATTTTCTTCCGCTTGTTGCTATTTAATTAGTTTTAATAATTTTACGATTCTTTTCTCCTTAATCTCCTTCAAAGCCTTGATTTCTATTGGTAAGCCATGATCAAATATTTCTTGAAGCTCTTTGTAAAACATATTGAAAAATATCTCAAGATAGAAAAGAAGGACATATATTTATTCTTAAAAAAAATTGATGGCCTCTGAATCCCATAAGAGGGAAAATCAGGTATTAATATAAAAATCACCACTAACAGCAGGTTCGTCAACATATATTGTAGGTGAAAATTTTTCTTTTCTTATCTTTACACAGTCACCACGGAGAGTTTTTTAATAGCGCTTCTAAATTGGTATAAAACACATCTATCTAAACGGCCTTCTTTTTATGAGCATTGTTGAACAGGTGATCTCTTCTTCAAGATTATGATACTCTTCTTTCTGTTTTCGTATATACCCCTCAAACAGCTCTTTTTTATGTGGATACTTCAACATTAATTCGTGACACCTTCTCTGTATGTCTTGATACTATTTTTCATATTCATTTTTATCACTTATTTCATCACTGAGATATTCCTTGATAATTTCCATATCAGCCGTTTTTATTTGGTTTGTCAGTTCCTTCTTTGTTCTAATTATCGCATGGGTAGAATCGTTACTTTCTTTCATATACCCATCATCGAGTATGATGATACCATTGTCGCATAATAGCGGTTGTATGTCTTCAAACGAAATGAGACAAATTGCAATTTAATTTAAGAGACGATTTCAGCTCCAATATTCATTATTTTACCGTTATATTTCCTTCTGGCAAGAATAGTCTTTTGCTTCAAATCTTGCCTTCGTCTTTGTATCTGATCACGCCGTCCATAATAAACATCGTCCGGTGTCACATTACCAATCCCTTCATGATAACGCCGTGAGTTGTACCAGTGAATAAATCGCGCGATTTCATCCTCAAGCCGTTCAGGGCTATCCCAGACATGCAGAAGAATCGTCTCCTTGGCGCTTCGATGAAACCGCATACTTCCGAGCGATATACTTGATTTTCTTCCATCTTCTCAGAGCATAAGGCTGAACATCACATTGAGGGCCGAAATAATTCTTGCACTCTTGAAGAACCATATCACAGAGGTCTGCTTGGATACCTCGAATGAAGGAATGGATGTGAACACCCCTCCTTGACGTATTCCGCTCGCAAATCACAAGGCAATGGATATATCGCTCATAAAACTTCTTGTAATCACGGTTGAGGTACTTGAAGAAATGCTTGTACGCATCCTTAGCCTCGGTCTTACCCGTCGCCCTCGGGAAAGTCATCGTTGCGTACAAATCGAAAGGCCCCAGTTGCTTAATCAGCTTGCCGAATCCCCGTATTCGGTCGTATCTGCTTGTCGTTTCCAACGCTTGCAGTTTTAACAGCTCTAACATATAAAATCCCCTCAAGGGTGATGATTCATCACGCCTAAATGACTGCATCCAATGTATGTATGTCACCATACATAACGAAGCCTCCTGCGGGAAGAAGCCGCACAGGAGGCTAAAATCACCACACTTTCACCACGTCAAAAGGCCAAAATCGACCTTTGATGAGGTGAAGATGTCTTGCAATAACTGGATTTAACTTGTAATAATTGTTTCGTTCTCTCGTCGAGAACTTGTGGATTTGGTGGGAAAGTGTTGGGGCATCACAGGATGCCCCAGAAGATATGGTGGAGGTGCGGGGAATCGAACCCCTATCAATTATAAAGGGCTAAAACAAATGGTTTTCGGAAAATTTTTCAAAAAACCACCACATAAAAACCACATGAAATTTTTGAGTGAAAAATTTGACAAAAAATGGTGGAGGTGCCGGGAATCTCCATCAAGATGTAAATAATCCTTAAAAAGAAAGTATGTTACAGACATTTTCATCAATTCCCCCACATAAAAACCACATTAAATATTCTTGGCTATTCGATAAACCAATGCAAAATCATTTTGTGAAATTTTCTCATTACGCGCCACAAGTGTCCTTACAGCAGTAGCTCCTATTGTCGCAATGGCCAATATAAGCCCCCCCACTGTAAATAGCTGTTGTTGCTCTTGTACGACACCTCGTAAGAATGTCGTAATTCCTGCCCAAGCCATTCTGTCACTAAACAAATTTTCAAGGAATCTATCAGTATCTCTCCTATCAAGCATTAAAACATCCCCTATTTCATGTTCTACGTTTTGACGAATGAATTTCTCTACATAGACTGGGAGATTTTCAAGATTGTCTGGAATAGTTAACTCCTGAGCAAGTTGATGACATTTTAAACGGAATCGTTGAATTTCTGGTCCATGTTCATTTAACAGCTCTATGATGAAATCTATTTTTTCTTTATCAAGCGGATCAAGCCGTGGAGAAAGAATTTGACGAAATAATTCCCATTCTACAATATCTATATCTATATTTTGCCCAGTTTGGATGGGTTGCATATGAATCGACATTTTTGAAAATAACGTTATAAGATTTTGGTTTGTAAGCAGAATCCTCGCGTTTGCTTTTATAAAATCTTTAAAAACAAAAAGACGCAAAAAATATGACTTCACAAGCAACTTTTCAACTACCTTTTGATGGACTATCTCATCATAATAGCGATATACTTTTTCCCAATCTTCATCATACTCATAATATTTTTCGAACAATAAATGCCTCATAAATTCACCGTAAGCATTATACTGATTACAAGACAGTTTTAATTCATCAAAATTAATCCCCAACATTTCATAAAAACTAGACATTTCATCAATTGCTCTAGAACTAGCCGAATATTTCAACATGCACACAAGAATCTTTTTTAAAGGTTTAAATAAATCAACTGTAGTGTTCGATAAATGTTTCATCTGAATCCAGCTATAAAATTGTTTCTCGAATGTATTCCTCCAACTTGGATTACGTAATTCAACAAGCCTCGGGAAAGGAGAATAATCTAAGGGATATATCACAGGTGTTTGAGTTAAAATGATCGGCCCGTCAAAATACAAAAATGTTGCGCCACTAATCTGCGAGGCATCTGTGATAGGATCTGGCCATATAAAGGTTGGTGCACTCATGCAATCTTCCTAATATTTTCTAAAAATAACTTTTATACTGAGCTCATTTTTAAAACTTTTGTTCTTCCCTCTTCCGTCGAGTGAGAATAATATTTAATCAGCACATTAATATCCGTATGGCCGGTAATGGCCATGACATCCCGAATGGGCATATTTTTTAACCCGGCCTCCGTGATCAATGAATGGCGAAAATCGTGAGGGGTTACTCTTTTCTTAATTGTTCGTTGGCTGACACTTGCTAGATATTCGCGAAAATGATTACTTGATATTTTATTACCTAATGAATTCGGAAACAACCAAATATATCCTTTTTGTCTGAAACTAAATTGTTTAATGACACTAGCCAAATCGTCGTCAATCGTTTCCAGGACAAACTCCTTTTTGTTTTTTCTGACTTCTGGATCAAGCCGAATTAGAACTGGATTCAGACCACGAAATTTAACATTTTCTTTCTTAACCGATAATACCTCCTCGATACGCCAACCAAGCCGAATCAACATATACGTGACACCATAGTATTCAAGACGATGCTGCTTTATAGCTGCAAGGAGCTTTTGCTTGTCAGTCTTTGTTAACTCCTTGTACTTTTTTTGCATTTGAAAGGGCTTCTTAAACTCAGATAAATATTCACTCACTTCTTTTTTACAATACCCTAAACGCACAAGGCGACTAAAAACTCCTTTAAGAGTCCCCAATTCAGAACGCCACCCCTTCTTTCGTCCCTGGTCATTCACCACAAAATTCTTATATTCATTAAAGACATCTGTAGTAATCACATTCACATTCTGAATTTCGGGATACTTATCAGGAAGAAACACGAAGAAGAAAGTATTGTAGGTATTTAATGCCCGGCTAATTGTTTTCTTTCGAAGATTATCCCCTTTTAAATCCCTGATAAATTGTTCCTTTAAAGCATCGAAAGCGATATTTCTCTTTCCTGCTCGTATCTCATCCTTCGAAATAACTGTTTGCTGAATCAGCCGTGATTTTTCCTGGTAAGCTTCGTACATTGAAGCTGCTTTAATACGTTTGAAAATTCGCGGGCCTTTGTTGGGAAGCTGAAAGTTAATTTCAAAGACTCCGTCCTTAATCTTTCTGACACCCAGAAACTTTTTAGACGATTTGTATCTCAATTAACACTCCCCCCTTATTATCCGACAAAGGCAGGCTGTGCTTAAGCTTGAAAAAATACCCTGTAACTGGCTTTTGAAATTTGAAAGATAAGGAAAGGAGAATTGACTACGGGAAAGAATATTTCGAAAACAATCAGCGTGGAATCCAGAAAATATATATCTCATCATAAAGAAATGGGTATTCATGATGAGATATATTATAAACGTTATCCGTTTATAATTCAAGCATTTTTCTTGCCGGGCTTTGGCCCTGGCTTTCGCTCCTTTGCTAAAAACCGTTTCAACGAATTTTCGTCGATAAGCCAAACTGTCGTATTCCGGGTTGTCTTCGCTTGACGGCCTTTGATTGTCCCCTTGCCTAAAAGCAAACGAAGATACCCGGTGGAAAGGCTGTACTTCTGGGAAGCCTCCCAGGTTGTCATAATCATGAAGGTATTCTATCATTTTTTCTCTTACATTTCTTCGATTTTAAACAAAATACCCAAATACAAGTACCTACTCAACACTCCCCTCTTTAAACCAATTCCAGAATTCCGATGAAATAGCGAAGATTCTTTTTCCCCTTCTGTAAAGAGGACATTTAGACCGTTTTTGCCAGCGTCTGCTTTGTATAGTATTAGGCGTTACATGCAAAATCTTGGCAAGCTCCTCTACCGTTAGCGTTTCTTTAACTTTCATTTATCTCCTCCGTTTCTCACAACAAAGATATCAATTCAACTACTATCCTTCTCCATTAAGGCAAGCACTCGTTTCTTGCGGATGACCGCTGACTGCTTTGCATTATTTTTGTTTTCGTCATTAACCTCCGGCGTATGGAACAAATAGGCATATAAAAACGCATCAATTAGTTTTTCGATCCTGTCCACCTTCCCGGACAACCTGTCATTCAAGGTTGTAATGCTGGTGCAGATGATTTCACGGGTTTCTTCTATCGTCGAATGAAAAGTAGCACCGGATTTATTTACGTCTACCAATCCCAACTCATTTAATAATTCCTTATGTTCAAGCGTCATTTGGGCATAGTTGATGATGGCATTGCGCATAAATTCTGAAATTGAAACACCCTGTTCCTGCGCCAGCATGACGAACAGTTTATTCTCATCGGCAGTGACTCTAACGCCTATGGTTTTTGTTTTATGGGCCGTAGATTTATTAGTCATAATCTTCTCTCGCAATCTGTTTGCTTAAACAAAAAAACAGGCTGCAAAACATACTTAACTTGCACCGGCCCCCAATAACGGGAGTCCCAGCTATTTGGTTTATAATCCGACATCAACCAGTACTGTTTTTCTTTCAATCTAATCGGAACATCATAATCTCGAAGGACACGCCTTCCATGCGAATCTGTATCGAGCAGAGGATACCCGTTATAAACCTTACTGTTAATACGTATACTATCCTGTGAAACGTCAACCATATCACCCGGCACAGCTACGATCTTTTTAAAAACCGGATTGATTCCGGTTGAACACCATCCCGTCTGAAGATATCCTCGCTCAAGTCCAAGCTCGGCCAATTCCGGCGTCAGACAAGTGGCTGCCAGCATACCCCTTTCGGCATCAGCTGAAACCTTTCGATATATTCCCAAAGGCATACTCTCCGACAAATTTACACGAAATCCATAAACACCAAGAACAAGACAAACTCCGAGAATCGTTATCAAAAAGACCGTAATAAATCGTAAAATTCTCTTCATCATAAAAGCATCCTGTCGTCTTGCTCTTTTGGTTCTTCCTGTACCCCATACAATGCCTCAACCGGATTTTCTTCCGCTGTCTGTTCCGTCTTCTTTTCACGATACTCAGGAAATGCAATTTGTTTCATGTCTATGCTAAGACGATCTGAATGTTCCGGAGCCGGAATCCTCGCACGGGAATTCAACTCATGATCTTGGTAGTATTTCATTTTCTTCCCATGGATCGGCGGCATGTTCGACACAAAAATCAGTGTGTCTTCAGGCGGCAATCGCATGGTTTCATCGACCGTAACTAACGGCCTTTGGGCTTCTTGTGTCCCCTGTGAAATACCGGCATTCACTAATTGTGTACGTTTTCTCGTCAGATTCTTCGAATGTTTAATCACCGTAGACGCTCCGGCCATATGGGACAGGTTTTGAGCGGTTTCCAGTTTATTCGGCGCAAAGGCAATTCTAACCCGACAATTTCCTGTGATCGACTCGTCCCGCCCATACGTCGAAAACAATTGGCTTAAATCCTGCAAGACAATAAACCCTTTAAGTCCATACCCAGCCATGTAGGCAAACGCATCCTGAATAAATTCCATACGGCCCAAAGCAGCAAACTCATCGAGCATCAATAAAAGTCTGTTTTTGTGTTTCCTGTTAATGCGCCCGTCTTTGAGGATCATTTTGTCTTCGACCAACCGTCTTACAATCTGATTCAAAATCAGGCGCACCACCGGCTTCACCCTCGACATATCTGAAGGTGGAATCACCATATAGAGGCTTACCGGTTTTTCATAGTCCATCAAATCTATTATTCGGAAATCCGATACAGAAGTGTTAGCCGCAATGATCGGGTCACGATACATCGCTAAAAAACTCAAAGCCGTTGAAACTATTCCCGAGCGTTCTTCTGTAGATTTGTTTAGAAGTTCCCGTGCGACACTACTGATAACCGGATGTGTTTTCGTAGCATTGCCGCTTACCGGATTTATCCACCCTCTCTCTTGCTCAGGATCATGGATTGTTTGCAACATAGATTCAAAGGTGTCTTCAACTGTAGACTCAGGATTAGATAAAAAATTGGTAACACCTGCCAAGGTCTTATCTTTCTCAGCATAAATCACGTGAAGAATCACCCCGGTCAACAGGTTATAGGCAGATAACCGCCAATGATCATGCTTTCCTTTACCGTCAGGATCGACAATCATATCCGCGATATTTTGGACATCCCTGACCTCATTCTCTCCGAGGCGCACCTCATACAAAGGATTCACCCGTACACTTGAACCATCGTTACTGGTAGGATCAAATTTCATAACAAAACTTTTCAATTTTTCTTTCCTCCATCTAGCTGTCAACAGCCAATTTTCAGACCGGATATCAAGAACGATAACGCTTTCACACCACGATAATAAATTCGGAACAACCAGCCCAACACCTTTACCGGAACGTGTCGGAGCAAAACAAACGACATTCCCCTCATCGTCAAATTTCAAATATTCGGTTCTTCGGTCATGTTCAATGGCCCCTATATATAGACCTTGTTTATTCCCAACAAGCCCGGCTTGACGAATCTCTTTATAATCAGCCCAGTGTGCGCTCCCGTGTACATCCGTCTGAGTATCGAGCGTCCGTAAATAATTCATAAATATCGCTAAAGCCATGGATACCCCAACTGTAGCAATAAAAATCTGCATTCCTTGTCCTAGTGTTTTATGGTCAACAGGATAATCCCTGCGCATCAGCTGCCACTTGAAAATATCAATCGGATTATAAAATCTTCCAATCAACGGTTTTCCTAATTCAGGCCGGTAATTTAGCTTCTTAGCAGTAAATTGGGTTGCTGTACAAAGGCCAAAGACAATACCCAAAAATATCACTACAAGACAGGCCAAGCTCAAAAAACCTGTATGTCGTTTCGGAAGTTTATATAACGGCATATTGTCTAACACCTTCTTTCAAGAAATCTAGAACCCCAAAAATAAAACAGGCCCACCCCGAAAAAAGCCCGGCGCCGGGAATAGGCCTGCTTTAACAACATATGGGCGAACATCGACGCTGTCACCCTACCCGCGTGATCTGCTCCTACCTGATTTTTTTATTGATAGACATATTTGGGGAAAGAATCCCAATTTTCTGAAAATTGTCCAAGCGGTCTTTCATTGTCTTAATAAACTTCCCCCGGAATGTCGAAGTGTTCAAATTCACAAGATCCTCGCGATTCCGTTTTAAATAATCAATCGCATACTGGTCAGCCTTTGTGAAGGACTTTGTCCTCTCAATAGTACTTAGCGGCCCCCAATTGGTGAACGACAAATAAGTTTTCTTGACGCCATTCTTTTTATAAGACTTGACTTGCAGATGCACGGTATCTCCGTTTTTAATCTTTTGCCTATCCCTCTGTCTGATCATCTCATTCTTAGGATGGGTATAATGAATTTTTCCATCCAAACCTTCAATCAACATGTAGCGTTTGTCGTTTTGTTCATTGTGCAAGCCAAAGCCTACCACACGTCCGACAACATGCTGGCCTTCTTTAAGCTGGGTATAAACCAACGGTAACGAAGGATCAGAAATATGTTTGAGATGCATGGTCTTTCGTTTGATAATATCCTGTGTCATCTGATAGGTCTTAAGACCGTCTTCCAAGTCTTCGGATACATTCCAGGTCAGGACACCGGTTTTACTGACAAATCCCATTGCCTCCAAGTATTGAAGACGTCCTAAAATCTGCAATCTCTTCTCTGTTTCAAAAAAACTTTCAGGAAGCTTTCCCTTAAACGTTAATCTACCGGCATCATCTTTCATACGCAGAATATCCCTATCAAGTTCTGTCAACCTGTTTTGAGAAATCGTCTTTTCCCGGCGTCTTAAAATATCACTGTTTAATCGGACACCTATTTGCCGAGTAGCCTCTTCCCTTGAGCGGAAACGTATTCCTTTCTTAATATAATTTTTGTTCATAATAAGTTCATTTCCCATCTCATCCTTTCCCCTTAAAACAATATGCACATGCGGGTCATCGGTGTTGTAATGATCAATCGCCATCCATTCCAATCGCGTCCCCAAATCCGATTCCATTCTCTGCATAAGATGACGGACATGCACCTTTAAATCCATACGCTCTGCCTGTTCGGGAGAAACAATAATCTTAAACACATGCCCGTCACCTTCCTTTTGCCAGGCATCAAGTTTTTGTGATAAATCAACCTCTTCTTCCTCTGCTGAAAATCCCTTGCCACGCCTGCCCTCTATCTGCGCACCCTCACGTTCCAAATACCGACCATGCGCTTTCCACTGTCCGGAATGATGATTCACCGCGTAAGAAACCTTCACCACACTATTTTGAAAATTCCTCCCAGGATAAAAAAACCGTCCGCTCCCCTTAATTTCACTAGTACCTTCCCGTGTTTTATTAACAGCAGCTTTAATTAACCAAAGCTGTCCAAAAGATGTTGACTTCTCAAACCTTCGCCTTGAAGAACGGACGCGCAACAGCAACTCATTTATGTCATCTTTATTTTTGTGCAGAACCATATATTCACCTCATCATTTTGTTAATAGAAATCTTTTTACTTCGGGTAAAATCAACCTTCAATCCTTGTTGAGTTTGGCGGACGGCAATCACGTTCCCTACCTTGAATTTCTTTACATAATCGCCTTTGACCCTCAATATCCATTTCTTCTCACGATCCTCAAGAACAATATCGGATATCTTTTGTATTTTTTGATCAGGAGATTGCCGAATACTCTTGATTGTTCCCCTAACCTGCCTCCCAGGATGAAGCTCAATTTTTTTCATTTTTTCTTCTGCCACGACTTTATTCCTATGCTTAATTCGTCAACTCAAACAAGCTCACGATACGATTAAACGACATGTCCTGTCTCATTTTTATATTTTGTACGATATATCTTTCTCTCCTTCGATCATATCCTTGTACTTTGAGAATTTCTTTAATCGTCCTTCCTGCTAAAGTCCCCGGTGCCCTTGCGATAAAGATAATTACATTGATCGTATCAGCAATAACCTCCGGTAAAGGTATGACATTACCTTCACGGATCAACTGCTCAATTCGGCGAAGCCCGCCTATAGCATGACTGGCATGTACCGTACATGCCCCAGGATGCCCCGTATTCCAAGCCTTAATCATGGTGTTAGCCTCTTTACCTCTGACCTCACCGACTACGATACGGTCAGGATTGTTTCTTAAACAATTACGAAGAAGATCATCCATATTCCGATGACGGCAACTACGGAACGCCAGCCTTTTTTCTATACGACACTGCAACTCAAAAGTGTCCTCAATAGTAATAATCCGCTCCTCAGGAAATTGTCGTCCCATATCATCAAGGATAGCGTTAAGTAATGTTGTTTTTCCTGACCCGGTACTCCCGGCTACAAGAATCGTCTGCCTGTTTCCAATCACTTCCTGAATAAAGTCCTTCTCATCAGCAGAGATAATTCCTTGCCCCACATATTCCTGCAAAGTTACAACTCTTGAAGCCGGAATCCTGATGGTAAAACACGGGTGTGTCACAATGGGTGGAATCTGACCTTGGAACCTTAACAACCGCCATTCATTATCAATACAAAACGGAATCTCTCCGCTTATATCCGGATTGTCCCGGTCAACAATCGCATCGGTTATCCCGGCCACCGTACAGATAATGTTATAGGCCCGTGATGCATCAAGAGTCCCGCATTTTCTGACTCCTTCAAACGTATCTGCCCACACAATCCCATCCGGATTAAGCATCACGTCCGTTACTCTATGATCAGAAATCACAGACAATAAATCTTCACCAAGGACAGATACAAATTTCTCGTTATTAAAATGACCATTCAAAATCAATCCCTCACGGTGTTAAAATGATGTCTTTTAAAACCAAGACGTTAAATTTATAACCAGGCCGTATTTCAATGGTCGGTTGAATATTGATATTTTTTCTCATCATCTCGGTCGTGACCTGAGTCAATTGCTGACCTATACCGGAAGCGACCTTATCTCTTGCTTCGTCACTATCTGAATCATCATTCAACAATTCATACCCGGCCCCAACCAGACTCAGTAAAAACGCATTACCGTAAATCCGCCAATAATGATGATTGACTTTATCTTCAAACCCAGCGTATCCGGCAGAATCAACTCCCTGCATCTTATCCAGGTTTAAACTCGACCCATCAGGAAATATAAGTCTCGTCCAAATCACAAGGGCACGATTTTGTCCCAGGCTTACCTGACTGTTATACTGGCCGATTAACCTTGCTCCCTGCGGAATAAGCACATGCTCCCCAGTCACAGTATCGTAAATGTTTTCCCGAACCTGTGCGATAATGTTTCCCGGAAGATCAGAATTAATTCCTGTCATAAGGGCCGCTGGAATAACCGTACCAGCCTTTATTTCAAATTCTGAAATAGGTTTCTTCTTGGTGTGCATTAAATACTCCCCGGCATACCCGGCGGATTGGATGAAATCTTTTTTACTGCCCTGCATATTCTGATCCTGATAACCAGCCAAGCCTTCGGGATATCGTGACGGCGATGATTCTTTTAATTGTGAAACCTTGTTATCAGAAGACATCGCCGTTGTATTATTCTCAAATTCATTCTCCCCGTTCCTGCCGACTAAGACCTCAGCCGGAGATTTTACCGCCCTTAAATAGAACTTGCGTTCCTCAATCTGCATCTGTTGCTCCAGCCGCAATAATTCCAATTGTGTTTTCCGTTCCTCTTCTTCATAATCCTGCTCAAACGAATTCTTTGGTTGCAAAACAACCGGATTATCTTCAAAAGACACATTGTCAGATTTATCCTCATTTGTATTTTCTGTCTCTTTCGTGCTATCATCCGGCACATGCGTTTGGCGGATATCATCATACTTTTTATCCAAAAACCATTCATCGTCCGAAACCTTTGAAATACTGCCTAACTGCGCCTGGTCAAGCCGGCTTTCCTTTTTCTGGCGTCTTTGTTCCTGTTTCCCGGCGACGTTAAAAATTAGATAAACAACTACACATATCAAACATGCTAAGGCCATGATAAGAGGGGTCTTTCTGATTTTGACAATACCGCTCGGAACAGGTTTAAGAATATTGGGGCCGTCTAATCGGTCACTCATCGTTTACCCCCCTTTACAACAGAAATAATTTCCTTACTCTTTTTTGTTCTTAATACCAGCACTCCCTTATCAAACAACCGGTCTATCTCAAACACTAGATTTCCGTTCTCTGCTCGCTTGGTTCGGTAGTTGACAATTTCATACTCGTTATCATTCCCCACTACGAAAAATACCGGAAGCTCATAGGAATCAACTATCTTGGGGAACTGAATAAAAACTTTTTTCCCATCGTCGTATATCCTGTCCGGCCACCAGGGCTGTCTCTTTTTTCCTTTAACCTCGTAGTAAAAATTATAGTCATCAAACATATAAATCCTCGAATAATGATCTTTATCTGGCCGGTTAGATTGTGTTTCTGTGGACAATTCGGGTAAATCAACTTTTATGGAATGTTCCTGCGGATAAAAAAATCCGATGTATGGGGTATACTCCCCTTCCGGTACGGATTTTAAAACAATGTAATAAAACCTCCTGTTTGTAGAAATAGCAATCGTTGTTTCCATTTTTTCGGTCACAAGCGGCTTGACGATCACATGCTGTTTGAACGTCTCCCCATCACCGATATGCGAAACACCGATCCACCACCGCTGCGTATCTCCGGGATTAAGGTCCATCACCCGTTCTCCTGCTTCCAGTTCAATATGACATGTTCGCAATGGAACACACACCAGTTCAGGCTGTGATAAGCTGTATGGAAAAAGAATTTTATTTCCTACAATAATAGGCTCTACTTTCCCATTCTTTTGATAGTTCAAGATAGAAGCCTTAACAGCATTGTATTCACCGACAGGCCTTGCCTTGATCCCCAAAGCTTTCACGTCCACCGGATCATTTTTAAGAAACTCCTGCACCATCGAATTATTCAATGCTTCCTGATTTTTTTCTTGTTGTTTTTTCTCCGCCAACTCTTCCTTTCTTTTTTCCCTCATAGACCGGGTCAAGGACTCAACGGCAACGTCTGTTTTCTCTGTCCATAAAAGCGATCTCTCGCATGTTGCACACCCGCTAAATCCAAATATCAGCGCAATAAATATACTCACTCTTTTCATTCTCATCATCCTCACCCCCGCATTAAAGTGTTTTTGACCAAGAAATGCTTTTAATAAATATCCCGAAAGGATTAGCCGGATTATCCCTTAATGTCTTTGGTGAATCAGGCGGGATTTGCGTAACAATAAATAATCCCTTCCAGCGGCAACGCTCAATTTCCGTGTTATTCATATCACGCTCAGTTTCCTCCCATTCAACAATATAGGTATTCTCGGTTTGCTTTAGAAAGGTTAAAGGCTTAACCTGGACAGACTTTTTCCTTGCCATATCAAAAGGATTATTCTCCTGGTAATATTCATTCAGGAAATTCCTGACAGGCGGGGCAGCCAAACGGTAAACATCATCAAAATTTTTACGCATCGCTTCCGGGTCTGAAATTATTGACCGGGCCATTTCGATAAAATCATATAAGTAGGCACGAATAATTTTGTCATCTGCCATTTCTGTTTTTTGTGCAGGACCAGAAGCCACAGCCCGTCCTGTTTGGTCAACTTCGACAATCCAGGGAACTATTTCTCTTCTTAACCCTGTGGCAATCAGTCCTATCGCCAAGACAAAAATTATCAGCAATTCAAAGCAAGCGGCAATTTGCCAATTGTGCTTCTCCTGAATCGGCTGATTAAATAAGGCATTCCATTCCTTTCGAATATTGTGATAAGGATTCTTTTGATCCTTAGATTGTTTATTTGGTGTTTCCATGATTGTCTCCTGTATTTAAACCTCGTCTGGTCCCTCTACCTAAACCAGCTCCTGCTGATAATGTCTTAATATAATTCGCAACCTTCCCGCCGCCGGTTCTTGAAATAGATGCCTGCATCCTCTCTTTAAATTGACTGCCGGCTGCTGAAGCCAGCGTCTTAATCGTTGTGCCCGTAGCTATACCTATTTTGCCTATAGGTGTTGCTCCCGGAGTCATCTGGGCCTTTGCAACTCCGACCTTTGTGGCTTCATAAACAGCCGCACCTGCACCGACCGTTTCCCGTGCTGCCCCTGTCGTGCTGTGGATTAAAGTTCGTGCTCCGTATAGACCGCCTAAAGCAGTACCGGCAGCTATCGTTCCAATACCGTGTCCAAAATTCATATTAATTGATCCGGTTAATAATGATGCGCCCATATCCGGCACCTTCAACGCCATAAAAAGATAAGTCAAACTTGCCGCCAGAATAGAAAAGTAAGACTCAAAAAGATTGCCCTGTGCATTTTTAACAACATTGATCCAATTGGTCGTCAATGTCTCGCCTAACCCCACAATCAAGGTTAGGAATAAAAGTTTTAATCCAATGTGAACAGCAGTCACAAAATACCGTTCTGCAAACTGTCTCGTCCATTGGCTCCCTGCAAAGCCTAAAACAACTATCCCTCCGGCTAAAATTATTTTCCCTCCGATTAAGGTTAGGGCCATTTCAATAGAAATAAGTAAAAACGAAAGGAATACAAGAAGAGCAACAATCACATTAAAGATCGCAGCCCCGACCTTTTCCAGTAATCCGCCCGCAAAGGATGTCGTGAGCATAGTGCTCGCCAAATCGACTCCCCGTCTTGCCACATCGCCGGGATACAATTGACTTACGCCCACCATCTGCTCCCCTGCCTCGCGCAAGCTGTTATAGATAGCTGGTATCCATGTGTCGGCATGATCAATCACCATGAGAAAGAATGACAGCACCAAAATCTTTTTGGCAAACTCAACCATAAGATTCGTCGGGTCGTCTCTGTTGAGCATCCACACGATTCCGGCCCAAATGATTTGAATGACAGCCAGCAACATAAAAAGGTCATGCGCAATATTAATTGCGATCACTTCCCAATTAAAAATATCATTGTTGTACTGGGCTAATAAATTATCGAAAATCTGCATCGGATAACCTTTTCCTTCTTAGACACTTCTTCCTTTTCTTAACAAATCCAGAATATTTATTAATAAAGGGGAGTTTATAAGAATCAATACCCAGGGGTATTTCCCGCCGTAAACGGTATTTCATGAAAAAACTCTTCAGCAGCGGCATTGTCCGCGGCTTCCTTATTAACCTGATGCGCCATATAGGCATTTTGGGCCTGTATCTGTGACATATTAAGCTGACGAAGTTTTTGTAGCTGTCCTACCATTTCATTAGCGATCATATTCGCTGCCTGTAAAGCCTGGGTCTGGCCTTCCGCACTATCTGAAAGATTTCGTATTGTTTTCATAGTGGCATCTTCTGTCTGAAACTGATTGCTTTGTAATCCCGCTGCCGCAAAAGATCCGGCAATCGAATCCAGTGTTGTCTGCGACCAGTCCTGATAAGATTGAATATAATCTACAGGCGGGTCATACCCAGGATACTTTGCTTTAAACACCTGTTCGATATTCTGCAAGGTATAAGACATGGCCTGCCCTTGCTTGACAATCTGCTGAAGTTGCTGCAAAGCCTGGATTGTTTTTCCCCACTCGCTTTGAGGAAACGTGGCAATACTTTTAAACATCTCGATTTGATTCTGGATCATCTGAATTTGATTAACTACCATCTGTGCCTGTTTGGCTACTGAAGCAATCAACTCAGCATGATTCAATAACTGTGTCATTTCCGTCGCATAGATAGCATAGGAATTTTTAATAGGAACAATGCTAAAAATAAATATAAAAATCATATGTGTTATACGTTGATGTAATAGTTGTGTCTTCATCGTCTTACCCCCTCCTGTTTGTTAAACTTTCATAAACCTCATCCCATAAACCAGCCTCTTCATTCAAGCCATACTCACTCAACCAATATTTCACCCACGCCTCACCATGTTTTTGCTCCAAAGATTTAATTCGTTTGATATCTTCTAAAGAAGTCTTTCCCATAAAACTTAAAAATGCTTTCTCCAACTCCAAATCTATTAAGCGCATCCCTAAAGGAGAAGTGTAATAATAATGTTTCTTCGCAATCGCATTGGCAATGATCCCAATTTGCGTTTCATTTAGCCCTAAAGTTTTATACGCTTCTTCTCCTGTGGGGGATGCGGCTTGAGGATTGGGTAAATAGACTTTGACCGGACAAGATTCAAGGATCACATCTTTGATCGAAGAATGAATAATGTCTGTGACATGCTGAGTACAAAAAACCACACATGCATTAGCCTTGCGCAGTTCACGAAGCCAGATTTTGAGTTTTTCTCTAAACATTTGATCATCAAAGACCGTCCATGCTTCATCAACCGCGATAAGTGTCGGGGCGCCGCTTAATCGCCGTTCAATCTGGTGAAACAGATAAGATAAGACCGGAATCGAAAACCGTTTTTCCTCTTCCATGAGCTTTGAGATTTCAAATACCTGGAAATGTCCATCCTGTAAGCTGTCATGTGATGCATCCAGCAAGTGCGCCATAACTCCCTTTTGGGTTGAGACGAACGGGTCAAGTGCTTTGCGTATTTCAGTGTTTTGAATGTTTAAACAAAAGTTCGAAAGTGTTTTCTCTTTATCTGACCGCAAGGCATTTATGGCATTACTGATCGCAATACGCTTCTCCGGGTTCATTTCAACCCCGGCTAATACGATCAACTCTTCCATCCATTCGCAGGCCCATCGTTTTTCGCTCTCAACAGCAATGTCTTTTAACGGAGAAAAGGTCAGGTGACTGTCATCATCCAGGATGGGATAATGACGCGCACTACACGCCTTGACTAAAGCAAACATACTATTTCGTTTATCAAAACAAAATACCTGTGCTCCAGGGTAACGCAAGAATTGAACGCACATAAGGGAAAGTAATGTTGATTTACCTGATCCGGTCGGCCCGCAAATCATAGTATGCCCCACGTCATCCACATAATTGTTAAACCGGAAAGGCGCAGCTCCTTGCGTCGAAGCATAGAATAAGGAAGGGCTGTTTTTCTCAAGTCGAGGATTAGGATTGTACTCCTGTCCTGTCCATGTTCCGGCGAGCGGCATCAAATGAGTCATATTCAATGTATGTATGAGCGGCTTTCTGACATTACGAGCACTATCACCCGGCAAACTTCCAAGATACGCTTCAATAGCATTAATTGTTTCCACACGGGCCGGAAACCGTTTATCCGTTAGTAAATCACGGACAATTTTAACGCGCCGTTGACATTCACTCTCATCCTCGCAAATGATAACAATGACCGATGAAAAATAACCGTAACGAACACCCCCTGCCTGAGCGATAGTCATAGCCTGATGAGCGTCCGCAGCCTTTTCGGCAGCTTCAATATTGCCATACTGACTCTCAGAGCCAGGCGAGATAATTTGCAGGATGATATTCTTTAAATTAAATTGTTTATTGTGCCATTTGAGCAATACCTTTTTGATTTCTTGCTCCGCATCAACCGGATCAAGGACAATAAAACGGATGGAGAACCGGTATTCAAAAGGCAAAGACATCAAGGCATTGCCAAGCATCTCGCTATGACTTTCCGAAGGGAACCCAACCACAGCAACCACACCGATATATTTCCCATCAATTTGCGGATGTATCCCACCGGTGAAGTCATACCCGCCCAGCAGATAATTAAGAAAACCACCCTGCACATCGGCAAAATCAATGTATCGTGCAGTAATACAATAGTGAAGAAATCCCTGCATTTGTGTAGATGACATCTGTTCAACGTTTAACCGTGCACCGCTAAGTCCGGATTCCACCTCAAGAATGACCTGCTTAAATTCTCGGCACAAAGATTCCATGTCTCTTTGCTTAACAGCATCGATTTTGTTTTTCTTCTCAGAAGTGACAAATAGCTTTTGAAACTTCCTGTCCTGTAAAGCCGAAGGTTTGTAGGTCAACGTTAAAACGTAGACCGTTTCAAAATGCCTCTGTGCCGACTCAAAATTACTTTTTCGCTCACAATCAATAAGCCAGGATGTAGCATCAGGGAAAGAATTGTCATGAGGATATTCTGTAACAGGAATACGAATGGCATTAACATTGATAACCCAGCCTGTGCGCAGACTGCCCAGGACTGCGTTAACCTGAGAACATAGCGCATCTTTATCCTGAGCAGAGGACGAATCCAGATCAGGGCCGTGATAGTAAAATCCGGCCATTAAACTTCCGTCTTTATTGAGCAGAATACCCTCGTCTACAAAACCGAAGTAATTGATAAGATCAGGGAATCCTTTAAAATTATTTTGTGCTTCACTGTTTTTCTGCATGGCAACCTCTTAAATTCTTACACTCGTTTCACCGGCAGGGTAATAATCCCGATATTTGATGTGTCGAAAAAATATCTTGGTAAGCTGAGGATCGATCTTGGCTGCTTCACGGGCAAGAATGCTGCCGATCAGCCAGATAATCCCCGAGAGGATTAACGAGTTGATATCCTTTCCGGCTACCCAAACAATAGCTGACGTAAAACCGATCAATATAATTAATTCCCTTTCTGCCCCAGCAACTAACACAGGTTGTACAAGCGATTGATGAATAGTTATTATTTTTATTTCCTCTGACATCCGATCTCTCCCGGATAAAGGTGTTTAAAGCAACGATGCATTAAGACCAAATAATCCCATCAATCCCCAGGCGGAAGACACAATGCTAAAACCCAAGACTGTAGTAATGAATGCTCGAATTCCCCTGTTGACCTCCGAGAACATCAACGCCACAGCCGCAGCCACAAGAGCAATGATTGAAATGCTGGTTGCTACCGGGCCCTGTAACGATTCTGCGATTTGAGTCAAAGGCCCTTCCCAAGGTAAGCTGCTCCCCACAATCCCGGCAAAAGCATTGTTTGCAAACCAAGCCATAAACCAGGGAGTTAAAATACATAACCGGATTATTGTTTTCATACGAAACCCCTTTCGTTTAAACTTTTATTTTTTCCTTTTCATAAGCTGCCAATACCCGCTTTTTGATTTCTTGACGAATGCTTGCTGTTGTGCAATAAACCGTGTCATACCAGCGGCCATTTTTATTGAGATGCTGCGGCATCGACACAAATAATCCAGTTTTACCATTAATAACCCGAAGATTTTTAACGACAATTTCATTGTTCAAGCAAATGTCAGCAAAGGCCTTAAGATAACGTGCGTCCTTAATCCTTCTTATCCTACCGACAACATTAATTTTGATTTTATTTTTATCCATCCCATATCCCCCTACACTTATATATAGCGGTTCATTTACAGTTTTTTACCTATCGGCAGAAAAAATATTTAAAAAAATTTAATCGGCTCTCCTTAAGGGATACCGTTTATCAATGTCAATATAACTGATCGGCGGGTGTTCCCCCTGACTTAATTTGGCCTCCACAATGGCAAAGGCCTCATTTAAACTCCCGGCAGGAATTTTCCATGCCTCAAACTCAACGTAATACATCTCTTGCTCCATTTCTCCCCTCCTGTGTTTATGTTGTTTTTATACTTTCAATTTCTGCTGATATCGCCTTACGGCCCTTCGATATATAAAAACGCCTTTGTTTGACAAATGACATATTCTTATCGAATGAACAAAGAGCCTCCTCAATTCTTTTTTACCTGTTATACAATGTCTGGAATAAGAAGTAGATGAGAAAGACGTTACTGCAGAATGATCTCGCCGAATTATTGTATTTTTGCAATAAAAAAAGGTAGTGCCTGCTTTATGTTCCATGAACATAATTTCTGCAAGCACTACCTATTAATAAAAACCGCAGCCTGGGCAAACCCAGAGCCTATATAAAATTTCTTATTGCTTCATTGAGAACACCCTATTTTTATCGTCAAGGGCGTCTCATACATTTTCTAAGATTTTTTTGCAATCCTTGTTAATTTTTTCGAGAATATAATTTACTTTAAATATTATATATACCAAAAGGGGAGCAGGTGCTCAAAATGCTCCCCCTTTTTCATTCAGTCCCACGATGAATTTGTCACGCTTAAAACAACATCGCTACAATGTTATTCAAATATACAGCAAATTATCTTTCAAAGAATAGGCCAACTTCGTTTTAAGATGACTTCTTTCTACCAATAAGCTGCTTCATCTTTGCCTTTTTCTTTTTTTTACTATTCTTGGCATGAATCTTTTTTAACTGATCTTTATCAATTTCCAATAACTCAAAAACCGCCTTTACCCTCTTGTCCGTGGCCTTTTTCGTTATTTTTTTTATCATCACACAACCTTCTTGATCCTTTTTTCTTTACGGATGATCTGCCCAACATCTTCTATAATACAAGCCATATCGTCCTCACTCAAGAGATTATTTGCCTGCATGAATTGATCCCAGTAGCCAAAAAACCGATAGAAAAGCCTCCTTAATTGCCGAAGAACTTTTCTGACCTGGATTATTTCTAAATCCAGCAATATGGCGATGCCTTCCAAGCTTAAATGATCCATTTGCCGAATTGCCCTGTGAACTTTGCGTTTTATCTCATAGGATTTATTGATCGGGAGTTTACACGGACGGCTTAATCGATTGAATTTCCAGGTCGGTTCCAATCTTTCATCAAGAATTCCTTTTTCCTTGAGTTCTAGCAGTATGACCTCGCTATCCTTAACATTTAACTTATCAAAATATTCTCGAAGATCAAGATCATGATAAAACATAAGTTCAATGATTTGATAGTGAATGCCGTTTTTGTCAAACGAGTCAACAAAATCACTGACGAGCTTCTGGACAACCTCATCTTTTTCCTGCTCTGTTAAATTCTTAACATGGTTATTTTTCCCTGGGAAACCCTCAATGAAATTAACCCATTCTTTAAAAAAGGATGACTCTCTGACTAACATGCGATATTCCGGGAGCTTGACACTATCAGATATAATTTTTCTTTTACGGTTGTGCAGCCATTTAAGAAAAGATTCTCCTATTCCCGTATCCCAATTCCCGGTCACTGCATGCATAGCTAACAAAACATCGTGAGCACAATCTTCACCATCCAAATCCGGCCTAATGCTGCAATAGGGTTTCATCCTCATTTTTCTAGCTGCCGAACAAGCAAGTCTACAACGAACTTCCTTTATAGTCATTGTCTTTTTTTTGACATATTCTTCCTTTTTCTCGGATTTCTCCTCCTCTTTTTTACCCATCGCCCTTTCCTCCTACAGTTTCAAATCGACGTTAATTAAATAAATCTTCACGAAACGCCCCTTTAAATGGACGTTAAATAAATAATTCTTCACGAAACACCCCCTCTCGATAAAAATGCTCTCTTAATTATTTTAATACATCATTTCACTGCTGTCTCGCTTAAAAATTGCACCTGATGTAATTTATTACAACAAAGGGATTAACAAGAAAAAAAATATTTAGACCTGGCCAATAAGGTTTACGCATTGGACGCACCAACAACCGGCCAATGCCCCTCCGTATTCCCGTAGGCCAAATTTCGCAAAACCAAAGCAGGCATCAAACTTCACAAATAAAAGCCAGGGGGAGCGTAAAACTGGCCGCCGACAGCGTTAACGCGGACATTAACATTTGTTAGATAAAATACCAATTTGTTAAACAAAACACCCCTCTTCCCCGCATAAAATACCCCTGTGTTAAACGTCCTTTATCTTGCTGTACGGCTGACAGATAGGGGTTTTTTGTTAACATTTTGGGATTTTGGGTTTATAGGATTATTTTTGGGAAGGAGAAACCGGCAGGCCTTGTCCGGGCCTTTTAATAGCGAGAGGCCCGACTCGCGGGAAAAGATCAGATGTTTAAAAAGACATAAACAGTATATTGACTACTTTGGACACTGTAATAATCACACATGAAAAGGTCACGGGCAAATTTTTCGTAATCAAAATAGAAAGCTAACCGTTCCGGGATGTCCATTGTTTCATCAGCCAAATTTTCCGCAAAGGCCTCTTCTGAGTCCCATTCCCCTTGATAGGATTCTTCAAACCCTTCTTCTGTGGCATAATCAACGCCCACGTTATTGGCATAAGCCGCGTAGGCTTCCCCATGCTCTTCAATGAGCCGGGCGTATCGGACCACATCTTTGATGCTTTCATATTCCGATAGATGAAGTCCTTCAAAGCCCTCGTAATCATGAATCGCGTACTCCTCTGCGAAGGGTTCCGGGCTGTTTTTTAGCATATCCTGAATTTCTTCATGGATAGCATCCGCATCCTGATTCGCGTCAATCCATCTTCCATGCAGTTTGCCGTTGTTGTACGCCGCCAAACAGGCAACGTAAATCCGGGGTGTAATCGTTTGAGTAGCCATGAGCGCATCTCCTTTTTTGAGGATTAATCCGTTGGAGATCGAACCCTCGATCTCTGTTTGACTCACTCATGGACATATGCCATGCAAGGATGCGCAGGCTTTCCTTAAATGATCAAAATAACCATTTGGGAGAAAGCCAAGCACTCGCAAGTCCTGATGGTCTTTTATCAGGACGCCGTCCTTGTGGCATATGTAAAAATGGGCAAACAGAGATTGATGGGGTTGCCCTCGACTCGAAGGGCTGGATGGAAATGGTGGTTTACAAATTATTTAAAAAACTGAAGCAGGAGATTTTGACGCATTACATTATTGAGGCAGTTGCCGTGGACTTGCTATCTTCGATTTTACCCAAGTCCGCAGTAAAATAATAGCGCGAGGTGAGGATAGCATAAAGCCGCTTTGCCAGGCATTCAGCTTCTTGATCAGTTCCTTCTACCGAAACAACTGCCTCGTCGCCTTCCTGTAAACCCAAACATAAAAGAGCCATGATAGATTTGGCATTGGGTTTATTATCATCCGAAGAGTTTTTTTCGCTGATAAAGACAGCATGTGGATATTTTCTGCATTCTTTTACTATTCGGGTGCCAGCGAAGAACCCAAGTCCGCCATTAAGATGAATCTGTACTTTAACAATGGTCTGATTATTTTCTTTTGATAGCTTGAATGGTTCAATGACATAGGGATTTGCCTGATATTTCTTGAGAAGATAGTCCAGGGATTGCTCAAGTTGTTTGCAGTCCTCCTTGTAATCATGAGTCCTCAGCACAGTGCAATCAGCGGCTTCCAAAAACCAAGCATCGATAAAAGACTGAATTTCTTCTTCAATATAGAGGATAACCGGGATATCATTTGTCTTCTTAATGGCCTTAATGAGCTTCCACCCTCGCCCATACGCTCGCTCATATTGAACCCGTCGGTCGAAGCATACAACTTCTTCTTCAGGAAGCGGAAATTTGCAGGCAAAGGCATAAGGCACATGCGTGATAACAGCGTCAAAGGCTTCTTCTGTCCCGGCTTTTGCGCGAATGATTTCGATAGTATTATCATCCAATCCAAAGCAGGTCTCGAGATGATAGTGGCGGGATAATGAATTGCAGATATATCGAAAGGCCGTGGATGTATCCTGCTCTTCCGTCTTTGACCTTTCGACGAAAAGGATTCGTTTTTGAGCTTGGGTTGTTGGATTGTCGGGGTTCAACTCCTTTTACCTGTCCCCTTATCGGTGCACTGGCACCTTTTTTGGAGAATCCCAAGGTGTCACGGTTTATTAATATTTGAAAATGTCGATAGTAACAACAAAATAAATGCTATAAGACCTAAGTAAAACGGGAACCGCACTAAATTCACTCTCTTACTATCAAAATATATTTCTGGTTTCTTCAAAAACCACAGATTACCAAAATTCATAGGAAATTTAATAAACGCATCGCTGTATGACAAATCTTTTCGTTTAAAAATAAACAAAAAAAATATATGGGTCATAAAAGAAAAAACTAATAAACTGAAAAGAATTAGGGTTGTATTTTTCATAATATAAAAACCAATTGTTATTTTAATAAAAAGTTTCGTAATTGAGGAAATTTTCTACCCACATTACTTAATAAATCCTGCAAATCTGGAGGATTTATTGTCCCCTCTTCATGGCCCCATGTAACAACGAATTCAGGAGAAATACCAGCCCCAATTCCTCCAGCAATTCCACATGCACCTCCCAGCTCTCCTTCTCCATAAGTACCGGTTCCAGATATCTGTCCCGCAACACCCTGTCCAGCAGCGGCAAATCCAGATATTGAGAATCCAAATTGCGAAATGTCTTCAGGGTCAATGAATGTTTCATAGATACCGACCTGTATGCTAACATACGCACCTCCTTTAGGTCCAACACCAACTGAACCATAAAACCATCGATGGTACTCACCAGTAGTAATATTGACTAATATCATTTCTCCACCGCCGCCAGTCAAACCTAAACCACCGGAGCCGCCAGCTACTATATACAACCATTTCTCCAACCCCATCGGATCTACAAAATTCACCGGATCGCCGAGGGTGTACGCATACAGATCCCAATCCCCACCATCAAAACCGATAGGATCTTTGGCCGTCCATCTCCCTACTTCTGGGTCGTAATCGCGGAAGCCGAAGCGGACGAGGCCAGTATCGCGATCGTGGAGACCCCCAGCAAAACCGAATGGGACTTCGAAGCTTGGTGCGCTGTCGTTAATGATGTTTCCGAAAGAATCGTAGTCGATGCGCTTGACAACTGCCCCACTTGCATCGGTGACTACGCGCAACGAGCCGACTTGATCATAGGTCAAGTAGTAAGCGGAACCACCCTTCACCATTTTAAATGGCATTCTAGCGTCAGCATACTCAAACCGCATCAGTAGGTTATTCGAGCCGTTATATACCGCCAATAACTGCGTGAGGCCATCCCAGAGATATTTCTCGGTTGTAACGCTGTTGACTTGCTTGGCGATCCTTCTGCCTAGTGGATCGTGGACATATTTGATGGTATTTCCACCCGGAAGGGCTACCTCAAGCAGTTCTCCTCTTGAAGAATAATCATAGGTCGTTGAAGATATGCCTTCGACTTTCGTCCGCAGAAATCCGTCATCATCATACTGATACGTTGTACTTCCTGCGGTTAAAAGCTGGTCCTCATCATTGTAGCCGTAGCTCTTACCGCTGATCCCCCGAAGAATGTTGGTTTCCAAAGAACGTATGCCATTATTATATGCATATTCTTCAACTAATGTACTATCCTTATACACTTTTGTCAATCGTCCAACAGCGTCGTACTCATAAGAATAGTCCGCTGTCACGCCTGCGACGGTTTCGGTCTTAGCCGAAATCTGTCCGTTATCATTATACGTCAACGACCAATTCGTGACCGGTAAACTGTTAACTATGACAGCCTGATTCTCCAGTTCGCCATACCCATTAAAGGTGCGGCCTAGGTTGAGAACACCATCGTCAACAGACTCAGGCAATCCATTATTTGCATTACGGATAATCGTAAAGCCTGAAGCCGAAGTCAACAACCCGTCATTGTCATACCCAAATCCAGCAGTATCCCCTGAATACGTAAAACCGGTCAATTGAAAATCATTGTTGTATGCATAGGAAAGCGCCTGATTCAGCGTCCCAGCCAATGTTTTGGATGTGACCAGAGCGCCGTCATATCCATACGTCACAGATTCGCCGCTCTTGGACATGGTCTGCAACTGCCCTGATGACGGGAAATATATCATATCCACATTGCCTTCAGGCGTCTGAATCTGCGTGAGCTGGGTGTTGGTATAGATATTTTTGATAATTTTCCCGGATGGAAACGTCTTCTGCAATAGCCGCCGGTCTTTATCATAAGTATACGCATAATCAGCAGACAAGGGCGGATCATAGGTTTTAACTCCATTGACCTTGTTATAAATATACCCATGATTGATTGTTTTCGGGTTAGTCAGCACGGTCATGTTTCCGTTCAAGTCATACGTGAAATGGATATCCGTGGAATCCGGGCGATGCACCGCGGTAGTGCGGCCCACAGCATCATATTCAAAGGTCGTGATCTTATGCAGAGGATCTTCAATGGACTGAACATTACCGTCGCTGTCATACATATACTGAGTCTGGCGCGTTCCGGTTGTAACCGACTGCAGGCGTCCGTCCGGATAATACAGGTAATCCGTATCCAGCAATCCCGGCGCACTTACCTTTGAAGTTAACAGCGTTGCCGGATCATAGGTCGTCGTTACTGCCCTGCCTAGCGGCGAGGTCTGAGTGATCTGCGAGGTAAGCGTATCATTAACGGATGAAGATGTCTTGCCGTTAACCGTGACTGTGCGTTCAATATGGTCAACCGCGCCATCCGTGTTCGTATCCGTGTATGTGCGGCTAGACGTAGTTTGCATTATCAGCCCTGCCGGAGTTTGTGCAGACATTTCCTTGATATATTTTGTTTTGTACTCCGGATCATAATCATATTGAAAATCAAGGACTGTCCCATCTGGAAGAACTTTGTTGACTGTCAACTCATCCGCGGAGCGGGTGTAATCTGTGATCAAGCCGTCAGGGTCTGTAATGGTTGAGCTATATGTCCCATTGGTATCCGTATGATCTAGATACGTTGTGATATTGCCTTCGGCGGTGGTAACGGTCGTCTCAATATCGCCGTTATTCAGAACCGTTCGGGCAAAAGATTTATGCCCTTCCTCCTGATCATAGGCATCGGTCAAACGTCCGTTTGCATCGAATGTATGCGTGAAATAATTGCCGTTAGGCTCGGTCTCTTTGGTCATGAGCCCGCCTAAAGTATACTCAAAATCATAACCCGTACTGTCAGGATATTCGATACGCGTCAGATGATCATCTGTATCAACGGTCAGTTCGTTGCGAACGCCGTCAGGTGAAATGATCGCGGTGGGTACGCCATCGCCATCGCGTTCGACCGTAACCACATTGCCCATATTGTCCGTGATCGAAACAAGGCGGTCTTCACTATCATACCCAAACGTCTCAAGCGTAACACCTGTGTCCAGGTCGCGCGTTTCTTTGTGAAGTCCTGTTTCTGACATCACATACTCAAAGCCGTCTTCCACAAAGACCTTCTCTTGGGACGTCGAGGTCATCAGCGAATTCATTTCCTCTTCAGGAAGGTCCCGGTCATAGACCCGCACATCATCCATCTTTCCTTTAAAATAGTTACCCCATGTTCTCACTACACCTATATATCCAACACCATTAGAATAATACATTGCCCCTGCATCCCCACTATATGCTCCACCGACATTGATGCCATTAATATAAATATCCATATTATTGCGACCTCGAATCACACCAACAATATGCGTCCACATATGCAAAGGCAGTACTGTGCCGGTCGATTTCGAGTTTCTTGTATGACTGGATGCACGAGTGCCTTCCCTATCCCTCCCGCTTCCAAAATGTGCCTCAACTCCTCCGGTTCCCGAAACCTCCATAAACGGCCCAAAATAATGATCCGGCGGATCATCCAGGGAAATGAGTCCTCCCGTTTGATATCCTTCCGGATATATCCACATCGAAAAGGTTACCGGCAAAGATGGCCTAATTTGATTGCCAATATTAATATAGTCGTTCACTCCATCAAATTCATAGGCACTATTTTCCTGACCAAATCTGTCGTCAGACATTATCGCCCCGGAAACCGTCCCATCATTACTATAACCACCCTCATCATTGGCATTGCCGTCAAATGGATAATAGGCGATTAAGCCGGAATAAACACTGTTAATCAACGCATCTTTCAAAATCCGCCCGTCTCCCGTATACAACTTACCTGCGTTTTCTCCATGATGATTCGATAACGCCCATCCTTCCATCAGGATATTTTTTGCCTTTGACGGACTGCTGATTTTTAAAGTATATTTCTCCCATAACGTTATTTCATTCCGCGCTTTGACTCCTGTTACAGTTGTGCCGGTACTTCCAAAAGCACTTGATGATGTAATCCCTTGATAAACGTTATCATACACAAACCCCACCTCTACAGAAGCGATTGCGGTCCCCACCCTATTCCCTAAATAATTCAACCCATCCCACAAAAATTCTATCTGTTGGTTAGGCAACGGATCAAGTGTCTGTTTCATCACCTGACCAGCGATCGTAAGACGCACAATAATACTTTTAAGCGAATCTGGGACCATATCATCAGTAACAGGAACATTGATCACGGTTTTATAGTCCTGAGTCCGGTTGCTCGCGTAATGCAGGGTCAGGCCTGTGCCGGAGACAGGGATATCTTCATGATATACACGGCTGCGGCATGTGGCATAAGAATTCAAATTTTCTTTACATGGATCAGAAGTTTGCTGATCAATATTTACTAACTTCGACAAGAGCCATGTGATGGCATCAACTGGTATCCCAAACGGCCAGTTACAATCCCAAGGTGAAAAATGTTTTGTTGAAAAACGCCAATACGTCGTTCCCGGCACATATTTCGCCGGATTATTTAATCCCAAGACCTCATCATCAAAAAAACCATCTCCATCTAAATCATCCTCAACATCATCTCCATCCGCGTCTAAGGCATCCACCACACCATCGCTGTTGGTGTCCAGAAGTTTCACAACGACCCCATTCTCCGAGGGAACCCAAACTCCTCGGTCACGATCGTAATATCCCACCGGGACTATTTCTCCTACATCAAACCCTAAAAAGTTATCTACGTAATTGACAATGGGTTTATCAAAACGCACGCGCTCTACTCCATCCACTTTAAGCTCTGCGCAGTATGTAAACGCGGATGTCGGAGGCAGGACTGCCGGCATGGACTCAGGAGTAGTGTATTCCGTAGCACGGGTAGTAATAGTATTAAGCTCAAACATATCGTTACCGTATTCATCAACCGCATAAGCTTTATTATCTCCTGTGAAAACCATCGTTGCCCTGCGCGTGCCGGATTCGTCCGTAACCGGCGTACTTTCGTGGACGATAACTGTATTCGGGTTACTGTCAAATGTAAAAGTAGTGGCCTTGGTGTCTTCGGCAATCATTGTGATTGTCTCAACAATCGCGATATCATTCCATGGAACATTCACCTTACGGTGCGCGGTCAGCAGACCATCTTTACTAAAGATAACATTGAGCGTGCCGCCCCCTTCAACTGGCAATGAATACTGACCATTCATATTGGTTTTTGTCGTCCCGTATTCCGGATGGTTGTCGATGGCAACAAGCACATCGGCCAAAGGAACTTCATTCACGTCATTAACATATCCTGTAATAAGAGAAAACCGCTTGGAATCATATTCTTCAATGGTTGCGTCGGGTGGGATAATGTTTTCATATTGCTTTCCAAAAGAACCCTCCGGTAAAGGCGTTGGAGTAGATTCAACGGTTACCATGACTTGTGCGCTAGCAGAACCTTCCGGGCCCGTTGCTGTGATCGTATAGATGGATGTGCTGGCCGGAGAGACTTCCATAGTGTCGTTGGCAGAAACAAGCCCTATGCCGTGATCAATGTATACACTGGTAACATTTTCCGCAAGCCAGGATAAAATCGTTGAGTCACCTTTTTGAATTGTTTGCGGAGAGGCCGTGATATTGACAATTGGAAGAAGTGCAGAGCTTTCGACAACAATGGTAACATTATCAGTTGCAACCCCTCCCGCCCCCGACACTGTAATTGTGTAAGCTATGGTTGAGGCAGGTGAAACATCCTGCAAATCATTGCAATCCACAATACCAATGTCAGGCACAATTTCACACGTGTCTGCATTTGTTGATATCCAACTCAGTGTAGATGTTTCTCCTTCCTGAATTGTCATTGGATCAGCTTCTATATCAACCGTAGGCGCCTCCGGTGGCGGATTGACCGTGACTGTCACACTATCTACCGCACTCCCGCCCGCACCTGTGGCGGTTATTGTGTACGTGGTAGTCTCATCGGGTGTGAGGGGAATTGATCCTGACGGGCCGAAAGTGCCCAATCCAGGAGTAATCTCACAGGAATCAGTATCCGTTGAGGTCCAACTCAATGTGATTGATTCCCCTTCTATGACCGTTGCAGGATTAGAATTGATGCTGACCGTCGGTTGAGCTGGCGGCACTTTTATATCCCCTAAAATCTCGACTGTATAAGTAAACCTTGCCCGCTGGGAATTGTCAAATTCCCATCTTTTACTATCAGTTGTTGCACCCGGTAACAATTCGCCCAAAGCAACAGAATATTCAAAATATGGCTTTCCATCAGATGTCATCCCATCTGGATTCGCTACGGTAACACTGGCAGCACTGATACTATCAATAACCGCCTTCATCGGAGTTAATAATGTATCCTGAGAGGTATTCTTTAACGAAACGTCCAAGTAATTAATACTGGTTCTGCGGTCAAAACTGAGTCTTGATTTAATCAGCTCAATCTTACCGGTAATATCCGTTTCCGCCGATGAAATGGTTAAAAATGAAAAAAGTGCGCAAACGATTCCCAGGACAATCAACCAAATAGACTTCTTAAAATGTTGAGTCATTATATACTCCTCCCGATGAAATTTGACAGTTTACAAGAAAATAAATGGGGCGTTATTAACTTTATAAAGCGGACAACTTGTCATAAAGCTCTTTCTGGGCTTTAGAAAAAGTCCTGTTAATAGCTAGGTTTGCTCTTTCATGTGCTTTTCGGTGATAAGTGGGTCCCGTTCCAGCACCGCTTTCCTCTCGATCATGACAGACAACCTCGGCTAAAGTTACTGGCTGACCGTTTTTAACTTCAATGACTTCAAAACGAATGCTAATCTCAAAAGCGGCTTTGGTGAATAACATCATTTTAGCTTTATAATGGACATCTTCTATTGTGACTCGAAGAACAAGGGGATGGTCTGCTGAGGCTGAATTTTCTTCCTGCTCTCTACCGAAGAGCGACGTCATTAAATTTTTGCTGTTTTGCAAAAAGACATCATAGAAATCCGCACGCATACGTTCTAGCCTTTCTCCTTTGTGACCAATCGGGAATATTTCCAAAACACGAGCATCTTCAAAGGAGTCAGTATCGATTGTCCACGGACGGTTTGAAACAAGCTTCGACTCCATCTTGAATGAATGGTGCGTCCGTGAAGCCATGCGCTCAGATGTGCATGCTGAGAACAGAATCGGTAAAAATAAGATTGAAAAATATATCTTCACACATTTATTCATAATCATTACTCCTTTTTATTAAGCAAGGGAGAATTATTTATAAGTTTCTTAACTAGGCTCCCAATTGCCGTTTTTTGCGGATCAGTGCTAAATTCATGAATCACCGTCCTTGAACTTGAAAGAGCAACTAAAGTAAAAGGTGTGTCGATCCAATCCTGATTTGCCTGTTCAGACCAGAACAATTTCCCTGTTTCATTATCGACAATATAAAGGGTAACTGCGGCTTTTCCCGTTTCTGCCAAAATGGGAATACCCTCTTTTTCATTTTTATCGATAGTATAAATAAGGACGTGTTTGAAGGCTGTCGGGGCTATAGCACGCATGTTTTTTCCTGATTTAATTGATTCGATTTGGGCTGGAGTGATTTTGAAATCAGGACAGCAATCACTTGAAATGATGAGTGAATAACCGTTATCGGCTAAATTACTGACTATTCCTGTATAAAGCCAATTCTTAATGGGGTAATATTTCTCTTTAGAGCCTGTGTCCTCAATAACAAGCAATGGCGCGAGAATGACTTTTTCACGAGTCGAATAATCAGCGGTATGCTCCATAGTACCGCAACCCGCAAAGATAAGAAGGAAAACGATAAAGGTAAATAAAAATACCGACCTTTTTATAGACATATGCCCCCCTCTGTTTAATTTCGGATGGCAGGAATTCGGCAGTGAACGTTTTTCGTATAATCAATTCCTTCTATGGTTATTCTCGACAGTAAAGGAACCTCTATGAAATAAATAATTTCATAGTATTACCTCTCCTGCGCATTGAATGGAGTAAAAAAGCCGGAATATTATGGATACCATAACGTCCCGGCTGCTATTGACATTCTTGAACTTTTCGATTTATTTTGTAATCATAAAAATACTGGGCACTCGTGCTTGAGGAATAAATAAAAATTTGTCTCATGAAACAAAAATTCCAAATACCTCATTCTTAATTTTTATGGGTTAATCATCACAACAAGCTATGTACGAATTCTTCTCTTCTTTCTGCTGCCAAATACACCAGCCAAGCCCGTGCTGAAAAGAAACAATGTACATGGCTCAGGAATGACATTCGACTCTGTGGCCAAATCAATGTTATAAAGGCGTGCGGTACTGCCAGCGTCAAAATCTCCTCCCCAGATCAATCCCCAGGCCAGAGATACTTCACTTCCCTGATACGAGGATAAGTCGATGTCATAATGACCGGCAGATGTGTTAGCATCCACCTCCAATTCCGGGAAAAAGTCCAGTTCAAACGTAAAATAATCATCCACATCATCGGGCCCAAGCTGAAAATCATAGTCAAAAGACAAAATCGTGGCATCATTCTCGACAAGAAAGTTATCATTGAAAAAATACCAAGCCACGTTATCCATTGTTTCCGTGAATGAAACTTCCCCGCCACTGACAACCACATCATCCTCTGCCGTAAAACCGCTTAAATCGAGCGGCATGGCTTGTGCAATCCGACAGCATAATAACATGCAAAAACTTACACATAGCACCATAAACATTCGTCTCATAAAACCGGTCTCCTTTTAAAATTTATTATCGATTAACGTGTAACTAGATCAAAGCTTAGCAAAACGCTCAAGAATCGTCAAGATGACATAGCCGGACAAAAGTAGACAATGAAAAAAAGCAAAAAAGAAGCGTAATTAGCTTGGGTTTAATCTGAAAATAGGAAATGTCTCATTCCTCCAACGATCCCAAAAAAAATCATAAAAAACGGGAGCAAAACACATCCCAATACACATCCGGCAATCATTCCGACGATAATAAAAATACGGTCAATTATGCAAAAAATTGCAACCAATAATAAAATAGACAATACTATACTCATACTAATTCCCTCAAAAACATATAAAAAGATTTTTGCTAGCAGCGTGGAAAAATAAAACGCCTAGAGACATACCTATACGGTATGTACATTATACACAAATCTTGTACTCTTGTAAAGGCATTTCATACCCCTACCTGAGTGTACCTTAGCGGTATTGTCATAGATAATAAATCCATGAAAAATGATCCCAAATATATCAAAAGCATTCTTGCCAAAAACATAAAAAAATATCGCGGGAAATTAAACCTGACTCAGGAACAAGCCGCGGAAAAGGTGGGCATCACCGCAAAATACTGGCAACGGCTGGAAATGGTTTCCCAAATTGACCTTCCCTCTCTACAAGTCCTCTTTCGCATCGCGGAAGGTCTTAAAACAAAACCCTATAAGCTGTTGGTGGAATAGAAAAAATTTCATCTATAATGAAACTGTTTGTCACGGAATGTTAGCTTGTAGGATTAACTGCCTATAAGAACGCCCATTGTGAACACTAATCCTCAATTCATTTTTCTAGTTATAAACTTACTACAAAAAAAGACATCATTCAATTTTTAAGGAAATAAATAAAAGGATTATTGATAGCTTCTATTTTTATACTTTACGGCGCATTACAACTTTAAACATGTTCCCATCTTTATCATTGACAAAATCAATATCTGGATACTCTTTTAAAGCTCTTTGCACGCCGGTCCCGATCCCGCGATAGGGTAATATCTTTGTTGCAAATGAAGACAATATTGGATTGCGTACATTGGAATTACCATTTTTGATATTCTCAACTGTCAAGTTATTGGGCAAATGACCAGGACTAATAAATTCAAGACGGTTATCAAATATGAATATTCTTATGGATGCAGAAATAAAATAATCTCTATGGATTAATGCATTGACCAATAACTCCTCAATTGCTATTTCGGGTATTTCAAGCACTCCAAGAGAATTAATATTTTGACCATTTTGAACTTTTTTTAAATTTCTAAGAATAAACGATTTGCTTTCTTTGAAAACGTCTTCTAATTTTCCTACCACATCAACACTTTCTATATATGTTGTTGAATGAATGTCATTGCCTGGATAACATATAGCCTTAACTATGCTTCTAACTGGCAACTTTATTTGTGGATTTTTAGCAAAAAGAAGTGCTCCACCTACATTCATATTTCCATCTTTCATCAAATTCATGTTTTCCAGAAGGACTGGAAGAGGGTTTTCTTGATCATCGAGCTTGATCCCATTGATTTTTTCAAAAAACATGGAAAAATATTGCACGTCTAATTCAGCAACAGTCATATTAGAAATAATTTCCTCATCCCCATGTAGTAAACCAGCTTTTTGAAATAACCGTTGTATTTCTTCTTTGGCAGTAGCTTTGCGTTTGTCTGCACCACTTTTTACCCAGAAAACGCCATCTTTGTCAGAATACGGCTTGCTTATACCATCTATGACAGTAATAATGATTATAATCTTTCCGTCTAACGAAATGTTTTCCGTATGGGGATTAATGGGATTCTTGACATGCTGGGATGCTGCGTTAGATATCAGATTATTCAATCGGTTAATATCCTGCTGTGACAAACCAACAATATCACCATTATCGTTTACACCGATAAATATTTGTCCTCCTCCAGAATTACTAAAAGCAATCATTTCTTGTGCTAATGAAATCTCGTTGGTGAAATCCTGTTTGAATTGATGTTTACTATCTTCCCCCCGAGAAATTATTTCTAAGAATTCTGTAACTTCCATATCTGATAAATCTCCTTTCGTCGATTAAAAGCCTCTTTACCACCTTCCATAATATCGACTATTTTCTTCTGTGTGTATGGGCAGTCAATATTCCCTTTATCGACATCAATTTTATCATCCGTATAATGACACGCAAAAATACACTCAGAATCGCCAAGTACTGGTATATTCGCATTGTGTGTGGCAAATATAAATTGAGTTCCTTCCTTTAGTTCCTTTATGAGCTTTATAACATCTTCATAGATTGTCTGATTATCCAAATCATCCTCTGGTTGATCAATCAATATTAAATCGTTGTCTCGTTGACTTAAAACAAAAAGAATTAATGCCGATGCCCTTTGTCCGAGAGAATGATGTTTTAATTCCTTCCCCCGATAATTAATCGTAAAACGATTAGGTACTTGCCAAGTAAGCAATTCAATCAAATTATCATTAAAATAACTCTCGAAAATATTTGAGGCTGCCCCTAACATGTCCTTTACTTTTTCGAATTCCTTAAACATTGCTCCAAAATCTGCGAACGACTCTGACAAACTTTTAAAGGTGGTTTCTCTAATTTTGCTACCACGAAAGATGTTTTTCATATAATCGACGCATGCGTTCTTATCTTCTTTAAATTCAACGATAATTTGTAGAGCAGAATGATTTTTATTAACCTTTTCAAGTTCTGCTTGGACTGCGATATATTCTTCATGCCATAAATTGTTTAAAGCAGTCAACTCCGTGATTAATTCTGTCTTTAATTTTGCTTGTTGAGTTTGTTGTTTCTCAAGAGCTGTTAACATTTGAGTTGCCTGATCAACAATTTTCTTTAATTTTAGGAATTCGTCAGGACGTATTGCTTGTGCACCTTTCTCTTTTAACTCCTCCGAAAGTTTTCTCTCTATCTCAGCAAATTCTTCTTTAAGACCATTTTTCAGTTTGTCAAATTCTTGCGCACGACTAGTCAAATCATTTATGCCGGAAGTCGCGATTTCAAAAGCCTTTTTAATCTGCTCAAATGATTGAATAATTTTTGTATATGATTCAAAATATCTTAAAAAGAAATCTTTGTTGCGCTTTGACTCATAACGGTTTTGACTAACAATTTCATCCTCATAGCGAGCGATAAAATTTGTCAATGATCCCAAGTAATCCTTTGTTATTTTTAATACCTGTTGTGTTTTTCTACTATCTGCTTCGAAATCAATTTGTTTTTGAAGTTTATCTTCAACAGAATGTTTCTTGTAAAAATCCAGTTTAAAAACGGCGTCTTTTTTCTTTGCATCATATTCTTTCTTTTTTTCTTCAACATTTTCCAATTTTTTTAATTGGGCTATAACATCTGCGACTTTTTGTTTCTGTGCTTCAATACGGTTTCTAACACCCGCTAAATGATCTCCAACTAATTTCTCAACAAGGTCTTTTTCAAATCCTTCGCCTGAACTTGATAAATCCTTTTGTCCAAAATATATAGGCCGAGAAATAATTGTTTCTCGAATAGACACTCCTACCTGAAGAGTGTCATTAACATATACGTCGGGTTGTTCATTTAAAATGCGACGTATTTCATACTCCTGTCCCCTCCGGTCTACGGCTTTCAATACAACCTTCCCACCACTTCCCAAAACATGTTGAACTAATTTATTTTTATATACATCATCTACAACTTTGTCACCAAAAGGTATATCTAATGCATATCTTACCGCTTCCAATATTGATGACTTCCCACTCCCACGGATACCTATCAAAGAGTTTAATTCGGGAGAGAAATCAATTTCCTTTCCCGCAAGCACACCCCCCTCAAAAGATATACTTTTAACAAAAGAATGCTTATGTTCAACGGGTTTAGAAGCAACTCTGTTAGCAAAGTCAACTAAGGCATACTTAACAGCGCCAAAATTAAAATCACCAATTTTTATATAGCATTTTTCGCCAGATCCTATTGTATCAATAGATTTACAATCTGATCCTTCAACCTCAGCGGGGTACCAATCTCCAAGCCAATTCTGAACCTTGACTCTACATACTCTATCTTTTTCAGCCTCGTGTGTACGCACTTTTTGAAAAGCCAGTGTTTTTTCTTTAAATTGTTCATTTCTCCCCAGCTCTTGAATGCGTCCTCCCGAAAGACTTCCCCATAAACCATTGTCTGCCTCGACATGAGCAAAAATGAGAAAGTAATCCCTTTCAAATTTATCTAATTCACGAATCGTCTCTAATAAATCATGATTTGATCTAGCATTTTCGTTATCATAATTAGGTTGTCCAGAAAAAGTAACATTTAAGAAGTCATTAATATAGTTTTTATTCTCAGTGTTGCATATCCAATCATCATTAAAGACAACAAGAGCATGAACACCTGCCTTGCCATCTTTTACTGAAAGCTCTATTCCAGGCAATAAAAATATTTCTTCTTTCAAAGCGCTTTTTCTTAAGGCTTTAAACTCATCTAGATCAAATTTATTATGATTCGTAATTATTCCCAAACGAATGCCATTATTTTTTAATGCAACAACATATTCATTTATGAAATTATTTTTATCTCCCTCGCAGGTGAATTCTTTATCTTTAATCGTGTGCAAGTGAAAGTCAGCACGAATCCAAGTAGAACCATATTTTAACAAATTAATATCACTCATATATTCCTCCTCGATAATAGAAAATTTTCATTCAAAGTATTGCATCAAGCCATGTTTGGATTAACGGTTTGATACGACAAATTTGCGCATATTTTAACAGCTTTTCTATATTGCGGTTTTTCTGTTTTAAATATTCAGACAAACCTTCTTTTGCGATGTCCACTCCTAATTTATTTCTATATCTAAAACAGTCGCAAATGGTTTTTTCCATACAATATATACGTACAGGATTATCTTTTATTTTTATCTCAACGATTCCAGACTGAAACTGTTTCTGAGAAAAATAATAAAATTCTACAGGGGGATATGCTAATTTAGGGCGCCATGATTTTCGATAGATGGCAACAGAAATCATAGACGGATTAAAAGTAGTCAACTCATAATATGAAAGTGCTGATAACAAACACACTACACTTTCAGGAACGGCTTTTGAAACATCAATAAAACTTTGATTTGAAGTAGATGGTATCTGCGCCAGTTTATAAAGTCCATTCTTTACTTTTACGATATTTCCACCTTCAACCATCTCTTTTATTTTACGGGAATGAAATCCGTTAGCCAAAATATCTTTCGACCTTGCATATCCATTATGGCTTTTAAAGATATCTATAATATTATTTTGTTTTTTATTATTCATAAAATTTATATTTCCCTTATGGATAATTTCATCGGCACATTATAACAAGTGCCTATGATGATGTCCAGACATTTATTTCCAAAAAATTAAGAGCATTAAAATAAGAATTTTTCTTAAATCCTCTATATATTTATTTTAAGTCTAATTATACCAATATGTTATCTGTTCTTATCATAATTGTTCTGCTCTGTAACCATCTGCCAGCCGAAAATTTTGAGGAAAACGTTCTTCATAATGAAAAAATAATACGTTAATCGGTGGGATAAAGCAAGGCGGGTTACTTGGAATCAAGACAGGGCAGCTGCCCCCTATTATTTACCCCAATTATTTTTGCAAGTGGCACAGTTTTTTGGGGGGGCTCCGGAAGTCAATGTGTCTCGGGTTATTCATAACTTAGCGTCCAATTCCTCAATAGTCAGCATTAGCCATAAACATGATTTGATATATCTTCTTCCTTCTTCTGAATGGCGGCAATGGTGTGTTTCGCCTCAAACGCCTCTTTTGACGCGGGGCCAGCTAAGATTTCAATAGCGCAGGCAATATCATATTGCTCCTTAAGCTTTTCATGTGCCCAAAAAGTGCTCTTAAAATATAGATCATACTTGCAAAGTGTATCCGCCAAGGGTCGAATCCCCCGTACATCTCCTATGGACGCCAATGCTCGCGCTGTAATTCCGCACAGGTCTGATGCTTCAGTGGGAACAATCCGGCTCGTAGAACCATCAGCTTGAGGGAATTCCTGCCGTGGATAAATGAATGATGTGAAGTGCTCGATAAGAACGATAAGGATATCCTCCGCTTGCGGGCTAGCCATCTCTCCAAGGGCGATGACAGCTTCTTTAACCCCTGTCTCAATATTCGATAAACGACAATGTCCTCTGTATCCATACACCATTTCGTGGACACCGAAAGCTTTTTCTTCGAGAAAGCGTATTATCGTTGGAATACAGCGGAGATCGCGAATATGGCCAAATGCTTTAAATATGCAAGATTGGGCAAGCGCGCTGCACTGTGTCACCTGGGCCATCATACACTCCACATCATGCGGCGAGCCCTTCCCTGAAAGTGATTTTTGTATTGATGCAACAAGTGAATCATAGACTTCATATGACATTTTACCTCTTTTGGAATCAAAACGATCTAGTGTCCTAATCAATGCCAGGACAATCCGCGGGTCATCCATAGCAGCTAAAGCTGTCGCTGCGTCACAAATAACCTGCCAATTAGGACAAGACAAAGCTCTTAACAAACAGCCCGTTCGTTTTTTTAAAGCCCACATATGGACGTCGGCACAGTCCGTTGTGGACAATTGCACCCTCCGAATTGTTTTTATGCAAAACCAGACAAAAAACGCACAAATTAAAATTTCGAAAATGATCATAAGAGAATCCCGGTTGTTATAGGGGTTAGCGTGAGCCGCCCTTTATTATTATCTCCTGATTTCCCAAGGCCTTAGCAATATTTTCCATTACCGTCCTTTTTCGGTACCATCGGTCAGCTGCCGTGGGTGCGGATAAGAACTGCTTTTTATATTGTTTATTTTCAGCAATTTATAAAAATGTCCTTTTGGTGTTCATCTGCCAGATAGATGAACGCTTATGACTTCGATTCTTATTTTGGCCTAAAAAGTGGTCCAGTTTTCTCCGAGCATTACAGAAATAATGACACCGGGCAAACCATCATCAATCTCTGGATTGACTGGAGTTTCACTCTTTCCTAACTTTACAATCTTTCCATCTGGATAAACAACTTTCCCTTTACCTCTCAGATAGACATAGCCTACGCCCTCTAAAAGAACAAAGGTCAGCCTATCTCCCTTTCCTCCTTCACCAATGACAGTAGGCAGGCCTTCTCCACCCAATCCTCCACCCAATCGAACTTCACCCGCAAAGCGATGAATACTTTTATTTCCCAATAATAATGGCTTCGCGTCCAAAGACTCGAAACCATCCCTTGGCATTTCTAAACTGAAGATTAAAGCCTTCCCTCCCAACTTAGATGATATTGTCCCCGCACACGGAGGCCCCTCTTGGGCGTATATCCCTTTAATCACCAGCCGGTCTCCCGCTCCCTGTTCCAGAATAGAAGATGCAACATAATTTTCTTCCGCTACAATTTGTTCATTGGAAAGGGTTTGTTCTGCGATTGCAAATGGATGCAATGAGACAACTGCAATAAAAACAGCCAGTATAAAAAAAGTTTTTTTCATTGTGCCTTCTTTTTCTTTTTAATTCGGGTTACGGTATGTGTCTAGGAATTCGTGCAATTACCTTATCAGGAATGGTCTCTTCAAAGGAGTAAGACATTGGCTCCCGCACATCCCCTCTTGAGAAACGTCCTGTTTGGTTAAGAAAACATAAATAATCTATGAGTGCAAAAATCATTAATATAATAATTCTTAGATATTAAAAAATCGTTATACCCGATCATGGCTTAAAGAATCATGAAAGTCCCGCAGAGTTTTAAATTTTTTGCATATATTAGAATTGAATAATTTTTCATGATGAGCAACAAAGTCCTTATTGGAAATGTTGGGGTCAATGATGTTTATGATTTTTTTCTTATTTGAAGAACTTTGCCTAATCAAATTATTTAGCTCATTGTCAGAATTCATGAAGCTTTTCCCTACCAAAAACACTTCCTCCGCTTCTTCAAGTAAAGAATATAATTTTTTTAAGTGTTTGCGGAAGATGTCATATTTTCGATAAGTATATTTTTTTAAGTAATACGGCAAAATTAATGGAAAAGGTGTTTGTGCCTTTTTATCATTGAGTTTTTTCTGAAACATTTCAGAAGAAACGCCCGGAGACAGCAAATAAACGATTTTTTGGCCATAGCATGTGGGGTCTGTGAACCAGTTAAATGACCCGTGAATTTTTAGGAGTGTTATGCCATTCTTAGTCCCGACATCATCCGGGAGTACAATATCTGTATAGCCCAAACCATCAAAAGAATTAAAATTTAATAAAGATAGGCGATATAGTGTAATGTCACATATCTCATCATAGTTAAAGCTGACAACGGCATCGCCTTGTTGAAGCTCCTTAAACACAGACGAATGATAAGCACAATATCCACTTTTTATAGAGCGATAACACCATTCATATATTGCCCTCTGAATAAAAGTCATCAGGTTTCTGGGGTTCCCTTCAATCATCAAATGCGGCTTTTCAATAAAATATTGAAATATTATTTTGGTAAGAGAAATATCTTCGGCGGAGGTTAAGTATTCTTTCAAGATAGGGTCGGTTTCTGCTAAAACTTCGAGACTGTTGATAATTTTGCACCGATTTTCTAGGGAGGGGAAAACGACTTCTGGTTCGACAACTCGTGCGATATGCTCTACAGCACAGAGTAGTGTGTAAAATTTCTCTATATCGGTGGTTGTTTCTGTTCGTTGAATTAACTCAGTATAGGCAATGCGGACATTGTCAAGATTGCCGTAATTAAACAGGGTATAAAAATCTTTAAGTAATGGCGGCTTAAAAGAGGGATTGATTGTTGAGGCCCCATAAGTGGCCCCTGCTCCGATAATGATAATCTTTCGCATGTTTAATAATTTTTAGTTTTCTCCATAAGAAATCCCTAAAACACTCACTTGGCGTTAAAATTCTAAACATTAGTTTGTCACAACATTACGTTCATTTTTGCTTAAAAAATCAAGAGTTCTTAAATATTTATTCTTTATCCTTTCTTCAGTTTGGTTTCTTTGCATAGACAAAAGAGCCTTACGGCAAGGTTTTTGCCCTTCTGTCGAGGGGCTATTCCCAATTATAAATGCAGGTAAGTTAATATAATCTGCCTCACTTTTAACTGTATATTTTTTAAGTGGAATTGGATAATACGCATAATTTAAACGTTCATCAGCAGGCAAACCAAGTTCACCCAATCTTTTAACGGCTGTTTCAGTTAACATAAAACCAATCCAATCTTGCAATTCGCTAAACATATTAGCTTCATTTAGGGCTGCACCAAAGTACAAGCCACTTTCGTCGTCGGCGTAAAACTCTCCAAAGGACATGCTGCCTCGAACAGGAATCTTCTTTTTAATAAGTGACACAAAGAAATAACGGATAAATGAGTCTATTGCTCGATAGGCCAAATCAGTATCATCAATAGTGTAAATGATAAAAGAATCCGAGAATGTTATCTTTTTGAGTAAATGGCTATCAAAAGAATCTTTCTTAAAATGGTCAATGCTGTCCGCATACACTTCAAATACTTTTGTCCAATATGATGTGTTAATCAAATCTTTGATGCCTAATAAATCTAAATACGCAACCCAACGATTGATATTAACGTAAGATTTCAGAGCAACTCCTTCTAGGCCTTTTTTGCGCTTAGGGACAGACTCCCTTTTCATCCATAAATCAAACTCCTCGCTTGTTAACCCCATCCATTCTGCAATACTTTTCCCCATCCCATCTAAACCTTGTTGATACGCCAAGCGAAATGCTCCCCGGGCTTCGTCTTCATTCTTAAAATGCCCATTCTTTTGCCAGAATTTTGCTGTGCTAACACCCCATCCACCGATTTCGATATTTTGTTTCATTCCACGCTGGTTCATATAGAAGGCCCGTAAATAGATTCACTTCCTCATTTTAGTTACTAAGAATGTATCTTCTCCAAAAACTCCCCCAAAGTCCTCAAATAGTGACCCCATCGGTCAGCCATAGGTTTTATAAGATGAGTTTTCATAGTAGACTGATTATACGTGAGATGGGTGGATAAATCAATAAGGAGGTCTTTAAGAAAAACAGGCAAATCCACCAATTATTCATTTTGAACTTACGGGATTATTCAACAACATTCTTTATATTTTCTGCGCGATCCCAGCATTCTATCGCTTCGCGATTCTTGCCCAAAGCGTAGTAAGTATTTCCTAAATTCGTAAGCCACATTTTCTCACCAGTCCTATCATCAATATTCCTTACTACCCGTAATGCCTGTTCATAATATTCTATCGCTTCTGTATATTTACAAAGATCCTCACAGACAACTCCCAAATTACCAAGCCATGTCCCTTCAGTAGCCATATCGCCAATATCCCTTGCCATTTTTAATGCCTGCTTATAGCATTCTATAGCTTTATCATTCTCAGCAAGACTATTGTAGACAATCCCTAGACTACCAAGCCATATTGCTTCATTTGCTCTATCGCCAATATCTTTCGCTATTTTTAATGCCTGCTCATAGTATTCTATGGCGTCGTGGTACTTGCCCATACTATGGTAGACATTCCCCAAATTACCAAGTATCGCCCCTTCACTTGGTTTATTACCAATTTCCCGCATTATCTGTAATGCTTGTTCAAAATACTCTATTGCTTTGATAGACTCGTTAAGGCAATGACAAATTTTCCCCAGATTGCTAAGCTCTCTTCCTTCATTGACTTTATCACCAATCTTCCTGGATATTTTCAATCCCAGTTCATAATATTCCCTCGCTTTATGAAACTCGTTAAGTTCACAATAGGCATTTCCTAAATTGCTAAGTATCGCCCCTTCCTCAGGACAATGGCCAATCTTCTGTATTATTCGTAGTCCTCGGACATAATATTCTATAGCTTTGCGATATTCACTAAGACCAGAGTAGATAATTCCCAAATTACCAAGACACGACCCTTCTCCGGTCCTATCACCAATATCCCTTGCTATACGTAGTGCACGCTCGTAATAGATCATCGCTGACCTCAATTCTGAGATTGATATACAAATTGCTCCTAATATACACATTTTTTCAGCAGGAGATATCCGACTCACCCAACGTGTGATTTTATTCTTCCAAAGTATCTCCCGCTGGGCTATTTTTTTTTCATTAATTCCATCTAAATAAGACCCCTCACAGTTAACATCATTCCAAAGCCGCGTAATCAACTCATTCGTGTTATATCCCAGTCTCACTCCTTCGAAATCTTTCAACGTGTTATGCACTTTATCAAAATGTTCCTCCCCCCTATGATTAACTCCCTGCAAACGCTCCGCTGATAATTTTTGAACCCAAGGAGCATCAGTTGTATGCTCCACATAAATCACTCTTTTAGCTTTTACTTTTACGGCTTGTATTTGTGGAACCAAATCAAAGGCGTCGGAGCAGCTATACCCGAGGATAAGAACGATTTTGTGTCCGCCAGTGGAGAACATCTGGTTGATAACGTGATTTCGTTGTACAGCTAACTTCTGACTAGCCACTTGCTTAAGTGTAATCGCAAGGTTCTTTTTATCATGAACACTGCCGTGAACTTTCACCAATTGGATGCCTTTACCATTCCACTCGATTCTTTCAAGATCGTCCTCTCTGAAATATAGTGCATACCCAATCCCATCTTTTATCGATTCAAGTGCAAGAGCTTTTTCAATCAATTGGTCAAAATTTGTTGTCACTACAACCGTTATCTTTTGCTCTTTTAACAATCTAGCCAAAAAAATATGATTGGCGTTAGGCGTGACCGCATTGGGCTTCGGCTCATCTGCGTCATAAACTGTGTAGAGCAATTCTGCGTTGCCTCCATCATTCAACTTTTCGACAAATAGTTCAAATGGCATCTTGTGGAATATTTTTCTAATCACTACTTCAGACATTCCTGTCGCTGCACTAATTTGGGTGATTAATTCCAGCTCTCTTTGGGCAGAACTCTTCTTGCCTTGCGTCATTTGATTGATTTCATTTATTCTTTCATCAGAAACATCATTCAACCGCAACAACATATACGGAACGAATTGAGCTATTACTGGCAGACCAGAATTAAAAGAAATTCCTGCCCCACAAAAGACAACCAGTTCCTTTTTCTTTATTGCCATCGCTATTTCTGTTATGATTCCTTCTGTCTCATTCATTTATGCTTTCCTTTTTCTGGTAACATCGAAAACTTTTTCCGTCTATTCCAAAATTTTTAAACCAGTTACCCAATTTCAACAATCCGTTTTAAGACGCTTTCCGTAGTCCTCCTGTAGCGCGTCCATCGCCCAGCCTATGATCCTCTTTTCAAGAAAAAAAATTGTTTGTTTTTATTCAGGCATCACTCATCATATTCTTTTTCATTCTTAGTAGTCTTTAAATGTTTGTTCTACTTTTAATAAAATTTTCTAAGTCTTTTGGATAAATCCTCCACTTGCCAATCTTTATTGCATTTAACCGTTTTGTCTAGATAAGGTCTCTTATCTAGTCTTCGGTGACGCAGAGTTTTTCAACCACTTCTTTAACAGTGAGGTAGTTACGCATGTCTTACATTGAGTTGACCTCGTTTTTTTGACAAATTTATCAAATTACTATTTATTCCTATTAAATTTTATTGTATGCTCGTTACTCTTATAAAGTCAATGGAATTCAAGTACTATATTGTTTTATCTCTTCAAATTCCTGCATGAATTCTCTGAACCGTGCCAGTTGCAGACGTTCTTCATCTAGTCGTACTATGCAGTGAGTTTGCGTAGCGATAAGAATCTAAGGCTGACTGGATCATTCTTATTGCTTTTAAAAGAATCTTTAATCTGTTCGGGGAGAGCTAGTGTTCCGAGAATTCTTGCTATGCATGACTAGTCTTCTCCAGTGTAACCGCAAGTTCTCTAACGACGCTGTTTATGCCGTGTGCTTCTTTAATCCTCACGTAATATTCTGTTTTCTCAAGGGAAAACTATTCTAGGAGTCTTATGTGGGTTTGATACATATTTCAGACTCTTTTTTGATTGTATCAATGTGGCCTAAGTCTTCAGAGGGGGGCAGAGACGACAACACTACTTATGATTTTTATTAACGATGTAAAAAAAAATTCAACCCAATAGGTGCGTGACTGTGTGAAGAAACTTTTTTTGAGGTGCTGGATGAATTCAATCATATCTGATGGAGAAAGGAGTATCTTCCCTCCATCAGAAAATTGCTTTCCGTTTTGCGAAAAAACGACTTGTGTTACACAAGTACGCTGGTTGCAAAACGGGCACAACTGGGGTTAATCACTTCAGTAGAAACCGCACAGTTCTGAGCCATAATTACATGCTCTTTAACTTTCCTTAACATCTTAAAATTTACAAAATCACGGGAGGGAATCTATTTCTATTCCACCACATTTCCACCACATAAAATCGATTCAAATTGAAAAAACGCGAATGTCATGGCTGACCATGGCTTGCAGTAACTTGTAATGTAAATCATTGATTTATATAGAGAAATGATATTTTTGGCACAAAATAATGGGGTATCTTGCGATACCCCAAAACATAAAGTGGAGGTGCGGGGAATCGAACCCCGGTCCTTCAGCTGCTTTCCGTAAGCCTCTACATGCTTAGTCTGCCGTTTACAATCACCTGAAAATCTCCGGCAAACAGGATATCCTCAGGCTATCCTTCTTAAGTTTCGCCGTGGCCCCGAAGGCCCTGGCCACAGCTAGCCTGCTGAATGTCCTCTTAACAGCCCACAGGCCTGACGGTTAAAAGGGCCTCTCTTTTTTATTAAGCGAGGACTGGTTCGCCAGCAAAAATCGGTTCTACGATTTCGTTGGCTTTAGCGAGAATAGATTCGCCATTTGTGTGTGCCCGGATGATTAACGAGGCCAACCAGGCATCCTCGGCATGCCACTTACAGTCTCTCAACTGAAGTCGAGACCAATCACCCCCAAATCATGAACAATTCGAAAGTGTCTTTTATTATACAACAAAATATTTTTGAAACAAAATATTTGCTGACTCCCCTAATGTCATCCCTTCTTTTCATCAGGTCTTACGCTTGACCACCTTTAACGACTGCCGCAAGGCCCGGTCAATGTCCCGCTTTTTCATGGCTTCCCTTTTATCATAAAGCCTTTTTCCGGTCCCTAAAGCCAGTTCCACCTTGACCAGGCCGCGGTTATTCATATAAATTTTCGTCGGCACCAGGACCTTGCCCCGCTCTATCACCATAGAAGAAATTTTCTTTATCTCCCGCTTGTGCATCAACAGCCTTCTGGCGCGGTCAGGCTCTTCGTTCATATAGCTTGCTTCTTTATAAGGGTTGATATGCAGGCTGTAAAGGATCACTTCCCCGTTTTCGATCTTCGCAAAACTGTCTTTGAAGTTCACAAAACCCGCACGGACAGACTTCACTTCGCCCCCCTTCAACTCAATCCCGCATTCCCATGTCTGGGACAGGAAATAGTTATGATAAGCTTTTTTATTTGTCGCCACAGGTTTTGCCATAATTAAGAGGGCCCCGCCAAAAAATTATAGATTGTTAAAACAAACGGGATTGTCAGAACACTCATAACAGACCCCCAAAAGATCCCCTGATTAACCAATTCGGAATCCACCTTAAAATAACGGGTCATCATGGATAAGGAAACGGCGCTGGGGACCGCGGCTTCGATAACAACAAGAAAACCAAAGCTGTACCCTATATGAAAAATCTTAACAACAGCCAAGGCCAGCAGCGGCAATACGATCAGTTTCCCGACAATAAGAAGAGAGATGTCTGCCTTCCGCCGCAGCTGAAGTTTTGTCTTGGCCAAGTTCCCCCCGACAACGATCATGGCCAAAGGAAGCGTGCAGCCGGAAAACATCTCCACCGGTTTTAATACTGTCTGCGGAATCCACCGGTGCCCCCCCAAGAAAATCAGGATCAATGTGCATATCGTCGTAATAAACGGCGGGTTCAGCAGCCGGGACCAGTAAATCTTCTTGTCATGCTCACTGGTCAGGAGCCAGACGCCGAGGGACCAGACGGCGAAATCAAACCCCATGATCAATAAAAAAATATTAACCGTCAGCTGATGCTGCATTTTCCCCTCAAATAAAGACGCCACCAGCATTAAGGGAAAATACCCGTAATTCGCGAAACTCATCAGGGCCGTAAAATGATTTTTATTAGAGCACTGCGGATGGAAAAGCAGAATGCCGCGGCTGACAACCCACCCGCTGAGAACCATCGCCAGACTCAAGGCAGGATACGCCCACCAGTTTGCGTATTCCTTAAAATCAAAATGCTGCGTGAGATGAAAAAAAATCATCTGCGGCAGAAACAGCTTAACCAGCAAGTTCGAAAGCGTATCCAAGCCCTGATCATCCAGGATAGCCCGCTTGACCAAAAAAAACCCCACACCCGCCATAAAAAGAATTTGCAGGGTCGCCAACAGTGTCGCCTGAAAAGTATCCATTAACATAGTAAAGGATTATAACAACTTAACCTGTATTGAGCAACGGATTATTGGTAAGAGGCGATATTGGCAGCATTTTCCGGGTCCTTTCTCGGACCGCGCTTAAAAGAAGGGAAAATATTGACATAATATCCTTAAACCGCTATACTTTGAGCTACGATTTCACGCTGTGTTTTTTCGGACTTGATTCCGGCACGAGGGAATGTTGCCGCTCTTAAGGCATTTATTTTGATAGACATTGCCGAAGTGGCGAAATTGGTAGACGCGCACGTTTCAGGGGCGTGTGGCCTTACGGCCATGTGGGTTCGAGTCCCACCTTCGGCACTTTATTCTTAAGGACACAAAACTTAATAATTCCGCTATTAAGTATTGTGTCCTTTTATTTATCCTCTGGTTTTTCCCTTGCTGTCCGAAATTTTACGTAATAAAATGAGGACTAATTCTGCCAATATGGCAGAAGATAAAAACACGGTAAAATCGTGGGGGACAACATCATTGACGGAGCCGACCGGGCACGCTTCACGCGGTGGATCGCCGACGCTACAGAACAACCCTTTTTACTAGAATTGGACGGATAAACCATGGACCATACTCAAACTCAACTTCTGATCATCGGGGCCGGCCCCGGCGGATATGTCGCTGCCTTTCACGCCGCTGATTCCGGCCTGAATGTTACTTTAATTGACCGCGAAAAAAATCCCGGAGGCGTTTGCCTCTTCCGCGGCTGCATCCCTTCCAAAGCTTTACTGCATGTGGCGCGCATCCTTTCCGACGCCAGGGACGCCAAAGCGTTTGGGGTAGAATTCCGCGAACCGGATATTCATCCGGAAATTGTCCGCAAATGGAAGAACAGCGTCGTTGATAAATTGACCGGGGGGCTGGGGCAGCTGTCCCGGCAGAGAAACATCAACTTTATCCAGGGAGAAGCTGCTTTTCTTGATTCTCAAAATGTCGAAGTCAAAACAGCTGACGGCACGTTGTCTCAAATCCATTTCGACCATGCTATCATCGCGACCGGGTCTCAGCCTGTCACCCTTCCCTTTGCCCCTGAGTCGCCGCGGGTCATGGACTCCACGGCGGCTTTGGAATTAGCTGAAATCCCGCCGAGACTTCTTGTTATCGGCGGAGGATATATCGGACTGGAACTGGGGTCGGTTTATGCCGAACTGGGCAGCACGGTATCTGTCGTAGAAATGACGCCGCAGCTCCTTCCGGGAGTCGATCCGGACTTAAGCATGATCCTGAAAAAAAGGCTCCGGCTGAAATTCGAGGCCATCAAATGTCATACCCGGGTCACAGGACTGCAGGACACGGGGTCGGCCGTCGAGGTGACTTTCGAAGACGCCAAGGGGCAGACAAATTCCGATTCATACGACAAAGTCCTTATCGCCATCGGCCGCAAACCGGACGCCTCCTCCCTGCGGCTGGAAAAAACAAAAGTCCGATTAACAGACCGCGGGTTTATTCAAATCAATGCCCAGCGCCGGACAGACGACCCCGCTATTTACGCGATCGGGGATGTCGCCGGGAACCCTATGCTGGCGCATAAAGCGTCTCACGAAGCCCGGGTGGCGGTGGACGCGATCCTCGGGAAGAACACCGCTTTCTCCCCGCAGGCCATCCCGGCCGTGGTCTTTACCGATCCGGAAATTGCCTGGTGCGGCCTAACGCAAGCCCAGGTGCAGGATCAAGGCCCGGACATCAAAATTCTAAAATTCCCCTGGGCGGCTTCCGGACGGGCTGTCACGTTAAACCGCACTGACGGGTTGACAAAGATTATGACAGACGCCCGGACAGGCCGCATCCTTGGTGTGGCTCTCGTTGGGACCGGGGTCGGAGAAATGATCGCGGAAGGGGTTCTGGCTGTCGAGATGGGAGCGGTTGCCGAAGATCTTATGCTGAGCATCCATCCCCATCCGACGCTATCGGAAACGATGATGGAAGCCGCCGAAAGTTTTTTCGGGCAGAGCATGCATATTTACAAGCCGCCCCGGAAAAAGCAGGACCTCATTTAATTTTCTTCTATCCGGGTTAATAATTGCTTCAATTCCGGGCCGAAAATTTTTGAAAACTCGATAGAACCCAGCTGGTTCAGATGCTGGGAATTATAGAAATACTTTTCCTGCCGCGCCATTTCTGCCGAAGAGTAATCCATAAAAACAATGTCCCGGCCGTCACTCAGTTTTCTATAGATGGCTCTCACTTCATCCAAATTGACAACAAACTCGTTGAACTGATAATAAACCGGGGCATAAACAAAAAACAGCCGGATACGTTTCTGCCGGCACAGCTGAACAAGCTCATTCAGAGCGGCCTTCCCCTCCTCGGTCATTTGCCCTTTAAGGCCTTGCGGATAAAGCCTTTTAACGGTTTTGACATCTTCCTCCTTATTCCAGTCTATGTTCACCGGGCAATAACCTTTGTAACAGTCAACCGTATCTTCCCGGCCGGTCAACCCCTGGACCGCATCGACCGTAAAGTCATGACTTAACAGGGCAAAGCTGTATAAAGGGAAATACCTGGCTAAGATAAAATGTTTCGAAATCCCGGAAAGGGTTTGATAAATCTCTTTTTCGTTCAAATAAGGGATAAACTGTCCCGGATTATACGCCCGGGGCTTACGAAGGGTATTGCGTCCCACCACCTGAACAATAGCTTCCGGCGGGCGGTTGTATTTCAGGTAGACTTTTAACCGGGCCACCTGCAGGGCCAGGGAATTTCCCAGCAGGGCGATATTATAGACATCTTTATTCAGGTCCTCTTCCAGCAGAGAAACGTCCATGCCGGCTTGCGCCCGGGAAGCTCCAGTTATCAGGATGTCGGCATTAATTTCTCCCCGGACAATACGGTTCCATTCCCCGAAATCGCCGCTTCTCCTCGCGTAAAACCCTTCCATCAAATAAGCCTGGACAGCCAGACTGAGGATGACAAATATAACGGGAAAAGCGATCATGTCTCTTGCATTCTGATTCATGGCGTTAAAATTGGAAATAAATAAATTCGATCCCTTCAAATTTCCCCAGAAAAATAATGCTGAAAAGTACCGCGTAATAAAAAATCCAGCGTGCGAACTTAGGCATCCTTAACGTCAGGTCTCTCAGCCGCCAGCGGCTCTGCAGCAAATGCACGATAATGAGCAGAGCTATCAAGGCCAAAGATACGGTAAAATCAAAAGTTTTATACGGGAAAGCGTCGTTGCCCCCCGGGCTGAACATATTTATTATAAGAGTTTTCACATCACGCAGCGACTGGGCTCTAAAAAATATCCATGAAAAAAGCACCAGGTGGTACGTGATGGCGATCCGAAGCATTTTGTACAGGGCCGGGACTCTCTCCAAATTCAGGAAAGACACCGCCCGGCGGCGCCAGCCTTCCGTCCAGACAGAAAAAAGCATATAAAATCCGTGAAGCGCCCCCCAGACAACAAACGTCCAGTTCGCGCCGTGCCAAAGACCGCTGATAACAAAAACGAAAATAAGATTAAGGTACCACCGCTGTACCGGGACGCGGTTGCCGCCGAGAGGAATGTACAAATAGTCCCGGAACCAGGTCGACAAAGAAATATGCCAGCGCCTCCAGAACTCGGCAATGGATACGGCAAAATAAGGGCGCCGGAAATTCTCCATGATTTCAAAGCCCATGATCCTGGCGGCTCCGATAGCAATATCCGAATAGCCGGAGAAATCGCAATAAATTTGAAAAGCAAAAAACGTCGTGGCGATGTAAACCGTCGCGCCATGCCATTGCGCGGGATGCCCGTAAACAAAATTCACAAAAAAGGCCAAGCGGTCCGCGATGACGATCTTTTTAAAGAATCCCCATAACATAAGTTTCAGGCCGTCGCACATCCTGGGATAGTCGAAATCATGTTTTTTAAAAAACTGCGGCAACAAGTGGCCGGCCCGCTCAATCGGGCCTGCGACCAGCTGCGGGAAGAAAGATACGTATAAGGCAAAAACCCCTAAATGCCTTTGAGGCTCCAGTCTTTTACGGTAGACATCAATCGTATAGCTTAGCGTCTGAAACGTATAAAAGGATATCCCTAAAGGAAGCAGGACATTCAGATGAGGGAGATACGCGGACAAACCGAGGGTCTTGAACAAGGCGTTAAAACTGGACGAGAAGAAATTAAAATATTTAAAAACCGCCAGAATGCCCAAATTCGTCATAAGGCTCAGGACAAGAAACATCCGGCGTTTCACAGGGTTTTCCGTCCGCCCCATCTGCCATCCGGCAGTGTAATCCACCAAGGTTGAAACCACCAGTAAAAGAACATACGGGATGTTCCAGAACATATAAAACACGTAACTCGCCAGAAGAAGCCAGGCCCAGCGGAAACGGAAAGGGAAAAGGAAATAAAGGGTAACAACGACAGGAAAAAATATTAAAAATTCTAGAGAATTAAAAAGCATGTGCGGGCTTGATTATTGGTATTAGGTGTTTTGCAGAAGTCTCTCTATTTAGAAAATTATACCTTTCCTTCCTTGATTGGGGAAGGACATTCTTGGCTTTAAAAAAACGGGACAGCATCCTTTTATTATAAAAATGCTGTCCCGTATCTCTAAACAAACCTGATGTTTTTAATTATAATTCAGCATGCTGAGCTTATCATGTTCGTCATCGAAAAAGAACTGAATATCCGACTCCGCCGGTTCCTGCTGAGGCTTCCGGTCTGCGCCTTTTTCCGCCTCTGTGCCCCGGCCCCGGGTTGTCCCTCGGGCCGGAACCGCATCCTCGGCACTCATGCCCAGCAGCATCGGCAGGTTGGGAATCGGCGTAATGTTGATAATAACCGGCAAGAACCCTTCTATATTCATATTCTGAATCGGCTGTTGCTGAACAGGTAAAGGAACACCGCTTCCGTCCCGTCTGATCTGCAGGTTCAAAAGCGCCGGATTAAGATCGATACCACCAAGCGGCGAAGAAGTCGCCGGCGCGGCTCCTATATTCGCTGCCAGCCGTTGAACGGTATTGATAACCTGGCCCACGCCGCCCTTACTGTTCTTTTCTGTTCTCATAAGTTTGCTGAGGTCACGTTTCGCCTGTTTGGTCGAGATGCTGCCATCAGCGACAGAGACCAGAAGCTCCCTTGTCCCTTTATTTTTCAGATTAAATTTCGTCATAGCCTTGTCAACGGCTTCGATCGGAGAAGAAACGGCCGCGCTGGCGAGTTCAATGACTTCCGCTGTTGCCAACAGGTTTTGCACGGCAGATTCTTCATTTACCCTGTCAAGGACTTCCGTAATGTCCCGGTCGACCCAATCTCCAGGTAATGTCACAGCAACATCAATCCCGGCCTCCTGCCATTGAAAAGCGACACCGGTTTCATCGGCCCTTACCCCGTCATAACGCAAAACCAAGTTTGCGCCTTCGACAAAAAAGTAGGTCCTCTTCCAAGGGAGGTCCTCCCCTTCATCAAATTCCGGCAAATTGGTTTTTACGGTCAGCTGTTCAGACAGCTTAAAGGGCACGGACAAATCGGTCAAACGTGTCTCCAGCTGACTCATGGTGTTGATCACAGATTCTAAGCGCGTCGCCTCTTCGATCGGGATGTCCCGGGCTAATTCAATCTGCAGCTCTTTGGCCGGGAGAATCTCTCCGACCTGCCGTAGAACATCCGCGACCTGATTCCGGACTGTCTCTAGCCTGGCGCGGTCCTTTTCCACCTCTATTTCAACCTGGGCCAAAAGCTGTTCGGCCTGGGTTAACAAGTCAGCCACCTTTTCTTTTTCATTCGCGGCAAACTGAATAGGAGAAGAGGCCCCCAACGACATGAAGTCAATTAACGGGAACCGTTCCGGACGCCCGGCATCAAGCATGAGCAGCTGCAAATCCCGGTTCTCATCCTCCGTCACCCGGACAGCCTCATTAAACACCCGGGCGGCCATAACTAATATTCTCTCAGCCAGAGCCCTGTCAACACCGTCAATTTCCATTAATTTATTTTCAGCTTCTGTTCTCCGGTCAGCCTTCTCTAATTCTATCGCCTCCTGGATGGCCTGGTAAGCATCGGCCGTCACAAGGTTATAGCCTAAGGCCAAACTGGCCGGAAGCAGCCTGAACATGGCCTCTCCGACAGGGTAAGCTCCGTCCATCAGCTTGATGCTGAGGATATGGGCGGCTTTGGCCAAAGGAGGATTCTGTTCAATAAAGACGATCTGATTGGCCAATAAAGCCCGCATAGCGGCATGAATCCAGCCGTTCTGGGCCCCGTTGACCTGCTTATCAATATCCACGATTTGATTAATAAGCTGTACGTTCTCTTCGGCTAACCCAATCGTTGAGAGTATCGGGGAAGACACGCCTAAATTCGTATAATCCAAGAACTCGATATACTTCGCCTCAACCCCGGTAAGAGCTACGGCAAAAGGCCCGTCTGTAGGAGTCCAGGTTAACAAGACATCCTGAAGAGCAAAAGGATTAGCATACTCAAAATCCCCTTGTATTTCCCGGGATACCAGCACAGTTGCATCATCCGGAGCCCTTAATTCCAGACGTGTTGTACTATCAGGCTCATGGACATTAACATACAAAACATTTCCGTCATGCTTGAATAAGATCCTTCTTGAAGCGCCCTGATTATTGTCAAGGTTCCGTCCCTCGCTGACCAGAGGCTCTCCCAGCACGGCAAAATTCCCCAGCTGGCTTGCTGCTTCATAATTCTCAACTTCGTTATATTTCGTTCTTGCCCGCATCACGGCCGCCTGCCATTCCCCTGCCGAAGCAGCCGTCTCCAAGGCCTCGGCCAGGACAAACGGACTCTCTGACATCCAGTCGCCGGAAAGGGTTAATTCTTTTATATCCGTCTTGTCGTCCCTGGCGCGTAAAACAAGCCGGGTCGTCCCTTGTGTATGGTCCCGGTGAGCATAAAGGATACGTCCGTCATGCCCGAACAGGGCTCTCAAAGACGGGCCGTCATTTTCTGCCCAATTCTGTCCTTCCCGGACCATTGTTTTAACCGGAGAAGCAGCCAACAACGACTCTCCGATATAGGGGTCATGCTGAGCATGCAGGTCTCTGCCTGCCTCCATATTAGGGATTCCATTCTCGTCTGTCCTCAGCAAGGCAGCTCCCAGACCGGTTCCAGGCCCGATATAAAGAATGCGGGCATTGTCGATTCTTTGCCCGGACAACTCATATAATGCTGTGGCCCCGGCAAAAGCATCGTTCATCCACACCACGTTATAAGGTTCTCCTAATAAACCCTGCAACGTGCTGGCAGGGTTCACACCGAAAAATTGCGGGCGGTTGGGCCAGCTTTCTTGAGCGATAGCGCCATCAGCCTCTTTTTTCCCCGGATGCCCGACCCCGATTTCAAAGGAAACCTCGTATTGTTCAGTCTCTAATTCATTCCGTAAAGTATTAATAAGAGGAAGCAGTGCGCTGTAATATTCTTCCGGTTGAACTTGTGCGATATCACGGTCTAATACAAACCGCTGCATCCCTCCTACAAATTGCACAAAATTTCCGTTTTCATCAAACTGGATCCCCTGCATCTTGGCAGAGGTCCCGCCCACATCAACACCGATCACAACCTTGTTCCGTCTAAGGTCTTGATCAACCAGCAATGCTGCTCCTAATATCCCTGCTTCTTCCGCAACCATTTGATTTTCAGCTGAAAGGATCGGCAGTATCGTAACGCCGGTTCCCAACACGCTTCGGATCTTCTGTTCCAGGATATTGCGGATAAAAGGATTATTGCTAATAGCCCCGCCGATCTCAATAACGTTAATGCCTTTCCACTCATCTTCGATGGCTCTTAAAGCTTCTCCATCCTGACTCCGCAAGGCCCCTTCCATCAGCAGAGACGCAAACTGCGCATAAACACCCCCGACAAATTCCAGCACCTGAGTGATAACATCTGCGGCCTCGGAATCGGGATAAGTTTGCAAGACCCAGCCCATAAACCTGGTATCCAGATTCCCCTGATATTCGGCCAACAGGTCCGTAAACAGGTCCTTGTTTTCCTTAAGGAGCTGTTCATTCACCTGGGCGAACATCCGGTTAATCGCCGTAGTCGAAGAAAGGTTCTCCGTTGTTAATCTTTCTGTTGTAAAAGACACCAGCACTTCACGCCCGTCCCGCAGGGAAATGGCTACAGGGATGGCTTCTAACGGCGAAGAACCCAAGTTATTTTTTAAAGCGACAATATCTTTCACGGAATAGGGCTTCATGAAAATATCCGTAAAAAGGCCGCCTTTTAAACCTGTCGCGGCATCAACCTGCTGAAGCTCCTCCAGATTCGGGGCAAAACCCGTCGTGAGGATGATGGGGAGATCTCTTACCGCCCGGATCTCTCTGGCAAGTTGTTCGCCGGTCATCTGAGGCATGACGAAATCTGTCACCACCAGATCAATATCCGGATTCTCGTTAAACACTCTCAAGCCTTCTTCTCCGTTATCGGCGCGAATGACTTCCGCTTCGCCGAAAACCGCACCGAAGAGCTGCGCAGCCACATCTCCGACCATCTCTTCATCGTCCACAACAAGAATTTTCTTGATGGGCGTCGAAACCACGGCAGCAGTGGTGGTGGTAATTTTATCTTTTAAAGCGGTTAACTGCTCAAACTCATAAGGTTTATCCAGGACTTCATCAAATAATCCGCCCTTTAAACCGGTCGCTTCATCCACGGCCGTTAATGTGTCGTCTATCGTCCCTGACAACAAGACAACCGGGACATTGTTTCCTGCGGCCCTCAACTCACGGGTGAACTGATCTCCGGTCATAACAGGCATTTGCAAATCCGTTACAACCAGGTCAAAATCCCCGGACTCCCGGAAGGTCTGAAGGGCTTCCTGCCCGTTGTCTGCGGTAACGACTTCCACGTCCCCGAACACGTCTTTCAAATCTTCGCTCACCAGGAGCAAAATGGATTTTGAATCATCGACCAGGAGGATCTTCTGAATCGGAGAAGCCACCGGGGCCGCTCTCAAGGAAGACTCTACCTGCGAGATAAACGCCTGCAAGTCTTCTGAATATTTGTTCGCCTGAATGATTCCCGACAATATTTCACTGACTTCTGTCTCTGTCGCCTGCGCGGCGGCAACATAAGCCCCTTCTATCTCAAAGAATACTTCGGCCACGATTTCCCCTGTCCTCCCATCATATAATTTATGAGAAATCTGGTTGGCCCCAGCAACCTCTTCCCCGATAACCATTACAGGGTTATTATCCCGCATAACCAATATGGTACGGGCAAAGGATTGCGGATGATAAGTCCGGATGATACCCGTCTGCCCCTGGGCCATGGTCAACAATTCCAGCCCCGTTGTATCGATGACCGGGGATGAAGCAGGCGGCGTTGTCCTTACGAGCTCTAAGGCTCTAGCCGCATCCTCTTCCGTAATTCCAATCAAATCATTACGGAAAGAAACCCCGGCGCTTCTTTCTGCATCTTCCAAGCTCCCTGCCGTAAAATTGAACTTCCGCAGATCCTCCAGCCGAAAAGTAAAATACTGCGATATTTGGGCCGCTGTCGGAACCCGCCCTTGACTTGCTTCTATATCCATCCATTGCCGAAACAACTCAATATCATCCCTATCCACCTCATATTCGCCCGTTACCATTCTCTCTATGGCAGCCGGCAACCCCGTCATCCATCCCCGATATCTCGGATGACTCAAGATATACTTCTCTACCCCTACGGGCAGAAACGTTATGTCTTTTTCCGGGTCGGAGGAAAAATGCTCCCGGATATTCGTGGAGGATGTCCCGAACAAATTAATATGTCCTATCGGCCTTATAAATCCTCTTGCCATGTATTCCTTCATTTGAGCCACTTCCACCGGCATAGGCAGACTTTCAAATAATTCCCTGAAGTTGAAGGCCAACATCATGTCGATATTATTTCTTTGAAGATGGTCGGCCAACTCCTCTTTCATCCGGTCCATCTTTAAGACCGTATCCGGCTGAGGATGATCCCCGTCCATTTTAGGAGTCCTGTACCCATCGGTATCCATGTCGCTTGACGGGGCATAAACATGCATATGGTCCCCGCCGACCGCTGTATAGACCCACGTTGTCTTTCCTGTTCTGCCCCCGTTGATTTCAATCAGTTTCTTGTACTTCGTTTCGCCATCCGCCTCTGAACCGTTCAAAACTTTTGACAAGACAAGAAGTCCGTCAAAAAGATCCACCCATTCCTGCGCCATTTCATCGCGCTCCTCAAAAGTCGGGTTCAGCCCCTTCTTCTGCTTGCGGTAATCAAAGGCATGGTTGACGACACCAACCTGGGAAATTTTCAATTGCGCCATGGCCCGCAAAACCGGTTCGAACTGGCCGAAATGCAGAGGATTCAACGCTGAGGCATAAACACCGACGATCGTATCCCCGGTATCTGTTTCCTGCCCCGTAAACTCCGCGTCCTGTTCACTCCAGCGCACCTGCTGCAATTGCATCTCCCCGTTCATCATATGGACGCCGATTTCCCATAAAGATTCCTTCACCTTTCGTGTCCATTCACCGGCCAATTGCTCGTTTCGACCCGGTTCCTGACGCAGACTCCGCCTCACAAGATTATCAAAGACCTGTTCCACGTCCACCCGGATCTCTTTGTTCACGTTCGGAAAAATGCTTTTGGCATATTCATATTCCTTAACCCGGTTCTCTTCATGCGTCCCTTGATTCGCGGTGTAGACCAAAGAACGCTCAAGCATCCGGTAAGGGTTCCCTTTTTCCTCTATCATGCGCCTGAACCCGCTTTCCATAACGATCTTCTTCCGTCCCGCCTCGACAACAAGGGCCATACCAAACGTGACATCTGTCCCGCTGTCGATTTCCTCTACCGTGGTAATATCGATCTGGCGTCTTTCTTTATTTAAAAAGTACGTACGGATTTCACTCAGTTCTGCCAACTGAACTTCCCGGCGTTCCTGCCCGGCCTGTTCATAAGCCCATACCTGATTCAGAACTTCTCCCATACCCATCCGCTGATTGTAGCTGTTGCCGAACATCACTCCGTCCCGGTACGGGATCCCGTCCGGGTTGATTCCGTCCTCTAATTCAACTAAAATATCTCTCCAATCCCGTTTCGTTTCATCACCGGCCCTGGCTTTCATCATCATAATCGGCGTAATACCATACCCGAAAAACTCATGGCTCGTTGTGCCTTCAGCTTCAGAATAAACGCTCACCAACTGAAACAGGTCATCAAAATTTATTGTTCTGGTCCTTCCTGTCTCCGTCTCCACAACATTATCCTCTTTGGCGTGGATAAAATTCGCCAATGAATCTTCCCGGATACTCCGCGGCGCCCCCAGCGGTGAGGAGACGGCCGTCTGATCAAGCAGCATGAGCTCGTCTTCGTCAAGCTGCTGCAGCAGGGCCGTTTCCGCATCTGACAGGGCCTGGGAAACCTCCGGCCCCTTTTGAAGAAGCTGTGTGGCGGCCTCTATTAAAACGCCCAACTGTTCCGGCACCTTGGCGAAAGTGTCGTCCGGCAACGCGTCGCTTCTTATCAAATGCAGCAAACTTAAAATCTTCCGCTCTCTTCGCAGTTCACTCCTGGCCACAGCCCGGTTTTCATCAGCCAGAGCTGACCGGTCTCCGTAATTTTGGGCCGCTTTCTCCAACCCGGCGATATCCTCTTGGTATAACTGCATAATTTCATCGGGAATGGTAACCGCACCCCCACGCGCCCTCACAATAGTTTCCAAAGCTTCAAACACGTTCATCGGCGCTACGCCTGTCATCAACTCTTCCAAACGCCCTTCTTCCTGCGGCGCTAAGGTTGATTTAAGAATATCGGACATAATAAGGGCGAGACGCTTTGTTCTGGTTCTGGTAAAGGTCTTGGAAGCATATTCCAGCAAACGCCGGCTCTCCTCGGTCAGGTTCTGGAAAGATTCTATTTTCACCAGGTCATTAAGAGATACTCCCGCCTGAATCTTTTCGGCAATATCCGCACTCACGCGGCCGATCAGGGCCAACCCGTCGTCAACGGTGATCCGCTGGGCCGCGGCTGATGTGACATACCCCAGATACTGGCGGGCTAACTGCGTGTTCTGTTCGATCACATCGGCAAAATTCGATATAGGGGAAGCCACAATAGCGCTCTGCGCCGACAATGTTTCAGAAGGGTTCTCCGCCAGGATAGCCGCCACCTGCACCACCGGGCTTGAAACACTCATCCCGGCATCGATCCTTGCTCTTAAAGGAGACGACGGCGGGACATTACGCAGTTCGACGGACGTGATCGAGCTGGAGACCTCGGAAGCATCAACCCCGCCGGAAAAATATTTTCGCGGGATGACTTTTTTCGTCGACATATCATAATCTTCCCGGATATAGTCATAAACGCCTTTTTTAAATGCCGCCAGGTACTGTTCATAAATTTTCTGTTTAATTTCCTTGTCGTTAACGTCCACGCCTTTCACCTTGCCTTTGTTGACATAGACTTGTCCAAGGAGACTCGCTCTTAAATTCTCTTTATACCAGGTCGCTAAAATCAGGGAATTGAAAATCTGCCGCAGATTAGCAAAATTCTTGCCCTCATTGACTTCCTTTTCTATTTCCGGCAACAAAACTTCCCGGACAACATCCGAAGAAACCTTGCTAAGAGTCTTTACATAATCCTGGGTGATCTTTGTGGTTCCTAATTTTTTATTATCCAGGTTCCTTTCCAAAGCTAAGTAATCCTCTTCCAGCATAACTTTCAGATGACTGTCAACCACAAAAGCGCTGCCGTTATGCTCAACAACCAAGGCGTCTTCCGGGATAATCCATATTTTGTTGAACGTATTGATCGGAATATTTGTCGTACCATATTCTTTTTGTGCGCGGTCATAGACTCTTTGCCAAAATTCCTGGCCGAGATCATCTTCCGGATAGATCATCGAGGCCGTTAACTGCTTCAGCATATAGTCCTGAGCCAGGAGGTCGCGGCCCATTTCTGTCATGCTGAAACCTTCGGGAACAATACGGTCGCTTTCATAAGGAGAAAGGTTAACCCACAAATCTTTTTCCGGGATCGTCAGGGCGGCGAGAAAATATTTAATGAGTTTGCTGGATTCTGCTTCGAGTTCTTCTCCGGTCAATTGGTCGTTTCCGGAATCGATAATAAAATCGAATTTTAAAGGATTTTCCGGGTCGATCTTCACCCCCTTCAAACAGGCCGGGGCATAAATATCGCTTTTCATAACCATGGCCCCGGGCATCGGCAGATCCAAAACCGTCGGGGCTGGATCAGCCGCGGATACCGGCGCGGGTGGAATGATGAGGCTTATCAGAAATGAATAACTGATAAACGAGACTAAAATACGATACGACCAATGATCACGACTATTCCGGAAATAGTTAAACATAATACAGTTCCCTCCTGGATTTTGGTAAAAAAATAGACTTTCTTATGAATTTACATAGAATTCTTGGGACAGGGAGATTTTTTGAAAGGGTATATAAAATATATCATGTATAAAGGGGAAACACAAGAAAAGTTTATTATATAACATATTTATTTCCTTATATTTAAGAACTTGCCCAGGCCGTTTCCAAAAATTAGGGCACATAAAGGATAAAATAAGTCATATTTACTGTGATTCCGGAGAAATATCCGTAATGTGAAATTCCGCTGTAAGCCCTTCCTCTAACTGATTTTGAGACGACTGTCCGGCATTAACCTCCAAAACATACAGGGCTTTTTGCGCAGGCGGGTAAACAGGACAGGGCGACGACTGGCACGGGGGGACGTTTTCTTCAATATGAACAATCCTCCGGTTATGATCCAGCCAGATGATATCTAGAGGAATATACGTATCTTTCATCCAGAAAGCATAGGCTCTTCGTTCCGGAAAAATAAAAAGCATCCCTTTCCCCGGCTCCAGGCTGGTGCGGAATTGCAGGCCTTGCGTCCTTTGTTCCTGAGTTAAAGCTAACTCGACTTCATAACACGTATCTGAGAAGCATACACTGTTGTTTTTGCTGACTTTTTTCTGACAGGAAGCAATAAAAAACAGCAGAAAAAAGGCCAGGCAGAAAAATCTGATATTTTTAGGCATCATCACAATTCATTTCCCGTGAGGTTCAAATAATCCTTGAAGCGGAGCGCCCCGGTGATTTCCTTATGAACAATCCCCACGCGCTCGGAAAGATACGGATGCGTACGGAAATAATTGATCTGCTGGGCAGGTGCCCGGTCCTGTTCTTTTTTGAGGATATCCAGCATCGTTATCATTTCCTCGGCATCATAGCCTGCCTTCTTCATATATTTCACGGCCAGCCGGTCGGCTTCAAATTCATCACGCCGGGAATAGGCGAAAAAAACACTCGTATAGACGGCATTAACGCCCACAATGGCATCCGCATCCTGCGAGGCGATGGCCAAAGCCTGCAGAATGGTATACCCGTAAGCGCTCTGCATCCGTTTGATGCCGTGGCGGGCCGTAATATGGCCTAACTCATGCGCAATAACCCCGGCCAATTGATCATCATTCTCCACCTTATCCATAAGGCCTTTAAAAACATAAATATACCCTCCGGGCAGACTCACGGCATTGATTTTATCCTCATCAATCACGCGGATCGTGTAAACCACGTCTTTCCGGTCGACAACCGGAATTAAGCTCTCAAGAATTTTCTGAACCCGCGCATTGACATCGATGTCCTCGTTAATTTTATAGTTGCGTTCAATTTGCCGGGCCACAGAATCCCCGATACGCACTTCTTTCTCCGTCCCGTAAATCAGCCGTTCCTCGCGCCCGGTCGCTAGATTATATTCCGAGGAACAGCCCCACAGGTTCAACAGGGACATCAGCATGACCAGCAAACAACCATGTCGCCTACTCATAATACCGTTACTCCGCATTTCTTGAGCATGCCCCGTAACATGGCCAAAGGCAACCCGATGACGTTTGTGTAGCATCCTTCAACACGGTTAATAAACAGCGCGCCCCGGCCCTCAATATTATACCCGCCGGCTTTATCCAGAGGAAATATCTTACGATGATACCGCCGGATTTCCTGATCTGACAACGGCTGCATATAGACTTTGGTTTTTTCATAGCCGACAAATTCCCGGTTCCCGGCAACATCAATGACAGCCACACCCGTGTAGACCCAGTGCGGATGCCGGCACAAGAATCTCAGGACACTTTCAGCTTCTTTAAGATTTCCGGGTTTGCCGATAAGACCTTTATGCCGTTGGTAAACAACCGTATCCGCCGCAATGATACAGCCTTTCCGAAACCGGGCGGCCACATCTCTCGCTTTTAAACAGGCGTTGTGTTTAACAAGCCTGCTGCAGGAATTTCTCACCTGATGGTCCTCCTGCACGGCGCTGGGACACACGGTAAACTTCAGCCCCAGTTGACGGAGAAGGGCTTTACGGCGTTGAGACGCCGAAGCTAGAATAATGGATGGCATTGTCGGCATGATGAAAAGATAGCCCAAAAGAAAAAAACAATCAGTTCGTCTTTAAAAAATCCTCGGCTGTAAAAATAGACACCAGATCACAGCCTCTGTCTGCGAGGGCTTCCCGGGCGCCTTCCTGGCGGTCAACGATACATACGGCCTTCACGGCCTTGAACCCTGACCGAGACAATACATCCAAAGACTGTAAAAAGGCTTTTCCTGTTGTTGCGACATCGTCCACGAGCAGACAACGGGCGCCTTCCGGCAGCAACGGGCCTTCGATCTGCTGTTGTTTGCCATGCGACTTGGGGACTTTTCTGATGATAAATGTTTTAAGCGGTTTCTGGTCCTGGAAAGCCAGCACATTAAGGGCCCCGAGCAAAGGATCGGCACCTAAGGTGGGGCCGCCGATGGCATCAAAGGTTTCTTCCTGAGCCAAAGCCCAGATCACCCTGGCCGTATAATAGGCTCCGGCCGAAGAAAGCGTCACCCGCCTGGCATCAATGTAGTAATCACTTTCCTTCCCGGAAGATAAAATAATCTTTTCCCGGAAGAAAGCCTGGTCTTTAAGAATTTCAAACAGCTTCTCCCGGTCTGTCTTTGTCGTGTTTATTGACACATTCCTGTCCTTTCCCTAAAAGATTAAGGATTTCCCGGCATCACGGCGAACCGATTTCCGGAACTTCCAAACGGCGCCGTCTGATTTCATTTTATACCTGACAACTTGAAAAACCGCTTATTCATAAAAACATGCCTTAAATAGCCTGCTCTGTTTTTTGCACGGCATCTGACCACACGATCTTTTTTCCTGCGAGATGAGCGCCCTGTTTTTTCAGGTGCGTCGATCTCAGCCCTTTCTTTGCTTTCTGCGGGATGACCGGGCACTTTTCAGAACTGCACGATCCTAGCTTTTTCCTGCGAGATAAGCACCCTCTTCTTCAGGTGCGTCAATCGCAGCTTTCTTTCTGCGAGATGAGCGCCCTGTTTTTTTAGGTGCGCTCAATCGCAGCAAATAGTTATTATACGTTGTTTCCCCCCTCTATTCAAGCCGATTCCCCTTTCAAAACACATCACCACACCCATCAATGAGTGAACCTGTCCCCGCGTTTGACCGCAAAGCTCCCTTGTGCTACAATCGCCTCATGATCAGGGAGTTTTCTTCGGCCCTGCTTGATTTGATTTTCCCCCCCGTCTGTATTCATTGCCGGTCTCCCCTTTCACCATCAAGCAGCACATTCCAGTTATGCCCTGTCTGCAGAGCACAGGTTCTGCTGACCCGGCCCCCTTTCTGTCTCCGATGTTCCCGGACCATCACCGATATATCTTCCGTATTTTGTCCTGTCTGCCGGAAACAAAAACATGATTTTGATCAGGCTGTCAGCTGTTGCCAATATAATGAAGTCATGAAAAATCTGCTCCACTTGTTTAAATATCATCATAAAACCGCGTTAAAACATTTTTTTTGCAGCTGCATATACCTTTTCCTGCAAAGGTATTCCATATCCCTGCAGACCTTCGACTGTATTGTTCCCGTGCCTTTACATCCGGCCCGCTTCAGAGAAAGAGGCTATAACCAATCTCTTCTTATCGCTCAAGAGCTTTCCCGGAATCACAACATTGTCCTGTCGGCCCACAATCTGCTCCGCACACGTAACACTAAGAGTCAAACAGCGTTAAGTATAAAAGAACGCTGGACAAATATTCAGAGCGCCTTTACAATAAAATGTCCTTTTACGTATAAAGGCAAAAATGTGCTGATTATAGACGACCTGTTAACAACCGGAGCCACGACATCAGAAATAGCGAAAACTCTCAAAAATGACGGGGCCAAGAAAGTGGCCGTTCTGACATTAGCCATTGCCTCTTAAGTGTTCTCCTGTTTCCTTTAATATATATTTTAACAAAAGGCCTGAAGGCAATTACAGCACTCTCAAGGAACATTGAACCGTATCCTAGAAAAGGCCAACTACCTCAATATTTATTTAGCCAAGCTGGCCACCTCTCATGAGAATATTAAGAAATTATGTCCTTAACGAATGCGTTGTCCCTTTTTTCCTGGCCCTGGGTGTGCTCACCTGCGTTTTTCTGCTGGGTAATCTCATTCAACTCACTCATCTGGTGATCAACAAAGGGGTAAGTCTTTTAACGGTCAGCCGCGTGTTCCTGCTGTATATCCCTGTTTTGTTAGGGTACACTCTTCCTATCGCCTGTCTGGTGGCTGTCATTCTGGGCTTCAGCCGCTTGTCCTCCGACAATGAAATTCTGGCGATGAGGGCCAGCGGGATAATTCTCAGACGGTTATTCATCCCGCTTTTCGTTGTCGGGGTGGTCCTTTCCCTCGTTATGTTTATTCTGAATGACCGCCTCATCCCTTATGCCCACCATGAACAGCGGAAATTATTAAAAGACCTCGGGGCCAAAAATCCCACCGCCCTGCTCGAGCCGGGGGTGTTTATCCACGCTTTTGAAGGCCAGATTCTTTTCATTCATAAAATTGAAGACAACCGCCTTCACAATATAACCATTTATCAGCCGCAGCCGGACGGCAAACCGACCCGTACGATCATCGCCAGCCGGGGAGAATTCTCCCGCGTTCCGGGGAAAAAGCAGATTATCCTCAAGCTGGTCAACGGGACGTCAGACGAACCTGACATGAAAAATCCCAACAACTTCTATAAGCTTAATTTCAACACGCTTTTTGTTACTTTGGACATGGACCAGTCCGACCAGAAACTTGACAAAAAGGCCAAAAGCATGTCTTTGAAGGAACTGAAAGAGGAAGCGTACCGTTTGGAGAAATTGCTCGTTGACACATCACGCCTGAAAACAGAGTATTACGCTAAAATCACCTGGTCATTCGCTCCGCTCGTGTTCGTGACCCTGGGCTTTCCCCTGGCCGTTATAACGAATAAACGGGAAAAGTCCGCCAATGTTATTATTGCAATCCTGGCCGCCGCTGTTTATTACCTCATGACCTTAGGATGCGAGGCCTTAAGCATCGAGAATATTGTACCGCCCGGAATTATTATGTGGGTGCCGAACATTATCGGAGGAGCCGTTACGCTTGTCTTAAATTACCGGTTAGGAAAACTTTAATATTCATTTTATTATTCCATTATGCGCATTATCGACCGCTATATTATCAAATCTGTCATCTTTGTCTTCATCGTCACGTTTTTTACTTTCGGCCTGCTTTTTGTCCTGATCGACTCTGCCAGCAACCTCGATGAATTCATCGAACAGCAGGTGCCGATTCAAATACTGTTCCAGTATTATCTGGCGTACCTTCCCGTGGTGCTCGTTCAAACAACACCCATGGCTTTATTAATTTCCGTTCTTTTGACGTACTCCGCGCTGAACAGCCATAATGAAATCGTCGTCCTGAGAACGAGCGGAATGAACTTTTGGCAGATCACAAAGCCTGTTCTGGCCTTTGTGCTCGTGATGGCGGCCGTTGTTTTCTTTATTAATGAACGCTATATCCCGCAGTCGGAAGAAAAAACGAAAAAAATCAAAAATGACAACCTCATCCTGGAAGTGGACCGGAAGAAGAAAAACTTTTCCAAGATTAAAAATCTGACATTTTACGGCTTAAAAAACCGTCTCTACTTTATCGATACGTTTGATCCCGATCCGGACTCGTCGTATGAACTGGAAGGACTGACAATCATCGAGTATGACCAGGACCAGAACATCGAAGAGAAAATCGTCGCTTTAAAAGGCTCCTGGACGGGGATAGCCTGGAAATGTTATCAGTGTCATATCACGCATTTTCCTAAAGATCCGCAAAGCACAATAAAAGTCAAAGTCTATGAAGACAAGCTGCTTGATATCAAAGAAACCCCGGAAGATTTTCTTAATCAACGGCTGACGATCAACGCCATGAACATTAAACAACTGACCGATTACGTGACGCGTTTTACAAACAGCGGGGCCAAGAGGGCTCTGAACAACTTAAAAGTGGACCTGTATCAGAAATATTCCTTCCCGCTGACAAACGTTATCATCATCCTCGTCGGTCTGCCCTTTGCCCTTACGACAGGACGGCGGAAAGCCCAGACATTCACTTCTCTGGGGATTGCGATCGCTATAGGCTTTCTTTATTATGTGACAAACGCGGTCGGGCTGGCGCTGGGGAAGGGCGGATTGTTCCCGCCGATTGTGTCGGCCTGGCTGGCTCCCGTCCTCTTTACGGGGATCGCCTTTTATCTCATCAAGTACAAATTCCGTTGACCTCTTCAACTCTTTTTAAGACAGCAAGGCTCAGTTCTTATAAACCCGGGGGAGCCGGTTGCCCAAACTGCAGACAATTTCATAATTGATCGTTCCGGCATGTTCCGCCAGCTCATCAGCCGAAATCATTTCTCTTTTATCTTTCCCTAAAATGACAACTTCCTGACCGACCTTGGCGGAAGGCACCCGGGAGATATCGACGACAATCTGGTCCATCGTAACGCGTCCCAGGATGGGGCATCTCCGGCCGTTCAGCAGGACCGAAGATTTATTGGACAAACTCCTTAGATATCCGTCGCTGTAACCGATCGGCAGCGTGGCGGCCAGCAGATCTTTCGGGGCAACAAAGGTGTGGCCGTAACTGATCCCCTGCCCCTTCATGATCTTCTTAAGGAAAATAATCCGGGCTTTCACGCTCATCGCCGGCTGCAGTCTGACTTTGTCCGCCAGGCGTTTATCCGAATACAGCCCGTACAACATAATGCCCGGTCGGACGAGATTAAAAATAACCGTCTGATAGTCGATCAGCCCCGCGCTGTTGGCGGCATGGACGTACGGGACAACCAGCCCCTGCTGATCCAGCTTTTTGACAAGATCATATATCTGCTTGACCTGCAAAGTCGTATAATCAGCATTGCAGTCCGCCAAAGGGAAATGCGTATAAAGCCCCTTGACGGATACGTGGGACAACTTCATCACGTCCTTAATAAAACTTTCCGCGCCCCTGTGCCAGACCCCCAAACGCCCCATCCCCGTATCGACGGGGATATGGATATCCGCCTTCCGCCCGATGCGCTTTGCATAGGTATTCAAAGACGTCGCCAGGGAAAGCGTACAGACCGTGGGGGTCAAATTGTAATCCACAATATCCTTGACTTGCGACGGCAGAGACGTTTCCAACAAAAGGATCTTTTTCTTAATGCCGTTTTTCCGCAGACAGATGCCCTCCGCGACATCCGAAACCCCGAAAAATTCCACTTTAAGACGATTAAGAGTATTCGCCACCTTAATCATCCCGTGACCGTAAGCATCCGCTTTGATGACGGTCAAAACTTCCGGGAAGCGTATTTTCTTTCTTCCCTTTCGCGGATACGGAAGAAGCTCCACCTGCCGGGCCTGCACCATCTTGCTGATCTGCTGAAAATTATAACGGATCGCTTTTAAATCTACTTCCACCCAGGACAAATAATTATGTGCTTTTCGGGGACTCACTGGTCACCTCCTCACTTGACAGTTCTCCGGATATAGATATAAAGGGACCAGCGCATTCAGGTTATCTCCTGGTCCCTGTTTTAACCGTTCCAGCGCCAAAGGCAGCATTTTCTCCGCACGGGGAGCCCAGAAACGTTCTTCAGCAAAATGGCATGCATAAGCATGTCGGGAGGAATCTTTGTTTCTCTTAAATTCTTTAATAGGATTTGCGTATAATTTTAAGCCGTCTCCGGTAAAAAGCGTTTCTCCTTTAAGACGAGATAAAAAATCGTCAATGGCCGTCAACCTGTAAGGAGACTGCCTTTTCATGCCGTCCGGGGTGATTTTATAAAGACAGGCATAAACAAGACCCCGCCGGGCGTCCACAACTGTCGCGATATAAGGACATTGAGCGGCCTCCGCAACATTCATGGCGATGACATCCAGGCTCGGGATCCCGATGACCGGTTTCCCGGTGGCAAAGCCGAAAGCTTTTATGGTCGCTAACCCGACCCTGAGGCTCGTGAAAGACCCCGGGCCTAAACCGACTCCGAACCCGTCGATATCCTCAAAACGGACATCCGCCAGCCGGAGGATACGCTTCATACAAGGGATAATGGACGAAGAAAGGATTTTGTCAAGCTGCACATTGCGATAGCGGATAATGCGTCCCGCACGGCTCACCGCCACGCTGAAAACTTTTGTCGACGTATCAATAAGCAATAAGTATTGAGATGTCATCATGCTCACACCGGCCTCTGCCCGTTCGGACCGGGAACAGGCTTTCTCTTTTTACAAGAATTAAGGGCTTCCAGCACCCGGATATACGGGTCTTGTCCGGCCGAAAGGACAATACGCCTTCGGTCCTTCCCCTGCACCTGAAAATCCAGACGCAGGAATTCCTGAGGCAAAAGAACGCCAAAGCGTTCGGACCATTCCACGACAGAAATGCCGGTCCCGTAAAGAAAATCATCATAGCCTATGGCCGCGATATCCTCAGGATGTTCCAGACGATAAAAATCAAAATGATACAAAGTCCGCTTCCCCTCATAAATATTCAGCAAAACAAACGTGGGACTATGCACCTGCCGGGGATCAAGCCCCATGCCCCGGGCCAGCCCTTTCACAAAAGTTGTCTTGCCGCTGCCCAAATCCCCGAATAAACAGACAATGTTCCCGGGCTTTAATCTCGCAGCAAGTCTTTGCCCCAACTCTTGCGTCTCTTCCGGTGAGTAGGTCAACATGGTTACGGTTGTCTTCATGGCGTTAAAATCAGCTTCCGTTTGATACGCGCCCGGGCGTCCTTAAATATCTTTATCATCCTTCACCGGGACATTTTCGCGCATTCAGCCCGTTTCTGTCAAAAGTGCCGGAACCCGCCCGGCTTCACAGGTGTTTTCCGGCCTTTTCGATCCAGTAATGTGACTGTTCCCCGTCCGGGGACAATCTCTCCCACAGGGAAGAACTGCAGCCCGCCCGTGCGCAGAGTTTTTAAGCGCCGGGCTTTGCCGGCCGGCAGAGTGAACAACAGTTCAAAGTCCTCCCCGTCGTACAAGGCATGACGCAGTTTCGCTTTTTCTGCTAAAGGGATACTCTCTTTCCATAAACAGGCACCGACCCGGCTTTGATGAAGAATATGGCTCAAATCGGCCATAAACCCGTCTGATATGTCTATCATGGATGTGGGCTTCAATCCCTGCCGCAGCAGAAACTGCGCTTCGGCAAGCCGGGGGACAAAACAAAGGTCCTTGCCGCTTTTCCAGGCGCGGCCGAGCGGTCCGGTCACAAAAATAACATCCCCTTTCCCGGCCCCTTTGCGGCAGACAATGTCTTTCTTCCGTGCGGTGCCTAAAAGAGAAATGTTGATCACAAGCCGGCGACTTTTGACCGTATCTCCCCCCACGATACGGACATGAAACTTGTTCGCACTCTGGATGATGCCGCGGTACAGAGCGTCCATAAAGGCAACCGTCTTGCCGGGAGCAACCCCGAGTGAAACGAGGGCATACTGCGGCATACCGCCCATGGCCGCAATATCGCTGACATTACAGGCCAAGGCTTTGTATCCTATCCGCTGCGGCGGGGTCTGCGTCTTGAAATGGACGCCCTCCACAAACATATCTGTTGTCAAGAGGACCTGTTTCCCCCTGATCTCCCGGACAACCGCCGTATCATCTCCTATGGGAGTCAGCACAGATGCGTCCGGAGGGATCAGCCTTCTGATTCGGTCAATAAATTCAAATTCACCAAGGTCACGTAATGGTTTCATGTCGGGTCTGACGGCATTAAATTCCGCAGCCTGTGCGTTTTTTCCCTGAAATTCTTTTGATTTGACGCACAAAGGGCGGCCGGATAACTCCGTGTTCTGTAATAATGGCGGAAATATGCTTGTGGTCCGTGACATCAAAAGCAGGGTTATAGACTTTGACCTGGCGGGGAGCGGTCAGCTGACCGTTAAATCCCAAGACCTCTGTTTTGTCGCGCTGTTCAATCGGGATCCCCCGGCCTGTCTTGAGGGACAGGTCAAATGTCGACTCAGGCGCCACAACATAAAAAGGGATTTTATGATAACGTGCTAAAACGGCAAGGCTGTAGGTCCCGATCTTGTTGGCCGTGTCCCCGTTCGCCGCGATCCGGTCGGCGCCGGTAAAGATGGCGGCAATCTTTTTATCCCGCATGACTGTGGCCGCCATGCTGTCACAGATCAGCGTCGTATCAATCTTTTCTTTCAAAAGCTCCCAGGTCGTTAAGCGGGCGCCCTGCAGAAGCGGCCGGGTCTCACAGGAGAAAACTTTAAATGTTTTCCCCTGCTCTTTCGCGGCGTAAAAAACGCCTAAAGCCGTACCGTAATCCACTGTGGCTAAAGCTCCCGCGTTGCAGATGGTCATGACAGACTGTCCGTCACGAATCAAAGCCGCCCCGTAATGCCCCATCCTTCGGCAGACCCGGCGGTCTTCCTCAAAAACACGGAACGCCTCCTCCTTCAGCCGTTTCTTCAGCTCATCAACAGAAGCCTCCGGATAATCGCTGACAATTTCTTTCATGCGGTCCAAAACATGAAAAAGGTTCACCGCCGTCGGGCGGGACGAGCCGATATAATCACTGATTTTATGAATATGCTGGACAAATTTATCTTTATCCTGCCCCCGATAGTCCGCGGTCCCCAGCAAGACGCCAAAACCCGCGGCAACACCCAAAGCCGGCGCCCCCCGGACGCTTAAACAGCGGATAGCGTTCCATAAAGTCTGCAGGTCATGACAGTGAATATATTTAATGCGGTGAGGCAGCAATGTCTGATCGATCAACTGAATATGGTTTTTCGTCCACTTAATCGTTGCTATAGCCATGTGTTCTCCTTACGTCTGTACATCAGCAATATTGACGGACAAAAGATTATTGCTCTGATGACGGGGTCTCTATCCTCGGGAATAAAGCTGCGTGTTCTTTTAATTCCGTACCGGGGGTAAGACTCCCCCACGAAAGGGGTGCCTCACGGGCATTCAGAATATCGAGAATCTGTTCAGACTTGGTAGGGATAACCGGCCGCAGTAGAACCGCAGAAAACCGTAACGCTTCCGTCGCTGTATAAAGAACCGTCCCGGCCTTGGCCTTATCCGTCTTAGCGACTTTCCAGGGAGCCGAGGCTTCCAGGTATTTGTTGACCTGCCGGATAAGTTTCAGGATCTCCTCGATAGCCTCATGGATTTTTAACTGATTCACGGATACTGTGACCTGTTCCGGGAGCCGGACAGCCGTGTCTTTCACCGCATTTTCCTCCGGACCCGGATCGCAATATTCCGGCACGCGTCTGTCGAAGTGTTTTCCCAGCAGACCGCTGACCCGGTTCAGAAGATTCCCGAAATCATTGGCCAGGTCGCTGTTATACCTTTTCATAAAAGAATCAAACGTGAAGTTCGCATCCTGGCCCAGGACCATTTCCCGCATAAGGTAATATCTCACGGCATCCACGCCGTACTGCTCTATAAGGTCCAGGGGGTTGACGATATTCCCCAGGGACTTGCTCATTTTGGTCTCGCCCATCAGCCACCAGCCATGGGCTAAAATCGTTTTGGGCAGAGGAAGATTAAGGGAAAAAAGCATAGTCGACCAGTAGACAGCATGCGTTGTAATGATATCCTTCCCGATCAGGTGAAGATCGGCCGGCCACCAGGACTGGAACCGCTCTTCCCGGTCGCCGTACCCCGGGGCCGTGACATAATTCAGCAGCGCATCAAACCAGACATACGTCACATAATCCTTGTCAAACGGAAGTTCGATCCCCCAGCTTAACCTTGTTTTCGGACGCGAAATGCACAGGTCGCCGAGGGGCTGACGCAAAAATCCCAGGATTTCGTTCTTCCGTGATTCCGGCTGAATGAACTCCGGATGCTCCGCGATGTAATCGACAAGCTGCTGCTGGTATTTTCCCATACGGAAAAACCAGTTGCGCTCCTTGAGTTTCTTGACGTCACGGAAAGCTCCGGAATCCTTCTCGGATTCCGTGATGAATCTTTCCTCGGAGACTGAATACCACCCTTCGTATTCATCCATATAAATATCCCCGGAATCATAGACCTTCCGCAGGACATCCTGAACAACCTTAACATGTCTTTCCTGCGTCGTACGGATAAAATCATCGAATTGAATGTTTAATTTCTCCCATAGCTGAAGAAACCGGGGGGCCAAATCATCGCAGTGGTCCTGGGGAAGGAATTCCCGGGCTTCCGCGGCCTGCTGGACTTTCTGTCCGTGTTCATCCAGGCCTGTCAGAAAGAAAACATCATGGCCCTGGGCGCGATGAAACCGGGCCAAGACATCAGCCAAAATCGTCGTATAAGCATGCCCGATATGCGGCTTATCATTCACATAATATATGGGTGTTGTTAAGTAGAACTTATTCCTGTTCATTATTATAAACGACCTTGGTAAACTTTCCCTCTCCCAGATCCACCAGGACGGTCCGTTTGAGGATATTCACGTCTTTCACCTTGCCTTTGCCTTCCGGAGTGGTCACCTTTTCTCCGAGATGAGGAAGGTTCTTCACAAGTTCCCGGTACACGATAAACTCATAGGCCATACAGCATTTAATACGGCCGCAGACTCCCGAAATACGCGAAGGGTTCAGAGGCAAAGCCTGCTCCTTAGCCATTTTGATGGACAACGGATGAAACCACCGCATATAAGACGAACAGCATAAGGCCCGGCCGCAAACGCCGTAACCGCCGACCATCTTAGCCCGGTCCCTGACCCCGATCTGCTTCAGTTCAATACGGACCCGGAAAATCTTCGCCAAGTCCTTGACCAAACCCCGGAAGTCAACCCGCCCCTCTGCCGTGAAGAAGAAAATAATCTTGCTGCAGTCGAACGTATACTCGGCATTAACCAGCTGCATATCGAGCCTCCGTTCATTGATCTTGCGGATACAGGAATTTAAAGCGTCTTTGACCTTAATACGGTTGTTCTTAATCTGATTCTGGTCCCCTTCCGTGACTTTCCGGATAATTTTACCGGAGACCGGTTCGTTCTTATGCCCCCTCTTGCCCGGTTCCAGCAGGCAGACAACCTTCCCGAACTCCGTGCCTCTTTCCACTTCAACGATAATATAATCTCCTCTTTGACAATCCATATTATTCCGGTCAAAATAAAACACTGACCGGAAATCACCGACAATAACTTCAACTATTTGATCCATATTTTATCCCTCAGTAGGTTAAAAGCGATTTTCACATTCAAATTCTCATTCAACAGCCTCTTTGTCTGCACAATTTCATCAATAATAGCAAATAACTGATCAAATGTATACTCTTGTTTCACCCGCTCTAAATCCTCAATCCGGTCTACATGCGCCACGCGCGCAGCTTCGACCCCCTGTTTGACCAAAACCAGGTCACGGAACCAGCTTAAGAGGACATCCAAGGACTCATGAATCCGGTCTTTATCTGATAATAAATTCTTCATGTAAGGCTCGTTATGCCTCACAAAGATAATGTTATCAATCACGTCATTTTTCGTCTGCAGAAACCCCTGTTCCTGCAGTATCCTGGCTTTACCGGCACAGCCTTCACTATAAAAAGCCAAAAAATGGGCAGATTCTTCGTCATGATCGTCATGGTCTATGAGGTCCCGGGCCAGGGAGGTCTGGGAAAGAGGGGAAAAATTCATCATGTGGCAGCGGGACTTCACCGTGCTTAAAAGTCGCTCGGGGACGGCTGACGTTAAAATAAACAGGCTGTCCGAAGCCGGTTCCTCCAAGGTTTTTAAAACAGCATTGCTTCCTTCTATACTCAGAAGTTCGACATCTTTGATAATATAAACCTTTTTCTTGGCCTCAAAAGGCCTGAGCTGACTTCTGGCGATCATGTCACGGATCTGGGCAATCTTCATAGCTTGCCTGTTATCGGAGGAAAGGGTTGTGACATCCGGGTGATTGCCGGTATTGATCTTATGGCAGGCCGGACAGTTTTCACAGGGGGCAGAATCTTCTTCGGCCCGATGTTCACAGTTAATATATTTGGCCACTGTCAAAGCTGTCTCAACTTTCCCGGAGGCATGCGGGCCGACAAAAAGATACGCATGAGCCAAACGTTTTCTTTGAGACAGCTGTATGAACCGCTGAAGGATTGTCTGATTAACAAAAACTTGCTGAAGACTCATAATTTTTTAGGGTAGTGAACCAGGCCACCGCTGAATCCGTCCGAGATGTCCATTCTGATATAAATCCAGGTTTTATTCGACGGCAAGCAAAAAGGAAGGGGGTTAAAGTCCTAACAATTGCTCCACATCTTTTCTGACTAAAGAATATATTTCTTCTTTTGTTTTAGTGACCTTAATGACCTTGATTCTATGACTTTCTTCCTGTGCTATTTTTAAATAACCTCTCCGGACCCGGTTGTGATAATTCAACGACCGCAGTTCGATCCGGTCCTTATTCCGGCCTGTTCGTGCCAAGCCTTTCTCTGTTTCAATATCAAATAAAAACGTTAAATTCGGCTGCAGGCCCTGGGTGGCGACCCGGCCGACGTCTTTGATAAAATCAATATCCACGCCGTACCCGTACCCCTGATAAGCCAGCGTTGAATCCAGGAACCGGTCACAGAGGACAATCGTCCCCTGCTTCAGAGCCGGAAGGATCACCTCTTCTACGAGTTGGGAGCGGGCAGCCATATACAGCAGGGTCTCGCATTCTTTCGTCATCCGCGTATTCCGGACATCAAGCAGAATGCGCCGGATGGCTTCACTGATCTTAACGCCTCCGGGTTCCCGAAGATGCAGGACATTTTTATTTTTCTCCTGTAAATACTTGCAGATCAGCGCGGCCTGGGTGCTTTTTCCGGAACCTTCCGAGCCCTCAAAGGTAATAAACACGCCTTTCATTCTCTTCTCCACCGTTGTCCTTGAGGGGTATCTTCGACAATGATCCCTTTTTGCTTTAATATGTCACGAATCTCGTCTGACCGCCTGAAATCCTTTTTCTGCCGCGCGGTTTCCCGCTCCGTCAAGTATTGCTGAATTTCCGCATCGGTCTGCCCGGAAGATTGCGACGGCTCGGACAAACCGAAAACCTCCCGGCAAAAATGCCTGATGAGTTGATCGGCATGATACAGCATGAAAGAAGCCGTCCTCCGGTCCTTGTGCTTGTTGGCCTCCGTGACCAGTTCAAACAAGCAGCCCAAGGCTTTGGGGGTGTTAAAATCATCATCCATAGCCTGGATAAACGATTGTCTATACTGATCAAGAATATCCTGCGTATCAGGGTTGCCCTCCAGTCCGGACGGATCAATGCTCCCGGCTTCCTGCGCCAGGATGGCGAATCTCTGCAGAGATTTGTGGGCGTCCTGAAGCTTATCGTCAGAGAAATCAATCGGACTGGCATAATGAGACGACAGGAAAAACAGTTTTAAATCATCGGGAGCATATTTCCGCACAGCTTCCTGCACCGTAATAAAGTTCCCAAGGGACTTGGCCATCTTCTGGCCGTTAATCGTTAACAGGCCGTGATGAATCCAGTATTTCGCAAAAGGCTGCCGGGTCAGAGCCTCTGCCTGGGCGATCTCATTCTCATGATGAGGGAAGATCAAATCCCGCCCCCCGGCATGAATATCCAAAGTTTTACAGTTTAAATGCTTCAGACTCATACAGGAACATTCGATATGCCATCCCGGCCGGCCGTCTCCCCACGGACTGCTCCAGGAAGGTTCTCCTTCTTTCGAGCGTTTCCATAAGGCAAAATCCAACGGGTCCTGTTTCTTATCGTCTTTCTCGATCCTCACCCCTTCCAGCATCTTTTCAACGCTTTGGCCGGAAAGTTTTCCGTATGCGCTAAATTTTCTTACGGAAAAGTAGACGTCGCCTTCAACCGTATAGGCAAACCCCTTCTCCATAAGCCCTTGAATGTGCTGAATCATCTCCGGGATATTCTCCGTGGCTTTGGGCTCCATATCCGCCCGGCCGACACCCAAAACATCCAAATCCCGGTAATATTTCCCGATGTTCTCCTCGGATACCCGTTGACTGGAGACCCCCAACTCATTGGCCTTGCGGATGATCTTGTCATCTATATCCGTGATATTACGGACGAAACGAACATCGTATCCCCTATACTTTAAATAGCGGCGGATAACGTCAAAAACATATAAACTCCGGGCATGGCCGATATGGCACTGATCATAAACCGTGACACCGCAGGAGTACATCCGGATGATTTTATCCTCCAAAGGGATCAGCGGCTCTTTCTTCTTAGTCAACGAATTATATATTTGAATACTCATGGTCTGTCCTGATAAAAATAAATGGTTAACTTTTTCCTGACAAGCAAACCTGGCGGTCGTCAGGCATCCTTTTGGGTTTTGGAAGAAGAATTTTGCTTCTCCAAAGACTTTAATCTCTTCTCCAAATGATTGACCTGCTGCATGACTGGGTCCAGAATGTGTATATGATCCATCATATTATCAATCTTTTTTCCGTCCTGTTTGGTAATGCGCCCCGGGACGCCGACAATCGTCGTGTTGGGCGGAACATCTTTGATGACGACGGCATTGGCGCCGACATAAGCATTGGAGCCCACGCGGATATTCCCCAGCACTTTGGCACCGGCTCCGATGACGATGTTGTCCCCCAAGGTCGGATGCCGCTTCCCGGTTTCTTTCCCGGTCCCGCCCAAGGTCACACCTTGAAATAAAGTCACATTATTGCCGATAATCGTTGTCTCTCCGATGACCACCCCCATCCCGTGATCAATAAAAAGCCCCTGGCCGATCTTAGCTCCCGGATGGATCTCAATGCCGGTCAGACTCCGGCCTATCTGGGAAAGCAGTCTCGGAAATAAAGGCACGCCTTTGGTCCAAAGCCAGCGCGATATGCGGTAAATCATCACCGCATGCAGGCCGGGATAAAGCAGAAGAATTTCCAGCGTGCTTTTCGCGGCCGGGTCACGTTCCTTGCTGGCCTGGATTTCTTTGGAGAAAAAAACAGACAGCAGTAAAAACACCGAAAAGACAAAAAGAACTATCATTATAAGTATCATATTGGGCACCTGTTCATACGTTCACGATGATGACACCAGTCCGGGTCTTTTTCCCCGTCCAGGAACAACAGGATCAATCCGTCCTGTTCCTTTATCTCGTTATTTTTGTATAAGTTCCGGCTTCATTAACAGCACTGTGGCAAAAGCCGCTATCCCTTCCTTACGGCCCATAGGCCCCATACCTTCATGGGTCGTCGCTTTGATGTTCACGGCCGGCACCGCAACATCAAGAACCGATGCTATGCCGGCCTTCATTTCTTCTTTATAATTTTTCAGTTTAGGTTCCTCCGCGATAACCACCGCGTCAACATTGCCGACAACATATCCCTCTTCCTGCACAAGGGCGCAAACCTGCCGCAATAATTTCAAGCTGGAAATGCCTTTATACTGCGGGTCCGTGTCAGGGAAATGTTCCCCGATATCCCCTTTTCCTAACGCCCCCAGAAGAGCGTCACAGAGGGCATGCAGGAGCACGTCAGCGTCAGAGTGTCCTTCCAATCCCAAGGTGTACGGAATTTCGACGCCGCCCAGGAACAGAGGCCTCCCGTCCGCAAAACGATGGACATCATACCCCAATCCTGTCTTATAATTCATCGGTCATCCTATCTTATCCCTGCAAAAACAAGGCATCAATCTTCTCATCAAAACTCTAATGAACCTGCTTCAACAAAAGCTCCCCCAGCAAAAGGTCTTCCGGGGAAGTAATTTTAATATTAGAATAATCACCGCGCACGACTTTTACTTTAATGCCGTAACGCTCAACCAGGGAGGCATCATCCGTGACACACAAATCATCCGTCTGGGCATGGGCTTTCACGATAATATCCTTTGAAAAGACCTGCGGAGTCTGCACCTCCCATAGCTGTGACCGATCCAGCGTCTCCTCCACCGTGAGATCCTTCATTCTCACTTTTTTTATCGTCGGCTTGACCGGAACGCCCACAATCACAGCCTGCTCATCATAGCAAATACGCAGGCATTCTTCAACTAACCGTTGCGTGATCAGGGGCCTGGCCGCATCATGGATCAGGACGAACCTGGTGTCCTCATCGATCTCCCGGATCCCCTTCTTAACGGATTCGCACCGGGTTTTTCCTCCGGGAACAACTATGGACACTTTTTTCAGGCCGCTCTTTTTGACCAGATCCCGGCATCTTTCAACCCAGTCGGCTCTGGTCAAAATAATAACACTGTCAACAAAAGAAGACCTTTCAAAGACCTCCAGAGAATACAGCAATAAAGGTTTATCCTGCAAACGCACAAAAGGCTTGGGAATATCCGTTTTTAAACGCACACCGTCTCCGGCCGCGGCGAGAATAACTTGTGTTTTCATACAGTCTTTAAACAGTTTCCTATGTGAATTCTAGTTCATCTTTGCAAAAATCATCCGGCCGCTTTGCGTCTGCAGAACCGACGTCACCTGAACAGTCACGACTTTCCCGATCAGTTTCCGGGCCTCGCTGACAACGATCATCACGCCTTCTTCCGTATAGGCGACCGCCTGATCAGGCTCTTTTCCTTCCCGGATAAGACGGACCTGCAGTTCATCGCCGGGGAAAACAACCGGTTTGATCGCATGAACAAGTTCATGCAGGTTCAAAGTGATAACCCCCTGAATGGCGGCCATACGGCTGAGGTTATAATCTGTCGTGCATATCTTGGCATCCAGGATCTTGGCCAAACGGACAATTTTGGAATCAACGTCTTCTTCCTGAGGCACGTCTTCCTCATGAATGATCAGGCCGAAAGAAGAGTCCTTTTGTATGCTGCGCAAAATCTCCAAGCCGCGGCGTCCCCGTTTATGTTTCAGGGGATCCTGAGAGTCGGCCACGCGGTGCAGTTCCTGCAGGACAAAACGTGGGACGACGATCCTGCCGACAAAAAAATTCGTTTTATAAATCTCTTTAATCCTGCCGTCGATAATGGCGCTTGTATCCAGCAAGACGATCCGCTCTTCCATATCCTGCCGTTTAAACCGCACGTAAGGGATAATAAGGTTGAATTCGTCTTTTCCCCGGAGGGCCATGACAGCCCCTAAATAGGAAAAAATCAAAGTAAAGGCCACCCGGGACACAGACTGAACAAACTCCCCTAAAGGCAGAAGGGAAAGGATATCGGAAACCAGCTTGGCCATAAAGACCCCTAACAGCAAGCCGAACACCATGCTGGACAGGCCCCTGACCGAGACCCGGCGCAGGCTGATCTCCAATAAAATTAATGCCAGGCCCGTGCCAAACCCCAGACAGACCCCCCAGAAGGGATAGAAAGCGATAGACCCGATATAGAAACCAATTAATGTGCTGATAATCAGAAAAAAGACGCGAATGAATAGTAGAGTCATATTGTCTCCTTCAAACAACGGACATGTCTATTTATGAAATAGTTTCCAGTACGTCTAAAGCATCTTTAACATAACTGACGGGAAGCAAAGTCATATCCTGACTTATCGTCCCGGCCCCTGCTTGTATATTCGTCCGCGGGAGGACGCACTTCTTAAAGCCCAGCTTCTCCGCCTCTTTCACGCGCAAAACAACCTGCGAAATACTCCTTACCTCCGAAGATAATCCGACTTCTCCCAAAACAACAGTATCCGCAGGAACCCGTTTATCCGTCAGCGCCGAAGCCACGGCCAAAACCACGCCTAAATCGGCCGCGGGATCCATGATTTTAAAACCCCCGGCAATATTTAAAAAAATATCCTTATCCTGCAGATTCAGGCCCAAACGTTTATCCAAGACCGCGACCAGCAAAGCCAAACGGTTCGTGTCGAAACCATGGGTCTTATGGCGGACAACGCCGAAATTCGACCGGCTGACCAGTCCCTGAACTTCGATTAAAAACGGCCGGGTTCCTTCCAGGACCGAGACAACCACCGAACCGGAAGCGTGGGATGGACGCTCCGACAAAAAGATCTCTGACGGGTTCATCACCTCCTTTAACCCTTGTGATGTCATTTCAAAGACACCCAGCTCATTGGTTGAACCGAAACGGTTCTTAACGGTTCGCAACACCCGGTAGGTCATATACCGCTCCCCTTCGAAATAAAGAACCGTGTCGACAATATGCTCCAGAACCCGGGGCCCGGCAATCGTGCCTTCTTTTGTAACATGTCCGATGATAAATAACGCCATTCCCAAAGATTTTGCCAGATGCGTCAATATCGATGCACATTCCCTGACCTGGGCAACACTGCCCGGGCTCGAACCCAGTTCGGGGGAATACATCACCTGAATCGAATCTATGACCAGGACCTGCGGTTTCAATGTTTTGACATGCCCCTTAATCTGATCCAGGTCAATCTGGTTAACAATATAAACGGATTCCGGGACAGTTTCCCCTAAACGGTCTGCCCGCATCTTGGTCTGTTTAATGGATTCCTCTCCGGAGACATACAAAACTTTGAATCCCTTCTGCCCCAAATGACACATAACCTGTAATGTCAGCGTGGACTTTCCGATGCCCGGGTCTCCGCCGATCAGGGTGACCGCCCCCGGGACAAGCCCTCCGCCTAAGACCCGGTCGAATTCCGGAAGCCCGGTGACCCAGCGGGGGTCCTGTTCGGACTGGACATCCTTTAAAAGCACCGGGGTCTCCGACAAGACCGGCCTGTCCCGGCCCGCCGGGGCCGAAGCAGGCACAAACTCTTCAACGTAGGAATTCCAACTTTGGCATGCCGGACATTTCCCCATCCAGCGCGGTGACTGGGCACCGCAATCCTGGCAAATGTATGTTGTCTTAGTTTTCATAGATAATAAGAAAGGAACGTCGTTTCACTTTTATCAAGCAAAAGACTCCCGGCACAGGTGTTGAATCCTATCTTATGAAGGCGAGCTGCATTTATGAAGCTGACTCAAAATGAAGATAATCGTTATTCCGAAGGACTTTAATTTTACTGCCTTCTTTGAATTGACCGGCAATAATCTCTTCCGCGAGAGGATCTTCCAGGTAACGCTGAATCGTTCTTTTCAAAGGTCTCGCTCCGAAGACCGGATCAAACCCTTTTTCGATCAGAAAGTTCGTGGCATCCTTGGTCAACTCTATGGCAATCCCCTGCTCGTCCAGACGTTTAGCCACCTCATGAATTTCGATCTCTACGATTTCAACCAGGTTTTCCTTGGTCAATTGTCGGAAAACAATAATGTCATCTATGCGGTTCAGGAATTCCGGTTTAAAGACCCTTTTGACCTCTTCCAGCAAACGGGCCTTCATATCTTCATAGGATGCGTTCTCTGTTTGGGCCAGGAAACCGAGAGCGCCTTTGGAACGCAACATATCAGCCCCCACATTCGACGTCATAATAATAATCGTGTTCCGGAAATCGACTTTCCGCCCCAGGCTGTCCGTCAGACGGCCTTCCTCGAAGACCTGAAGCAGAATATTAAAGACATCCGGATGGGCCTTCTCAATTTCATCAAGCAGAATAACAGAGTACGGTTTCCGGCGGACTTTCTCGGTCAGCTGCCCCCCCTCTTCATATCCCACATATCCCGGAGGAGCTCCGATAAGCCGGGACACGTTAAACTTGTCCATGTATTCCGACATATCTATCTGGATCAGGGCATCGGCATCGCCGAACATATATTCTGTCAGAACGCGCGCCAAATGCGTCTTGCCGACTCCGGTGGGGCCGAGAAAAACAAACGACCCGATCGGCCGGCGGGGGTTCTTGATTCCGGCCCGGGACCGGCGGACGGCCCGGGAAATAGCTCCGATCGCTTCTTCCTGTCCGACAACAAATTTCTTGATCTGGCTGTCCATGCTCAGCAGCTTTTCGCTCTCCTTCTGCTCAAGCCTCACCAGAGGAATCTTCGTCCACTGGGAAATGACTTTCGCGATATCCTCTTCCCCTAACGTGATCGTCACATTATCCCTTTTCTGGGACCATTCGGCCCGCACCTTATCCAGATTTTCCCTGACATTCCGTTCCTGGTCCCGCATATGAGCAGCTTTTTCAAAATCCTGGCTCTTGATAAACGCTTCTTTTTCTTTTCTTAACTGTTCGATCTGAGACTCCAGCTCTTTGATGTCAGCCGGGACTTCCATCGCATGCAGCCGCGCCCGCGCCCCGGCTTCGTCCAGGATATCAACCGCTTTGTCCGGAAGGGCCCGGCCGGAGATATAACGTTCGGATAAACGGACCGCCGCCTCCAGGGCCTCATCGGAAAATTTCACCCGGTGATGAGCCTCATATTTATCCCGCAAGCCCTGCAGAATCAGAATCGCTTCGTCCACCGAGGGGGGGTTAACGATAATCGTCTGAAAACGCCGCTCCAACGCCGCGTCTTTTTCGATATGTTTACGGTATTCATCCAGAGTCGTCGCTCCGATACACTGTATCTCTCCCCGGGCCAAAGCCGGTTTAAGAATATTCGCGGCGTCAATGGCGCCTTCCGCGGCACCTGCTCCCACCAAAGTATGAAGTTCGTCCACAAAAAGGATAATCTTCCCGGAACGCTTAATCTCATCCATGATCGCTTTAATGCGTTCTTCAAACTGTCCCCGGTACTTCGTGCCGGCAATCATCAAAGCCAGATCCAGGACCACGATATTTTTATCCCGCAAAATTTCCGGGACATCCCCGGCGACAATCAGCTGGGCAAGGCCTTCGACAATCGCGGTCTTTCCGACCCCCGCTTCTCCCAGCAGGACCGGGTTGTTTTTCGTGCGGCGGCTTAAAATCTGCACGATGCGCTCGATTTCTTCCGACCGGCCGATGACCGGATCCAGTTTCCCCTCTTTGGCTAACTTGTTTAAGTTACGGCCATAGGCATCAATGGCCGGGGTCTTGCCGGTCTTGCCCTGCTCCTGCACGCTGAACCCCGGGATCCCGGAGCCGAGAAGCTCCATGACTTCGTTGCGTAATTTGCTCAAATCCAAGCCCAGGTTCAGGAGAACGCGGTAAGCCATCCCTTCGCCTTCCTTGACCAGCCCCAGCAACAAATGTTCTGTCCCGATATAATTATGTCCTAAAGCCCGCGCTTCTTCGGCGGAAAGCTCCAAAGCCTTTTTGGACCTGGGGGTGAAAGGGATGTCCCCCAGCACCTGCGTCTGGGGACCGGGCTGCACCAGTTTTTCAACTTCAATACGGATGGTTTCAAGATCCAGGCCGAGTTTCTGCAATACGGCCGCAGCCACCCCCTCCCCTTCCCGGATAAGGCCTAATAATAAATGCTCCGTCCCGATGTAATCATGATTAAACCGTCGGGCTTCTTCTTTTGCATAAACAATGACTTTCCTGGCTCTTTCAGTAAATCTATTAAACATCTAAACTCCTCCCAATTTTTCTCTAATTAAACTGGCTCTACGGATATCTCTTGCCGATGCTGATAATTTCCGCCCTTCGATCTTCTGCAGATGGGCGGGTTGAATAAGAATAAGCAACTCATTCATCGTGCAGCGGTCAATATTCTTGACCAATCCCAGGTCTATCCCCAGCCGTACCAGCGACAGCAGTTCAATCGTTTCCTGGCTGGAAATAATGTGGGCATTCTTTAATACCCCCAAAGACCGGAAAATTTTATCTTCCAGCATAGGTTTGTTTTGCAGAATCAAAGCCTGCCGGGCCTGCTCTTCCTGTTCGATAACCTGGCGGATCAGGCCGTTAATATTTTGAATAATGTCCACCTCGCTGTGCCCCAGGGAAACCTGATTGGAGATCTGATAAAAGTTACCCCTGGCCTGAGTCCCTTCTCCGTAAAAACCCCGGGAAGCAAAACTCAGCTTAGCAATAGCCGTTAAAACTTTATTAATCTGCTTGGTCATAACGAGCGCCGGGAGATGCAGCATGACGGACCCCCGCATGGCGGTTCCCGTGTTGGTCGGACACGCTGTCAAATACCCCCAATGCTGCAGAAACGCAAACGGCAAAATCTTCGACAAGTTGTCGTCGATCATGTCGATAATCTTCCACGTCTCATGCAAGTTCAGCCCCGACTGCATGACCTGGATACGCAGGTGGTCCTCCTCATTAATCATCACAGACAAAATTTCCTCCTGCGAGATGATAAGGGCCTTCCCTTCGGTGTTAGAAGAATGTTCATGACTCATGAGATGCCGCTCAATCAGGAACTGCCGGTCAATATTGTCCAGCTCGTTCATCTGAAATAATGTCGATTTCTTGAAATAGTCGATTTTCTTCGTGGCCTCCTGGACAGAAGACAACACATTGACCAAATCCTTTTTATGCGCTTTATTCGGGAAGGGAACGCTTAATAAATTGCGGGCTAACCGTATCCGGGAAGACATGACAATGTTTGAATACGGCCCCGTACCTTTAAGCCACTGACCGCTCTGGTAAATCAAATCATTTAATTTCATTTATTATCTTCTTTCCTTTTCGTCTCTAAAGCACGGATCTTGTCCCTTAATTCTGCGGCCTGTTCAAAATGCTCCTGTTCAATCGCCTGCTGTAACTGCTGTTTAAGATCCTGGATGTTCTCCGTCTTCTTGACGCTTTTAACCTGAACGTTTCCCGGGCTCTTGCCGTGATGACGGTTGGAGCCGTGAATCCTTTTCAGCAGACCGCCCAGCTGGTCCTGAAAGGCCGTATAACACTCGCTGCACCCCAGTCGGCCGAATTTCTTAAAATCCTCATAACTCAACTGGCACGAGGGGCAGACCGACTTGACCTTTTCATAGTCCTTGACCTGTTTGCCAAAATCGGCCAATCCTGCCAGCAGGTCAGATAGGCCGAACTGTTGCTCCATCTGCACGCTTTTCTCGCGGGCGCATTCCTCGCACAAGTGCATCTCGAGCATTTGTTCATCAACGATCTCCGTCAAATGGACCGTCGCTTTTTTCTTTCCGCATAAATCACAGATCATAATTCATCCTCGATTATAAATTTTCGTATTCCTCTGCTATGGACAGGAAATATATTGTTAATATTTTACGCCGTCCTGCGCCGTTGCCTGCTTAAACTGCTGAATGAGATTCCGGGTAAACTGCCCCGGGGTTCCGCTGGCTATCGAGCGGCCGTCAACTTTGACAATGGGAATAATCTCCGCGGCCGTGCCTGTCAGGAAGCATTCGTCGGCATTATAAATTTCATGCCGGGTCAGGAAACCCTCCCGCGTTTTCACACTGTTTTTTTCTGCCAGCTCCAGGACCACATCCCGGGTAATTCCTTTTAAACGTCCGGTCGACGGGGTGGATAACACTCCGTTTTTAACGATAAAAATATTGTCCCCCGTACATTCGGCCACATACCCCTGGTTATCCAGCATAATGGCCTCACAGAATCCTGCCGTATTCGCCTCAATCTTAGCGAGAATGTTATTAAGATAATTCAACGACTTGAGTTGCGGATTAAGCGCCTCGGGATGGTTCCGCAAAGTCGGCACCGTAATGATAGCCATTCCGTTGGCGTACAGCTCATCGGGATATAAGGTGATTTTATCCGTAATGATAATCACGCCCGGGGTTCCGAAACATTTCTTAGGATCCAGCCCGAGGTCCCCTTCTCCCCGGGTAATAATGACGCGGATATAGGCATCGTCGAGTTTGTTCTGATTAAGCGTATCCACAATGGCCTGGATCATCTCTTCCTTTGTCAAAGGGATGTCAATCAACAAAGTGTGCGCCGTTTCATACAAACGATCGATGTGCTCCTGCAGGCGGAAGACCAGCCTCTTGTAGGAGCGGATACCTTCAAAAGCGCCGTCACCGTAAAGGAAACCGTGGTCAAACACAGAAACCTTCGCTTCCTCCTTATTCACAAAACGTCCATTAAGATAAATTTTCATTTTTGTTTCACCTCGTCATTGCATTGGATCATTAATTAGAAAACTCTATGTATCTATAAACCGGCCGTCCCGCATGGACAGAACCTTGCGGGAACGCGAAGCGATCTGCGAATCGTGGGTCACGATAATCAGTGTAAGTTTTTTTTGTTTATTAAACTCTTCCAGCAAACGGATAATTTCCGCTCCGCTTTCTGAATCCAGATTGCCCGTGGGCTCATCGCATAAAAGGATTCTAGGGGCGTTCATAAGGGATCTCGCGATAGCCACCCGCTGCTGCTCCCCCCCTGACAATTCATTGGGACGGTGCTCCAGACGATGCGCCAACCCGACCCGTTCCAGGAGATCCTGGCCGCGGGTTCTTAAAGATGCCATGTCACGGGATGCCTTCAGGACCATAGCCGGCAATATGACGTTCTCCAAAGCAGAGAATTCCGGCAACAGATGATAAAACTGAAAAATAAATCCGACCTTTTGATTCCTTATTTTGGCCCGGGCCTTGTCATTCAAACGATAGATATCCTCTCCATCGATGATCACTTCGCCGCTGCTGGGCTTGTCCAGCCCTCCCAGGATATGAAGCAATGTGGACTTCCCTGCCCCCGATGGGCCAACAATGGCCAGAAAATCGCCTTCCTGGACACTTAAGGTTACCCCTTTAAGAACGGTCAGGCTGCTGGACGGCTGTTCGTACTGCTTCCGGACATTGTTGACATGAAGTATCATTTAATTATAACGATCTTTCTCGGAATCCGCTATTTGAATATTGAAATATTTATTACTCATAACGCAGGGCTTCCACAGGCTGCAATTTGGCCGCCTTCGCTGACGGATAAATCGAGGCAAAATAACTGATCAGCTGGGCCGCCACAACAATCGCGAGAATATCAAAAAGCTGCAGCTCCACCGGGACATGATCAATAGAATAAATATCGGCCGGCACCTTGATGTACGTCCGCAAAATATAGCTCACGGCACATCCACCCACGAGCCCTAAAAAAGTGCCTGTCGTGCCGATATAAACCCCCATTTTCGTGAATATCTGCCGGATACTCTTCTTAGGAACACCGATGGACTGCAAAATACCGATATCATGAATCTTGCTCATCACGGTCACAATGAGCGTACTGATAATATTAAACGACGCCACCAGGACCATTAAAGTGAGAACAATGAAAAGGCCCCATTTCTCAAGGAAAAGCGCCTCAAAAAGGTTGCGGTTCAGATCAATCCAGGTCTTCACAATAAAACTATAGCCGAGCTTTTCATAAATCGCTTTTTGCACCTCTTCTGCCTTATGAGGGTTGTCCAGTCTGAGCCCGAGCCCGCTGATCTTATTTTCCGGGAAATTAAAAATCGTCTGAGCCTTTTTTAAATGCACCAGGACCAGGTTCATATCATAATCCACCATACCCGTATCAAAAATCCCGGCAATCGTCAGCTCATATTTCCAGCCCTGTCCGGCGATACCTGACCCCGGGGCGATCAGGCTCAATTTATCACCGATAGAATACCCCGCGTACCGGGCCAGTTCGCGGCCGATAATAATCCCGTCCTCGTTCAGCTGGGACAAACGCCCCTCTTTCAAATACTCTTCAACTTTTGTGACCTGCCCTTCGTTCTCGGGAGAGATGCCCCGGATAACAAGCCCGATAGCGTTGCCTTCCAGGTCGAGAAAAACATTTCCCTGGATATAAGGAGCAACCCCTTTAACCCCCTCAATCGAAACCAGCCGGTCGATATATTGCTCGTAATTCTTGATCCCGGTTTCCCGCTCAACGGCAATGTGCGGGGATGACCCGATGATCTTTTCCCGCAGATTATTGCCAAACCCTGTCATCACACCCGTGACCACGATCAAAGCCATCACGCCCAAAGCCACACCCGCAATAGAGATAAACGTCAAAAAGGAGAGGAATCCTCCCTTGCGGCGCATTAAATAGCGGTAACTGATCCAGCTGACATAATTCATAATTTTAATAATCCTGTATTCTTATGCCCACGGCAGAGCCTGTTCAAGAATCCTTTTCCAGAGCTCGATCCTGTTTTGCGCATTCTTCTCCGCCGGATTCTCCGGGTTCCTTTTCTGCGCAGGCGACAGGCTTCAGCAGCGGGAACAAGATAACGTCTCTGATCGAGGGCGCGTCCGTTAAAAGCATCACCAGCCGGTCCACGCCGATACCCAGCCCTCCGGCCGGCGGCATACCGTACTCAAGAGCTTGAATGAAATCATCATCGATACACCGCAGTCCTGTTTCGACATCATCGTCCAAATCCGCCAGTAATCTTCTCTTCTGTTCCTGGGGATCATTCAGCTCGGAATAGGCGTTCCCAACCTCCAGGCCGGCGATAAAACATTCAAACCGCTGGGATATTTCCGGCTTGTCAGGACATGTCTTGGCCAAAGGACAAAGAAACGTAAAGTAATCCGTAAAAAACACCGGATTCATGGTCGCATCTTCTTCCAGGAGATCTTCCACAATCTTCATAACCGCGGAACGGGTCAGGACCTGAATCTTGAGTTTATCGCCTTTGACGGTTTTGACTTTCTCCAGCATCGTCTGGGCGTCGTCTTTGGGGTCAATGTCAAACTTCTTCTTAACGATGTCAGCGAAGGACCGTCTTTCCCACGGTGGGGTAAAATCAATATCTTTGCCCTGATAGACGATGCGGTAGGACCCGCAGACTTCTTTGACCAGACCGGACACCAAGTCCTCCATCAAGGCCATCATGTCGGTATAATCAGCGTAAGACTGATAGACTTCCAGCATCGTAAACTCCGGGTTATGACGGGTCGAAATCCCTTCATTGCGGAAATTGCGGTTTATTTCGTAGACACGCTCCAGGCCGCCGACCAGCAAACGCTTCAAATAAAGCTCCGGGGCGATTCGCAAAAACACTTCCATATCATAAGTGTTGTGCTTGCTTTTAAAAGGGCGCCCACGCGCTCCTCCGGCGAGAGGCTGCAGCATCGGGGTTTCCACTTCCAGGAATCCGCGCTGATCCAGATAAGCCCGGATAAAACTGACGATGAAACTCCTTTTAATAAACAGTTCGCGTACAGGCTGGTTGACGATGAGATCGACATACCTTTGCCGATAGCGTATCTCGGTATCTTTTAACCCGTGCCATTTCTCCGGCAGGGACATAATGGATTTGGATAAAACCGTCAAGGTTTTAATTCGGACGCTTTTTTCTCCGGTTTTTGTAAGAAACAGCGTTCCGGTAACTCCGATGATATCCCCGATATCCAACAGCTTGGCGACTTCAAATGCCTCCGGGCCGATATGATCCGCCTTGACAAAAAGCTGGATCTTTCCGCTCTGATCCATCAGGTCCGCGAACATGACTTTTCCATGCTTGCGTTTGGCCATAAGACGTCCTGCTAAAAGAACGTCCTTCTCCTCGGTAAAACTATCCAGAACAGGCTGGATTTTCTGGACTGCCGCAAACCGCTCTCCATAAGGGACGACTTTTAACTCATTCATTTTATTAAGCTTGTCAATTCTTACCTTTTTGATCTCTTCAATTTCCATGACAGACATGCCCTTTCTTTATAAATAATATGAAAATTATATAGAAAATAAATATCAGTGTCAATCAAAAGGCTCGAATACCTGAGGGCCTTGATGTCTCCAACAGTCCTTAACCTTGCGGGAGCAAAAAAATGCTCCAGGACCAAAAGAGGGAACCTTAAAATGATCTTCAGAATATCTCTTAGGCGCCCGGACAGAATTGAGCCTAAAGAATCAACGGGAAGAATTATGGGGTCGCTACGATACAGACTTCCGATTTATTGGCTAATTGAACGGTTTTCAATTGATCAATAATGATGGTTTTATGCGCTTCCACAGCCAAGCATTTTGCTTTAACCTGGCTCATGTGCTTGATCGTTCTGGGGCCGATAACAGGCACATCAAAACGGAAATCCTGTTCGGGCTTGCTCATTTTAACGACAACGGCCCCCTCTTTTGCGATCCGCCCGCCCCTGAGGATGCACTGATCGGTGCCTTCCATGGCCTCTATGGCGACAATGGCTTTATCTTTGATAACGACCGTCTGCCCGACGTCCAATCCCCCCATGGATTTGGCAATATTTTTTCCGAAAGAAATATCATCCAGCTCATTCAGGGTCGGGCCTCTGCGCGTTAACGTCCCCTTCGGGGCCAGATATTTCTTCAACAAAAATGTTGAATCCATCAGTTCCAGTCCTTTCTGATGGAGTTTCTCCGCCACGGCAGAAAAAATCGTATCCGCTTTTCTGTCATGAATGGCCTGGAATATCTCCTGGAACTCCTGATCCAACTGGAGGCTCGAATCGAACAGATTCTTCGGATGAACTTGTCCGGCCATAATAATGTTTTTGACTCCCTGGGCCACAAAATAATCAAATAAAGCCGCTAATTGGCCGGCGTGAAACCACTGCAGTTTCGAAACCAGAAAGGGCAGAAGCCACGTGGTGTCTCCCTTGATGCCTGCCGCAATCACTTCAATATCCTGATCCCTGGCCGCCCGGGCAAAAAGCAACGGGAAACGGCCGTTACCGGCAATAAGTCCTATTTTATGAATTTTATCTGGCATGAAAAAAGCGTTAATTAGATGACACGCGTTCTCTTTTCGCTTGCGAGAGACAATACCCGTCTGTTCTTCAACTGCACAATCCGCGTTTTGTCGTCTTGGCGAAAAAAATCAAGTGTTCCAGCTCCGGTGAAGGCGGAAAATCTTTCTCAATTTGTTCGATCGCGTGTGTCTTCGTTAACCCGGAGCGAAAAAGGCATTTGAACACTTTCTTCAAGACTTTAATCACATCAGGAGAGACATTAGCCCGTCTTAAACCGACAAGGTTAACATTAAAAACTCTGGCTGGATGACCGTCACACATAGAAAACGGGGGGATATCCTGGACAACCTTTGAGCATCCGCCGATGATAGAAAGGCGTCCCAGGCGGACGAATTGATGCACAGCACTTAAACCGCCGACGACAGCGTTATCTTCCAACGTGACATGCCCGGCCAAAGTCCCGGCGTTGGCCATGACACAGTTATTACCCACCACACAGTCATGGGCCACGTGTGAGTAGGCCATAAACAAATTGTTGTTTCCGATAATCGTTTGTCCGCCCCCCTCGACTGTCCCGGGGTTAATCGTCACATACTCACGGATCGTGTTATTATTGCCTATAAGCAAGGAGACATCATCGGTGTCCTTAAATTTCTTATCCTGCGGAGGACTTCCCACCACGGCACCGGAAAAAACATGGCACTCCTGGCCGATGGTTGTTTGCCCGTCCAAAATAGCATGAGCCTCTATTCTGGTTCTGTCCCCCACGACAACTTTCGGGCCAATGACAACATATGGCCCGACGGAAACATCTTCTCCTATTTTAGCATTCGGATGAATAACAGCTGTTTTATGCACCTTTGTATGATCCATACCTTTAATAACCTATTCCGTATTTCATGAGTTAAACCTAAAAATTTTTACTCACATGCATTGTTTATCTTAAAGCACCGGCCTCACACTTCGCAGGCCTCCAAGCTTCCCCAAATCTATCGCACAAAGTCAAATCCACCTTTTTATAATAAAGCTTAATTCAGGACACTGCTCCGGCAAGAAGAAACTTCTCATCCAAGAATGAAAAAATCATCTCTGCTTCCGCAACAACTTCACTCCCGACTTTTGTGACACCGCGTAAAGCAGCCGTTCGGGAACGGTCTCTGATAACCTCAATTTCCATGCGGAGCTGGTCCCCCGGATTCACAAGCTTACGAAATTTAACTTTGTCTGTCGCCATAAACAAGGCGACTTTGCCGCGGTGCATCTCGTTGGTCATCATCAAGATACCCCCGACCTGGGCCATGGCTTCGATCATCAGAACACCCGGCATAACAGGACGGGTCGGAAAATGCCCCGTGAAGAAATTATCGTTGATAGTCACATTTTTGATGCCGACGGCCCGCCGGCCGCTCTGCAGTTCGACAATACGGTCGACCAGCAGGAAAGGATACCGGTGCGGGAGGATTTTTAAAATAGCCTGGATATCCAGTTCTGACTGAGAGCCGAATTGCGTCAACGGGGCCGCGCCCCCTGTTTTGGCGTACCTGATATGCTGCTTACTGATCTTCCGGAGCAATTCCACGTTCAGGGTATGGCCGCTGCGCATCGCAAAAACATGCCCCTTGACGGGCCTCCCGAGAAGATACAAGTCGCCGATCAAATCCAGGACTTTATGCCTGGCGAATTCGTCCTGAAAACGCACCTCGTTCTGAATAACACCTTTCTTCCCCACGACAAGGGTATTATCATAGTTGGCCCCTTTCCCCAAGCCGCTCGCCTGCAGTTCAGAGGCCTCATCCTCCAGACAAAATGTGCGCGACGGGGCGATATCCTTCTCAAACGTATCGCGGTTGATCACCCTGCTGAAAAACTGCGCCTGTAAAAGAGGATGATCATAATTAAGCGCGTAGGAAATTTTCAGTTCATCGGCCGGAACGATTAAAATGGAAGCCCCGTTATTGCTAACGTTCAAAGGTTCTTTTACTGCAATATACTCCCGCGGCTCCTCTTGGACATCGACTCCGACACGTTTAATCTCTTCCAAGAAGTCAATGCCACTGCCGTCTAGGCCGGGCAATTCATTCCCGTTGATCTCAATCAAAATATTATCGATTTCATAACCGAACAACGCGGCCATGAAATGCTCCACCGTGTGTATGACAACATCATTTCTCCGGATGGACGTGCACCGCGGCACCGTATTATCGATAAACACATTTTCCAGGGCCGGCAGAATCACCGGCTGTCCCGGCAAATCCGTGCGTTTAAACATGATCCCGCTATTAACGTCGGCAGGCCGGAGACGGGCCTTCACGTGATTTCCCGTATGCAGCCCTCGCCCCTCTAAAACAATCTCGTTTTTAAGTGTCTTCTGTTTTGGACTCATTCTGATCATCTCTTGATGGACATTCCTTCCCTTCCTTTCGTTCGGACAGGGAGAGAATCTGTTCACTTAATTTTTCAATTTTATTCTGCAATTCATTTATTCTTTTAATATAAACCGGCAAACGCTGCACATAGGCATTGATACGCTTTGCCGTTTGATGCGGCTTAGCGGGGTAACCGGAGACGACCGTATGAGGAGGGACAGAGCCCACAACACCCGCCTGGGCGGCGACAACGGCTCCTTCGCCGATTGTCAAATGCCCTGCCAGGCCGGCCTGTCCGGCCAACACAACACGATCCTCGATAATATCGCTTCCCGAGATGCCGACTTGAGCAATGATGATACAGTTTTCCCCGATACGGACATTATGCGCTATCTGGACGAGGTTATCAATCTTCGTCCCCTTACCGATGACCGTTTTATCAAACCGCGCCCTGTCTATTGTCACGTTGGAGCCGATTTCGACATCATCGCAAATTTCCACGATCCCTATTTGCGGGATCTTTTCATGCCGTCCCTCAATGTTCACAAAGCCAAAACCATCAGATCCGATGACTGTCCCGCAATGAATAATAACCCGATGCCCGATCACCACCCGCTCCCGGACAGAGACATGGGCATAAAGGCAGCAGTCCTGCCCTATAACGCTATGGTGTCCGATAAAGCAATGGCTGCCGATTATTGTGTTGGCTTCGATCTTCACGCCGTTTTCCACGACAGCATAAGGTCCGATACTGACATTTCCTCCCAGAGAGACATCCTCGGCGATAATCGCCGTCGGATGAATCCCGGTCTGAACCTGAGGCTGTTCCGGGATAAACAGAGGAACGATCCTGGAAAAAGCCAGAGAAGGATTGGAGGTATGAATCAGAGTTTTACCTTCTGCCTCAAACCCTTCCGGGCAGATAATCGCCGAAGCCTTGGTCTTGGCCACAAGTGAGGAATATTTCGAATTGGCAACGAACGTTATGTCTCCGGGCTGTGCTTCTTTAATACCCGAGAGACTTTTAATTTCAGTGTTTCCGTCTCCGGAAATTCTCCCTTGTATCTCTTCTGCTATTTCATATACTGTGATCATCTACGCCCCGTCAACCCACTTCGTCATTTTAATCAAACAAATGGAACCTTCCAAAACCCCTCGGCAGCATGCTGCGGGGTATCCGGGCAGGGCTTGCAAGCCCTCTGAGTATTTTCAACCTAAACCCAGCAAGCTGGGCGTATTGACTCCCAGAGAATAAATACGCTGCGCCGCCCCGCACCCTATTTCTCAAAAACAACCCTATTCTTTGCCCTGATAGTTTTCATTAAGAATCGTCAGAACCTGCTCGGTAATATCAAGGGTCTCGTCACCGTAAATAAGAACACGGTCATTCAAGATCAGGTCGTATTTTTCTTTCTTGGCAAAATCGCTTACAGTTTTTTCAATCTCCAACAGTATTTCACGGATTTTTTCATCCCGTTGTTTGGCCAGATCCGTTCTCTTGGATTGATCAAATTCCAGGAGGTCTCTTTTCATGTCTTCTATCTCTGCCTGAAGTTTTTCCTTCTCCTCCGCCTTCATCAAAGCCAATTTACTCGTAGATTCCTGAATCTTCGTCAATTTCTGCTCCCGAATCTCCTCGTACCCTTTATGATCTTTTTCTAAAACAGCATCATACTCTTTTGTTTTTTCGTAACTGTCGAAAAGCTTACTCAAGTCCAAAAAGGCCACTTTACGTTCAATTCCCTGTGCTTGCGCAGACAAACTTAAAAAGAAAACACATGTCAAAGTTAGCACAAAATACTTTATCCTCTTCATCATTTACCTCCTTAGTATTCCTGGTTCATGCCCAAAGATTAATACAGCTGTTGATATTAATTCTTTCGTCCTTCTAAAAACCTCGACTCACGCTGAAATAAAATTTTCCGGAACGCTTTTCTTCTCCCGGTTCAGAGTTCAAAGGATAACCGTAATCCAAATTGATCGGCCCCACCGGCGTCTTGACTCTTAATCCCATTCCGGTCCCGGATTTAAATCCCCCGGAAGCAAAATCCTGCACTTTAGGCCATACATTGCCGATGTCGAAAAACACAGCCAATTTAACAAAGTCGATAACCGGGATGACATATTCAACATTTCCGACGAGCAGACTTTCTCCTCCGATGGGATCATTGGTCAAAGAATCAATCGGCCCGACCTTTCTTTCATCGTAACCCCGAATGCTCCGGGATCCTCCCGCAAAAAACCGTTCAAAAATCGGCACGCTGCCGGAGCCCCCATAAGCCTCGACCATTCCGGCCCGCACCCGGAACTCCACCACAGATTTGAATGACAAAGGGATATAATAACTCCCCCGGGACACGAAACGATAAAAATCCTTTGTCCCCCCCAGAATGCCCCCGGCGACATCGGCAGACTGGCTCAGGAACCAGCCGCTTGTAGGGCTGAAAACGTTATCCCGTCTGTCATAGGAAACGGTTGTCCCCATACTGCTGACCGTATTTTCTCCTTCCTCGGCCAGCAAATCAGCGGACACGTCTTCATCAAAATTATCAATCGTGATCTTTTCTCTCTTATACGTAACATTTCCGCTGAGATATTCCGTCAGCTGTTTGCCCAAGCGGACATCCCCCCCTATTCTCTTTTCGTCGTAAGCATACCCGACATCTCTTTCGCGGTCCCGTTCCGTCCTGTAAGCGTCAAATCCCGCCGAAATCGGATGATTAAAAAGCCAGGGCTCGGTAAAACTCAGGCGCGTATTGCTGCGGGTCGATCCTGTTTCGGCCCGCAAGGAAAGATGTTGTCCTCCTCCGGTAAAAGTGGGCCATTCCGTAAAATCAAAATTCTTTTGTTCTATTTCAACAAAACCGACAAACTGATCGACCGTGCTGTATCCCCCGCCAAAACTTAAAGATCCGGTCTTGGCTTCTTTAACCTGAACAACCAAATTTTTCTCTTCCGGCAGAACCGTATCTTCAATGTCATAATTCACTTCTTCAAAATATCCCAAGTTCGACAATCGCTGCTTGCTGCGTCTCAGTTTTGTCCCGTCAAACTGATCTCCCGGGAAAAGACGGAGTTCCCGGCGGATCACGACGTCTCTCGTCCGTTCATTTCCCTGAATCTTTATTTCCTTGACGTAGGCCAACGCCCCTTCATCCACATCCAACCTGATTTCAACCTTTCCTGATATCGGATTAAGGGAAGAGGACTCCTTAACACTGGCAAAGATATATCCGGCGTCAAAATACTTAATTCTGATATTTGACAAATCGACCGACAACTTTTCCCGGCTGAAAACACCGCCGATCTGTATTTCCGTCATACTGTCTAAAAGTTCCTCGCTCGTAAGAATGCTGTTGCCGGAGAACATGACATCCTCGACAAAATACTGTTTTCCTTCCTCAATATCGATCCTCACCACGAGCAGAGACTCATCAATCTTAATATATTCAAACTTGGCGGTTGCATCAATAAAACCTTCCTTCTCATAGAAAGCTTTGATCCTTTCTAAATCCTCTTCCAGGACATCCTCTTTCAAATAGCCGGAAGTAAACAGCGAATCCGGACGGGATTTTATGACCTTCATAATCCGCTTATCAGGATAATACCGGTTTCCCTGGATCAATATCTTCTTAATCTTCACGCGCGTCCCCTCTTTAATAATAAAATGAAGGGTCGCCTTGTTTGTTAATTCATCGACCTTTGTCTCAGTATCTATCGAGACACTGGTCAACCCCTTTTTGATGTAGAGGTCTTCCACCAGCCGAATATCGTCATTTAACGTCTTCCGGTCCAAAAATTTCCCTTCCTGAGTCCGCATTTTTTTCACAAGAGCTTTGGGCTTGAAATATTTCAGCCGGGAAAACGTGACTTTTTCTATAATGGGCTTTTCTTGTACGTAGAAGACAACTTTAAATCCGCCCCGATAATCCTGTTTATCAACACTTACATCAGAAAAATATCCTGTATTATAGAGCCTTTTCAGATCATCGCTGATGATATGCTGACTGTACTCCTCATCAACGCGGGATTTAATCTTAAAAAGAATCGTCGTAGTGCTTATTGTCTTATTACCCTTAATTTCAATGCCTTTTATCACCTTTTTCTTGCTCTTTAATAAAGAGGAATCCGATGAGGAAGGGCCCGATTCCCAGTGCTCCATTAAGTCATCGGCAGCAAAGAGTTGAGTCCCTGGCAGGCAACTGCAGAAAATACAGACAGCTGATAATAATACTACTAAAAATACTCTATACATGCCCTTGATTATAGGGGGTAAGCTTTTCTGTGTCAATCAACATATGCAAGATTTTCGAATCTCATATATTCTTTTATAAAAGAAAGCTTTATGGTGCCGACCGGTCCATTGCGTTGCTTGGCAATGATAACCTCAGCAACCCCTCTATTCTCCTCTGTAGGATTATAATACTCCTCACGCATTAAAAGACACACCAAATCAGCGTCCTGTTCTATCGCCCCTGATTCTCTCAGGTCGGACAATTGCGGCCGATGATCCTGCCGGCTTTCGACAGCCCGCGACAGCTGGCTTAAAGCGATAATGGGAACTCCCAGCTCCCGTGCCAGCGCTTTGATAGATCTGGATATTTCAGAAATTTCTTGTTGCCGGCTTTCGGTTTTCATCGTGCCCCGCATCAACTGCAAATAATCTACGATAATCAGCTGAATATCATGATGGGACTTCAGCCTTCTTGCCTTCGCCCGTAATTCCAGGGCTGAAATAGCCGGCGTGTCGTCAATGAATATTTTAGAAGTGGACAGTTTTCCCGCGGCAGACGTCAATTTCGGCCAGTCAGAGGGTGATAAAAACCCTGACCGGACCTTATGAGCATCGACCCGGGCCTGGGAACAAAGCATACGCTGCACCAGCTGTTCTTTGGACATTTCCAGGCTAAAAAAGGCAACACCTTTCTTCTGATCAATACCGATATGCTCCATAATGGAGGCGGCCAAAGCACTTTTCCCCATGGAAGGCCTGCCGGCCATAATGATCAGATCCGCCGGCTGCAAGCCGGATGTCATGCGGTCAAATTCCGTGAAGGCTGTCGGCAATCCTGTGACATGCTCTTTTCTTTGATAAAGACTGTCAATCTTCTCAATGCTGGATTTTACGAGTTCTTTAATATGCACCGACTGCTGCCGGTGCTTTAAGTCTGAAATTTCAAAGATAAGTTGTTCCGCCTTGTCGACGATCTGGCCCACATTCCCTTTGTTCTCATAACAATAATTAACGATCTGGGTGGCATTCTTGATAAGCTGACGTAAAATACCCCGCTCTTTGACGATCTGGGCATAGTGTTCGACATTCGCGGCCGTGGGAACCATATCAATCAGCATGGACAGATACGGAATACCCCCGACGGAATCAATGACACCGTCATTTTTAAGCTTATCCGAAAGAGTTACGAGGTCGACGTTCTTGCGGTTATTGTATAAATCAAGAATGGCGGAATAAATCTGGCTGTGGGTGTTTTCGTAGAACCAGGATTCGTCCAGAATCTCTAAAGCCGTACCGATGGCCTCATCGTCTATCATCATAGCACCCAGAACCGATTTTTCGGCCTCGAGATTTTGGGGAGGGATCATTATTTCTTCGCTACCCATACGCGTATCTTCGCCGTTACCTGTGGATGCAGTTTAATCCCGACTTCGTAAATACCGAGATCTTCGATAGCCTGCTCAATGATGATTTTCTTTTTGTCAATATCAAATCCTTCCACATCCAAGGCCCGGACAATATCTATTTCCGTAACAGAGCCGTACAATTTATCTAAATCATTGACTTCGACCGTAACCGTGCAGGACACTTTGCTCAACTTCTCGGCCAATGCCTCGGCTTCCCGGAGGGCCCGTTCATTCTCAGCTTCTTGTTTAGCTTTTTGTTTTTCTATTCTCTTCAAATTAGCAGCCGTTGCCACATAAGCGATCTTTTGCGGAATCAAAAAATTCCGGGCATAACCATCCTTAACGTTAACGACGTCTCCGATTTTTCCAAGTTTACGCACATCTTGACATAATATCACTTCCATGGATTTACCCTCTCTTCGTTTAAACTTTAACCGGCCCGAAAACACAAAAACATCGTTTCGAAATTATCGTCTCTTCGAACTGCCGACCGATATTAACCCTAAATATCTTGCCCGTTTGACAGCTTGGGTCAGATCCCGCTGATCCTTACCTTTAATACCGGTAATCCGCCGGGAAAGGAGCTTCCCTCGGTCTGTCAGATACCTCTGCAACAGTGATAAATTTTTATAATCGATCTTTGCATCTTTGGGCAGGACATATTTCGATGTCCGTTTCTTCAGCGTCCTTTTGGGACCCATTCTAGTCATTCTTCGCTTCAATTGATACCTCCCTTATAACCTTTATTCTTGTTAATGCCCCACATGACGATCCCCGGGCAACAACCTAAAAACACTCCCTGCCAAAACCGCACAAGAAACAGTACGGATGTTATTCCTCCCGCAACACATCAACAAACGGCATAATCGCTCATAATCCATTACTCATCCCAGGCGATATCTTCCGGACTGATGCTGTCATCAAACGCCGCCCCCGTTGATGCGGCAAGTCCTTCCATCGCCCGCACAGGTTCGGCCTCTCCTGTCGCATCCACCCGCCCCGGGGAAAATTTCCCCAAGAACTGCACTCTTTCAGCCCGCACGTCGATGGTGCTGCGTTTCTGTCCATCTGTCGTCTCCCAGGAACGAGATTGCAGAACCCCTTCAACAAAAATCGGACTGCCTTTCTGCAAATATTGACAGCAGGCCTCTGCCTGTTTATCCCAAACAGTGACGGTCAAAAAACAAACATCTTCTTTCAACTCTCCTGACTTATCACGAAACCGGCGATTCACAGCGACACCCAAGTTAGCCACAGCTACCCCGGCAGGAGTATACCTTAATTCCGGATCTCGAGTTAAGTTCCCAATTAAGAAGACCTTGTTCAAATTCGCCATTTCACCCTCCTCAACAATAGTGTTTAACGTTAACCATAAAATTTACTCAACACTGACTCCGCGCTCCTCTCCTAAACTTTAACAATGAGAGAACGCAGAACTTTTTCGTTAATTTTTAAAAGTTGTCTTATTTTGACGAGAGAGGATCGGGGACTTTCAAAATTTATTAAATAATACGTCCCTTCGGTCCGTTTCTTCATACGAAATGAAAATTTCTGTTTATCCAGCCAGACCTGACTGTTAATAACCTGTCCGTCGCATTTCCCTATCGTATCACAGACTTCCTTATTGACTTTTTCTTTTTCTTCCTGTAGAAGTGTAGCATCAACAATCACCACGAGTTCGTATTTATCCATTTCCTTTCCTTTTGTTAAATTGACTCATAACCTTGCTTATATCTTCTTTTAACCATAATTCACAGCATGCGATTCCTTTTTTAACAAATATCTCCAGATCTTTTTTCTCCTCCTGGCTAAACTCTGACAGGACATAATCGGCGGCTTCCCAACCTGCCGGCGGGGCTCCGACCCCCATCCTTAACCTGACAAAAGCCTCAGAACTCAAGTGCTGGATAACAGAAGAAAGCCCGTTGTGCCCGCCGTCGCTCCCCTGGGGTCTTAAACGGCATTGTCCGAACGGCAGATGAAAATCATCACACACAATTAAAATCCGCTCCGAAGGGACCTGATAATAAGACGACAGGCTCTTTACGGCTACGCCCGACTGATTCATAAAAGTCAGCGGCATGAGCAATAGACATTTCTTGTCAAAAACCGCCCCCTCAGCCACCAGACCTTTACAGACCCGGCTCGGTTTAAACGTCATATGATGATCACGGGCCAAAGCCTCTAAAACCATGAATCCCAGATTATGCCGCGTCCTGGAATACTCTGCTCCGGGGTTCCCTAATCCAACAATAATCATACGATGATCTTCAGTCAATCCTTTATACGTCCGTAATGGGTCTTCAGACAAAAAATTATTTTCAATTAGGACTTATCCGAGGCCGCATCCTTGCCTTCTGCCGGTTCGGCTTTCTTCTCCTTGATAACTTCCGGCTCTGTCTGTTCTGCGCCAGCCTCCCCTTCTTCTGCCTCCTCTTTCATCGGAGGCACAACGGTACAGACAATCGCTTCCGGGTCATGTTCTGTCCGAACCCCTTCCGGCAGGACAACATCTTTGACATAAATGCTGTCACTGATTCCTAAGGCCGAGACATCAATATCAATATGCTGAGGGATATTCATGGGCAAACAGATAACATCCAGTTCCCACAGGTGATGTTCCAAAGAGCCGTGATCTTTCTTAACCCCGGGAGCTTCCCCTTTGGTTTGAATCCCCACCTTAACTTCTATTTCCTGGGTCAAAGAAATGATATTGAAATCCACATGCAGGATCTCATCGGAAACAGGGTCCCGCTGCTCCTCCTTGATAATGGCTGGATAGTCTTTCACAGCCGTATCGCCGTCAAAAATATTCAAGTGAAAAACAACGCTCTCCCCGGCGTGGGAACGGAGAATTTTCTCAAATATTTTCTTATCCATTTTTACAGGCAGAGGTTCTGCGTCCTTACCATAAATGATTGCGGGGATACATGCCTGTCTGCGGACCTGCTTAATATGCTGTCCGCCGATTTCCTTGCGGGCTTGAACATCTAATTTAATCTCTTCCATTTTACTTGACCTGCCTTTTCTTGATTATTATTCTTTAAAACCTCAACATTTTTAATGCCGGGTATGTTCAAACAAACAACTCACCGACTCTTCATTATGAATCCGCTGTATGGCTTCAGCCAATAACGGAGCAATGGTTATAACTTTAATCTTCGGATTCTCCGCCGTCTTCTTGAACGGGATGCTGTCGGTAATAAGAACCTCCTCCAGGACATCGCATTGCTGAATCCTCTGCAAGGCGTTCCCCGAAAGCACGCCATGGCTGATGGCCGCGCAAACGCTCAGGACGCCCTTTTTTTTCAGAGCCTCCGCCGCCTCAACCAGGGATCCTGCCGTGGCCACAATGTCATCCACGAGAATAGCAACTCTGTCTTTCACTGATCCCAGAATATGCATCACTTCGGTCTTCTCCGGACTCGTACGTCTCTTATCGATTACGGCCAAACCCGCGTTAAGGTTTTTCGCATAGGCCCGGGCCATCTTCAAACTCCCGACATCAGGAGACACAACGACAATTTTATGATCCGACTTCTTTTTCTGAATAGTGTCGCACAAGGTATTAATGGCATATAAATGGTCCACGGGAATATCAAAAAAACCCTGAATCTGGCTCGCATGCAAATCCATGGACAAAACCCGGTTCGCCCCGGCCGCATTCAGCAGATTCGCGACCAACTTGGCCGTAATAGGCACCCGCGGCTGATCTTTTCTGTCCTGGCGGGCATACCCGTAATACGGCATCACGGCGGTGATCCTTTTCGCCGAAGCCCGACGGGCAGCATCCATCATGACGAGCAACTCCATTAAATTATCATTTGTCGGAGGACATGTCGGCTGGATAATAAAAACATCCTTGCCCCGGACATTGTCCTTAATCTGAATCCGGACCTCTCCTTCACTGAAACGGCCGACGAAGACATCCGCCAAAGGGGCTTTCAGACATTTACAGATTGCTTTTGCAAGTTCGGGATTGGCGTTGCCGCTAAAGACCGCCATGCCGTTCATAAAGTTCTCCTCTCATTGTAAAAAGACACCGGTTATCCTTTCTTCTTATTGACAATCCGCCCCGGGACTCCCACGACGACACTCTTCGGGGGGATTTTTTTCCCTCGGGTTACAACACACCCGGCGCCGGTCATCGCCTTTGCGCCAAGCTGAACAGGTGCCACCAGAATGGAATCCGATCCCACAAAAGCATGATTCCCCACATAAGTTTTGTTTTTGTTTTTCCCGTCATAGTTGGCGGTAACGACCCCGGCTCCGATATTGACATGATGGCCGATTCTGGCGTCCCCGAGAAAACTGAAATGTTTCATAAAACAATGCTCTCCCAGGACAGAACGGGAAACCTCCGCAAAATTTCCGATCTCGACATTCTTCCCGATTCTTGTTCCCGGACGTATTCTTGCAAAAGGGCCAATAACGCAGCCGGAACCTATCGAAACATTTTCTTCAATGAATGTGCAGGGCCGGATGACCGTATCTTTTCCGATCCGGACATCAGCGTTAATATACGTCGTCCGGGGATCAACAATCGTCACCCCGGAAGCCATGAGTTTCTTTAAAATCCGCTGACGTAATATCGCCCCGGCCACAGCCATATCTTCCCGGGAATTAATGCCCAATCCTTCTGAGGGTTCCGGAGTCTCAACGGTTTCTATGCCGGCGCCCTGTCCCGATAAAATAGCAATGACATCCGTCAAATAATATTCTTTCTTGCGTTTATTCAAAGATACTTTTCGAATGGCCTGGAAAAGGATGTCCTTCTTAAAACAATATACCCCGACATTGATTTCTCCTATGGCTTTTTCGGCAGGCGTGGCGTCCTTTTCTTCTCTGATGGCCACCACTTTCCCGCGGTCGTCACGGATAATCCGGCCATAGCCAAAACTGTTTCCGACCTTCGCCGTCAGGAACGTACAGTCCGCTTTTTGGGCCTGATGCCGGCGCACCAACCTTTTAACCGTATCCCGCCGGAGCAGAGGAGTATCCCCGCAGAGGATCAGGATGTCGCCATGATAATTCCGGAAAAAACGTTCCCCCTGCCGCACAGCGTCCGCTGTCCCCAAAAGCTTCTTCTGTTCGTAAACACCGATATCCTCACCCAACGTTTTCTGGATCCGGGGCATTTGATGACCTAAAACGACATAAGTTTTCAAAGAACCTATCGCTTTGACGATATCGAGGACATATTGAATAAGGGGTTTCCCGCATAAGGGATGAAGGACTTTGGGAACCCGCGATTTCATGCGGGTCCCTTTTCCTGCGGCAAGAATTATGGTCTGGATATGTTTCATTCAGTTTCGTTACCACTCATAAACTCAAACAAAAAATCTCAACCCCTTGCAAACTCCTCAAAAAATGGCTGCCCAGCCTGGACTCGAACCAGGAAAACGAGATCCAAATTCTCGTGTGTTGCCAATTACACCACCGGGCAATTTTCCGTTAAATTATAACGACATGAAATTTCACGAACCTATACTTCCACCCCACTTGCAGAGGAAGGATTTTTGACTTCTTCCTTATAGGCCTCTAAAATCCTCGTTTGCAAATACTCTCGAAATTTCTGGGTCACAGGATGAGCAATATCGCGATGCTCTGATTTCGCATCACGTGTGGCATCGTCTTTATCCTGGGGTGCCAATTGAGCCCCGCAGTGATTACAATATCGACTGCCAACTTCATTCTTAAAAGTACATTTAGAACACTGGGTCTTAACTTTTCGGGAAGGCATGGCGATAAACAACCCATTGGCTCCTTCAATCACTTTAATATTTCTTACGACAAAGACATCATCGAAGGTAACTGTTGTGTATGCTTTCAGTTTCTTGTCCTGACCTTCCTTCAAAAACACGCGAATTTCTGTAATTTCCATGGTTGCTAACCTCCTATTAAAGTGTTCTTACGACGAAAACCTGACTGTACTTTCTCAACAATAACACTTTTAGTTTTTCAGCCTGTTGTTTGGATTGAACTAAACCGAAGATGGCTGGGCCGCTTCCCGAAAATGATACCCCCTCCACCTCTCTATATGCTCTTAATCGTTCCATAATTTTGCCTAAAGAGGAACGAATCTCTAAGATACTATTTTCCAAATCGTTACACAACAGGGTTTTAACTCTATTTATATTCTTATCTTTTAAATAGCGAATTAGAATATTAACATCATCCCCCGGCTTTGTCAACTGCAAATTAAGCCTCGCAAATACTTCTCGGCTATACATTTTTATGCTTGGAACCACCAAAATATGCCATAATTTTGTCCGCAACTTTATCTTTTGAATATCATCCCCCCGGCTGCATCCCAGCCCCCAGCTGCAATCATGCAGGAAGAAGGGGACATCACTTCCCACCTCTTTTGCCAGAGCAATCAGGTCCGCCCTGGACAGCTTAAGTTGCCACAAGTCGTTCAGCCCTTTCAAAGTCGTGGCGGCATTGCTGGATCCGCCAGCAAGACCTGCGGCAACAGGGATCCGCTTATCGATCGTGACATCCACGCCTTCTTTGACTTGAAATTTTCTCTTAAGGAGAAGGGCCACCTGATAGATCAAATTCTTCGGGCCGCAGGGGACATGACGGTGCCGGCAATGGATACGGATATCCCCTAAACGATTCGGCTTAAAAGTCAGGTCATCAAATAAATCAATACGCTCAAACAATGTTTCTAAGTCATGATAACCATCAGGACGCTTTCGGAGGACCTTAAGATACAGGTTTAATTTGGCAGGAGAACGAAGCGTAACAACTTTCATACGATATCACCTAAACAAGCCAAGCAACAGTGTTTTCTCAGACATTTATTAGTTTAGATTCTCGATCTTCTGAATAACACGCTCCTGATCAGGAAGCATTTCAAGAGAAAAATTCCAATACTTCTTTGCCTCTTCATTCTGATTCAGCATATAATAAGCATCCCCGATATGTTCGTAAATAACGGGATCTTTCAAATAAGCGTCGGCAGCCTCGAACGTCGAAAGGGCTTTTTCATATTCGCCTTTCTTATAATAAATCCACCCCAAACTATCCCAGTAAGCCCCGTTTTCCGGGTCCAGCTTAATAGCCCGGGACACCAGCTGCTCTGCCTCATCCAGCAGGACACCGTCCTCGGCGTACAAATATCCCAGGGAATTCAGGCTCCCGTCATGCTCCGGGTCGGTTTTAATCGCCCTTATAAAATAGTCCATCGCCTGGGTGCGTTCCGACAACTCTAAATGCAGTGTACCCAGCAGGAACAGGATATCAGGATTTTTAGGAGCTAATTTCAGGACCAGCTCGTATTGTGAAATAGCTTTACGGTATTCTTTCTGGGAATAGTAAAGCTGTCCCAAAGAAATATAAATTTCAATATTATCCGGGTCGGTCTCGGAGAAGGATGTTAAAATCTGTTCGTATTCCTTGGCGGCCTGCAGGAAGTCCTTCTGGCTCGAATAAATCAAAGCCAACAGATAACGCGCCTGCACATTATTGTTATCATAATTCAGGACCTTCTGCAGGGCACTGACCGATTCTTCCAGCTTACCCAGCCGGGCATAGTCTGCCCCCAAGCGGAGGTAAACTTCGGCATTGCCGGTATTCTCTGCTGAAATCTTATAAAACTCGATCGCCTGCTCCGTCATCCCCTGCAAATCATAAATAAGCGCCATCATGTAGTGAGCGATCGCTTTGGCTTTTATTTCCTGTTCATCTAAAGCATGCACAGCGGTGGCGCTGCTTAGGCAGAGGACACTTCCTAAGAGCATGACACAAACAGGAAGCAGCTTGTTTTTCAATAACCGCATGGCTTAAAAAATTATGCCCAGTCGCGTTTTTTGAGATGCCGCAAAGATTTTCTTAATTTTTTTCGTTTATGAGTTGTTATTTTTTGTCTTTTTCTTTTTTTTCCACAAGGCATAAGTCCAACCTTACATTGATTAAACAATAATTTTATTTAACGAATACTCTATGATACCCTGCGCTCCGGCTTTTTTCAACTCAGGGATCATTGTTCTGACCTTCCCTTCATGAATAACGGTTTCAACGGCCAGCCAGTTGTCATCGCGCAGGTGAGAAATTGTTGGTTGCTTCAGAGAAGACAATTTTTTCAAAACCTTCTCTAAATCATCTTTATGTACATTTAATTTTAAACCAACCATACCGTTCGCGTCAATGGCTCCTTTTAACAACATGACAATCTGTTCCATCTTTTGATTTTTCCATTTATCGCGGAAAGCCTGATGATTGGCGATAAATTGAGTCGTTGATTCACAGATCGTCGATACAATCCTCAATTTATTCGCTTTGAGGCTGCTGCCTGTTTCCGTCAACTCCACCACCGCGTCCACCAGTCCGGCCGCAACCTTGGCTTCTGTGGCGCCCCAGCTGAATTCCACATCGGCTTTAACCTTGTTTTTCTTCAGATAGTTTTTTGTAACCTGGACCAGTTCCGTGGCGATCCGGGCGCCTTGCAGGTCTTTGACTGACTTGACTTTTGAATGCTCCGGGACAGCCAGAACCCAGCGGACCTTTACGGATGACTGCTTGGCATAGACCAATTCGGCCAAAGACTGAACCTTGGATTCATTTTCCAAAACCCAATCCGCCCCCGTGATCCCGCAGTCCAGCACGCCCTCTTCGACATACCGGGACATTTCCTGAGCCCTTAAAAGAACCAGGTCAATTTCCGCATCATCAATATACGGGAAATAAGACCGGCCGGAGACGTAAATATTAAAACCCGCCCGTTCAAAGACTTTAATCGTTGCCTCTTGCAAACTCCCTTTAGGAAGTCCTAATTTCAGCTTTTTCATTTTTGATTCCTTGAATATTCTTGCGCAATAGTTTATTTTGTAAGACTGAATGATTTAAAACAGGCTGTATTATAACCTTAGAGATTTTAAAAGTAAAGAAATTTTATAATGTCTCACAGGGAATTTTCTTGTAAAAAGGCGAAGAAATAGATATAATGCGGTTTTTAAAGCTTAATACTTCCATGGGGGTCTTTTTAATATTCGAAATAAGGAGTTTATATGTTAAAAATTATTCGACATAAAGGATTTATGAAAAAAGTCTTGTGGTTTCTTGCTGTGGTTATTATTCTTTCATTCGGATTCTTTGGACAATCTTTTCTGTTCAGGGACTCCAAAAGAATCACATATGCCGGAAAAATATTCAACGAAAAAATCTCCATTCAGGAATATGACTTCAACAGGTTACAGACTATTATACAGCTCACGCTGCAATACGGCGAAGCCCTGAAAAACATAGCAAACAATATTGATATTTATGCGCAGACCTGGGATCGCATCATCCTCCTCCATGAAGCCCGGAAAAGAAATATTTCCGCGACAGATGAGGAAGTTGTCGCCGCAATACAAAAGTATCCCTATTTTCAAAACCTTGAGGATCAAGGACAATTCAATCAAAGACTCTACGAACAGGTTCTGAATCATTATTTCAGAATTAAACCCAGAGATTTTGAAGAAGGCATGCGCGACACCATAAAAATCTCAAAACTCTTTGAGCGGGAGACAGACGGCATCCATATCCCCGATCAAGATGTCTTGGACGTATATACCCGCCGCAACGAAAAAGTACAGGTCAGCTATATTCTTTTTTCTGCCGACCAGTATTTGCAGGATATTGCTTTTGATGAAATTCAGGCGAAAAATTACTATCTGTCCCACAAGCAGGATTTCCAGTTCCCTCCGATGATTAATGTTGAATTTATCCGCATTGACTTCCCTAAAGAGGAAACGCCTGAATCTCCGGCGGGCGGGGACATCCCTGCCCAGGCTTCAGAGGCTGAACAAGGAGACACTGAAGACTTCAATGACCCGCCAATCAAAGAAGAGACCAGAGAAATCACCTGGGAAAAGGCGCAAACCATCGCCGATGCCATCATCGTGGACGGGCAGGACTTCCATGATGTGGCGCGACACCACGGCCTCTCCGCAGGCGAAAGCGGATTTTTCAGCAAGGAAAAACCCAATCTTGCGTTAAGATGGTCTTTCCCGCTTATTCAGAAACTATTCGATATCCCTCCGGGACAGGTCCTGGGGCCGATTGAAACCCCGGAAGGATATCAGGTCCTCCGGGTCAAAGAACTCCGCGAAGCGTATGTCCCGGACTATCCGCAAGCTCAAAAGGAAGTCAAAGAGGCCTGGATACGGGAGCAGGCCAGGGAAAAAGCCCGCCGAAAGGCAGATGAGGCCCTCGTCCAGATACAACAGGCCCTAAACCAGCCGGAGCCTTTCAGCCTTAAAACCGCGGCCGAAAACCTCAATTTCCCGTTATTTCAAACACCCGTCTTTCAAAGAGGAGAATATCTGCCGCAGGTAGGCCTCTCCCCTGCTTTTCAGGAAGCGGCTTTTGCGATGAAGAACGGGGGGCAACTCAGCCATATTATTGAAACGGAAAAAGGATTCTGCCTTCTGGCACTGGACTCGTTCATTCCCGTCAACATGGACGAATACGAAAAGGAAAAAGGACCTTACCAGCGAGAACTGGCCCAGCAGAAAAAAGGCCTGGCTTTTAGTGAGTTTCTTACACAGCTGAGATTAAAAGCCAACCTGGTCGACCACACTCCTGAACTATATCGCCTCAACACGGCGGAAGACAAAGAATAGCCGGACAGGCTGAAAGCCGTCAACTTACAAACTCTTATCAGGGAGGACATTCCCGTAGCGATATGATGTTACGACGGGGCAAAGGGAATTAAGAACCTGTCTGTACCGGTTCGGCGGGCGTGGTCAGAAGGATGCTTTCATAATCCTGCGGGATTTCGTACTCGATGGCCTTAACAGTCCCTCTTTCATCGACCAGAATAAAGGTAGGGATGCCGATAACCCCGTATTCATTGGAGACGGCAGAATCCTCATCTAAAAACACATCGATATCAATCCCCTTCTTGGACATAAATGACTGCACCTGGCCGGCACTTTCACCCAAGTCTATCAAAACAACCTTTATCCCTTTTTCCTGGAATTGCTTCTTGTTTTCTTTTATCTGCTCTAATTGGACCCGGCAATGAGGGCACCACGTTGCCCAAAAGAAAATGAGAGCAGGCTGGCCATCACGGAACTTTGTCAAGTTGACATTTTGTTCACGAACGGTGTTTAGCGTAAAGTCCGGGGCCGGCTCTCCGATCAGAGGATTCTCAAAAAAGAAAAACTGCCCCATGGCATAAGAACCGTTAATGGCTGTAAAGAAAATCGCAAATAATATAACACACCGCAAAAATATTTTCATTTTTCCCTCCCTTATCCCGAGAATGAATCTTCTCGGGGGAACAACATGTTATGCCTGAACGGTGTCCTTGATCCAGGATAAATAATCCTCCTGTCCGGCGACAACAGGCAGGGCTATGATTTCCGGGACGCTGTAACTATGGTTCTTTTTCACAACCGCCTCTAATGGCCTAAAAAGCTCTTTTCTCGTCTTCATGATGAGTAAACATTCCTCGGCGCGGTCGATCTTTCCCTCCCACCAGAAAAAGGATTCAATATCCTTGATAATATTGACGCAAGCGGCCAGTTTTTCATTAAGCACCGCGTGCGATATGGCCCGCGCCTCATTTTGATCTTGCGTTGTAACTAAAACAGTTATGTAAGGGACATCTTCCATTATTTTTCAGTCTTTCTAAACAAAAATTGCTTACAAGATTTTTATTATACCTTTATTGCCTGAAATTTCAATGACAATCATGAGCCCTTTTACCCGATAGCCATCAGGGCCAAATGCCTCCCGCAGCCGGCCCCCTCTCTGCGGTAAGAAAAAAAACGGGGATCACAGCACGTGCAGAGCCGGCAATCCCTTATATTCCGCGGCCGGATGCCTGCTTGGACAAGCTGTCCCCTGTTAGCTCCGGCCAGGTCAAAGGCAAGCCGCCCCTCTTTGGCAAAGACATGACCGGGGAAAATCCGGGAAAATTCCGAACCGACTTCATAACAGCACGTTCGAATACCCGGGCCGAACAGCACCAAAATATTCTTCGGATGCGACTGAAATATCTCCGTCATTAAAGAAACCGCGTGTGACACAATGCCTTGCCGGGTTCCCTGCCATCCGGCATGAATCAAGCCGATACATTTCTGCACGGGGTCACACAGATAGACCGGCAGACAATCTGCCGTCCTGATGCTCAGCCAGCATTTCCGCAAACCCGTCAGACAGCCGTCAGCCTGCGCAACACCCGCCAAGGCCTTGTCTTGAGAATGAACAACAATGTGCTGCCCGTGAACCTGCTGAACAGTCACGAGATTTTGCGTGGAAAAAGGCAGGGAAGAATCAAGATACCGGTGCTGCAAAGATGAAAGGGGCTCCTTTTCCTTACAAAAAGAGAAATCCACATCCCTTTCCGTAAACAGGGCATGAATATCCGGGGGGAAAAAATCATTCAGATATAACATTCAAATCTCGCTGAGGGATTAAGTCTTTATCATCCATCGCGGGCAATTCCTGAACATTCCGCAATTTCCTCTCTATCGTGCGGGACTTCTTCGCGGCCGTCTCAATGGTGTTGCTGGCCTCCTGCAGTTTTTTATGCGTCTTTTCTAAAAGGCCGCCGAATTTATTAAATTCATTCTTCACAAGCCCTAACAGGGTCCAGACTTCACTGGCCCGTTTTTCAACAGCCAGTGTGCGGAATCCCATCTGCAAGCTATTGAGTAATGCGGCGATGGTCGTTGGCCCGGCGATCGTCACCCGGGTCTCCCTCCGTAAAAGGTCCAGAAATCCGGGGCGCCGGAGCACTTCGGCATAAAGCCCTTCTGTAGGCAGAAACATGATGCCAAAATCCGTTGTGTGCGGCGGATCAAGGTACTTATCTTTGATATTTTTGGCTTCCGTTTTAATACGGTTCTCCAAAGCCTTTCCCGCTTCGGTCACGCCCGCGGTATTTCCCTGCTCCTGGGCATCCAGAAGACGTTCATAATCCCCCATGGGGAACTTGGCGTCGATCGGCAAATAAACGGCACGTCCATCCTGGCCTCCGGGAAGTTTTATCGCAAACTCAACGGGATCGCGGCTTCCGGCCTTTGTAACGACGTTCCGTTCATATTGATCGGGGGACATCACCTGTTCGAGAAGATTACCCAGCTGAACCTCTCCCCACGTGCCCCGTGTCTTAACATTTGCAAGCACTTTTTTCAGATCACCGACCCCGGCGGCCAGAGACTGCATTTCCCCGAGCCCCTGATGGACTTTCTCTAAACGGTCACTCACAATCTGGAAGGAATCTCCCAGTCTTTTTTCCAAGGTCGCATGGAGCTTTTCATCCACTGTCGCGCGCATTTTCTCTAACTTCTGGTTGTTTTCCTCTTGAAGAAAACGGAGGCGTTCTTCAACCACTTCCCGCAGCTTTTCCAATTTCTGTTCGTTCAGTTGGGTCAAAGTTGACAATTGTTGGGAAAAGGTGTCTAATTGATTCTTCTGCAAAATGGATATGTCTGTTATACGCGCCAGGACCGACTGGCTGAAGGCATTAAGACTTTGGTTTAATTCTGCCCTCATCTGCTGCGCCTGGGCAGAAGACTCTTCCCTGTTTCTGGATATTTCTTCCCGGACACTCCCCTGGACCTTGTCCTGACTGTGCTCCAAAGCCTGCAGATTCTCCCGCATCCTTAATATCTCATCTTTCAAGAACTTTTTAAAAACCACCAGGATCACACCGAAAAGAAAAACACCCAGAATAAGCCATCCGAATAAATGCATGGAAAACTCTTTCAATAATAATTTAAGATTGTTCTATTTTGATTTCACTCAGATTTTCGACTTCGTTCAAGCGGCCATAATCACCTTCAATGTAACCGATAACATTAACAGAACTAGCCGGACGGATCTCACCGTCTTCGCTGATCGGAGTAGGGCCGAAAAATATGCAGAAACAACTTCCTTCCGGCCAAAAAGCCAAATCACCTTTTTCAACAGTTGTTTGAGCGCAGTTGTCTTCCAGATCCTGTTGAACAGGGATAGGAAAATGCAATTCCTTTCCCCATTTTGTGACATTGGCAGAAAGTGGCAGGCTATCCCATATCTTCTGAGCTGAACGGGAATCATTGAGTTGAGCGGTGATGCGTGTATGACCGATTGTAATGCAAATGTATTTTGTCATATCCTGACGATGTCCATCATTTGTTTGAATTGTAACACAGCTGATAGAACAGTGCAAAGCATATTCTTTGCTGCCCCAAGAAAATTCCATAAAAACAGTAACGAACCGACAAACAAAGATCAAAGATAGATTTCTACGGGCTCACGCCAGCGGGTTTTACGCATCAATAAATTCACGGCACCCTTCCTGTCAGCCCCGGAAAAAGCCCGTGAGGGTCATTTGGCAGACTTTAAAAAATTAATACGATACGCGATGATCCAAGTGAAACAAGAATAAATATTATTTTTTTTCTTCAAGCAACTTGATGATTTTCTCTAAACGGTTTGTAATGGCGATCGGGACAAAAACAATCCATACGATCAGAAAAATCTTTATTCCAACATACCAGATAAGTTCCTGAACGTTTCCACTGTCATAAGGACCCATAATTTCCTCCTCCTCTACTATCTCTACTATTGAATTGACATGATTTTTAATCAAAATTTATTAGAAACCATTATCAATATTAAATTTGCAGTATTATACCTTATCTGTCAAACTCATGTAAAGCCGTAGCCGTTCAAGCTGAAAAATGACATACCCCAAAACGCCCCGGATTCTTAATTCACATAACATATTACGCGACAGATAAATCCAAAATCCAAAAATTTTTCTTGCGCCCACCGCCCCCTGAAAAAGCCTTTGCCCGAGCAGGAACAGCAAAAATCACCGCAGAATTTTTTGTCTTTTCTCTTGAGAGCTTCGGCATTTTTATATATAATTCTCTTGAACCAAAGGAGAGACATACGATGAAAAATAATTATTCATTTCTACGGGACACTTTAGCTATTCAAGAAATTCGCAAACATAAATGGATAGAAAGTGAAAAACAAGGTGAAGAAATGGGGTTTGCCACAGCCGCTGTAGACTGGGTCAAAAAATACGGGCATCAATGGAATCAATTTCGCGCAACCCGCCAAGAATCCCAAGACCCTTTTTCAGAAAAACGGCAATATCGCCGTTTTCAAAGACGGTTTCCCCTGCAAATTAAACTCCAGAACCAGGACATTGAATGCCAGACCGACAATATCAATCTGCTCGGGCTGGCCTGCACCATTCCTCATCCGATTGATAGCGACACGGAAGCTTTGGTCACGCTCCAACTGCCGCAAGACACCCAATCAAAAAACCCGCACAACAGATTGCGTTTTCAAACACATATTGCACGGGTTAGCGAGAAAGACACGCCTAACAATACACGGAATTTCAATGTGTTTCTTCCTTTCTCCGAAGAAATCAAAAATTTTATCCGTCGCCATTCCGACATACTTAACAATTGATCACACCGGATACATGTATCCGGCCATGTCTTTAACAAAGAATCTCGAAAAGGAGAGATTCTTTGTTAAAGACAAAAAAATGCTCTTCTGAGGTATTTGATATCCCCCGGACATGCGTTTTTCAAAGGAAGGACCCAACCTTCGGGGTATTGAAAAAAAAATACGCCGGTCTGCACTATCGGCGGTGCGGCTTTGATCTTAAAATATCTTCAAAAGTCCAGTCGCGTTCTTTCTTGGGTTCCCTTGGCTTGTTAACAGCCGTTCTTCGTGGATCCAGTTTGTTCTGTCTTGGTTTTTTGGATGATCGTCCCATACGCCCACCTTTGGTTATTTAAGCCCATCAGATATAATATGTCATGCCACCTTCCTGTCTACAGAGGGACAACGAACGCAAATTGACCGGCTGAGGGATTCCGCTGCTTTTCCATCACTCGAACCGATAGACCTTCCGAATCGTTTCCAAAACATTCCAAGTGCAGCTCAGCCCCTTAGGGAAAACCACATAATCACCCGCTGTTATTTCCACCTCCTGTTGAGATGCTTTGACGATAACCCGCCCCTCATAAAGATAAGCCAGCTCTTTGTCAGCATAGTGCCAGTCAAATGCAGAGGGCGCGCACTCCCAGACACTCCAGCGGTCATTGGATTGAACTGCGGCCGGGATTCCTTCTTTTTCCCGTTCTTCTTGGGTTAATTTTTTGACAAAAATCTTTTCCATGAATAACCTTCTTTCCGTTATGACCTGTCCGGTTCCTTATAATCCCATTTCACCAAATTGCCCTGATGATCAAAATACAAATAAACTTTTTCAGAGCCTTTGAAAATCATTTGGTACCGGTACATCCATATCAGCTTTACGGGACGGCCGTCTTTAACCTCGCTCACATAAAGGGGAACCCCGTAGATCTCTTTTATTTGCTCCGCACTCATGTCCTTCTCTAAAGCATTGGATCGAACGGCCTCCAGGAGCATCTCAAAGCGCTTGTCCGCATCATCAACATACCGGGCCTGTTCGCCGGTATTATCTGAATACGCCTTGATCGTAAGCAACTGGTCCATATGTGCCAATTTAGCACACCCGGCCGAAACCAGCAGAGATAGACCTAAAAATATTATACAAGATTTCATTATAAATGGTGCCATATGGATTCATCCCGTGAAACAATTTTTCCCCACGCAATCGCTCCGGCCTTTACGCCTGGCTTATCCTCGTCCGTTCCTCTTTCAATTTTTTAATTTCAGACTCCATGTCCCTCATTAATTTGGGGATCTTCTTCAGACGCTGCCCGCATTCTTTAATTAACTGGGGGTCCTTCCCATAAGAATTCGACAGTATTCTGCTTTTAACATAACTTTCCCGTTCCAGGTCCTTCATTTGCTGTTCCAGGGTCTTAATCTGATTCTTAATTTCACTCTTCCTTTTTAAAGCCTGGTTATGTTTTCTCCGGACCTCTTTCAGCTTTTCATATTCCTCAACACGTGTTTTCTTCTCCGCCGCCTTGGCCTCCCGGACTTGTTTCTGCGTTCTAGCCTCCTGTTTCTGGGTTAAAGTCTCCCCTTCCTTCTTCTTGTCCAGATAATAATCGAGTCCGCCGGGATAACTTTTGATCTGGCCTTGATTAACCTCAACAATATTATCGGCAATCTCTTTGACAAAAAAAAGATCGTGGCTGATAAAGCACAGGGTTCCCTCGTACTGCCGGAAAGCCTTTATCAGGGCTTCGACGCCATCGATATCAAGGTGCGTGGTCGGCTCATCCAGCAGAATAAAATTAGGCGGACGGATAAGAAGTTTCGCCAGAATCAAACGGCTCTTCTCTCCTCCGGACAGGACCCGAACCGACTTGAAGACATCGTCCCCGTGAAAATTAAAAAGCCCTAAAAGCGTGCGCATCTGTGTCGCCGGATACGTCCCTTCGACCGTAGCGGCCAGTTCATCCAGCACGCTCCGGTTCGGGTTCAGGACATCCAGTCTTGTCTGCGAAAAATAGCCTCTCTGAACCTGATGCCCCAAAGTCACCCGTCCCTGATCCGGAGGCAGAACGCCGGCCATCATTTTAAGCAGCGTGGACTTCCCGGCGCCGTTAGGGCCGACGAGACAGATCTTCTGCTTTTGGAAAATCTCAAAATGCAGGTTCTGATAAACTTTTTTCTCCCCGTACGCCTTACTCACGCGGTCAAGGGTCATAACCGTATATCCGCTCGGATCAATTTCAGGGAAAGAAAAATCCTTGATGCTTTTCTTTTCCTGCGGCAGATCGATATTTTCCAATCGCTCGATCATCTTTCTCTTGTTTCTGACCGCGGCGGCCCGGTTAGGTTGCGCATGGAACCGCTGCGTGAATCTCTCCAGCTGCTGTCTCTTTTTCTCAATCACTTTTTGGCGCTTCTCCAGGCCTTTTAAAGAAATCTCCTTCTGCTGCTCATACGACTTGTAGTTTCCTTTGACTTTCGTTAAAACACCGTCATCCAAAACAATCGTATAATTCGTGACTTCGTTCAGAAAGACCTTGTCGTGGGAAATCATAATAAACGTCCCCGGATAATTCTTCAAGAAATCCTTAAGCCACAACGTGGCCGGGAGATCCAGGTAATTTGTCGGCTCGTCCAGCAACAGGACATCATACTGGTAGACCAGAAGCTTGGCGAGCAACGTCCGCATCTGCCAGCCCCCGCTTAATTCAACAATGGGTCTGTGAAAATCCTTCGTGCTGAACCCCAGGCCGGAAAGAATCGCTTCCGCCTTATGTTCGATTTCATAAATGCCCAGCTGCTCCAATTCAAGCAGAATGTCCCCGTATCGGACCTGATCCGCCTTGTTATTTTCTTCATAAAACCGTTTTTCTTCCAGTAACTGCCGGATATGCTCGTCTCCGGATGTCACTTCATCCAAAACAGAACGGCTCGAATGGAAGGTCGATTCTTGCGGCAGGTACCCCACCTTCAAATTCTTCTGCATCTGGACGGCACCACCGGAAGCTTCTGTTTCACCTAGAATAATTGAGAATAGTGTCGTTTTCCCGGCCCCGTTAGGCCCGGTTAATCCGATTCGTTCCTGCGGAAAAATGCTCAAGTTAACACTTTTAAATAGAGTCCGTTGAGTCAGATTCTTGGTCAGATTTGTGATCGCGATCATAATATTTCAATGCCGTATCAAGATCGATCCCGATGTCGAGTTCTTTCTTCTTCGGGCGATGATTCCAAAAGATAATGATTATTATCAAGATAATATTGATAAGAGGACCGAGATAAAAGCTCTTAAAAAGATGCAGCACCAACATCGCACTGTATATAAACGTCACGACCCCCATTTGAATCCAACGGTATTGTTCGTGCCAGAATAAATCAGCGAAATAAATGAGAATAACAAGCAAAGCCACATAGAAGGCCCAGGGGAAAATGGGCTTAAGGATCTGCCGAAGATCATTGTACATTTTGATCCATTTGGGAGGATCGGGATTCAGGACCTGCTTAAAATCTTTAGCCACGAAGAGAATCAAAGCCTCCTCACAACTCTGCTTGCCTAACCCCACTTTTAAAAACTTGGGGACGTCCTCACAAGCATCATCAATTTCATCCGACAGCTCTTCCACTTTCTCGCCGATACACTTTTGAAACGGCTCAAGCTCGAAACCGTTCTCCTTGGACAGGGACGCTTTGACGCAATCCTTGATATGTTCGGGGATTTTCTCATCAATGATGTCCTGGCTATCCTCTTTAATCACAGAAGCAAATTCCCGGATAACACAGTTCTCCTTCTCGTTTAACATCGCCTGCGGGATGTAAATGTCATTTTTAACCTGACGTTTGAAATCTTCACAACGGCTCAATGCCCTCCGCATAAAGACCTTTGACCGCTGGGCCTCCGCAGGCCGGGCCAACAGCCCGCCCATACTCAAAACACATAAAGAAAAAATAAGGATTCTTTTCATAAACCTATATTGCCCTTAGCGCTTTTATTTCCCCGTCCGCCAAGAATCTGAACTTCCCCAGAGGAAGGCGTCCCAGCTTAACCGGCCCCTGCCGCATTCTTTTCAAATAGACAACTTTATAACCCAATTGAGCAAACATTCTGCGAACCTGCCGTTTACGCCCTTCATGGATCACCAAGGTCAATTGAGAAGACCCGGATTTATTTTGAATACTTTCTATTTTAGCCGGGGCGGTCTTTTTATGGTCAATAAAAAGGCCCCCCTCAATTTTTTTCCTATCTTCAAATTTAAAAAGAGTTTTTATTCTTACCAGATAGGTTTTTTCTATATTATACCTTGGATGTGTCAGCCTTTGAATTATTTTACCATCATTTGTTAATAATAAAAGCCCTTCTGTATTCTTATCCAAACGGCCGACCGGCTTTACGCCGCTCAAAGTTTTCGGCAAAAGGTCATAAACGGTTCTTTCGGCGAAAGGGTCCCTCTTTGTTGTCACGTAGCCGGAAGGCTTATTCAACATAAGGTACTGATATTGGGGAGCGGCAATCCGTTTGCCTTTAACACGGACGTCCTCCCCGCCATGGACCGGGAAAGACGGCTCCGACACGGTTTTCCCGTTAACAGACACATCCCCTCTCTGAATCAGCGTCATAGCCTGCCTTCGGGACGTGATCCCGGAGCGGGATAAAAAGACCTGCAACCTTAGAGTTCCGGCTTCCCGCTGTTGTTGTGAATCAACCATTTTTTCCTCTGCTCCTGCCGGCTTTACGGTGGCTAAGGACTCCTTTGCCGTAAAGCTTCATAAAGCATAACGGCGCTTGATACAGACACATTCAGTGAATCAGCCCGGCCTTTCATCGGGATACGGACCAACTCATCCGCCCGTGACAGCCAGAATTCGCCCAAACCATCATGCTCGCTGCCGACAACAATAGCGATATCCCCTCCCAAATCAACACGGCTGTACGGTTTTGCGGCGGCCGGAGATGTCGCGATAATCTTCACATGTCTTTTCCTGAAAAACGCCAGAGTGTCTTCCGGGTTCGCCTGAATAACCGGCAAGACGAAGACGCTCCCCAAACTTGCCCGGATGCAATTGGGATTGTAAATATCCGTTCTGGGATGACAGACAATAACGCCGTCCACTCCGGCCCCATCGCATGTTCTTAATATGGCGCCTAGATTCCCCGGTTTCTCAAGCTGCTCAACAACCAGAAATAGCGCCCCCGGCCGCACAGGGATACTTGAGAATGTTTTAGGAACAGGGGCACAAACCGCGACAAGGCCTTCCCTCCGTTCCCCAAAGGCAATCTTTTCAAAGACCGGGCGGGTCACTTCATAGACGGGCCTTTCTTGCTTCAGGAGTTGCCTGTATAGCTGCTCGTCCTTAAACCCGTCGTAAAAAACATAAACTTCATTTATAGGTATCCCGGCTTCTAAGGCCCGCCGCACTTCTTGAACGCCGTCCACGACCGTCAGCCCCTGTTCCTGCCGGACCTTACTTTTTCTTAACCTTATCAAATTCTTAACATGCGGGTTCGTTAAGCTGGATATCTTCATTATTTTCGCACAGCCCGTTTCAGGACACGGAGAAGCCCCTCGTTAGGCTTAAACGAAGGGGTTTGCCAAGAAAGACACATTTTCCGTTTATTTTTAAGCCATTGTTCCCCGAAATTATCCCACCCCAAAATCGGGCCTTCCCGTCTTACCCAGGACGGATTCTGATAAAAACTTAACAAGCCATCGGGGAATATATGATTCTTTACCGCTTTATAGGTCCAATAGGTCCAATGAAAATCCCAATCCCGGAAGATATCTAAAACATCCGCCAGCCATTTATCTTCCCCGAAAAATGTCTGGCGGTAATTAATCCCGAACTCCCCGATAAAAAGGGGACGCCCTTTTGATTGAGCCAAAGCGTGATATCTGCTTAAAATCTTCCGAAGCGTCGATTTCGTGAATAACGGGGAACCGTTTGCGGATCGGAAAGGATAAGACAAATCAGGCACAAAATTAAACGTGAAATCCAAGGGATCGTAAAAATGCGCGCTCAATACAATATTATCATCTTCAAAAGAATCCAGGCAGGCGAGGTCGGTGGCCCATTTATTGCCCTCCAGGAAGAGGATATGGTTCCGGTCAACCCGGCGGATGGCCTGAATAAGTTCCCGGTAAAGAGCATTCAACTTGCGGGAATCCTGAACCACCGCTTCGTTTAAAAGGTCATACCCGGCGACAGCGGTTTCTTTCCGGTAACGCCGGGCAATGAATTCCCATAAAGCACAGGTTCTCCTGCGATAGGCGGCTGTTGTCCAGAGCTTAGCCTTCCCGGAACTGTCAGAATGCCAGTCATGGTTTTGAGATCCGCAAGCGGCATGGAGGTCAAAAATCACCCAAAGCTTGTGCCGTTTCGCCCACGACACGACATGATCAAGATATTTGACTCCCCGCCTGTCATAAGCATAGGGTTCCCGTTCAATTAAGGCATAATGAAAGGGGACCCTGACACAATTGAATCCCAACTGAGAAATTCGCCGGAAATCCTCCTCCCGGATAAAGGAATTCCGGAATGAGCTTTCAAACTCGATGAGTTTCTCTCTGCCCAGGGCTTTCTGAAACCGCTTCTTAAAGCCAGCTTCGGGCTGATTCAGAGAATGAAGGATATACCCCTCCATCAAAAGCCATCCCCCGAGGTTAACGCCCCGTAGCATGATTTTTTTGTGGCGGCAATAAATGTGTTTCTGGCAAACCTTCAGAAAATGGTCCATGGACAAAACTCCCTGATCATTTCTTCAAAAAGCCGTATTGACGCAGGAAGGCCTTAATCCCCCCGATGTACGTCCGTTCGGACACCATGTGGCTGCTGTTATGGTCCCCGGTAATCTTTAAGAATTCTTTTGGCGCCGGAGCCTCCCGGTAAAGCTTCTCCCCGAAACGGAACGGGACCGTTTCATCCTCAAGGCTGTGGATAAACAATTTCGGCATAGTGCATGACGGGATCTTATGGATCGAATCCAGCTTGATTTTCAGGAGGAAAGAAGGGACAAACGGCACCATGATTTTCCCCATGTCCGCAGCCGACGTAAACGTCGAATCTAAAATCAAGGCATCCACGTCCCTCCGGGTGGCCAGGTCAACGGCAGCGGCGCCACCCAGCGATGCCCCGTAGACAATAATTTTATCACTCGGGATATCCCGGCGGTTCAGGACATAATCATAGGCGGCCTGGGCGTCTTCATACATTCCTTCCTCCGTGGGCTGGCCTTCACTGTTTCCATACCCGCGGTAATCAAAAATGAAAACATTGACCCCGATTTTGTGAAACATAAAAATTTTCTCGAGACGGTCGCCGATATTGCCCGCATTGCCGTGCATAAAAATGAGTGTCGAGGTATTGGGTGACGGCCTGGCCGCGGGAATAAACCAGCCGTGCAGTTTTTGCTGATGCCCGGAGGGGAAAAACAAATCTTCAAAATCCAGACCGATGTTTTTGGGTGTTGTCAGCACCGCTTTTGTCGGGAGGAAGACCGTAGTTTTCTCCATAAAACGGACGTAAATAATCAACCCGACACAAAACAGGAGCGGGTATAACAGTATTCGAATCATAAAATCCCCGATGCAAAAACAGCTGTCATCTCACACATTTTCTCTTTTCCCTTACGGATCTGACGGGCCTTTTCTGACAGGCAATAACGCCATCATGGAACGAATGGCCTTAAGGACCTCCTCTATCGGACACGGTTTCGTTAAATAGTGATCCGCTTCCAGGGAAAACCCTTTCTTCAGATCTGCCAGTTCTTCCCGGGCAGAAACAATGATAACCGGCTGCCACTTGCCGTCAACCGGATGAGCCCGCAGCTTCTCAAGGACAGAAAAGCCGTCCATCCCAGGCATAACAAGATCCAAAAGGATAATATCCGGCTTCTCCGAACAGATAAGCTTCCAGGCTTCCTCGCCGTCACGGGCGGTCACAACGGAAAATCCTTCGGCTTTGATTCTTTTTTCCATGACGCGAAGGACTTCCAAATCATCATCGGCAATAAGAATTTTTTTCATGCCCCGGTCTTCATCCTTTCGACAGCCGCCGACACAAACATTTTCATCTTATCTCCATCGTTTCCCTATTGCAATGTCAATATTCATTTATTCATCCTCTCCCAAGGACAAAAATATCCCCAAGAAAAACAAGCAACCTGTTAGGTTGCTTGAATAAGACCCCTGATGCCCTATCATTAAAGTTTAGCCGAGGAATAATTCTTTATGTCGTATCTGATATCTTTTGAAGGCATGTCGATCTTATCAATCTTGACTCCGGCTTTTGCAAAGAATTCCGTCGCCAAAGTATCATGGTAATCCGAAAAAACAACAACCCGCCTGATCCCGGCGGCAATGAGGGCTTTGGCACATGTTGTGCAGGGCATATTCGTGACATAAGCCGTTGCCCCTTCCACCGGGTGCCCCCACTTCGCAGCCTGAGTGATCGCATTCATCTCGGCATGGTTGGTCCGCAAGCAGTGATTATCCACCACCAGACAGCCCACGTCATCGCAGTGGTCATCTCCCGGGATGGATCCGTTATAGCCTGTGGCTATCACATTTTTATTTTTTACCAGAACACAGCCGCAATGCATTCTGGGGCACGTGGCTCTTTCTGAAGCGAGCATAGCGAGTTTAAGAAAATAACTGTCCCAGTCCGGTCGTGTTCCCACGTTTTTCTCCTTTTTATATATCTATTAATAATAATTATAAATATTTTTTTCCTTATAAAAGAGATCATCACACTTATCGAAAGGATCTTTTTATTCTGCCTAACATATTAACAAATTGACATATTTTTTCAAATATTAAACTTTTTTTCCCTTATTCCACAAGATCAACCCGGACATCGATAAGGCCTTTCTCCAAAGAGGCGATTTGAGAGAAAGCGCCCTTTGTCAAATCGATAACACGGCCCTGCCGGATATACCGCCTGGCCGGCCCCCGGTCATTGACCCGGACAACGATCCATCTCCCGTTCTTTAAGTTCGTGACTTTAACTCTCTGGTGAAATTTAACGCCCCACAAAGCACAGGTAAAGGCCTGATCGTCAAAAACTTCATTATTAGCCGTCCGCTCATTAATACCCGGAGATTCCTTCGAGTACCAGGTCGCCTGCCCAAAAAGAGGGAAAGAAAAACGTACCGGCAGATGCTGAGAATAATACATCAGAACCGTCAACCCAATCATTAAGCCGACCCCAAAATACAGACGGGAACTCCGCTTTTGCTTTAAAACAAAATCGAACATGATCTGACTATGATTATTAAAGAGTCACTTTGCGTCCCGGACCCTTTTGAGAATTCTTTCCATCCCTATTTGAGACTTCTGCTCCGTAGGCAGGAAACTGACGATCATATAAGGTTCTTCAGCCAAATCAAAAAAGTAGCCGGGATGGACAAAAACATCATCCTCTTCCAGCAACATCAACACCCAGTCCTCTTCGTTCATCCCTGAAGGCAAACGGATAATCCCGTACCAGCCCCCTTCGACAGACAACATCGGCAGCCCGTTCCCTGATTGAGCCGCCCATAAAGCATGGTTATTCTTTATGCGCTCCATGATCTGTGACTGAAGCCGGCTCTTTAGGGCCAGCCAATCTCCCAACGCATTCTGTACAGGTGTCCCCACGGACAGATAAGTGTCGGAGATGATTTCAAGCCGTTTTCTCGATTCTTCAACTAAACGGGGCGGGCCGTTAAGGATAATCCAGGACAGTTTCATTTGGGGAAGGCCCAGTTCCTTGGAAAGGCCTCCCAAGACATAAGTCATACAGTCCTGATTATTAACGAGACTTTGTCGGAATTCCTCCTGAAGACCATAATCCCAGAAAACTTCATCACAAATGAGAGCGAGTCCGGAATCCCGGCACACTCTGTTCAGGGCTTCCGTCTCCGGGGCCTTGATATAATGACCAGTTGGATTGTTCGGATTAACGCAAGCGACCGCCTTTGTCGAAGGGGTGAGCTGGGCTTTCAGGCTGTCAAAATCCATCTTCCAGCCCTGCCCTTCGTATCGCAGATCATAGGCTCCCATCCGGACGTCAAGAATATCAACGAGAAAATGGAATAAAGGATAACTCGGGCGCGGGAAAACAACCATTTCTCCGGGATTCGCAATCAGCCGGAACACGTAAGAATACGCCTCGGAAGTTGACGCTGTTAAAAAAATATTCTCCGGGCTCACCCGGAAACCTTTCCGGGCATAGGCCTCACAGAGCACCTCCCGGGCCTTTAACAGCCCCTGAGGAGAAGGCTGGTACGATAAATTCTCTGAATGGCTCAAGGCCTTTAAAATGTCCTCCTCCGGGAGCACAAACCCGCATCTCGTCGGATTTGATTCCGTCAAATCAATGATATCATGCCCCTGCCGCCGTTTTTTTTCTAAAGACACCGATATTTTATTCGGGTCTAACGTCCAGTTGGTCCGGTTGGCAAACATCAACGTCCCTCTGCTTTCATGTCTCCGGCCGATATTTTTTCAACTCCGCCTCTAAAGATTCATAATCTTTCTTCAGCTTTGTAAATTCACTTTTGGCCACCCAGGTCTCCTCATTATGTTTCTTGGTTAATTTCTGGGCCTCTGCTCTCAGAGCCGTTATCTCACTCCGGTAAGCGTCTATATGGGCCTTATGTTTTATAATCTGATTCTCCAGATCTTTGATCTGCGTCTGGGCTGACGATAAAGAAGCGTTCAATTCCTTTTGCTGACGCTCCAGCCTCAAACGGTCCGCATGTTCCTGCGCGAGGTGTTGTTCCGCTTTTTTAAAATCTTCTCTCAAGCGGATGACTTCCCGGCCTTTCTTATCCACATCACTCCGTTCTTTTTTTTGCCATCCCCGCTCCTGATCAATTTTATTCTGCAATTTCGCATATTTCTCTTTCTGAACCACCAAATCACGCTCCAGCAACTTCTGCTCTTTTTGCGTTTCCGCCATCTGACGCTTCAAGGACCTGATCACTCGTTCAAGCTTCAAGCTCACGGCCTGCCAGTCTTTGACCTCTTTCTCCCGGACTTTATACGGGAATCTTTTTCTCCTCTGGCTTCGAGGCGTTGTCGGGATCAGCACAAGAAAGGCCAGCAGAAGGAAAACCAGTCCCAATCCGACAATAACGATCTGCTCCATATTTAAAGACATAAACACCTCATTAAAATTCTGGAATCACGCTGCTAAAAATTTATCTTCAAGGACCTCTCTGCCGGAGCCCCTGGGAAAAAATATCCCAATTCTTCCGTGCCGGCGGGAAATCAGGAGCAATCGAGAGGACCTCCTGCAGTAACATCCCCCCCTGCTGTTCTTTTCCCTGCATAATATAGCATAAAGCCAGATTGCTCTTTGCCATTAAATCCTGGGGATTCGCCTGAACGGCTAAAATAAACATATTTTCCGCCGCAGGCAAATCACTCTTCCTCAAAAAAACGGTTCCTAAATTATTTAAAATCATACTATCATTCGGATCAATTTTCAAGGCAGCCTGATAATAACGGACCGTATAGGCTAAATGCCCTGTTTTGTCGTAACACTGCGCCAAATTAAAATAGGCCTCTTTCATAAAAAGAAGGTAGAGCCGCCGGGGCTCTTCCTCTTTCACTCTTTTAACATACGCCGCCAGGATCCCCAACGCCTGCTCAAACTGCCCTGCGGCAGCGCTTATCTGCCCATCCATAAAGTAAGCTTTCCCTAAAAGAATACGAAGCCTCGCCAGGTTCTTTTCGTATTTCACGGCCCTCTCGAAAAGGGGAACTTCAGCGCGCCAATAGCGGTTCTGCCCCAAGGTCATAACCGCCAAAAATAAAATCAATACGGCAGGGATCAGGCAACGAAAAGACGGCGTCCGGCTAAACCAGCGGCGACCTTGCGAAACATGAAAGACCACGACAAACAGGGAGAGGAAAAATCCGGTCATGGGCCAATACAAGAAATGCTCAAACAGGGCGATAAATGAATACTCGTGAATAAGCGGCAGGAAATTCAACATGGGGGCCAACGTGATGCCGAACCAGAGGCATCCCCATATATACAGAGATCTCAATGACGCAGGCAGTTTTTTCCCCAGGAAAAGAACAGCGGCCATGCACAACAGCAGGAGGGCCACGGCCCCTTTTTGCGGATCTAAAATGTCCAGACTTCGGTAATAATGCAAATCCCAAGGGAACACTAAGATCCTCATATAAATCAGCAGAGTTCTCGGGATCGCTTTGATTCTCAGGAACATCTCGTGATCATATACCCAAAAAGCCTGTATCATCTGTCCCAGCACGATCTTCCGAAAAAGAAAGTATGCGGCCATAATTAAAAATAAGGATCCGATAAAAATATACGGAGACCGCCGAGATTTCTTTTCTCTTGAAGGAACGGTTGACTCATACGCCAGAAGCAACAAGGGGAAAACCACGGCCTGCTCTTTCGTAAAAAGGGCCAGGAGATAAGAACAGGCTGACAAGACATACCACATCACGGGCCATAGTGTTCCGGTCGCCCGGCCGGATGCCGCCCGCAGATACAGGATAAAGGACGAACTGCACAAAAACACGAGTAATATATTTGAGATACCTGACACACACGCAACGGATTCTGACTGGACGGGGTGAATGAGAAAAATAACCGCCAGCAGCCAAGCAGCGATCAGCCCTGGAGAACATCCAGGGAAAGGCCCCCGGGGGCAGACTCCGTTCTCTCCGGCCTTGCCCGCCCGTAATTCAGGGAATTGATAGAAAATCCGTTTAAGAAGGAACAATAGCAATAAACTATTAAAAATATGAAGAGCCACATTAAAAACATGATAAGCCCCGGCATGAAATTCAAAAAACCGGTACTGCACCCTGTAAAGCAGCTCCAGCAAAGGCCGGTAGTAAGGGTTAATGATCCCGTCTTGACGGGGCGTCCGGATAAAAATTCCCTGCCAATCGGAAAGCCGGGAAATCTCCGGGTTATTTTGAATAAAAACCAGGTCGTCGTGCACAAAAGGGTAGGAAAAGGTTGGAAAATAACAAAGGACCCCTAATAAAATAAGACTCGTGATGCAGAAGGCAGAAATATTCTTGTCTTGTCGCATGATTCTAGAAAAGCATATGACTCCAGGGGGAGTTCGCCGCTGAAAGAAAAAGAGGACATGAAACTGTTAAGTATTATTAAAGCACCCTTGTTGGGCCCGGCCTCCCCGGGAAGCGTGCGGAGGGAGAAAGGCTTGTCATATTAATCATCCTGCGGGAACAGGGCATTCGTTATCCCCTGTCGAATACCTATTTCCTGCCTTTCCTTTAACTTAAAACCGCTCCCTTCTTCCCGCAAGCTATATTCCAGGTTGAGACGGTACGCACCGGAATTCTGCAATCTCATCTTAGCCTGATCAACCGCCAAACTGCCGTCAGAAGACAGGATGGCTTTTAAATGTCCTTTGGATCCCTCATTCCCTTTAAACCCAAGGATGGTCTTAACCAACCCGGAACCAATGATCCCGCCCCGATTAAACTGCATATTCAGGGCCAGAAGGTTCACCTGCTGAGACCCCCAAATAAGGCGCATCGCTCCGCTTAGATCTCCATTCAACTGGGAAAAGAGTGGCTGATTGACTTCCGTCAACAAGTGCGGTTTAAAATTCTGCCCTTCCAACCAGAAAATATAATTTATCTCCGGTTTGAAATCCATAATGACCTGCCCTCTCATAAGTCCGCCATAAGCATCCGCAACCAGATCCGTCAACTGAATACGATGCCGGGTCCCATGGATCTGGCCTTCAAAATTCTGAACACGGAACGAACTGAACGCGGCCTCATATCCGGCAAAAATACCGCTGAGCTGCGTAAAATGAGGACCCTGGAAAAAAAGGAGTGCTTTAAGATTAAGGTTGTTGATTTCCAGCTGATCATACGTCAGCTTCAGGCCTTTAACCATCAACTTAATATTTTCTCTCTTTTTTAAATAAGTCAGGAAATCATACAGTGTCAGCTCTTTAATCGTCAACTGCTTGGTTGCTTCATACTCCCCCATCGTAATGGTCACATCCTTCAAGACAAAAGTCTCCGGGTACTTAAACTGCTGACTCTCCACTTTGAAAGAAACGAGATCGACATTCGGATAATTCTTTTCAATAAATTTCGGACCCAAAGTATTGAAGAACCAAGTTGAATGAAGCAGGAAAAGAAAGGTCCCTCCGAAGAAGGCAAAAAGAATAATTATGGGGATAACGTGTCGTCGCATGGCTTAAAAATTTTCAAGCTACTGTTTTTTTAACTCTTCGATACAACCCTGCAGATCCTGGAACTGCTGATCCAGCAAAGTCAGCAGTTCTGCGACCCCTTCCAGGATATTGTTTTCGGCTTTTTTCTCTATCTCCATACAGGTCGCAAACATTTGCGTTGCTGAAATATTTCCGGCGGCGCCCTTTAAAGAATGGGCAATATCCCGCATTTGCTCAAAATTCTTCTCTGTCATATATTGAGAGAATAACTTCCGCTTCACCGAGTAATCGTTCTGGAAAATATCCAACAATTCCATAAGTAGTTCACGGTCATCCTGTACCCGCTCCATGACATCATCCATATCGATAATCTCTTTTTTCATCATCCCTTCCTTTGCTATAGGTATAAATTAAAAAAAATTTTCTATCGCCTCAAACAACTTTACCCTGTCTATCGGTTTAGTGACATAACCGTCCATACCTATGTTTAAACACCGTTTCCGGTCTCCGCTCATGGCCCTTGCTGTTAAGGCGATAATAGGAATATGTTGGCCTGTTTTCTGTTCTTTTTCCCGGATCAGCTGAGTCGCTTCATAGCCATCCATCACCGGCATTTGAGCATCCATCAGTATAACATCAAATGCCTCTCTATCCAAACACTCTAAAACTTGTTTTCCGTTCTCAACAGCCTGCACAACCCAGCCTCTTTTTTCCAGCATTCTTACAGCTATTTTCTGATTAACAATATTATCTTCGGCTAAAAGCACACGTAAATGCTCGATATCTTTTTTCTCATCAGCAGGAGACTCGGGAGTTACTTCCGGGGGAGATTCCGGTACGACATCCGGGACATGACCTTTCACAAACTTGCCGGTAAAATAAAATGTGCTCCCTTTATACTCCTCACTCTCGACCCAAATCCGTCCCCCCATCAATTCGACAAGTTTAAATGAAATGGCCAACCCCAGACCGGTCCCGCCGAACTTTCTTGTTGTAGAGACATCCGCCTGGGAAAAAACTTCAAAAATGGACTGAAGCTTGTCCTGCGAAATACCGATGCCTTGATCCGCGACAGAAAACTGCAACTCGCAGTTCTGATCATCAAGAGCAATGACTTTAACTCTTGTCACGATATTCCCGCGAAAAGTAAACTTAATCGCGTTGTTGATGAGATTGACCAGAATCTGACGCAGCCTTACGGGATCTCCGATCACAACCGACGGAACGCCCTCTTCCACCTCCCAGTCAAGGTCGATGCTCTTCTTTTTGGCCAAAACAGACAGCCCTTTACAGACGCTTTTAATGATATTTTCGATATTCATCTCAATGGTTTCCAGCTGAATTTTCCCTGCTTCAACCCGGGACAAATCCAAAATGTCGTTCAGCAGACTCAGCAAAATGTCCGCGGCATTCTTAACCGTGGTCAAATTATCCCGCTGCTCCTCCGTCAGTTCTGTATCCAGGGTCAAATCGACCATACCCATGATGGTATTCATGGGCGTTCGCACTTCATGGGACATATTCGCGAGAAACATGCTTTTAGCGCTATTGGCTTCCTCGGCCATGATCTTAGCCCGCAACAATTCCTGCCGCACTTTTTTCTGCTGTGTTATATCCTGCATAATCCCGACGGATCCGGTCATATCGCCGTTGGAATCTTTCAAGATATTAACAGAAAGATCCACATCGAGGACCTCGCCGTTCTTGCAAAGCACCCGTGTTTCAAAATGATGCTTCACGCCCTGTTCCCGGATATTAGCGGCCCTGATCTTCTTCCATTCTTCTTCCGGATAAATACTGCTGATATGCTTCAAATAAAGCTCATCATGGGTTTTCCCCAGCATCTGTTCCGTAAATTTATTCCAGGAGACCAGCCGTTCCTGAGAATCCGTCATGGTAATAGCTGCGGCCGAGTTGTCCAAAATAATCCGGATTTTATTCTCAGACTCCCGGATTTTTCTCTCCGCGATCTTTTGTTTGGTCACATCCAGCATAAGCGCAACAGCGCCCACAGTCAGACCTTTGACATCTCTGAACGTGGAGAGGGACATATTAATATCCATAACAGCGCCGCTTTTATTACTGATCTGAGTCTCAACGTCCGAAACCATATCTTTCTTCCAGACATTTAAGCGGGAAATCTTAGACCATTCTTTTTGCGGGAAAAACTCCTTGAAGGATTTATTAAAAAGTTCGCGTTGCCCCATATCCAGCATCTTTTCCGCGAAAGGATTCCAGGCCAGAATCCTTTCCTGCTTATCCATAATCAGAACGGCTGCCGCCGAATTGTTAAAAACAATCTCAAAAAGCTCTTTGGATTCCTGCCGTTCGCTACGGGCTTGCTTCTCAAAGGTGATATTCTTGATAATACCGTCAATATATTTTAAGCGCTTGCGGGAATCATATACGGCGACAAGCAAAATCGAGGCATGAATCACCCGTCCGGATTTCACCTGCAGGGATATCTCTTCAATAACGAGTTTCTGCGCCGTGGACACTTTCTTGTAAGCCGACCGGATTTTTCGTCTCTCCAGGAAGACCTGCTGCGGAGCGATGTCCAACAGCTCTTCCGGAGCGTAGGCCAACATGTTCGCAAAAGCGGCGTTAACAAAGAGGAATTGCTCTCTCAGCCCTGGTTTTAAACGAAAGGCCCCCAGGTCCAGATGTTCAACAAGTTCATAAAAAATGAATTCGTTCTGATTTACGGCCATTTTCAATAAAATCCTCTGTCATGAAGGGGAAAAATTACGGCGAACCCGCTCCTCCCCACACGTCGTTCAGCTTCTTTTGAATCTGAAGTTGCGCACAATGGCATAGATATTAAGTATAGTGACAACCGCGGACAAAGACACCATACACAGTCTGATGACAAACTGCCAGTCCTGGCTGTAATCCTGAGGCAGCATGCCGTTCAAAATATATCCCAGGACGATCAAAGAAAGCAAAATGGTTGTGCCGGCGATAACAAAAAGCATAAAGCAGCATAAAAAAGAAAGCATAATGACGTAGAGATTGTATAAAAAAATATTACCTTTCGCGATCTTACTCGCGGCTATTCCGATACGTTCCATGCCTTCTCCCGCCCATGAAACAGCAAAGGGCCAAAGTGTTTGATTTTATTTTAACGGCTTGTCTTATGTTAAACAATTTATTATTAATCTTTTTTCTCTCAACCCGAGGAGATTACGGCAAACGTGGCCGGGCCGGGGGCAATGTTTCTCCGGTCATTCCAGGGAGCAAATACGATCCTCAGACAAAAAAATCTGTCCTCAGCGCTCAAATTTAACAACCCCCTGCCACCACTTGCTGCTGTGCCACGTCCGGATTTGACGCCAGACTTTTTTGGCGCTTTTCGTCTTTAAGAACCGCGGAGCATTGGTAAAGAAAAGTTTTGCCCCCAGATAGCCGTGGTCATAGTATTCTTTTGCCTGGATCAGACATTCTAAGATATCCGCATCTCTCGCGACAAGACTTTCCGGGCTCCGCTGTTCATCATATTCCGACCGCATTGTTTCCAGAGCCTTTTTAATCCGCGCCTCCAAATGAGCCACCTGATCTTTAAACACCTTCTGTTCGGCATTCTTAAAATCAATATAGTAATGCCCCATTTTATGCAAATCATTGATCCGCGCTTCATGGATATCGTTGAATAACGACATGGTCACGACCTTAAAAGGATCGACATCCTCCAGATAAGCCAGATAATAACCGATCACGGCCGTCCGGAAGGAATGTTCGGCCACAGATTCAGGGTTTTGAATGCCGGCGACCCACCATCCGCTGCGTTTGATACGTTTAAGCAGTCCTGCTTCGGCAAAAAAATTCAACGCTGCATTTTTTTCGGCAGACGTTTCCGCAGCCTGACGAGGTTTTTTCCCTTTCATTCTCTGTCCTTGCTTTTCTGTTTAATAATTTCATAAGCAAACACGGTTAACGCATGAGCGACATTAAACGTTAACCGGGCCCGCGCCATGGGAATGGTTATGCTCTGATCCATCAGCTTATGCAGAACCTCTCGCACGCCTTTCTGTTCAGAGCCGATAATCAATCCGGTCAAAGCGGGGAATTCGACCCGGGACAGGGCCGCCCCCCCCTTGACAACGGTTCCGGCAATCCAGTACCCCGCGTCCTTGGCCTGCTTGATCGCTTGCGCTAAATTGTTCACTCTTGATATCTTAATATAATTTTCCCCACCACAGGCCACGCGAAGAACCGCTTCCGTAATCTGCACAGACTTATGCTTCGGGATGATAACGACGAAATCCCCCAGACAGGCTAAACTGCGAAGCATACTTCCGAAATTCTGCGGGTCTGTCAAACCATCCAGGAAAATCAATGTCGCTTTCTTCTTCAACGCCCAGGTTAAAACCTCATCGACAGAGGGATAATCAAAATCGTCAACATCAACAACAACACCTTGCGTATTGGCACTGCGGGCCAGTTTCAGTATTTTGCTCCGGGGGACGACAACAACAGGAATCCCCCATTGCCGGGCCTTTTTATGAAGATAACCCGCATCCGGGTGTCCTTGCTGAAGAGTGATTTTTTTAATACTCTGCGGATTGATTTTAAGACGTTCTAAAACGGGATTTTTTCCATATAAACGCATCAGAAAATTTTTATATCCATTCTTTTATAATAATTACCTGTTAAAAATTTTTACGGACCATCTCTCGCCTGTTACAGGTCTTTTCCGGAAGCCACCGCGCTCTCCGGGGAACCGGGAACTCTTTGAATACGAACCTGTCCGGCCATATTAAAAAGAGGTCGCGTCATGCCCCGTCCGGGAATATTCCTCATCCAATTGCTGTTTCCGCTCCCGGTACTCGGCATACGTTATCTTTTTATGCAGATATTCCCGCTCTAAATCATCCAGATTTCTTTGATATTGCGTATATCTGGGATCAATAAGGCGCGGGCGCGCCGCATTGGGCGTCGAACAACCCGCCACAAGCAAAAGAAGCATTCCCGAAAATATCACGATTGTGTTCTTCATTCTCTGTTTCCTTACAAAGCCCCTTAATTATTCATCTTCATAAACAGATTCCACGTCACCGCCAAAATGCCGTATCACTTTTATGGCTCTGGGAAGAACACCCACAACGACAATAATGACAATGAGGGAAATCGAAAACCAAATACAAACGATATCCCAGACAGAACTCCAGGATGTTTTGCTGGCACATAAATCCTTATAAGCACTCTTTTTCCCCTCTTTCAACTTCTGTTCGGCACGCCACCTTAACTTCGGCTCCTCTTCGGCGATCCTTCCCGTGACAATATTATCAACCACAAGAGCGAACTCCTGATTGTATTCACATTCATCCGGATTATGGACTTTTTCTCCCAGATACCGTATAAATTTGCACCCGCACTTCTCACAATAACTATTATACGTAAGACGGAATATCACCGAATCAATGAAATCATAAACAATCCAGGGGAGCATAAAAAGTGAGTACAGCGTCAGAGGCTGAATCAAAAACCGTTTGTATGTTTTGCCGATTTTATACTCATTGCGGCTAAAAGCATACATAAAACTGAAGGTCCTTGTTTTAAAATACGTTCCGACCAGGAACTCCTTATGGGCATGATCTTCCAGATGGCGGGAACCAAGCAGTTTTTTGACAAGGGCCCGCGCCATACTGAACCCCGCTTCCTCGATCCGGGCACGGCTCCTGGCTTCCGAGTCGCGGTCCGTCGATAACAGCATCGTATCACAATAGAGGCACCGGGACCGTTCATCCATATGATAGACGCACTGACAACGAGGACATTTTTTCATACCGCATACTCCTCACACTATTTCTTAAATCCCAGCCAAAGATAGAACAAAGGACGCAGGATGCTCCACCAGCCGACAATGGGCTTCATTTTTGTATAGCCCAGCTTTTTAGCCGGATAAATTTTGCTCACACTCACTTCTCCGACCTTGTGCCCGAGGATAACGGATTTATAAAGGATATACGGTTCCAATTCATACTTATCCAGCCAGGCCTGGTCAAGATTGATCCCCGCATCACGAAACAAAGACAGACGCATCGCGCGGAATCCGTTTGTCGTGTCGGTCATCTTTTTTTTCGTCATAAGGGAAAACAGGAACGGATGTAACCGGGTCGCCCATTTCCGATATGCGGGCATATCCCCCCCGATGCGGTTGCCGGCAAGATACCGGGAGCCTTGCACAAGGTCAAACCCCTCCTTGACGATCGGATCAACAAGCTGACAGATTTCCTCAGGATTATCCTTATCATTTCCCGCCATAATGACAATGATGTCGAATTGCCGGGCTGTCGCATGTTTAATGGCGGTTCGGATCGCAGCCCCGACCCCCCGTCTGGAGGCATGCCTGATCGTCTGCACGCCTTCTGCGGCATAACTGGCGATCATATCCGTCGTCCCGTCATCGGAGGCGTCATCGATAATGAGATACTCGTAAGAATGCCGGTCCGGTATTTTCAAAAACCTCTCGATGGCATTCTTCAACTTTAAATTCTCATTAAAAGCAATGGGACAGATCAGGATGCGATGCATAATTTTATTATCGGGGTTATAGATTCTGATAAGGTCTTCATGCCGACAGCTAACTCAAAGGAGCCAGTCCTTCACCGGTTAATTGGTATTGCCGCCGGCAGTGCGTGCACAGGTAATCGTCGTTTATTTTTCGGCCACATTGGCACACAAAACCATGCATGCGTGCCGGGGTCCCGAAAAACAGCCCGTAAGCCGGGACATCTTTGGTGACAACGCTCCCCGCTCCAATGAAAGCATATTCGCCGATGACAATGCCGCACATCACAGTCGTGTTGCTTCCGATCGTAACGCCTTTCTTAACGGTAATGCCTTCCAATGTCCAGGCATCCTTGCGGTGGCTCCGCGGATTGCGGTCATTGATAAAAGCCGTATGCGCCCCGCAGAAAACGTCATCCTCAATGGTAATTCCCTCAAAAACATTGACGCCGTTCTTTAAGGTCACGTGGTTTCCGATCACCGCTCCTTTTTCAACATAACAACCGTCACAAATGTTACAATGTTCCCCGATCACCGCGCCGTCCTGAATATTGGCAAAAGCCCAGACACGCGTTCCTTCCCCTATCCGGGCCTGAGGGCCTATTAAAGCTGCCGGATGTCGGAATCCATCTTTGACCATAAAACAATTCCTTACGCCATGTTGACCGGAACGCCGTTTTGGTTCATGGAATCCTGAACAGCGCAGAGGGTTTTAACAACCTCATAGCCTTTCACGGCATCGGACAAATCGGGATTTTCGCCTTTTTCGACCCGGTCAATAAAATACTGGGCCTGAGCTTTTAAGGGTTCGTGAATACTGATATGAGGGATGGTGATGCTTCCTTCCCGGGACAACAGCTGAAATTCCCCGTAGGTGTCGTAAAAAGTCGCTGTTCTTTCAACATGCTTATCATACAGTTTAATGGGGCCGACATGGTCCAGATCGTCCCAAATGACCATTTTCTTATCCCCGACAATCGTGATTTGCCGGACTTTTTTCGGATCGAGCCAGCTGACATGGACATTGACTAGGATATTATTAGGGTATTCCAGGGATGCGAAGGCTAAATCTTCCAAGGTGGGGCCCAGACACTTATGACCGCGGGCCGATACGTTTATGGGAGAACTGTTGAATAGAAAATTAAATATAGAAATATCATGCGGGGCTAGATCCCAGAGGGCATTCACATCGTAGCGGAAAGGTCCGAGATTCGTTCTTTCCGAATGCGCATATTGTATAACCCCTAACTCCCCGGAAGAAACGAGTTCTTTCAGGAACATGATCCCCTTATTAAAAACAAAAACATGTCCCACCATCAAAACTTTTTTCTTCTCTTCCGCAAGCTCTTTCAAACGAAGACATTCTTCGGGGTCAAGAGTTAAAGGTTTTTCGCAAAAAACATGCTTCCCGGCCTCCAGGGCCTCTTTCGTTAACTGATAATGCGTATTGGTGGGAGATGAAACACATACGGCATCAATATCCGGATCAAGAATAATATCATGATAATCCTTGGAGACAAGAACTTGCGGGTGAGACGCCTGAACCGCTTTCAAACGATCCTCATTCAAATCCGCGCAACGCTTAACCGTTGAGTGCGACAAATGATTGAAAATTCTGATATGATTAGGGCCCCAATGCCCGCATCCTATAACACCGACATTAATCAAACCAGCCTCCTCTCCTTCAGCTAAAAAACCATTTTCCGGTAAGAAATTGCTCTTATTATACAGGCTCTCTTCTGTGAGGGGAAGCCCTATTTTTATTTTCCTTCATACGGTGAAGGGCGGACAGTATTTTTTGACTCAATCATTGAAAAACGGTTCTTTTATATTAGAATAAACACATAATATAAAGCCGTTTTTCAGAAAAACTGAACAGCCCTGAAAAAAATTTCAACACATTCTCATCCCAAGGATGACGCAAGTCCTTGAATCATTGTCCATGTTCCCAGACACAGGAAAAAAGAAAAATTTTTCTTGTATGACTTTGCCACAAATATGCTTCCTGCTCCTGTGTGCCTCTGTCATCCTGATTAATACCACCCGCTATTACAAAAAATACAAAAAAACCCAAAAACTCAGGAAAACGTTCCCTTATACATTCCCGGGCTTCAAATTTTCCGGCCTTGCTGACCTCCTGAAGAATTCTCAGTATGTCGGATATCTGACAGATAAAGATCCCGATGACCCGCAACAGGCCATGCAGTTTGCTCAAGCACAATTTGTCTTAGCCCCGGTCATTCTTGACAGAAACATTGTCCAGCACGAATATATTCTGTTCGATTATTCCGATACCGCCGCTGCCTGGCAGCTCATTAAAAAACAAGGACTGCAGCCGGTACGGAGGAATCAATTGGGAATCATTTTAGTTAAAAACCCTCAGGCTCTGAAAGTATTTGATTAAAACCATGTCCTTTTTTATCTGGATTCCATATTTTATTTCCTTGCTCACGGGATTTTGCTTAATCTCTCTGCTGATCCCGATCAAAAGCAGCCGCGATATTCCGGTCGGCCTGTTTCTTTCAGCCGGCCTGGGACTGGGGATAAGCTCCTTCATCGTATTTGCCTGTTACCTGATCGTCCGGCAGTTTCATCAGACTTTTATCATCTCGGTTCACCTGGGATGTCTCCTTTTGCTTCTCTATCTTTACAACAAGAAAAACCTCTCTTTGCCGAAAATCCCCGCCAAAGAAACCGCCCAAATCAGCACGGCCGCAGGTCTGCTTACGGCCGCCCTCATTCCTGCCGGACTCCTCGGACGCTTTTATCCGTTAGGAGGCTGGGACGCGTGGCAGGTGTGGAATTTCAAGGCCAAATGCCTCTTGCTCGGAGGGACACACTGGCAGAATATGCTGCAGCCTTCCCTGTGGCAAACCAGCCCTCACTATCCTCTTCTGCTGCCGTTCATAAATGTCTGGGGATGGATTCTGCAGGAAAACACGCCGCCGCTAACACCATTTTTCACCGCCCTCATCTTTACGGGGATAACAGCGGGACTTCTCTGGGCTATCTTATACTCATTTAATCTATCGCTTTTCCTGGCCCTGATCCCCCCCCTGATACTGCTCTCTCTTCCTTTTTTCATCACGATAGCAACCAGCCAATACGCTGATATCCTTATCTGCTACTATATGCTGGCCAGCTTATTCTGCCTTCTCAAAATGCAGGAGGCCCGAAACCCGGGATACCGTATCTTATCAGCCCTGTTCCTGGGCATGCTCGCTTTCTGCAAACCCGAGGGAACCGTCCTCGCCTTTATAGCTGCCATCTTCGCATGTGTTATTTTGACTTTCCTGCCCTCCGGCCCCGGCAGGAGCATAAGCGGCCGGCTCAAACAGGGCGTCGCTCTTCTGGCCCTTCTCTTTCTGGCGCTGCTTCCCACGATCATCTTTAACATCTTCTTCTCACCGGGGAATCAGACCTTCATAAACGGGCTGTCATCCGGGGATCACCCGTCAACCCTTTTCAGGGCAAAAATGATATCCGCTTTTCTCTGGGTCGAGCTGAAAAGCGCCAAATGGGGAGGCGTTTGGCTGCTGATTCTGACAGGGATGTTCTTGGGATGTAAAAGATGCTTCCGCAGAGATATCGTTCTTATGCCGCTTATCCTTTTTTCCTACCTTATAACCGTTCTGTTTTACTACTTTCTAAATACATATTTTAAAATCGACTGGTGGCTGCAGGTCTCTCTTCACCGCATCCTGCTTTCCCTGCTCCCGGCTTTACTCTGCTGGACATTCATATCGCTGTTTACAAAAAAAGAAGGGCAGGAATATATCCCTACCCTCTGAATTACGGGACAAAAAAGCCGTCCCACTTCCGGCACGCCCTGTTCACAGATAATTACGGACGCTCTATTTTAAGAATCTTATACTTCAAGGTTCCGGCGGGAACTTGAATAACCACTTCCTCAGACACGGCTTTTCCCAGCAGCCCTTTTCCCACAGGAGAAAAAATTGACAACCTGTTCTCTTCGTAATTGGCTTCTTCCGGAGAGACCATCATATATTGCAACTCTTCCTCAGTGTCTAGGTCCTGCAGAGTCACAACGGCCCCGACATACACTTTATCTGCCGAAATATTCTGATCTTCAATGATGCGGACATTGGCAAGCTTGGATTCTAATTCCGCTATCCTTGCCTCACAGTGAGCTTGAGCCTCTTTGGCAGCATCATATTCGGCATTTTCCGATAAGTCTCCCTGAAGACGGGCCTCTCCGATGGCCTGAGATATTTTTCTTCGCTCTACGTTCTTAAGTTGATCCAACTCCTGAATGAGTCTTTCGTAACCGGCTTTCGTTAAGTAAACTTCCTGAGACATAACAAATCCTCCATCCAACAGTCTTTCCGCTTAGTTTCCATACTCTTTACCGGGATGTCTGCTGCTGAGCATAAGCCCCGGCCCGCAGACATTATTACATATTCTCCACGGCCTTCATCATCACCGGAATAATTTCCTGGATTTCCTCTTTGGTCATCCGACCCAGTTTTTGAAAACGCCACTCATCATTTTGTGCTCTGGTTTCCCTTGATAACTGCAGCTTCTTTGTCCCGCCGTTATAAGAAAAAACTCCCACCGTCACTCGGGTATCACCGAACTCTTTAACTTCTTTAAATGTCTCAACATCTAAAGATTTGTCATAAGGCATTGTCTCCTCCTTTGGTTCCTTGCGATCCTGCTTTTTTCTCTTGTTCGTTACTGGTTTTTATCCTGAAATCCTCAATGGTCCCGGCCTCGGGTTTTCGATGAGACTGTTACATGCCCGGCATAAATGACGACATCTTCTGCGCCGCGAGGCTCTGAGACTTTTTAATCGCCGCATTAATGCTGCGCGTCAGATCGGATTCCATGCGCGCTTTATTGTCTTTATTGAGCAAATCCTCATCGATTTCGATGGAACGGAAATTCTGTGACCCGGTTACCGTAATTTTGATGCCCTTCACTTCTTCGACATCCACACACATGCCGTCCAATTCCTTTTTTATGGCATCGGCCTGTCTTTTCATTTCCATAAGCTGCTTCATCTTGTCAAACATGAATTTCTCCTTTTTTATCCTCACATGGCTGTTAAGTTAATCTTTGCCATTTATACTCTAAAAAAATATATTTTGCAAGACTTAAAGAAAAACTCTACATTTTCATCCTGGCGGCTATATCCATCAGTGTCTGGACAACAAAGGACTGCAGGAACATAATGATCAACAAGGCCAGGAACGGAGAAAAGTCAACCATCATCGTCACCGGCATCAGCCGCCGGATCGGCTGCAGAATCGGCTCTGTCGTTTGAATCAGGAACTGGACAATCGGGTTATAAGGACTGGGGCTTACCCAGCTGATTAAAGCGCGCACAATGATCAGGAACATGATTAACGATAAGATCATATTAAAAATTTGAGCGATCGCAGAAATAAAATTTCCTAACACAAACATAATCCATCTCCTTCTTTTTTAGGGCACGGCTCCTTCACCTGACGGGAAAGGGGCGCGGCCCAAAAATTTTTCCGGGACCAGGCACAGGATTATTAACGGTTAAAACAATTTAAACAAATCCCCGTCAATGATTCTCTGTTCAATACGATTCAGTAGACGGCGAACCGTAATGGAGAAATCACGGACATCCTGTGTCAGGGCATCTATCGTCTTTGACGTTTCCGACAATGAACTCGCGGCGGCGCCGAACGTTTCGGCCAAGTCCTGCACATCCAGGGGATCAACCCCGATAACAGGTTGGGACAAATCCCTCCGGTAATAGTCCGGCCGGGTCGTAATCTCCAGAACCTTTTCTCCTATAACGCCTTCAGTAATAACGACAAAACGGATACTTTTACGCAGCTGTCTTTGATAGCGTTTGTATAAACTCAACGTGACTTTAACGCCACGGCCTTCCACTTCTTTATCCAAAAAATCAATATTCGACACGGTCCCCACGGTCACCCCGGAGACCCGGACAGGAGCCCCCTCGACCAAACCGCCTATCTTGCGGAATAAAACAACCATCTCGAATTTCGGCTCGGTAAAACCTTTTTCCACTCCAATAACAAAAACGGCCCCCACAATCAGAGCCAGCCCCAGGAGGAAGAAGACGGCCGCTGCCATTTTTTTTAAAAAATAATTGTTTTCCATAATCCCCTCCGAAAATTTATTGTATCACGACGGAGCAGCGCCTGTGAGATCAGGCAAAAAACTCCTTAATGAACGAATCGGAAGACATCTGCATATCATCCGGAGTTCCCGCAGCGACAATGCGCCCCTGCCGGATAAGAATCATGCGATCTGCGATCCTTAAAGCATTATCCATATCGTGCGAAGTAATGATTGTCGTGCAGCGCAGTTCTCTGGCGATATTCCGTATTAAATCCGAAATCTCCCTGCTTTTAATGGGATCGAGGCCGGACGTCGGTTCATCACACAACAATATCTTCGAACCAAGGATAACCGAACGGGCTAAAGCAGCACGTTTGTTCATGCCTCCGCTCAACTCCGGCGGGAATTTGTCCAAAGCCGTTGTCAGCCCCACCAGATCCAATATTCTTCGCACTTTTTCTTTAATGACTTTCCGGTTCAAAGACGTGTGTTCTTTAAGAGGAAACGCCACGTTCTCATAAACCGTCATGAAATCATATAAAGCCCCTTCTTGAAACAAGTATCCTATGCCTTTGCGGATTTTCAGCAGGTCTTTTTCCGCAAGCGGCACAATATTCCGGCCGTTGATCTTTATGACGCCTTTGTCAGGTTTTAAAATCCCGATCAAATGTTTCAGCAAAACACTTTTTCCTGAACCGCTCTCCCCCAAGATGACTAAAATTTCCCCTTCCGGGACGCAAAAATCAATATTTTCCAATATCTGCTGGCCGTGAAAACTTTTATAAAGCTGTTCAACCCTAATCATTCTGAACGTGTCTCTTGAAAATCCTGAACTTGTTTTCTCCGAACTTCGAATACAGGACGCGGAACGGCCGGACATCAACTTTATCGACAAAGACCTGCACCCCCTGACATTCCCCGATCAAAAGGACTTCCGAGTCAAGCAACACATCTACGGCATCCTGGGGATACCACAAATCCCCCTCAAACTCCATCGGCTCACCGTCCCTGATCCATTGAGCTTCCTTCGAAGGAACCTGATAAACAGACAGCTGTCCGACATTTCCTTTAACATGAGATGAACACCCCGCCGCAGAACAGAACAGGACAAGAGAAAAAAACAGCAGAAGAAATTTTCTCACCACGTCAACGGCCCTCCTTATCAGCCCCACAAGGCTAAAATAATTTTTGTTAAGACCGTGTTGGATAAAACAACATACATGTACGATAAGGCCACGGCTTTGGTTGTATACCGTCCTACCCCTAAAGACCCGCCTTTTGTTTGATATCCGGCATAACAGCAAATCCACGAAATGATAACCGCAAAAAACACTGTTTTAATAAGACCGCTAAAAAAATCGGCAAAATTCACCGCAATAAGTGTCTGGTGAATGTACGTGGCGCTGGGGATATTCGCGTCCAGCACACCGATAGTAAATCCGCCGATAATACCGACCACTTCAGAAAAAACAACCAGTATCGGAAGCACGATCATACAGGCGACCATACGCGGCAGGACTAAAAATTCCAAAGGATCGACCCCCAGGGTCCTGGTAGCAAGAATCTGATCGTTCACATTCATCGTCCCCAGCTCCGCCGCCATCCTTGCCCCGGCCTTCCCGGAGAAAATAAAAGACGTGAATACCGGACTGAGCTCCCGGACCAGAGACAAGGCGACCAAATGGGCCACGAACTCCTTGGCTCCGAAACGGTTCAGCATCACATACCCCTGCAGGGCCAGGACGGCCCCCGAAGCAAACGACGTCATTCCGACGATAACAACAGACTGGAGGCCTTGTTCATAAACTTGCTTAAAAACTTCACCCCATCTGATACGTCCCGCCAGGACATGAGAAAAAACGTCTCCCAAAAAAAATAACGCGTTGCCCGTTTCAAGCAAAAAAGTGATGAAGGCATTAAATACTCTTACGATCATTCGTATTTATATCCCGATTTAACCAAATGTCCATCAATTCGTCGTTTATACGGACTTCAACGGATTTGGGAATATGTTTACCGGCTTTCTTACCGGGCTTGCCTGGCCGGTCCGGGGCTTTTAAGCGCGACGGCCAGAATTCACGGACATTTAAAATACGTGCCCCTAAGGACCTCACATAATATTGAATGGCCCTGTCGTTCGTGACAACAACGATGGCTTTTTTATTCCTGGCCCGGCTGACAATATTTTTGATGACGTCATCTGCCGTCTGCCCGCTTGAAAAAACGACGTGAACAGGTCCGCTGTTGTGAAACGGCCCGGCCCCGGGCTGCCCGTCAAAAACAACCGTGACTTTATTCTTAACACTGCCCTGCGGCCGTTGATTTTCCAGTATGCGGACAAATTTGTTCCGGCCGTTTTCCAATGACAAATCAGCCAAATCATTATCATTCTTAATGATATTATATCCGTCCAGAATAAAATGTAGAGCCATTATGTGATTTAAGTTATTTCTGCGGTTGCGACTGTCTCCTCGGCAACAGGATCCTTCGTTACAGCATAAAGCAAGCCACCCAAAAGTCCGCCAATGATCATTAAGAGATAATTCATGAGACTGATGCTCACCGCGATCCCCGGCTCCACTCCGACCTTTGCAAAGAGGTAAACCGCAGCCGCTTCACGGGCGCCCAGGCCTCCGACGGATGGGAACGAAGACGCGAAACACGTAAAAGGCACAAAAATAAAAAAGTAAAGAAGCGGGATATCTTGATGAAGACTTTTCGCCAGAATGAACCAGACCAAAGACAAAGAAGAATGCGCTACCGAAGAAACGAGGATTCCCTTGACGATGGTTCCTTTTCGGTCTTTTAGCAAAACAATATCATAATGAACATTCATAAGACCTCTTTGTAAGCGAGGGAAAATCTGAAAAGCCCGGCAGCAAAATGAATAGATGCGTTCATTGAACATGATGAAGGCGATAAAGCCCGACACTCCGGCAATCGTAAAAATGATCGCGAGCAGGGAATTGTCCTGAAGAAGATGGTAGCCGGCACAAAAAGCAACCGTAGAGACCGTCACCATCGAGGCAAAGCCGCTTAGCCGGTCGAGGATGACCGAGGCAACAACCTTCGCTTTCCCGGAACGTTTGTGGCAAAGCCCCATCGTTTTTATCACGTCTCCCCCGATAGCGCTGGGAAGGAACAAATTCCCGAAAAGTCCTATAGAGAAATACCGTGTAATACTGAGAAAAGACGCATCAATCTTTAAAGCCTTCACATAAAGCATCCACCGGAAAAGGATGATAACATTAATCAAAATAAAAATGATCAGCGACAATAGAATATAAAAAACGTTAGCAGACTGAATGATTTCTCTCGTCTTTTCCACGTCTATGTTGTTATAGAGGTAAATCAGCAGGATGCCGCTAATAAGGTACCGGCTCACGACATTGAATAAATTTTTTGTTTTCTCAGTCACGCCCATTGAGGGAAGTCCTTTCTTGAGTTTTTAAACTCCTTCTCTTCTCGGGAGACAACCCGGAAGATGGACAACGGAGATACACATCTTCCGCCATAAACGAACTTCTGACCAAAGGACCGCTCTGCACGCTCTTAAATCCGTACTGCAGGGCCAGGATGCGCAAATCGGAAAATTCCTCAGGAGAGACAAACCGATCGACCGGGAAAAGCCGGGGAGCTTTTCCGGGGGACAGATATTGTCCAATCGTTAAGATCTCGCATCCTGCACGAGCGAGGTCTTTCATCGTTTCCATCAATTCAGCACGTGTCTCGCCCATCCCGATCATCAGGCCGGATTTGATTTTTGAACCAATCGTCTTCCTGCGGGCGCTTTGTAAAATATCCAAAGACCGGTCATATTCCGCCTGCGGCCTCACCAGAGAAAAAATCCGGCGGACCGTTTCAATATTATGCCCCAGGACCTCCGGGCTGCTTTGCAAAACATCCCGCAGACTTTCCTGTCGGCCCCTGAAATCAGGGATCAGCAACTCAACGGCTGTCTCCGGGCAGACCTCACGGATAGCGGCTACGGTTCTGACAAACTGCCGTGCCCCGCCGTCCGGGAGATCGTCCCTCGTAACAGAAGTAATAACCGCATGGCGAATCCCCAGCGCTCTGACCGTTGCGGCAATACGCCGCGGTTCGTCCTCATCGACCGGGGCCGCCGGGCCGGCAGGAACAGCGCAGAAACGGCAAGATCGGCTGCAGGTGTTTCCCAGGATCATAAACGTCGCCGTACCCCGCGCCCAGCACGTTCCCAAATTGGGACAACGGGCACTTTCGCAGACCGTATGGAGATTGTTTTCTCTCAACAATCCTTTTAAACGGCCAATCCTCTGCGTATCCGGAAGCGGTTGCTTGAACCACCGGGGCAACCGGAGCGAGGGTTCGCATCTTGTATTCGTAGCGGACATTTAATCTTTCTTTGTGAATTGCTCTAATTTCTTTTTCAAACGGCCTCTTTCCCTCCAGGAGACATGATCAACAATCAGCTTCCCGGACAGGTGATCCGTTTCATGCATAAAAACACGGGCCATCAAGTCATCAAATTCCCGTTCCACAGTCTGGTTGTTTTCATCAACATAACGGACACTGATATTCCTGGCCCTTTTGACATTGACGGTAATCCCCGGCAGGCATAGACATCCTTCTTCCATCCATTCCGATCCGGAACGCTTCAATATCTTCGGATTAATAACCGCCAGGGGGCCCAACCCGATATCCGCAACAAATATCTGCTGATTGATGCCTATCTGCGGGGCAGCCAGTCCAACGCCTTTCTCCTCATGCATCTTATCGATCATGGCTTCAATTAAAAACCGTTCAGACGGCCCGACCTCCTGGACAGGCGCACACTTTTGTCTCAAACAGGCCTCACCGTAATATCTCATCTTCAACTGGGGTTTCATCATAAATCATCCTTCTTGGCAAAGCGACCGGTATCAGCGTTAACAGCGGATATGATTCTGGTCGTCCAAAGTAACAACTTTCGTTTTATAATCCCTGGCATCGCGCGCATCCATAAGGGCATAACTTAAAATAATTACTTTATCCCCCACATACCCCTTCCTCGCCGCAGGACCATTGAGGCAAATCCGGCCGGAGCCGGCCTCTCCGGCAATAGCATACGTTTCCAGCCTCTCTCCATTATTGAGATTTAAAACTTCCACTTTTTCTCCGGGCAGGATATCCACGGCTTTTAAAAGCTTTTCATCAACCGTAATACTGCCTTCATAATAAAGTTCGGATTCCGTAATCCGGGCATGAGCAATTTTTGATTTACAAAAGGTGATTAACATCACATTCTCCTCTTCGCATCCGATCGATAAACCATCACATAAACGAATCCTTGTTTATAAATCGTCATTTATTTTCTCGACAATCTGCGCCTTTCCCATAGCCCCCACCAACTGTTTAACAATCTGTCCGTTCTTAAACAGCAGAAGAGTCGGGATGGACATAATCCCGTACTTGCCTGCGACAGCCTGGGCTTCATCGACATTAAGTTTCACGACTTTAAGCTTTCCGGATAACTCATCAGCAATTTCATCCACAATCGGAGCGATCATCTTGCAGGGGCCGCACCATTCTGCCCAGAAATCAACCAGGACAGGAACCGCTGACTGCAGGACTTCAGCCTCAAAATTATCTTCGCCTATTTTTCCAGCACCCATATTCTACCTCCTTAATCAGTGCTTGTAAGTTAGTATTTATTATTATCTAAATAGTTAGAAACATATTATAAGTATAGATATTATACCAATCAAGGACTATTTCATGAATGGTTATAAAAAAATTATAGCCTTTCTGCAGAAGGAGCCCAACGATCCTTACCGCAGAAAGGCTATGTCTTTAAAGATCCCTGAAATTACTTATTGAGTATATCCTTGGCCTTGCCATCCAGGGCTTCGGTCATGAACGGGATCTTTGTTTCTTTTTCCGTTTCCCTGTTCGCCGAAAAGAGCTCCTCCCGGGATACTTCTGACAAAGAAAACTTTCGGGCCCCGGCCAATAACTGCTGAAGTCCGGCCCCCAACTTATCAGCCAATGTCCAGATCGCAATGGCCCCGAGAGGTATTTCTTTAATGTTGGATGACCCGACTTTCTTCTTCACATCATAATACCCGGAAAAAATCTCTTCCGGAACAGCTCCAAATTGAGAAACGGAAGGAGGCAACGCGTCCCAGTTGCCGTTGACTTTTTGTTTCACGTCCGGGTTAATAACACCTTCAATATTCGCCCCCAGGAAACCGGGGATCATCACCGCCCGGCCCATACAAATGAGTTTGCAATACGGCGCGCCTAAGGCCAAGGCCTTAAAAATATGATCCTCCCTAGCCAAGCCGCCGGCAAAAGACAAATCCACGACTCTCTTGCCTTTCTGTTCCAGAATCTGCGCGTATTCATAAGCCTTGGCATGAAGATGAATAGACGGCACACCCCACGTTTCCATCATGTTCCAGGGACTCATACCGGTTCCGCCACCGGAGCCGTCTATGGTCAGCAGGTCCAGGCCTGCTTCGGTCGCATATTTCAGGGACATGGCCAGCGCTTCCATGCCGTAAGATCCGGTCTTCAAAGTTATCCGCTTAAAACCTAATTTGCGAAGTTTTTCGACATTTTTCATGAAGCGTTCTTCAACATCATCGCTGGAGTCAACATCTGTATCGCCCAAACGGCTATGCCGGGCAAAGGAACGGATAGACCGATGATTAAACGCTTCCTGAACTTCCGGCACCGTAGGATCAGGGTCAACAACATAACCTCTTTTTTTCAAAAACAGCGCATAATCCAAAGATGTGACCTGAATTTCTCCTCCGATATCTTTAGCGCCCTGCCCCCACTTCAATTCAATAATGACCTTATCGCCGTATTTTTCGATTAAATATTCCGCGACGCCGTTGCGGGTATCCTCAACGTTCATCTGCACGATAATGGCCCCATAACCGTCGTAGAACTTTAAAAACGTTTCCACGCGGCGCTCTAATTCCGGAGCCTTCAGGATCTTTCCATTCTTGATCTCAGCTTCTTTATCGACCCCGACAACATTCTCTCCGACAACAATAGGGAACCCCACCAGGGCTGCCCCGATGGCAAAGGAATCCCAATATTTAGCGGCAATAAAAGTCGATCCCAAAGCACCGGTCATAATGGGGATGCGTGCTTTTGTCTTGAATTTTGTACCGAAAGAGGTTTCCAAACTCACGTTCGGGAAAATACAATCATCCGGGGAGTTGGACAATCCTTTGGGAATCCCGTGAGAACCGTAGGAATATCCTTGAATTCTTAAAGAATTATACGTCACATCCGTATGGCTCACGTTACGGCTGCCCGCCGTAACAGCGCCAAAATCTCTGGGATATAATAGTTTTCGGCCCCGCAAGCTTGACAGCCACGTTTCACATTTTCCTTTACAGTCCGCCCGGCACAGTGTGCACAGCCCAGACTCGCAGGCATCGCCACGATTGGCACTCCCGACAACATCGTTCGTTTTTGGATACTGCATGGCTTCCCCTCCTTGTTTAGTATCACAAAGATAAAAATGAGTTAGACTTTCTCGCCAACTGAGGCCATGGTCGACGCAAATGCTTCGTCTTGACAGGAGGCATTTGCCTCTTCCGGCCTCAGGATAAGGTCACGGGCATTTTTGTTTTTTTTTAAAGAAAAATAAACCTTCATACTCAATATCACAATATGAAAAAGAATGATGGCAAGCAGGATGACCACAATCATAAAAACCGTTGCTATATATAACAAAATCTGTTTAACAATTTGTTTCATAGAAATGTCCCACATCCGTTCGGGGCGGCCACGGCATGACCGATCGCCGCTTCTTGTTTAAGAAGCCCTGGGAATGCTAGTTAATCGTAAAATTGCTTTTATAGAACAACTCGTGCCGCAAATAGCGGACCAGCGCAAGATCAGGAGCAAAACGATACATTTTATTCCGCAGTTTCTGAGCGTAAAAATAACTCACCGGCTTCGCCAGCGACTGAGCTATAGCCCTGAATCTCCTATGGCGCAAACTTCCCATGACATTCACCAAGGCATGGGACAAAATACTCATATAAGAAATATTTCCGAGAAAAATCCGCTCCCTTTTGGACATCCAGGGGCTCCGCCGGCCCTCCCAATCATAATCATCGAAGATCCACTCGGCCCATTTTTCCAAAGACGTCGGCGGCACCAGGCCATGCTGCAAAGCAAGCTGATAATCAGGGGTTCCGGGCAACGGGGTGTAAATGGCGATGGTCTCTAAATGGGCCCGGGGATTCTCCTTTTTGAGGTGGAAACCCAGATCAATTGTTTGATGAATATCATGGAATGTCTCGGTAGGATACCCGATCATCAGACTGAATGCCGGAATAATTCCGTGTTTTTTGCAGCGCTGGTTGGATTGACGTGTCTGTTCCACGGTAATGCCTTTATTCATCAGGTTCAAGATACGCTGTGAACCGGATTCGGCCCCGAATTTCAAAGTATAGGCTCCCGCCCGCTTCAAGACATCAATATCATAATCCGAGGCCTTCATGAACACATCCGCCCTCGTCCCGGAGGTATAGAAAGAAATGTTAAGGTTCTGCTGAATCATCCCCTCACAAATGGCCGTGGCCCTTCTTCTGTCGATATAAAACTCGTCATCCCTCAACCATATGCCGTTCAGACGGAACCGGCGGACATTTTCGGTAATCATATTCAAACTTTTCTCAAGCGACATAGCCCGCCATTTCCGCTGACGAATTTCTGAACTGCTGCAGAATCCGCAATTATACGGGCAACCCCGGCTGGTCTGCCCGATATCCAGAACCCGGGTGCTCTTCTGCAAATACATATCTTTATGAATATATTTTTCAACATCCACAAGTTCCCACGGTGTCGGCAAAAGGGTCTCGACATCCAGCAAAGGACGCGGGGGCGTTTTGACAGCCGTCCCCCCATCCAGATAAACGATACCCTTGATCTCTGACAGGCTGCGTTTGTGATCCAGGGCCTGAACAGTTTCCAGGAACGTCTCATCCCCTTCACCAATAATAACAATATCAACGTTTTCATTCTCCAGAGTCTGTTCCGGCATGACAGAGGGATGGCAGCCTCCCCAGATAAGAGGAACTTTTCCCCCAGTCATCTCCCTGACCATCCGGGCCAGATTAAGGGCATGATACACCTGAGTTCCCGTCATTGTGGAAATCCCCACGCATATCAAATCATTGGAAACATAGGTTTCCAGGGTCTCTTTCGTAATCAACTGTGTTCTCTGATCGAGCAGGACGACATGATAGCCCGCTTTAAGCATGGGGGCCGCAATTGTCAGCAAGGCATGCGGGGGAGCAATCGTGGAGCCGAAATCCATCCCGGTCTTGGGATATAACAGTAAGATTTGAGGTTTGCCGTTTTTATTCATTTTATAATATCAATGACAAAATAAAAAACTCTGATGGATACCAGAGTCTTTATCGTGAGCTGTGTATCATAAAACATGGACGATTTCACCGATTGTCATGAATAATGTCTCAAAATAACCCAATATCACTCGCGAGAATATCATTTACTACACACAAAAAATTATTATATTGATCAAACCTCTTTCATGCAATAAAAATATACGATCTTCTCTGGGCCCCTTTAATTATTCCTGCCTGAATTCCAGGGAAGCCCGCTGTTTTGCCTTATAATCTCTGACCCACTCTGTAAAAAAAAGACTCGCGAAAAAGATAAAACACACGCTGTAAATGACAAAAATCACGCTGGAACGGATTATTTTATCCTTGCTTAACCGGGAGGCCTTGAAGAACACATAGGCTAATATGGGCAGGTAGGCCAGCACTCCCGCAGAAAAAAGCACAATCAGGGCTGAGGAAACAACATCACTCATAAAGATTGTGATCGCTCTTTCTTTCAACCATTGATAAGCGAAACCTCCGGAGAAGATCAAAATCCCCACACCATAGGTGACGAACATCCCTGTCAAGCATACCCCCTCGTCTTTATAACGCCACGGCTGCCTCAACAATAAATACAAGGCCACAGGACAATAGGACAAAATCGAAAACCAGAAAAGTATTACCGAAAGGGTCGAAAGGATATCGAAAGGATTGACGCCGCTCTGCTGAAATTGAAACCAGTTCACACAGTAAACCAGCGAAAAAAAGGCCAGACAAATCCCGTAAATCATTAATACGACCCTGACCCGGGATTTCTTTCTTGTCTCGGACAACGATTCCTCATGGATGTTGAAAATCCCCTTCCGGCGGTCTCTTTCAACTCTTGCTATGGGAGGATTTTTAACAAGCAGGTAAAACGTGATGGGGACAAAAGATAAAACCCCAGACCAGAAGCAGACGATGAAAAGAACAACACAGATATGGAAAATAATGCTCACGGGAAAGCCTCACAACGCCTATGAACCGTTCTTCAGTAACTGAAGGGCTCTTTTGAACATCGCATACCCTTCATCATTAATGATAAACCCTAATTCCTTTTGACCGGCGGCATTCACCTTTTCCCCCGTCCGGCCGATGACTTTATAAATAATAATCGGCACTTTCTGCAGGCGGGGTGTTTGCTTCAAATCAGCCGCTAAATCCTCGGCATTGATCTCTCCGAAAGAGTGTTTGAGAATGATCAGATCGGGAGTATATTTGGCCAGCTCCTCGCGGCAATCGCCCGCGGTAACCACAACGTCTGATTCGAATCCGCATTTGGCGAAAAGAGTCTGCAGTTCCCGGAAAACCAGGGGTTCGTTCTCCAGGATAAGGATTTTTTTGCCGTTGTGGTTTTTCGGTTTTACGTTACTTCTCGCCTCAGCGCTTCTCTTGATCATTTCCCCCGGGGACGCTTCTATCTCAATATCAACAGCCCGGACGTTGACCATCTGGTTATCCACAATAGCTTCAGATATATCATCTAAGACAGAACGCTGGGAAGGCTGGGCCTCTTCCCCCTCTCCGCTCTCTCTCCCCGCTAACAGCTCTTCAATTCTCTCAACGAGGGCCTTCATTTTAAAAGGCTTTTCCATAAATGAATCCACCTGCATAATCTCGAAATAATCACGCATATTCGCCCGGGCGGTTAAAATCAAGAACGGGATGTTTTTGCCAAAATCCGATTTCTTCAACTCTTTATAAAATTGATTGCCGTCTTTTTTCGGCATAATCACATCCGAAATAATCAAATCCGGCTGGAGCTGTTTCGCCTTTTCAAACCCGACTTCTCCGTCTTCAGCCTCATACACCTCGTATCCCGCCAGCTGAAGCTGCTGGGCCACCAGGGCCCGCAAATCCTTTTCATCCTCAACAATAAGAATCTTTTTCGCCATGTTTTATTCCGCCTCCTCATGAGAACGTATCACCTGAGCAACGGCATCCAGCAAAGTTTTCAGGTTAAAAGGTTTGGTGAGAAAGCCCTGAACACCGAAAGCCTGAGCGATCTCTTTTATGTTATATTCGGAAATAATCACTTTTTCATTCTGGTCTTTCGGAGCATCCGGGTCGACATCCGCTTTCCATTTCGTCTGTTCACTCTGCTGGAACAATGTCAACTCCCCTAACCCGCTCATAAGGATAATAGGGGTGTTCCGGGTCGCTTCATTCTTACGAATATCCCTGATAAGCTGGTCTCCTTTAATCTGGGGCATAACCAAATCCGACAGAATAAGATCCGGCTGCAAAGACAGGACCAATTCCTTACCCTTTGCCCCGTCATGGGCCATATGCACTTCGTAAGACTGGGTCTGCTGCAGGATGTCTTTAATTAATGAAGCCAAATCTTTTTCATCATCAATAACAACAATCACTTTCTTATCCGGCATCTTCTCCCTCCTCTTCTTTTACACCTTTAAGAGGCAGCTTGACAATAACATCCGTCCCCTTTCCTTCCTGGCTTTGAATATCAATTGTGCCCTGGTGTCTTTCGACAATTTTGTAGACCAGGCTCAACCCCAGCCCCGTCCCGTCCCCCTGATCTTTAGTCGTATAAAAAGGCTCCATAATCCGTTTAAGGATATGCGGCGGCATGCCGCAGCCCGTATCAGAAATCGTTAATTTTATTTCTTTCGGTTCTTTTTCAGGACCGTTGACAAGGTCTGTCCGCAAAATGACCTTGCCCTCATCTTCAATGGCATCAATAGCATTGCTGAGAATATTCAATATGACCTGTGTTATGAGAACAGGATCTCCATCGATGATAAGAGCCTCGTGGTTCAGGAGTATCGTTTCATATTGAATATTCTTCATGATAGATTTCTTTTTGGCAAAATCAAGGGCTTTCGCGATGATATCCGTGATATCAAAAGGAACGATCTGCATCTCTGACTGACGGGAAAAAGACAATAAGTCGCCAACCACTTTATTCGCTCTTTGGACAGCATCTTTGATCATTTTCAACCGCTCCTGCAGTTCCGGCTTGATATCCGGAAGACACATTTCGAAAGATTCTATACTCAAGGCAATGATGGCCAAAGGATTCTTAATCTCATGCGCGACCCCGGCTGAGAGCTGCCCGATGGCCGACATTTTCTCGGAGTGAAGCAGCTGCTCCTGAGTATCCCGCAACTCCTGGTTAACCTTTGCCAAATCGTTAAAAAGATGCTTCTTCAGTTCATCCTCCTTTTTCCTGTCCGAGATATCGCTCGAAATCCCCAATACGCCGATAACATCATTCTTATTGTTCACCAAAGGAACTTTACTGGACAACAGCATGGCTTGCTGTCCATTATACTGGTGTTTCGTCTCTTCGAAATCGATCAGCGCTTTTTTCTTTAATATGACTTTCTGGTCGGTTTCCCGGGCAAAATCGACTTCCTCCGGCGTCCAGGGTAATTCCGCATCGGTCTTGCCGATGATCCTTTCGGGAGTCTCCAGCCCCGCTTTCTTGGCATACGAAATATTGCATCCCAGATACCGCCCTTCCGTGTCCTTCCAGAATACATCATAGGGGATACAGGCAATAAGGTTGGCAAAAAGGTCCTTTTGCCCTTTCAGCTGGCTCTCCATCTGTCTGCGGGCGGTCACATCTATACAATACTCGATGAGCTGAGTGACCTCTCCGTCAGGATCAAAAATCGGACACCCGGTAATTTCAAATATTTTTATGCTTCCGTCCCGGGCACAATGAACATGCTCAACCGTCACATCGCTTTTTGTTTTCTGGACGATTTCAACAGGGCACAACTCCCCCTCTTTAGAACAGGGCATCGAACTTTTATGATTCAGCTCATGACAAAGCAGCTTTTTCTCCGAGGGATTGATATTGGCGGCTTTGTTAAACAGGACCACTTCTTTTGTGTTAACATCAATAACATATAACGGATAATGGAAAGAATTTATAACACTCTGAAGGAATTCATTCTGCGCTTTGATCTTTTCTTTCGCCTGAATCTGAGCGGTAATATCATCATAAATGGCCACAACTTCAGAGGAGGATAATTTATAAACGGAATTCTTGGCCCAAAAAGCCCCTCTGTCATCTTCATATTTCGAAATCAAAGTCTCTGAGCGGCCGCTTTGATGTACTCTCCGGAAAATATTTAAAAGGCCCATAGTTTCAACACCCGGAAAAACCTCCTTGACATTTTTATCAATCAGGTTCTCCGCCCGGTCCCCGCTAATGATTTCCGCGGCCTTATTGAATTCCTTAAAAACAAAATCCTGCCCGTCATTGACCGCTTTGTAGACCGCCACCCCCGAGTCCATATTCTCAAACAACCCCCGGTATTTGCGTTCGTTTTTCACCAATTTTCGATTGAGAAAGAAAAAACGGACAGTAACTATGACGATACCGCTGACCAGGACAAAAACAAAAATGAACCAAAGCCAATATTGCCGAACAAATTTTTTCAAAGTGATCTTCCCATAATTAGCATAGCTCCCGATACCAAGATCCTGTAAAAGGTCATAAACAGGAGTGTAATTCAGAGGAGTGACCCAGCCGGCATAGTTCCCTTTTATCGCCGCGAACTGGTCCGGCTCTATACGCAACAAAGCGATAGCGACTTTATTGGAAATTTCGTCATCTATATGCCTGGCCTTCGCAAACGGCCAATCCGGGTAAACGGCGGTGCTTGCGGGGATTTCATGACCGCGGACGGATTCTTTCTGATAGGCTAGATGTAATGTCTTATGATCAATGAACTTTTTTCCTATTAAAAAAGCAAAATCATTGAGATCAATTTTACCTTCTTCCTGCAAACTCTCGAGAATTCCTGTCCGGATGATTCCGGCATCATAGTCTCTCTCGTAAACCGCCTTCACGACGTCATCTTCTCCGTGCCCGAAAGCGACCCGGGCAAAGAAACGGAACGGATCAAGCCTCCGCGTCCTCATGTCCTGATAAACAGCAAGCCAGCCTCCCAAGGACAGTTCATCAACCGCGATAAGGGTTTTGCTCTTCAAGTCATTCAGGGTTTTGATGTCCTTGCGGTCCGACCTGATAAAAACAACTCCTCCGTATAAAGAAGACCTCTCCCCGCTGGCTTTGGCACGGCTTATCGTCGCAATGCGCTGCAATCCCAGCCTAAGCCCCATCTCCGCGTACAAGGAAGAATTCAGGATAAGAAAATCAACTTCATCCGCCTCGACAGCAGGGATGATTTCATGAAAATCAAGCGGGACAATCTCAAAAAAAGCCCCCGGGATCCGTTGAGACAGATAATCGGCCGTAGCTGTCCATTGACGCAGACATTCCTGTTTGCCGCGATTCGCTAATATCCCGAGTTTATATCGCTGCGCAGCCTTCTTTTCCTCTGTCTGATGAAAGGCAAAAGCCGCCCCCCGGCATAAGATGAAAAGAAAAACCACAGCAAAAATCAAAAAAGACTTTTTTCTCATTTCATAACCCAGTCTATTGTTGACAATTGACTTTCGTCCAAAGAAATCCCAAACTTTTCAGCCGTCCTAAGATTGATCATCTTGTAAAGAGCCCCTGCCTTTTTTATCGGCAAATCCTTCACTTGGGCCCCCTGCAGCATTTTAAGAGCCATCGTGCCGGCCTCAAAACCATGTTCATAGCCGGACTCTCCCACGCCGCAGAGCATACCGTCCTGAACGCCGAAATCAAAAAAACCCACAATAGGGATATCGGCATGTGTGAGCGTCCAGTCCATGATATCCCCGGGAGGCATCCGGGCATCCTGGTCTCCGTCCGCCCTTATGGTATGATATAAATAAACAAATATAGCGTCCGCATAAAGGTTGTAATATTCAACGCGGGCTTTCCAGGTCGAGAAATCCTTGATGATGTGATATCCCAAAACCTTGACTCCGACAGTATCCTCGTGAGTTAAGAAATTGTACGCCCCCATGGAATCCGGACTGCTATCGCTCAAAACAGCAACTTTTTTTATCCGGAAACCCAGGGATTTCAAAAACATGATATTCCGGGCAAAATGCGGCCGTTCAAGAATACCTGTTGTATTATCTGCGGGCAACCGGTAACTTTCCAAGTCCCCGTTCACGCCGCAGAAAACAAACGGAGGGTGCCGCAGGCCTAAATATTTTTGGGTGACAAAAATTTGGGCAGTGTCGTCAGCGGCGATAATAACATCGGGTTTGAATTCGGCTATTTTTTCCTGGATACTCTGGGCGACAGAGACCTTTTCATCCGACAGGGGATTCTGACAAGAATTCATATAAGTAATATCCAGAATCAGCTTCCGGTCACCGAAAGCTTCTCTCACGCCCTTTGTGATCGCCTGCCCCCAGGGAGACCCGGCTTCAACGCTATGCACTAACAGGACTTTTTTAACGTCCTGCGCAAAAAGTAAAGAGTCCTGCCCCACAATGACGGAACAAACCAGCAGGGTGCCTACCACAAAATTATTTGTGAAATCTCTGTGAATTTTTCTAATATGAAAACATTCCATAAATTGCACCCGACAGAATTCATGTTTACCAACGGCTTACCTCTGCGGGGGAGGCAGGATATCAGCGTTAACATCAGCTATCAGCGCGGCACAATATTTTCGGGCAGAAAGCAGACAGGCCGTTACCTATTATAAATAAATAGGTTATATTGTTCTCAGTATATCTTTGAAGTCAGGTCTGTTCAATTAATAATAGTATTTTTTTAGAAAAAAAATAAAAGGTTTGAAACCCCTTCTCTGCCGGCCCCAGGCAAAACAGGGTCTGTTAAAAGACGCTAACAAGGAGGGCCACAGGACAAGCGGAAAAGACATCTCCGGCCAGAAAGGTGTCCGGAGATTCCATAACCTGGTGGGTGAAAATATTTTTAAACCGCTTGGGAGCTGCGGGGGGCAGGATAATTTTTGTATCCTGCCAAAGGTGTCCCAGCGGCAGGGATTCCTTACCGCTGATCTGGGTCAAAAAGCGCGGGACAATGGTTATGCTCCACTTATCATCCCAAACGCGCGCATAAGCGATAAGACAATCTTTGAACCGGCCCTGGGTTTCCAAAGGGATATACTCACCCCGCCCGTAAACATCCCGGGACTTCTGCCGTTCTTCCAGAGCGTTCATCATGACAAAAAACTTTATAGCGCCGCTCGTCTTGTCAGAGAGCAGCCTCTCAATGATGGCGGGCCGGTCCCCCTCCTGCTTCAACTCTTTCATATAACGATCCCTTAAATCAAAATCAACCGGACGCCGGTTGTCCGGATCAACCAGAGTGAAATCCCACAGCTCTGTTCCCTGATAAAAATCGGGAACGCCGGGGGACGTAATCTTCAAGACCACCTGAGACAGAGAGTTAAAAAGCCCATAATGTTCAATGGTCTGCTTGAAAACAAGAAAATCCTCCAGAAAGGCATTGTGTTCTTTTTCCTCCAGGAGCTTATCAAAAAATTCCACACAGGCTTTTTCGTATTCACTGTCCGGTTTGATCCAGGCTGTGTGAACTTTGGCTTCCCGGACCGATTTGATAATATAATCCCGGATACGCTGTTTATACGTTGACAGGTCATCAAAATGAGACGGAAACGTTCCCAGCAATGTCTGGTAAATAAAATACTCGTCGTTGGCATCCGGCATCGTTTGAGCGTTTTTCTTATGTTTTTTGGGCCGGTTAAATTTTTTCCAGCGGGCCAAAGCCTGCTTCCACTCAACAGGGATCTCCGACAAAACATTAATTCTGGCCCGGACATCCTCGCCTCTTTTGGTGTCATGCGTAGCCGTGGCATTCATGGAAAAAGGACAATATCGCTGGCGCCAACCATTAAAAGCGTGGAAATCCGGCAGAGAAAGGCCAAACAAGCTCGGCTCACCGCCCACCTCATTCAGAGATATCAATTTGTTATATGTGTAGAACATCGTATCTTCAAAACCTTTCGCCATAATAGGGGCCGTCAGCTGTTGAAACCGTTTGATAAAATGCCAGAAATCATTTTTTTCCGTTTCGCTGAGCTGTTCTACCAGGTCCAAAAGCAAAAACTTTTCAATAAAATGGATTTCATAACAAAGCCCCGGGGCTCTCTGCCGGGCCTTCATAATGGCCTGGGAAATAAACCGCCTGTCCTGTTCCGTGAAAAGCTCCTGGCTGATGTAGGTGCGGTACACGGGGAAAAAACTCATAACCTCAACCAAGGCTCTTCTTAAACCATACAAAGTGATATCCCGGCCATATCTGTCCCGGCTGGCGACCTTCTTCATTAAATAGGCCAGATTATCAATGTCCCCGGCCATATGCTTGCCAATGATCAAGCGCTTTTTATGGACCACTAACTGCTCATAAACTGTCGTCAATTTCGTAAAACGAAAATAGATTTTATTAAACTCTTTTTCATGATCTTTACGGCAGAATACGCCATTAACGGCATTCAGGAAATCATAGCCGGTCGTTCCCTGAATGGGCCAACTGGGAGCAAGGCGTTCTTCCTGAGCCAGAATCTTTTCCGCCACGATATAGATATCCCCGACATCCTGTCGCAAGCGGTTCAAATAGGCCTGCGGGTCATAGAGGCCGTCGATGTGATCAATACGTAATCCGTGGATTCTTCCTTCCTGAATAAGACGCTGAATAAGGGCATGCGTGACGGAAAAAACATCTTCCTTCTCAACGCGTAGAGAAATAAGGTCATTGATAGTGAAAAATCTCCGGTAATTCAGTTCCTCTGAGGCGACCTTCCAGAAAGACAGCCGGAAACATTGTTCGGAAAGGAGTTCATCGAGCACTTGAAAACTCGCCACATGTCCCTTCTCGCCGTTAATAAGCTGCACATTATCGTCTAAAAATGTTTTTATGTCAGCAACCGAAGAATAAAGTTCCCATAATGAGTTTTTCGCATAAGTCAGCCTGTCATAAGAGCCGTGCGCGGACTCTGCGGGAATCGTGTCAAAAAGGTCGACGATGCCATAATATTTGAACAGATCCGCCGAAGTTTCTCCCAACATCTCCACCAGCTTTTGAATACGAAGCATTAATATTTTCCGGTAAGACTTAAAATACAAAGGGAAATTGTGATCATAATAGTTGAGGGAAAAGCCCCGGGGACCGAAAGACAGCTGAATTTCGGCATCCTCCAGGGCTTCTGAGTAAAAACGGCCCAGGAAAGGGGCTAAAATACGTCCCTGAAAATTCTCATAAATGTGAACCCAGTCGACGTCAAAGAAATCATAATAGGGGGACTGCTCCCTTCTTTCGAAAATATCCATCAACATACGGTTTTCATGATTATAGGCCATGTGATTCGGGACAATATCCTGCAGCCAGCCCATACGGTACTTCCTGACCTCCTGACATAAAGATTCGAATTCTTCCGGCGACCCCAATTCAGCATTTAATTGCTGAGGATCAACAACATCATAACCGTGCATGCTCCCCTGCTTGGCTTTAAATATGGGGGAGGCGTAGACAGTGGAAATTCCTAATTCGGACAGAAATGGAATCCGGCGTTGAGCCGCAGAAAAACCAAAAGCAGGGTTGAACTGAATTCTGTATGTGGCCACGGGAAAGTGGTCTTGGGAAAAATTTTTATCATTCATGCAAAACCCCTTTTCATACCGTCATATCCCTGTCAAAAACGACAAAATGCCACGGCTGCAAGGTCAGAGTCTCCCCTTTGGCAATCTTCTCCGGAGCAACCTGACCGCTCCCCAGCCACATCGTATCCGCAGAATCCAGCACTTTCTGATACTCGCCTTCTATATGTGTCAGGGCCATGGTCTGAACCTCGTTTGAAAAGTTCATAAAACTCATAACAGCATTATGATGATGATGTCTTTTTAACTGGACAATTTTGTCCGTTATAGGAATGACGTTCAAATTCTCCTTATTTAAATTCTTTAAAGCAGGGATATTTTTTCTCATACGAATCAGTGTCTGGTAAAAAGAAAACATCGCCGCATGTTGTCCGGCAGACAATATGTCCCAGATCAATTTGGAGCGGGCAAAAGTTTCCGGGTCTTGCGGATCGGGAACGCCTCCTTGCCAATGAAAAGAATCAAATTCCCGCTTCCGCCCTTCCCGAACAGCCTGGATCAGATTCTGGTCTGAATGGCTGACGAAATAAAGGAACGGGGCTGCTTCAGCGTATTCTTCCCCCATAAAAAGCATCGGCACATACGGCGCCACGAATAAGGCACCGGCGGCTAATTTTGCGGCCTCAAAAGACACGAGCTGAGCCAGGCGGTCTCCTGACATGCGGTTTCCCACCTGATCATGATTCTGGGTGAACACAACAAACTTCTCTGCCGGAATGGACCGGGACGAACTCCCGTAATATTTCTTCCGGAAAGAAGAATACTGCCACGAATACACAAATCCTTCCTTGTATGCCTTGACCAGTTGCTCCATCGTCCCATAATCCTGGTAATAACCTTCGGTCTCGCCGGTTATGACGGCGTGCAAAGCATGATGAAAATCATCACACCACTGGGCATGGAGCCCGTCACCCGAATGGTCCCTTTCCTGAAGAATCCTGACATCATTAAGATCGCTTTCGGCTATCAAGACGGCTTTTCTTCCGGATTGAGAAGCGTAATTGTCCACATGCTCGGCGATATCCCGCAGGATATTCTTTGCGCTCCGGTCATAGATACCGTGGACCGCATCCAGCCGCAAGGCGTCGACATGATAATATTTGAACCAATAAAGGGCGTTTTGAATAAAATAATTTCTGACACCGTCACTGTAAGCCCCGTCGTAATTGACAGCTTTTCCCCAGGGGGTTTGATAGCGGTCGGTAAAATAAGGGGCAAATTTTCCGAAGTAATTCCCTTCCGGGCCAAGATGATTATAAACGACATCCAGGATGACGGAAAATCCTTTCCGATGGCAGGCGTCGACACAGCGCTTCAACCCTTCCGGCCCGCCGTAAGAGGACTGTACGGCAAAAGGATACACGCCGTCATATCCCCAGTTTCTTTCTCCGGGGAACTGCGCCACAGGCATGATTTCAATGGTATTGATTCCCAGTTTCTGCAAATAATCAAGACGGTCGATAAGCCCCTGAAAGGTTCCTTCCGGAGAAAAGGTGCCGACATGCAGTTCGTATAAAATCATATCGCAAAGATCCCGTCCTTTCCAGGCCTTGTCCTGCCAGGGGAAAACAGAATGATCCACAACCGAGGAAGGCCCGTGAACCCCCGACGGTTGAAAAAAAGACGCCGGGTCAGGCCAAGCGGATTCGTTATCGATGACATACATATACCGGGCATCCGGAGAGACATGGTCCACCGTAGCCTGCCAGCAACCTCCCGGGCCCTTCTGCATCGGGAAAACTTTCTCTCCGGGGGAGACGATTTTCAAATGAACGGATTTCTGCCGGGGAGCCCAGACACGGAATAAACATTGCCCCGAACCTGAATACCATGCCCCGACATCCATTTAAGCGGAACTCCTTTTAAGGAAAAGAATGGCTAAAGGGGGGATAACGAGGGACAGGGAAAAATGTTTTCCCTGGACAGGAAGCGGAGCCGCTTCCTGTCCGCCCCAATTCCCGTAACCGCTCCCCCCGTATTCTCTGGCGTCACTGTTGAGGACTTCCCGCCAAAAACCTCCCAAGGGGATACCGACTTTATAGTTCGTCCTGGGAACCGGAGTAAAATTACAGACAACAAGAACCGGGCTGGCTTCCTGATGGCCTTTCCTGATAAAACTGATAACACCGCTCTCCCAATCGAGACAATTCACCCATTCAAATCCTTTCCCGGAAAAATCCTCCTGGAACAATGCCGGTTCTGTCTTATAGAAATAATTCAATTCTTTGACCCATCGCTGCAGTTGTTCATGCGGAGGATGCTCCAGCAGGTGCCAGTCAAGGGCCGTATCATGATTCCATTCCGCGCGCTGTCCGAACTCTCCCCCCATAAAAATCAGTTTCTTACCGGGATGCCCTGTCATATAACCGTACAACAAACGTAAATTGGCAAACTTCTGCCAATCATCCCCCGGCATTTTCTCCAGCAGGGAACCCTTGCCGTGCACGACTTCATCATGGGAAAATGCCAGCAAAAAATTCTCGGTAAAAGCATACATCAGGCTGAAAGTCAGCTGATGATGATGGTATTTCCGGTAAACAGGGTCCTTGGAAAAATAAACCAGCGTATCGTGCATCCAGCCCATATTCCATTTCATGCCGAAACCCAATCCGCCGATGTGAGTCGGACGTGACACCATAGGCCATGCCGTCGATTCCTCGGCGATCATATGAGACGTGGGATAATTTTGGTAAACTTCAACATTGAGCCTCTTAATAAAATCAACGGCTTCGAGATTCTCTCTGCCGCCGTATTGATTCGGGATCCATTCCCCCTCTTTCCGCGAATAATCCAGATACAACATAGAGGCGACCGCGTCAACCCTTAACATGTCCACATGATATTTGTCCAGCCAGAACAAAGCGCTGCTGATGAGAAAACTCTGGGTCTCATGGCGTCCATAATTAAAAATGTAACTTTTCCAGTCCGGATGAAACCCCTTTTTAGGGTCAGAATGTTCATAAAGGTTTGTCCCGTCGAAAAAAGACAATCCATGCCCGTCAGACGGAAAGTGAGACGGAACCCAGTCCAGAATCACGCCAATCCCGTTTTGATGCAAATAATCAATCAGACACATCAAGTCCTGGGGACTTCCGTAACGGCTGGTCGGGGCAAAATAGCCGAGGGTCTGATATCCCCAGGAACCGTAAAACGGATGTTCCATGAGGGGCAAAAATTCCACATGCGTGAAATTCATGTCCTGCAGATAACGAACCAACTGTTCCGACATCTCCCGGTAAGTCAGGAAGGAACCGTTCTCCTGCCCTTTCCGGCGCCAGGAACCGAAGTGCATCTCATAAATACATATCGGGGACGATAAAGAGTTGCGGGCCTGCCGTTCTTTCATCCAGGCGTCATCCTGCCAGGAGTAATCCAGGCTCCAGGTGATGGAAGCTGTTCTCGGAGGGATCTCAGAAAAAAAAGCGAAGGGATCTCTTTTTTCAGTCCGGTAATCATTCAGCTTGGAAGTAATAGAGTATTTATAAAGCTCCCCCTTCTCTATTCCGGGGACAAAGCCCTCCCATATCCCCGAACTGTCCCACCGGGGGGTTAGGGGATGGGATGCGGAATCCCAATGATTAAAATTCCCGATGACAGAAACCCGTTCGGCATTCGGAGCCCAGACGCTAAAAAGTGTGCCCGGCGTACCGGCCGACAGGCAATGAGCGCCCAACTTTTCATAGAGACGGAAATGGCTCCCCTCCCTGAACAGATAAATATCGTCATCCGTTAAAAGGCTGACATCATACCGCACCGGCCCGGGCGTCCCGCGCGCATCAGATGGAATGTCTGGCATAATCTCATGTCCTTACGCTGTTGCTTTTTTATTTTCCGCTTTTCCTTGGGGCGACTTTGGTCTTTGCCCTGGATAAAACATACCGAATCCCCCGGAGAGGAATCAGGACCCAATCAGGGCGGTTGTTGAGCTCATATCCCAGCTCATACAAAGCTTTATCCAGCAAAAAGACGTCCAAGAGGATATCCAACTCAGTCTTTTTCCTGGGAAGCACAGTGGAATTCCCGATGACTTCAATATAGGCTCTTAAAAATTTCTGACTGACCTGGCTGTACCAGATATCGGCACAGTATTCCAGGGAAGCGAAGTCCTCTTCCCGCACGACTTTTTTCAAAAAAAGCGCCGCATAGGCAGCATAATGAAAAGACCTCAGCATTCCCGCGACATCACGCAAAGCCGAACGCTTCAGCCGGCGTTCACTGATGGAACGGGCGGGTTCCCCTTCGAAATCGATAATAACGAAATCCTTCCCGGTGAACAGGACCTGGCCCAAATGGTAGTCCCCGTGGATCCTTATTTTCTTCGCCGAGAATTTCGTTTTCAAAATCTGTTTAAAACGGTTGTAAATATTCTGTTCCTGTTCAATAATCGGAACGGCTTCCCCCTGCATGTCCACCGGAAGAAATTCAATCGTCTTTTTCAACAATTTCATGACGCTTCTGGCCTGACTCCCCATGGCCTGATAAACAGATCTTTGATAAAGCATGGAAAAAGCTTCCGGCGTAAAATCAGCATGCTCCTCCTCTGCTGACAAGGTCAGGTGCAGTTCGCCCGTCCTCTTTCCCAAAAGCCCGACCATTTCAAGATATAGCGCATCAATATATTTTGCAAGGTCGACTGAGCAGGCATGAGCCTGCGAGTCCAGCGCTGATAATTCTTTCATCTGTTTTACGGTCTCTTTCTGAGTTAAGGCCTGTTCATAAAACCTTGCGACATGATCCAAAGTGTAATTCCAGGCATCCCCCTGGTTGGGGATATATGACTGCAGGAGACACAAATCAATGGGCTTCTCGGATGAAAGATGATACTCCACCGATCCGGCAAAAGAGGGAATACAGGGAAATTTTTTGGAGGTCAAATATTTTATCATCTCGGAATCCGGATTCATCCCGCTTTCCAGTCTGCGGAAAAGTTTCAAGTAGAATGTATTGTCATAGATAATTGATGTATTGCTCTGCTCCACTTTCAATAATTGCGGGGACAGCTCCGGACTCCGATCTCCCAGCAAATGAGTGAAAACCTTCCCGGGCATAAAGCGGATTTCATTCTTATTGTTTTTTATCTTTTTTTTCTGCCCCATGAACAGCAGGAGCTCTTTCTGAAACCGTTTATCGTAAAGGGCGTCAAAAAGGAAGCCCTCCTCCCCCTTCACAGAAAGAGGCAGGATCATGCTCGCGGGATAATCTCTCAAAATCCCTCCCCCGTCGGATGCCTTTACGTATGTCACCGGAAGGAAATAAATCGTCTCCTGGCCGGTCACATATTGGATATCCAGGAACAACAGCTGGGCTTTGACAAAAGAGTTGGCCAAGGGGATCCGGTCTATAATCCTCAGGTGACGAATCTGCAAAGCCTTGCCGCTGAACCAGCGGCAGGTATTTAAATAGGAAGCTAAAAAGTCGTTTTCGAAACGCCGGATATTCTTAGGATCAAAGATTTCCTCCCAGGAACGGCCGAAAGACATCTTCTTCTGTTTTTTATGTTTGCGCAGATCCTGCAGATATTCCGGTCTCTTGAGACGCAACCAGTAATGGTTGTGAGGCCCTAATGTTAAAACATACGGGGTATCTTTGATAGGAGGAAAGATATTCTGGCTGAAGACTTCTTCCGGGATACATCCGCTGAATTCTTTCAAATCGATCTCCAGGGATTGCGAATAGCGCGACAAGTTAATAACGACAAGGATTCTTTCCCTTTTATAATGACGGATAAAAGCCAGAACCTTATGATTTTCAGGATAAAGAAACTTTATCCCCCCCTGACTGAAAGCCTTAAAGTTCCGCCGGACGGCAATGACTCTTTTCATCCACCACAACAGGGAGGAAAGGTTCTTTTCCTGGGTCTCAACGTTAATGGTTTCATAATGGTATTCCGAGTCAATGATAACCGGCAAATACAGCTGTTGGGGATTCGCTTTGGAAAAACCGGCATTCCGGTCCGGACTCCACTGCATCGGGGTCCGGACACCATCCCGGTCGCCCAGATAATGATTGTCTCCCATGCCGATCTCGTCCCCGTAATAAATGATCGGGGTCCCCGGCAATGAGAGCAACAGGATATTCATTAACTCGATCTTCTTGCGGTCGTTGCCCAAAAGAGGCACCAGCCGGCGACGAATGCCCAAATTGATTTTCGAACGCTCGTCCTTCGCGAAAGTCCTGTACATATAATCCCGTTCTTCGTCCGTGACCATCTCCAGGGTCAATTCGTCATGGTTACGGAGGAAAATCGCCCACTGGCAAGGACTGGGTATCTTGGGCGATTGTTCGAGGATATCAATGATCGGAAAACGGTCTTCCATATGCAGCGCCATATACATGCGGGGCATCAAGGGGAAATGAAAAGCCATGTGACACTGATCCCCTTTCCCGAAATAGGCGACAGCGTCCTCCGGCCACTGGTTTGCTTCGGCTAACAGCATGCGGTTTTTGAATTTGCCGTCAACATGTTTGCGTAATTTCCGCAAAAAAGCGTACGTCTCCGGGAGATTCTCGCAGTTTGTTCCCTCCCTTTCGAACAGGTACGGCACCGCGTCCAGTCTTAAGCCGTCCACCCCCAGAGAAAACCAGAAATCCGCAACCCGCAGTATCTCTTTCTGGACATTCGGGTTATCAAAGTTCAAATCCGGCTGATGGGAATAAAACCGGTGCCAATAATAACTCTTGGCCTTTTCGTCCCAGGCCCAGTTTGAAGACTCAAAATCATGAAAGATGATCCGGGCGTCTTTGTATTTTTCCGTGCTGTCGCTCCAGACATAATAATCCCGGAAATTGGATCCGGGAGCAGCCTTCTGCGCCCGTTTAAACCAGGAATGCTGGTCGGACGTGTGATTGATCACTAACTCGCAAATGACGCGGAGTCCCTTTTGGTGAGCCTGCCGGAGGAATTCCTTAAAGTCCCTTAATGTTCCATATTGAGGATGGACGTTATAATAATCGGAAATATCGTAACCGTCGTCTTTCAGGGGAGAGGGATAAAACGGGAGCAGCCAGATAACGGTTATTCCCAAATTCTTCAAATAGTCAAGTTTCTGAGTCAGGCCTTTAAAATCACCGATTCCGTTTCCTTCACTGTCGTAAAATGTTTTGACATGTAGCTGATAAATAATGGCATCTTTATACCATAACGGATCATGTTCAAGATATGTTCTTGATGAGGGCATGGATGGTCCTTCCTGTTACGCTCACATAAAATAGTCAAAATCCTGCTCGCGATGCAAGTGCGGGCGGACACGTATGACATGTGCGGGGCTTATCTGGGGATTTAATTCGATGTAATTCGTCTCTCCCTGCCAGATATAACGATCGTTACTCAGCAGATCATGCGCTAAAAAAGGCCGTTGCTGTTCAATATTCCAACGATCAAGAGGAATTTTCACCATACCGCTTTGGGTATGATAAGGATCGATATTGACGACAACTAAAATGATATTCTGCCCGTCCGGGGAACACTTATAATAGGATAAAAGAAAATCGTTACTCGTTTCACAGAATCGGATATTCCCCGTTTCATGCAAAGCCGGATTCTCTCGGCGTATCTGATTGATTCTGGCGATCACATCCTTTAAATGGCCTTCCTGATCCCAGGCCCATGACTTCAAGGCATACTTTTCCGAATCAAAGTATTCTTCTTTATTGGGGACAGCCTCGCTCACGCATAATTCAAAAACCGGTCCGTATATTCCGTAATTCGACGATAGTGTCGCGGCCAAAACAAGCCTGGCCATAAAAGCCGGGCGTCCGCCGGACTGCAGGTGAACCGGGAGGATGTCCGGGGTATTCGGCCAGAAATTCGGCCGGAAGTAATCTTGCACTTCGGACTGTGTCAATTCCGTCAAATAATCGACAAACTCCTCTTTGGTGTTACGCCAGGTAAAATAGGTATAAGACTGGCTAAAGCCTCCTTTGGCTAAACGATACATGACATGCGGCCGGGTAAACGCTTCGGCCAGGAAAAGCGTGTCCGGATAATCTTTCTTGATCTCAGAAATAAGCCAGTCCCAAAAGGCAAACGGCTTGGTATGAGGATTATCCACCCGGAAAATCCTGATCCCCTGGTCTATCCAGAAAAGGACAACGCTCTTTAACTCGTCCCAGAGATTTTTCCAGTCAGCGGTTTCAAAATTCAGCGGCAATACGTCTTCATATTTCTTCGGAGGATTTTCAGCAAACTGAATGGAGCCGTCAGGACGCCACTTGAACCATTCCGGGTGCTCTTTGACATACGGATGATCCGGGGAGCATTGATAGGCCAAGTCAAGCGCCACGTCAATGCCGTAAGCCCGAGCCTCTTTGATAAAATGTTTTAAATCGTTCAGGGTTCCTAGCTGGGGATGAATGCTTTTATGTCCTCCCTCCTTATTGCCTATCGCCCACGGGCAGCCGGGGTCTTGAGGCTCGCATATGACGGAGTTGTTCGTCCCTTTTCGGTTCGTAATGCCGATAGGATGTATCGGCGGAAAATAAACGACATCAAAGCCCATACGGGCGATTTCCGGCAACATTTTTTCACAGTCTTTAAAAGACCCGTGCCGGCCATCCGGCCCCCAGGACCGGGGGAAAAACTCATACCAGGCACTAAAAAGGGCTTTCTTTCTATCAACTGTCACGCGCAGTTCTTTCGGATACGCACACCCGTTCGCCCATTCAACGTAAGAACGCATCAATTTCTGCAGCTCATCCGAAAACGCCAAAGCCATGCCTTCCGGCGTCACTTTGGGGGACCTGAGTTGTTGCATCAGATCTCGGAGGTAATCGCCATCCTTTCCTTGAGCTTTCTCCAGAACCTGCTCCATCAACTGTACGCCGACTAAAATATCGATATCCACAGGAGCCTGAGCGTCCCATTTTTTTTTCAAATCACGCTGCCAGGATGTGAAAACGTCAATGCATCCCTGTATGGTATACACGTAATCCGTCATTTGGGAAATATCAAAACACGCTTCCCAGCGGTCGTTGCCCAGAGAGGTCATCTCGCGATATTGCCAGTCGGCAGAAGCGACAGGCCGGTAAGCCAATCTTACGGCGATTTCGTCATGTCCGTCCGCATAAACGCTCGCCCGCACAACAACGTGTTCCCCGACCACACGCTTGATAGCGAATTGGCCGCCGTCAATTTCCGGGGCGACCTTTTCAATATTGACACGGGAATATTTCTGGACTTTTGTGAGGACTTTTTTTGTTTTGACTTGAGCCACGTTTATTCCCCTTTTCCATATAAATAATTTTTAATATTATTTTGGCTTGTTCATACCAGAGGAATCCCCTCCGGCGCTTAAATTCAGGTAACAGCCTCACATGATGTTCATGGGATGGCCACACGTTAAGGAAAATTTCATGCTGACCTTAAAGATAATTTTACATTAATCCCGGGATATCTGCCTTAAAAATTTGACAAAATTAAACGCAAAAAGATAAAGAACACCCCAAAAGTTAAAACACATAGAGATTACATGGATTCGAAGAGATCTGTAGAAAGACGCAAAGGATGAGGCAGGACTGAATAATAATTATTATTCAGTCATTTTTTATAATCTTTCGTTCTTAAGGAAGATACTGGAAAACACTTTGATAATTTTCCTCTTTGAAATTCGACAACTTCATATTTTCTTGCACTGATTTCGTTCTTGATAAAATCAATGGCTTTCTGGTTATCGATCGTTTCACCACAGGTAAAAACATCCACCGCCGCATAACCGTACTCCGGCCAAGTATGAATGCTTAAATGAGATTCCGCGACAACAACAACACCGGTAATTCCATATGGCGAAAATTCATGAAATAAAGAATCAATAACTGTCGCTCCCGCCACTTCTGCGGCTGTCACCAAAGCGGACCGCAGCAAAGGGATATCATTTAAACTCTCATGATTACACCCATAATATTCAATAATAGCGTGCTTCCCGAGCATGGATGTAACATTATTCATACATGGGTTAAATTTTTGCATTTTTATCACCTAAAAATATAAGAGTTAAGTAATATTTAGCCTATTTTTTCAGTATGGAATAGACATATAAAATATCAGAAAACAGCCATTTCTTCAACATTTTATTATTTTTCTAAAAAATCCCCTGTCAGGATCAAAAACATATTTCCCAGGAGCAGTTTCATAAAAAACATTCCGGCATGCCCTAAGGGATTTTCATATATAATTCAATTATAATACATTATTCCCCTAAAAATCTTTTTTTCTGTCGCGACAGGGGAAAACGCCCTTTCCGGGAAAAAGTCATTTTATGCTGACAATTTTTACCTCAAATAATAAATCCTGACCTGCTAACGGATGATTAAAGTTAACAATGACGGAATTTTCCTGAACCTCTTCAATCATTCCTATCACAGGCTGACCGGTTTCAGTCTGCAACTGAACCTGCATACCTTTTTCCGGATTCATATCAGGAGGCAATTTTGTCTTAGGAATTTCAATAACGGCCCGGGGGTCGACCGGTCCGTAAGCCTCTTCGGCTGATACCGTGACGCTCTTTTCTTCGCCCTCTTTCATCCCGGCCAACTGTTTCTCCAGGCCGGGGATAATCATTTGCGAGCCGTGGACATATTCAAGCGGCTCTTTCCCTTCAGATGTGTCCGCCACTTCCCCCTCAACAGTAAGTGTGTAGTGAAATTTCACAGTCTTCCCGTCTGAAACCATTAGATTTTCTCCTTTCGCTTGAGTGACATTCAAACACAAAACAAAACAAATAACCCAAATAAACCGTTGCATACTCCCTCCTTGTTTTTAAAGACAAGTGTTCCTGCTCAGCCCTGTCAGAATGACAGGCCTTTTGCCCCGAAAGACTCACTGATGCAGCCAACCGTTCTTTTCGAAAAAGCCCACAATAATCTCTTCCGTCAATTGCTGGCCCCGGGCGGACAGATGTCCCCGGGAAGAATAAAGCTGATCCACATCCTCCCCCTCAATCTTTTGAGCCAGGTGGCTCATTAAGTCGATATAGGCAAACCGGCTGTTACGCAAAAATTCATGAAGTTTCTGATAAATATGGATTTGGTCCTCCTGAAAAACACGGAAATCATGCCGACTCGGGAAAATAACAATAACGGGGACGGCCCCCTGGCTGACGACTTCTTCATGGAAAGCCGTGATAATTTTTTGAGTGATGATAAAAAATTCTGAATGTTCCCCCCAAAAGGAAGCAACAGACGCGTCCATCGTTTTTAACCTGGCATTAAAGATCAATTTAAAGGTGAGATCCACCAAACGGATGCAAGATAAGGTCGGCCGGGACTCACGGCAGTTCATTTTCCTGTAATAATGATCAAACGCACCTAACTCCGGCAAAACCTTCTGCGGGGAGGACAACAAAAGACGGTATTGGTTCAAAGACGACAACGGATTCTTGACCAGAGAGAGTGTCTCGTTTTGACAAATAAAACGGGGCTTAGATAAGGGGATGTCTGTACCAGGAGCGAAAAAAGGACGGAAGGTGTTGACGTGACGCGGCATATCATCCAGGGTAAATCCTATGACAACGATATCGGGATGAAACAAAACCCCTTCTTCCTTATAGCGGAGAAAAGCCTGGTCAAGACCATAGGCCGGCACTCCAAAATTCAGGACTTCAATATCAGGATAATCCTGATTAACCCTCTCCTGCCAGGTGTCTTCATTTCTGACATCGTCCCCATGCACAAAAGAATCCCCGAACGCACAAATTCGTCTTTTCTCCTTGGTTTTCTCAAAGTCAAAATCCCGGGAGGAACGTATCCCCTGCCTGTTGGTTCGGTAAATGCCGGACACTCCGTCTGCCCGGACCGACCACCCCAAACAGGGATGAAAGGCCAAATATTCCAACTCTCCGTTTATGACTCTTTTTATAGCATCTTTGTGTCGCGAGGACAGAATACTCTGACAATCCAACCCCAAATAGGTTTTTTTTATCTCCCGCAAATAATAAAGGGCGCTGAACGACAGAACTTCCACGAGGATAAAGACAAGAAACAACCTGATGATAATAAAAAATAACCTTCGCATTGATTAGGCTGGGAACGATACCTGTGTTCAACGGCTCCTTGGACAAGTTTATTTGCGTCTTGACTGAAACCGGGATGACGTCTTCCAGCGCCCGCCGATCCGCTGGGCACTGAAAACTTTTTTGGGCTTATCAAATTGTTCGAAAGTGCCGTCGAAATGCTTGGAGATCGGCAGGGCCATTTTTATAATCCGCTCGATATCCCGCACATCCTTGCCCTGGTCAGGCGTCGCTAAAGAGATGGCATGGCCCGGGCTACCGGCCCGTCCGGTGCGGCCAATTCTATGAACGTAGTTTTCCGCATCATCCGGCAGGTCAAAATTAATAACCAGTTCAATCCCGGCGACATCAATGCCTCGGGCGGCAATATCCGTAGCGCATAAAACACGGTATTTCCCTGTCTTAAAACCACTCAATGCCTCCCGCCGCTGGGGCAGGGTCCGGTCCGAGTGAATTTCAGCCACGCGATGTCCCATGCGCCGAATAATCCTGACAATCTTCTTTGTTCCTAATTTCGTCCGGCAAAACAGCAGCACCGATCCCCGGTACTGCTTTAACAACTTCTCCAGAATTTCCTGTTTCATCTCCTTCCGGACAATAAACAACTCGTGGGAAACCTTTTCCGCCGTTGTGCCCGAGGGAGCGATTTCCACCTGGACCGGGAATTTCATATGAGCCGAAGCAATTTTAACAATAGCCGGGGGTATCGTGGCAGAAAAAAGCAGCGTCTGACGGTTCGAAGGCACAGACTGCAAAACTTTTTCTATCTGGGGAGCAAAACCCATGTCCAGCATACGGTCGGCTTCATCCAGGATAAGGATATGAACTTTGCTCAAGCGAACCTTGCGCTGCTCCATAAGGTCAATGAGCCGTCCCGGGGTAGCGATCAAAATCCGCGGATTCTGCGCCAAGGCTTTCAGCTGTCTGTAGACAGGAGTCCCCCCGATAAGAACAGCGGATTTTATGGCTAAAGGCCGGGCAATTTTCTTAACACTCTCTTCGACCTGTAAGGCAAGCTCACGTGTCGGGACAAGAATTAAAGCCATGGACTTATTTTGCGCCAACTGCTGAAGCGTGGGGATGACAAAAGCCATGGTTTTCCCGGTCCCCGTTTGCGCAATCCCAATAAGATCCTTCCCCTCCAAAGCCACCGGCACAGCTTTATGTTGTATAGGCGTCGCGGTCTTGAATTTCAGACGGTCAAGAGTTTCAATGATTTTAGGGGCGATCCCTAATCCAAAAAAATTATACTCAGATTTATACATAATACGCTCTCTTGTAAGAGCTTTCCCGCCCCTCAACGTAGGCGGGAGAGCTTTTTCATTAGGTTTTTCCTGGGATGATCAAAGTTACGGGCAGCGGCCAAGAAGTCCCCCTAGTATGACGGCTATCCGCTGAAAGTCAATGACTATTTTCCTCCGGGTTCGCATTATGACTCTTATGTTCAATTTAACACATCACAGGCAGACCGTTGTAAAAAATGGGGAAAATCTGGTAGGAATGAAAATCTTACGAATTCGGGAATATGGAAAGGCGCCTCCCCCGTCCTCATGCGGCCCTGATGGCCGTTATTTATGATACTCTATCTCATCAAGAAAAATCGTCCCGCCTTCCGGATTCGAGGCATTTTCAAAAATAACCAAAAACCCGCCAATGATATGGGACAAATCCTTCTCTCTCAAATCCAAGGTATATTTCTTCCAAGTATCGGTTAAAATAAACTTTCCCTGGGCCATATCAGAATCTGAATAATCCTTGCCCCGCAAACCCCCGATTCTGACAAGGATTGTTTCTCCGCCTTTTTGCCCCTTGGCAAAAAGAGTTAATTTCCTGACGCCTTTTAATTTTGAACGGCCTTTTTCCGTACCCCAATTATTCACCGGGTATTGCCAATAAATACCCGCCCAGCCTAAAGAATTAGGTTTTTTAGGGCTGTAATCGATTTTTACGCAGGTCTTTCCTAAATAAGGGTCTTCGGGAAAAGCGGAATTTATGGACAAATCATCTGTATTGCCCATCCAGCCGCTGGCATGAAACCATCGGAAATAATTTTCCTGATAAAGGAAGAAAGACTCACCTGCGGAAGCTTGTGCCACAAAAGACAAAAGGATAAGCCCATAAATCACTAACGGAAATAATCGCTTATCCATTTATCCTGTCCTTTCATGTCAGTTGTCACAGAGAATTATTTATATTTTACTCCTATTCCAGCCATGGTTCAAGAAAATAAAATCTCCCCGGCCTTCCGGGAATGGCGAAAAGGGTGTTCCTTTATATATGCTTTTCTCCCTTCAGCGCTCCCGCTTCCCACCTGGAAATGCCGGCCATAACGTCTTTAAAGCATAATTTAGCGAGTTCATCGAAATTGCTTTCTAATATCCTCTGAATACGCCCCGGCTTTGAATAAAATTCCCTCATGCCCCAGGCTCCGAGACGTCCGAGGTCTTCAATGCTCAAATGATGGGTCGGGACAACAGGATGAAGAAAATCCCACTGGAGCATATCCAATCGGTCCGGATCGATCCAGCCCTTTTGAATGCCTTCCTGCCAAACCGGTGATCCCGGAGGAGGCGTCAGGTAGCCGACCCACATAACATCCGGATCGACCTGGTCGGCAAACTCAAACCTGCTTTTGATAATCTGCTCATTATCATAATCAAATCCGATCATAATATCCCCGACGATAGCAATATCGTTCTTCCGGAGGATATCAATGGTTTTATATATCTCTTCAACCGTAATACCTTTATCCAGTTTCCTCAATTCATCATCACTGGCGACTTCAATTCCAAAAACCGCCATAAACATCCCCGCTTTTTTCATCAGGGGGATATCCTGCTCCAGGCGCACCCAGTCACTGGCACACCCCAGGCTGACCCATTTCATCTTTAAATCCCGCTTGATTTTCTCTTCACAAAATTCCCGCACCCGCTTGGGATTCAGGTTGAAATTATCTTCCTGAATGACAGCCACTTTGGTTCCGAACGTCCGTTCAAGCAGCTCCATCTCTTCTACGACCCTCAAGGCCGACTTAGCGCGCCAGCGCTGAAAATGCTTAAGCGCCCTGGGGTCATGTTCACTCCACTCATAGCAAAAAGTGCACCCGTGGGTGCATCCGCGGGAAGTGACAATCTCCACAAAAGGAGCCCAGTAGGTGTGGCCCACATATCGCCCCATAGGGAAAAGATCATAGGCCGGCAACGGCAGAACGTCTAAATTTTTAATAAGTTCCCGGACAGGACCAAACTCAACAGCCCCGTTATGCCGAAAAGCTAAACCGGCGATATTCTGAAAATCCGTCTGCCCGTTGTTTAAGGCTTCCATAAGCTCATGAAAAGTCACTTCCCCTTCCCCCATGACCACAAAATCAATAGCCGGATTTTTCTGCAAAGTCTCCCGGCTTAAGTAGGAATACCATAATCCGCCTACGACAATTTTCACCCGGGGAAGGGCCTCTTTAATGGCAGCGGCGGAATCATTAAAATATTTCTGGACAGCGAAGCCTCCATAGGAATGCAGGATGTCTCCCAAGACGATCACTTCAGGACCCTTCTCCCGGATAATACCCAACATTTCATCCATCGGAATACCGAGGACTTTACAGTCCAACACTTCCGGTTCAATGCTCCCCTGTTCTCTGGCATAAGCCGCCCAATGGGCATGCATCTGATTAGGCGCGACATGCTTGCCATGCGTCGCCCAGGACCCCAGCTGCGGTGTCACAAACAGCACTTTCATTCTAATATCTCCTTTTTAACCTGTTTCCTTTAAAATTCCCTTGGACCAGATATCCAAGACTTCCTTTAATGCTTTTTGAAACGAAATATTCTCGTTCTGCAAAAATTCCGGATTAATACATTCATCAACAGCGCCTAAAAATGCCCGAACGGCAACAGCAGAATGGATGCGCCGGAAGGCCCCCTGATTAATTCCCTCTTGGATCAATTTCTCAATTTCTAAAATCTTCTCTGTCCGGAAAGAAATAAAATCTTCCCAAAGATGAGGCAGCTCCTGTTTGATATCTGTTAAGAAATGTTCAAACCAAGGGGCCAAGGCTTTCTGCAGGAAACACACATTCTGGTAAATGATCTGCAGAGGATCTTTGGTTTCTTCCTCGACGGTTGCCTGATTCTCATTGATTCTGCCCTTGATGCGGGCAAAAAGGGTCTCGGCTATTTCAATTTTACTCTGGAAATGCTTATAAATCGTGTTCTTGCTCATGGCCAGATCTTTGGCGATTTCATCCATGAGAACCTTGCGGTAACCGAAGCGGATCATGCGTGTTTCTGCGGCATCCAGAATTCTTTCCCGGACAAGATCAACAGAATCCATATCGCCCTCCTATGGGTAACAATAATACTGATTTAGTATTTTCAGTATCATAGCAAAACCCGGACAGGTGTCAATAAAAAAATCCCTGGCGGCCATGGGCCACGAGGGATTTTATATATCTTGTCCGGCAGGAAGATCTCCGGATATATTTTATAATTATGAAAAAATCATATCAGCCTCTCATCAAGGAGCTTCCTGCGGAGGAGCTTCCATCGGCATGTCATCTTGAAACCTGGGTTTAAATTTTTCTTTATCCTTATCCTTGAATTGGTCGAGTTTCTCCCGAAAAAGCACAAACTGTTCCGGAGTCAAAATCTTCCTGATATTCAATACCCCTTCCAGCATAAAATCTTCCTTCTGGGTAACTAAAGATTTCAGCTCCGCGTGCAATTTTCTGACCTCATCCATATCGAGCTGCGTTTTATGAAGTTCGTTCCGGACAGCCTCTCTCTTTTCATGAATGGCCTTCATCAACGATTTAAAAGCCTCCATATGCTTTTCTTTATGAGATTCAATTTGCTTCTGCTGTTCGGGAGTGAGATTTAATTCCTGAATGATTATCTCCTCGATGGGCGGCTTCCTTTTATGATGCCTGAAATGTTCATGTGGAGGCCCTCCCCCTTCCGGAGGCTGCGCTAAAACGATGCTCGCGGGGGACACGGTTATCAACCCGATCAGGCACCATATAACAAATAATCTCTTTCTCATGACCAACCCTCCTTTTTCAAACATTACAAAAATATTTCTTCGATATACGTCCCATAGCCCCCCTGATCCTCGCCGTTCAGGGAGTCAGGATAGCCTATCATAAAGGCCAGATACTCCACATGTTCTTTGCTCTGCGTCTCCACATATGTTTGATTCAGGCTGTGCTGCCTCACAACAAAGGTCATAATGACAAGGAACAATAAAGAAGCCAAAACCCAAGCAGGTCTGGGGATGACAAGCTTTTTGAGAATGTCCGGCCATGGTCTAAAAGAATGAAAAACATCCGGAAGCGCCTCCCGTTCTTCAAGACTCTCTTTGATATTCGCCCAAACAGTCTCCGGTGTTTGCTCCCGTTCTATTTGTTCAAACGGCTCTATAACCTCCTGACGGGCCTGAGACGCAAACTCCCGGCAACGGGGACATTGCAGGAGGTGGGCTTCCAGTTCTTCTTTGGCCTCGCCTCTCATGCACCCATCCAGATAATCCGTCAGAATATAATCCTGCACTCTAGCACAATCCATGCGTTATCTCCTCTTTTTTTAGAGACAGCAGTTTTTCCCGGGCCCGCTTGAGCCGGGAGCGGACCGCATTGATATCTATCTTCAAAGATTGCGCTATCTCCTCATAGCTCAACCCCTCAACGTTTCTCAGGACAATACAGATTTTTTGCTCCGGCGTCAGATAATTGAGTAGCCGTTCTATCAGGCAATCTTTATATTCCTTTTCCGTTAAGGCTTTCACATCATTCTTAACCTCTTGCGGTTCAAAGTTCTCATCATATTCCACCGCTTTGTTTTTGTGTTTTGCTTCTTTTTTCAAATAATTAAGCGTCATATTTACCGTTATCCGGTAAATCCAGGTTTTCAGGCTGGATTGATATCGGAAACTTTCTAATTTCCTATAAACGGTCATAAAAACCTCTTGGGTGATCTCCTCGGCATCTTCCCGGGACTGCGCTGTTCTCAAAGCCACATTAAAGACATAATTCGAATAAAATCTGAATATCATTTCAAAGGCGTCCAAATCCCCGTCTGCGGCTTTCAATATAATATCCTGTGAGACATCCTGCATATAGGACCCGACCACCTTTCATTTATTTAGACAAAAAAATTCCTGAAAAAGTTACTTTCGCTCGGAGACATTATTCATATCTCAAGGCTTCCACCGGTTTAAGCTGAGCCGCCTTTCTCGCAGGCCAAAGCCCAAAACAGATGCCGACAGCAACCGAAAATGTTGTGGCCAAAACAACGGAAAACACCGAAACACGGGTCGCCCAGCCGGCTACGTTGGCCAGCAGAAAAGCCGCGCCCGCACCGAGAGTAATGCCTATGATTCCGCCGGTTAGTGTCATGACAAGCGATTCGATCAGGAACTGCGCCATAATATCGCTGTTCCTGGCCCCAATCGCCTTCCGCAACCCGATCTCACGGGTCCTTTCGGTTACGGATACTAACATTATATTCATAATTCCAATGCCGCCAACAAATAATGATATGGCCGCGATACACCCCAAAAGCAAACTCATCGTCTGCGTTGTGCTGCTTAACATGTTTTGAATCTCGCTCATATCCCAGATACTGAAGGAATCCTCATCCTGGTATAAGCGGTGACGCTTCTGAATAAGCTTTTTTATTTCCTCTTTGGTTTCGTCCATCATATCAGCCTGAGAAACTTCCGCATATATGCCGTCCAGATAATTCTTGCCCAACACGCGGTACATTCCTGTCGTAACAGGGATATAGACGGTGTCATCCTGGTCGTGGGGGCCGGCAAATCCCTTTTCCTGAGCCACCCCGATCACCCGGAAATTTATTCTGTTGATTTTGATAATCTGCCCCACAGGATTTTTATTCCCGAACAGTTTATCCAGGACCGTCACGCCAAGAACCGCGACTTTTGCCCGCCGCTGGATATCATCATCGCTAAACCATCGTCCTGTCATCGGAGTTGTGGCCCGCATCTCGGCATAATCGTATTCCACCCCTTCGATCCGGGTGCTCCAGTTTTCATTCTGATAAATCACCTGAGCACTTCCGCTGACAAAACCCGAGACTTTATTGATGGACTCCAAAGTCCTTATGGCGTCAGCATCTTTAAGGGAAAACCTGGCAATGGACCCTGACCCGCTGGCTGCGCCACGATGTCTTGAGGACCCGCCTCTGATGGACAGCAAATTGGAGCCTAAAGATTTCAGTTCCTTTTCCAAAGACGTCTTGGCCCCTTCTCCCAAAGCCATCATGGCAATAACAGCGGCAACGCCGACTAAAATTCCCAGCATCGAAAGAAAGGAACGGACTTTATTCGCCATAATAGCCCTTATGGCCTGATAAAAATGCACGACCATCTCACCCTTATTCCAGATACTCCGCCTGACCAGAGTCAAGGAAGTGCGCTCTTGGCTTTGAGCGGCTTTCACGTCTTTCTCTTTCACTTCATCACTGACAATTTCGCCGTCTCTCATGCGAATGACCCGCTTGGCATATCCGGCGACCTCTTCTTCATGGGTCACCATAATAACGCTTTTGCCCTTTTCATTCAAAGCCTTAAGAATCTGCATGATTTCCTGCTGGCTCTTTGTATCTAAATTCCCCGTCGGTTCATCGGCAAAGATGATCAAAGGATCTTTGACAAGCGCACGCGCGATGGCCACCCTCTGCTGCTGGCCGCCGGAAAGCTCGCTGGGACAGTGCGACAGCCTGTCCTTTAACCCCACAGACTCGAGCCTGTCAACAGCCTTTTGAGCCATGTTCCCGTTCGAACCGGAATAGATATACGGAAGGCTGACATTATCCAGGGCATTGACTCTTCTTAAAAGATGAAACTGCTGGAAGACAAAACCCAGCAGCTGATTTCTCAGCCCCGCCAGTTCATCGTCAGAATACCTGCTGACCTCCTTGTTCAAAATGTAATATTCTCCGGAGTCCGGCCGGTCCAGGAACCCAAGGACATGCAGCAGAGTCGATTTCCCTGACCCGGAAGGGCCCATAATGGCCACAAACTCTCCTTCTTCTATGCGAAGAGAAACATTCTTGAGAGCCGGAACCGCAATATCTCCCATGACGTAGGTTTTAGAAATATTTCTCAGTTCAATCATAAGATTTACTTCTTCCTTTGGGGAGGTTTCGGCATAAAAGGATTGCTTCCCGATGAGGTTTTCTGAAGAATAAAAGTCTGATTCTGTATAACCACAGTATCTGCTTCACTGATACCGGATATGATTTCAATATTCTGGTCATCCTGGATCCCTGTTGTCACGGGTGTCGGAACGATCTCTCCCGAAAAAGGATGTTTTGATAAAACAAATGTCTTTCCATCTCTGTTGTTTACGGCTTCAATCGGAAGCAAGACCGCATTTTGTTTTTCCTGGACAACGACCTCGACATTAGCGCTCATACCGGAACGGAAGACCTCGGGGATATTTGCCGGCAAAATATCAACGCCATAAATCGTCACATTATTCACCAGCTCGGATTCGTAGGAGATGTGGTCGACTTTTGCGCTGACATGGATGTCCGGATAAGCATCCAAACCGATCATCGCCGTCTGGCCGGTTTTAATCTCACCGATATCTGTTTCATCCACATCAGCCTGGACAATCAGACGGTCGGAAAGGACAAGAACCGCGTCGCTCGTCGTCACAGTCTGACCCGGTTCAACCGAACGCACAATGACCTCTCCGTCAATAGGCGCAATCAAAGGGGTTGATTTGTAAACATTCTGCCAGTATTCCAGCTCTTCGTGCCCCTTTAATCTGGCGGCATCAAGCAACGCGGCCCGTTCCGTTGAACTCATTAAGGCCAAAATATCCCCGGCTTTAACCGTCTGACCTTCTTGGACTTCAATTTCTTCAACACGCCCCGCAATAGGCGGATTTATCTCCAGACGGTTCTGGGGCTCCACAGTGCCTGTGGTTGATATGGTCTTCTGAATGCTGCCGACGGTTGGTTGGATTTCCTTGATATCTATAACCGCGTCTTTCTTGCCATGCATTTTCAAAAAGGCCACTCCTAAAAACAAAACCAAAATAAACAAAAAAATAATTTTCTTATTCCCTTTTTTAGTCATAATCCAAAGTCCCTCCTTTGGCTTGAATCCATTTTGCTTCCGCGATGAGAAGATTGGCCTGAGCATCTAAGAACGCCTTTTTTGAACTGACCTGATTGTCTTCAATAATGATCCAGTCATCAAAAGTGATAAGCCCTGCGGAATATTGGGCGTCGGCAATCTTGGCTCGTTCTTCTGTCGCTTCTAAAAACTTTTTCTGTACAGACACATAGCCTAAAGCATCCATAAAATCTGTCCACGTTTCCTGCAAGGTCAAAATTATGCTGTCACGCCCGCTACGCTCGTCTGCCTGAGCCTGTTTCAGTTTTGCTTCGGCTTTCGACACCTTGGCCGTCCGGCTGCCACCTTCAAATAACGACCAAGACACGCGCACCCCCATGCCCCAGTCCTGACCGTCGGGAGGCCAGTCCGATCCCGAACGCCCGGCCGATGAACTCAAATAAACTTCAGGGAAAAAACCAGCCTTCTCTGAATTAAGGCTGAATTTCGCCGCGTCTTTCAGAGCAGCCAGTTCTTTCAACAGCGGTGTGGTGTCGGCTATTTTCTGGAAATCCGGTTTATTGCTGTCGTGATTAAAAACGGAAAAATCCCCCTCAACCGCAATAAGCTCCTGGGCCTCCCGGCCCATGCTTTTCATTAACTGCAGCTGGGCCAAGGAAAGATACCGTTGGGCCTGTTCGACTTCAAAAGCGGCGTTGGCCAGATCCGCTTCCGCGGTTAACAAAGCCCCTTTATGTTCCCGTCCGGCCTCATAGCGCAGCTGTACCAACTTTAAATTCTGCTTTCTGCGCTCCAGGATAGACTCGGTAAGAGCGACAAGTTCCTGCGCTTTTAAAAGCTCGGCAAACGATCTCCTTAAATCCAAACGGATGTTAGCAGAGGTTACAGCATAATTATATTCTGACACTTTAACGCCTGCATCCGCGCCTTTCAAATCCTGGGATGTTTTGAAACCATCAAATAATAATTGCTGGCCGCTGACAGAATAGGAATATAATTCGGCCCTCTCCTGACCTCCGCTCTTGGAGGTCCCCGCACTCAACTCTGTGCTAACGCTCGGCAGCATGGCACTGCGCGCAACAGTCTTATCCGCCCCGGCCTGCTCTAACTCAGCCACAGCCGAAACCAGTTCCGGATTGTTTTCAAGAGTTTCCCGTATACAATCCTGCCACGTCAACGTTTGCACCGTTTCTGCCTGAACCGAGACAACCGAACAGCACAAAAATAGGGCCGCAACACTCTGTATAATGAAGTTTTTGTTCATTCTATGATTCCCTTTACCGTAAACAATGACCGCAGGAGAAAAAACCGTCCGTGACCAGGAGACATGTCCGCCCAAACAGGCCGGATAGTATTATCCGACGAATTGGTCATTTTTAATTCATCTTTTTTATTTTTTTCCATTATTAAAACGCTGAATCCCCGTTCAAATATCGGGACAATCTCTTTTTTATTTCATTCAGAGAGTTCTCCAGCTCCAGCCGCTTCGCCCGCAACAATTTCATCTTCTGTCCCTGATCCTCTATGCTCTCCGGGGCTCTCTTCCTGATTTCTTCCTTCCATTGCAACATTTGTTCATCATTAAGATATTGAGATAATTTTTGTTCCAGTTCATCCAAATAATTCTCAAGCTCTGTCCGCTTCGCTTCCAGAATTTTCACTTTCTCTTTATCGAGCTGTGTCATGACCTTTTCCCTCTTCCGGATCTCTTCTTTAATGAATATCACTATTTGACGCAATTGATCATCGTCAAAATTAAACGGCTCTTTCCTATTCATAATGCCCTGCCCCCGGCCCTTGGACCAGCTTCATAACGGTCTGACGCTTCTGCAGAGGTGTGTGAACCTCACCCTTTAGAAATCATTGTTCCCTGGTGGCGAACTTTCTCCCGCCTCACCATTCATGCGCTCCCGCATGAAATTTTTTCTCTTTGATTTCCTCTCTTGCTGCAGGGTTTTCCATTTCGCTATCTGCTCATCGCTGAGATATTGGGCCAGCTGCGTTTCCGTCTCCTGAGTTATCTTTTCCATTCCCGTCTTAATGGATGAGGTGGCCTCCCGCCCTTGCCCCTTCATTTGCTTCATTAATTCCCCGCGTTTTTGGACATCCTCTTTAATAACAGGGATAATCTGCTGAATTTGTTCGTTTGTCAAATTCAGCTCTTGTGCCATTTTATTGACAATGTCTTCCGCGCCGGGGCCGCGGCCCGGGCCCCGCATCTGAGCGCAAACACCGCCTGAAAAGAACATAATCATACATACAGCTAAAATCCATTTCTGCAGACGAACCATTGACGGCCCCTTTCATATTACAGCGAATTAATCGGATTTTTTCCCGTACATCAATTTCAATTGTTTAACAGACGGGAAATCCGGATAATACTCCCCTTGCGGGCCGATAAAACCTTTCCCCGACTCTTTTATAGTGACAGGGATATACTCCCCGGAAGGGCCGGGGATATAAACGGTATAAGCATCCCCGGAACCCGACACCCCGGACACCTCGGCAGGGGGAGCCGCCTCTTTAACTTTTATGGCCTGGGGAAGTTCCGCGATCTGATATACCGGGTCATCAACAACCACATATCCTGTACGTCCCCTCAAATAATAAGTATCATTATAATAATAGTAAACAGCTCCGTTAATGATAATGGTCTTATAACCGGGGGTCAAATCAGGTACGACCGCTCCGACAGGGGCATCAACAATCACATGGCCTATCGGGCCCTTCTTGTAAAAATATCCGTCATGATAAGCATACCTTACGCCCGCGTGGAGAATAATCTCTGTCAGCAATTCCGGGAGTGTCACCACGCTTCCTCTATAAGGATGCCGATGAGGCGGCTTTTCCATCCTGCGCGGTCCCATGCCTGCGGCCGCGGGTGAAGCGTTTCCCAAGACAGCGAACATAAACAAAAATACCGCTAAAATAAACGAAAAAGATTGCCTGTGTTTCATAATCCCATCTCCTTTTGAAAGGTTATGAATCTCTTGTGCTTTTGTCTGATTAGACAAGGCTGGCTTCAAAAAAGTTACTGAAAAAAACAAATAAATACGCTTATAAAAACAGACATAAAAAAACCCTTTGCGGTGAATCTGCCCGCAAAGGGTGCGTGTTGACACAAACATATTCTCTCAAATTCCGGCTCAGCGCATATAACGCCCTGTTCTTTAGTCGCCCTGCCCCCACTTGTTCCAGAAAACATGTGAAGCATCGAATTTGTCTCTGGGTTTCTCTTCTCCTGAGGGGATGCCAACGGCAATCACGCATAAAGGCGCGATAGTCTCCGGAAGACCTAAAGCCTCTTTGACAAAGGAAACCCGTTCAACGCGGGGATGAGCCGCCGTCCAGCAGGCTCCCAGCCCTAACGCTTGTGCCGCTATTAAAATATTCTGGGCAGCCGCGGAACAGTCCTGTATCCAGTAATCGGTCTCTGCGCCGCCGTGGGCCACGGATAAATCGCTCGTGACAACAATGGCATGCTTGGCCGTTAAAAGCATTTTTGAGTAAGGCAATCCCTCGGTCAGTTTCTTAACGACCTCTTCGTCATTAACAATCACAAAATTAAAATGACGGGTATCCCGGGAACTCGGCGCGGACATCCCGGCCCGGGCCAGAGTCAGAAGGTATTCCTGTTTGACCGGTTCTCCGGTATACTTCCTGATGCTCCGACGGTCAAAAATAACGCTCAGCATATCCATAATATCATCCTTTAGTTTCGAAGGGTTGATGGTCTTTATTTAAAAAAGTTCAACGGCCCCCTCTCTGTTCAATCCGCTATTCTTAAATCATTATATCCATTTCACCTCTTATGCCAAGCGATTATTTACCGATCCTGATCATTGATTTATCATAAAGATCCTCCCGGAATCCTAAATTAGAAATCGATCTGGGTCCTCAATCCTCCGACAACAACTGTCTTGTCTCCGTTGGCGGCATCCCGTCCATAGGGATTCCAGATGACTTGCAGGTCCGGGCTGACCGACACATGGTCATTGACCTTATAATTGTAATAACTCTCCAAATGGTACTCGACAGCAGCTTTCAAGGAGGCGTCTGACTTTTTATAATCATCGGAAGGAATAATACCGCCAAAGGCAAAACCGGCAACATCATTCTCCCGGCCCCACATGTCCGCACGGCACTGCATACCGACACTGAAAGACTGCTCCAGAGAAATATCTTCCCCGTTCAGGAACACCTCGGGATTCTGCCAGGAATACCGGGCGAAAAGGCCTATCTGCTCGGTGACTTCCTGGTCAAAACTGACCCCAAACCCGTACCCTTTTTCTTTGGTTTTGGCCAAATCGTCCCATTTCGTATGTTCCCGGTCGCTGACCCATCCTAACACCCGGTAGTGGCCATCCAGCCCCAAAAGTTCCGGCTTGAAATCGACCTGTCCGGCAAAGAAGCCATTATCAAAAAAATTGTCCCAGTCACTGTCCCCGTCCATAACCAGGGCATCGATATCAACGGCTTCATTCAGGGCAACGCCGACATGCAGCCCCCCGGCATTATCAGGGAATTCAATGGTCGGAGAATTCTTAAATATCCCCCCTAAAAATTGAGTGCATTCGTCATTGGCATACTCATTATGATCCAGATACTCGGTCGGGCTAAGCTTTCCCAGAGTCACGGTCAAAGGCTCAGAGGAATATTCATACAAAAATTCCGTAACCTGAACTTGATTATCGCTGTCATCCGCATCACTATTGACGCTGCTGAAAAGCTTCAGGTCATTATCCACACCGGCCCCGTCACCGGTTTCCAGGTGAAGAAAAGCCCTGCCGCTGTCTGCAATACTTTTTTCCACTTCCAGATCAACAGAATAAGAGGCATCCCCGACATCCTCACCATTTTGAGCGATATCATCGCCGTTGGCATGGTCAGTAAACTGATAAATAAGCGTGCCGCCGGCTCCGATGGCAATCCCCTCGGCCCAGGCCGCCCCGGGATCGGAAGAAGGTTCGGGATCCAGGCTCTCTTCGAGCCCTGATACCCGCGCCTCAACCAGAGCTGTTTTCCTCTGCTGTGCCTTTTCTTTGGTCTCATATTCCGAAAGCCGGCTTTCCAGCTCCTTGATGCGGGACTCCATTTGTTCCATTCGTTCGATAACGGCTTCATCCTTTAACTCGGCCCAACCCGTTCCCGGCCAGGCGAAAACACCGCCCCCGAGACAAATACACAGTATCCCTATTCTCCAGAAATTCCGCCGCATGAAACTCCTCCCTTCATTAAGAAATGCTATGGGGTTATTGAGACTTTAAAATAAACCGGCTGTTTTTTAAGATATAAATACGCGGGCACAACGCCTCCAGAAAATCTCTGTCATGAGAAGCGATCAGTAAAGAATGACAGGTATTTTTCAGATAATCCGTGATCCTCTCAATAACGTTGTCATCGATACTCGCTGTCGGTTCATCAAGGATGAGAACGTCCGGGCTCATCGCCAGAATCCCGGCCAAGGAAACAAGCCGTTTCTGCCCCCAGGACAACTTGGTCGTAATCCGCTGTCTTAAAGCTGTAATCCCCAAGTCTTCGGAAATATTCTTTACGCGTTTCCGGGTTTCCGTCAAATCCAGGCCCAGGTTCAGGGGGCCGAAAGAAATATCCTCTTCCACCGTCGGACAAAAAACCTGGTCATCCGGGTCCTGAAATAAATATCCTATTCTTTTTCTCGCATCCGCAAAGTCTTTCTCCGCTTCCCTGTTTTCTCCGAACAAAACGACCTTTCCCTGCTGAGGAAGGCGCAAACCCATAATAAGAGAAAACAGCGTGGTCTTCCCGCTGCCGTTGGCGCCCATAATCCCGACGCGTTCTCCACTCTTAAGCGCGAAATCAAGCCCCTCAAAGACCTTAATCTCCGGAGTATATTCGTAAGTGATATTTTCTAATCGAATTATGTCCATAATGCGGCCTGAACCACAAGAAGCGTGCCGATAAGGCCGGCAAAAATCACGTCGCTTCTTTTCCATTGAAAATGTATCAACATCGGGAAATCCCCCCGGAACCCCCTTAATTGCAGCGCCTGATATATCCGCTGCGATCTGTCATAGCTATTGACAAAAAGCATCCCGATCATGTAGGCCAGCGTCCGGAATGTGTGAATATCCGTTTTAGCCCGGAAAGCCCTTATTCTCACAGCACTAAGCATGCGCTCATACTCTTCATGCAAGACAGCCACATAACGGTAAAGAAATATCGCAATATACACCAGTTTTTTAGGGCACTTCAAATGAAAAAGGGCGTGCGCAAAAGTAAAAGGCTCTGTTGTTCCGATCAGGGATATTGTGAAAAGATAAAGGGCATTCGCCTTCAGGGCAATAAGACTTGCATAAACAGCGCCTTGCCGGCTGAATGTTAGGCCCATACAGGTAAAAAGAGGCGTGCCGTCTATGCTGAACGGAAGGGTCAGCCATAAAAACAGAATAAAACCATTAAAGATAAAGCATCGATTCAAAAGGGCTTGCCAGTCGACATGTGCGAAGAAAACAAATGTCCCGGCTAAAAGGAAATACAGCAAAGCGGCTTCCCAGCGCTGCAAAGCGGCCACCGCAAAGACTAAAGGGATAAAAACTATAATTTTTATCCGCGGATCAAGACGGTGAAAGAAAGAATTCCCTTTTGAAAAAATATCAAGATGCATGTTGTTTCTTGACAATATAAATTAATGAAAATACGGCGATGATCCATCCCACCCCGCTTATGATAAAAACCGGCTGAGGTTCAGAATTTTGTTTTTCCAGCTGACGGACACGCTGTTCTAAGATTTGGAATTCTTCAAGCAGGGACGCACATTCACTCGCGGAAAAATCCCTCTCAATAACCGCTTCCTGTTCCCGGGGCTGGACGGCTTTCTTCCGCTCCAGGACAAACTCCCCGCGATGTCCTTGCCCGGCGTTCAGAACGGTCCTCAGAGGGACATCCGTATTTATCTTCATGGCAAACACGCCTTTTTCATCCGTTGTCGTTGTCCCGATCACCGTATCATTTTCCAGATTATAAATGATAATTTCCGCCTTTTGGGCCGGACGGCCTCCGCTGAAATAACCTTCCCCGCGCAGAGTATCATTGTCCATGTAGCAGAAAAGGTTCACTTTATGGGCCCAGGCGGCCGTTTCAGGAAGAAGCCATAAACTGAGAATCAAGGTCATTTTGGCAAAACATAAAAAAACATCTCTTAGCAAGGAATTCCGCCTTGGGAGATAATGAAAAATTAACCGAACGTGTTGAATCAGTTCCATATCATCTCCGGTTTAACTTTTTTAAAGAATTGTAAGACCATCGCTGCGATGAGGCCATCCATCACCATAACGGGTATATGAGCCAGAAAAATCAATTTTGCTGAATTCCAAAAATGGTCTCCGCTTAAGACAAGAAAAACACTTAAAAGCAGCCCGCTTAAAAATACGGATAAAAAGCCCACGCAAAACCCGATAAGAGGTTCCGGGAGGATATGCTTGCGGAGGGCCGGGGAAAAAATCAAATAACAAACATAAGCTGGGAGGGCCATATTGAGAGTGTTGACCCCCAGACTCGTTAAGCCTCCGAACTGAAAAAGAACGGCCTGAAAAGCCAGGGCGATAAATATGGCACAAAAGCATGCCGGACCTAAGAGCAAACCTATCAGCCCGTTAAGAATCAGATGGACATTGCCCGGGCCCAGGGGGATATGGATCAATGCGGCGACAAAAAAAGTTGCCGAGAAAACAGCTGTCCGGACAATGTCCTTATCTTTCAGCTGCCACAGGCTCATTCCGACAGTCACGGTCGTGAGAGCATAGCCGGCCGTTATAACAGGGAAGGACAAAACCCCTTCGGAAATATGCATGACCTTTATTCCATGTTATAAGCTTTTAACCACAAAACAGCCCCGATCTCAACGGGCTTTTCTTCGTCTTCAAATTTGATAGTCTGCTTATCCTCATTCAGGGCCGCAAACCCCCACCATCCTGCTTTGGGAATAGCGTAGCTAAAAACCCCGTTGGCATCGCATTTGATCACCTGAGTAACAAAAGGCGCTTTCGGCGCGTGATAGCGGCCTGCTTCATTATAAAATTCCACCTCGACTTCACTGAACGGGGCCGGACGGCCGTCGACCTTGACAACACCCTGAAAAACATTCCCGGCATAAATCCCGAACGGGCGGGTCAGGGGAACGATCTCGGTTTTTAACCCTACTTCAGAATCCCATCCTTCTTCTTTCCCGTAGGCATCAACAACAACCTTTGTGTAATGCACAATGTAACAATCTTCCGCCGGCTCCCAGTAAGGCTGGGGCACCATATAAAAAATATAGTCTCCAGGCCTTTTGATTTTATAATCGGTCTGCCATCCCTTGAATGCTTCTTTATCGGCATAAAGTTCAAAATTTAAGGACTTGAGACTTCCGCTCAGGTCTTCCTTTTGACCGTCGAACAACACTCCTGCCTCTGCCGGTTTTTCCATATTCATTGACACACCTTCAAAAGGATGGGCGAACATAATACGCAGCTTCAAGTCCGCGTCCTGTTGATTGTCAACGATGTCCTGGGAAGGGATAATCATCCCAAAATGTGCCCGGGCAGACCCGGGGCCCCAGAATATTGCCAAAAACATGGTGACGGTAAGAACACGAAGGTTTCTCCTTTGTTTTTTCATCAGACATCCTCCTTGTGGAATTATCACATAAATGTATTACTTTTATTAATTTCGTGTTACCAAATATGCAAAAAATTTTTCAGGTAATCGCGCTCATGACCAATTCCCCGTGCTTCATCCCTTTTATAGCGATGAGTTCATCAGCGATATTGCGCAGCTGAAAAGCTTTTCCCTTCAATGCGATTATTTCCAGGCAATTGTTATGATCCAGATGGACGTGCTGGCTGGACAAGATAAGATGATGGTATTTATGTTGAATGTCGGTTGATTGATTCAGTAAGTCACGTTTATGGTGGTCGTAAACGAGAACCAGACACCCGCTGACAATCTGATTGCTTTCCCACTTTTCTTCTACAATATTTTTTCGAATGAGGTAGCGGATCGCCTGAGAACGGTTGGGCAGTTTATGCTTTTTCACCAAAGCGTCAAGCTTCTCTAATAAATCATCTTCTAAGGAAACGCCGAATCTTTTCATTTATGTGTTACCTTTTCGAATAAGATAACATTGGGGGACGAAATGTCAAGCAAATTATAAAGAAGCGGCAACGCCCTGCGATGAAGCGAGCAGCACGACTTTCAAAGAATCCTTGGCTTCAGAGACAAGACGGAAACCTTCCTGAATTTGTTCCAGAGGCAGAGTGTGCGTGATCATCTCCAGCACCCGGCAGCGCTTTTCCCGGATCAGTTGCAAAGAATCTTCCAGATCAACAGGTGCTGCGCCATAGGAAGACGTGACGGTTATCTCGTTCCTCCACAGCCGCACCGTAGGGATTTTGATATCCTCCGCAGGGATCGCAAACAAAAGGATAATGCCCTTCCGGTCAACACAGGCAAAAGCCTGTTCAACCGCCTGATAGGCGCCGGTGCATAAAATAATGCGTTCGGCCAGCACCCGGAGATCCTTTTTCGCATGGATAACCTCATCCGCCCCGAATTCACGAGCCTTGTTTAAACGGTAGTCAGAGATATCCGTGGCTATGACCCGGGCGCCTTTCAGTTTGGCTAAAACAATATTCATAAGACCGGAAACACCGCAGCCCAAAACCAGGACCGTCTGGCCTTCCTTGACCCCGATGACACGCTGTCCGCGGACAGCGCAGGCTAACGGTTCAATCATGGCGCCTTCTTCATAAGAAACCTGTTCCGGCAAAACATAAACACCGTGTTCCACGTTAATCTCCGGAATACGGATAAAATCAGCATATCCCCCCGGATCATAATTGCCCGTATGAAGAGTCTCACAGGCCGTATGATGGCCCTCTAGGCAGTATTTGCAGGTATGGCACGGCACATGATGGCTGACAAAAACCCGTTCACCGACTTTATATTTTCCGGTTTTAGATTCAACGATATCCCCGGCGATCTCATGCCCCAAGATCCGGGGGCCTTTCTGAACCCGGTACCATTCCATCACGTCAGTCCCGCAGATGCCGCTGGCCCGCATACGCACGAGGAGTTCACCTTCACCAATGACCGGTTTGGGTATTTCTTCTATGCGGATATCCCGGTTGTTATAATATCGTGCCGCTTTCATAACATAAACAGTTTTACCCTTTTGATCTTACTGCTTGGCTTCCGTAAAAATTTCGTTTGCCTCTTTGACCGAAGCATTATCATGAACAATAGCCCGCAAAGCTTTGGCCATGGCAACGGCATTGGGATTTTGCCAGACATTTCTTCCTAAATTGATTCCGACCGCGCCCTTCTGCATCCCGTCATGAACAAATTCCAGCACTGCCGAATCTGTCTGGCATTTCGGCCCGCCCGCCATGATAACAGGGACAGGACACCCCTGAACCACTTTGTCAAAATCCTTTTCACACCAGTATGTCTTTACAACGCGCGCGCCCAATTCCGCGGCAATACGGCAGCACAAAGCCAGGTAACGGGCCTCCCGCTTCTCCATTTCTTTCCCGACAGCCGTAACCGCCATAACCGGGATGCCGTAAGCTTCGCACCGGTTAACAAGCTCGGACAGATTTTTTAAAGTCTGTCTTTCATAATCACTGCCGATAAAAACCGAGACCCCAACGGCCGAAGCGTTCAGGCGCAAAACTTCCTCAATAGACGTTGTCAGTTCCTCGTTTGCCAAATCCCGGCCCACCATACTCGTACATCCCGAAACCCGAAGCACAATCGGCTTGCTTCCCGAGGGATCAATCGCCGAGCGAAGAACACCTCTCGTACAGAAGAGAGCATCCACATAAGGCAGAAGCGGTGCGATGGTTTGCCCCGGCTGCTCCAACCCCGTGGTCGGCCCCTGAAAATAACCGTGATCGATCGGCATAAAAAAACACCGGCCGTTCGGCATCAGTTGACTCAATCGATTTGCCATACCCCAATCCATTAAAACCTCCTTCTGCATTAGCCTTTTTTGCTTTCCGTCAAGGCAGCTGCCTTGACTTATAATTTAAAAAACTGTTAGCGGCGGGATTATCACACACTCATTCCGGCCTGACGATCTGGTATCCCCGGTCAATCAGCCAGTGATGAAACTCATACGTTGTTTTACAGCATTCCGTCTTGCAGGAGGACCGGATCTGTTCATATTCTGCCGAGCCTTCCCGGCTTTCCTCCAATTTCATTTGCACAGGACATTGTATATCCTTACAATATTCCCGACGGGTATAATCGATATATCCCGGGACCGCCATAAAAACCTCCTTTAAAAGGGACCCACATTCATAAAACAATGTATTAGTATAATTCAATGAAATCTGCTCTGCAACTACTTTATGGGCTCTGAGCCCGCTGTTCTTGAGAAAACCACCCCTAACACTGTTTTCGCCGGCCCGCATAATAAAATTAGCATTATGATATATATTTGAGTTATAATTATTATATTGAGCCATATAATGATAAAAAAACAAAACCCCCGGAACATGTCTTTAAGGCGGTTGACATATGGTAACTCAATCCCACTTTCACAATACAGGCCCTTGTAAACCCCGACGCAGGGCGTTTCTGTCTTTGGAGACCTGGCTTTTTTCAATTCTAACCGTTCTCAGCGCAGTCATTGTTTTCAAATTTGTCGACCTCACCCCTCATGTCGATCAGGATTTCTTCTTTTCATCCAGTGATCCGCTCTATCAATCAGACCATGAAATATCCAAACTGTTCATCAGGAAAGACAGCCAGGTCATTATTAACGTCTCAGGGGACATTGCCTCTTCCGGATACAAAGAAAAAGTCAAGAAATTCAGCGAACATTTTCTGGCTTTGGAAAATGTCAAAAGTGTCAACAGCATCACTCACGGCCCCCGGAATTTGAAGGATGCCCTGCAAAGCCCCTTCTGGAGCCGGCTCCTGATCCCCGAAGACCAGAGGTCAACCAATCTCATTGTTTTTTTCAAAGAGCCGATCCCTCCGGACCTCATCAAGAAATCCGAAGAACTGATAGATATCTTTCAGGCCCAAGACTTTCAGATAACCATGTCCGGCTTCCCCTATATCATTGAACTGATCCGCAGGTCACTGCTCCGCGATCTGAAAACTTTCAGCCTGTTAGCCTTCGTGATATTCGGCATTGTTATTGTCTTTGTCTTTCATTCCCTAAGAATATTGCTGGGGATGATTGTGACCTGTTTGAATGCCGGGATGTTGACGCTGATGATAACGCATTTACTGAATATCAGAGTGGGGATATTGACCGCCAATCTCATAACCGTTGTTTTCGTCCTGACACTTTCTCATATCGTGTTTCTGACGTTCAACTGGAAAAATATTCATCAGACGGAAACAACCCCGAAATCATTTACCCGGGAAGCGATCCGGACAACCTGCCCGGCGTCCTTCTGGTGCATGCTGACAACATTCTTTGGTTTCGCAAGTCTTTTACTGGTCCCGGCCAAACCGATCAACGAATTGGGGATTTCCGGGTCCATCGGAACGCTCATCTCTTTCATCGTCGCTTTCAGCATCTTCCCGGCCTTTCTGCGGCTTAAGGAATCGTCGCCCCTAAGGGAGGATCATACCCTGAAGGACCTCTTACGGTTATTGTTCTTTCAATTGGAAACACACTCGCATCTTGTTATTACGCCTATTATTCTCTTTATCATCATCGCATCCCCGAAATTAAACAACATTGACATCGACCCCAGTCTGCTCTCGTATTTTTCGCCTAAAGGCAACATCACGCAGGGATTAACCTTAATCGATGAAAGAGGCGGCAGCTGTCCGCTTGTCATTATTGTCAAAACCCGTTCCGGAGAATCTTTCGGCTCCAACAAGGTTTACCGGAAGCTGGAAGAACTGCAGGAAGAACTGGAGGAGCATCCGGATACCGGAGCCGTGCTTTCCATTCATTCCCTTATGGCGGAAGGAAAACGTTCTCCGTTTTTCTTTCTCTATGGCTGGAAGAGATTTTTTAACCGGATCGAGCAACCCCGCTATGCCGAAATCGGCAAGAGTTTCATCACAAAAGACAGAAAACACGGAATGTTTCTTTTCCGCATGAAGGAACTCACACGCGACAAACCGAGAAGTAAAGTGATTGAGGAAATCAAAGCCATCATCGAAGCCCATAATTTCACGCCCCACCTGGTTGGCGGGATTTATGCCCTGCAGGGACATCTTTCCAAACTCGTGGCCTCGAGCCTCATCTTCGGTCTTGGACGGCTGATTCTTTTATTTGCTTTATTCAGTTTAATATTCTCCCGTTCCTTCAGGATCAGCATGGCTGTCACCTTCAGCGTTATGACCATCCCCTTGTGTATTTTAGGGGCATTCAGCATCTGGAGAATCCCCCTGGATATCATTGCCGCGCCCGCATCCAATGTGGCCATCGGCATAGGCATTGATGCCATGATCCATATGATCGCCCAGTTCCGCCGGCTGAAAAAACAATACGCGCATAAGACAACGACCTGGCTTGTTGTGAGGAAAAAAATGTGGGAACCCATCATCACGTCCATGCTCATTGTTTCCTCGGGGTTCGGGATATTCTTTTTCTCGTCTTTTCCCCCCACACAAAGATTCGGCGGCTCCATCGCCATCGGAACCATTGTTGCGGCCATGACCGCCCTCTTTATCTTTCCTCCGCTGGCCGGAGGCCTGAAAAAACGATATAAATTTTCGCATTCCGAAATAACTCTGCCCGAACGAGTAAAACTGAGAAAAGAGAAAAAGGCGCGGAGGATTTAAACGTTGTGCCGGAAAAAGCCTGCCGGCTGTGTGGCGGGGGCGGGGGATCGGAAATTATTTGCTGACATTAAACCGCACAAGCATAATATCGCCATCTTCAATCACATAATCTTTCCCTTTCAACATCCATTTGCCGGATTCTTTCACCGCCTGTTCACTGCCCAGTTCAAACAAATCACGGCACTTGAATATCTCGGCGCGGATAAAGCCCCTCTCCAGGTCAGAATGAATGACCCCGGCCGCTTCCGGAGCCAGAGAGCCTCTTCTCGCGGTCCATTGATGGACTTCCGTTGGGCCGACGGTAAAAAAGGAAATCAAACCCAAAGACTCAAAGCATAAAGCACTTAACTGGTTTAAAGCGGACTCCCTGATATTCAAATCGCGCAGGAATTCCGCCCTCTCCTCTTCTTCCAGGGAAGCGAGTTCGGCTTCAATTTTGGCGGATATCTGCATAATCCTAGCGTCATAATCTGAATATTTTTCCCTGACGTCCCGCAGCAGGCTTTCATCCGCAAGGGCCCCTTCGTCGATATTCAGGACAAGGATCATCGATTTTCTCGTCATAAAATTGTACATAGACATCAACTTCTGGTGCTCTTCCGGCATGCTGAAACGGATAAGCGGTTTATTCTGATCCAGGATTTCTTTCATCTGCATCAGGATCTCTTTCTCCGTTTTCTGGGCAGCAGAGGCGATGCCTTTCTTCTGTTCAAGCTCCATCCTTTCGAGCCGTTTTTCCACCAGCATCAAATCCCTCAAAATCAGTTCAGTAAATACGTTCTCAATATCTCTTAAAGCATCAACGGTCCCCTCTTCATGGAAGACGGATTCATCGCTAAAGACGCGGACAATATGACACAAAGCGTCGCAAGGCTCCAGGCTTTTGGCAAACTCGCCGCTGGCGACCGTTTCTTTGTCAAACTTCGGGAGTAAAACCACATCGATGGTGGCCGGGGAGAGTTTCTGGGGATGATACATCTCCACAAGCCTGTCAAAGCGCGCGTCGCGGACAAGGGCCGATCCGGCCTTGACCTCCTGCTTCCCTGAGAAAGAGTGCTCCGCCAATTTCTGTCCGGTAAGAATTTCAAACAAAGTCTTTTTCCCGCCTTGCGGTAATCCAATGATTCCTATTTTCATGTCTTAATAAAACCTCGTTTCTTAAAAAGCCTCATTGATATTTTAAAGGGCGCCGCCCCGTTTCCCTGTTCTCTTATCCCGCCATTCTACCTTAAAGAGAAAACCTCTGCAACCCATTATAACAAAGCATCAGGGGCCTCCCCGGCTCCTTTTTTCGCTTTAATATTCCTAAGAATCCGGTAAAAATGATATACAATATTATTGGTTTCCCCGGCAATTCATATTATACTTACGATAAAGGCATCTTCACATTAACCATTATTTCTATGAAATAAAACTTATGAAATGTGTCTACTCCGTTATTCTGCCGGTTTTTAATGAAGAAAGCTGCCTGGAAGACATCCTCAGACGAGTTCTTCACAGCCTGGATTCCCTGCAGGAACCTTATGAAATCATCTGTATTGATGATGGAAGCACCGATTCCTCATGGGATATTATCCAGTCACTCCACAAGGAATTCCCTCACATAAAAGGCATTAAGTTTCTCCGCAATTTCGGCCATCAGAATGCCTTTTACGCCGGCATAAAATATTGCACCGGGGAATATATTGCCCTGCTGGATGCCGACGGCCAGGACCCTCCGGAAATCCTGCCGCAGTTCTTTGCCAAATGCCGGGAGGGTTACGACGTCGTCTACGCCATAAGGGAGAAACGGAAGGAAATCATCTTTAAACGTGTCTGCTATGCCCTGTTTTACCGTTTTTATAAATTCATTGTTCCGTTTAACGTTCCCATCAATTCGGGAGACTTTTCCGTCTTTAACCGGAATGTGGCTGATTTCCTCTGTAGCCTTTATGAGAAAGAACCTTTTTTACGCGGATTACGGAGCTGGTACGGCGGCAAACAAATCGGCATTCAATACGAACGGCACAAGCGTTTGGCCGGCAAGCCCAAATATACGCTGACCAAACTGATATTATTGGCCATCAATGCCTCCATCACATTTTCCAAAATCCCTTTGCGATTTATTTCCGTGACAGGCATATTGCTTTCTTTATTAAGCATCGTCTGCGGCATTTATCTCGTACTCAGGGAAATGCTGACCGGGGCGGACATCTTGGGGTGGTCGTCAACATCAACATTAATCGTTTTCTTCGGGGGATTGCAGCTTTTTGTCTTGGGCATTATCGGTGAATATATCGGGAATATCTTTGATGAAGTCAAAAACCGGCCGCATTTCCTCATCGACCAGTCCCTGGGATTGAGCACCCGTCCCCCTGCGGACTCAAATCGCTAGACGACCGAGCCATGGACATCCATCATCTTTCCAAAGTTGAAAATTTTTCTTTCCCGAAGGAATGGTACAATCTCGCGGACGAAAATCACTTCTGGCTGCAATGGAGGATGAAAGTCCTGCTGAACCAAATGCAGGCCGTGGGGGGCCTCAACATCACCCCAAACAGTCTGGGCGTTGAAATAGGCTGCGGGCAGGGGGTCCTGCGCAAACAAATCATGACCCGGACCGGCTGGAAGATAGACGGGATAGACATGGATTTAGCCGCCCTGCAGGCGAATGCTGACCTTGCGGGCGATTTGTACCTGTATGACATCCATGACAGGCATTCCGCCCTTAAAGAAAAGTACGACTTCCTCTTTCTGTTTGACGTACTCGAACATATTGCCGAAACAACATCCCTCCTGGAATCCTGCCTGTTCCATTTGAAAAGCGGAGGGTATCTGTTCATAAATGTTCCGGCCCTGCAGACATTCCACAGCGCTTATGATGTCGTCATGGGGCACCTCAGGAGATACAACAAAACATCCCTGCGTGCGGAGCTGACCCGCGTCCAGCTGCACGTCATCGACATGCGATACTGGGGATTCAGCATGGTCCCTCTTTTGTTTATGAGAAAACTTATAACGGATAAAAAACAGCCACGCAAAGAGATCTTTGACCGGGGGTTCAAGCCCCCTTCTGCTTTTGCTCTGGCTATCCTCAACGGGTTAAAAAACACCGAAACAAAATTCCTGAAAGCCCCCGTCATCGGGTCTTCCCTGATGGCTATCGCGCAAAAAACCTGACGTAACGGGTGGCCTGGAGAGCCTTTTACGGTTCCGCATTCAGAAAAACAATTAACAGCGTGGCGAGCGGGAAAATCTGCAGAATAAGCCGGCTGGCCGTATTATGCGAGTTGACGTGAACGGATAAAACAGAAGAAAATATCGCGAACATCAGGAATATCGATATAAACATGACGAGCCCGCCCAAAAGAACCTGAAGATTAACATCTTTCAATACTTTTCGCCGATGAACAACCAGGCTCACGCACAACAGCAGCCAGGTGAGATTCCAGTTCGCCGACAGGAACAGACTCTCCCCGAATATTTTCATGACCGGAAGAATCGTCTCCTGCGGATTGCGGAAGTTCAGCGAAGCATAAGCCATCGTTGAAATGCCCCGGGACATTTTATAAACGTAATGGAGCAGCAGGATCGCCGTGCAGGGGAACGCGTACTGCAGAAACAGTTTGGTTTTCGCCAGGCCCGGCAGGCTTTTTTCATGAAACAGAATATACATAAACAAAAGCAGTTGAACGACTAGATACGGATTCCCTTCCACTTTTGTGAAGGTCCCGAACCCGACGAACAGGGAGGAAAGAATGAGCCAGCCTCCCTCCCGGCTTTTCCTCCACATGATCATGAAAAGGACGGCCGAACACGTGTAATAAAGCAAGATGATATCCCGGTATTCCATCACCGCATGAAATAAAAGCAAGTTAGACGACAGAAGAAGAAAAATCCCATACAGCGCCCATTTCCTATTTATCAACTTATACAGGCAGTGACTGTAAATCAGCACAAAAGTCACAAAGTACAGCGGAAAAAAAATCTTGGTCAACTGGTCTTCCCAGAAACCGAAGTTACAGGAACTCCAGATAAAAAGGAAGGGCATCAGTAAAGGATAAACCGGGTACGGCACATGGGGCAAATTCTTCAGAGAGCCGTCGTAATAAAACAATTTTGCGTTATGCAGACTCGTTGAAAAAGAATCCCAGCCATATATGGGTAATTCAACGGCCCGGTTAAAAATAAAGAGCACATAATAGATGCTTATGCTGAGAATCAAAGCGTGAACCAGTTTTTCCTTGCCCGTATACTCTTCCGAGAAAAAGCTGCCGCCCCACAGAGAATCCCCGTCCGCAAGAAGACGGGACTTCCCCCCTTTATACTTCCTCATGCCGGCTATAAAGCATAAAACAATAAGAACGAGCTGGAAGAGGATAATCGCCTGCGGCCGGAATCCGATGCCGAGGATATCTAACAGGAGCATACCTTGCGAGAGGACGCCCAGCCCTAAGCCGTAAGACACGCTCATAACGACAAGCCAGGGCAACCGTATCGGCAGCAAATTCAGGACGCCGAAACCGAGGATTAAGGGAAGAAGTATCGTGAGGACTAATGGAAAAACATGGGACATATCAAGGGTTCTTTCTGACCGCTAACAGATTGTTCTCATTGACTTCATAAGCCACCACATAATTCTCCGGGACCGCATCACGGGCGTTTTCCTTGTTGAAATAGACGATGCATTCCGGAGGCGTCTGCTCATGCGCCCGCAAGTTCACCTTGGGCAATAAGGCGTAGGCGATGATACGCAATGCGGTGGAGCCGGGATCCACGGAAGTATCCAGATCCGAGACTAAAACGCCCCGGCACGTCCCGGGGAAATTCCGCAACAATTCCCGGGAAAAATTATACGGCCCGCCGAAAAACAAAGATCTCTTTTCATGAGCGCTCAGGGAACGGATCTTGGCATGCTGCATCTGAAAATACAGCATATGCCCCAGCGTCTGCAATACAGTTATGATGACGAAAAATGCCGTAACGAGACCGAGGGCTGATTTCTTCGGGTCAAACGGACCGGCGGCCAGCCCCCGGCCCCGTCTCAGCCCGCAAAAACAACACCCCAGCAAAAACAGCACGCCGATCATGATATAAATTTGAGAATACATCACCGCACTCTCACCGCGGAATCCGTTGAGAAACGGCTGGGGGTACAAACCTTTTAAAATATCCGACATATTATGCCCTCACAAACACTATCCCCTCGTCAACTTACGGCCGTATCCCTTCCGGGCAGCAACAAGCACAGCCGCTCTTCGGGGACTCCCCCCGAAGATAGAGACAATATCGCCGGTTAAAAATAACACATATTGTTTATAAAACTCACATTGATATTAATGAGAACCGTTTTGAGCAGGCTTACGATTAACAACCCCGTCCATAAAATATACGATAATTTCTTCAGGACATCCTGTGGCATGAACATGATTTTTTGAAAAACAAAAGCCCACGTATGCGCGCCCAATATCATTAAGAAAGGAATCGCCATCAGAATATACCGGGACTGGTAATTCCCGTAAAGTGAATAAAAAATAAAATAGACGATGACATTCATTTTCATCCAGCCAAGAAAGCGTGCGTCTTCCGGGGTTTTCATAAAAAAAGCCGCGTAAGCCACAACGGATAACAGCGAAAACTCCACAAGTTTCCGCAAATAAAACAAACAGCCGTATTCCTGGATAAAATCCGCATGGAACCATGTTGTCTGGGGGAAGTGAGAGAAAGAGCCCCCCCTCATCAAGGGTTCCAACAAAAAATACGCGAGAAACAGGATGACGGACGGACGGATGATACGGATATGGTCGGCCTTAAACTGAAAGCCCGGTTCCGCCCCGGCCTTTTTCCGTTTAGCCGCAAGGATAACAGCACCAAAGAAACAGGCTAAAAGAACCAGAATAAATATCCGGCTTTTCACAGAAACAGAAAAGCCGTGTTCTCCGAGGAATTGATAAATATAATTCCCCCCGTAGACATGGAAATTCCAGAAAATCCACGGGACGGCCATCAGTATCGGCAAAAAAAGGCTTATGAGGAACAAAGGTTGTTTGAGCGTTCTTCTGTCATAGAAATATACCGACAGCAGGACAGAAATACTTGTTAAGAAACCGGGATATTTTGTGAGTCCGGCCAACCCCACAGAGCAGCCCCCCCACAAAAACAGCGCAGGATTATGGGTCTGAACTCCTTTGATATAGAAATAAACGGCCAAAAGGACAAAAAACGTCAACGTCGTGGACAACCATATCTTTTGGGAACAAATAATGCTGACGGGATCGCTGGCAGCAAGCAACGCAGCCAACAAACTGACTTTACGGCTGCAGCAGGACCGGCTCAAGAGATAGACACAGGGAATGGTCAGGCAGCCGAAAACAAGTGAAACGAATATAACGGCAAACGGTTTAGTCCCGAAGATCTTCAAGGATAAAGCGACAAGATAAGAATATACCGGAGGATGCTTAAAAAGCGGTCTGAACATATACGGCGGGAGTCCTTCGGGAGAAGAATGGTGTTCAACAAATCCCTGTGTGTTATAGGCCAACGGATCTTTTTTCAGCTGGCGGGCGATACAAAAATACACATTTTCGTCAGTCGTCACCCGCTTTTCTCTTGTGCTGATGCTGAAGGCCGCAAATCTTGTCCCGAAAGAGAAAACCGTAATAACGGATAATAACACAAAAACCAGAACAGACCGGCTCTTTTCCGATGCGGGTACCCGTTTAATGAGATTCAGTGTATGCAAGGCAATAGAATTGATTTAGACGTCTAGGGTTAAAGGATTTGTCTTATTAGTCTAATTCTTTTAGTTTTTAAAAATTATAGTATAGCCCCCTGCGTCTTACAACTATAAAATATGTCACCTGCCCCGCCTTCTCTTAACATGATCTATAATAGGTGCCTTCCGGGAAACCACCCGTTATCGCTTTTTTCCAAAAGTTATTATGCTATAATGCTACAAATCGATTTTTCAAACATCCGGATAACACATGAATCTTACTAAAGAACTAGAAATATCCCAAACAGCCGCACAGCGGGCCGCGGAAGCCATTTTAGACATATATCACGGCCGGGCATTTCAAGTCGAGATGAAAGACAATAAAAGCCCGCTGACTTCAGCCGACAAGAAAGCCAATGACATTATTGTTAAAACCCTCTCCGAAACCTTCCCGGACTATGCGCTGCTGTCTGAGGAATCCCAAGACGACCGCCGCCGGTTAGCCAATAAATGGTGTTGGATTGTCGACCCTCTGGACGGCACGAAGGAATTCATAAAAAGAAACGGGGAGTTCACGGTCAATATCGCGCTTTCCTATGAAAACAGGGCCGTGCTCGGGGTGATCTATGTCCCGGTGACGCACGAAATGTATTATGCGGTGAAAGGTCAAGGGGCCTATCATGTGAAAAACCATCATGCTTGTAGGATTTATGTTTCCGAGCGGAAGAAAGACATACGGCTTGTCATGAGCCGGTCACATGCCTCGGAACAGCTGCAGCGTGTTATCGATAAAAACGCGATCACCGATATCAAAAAATCCGGCAGCTCTTTAAAGGGGTGCCTGGTGGCCCAGGGCGCAGCAGAGATTTATTACCGCTTCAACCCCACGATGGAATGGGATACGGCGGCGATGCAGTGCATTGCAGAAGAAGCCGGAGGGATTTTCCGGCAATTGGATGACTCCGAAATGTTGTATAACAGGGAAAACAGCTTAAACAGCCGGGGATTCTATGTCCTTAACTGTGCGGACAACAAACTGGAACTCTGAATCTAAGAAATAACATTCCAACCTTTTACTGGGCCCACCTATAGTACCACTACTATAAACGACAATACATTAGTTAAGATTATTTGCCTTAAGATATCGCGGAAGGTCTCATGAAATGGGTCAAAGAGGATTCTTTTCCGTTAAGAAGATAAATTGGTATGAATCAATTCTAATATTTTCTCAACCACTTGCTCTCGCGGACTGTGTTCTGCAACATGCAAATCAGCCATCCCGGATGAGGAATCCTCATCCCCCACCCAGACCGTTTTGATCTGGTCGTCATCAATCGAGGTATGAATGATCTCCAGGTCAGACTTTTGCAGCTCTATCGCCGTTATAATCAGTATTGTCCCCATATTCAACATGATGTTGGCGACCTCCGCAAGCCGGCGGAAATGTTCCGGGTGAGTGTCGGGATCATTCGTTAAATCAGCATCCAGACCGTGAATGACGTTACCGATCCCCAAGAAGTAAACCAGCTTTCCCTGCATAAAGAGCCTTTCCTCCAAGGCCCGGGCTATTTCTTTGCGAGGGGCATCCCGCCGTCCGGTTATTAAAATCAAAGCGGCTTTCTGCCCATATCTTTCAAAACGCTGCTCCCGGGAAATATTGCTCATAATCCACCGGTAATTGCGTTCGATGACCATTTGCCTGACCTGGGATTGGGCGTCCTCGAGCGCCTCATAAATAATCCCGCCGCCGGATATGTTGTTTTGGTCAACAATAACGAATCTGCTGGTCGGGCTTATTCTGTCAGCCAGATCAAAGGCGATGGCCCGCGGCATTTTCAAAATGCACTTTGCCACCTCGTGGCGGGCAATCTTCTGGGCCGTATCAGTGCTGTCCAGGTTGGACGCGTTGAGGACTTGTTCTATTTTTTCAATCTCTACCGGGACTTTCATAGTCCCGAGTTTGAGATGATATGTTTTACCCAGCTCCATGGGAGCCCGTCCCATCCAGAATAAATTAACCTTAATTCTGGAGGTGACCTCCGGGGGATGGCCATGAAAAGCGGTTAACATTTCTCCTCTTTTAACATAAATCTGCTCGGTTAACGTCAGTCCAACAGCATAACCGGCCCCGATCCCCGGCACAGCAGGCTGGTTAAACATTTCAATGGATTTGACATAGCTCTTCTTGCCGGAGGGATAAAAAACAACTTCATCCCCCACGTTGACGGTTCCGGTACTGATCGTTCCGCTGATGATACGGCGGTCATCCTGGAACTTCGTGAATTTATAAATATCCTGGACCGGCATCCGCAACGGCAAATTTTCATCAATATCCTTTTTATGAAATTCATCTAATATTTCAAAGACGGTTTTCCCGAAGTACCAGCTTAAATTCTCCTGCCGTTCGGAAATCATATCTCCCTCCCGTCCGCTGACGGGGATAAAACATGTCGCCTGAATTCCAATCTTTTCCAAAAATTCCTGATACTGTTGACTGATTTGTCTGAAAACATCCTCCTCATAGGAAACGAGGTCCATCTTGTTCACGAGGACAGCGACCTGTTTTATTCCCAGCATAGACAGCATGTAGCCGTGTCGGCAGGAATTCTCCTGAACCCCCTCCTTGGCGTCGATCACTAAAAGGGCCGCTTCGGCCCGCGCAGCCCCGGTGACCATATTCTTCAAGAACTCGATATGTCCCGGAGCATCAATAATGATGTAGTGGCGTTTGGACGTCTTAAAAAAAACCCTGGCAGAATCTATGGTAATGCCCTGGGCTTGTTCATCCTTTAAAGCGTCTAACAGAAAAGCATACTCGAAGGGTTTGGAATTATTTTCACATTGCTGACGGACCTGCTCAAGCTTCCCCTGGGGCAGAGAGCCGGTATCTGCCAGCAGGCGGCCCACGATAGTGCTTTTGCCGTGGTCAACGTGTCCCACAATAACGATATTCATGAATTGAGATGTCATAATATTAAAGAGTTGCCGCAACTATATATTGATTAACCGAAACAATGTCCTGAACAAAACTCGAAAGCCGGCCGGTTCCGCCTTACATATAACCTTCTCTTCTCAAGGTTTCCAGCCCCCCGCCGTCATCTTTATCCTGCGCCCGGCCGGAACGCTCAGCGATATTGGAAAATTTACCGGTCCTTAATTCTTCGATGATATCATCGACGTTCTTAGCGGTAGATTCCACCGGGAGAGTACAGGGATAACAGCCGAGAGACCGGTAGCGCGTTCCCTTTCCCTGATCATAATACAGAGAAACGGTCGGAATCCCTTCTTTTTTGATATATTCCCAGATATTCAACTCCGTCCAATCCAGCAAAGGATGAATCCTTAAATGTGTGCCTTCAGAAAAATCTGTATTAAACTGATCCCAAAATTCCGGCGGCTGATCGCCAATATCCCAAAGGCTCTCTTTGTCCCTGGGGGAAAAATACCGCTCTTTGGATCTTGAGCCCTCTTCATCGGAGCGAATGCCGACGATGACCCCGGTGAAGGACTCGGTGCCTGTATATTCCTCATAAAGATCCTTGTCATGATTGAAACGGAAACGCGGCCCTGTTCCCTCCAGCGTACTCTTAAGGGCGTCGGTTTTAAGAAGCCGGCAGCAGCGCAGACGGTCCACTTGTCCGTCCGGAAAAGTTTGTTTTTCTGCCAGAGCCGCCTGATTCTGGCCGTAAAACATATTCAAATGCCATTCCCGGGTGAGCCGGTCACGATATTCGATCATTTCCGGGATCTTATACGCTGTGTCGATATGCACCAGGGGGATCGGGACGTGCCCGAAAAACGCCTTGCGGGCAAGCCACAACAGCACAGTACTGTCCTTGCCAATGGACCAGAGCATGCAAAGATTTTTAAAATTCGCATAGGCTTCTCTCAAGATATAAATACTTTTATTTTCGAGTTCTGTTAAATGGTCCACATCCGGTGCCCTCGTTAAAAATACACGCCTATATATTCAAATAGCGGTCTATTTGTTTTTTAAGGCAAGAAAATGTTTCTTCTACCGTCTGCCCCTCGGTCTTGATAACAATTTCAGGGTTCTGCGGTCTTTCATAAGGATCATCGATACCCGTAAAATATTTGATTTCTCCGGCCCGAGCCTTTTTATATAATCCTTTAACATCACGCTGTTCACATATCTCAATCGGCGTGTCGACATGAATCTCCACAAAATTTTGACACAAATCGCGGACAAAATTGCGGGCATCCTGATAAGGCGAAACAAAGGAAGACACAACAATAACTCCGTTACGTTCAAGCATAGAAGCAAGAAATCCGACCCTCTTGATGTGATTATCCCGTTCTTCTTTTGTAAAACCGGTCTTAGGGAAGACCGAACGGACGACATCCCCGTCTAAACGCTCCACCCGCAATCCCTTTTCGGCGATATAATCGTAGGCCCGGCTGGCCAGCGCGCTTTTCCCGGACCCGGATAATCCCGTAAACCAGAGAACAAAAGGTTTGACGCTTTTTTTGCCGAAAGAGATTTTATTCCAGACACGTTCATGAAAGAAATATAAAATCATCTTTGCAATAATTTCAATGCCTCCCACAGACACGGCCAGGAAAAATCTTTTCGTAAAAAAATAAACAATGGTGCACGTCGTAATCGTTGCCCAAATACGCCAGGAAATGGTCTTTAATATCGACCGGCTTCTTTTTTCAATATACATCTCTAGAATTCAACGTTTTAAGATTAATCCAAATATCTTCCATGGGAAACCGATTCTGCGAAATCATCCGGTATCAGTTCGTTAATAGTAATATTATTATTTATATATTATATGATAAATGCTCGGATTCTTAAGCCTTTTATTTATTATTACAGGAACTCCTAAAATGTCCCGGCTTGTCCAAGAAGCCATATTCTTGGCCGTACGAAAAGTACGCCGGGTTAGCCTGTATTGAATTTTGATATTATAATAAAGAGGGGACGGGTGTCAAGCCCAAATAGGGGTCTCCGGGCTGCGCTCTCCTCTCCCTGGAATATCTTTCCGGGCCGCCCCAACGACAGGGTTTCCCCCGGCAGAATCTGCCTTTCGGGCCCTTTGACGATCTTCTTAAAGAGAGGATATTATCCAAACATTCTTCAATGAAAATCGTTACGATTCCGATACTCCTGTTGTCTGACAAATAATATCGGAAACACAATATCGCTTAAGCAGCAGGGAATCCACACGGCCAGGAAAAGAAATATAAATATCCCGAAATAAGACGCGGGATGCGTATGATCAGCGGCCATGAGCATGTGAAAAAGCGAAGCCCAAGTGCTGATAAGCACGTGCCCGGCGTGAGGATATTTCGTTACAGGCCGGAAATACGCTAAAAGGATCCCCGCAAAAGCGGCGGAACTGATCAGCCAGCTCTTTTCCAATACCCCGATATGGGCATGCCGGTGCGGCATATCCAATAATATTTCCCCCCAGAAAGGGATAATGGAGTCGCTCAGCGTGCCGATGCCGACAGAGCCAATATATCCCACGGCTAAAACCTTCCAGATACGAAAGCCGCGTCTTTTCTCACGCGGTTTGTAGCGGCAAAAAAGCGCTGTCGTCACAACCGCACTTAAAAAAACGTGCAGGGGATGAAAGATATAAAATAAGCGATGAGAAATTTCATGCGGCATCCCTCGAAACATCATCATCAGAATAATCCCGGTCAATGCCCCGAACAAGGTAAAGGGATAGTGCTCCTTTAATTCATTGAGAATTCTTCTTAACATAATAGCCTTTCCTCCTTTTTATGATCCTCTGCCACAAAGCATATATAAATCGACAGACCTTCATCCCGATGACACCCCAGAATAGTCCGCATAATCCTGTATTCCCGCAGTATTGGCACATAACAAATGGAAATTATTTCTGTTTGATGTTTAAAAATTTTTAAACTTTCTGACAGCTGTCGCAAATCCCGTCTAACTGCAGAAAATGGTCAACAATCCTGAAGCCATTGACACTTCTCTTGCGAAAAAGATCGCATCCCGCAATCTCTCCGACTTTGCCGCACCGGATACAGACAATATGATGATGGTGGACCCCGCCTTCAGCATGGCACAGGCCGTAATAACGGTTATTGTCAAACTTATGTATGCGGGTCAAAATCCCATACTCTGTTAAAGACTCAAGATTCCGGTAAACGCCCGGCAGGCCGCACTGCCGAAATTTCCGGCGGAGTTTTTCATATACTTTCTCCGGAGTCAAAAACTTATTGTTTTTATAAAAGATTTCGATAATAGCGATTCTTTTGGGAGTGCTTTTTAAAGGACAACTTTGAAGTTTTTCAAGATATCTGTCCAGCATAGGACGGCCATCCGAATAGAATTTTTTTTTATTTATTATAAACCGAATCGGAGACCTGTCAAGCCTTCCTCCGCAAAGGCTATCGAAGCGATCTTTCCCCTTTTTTAAGGAGTAATTAATTTTAAAGATTTAGGCAGAATCTTAATGTGAACAGACTTATACCTCAAAATCTCCCCGTCGCTTTGAAAATGCTGCTTCGGATCGGATGTGATTTCGATTTCCCGGACCTGCCAGTGCCTCAGGAAGCCACGAAAAATATTCTTTCTTCCTTCAAAAATATTTTTTAAATCCGTATGATTGATAATAATAACGTCCAGCAACCCGTCATCGACCTGAATTTTAGATGATATGGAGATTCCCGGCAAACCCAAATTTCCGCTATTGGCGACAATGCACGCCAGGCCTCTTTCCTCGTACTCCTTCCCATCTAATGTTAACTGATACAGAGACGGAGTGGTTTTTAACGCCGCTTTTAAACTGTTCAGCGCATAGGCCAGCCACCCGATCCTGGTCTTGATATCCGGTTTTGTCTCTCTGACAACTTCGGCCTCAAAACCGCTGCTCACTCTTATCAAAAAATACTTGTGCCCCATCTGTCCCACATCAATCTCCCGGATACGATGCTGGCCCAGGCACAAATTAACCGCTTTCTCAACATCCTGGGCTATTCTTAATTCATTGGAGATCACGTTAGCCGTGCCGCCCGGGAGAATAAGCAACGGGGTTTTTCCGCCAATCAAGGCTCCAGCGGCTTCCTGGACCGTTCCGTCCCCGCCGTAAATAACGATCACATCCGCGTTTTCAGCAACCGAAAGCTTCACAAACCGGGAAACATCCTCTTTGTTTTTAGTGACGTGCACGTCCCAGGACACCTTCTGGCGGGACAACACTTTATTTAAAGTGTAAAGGACCGGGTATTTCATGCCCGATGAGGGATTTATGATAATGCTTAACCGTTTCATAAAATATAATAATGTTTTATTTCTAAATCTTTTTCTGACAGCCCACCTTCAGAATACACCACATCTTTTTTCGGGATCGAAAAAAAGACATCGGGATGCGTTTCGGCTTTATGCCGGCTCTTTCAGGCCCGCAGACTCTTATAGGAAATAAAAAAGATAATCATAAAAATCAGATCAAAGAATGCAAACGGGACCCAAATCCAGGGCATTTGACCTGCCAGCCAGTGCGGGAATACGACTAAGCAGTAGGAGAGCTTAATCAGGACAGCATAAATGATAAGACTCCTGTTGGCAAGGGGGTCCCTGGCGATATTAAAAAGCATATAGGCGAAAATGACCAAAATGCAGGCCGGGAACTGGACATACCCGATATGATTGGGCGGGGGGATCTGTACGGCATGAAAAATGGCCAGCGGCGCAATAAGAAAAGCGGCTCCGAGAATACCGTCATAAAACGCTGCCACGATATAAAAGGGTTTGATCCATTTAGGGATATTCATATTTTCCTCTTTCATTTTTTATTTATAAAATATTGTATCAATTTTTTCCGCTAAGCCAAAGCATCTTTATGAAAATCAAATAACCAGCCAATAAGGACAAAATTGATCAGGTAAAGCATCCCGGAAAGAAACGGATGCAGCAAAGCTATAAAACCGGTCTCATAGAGTACCGCGCCCCTGAATGTCCATTTCAGCGAGTAATATGTCTTTTCACCGTGTGCGTTCCGAAAAAACAACACGGCCGTGTACTGCATGATCAGAAAAGTCAATACCATCAATCCCGTAAAAAAGGGATTAATACAGCCTTTCCAGGGATCGAAAAAGAACATGAAAACAACAATCCCGAAGGGAAGGCTGCTCATCATAACGTTCAGATATTTTGCTTTTCCGGGAGACAACTTGACAACAATCGTTTTGATCCCGGCCGCCTTATCCCCCTGATAATCTTTAAAATACGTATAAAAAGCGACTGCCACATTCATGAGAATCACGCCTAAAGCCAGGACAGCTAACTGAGCATCCGCCATAATTTCCAGCCCTTTTCCGTTCAAACACATGGCACCGTAATAAAGACACGGCGCAACAAGACAGCCAAAAACAATATTCCCCAGGATAAGAATTCTTTTGGAATATTCATAAACGATATTGAGGAGAAAAACGAGCACATACAGGGTTAAAGCATATGGATTTAATAGAAGCGTTATTCCGGCCCCCAATACAAATAATCCCGCGCTTATACCCACAGCCGAACCGACCGGAAGTCGTCCCGTGACAAGCGGCCGGCGGGGCGCATTGATTCTGTCTTCTTTAAGTCCCAACAGATCATTGATGACCTGGTTGACGCCCCACCCCACAAAAACGACGGTCAAAACAAGCGCCGTTCTAAAAGGAGTGATCTCTGCCCCGCAGAATGCTATCCCCAGGCACCCTGTCATGCCGGAGATAAAAAACAAATACGGACGCATGGATTTTATATAATTTAAAATAACACTCCTGGAAAATATCATACTAGACCTTTTCAATCAGACGCATTTTTTTATACAGGGGGACCTCTTCCTTGTTTTGAAACTGCTCCATAAGCTGCAGCGCATCCTCACCCGTTACTGGGAATGCCGTAATCTTCTTCTCTTCTATATACCGGCGTATCCTGCCATGCTCGGAATTACACAGCCAACTTAGACACGGCTTCTTAAAATGTGCCCTCATACGGTCAAAAATCACAGAAAAAGGCTCCTCTTGAACATTGCCGCAGGAAACATTTAAAAATTCACAGGGCTGAATTTCTCCGTGAGCGTTCACATAAAAACGCTCGATTCCCCCGGCCGTGCATCCGAAGGCCTCGGGGGAAGATTCAAAAACCTGCATGGAAAGCGACGGGAAATCCCGAAGCTCCCTGGCCTTGTTCAAACGCCAGTGATCGGCGCAAAGACGGGCGATCAGCTCCCGATCCATTAAAGTGTTCCCCCTCCGGAGCCATCCCCCGGCAGGTTTTTCATGAATAACCTGCACAAAACTGCAGCCTAGTTCCCTGCCAAGCTGCAATATCTTTTTTATGCCGTCATCCATTATCATCTCCCGGGAAGGACAGCAATTGATGACAGCCGTAACACCTGTATCTGCAAATATGCGGATCGCCTTGCAGGCGATCCGAAAAGCTCCTTCAAAGCCCACAAACTCATCGTGCTTTTCAGCCTCCCAATGATGCAGGGAGACCATCACTCCGAAAAGTCCGGCCTGCCGGAGACGCCAGGCCTTTTCATAAGTTAATGTGTGCCCCGTGGTGTTCACCCAGACTTCCCTCTCAGAGTCCAGAGACCCGATGAGTTTTAGCAAACGTTCATATTTTAATAAAGGTTCGCCGCCTTCGATATCAAACATACTTATACCGGCATGCTGAATATCACGGGCGAGCCGCAAGAGATCGGCTTCCGGCAGGTCTTCACCGGCGTCACGTTTTTGATAGCAGTGCCGGCAGTGATACCCGCAGGCTTTTGTCATGGAAAAAACAACTGTTGTCGGATAGGTTGCATCATCGGTGATCAAAAATTTATCGATGGCTTTATAAAAAGCCCTGCTTGGAAAAGCCGGAAGATACAAATGTATTTTATAGACATTATTTATTTTTACGGCCTTGTTATACCCGAGGACTTTCGAGAGGAGAAGCATTCTTTTAACGAAAAAAGCATACTGTTTCAAGGTTATCGCCCCCTTCAACAAACGGACGAAATACCGCAAAAAAATTGTCAGGCCCATTGTCACATCTAATAATATGCGGCCGAAACCGACAACAAACTGCTGTTGCAAGGGCCTCTGTCTGTCATAGGGGATTGGCAGGAAACCATTCTGCCGCCACCAGCGGACTGTTTCTGCGACACCCTGCTCCAGGGACACCGTCTGTTTAAAACCCAAAACATCCCCGGCTCTGGCCGTAGCATAAACATTATGACAATAAAACATCTTGACCCGGGCCCGGGTCAAAAGAAAAGGTTCTTTGGCTCCCAGGAGCTTCGCCATAAGTTCCAAAAACACGGCTGAAGGATAAAAGACCCACAAAGGGAGATATACCGGCGGTCTTATCCCTAAATTCCGGCAATATAAATTAAAATATTCCCGGATGTTCGGGGCCCGGTCATTACCCATGTTAAAAACATGAACCCCGGATAAATCCTTTTCCAAGGCGAGCAGCATGCCCCGGACCAGATCTTTCACATGAATAACGTGAAATCTATTGGTGCGTCCCATCGGCATGACCCGCATCCCCTGCAAGACAGCGCGGCAGAATTCATACGGCCCCGAATGAAACTCCCTGGGGCCATAAACCCAGACCGGACGTATCACGACCAAATTCAAATCACCTTCCCCGGCTATGCCAACGGCTTCCTGCTCCGCCAGCATTTTCGTTTCGCGGTAATAATTCATATCTGACGGAAAAATAGCCGACAGAAAATATGGCATGTCCGGCCGGTAAGGGGCTTCTTCCGGCTTGGGCTTTTCTTCATCCTCTTCACCCAAAACAGCAATGCTGCTTACCAAAACAACCTTTTTCACTCTTTGCTCCTTGGCCGCACGAACAACATTGCGGGTCCCCTGAACATTGATTTCATGAAAGTCTTTCTTCCGGCCCCAGTCAGAAGCCAAAGCGGCCACATGAAAAACGGCGTCACAGCCGCTCATCGCTTCCGTCACTCCGGCAGAGTCCCTAATATCCCCATAGCAAATTTTGATCTTGTCTACCGGGAGAAACCGCAGATCACTGCCCGGACGCAGCAGAACCGTCACCTCATATTGACCGGCCACTAAACGGTCCACCAGATGACTGCCGATAAACCCCGAAGCCCCGGTCACAAAGACTTTCCGTATTCCGCTGTTCATGAGACAATCACCTCTAAACTCTTTGGCAGCACCTCAATGGTTGCCGGGAGTTTCCCCCTCATGTCACCGTCGAATTCAATAAAGACGTCCTCCCGCTCCGAACAAACTTCAACCTTTCGGCCATAACGCATGCCCGCATGTTTGTACTCCATGAAATCACCGACATACAGTTTAGGGACGTTCGCAAGCAATGAAAACAAGCTGCCTTTTCTTAATGAGAACAAAAAAAGCTTCCCGTCATCAGGAAGCACATCACTAAAGACTCTCATCCCGGAAGCCAGATACGGATCTTTACCGACGGTTAAATTGATTAAAGATGTGAAGTCCGTCTTTTCTCCGTCTATTTTCACTTTCAAATCAACACCCTGAAAATTCCAGACAGCTGTTAAGGAAGACACCAGCGTCCCCAGAAAATCCCCCAGGTATTTTCTATAACGTGAATTGGCCTTACCGGCGATATGCGGCCCAAGCCCCACGTTGACGCTGCTGCCGAAATAAAACACTCTTTCGTCTCCGGCCAGGTCCCGGAAAGAGACTTTGCCCACATCAACGCTCCGGGTTCTGCCGGCCAACAAGGCTTCAAGGGCCTCATCAAGGCGGACAGGGATATGACAATACCGGTTAAAGTCAGGACTTGTTCCGACGTGCAGTACGCCCAATGTCCTGGACGCGGCCGGGCTGTTCTGCCGCAGGCCCGTTATCACTTCACAGATCGTGCCGTCACCTCCGACAGCCACCACCACATCATAATCCCTTTCCCCGGCCTGCCGTGATATATCGACGGCTTCATCCTTTCTCGAAGTCATCTGATAATCAAAATCAACCTTCCGGAGCTTCATTTCGGAAATAATCCGCCGGCACTGTTTATACGCACCGCCTGATCTGGCCGTCGGGTTCATAACCAAAAAATACTTCAACGGAGCCATTCCGGCTTCTCCTGCTTTATCTCCTCAAACGCTGAAATCGTTTTATCGATGTCCTCATCTTCCAGCAGGGCGTTCACCGTTAAACGGATCCGCGCCGTGTTCTTGGCGACGCTCGGAGGGATGAACGGGACGCCATAAATGCCCCGCTCGGAAAGCATTTTGGCAGCCAGGAACGTGTTTTCGCTGGTCTTAAACACAACCGACACCAGCGGGGTCGTTGAGCCGGTCAGGTTGAATCTCATCTGATCCAGGGCCTCATACAGCTTCCTGGCGAGCCGCATGATTTTTTCTCTTAGCCGGGGGTGATCTTCCACGTAGCGCAAAGAAGCGATGGTCGCTCCGGCCATAACAGGCGGCAATGCGGTTGAATAAAAATACATCGGGGCCTTATAACGGAAGCCGTCAATAATATCGGCCTTGCCGGCGATAAACCCGCCAAACGTCCCGACAGCCTTGCCGAAAGACCCGGTCATCAAATCCACATCCTGATAAGTGTCCGTCAGTTCAAGAATTCCCCGGCCTTCCCGCCCCAAGACCCCCAACCCGTGGGCATCATCAACGATCACAAAAGCGTCGTGCCTGCGGGCAACATCCGTGAGTTCTTTAAGCGGAGGGGTGTCTCCGTTGGTGCTGTAAAGCCCTTCCAGGACAATAAACTTGACGCGATAATGACAACACCGCAAGAGGGTCTTCTCAAGTTTGTTCATATCATTATGCGGGAAAATCTTAAACGCCGCTTTCGATAAGGCCACACCGTTTAACAGGGATGAATGAATCTCTTTGTCGGCAATAATAACATCGTTCTCCCCGGCCATGAGCTGAAACAGGCTCATATTGGCCTGATAACAGGAAGGAAAGACCAAAGCATCTTCCTGTTTAAGAAAACGGGCCGTAGCCAGTTCCAGTTCCCGGTTGACAGCGGACTGTCCGACGACAATAGGGGTCCCGCACAAACTCAAACCGAAAGTCTCTAAAATCTTCGTCGCCTCCTTCTTGATGACGGCATTATTAGCGATGCCCAGATAATCATTTGTTCCTAAAGAAACCATTTTTCTGCCGTTAACGGTAATTTCCCGGGCCAGCCCGCTCTGAACGATCTGATAATAGGCGTTGAAGTTTATATCGTCTGCCAGCTTTTTATCAATGTACAAGCTATCAATTAATTCTTTTTTGGACATACGCGTCTCCTCATGTTGTTTAACCCTGCCCTTAACTTGTTCACGTGCTGCTTTTCCGCCCCCTCTTATTCCAAAATGTGTTTCCCCCGGACAAAAGGCATGCCCTGATGACAAGAATCCCATTTCCTGGCGTCTGGCTTACCGTGGGTGGCCGGCGTGAGGTGTGAAAATAATTTTGTCTACACAAAAAGTTTACCACTCAATTATTTATCTGTCAATTTTTATCTCTGCAGACCGCCGCACAGGACAAAACGCTCCCGGGGCAAAAAAAATAACCCATTGTAAATTCTGCGTTACAATGAGCTATCTTCTTTCATCACATATCCCCCATGACGCCTCACAGGCAAAAAAGCAGGATTTTCACCTTACAGGGCCCGGGGAACAATTTTTTATTTAACGACATCATCCGCGGGCACAGTGAACATAACCCCCATGCCATCTTCTTCAAAATTAATTTTTTCTTCTTTAAGAATGGCATAGAAATCTTTCAGGACATTTTCGTCTTCTATTAAAGCAAAAATCGTTTTGTTATGTTGCTTCTCCTGTCCGACAATTTTACGCAATCCCGCAAAAATAGGGACATCGTAAGCCAAGGCATGCGCCATGCCTTCAGAATCAATAATCGTCGCTCCGGTGATTCCGAGTTCAGCCATAATAGAAATAATGTCGTTCAGGAACTCCTCTTTATTAAGGACGATAAACAATAATTTCATATATTCCTCCTAACCAATTTAATACACAAATGTGTGTTTTCAGGTACGGCGGCGATAATTCATCAATTTCCCGACTTCGCCGGCTTTTTCTATTGCAATTTTAGTTGTCATCGGGCCAATGATTTCAAAAATAATAGTCGTGGCGGCAATCGTATTGATAACCAAGGTCGCCACAGCTTCCCCCTCCGGCCCCAAAGCGGAGAATTCTTTTACCGTGATCAGGGCCAGACCGATAGCGACGCCTGCCTGAGATAAAATACCCAGGCCCAAATAATTCCTCACATTTTTATCAGCACGGCTGACTGTCGCCCCGAAGTAAGCCCCTCCGATAAGCCCCACGGTCCTGCCTATAATATACAAAATTCCCAGAAGCCCCATGGACGGGAGCAGGTTAAGGTGTAAATGGGCGCCGGCCAGCACAAAAAAGAGCACAAAGATCGGTGCCGTAAGCCCTTCAATGACATTGGCGGCCCTTCGGGATGCATGCAAGGATATGTTCGTAAGGACCAGCCCCACCATAAGATTAGTTAAAATGAGAGACAAGTGATATGCATTGCTTAACCCTGCACACAAAAAAATGGCCCCTAGCGTTATAACCAGAGTTTCGTTCTTTGAACGGACATGCCTCAAGACAAAAGCCAGCACCGCTCCTACCCCTGCACCTAATATCAACGATTCCACTATTTCGGCCACCGGTCCGACAAGAAACGATTCTGCCGTCATCATCTGAGCGCCCGTTATCATATTTTTGGCTAAAGCGGCGGCAAGACCGTAAATAATGATGGCCAATCCATCGTCCAGACCAACCACAGAAAGCAGGGTACTGGTTAAAGGGCCCTTGGCCTTATACTCCTGCAAAACGGCGACAGTACCCGCAGGAGCGCTGGCCGGCGCCATGGCTCCGAATATTAAGGCCAGATAACCTTTATGGGTCAAGAAATACACTAAAGCAGCTACACAAAAAAAAGCAAAAAAAGACTCGGCAAAAATAATAGTGGCCAAACCCGCGCCCTGCCTTCTCAACACTCCCGCGCGCATCTCACTGCCGATAGTGAACGCGACTATGGCTAAGGCGATATCACTGATAATGCCCATACTGTCAACCAGATGGTCAGTGAATATCCCCAGGAAGGAAGGCCCTAATATCAGTCCGATAAGAATGTACCCCACGACCCCGGGGAATTTGAACCGGCCGACAATTTTACTGCCGGCGTAGCCCAGGATGAGGGCCAAGCCCATCAAAAATAAGATTTCCATAATAGTATCCTTACTATTCTAAACAGGTTCTTCAATCCTGTTAAAAGCTTTAATAATATCTTCCGCGCTGCTTGCACCAATGAGTGTGCCACGGAACTCTTCCTTTTTTAATATCCGCGTCAAATAGGCCAAGGCTTTCAAATATGTCCCCATATCTTTCTTCGGCGTCCCCAGCAGAAAGATCAGTTTAACGGGCTGATGATCAATCGCGTCAAAATCAATACCCCGGCCAGACTTTCCAAAAGCAATGACAAGATTGTTTACGGCTTCTGTCCTGGCATGAGGCACGGCAATCTGATGTCCGATACCCGTTGTCATGGCGGCTTCCCGCTCAAAAACCTCTTGTAAAAACTGGTCAAAATCCTGGACTTCAGGAGAACCCTTCAGCAAGTCCGCCAATTCCCTGATCGCCTCTTCTTTGGTCGTTGCCTGTAAATCTGAGCAGATAAAATCTGCTTTTAAGTATTTAGATATTTCCATAATAGCTTTCGCTCCTTTTTAGAAATCGTTTTGACATTTATCTAAAAAAACACTTCGTTCTATAAAATATACCAGGGATCAGAAAATAAAAATTCAAATGAGAAGAGGAGGAGCATGGTTGAATAATTTTGATGATTTTGAGAAAGAAAAACATGTCGTTATAAAAACATCCGAAAATACCGGCTGGTTTGAAGAGGCCGCAGCACATGTCAGAAGAGATAACGGCTCGTATTTAAAGGAATGGACATATTTCGATTTGATTCTTAAGTCTGTTTTTCCAATTTCATAAACTTCGCTTTCTTTCTCGATATCAACATCAACAAAGAAAGGATTCCCCTCCCACAGGCTGAGCTGGAGGATCAGGCTCAAGGACAGGAACAGGCGGGCGATAATAAATAATTTATGTTTTAACATTCAGACACCCCAAAACGACACCGGGCAACTCATATAACTCTTCCAGATATTTTCTATAATTTATAAATGAGTATCTTACAACTTAAGCCACAAATAGACAAGATTTAAATTTGCAATCAGAAAAACACCGCACCCCACACAGCAAAGGCCGTTAACCGCCGGTCAGGGGGCTGGCTGAACAGATGAAATTCTCAGGCAAGGAATTTCACGGGCGGGGGTTTAAAACGCTGCAAATAAATATCTTATGGGATTAAAAAAGACAAAGAAAAACCGTATTCCTTATTCCTTACTGATACAAACTCGTCAAAGGATATTGCCCTTCGGATTCTCCTAATAGCATACTCCCAAGACAAGCGGAAAAAGGCCCTTTGGCCAAGGCCCAGGCTCTCGAGGTGACTGGTTTCATATATCGGCCCTCCGCCGGAATCCCTGCCGCAAAAAAAATGAACAACCCAAATCTTGATTGTTCATTTTTCCAGAGTTGAAACAGAATATTTACCAAAGAAAACTTCCAAAGACAGAATGTCCTCTTTACGGCCCCGCAATCAATTAAGCTATGCTCCGGCCACAAAAAAATAAAAAGCGGCAGCCGCCAGGACACGGTAAACCCCGAAAGCCACAAAATTATTCCGCTGGATAAAATGCAATAAAAATTTGACCCCGGCCATAGCCACAACGAACGAGGTCACAAACCCTACAGCCAAAAACATCATTTGTTCCGTGTTTAAAGAGACGAAACCAAAACTCTTAAACAAATCCAAAGCCGTTGCCGCAGTCATCGTAGGGACGGCCAGGAGGAAAGAGAATTCCACAATCGTTTTGCGCCGCAGGCCCAAAACCAATCCTCCGACGATTGTGGCCGCTGACCGTGAGACACCGGGGACCATCGCCAAAGCCTGAAAAAAGCCGATCAAAACCGCGTCACGGTAAGGCAGACGGCTCAGATCGTCCTTGGCATCGGGTTTCTCCTGATAACGTTTCTCAAAAACGATCAGGAAAATCCCCCCCAGGAACAGCGCGCCCACCACGACCCCCGTGCTCCCCAAAAGAACCGTCTTGATGACCTTATAAAAAGCCAGCCCCATTATGGCCGTAGGGATAAAGGCCGCACAGATCCTCTTCAGGACCTCAATATTCACTAAGAACGACCGCGCATAAAGAACGACCACCGCTAAAATGGCTCCCATTTGAATCGCAATCTCAAAACTCGTCAAAAAATCCGTCTGAGGAAGACCAAGAAGCTTGGCGGCAAGGATCAGATGCCCGGTTGAAGAAACCGGCAGGAATTCTGTTAACCCCTCAACAACTCCTAAGATAAACGCGGAAAATATATTCATAACACCCTTTTTCTAGTTTAAACGGTTTTAATCCGGTCCGCTGACCAGGAACACTTTATCGGGATGAAAGAATTCACAAAAACACCTGGAGAAGAATCCAGACCAGATATGGTCTTTACAATTTCTTAGCCACAACAATTCCAAAACACTTATAACGTCCGACCCTCTTTATTGTCGCGGCCCTGAACCCCGCTTTGCGGCAGACCTCCGCCCACTGCCTGAGGCTTACGCAATATTCCCCTTGGTTTAAGATGTGTTTTTTCCCGTTGTCAAACATCTTGGAGAAGGCCCCCACCCCCGGATCTTTTAAAGCGGCAATCCACTCCTGTTCCAGAACCCGAAGAATTCGTTTAAACCTTCTGATATCGGTATGCGCACCGGTCGTATCCATATCGACTTCACCGATGATCAACACACCGCCGGGCTTAAGAATTTTCAATATGGTCTTTAAAGCCGGCAATTTGTGCTTGAGATGGTGCAGCGTCACAGAGGATATCACCTTATCAAAGACATTACTCTTAAATTTTAATGACCCCGCATCCATCAGGCGAAGAGCCACCCTGTCCTGCAACCTTAACTTCTGAATCTTATCCTTCAAAATTCTCAGCATTTCACCGGAATAATCCACTCCGGTAACAGAACAGTCCGCCTTCTGCAAAAACTTCAGGGTCAAAAGTCCCGTACCGCAGCCGATGTCCAGGACTTTATCCCCGTCTTTCACCCCTGAATTTGCGACCATGAGATCCAACAATTCCCGATGGAAGCTGATGCTCCCTAATGTCCGGTCGTATTCATTTGACCAGTTGTTAAACCAATGGCGGGTTGTGATTTTCTCTTTCTTCATGTTTCGGGCATCCCTTGCTGCTGCATTCTACCCCCACACAGACGGAGAGGCAAAGGAATTTTCAAGAAAGTCCGCAATCCCATAAAGACGGCCTGATACGCCTTTCCAAAAAATCCATCTTAATATCGGGGAAGTTCAGGCGTGGGGAAAACGGCCGGGAAGATGAAGATTCCCGGATAATGCCACCTTACTCTTGCCTTTTGCTATTCCATATGACCACCAAAACACTGGCGGTGATCACACACCATGTTGCAAATAAAGCTGACGGCAGGGCGGCTTCTGCGGAAAAATGTTTGAGGGCCAGAACCGCGCCCAGACCGGCATTCTGCATCCCGACTTCGATAGCAAGCGTTCGGCGGCGTTTTTGACTAAAGCCATAAACACGGCCCAGCCCATATCCACCCGCAAGCCCGGCTATATTAAGGGCCGCCACCGCCACAAAAATCAAGGCCGTAATCCCGGCCAATTTTTCTTTATTCAAAGCCACGATCAAACCGCAAATAAATGCGATGAACAACGTCGATATCGCAGGAAAAACATTCACAATCCTGTCGATCTTTGCCCGGTACCGGTGCTTCAGCAAGAGTCCAACGCCGAGCGGCAAGACCACCATCATGAGAATGCTTTTAAACATCGCGAAAAAATCAACATGCATGTAGGTCCGGGCAAAAAGAAATGTAAATGACGGGGTCAGCAACGGGGCCAAAAAAGTTGAACATGTGGTGATCGAGATCGATAACGCGACATCCGCCCGCGCCAGATAAGAGATCACGTTCGAGGCCATGGCGCCGGGGACAGATCCGGCCACGATCAGCCCCAGGGCCAGGGCCGGAGGGAGATGAAGCGCCTTGGCGATTAAAAAGGCCGCCAGGGGCATGATCATAAACTGCGTGACCGTCCCCAGCAACGGCAGATAAGGTCTTTTAAGGATCGGGATAAAATCTTCCGGATTTAATACAAATCCTATGCCGAGCATTGTAAACATAAACATATAATCCAGATAAGGCTTAAAAATTGTCAATGCCGGAGGATACAGATAACCTATGACGACCGCCAATATCGTCCAGACCACCAGTAATTCCGTAAACTTGACCAGTATTTTATTGATCATAATCTTTTGCTTTCCGATGTCCTGACGGGGGGCCCTGGGGGCAGCGGAAGTTCTTCAATGTAAAAATATGTGATCAAAAGCCGCCCTGATTTCTTTATTACAGCTGATCTATCCCGATAATATCATATGGAACGCCTCCGACCGGTAAATCCCCCTTCCACCTCTTCATTTTTGAATCATAAAAAGCCGACTCAAATAATCCTGTCCGGCATATTAAACCAAAAGCATCCTTACCGGCATCGTAGGAATAGTCGGCTGACGATGGATAATTAAGTTCCAGAATATCCGAAGGATATCGTCCGTTTTGTTTTTTATACTCTTCAAGCTCATGTATTGTTCTTACACCGTCTCTAAAAGGTTGCCTGACAATATAAGTGACGGCAAAACTGAAAAAACCGGCAAAAAGCAACGGGACAGCTGTTCCCAGGAGATATTTTGAAAAAGCCGGTCTATGTTTTCTCCATAGGGAGACTAAAAACCAACCATAAGCTATAGTCCATAAAGAACCGGCTAAGACCTCCGGAGGAACCGGGCTGAACAATACGCCCAACAGAGGCAAATTAGCAAAACAAAAAATTAAAAGAAATGGCCAAAGAATGACAAACGGAGCTATGTTAAAAACACCGCGTGACCGCGGCTTCAAGAACAATAAGACAAAAGTTGATAAAAAGTAGGTGTACCAGCCTAAAAGAATCCAAACCAACACGCTGCGGTTCTTCTTCCTGGCCAAATAAATATTACCCGTCACTCCCACAGCATAAAACATCAAAACCATTATGTTCATTCGTTATGACCTTTCGCCGGCTCCCGGTTCTTTCGATGCCCTTCCTTGTACCTCTCCTCGGCTACAAGCATCTCTCTTTCATCATAGACCTTGATCAATCCATCAAGAAGACCGTTTTTCATATTCCCGGCTTCTTTTAACTTTCCGTTTTCGTAATATGTTTTATACGGACCCTCATGCTTGCCGTCTTTGAAAATCATTTCACCTTTTATCATTCCGTTTTCATAATACTCTTTATGCGGCCCTTCCTGCTTATCATCCTTGTAAGCCCCGTCCAATCGCAATTGTCCGTTTTTATAGTACTCTTTATACGGCCCCTCCAGTTTACCGGACTTAAACGTCCCTTCGGCGAATAACAATCCGTCTTCATAATACAGTTTATAAGCCCCGTTGGCCTCCCCGCCCTTGAAAAGGCCGTCGACTTTCACCTGCCCGTTTTCATAATATGTTCTGCTGCGCCCCTCTAATTTTCCGTCCTTTAAGGTGCCGTCTCTTTTTAACTTCCCGTTCTCATAATATTCCTTAAATACGCCGTCTTGCATTACGGCTGTTTCATCTCCCCGGGCATCGGCATAATGCTCTTTCTTGTCTGTCCCAGAATCCGCCGCCTCAGCAAAACTCACATTGAATAAAATCAACCCCAGGATAACCGGCAAAAACAACCATTTCATTGATCTGCCTCCATTATTGCTTTAAGTTTTTTATCCCCCAAACGACAAAGGGCAGCGGGAGATAAAGGAGATACCCATATTTCATAATGGCTTTACCTGATTGAATCATCCTTTTCCATTCTATCCCAAAGAAAAACTCTCTGCCACTAATTTAGTCACAGAGAGTCATGTCGACTTGGGTGATTGGCTAAAACAGGTTAAAACCTGTCAATGCCCCTCAGGAAATTAGGCATTCACAACTTTTCTTCATGCGGAAGATTCAGGAGCCCGCGCGCTATCCGCAGCAAGATTGGTTAGCAGACTTGTTTTGTCCTTGCGGTTGCGGTACTTGAACTTGCTGAGCTTTTTGCGTGTTCCTTTGAGGTTGGAATCCCGAAATTTTTTTCGGAAAGTTCTTGTTAGCCATGTCTGTTCACTTCCTTTCTTCCTGTATTTTCTGAAAAGATCCTCATGATATCCGATAATTTCAACAGCTCTTTTTACCGCAATATTTATGTTCCTAAAATCGTTGGCCAAGTCCATTGAAACTCCGTAAGCTTTAATAGCAAACTCACTTGAAACGGGCGAATAAGATTTTATTTTTGATTGGCTTTGCACTCTTTGCACCTCTTGGGGGAAATAATTTTTTATTTCCTTACACAACATTATCTCCCGGTCCTTTTTTTCAGTAACACGGCTTGCAAACCCGAACAAACGGCAGAGTAAGGGCCGATAAGGATATACACTGCAATGCCCGCCATTTGAAAGCTGCTCTCGGGAATAAAAAACACATCTGGCCCTCTCGTCCTCCGGATTTATTCGCTCCAGCCAATGATCAGCCTTTTTGCTTTGCAGCAAATAGACCGCTAGAGGCTGCACCTCGAGCACAGAAACACCTACGCAGGCATCACGGCAACAATTCCCGCATCCCGGAACGCAGCTTAGGGATGCCTTGGCCCGGAAGAGATCGATTTTCTTATCGATCTCGCGGAAAATATCCAACAAGGCAGTAACTTCTTTTTTTTTATAATCAGGCAAATAACTCAAATCCAGTTGTCCTTTTAATCCCAACATTTCCATTCATCCTTTCTTAACATAAACAAAAAAACGCTTCTAAGAAATCCATCGCCGCGCTTAACAAACCGGCAACAAATAACCTAAAAGCGTTTAACTTTCTTTCCTTTTAAGGCCGTTAAGAAATTAGTTCTCAAGCCTCTACCGGAAACTTCCCGGTATTTCAGGAATTTCATCCTCTTTCTATCAATTGTTTGCGCTCATTATATCATGTTTTTTGTCATGCAACAGAAAACAAAAAATAAAGACTACGGAAGGAATAACGAGAGAATCTCTATATTATTAGCTCTTCAATCATATAATCGGCCGACGGGGATATTTTTGAGGTCAGGTCGGAAAAACTGACTTTCACCTATTCACGCATGGATTTAAACTCATATGCGCCGGAAGGATCCAGCGCATCAAGCAGCATCTGTACCTGCGGGTCTTCCGGATGCCTTGCCTGAAATTGCTGAAAGGCTTTCCTGGCTTCTTCTTCATGCCCCATCTGTATATACGCCAGGCCCATCATAGTAAACGCCATATCAAATCCGGCGTCTGCGGCAATTTGAAGATGCTCAATGGCAGATTTGAATTCTCCTCTGCCCGAAAGATGTTGTCCATAAAACAGATGTCCCTCGGCATGATCCGGGACTAATTGGAACAACTCTGCAAAAAACTTGTCTGCCTTCTCTCTGCTGCCGGGGATATCAAGATTATAAGCGAATGTATTCGCCTTCCCCAACCTCAACAAAATTGGCTGACGTTCGGCCGTGCCGGCAAGCATATGCTCCAACCGGGCGATAACATCAAGCAATTCTTTCTCCAAATTTTCTCTTTGAATTTTCGAATCAAAATCAGGGGGATAATTCCGCGCATGCCGGAAGGCGGCCTGAAGGCACCGGTCGATTGGCTGAAAATCTTCGGGGGAAGAGTCATCCGCCACGCCAAAACCACTCAATATCCCTTCAAATTCAGGCGCATATTTATTGAAGTCCTCTTCAGCCGCAGAAAAGGTTATAGAATACGCTTTTCCATTCTTATAGAAGAAATAATTCTTGTGTTTCCAGGGGATTTCATCTGCCGAGTGCTGAAGAAATGTCAGGACATAACATGGCTCCCCCAGAAAATTTATTTTCTCATCCGCCAAAACTTGCATCGTTTGTTGCTCGCGCAGACTTTCCCGGGTGTCCTCGAAATCTTGAACAGAACAGGGCATGGGAGACAACAGGCTTATAACAGCTTTTCGATGAAGAATAAAACTGTAAGTGTTAACAGCTCCCTCCGCATAAAAATCCTGACCTTTCTCTTTCTCCAGACCGGCAAAAACGGGGAACAATATCCCCTCTTTTAACAAATCCTCGTCATAGTCGTTATCTGTCTCCGACAGCTTCTGTGAACTTTCCTGTTCGCCTTTCTCAACCTCAGCTTGAAAAACAGGGATGAGGGAAACTGCCTCACGGGAAGAGTTGTCCATCATATTAAAAGGAATCCTGACAAGATCATCCGCCGTCTGTATACGGACATATTCATCCGTCCTGTCAATAATATTGCCCTCATATTTTTTCCCATTCTTTAAACCAATTGTCTCAGATGAGCAGATATTAGCATAACCTAACAACATCACAGACAAATACACAAGACTTGCCGTTTGCCGTACCATTTTATGTCTCCTTTTTCTGTCGCCCTCCGCCGGTCCCGACGGCTTCTCCGGCGACTTGCCGCCCGATAAAGCAGGCCTTCCAAAAACCCAAAAGCATTATATTCCCCGAGGACAATCTTTCCCATAAAATTCAAAAAAGTTCTTATCCCTATCCTGAGGGGAAAAACACGCCGCAGGCCATTGTGTCCCCGCGCCCGTCGCTCTGCGAGTTTTTTGTCCAACATGCCGACAAGCAAAAAACTCCTCTAAAAGAGGAGTTTTTTCATTTAGCAGAAATACGGGACTTTTAACGCCCTTCATTCAAAGTCACCGGGATATCAACTCTTAATCCCTGATAATGGGCCGTGATTGTTGTTGTCCCGGGGCTCTGAGGATACATCATCGGAGGATCTATAAAAAGCACGTCCGGATTCTCGGATGAGAACTGAAGCTCCGGGGATTTACTTAAATCCTTTTCCTGCCCGCTTTGGGTAACTCCAATGATTCTCGGGACAAGAGCAGGCGACATGTCGTTTAAGATCAAGGCCCCTTCAGGATATTCCAGCCGTTGATAAACTTCGTCATTCGCCAGATGAAATTTGATGTAGGAAATACCGGAGCTTCCCTCCGCCCCTCTTAACTTAACATGAAGACTCAGGACCACTTTGTTTGTGTCCGGGACGACGACATCGACAATACCTGCCCCCTGGACAGGATATTTTTCCAAACCGCCGAGCTCTTTGGTATCCCATTTCAAATAACCTTCGGTAATCGTTTCCCCGGGCCATGCGAGTTCAATCTGAATGGTTTGTCCAGGATGGACAATGTCATTCTCCCCCACGTTCAAAGCCTTAACTTCAATAGGGGCGGCCAGCCCCTGCCGAGGCATAAGAAACGCAAAGAAACAAAGGGCCAACAAGATGAAAAAAGGTGGCGTTCTAGCCTGATTTAAGGTGTATTGACAGGTCATTTCGCCAACTTCCTTTCCTTTAAGGATTCCCGTTTTTTACCTGAATTGATGGTCCCTAATAAAACCTTGGCTGCCTCCTCCGGACCTTTCTGTTCATATCCTGCTATCCCCAGCCGTGTTCTCATCTGTCCCACAAATATGTTTTGGGCAAAGAAGAGTTTAAAAAACTTCTTTGCGACTTTATCGTGTACTTCCCTGTATTGAGGCGGGCCAAAGATATTCGCAAAATAAGAATGGACCAGCCCTGTAGAAGTGGTTGTCCCCTTACTCATGACAGCCCCTTCCTGAAATACATTCAGGGCTTTCTGGGCATCCTCAATCCGATCAATTAAAGGATGGTCAGCATTAATTTCTTCATAATTATTCGCATATAAAATAAAATCTATCTTATGTTCCCTGATAACACGGTCATAAGGCGTGATGGGCATAATAATCCGGGCATTCACCTTATTGGCACCCATAATAATGGCTCTGTCAATCTGGCCAAAAGCATAACCGGGCTTTAAATCATCCAATCTTAAAAAAGCTCCGATTTCCGTGCCTATCCCTACAATCTCGCCTTTGTTATTTATTCTAATTGACCCCATGTCATCGGCAATAATATGCATGTCCTTGATTTCGCCATAACCAATCTCACGGAACGCCTCTAATGTTTCCGACTTCCCTGCCCCCGTATCTCCGATAAGCAATATTGTCGCCTTCTTTTTTGTTTTCAAAGTTATATGCACTAAGGCTCCATGAAAAGGCAGGTGCCCTCTTTTCATCATTATGACATTATGCAACGTTAACACCATCTTTTTCAAGTAACCGAAATAGCCGAATTCCTCTTTTCCGGGAACCGCCGCAAAGAGTATTTTATTTCTTTCATCGTCATAAAAAACGGTCTGGTATTCCCCTAATCCTTTAACAGTCTTCTCGGGCACCCCGAAACAGTAAACAGCATCCGGCTTCCTTTTTAGGTCTTCCTCTTCTGCGAGCTGAAAAAGATTGGCCAGCGAATACCCCAATTCCACAAAAGTGTTGTGAAAATAAATTAAAATGAGCAGTTCTCCGACTTTTGCCGGATAACAGGCCCATTCTTTCTTCTTGATAGTCAATCTCTCCACAGGGTTTTCATACACCCGCTCAAAAGCACCCGTTCTCTTATTCATGGGAGGGTTTAGAATCAGGGGAGGATACAGGAGGACCTGACGAATGACAGGAACTGTTTTAAGCTTATCATACTCACTCGCAGGAAAATCAATATCCATAGGGGCTGCGATAGCCGCCACTTCCGCGCCCGCCCGCACCTGGCGATAAATATTGGGATGAGCGCCGGTGATGTTTTCCGCAACATCACGATAAGCGGCCCTGACTAAATGGGTCAATTTTTCAATCGTTTCGTTAAAAACTCTATACGGGCGTCTCTCAATATCCGCATCTTCAGAAGAGCAGACAAGAAAACGGTCAAAGCTCCTCCAGTAATTGTAAAGATGCTCGACAAATTCATTGAACAACATCCTGTCTTCCAGGAAGGCCTCGGAGCCTTTCACAACTTTGGGGACTAAGTCCCCTCTCATTTTCGTCAAATAAAGGAATGTCTGAACAAGTGTATTTATTTTTGATTCATCAATTTTCTTTGAACGGAATATTCCCAGCAGTTCAGAGTCGTGCTCCTGCAAATCCTGTATGCAATTCTTCAATACACAAAGGAATAATTTGCTGGAAATCAACTCTTCCGATGTTTCGCAGATTCTGTTCCGGATCCTGATGATGATTTTGTTCTGATAAAATGCAAACTCGCCAAAATTCACGAAACCCCCTTTCACTTTTTTGTTCACGTTGAAGAAATTATAACAGATAATACCAATAATTAGAAACAAAAACCCAAACCCGGGAGGGACGAAAACCTGACGACAAATTTCACCCAAAAAAGCTAATTGGCTGGCAGAGGCATAAAAAATACGTTGCAAGCTATTGTCCCGCAACGGATTTAAAATTCCTCTTCACCAGGGCCGCCACAAAAACTTATTGAAAACAACTGATTCCAGATTATTTTTTATTTAACATATTATTCTTTTTTCAGAAAATCGTTGTGGTAATCAAAAACTGATTGATTCGTAGATTGCTGAGTTCTATCTTCGACTAACTTAAAAGCAGAAAACATGTCAATGGAATTACTGCCTGACCCCGGCCCCATCTTAAAAGCCTTTGTGTCAGAATTAGATGCACCGGATAAAGACCGCGCTCCGGCAGTGTTCTCCTGCGTCCCGTTAACAAACTGCTGCACACTTACTACTGACTCAATAATATTATTCACATCTTCATTGGTGGTGTTGGTTCCGGTATCATCTACGACATCCGGCGCTGCTGTGATGGTCAATGTCCCGTTCGTATAACTCGCCGCATATCCCAAGAGAGACGTATACCCACCCGGGGTAATCACATAACCGCCGACATCGGTCGCGCCCTGGGAGGAGCCGGAATAGGAAACCGTCCCGCTGAAAGCTAATACAGCGGTATCCCCGTTAACAAAGTCGCTGGAAGTAACGCTGACTCCGTTGCCGCCGGAATACGCAGATCCGCTGTAAACCTGGCTATCGTCGTTAGCCGTGATGGTTACTGCTGGTTGTTCACGATAAATGGCATAATTGCCGCTCCCCAAAGACGTGACATAATTGGCATCATCCTCATCACTGTTATAGCGGAAATTCCCGCTGGCGGAACCGATCAGCGCGGTCAACCCGGCGCTATCGCTGACATCTCCGGAATATAATGTTGCGCGCCCGCCGGAATCAACAGAAAGGCTTGCTCCGCTCACAACAATATCACCACCGGTGGCTGTTCCGGCCGCCGTACTTTTTCCCGCGTTTAACGTGATCGCGCTTGATCCTGTATTTGTTGTCGCAACCGCGCCGGTTAATGTCAAGTCGCCGGTTAAAGTCGCGATATCCACAGTACCTGTTGAATTCACTGCCCCAAGCGACATGGCATTACTATCAACTAATTGTAAATTCTGTGCGGACACCACCGAAACCGCGCCGGTAAAGTCATTGTTTGTATTTGCCAATGTTACCGCGTTTGTCCCGGCGGTGATCGATGTGGTTCCCGTAACGTCCAACGCGCCGCTTTGCGTCAGCGCCCCTCCGGTCTGTAACATCAAATTCCCGGAAACCGTTGACGCACCCAGGTCCATCGCATCCGTATCCCGCAAACTCACATCGTTTCCGGAAACAACGGACACCGCCCCGGCAAAATCATTCGATGCGTTAGTCAATGTAACATCATTAGCGGAACCAGCCGTAATCGTTGTCGTGCCTGTTACATCCAAGGCCGCGGTCTGGGTAATAGCGCCCGCGCTTGTCATCGCCAAGTTTGCCGCCGCGGTTACGGCCCCGCCGATGGTAATGGTTGAATTTGTCTGCAATGTCGTGCTGTCCTGAAAAGTCGGGGTTCCTCCTACCGTGATCGCGCCCGCTGTAGAGCTTCCGATAGTGACGCTGGAAAAACCGTCTTGAATATAACCCCATTCTGCCGCACTGATGTTGAGATCGCCGCTGCCGCCGGCCAGGCCGATCGTTCTTGCGGCAGAAGACGGCTTGATGGTCAATGTGCCGCTGCCGCCGGTTGCTGCAATTGGCGCTGCCACGTCCATGAAGAGTGAATCAGCGACTATGGTAATCGCACTATTGGAACTTGTGACGCTTGAACCGGATTTCTCCCCAATATATGTCGCACTCAAACGCATGTTTGAACCGCTAAGCGTAATGGCCCCGGTTGCTGACAACACGGCGTTCGTACTATCCGCGAGGGATAAATCATATCCTGAACCGGTAGTGCTGCCCGTAATCGTAATTCCACCGCTTCCTGTCGCTGAAATTGTCTGGCCCCAACCGATGTCAACACCATGGCTATTTGATGTCGCATTCGTTCCGGTGATCATTAATGTGTCGGCTGATGATGTCGTTATCGTGCCGGTATTGCCGCCCTCTTTCATTTCTACCCCTTTTACATCACTGACCACAACTGTAGCAGCAGCTTGACCATCAATAATAATTTGTCCCGATCCGGAATTGATATTTTGGTCAGCAATATACACACCCATGTGACCATTAGCGCTAGAGGTATCTACCGTTTTCCCGCTGATCTTTATATTTCCCCCGCTAGTAGTGAGGGTTGCATATTTCAAATAGACACCGGCATAGCGTTCACCTGTTTTTAAATAATCAGCCGCATAATCATCGCCTACAGTAAGCGTGTCGGCTCCGCTGTAGGGCGTCCAGCTTGCTGTGCCATCGCCGCCGCCCATCCAGATGCCTCCACCATTAGTATTGATAGTTATCAAACTTCCGGAGGTGCCTGGCAATCCGATTCCTCCGATAGAATTCCCATCACTGTCCGCCCAAAATATCAAACTGGAACTTATCCCATCGCCACCCGCCGCGGCACCGGTCAGGGTTGCACCGGCGTTCACCTCAATATTCCCGGCAGTCTTAAGCGTCAAGGGATCACTGTAAGAAACCGAAGCAGCCACCGTAATATCACCGGCCGAGGTGTTCCCGATAACAATACCGGAAAAACCACTCACAAAATTTGTTGAGAAATAACTGGCCGGAAGGTCAAGGTCATAACTGGTTGTCGCAAGCCCGATCGTTGTATCAGCCGTCCTTGGCTGAATCGTCAATGTTCCGGTACTTGCAAACCGGTCATTAGCATGAAGAGTCAGGGTATCTGCGTTCAATGTAATATTACTCGAAGAAGACGTCACATCCGTACCGCTTTTTTGTCCTAAATATCCGGGCTGATAAATATCCGTACTGCTGTTCACAGTGCTGCCTACTGTTCCGGTTATTGTGATCGCACCGCTGCTAGAAAGGACATTCCCCAAATTCCACATAACAACCCCGTTAGCTTGAGTGCTTCCTGTCCCGTCGGTTGTCCCGCCCGTTCCGGTAATGGTAATGCCCCCTCCGGCAGTTGTCTGAATTGTTCCCCGCAAATCCACTCCCATAGCCCATCCGGTATTATTTGTTGTGCTCGCGTCCCCGACAATCGTAATTGCGTCAGACTCCGTATTGGCAGATGTAATTTTTCCGCTAATCCATGAAATCCCTTGGGCATTAATTCCAGACGTCTCCTGAGAAACTCCATAAAGACTTATTTTCCCCGTACCACTATTGATATTTAACCCATCTCCGGAAGCCACATCGGCATAAATCCCCATATTAGTTTGCACCCCGAGCGCATCAAGAACATTACCAGTAGCCGCACCCTGACCGCGAATCGTGACATCTCCTCCCCCTGAAGTAATCGTCGTGCCCTGAAACCAAATGCCGCTTGTTTGACTGGCCACACCATCAAGTCCCTGGGCAAACCCGTCGGGTATACCATCACTGGCCGTCCCGCCATTGCTCCCGTCATCGGCGCCTCCCGCCAAAGTCACATCGCCACCGTTAGAAGTGATCGAAGAACTTGGCTTCATCCAGACCATCCCGCCGCCTGTCGCATCACTATCCGCCCAAAAAACAACATTAAGCTTGTTGCTGTCGCTTCTAGAGATGCTCATACCGGAATTCAGAAAAATGTTCCGATCAGCCTTAAACGTCAATGTCGTATCCGCCGACCCTCCGCTGACACTGATATTATCATTAATCGTAATGTCGCCATCCGTCCCGCTGAATGAACCGTCACAGGAAGCGCCGGTGCAGCTACCTGTTCCGGCAGTGTCCAGCGTCACATTCGTTGTCCGTAAAGCAGTAGCGATTGTTGCCCCGGATATATCGTCTCCAGAGGAATCGACTGTAATATCAACCGGATCAATCAACCATTCACCGATTTCACCATCAATGGCATGCGTGGTGATTTTCACCGTATCCTTAATGTTTACCGTCGCCGCGCTTGTTTCAATAAACCCTCCGTCGCCGCCATTGGGTGCCGAGGCGTCCAGCGTGCCGTCAACGATCGTTTTACCGTATTCCATATCGGAAAGCAACAAGATGCGACCATTTCTTTCCGCGATTGTCTGCGCCTCGATCACACCTTCATTATTCACTACCGCGTTGGTAAGCTCATCCGCCGCCTCAGCCGTCATAAACACTACCCCGCCGTCGGCTTTGATCAATCCGCTATTTTCCGCCAATGCGTCAACAGCACCGTTATCAACAGTGAAATTAATCAATTGTTCATCGGCAAAAGCCAGATTAACTTTATCTGCGGCCACTAACGCAACTGTTCCCGCATCTGCTGAAATCGTCCCCTCGTTAACCACATGCGGGCTCAGAAAGGCTACATATCCACCAGTAATTTTCCCGTAATTCACCACATCCCCGGCCAATCCCGAACTTTCAAAAACGAAATTCCCCGACTGGAAATCAGCATCCGCCAAATCCAGCGACGAAGCCACCAGCCCTCCGACATCAACCTGCGAAGACTGTCCGAAGATGATGCCCGCGGAATTAAGCAGAAAAATCTGCCCATTAGCAGAAAGCCCTCCCAAAATCTGCGAAGGCGACGCATCGAAAATTCTGTTCACCGCGACACTCGAACTGCCGGGCTGCACAAAGTCAACCCGGGCCTCAGCACCAATATTAAAAGTATCCCAATCCGCAACCATCGTATCAGAGTATTGATTGACCGTCATTTGACTATCCTGAGACGTTATCTTCCCGCTGCCGCTGGTGATTTCTCCCCCGGAAGGCAAAGCACCCGGCTCTATAGCCAAAACTAAAAATGACGTTAGGTGCAAAATAAAAATAATAATAAGCGGAATACTAAAAAGGCGATGAATGTGTTTCATTTTTGCCCCTTTCCTTTAAAACCATATTGTAGCTTGAATCCAGAAACGCCCGTCAGGTGAACGGTTATCAGCATCTTTATCAAAGACATCTCGTCCGATGTTCTTTCCTACTTTATGCGCATAAGAACATTGAATCCGATACATATTACTTTTTTCAAAATTGACACCCAGGCCAATACCCGTCAGCCAATAATGGTTGCGGCCGGAAATATTGGTTACAGAATTTGTCCAAGTATCCTTATGCAAGGTGACATGCCCGGCGTCAAAGAATCCGACCAACTGTGTCCTCAGCCATCTCTGCATAAAAGGCAATTCCAGACGTTTTTCCATCGTCAAAATATGGCCCTCATCACCGGAAGCTTCGCCGACAGGGTATGCACGGACACCGCTAGGCCCGCCCAAGAGTATCTTTTGCGAAGAATCCAGATTACAGCCGGAAAACTGTCCCCTGGCAGAAAAAAATGCTGAAATATTTTTACCCACACGCTGCAAACGCGCCAAGGAATAAGTTGTTTTGAAAAACTTCCCTGCCGTTCCGGCTCCGGAATCGTCACTGGACTTCCCGTCTGTTATATCGACATCGCCGGGGTATAAACCGACAGAAAAACTGGTCAAACCTCCACCGAAAAACGTGTCATAAAAATTTCCGGAAAAATTAATATTACCCGCTAAAACGTTTCTATCACTTGTCACCGTGCCATCCAACTTATCTTCTAAAGAATAATGACTAAGGCCTAATCCCAACCATAAACTCGTCTTTTGAGTCCGTTTAAGCGGATATTTGACATCCCCTGTCCAGGTGTTCGCATACCCTTTGGAGCGCAAATCTTTCAATTTCCCTCCAAGCTCGTATCTAAGTCCGCTATAAGATAAATTCAAAAAAGTACCCGTTGCGCCGACCGGCAGAGAAAAATTCATCTTACCCTGATGCAATTCCGCCGCGTTTACATACATTAAAGAAAACATGTCCCCTTTACCCAGAACATCATACAACCCCACCCTGGCTGTCCGGCGAAAACTGCCCGTATACCGGTTACCAAAATTGTCCCCTGACAAGACAGCCGAACCCCAATGCCCTTCTTTTGCCTGAATCGTAATTTTTGAAGTTCCCGGCGTCTGGCCTTTATCCAGATACGCCTTTGCTAATATCCCCGGCAAATCATTAATCAACAGTACGGCCCGCTCCAAATCCCGCAAATAAATTGGTTTATCTGCAACCAGAGACTTAGCAGCTATTTGTTCCAGGAATGCATGATCGATCCTGCATGACTTATCGACAACCACGTTCACCTGGCCTTCTAACTTACCAACCATAATATTAATCTTAAGGACTCCGTCAGTAATATCTTGTTGCGGCAAATATGCCCGTGACAACAGATGCCCTTTTTCTTCTCTAAGATATTTGGTCAACAATTTGGCGATCATCTGAATCTGACTAAAACTCAATTCTTTATTGAGATAAGGATTAACAATTTCGTCCAACTCCGAGACAGACGCCAATCCTTCATAGCCGGAAAACTCAATTTTCTTTACAGTAACTTTTACATTATTATCAGTTATCAATTCCGGCTCTGTTTGAATTTTGTCCTCAGGGAAAGAGGACGGGACATTCTGAACGTCTTGTTGCATTTGTTGGTTCAAAATTGATCCTGAATCGGGGTTGGCAGCCAGAGCGTTAGGGAGGATTAAAAAAATTGTCGCCAGTAATACCAGAATATATTTAGAAATTCTTTTTGCCATATTTTCCCTTTCTTTATATATCCCCAATACAGCCAAGGTTATATGATCAATACTTCATTTTACATCAAAAAATATTTTTTAACAAAAAAGGGATAAAATATCTTAAACAGGCAGATGCTCCTAAGGAGGATAAATTTTGAGGGCAGGAAAATATACTGATAGAAGTATAAATACTTCAGGATGAAAAAAATGCAGAAGGCACAGTGACGGTTTCTTTATTACTGAACTGCCGGCAAACACATCTCTCCACCAAGAGTCAAACCAACCTCTAATGTGTCTCGAGTATCAAAATTTGCACTCATCATCCTGCAGACTCTGTTTCTCAATCAAAAACCAATTTTTATTAAATCCCTGATATGGCAAAATAATCTTTTATAACCGTGTTATATATATGCATTTCCCCTATCAATCTCTTTTTAATATCATCTCCATAGGAGTGAACCGCATCCCGTTCTCTTCCCCGACAACACTAAATCCCACATTTTGATAGAAGGATAAAGAATTTGGAGAAGCGCTGACCGTGACTTTTCCTATTTCCCGATGATTTTCCAAATATTGAGAAATGCAATAATTAATCAATCCCTTCCCCACCCCATGTCCTTGATGTCCGGAATCCACAAACAGCAAGGCAATATGACTATCTTCAATAATTGTTAATACTCCAATGAGGTTGGTTCCCGCCTACAGCTACTATCGTAAATTTATGATTATCAACCTTTTCCAGGAAATCCGGAGAAAGCATGTTGAGGAATGTATCAATGCCCTGAGGAGAATATGCCGGCGCAACCTGCTCGTGGAAAACCCGAACGATCAGGTCATACAGGTAATTTTCTTCGCCATTTTTCATCAACCTGTAATCATATTTATCCGGCACCTGCATTTCTTATCTGCCTTCCGGCGAGTAAACAATTTCTTCCCTGGTTAAAATAAAATTTAAAGGCTCCTTGACTCTTGCCCTTTGAATCCGGATCTCAATACTAGAGCCGACAACGCCTCTTAGCTTTTCCAGAATTAAATATTCGAATTCCTTTCCTTCCACTGGCTCTCCATCAATATGAGTAATAACATCGCCTATATGAATGCCTTCATTAAAAGCAGGTGTCTCATCAATCACATCAAGAACCACGAGATCCCCTCTGTTGCTTTCACCGTCTTGATTATAAATTTGAGCGACCGACAAGCCAAGTCCTCCGAACTTCTCCTCTTGTGCGCAAACGTTAATGTTAGCTGATGAGACAAATAAAAACAATGCCAGGCCTGATACTGCGCATAGAAATGATTTCTTAGTCATCTTGATTTCTCCTTTCGATTCTTTTACAGGAAACTATACATCCATCTTGTGACAATAAATTTACTGTTTATTTGATGAATTGCTTTTTCTATGGAATACTTGACGTAATATTTGCTGGAATCCCAGGGCTTAGTTTGTGACGGGACCTTGTTATTGAGCTTTAGCAAATTGGGCAATGCCCGCTTATCGCCTATTTGTCCTAATGCCCATACAGCACGGTTTCTTTCTTTGAAAGAATGGCGTTCTGATTCCATAAGTAAAATTAGAGCAACAGTATGATCCGAACCGAACTCAGCTTTAGCCTTCTCGCTTATTCCCCTGACTCCGTCAAAAATCAAATAAAATGAAAAGCCGAGCAAGGCTAAAAAACACAGGAATATTATTAAAATAGATTTGTATAAAATGTGTGGTTTGTCCATCAAGATATTCCCTTCTTATGTATATGGCGCATTATTTTATACCAATTTTATCATAAAAGTTCATATAGCACATGATGGAATTTATCGTTAAATATTGAGGAAGGCCCGTCATTCCGGATTGTTTTTTAAAATATATGCGGCATGTCCCGGGACACCGCTTCTTTTCCGGCTTTATCTCTTTATCAAACGTGTCCCGGTCTCGCTAATCGCCCGGACATCCTCGATAGTATAAAATGCATTGGGATTAAACTCTTTGACTTTCTCAATCAAATGAGGAATTTCTGAACGCCGAACAATTGTGTATATAATATCTACTTTGCCACTTAGACCATCGCCTTTTACAGTGGTAACTCGATACCCATGCTTTTTGAGAAATTCAATTAGACTCGAGGCATCACGACGGGTGATAATTCTGAGGATTTGAAACCCTATCGCCAATTTCTCTTCAATAATCATGCCAACATAAGTTCCCGTCGCGAATCCTCCGGCAAAACTAACGTAACAGACAGGGTTCGACAAATTAATAATAATCTGCCTGAAAGCAAGCAGCCAAATGAGCACCTGAAAAAATCCGATCACCGGGGCAAGAAGCTTTTTACTTCTGTGAAGCAACATAATCCTCACAGTATCCATAGAAACGTCGCAAATTCTAGCCAGAAAAATCCATAGCGGCAGCAAAAACCATTGATGAAACAAACTATTATTACCCAACAAGTCCATTATCTATTCCTTTCATCATTTACGAATAAAAACCCTGTTCTTGTCTTCTTTTTTGGCTTGGTATAGAGCAGAATCCTTAGAGGAAGGACGGAGCAACTGCAAATATGATATGGATCCTTATTGTTCGAAGACTGTCATGAGAACAAGACAACAGCAATACAGACAAGCCCCGCTGGATGGATAAATCCGCTGCCAAGGAATTTCACATTCCTATTATTTGAATAATGCCCTTTCGTATCATCATGACACCAATAGCCGCCAAAAGCAGTGCCATGACTTTGGAAAGTGCGTTCGCCCCTGTCTTACCAAACGCACGCATCAGTTCATCTGACCAATAAAAAATTAATCCCACTAAAACTAAATTTAAGACAACCGAACATATCGTGAGCCATATCCCGAATTGATCAATAAGCATCAGGCTTGTCGTGAGCACTGCTGGCCCGACAATTAAGGGCGTTCCGATGGGGACTATTCCTATGCCGTCTTCCGGGACCCGCCTTTGTTTACCGGGAATAACGAGATCAATCACGGCAATGCAGAATAAGATAACACCTCCCGCGATCATAAAATCACTCATGGTTATTCCCAATATCCCAAAAATGGCTTTCCCCAAGAAGATAAAAACTAGCGCAAGACACAGGGCCGTAAGGAGCGAGTAAATAATAATTATCTGTTTCTGTCCCTTTTGCAATTCATTCGTCAATGACACGAATATCGGCAAAACTCCCAGGGGATCTACCGCCACAAAAACAGGGATAAAGACTAACAAAAAATGATTAAAGGCATTGTCCATTCTTGACTATTTCAAGAGGAAGAAAGTCCCCAGATTAAAAGAATATGAACGAAACGGCTTCCCCAGATATTGCCGCCGGTGGTTATCTCTGGGTTCCCTGTTTACAGCAGCAAAGATATTTACAGCTAATTCCGGAGCGGATGTGCCAATCAATTCATAAATCATTCTTTACCCTTATATCAAAGTTTATCTGTTCGTATTTTATTTCATCGAGATAAAAAGTTATATGATCGGCATCTGTCATATTAACAACCCAGCAGAATCCTCCGATAATTCTGCTTAAAGGCTCCATTCGTAAAATCCAGTTGGGGTCCCCGTCAGTAACAATCATTTTCTTAGAGAGCTCCCCGAGATAGATAGTGTACTGTTGCCACTCATCAGATAATGTGATCGGGCCAATTGATTTTGTCCCGACATCGCGGTATTTCCCCATAATTCCACCTATCTGGAACAAAGATATTTTTTCTCCTCCTTTTTCACCTTTAGCCCAAAAAGTAAGTTTATCTGCGCCTCTCAGGTCGTATCCTCCGTGATTTTCCCCCCAATTGTTCTGCGGATCCAGCCAAAACAGACCCGCCCACCCGGCTTTTTTTGAATCACTATTCTTATACACAACTTTGATGCATGTCTTCCCGGAAAACGGATTTTCTCGATAATAGGGATCCATGATAAAATCGCTGAAATCTCCCATCTTTCCGGTCGGATGGTAATGGTTCTCCGAATAATCTCCGTCTTTGTACACATAGAAGGGGAAAAAATCAACCGATTTTCCTGGTTGATACCGGGGATTAATAAAATCAGCATTTGATTCCTGTATTGCTGAATTCCCAGCCTCTTCTTGTGCCTGAGACAAAGATAAGATTCCACAAAACAGCAACATTACGGAAATAATTAAGTGCTTTCTTCTCATTTTCTTTCTCCAAATTAAAATAAATCCCACTGAGAAGGGCACGGGAACGTTTCCACCCCAGTGGGATTATCGATGACCGAACCATTTTAAGGCATACGTTCTCTATGAACAGCAAGGCGTAGACTTGGATGCATCATTTTTCTTCCCTTCGCTGCCGCATGACTTTGCCTTATCTTGCTTCTCACCATTTTTCTTCTTACCATCTTTTTTGCCGAATAATTTAGTTCTCATGTTTAAACCTCCGGATTGGTTAGCTATATACATCCTACTCTTCTTCTTTATTTGGCTTTGGTTTCTTCGAGCCTTTCTTGGCCATTTTATTCCTCCTCTCGGGCTAAATGTTTTAATACGAATCTTAATCTGCTTTGTTTAGGCATCTTCCTTTTTCGTTATTAATACGTGCTGTGTCTTAAGTTAATCTCCGAGATAACGGCTGTGACAAAAATTTCTCGTGTTTTGGACGCCCAAACGGTTTCACAGCAATATAAAATTAACCTGAGGGAAACATATCAAAGACTCACAGCCTCTTTCCTTTTAGTTATGCCTTTAGAATCTTGAATTTTAATGATCTTTTCAGCTTCAATCCAATTCTTCCAGTCCTGCCCCCGGACATAACCACTTCTTTCATAAAGTTCATATGCCTTTTCGGCAATCCTTTCATGAATATTTGCGTGACTTACAAGCGGAGTTCTTCTTCTCCCAAGAGCTTTTTTTGTTTTATCCTGCACTTTTTCTCTCATTTTTACCCCCCTTGAAAGATCCTTACCTTTCTCTGCTTATAAATATTTACTGATTAACGGCATCAGGTTCTCAGCCAAATTATCCCTATCGATAAATTCTTCGATTTCATCTGTTTTATACCACCTGTCAAATCCTGCTGATTTAAAGGGCGTAAGCATAATAATTTTGCAGTCAGGATAGCAGACCTTTATTTTATGCTGCATTTTATCGCCCTCGATATCATTTAAATTAATGTCCAAGAATACGATATCCGGATGTTCTTGTTTGAACACTTCTAATCCGCCCATGTTGGATGATGATTCGAAAACTTTAATATTGTTCTTGAATTGATCTATAATTTTGCAAAATATAACCCTAAAGTCATTATTAGCGTCGATTATTAATATTTTCTTCATTGCGCGGTATTTTCATTTCATCAAATTAAAGCTGAATAAGATTGTTTGACATCATTGACCGCTCTTATTTGATTTTTCTTAAACTGGATGAGTTTCTCAAAAACATCCTTAATGTTTTGTTCCTTAGCATCCGCTTTCAGGCGTTTATATAAATCCTGCAGCTTTGTTTCATAATCAAGTATGAATTTGAGCAAATCCAGGACATAGACATCATCCTCAAATTCCAACTTAGGTATCATATTTTCATACTCAGCATCATTAAAATCGGGAAATATCTCTTGTTTATGGGAACCGATTTCTATTTTCTCCATAAATTTCAGGTTCTTAGCCAACCTTTCCCTGCAGTCGGAGACTATTTTCTTTACTTTGTTGTCAGTTAAAAGATCTTGCAACTCATCATAAATTCCTTTGATTTGCCTTTCATAAACCATGGAATCCTGGAGAATTTTTTCAAGACTATATATCATAGCGGCCTCCTCTTTTTTGACATTCCTACAAAGCGTTTCTAATATTTTCATCTTTTCGGCGATTTGATCATTAGTTATTCGCAACCAAGAGTTTTATAATACATTTTAATTATTTTTTTAATCGGGAAAAACACGCAAAAAGATAGTAAAAATGACTATTTCCTGACATAAATAGCTGCTATGAAACAAGTTATAATACGGGAAATTATCGGAAGGGGACGATACTGCGCACGCCTATATTGGGATTGAGTTACGCAGGCCTAGTCTTTAAAAACACCTAATCTGATTTGAATGAATTTATAGATTTCATGCGGGATATCTATGTCGCAGCATTTTTCTATACCTTTAAATCCTGGGGAAGAATTCGCCTCGCATACCAGAAAATGATCTTTGTCAAAAAGAAGATCAATCCCGGCAATTTGCAGATCAAGAAGACGCGTTGTCTCTGTTGCAAGCCATTCAATTTCGGGGGTAATCTCATATTGAGTGACATTGGCCCCGCGGGAAAAATTGGCTTTGAAAGCGCCTCCTTGCGAGGTCCTCTGCATACAAGCCACAACCCGGCTGCCGACAACAAATACACGCAAATCTCTTCCATGGCTGGAGGCAATATATTCTTGCAGGATAATATTCGTATTCTGCTTCGACGCTTCTATGAATCCCATCAAGTCTTCAAAATTATGTTTATTTTCAATAAGATAAACACCATTGCCTTGCGTGCCGGATAATGTTTTTACAACAACCGGGAAATTAAGATATTTCTCAACAAAATTCACATCTGTCGGGAATTTGACCAGCATCGTTTTAGGAACGGGCAAATTATTTTCGGCTAAAATTTGTTGCGTAAACAGCTTGTCTCTGACGGTTTCTACGCAATGAGATGAGTTCACGGAATACACTCCCAGTCTTTCTAAATGGCGTATAACGCTGAGATCAAAATAAGTCGTCGCCGAACCTCTTCGAGGAATAATAAAAGTCGGCAGTTTCACTCCCTGGCCTCTAAAAATAATGCTTGTCCGGTCCTCTCTGGTGACGACAAGGTCAACTTCCTTGGAACTGATAACTTTTATAGTTATCCCCTGCTTTTTAGAGGTTTCGATAAACCTGTTAATCTCATACTCATCTGGCGTGATTTCTTCAAAAGATTTCTTATATAATATCCATCCTTCCATAAACTTTCCTTTCAATATCAAACAAGCCCTTTGGTGATAGCATATTTGACTAAAGCTGCTGTCGTTCGAAAACCAAGCTTTTCACAAAGATTGGCCCGATGATTGGCCACGGTGCGAATGCTGATCTTCAGCTTATCTGCGATATTCTTATTTGCCATACCGCAGGCAATTAGCTCTAAGACCTGTTTTTCTCTTTTTGTAAGTATGTCTAAAGAAGGAAGACTGACCTCCTCCAGGGAACGGACATACCTATCCGTTAACATTGTTGAGACCAAGGATGAAACGAACTTTTTGCCCTCAAGAACCTTCTTGATGGCAAAATTTATTTGAATACAGGCATCGTCTTTGGCCATGAAACCGTCTGCGCCGCCAGAGATAGCATGTTCAAAATGCTCATAATCTTTAAGCATGGAAAGGACAAGGATCTTTACCCGAGGATATTCCTTCCTTATTTGTTTAATGGCTTCTATTCCGTCCATCTCAGGCATGGACAAATCAAGGATAATAATATCGCAGGCATGGCTTTTGAGTTTATTGAGCAATTCTTTCCCATCCGAAGCTTCTGCTACAATCGAAAAAGATGGTTCTTTTTCAATAAACCTTTTCAGGCCTTCTCTGATAAAACCATGATCATCAGCAATGATTATTTTTGTCGAAGACATAAATTATTCCCCTGTTTTCTTCAAGGGGATACTGACCTTAACTGCTGTTCCGTGCCCCATGGAAGAATCAATCTTACAAGTGCCCCCTAATAGCTTCGCCCTTTCCCGCATGACAGACAGGCCAAGCCCCCGGTCCAATGATTTCTTTTTCCTGATTTGTGCTCTATCAAAGCCCCCCCCATTATCTTTTATATAAATATTCAATTTCGTATCCGAATAGCTTATATTAAATTCCACTTCTGTCGCCCGAGAGTGTTTGATGATGTTTCCAAAGGCTTCCTGAACGATTCTGTAAACATTAATTTCGTCGCCCTTTAAAGGCATTTTCTTCAAATCCCGGGATTCGAACTTAATAGTTATTCCAAAGTCTTTATGAAAACGGCTGACCATCTCCTTTATGGCCTCATTTAAACCCAGGAGTCTCAGTTGCGGAGGCACAAGGTCGTAAGAGATGCTTCTTGCCTTTTCGATACAACTATTTATATGAATTAGCATCTCGTCCAAAAACTTTTTGACGGTTGGATCGACAATTCCCGAATCCTGTCTATAGTAAGACGCCAACATTTTTAATCCAATCAAAGACTGCCCCAAATCATCATGAATATCCAAAGCTATCCGCTTCTTTTCTTTTTCCTGCGCTTTTATTATCCTTTGAGGCAATTCTTTAATGAGTTTATCAAATTCTTTTTCTTTAGTAATATCGATAACGGCACCAACGAGTCTGTTCGGTTTACCGTTTTCATCCGGATAAATCTTTGAAATATCTTTAACATGGATATATGACCCCTTGTTATGCTTTAAGCGGTATTCCTGTTGAAACAGGTCTTGGGTCAGGGTAAGAACGGAAAGTGTCTCTGTATATTTTTCTTTATCTTCCGGGTGGATGAGATCCAGCCACTCTTTTCCATTAATTTTCTTGCGATAAGGGTTAAAGCCTAATAAATTCTCGAACATCTTTCCCCAAATAATTTCGTTATTCTCAAGATTGCGCTCGTAAACAACCTGATGTGTAACATAATTTGCTTCCTCATAACGTGCTTTCCAGCCGGCGAGTTGTTTCTCTGTCTGTTTCAGATGGGTTATGTCCTGGCAAATTGCGATGTACTGAAATGGCTCCGATTTTTCATCCAGGAACGGAACAACTGTTGTGTCTAACCAATAGTCCTGTCTATTTTTGTTAATGTTCTTTATTTGACCTCTCCACATTTCCCCCTTTTTAACTGTCCTCCAGAGGTAATAAAAGAACCTTTTATTATGAAATCCAGAGTTTAAAACATCATATCCCTGCCCAATCAATTCCCCTCTTGTATAGCCGGATATTTCACACAACTTATTATTAACAAAGATTATCCTGCCGCTAATATCAGTGACAACAACTATCGCGGCCATATCCAGCGCATTGCGCAGATCGTTTAATCTTTTGGTCATTTGAGCAGATGTCTTATCCATAACTTCATCAAATCATTTATTATTAACAATTTTAACCCGGCATTTTCAGTCATATTTTACATTAGCAATAAAACTTTTAGCAAATGAAATGTAATAGGTTAAAACAGCTTCTTGAGACTGGGGCACAAAAAATCCCCAGAGCCTTTCGCCCCAGGGAGTCTTTACAACTTATTATATATAAGCAACTTATATGATTCATGGCGGGCCGGCGGCTGATATTCAGAAGTGTCGGCACAGCACCCTACTGTATCCTAAATAACGAAAAAGAACAATCAAAATTTTGATTGTTCTTTTTATGGAAAGGAAAACCGCCGGCCTAACCAGGTTAGAACTTGCCTCCTGGGTCTGCCCGTCCCCTAAAATGCGCCTGACACCTCTTTTATCATCAGACGCAAATCCTTATTCCATCTCCTCCAGAGTTTTTCCTTTCGTCTCTTTCACAAATTTCAAGACGAATACGATCGACAGAAACGCGCAGAACGCATAAAGCCCGTACGCGCCGAAAAGCCCTATACTGGCGAGTATCATCGGAAATGTTATGGTCACAAGAAAATTGGCGATCCATTGCACCGACGCCGCGGTCGATATCGCGGCCCCTCTGATCTTGTTATTAAACATCTCGCCAAGCATGACCCACACGCACGGGCCCCAGGAAACACCGAAGAAAAAGATATAAATATGCGCCGCTAACAGAGCCGCAATAGCTTCGCCTCTCGTCAGCTACAGCTGTCCGGTAGCCGAGACTTCAGCAAGCTTAAACACATACGTCAACGTTCCCAGCGACAACATCATATTGGTCGAGCCGCCTAAAAGCAGGGGTTTTCTGCCGACCTTGTCGATCAGGCAGATCGCAACGATCGTCGAAATAATATTGATCATCCCTGAGATCACGTTGATAAATAATGACGCGTTCTCTGAAAAACCGGCGGCATCCCACAGGACCGCTCCATAATAAAAAATCACGTTGATACCGACAAACTGCTGAAAGATGCTTAAAAAAATACCGACAACAACGATCGGAAAAATTTTCCCTCCCGAAAAAATATCCGTAAACCTTATCATAAAACGTAAAAAAGGGGATGACAAGCGTAAGTAATTCGCCGCTTGAACAAAAAACGTGCCGGGGACTAAAAAGCGCCCGGCATATTCTTTTTTTATCCCGATTCATCCGGTCAGACAAAAGGATATCCTCGGTTGATTCCTGTATCCAAGGCTACCCTAAAATTATACTAATGTATCAATCTTTTCTATAATAATCCTTGCGGGAAAGCACCCCCCAAAAGACATAATAAATACAAATCTGCTATTTCTAGATATGCAACATAACCTTCCCTATGGGCCGAGCACTACCCCAGAAGGCGATTCATGAAACATGTCGTGTAAAAAGCACGGCAGGAGGTGATGGCTTCCCTCCATAATATTTTCTGGCACGCTTGACGGCGCTTGGCCTGTCTTTGAAAACATGCAATCCGTCTCTTATCGTATAGAAAAGATAATATTTAGGTTCGTTCTCTTTATAATACTTCCTGAATAATAGCTGTATTCCATCCCCCTTTCTCGATTGCCGTTCAGAGAACTTTCCTTGTATAAAATTGACTTCATATTGCACTTCACTCCAATAAAGCACAAAAGAAAATTGACGTTCTTGTTTATGCTCCTTCACAAAGTTATCCAAAGATACGATATAATCCCGCAAGGGGCCAAAAGCTTCTGCTAGTTGGCTGTTAAAACGATGTGATTTAACCCCATTCAGAAGGGTCGACAGGCTTAATAATACCGTCACCAACGTTATCAGAATACGATATCGGTCCCTGATCAAATGATGTAATAAGTTTAAACAGATGTAGCCGCAAAGCGTTAAGAATAAAACAAGAAAGTAGAAATAATAAAGGCTCGTACGAATAAGCCCTTCGCCCCCCGTTAACAGCCTGCCATTCGTAATTACTAGAACATAAAAAAGAAAGAATAGCCCCGATGTCCCCAAAAACAAGACCTGTTTGTTCCGCGTCTGTTGTTCGGTATCAAGGAGTTCGTGTTTCTTTTGCAGAATTTTATTTTTCAAAATGCTCCCGAGCAGAAAAACAATTACCAAAAACACCACCATATATAAAAAGCTAACAAATTCGAAAAAGCCTGAAAAACTGGCCCTTAAAAAAACGCCCGCTTGCTCCCAAAAACTCGATGAAAATCCAAGGGTTTTGGCCGATGGAACATACGTCGATCTGCATTGTGGCGCAATAACCACATAATAAGGAAAAAGAAGCCCTTGGCCTAACATGCCTGCAACCAATAGAAATCCTTTTCCTACCAACGCCACACTATAGCGAGCGGCTGGAAATGCAAGATGCAATCCTCTTAGACAATAATCTGCCAAACTGCAGATTGAATACGCCCCCACCGGGATAAACAACAAGCAGGGATGATTAAAACGCCCCCGACATATCCCTCGCTCTTTAAGCATAAATTTACGGTCACAATAAAGCGCCAGGACAAAAATAACACAACAAAAAACGCCGAATTCATGAGTAAAACAAGTCAGGGATAATACTGCCACCATACCCCAAAGGTACTTCTTCTCCTGCTGATGGGAAGAAACATACTTGATGAAATAAAAAAAAGCTTGCATTAAAAAGATATTAAATAGAAGATTCCCGCCCATATGATGCCAAATCACCATTTCTTGGGAAAGATAAAAGACCGAAAAATGAGCAACAAAAAAACCCGCCAAAAGACTCGGCCAAATCAGATAAAAAACACATAACATCTGCCATAAAACTATCAAATGGAGCAAAAAATTTGTGATTTGCCATAATAAAAAATCATAACGGAAGGCCCATGTTTCTAAAGAAAGGAGCCCGTAAAAAATCGGCCGGAATAGCATCCGATCCCCTGCTTCTAAACGTCGCGTCCGGGGATAAGAAAAAGAAAACATTAAGAGCTCTGGAAGACTGTCTCGATCAGATGTTTCAATTAAATAGGTCGTATGATCCCCCCTTTCCGAATGGAAGAAAGAAGGGGAAAAAACATATAAATTGACCAAGCTCAAAACAATAAAAATAAGAAATAAGGATTTATGGACTCGCATATATTTTTTATTGCTGTCTTAACATTAAATTCCGGGAAACCGCACCAAATTCAAAATTCTCACTCGTCGAACAGTCTCTACGCTTAAAAATCTCCATGGGTTTAAGCCGCGGTTTTAGGGAGGTCATAAAAAACATGTCTTCTTTCACATTATGAACTCTATTGTTGTATTATTCTATCCCCAACAAAAACCATCGCTAACTGTTCGTTATCATAAAAGTCCTTGCCCTCCCCATCCTTCTTTGAGACATTGTGAGGTCAGGTCCTCAGGATCATGGACTCACCTTTGATGTTGATTATTTTATCCGTTGCCGCATCTGCGAAAGCAACTCCCTGGTGAACCGGGCAATACCTTGCCGAGAAAGATGGTCCCCATCCATACGAAAGTCCTCAGGAGAGTTAAATGCTTCAAAAAAATCAAACGTAGCATGAATCATGTTTTGATAATCCGGATTGTTGAGGATCCTCATATCGATGTCCTCCTTGGTCACATAAGCACGGGCCTGTTGACGGTAATACGGGAAGGACGGCGTCCGCACCAGAACAACCTTAATCCCTTTTTCCCGGCAGAGCTCAAGGATCTTTTGAAAATAATACAAGAGGATAGGGTCAAACGGTTCATTGCCATAAAACCGTTTTCTGATCTCATGGTCTATCATGTCCTGAACAGAAGCAAAATCCTTTTCGCTGATGGTCTCTTGGGCCAATCTTTTACGCATAAACAGATGCAGCGGAAAACCGATTTCCGTTGGGACCCCTTGCGGATAAACACGCTCCAATACATTGAGAAGAAAATACTCTTTCCCGACCAGCGGATTGAGAAGCGAAGTCGACAGCTTATATCTCAGGGCCGACGGGCCCTGGACCTCCATGAGCTCGCGATAATCGATAAATTCGTTCCAAAACAATTCCGGAAGCCGTTCTGTCCGGGATGAGTTGAAACTGTGCAGGTCCAGCGGCAGGACCACGACCTTTAACTCGGGCATGTCATCCATATAGCGCTTGATCAAATAATAAGAATGCATATAGCTGGTCCCGCCGAACGAGAGGTTGAAGATCATCTGCTGATAAGGAATCAGATTGAGGCCGTCCTGAAAATGAGAGTCACCCAAAAAGACAATCTGCACCGTATCCTTAACCTGAAGGAACGTATTCAGGACACGGTAATTCTTAGACTTGTTTTTTTCAAACTGCTTGTTGATCCCTTCCAGCACCCAGAAAGACAGCACAAACAGGATACAAAAGAACAAGACATATCCTTTATTAAGCCGATATTTTTGACTGGGCTCAAAACTGGAAATAAATGAATTCTTCATAATTGGTCACTCCAAACAGCAATAGCAGGAACAGCATAACAAAATACACCACGAATTGCACCGGAGCCTTCCAGGTCAAGGTCACGAATAAATTATTTTTAATATATTGAAAAATTTGAATAATGAACAGCAGGCAAATGAAGATCAGTGTATACGACATCATGTGCTGATGCAGCATATTGCTCAAGGGCTGTCGCACAAACAGCAACGCATAGGTCATCTCCTTGACTTGTGAGAGACCTTGCGCCCGAAAAAGCAGCCATCCATAACAGGTCAGGTGGAAAAAAATAATGATTTGTAAACCAGATAAAATTTTTCTAAAAAAGTCATTCTTCACTTCCGGACATTTTTGCCTTAATGGGCTTAAGAGTCGATAACCGACAAGTAAGCATCCCTGGTAAAACCCCCACAAGACATATGTCCAGGCCGCACCATGCCACAGTCCCCCCAAAAGCATCGTAAGCATTAGATTGCGGGCAGTAAGAATTCCTGACCCTCGGTTTCCTCCTAAGGGAATATAGAGATAGTCCTTTAACCAACTCGACAAGCTGATATGCCATCGCTGCCAAAATTCCCGAGGATTTCTGGAGAAATACGGCTGACGAAAATTTACCATGATATCAAATCCCATCAACCGCCCCACTCCCCGGGCGATGTTGCTGTATCCGGCAAAGTCGCAGAAGATCTGAAAGGCAAAGGCATACAAGCTGACCTGAATCGTCAAACCGTTATAAGGAAACTCTTGGTTAAAGACAAGGTCGACGATCTTGGCCAGATTATCAGCAATAAACATCTTGAGGAACAGTCCCCAAAAGATAAGAAAGCAACCTTCATACAACTCATCCAATCTCAGCTTTCGCGGTCGCAAGATCTGCGGCAGGAGTCGCGAGGCACGTTCAATAGGTCCGGCAACGAGTTGCGGGAAAAAGGCTACAAACAGAGCAAAATCGAAAAATTGCCGCGTCGGCTTTAACCGTCTCCGATAAATATCAATCGTATAACTCATGGTTTGAAACGTATAAAAGGAGATCCCCACCGGCAGTACAATGTTCAATAGTCTCGGATTCCCTTTCACGCCAATGAGACCTAAAAACTCCGCAAAGGAGTATACAAAAAAATTGCAATATTTAAAGAAACCTAACAGGGACAGGTTCACAAAGACACTAATAAACAACAGCCGCTTTCTTCGCTTAATATCCTGCGTCTCATCGATCTTTATGCTACAGAAAAAATCAACAACGGTTGAGATAAGAATAAGAGAAAGGAATCGCCAGTCCCAAAAGCCATAAAAGACATAGCTTGCAACTAGTAGCAGCCTGTTTTGTTTCCGAACATCTTTGTGAAGGATAAGATAAAGGCTGTAGACAATAACGAAAAAAAAGAAAAATTCTATAGAATTGAATAGCACGATATGATCACTGGTTTAATACGATGTCTTCCGGACCGTGGCCCTCTTTTAATATAGAGCGGGCCACATAAATGTTCAAGCACATCTTCATAATATGCTCAATCATCATGTTAAGATAACCACCAAAAAGATGAACCTTTGCGACAATTTCAGGTCCTGTCTCGGTTTTGCCTTTGCAGGGACGCTAGTTTTTCCCAGCGAGAAAAACCAGTTCCAATCCTCATTTAGGCTTGATCAGGTCAAATTGTTCATCATTAAACAGCTTTTCGTATTTAAGTCCTTGCTTCGAATCATGAATTCAGTATAATTGAGATGGATTTATTTCCTGGCACAAAGACGCCTTTTCCTCAGAATGATAAAATTCTCTATCCAAAATCCCATAAACAAAGCCCTCCTCACCGCTCTAAAATTCCTCCTCCCCTTCCTCCTGTGGATCTATCTGCTTAAGGCCTATATTTGGGGTGAAGCGATTATCAAGGGAGACACTTTCCACATCTATTCCGCGGTTAAATTTTATATGGATAATTTCAGACACAGTGTCTTCCCCCTCTGGAATCCCTTTAACATGACGGGGATGACAGCTCAGATCTTAATGAACTATATCGGGGCATACAATCCCATTTGGATGCTGACTCTGATCTTAAACGTTTCAGGCGTACATGCCTACAAGGCCTTTATCATCACCATGATCTGTTATTGCTACATCGGCTCAATCGGATTTTACCTCTTGGCCCGCGCCGTGCTCCGCCATCATGTGGCGGCCTATACGGCCTTTCTATTGTTGTTGTTTTCCGCGAATAATCTTTTTATCTTGGTTGATTTTAACATTCCGCTGATCTTTATTCCCGGGGTGTGGTTTTTCTTCTTTCTCGTCCGTTTTTGTCAAAACGGCGGACTCCGGTACTTCATGGGCATCTGTTTCTCCCTTATGCTCATTGTGTCAACTTATCTCCCGACATATGCCCTTACCGTTTTTCTCTTTGCTGTCCTGATCTTTGTCATCCTCAATGTGAAAGCGACAAAGCTGATCTTAGGCCGAGTGTTTTTATTCCTTAAAACTCACCCTCCGTGGGTGCTGCTGTTTCTCTTTGGAATCGGCGTCGCCTTATTTCCCGGCGCCAATGCCTATCACTTAACATCCCAAAGGGATGTCCTCGTCTCAAGTCGGCATACAACCCAAACCCTTTTTAATAAAGGGGCCCGGATAGACGACTACAGTAGGAGTACGGACGGCGATTTAAGCGCAAGGATGTCCTTGGATGACCTCTTTTCCAACTTAGGCAGGCTCCATTACGGCAGGGATATCTTATTTTATGTCTCCATCTTTGCCTACATCCTCCTCGCCCTGAGTTCATTTAACACCACGAATAGAAGAATTGTATTCCTTGTCTTGCTAGGATTGCTCCTCTTCCTTTTGATGATCACCAACGCCAGCAGCCTCCACCGGTTCCTGTTTAATCACCTCTTCTACTTCCGGTTCACTCGCAACATCTTCTTCTTCCTGAGTTATTTCATGGCCATCTTCTGCCTTTTGGTCGGCGAACAGACGAGGATATTTCTTGAACAGCGAGAGGCCCTCAGGAAAAACAAATATTCCCTGCTGTTGGCCATTGTGGTTTTCCATGTCTGCTTCTGGATCTTTATATCAAGTCTAGAGGATGTGATCTTTTCCTCCTTCCTGACCGTTCTCTTGAGCCTGGTCTTCTGGTGCGCCTTCCTTTTCCTGAAGGGCCGTCACAATCACTCAATTTTGTTTCTCCTTCTTTTCTGCTGTATCGTCGTGCAACCCATAGAAGTGTTTCTCAATCATAATAGAGATCATGTGTATCCAGTCTTCTTCCAAAAAGCGGCAAAATACCCGTCAACAAAGGCCACTTTTTCTTACGTCCGCGACAAAAATACGAGCATCATTAAACGTCCTGAGGGCAACTATCCCCTCAATGCCTGGTACCGAATATCTCTGACAGATGCCCCCCAATTTGACAGCACCGGCTTTCCGTGTTATTGGACAAGACATCTTTATACCAGGTTAAAACCAGAAATATTTGACTCCTACGCAAGGGACAAATTTCTCCTTTACGATCGGATAGAATTGCTCCAAGACCACGACGTTTCCGCAGCCAAATTAGAAGAGGTCTTCACTGACAGAGCAAACCGCGCCATTGTCTTTCCTGAAGACAGGACAAAAATGGCCGAAGATTTAGCCAATTTTTTAAAGACCCCGAATCAAGACCAGGGCCAGGCCGTGATATTGGATGGCCCGTCACAACATCATCTGCGGGTCAACCATTTTGACAGCAATTCCCTGGGAATCGAAACTACATTGACAGAGGCCAAATTCCTGGTTTACAACGATAGTTTTCTCAGACACTGGCAGGCCACCCTCGACGGGACAAGGATCCCGCTCTATCGCGCCAATATCGCCTTTAAAGGGGTGGCGATCCCTCCGGGAAGACATCTCTTGACCTTCCGCTATCATCCCCCGGGAGGAATGATGGGCTACTTCTTTGTCCTCAGTGTCTTTCAGGCCTTCTTTGGACTCGTAATCGTCCTCTTTATCGATAATCGAAAAAAAGGTTTCCCCGCACATGAATAAAACCATGACATCTCGTTTTCTCCCCCTGTTGCTGTCGTTCAGCAAAAAGTGTTTAGTCCTCTACCTGAGCGTCGGGCTGCTATGCTTTCTGCTCGTGGATTCCGATAAAGCCAACCTGAACCGGCTTAATTTTCTCAAGGGACAAGTTGCATCTTATATGCTGGAATTGGAGCACTCCCCGGAGAAGCCCGATATAGAAAAGATTCAGCTCGCCTTATACTACAATAAAAAGGTCCACAAAAGATTCCCGGATTCACTCGTCCACGGAAGAATCGGCACATGCTATTTTTATCTCAACGAACAGGACCAGGCCATCAAGGCCTATCAAGAGGCGATTGCCTTGGAACCGCAATTGTATTCTTTTTATTGGGATTTAGGGGTGGTCTTCTTTGAAATAAAGGATTATGAGCGCAGCGTCGAATATCTCGGCAAGGCATTTAGGCAAATCCCCATAGCCATGATGTATTTTAAACAAACAGATGACCTTTTAAACGAGAAGGGGCTGACAAGAAAAATCGTTTTCATTAAGCAATTAGAAAAACGCGCCAAAGTCGATGCCGAAACGGCCCTGCACTTGATCGCCCAAAGCTATTTTCACCTCAACAAGTACAGAGAAATGCAACGGGTGGCGTCCGAGGGGATCAAGTCTTTCCCAAACAGTGCCTTGCTGAAGTATGACTTGGGTCTGGCTTTTTACAGACAGGAAGATTACCCAAAGGCCGCTGTCTTTCTCTCTCAGGCCATTGGATTGGCCCCACATTTCCTCGAGGCCTATCAATTTCGCGCGGCGTGCTGGGAGAAAATGAATATGTATGGAAAGCGACACGTCGATCTTAAGGCTGCAACCGACTTAAAGGACCGTGGGAAGACGGGAACAGTGCTCCCCCGCGTTCATTCGTATTACTGGATAACGAACCTCCGTCTATTCCTGAAAATGACACGTGTTTGATGGCTATCTAAATACCAAAAAACCTAAAAATCCAAGAAAGCAGCCTAAATTTATAAGATGTCTTCTTTCTGAAAATCAAATTATTTGGGAAGAAAAATCCAAGGCCCACCTAAGAACTCTTTAGAGAAGCCTCGGATGCAAACCCCTTCGCTTCGCGAGAGGGTCCGTTCTCTTTATCTACATATAAATGAAACTCCACGGCCTCACGGCCGTGGTTTCTTAACTATTTTGACTGTGCAAACGCAGCTAAAATTCTATCTGCGTTTGTCCTCGGTCTTCCCGGCCTTGATATTCGATGTATCGCTTTATCGATTCTTCGTCGGCTCCAACCGTTGACACAAAATACCCTGCTGACCATATCCCTGCCTTTTTCACATACATCTTGTCTAAAAACTTATATCGCCGCCTCATCAGCTTTGCTGTGTTACTCTTAATCAGATTTACTGCATGACTTACAGCCATCTTCGGCGGAATTGATGCCAAAAGATGCATATGATCTAAATCTGTATTTACTTTTTCAATGATGATCTCAGGATACCGTCTCATCACTCCCAAAACGCATCTTTTGACATACTCCGCCGAACCCCATCGCAATATCTTTCGCCTATATCTTGTACAAATGACAATATGGTATCTGGCATAGTAAACTGTGTGTCCTTGCTTCAAATATCTCATGCACCCATTGTATCATACGCAACCAAGACCTCGGAAACGCTTCATCCACGGCCTCATGGCCGTGGTTTTTTCGCGATAATAAAAAATCCCTCATAAAGAGGGATTTTTTATTTATCAGGGTGGCTGGCTAGAGCAGGTTAGAACCTATCTGGTAACACTCATAACGTAATCACTCCTTACGATATCTAACTCAAATCTTATGGGAGAACATATGTTCCAGTCGTAGTCGCCGTACTGCCTGCGGTTACCGTTACACTTCCATCCACAGGCCGTTCCCATCCGGATATATTCCGGTAACGGATCGTATACGTATTCACCGCTACATTGCTGATCACCTCCCCGCTATTATGCCAGCCAGTATCTGGCCCGACCGTCATCCGCCACTGCGCCCCGTCATCGATCGCGCCTTGCGGAGATATCGTTACGCTGATCGCGCCCTGCTCGATGATTTCGGTGTACGTCCCGGTTGTCGTGACTGTGCTGCCATCAGTGACCGTCACACTTCCATCTGCGGGCCGTTCCCAGCCATAGATATTCCGGTAACGGATCGTATATGTCCCGACCGGCACATTATTGAGCATATCCCCGCTGTTATGCCAGCCCGTATCCGGGCCGGTTGTCATCCGCCATTGCGCGCCGTCATCGATCGCGCCTTGCGGAGATATCGTTACGCTGATCGATCCCTGTTCGATAATCTCAGTATACGTCCCGGTTGTCGTCGCCGTACTGCCTAGGGTTACTGTTACACTTCCATCTGCGGGCCGTTCCCAGCCATAAATATTCCGGTAACGGATCGTATATGTCCCGACCGGCACATTATTGAGCATATCCCCGCTGTTATGCCAATCTATATCCGGGCCAACCGTCATCCGCCATTGCGCGCCGTCATCGATCGCGCCTTGCGGAGATATCGTTACGCTGATCGATCCCTGTTCGATAATCTCAGTATACGTCCCGGTTGTCGTCGCCGTACTGCCTAGGGTTACTGTTACACTTCCATCTGCGGGCCGTTCCCAGCCGTAGATATTTCGGTAACGGATCGTATATGTCCCGACCGGCACATTATTGAGCATATCCCCGCTGTTATGCCAGCCCGTATCCGGGCCGGTTGTCATCCGCCATTGCGCGCCATCATCGATCGCGCCTTGCGGAGATATTGTCACACTGATCGCGCCCTGCTCGATAATCTCAGTATACGTCCCGGTTGTCGTCGCCGTGTTGCCTAGGGTTACTGTTACACTTCCATCTGCGGGCCGTTCCCAGCCGTAAATATTCCGGTAACGGATCGTATACGTATTCACCGCTACGTTGCTGATCACCTCCCCGCTGTTATGCCAATCTGTATCCGGGCCAACCGTCATCCGCCACTGCGCGCCGTCATCGATCGCGCCCTGCGGAGATATTGTCACACTGATCGCGCCCTGCTCGATAATCTCAGTATACGTCCCGGTTGTCGTCGCCGTACTGCCTACGGTTACCGTTACACTTCCATCCGCCGGACGTTCCCAACCGTATATATTCCGGTAACGGATCGTATACGTATTCACCGCTACGTTGCTGATCACCTCCCCGCTGTTATGCCAATCTGTATCCGGGCCAACCGTCATCCGCCACTGCGCGCCGTCATCAATCGCGCCCTGCGGTTCGATTGTCACACTGATCGCGCCCTCTTCGATAATCTCGGTATACGTCCCGGTTGTCGTCGCCGTGTTGCCTAGGGTTACTGTCACACTTCCGTCTGCCGGGCGTTCCCAGCCGTAAATATTCCGGTAACGGATCGTATAGGTACTCACCGCTACATTGCTGATCACCTCCCCGCTATTATGCCAGCCAGTGTCCGGCCCGACAGTCATCCGCCATTGCGCACCGTCATCGATCGCGCCTTGCGGAGCTATCGTTACGCTGATCGATCCCTGCTCGATTATCGGTGTATATGTGCCTTGCACTTCAACATAATCCCCGGCGGGATAAGGGATAACCTGGTCAACCGGGCGCGTCCAGCCGTATATATTCCTGAACCGCACACGATAGTCCGCTGACGGCAAACCGGTAATCACGTCTCCGCTATCATGCCAACCCGTATCCGGCCCGGTGGTCAACCGCCATTGCGCGCCGTCATCAATCGCTGCTTGCGGTTCGATCGTGCAGGTGAATCCTTCGGTATTATTGACAGTAATAGTGATCAGTTCATTGTCAGACAATGACGGGGTACCGTCATCACTGACCTCAAACTCCACATTCGGATATTCACCGGCCTGATCATAACCCGGAGTCCAGCTAAAATCCCCGGTCCCGTTTCCGTTATCGGTAAAATTCGCTCCTGTCGGGAGGTTCAATCCGACGAGATTTAAGTTGTCGCCCTCCACATCGGAAGCCGTGACAGTAAAGCTAAGGGTATCACCTTCATCCACGACTCTGTCGCCGATAGGGTCGAGAACCGGAGCATCATTGACAGAATGAACTGTTATTGTAACCGTAGCTGTGTTGGAATCGACAGTCCCATCATGAGCTATATAGGTAAAATAGTCTTCTCCATAATAATTCTCATCCGGTGTATATGTCGCCACATCATCAACCAAAACCACTGATCCATAAGATGGATCATCAACAATAAAATAATCCAAAGGATCACTATCCGGATCTGTTGCCAGTAACGTGATATCAACCGCTGTATCTTCATCTGTCTCATCACTGATATCTTCGGCAACTGGCGGATAATTGATGTCATTGTACTCATAAGCACCCATATCCACAAGCGGCGGAGTGCCGTTGCCGGTATCAATCGTTAATGGATCGTCATAAAACCGCACGTCCCCGGCTAAGTCAAAAGGAAGCGGCTCAGTAGTATCCCCGTCACCGTCTAAGTCATAAGTATCTACCGGGACAGCCGTATTATCCCCGGCATCGATACTCGGGGAGCCGACGGAAAGCCGCAAATCATCGTCTTCTGTGCCTGGAATATTATCCGGTCCATCCGGATCAACGAACAATGGATCTGCGTCGATGTTGCCGATACCTGCATATCCGCCTTGAATGTTGGAGTAAGAAATAGTTGTAGCAGATGGATCCTCTTCATACAATTCATCCGGAGTATCATTCCAGAAAATACAGTTAGACAGGAGCATTAAATCTGGAACAAAATTGAATATCGCACCACCTTTCATAACTGCGGAATTAGCTGTAAAACTGCAATTAATCAGTGTCGCGTAGCCATCATTGTTGTACATTGCACCACCCCGTTCTGAGAAGTTTCCACTAAAGGTGCAATTAATCAACGTCGGCCAAGACATACTAAAATTATACATTCCACCACCGCTGGATTCTGCGGAGTTACCTGTAAAGCTACTGTTAATTAATGTCGGATTGCTAGAAGTGTCAACAGCCATGCCACCTCCGACTGCAGCAGAGTTACCGATAAAGGAACAGTTAATCAATGTCGGGTTGGCTTGGTCAAAGATCCACATTCCACCACCCAATGAACCCGAACGGTTTGGTAAGTTATTAATAAAATGACAGTTAATCAATATTGGATTACTATTTCTCCAGACCATCATTCCACTACCATTAGCTGCAAAATTGCCGCTAAAAACACAATTAGTCAAAGATGGACTTCCATTATAAATATACATCCCACCACCACGTTCATCTGGCCAATCTGGCCAAGCATTTGCATTCCCGCTACGAATCGTAAAACCGTCCAAAACTGCAGTTACATCGGTTCCGCTGCCAGTCACGACATGATAACTGTTTTCACTATTATCCCCGCCGGATTCGTCATCACCGTTTAGATCACCGCTTAGAATGGTCACGTTTGTTTCATAATCCCTCTCATTTCGCTGGATTTCCGTGCCGTTAAATCCGCCGTAAAGAGCTACGTTATTAATGAGTTGGAAAGTAACAGTACGGTCACCTCCGGGCCCGTCTGGTGTATAAGTGCCGGCCGCCACCCAGATTTCATCACCAGCTAAAGCATTACTCAAAGCATCCTGTAAGTCCACATAGGCGTCTGCCCAGGAACTGCCGTCATTATTTCCTGTCGCACTATCATCCACATAAATCGGCCCTTTTTTGTATTCATAAGCCCCCATATCCACGAGCGGCGGTGTGCCGTTACCTGTATCAATCGTTGCAGGATCATCATTAAGCCTAGCGTAACCATCTAAGTCATAAGGAAGCGGTTCCGAAGTGTCTCCATCGCCATCCAGGTCAAATGTGTCTGCCGGCACCGCATCATTGTCACCGGCATCAATACTTGGCGACCCGGCGGAAAGCCGCAAATCATCGTCTTCTGTGCCTAAGATATCATCCAGCCCGTCAGGATCAACGAATAATGGATCGGCGTCAATATTACCGATACCCGCATACCCGCCTTGGATGTTGGAGTAGGAAATAACCGGTGAGGAAGAAATATAATAAATTTCTTCAGGAGAATCTCCCCAAAGAATGCAGTTAGTAAAAATGGGGCTGCCGTAATAGTTGTAAGCCCCCCCTCCGCTTTCTCCTGCAGTGTTGCCGCTAAAAGTACAATTAGTTAAGGTTGAGCTCCCATAATCATTGACCATTCCTCCACCCCTTTCTTCTGCAAAATTGGCTCTAAAGGAGCAATTGGTCAAGATTGGGCTGGACGTATAATTATTGAACATCCCACCGCCATGTTTTCCGGCGTAGTTTTGGGAGAAGGAGCAGTTATTCAAGTTCGGGCTGGCGTAATCGTTAAACATCCCTCCACCGTGGAATTGGGCAGAGTTTTGGGAGAAGGAGCAGTTGATTAAAACCGGATTGCATATCCCCTCATTGTTCATTCCCCCGCCGCGGTTAATGGCATAGTTGCTGCGGAAGGAACAATTGGAAAGCGTCGGACTCCCCTCAACGTTGTATAGTCCTCCGCCATTTTGTTGTTGCCCACTTGAGCCGTTAGCATTCCCCCCCGTTATGGTGACCCCATCGAGAATTGCCGAGACATCTGTTCCGCTGGCGTTTACGACATGATAACTGTTCTCACTGTTGTTGGCAAAATCAGGCCCGTCATCCCCGTTCAAGTCGCCGCTTAAAATGGTCACATTGGTTTCATAATCCCTCTGGGCACGTTGAGTCTCGGTCCCGTTAAAACCGCCGTAAAGAGCAACGCCATTTTTGAGTTGGAACGTGGCCGTGCGGTCACCGCCCGGCCCGGCAGGCGTATACGTGCCATCGGCCACCCAGATTTCATCACCGGATACAGCCGCGCTCAAGGCATCCTGCAAATCAACGTAAGCGTCCGTCCAGGAAGTCCCATCATTATTCCCCGTGGCATTACTATCCACATAAATCGTGGCTCTTTTGTATTCATAAGCCCCCATATCCACAAGCGGCGGAGTGCCGTTGCCGGTATCAATCGTTAATGGATCATCATAAAAACGCACGTCCCCGCCCAAGTCATAAGGAAGCGACTCTGTAGTATCCCCGTCCCCGTCTAAGTCATAAATATCAGCCGGAACCGCATCATTATCCCCGGCATCGATGCTAGGAGATCCTGCAGAAAGCCGTAAATCATCATCTTCTGTGCCTAAGATATCATCCAGCCCGTCAGGATCAACGAATAATGGATCGGCGTCAATATTACCGATACCCGCATACCCGCCTTGGATGTTGGAGTAGGAAATAACCGGTGAGGAAGAAATATAATAAATTTCTTCAGGAGAATCTCCCCAAAGAATGCAGTTAGTAAAAATGGGGCTGCCGTAATAGTTGTAAGCCCCCCCTCCGCTTTCTCCTGCAGTGTTGCCGCTAAAAGTACAATTAGTTAAGGTTGAGCTCCCATAATCATTGACCATTCCTCCACCCCTTTCTTCTGCAAAATTGGCTCTAAAGGAGCAATTGGTCAAGATTGGGCTGGACGTATAATTATTGAACATCCCACCGCCATGTTTTCCGGCGTAGTTTTGGGAGAAGGAGCAGTTATTCAAGTTCGGGCTGGCGTAATCGTTAAACATCCCTCCACCGTGGAATTGGGCAGAGTTTTGGGAGAAGGAGCAGTTGATTAAAACCGGATTGCATATCCCCTCATTGTTCATTCCCCCGCCGCGGTTAATGGCATAGTTGCTGCGGAAGGAACAATTGGAAAGCGTCGGACTCCCCTCAACGTTGTATAGTCCTCCGCCATTTTGTTGTTGCCCACTTGAGCCGTTAGCATTCCCCCCCGTTATGGTGACCCCATCGAGAATTGCCGAGACATCTGTTCCGCTGGCGTTTACGACATGATAACTGTTCTCACTGTTGTTGGCAAAATCAGGCCCGTCATCCCCGTTCAAGTCGCCGCTTAAAATGGTCACATTGGTTTCATAATCCCTCTGGGCACGTTGAGTCTCGGTCCCGTTAAAACCGCCGTAAAGAGCAACGCCATTTTTGAGTTGGAACGTGGCCGTGCGGTCACCGCCCGGCCCGGCAGGCGTATACGTGCCATCGGCCACCCAGATTTCATCACCGGATACAGCCGCGCTCAAGGCATCCTGCAAATCAACGTAAGCGTCCGTCCAGGAGGTACCGTCATTAAATCCCGTGGCATTGCTATCCAGATAAATCGTGGCGCCATAGGCTTGTCCGGTAAAAATAAATGCTGTACATACTAAGCTGAGAACTGCAAATAGCGTTCTTTTAATCATTCTCTTGTCCTTTCCTTAATCTTTCGTTTCACTAATAAAAATATTCCTAATAACAGCAATTTAAAATAAAAAAAGCAACTCCCGTCTTTGAGAGTTGCCTATAGAAACAATCTATCCTCTTCTTTCCATTCAATGGTCCCAGGTGAAATATGTTTATTATTTTAGTAATATACTGCGGACAAAAAATATTGTCAACGTGATAAAGTATGACAATCAGCTTTTCTTGCGTCTTTCCATTTAAGGAAATATAACTCAACGAAATAAATTTTGGGAAAAAGGTCGATTTATATTCTGAGGGAATACCAATTAAGATGAAGAAAAAATTTGCTTAACAGTAAAACCCATCGAGGATATTAAAAAAGAAGATACTGATTATCGAGGGAATGGTTCTAACTAAATTTAGGGCTCACTTAGGAATATTCATAAATTATTAATATTAAATAACTTATGCAGACATAAATTCAGGGTCCCTGATCGGTCTTGTTTCGACACCAGTGACCTTGATTTAAGCCAGATTCGACAGATTTTTGAGGAAATCGGGCTAAAAATGATCAACTAATCCTCTACCAGCGATCATGAGTAGTTACGATATTATCCGCCCCATAAATCTCGTTAACAAGCATAAGATCTATTAAATCAAGAATCTTTCTTCTAGCCTCTGCATTTGACTCAGATGATACATATTCACGTCTCAGAAGATCTTGAAGTTGGTGGACATCTGTACCCCGCCTTCCATGTTGATCGCCTTTTTCCGCAATATCTTTAATAACTTGTTGAGCCGCTTCAAGAACAAGATCAAGCACGTCACACGTAGCCTCTTCCAACATATGCAAAACCGCAAAGCCATTATTCACAAAAGCCGGTGATTTCAAGAATACATCTGCTAAGTCATGATATAATCCAACATCTTGCGCGGGAACATTTCTGAAGGCATCCGCGGCTTGATTTCGGACATGCTCATCTTCATCAAAAAAGAATTCCTTTAAAAGGGCTTCTGCCCGATGCCTATTCTCAGCCCAAGTTATTACATCACAGGCCACATCGGCTAGAAGCCTTCGATGATGAACACTTTTCAAAGCCAGTTTATTGGCTTGATCAATATAAGATTCATTCCTGAAACTTTCACCGAAGACAAGCCATGCCCCTACAAGTCCCATCGTTTCATCACCACTTTCCAATAATTTTGGAATAAGTTCAGCAGCGAGTTCGGGCAACCAATGGAAAATGTATGGAAAAAGATACACACCCTGATGTGTAATAAGCGGATAAAGCCGTTGAATATCGCTTTGATGGGGAGAATCATTTGGAAGAATAATTAACTTTTGAAGCGAGGTTGTAAATCGTTTTTTATCTTTATTAAATAGTGGAGTCAAAGTTTTTATCATACAACAACGTACGCTAATCAAAGGCTCATTATCAAGCGCGATATCAATTACTTCCCAAACTCTATCCTCTGTCTCCGCTACCTGCCACAAAACTGCACTTAAAGCTTCCCAAGCCTGACCACGCACGCCACTGATACCACGAATATGAATCTGACCACCCCGTTGAAGAAGACTCTCAATATTCATGACTTCACGTTCTGCATTCTGAATATCTGAGTCTTTACCTTCATCTGCTTCCCCATTCAAAGCATACCAGATTAACAATTCGAGTATTTCAGAATCACCAGCTACCTGAGGATGCTTTTCTATCAATCGCGCGACCTCTCTACCAAAAGGTTTTTTGGAATGCATGTGGGCTCGTTTTACAGCCTGCACTAATGACTCATCAGAAGCTGTTTCCGTCTCTGCCAGACCATATAAAATAGCTCTAATGTATGAATCATGTGCATCATCAGATATTTTCAAACTTAAGTCCGAAAACCGTTTTGGATCCTTTTTTGTGGCTTCTTGAAGCTCACTGGCAAGCTGTCTCGCACCGCCATCAACAAAACCATGACCCCGGCGCCTATCTTCATCATTGTCATATCGTTTAATTGCAGAAAGCCAGTGTTTGTCTTTCATTTTTTCGCATTGAGCCCGTTTAATAGGTGAACCCACAAAATATGCACCCGATTGGCATGGTTCCGCAATTCTTCCTTTTTGGAATTTCCGACGAAGTTCATGTAACCGCGTCCTAACAGTAGGACCAAGCAATTCCTCTCCTATCTTTTCTAAAATACACCATTGTTCATATCCCGACCTATTAAGATCATAAATGGCTCCTTTTTTTGTTAGAAAAGGTTCTGTCTCCCCCTCCTGATTGATCCTTTGTAGACGGCTAATAGCAAAATCTATCCCTGGCTTATAATTGAGAATAGCTTGCTCAATGGTATTTTTCTTTTCAGTATCTAAATACGGAAATGCTGCCTGACAAGCTTGGGCAAATGACAACCAGTCTGTACCTTGATATCCTGCATCAAAACTCATTTTGTTAGCGATAAGATCGGACAAATGATTTCCAAAATATTCTGGATTTGATTGAATAACCTCCAAGTGCAAATGCATAAAGCATTCATGCTTATCCGGATTAAGCTTTTCAAGATAACCATCCGAGATTTCAGGATTATCTTTTGAAACCTGCTTAAAAGCAGACCGAAACATTCCCAGAAATCCATCAAATCCGAAACGATCACCCGAAAAAGTTCTATAATTAAAATTATACCAATTTTTACCCTTTTCCCCCTCCGTCACCACCATATCAATTGAACGGGTCAACGCATTAATTGTCCCTTGCAAAAATGCTTGGGGAGCTTTCTTGGCAAGTTCTCCAAGAGAATGAGTATCAAATGCTTTCAGCTCGTCACGCTCAAAAGGATTGCGGCCAGGATTGAGTGCAAACCATGCTTCAAAAAGAGAGTGAAGTACCCGTCCACAGCGCTCAGGTGATTTCTCACCCCATGTATGAAGCAGCATCATAATACGGTCTCGCCCGCGATTCTGAAAAAGATCTTTGGGATGGGAATTGATGACATCTTCACATAACTGAAGGAGGTCGTCATCGGGTTTATTCCGCCTCACAAAACCAAACCAATTAAGAAGTTGGTCTGCACGCTCCGTATCATCCCCCCACCAAGAACGCAATATACTGGCAATCTCTGCTGGCCGTTCCCCTGCTATATGAGAAAGCCACCAAAGCACTGTTTCGAGCCGCTCTTTATTCCTAGCTTCCAGTTGATTTTGTATCCATTTCTTCTCATTCAACAAGTCAAACCATGCCTGTGTCGATAAAACTGCTTTACGAAATAATTGATGAAATCTTCCCGACTGATCATCAAACCTAGAAATTATTTCGAATTCTTGTTCGTTAGGATTATCAATTGAGTTTAACCATTGGCAGATGGCAGTCTTAATATGAAAACGAATATCTTTAGAAAAAAGAACCGACGAAAGTTCGGCAAGATAACGTTGAGGATCATTTTGCCTTAAGGTCTCCAGAATCTGCCGCACCTGGGTCCGCCGGAAAAGATGCTGTTCAATTGTTGTAAGAAAAGAGATTATGCTGGTATTCTGATTTACAAATGCACGAGCATAGACATGATCGAAGAAACTCTCGTGAAAAAAATTAACTTGACCACGAGACGAAATAATCAAACCTTCAGAAGTAAGAATATCTATGGCGTTCGGAAAATCGTCTAGAATTGAATTCGGCGCACTCAGCTTTTGACGTTCACTCATCCAATTACTTAATACGGTTAAAGGTTGAATGACTGACCATTGTAGATTCCGATCCCTTGATATAGTTCTCTGTTTCTTTTCAAGCAATTTCTCATGAAGATTGGAACGGGACTGAAATGATACTGCCGAATCACCTATTTCCAGAAAAACGGCAAGATTAACCGGCAAACGGAGTAATTGACGTTGTGGTTCATTCAGGGAAGAGACATCAAATGCCTTTCTTTTTAGAAGAGGCTCAACCTCAGCTTTCCAATCAAGCAAAGGAACTTCAATTTGTTTTGTCTTATTATTATTCTTCAGGCTTTTAAATCTCGGATCACTATCCAGGTCAAACGTTCGGCATACTGCAACGATTTTGACATTTCCAAAATTATGTGCGTCAGCCATCAACCGGAATATAACCTCCTTTATTTGCCCATCCCGGCCAGAAACTTCACTAACAGCATCAACCTGATCAATAAACAGAACAGAAGGCTGATCAGGAAATGTTCCCCTCAATGTACTAACAGGGCTTTCTTCCCGGCCTGTCAATCCCTTCCCAAGATCCTCTCTATTGCTGCATGATAAATAATGATCGACTCTAAAAGCTAAGCAAGGTATTTCTTTTGCTTCCAACTGATTTATCACCTCACGAATAACTCCTGACTTTCCGGAACCTGCAACGCCTGTCAGCAAGACTAATTCTGCCCCATCTGCTTTAAGGATTTCATCTAAAAGTGCGGTCGATTGACTTCTGGAAATAGTTTCTCCTCCAGCGCCAAAAGGCGTATATGTTTGAAGATACGCAGCAGTTTCTTCCTTCAACCGCTGTTGAATCGAGGGATCAAGTGACCATTCTTTAATTCTTAATACATTCTGTGATTTTATGGCATTTCGTATGACCTCTGTTGTAAGAATTTTATTGAAATGCCTTTCAAGAATATCCCGAAGATTTGGGAAGGCGGACTTCCCTCCCACTTGGAAGTATAGATCCCCATAAGAATCAATTAAAGAATCTAACTCTCTTGCCGGAATAACTTCAACATGACTTCGCTTAAGCCATTCTAAGACGACCTCCTCTGTCTGTTGCCATTCCGTTTTCAATTGTTCAAAATGGTCTATCTGGGCTTGATTGAGGAATTCAGTAAATTGTTTAATAGAGGTAGCTATCTGGGCTTTTTCCGTAAGAACTCTAAAGTCTTTAGCATTATCCTGTGACACAAAAAAACAATGGGCGTTTTCATCCTCTGAAAACCGATTGGAGAAAGCCTTCAGGACGCCTTCTCTTTTGAGAGCATTGATAGTCCAATTCCCCCCAGGAGAATTCATTTTAGTCTGATGCCATTCTGTAACCGGCCCCCTAGCGATAGCAAATTCAAATCCTTGATATTCAGTTTCGATACATTCAAAATTCAGCCAGTCTGCATTGCCTGCAATAACATCCAGTAAAGAACGAACCACCCATTTTGCTTCATATCTATTCCCGAGTTTATCCCATATCCCCCCTATATTTTGTTTGGCGTCATTTTTTTCCTTTAAAATATTCGTTTTCATATCAAACCCCCATCGCCCTCAGGATAGCATCGAGTTCGACAACATCCTGACGCCGCTCATCAAGAAGATCCCTGGGGAATATTTTTGTATATGAGCGCTTGTCTGATTTCTTATCTTGTCGAATGTACTTTTCCTCAAAGGCGCATTTACAGGAATCCGTTGTCTTTGCCTCCTGTGAAAATTTGGAATCTACGATCGTCAAGAACAAGCCTTCTATACATGGCGTCGCGTTTAATATTTGAATGGACGGCTTTTTGCTCATTCGTCTTTTCAGCTCTCCGGCCGGAACGAAAGGTAAATCTTTATCGATGAGAACAAAACATTGATCATATGACCGGCTGCTTCTTAGGCGTATGGCCTTCTCAATGACACTTTGAGGCGAACCGCCCGAGCCGGACTCGACTTTAACCGCGATATCCATATCCCGAGTAACGTAAGTCTGCTGAACATGCTGTAAGAATGCTTTTTCCGTCGGCCCCTCCCCAACAATCAAAATTGTCTTTTTTGTACGTCTCGGTTTTCGCCTTGGCCGCGATACCATAGAGCCTCCTTAAATATTGGGTACCGCGCCGTACGCGCCGGCCATGTATTTGGCATAAATATTATCGTCTCGCCGCACTCCTTTTAAGTCATCCAAACGATACAGCTCGCTTTTACAATCCTTATTCTTTTCGACTAATACAATCTGCTCTTTTTCAAGATGATTTAATATCTCAAGCGAATGCGATGTGAATAAGAGCTGCGTATTCTTTGGATTGGTATCCGGATTGGCAAAGAGTTCAATGATACAAGGAAGTGTATGTGGATGCAGATCTATCTCTAGCTCATCAATAACAGCCACGCCTCCCTGCTCAATCGCCGGCAAAAGAAAATGCAACAGAACAAACATATTCTTTGTCCCGCTGGACTCAAAGGCAAACGGCAAGTGATACATTTTTCCTTCAACAACGTGAACACCTAATGCACGATAAACCTTTCTAACTTCGCCAGTCTCGACATTCTGTGCATCACCTTCTTGAATCGCAATGTCGTTCAATCCAAGATCAATGTCTTTCAAGAACTGTGTTGCCTTCTTAAATAATTTCTGATTTTTTCTATACTCTTCAGTCGCCTGAAACAGCCCTTGTTCTCCTAAAGATGCGGTATCCCAAGTCTTTCCCACACGATTGACATTACTGATAATTCCCTGCCAAAATTCTGAAATTTTTGTGATGGTCTCATTCTTGATGGCAACCCCGGCAGCAATCAAAGAAACATTCCTGCGTAATATCTCTTTAATGACTTCGGCTCTCAGATTAATGCGCTGGATGATATCAGATTCTTCCTTTGTTGGATCCCAAAGGCGTTTAAAAAGATAGTTGAAATGATTGGTTGTTTTATCCTTTAAATATAAATCCTCTTTCAGAACGTGTGTTCTGCATAAATAAAGAACATATTTATAAATTTCACCACCCTGCTCATAAACGATTTCAAACTCTGCTATACCTTTTTGATTCTTTGAAAAGGAGAATGTATCAAGGGGAATTGACTCTTTCTCCCCCTCCAACCCGGCAAAAGAATTACGCACAAACCAGCCAAGAAAAGACAAGGCCTTAAGCGCACTGGTTTTTCCGGACGCATTAGGGCCAATCACCGTTGTGACTTTGCTTAGCCGTGTGCCAGCCGGACTGTCACAAAACATGTTACTTTTTGTCTCCACTCCCTTTCGTAAGACTTCGAAATTGATCGTGGATTCTTCGGCAAAGGAGCAGAAATTCTTGAATGTAAACGAATGGATCATATTTTCCTCCATTTAGGAATAGAATAGCCTATCTGATACAGTGAAATAATATCATTTCAACATAATTTTGTCAAATATAAATTATTTCACTCAATAAAATCATCCTTTGGGATGTTTTCCTCGCAAAACTCAATAATCTCCTTCCAGCGCTCCTCAGGTGTCTCAACCATGATCTTACACGCCCTCTGAATTAACTCTTCTACTGATAAGGCGCTGGCGGGAATTATATCGTTTTCTATTATTCCCTTTCTTGTCGGCTTTGATTCCCGCTTCTTGACCTTGTACAACTTGGCCAAGGCCGCTTTGGTGTCTTCGTTGATCAAGCTTATATATGTTTCGGTGGTGTTGACGGATGAATGGCCGAGCTGTTCTTTGACAAGCTTGATGTTCTGTCCGGCCTTGAGCAGAAACGTTCCATAAGTATGCCGCAAACAATGGATCGAATATTGTTCGGATAGACCGGCCTCTTTCAGGCATCGCTTAAAGGCCTTCTGAAGTGCCCGTTTTGTTAATGGCTCACCCTCGTCTGAACTCAACACGAAACAATCCGGGTCATTGCTTAATCCTGATCTTTCACGAAGGATAAAGAATTCCTTGCATATTCTTTTGAATTCCGCGTTAATCCAGACAGAGCGTTTGCGGCCGCCCTTCCCGTTTTGGACGACGACGGAGGATTGTCTTCCGTCGATAAGCACATCACCGACCTTTAGCTGCCGCATTTCATCAACTCTCAATCCGGTGAATAGTCCAAGTTCGATCATAAACCAGTCACGAATAAGGAAAAACTTTTGATGCCGGATTCCTTCCTCTTTCAATTCCAAACAGGCGTTCCTAAGGCGATCAACATCCGTAATACTGAGGATTTTGTTTTCGCTGATGGTCCATTTAAATGACTTTTTCTTTGGTTCACTTTTCATCTGTTTAATGAACCACTGAATTAGCCTCATAATAGACGTGATTACACACAACTATAAAAATGTTGTGAAAAGGTAACAATTTGCGCCTAAAATGTATTTATCGAAGACAAAAATAAAGAAAGGAGTTCATATTTCAGATGAAAGGTGAACTGCTGGAAAGAGAGAAATTCTTTTATTGGTGGGATAATTTTAAGAGAGATTGATAAATCTCTCGTCGAGGATTAGATTAAAAGGTTCTGACGTCCGGTCAGGGTCTAAATTGTATAATTATAACTAGTTGCAATTAAATAGGTTGCAATGCAAAAAATCTGGGGTCATATCTGTGTACCCTAACCCACGCAATGCTTATCCACAAATGATATTTGATAATTCATCCGTATAACTATTCTAAAAATCTCTTGCCTTTCCCTAATATTACACTTTTCGAAAAGAGTTTGCAAATTATTCGATGCCGTTTTCAGCCTTTTGAAAATGGGATTCTATGATCAATATGAAGTTATAAATTTGAGTTAATTGCGAGCTATACTCGCTTAAACAGCTTGCTTAAACAGTTTAACCTGTCATAATATATCTAAAGAACTATTTTCTGCGTAAATTGGTTTTGTGTTTTTATGCTTTCCTTCCCTGAGAACTTTGAAAAGCTCATACCAATTTCTCGACTGAAGCTCATGTTTCTCATTTTTTTTAACCTTTGCACAAATATTTTTATATCAGATATATGAACAGAACACTTTCAGATCGAATCGTTATTACAGGTGAACCTATCGTGGCGGGATTTGCCATAGGACGGGTTTTTTATTACCAGGATGTTATAACGCGTGAACTTGAATTGTTGAGCATCAATGAGAACCAGGTAGAAGGCGAAGTTCAAAGACTAAAAAACGCCCTGAATAAAGCACATCTCGATCTTGCCAACCTTAAATCACAAGTGACTTCGGACATTGACGCAAAACACGCTGAGATATTCAATGTCCATCAAATGATATTAAAAGATATTGATCTCATCAAAGAAATAGAAAAAGAAATAGAAAATAAATTATTGAACGTAGAGCAAGTCGTCCAAAATGTATTCCAACGACAGGAACAAAAATTGCGCGGAGCCAAGAATAATATTTTTCAAGAAAGAGCGAATGATGTTGTCGATGTCGGCAGGCGGCTCCTTAAAGCCCTTATGGGTGTAAACAAAAACAATCTATCCACTCTTCCTGATAATGCGGTTATCTTTGCGCAAAGACTGCTTCCTTCGGATACGGCTCTTTTAAACGTAAAAAATGCAAAGGCTATCGTGACGGTGGAAGGAGCGCAAAATTCTCATGCCGCGATTCTTGCTAGAGCCCTTGACATCCCTTTTGTTGCAAAAATTAATATCCCAAATGGTCACCTCTTATCCGAGAAACAAATTATCGTTGATGGTGAAAAAGGGGAAGTTGTCATTAACCCCACTCCTGCGGAACTCAAATCGTATCCTCAATTGATTCAAGAACGGTTAAAATCAAAGCAAAAAATCATTCAAGAAATTAAAGATATCACACTTAAAAAAGACGATGAGCTCATTCGGGTATATGCAAACGTATCTTCACAAAGCGAGTTTAAAATGGCCAGGATGTTTAAAGCTGATGGGATCGGACTTTATCGAACCGAACCCTTTTATATGGGGAGAAGTGATCTGCCCAACGAAGATGAGCTTTTTGCTAAATTGACTAAAACTTTAAATGATGTGTCAGCCCAAAATGTTTTCCTTCGGCTGCTGGATATCAGCGGGGACAAGACTCTTCCCTTTCTGAATTTTATCGACTTGAAGGATCCGGCTTTAGGGTTAAATGGTATTCGTTTTCTTTTAAAATACCCACGCTTATTAGAATTACAACTGCGTGTTTTCTTAAGATTGAGCGCTAAATTTAATATCAATGTCGTCGTGCCCATGGTTACACTTGCCTCAGATATGAAGGATGTCTGTCAGTATCTTTCCCAAGAGAAAGAAAAACTTACAAAAGAGAACCTTCCCTTTAATTCTAAAATTCCCGTAGGGGCAATGATTGAGACGCCGGCAGCCCTCATGAGCATTGATGAACTTCTTAAATATTGTGACTTTTTAAGTTTTGGGACTAACGATTTAGTGCAGTATGTTATGGCGGCCGGGAGAGAAAAACTTGATGTTGCCGATTATTATGAAGCCGGAAATCAATTGATTCTGCCTGCACTTAAAACAGCCATCCAGAAAGCAAAAGAGCTTGGCAAAGAATGCTGTATATGCGGAGAATTAGCCGGTAACCTGAAGTTTACTGAGGACCTTTTGAATATTGGAATTAGAAATTTCAGTGTGCAACCTTCATTGATTCCAACTGTCAAAAATAAAATCCATGATATTCTTTTCAAATAATAAATTAAAGATGAAGACATTTTTTCTTATCTTCTCTTAATCATATTAAATCTTTTAAAGCTTCTTTCTGATTTTTATATATACGAATATTAGAGCCCGCCCCTTCTATTTCTAAATAACTCTCTAAGGTAGTATCTTGTGTATTTATGAGACCCAATCTCTTGTCTTGCTTTTTCAGCTGACTTATTAAAGAAACCATATACGCTAAGGTTGAGCTATCAATGTGTGTAACTTCCCTGAAATCTAAAATAATATTTCTGTCGATATATTCTCTCATCTCATCCGTTATCTCAGTATCAATAATTGGCACGGTAGAGGAATCGATTACGCCTTGAAATATTACTATTATAGTCCCGTTTAATCGTTTGATTTCTTTAATAGAGGGTAATAACTTGCCTTTTTCATCCCTGAAAATATCTACTACAGACCGTATCCTTGTTCGACATTTCTTCCGCCCTACAACAGAAATAGCCAACCCTATAATAATTCCAATTAGTATAGTTGAAAATAAAACAATAGCTCTGCTTGCTTCAAAGGTCCAAAACAAAAACTTAACCTTTGTGGCTTCGTAATTCTGAGTTGTAAAAACCACCACAAGTGATAGCAGAATTAATATTGAAATTATCTTCCAGTTCATTTAGTTTCCCTTCATACTTTGTCATCAAGAAATGTTAACGCTGTTCACAGAATCATTACAGTTTCAGGAAAACCAAGGCTCATACATGTTTTTTACGTTTGTCAGCCATTTTCCGATTTCTTCTGGAAGACTCCTGAATTCGTTTTCCGTAATTGTATTTCGCTGAAATCTTATTGCTTTTAGATGTCATATCGCACCTCCAACAAGATTACTTTTCCTTCACAGTCATAAATATTACCTAACCGTTGACCATGAGGTAAGGATTTTTATTCTTTTTTTCTACGCCATTTCAAATTGCAATCTGTTTTGTAATCCCTAAATATAAGAGGGATATTATCATGGCATTTATGACCTGTTAGATACCTTATAATAGTTTCTTTATCGCAATCTACTAAAATCTCTTTAAGGTGTTCTTTTTTATAAAGCATTTGTTCTTTAGATAACTTTGCGAATTCATCAGGTTTTTCTAAATAATCGACCTTCAACTTAAGCCATTCAATATTTCTTTCTAACCCCATAATCCATTCTTTACTTGCTCCGCCGAATAAATGTGCAAGTGTTTTTCTTATCATTTTATTTCTCCTATTTAAACTACCCTCATAACCTTGCCATAGACCGCAAGGTTATTAGTCGTTTATTTACATTTTAGTTTACACCTAACAAAAATCCTCTGTAATATATTGAACACATTATATCACAGAGGGTCAGAAAACCAAACTCCCCCTATTGGACGACTTTCGCAACTGGTTATGCTCTGAAGAAGCCGAAAAATTATGTCAAGAACTCACTAATGTTACTTAAACTGTTCCTTTATCCCTCGGCTTCGCTCGGGACTCCCTTCGGTCGCTTTGGGGTAGGAAGCGTCTGTATTCAACTTAAAGCTTACGGGTTTTTCTTTAACCGTGTTTCTAACTCCCTTATCTTCTTATGGAGCTCATCTATTTTTTTGCGTTCGGTGATGTCTTCGATAGTAAGTATGATCAGCTTCGTGCGATTGGCCTCCAGATAAATTCGGCAGGCATTCAGGAGCATTATCTTCTTGCCGATATCAGGAAAGACATGCTCAACCTCAAAGTTATCAAAGCTTGTGGTCTTAGGAAGGATATCCTCCAGCAACTCTCGCAGTTTCGGAATATCCCATTGATGATTCCCTAAATCATAGATATGCTGATCCTCGGTTTCCTCAGGGTTCACCTTGAAGACTTGATAGAAGGAGCGATTGGCCAAGGCTACGGTTAAATCATCCTGCAGAATTATTAAGGGATTACGCACAGTATTTATGATACTCTTGGTGTAATCAAGGGCATCTTGAATTTCCAGTTCTTTTATTTTCTTTTTATTTTTCATGGCTTCATCTCCATTCATTATTACCCGTAGTGGTACGAATTTATATCCTGCCAGCCTTAGTATAGTAGGACTCGAAGGGATTCCCGAATCTATTCTCCCTCTACAAGCTTAACAAATTCATCTACAAGCCTTGGCTCAAACTGGGTTCCTGAATATTTCCTCAACTCTGTTATTGCTTCTTTCTTACTTATCTTATCGCGATAAGGCCTTGTGCTTGTCATGGCATCATAAGCATCCATTATTGAAAATATCCTGCATTCCAAGGGGATCCCTTCACCCTTAAGCCCATCAGAATAACCGTTTCCATCCCAGAATTCATGATGGTGGAGAATAAGATTAGCTATATAAAACAACTCCTTTGACCGAGCTGCTATCCTATTTCCAATTCGTACGTGGTCTTTCATTATTTTATATTCTTCTTCAGAGAGCTTTCTTGGCTTGAACAGTATTTTATCAGAAATACCGACTTTGCCCACATCATGCACCTTAGCCAAAAGAATAAGATTTCTTCTCTCATCATCCGAAAGATTTATCTTATCCGCTATCATTACCGCCAAATCTGTTAGTCTTTCCGAATGCCCCTGAGCCATAAAATCTCTCTCTGACAAAGTTGTTAACAACATATCTACTACTCCACTCTGCGGACTGTCGGTATGAATAACTTTATATTCATACATATTCTCATCCGCCCTGCGATATACGTCATAGATGTTTTCTCCCTCAACACCTTCAGATGTCGCCACTCCTATGGACATATTCATTTTAGTTGATGGATTCTTATCATTATGTTCGTCAATCAATTTAGTAATTTCAGCTTTTTTGGCTATAGCAGCTTGGTAATCAGTGTTGGGAAGTATTATGCAGAATTCATCTCCGCCAAGCCTTGCTATCATATCTATCTTTCTAAAAGGCATCGATATGATTTTAGACGCCATAAGCAGGAGTTCATCACCGGCTTCATGTCCCAACGTATCATTTATTAATTTTAATCCATCGATATCTATTGAAATAATACTTATCGGTGACGAGCGCGAGAAATCTTTACCCAGGCGTGCCAACTCTTGAGCAAAATACGCTCTGCTATAAAGCCCTGTCAAGTCATCATGAAAACTCATATATTTAAAATGTTCTTCTCTTTTTTGTAGCTTCTTTTCCAGCTTCTTACGTTCGGTGATATCCTCAATGGCAAGAAGAATCATCTCTGTCTGATTAGTTTCTCTAAATATTTTTCGTGCGTTCAAAAGCATTGTCTTCTTCCCGATGGCAGGAAATTCATGCTCTACCTCGTAATCGTCGAATGTGCTGTGCTTGGGCAGAATTTCATTCAGCAACTCACGGAGTTTAGGGATGTCCCATTGTTGGTTGCCCAGATCATAGATGAGCTGCCCTTCAGTCTTTTCGGGAATCACTTTGAAGGTCTGGTAGAAAGAACGGTTAGCCGAGACTACCCGCAAGTCTGAGTCTAAAACTAATAAAGGCTCACGGATGGTATCAATTATATTCTGGGCATATCCCAGAGAATCCTTGGAAAAGTGTTTTTTCTTTATGCTGACCATTTTCTTTAAAAACCTGCCTTTTAGTAATCTTATTAGTTTAATGCTAAAAAATAATCGTTACAGTTGTTAAGATTTGCCATTTCCCATTATTTAGAAATTATTTTTTTGCCCTCAAGCTCGAGCTTATTTTCTCGTATTTAATTTCATCAAGATAAAATATAATATCCTGATTTCCGTTCATATTTGCCACCCAACAGAATCCCCCGATAATACGGCTTAATGGTTCCATTTCCTTCACCCAGCTAGGGTCTCCCTTAGAAACAATAAGTTTGGGTGCAAGCCCTTCACGACTTATTGTATACTGTTGCCAATCACGGGATAAAATAACAGGACCGATGGATCTTATCCCGACATCACGATATTCGCTTATTATCCCGCCTATCTGGAATAAAGAAATTTTTTCCCCACCTTTTTCACCTCTAGCCCAAAAAGTCAGCCTATCTGCATTTCTTAAGTCATATCCGCCGGGTTTATCTCCCCAATTGTCTGCTGGATCCAACCAGTATAATCCGGCCCAGCCGACCTTTTTAGATTCGCTGTTTTTATAAACGATTTTTATACAAGTATTCCCGGAAAACGGTTCTTGCTTATTATAGAGATCAATCTTTAAATCTTTAAAATCACCCATATATCCAGAAGGAGAGAAATTATTACCCGGAGAATTTCCATCTTTATACACGTAAAAAGGGAAATCATTAACCGGTTTGCCTGGTTGATAGACATCATTAATATTTTCTTCGTACGGTAAAATGTCATTTTTTTCTTCCGCGAGTGTTATAGAAGCAACTACAAAATGCAAGACTATTGTTGAAATTAATATTGGTTTAAATTTCATGTGCCCTCCTTTAAAAAGAGTTGGTTAAACTATTTACTGTTATAAATTATCCATAATCTTCTTCAACTTAAGCTGGACTTGTTGAGCAATACCTTCCAAGTGGATATTCTTTATGGTTTGCATGGATACAACCGGATCTATAGCAGCAACCTCTACTTTGCCTTCACTGATTTCCTGGACAATTACATTGCTTGGCAGCATTAGACCAATTTTATCTTCAATCTTTAAGGCTTCGTATGCATATGGAGGATTACAGGCGCCAAGAATTCTGTATTTTCGAAAATCGACATCCAATTTTCTCTTTAGTGTTGCCTTAACATCAATATCCGTGAGAACACCGAATCCTTCTTTTTTGAGTTCTTCGATAGTTTTGGTGACGGCTTCGTCAAAATCAATTTTTAAAAGTTTATTATAATAATAATTCATACTATGCCCCTTTTTTGTGAACAATGCTTTAATTACCCTAGTTTCAAATGCCGCAATCTGAGCGCGTTCCCGATGACGGAAACAGAACTAAAACTCATTGCTGCCCCGGCAATCATCGGACTTAACAGAATACCAAAAACTGGATAAAGGACGCCTGCTGCAATTGGTACACCTAATGCATTGTAAATAAAAGCAAAGAAAAGATTTTGACGAATATTTTTCATAACGCCTCGGCTAAGACGAATTGCTTTTACGATACCATTCAAGTCACCCTTCACTAGAGTAATTCCAGCGCTCTCAATAGCCACATCAGTTCCTGTACCCATCGCAATACCAACATCTGCTTCAGCTAGCGCAGGCGCATCATTAATCCCGTCACCTGCTACCATAACAACCGCACCATCTTCTTTAAATTTTATTACAATTTGCTGCTTTTCTTTCGGCTCAAGCTCTGAGCGAACATCATTTATTCCCAATTCTTTGGCAATTACTGCAGCGGTTCTACGATTGTCACCTGTCAGCATAACGATTTTAATACCCATATCATGAAGGGCCTTTACCGCTTCCTGTGTTGTTTTCTTGATAGGATCAGCTATCCCTAAGATACCCGCAACCTTTTGGTCTAGAGCGACCCACATAACCGTTTGTGCCTTTCCCTGAAGTTCAGATGCCTTTTCTTTTAAATCTTCAGGAAGGACTATTCCATATCCCTCTACGAATTTCTGTTTACCGACAAGTATCAATCTTCCATTAACTTTACCCTTAATACCGCCTCCCGTGACAGATTCAAAATCTTCAACATGCTCCAATTTTATCCCTTGTTCCTCAGCATAATCTACCACGGCTCTTGCTAATGGATGTTCGCTGCTTTGCTCAAGAGATGCGGTAATTTTTAATAATGAGGTATTATCCAAATTTTGTGCGGGGATAGTAGCTGTTACTTGTGGCTTGCCTGCCGTTAGCGTACCGGTTTTATCCGTAAGCAGATGGGTAATCTTCTCGGTTCTCTCGATTGCCTCTGCGTTTTTAATGAGAATTCCTGCTTGTGTTCCTCGTCCAACTCCAACCATAATTGACATGGGAGTTGCCAAACCTAACGCACACGGACAGGCAATGATTAGGACTGCTATCGCATTCACCAAAGCATAAGCTAATGCAGGGTACGGTCCAATCGCCATCCAAATAAGAAAAGTAATCACAGAAATTGCTATAACGATTGGCACAAAGTAACTTGCAACTTTATTCGCTAATCCTTGAATAGGGGCACGGCTGCGTTGAGCTTCAGATACCATATTGATAATTTGAGAGAGTAACGTCTCAGAACCAATTTTCTGTGTCTTCAAGACAAAAGTTCCTGTTTGATTAACGGTCGCTCCAATAACATAATCCCCTTTTGTTTTCTCAACAGCAATAGGCTCTCCAGAAATCATGGATTCATCGATCGTACTTTTCCCCTCTACTATTATTCCATCCAAAGGCACTTTTTCTCCAGGACGGACTCTTAATAGGTCACCTTTCTGAATATCATCAATATGCACCTCTTTTTCCTGTCCATCAATAATATGGTGAGCCATTTTGGCAGCCAATCCCAAAAGAGCTTTGATTGCTTTGCCTGTCTTCGCTCTAGCCTTTGCTTCAAGTAATTGGCCAAGTAAAACTAAAACAGTAATGACCGCCGCTGACTCGAAATAAAGTCTTAAAGCGCCATTTTGCTTTATTGCTTCTGGAAAAATATTTGGCACAAGTACCGCGACTGCACTATAAAAGTAAGCAACCCCTACACCAGTCGCAATAAGTGTAAACATATTCAAACTACGGTTGATAATTGATTTCCATGCTCTTTTAAAAAATATTCCGCCCGCAAAAAAAACAACAGGTGTTGTTAATACCAATTGAAGCCATTGCATAGCTTTTGGTGAAAATGAAGATATTTCATTAAAGGGAAGCAGGTCTCCCATTGCGATAATAAAAACAGGCAATGTTAATATTAACCCAATCCAAAACTTAAGAGATAATGAACGGATTTCTCTAGAGCCCTCTTCTTCCTCTGATGAAGCATGCTTGGGCTCTAAAGACATACCACATTTAGGGCAATCACCTGGATAATACTGCTCTATTTCAGTATGCATAGGGCAGGTGTAAACAACTTTTTCCGAAGTATCAGATGGATGAGGATTAGTTTTTTGACCAGAAACAAACTTCTCCCGGCAAGTTTCGCTACAAAAATAATAAGCCTCAGAATCTTGCCACAACTTTATCGATCTATTTTCCTCTACATTCATTCCGCAAACAGGATCTATAAACATAAAAGTTTTCCTTTATATTGCCAAATCATGTTTCTCAGTATGATTGTGTACCCTCTTTTTTGAAAAAAACAACGCTGCTCCAAGAGATAACGGACCAATCCGGCCCATGAACATCAACATAATGACTATCATTTTACCAATAACCGTAAGATTTGGTGTTAACCCTGTACTTAACCCAACCGTGCTTAATGCAGATACGGCTTCGAAAATAATTTCAAAAATATGGACATCTTCGGTAAGTATCAGAAAATAGATTCCAAATCCCAGTAGAATAAAATAAAAGCTGAATCGGGCTAATGCCATCCGGACACGGTATTCGGGTATTTGATTTTTGTCCCACACAACCTCTTTTCTTCCTTTGAAAGCGCTTATCATTTGTGCAAAAATGGTAGTGACTGTGGTGGATTTTAAGCCACCTCCTGTCCCTGAGGGAGAAGCCCCAACAATCATTAGAATTGTCATGAAAAATAAAACGCTGTGGGAAAAGGTTGCTATATCCAGTGTACTGAAACCCGCCGTATTTAACGCCGTCATAGCCTGAAATAATGCCATCCAGAGTTTCTCGACTAAAGGGTATTGTTGGATGCTTTGTTCAGTAAAAAAGATGACACACGTTCCGACAATCATCATGGCCAAGGTAAACTGTAAAATGATTCGACTAGTATACGTAATCTTATTTTTTTTATTTTTGAGTTTTTTCCAAAAGTCCGTTATAACAATAAAACCAATTCCGCCAAGATAACATAGAAACGTAGCCGTCACATTAAGCCAGGGGTCATTGTAGAAATTTTGCAGGTTGTTGTGAAATAGACTGAATCCTGCAGTTCCAAACATCGAGATACTGTGGAAAATGGCCTGCCAAAGGCTATTTTCTACCTGATGGTGAGAGAAAATCAGATACAGGATTATTGACCCGATGAGTTCAATGATAAACGTAAAGGCCATCACAGAAATCAGGAAATCATAAAGATTGAAATGTAGAGGAAGACTGAAGTCTGTTTTCACTAGACTTTCTTCGGTCTTCGTGATCTTCTTTGTGATCATAAGAATAATGCAAGACGCAACCGCCATATATCCCACACCGCCGATTTGTATTAATAATGCGATAATAATTTGGCCGAAAAAAGTATAACTTATTGCTATATCTAAAGTAGCCAGGCCGGTTGTGGAAACAGCGGAAGCAGCAATGAACAGATTGTCTATTAGTGAAATATTTATTTTTTGGGCGAAGGGAAGGCATAAACAAAGTGTCCCAAAGATAATTAGTCCTAAGTAGCCTGCTATCAGAACCTTCTTAGGATCCTTTTGAGCAAAAAATGATGTTGAATGCTTTAAAATATTTGTGTCAAAAACCATCGATATTTCCTTTTTATGAAATAAGCAATCTCTTTATTATTTAGCAAACCGGTTTCCCAATAAGTTGTAAAGCCAGGTAAATTTTGCTTTGGAAATCATTGGTTTCTCGCAATCATCTTCATAAATAAATCTTCTGTATCACTACGGCGGCAAAGTTCTCTTTTAGGATTCATAACAGCAGCTGACCCTGCGGCTATCCCGAATTGGACAGCTTCACGTAATGATTTCCCTCGCGATAAAGCAAGGACAATCCCCGCTACCATGCTGTCTCCTGCGCCGACTTTACTTACGATCGGAACAGTTGGGGAACGAAAATGCTCAAGTCCGTCTTTCGACACCATTATGGCTCCTGCCGAGCCTAATGAAATAACAACAACCTCACATTGTTCTTCTTTAATAAACATCATGGCTGCTTCTTCTAGTTGAGATTCATTCTTAATTTCTTTTCTTGTTAATTCTTGAAGCTCATGCATATTGGGTTTAAGCAAATATACTCCCGAACGGGCAGCTAAATGAAGCGCCTCCCCTGAAGTATCCACAATAATACGAGCATTCAGCTCTTTGGCAATACCTGCTACACGGGCATAAAAATCATCCGGAACCCCTGGCGCAAGGCTTCCACTCGCTACGATATAATCAGGTTTTAGCTTAACTGTGGACAATTCATCAAGACACATCTTCCATTCTTTTTCGTTCAATTGCGGACCTGGCAGATTAAAACGAAATTGTTTGCCGGTTGCTTCTTCCACAACGATCAGATTTTCCCGCGTCAGTCCTGAAATCGGGATTGGCCGGTGCTTTACACTTTCCTGGTCGAGCAATTGTTCTAGCATTTTGCCGTATAGCCCTCCGGAGGCATATAAAGCAAATGATTCTCCCCCCAGTCTTTTTATTGCCCGTGACACATTGATTCCACCGCCACCAGCCTCATAAAAAGGCTCCTTGCAGCGTAATTTATCATCAGGAACAACATGATCAACGCTCGAACTAGCATCAACGCATGGATTAATAGTTAATGTGATTATCATTATTTCAACTCCCGCTTGCTTGTTACTTGAATTCCTTTCCCTTGGTTTGCAACGGCTTCAGTTGCCTCCTTTAGTTTTTGTTCGTCAGCCAGATAATATGATTTCAAAGGTTTCAATGATTCATCCAAATCATAAACCAAAGGAATACCTGTTGGAATATTCAAGTTTACAATATCTTGATCTGAAACATTATCCAGATACTTCACAAGAGCTCTTAAGCTGTTTCCATGGGCAGCGATAAGTATATGTTTGCCTTGACGCAAAAAAGGCTCAATATCATTATGCCAGTATGGTAAAAATCTATTCACTGTATCTTTCAAGCATTCGCATAGAGGGATTTCCTCTTCTTTTAAATCCTTATATCGAGAGTCATGCCCTGAATAACGGCTGTCCTCTATTTCTAAAGCTGGTGGCCTAATATCATAACTTCTTCTCCACGTTTGCACTTGTTGTTCGCCGTATTGTTTCGCTGTTTCCGATTTATTGAGTCCTTGAAGAGCACCATAATGCCGTTCATTTAACCGCCAAGACCGGTAAACAGGAATCAACATTAAATCCATTTCCTCTAGAACGATCCATAGAGTTCGAATTGCCCTCTTTAAAACGGAAGTAAAAGCAATATCAAAAATAAGGCCGTTTTCTTTTAACGTTAATCCGGCTTGGTGCGCTTCAGCAACCCCCTTTTCAGACAGATCAATATCCGTCCAGCCCGTAAACCGGTTTTCTTTGTTCCAGATACTTTCCCCATGCCTGAGAAGAACCAGTTTTATCATTTTATAATCAAGTCCCTTTAATGTTAAAATTCATGACCTTTAACAGTAAAATCATTTATGATTAATCGTAATAATCAGATCTCCACTATGATCACATGTCGGACATGATTTCCCCAATCTCTTTAACCGCATTTTCTGACCACTTTTTGTGTTTGGATTAATTTTTAATGTAATCATCTTTCCATTATTTAATTTGAACTGTGCTTCGCCGCCTTTTATAGTAATGTCCCGTGGAACATCAAGACTTGCATATATATTTGTATCAACCTTTTGATGTGCATTATTATTTGCAAAATTATAGACTCTGTAGCCTTGTCCATCGCTATGTTCAAACGATCCTAAATCTCCAAAAATATCAGCTAAATCATCAAAAAAGAAATACTGGTTTTCTCTCTTACTACTACCTTTATGACCCGCCCCAAGATCGTGGAAGTGTCTCATTATATCCTCAAAATCAAATCCGGCCTGCGAGGCAAATCCTTGTCCCTGGTTTGCGCCGGTAAAGGAAGATGCTCCTCTTCTAACTTCATCGTATTCCTTTCTTCTCTTTTCCTCACCCAACACATAGTAAGCCTCTGTAATTTCCTTAAACTTTTCCTCACATTCATTTTTCTTCTCTTCCGGGCATCTATCCGGATGATATTTGAGGGCAAGGCTACGGTATGCTTTCTTTATATCTGCTAAAGAATCATTTTCCTTCACGCCAAGAATTTTATAATAATCTTTATTTGCCATATTTTATGCCAATTGCAAATTTACAAAATCCCAATTAATCAAATTCTCAATATATGAGTCGATATAATCTGCCCTTTTGTTCTGGTAATCTAGATAATAAGCATGTTCCCAAACATCAATGGTCAACAAAGGCTTTAAGCCGTTTGCAATTGGCGTATCAGCATTTGATGTTTTTACGATCTCAAGTTGTCCTTTTTTTAATGTCAGCCATGCCCAGCCACTCCCGAATTGGCTGATTGCTGCTTTTTTGAGTTCTTCGATGAACTTATCAAAGTTACCAAAATCTGCTTGAATCTTTTCGGCTATTGCCCCATTAGGTTTCCCTCCCCCACTAGGTTTCATGCATTGCCAATAGAAAGAGTGATTCCATACTTGGGCCGCATTATTAAAGATTGCTGATTTTGTTTTATCTTTGGCTGTCTTTTTAATAATGATTTCCAGGTCCTCTTTAGCTAGTTCTGTTTCGGAAATTAATCCATTTAATTTTTCAACATATCCCGCATGATGTTTTCCATAATGGAATTCTAAAGTCTTTGCACTAATATGCGGGGTGAGAGCTTCTTTGGTGTAGGGCAATTTCATTAATATAATGGCCATTTCTTTCTCCTTTTTTAGTGTTTTATTTTATAAAATCAAAATATATCGCAAAAAGCAAAGCTACAGCTGATACAGCGAATATGAAAAAATAATTGATTCGTTCTTTTTCGGATTTCAAGCTACAAAGAATATCCGCAATAAGAGAATATTCATTGCTAGAAAGAGGTTTTTCTTCTCTTGCTTTCTCAATAAGATTATCCTCTTCGATAATTTTTGCTAGAGATCTATTCACATTAAATTTGTAAATAAAGAAAAACAAAAATCCAATAACTCCGATATACCATGATACTTTTCCATAAACAGGATGAATATCCATTAAAACCGTGACAATACGGATAGCAACAGTTGCGACAAGGCCTATTATAAAAAATATCCACGACACGAAAGAATCGTTGCAATTTTTGCGCTGTGAGCAATCTTTACAATCTTTATTTCTCATGCTTTTGAAAGGCCTTTCTTTTCTTTTCCCCAGAATTCGTCGGCTTCTTTCTCCATTTTCTCAAGTCGTGTATAGTAATCCGGAAACTCATTGAGATGCGCAAGGGCAATTTTCCCTGTCGTTAAAGAGTCATCGCTGGTGACGTTGGTAAAAGAATCTCTCAACCCATGTTCCAGTTCAACATTGATTCCCATAAGAAATTGTTCAACATCAAACTTGTCCCACTTCAAATTTAATTGTTCTCCTATGTTTTTTGCGTCTTCAATACTAAAATGCTTTTTATCTCCCATGATTTTCCTCCTCCTTTTCTGTTATTAAAAGCAGCGCTGTTTTTGCTTCTTCTTACATTTTGAAGCATCAACACCGCAGCGGTAACAGATTTCATTTGCTAAATGCTTGCCCTTGAAATAATCCTCGATATTCTGCAAAGTTGTGTTAGCGATATTCGTCAGTGCTTCTTTTGTAAAAAATCCCTGGTGGGATGTTACAAGCACATTGGGAAATGTCAAAAGCCTTGCCAACATATCATCGTCTATCATCGTATCGGAAAAATCCTCAAAGAAGTATTCGTTCTCTTCTTCATAAACATCAAGGCCGGAAGAACCGATCTTTTTGTTTTTCAATCCCTTTATTAATGCCTTTGTTTCAATAAGCTTTCCTCTTCCGGTATTAATAATCATAACTCCGGGCTTCATTTGTTTTATGCTCTCATCATTAATCATATGGTAAGTTTCTTTGGTTAACGGACAATGCAGAGAAACAATATTTGATTGAGCGTATAATTCTGAAAGCCCCACATATTTAAATCCCATCTTTTTCGCAGAAGCCTTATCCTCATATTTATCATAAGCAAGCACACTCATTCCAAAGCCCTTCAAAATTGAAATGAGGCATTTCCCGATTTTACCCGTTCCAATAACTCCGGCTGTCTTATCGTGCATATCAAATCCCAGTAGCCCATTAATCGCGAAATTGCTGTCACGTGTCCTGTAGTATGCTTTATGGGTTTTTCGATTCAAAGTCAGCATTAAGGCAACCGCATGTTCTGCCACCGCATAAGGTGAATATTGAGGAACCCGTACAACATGAATGTTGTTATACGCAGCTTTAAGATCAACGTTGTTATAACCAGCGCTCCTTAAGGCAATCAGCTGCACTCCATTTTGTTTTAATGTTTCGATAACTTTCTTATCGATAACATCATTGACAAACGCGCAGACGACATCAAAGCCTTTGGCTAAAGGAACTGTCTCTCGATTAAGATGGGCTTTGCAATACTGTATTTCAAAACCAAATTTCTTTTTAGCTTCATCAAAAAATTGTTGATCATATGGTTTTGCGTCATAAAAGAATATTTTCTTATTGTTGCTCATAAAATCTCCCCATAATAGGTATGTTTATATCCTTACTCGCATCTAAGATTATTAACAAACAAATTAATTACATTGCTATTTTAAGCATATCCTGGGGCACGCACTTGAAAACAAGCACGCGCCCTACAAAATAACACGACCACAAAACTCAATTTACTCTTCAACACTTATCGCAGAAGTCGGACACGCATCGGATGCGGATTTGCATTTTTCCTCTGACTCTTTTGGCACCTGGTCAACATGAACAAACGCTTTTTCCCCCTCCATCCTAAAGACTTCAGGGCATGTGTTAGCGCAGCCCTGGCCACCAGCACACAAACTTTGATCAACTTTTGCTTTCATCTTCTTCCTCCTTTTCGATAGTAACGATTCCCAAAGAATCCGTTCCACCTGGTTTTTCGGAAAATCTACGTTCGGTGAAAATCACTGGATCACCTGTCTTCACCAAACCGTGATTTCTTATCATTTTAATTATGTCAGCATACCAATTACTGCTTTTTTCTTTCATTAAAAATGGATACACCCCATAGGAAAACGCTAGAAAATCACAGGTTTCTTTCTGTGTACTATAAGACAATATCCAACAGCGAGGCTTAAAACGGGAGATGCGACGCGCTGTACCACCGCTCAAAGTCGGGGCTAATATATAACGTGCGCTTAACTCTTCAGCAGACTCAGAAACATTAAGTGAAACCATATCGGGTATGGTCAAGGTTTTCTGTCTCACCGCATTCGTTACTTCTTGACATGCGTCATTTGATAATTCCCGTATATTACGTTGATGTTCCGTGAAGGTAGCAATTTTGGCCATCATTTTTACTGTCTCAACAGGATACGTTCCAATTGCTGTTTCTTCGGATAACATTATTGCGTCTGTCCCATCCAGAATAGCATTTGCGACATCGGTTACTTCCGCACGCGTTGGGCGTGTATTATGCGTCATTGATTCTAACATTTGAGTAGCAGTTATCACCGGACGTCCCATCACGTTTGCTTTTCGGATAAGTTTTTTCTGTATAGCAGGCACCTCTTCCAGGGGAATTTCTACCCCAAGATCGCCACGGGCGATCATTATCGCATCAGCAGCTTTTAAAATTTCGTCAAAGTTCTTTATCGCGGCTCTGCGTTCAATCTTTGCTACAAGATAAACTGTTCTCCCTATTTTTTTCGCAAATTCTCTTACTTTGTTTATATCCGCTGCTTTCTCTATAAACGAAAGCCCAAAAGTACTGACCCCTTCGTTTAAACCGAACTTGATAAATTCAAGGTCTTTGTCAGTGATGGGTTCGACAAATAATTTTGCGCCAGGCAGATTAATCCCTTTATGTGAAAGAAGCGTACCCCCAATAACAACGTGACAAACTATGTCATTTCCTGAAATTTCTTTCACTCGCAGCTGGATAAAACCGTCGTTAAGGAAAATATTGCTCCCCTTAGAAACACTTGCTGCTAATTGTTTGTATTCTACCGGTATCAGCAAAGCAGTACCGGAAACCTCTTCAGTGGTAAGAGTGACTTGCTGTCCTTTGGTAAGCTCAAGCGGCTCAGAACTAAGTTTTCCCACACGCATCTTTGCCCCAGGGAGATCAACTAAGATGGCAACCCTGCGATCAAGTTTTTTAGCGGCCTTGTAAATATTCCTAATATTCTCTTGGTGTTCTGCAGTTCCAGCGTGAGAGAAATTAAGCCTGGCGACGTTCATTCCGCTCTTTATCAAATCTTGAAGCATAGGAAGGGAACGGGAAGCCGGTCCAATGGTACAAATAATTTTTATTTTATGATCGGGTAGTTTCATATTAAATACCTTTCAACTCCAACAAAAATCTGCAGTAATCTTTTTTAGAATACTTATGGCGATAAATTCGCTGCTTCATAACCATCTTCCTTTAAGAAGCGCATTCAGCTGAACTTTTAACTCACCCCTCCCATGGTCTGCAGTTATGCGAATACGCATCATTTCTCCTCTACGCTCAGTGCTTCGAAGCCGGAGATCACGTCAAACAATTCCTCGTCGATGCTGCTCTGGCGCAAACGATGAAATGTCCTATTGAGATCCTCCAATAATTCGTCGATGTTTTTATCGGCGCGCTGCATAGCCGCCAGACGGCTGGCGTTCTCGCTCGCGAGGGATTCGGCGCATGCCCGGAAGAGTGAAATAAAAAGGTATTCGCGGATAAGCGCCCTCAATGTCGTATTGCCGTCACCCATAATTTCAGGTAAATTTCCTGTTGGCCAGGGATGTTTGACCAGCTTACTACGCCAGGTTTCATCCAACGGTAGTAGTCGTTGACTGACAGGCGCATAAACTGCACCCGAAGTAGGGCGGTTATAGAAAAGGTAAAATTCAGTGATTTCCCCCTGGCTACGGCGTGTCTCGCTTTCGATGAGAATCTGCCCAACGAGCGGGCTAATGGCCTTGACAGAGTTGGGCACGGTGAAAAGTCCCATCATTGGCAATCCCGCGTCAGCTAGGCGTGCATGAACGCGCTCACCGACAGCCCAGATCTCAGGTTTGGCCGATAGAGTTGCCAGCGTTTTGACCGCGTAATCGGCGACCACATCATTAAACTGTCCTACCAATCCCTGGTCGGAACCAAACACGACCGCTCCAATTCTTTTTGCATCCGTTTGTCTTGTCTCTTCAGTCATCAAAGCTGTTGAACCGGTGCCCCGGAAACAAACGCCTAACCCCAGCTCCACAATGCGATAGTAATCGCCCAAAGCACGCACCGATTGCTCGTATTGACTTATACTCGAAGCGGCCAGGCTCTTCATGGTGCGTACAACAGATTGGAGATCTCCGGCACTGTTAATCTTACGACAAAGGCTTGCGGTGGTGTCACTCATGATTTCTCCTCAAGTTCCGCTTCAGGTGAAGACGGGTCAGGGTCTGTCCTGTGCCTCTGTAGCTCGCGCTGTCGCTCGATGGTGTGCTCGATCAATCTGGCCAACTTATCTGCAGCGCCATCGACAGCTTTGTCCAAGGTCATTGTCTGGTGCGTGACCGCGATGGGATGTCTGCCTTCAAGACGGGCTTCCATCAAACAACGCATGGCGTTGTGACCGACCTTTTTATCGCTGTTCTGGTCGCTCAGATGGACCTCCACTCGCGTAATGTGATCGCTGAATCGACTCAGGGCGCTCTTCACAATGCCCCTGAACTCAGAAGCCAGCGCTTCATGAACTTCGATGTTGTGATCAGTGTTTATTTGAATCTTCATGATGTTCTCCTTTTCTAATTCAGCTCAGCCTGGTCTTTGGATTGCATATCTTTCTCCGTTTGGATATCCGGCGCAGGTTTATCTAATTTTTCTTCACTATTGGACTTTGGCTTAAGATCACCTTTGGCCTTCGTATTCTCTTTGGCCTCTTGAATCTGTTCTGGCTTTGGCTGATATTTTTCGAGCGCTTGACGGGCAATTTCGACGATCGCTTCGCGGTCCTCATCGCTCAACTTGTCGGCAGTACCCAGTCGTTCACTCACCTCAGATGGAATCTTCGCCGCAGACTCGTGGACAGCCTGCTCTGCGTCCGTCATCTGGTCAAGCGGCACGTTGTCGAAGAGTTCAGCGGTCAATGCCAGCAGTACGGCGATTTGAGCGGGCACGGATACTGGGGTGAATTCAGGCTGTTTGAGGCAGGCGCGAATTCGCCGTCCATGTTCGATAATCTTGTGAGTATCCTTATCCAAACGGGCTCCGAAACGTGAAAAGGTTTCAAGTTCTTCAAATTGTGCGTAAGCGAGTTTGAGATCACCCGCCACGGCGCGGTAGGCCGCGAATTGCGCTTTACCGCCAACGCGTGAAACGGATTTTCCGACATCGACCGCCGGCAGTACGCCCAATTCAAATAGCGACGGCGAAAGGTAAATTTGCCCATCCGTTATGGAAATCAAGTTGGTTGGGATATAAGCGGAAATATCCTGCGCTTCAGTTTCAATGATAGGCAGCGCGGTGAGGGATCCGCCTCCAAGTTCCTTGCTCAAGTGAGTCGCACGTTCTAGCAAGCGCGAGTGAATATAAAAAATGTCTCCTGGAAAAGCTTCTCGACCAGGCGGACGGCGCAGCAAGAGCGAGAGTTCGCGATAGGCCCGTGCGTGATGAGTAAGGTCGTCATAAACGATCAGCACATCTCGGCCTGTTTTCATGAAAAATTCCGCAATGCTGGTCGCGGCATAAGGAGCGATGTAAGTAAGCCCCGGTGGATTATTACCCTCAGTTACAATGACAACGGTATAATCCATGGCGCCCTTTTCCCTCAAGATTGCCACGGCCTTCGCCACGGTGGACGCACGCTGACCAATAGCACAATAGACGCACAAAACATTCTGATCCCTCTGGTTAAGAATGGTATCGATCGCAATGGTGGTTTTGCCTGTTTGGCGGTCTCCGAGAATCAACTCACGCTGGCCTCGCCCAACAGGAATAATAGTATCAATAACTTTAAGTCCGGTTTGGAGCGGCACCGTAACAGGCGCACGATCCATGATGCGGGCTGCGGGACGTTCGACAGGCAGATGCTTACTGGAAGCCACTGGCCCGCTGCCATCAAGTGGCTGACCAAGTGGGTCAATGACGCGCCCGAGCAATCCATCACCTACGAGTACGTCCATAACCCGGCCTGTACGCTCGACTTCATCTCCTGTATTTAAATGCCAGTATTCACCAAGTAGAACGACGCCGATTTCATCCGCGTCTACGTTGAACGCAATACCGAGCACATCTCCGGGGAACTTTACCAACTCCTCAAAGCCCACCTTTGGAAGACCGGAGACCTTAGCGATACCGGTAGCGATACTAGTAATCACGCCCACCTCCCGCGGCCTTAGGTTCGGTGTGAATGTTTCCCGCGCTTGACTTATTCCGGCAAACGTGCTGTCAAAAATGTTTTGTAGGCTCTCAGATTTATTGTTCATTGGTTTTTTGTTTCGGGCTTAGGTTCTTCTGTTTTATGTTTAAATTCATCTTTTACTTTAGGATCCTTTTTTACTTCTGGTTTAAGCTCAGCTTTAACTTCAGGTTTATTTTTGATTTCCGGCTTTGTTTCAGCCTTGATTTCTGGTTTAGATTCCTTTTCAGATTTAGATTCAGGCTCGCCTTTAGTTTCGGCCTTGTCCTTTTTTTTCAGAAGTTCATCGACGGCTTTTTCCAGTGACGTTAGATAATCGGCGATGCTCCATGCTACCTTTTGTCCATTCGTCGTGAGCTCAATGCCGCTGATCACGTCTGGCGCAGTCTCAAACCGCACCTGGATTTCAGCGGAGAATATCTTGTTGATGGCATTTTGTATTGTCGTGTGTTGCTCCGCTGGCAGATCAAAAGCGCTGTGTACAAGCACAGGGTCGGATGAATTTTTCTGGGCCTCAACGAGACTTTCTTTTGCCTCGTTGTTCATTTCATGCAAACGCTGGGTAAACATCTCGGTCACACGTTCTTCCAAACTTGTCCCGGCTAGATCAGCCAGCACTTTTCGCGTGATAGCAAATACTTCCTGCTGTGTCCTATGTCTGATCGCTTGATGCAAGTTATCTTCTTCGTTTCTCAACGTTTCCTGCCGTTTTAAACTCAAAGCCACGGCCGCCTCCCGCGCTTCGTCAAGGAGACGCTCACGCTCGGTTTGCGCCTCTTCTGTCGCTTTGCTCAAGAGCGCGGCGCGCTGTTGCTCAAATTCTTTGTTTTTACGCTTAAACTCGTCACTCTCTTTTTGTGCGTCAGATTTTTTCTTATCGGCATTCGCGAGTTCTGTGGTAATCCGCTTCTCCCGCGCGTCGATGGCATTGAGGATTGGCTTGTACAGAAAGCGCTTCATCAACCACACCAGAATAAGAAAGTTGAGCACCTGCGCGAATATGGTGAACCAATCGATTATCATAGGTTTATTTTCCCCCTGCAATCTGGGCGATGACGTAGCCCCAGAACGGATTTGCGAATATGAGTATCATCGAGACCACGAAGCAGTAGATAGCTGTTGACTCGATCATCGCCAGGCCAACGAACAGCGTCCTGGTAATGGTTGCGGAGGCATCAGGCTGCTGGGCCAGCGAACTTAGCGCGGTTGCGACCGCCCTTCCTTCGCCCAGAGCCGGGGCCATTGTGCCGAAAGCGGTAGTAATACCTGCAGTGATAATTGATGCCACCGCGATGATCGTCATTGTATCCATTGTTTCCTCCTTTTGTTCTTAAGTTAATGCTTCAATGTTTTTTTGCTCAAGTGCTGGCTTAGGCTTACGGACTCGTGTGGCAGCGGCAATATAAACCGCGGCCAAGATAAAAAAGATATAGGCCTGAACCATGCCAGTTAAAAGGCCGAGCACGGTCATAATGATTGGGAAAATTAAGGGTGTAATAGTCAGTAAGATACCGACAATCATAGCCCCGCTCATCATGTTTCCAAACAACCGTACGGCCAGAGCCAGTGTGCGCGACACTTCACTGATAATATTAAAAGGCAGCATGATAAACGTCGGCTTCACATAGGATTTCAGGTAATTGCCCACCCCTTGTTCTTCGATGCCGAAAATCGGTACGGCTACTAACACACAAAACGCAAGTGCCGCCGTAGTTGAAAGCGAGCCTGTCGGAGGCTCATAGCCTGGGATAACGGTGCAGAGGCTGGCTGCGGCGACAAACAGGAAAAGTGTGCCCAAAAACCCGAGATATTTCCGTGGCTGACTTAAGCCTACATCTTCAATTTGTTTCTCAATCGCGGTAACAATAATTTCTAGAAGGTTCTGCCATCGGGAACGTTCGAGCCCCGCGGAAAGTTTACGCGTGATGAGCTTTGAACCGACGGCTAGCACGAGCATCAGCCCCCACGTGAACACAATGGTGGCGTTGAGTTTGAAAAATCCGTGTTGCCAGAAAATCATCTGATCGGGGCTAAGGCGCAAGGTTGACCTCCTTCTTCTGGCGAATTTGTATTCTTTCCGATGGCCGCGTCAGTCCTATCACGATAAAGCGCGCCATAACAAATCCAAGCAAGCACATCAGCAGCCTCTCCCAAGATCCGAGCCCGATAAAATAAAAACCAGAAAGTATAATGCTCGTTCGTAGCAACAGACTTCCGAAGAACCAAAGCGCCGGCTGTTTAGACGTTACACCCTTACGAACTGTCCACCAAAGGCCCCCGAAAAATATCACTCCGAGTAAAACGCCTGCCACCAAAGCAAATACCAAAGGTAATGTTTCATTCATCATTATTCTCCTGATAATCTTTCATTTCCTTGTCTTCCTTAAGTACCCAGTGCCATGCATTCAAACATCCTATAATCAAACCGATCAGTAGCAACATCAACGTCCAGGAATAGCTTCCTGAATGTCGATTGTCCAGCCAGATACCTAATGCCGCGCCAAGGAGTGTCGGAACCACTACCGACCAACCGATAAGCCCCATCATGCCCAAGCCAAACCAGACACCTTGTCTGGATTTATGGCGTGCCTTGAGTTTACGCTCCGCTTTCATACCGATCTCACGACTAAACGTGATCCGACTTTTCATGCTATTGTTTTCTGATTTTTTATTCATGATGAAACTTCACTAAGCGGCGGATGAACCCGCTCTCCATTTTTGCTATTACCGAGCGGACACTACGCTGCCGTTCGTTTAGGTTAAGAAACTCACGCTCCACTGCCTCACGCAGAAGGTCTAAGTCTTTTCCACCAATTGCGTTGCGCGCAGAGATGATCACGTCCAAGCCGGTCTTGACCAATACCCCTTCATCAACGGCAACGAAAAACTCTCCCTCCGTTTCGTTTTCGTAAATCAATATCCCGGGCGAAAGTGCCGCCACACAATCGAGCCGTCGTGGTAAGAGTCCAAACGAACCATCACGAGCCTCCGCAACGATACGCGAAACGCCGTTTTTCTCAGCAAAAATTCGAAACGGTAAAAGTATTTTAAGATTCATGAGTGTCGGATGCTTCATGTTCGACCTCCGATTTAAGTTCTGGTTCGGGTTTAATTGGCAACTCAGATTTAGCTTTGGGCTTCGCATCACCATTGTCCTTAAGTTTAGACTCAGATTCGGTTTTAGCTTCAGGCTTGGCAATTTTATCTTTTTCCTTTGCTTCGTCAATCGCCCCAATCATATAGAGCGAGCGCTCCGAGTAGTCTTTGAATTCGTCGCGAAGGATTCGTTCACAACCATCAAGAGAATCTTTGAGACTGACGAGTTTTCCTTTGATGCCGCTAAAGTGTTCGGTGGCGTAAAACGGCTGCGTAAGGAATCTTTCCAGTCGCCGGGCGCGGGCGACAACATTACGGTCATCGCCGGACAACTGTTCCAGCCCGAGCATAGCGATAATATCTTTGAGTTCTGCATATTGCGAAAGTGTACGCCGGATTTCCTGCGCTAGGTGATAATGTCGTTCACCAATAATGCCAGGCGTGGCCATTTTTGAGCTGGATTGGAGTGGATCGATAGCCGGATAGAGGCCTTCGCTCGCCCGTTTTCGTGAGAGCACAATAGAGGCAGAAAGATGTGAGAATGTATGCACTGCTGCCGGGTCTGTCAAATCATCCGCTGGAACATACACTGCCTGAATGGAAGTGATGGCGCCGGTATCGGTGTTGGCAATGCGTTCTTCTAGCTGCGACAACTCAGTCCCCATCGTCGGCTGATAGCCCAAGCGAGACGGCATTTGTCCCATCAATCCGGACACTTCCATGCCTGCCTGGATGAAGCGAAAAATATTGTCGATCAAGAGCAGCACGTCGCGATGTTCGTCATCCCTAAAATACTCGGCCATCGTAAGCGCCGCATGGCCTACGCGAAAACGGCTGCCCGGAGGCTCATTCATCTGTCCGAATATCATCACCATGTTCGGCAACACGCCGGCTTCCTTCATCTCACGGTAAAGCTCCTCACCTTCGCGGCAGCGTTCGCCGATGCCGCTAAAAATACTTACGCCCTTCTGGTGTCCAATCATGTTATGAATCATTTCGGTGAGCAACACCGTTTTCCCCACGCCAGCCCCTCCAAAGAGTCCCGCCTTACCACCGCGCTCAAGCGGCATGAGTACATCGATAACCTTTATGCCTGTTTCAAATATTTCGGATTTGGTGGAACGTCGTGCTAATGGAGGAGGAGCATGATGCACGGAACGCCATTTTACATCTGACAATGTCGCCTCACGGTCAATGGCGTTGCCAAATACGTCAAACATACGTGAGAGTATCCCCTTGCCCACCGGCGCTTTTAAGGGACCGCCTGTATCCTCTACCGCCATGCCGCGAGCAAGACCTTGCGTTGGTGTCAACGCAATCCCACGAACGCTATGCGCGTCAAGTTGAGCTAAAACCTCGATCGAAATATTCCCATCCATCGCGTGCAACAACGAGTAAATCGGAGGTAAATTAGTATCGAACTGTATATCCACGACACTACCGCGCACTGAAAGGACCGCTCCAATATTTGATAAATGAATTTTTTCTTTCATATTTGTGTGTACTATTTAAGAGATATTCTGTCCTGTTTGATATTCTCTTCTCTGGTTATGTTGATATCCGTTTAAATAAATCTTCCGTGTCCTTCAACCGACACAGTTCTCTCTTCGGATTCATGACCGCAGCAGCGCCAGCAGCAATACCATATTGCACCGCTTCACGTAATGACTTTCCCCGCGATAAAGCAAGAACAATACCGGCCACCATGCTATCTCCTGCTCCAACTTTACTTACGATTGGAATAGTTGGGGAACGAAAGTGTTCAATGCCATCTTTAGACGCCATTATGGCTCCTGCTGATCCTAATGAAATAACAACTACCTCACATTGTTCTTCTTTAATAAACCTTATGGCTGCTTCTTCTAGCTGTGACTCATTTTTAATTTCTTTTTTTGTTAATTCTTGAAGTTCATGCATATTTGGTTTAAGCAAATAGACACCTGAACTGGCTGCCAAGTGGAGAGCTTCTCCTGAAGTATCTACGATAACACGAGCATTCAGCTCTTTGGCAATACAAGCTACACGGGCATAAAAATCATCCGGAACCCCTGGCGCAAGACTTCCGCTCGCTACGATATAATCAGGTTTTAGCTTAACTGTGGACAATTCATCAAGACACATCTTCCACTCTTTCTCTTTTAATTGGGGGCCAGGCAAATTAAAACGAAATTGTTTACCGGTAGATTCTTCCACAACTATCAGATTTTCCCTCGTCAGTCCTGAAATCGGGATTGGCTGGTGTTTTATTCCTTCCTCATCGAGTAATTGCTCAAGCATTTTCCCGTATAAACCACCGGAAGCATATATAGCTTGTGATTCTCCCCCCAATCTTTTTATTGCCCGAGAGACATTAATTCCACCACCACCAGCTTCATAAAAAGGCTCCTTGCAGCGTAATTTATTATCAGGAACAACGTGATCAACACTTGAGCTCGCATCTACGCATGGATTAATAGTTAATGTGATTATCATTATTTCAACTCCTGCTTGCTTGTTACTTGAATTCTTGTCTCTGGTTTGCACCAGTAAAGGCATACATTACTCTTTTAACTTCGAAGAGAAACATTTTATTTTGACCAAATAATTTTTAATAGTCCGTATATTCTATATTTTATGTCAATTGCAAATTTACAAAATCCCAATTAATCAAATTCTCAATATATGAGTCGATATAATCTGCCCTTTTGTTCTGGTAATCTAGATAATAAGCATGTTCCCAAACATCAATGGTCAACAAAGGTTTTAAGCCGTTTGCAATTGGTGTATCAGCATTTGATGTTTTTACAATCTCGAGTTTTCCTTCTTTTAATGTCAGCCATGCCCAGCCGCTGCCGAATTGGCTAGTTGCTGATTTCTTAAATTCCTCTATAAACTTTTCATAATTGCCAAAGTCAGACTGAAATTTTTCTTCTATTGCTCCCTTGGGAATTCCGCCTCCACTCGGTTTCATGCATTGCCAATAAAAAGAGTGATTCCATACTTGAGCCGCATTATTGAAGATTGCTGATTTTGATTTATCTTTGGCAGTCTTTTTAATAATGATTTCCAGATCATCTTTAGCTAGTTCTGTGTCGGAAATTAATCCATTTAATTTTTCGACATATCCCGCATGATGTTTTCCATAATGGAATTCTAACGTTTTTGCACTAATATGCGGTGTGAGAGCATCTTGGGTGTAGGGCAATTTCATTAATGTAATGGTCATTTCTTTCTCCTTTTTTAGTGTTTCATTTAATAAAATCAAAATATATTGCAAAAAGCAAAGCTACAGCTGATACAGCGAATATGAAAAAATAATTGATTCGTTCTTTTTCGGATTTCAAGCTACAAAGAATATCTGCGATAAGAGAATATTCATTGCTAGAAAGAGGTTTTTCTTCTCTTGCTTTTTCAATAAGATTATCCTCTTCGATAATTTGTGCTAAAGATCTATTTACATTAAATTTATAAATAAAGAAAAACAAAAAACCAACAACTCCGATATACCATGATATTTTTCCATAAACAGGATGAATATCCATCAAGACGGTAACAATACGAATAGCTACCGTTGCGATAAGACCTATTATAAAAAATATCCACGACACGAAAGAATCGTTGCAACTTTTCCGCTGCGAGCAATCTTTGCAATTATTATTTTTCATATTATTTAAATTCATTTCTATTTATTCTCCCAGAACTCATCTACTACCTTTTCTATCCATTTAAAAATTCCAAACGCATTCCCAATGACGGAGGCTGAACGGAAACTTATCTTTGTACCGGCAATAATAGGATTTAATAATAAAAATGCTCTTCTAAGCTTATTCCGCAGCACGCACTTTACAAAAAGTACGCGTCTTAAAGAATAAACCAATCACAAAACTTACGTTACTGTTCAACACTAATCGCAGAAGCCGGGCATGCATCGGATGCGGATTTGCATTTTTCCTCTGACTCTTTTGGCACCTGGTCAACATGAACAAACGCTTTTTCCCCCTCCATCCTAAAGACTTCAGGGCATGTGTTAGCGCAGCCCTGGCCACCAGCACACAAACTTTGATCAACTTTTGCTTTCATTTCAGACCTCCTGTTTTTAGATTTTTGAGCAATACCTGCAATTCTTTTATTTTGAAACATTTTGTGAAAAAACAGATACACGCCTATCCTGCTTAGATAAACGTGTACCAAACACAAAACTCGTTTACTTCATTTTCTTCATCGGTTTTCCACAACAATCTTTCTGTTTATCAGACGTTGTTCCGCAAGGTTCGCATTTATACTGTTCTTTCTTTTTTTCTTCTTTTTTCTTATTTGATCCGCAGCAATCCATTGAACTCACCTCCCTCTTGACTAAAATAATTAATATCGTTAAATGTTAGCGGTTTATCCACAACAAGTTGCTTTTTCTGTGTGCTCATGTAAACTCTCGTGATGATCACACTCCACAACCTTGGTTGTTTTAAAAACTTCTTTGGCTTTTGCCGCATCGCTTTCTGTCCCATGCAAAAGAACCAAATATTTATTACTCTTAATAGCCGTTTCGTATTTGACAATACTGTCCTTCGGGATACCCATACTATAAAGGCCTGCTCCTAGGGCACTTAAGCCCCCATAAACAACTGCGCCTTCTAAACCTGCCACAATTGATGCAACTAGCGGGCCTCCGACTAAAATAGGCCCTAGGCCCGGAATCAAAAAGAACGCTGATCCAAATAGTAGCCCCCAAAAACCTCCCCAGAATGCACCTAATTTACCCCAATATTTCATGCGGTCTCCGGCATTATAATATCCAACCACATGTTCCTCAGTGTGATAATCTTTCCCAACGATTGATATACTATTCATATCAACACCAGCTTTTTGCAATTTCTTAACAGCCTCTTCGGCTTCGATGTGAGACTTATAAATTGCAACTGTTGCACATTTTTTAGACATGATTAAAATCCTCCTTTTTCAGGTAATAATCGTTTCTTGAATTTTATAAATTTGTAATACGCTCTACATCTCCCACTTCCTTTATTTAAAAAGTGACAAACTAAATAGAGTCCCTAAAAAAGCTCCATAAATAGCACCCCGTAGGGGAGTGCTCGTTAACGGGCACGCCCCGCTTGAGCATTTGCCGTAATATCCAATTACGCCTCCTAAAGAAGCGCCTATAATTATTCCAACTAGAATTTTTAGTATCACCTTGCCATCCTTTATTAATTTCTTAATCAGCAACAAGCGGTCTGATCTTTTACTATTTTTTCTGCTTCCAGCCAATTTTCCTGATCCCTCCCAGGTATATGCCCGCTTTTTTCAAAAAGTTCTTGCGCGACCTTTCTTACACGTTGTTGAAATTCATCAGAATCCGTTTTTGATTGAACAAAATTTTTACTCGATAGCTTCTTTTTTTTTCCCGATTTATCCGTTGGAACTTTTTCTGTTTTTGGAGTTTTTTTAGCCATTTTTATCCTCTCCTTTTGTAATCAACAATCTTTTGTTAATATTCTGGCATCTGCGGCATTGGCATTTGTTTTCCTTTTTCAGGAAGCTCTGCTACCAAGCACTCAGTCGTTAACATTAGTCCTGCAATACTCGCCGCATTCTGCAATGCTGATCGAGTTACTTTTGCTGGATCGATAACCCCAGCCGCATACATATCAACATATTTGTCAGTGTTGATTTCATAACCAATGTTCCCTTTTTCATTTTTAAGCCGTTCAACAATGACTGCGCCTTGGAGCCCGGCGTTAAAAGCGAGCTGATTAACCGGCTCTTCCAATGCCTTCTTGATAATATTGACACCAACCATCTCATCTTCATCAAGCTTCATTTTCTCTAGGACAGGAAGAATTCTAAGTAAAGCAACGCCTCCTCCAGGGACTATGCCTTCTTCAACAGCAGCTCTTGTGGCATGTAAAGAATCATCCACGCGAGCTTTCTTCTCCTTCATTTCTGTCTCTGTTGCAGCACCGACATTGATGATGGCGACCCCGCCAGATAGTTTAGCTAATCGTTCTTGTAATTTTTCTTTGTCATAACTGGAGTCTGTCGAGTCTATCTGATTCTTTATTTGTGTTATTCTCGCTTGAATGTCCTTTGTTTTTCCCGCTCCCTCAACGATAGTTGTGTTTTCTTTATCAATTTTAACCTTCTTGGCACGGCCTAAGTCTTCTAACGTAATATTTTCAAGTTTCAGGCCAAGATCTTCTGTAATAGATTTACCTTTGGTTAAAACAGCAATATCTTCCAACATTTCCTTCCTTCTATCTCCATAACCTGGCGCTTTAACAGCACAGCATTGGAAAGTACCGCGTATTTTGTTGACCACTAATGTCGCCAAAGCCTCACCTTCGACATCTTCCGCGATAATTAATAACGGAGTACTGCTCTTGGCAATTTTTTCCAAAATAGGAAGAATCTCCTTAATATTAGAAATCTTTTTTTCAAATATGAGGATATATGGATTTTCAAGCTCGCATTCCATTGAAGAAGCCTCAGTCGCAAAATATGGAGATAAATACCCCTGATCAAACTGCATTCCTTCTACCATCTTCAGTTCCGTTGTAAGCGACTTTCCTTCTTCAACTGTAATAACGCCGTCTTTTCCTACTTTACCAATCGCCTCAGCAATAATCTTTCCAATGTCTTTATCGCCATTAGCGGAAATTGTAGCAACTTGCTCGACTTCCGTATTCTGGTTATCAATTTTTTTAGCAATTTTCTTGATTTCAGCAACAATACACTCAGTCGCTGCTTCAATGCCTCTTTTTAAAGCCATCGGATTTGCGCCGGAAGTTACATTGCGCAATCCTTGACGATAAATGGCTTCTGCCAATATCACTGCGGTTGTTGTTCCATCCCCGGCAATATCAGCGGTTTTCTCAGCAACTTCCTTTACCATTTGAGCGCCCATGTTTTCAAAGGGATCCTCCAGGTCAATTTCCTTAGCAATTGTAACCCCGTCATTGGAAATAACAGGCGATCCAAACTTTTTATCTAAAACAACGCATCTTCCTTTTGGGCCCAAAGTGACTTTTACAGCATGCGAAAGCTGCTCGATCCCTTTTAATAACGCTTTTCTTGCTTCATCACCAAAAATTAATTGTTTTGCCATTTTTTCTCTCCTATGATTTAACAATAGCGAGAATATCTTCTTCCCGCATAATTAATAATTCGTCTTCGTCAATCTTGATTTCTGTCCCACTGTATTTGCCATAGAGGACACGATCCCCAACTTTTACTTCCAATGCTTGAATTTTACCGCTATCTAACACTTTCCCTTTACCAACAGCTACTATCTTGCCTTCCTGAGGCTTCTCTTTTGCTGTGTCTGGTATAACAATGCCTCCTTTAGTCTTATCTTCGGACTCCAGTGATTTAACAACAATTCGATCATGTAATGGTTGTATTTTCATGTTTAATATCTCCCTTGTCTAATCTGTTGATTTCCGTTTCGGGCTTATTGTTGTATGCCCTCACGGGTATCAGTTCCTTTTCTAATTATTTTAGGTTGTTGGCTCTGATTTAAATTCTGCATCAATAATATCTTCATCATTTTTATTTTTGCCTTGCTCCTGTTCTTGGCTTTGACTGCCTTTTTGTGATGATGTCTGATACATCTGCTCTGCCATTTTATGGCTAGCCTTTTGAAGAGATTCCATAGCATTTTTAATCCGTGTTTCGTCTTTGGCTTCAATGGAATCCTTTAATCCTTTGATCGCAGTTTCAATGTTATTTTTATCTTCAGAGCTAACTTTATCTGAAGAATCCCTCAATGACTTTTCAGCTGCATAAACAAGACTATTTGCTTGGTTAAGAATTTCTGCTGTCTCCCGCTGTTTTTTATCTTCCTCTGCAAATTTTTCAGATTCCTTAATCATTCGGTCAATTTCATCTTTTGATAGCTTTGTTGGTGCCGTTATCGTGATTGACTGCTCTCGTCCCGTTCCTTTATCTTTAGCAGAAGCGTGGACAATGCCATCGCTATCAATATCAAATGTAACATCGATTTGCGGAATTCCCCTGGGTGCTGTTGGAATACCTGTTAAATTAAAACGGGCTAACTCTGTATTATCTTTTGACATTCCACGTTCACCCTGAAGCACCCGGATGGTTACTACAGTTTGATTATCCGCAGCAGTAGAAAATATTTCACTTTTCTTAGTAGGTATAGTCGTATTCTTTTCTATCAATTTGGTAAAAACACCACCGTCTGTTTCAATCCCTAAAGAAAGCGGCGTCACATCCAATAATAATACATCTTTCGTTTCACCCTTGATAATACCGGATTGGATAGCCGCTCCCATTGCCACACATTCCATTGGATCAATGCCGCGTTCAATCTTTTGGCCAACTTCCTTCACGACAAACTCTTGAACAATCGGCATTCTTGTTGGACCGCCAACTAAAATAATTCTATCTATTTCTATCTTTTGCCCTATCTTGTCTGAAGCGTCTTTAATAGCTTGATGAAGAGGTGCTCGGCATCTCTCAACAATAGGGTCGACCAAAGATTCCAATTTTGCTCTTTCGATCGGCATTGTCATATGCTTTGGCCCCATTGCGTCAGCCGTAATAAAGGGCAGATTAATATCTGTCGAAATTGTACTTGATAGCTCAACCTTTGCTTTTTCGGCTGCTTCTCGAACCCTTTGTATCGCCATTTTGTCATTTTTGAGATCAATACCGGTTTCTTTTTTAAATTCACTAACAATATAGTCAATGAATGTATTATCCATATCTGTTCCACCAAGCTGATTATCACCATGTGTTGACAAAACTTCAAATGTCGCTGCCTTACTTGTGTTATCCCACCCCATCTCAAGAATGGTAACGTCCAGGGTTCCACCACCGAAATCAAACACCATAATCTTTTGTTCTCTACCAATTTTATCAAGCCCATAAGCCAGACACGCGGCCGTCGGCTCATTGATAATTCTCAAAACTTTTAATCCAGCAATCTCTCCGGCGTCTTTGGTTGCCTGTCTCTGACTATCGTTGAAATATGCAGGTACAGTTATAACAGCTTCTTCAACAGGCTCACCAAGATATTTCTCTGCATCGGTTTTAATCTTTTGAAGAATAAATGAGCTGATTTGTTGGGGCGTATATTCCTTATCAAAGACTTTGAATTTATCGTTTGATCCCATCTTTCGTTTTGCACCAAAAACAGTGCCTTGCGGGTTTATGGAAGCCTGTCTTTTTGCTGGCTCTCCAATTAACCGTTGTCCATCTTTTGTAAATGCCACAAAAGACGGAAAAGCCTTACCCGAAGCAACACCCGCTCCTTCAGCAGATGGGATAATTTTCGCTTGCCCACCTTCCAATACAGCTGCTGCTGAGTTCGACGTCCCTAAATCTATTCCTATTGATTTTGCCATGATAACTCACCCCTTTCGCTTTCAATACTTCATTAAAATTGGCATAAGTTCTTTCTCAAAATTGCTTTTTGAAACAAATGCATCTATTTTTGCCTCCATAAATCGTTTTCTTGTCTGTCTAAGAAAAATCTCGGTTGTAAGAAATACTCTTACGGCCACCCCTTACGCAACCATAATAAATTTGACCGTCAACATACTGATACCTACTTATCTAATAATATTAAATAGAAATTAAACTTCTCTTCTTTCGATAGCATTGTAGCTCTAATCAAAAAACAAACAATTGTACCTAGGTATAATAGGAAAAGTTGAAGGTTAAAAGAAAAGGGGGAGGGCGATTTTACTGAAGGGGGCTAATGATTATTGCCGATTGGAAGAAACGTATCCGGCTTTTTAAGAGAAACGAGTGAGTTCGGTAACAGTTTTGGCCTGCATTTTCTGCATGACCCGGCTGCGGTAAGCTTTAATCGTCTGACTAACGGTGCCGAGTTAGGGGCAAAGTTAACAGATATGGATGCTTCAATTTTGGGGGAACAAAGAATTTAATAATTTTCAAATATTGCCAATGTTTTTTATCTTTTTTTTTCTATTTAAAATTTGTTGTTTTCGAGCTTTGTAAGATAAATCTTTTCAATGAGTTCCAACTCCGTTGTACGCCAGTGGGAGGTACGGTCAGCCAAATGTGCGCAGATAAATTTTTCTTGTATCTTCATTCATATCAGTTGGTTATATTTTATAGCCGAGTGTATAAGACCGTATAATGAGATAAACGGTAATGATTATCATGTAAAAATCATTCATTGTTCTCATTAATTTATTGTTTTTCTCCACGTCATTCAAAAATTTTACTCCTTGTTCCTAACTTTTCTGCGCTTCACTGCTGTAAGGGAAAATGACAACTTTTCCATTGCTTTTAGTAAAAATTAAATCATTGTTGATACTGTTAGGTTTTGTTTATTGAGTTCATGGCCCACAGCCTTTTTATTTATTATAAAAAACTCGCCGTTTCTGGCGAAGGTTTACTTTTTTAACGTCCGGGATTAATCACTTCCAACACGGGGCAATGAATTATTTTATGCGCCCAAAACTCAGAAAAATTAAACAATTTTATCTATTCGATTTTGCTTTCTCCATTTTTCTCATTGAAACGCATTCTATTAGTCGAGTATTAGCCGAAAATATTAAAAATTAAGCCATGTGACGACTTGTGGTCACGACCATTGTCTCCCCGCGAGAGGATTTAATTATTGAACGGCGCGCCTTACAGAATCCGCCACATCACGACCAGCATCTCTAATATCATCTCCTACTGTTCTCCTAAAGAGCGGCCGTTCTCCGGCAATAGCCCAAATAAGGAAAATTACCAGCAAAACTGCCAAAACACCTGTCGGCGTATATCCCCATGATTTGCTGTACGGCCAGGCAGGTAAAGCCACAACAACCAAACCAACAATTATGAATAGCAATAAAGTTTCAGTAGACATTAAGTCCCTCCTTTTTTTTAAAAAACTTGTGTGCTAGCGATAGGCCTGCATTGTTTCGATCACCCGCTGGCTTACGTTCTCTTTTCTAAGATAAGCGATGTCATCTTCGGTTAAAGCGTAGGTAGGTTTCGCAGCCTTAATCTTGGATATGATATCATCACTTGATACGCCCTGCTTCGTCAGATCAACGATCTGTTGCATGGTCAGCTGTCCGGTTGGCTGAACTTGAGGATCTGGGGTTGACTTTTCCATCTGTGCCCCAACAGCCGATCCGCCAGCTGCCCCTATTGCGCCGCCTATCAAAGCGCCTTCTACACCATGGCCGCTTTGATGACCAATGATGCCTCCCGCGGCCGCCCCAACAAGTCCTCCAATGCCGGCTCCCTCACCTACCCTTGTTTTATTGCTCGCGCAACCGGAGCCAACAAATACCAGCACTAAAATAACGAATATATAGTAATCCCTTCGCATATAAAACCTCCTATTCGAAAGACACAGAGCTGGGGCATCTAACACATAATTGTGGCGCACGCCATAGCCCACGTTTTTCCCCAGAAAAAGTCTGATGAACACACCCCAGACTCATCCAAATTGTCTAATAGGACTTCTGCGTCGTTTTACTTGTTTAATAAAACGATACGGGCATCTTGCATTCCAGGTAAAACCTGTGCAAAATGCTCTAGCATATCATCAGAAGATTTTAATTTAACAATTTGAACCTTACCCTGGTATAGCTTTACATCATATCCTGTTTCATTTTTAATAATTCTTTCAATGCCTGCTATACTGGTGTGCTTGGGATCAAACTTAACCTCTTTGATGTTTTCTGGTTCCAAAGAGCTCAACAATCCCCCTGGAAGATAAATCGTTCCATTATTGAAATCAACTGCATAGGCAATGACTCCAGGGATAAGGAAGAATAATAACCCGATCCCATCCAGAACAGCAACTCCTACATCAATTTTGCCGCTTTTTTGCCCTTTACGTTCAGGGTACAGAATGGTTCCACAACCTACTAATTGAAAAATTAAAACAGCACAAATTAGCACATGAAACGTCTTGCCTATTTTATTTTGCATAATTCCTACCTTACTCTTAATTGACTCTGTTTGTTATTGGCCTTTTCATATTTAGCGGCCGTTAATTTGTTTATTACTTCTTTAACTTCCCAAGAAACCCCTCTGCCGATTTAGCAACCATATCTTTACAGCCCAGGCCTAAGGCCAGCGCAAACCCTAACCCGAATGACCCTAAAATAATGGTTATCGTTAATCGAACAATCCCTGCGCCAATTTGCAGTTGTTCTAAAGCCATGGCTATCGCAAAAACCATTATCACAACTTCAGTGATTTTGCTTAAAAGGTTGACTTGAGAGATCCCGATGTTGCTTGCGGTAGTTTTTACGATATTCTTCATTATCACAGCCGCGAACATTCCGACAATAAGAATAAATATGGCTGCGATAATATTGGGGATGAAAAGCGATATTCTCTGCAGTAAATCAGCGGCGATCGTCAACCCTACAGCATTAAGGGCAACGACAAAGGTGATCAATAAAGCTAACCAATAACAGATGCCTCCCACTAACGCTGAAAGCGGACGACTGATACCGCCTTTTGTTAAAATACCGCTCAAACCAATTTGAGTTGAAAGCTCATCCAGCTTCAATACTTTTAACAATTTTGTGACAATCGTCTTAATGATTTTAGAAATAACCCAACCGATCAAAAGAATTAAAATCACTAAGAGCGCATTAACTACAAACTGACCCATCTGAGCAAGAACTACTTTCGCAGGCTCAACTAAGACATCACGCCAATTGTCCATTTCCCCCTCCTTTTTTATATTTGTTAATCTTTATTTCTCAATAAAATCTTGTGGTCTATATCGATGGAGCGAACAAACGCAATTCATGTAGCCGCACATCTCGCAAGGCAACTCTTTGTCTTTAATTTTCATTTTTTCAAAGAAGTCAACGTTTCCATTGTTATTGTTAGGCGTTAGTTCAATGGTTCCCGTTGTCTCTTCAACTCCGTATTTTCCGAGAATCTTCATGTTGCACACTCGCTTCTCAACTCAATCAGGGCTCCTTCAGGCTGTGCAATGATTCCTGTCTCTGCTAAACACTCTTCCCTCTTCCATAGATGCCCATCATCCATTTCATTCTCGATAGCCCAGATCACATCCAGAGGATGGAATGGTTTTTTAATCCAACTTTTTATACCGCAGAAATCCAACAGCCATTTAAATTCATCCCTGAAGAACGCTGACATCGCGATGATCGGAATTTTGCTCGTTTGAAAAACCCGATTGAGCGTATCAGTAAGTTCAAATCCATTTTTTTGAGGCATTCTTAATTCGAGCAATATAACATCCGGTTTAAGCTGGGCAACGGTATCCACAACTAAAAGCGGATCGCTAACCACGATGGGGGCATAACCACCCATAGTCAAAATTTTTTCAATCTCGCCAATGAATTTCTTATCATCATCGATTACAGCTATTTTTCTATCTCGCATTTACCACCTCCGCTCTAATTGACTGTTTTTTATTTTTTAATATCCTTGACTTTGGATATCGTGTTTCATCTTACGATAGAGCACCTTGTTTCTTTATTGAGGAACATGCCTCCGTCCTCCGTTATTGTATGTGCCCTACCTGCCCTTTGGCTGACTGCAATTTTTCGAAGAACCTGTCTTTCTGGAAATTCATGTTCCATTCCTTCATGATGATCCATCCCATAAAGCGAACTAAATCATTGCGCCATGGGCGATACCACTTCCGCCATCCCAGCTTAATATTAGTTAGAAAAAAGATCAGCCCGGGAAATAACAATATATTTAAGCCTATCTTGAAGAAATATTGGAACTGATAAAACGAAGCCATAATTTTCCTGGCTGAAAGCTGCAGCTCTTCCGCGCTTAAAGGGGCATCAGGTTCAAAAATCGGAAAATTGCCGTCATAATATTCCCAGCCCACTTCTTGAAGAGGATAAACCCTGTTTTGTCGCTTTAATCTTTCCCGCAATTGCGTTCCCGGCAATGGGATCGGGTTTAATATTTGGATTGTATCCAGACGCGCTTTTCGAATAAATTGCCGGTAGCGCTTAACCCTCTCTTGGGCTGTCATGTTAAAGGAGACGCCTTCCGGCATGGGATACCCGAAGATGAACATCCCGTGCACTAAAAATCCATATTTGTGAAATATTTTTGTCAAAGACAGCATATCTTCAGGCTTAATATGTTTATTCATCGCTTTCAATTCTTCGGCAATCGGGGATTCAAATCCAATGGCTACCGCGTTTATGCCTGCCTGACGCATGGCCGAAAGGAGCTCGCTGTCTTTAGCCTTATCCAATCTTATCTGAGCCGTGAAATCCAGCCGCAGACGGATTTGTCTTTGGTAATCTCTAAGCTTATAACAAAATTGGATTGTATCATCTCTCTGCTGACCAAAAAGGTCATCAACGATAAAAAAATGCCGGGCATCCTTTGTTTCGACCAAAAGCCGGATTTGTTCCAAGAAGCGTTCAGGACATGCCGCCCGTGGTTTGCCCTTAACGGTGCAGAACTCGCAATCCATGCCGCATCCACGGATACGCTCGACAGGATAAAGCTTTATCTTGGCATAGCGCACCAACGAGAAATTCGGCATGGGCAGTTTGTCGAAATCGCTCAAGGGTTCTCTGGGATGTGTGGTAATCAGTTCTCCATTTCTTAAAAACGCAATGCCCCTGACCTGAGTGATATCCCGTCTGCCTTCGATCCCCTCTAAAAGCTCTTTAACTGTTTCTTCGCCCTCACCGATAACAACGTAATCAATGCCGTGCGTCAGGGCTTCAAGGATATTTTCTCCCACAAAATGCTGGCCTCCGGCGATCGTGATAACCCCCTTGCTTTTATAAAATTTTGCTAATTGATATAACCGTAAAATGGTGCTCGTTAACCCTCCATAAAACCCTACGACATCCGCAGGCCTTTGCTGCTGTAAAAACTCGTGGTCAGCGCCGCCCTGTTTACTTTTTGGCCCATGCAGACGGAGGTTGTTTTCATCGATCATTTCCGAGTCCCAATTACCCATTTTATTAACGGCTGTTGCTACATACACGGGGCCTAATGCCGTCGTCCGAGAGGCGATATTGGAATAGATATTAAATGCGGGATACGCCGGCGCGATAATCCTGAACCTATATCGTTTTTTTAATATATCTTTCATAACTCATCTTCCTTTCAGGCTTCGCTCAAAAATAACTTTCATTTCAGATAATTTTAGATACAGATAAATCCAGACCATGTTTCCATCCCTATATTTGTGCATTTTTTCCCACAAAAAAGCCGATACCGAAACCTGATGCCATAACTATCGGGATCAGGATGATCTGGGACATACCAAATTTCCAAAATAAAAAATGAAGCATGACGACATGGGTATTTTGGAGCAATAAAATTAAAAATAAAACTCCAACGATGAGAAGTGCGATTTGTTTTGGCTGCATGGCCATCTTTCACCTGCCTAGTTTCATTGATTTGATCTTAATCCCCGAACGGCCTTATTCCCGTGCTCTTAAAACGTTACCCCGAACAAGCGCATTAATGAACTGATGCCAATCGCCATTAAAATGATCGCGACAACCAGCACAATGACTCCCTTTTCTATACCCTTCATCTCCATCGGTTAAATACTCCTTGCCTCCTGATACGCCCTATTAACGAAACAGACCAATTCATGGTCATTAAACGGTTTTTGCAAGAAACCCACTGCCCCTGTTTTTAAAGCCTGGTCTCTAATCCCGCCCGTTTTGTCAGCTGTAATGATGATGACTGGACGAGTGGATCCGGATTTGATCATTCTCTTTATCGTTTCCCATCCATCCATCATGGGCAGGTGTATGTCCAGGATCAAACACCCTTGCACGCTGTTCGGGACAGCGCTAAAAAATTCTTCTGCGGAACAGAATGTCCTCACCGTGAATCCGTAAGTAACCATAAGGATTTTGAGTGCAGCGCACACGGACTCATCGTCATCCACAATGTAAATTGTTTTCTTAGCTGTGGATATTTCATCTGAAGCCGTAAGCCGTAATTCATCTACTTGCATATTCGCCTTCTTTGCTTGACCGTTAACAATTAATATTTGCTATCTGCTCGCCTGGGTTGCAGGTATCTCCTGAAGCAAAAGCTCACGTATTCGATTCCATTTTCTCATTTGAGATCGCGTCAGGACTTCACTTAATTTTGTATATAGGTGCGAATCCAATGGTGACGATTGAGCCTGAGTAAGGCCCTTCTCCAATTGTGGTGTTATATTTTGGCGTTCAGCCATATTCTCTTCAATAATCAGTTTCACTTTATCAAATTGTTCTTCGGTCAAATTTAATTCTGTCTTTATCTTTGAAACAATATGTTCTGCGCTAGGCCATTCTTGCGCATAGACAGATACACTTAAAATAAAAGATGCAATTAAAACAAAGACTGTTATTTTTCCTTTCATAGTATTTTCTCCTTCTTTTTTTAAAAAATGAATGCGTTTAACTATCAAAATATAGTTCAGACTTTTTTATTGACTAAAAATGTTTCTCCATTGCAGGAAAGATTTCAAAAAATGCTGTCCCAATAAAATAGGCGATGATGATAACTACTAACGCTATTAGGAAATATTTCCAGGATGAATCCGATTTAAATAAAGCTTTCTTTTCTTTTTTGTCCATGGATTTTCCTCAACTTTTTATTTTGTTCCTTGACCTAAGCACCTTGCCTTCTTCCTTTTAATTACATTGTAGACCTGATCTATAAAGTATCAATTGTACCGAGGTATAACCCTGCCTGTGGCTGAATGAGTTGAGAATAAATCCTTTACCATGATGACCCCGGCAGATTTGAAGGCTTCATTTCAATACGTACACGCGGTAAATATTCAGGAAATTTATTTTGTAAAAATTCAAGAAGTTTTTCCCTAACCTCACAGCGTAAATTCCATGCCGTCAGAAACAACCCCCGATGGCTTCTCCACCCACCCGCAGCCGTTAAAACTATTGCAATCAGTTCGTAGAGCCGGCATCCTTGCCAGCCTGCTGCACTGACTCCGGCTGCCAACGTTTCTGCAACGCGGGCATATTTTTACTGTGCGTTAGAATCACAACCTCGTCACCTATGCGGAATGTTGTTGTTTCATCTGCATGTGAAAACTTGCCATCACGGTAATAGCAGATAACCTTGGCTTCGGCCGGCAATTTCAAGGCCTTAGCTGCGACCGCATCTTCCTCCTTTGCAACAAAGGTGAAAAACCGGGCCTCTTCCTTGATAATCGTGGAAAGCTCAACGTTTTCAGTGCCGCCGGCCATGTCCTCCAGGTAACGGCTGATTGTACGAAAGGGGACGATCGTGTCCTTCAGTCCTACCTCACAACAGATAGCCTCAAATTGCGGATCGCCGATACTCGTCACAACCCGCTTGAACCCGAGGGAGCGGCCGACGATGCTGGCGATGACGTTATCCTGGTCGCTGTCGGTAAGGCAAAATAGGATGTCGGTCTGCGTGGGATTGACTTCGCGCAGGATGTTCGGCTGACTGCCATTACCTTGCAGGAAGCTGCAGTCCATATCTTCGGATAATTCATCAATTTTTGCCTTATCGTTCTCGATAATGACAACTTCGTGGCCATTTTTGATCAGCTCTTTGGCTGTTCCAATACTCACTTTTCCGGCTCCAACAAAAACGATTCTCATGTTACCTCCATTCTTTTACCAAACCATGTTCCAGGATACAGCATCACCAACCACGCTATGATTTCAAGTCTTCCCATCAGCATGTCAATACACAAAATCGATTTAAGCACTGCGGGCAATGCCGGGCTAGTCAGCCCCACAGAAAGGCCCGTCGTTGCTGTTGCGGAAACCACTTCAAATAAGGAGTCGAGTGGACTGTATCCCATTGCTACAAACGGCAGCCAAGACAACACAACTACTGCAAAAAATGCCATGATAATGACCAGAGTTGCGTGAATCTCTCTATCCAACAACCGGCGGCCTGCAAGTCGAGGCTCAATGACAGCATGTTGCGGCAAACAGGTCCGTAGTAGGATTAAACGTAATACGCTTGCCACAATCAACAACCTCAACAATTTGAATCCGCCCGCGGTCGATCCTGTGCCACCTCCCACAATCATCGAGAAGATCAGTACTAACTTTGAACCTGCATCAAGTTGCGCAACTGACATCGAGGAAAAACCTGTGTTTGTCTGAGCGGAAATAGCAAGTAATGGTGCGTGATGGAATACTTGTGGCCAAGCCATACCGCCACTTAGCCGCATTAAGGCACCCACCGCTATCGAAACGATTAAAGAAGCTATTACAATAGCTTTAAGCTGCAGAAAGTCCACTGCGATACGCTTATTTTTCGTTAACAACCGATAAAATAGCATGAGCGGAACAGCTCCAGCGAGACAGAGCAGAGTAATCCACACCTGTGCGGGCCAATCTAACATTGCGAGGCTGCTGTCGTAAGGGGAGAATCCTGCAGTCGAAACCGCTGTAAAAGTATATAGTACCGCGTCGAAAAGCTTCATCCCCAATAACAAAGAACCAATGATGCCCAGGGTGGTCAATATGCTGTAAACTGTTAAAACTCGCCGCGTGTGTGCACGAATGCCGCCTATTAAATTATCGGGTTCGGTCTCTGTAACAGCCAGGCTCTTCGCAAAAAGACCAGGTTGTATAAAGAAGAACGCTAATGAGAAGACTAGAATGCCAAGTCCTCCATACCACTGCATCCAAGCTCGGCCAAAAAGAAACGTAGATGATGCTCCAACTAGCGTCTCCGTAGTGGTCAACCCCGTGGTTGTAATACCGGAGATGACTTCAAATAAGGCATCAAGAAACCCCAACCCCGAACCCATCATAGGGTAGGACATAACGAGCGATGTGAGGAGATACATTAGAGCGACCAACACCATGCCTTCATTAGCCTGCATCCTTACAGGAGTCCGCAGCCTGGCCAGACTGGCTCCAAAGACTGCGAGCATGCCAACCACAATACCATAACGCAGGCTGATAGTCAGGTCGCCAAAGATCACCGACATCACCAACGGCACCAGCGTCAGTGCGGCAAGTACAATACACAGCTGACCGAAATATTTTAAGACCACACGAAACCTGACAGCATACTTAAGTTCTATTGCCTGTTTAGCCACAATCGGCTCCTATCTCTTATATTAGTCTTAGTCCCGGGTACCAACGAAACTTGTACTGCCAGAAACTTATGGATTAACTGGCACATTTGAGACTATTAAGCCATAAATCTTAACCTTTGCAGCTCTTATCGATACACGGCACTATTTCACCCTTATTCATTGCCTCGGCTATATACTTCGCATCTAAAGGTATGAAGGTATGGTTGAACGCCTCGGGAATGAAGCCTTTATCGGGATACCCCGGGGGGGTTAGAAGGCTTCATTTCAATACGTACACGCGGCAAACATTCAGAAAATTTTGTTTGTAAAAATTCAAGAAGTTTTTCCCTAACCTCACAGCGTAATTTCCACGCCGTAGGAGAATCTGCAGCGCTCATCAAGGCGCGCAATTCAATGACTCGTTCCTTTGCATCGGTAACCTGTAAAACATTAACCTTCTTATCCCAATACTGGCTTTCGCCAAGTATCCGTGTCAACTCGGCGCGCACGTCTTTCACGCCAATAGTGTAATCAGCATAAATAAACACACTTCCCAGAATATCGGCTGAAGTACGTGTCCAATTCTGAAACGGTTTTTCAAGTAAATATGATATGGGAATTACCAAACGCCTTAAATCCCAAATGCGCACCACGACGAAAGTAAGGGTAATTTCCTCGATCCAGCCCCATTCATTCTCGATAATGACCACATCACCCAACCGGATTGGTTGAGCGATGGCTATCTGAATACCGGCGATGAGATTCCCCAGTGTCTTCTGCGCGGCAAAACCAATAACTATTCCCATTATTCCTGCCGAAGCCAAAATGCTTACCCCGATTTGCCTGACTTCTGCAAAACTCATCAAAATAAAAGAAACAGTTAACAAAACTATAACCACGCCGATAATGTTTGCGATTAGACGTATTTGTGTATGCATGCCGCGGGCATGCACATTGTCCGGAGCATTAATATCATAATGGTTCAAAAGCGCATCGCGAATAATGCAAACAATCTTTACGATGACCCAACCCAACAACGCAATAAGCAGGATTTGAATAAAACGGCTAATAAAGCCTCCCACCTGTTCAGGTAACCGCAAGAAAGGAATAACCACCGAGACACACAAAACTGGCATCAAAAATCGCAACGGCTTTTTAAGCAGCCCCAAGTTGACATTAAGCAATCTTACGGAAACAGTACCCCTTCGTTTAATTAAGGCTGCGGCAAGAAAATAAAGCATCCATCCGATGGCAAAGCTAGAAGCTATTAAAATACCAGAAAAAAGATACTCACTCATAATTTTAAACCTCTCCTAACAAACTTCGATGCCCAATGAGCACAGTTACATTTTTTTCACAGATGAAACAAACGCAAAAACGGCTATGCCGATTATCAATGCGATACCGATGATTATCACCTGAAAAATCAATGGCTTTAGAAATTTAGCGCCTGGTTTCAATGAATTATTCTTATCTTCCATGTTTCCAACCTCTATCCTTCAGCATTTGCTTTATTACAATTTATCGACTATTCCGTACAAAACCCCTCCGGCTATATCAGGCTTTGGAAAGAGATATTTGCGCGCGGAAATTGTTATCTCGGTCTTGTTATCCGATCCATTTCTGATTTGAATCGCTACCATAGCACCTTGTATGTTCGCTTTAATAGCACCGTTTTCCGCATCTTCTTTAGTCAATTTTCCCATGCGTTTTACTGACTCAAGGCTTACATCATACACGTGTTGAAAACCGGCATCCGTGGTTTGCTGCACGCTATCCTTGGCTAAAAATGTTGCCGCGATGCCAACCGGCAAGGCCGCCACGCCAGTTAACATGGCAACGCCGTATATCTTGGCACCTCTTATCCCCGCAGCCTTTACCGGCTCTGCAAGGATCAGTACCGCCAGCTGTTCTGCGCTGGTAATATCCTTATAGCTTTTATGAATATTCACATCCTGGACTCGCACGGCCGGCTCCGTGCCGTTTGAGTAATCCTTGTAAACGATTCTTCCAATTCCCAGGGTTAAGAGATCGATTTGCATCGGCATAGGCTTAGACGGCTCTGATGTCTGCGCCACCTTTAACGAATCTACGTTTAGTTCTCCTTCTTTATTCTTCGTAAGCCCCATCTCATCTAACTCAACCTCGAGAAATACCAAATGTAATTTTTGTTTAAATAAAGCGGCGCGGTCATAGACAACGTTTATTTTTGAACAAGAGACAAGTATGCCTTCTGGGAACCCGCTCGGGTTATATATTTTGAGCCCGGATATATGGATAGATGATTTTAAAATACTAAATGAAAAGCTGTCCATATGAACAGGTGTCCCGATGACAGTGACGGCGGCCCTTGTCACCACGGATTTCACAATCTGATTCTTGAAAATTGCGATACACACCAGGAAAAAAACAACTATCCCTAATACGATAAATAATTTTTTCATAGGTCGCTCCCTCAGGCGAAAACAGCCCTGTCAAACTGTTACTTCTTACTCATTAAAAAATACGCTGCCATGCCAATAACAGGCAAAAAGATTATCAAAACAATCCACAATGTCTTTTTGCCAGTGTCCATGGAACTTTTTAGAGCATCAACAATAGCGATAATGTCTAAAACCAACACTAAAAGTCCTAATATCCCAGCCATGAGTTCTCCTCTATCTCATTTTTTTAATCCAAGTTTATGCATCATTTTAATTTCTTGGATATTTTTGCCAGTATATCCTTGGCAAACTGGACTCTGGGTGTGGCATATTTTCTGGCTGAAACCGTAATCTCGACCGTTTTGTCTGTTTGCTTGACGATATGGATAGCCACATTATTGTCTTCTGATTCTGACTTAATCCACCCCGTCGTCTCATCGGCCATATCAATTGTTCCCACCATGGCCTTGGCGACATCAAGGCTGGCTTTATAAGCTTTTTCGTAGGAAGAATCAAATTCTGCTTTGACGCTGTCCGCGCTTACTGTATATCCGATCGCGCCTCCGGCCAAAAGCGCAAAACAACCGGATAAAAGTGGCACTGCCAAAATTGACGCAACCACAATTACACCTATTCCCGTTTTTTTAATCATTTTATTCTCCTCCCTAATCCAGAAACCTTCGCCAGAATAGCATTTCAATGACGTTTTTCCGGCGAAGATCCCTGTCTTACTATTACTTTTCCTTGCTCTTTGGAAAAGGCTCCTTAACGATAACCTTGATTCCGTCAATCGTTCCTGTTGCCGCATTCTTTACTTTATCCCCGGCCTCGGCGCTGATCTCATAGGCTGCTTTAATAGCTCCCGTAGCAGCCGCAGAGACTGCTTTTTCAGCATCAACGCCTGTATCTTTTGCCGAATGGATAACGCCTTTCAACAAACCTTTAGTTGCGGCTACAACATCACCACCCGCATTAAAGGTGGTTTTTATAATCTTGCCGGCTAAAGCCCCAATTGAAGTCAATGCTTCTTCTCCCATTGCTTTTGAGCCCTTTAATATTCCTATGACAAGGCCCTTAACGCCTTCTTCCAAATTCTTTCCGGTTTCAACGACCCCACTGATTGTTGAGCTGATAATATCCTGAGCGGCTTCAATCAATGCCGCGCCGGTTTTTCCTGTCTCTTTTACCAGGTTACTCACCATTCCGCTTATCGTATCAACGATGGCGTTGACAATATCCCCCGCGCCTGTGATCACACTGACGATACTGTCCTTTACTGATTCAACAATTCCTTTTTTTGTTTCTGTAGCCATGATACTCCTCCTTTATTTTTTATGACTCTGTCCTGATTTACCTTAAATCATCCAGCGGAAATCAGGGCTGTGCAAATTACCTCTCGCTGATTTATGGAAAATTTGCCCGCGGGGGGCAAACATTTCCCTTCGCTTCTTACATGCGGCCTAACGCTATGCGTGCCTTACAACAAAGCGTGTCAGGCCCACTAAAACCACTGCGCCAGCAAGGGCCACTAAAAATGAACCTACTGAACTGCTGGTATATAGCCCCATCACTCCAGCAATCCAGCCGCCAAGCATAGCTCCGACAATCCCGATCACGATGTCTGGGATAATACCGAAGCCTCGCCCCTGAATAATAAGCCCTGCCAACCACCCGATCACCCCACCGGTAAAGAGAAATACTACCCAATACCATAATGTATTCTGATCCATGATTCTACCCTCCTTGTCTGCCAGCCGATTAGGTCCCCTTGCCGTTAGGCTCCCTTTGGGAGGAAACAATCAGACTGTTTTTTACTTACGTTTGTTAATGATGAAGCTATTTCTTTGTCAAAGAATCATTAACGGTCATGTTATTAATCACGCTTGTCACACCATTGACATCGTTGGCAACTTTAGCGGCCATGTCTTTTGCGGCTGCGCTACTGGCTTTGCCACTTAAAGTAACCACGCCATTATTTGTCGCAACCCCTGTCTTAAAAAAACTGGTCGAGTGATGAGTCAATAGTGCCATCTTGACCTGGGCAGTGATAGACGCGTCATCGATTTTTTCACCCATAGTCTGTTTCGGTTCATTTGAAACTTTGGCTATGGTCATTTCGTTCTTTACATCTTTAACACCTTTGATGTCTTTAGCGTATTCACCGGCCAAATCCTTTTGAGCCTGGTTCCCTGCTTCGCCGCGTAATGTTACGATTCCATCGGTAACAAATACCTGGGTGTTAATACCACTCACATGCCTGTTGTAAAGAAGAGAATATTTCACCTGCATGCTGATCCATCCGTCAGACTCTTCAGCCGGGCCTTTTAATTCCAGCTGATTGTCTACTTTTTTGACCCCAGGCAGGTTTGCAACAGTCTCTTGAGCCAATGATTTGTGAGATTCTTCACTGACAGTTCCCGTCAATGTGACAACGCCATCCATGGACTTGGTTTTAATTGCATCGTCCTTAAGATACGTTCTATAGACGTAGGAGTTCTTCGCGGATGATTCGATGTTTTGATCCATCTCAGAGGCGAGTGCAGATGCGCTAGTCAATAAGACTGCGGCCGTAACAGTAATTAGTATTTTCGAGTAATTATTGTTCATATAACACCTTCCTTTATATTGTCGCTTGATTTTTGCGTTAACGACTGTTTAACAACTATTCATGTTTCGTCTTCTGTTAAAGACTTATGCTGCCAACTGCAACATAACATCCTCCTTTCTTTCAGTTAGCCTGATTCTTTTAAATTATTTAACCACCAAAAATTATCCGAAAAAGTCCACCGATAATAATAAATGGTAAAGAAATAACATAACCGATCGCATGAAACGTAGAACTTAAAACTCCCGGATGTTCGGCCTTTGTCTCAGTTGTTGTGGTGGTTGTTTCACTTTTTTCCATTACTTCTTTATTTTGTTGATCATCGGATGTTGTAACCGTAGTTGTAGTCTGTTGCCCTCCAGGATATATAACGCCTTTATTGGGATACGTTACGGTCGTTTCTGTAGTCGTTGTTTTATGAGTACTCGCACAACCAAACCCTATAGAAATAAGCAATGCGGTGAAACATAAATAAACGCCGTTTTTATACCAATATTTTATTTTTTGCGACTCGATTCGCATCTTCATCTCCTTAATCATTATGATCCACAGTCCTTTGAATACTTTCTCCTGCATTCGATATATCTTTCCCCGCGCCTCTCATCATATTGCAGCCAAGAACCGAGATTGTTAAAAATAACACTGCAAGAACGGTTATCAAATATTCAATGCGTAAGAATTTATTTTTCATAACATCCCCTTTCTAAAACGCCAGGTTAACCAAATCGACCAAAGCTTGGTCATTAAACGGTTTTTGCAAGAAGCCAATGGCCCCTGCCTCTAATGCTTGAGCCCTTAGGTGGCCATTTTTGTCAGCCGTAATGATGACGACCGGGCGCGAGGATCCGGATTTAATTATCCGTTTTATCGCTTCCCACCCATCTAATCCCGGCATATGAATGTCCATGACCAAACAACCTTTCATGCTGTTCGGTACGGAGCTAAAGAATTTCTCTGCTGAAGGAAATGTCTCTACCTTAAACCCAAAAGTAACTAAGAGAATTTTGAGCGCGCGGCATACCGATTCATCGTCATCCACAATGTAAATTTGTTTTTTATCAATTGTCACTTATCTTCCCTCCTTTTAAGTTCAGTGTAGACCTAATCAAAAAAGAATCAATTGTACCTGGGTACAACACCAGCTTTTGCATAAAATAATTTTTATGAGCTTTATATATTATTTTGAACAAAATCCTGTGGGTAAATTGGACCATCGGAAGGGGAAAAATGGAATTCTTTCGGCCGCCTCGGTATAAAAAACAGCGCATTTAATAAATCCTAAGAAGAAGATCTATTTTACTTAAAAGGGGTGAGAAATTATGTTACTTGGAAGAGATGAGCCCGGCTTTTTGGGCGAAGTGGATGAGTTCGGTAACGGTTTTGGCTTGCATTTTCTGCATGACCCGAGAGCGGTGAACCTTAATCGTCTGTAGGGCCTTTCCCCGTTTGTAGGCAATCTGTTTACTCAACATGCCGCTGGCGACCAAACGGAAAACTTCAAGTTCTCTGGGAGAGAGCGTCTTGATGCGCCGCCAAATTTTTTCTTTTTCGGCTAAATCTTTGTTGATGATCTTGTCTTTGGCAATGGCACGGTCGATAGCTTCCAGCAGTTCTTTATCAGTGAAAGGCTTCGGCAGAAAATCCACAGCTCCCCCCTTCATCGCCTTCACACTCTTGGGAATATTGCCGTGTCCTGAAATAAAAATAATCGGGATGGTCAATCCTTGTGATGCCATTGTTTCTTGCAGGACAAGCCCATTCATATGAGGCAAGCGCAAATCCAGTATGAGGCAGCAGGTAGACTTGGGGTGCTTAAAAGCTAAAAAATCTGCCGCGCATGTAAATGTCTCAACGGTAAAATCGTGTGCCTTTAACAGCAAAGATAACGCCCTGCCGACAGAAACGTCATCATCGATAACATAAATAATGGGCTTACGACTGGTCATTAGGAATCCTTTTGCCTTTGCTTTTACTCAAAACTACAGGAAGTGTGAAATAAAAAGTTGCCCCGCCATCAGGATTATTCTTGGCTTCCAGTTGGCCGCCATGCGCTTCAATAATAGAACGGCTAATGGACAACCCCATGCCCAAGCCATCGGGTTTGCTGGTAAAAAAATGCTTAAAGAGCTTTTTCATGTTTTGTAACGGAATACCACATCCTGAATCCTTCACTTCAACCATGATCTCGATAGTAGCTTTGCAAGAGGTACGAATAACCAGCTCGCGAGATTCATCTTTAGTTTCCATTGCATCCAAACTGTTGCTGATAAGATTCAGAAGAACCTGCTGCAATTGTATTCGATCACCGCGAATAAGCGGGAGTTTTGGATGCAATTTAGTTTTAATAACTTTATTCCTTACGGTAACGTCAGTCGTCATGAGAACAACCGTTTCGTTAATGAGTGCGTTCATATCAATAGGTGTAAATTCTGGGTCGCTTTTCTTAAGCAAAGACCGTAACCGCCGGATGACCTCTGATGCTCTTTGGTCATCATTAACAATGTACTGCAAAATTTCTTGAAGTTGAAGTTCTCGTTCTGCCTGTCCAGTAGGCGGGCCTGTAAGGATACGTTGGGCAGCTTGAGCGTAAGCGAGAATGGCGGTTAAGGGCTGACTTATTTCATGAGCGAGGGACGAGACAAATTCCGCAAGTTTTCCTACCCGCGTTACATGTAAAAGTTCCTCGCGTTGTTCCTTAATCTTTAAATCCTTCTGTCTCATAACTGTGACATCCGTCTGAATCCCGGCATAATGGGTAACGATACCCTTGGCATCACGCACCGGAGCAATGCGTAAGTAATTCCAGAAATTCTCACCATTTTTACGAAAATTGATCATCTCTCCATGAAAAGACTTGTCTTGAAGTAAAGTGTTTTTTATTTCTTCAGCGATACGCGGGTCGGCAACAGCTCCATAAAGTAAAAAATAATTTTTTCCGAGGATATCTTTCTTGGGGTAACCGGTCATCGCCTGGAAAGATTGATTGTAATAAATGACTGGGAAATCACCCTTTTGAGCATCGATAATAAAAATACCATCCGACGCCGAATCCATCACCTTGGTACGAATAAGGATCTGTTCTTCTGCCAGTCGTTCTTTATCTTCCCATTTCTTTATTTGTCCATTCTTAGTCTTTAACTCATCCTCTTGGTGGCTGACTATCTCTCGAAGATGATTACGGCTTCCATTTTGATCAGCGGAACGTCGTTTAAAATGTCTTCGCTCTTTGATGCCATATTCCTTATCGGATATCAGCTTTTGTGTTTTCTCCCGGGCAACGGCGCTTGAACTTTTTTTACCCTTTTTGAGAGGCCGCGGTTTTCGTTTGGTTCTAATATCTTTTTTCATCGTCCTTTTCATTTTACTTTTATTCTTCATAATTTGGGTCTTAAACCATTTAAGTTTTTGTATATTATACCCCTTTTGCCATATTATTTTAAGTGTTTTATTCCATAGGGGTTACGATATCACTCAAGCTGAACCAACGCCTCGGCTATCTTCTCCATAGTCATCCTATAAGGTAACCATCGGCCGGCCGAAAGAACGAAACTAAAAGAGATGACAAAATAATTAAATATATCTTCCTTCAAACTCTTCCATATATTCCCTAAATCTAGTTAACTGCAACCGTTCTTCTCCTTGTCTCACAATATCAAGAAGTATTCGAAGGTGAAAATATCTTAAAGTTTCGGGATCCTCCTTGTTTTTCTTCAGAAAGTCTTTAATTGAGTCGCAGAGATTAAGAGTCTTTAGAATTCGTGCGATATATGACCAATCTTCCCCCGTTATTTTTGAAAGGCCCCTCACACTGTTTACAGCATGGGTTTCTTTCAATCTAACGTAATATTCTGCCTTATCTAACGGGAATCGTTCTAATCGTTTTAAAAAAGCCTGATGTCTTTTTAGGCTCTTACTCTCAATAGTCTCAATATCAGCTAAATCTTCTGGACGTAAACCTACACAGAATCTCTGCCGGGCATTTCTGATGATAGTGTAGAACGGAAGCTCAAAAGCATACGTCCTTGGCATAACCTCAGCATATTTCTGGATATATGCCGTAAATCTCGCCATTTCAGAGGGATTAACCTCTTTACATGAAAAACCCTCATGCTCTTGTGGCTCGCAAGAGCCTCGGTTCGCATGAGGGTAATATATGGGGTGGCTGAGGGGATTCGAACCCCCGACCTTCTGAACCACAATCAGATGCTCTAACCAACTGAGCTACAGCCACCACAAAATTTCGAATAAATTATTCTCTTGAAAAGCAAAAAAACCTCTCCCGGGAAGATTTTTATTTTAGCAGAATTCCGTTATTCAGCAAGTATTAATTCTTGCCGCCAACGGCCCTGCACAGGCCGTTTATTCCCCTGCTTTCAAAACATTTTTGTCTTCAAGCGTGCCGCTGAAATTTATTTTATCAAAACGGATATCATTCATAAGCGTCTTAATCTCAAAGTCAATAAGGAACTCCAGCCCCGAAGACTGTATGGCTCCCATGACCAGATCCCCCAGGCGGAAATCATCAACGGGCTTGTGCTGAATTCTCCCGTTCAACAGCCCCAAGTTCAACTTGCCTTTGATGCTCATATGATTATCAACAGACGCAATTTGCGCAGAGATCCCTTCCGCCTCCGCCTCCTCAAAAACCTTGGCCGAGGCATTCATGCTTAAAGACACAAAATCAACCCAGCCCCGCAAGGCCACGGGATGATCCGAGAACGGGATACGGGAACCGAAGATCTGCCCCTGCAGAAAGAACAGGATCTTCTCGGGCTCCGGCGGGTAGGGGACATTTTCCGCCTGCAGCTCCAAATCTTTAATTTCAAATTGAAAAGGGCGCTCGGCATCCAGCCGCTGATAAAAAAAATGTCCGTTTTGAATATGAAGATTTCTTATTAAAATGCGTAATGGCGCCACAGCAGGCAACGAAATGGCGGATGCAGATTCCGCTGCGCCGCTCTGCCCCCCGGAATCTGCTGCCTGACTGTTTCCCTTTACCATCCTTTTGGAATCAGACACGATATAGTAAATGACAGTATCTTGAATCCGGACATCGGAAAGCAAAATACGCGGAGATAAGGAGAATAAAAATCTCAGGTTAAAAGTAACGTGTTTTGCGGAGAAAACTCCGGGGATATGGAGTTGATTAACCTGTAACTGCAGGGGCCACTTTAAGGCAACGCTTTCCACAGCAACAGGTCGATGAAAAGTCTGCGTTAAGCGCTGTTCGGCAACCTCTTTTCCTTTGTAATTGACAAAGAAAAATAAACCCGCCCCTATTAGCAGAAAAAGGACAAGAAAAATAGCCAATAATTTTTCATAAAATTTCATGGCTAAATAACAGTCTATTGATGCTGATAAATAAACGACCCCGCCTGGATTCGAACCAGGGACCCTCTGCTTAGAAGGCAGATGCTCTATCCAACTGAGCTACGGGGCCAGGAAGCAATATCTACCTTCGATTAAGAATATCTTATACAGCTATCAAAAGGAAGATAGCTTGATAAACAACGTATAACGTCAATTGATTGATTTATTATACCAGCGATTTAAAAATTAGCAAGATGGTTCAAAAAGGATATGAAGCGACAACGGCCGTGAGGCAAAAGACGTTTATCTGAACGTCTACCGGGAAAGGCCTGGGAAAGTTAAATCAAACAATCTCCAAAGGATAGACCGCAAAATCCACAGTTCAACTCCGGAGACCTTCTCAATCGACAGGGCCGGGCTGGTTAATTCAATAATAACGTCAGAACGCTTCAAACCTTTCGCCCGGAATGTGATGTTGGCGCTAACGGATATTTCCCCTCCGCTGCCGGATTCGGCAAAATCATTCTGGCCGGCAGCGGTGACCTGCCGCCTGTTGTCCGGAAGGGAATCCTTCTCCTGCTCCTCTTCTCCTGATTTCAGAAGGATATCCATAGGGGCCATACGCCCCAGATTATTAACATATGACTCCAGTTGGGGCAACTGCTGGCTGAGTTTTGCATTGATGACGTCAAAAGCCCATCTCTTGGGGACATTTGTGTTGATGACAAGCCGGAATTTTCGCATCTTCTTATTCATGGCCTTATTTCGCATAATAAATTAATGGTCAAAATTATGATTTTTTTTATTCACCTGTCTTTTAGTCAGGATTACATCAAATGGCTTACAGGGAAAATGAAAAGTCCCCGGCATCCCCTTTTCCCCAAATCCTCTCCCCCATAAAACACTCTGACAAGGCCGTGATGTCTTATTTTTCCAAAAAGGCGGAAAAAGGGACCCCCTCTCATCAATTTTGCTTGATAAGAGGGGGTCCCTGAAAACGGCTCTTCTTAAGGATATTACAGCATGCCTTCAACGACTTCCAAAAACTTCTTTACCACGGCTTTTTTCATAGCCCGCCGGGCATGTATTTTTTCCTTCAGCAAAGCAAACTGGTCCTGCGTAAGAGTTTCTTTAATGGCAACGACATTATCCACTTTAGCCGTGAGCAGCATGCCTCTTAAAACATTAATTTCCTGAATAATGGCTTTGACGTCCTGAGGATCAGACGCAGGCTTCTCGATCTCTTCTCTTAACAAAAGAAGTTTTGTCTTCAACTGCTCCAGAACAAGCTTGTTCTGTTCCCAGGCCTGCCGGCTTTGGGTTTTAATTTGTTCCTTCTGTTCATCACTGAGGTTTAGTTCCCTGTCCAGATGTTCGATGATTTTATCCTGAATCTTTTCGACAAAAAGATTCTGATCATCAAAGGACCTGGCCTGCGATGTGATGAAGAACAGCAATAACAAACTTACCCCCGCACATAAAATCCATTTCTTTTTCATGTTTTTTCCTCCTTTGCTTATTTAGACGCCACAACAAAAAAAAGTTCCCTTAAATCCAAAGACTTCCCCACCAGGCTCCCGGAGACAATTCCCCCAAGTAGTAAAAAAGAGGGTCATCCCAGGAAATGAGCGCCAAGAAGTCCACCTGTTCCGTTAAGTATTTATTAACAGTACGCACCTGCTGCTGATACCGAACAACTCCGGCCATGATCATAAGGCATAAAACGAAAACCCAAAGTGGGTTCCACTGAGGCGTCCACGGCCGAAGGGACGGCTTCCAGCATACCCAGAAAAATCTTTGCGGGGATTTTGCGGGCCGGGCCTCGATATCCTTCTCGATACTCGACCATAAAGATGCCGGCGGAGAGCTCCGACGCTCTTCCTTCAATAAAGGGCCGACCTTTTCTTTGACTTCCTGCGCCAGTTCCCGGCATTGCTCGCATTGAGCAAGATGTTTTTCCACCGCCAGCGTCCGTTTGCTGTCGAGTTGCTCGTCCAGATAATCACTGAGAATGAAGTCCTGAACTTTTTCACATTTCATCATCAATCCCTTCCTTTCTCATAGCTTCCAAAATTTTCTCGCGGGCCCGCTTGATTCTCGTTCTGACAGTGTTCAACTTTATACTCAAAACTTCCGATATTTCCTGATAGTTCAATCCTTCCATTTCCCTTAATAATATGCAGGCACGCTGCTCGGGAGACAGCCCCCGCAGCACCGCATCCCTTATACGGGACTTATCGTTCCAGGATACCTCGTCTGAAAAAATACCGTGCGAATCTCTTTTCTGAACCCAATGCCACTCACCGCGTATTTTCTGTTCTTTCAAACGTCTTCGGTAATGATTGATCGCTGTGTTGATCGTGATGCGGTAAACCCAGGTTTTAAAAGAGGACCGGTAGTTAAACCTTCCCAGAGAACCGTATATTTTCAGGAATACTTCCTGAGCCACTTCTTTGGCGTCTTCCGGGTTTTCGTTCATACGCAGCGCCAAATGATAGACATAGGCCGAACTGGCTTCATAAATCATCCTGAATGAAGTCCGGTCTCCTGCCGCTGCCTGTTTAATAATGTCTGCCGGGATGGATTTCATGGCCTCATTTATTTAGACACGGGAACAAGGAAAAAGTTCCGAAAAAAAAAGAACCGCTTCCCTTATTATACCCGATTTACAAGTGATCTTCCTTCTGGGGGGCCATCCAGAAGGGAAAAATCCGGATATAGGAAACGGCCCTTTGGGATGTATAAACTGCAGCCAGTTCTCACCACAAGTTTAATGCCACTTACACTGCTTACTCCCTCCTCTCCTGCAAAAAAAAACGACCTTTCCTGAATACGGAAAAGGTCTGTTCTCCCAAAAAAATCTTGTTTGGCAGCCAGGCTATCCGTATTTCAGGATCCTATGACTTTGCGTCCCCACCTTACGATGGGTTTGCCTTTTCATCAAGCATAATCTCTATCTACCCGAAGTATAAAACATCCTGCGGCAAGAGTCAAATTAATTATTGTAGAAATATAAAGCTTTGGGATAAAACAATTTATTGCCCATGAAAGCCGAAATCATACAGATAAACCGCAGCCCCGTCCTTTTCAAGACTCTGCAGTCTTTGGGCGTTCTTATCCAGAATATATAAAATATAATCCTGCGCGACCGGGTTCATGCTGGAAAAGAAAAACCACACTCTTTTCTGGTCAGAAATATGAAGCGGAGAATTGACAAATATCCTGCGAGGGCGGCCAATCATCTGGTTACTCAGCAACTCCCGGAAGTATCCTTCCTGATTATAGACGTATACAACCTGCCGGAACAAGGCATAAGGCCGGCCCTGTTCTGTCAACAAATGGTCGAGGAACTGCCCCGCCACATATCCCAGCTTTATCCCTCCCTCCTTTCCAGTGGAAACCGGCAGAGAAGGAGACATAAAACGTTCACAGCCAAAGCGCTGGCTGTAGTACCAGAAAGGGAACTGGGCCTCGCTGTTGAGGACGAAAGCATCTCCCGTTTGCGCGTGGCTGGCCAGAAATTCAATGACGGCCCTGTTATCCTGGCGGTGATACCCGTGCAAAAACGACTTGAACGTCTGCGTCACGGAAGGATACAGCATAAAACCTATGACAAGCCAGCTTAAAAAATGATACGGGGGTCTTACAAAAGAACAAATCCATACGCCCCCTTCAGCTAACATCAGCAGGATGAGAGGCACCAGAAACAACACCATCCGCCCCCCGAAAGGATACTTTTGTAAAGCCGTTGCGGTAAGGACAAAGACCAACGGAAGAAAGCACAGCCAAAAAATGTTTTTATCCTTACGAGATAAGGTCATGCCTCCCAGCAAGGCTATTATGAAGGCGGCCAAGGAATGGCCCTGGCCGACCGGATCTATAAAAAACGACGACAGCATGTTTTTCAGCCAGCGGATACTTTCCGGAGAACCGACGGGTTGCGGCATAAACGAATTCTTCCACATATTCAGCAATAAAGGATCTGCGGCCATAATGGACAGGGAACAGCGGTATAAAGCGTAAAAGCTGATCAGCCACAGAAAAACAGCCGTGATGAGGTGTTTGAGCCGGGAATAATCCCGGGCAAGCATGATCGATATCAAAGAGGCTGTTGCCGCAGCCGCCAGGACGAATACCGCGGAATTGGAGAGCCACAGAGATATGGCTCCGGTGATTCCCAAGACAAGCGTTTTCTTCCGGGTGAAAGGACGGGACAGCCCCCAAAAGGCGGATAAAAACAGTCCCGTTGTTATTAAAACATCAAGAGAATAGGGCTTGAGTTCTGCGGCATAGTAAACAAAAGATGGATTGAACGCAAATAAAGCGAGCGCTAATGTTGAAACAGCCGGCGAAAAAAACCTTTTCGTGACAATATAAAACAATATAATGGAAAGAATACTGGCGCAAAAGGGCCCCAACCTTAAAACCCATTCCTGGTTTCCTAACCAAACCACCATGACCTTTTCAAACACAGAAAAGATATAGGGTTGTTTAGCAAAACTTTCCGCCAGGGGAATCTGCTGCAACACCTCAGACCAGGAACGGTTGACAATAGATACGGCTGTAACCGTCTCATCCAGCCAAAAAGACCTGTTCTGAAGATAATGCTTCAGGCGGAATCCGGCCCCCAGCACAATGAGTAAAAGCTGAAAAGGCCGGGACAATATCCCCTGCCGTATGCGCTCTGTCATATGATAAAATTTCACAATCACCCAGGATAAAAGTACCGGCTCATGGTCACGGAGGCTCAGGGTTCAGGAACAGGCTCATGAGCTTTCCGGCCATAAACTTTTTCATAAGCCTGACAAAAAGGACAAATCTTGTTTTCAATCGTCTTCACAAACCAAAAAATAAATCCGCGTTGTTTGTCCCGGGCCTTGCGGCACACAGGGCATTCCACGCATTTCTGGGCCATCTGACGGTCCCGCTCTGTTACGGCATTCTCATGCGGCATATCGTCCTCCTTTCCTGATTCGAGAATAATAACTCAATATTAACAGACCTTGCCCTTGTTCTGTTTATATACGACCCTGTCCTGCCCAATCAACGAGCACATTTTTCTAGTTCCTTTTGGCCCTGTTGGGGAAGCAAGTTCCTGTCCGATCTTATTGCCTAAAAGTATTCAATAATTTTCAATGATAAATATTGGGAGAATATTTCATTCCCTGCATCATTCAAATGATTTGCATCCATAAAATATTTTTCTTTATAACTCTCAAGTATCGGCTGGATCACTTTCAAATTGTCATTTGAATTTAAAATATCTTTTACGGCTTGCTTATATATATTGTTCATGCCATTCTCTTCCCTCTGCTCAAAAAGTGTTTCAGGCAAAGGAGAATTGAACATGAAAACATATATTTTATGCTCTTTGGCTAAATCAATAAATTTATTAAACCAATAAAGGGCATCATGATTAATGACGACTTGCTGTTTATAAAATATTGACTCCTTTATATCGTCTTCGGTTATTATATTGTCTTTGCCAAAAACAATCCCGCCATTATGTTCCTTCAAAACAGTATCAAGCATTTGAGGGCCCGAAAACTCCTGCCAAGGATTCATCAAAAGAATTTTAATTTCTTTACGGAAGGTCAGCAGGTAAGAAAATCTTTCTATCTCCGGGATGATAATTTCTCCGGAGCATCCCGGCGGCACAACACTCATCATATCTGCCAAATCAAATAATTCACAAAATCTATGAACATAAAGATATTTTCCATACATATCCTGACAGATATCCCATCCTTTGAATAAACTTTCAGGCATTGTCGAAATAAAAACGATCTTCGGTTTTTCATGTTGCTGCAAATAGTTATATAAAAATAAATAGTACGTACGCATATCTGCATACGGTGTGGAGAAATTATAAATATCGACTCTTTTATTCATCTCCTTTGACAAGGCATCAGAAATAATCTTTGCGTTAATACCCAAAGCACGGCTGTCCCCAAGGATGATACCGCTAAACTTTAATTTGTTATCACCGTCAATAATGGCTTTTTTCTTATAAATAATCATGTCCGCAAATCCCAATATTTTATCAGGGATGTTTCTAACAAAAGATTCCGTTAACGCCAGCATTAATAAACACAGGAAAAAGGCATACGGTATTTTCTTAGAATTGAAAATAGATAAATTCTTTTGCACCGGTAACTCCAAATATTATTAAACATATAAAACACACATAATAAAAAATGGCTTTGATAATTACGTTACTTTTGTAAACAATCATTAAATCTTTCTTTGAATACTGCCAGACCTGAACTGCCAAAAGAATAAATATATATTTCAAAACACCCCAAAACTGCATTCCGAGCTCTTTCAAAGGCACATACTCCCACTGAAAACATAACGCATAGAACATATTGGAAAGCTGCGGGAATGATTGGGCGCGGAATATCAGCCATCCGATACATGTTATATGAAAAAAGATTATTATTTTGAGAGCAAAACACATTTTTTTCGCAAAAACACTTTCAAAAAAACCTGTCTTAATTCCTATCGATTCTATCAGTCGTTGAAACATTAAAAGTAAGCCGTGATAAGCGCCCCACGCAATAAATGTCCAGGAAGCCCCGTGCCACAGCCCTCCCAGCAACATTGTAATAGCTAAATTTCGATGCATTCTATTCGCGCCTTTTTTATTCCCGCCTAATGGGATATATAAATAATCCCGAAGCCAGGTTGATAAGCTGATATGCCATCTGCGCCAGAATTCCCTAGGATTAGTTGAAAAATATGGCAGGTTAAAATTCACCATAATTTCAAAACCCATACATTTGCTTAACCCTCTTGCGATATTGGAATATCCGGCAAAATCACAAAAAATTTGAAATGAGAATGCATATAAAACAAATAATATTTCAAAAGCATTGTCAAAATTCTTTACTTTTCCAAAAACAGTATCCACGTATAAAGCCAAATTATCGGCGACAAAAACCTTCTGGAATAATCCCCAGAAAATCAAGTAACACCCTTCATAAAATTTCGTTAATGTGACCTGTCTTGACTGTACGACTTGAGGAAGAAGATGTTTGGCTCTTTCGATTGGGCCTGCCACGAGTTGCGGGAAATAAGCGACAAACAACGCAAAATCTAAAAATCCTCTCGTGGGCTTAAGTTCCTTTCTATAAATATCAATTGTATAGCTCATCGTCTGGAATGTATAAAAAGAAATACCAACGGGCAAAGTAATTGCTAAGGAAAATTCGGGGATCTGGAATCCAAACGAATTCATCAAATGCTGCAGGTTTGACGTAAAGAAATTACAGTATTTGAAAATTCCTAAAACACCCAAATTACCTAAAACGCTGAGAAATAGAAATCGTTTCCGAGTCTTTATGTCTTCAGTTGAATCTATTTTCAGCCCGCAGAAATAATCCAACACTGTTGAGATGACTATTAAAGACAAGAACCGATAATCCCAACTGCCATAAAATATATAGCTGGCAATTAGCAGCATCCTATTCTGCCATTTGTGATTGAGCACGAGATAAAGAGAATATACTATGGTGAAGAATATCGCAAATTGTAATGAATTAAACAGCATTTGTTCAGGGATTCAGGTGTTTATGTTAAAAATTTATACTAATAAAAACAGGGACACACTGACCCGGGTCTCGGATATTGATCCAAAATGTCAGATAGATTATGCTCCCAAGGACGCGGAACCCCCAATTCGGTTAAGGCGTCCATCGCCATGACCTGCATCTTCGACGTTTCCCTCGTTTAGCCAGAAAAAAAATCCGGCTAAAAGTCACTACCCTAAGATGGAAAAAGGGATGATGACACAATCCACATGATTCCAGGTTTTTAAATTTAATGTTCTGGTTAAGAAAAGTCCTAAGGATAAGCAGAATAGCGAAAGGAAGAAGACTGTCAGGTAACGTGTCATAATTTTGGATTTTTAAAATTCAGCTTCCTTCTATCGGGGACGGATTTCCGTGCAGGCGGCGGTTGATCGATTTCCGGATTTCGCTTAACAGCTTTTGGGGATGCAGGGGTTTGGCAAAAATCCGGTATAAACAACCGTCAACCTCAACCGTCTCATCGCCTTTATCCTGTTCAACGCCCATGGTTACCGTTATGAAAAAAACGGGAATCCGGTTCGTCCCGGGGTCTTTCTTGATCTCTCTCAGGACATCCATACCTCCGATATCCGGGAGCATGACATCCAGTAAAATAAGGTCCGGTTCTTCGGCCCGGGCTTTCGCAATCCCGTCCTGCCCGTTGAGGGCGCCGACAACGTCCTTTCCGGCACTAACACACCATTTCTGCAATAAACGTACGGTATTAGGATCGTCATCAATAACAAGTATCTTTGAAAATTTTTTTACCATACAGGATGCCTTCCTCTAAAATAAAAGCACTGCCCCTGCCAACGGAAGAAGCTGTTCAAAGCGGTTAAAACAATGATTAAAAAAGAGTGTAAATAAACGGGGCCACCGCTGAGCTTTCCGCAAAAATAATAAGCAAAGATAACAGTCCCAGAATAATGATGATAGGCGCTAACCAGTAACGTTTGCGCACCCGCAAAAAAGCCCACAATTCTTTAAGGATCGACATTTTTGACATAACAACCTCTTAGATATGTTTTAACGCTTGCTGTATTACCCCTGGGGCGTTTACAGCTGAGTCCCTTTAAAACTGCCTTAAATAGGATTCCTTATGAAATTCGGTTTTCGGCCGCGTGATCCAGTAACTGCTTTTTCCCCGGGCAAACGCCTGATCCAATAAATCTTTACGCAACAACCGCAAAACACAGCCGACAACTCCAAAAACACCATAATAGAGAACCGTGAGGGTAACCGTGGACAGGACCAGACCGACAAATTTCGCGACTGTCATCCATTGCCGGTAGAATCCCTTTAAAAAAAAAGGGTTCCGCCACGTCATCCCGGCCAAAACCGCGGCGATAAGCAGCTGGAGGACATGCCCGAGTCCGAAGCCGTATTTCCATCCCCAGCGGCCGCCAAGAACGATAAGAATCAGGGACAAGCCGTAACCGAAAACAAGCAAATCTTTTTTTTCTTTATCCATTTTAATCTAAAATCTGCGAAATGTCTTCTTTTTGATATTTATCTTTATTCGGCTGCTCGTCTTTTCGCAAAAGAAAATGCCCCAGCACCAGATAATCCATGTTCGTGCACATAAAACACCGGTAGGCATCCTGGGGGGTGCAGACAATCGGCTCTCCCCTGATGTTAAAAGACGTATTGATAATCACCGGGCATCCCGTCATATGCTCAAACGCCTTAATGATGTCATAGTAAAACGGATTTGTCTGAGACGAGACCGTTTGTATCCTGGCCGAATAATCCACATGGGTCACAGCCGGAATCACAGAGCGCAGGACTTTCAGCTGCTCCATGCCTGATTGAGAACTGGTCCTGCTTTCCGGGCTGACCTTATCATCCTGCACAGGCGCCACCAGCAACATATAGGGACTTTCCTTTTCTATCTGAAAATAATCCCCCGCTTTTTCCTGCAGCACGCTGGGCGCAAAAGGACGGAACGACTCCCGGAATTTTATCTTCAAATTCAGCAGTTCCTGCATTTGGGGAGACCGGGCATCGGCGATGATGCTGCGGGCGCCCAGGGCCCGCGGACCGAATTCCATGCGTCCGGAGAATAAGCCCACAATGTTCTGGTCCACCATCAGAGAAGCAACCTCCTGCGCCAGCTGTTCCGGTTCAACATGGCGGTAAGGGGCCCCTTCGTGATCCAGAAATTCCTTAATGGTCTCATCCGGAAAGACCGGCCCCAGGAAGGACCCTTTTTGTCGATCATGTTTATCATCCGCCGAACGGGGGTTGTTCAGATACTGATGCCAAACCAGCAACGCTGCCCCCAGAGCCCCCCCGGCATCACCGGCGGCAGGCTGTATCCAGACCTCCTTGAAAGGCGTCTCCCGCAAAATCCTCCCGTTACCGACGCAGTTTAAGGCCACGCCTCCGGCCAAGCACAAATGATCACACTGAGTTTCCCGGTGGACATGGCAGGCCATTTTCAGCATAATCTCTTCCGTAACCACCTGTATCGACCTGGCGCAGTCCATTTCTCTTTGCGTGATTTCGCTCTCGGGTTTGCGCGGCGGCCCGCCGAAAAGGTTATGAAACTTGGCGTTGGTCATGGTCAAGCCGGCACAATAATTAAAATACCTCATGTTTAAGCGGAAAGACCCGTCCTCTTTGATATCCACAAGTTCCTCTTTAATGACATCCACATACCTCGGCCGGCCGTAAGGGGCCAGGCCCATGAGTTTGTATTCCCCGGAATTGACCCGGAATCCCGTATAGTAGGTAAAAGCGGAATAAAGCAGCCCCAGAGAATGCGGGAAGCGGATCTCCGCCATAAGCCGCACCCGGTTGCCTTCCCCCTGCCCGTAACTCGCCGTGGCCCACTCGCCCACCCCGTCCATGGTTAAAACGGCCGCTTTATGATACGGCGACGGAAAAAAAGCCGCGGCCGCATGCGACTCATGATGTTCGGGGAAAATAATATCTCCGTCATAATGCAGTTCCTGCTGCAGGAAATCTTTCATGAATATTTTCTGCTTCAGCCACAAGGGCATGGCTTTTAAAAACGACCGGATGCCCAGAGGGGCATACGTGAGATAGGTCATTAATATCCGTTCAAATTTGATGAACGGTTTTTCATAGAAACCAACGTAGGACAGTTCCTGTGCTGTGATCCCCCCTTCCCGCAGGCAATAATCGACGGCCTGTGCCGGGAAGGAAAAATCATGCTTCTTGCGGGTAAAACGCTCTTCCTGCGCCGCGGCCAGTATCTCTCCGTTCTTCACCAGACAGGCGGCACTGTCATGGTAAAAGGCTGAAATTCCTAAAATAAATATATCTTTCGCTTCTGACATAATACAGACTGAAGGTCAAGGAAGGCAAAAAGGACATCAGATAGATTCGGCTGCCGTCATTGTCTTTAACACGGTTGTGGCCGGACAATCGAGATCTTCCAGCAAACGCCTTTTTAAAGGTGTGGCCAGCATCCGCAAAATATGCTCTTTCGTTTCTCTCCCGAACTTCTCCTCTATCATCCAGAGATATTCCGGCCGGCTGTGATACCGGGCAAAGGCTTCGTCCCGGAATTTCAATACTTCACGGGCCGGAATCGTCTTCGTCGGCATGGGATAACATTCATAACCGTACAGGGAATATCCTTTCCAGCTTTCCGGTTCCTCGATATAGTCATAAAGTTTTGTCCCCGGATACGGGAAGACCGGATACATATTCACCCACTCAAAATTGTACTTCACTAAAAATTCATAGGTGCGCATCATGGAGTCCAGGTCTTCTTCCCAGAGTCCGAACATAACATCCGCGCAAATACTCACGCCTTCTTCCTGGGTCATCCGGATAACGTCATCGACATTGGGGTTCTTGCACCCTTTTTCGGCCTGCAGCAAAATTTCACTGGTGGCCGACTCAAACCCATAGGAAATCCAGTTCAGGCCCACTTTCTTAAGCCGGCGTAAAAGCCGGCGGCTGATCGTATCAACCCGGGAATAAGCCCACATATTCAGATCGTAATTTTTGGCCTCCAGCTTATCACAGAATTCTTCGATTCTTTTCGGGTTCACCACAAAAAGCTCATCCAGTATTTTAATATGCTTCACCTGATATTTTTCAACCAGGAGGCTGATTTCATTGACGACATTATCGACGCTGCGGAAACGCTGGATTCTTTTTCCAAACAGGTTGTTGATACAGCAAAAATTGCATTTAAACGGGCAGCCGAAACTCGTCCAGATAATGGCATACGGCGAACGGTTAAAGATATCGCCGAAACAATGCCAGTTATGCGCCCGGTACCGGGCGGGATTCATGTTTTTCCAATCTACCGTCGGCAAAACGTCCAGGTCTTTGACCAGCGGGGCATCTTGAGTCTGAATATAGATTTTTTCTCCGCCACAGTCCTCATAATAAGCCAGGCCGGCGATATCCGCCAAAGAGCCGCCGCTGTACAGGACATGATACAGGTTCACGATGGTCTCATATCCTTCACCTCTGACAATAAAATCGGTACCGGTTTCTTTCAGCGAGCGCTCCGGGAGAACTGTGGGATGCGGCCCCCAGACAAAAGTCCGCACGTCTTTTACCTCATTTTTGCGGGCGCGATATTTCTCAAAGAACTGCACGATACCTGCCATGGTCATCGTGGATGACGACGGGTTGGCCCCGGTGCAGATGACCCCGAACAAAAGGGGCTTTTCGCGGGCCACAATATCGATCAGGTCATCCATCAAAACCATATCCACGTTGGATTCGATCATTTGGCAGTCAATATCTTTGGCCTTAACATAAGACGTCAATAACCCCATCTGGATATTCGGGGCCACAGCGGAAAACTCATCAGCGGTCGATGAATAAAGCTGCTTTTTGCAGTTGACTGTTGCTAAAATAATCTTATCGCGCATATATTCTCCCGTTTTTTTGTTTTTATTATACCTAAGAAATGCGACTTTCATTGCGATAAAATATTTTTTTTCGCAGGGTGCGTGCGGCCCTTAATTCCGGAGCGAAACGGTACCATTTGTGTCTGAGCCGGAATCTTTCAAAACGGCTGAAAGGATAAAACAAGGACCTGAGGAGCAGCCGCATCGCACTCTGACTTATGCCGCCGATCGCGTTTAAAGAACTGTTCGCAAGAATGCTCATATACGTGATGTTGCCGATAATGTTCCGCTCCTGTTTGTTAAACCAGGGGATGATCCGGCCGCTGATATCATATTCATCGGAAAGCCAGTCAATCCAGCCCTCCAAATGATCGGGAGGCTGCAGCCCGTGCTGCAAAGCCAGAGAATACAGCGGGGTCTGCGGCAGAGCGGTGAACGTCCCGATGACTTCGAACTGTGCGCGGGGGTTGTCTTTTTTCAGGCGGACAAAAAGATCGATGGTCTGGTGAATATCCTCGAATGTTTCCGTCGGGAATCCTATGATCAAAGCAAAAACCGGGACAATCCCGTGGGCTTTGGCTTTTAAATTGGCCCTCACGGTGTCCTCGACCCGGATGCCTTTCTTCATCAGTTTTAGCATGCGGTCCGACCCTGATTCCGCGCCGAACTTCAACGTGTCCGCCCCGCTCGCCTTATAGGAAAGAATTTCTTCGGTTGTCGCCCGGTTAAAAACATCGATCCTGGTGCCGGAGGAATACCACTTAAATTTTAAACCGCTCCGGATAATGCCCTGGCAGATCTGAAAAGCTCTTTGACGGTCGATATAAAATTCGTCATCCCTGATCCAAATACTGTCCAAATTAAACCGCCGGACAGGCTCCAGGATCATCTTCAGGGATTTCTCCACGGACATCGCCCGCCATTTCCGCTGTCTTAACGTCGCGCTGGAACAAAAACCGCACTGATAAGGACAGCCGCGGGAGGTCTGCCCGATATCCATGCTCCGCGTCATTCCTTTCAAATAGAAGTCCCGGTGGATATACTTTTCCACCTCCACCAGTTCCCAGGGAACCGGAAGAAGTTCTTCCACATCACATAAAGCCCGGCCCGGAGCGATAATTTTCCTGTCCCCGTCTTTATAGGCAATCCCCGCTATCCCTTCCAACGGACGTTTCCCGGAAAGCGCCTTGACGATTTCAGGAAACGTGATATCGCCCTCCCCCACACAAACAATGTCAACCAGGTCATGGTCCAGTGTCTGCTCCGGAAGACTCGACGGGTGGGCTCCGCCCCAAATAATAGGAACGGCCCCGTCCGTATGCTCCCGGATGACTCTGGCGGCCTGTAAGGCAAAATATATCTGCGTGCCGGTCATTGTCGAAATTCCGGCACAAACAGGTTTTTGCTTGAGAGCTTTGACGAGGCTTTCCCGCCAATCCTCTTCCACCCGCTGATCAATAACAGCAACTTTATAACCGGCTTTCAGCAAAGGGGCCGCCAGGGAGAGAACGGCATGAGGCGGGGCCACCGTGGCCCCTAAATCGACCCCTGTCTTGGGATAAATGAGGATAACATCTGTATCGTTATAATATAAAGGCATCTTTCCTATTTAACCGGATGCTCTTTATACCAAGCCATCGTTTTCAGAATACCGGTCTTAATCTCTGTCTGCGGTGCAAAATTTATAAGTTGAGCGGCCCTGGAAATATCCACCAGCCTGACGGGAATCATGGTGGGTTTGTCCGGATCAAAGACGATCCGGGCATTCTTGAATCCATCCACGTCACACATCATATGCAGCAACTCCTTAACGCTGTATCCCTGTCCGCAACCGACGTTCATGGCGGAATAAGAATCAAGCCGTTCCATGGCCGTGAGCATCGCCGTCACAAAATCCTGGACATAAATGAGGTCACGGACATCGTCCCCGGTGCCCCAAACCTCGAGCGGGTCATGTCTTTCAACCACCCTCCGGACAAGAGCGGCAAAGACATGAGATGTTTCAAAATGGAAGTCATCATATTCCCCGTAAATATTGGTCGGCCGCAGAACCAGGGTCGTCATCGGAGGATGAACCTTTTCGGCGTACATCCGGCATAACACCTCGGTATATCTTTTCATCCATCCGACGGAAAAATATTTGTCATACGGGTCTCCCGTCAGCATTTCCTCCTCGCGGACCGGGCGGTCTCCGGTGGGAGGATATCCGGTGGAACTGCTGAGCCATAAAAATTTTTTGACCCGCGCTGTGTATGCCGCCTCCATCAGCTGGGCGTTCATGACAATGTTCGGGGTGACATGCACCAAAGGCGTCTTCTGAATAACCGCCGCACCCGAGGTGCTGGCCGCACAGTGAAACAGATAATCTATACCCTCGACAACTTTTCGGCAATCCTCATTTTGCGTCAAATCACAGGAGACATATTCGACACGGTCGTCCTCGATCACCGGCGGACGCAAATGCCGGGTTGCCCTGATCTGCGCCCCGGTTTCCAGCAGGCGCCGGATCAAATTCGCCCCGACAAATCCTGTTGCTCCGGTGACTAAAATTTTCTTCTTATAGAAAAAAGACATTTCACCTGTTTTTCCTGCAGAATTCTTTGATGATCATACACAACTCGCTGATCCCGTTTTTGATGGGATGCATCTTGCGGACGCCCCCTATGCGCGGCGGTTCGTCCCCGGGAATCTCCCCGATTTTAAGCTTTCTGCGGGCAGCCCTGGCCAGAACCTGCGTGCCCCAGGAAACGACTTCCGCACTGATATCCAGCTGGGCGATGATCTTGCGGCGGTAAGCACGGTACATGACTAAGGAATCGGTAATCTTCAACCTGAACAGCAGACTAATAATGCGTGTAAACATCCAGTTCCCGAAAGCCGTTACGATGTCGTCATCATAACTCTTGGCCCCGTCCAGGTACCGGGACACGATCACAATATCATAACCTTCTTTCATTTTATGGATAAGGTCCGGGATTTTCTCCGGTATGGAGTTCCCGTCCGGGCTGAAAACAATGACGATATCGCTCGTGGCCCGTGACACAGCTTCCATAAAGGCGGCGCCGGCGCCTTTCTTCTCCTGCACGAAAATATCATACCCGTGGGCCTCCGCGTATTCGATGGTCCCGTCGGTTGACCCTCCGTCAACGATCAGCAGCTGGTCACACCATTCCGGCTTGATCCGCGGCATAATCACTTTCATCCCGTCAATTTCGTTCAAGCTGAAAATGATCAATGTCGCGGTCAGCTTCTCTGTGTCCTGTCCGGATCCCTGCTGCTGTTTTTGTGCCGTTTCTTCTGCCTGCATGGCCGCCCCTGTTTTTCTCCCGCGGTTATAAAACAATTCTTCCCGCAAACCCTTTCCGTAGGGATAAAATATCTACAACATGCTTTGACTCTGCCCGCCGTCAACAGGAATAGACGTCCCGTTAAGCAGACTTGCCGGCTCTGAACAGACAAAAGCCACAACGCTGGCCACTTCTTCCGGTGTTCCGAAGCGGCCCAGCGGCAATTCCCTCTGCACAAACTCCTCAGTCTCCTGCCCCCGTTCCTTTTGCTGCTTGGCCCACCCTGTATCGGGAATCATAATGGCGCCGGGGGCAATGCTGTTAAAGGTGACGCCGTCCTGAACAAGATACCCGCTTTTCGCCATGGCTTTCATAAAACTCGTCTGGGCGCTCTTGGCCATACAAAACCACGGCCGGCCCCCGGATTCCCGGCCGTAAATAGAGGTGATCGTGACCACCCGGCCCCATTTCTGCCCGCGCATATAAGGGATGGCCAGTTTCGTGAACCGGATCGCGGACAAAACATTTTTCTCATAGACTTCCATCCACACCTTTTCATCGGTATCTTCGTATATCTCTTTCCCCCAGCGGCCGCCGCCGCCGACATTATTGACTAAAATATGTATCGTCCCCCACCTCCGGATCACCGCATCCATAACTTTGTAAACATCCGCTTCCGTTGTTACGTCGGCCTGCAGGGATAAAAAGTCGGCGCCCGTGTCCTGAAGTTCTTTCTTCATGGCAGACACCTTTTCCTCTGTCCGTGAACAAACAGCGACCCGGCAACCTTCACGCGCCAAGGAAAAAGCGATCGCGCGTCCTATCCCGTGCGTCCCGCCGGATATAAAAGCTACCTTATCTTTAAGCCCTAAGTCCATGGAGATTCCTATGCTGTTTCCCTGTTGTTCCTGACCCAGTTCAAAACCCGTTCAGCCACATGATCCGCATCCAACCGGTAATGACGATGAATGCTGTCCCTGCTGCTGGGTATTGTGCAATGGCTGTCCGGGCAGGCCAGTCTTTTCATCGGGACACCGCATCCCGCATCTGCCCTTATTTCAGCTAAAGCTGTTCCCAGCCCGCCGATCAAAGAATTTTCTTCCAGGGTCACGATCCTTTCGGCCCGCAACATCATATCAATCAAATCCGGTTCATTCAACGGTTTCACTTTGAAAACGTCGATAACCCTGACCGAAAGCCCTTCCCGGGCTAAAGATTCAGCCGCTTTAAGCGCTGTATGCACCATAAATCCGGTCGAAAAGATAACGACATCCTGCCCCTCACGGACTTCGGACCAGCCTTTCTGAAGGTCATGGTTCCGGTCGTCGTAAAGCAGCGGCAGCTTCCCTTTTTCTAACCGGATATACACCGGCCCGGGATGGTTGTACGCCCAGCGGACACTCGCCTCTGTTAAAACAGAATCCGTGGGATTAATGATTGTCATCCCGGGGAGCGTCCGCATGACGGCGATATCATGCAGGGCATGATGGGTCGGCCCGTCGCCCCCGTACATAACGCCGGCACCTATGCCTATAATTGTCACCGGAAGGTTCATCCCGGATAAATCCACTTTGATCTGTTCGTAACATCTTAGGGTGACAAAAGGCACAATACTGTAAATAAAAACATTCTTTCCGCCCAAGGCTAAACCGGCCGCCACACTCACCATATTCTGTTCGGCCACGCCGACATTGATATACTGCTCCGGAAGATTCTGTTTAAACCGTTCCAGACTAAAAGCGCCCATATCCGCGGTCATAAAAATAACATTCCTGTCCACCCGGGCCATCCGGAACAATTCGTCAAAGAAAGCGTCCCGGGTGTCTACGTCGGATATTTTCATACATTCAGTTCCGTTCACAATTCAGCAGCTCCTCAAGCTCGGTTCTGGCCTGCTCCACCTGCGCTTCTTTCGGGACCCCGTGGTGCCACTCCAGCCGGCTTTCCATAAAAGAAACACCTTTTCCTTTGACCGTATGGGCCACGATCATTAACGGTTTCCGGGAAGAACGCTGACGCACATCTCCCAAAACAGACAAAAGCTGACAGAAATCATGTCCGTCCGCCTCCCGGACCTCCCAGCCGAAAGCGGACCACTTTTCCGCCAGCGGTTCCATCGCCGCACAGTCTTCCAGTCTGTCTGTCACACACATTTTATTATGATCAACGACAGCGATCAGATGGCTGAGATGATGTTGGGCGGCAAACATGGCCGACTCCCATACCGCCCCCTCGCAGCACTCGCCGTCTCCCAATAAAACAAAAGTCAAAAATCCTGCCCCGTCCATCCTGGCGCTTAACGCCAGCCCGGCCCCGATCCCCAATCCGTGCCCCAGAGAACCGGTATCCGCCTCTATCCCGGGGATGGATCTGTCAGGATGGCCTCCTAATATACAGTCCGGCTGCTGGTAACGCGACAGCTCCTCTTCCGGGAAAAAACCGCAATCCGCCAAGATGGCATACAACGCTTCACACGAATGACCTTTACTGAGGATGAAACGGTCCCGGTCCGGCCAGGCAGGCTTTTGCGGATCAAACTTAAGGATCCCGCCGTAATAAAGAGCCACGAGAATGTCCGTGCAGGAAAAAGAGCCGCCGATATGGCCTTTTCTGGCACGGGCTATCATCTCAAGCGTCTTGATGCGGATATTCTGGGCTTTGCGGAATAGGGGATGATTGGTCTTCTCTGTCATTCAATGAGCTCTTCTAAAAAAGGAAATCCGGACGTTTTTAATGACCCGCTGAACCACTCCTTCCAATTTTGTTGTGGTTCTCCCCTGGAAAGCATTGCGGACCATCTGCAGTATTCGCCGGGGATGGGTCAGAAGCATTAAAGCATAAAAATGACTTAAAAGCAAAAATCTCAAACTGCTGAGGGTCCGCGGGCCGAAGCGTTCAGACCAGGAGACCGCTTTACTCAAGTCGGCATACCCGAACAAGTTTAAAAAGTAATCGTCGGAAAGCGTCAGTTTCTTTTGCCGTAAGAAAGAGTCAAAAAGCTCTGATCCCGGATAAGGGATAAAAGGGAAAACATTGACTTCCTGCAACCCTTTCACGGCTAAACGGGTCAACAGCCGATATGTTTTTAAGAAATCCTTCCACCCTTCCTCGGGCAGGCCGATGACGATATTCGTACTAAGATTCATGCCCACAGCCAATCCGTCTTCGATCAGCCGGAATATCTTCTGCGGGTCGTTCTTCTTCTTGACGCTTTTCAGGACGTTGAGCGACCCGGACTCGATCGCGAAATCCAAATCCCGGCACCCGGCCTGATGCATCAGCCGCAGGACATCATAATCCACGGCCTCTGTCCTTAATGTCGGCAGCTGCCACGTCACATTGATTTTACGCTCTATCAACTCCTCACACAAGCTTATTATGTTATCTTTTCTCATCACCGCCGTCAAATCCGAAAAGACAAAATTATCCGCCCCGTATTCACGGATATACGTCTCCATTTCATCAACCACGTCTTTGGCTTCCCGGGGGATCCAGGGCCGGCCCCACATATTCTTGTTTGAACAAAAGGTACATTGATAGGGGCACCCGCGGGTGGCCAGGATAGGGATTGTACGTCCGCGCCGGATATGATAGTTATAGCCGCGCGACAGATAGTGGTCCAGCGGAAGCAGGTCCCAGGCCGGCCAGGGGATGGCTCCGATATCCCTGATTCTCGGAGCCCGGGGAGTGCGCATATATCCCTCCTGTTCCGGTTTCCGGATCATCAAACTCGGCACGTCGGCAAAGTCTGCCTGCTGATCTATCGCATCCAGAAGCCGCACAATAACATCCTCTCCTTCCCCCAGGACGCAGATATCCAGTTCCGGGCAATCGTTCAAGCTGTATTCCGGCAAAGCTGTTATGTGTTCCCCCCCGGCGAAAAAAACGCTCCCCGGGAATAACCGGCGGACATGCTGAATCAAATCACGGTGAAAAGGCCAGTCCTGGGAAAACATGCACGTAAAGCCGAAAACTTTTGAAGGGGAAAGACGGTCCTTCAGGCCCGCGAAGCTCATGCCGTATTGTATAAATCTGCCGTGGACAATCTCCGTACGGCTGATGTCTTCCCCGCACATATCGACAATATCCACGTCATGCCCCGCGGCCCGCAAAGCAGCCCCGACATAGGCGATACCGAGGTAGGGGACTAACTGGGCGCCCATAAAACCCCTGCTGCTGTAAGCAGGAGGACGGATAAGAGTCACTTTCATGATGAGCTTATACTTTCAAATCTTCCGTACTGCAACAACTAGATCCTCTGTTTTTTCTATAGATCGGATGGCCCCACATCTGGTGGATCAGATTTTTAAGGCCGTTGTCTTTGACATTTCCGAATGTATGCGGGAAGGCCACACAAAGCTGAATATCTCCGTAAGGGGAAATATTCAGTATGCGCCCGCTTAACGCCTGGCAGACCTTTGTCTTTCCTTTTACGGAATAGGCGCCCTCAATAAAGGCAAAAGACGGGTCCATATGTTCGATCACAAATTTTTTTTCCTGTTCCGACAACTCGATTTCTTTCTTTTTAACCCATTCTCCGGCGATGATCGGGAAAAGGATCCGGATCCCGGTAGCTTTCAGTGCCTTGGCCAAAGAGATGATCGCACTAAGCGGGCTGTCGTCATGCAAAGCGGCAAAATTTTTTATTCTGCGGCGGGTCGCATAGGTTGAAGCAATGCACGGGATCCCTTCTTCATGACACATGCGGATGCCCTCAATCGCTTTCAGATACACGCCCGGCAACCCGCGGAGGCGGTCATGCTCTTCTTCGTCCACACTGTCCAAGCTCACATTAATACAGCTGATCCCCGCCTGTTTCAAATCCAGAATCATCTGGCGGTTGAGCATCCAGGCGTTTGTGGTCAAAGAGATATACAAACCCAGTTCTTCTCCGTAACGCACCAACTCAACAATATCTTTCCGCAGAAGAGGTTCTCCTCCGAAATAATCGACCTTAGGGATACCCATAGCCACGGCCTGATCGAGAATGTGTTTAATCTCTTCTGTTTTTAACTCCCTGTGCAGATCCGCGTCACTGAAATAATTGGAAACCGAACAGTGCTTGCACCGGCAATTACAGCGGTATGTCACGGAAAGTTCAATAAGCCAGGGGACCTTTTTCCTGAAAATATTCGTCAATACCCAGTACCGGGCCATGATATAAGCTTTCTTCGGTGTCATGCGGCTTAAGCCGACCCGGGCATAAAGGCGTATCATCCCCAGAAAACGTTTAAAATTTCTTCCATAACTGCTCATCATTTACTCCTTCTTCTGTGACCGATATTGAACTCGGATATTAAAATAAAGAGGCACCCCTCCAGAGAAACGGGCTGAGGGTTTGACGGATATTTCTTCCATCATATATAATCTCATATAAAATACAACCTTTATAGCGAAAAAGTAACTTAAAACAGGCAAGAAAAACCGGCAGCCCCTTTCCATGAAGTGGCTGCGGCGCATCATTTCAACTTTTTCTTAAAACGTTCAAGGACAATCCGGGTCGCATTATAAATGGATCCGACTCTTAAGCCGAATATCAAGTTCAGATCATTGCAGCAGACATTCTGACATGCCTGGCAGGGGTTCCGGCTCAAATGCTCCCAGCTCTTCTTAAATCCCACCTCCAAAAAATTACAGGGCTTATATTTATTGACAAGCACAACACACGGATAAACATCCCCGTTCGCCTCTATATGACAGCCGAAACGTTTAATATAACACGGAAAAGGCCGGTATCCTTCCGGCAACCGGTCCCAGATGATCTGCTGTTTGCTTTCCAAAGGCCAGCGCAGGTAATGACTGTATGACTCTTTGGAAAAAAAGACCGGCTCCCCTTTTTCTTTTAAAGCAATGATTTTCTTCACAAGGCTTTTCAACTCATCATCCGGGATGCTGACGGATTTATCCGGGGAATCCTCTTCCCTTAACAGGCTGAACTGCACACGCGTCCCGAACCTCCCGGCCAGCGATAAAAGCTCTTCAATGGATTCCGTATTGTTTTTGGTTAAAACCGTATGCAGGTGGAATTTGATGTTCTCTCTTTTAAGACATTCCAACCCCTGCATAATCCGCTGATAAGTCCCCTGCCCCCTGTTCAGATCGTTCCTCTCTCCGATGCCGTCCAGGCTCACGGCAATGGAATCAATTTTTCTCAAAACCGGGATACGGGACGGGATCAAAAGGCCGTTTGTGCTGAGATGACACAGCAAGCCTTTGGATTTGATTTTATCAACGATCTCCGCGATATCCGTCCGTAAAAGAGCTTCTCCGCCGTTAAGGGAAATATACTTTGTGCCTAACCGGTGAAGTTCATCAATCAGCTCAAAAATTCTTTCTTTGGGTATCTCCTGGGTGTTCCGGTCGTAATATTCGGCATAACAATAAACACAGCGGATATTACAGCGGTTTGTGACGCACAGCGTGACAAAGATAGGGACTCTTCGACGCAAGAACCGCGCTTTGCCGATAGCCCACAAATAAGCGACATATTTTTTCATAACGGTGCAACCATCATTGTTTTAAACGGCATTTCAGCATGCCGAAAAATTTTCCTATCATATCCCCGTTCACCACGCCATCCGGGGACACCCATTCTTTTATGAGTGTCGGCCAGTGGTAACGGATAAAACCGAGGTACAATTCTTTTTGCCAGCGCGCCAAATCGTCCGGGGTGAAATCCGGGGTTCTTAAAAGCGATGAAAACAGCTCAACCCGGTTTTCATCCTCGGCCGAAGATTCGACCAGCCAGCCTTTCTCTTTGCATTCATCATAAAGTTCGGTTTTGGGATAAGGCGTAAATATCCCGACCGTAATAAGGCTCAAAGGCAGACGCGCCATAAGAGCTTTGCTTTCTTCAAAATCAGCGCGCGTTTCCCCCGGGGCCCCAACCAGGAAATAACCGATCGTCGGGATCCCGGCGTCACGGAACCAGTGAAAAACCTGTTCGATTTTTTCCATGCTCAGCCCCTTGCGGTACACCTGGTTTCGGATGCGCTCACTGCCGGACTCAATCGCCAGGCACACGCTGGTGCACCCGGAGGCTTTCATCAGACGCACCAATTCTTCATCGATACTTTTTATGCTGAGGCCGTTATGAAAATTATATTTCACCGGCCATTTCTGATCGATAATGCCCTGGCAGACGGCTTTGGCCCTTTTTAAATCCAGGCTGAAATTATCATCAATAAAATAAAAATGATAAACGTCAAAACGCTCCATCAGATATTTCAATTCGCTTAACACGTTCTGCGCCGAGCGCGGCCGCCATCTCCGGCCGTGGGTCAGGTACATATTACAAAAACGGCACCGGTTCGGGCAACTGCGGGAGGACAAGACCGGCAGACAGGGTGTCGGCAATTCAAATATGCGTCTCTGGTATTTAAAGTACTCTTTCAGGTCTGCAAGATGCCAGGCCGGGAAAGGGATATCATCCAGTCTTTCATTATAAGCCTGCTTTTCTATGATGATATTCCGCTGATCCTGCCGGAAGGCGATCCCGTCGACCCGCCGGCAGGATTCCGTTAAACTTAACCCGGAGGCAAGACCGTCAATGACATGGAGAAACGTAAGTTCGGCTTCCCCCAGGATAATGATATCAACCGCCTGGCATTGTTCAAGACAGTATTCCCATTCACTGGTGGGAAACAATCCCCCGACAGCGACCGGAACTTCCGGCCGGGCCTGTTTGACCTGAGAGGCAATCCGGGCCACAAACCGCCAGCGCGCCGTAAAAGAACAGGTGATCCCCACAAAATCATAGTCCTCATGTTTTAAAAAATCTTCCACATCCGCGTCCCCGAGGCCGTAACGGTAGACCCGGCCGCTTGAACGGACCGGCCCTAAAGACGCGTCATAAACTTTGACCGTATGCCCCCCTTTTTCCAGCATGGCCGCCAGATAAAATAACGCCATGGACGGGGCCCGGGAATCAAATTCATTGCTGTGGGTATACTGGGGATAGATCAGCAGAATTTTCAAAGGGCGGCCTCCTGCCGAAAAATTCCATTTTCTTCAGCATAACGGGTCATGTCGTCCCGGAGATGCAGGCGTTTGGTCGAACAATCCCAGCAGAAATAATGCCCGTTACAGCACGCCACACGGGCTTTTTCATATTTACCGCAGTCCAGACATTGAAAAGTCTCTTTCAGCAGCCGGACACTCATGGACTTTCCGCAGGCCAGACAAAGCGTGGCATGCAAAGGACACGGTTCCAAATCCCGGTATTTCAAAAAATTCTTCACGATGAATTTCAAAGGCAGAGGCAAAGGCTGTCCGACAACTCGGGTTTTCCCCTGCCGGATTGTCTCGAGGATCAAATCACGCCGGTCCGTCAGGACCTCCGTATAAGCCTGTCCGATAAACCGCGTATCTGTCGTATCGCTCCCTCCCACCTGCCCTAACCGGGTCTGCCGGGCCAGGCGTTTAGCCAGATAATTATAAAAATAAACGCTCCCGATGGACGCGTTATAGACTTCGACGGCATCAAAGGGCAGCTTCCGCACTCTCCGCCCCAGTCCCAGGTGAAGGTACGGGTGGACCGCAACGGCCACGCCGCCCTGTTCATGAATCTGCTTTAATGTTTCTTCCGCACTCATAAAATCCGCGATCTTGTTTTTCAGACCCAAAGCAATGACATGCCCCGCAGATGTCCATATCTCCTGCCCCACAATGATCACAAAATCAGGAAGTCTTTCCTGCAACCACCGGGCATGCGTCAGGTTGAAAAAATTCGTTACCGCGATCCCGTCTATATTCCTGCGGGTCAATGACTCCCTTAAAAGGAATTCATTCATAAAAGTCTGCCCAAAGGACTGGGTATGAATATGTAAATCCAGCGTAAAAGACATATCGTCTCCTTATCCGGAAGCTGCCCGCCGGCTGCGCCAGGCGATGCGGGCCATCTCGAAAACAATGCCCGGATAGTAACGGGGCGTTAACATAATCGTATTGGACATAGGCAGGCCCCAGTGACACGTACATTTTGAATCCTTCATCTTCTGCTGAAACTGCCTCATCTCTTCCGAATGAAGAACCTTTCCCAGGTCATAACCGTTCGATCTCAACTGCCCCACAGGCTGCCATAAAGGTTCACAGGGGAAAACGGCCCCGGTCTCTCCGATAACAATCACCGATTGGCCGGCCCGGCAGGTTTTATACATGTCTTTCGTATTTAAAACCTGTTTCAAGAAATCATTTTTAACGATCCGCAAAGCCATCGTAAAGATCGAATGAAAATCAAACACGGTTTTGGCCCGGGCCTGTGCGCGGAACCGGTCGCAGAACTGGAAATATCTTTCCCAGTTAAAAGACATGGCCTCGGCATTGGAGACGCTGCCATGCGCGACGGAAAAAACGACCCGGTCAAATTCGCTGAAATCGTTATCCAGGATACGGAACAGATCATCCATATGATCCTGATTATAATGCGAATAAACGACACAGGCTTTTAGGCGGAGATTCCTGTACTTTTGCTTCAAGGGGATCAAGCGCTGATATGTCTGCCGGGCCCGTTTAAAGCCGTCTTTCAGTCCGCGGATATGGTCATGGACCTCGGGCGGACCGTCCAGGGACAATTGCAAGTCAACAACCATGTTCGGGCATGCCCGGGCTGTTTTCTCCACCTGGGAAACAATGTCGTCCGGGAAATAACCGTTTGTAGGAAGGTCCACGACAACAGGGGCGCAATGGCGGTAAAGGATTTCAATAATATGATGCAGGTCCTTGCGGAGGAATGGTTCTCCCCCGGAAATCCCCAAAACATTAATAAAGGGGATACGGCCGGCGATACGCTCATATTCATCAACGGTCAGCTCATCCTTGGCCGCATTGCTGTCCATGTTCTCTTTATAAAAACACATTTTACACGTCGCATTACAGCGGGCCGTGACAAAAAATATCACGTAAGAAGGGAAACTTCCGGTTTTGAAAAAACGGAGGATTTTATGTGTCACGCTGAGTCTCCTGAGGGACAACACGGTAGGCGTCGGCCTTTTTAAGAAACATTTTTATCGGCAGCAGCCTGGCTAAAAACACTTTCGCGACATTCTGCCAGTCGGTCAAAACCCGGACTTTATTCTCTTTCAGCCCCTTCAATCCGATGAAGGCGACATCCTCCGGTTCATCGGCCTTGGACCATCTTTTCTGCAAGCCGTCCGTCGCCCGGAGTAAAAATTCGCTCTGCGTTCGGCCGGGATAAACGCCTGTCACATGCACGCCATACGGGGCCATTTCCTGATGCAGGGCATCGGTCAAACCAAGGATAAAATGCTTTGTCCCCGAGTAGAGAGCCGAGCCGGGAACCGTGTAAAAAGAAACCACGGACCCCACGTTAAGAACCCCACAACCCGGGCGGGTTTTCATCAGCGGCAGAAAACTCCGGCACAAATAGACGACCGCATCAATATTGACCTTAAGCATGGCTAGGGCTTTGTCTTCCGGGATCAAGGAAAAATCCCCCATATGCCCAAAAGCCGCATTGTTAATAAGGATATCCACCTGATAATGATTCTGAACACACTGACACAGTTCTTTAACTTTACCGATATCTTTCAGATCAAACAGGTATGCGTCCAGGATCGCCTTGCCTTCCTCTTTCAGTTCCGCCTTTAAAGACTCCAAAGCCTCTTCGTTCCGTCCGCAGACGATCACCCGGCTTTCCCAGCGCGCCAGAATCTTTGCCATTTCCCGTCCGATCCCGGCCGTCGCTCCGGTCATTAATACGGTTTTGCCTTGATACCATTGCTTCAAATCATCAGAAGGATTCTGATTCATAATGGGCCTCCTTTAATCACTCGTCTTCCCGCCCCGGCCGCAGGCCTACCATTTCGTCCTGAAAACAACAGGCTGTCCCTGGTTCCGCTGGTCAGGGGTAAAAACATAACGCGGTGTCTGATTATCATAATAGTCCAGATAAAGCAATTCAATAAAACTGTACAGTTTATAAGGAGGGTCCTCCCGCCTTAAGCTGTACGGATAAAGGAAATTCCCCGGGAAATCCGGATGCACAAAGAAAGAAAAACCCGGCTCCTGCCCGTATTCTTCTATCAGGGACTCCAGGGCGATAATGAGCCTCCGGGCAGGTTCGTGCTGTTGCCGCAGATGCCGGTTCATCCGGTAAACCAGCGAACCGTTCACGGCCATTAACGCGACCAGCAGCCCCCCTGTCACCCAGCGGCCAATTTTGATAAAACGGATATTCCGCAATGCCTTAAAATCAATAAGCGCATAAAGCATAATACAAAAAAAAAGCCAAAACGTATACAGATAATAAAGCGTGCCTCCTAAGGCGAAATCCACGCCCCGGTTCTGCACTCTGTAGATGACAATGGCAAAGGTCCAGCTGATGATTAAGCTCAAGATTAAACCGGCCAGCATACCCCGTTTTTTAAGAAACCTTAAAGAGCAGGACCGGCAGAAAAAGAATGCGTAGGCGCCCGCCGCCGCCAGGCCCAGCAGGACAGGGATATTCATAAAATCCAAGGGTTTGAAAAGCTGCTGCGGATTTTCAATGCCGGCCCGTCCGAGGGTATGCACAACAGAAAATACCCCGGGGAATATTCCGGCATAAATCCACCACAGGATCGCTTTCAGCATAAAATATATTTTGTCGGCAAAACTGTTTCCGCTCCAGAACACATTATAATCAACCGCCTGCTGTCCCAGGGCCTGATGATTGATATAGCTGGCCAAAGCATAAAACGCCGGGGCCAGCAACACAGGAAACGCATGCCATAAACGCCGTTTATGCTTCAGGTTACCGGCTAATAAAAACATAAAAAGACATACACTGTAAAAGCAGTTGATTTCATAAGTAAAACAGGCCAGTGTCATGCATAAAGTCATCAGCCCGATCCGCCAGAGAGCTTTCTTTTCCGAAGATGTATACCGGACCCATTGATATAGTGAAGCCAGGAGCAGCGAAAGAGACAGCATAACACTCGTGATATGATGCCAGGAAACCAGTTCATAATTCATAAACATCAGGGAAAAAAAGGCCGTGATCCAGAAGGCCCAGATGCCCGGGTGAATAAAAAACAATAAGCGGTAAAGACAGGCCGCAACAAGCAGGTGAAACAACAGGCCGGTCATCTGCCACCAGAAAAAATCATAGCCGAACCAAGCCTTTTCTGTCCCGAGAAGAAACATGGCTCCGGGCCTGAAAATGAGCCCGTCCCCCGGGGCGAAACTTCTCGACCGGGAGAAATCAAAGGACCTGATCGCCAAAGACATCCAGTCATTCTTTCCGGCCATATCCGCCAGATAAAACATATGGTCAGCCCTGGGGACATGATAAAAAGCCGGGGAATAAACCAGAAGATTACCGAGGATAATAAGGCTAAAAAGCAACACAGGGAAAGCCCCCGGAGGAATGAATTCCAGGGAAAAAGATTTCCTTTTGTCTAAAGCCCGTTGGGGTAAAAACGCCATGAATTGAGCGCACCTTTCTTACATCAACATCTCAGGAAGGGTTTTCTTGCCTGCGATAAGTCATGAGGAAAATCATAATATCCTGGTTTAAATGTAACCGCAGTTCTTCATCATAATACTTTTTAGGCTCCAGTCCGCCGGAGCGCATCGCCCCGGCCTGGGCATGGTCCTGCAGATAACGTGCCGTGTCGCCGAGTTCCTTCCAGCAGAGCCCCCGGTAATAATACGTATTAATGTCGTCTGATTCAACGGCTAAAATCCTGTTAAAACAATCCACGGCCTGCTGAAAATCCCTGTTCAAAAAATGAGCCACCCCGCAGTAATACAGCAGGCCTGTACTGCGGGGGTAATTCTCCAGCCCGACCATGGCAACTCTCCGCACAACAGCATACTGTTCAAGCTGATAATAACTTTTGACCAAAGCGTAAAAAAGCCGTTCTTCGTCATACTGGGCCCGCGAAATAACTCTTTGCAGCAAATGATACGTTGTCCCGTCCCCGTTGGCCCGGAAAGTTTCCGCTGCCGTCATGAACCTGGGGATCAGTTCATTCATGTACCCGATACTTCTGTTTAAAAACGTCACGGCTAACTGATACTGCTGAAGCTGATAATGGATCATGCCCAAGTCCCAGTATAAAGCGTAAACCGTCGGTTTTTGGGAAACGGCCCGGTTATACGCCAGAATGGCCTTATCGTATTCTTTAAGGTAATAATGGGCAAACCCCAGAGCTCCGTGGAATAACGTGTTGTCGGGAGAAATCTCAATCAACTGGGAATAATATGTGACGCCTGCGCGGAAAATCTCTTCGTCATACGGCGTCTGTTTAGCCTCAAATTTCATAAAATAAGGCTCGACGATATTCTTTTCATAATTAATGCAATTGATAAGCACCTGTTCCTTGTTTATAAAAAGGGCTGCAACAAGAAGGACAAGACAATACGGAACGATCATGGGGACACGGGCAAACGTGTCAGATTTGAGGGCTTTTGAGATGATAAGGTTTTTTACCATACATTTACCCGTTAGCGGGGGTTGAGTTGATTATCGATAAACCGTTAAATAATAATTCCTACCCCCTTCCCGACAACGTTATCCTGGGAAGGCGGTCTTGCGTTCAGCTGAAAGATTAAGTCTGCCTTCAAATAAAATTAATATGATGCTCGTCTAAGTCCAGGAAATCATTGATCAGAATGTTCCGCTGGTCAAAAACACAATGATGGCGGCACTCTTGTCTCGCATCAAACTCCTGAAATTTTTCACGAACATCATCCGAGAACCAGATATCTTTAAACCTCATTTTCTGCAGGTCTCCGAGCTCGCCGCTGGGGACGTAGGCCTTATCGTGGCATAAATAGACTTTGGCATCTGCCCCTATTACCGTGACGATCTGCTGAATGGGGCAGCGTTTATAGGACCGCTGAAAAACGGTATTCAATTCAAAATCAAACTCATATTTATTAATAACTTTAAAGGAAGCGTCCTCCAAGTCCTGTTTCGCCCGCTGGATATCCCGGATCACCGATGCTTTAAACGGGGCGTGCAAGGCCTCCAGGTTCCTGTCCACCATGGCGGTCAATTTAATATGGTTCGCGCCCAAATTCTTGACAAACTGCGCCATAGGATAAACTTCAGAGATATTGTCCGGGGTGATGACAAAGTTAACGCCGAGCTCACAATCCTCCGATTTGCTGCGGGAAAAATTTTTAATATTATCACAAATCTCGAAGAACCAGGCTTCCGGGACGCCCCGGATACGGGCATACTGCTTAGCATGACAGCTGTCCATGGATATCCGCACCCATTTTGCCCGGCTTAGCACCTCCGCATTTTTATCTTTTAATAACTGCCCGTTAGTGATCATAGACAAATCAACACCCGCTTCCAAAAGACGCCGCATGATCTCATCGATATGCTTGTACAGTAAAGGCTCCCCACCGCCGCTGAAGGTCACGGCTTTGACACCCATGGCGATAATATCGTCCGCCAGATCATTCATAACCGGACAGGACAGCTGGTCCTGAAAATTAAAACGCGTACGCAGCCCCAATTTTTTGTTGTGATAATTGCAGTAGTAGCAGTGGTGATTACAAATATTGGTGGGTTTGATGCGAATATAAACCGGCGGGGTCACTTCATTCTTACGAATAGATTCTAGTTTATCTGAATGACGAAAAATTTTCAAATAACTGTACGGATTCTGTTTTTCTGACATAACAAATACGCCCTTCTTTTCATTTTCTCTTCAGCGCCAGCAAATATTTTCCTTTCGTGACCGGAGTGTAATGCTGACGCAGGTACTGCACAATCTGGAATAAATCCTGGTAATGAGCATAATATACAGACGGGATCTCTGCCGCAAACAATTTTTTCTCAATAAAAACAAGGCCGGGTTTTTCCGTATCCAGCTGGCGGATTGTCTTGTCCAGCCGTTCCTGAGTAATGAGGTCCGTCCCACCAAAATCCAGGCCGTCCATCGTGCGCGGGGTCACAAAGCGGAAATAATAAAAAAACGGCCGGCGGTCTGCCGCAACTAAAGTCGCTGTGTCCCAGGAGCTGATCAAACACACTTTCTCCCGGGGATCTGTCATGCTCCGTATCATCGCAATGTCTTCCGGAGATATATAATGCTGCGCACGGTATTCAGCAAACTTCTGCAATCTCTCCTGATAGGAAGTCCCGGAAAGGTTCACCACGCGGGGATACCGGATAAAACTGGCATCCGTCATCATCAGCATGCCCCAGACAAACAGCATCCCGCATAAAAGAACCTTCTGCCTGCCCGGGTCCATCCTTTTAAGACAAAGATGAAGCCAGTAACACAATATCAGAACAAAAGGGATAGAGACAGCATAAAAACTTGTCGGCCCGGAGCGGCAGATAAAATAATGGTAAAGGCCCAGGCCGTAAATGCTCCATATCACGGCATAAATATTCCTGGGATTTATCTGGCGGAGGGCAACGAGGGTGGTCACAAGAACCGTCGAAATAACATAGGTTAAAGGGATGATCAAGCTGAGGAAAAAATTAAAAAACTGTTTATCCTGCAGTCCCGTATAGATAGGCAGCGGACCGAATCCGTGAAGAAACAGCGTCATCATTTCTCCGGTATTCGTCCAGAAATCCGGCTGGAACAGGGCCCGCCCCACAAGAAGCATCATGCCGCATCCGTAACACAGCAACGGGACAAAAAATAAACAAAGGGCTACAAATAAATCCTTCCGGGAAGGATAAAGCATGTCCCGGCAGCCGGGGATAAGCATGGATAACAGCATGTAGACATACAAAGCCATTAAAAGATAAAGCCCGGTATCCGTTAAATAGCATAACGCAAGCCCCACACAAAAACCCGCGGCCCATTGATACCGCCGTTTTCCTGTCTGAAGATGCTTAAGAAGAAAGGTGAAAAATACCACATCCCAAAAATAACGGATCAGGGTCGCGCTGGGCGTCTGCCAGATAAAATGTTCCGGGCCGTGCGAGAACATATGCATCTTGATCATGATCAAAACACCCAGTAAAGCCAACAAAAGGTTCTTTAACCAGGAGTTTATAAGCAGATACATCAAAATAAAATAAAGAATAGCAAGGCACATGAATTCCAATAATACCGTTTCATAACTCAACCCTCCTAATAACGGACTGAGCCGGGCCAGCAAGGTCGGCATACCCACCCCGTAAGCGCTGATCGTATCGACATTCAAAACATGCCCTTTGAAAGACGCCCACGCCGGAGACAAGGCAAAGGCGTCAATGTGAATATAATTATCCGTGAAACATGTCAGGGCGATGTCAGGCGGAACGTATATCACAAGGACAATGCCTAAAAAAACAAGCCCGTAACATAACCGGCGGGCGGACAGAGACAGTGTTTTACAGCAAAATTTTTTGTAAAGCCGGGATAATCCCCGTTCAATCAACAGCCAGAAGATTTTCAAAATCACGGCCAAACATAAAGCGGCAAGGAACAACAGGCGCAGGTATGGCGTAGGACCGGACAACGCCATCTTGAAAGACACCAGCAAAAGGGTGAAAACCGCAAAGGTCTCCGCAAAAACGTAACACTGTAAACGCCGGGATAAGACCGGATCAGCCAGACGTTTCCGGAAAACCCATGCGGACAGAGCCTGAAGAAGAATCGCACTGAAAACAAAAATACGGTAAAGGTGTATCTCCTGCTCCGGGCGAAAAAGGTTCTTATAGGCGTTCAGGACGGTAAAAGGCACTTCCTGCTCCTGGGGAAAATACGACATAAACCACGCGGCAACGGCTAAAACCTGGACCGAAAGCAGAACGGACAAGCCCGTCAGCCAAAAGACGTTTAAAATAACCGGGGGCATGTTTTTTATAGCCTTCATATCAAAGTTTCTCCTCAAGCTGAACACCTGATTCGCATTTCATGAATAATGACTCCCTTAGTCTGGGCAGCAAACCTTACCCGTTTGCGCACTAATTGTTCCTGAAGGGCTGCGCATAATCTTCCTCATACTTAAAAGGTCATTTTCCCGGATCAGGGATTCTCTGTTTATAGTCCCTAAACAAAAACCACAAAAAGACGCCTCCCAATCCCGTACAAACGCTTAAAACAATAAAAAAGCCGGCCTGCCCCAGAGGCGGAGAAAATTGAAAACGGACCACGTTCTCCCCGGCCGGCAGCCACACGCCTTTAAAAGCATAATTGCTGCGGTAAAGCCGGACGCGCTCTTGATTAATATAGGCCCGCCACCAGGGATGAAAACTGTCGTTATAAACAAGGAACTTTTCCCCCGGGAACTTCGTTCTGATTACGATCTGGTCCGAATCAAAAACAAGGACGTCAAACCCCTCCTGACCGGCATGAATCATCTGCGCCCGCGGTTCCGCGGTGTTCAGGGGAACAGAACCCGGGCGGGTTTCTCCGGACTCCGGATTTATGACCGTGGCGGTATTCTGTAACAACGTTAACCGTTCAGCCAACCGCTGAAAGTCAACATCCGGCTCACTCACCTCTTCAACGGAGTCGTAAACAATAAACTTGTTCCTGATATAGGGGCGGAGGCGCTCCCCCATTTTCCTGTACAAAACCCTGGTCCAGAGGGTGGGGTACCCGTAAACGGATGAGAAATAACCGGGGGAATCTTTCTGTTCAATCAGATAACGGTAAAACTGCTGGTAGATTTCGTGTTCGTTCAGGACCTGATAGTTCTCTTTTCTAAAGGCCGGTCTTTGGTAGGAAAAGACCGGTCTGGCCCTGTTCACCCGGCTGCTCTCCTGAACGATATCCGACTGCACAAGACTTGCTCTTTTCATATAACGGGAAAAAACTCCTGATGCCTGCAGTATGATCAAAAAACTCCCCAGAACACAAAGAACCGTTTTGCGTTGTCTAAAGGCTCCCATCCCGTAAAGGACAAATAAAACCAGGCTCCCGAGGACTGTTAACCCCTCTGCGCCGAAAAGCGCACCTTTGATCCAGAGAAACGCAAAATAAAGCATATGGATACTCAGAACCCATAGAGATATTCCCCGCTTTCTGCGCAAAGCCCCTTCATACGATGAAAAGAGGTCCTTCAACTGAAGTAACGCCCACAAGATATATACGGAAATCAGAAACGGCAAGAAGTAAAAAATGTTACGGAACAGCTTGAAAAAAAACACATACCTGAAAAAGAAGGCATACAGCGGGAAGGTGTTCGCAATGCTGAAAAAGAATATAAAAAGCGTATAGCCAAGAAATAATAATGTCCTCTTTTTTATTCTTTGAAAAAACGAGACAAACAAAAAGATATGCGCCAGGGCAGCGAGGAAGAAAATACGCTGATTATAATAATCAAAATTATCAAAAGCCGAGAAGTCCCGGATGGAGGACAGGACCTCCGGGGTCGAGACATAAAAAAAGAGGCTGAACACAGAAAAATCCCTGAGGAATTCCATGACCGGGATACCCGAATCCTTGACATCGGTAAACGTAAGAGAGGTGTCCCTGACCTGGGCCGTGACCCCGTTCTGAAAAAAAAGGTAGGTCGTCACCGGTATCCACAGGGACAGCAAAAAGACACAAAGGCAGGCAAAAACAAAAATCTTGTTCCTCTGAAAAAACCGGCACATCCCTTTCCAGAGAGGCGGCATTTCACGGGCATAAAGCATCATCCCGCCGGCCACAAATATCAGGAAGACAGCCAGAAAATAAAAAGGGATATAGGTTGTCACAATGATGATAAGCGTAAATATCCATCCCAGGAAAGATGACCTTTTCCATGTTTGCAGCCAGTGCACAAGGAAAAAACAGGACCAGACAGCGGGGACGAAAATCAGGATAAACGTCAACTGAACAAACAGCGTCATGCCCAGGGAAGAGAACATTAATAATAAAAAAGCCCAGTAAGCCAGGCAGGAATCCCGGAGGATCAGTCTTGCCAGAAGGTAAAAACCGATTAATCCGGCAAACAAATAAAGACTGATGGTCCAGAGAAAAGCGTGATAATAATCGCAGCCTAAACCGTTTAACAGGGGGATCAGAAACCAGAACGGATTGCATTCCCCGATCTGATGAACGTGCCCCATGCCCCAGAGCGAATAAGGGTTCCAGGAAGCAAAGACGCCGTTTAACAGATTATCAAGATAATACTTCACGACCGCATAAATCCCGAAAGTGTCTTCTACGATCACCGCCTTCTTTTGAAAAACATCCCGAAGGAGGACGGCCCAAAGGAAGAAAGGAAAAACAAATTTAAAAATGTGAGCAAAAATGGAAGGCTTGAATGTTAGGGGATCTTTCAGACTCGTTTTCATAAATTTAAGACTTTTTAATGCAACGTTCTATCATTCCGGCCAGGACTTCGGCTAAAAGGAAAAAACTCGGTTTTTGCGCAATCCGGTATTTCTCGTCGTTTAAAACAATACTTCTGGCGTGAAGTAACCGCGCGATCCGGCGTTTAAGGATGATCTTGCTATTATAGTTCTTATATAAATGCTCCAAGCTGATGCCGGCAGGGTGATATCTGTAAATCTCCCGGATCAACCTTAAACGGATGGAGGATTCATAGGGGCCGAAGACGCATAAAATGTAAAGGAAACTCAGCAAGCCGTAAACAGCCCAGGCGACCAAAAGGTAGCCGACATCATCCATGCTGACCCGGCTCAGAATGATATCCCGTCCCTCCCGAATAAATAAACCAACCGGGACCAGACTTACGAGAAAAAAAATACGCATCGTCCATTTAAGAACGCCGCCTTCGCCGACAAAACGGAAGGAGATAAAATGGATCAGGATAAAAATCACAAAACTGACAGCCGCTGTCATGAGAGTTGTCAGGTCCGCACTCATCATTTATCCGCCCCATCCCCGGCCGCTCAATTTCTGGTAGAGTTCAAGCCACTGCGCGACACGCACTCCCGGGGCCGTTAACCAGATAAGGCCTCCCTCCTCACGGATATATTCCGTCAAGAACAAGTCGTCCAGCCTCGGGCGGATGAGCCTGTCATTATCGATGACCGCGGTTATTTCTTCAAACGTCATCCCGTCCTTTTCTTTAAGAGACATCATCAGCAGGCGGGACGGGCTTTCAACCTTGGTTCCGAAATAAAAAATGAGATAAACCGGAACAAGCAAAACATATAGGAGCAGAGCACATCCCCACAAAGGCGTTGACCAGAAACTCTTTCCGTCCGGACCGGCTTCAACCTGAATGAACAAAAGCAGGAACAACAGCCCGCCGGCAGCAATCGCAAAGAATGATCTGATATGCAGCCGGTCTTCCTTTTGAAAGCGGCACCATATTAAATGGACAAAGATATCTGTCATAAAAACCAATGACATCGTCACAAGAGAATACATTGTTTATCTCCGGTCATGAGGGAGTGAAGCAAATCTGTGTCAGGATTTTCGCAAGCAGGTTTTATGGCTCTGTGGTTCATATTCTAAGAGTTTTAACATCCGGACTTTGAGAATGAGAGGTTCGTCGGGCTCCCGGCCGGAGCCGTCCATCAAGGCCCCCTTAAGGAATAAACCAGTAATAGTCCCCGGAATACCCGGCTTCAGCAAAGAATTTTCTCCACTCATCAACATGCATATACGTCAGGGCCGTAAGATTCCACATATCCATGCGTTTTCTCTCTTCCTCGTTGCGGTAAGCATCCACGGTGATAAAGGCAAACCGGCGGGTCACCCGCTGAATTTCCTGCACAGCCTTCTGACAGGCTTCAGACGGGAGGTTATGAATCGTGTTGATCGATATCACTAAATCGAAAGAACGGTCCGCAAACGGCAGCGCCTGAGCACCGCCTTTTTGCAGAAAAGGCTTCACCTCCTGTCGGGCATTCCGCAAGGCATAATCCGATACGTCAATACCCGCGATCTCGACCCCGGGGATCAGCTGCATGAAATCGTACAGCATAAAACCTTTCCCGCATCCGACATCGAGAATCCGGCTGCCGGCTTTCAGGCCGTAATGTTTTTGAAAATCAGGGATAACAGGCTGCCAGAAACGGGGCTGATAGGAATAGCCTCCGTAGCCATACCGGCGGTCACCGTCAAAAAAATCCCTGCCGAACCGGCGGGCGACGGCCCGTTCCTCATCTGTCTTGCTCTGCTGCCGTTCTTCAAGATTCCGCGGTGTCTGCGGATACTTCGCTAATAAATTAATCTCTCCCATAGCCAAAGGGTCAATCTTTCGTTCAGGTTAAAGGGACATAATTTAAAAAATACGGACAGGCCTTTTGTTAAAATGCAAATTATGACTTAATTTGATTTCCCGTATCAGCTTCAGAAATGTCGCAACAACTTCAAAAAAACTTTTTAATTTCAAAGCGCAGCTCCCCTCCACTCCGGTTTGCATATATCCGGGGATTTCATGATACGAACAGCCTGAACGCAAACACTTGATTGTCAACTCAGCGATCACGCTGAACCTTTTCGAATTGAGCTTAAAAGACCGGATTCTTTCGGTGGGATAAATACAGGGGCTGTTGATATACTGAACGTACACATTAAACACGCACATATACAGCAGGCCGTATAAAGCCGAAATAACGTTACGGAACCGGCCCCGGTCCTCCTTATTAATAAAATAAGCAAGAATCAAATCCGCCTTATCACAATTTTCAAAAAGTTTTTTTATCAGTTCCGGCGCCATATCATTATCACCCGGCACAATCATGAACTTCCCGTACCTGGCCTGCGCAAGAGCATCCTTGATGCAGATACCCAGCCCGGAATTTTCCGCATGCTGAATGCTTCTGACACAGGAATATTCCTTTTCTAATTCCTGAATCACATCTCCCGTACGGTCACGGCTTCCGTCATTAACAATGATAATTTCTATTTCGAGAGGGCCGGTGTCCTGCGCCGACCGAACAACATTGCTGACCGTTGCCCGAAGCATCTCCTCCTCGTTATAGGCCGGGATGACAACTGATACCATCGGATACCCTCATAATGCGTTTAAGCTGTTCTTCCGGCAGCCTGGGATCAAGGTCTTCCAGGCCACCGCCGAATTTCAACATAGGGACGATTTTCTGATCTTTCACAATGTCGACAACACAGAGCACCGGTCCGGCTGCGGCCAGGACCTGCTGCAGGCCAGGACCTATCCCGGCATGGTTTTTTATATGCGTATAAGGGAGACGGAATCCCTCAGCGATCAATCTGAAATCCGGGAAAAACAGCCCGCTCTCCTGGTCAACGGCTGTATAACGGGAATCAAGCCAGGTATCCATCGTCTGCCGCTGAATCCCGTGCCCCTGATTGAACATAATAAAAATCTTCACCGGCAGATCATAGCGACGCACCGTTCCCAGCTCCTCAAGGCTCATCATGATCCCGCCGTCGCCGGTTATACAAACAACCGACCGGCGGCTTGCACAGGCCGCCCCTACGCTGGCCGGCAAAGCATATCCCATCGGGGTATGGTTCCAGGCAGAAAAAATCTTTTGCCGCGGTTTCACCTGAAATGTCTGCATGGTCCAGGCCAGGTTGGCCCCGGTATCGGCAACGACCGAAATATTCTCTTCCAGCCGGGCAGAAAGCTCTTTGATAAAAACCACACCGTCCACACGGTCTTCCCTGGCATACCGCTCCGGGGGGCAGACCGGGAACATTTCTTTCCATTCTCCGATTTGCGCCCGCCATTCAGCAAAAGGGTCTTCGGGAGATGTCTCCGGAGCAGCCCGGAAGACCGTGTCAAAAAAACACGGCAAAGAAACTTTGATCGCTAAATCTAGTTGAAATTCGTTTTCCGTGAATTTCGTCAACTCCTCCGGATCAATATCAACCATAACTTTCCGGGCGCAAGGAGCAAAAAGAGCCGGTTTTCCACCGGTGATCATCTGGCATAACCGTGTTCCCAGCGCAATGACCAAATCCGCGTTCTGCACGGCGAAATTGCCGGCCCGGGGACCGCAGACGCCGACCCCGCCCATATTCAATGGATGTTGCGCCGGCAGCAAATCTTTCCCCCCCCATGTCAAGACAACGGGGACATGAAATGTTTTCAAAAAGCGCTCCGCTTGTGCCTCTGTTTTACTTAAGGACACGCCGGCCCCCATGATAACGACAGGCCGGCTGGCGTTTTGAATCAGAGAGATAAATTCCCGGACGGCATCTTGAATATCCGGGGCTTCGCTCAAAGGAGGAACGTACGCCTTTAGCTGATCCGGATCAATGTCGGCCCGCTGAATATCATCCGGGATGTCAAGGAGAACCGGCCCCGGACGCCCTTCCCTGGCCATAAAAACGGCTTTTTGCAGTTCATACTTTATCTCCCGGGGGTCTCCCACCTGTTTAGCGTATTTCGTAATAGACTGAAAAACAGACACCACATCCGTTTCCTGGAATCCCTTCTGCCGCAGGGCCCGGCTCCGTTTGATACGAAACGTCGCGACCTGTCCGCAAATAAAAATAACCGGGATAGAATCAAAGAAGGCATTGGACACGCTGGTCACAAGGTTGGTCGCCCCGGGCCCGCTTGTCACCATCACCGCGCCGAGTCCGCCGGAAACGCGTGCATAGCCGTCTGCGGCGGCCCCGGCGCCCTGCTCGTGCTGCGTACACATCACCTGAACATCCGGGTGACGCGCCGCTGAGTCAACCGAATGAATAATAGCCCCCCCGGAGACCAGAAAAACATGTCTTATCCCCTGCCGGGCCAGAAAATCAACGAGGTAATCTGACAGTTTCATAGACCCTTCTTATCCTTGATGCCGACGCCCATTCCGAAAATATAATGGGCCATCGGCGCATATCCGGTATGCAGAATTTCATCATTCATCGAAAACATAAACACGTTCTTAAAATACTTTTCCATAAGGCCGCGGAGAGTTTTCTGGCTCTTCAGGTTAATATGCTGCACTTTACTGCGGTAGGTGGCGTACCTGTTGGCGGTGATATTGGGGGTCCCGACAATACAGACGCCGTCTCTGTTTAAACAGCGGACCTGATTCTCCATAAAAACTCTGTTGAGCTTGGGGTCGAGATGTTCTATCACATCTATGGAGAAGATACCGTCAAATATTTCATCCGGGACGGACCGGCAAATGTCCATGTTCTTAAAGACAACATTTTTAATCTTTTTCAGCCTTTGCCGGTTTCCTCTAATCAGCCGGTCAACCGGGTCGATCGCCAGGACAGACTGCGCGTGCTGCGCCACCACCGGCACGCCGAAACCGTCCCCGCATCCGACCTCCAGCACTTTGGCTTTTCCGTCGAGCATTTTGGCGCAGAATTTATACCGGGCCAAGACAAACCCCAAATGCTTGGGGTCGTGCAACAGGCTGTAGGATGACCACGGCCCCAGGTTCAATGATGAAATGAACTGATGGTCCGTTCCTAAACGGAGCGCTTCTTGTTGGGATATTTTTTTTCTTTTTTTCATAAAACCTGTCTTTCCTGGTTTAACGGTCTCCCCGTATCCGGGGGGATTAATCCATGCTGCCGTGACGCCGGAGCTTATACATATGCGGGTCCTTTTTCAGTTGCCGGATAAGACTGTCAGCCGGCCGGCCTCTCCAGGGGTCGTGGACAACAGAAAAATTCCTTCCCGAGGCAACAGCCTTCCCCTGACGCACAAGACCATTGATGCAGTCGAATATATCCTGATAGGACGTTCCCTGTTCATGGGTTAAAAACTCTTGCGTCAACCGGTATTTATCAGCAGAGACATGCGGATCATTAAGAATCAGCTGGTGAATCTTTGTTTTTGTCCACCCCGGTCCCACGATAAAAATATTGAGGTCCTTGTTTTCTTCGTCTAAATATTCACACATTTTTATAAGCAAGATCTTGCCAACCGTATAAGCGGAAAAATTCCTGACCGGTTTGTTTACCCCTCCCCCGGCAAAAAAAACAGCATGATGCTTTTTCCCCTTTTTTCTTAATGGATATAAGAGGTGCAAGACACGCAACTGGGCAAAAGAATTAACGGTCACAGAATCAAGCCAGGCATCAAAATCCGCATCAAAAAAAGCCTGTACAGGCCGCGGCTCCCCGACACAGGAAATAAAAATATCCCAAGGAGTTTTTAACGCGGCATACCTGTCATACAAAGTCTGCAGGCTGCGGCCTTTGGAGATATCACAGCGGATCAGAACACAGCCTTTTTGAGCTTCCAGGGTTTGCAAGGCCCTGGCCTTTGTCCGGTACGTCCCGATAACCCGGTCGCCGTTCTTCAAGTATTCCCGGGCGAGAAACAGGCCGATATCACTGCTCACGGAAAGGATAAAAACCGTCCTGGGAACTTTCTTTTTTCTCCGTGGCTGAGCCATACATTCCTTTTCTTCATCCCCCATGCCGTATCAGAACCGTCCGACAATATAGCTCCCGCCTAGTAAGGACCTAAGAAAGTGTCGGTCGTCAGCGCGCATTCTTTATTGTAAGGGACGTCCCTGTCCAGTAAATGCAAGACTGTTTCAATAATATTCTGGCAGGAAGGGTAGAACCTGTCTTCCAACGTTTTTGAAACCGGGCAGGGACTGAAAGCCCACCCGATCCGTTTAACCGGTTTCTTGAGCGAGCCAAAAGCCTGGTCCGCGACAACCGCCGCCACTTCAGCCGAAAAACCGCAGCGCAGCCAGTCATTATCAACACATATCAGATGTCCGGTCTTTTTGACGGACTCAATAATCGTCCTTTCGTCCATGGGCTGCAAACTGACCGGGTCGATGATTTCCAGGTCAATACCGTGCGCCTCTAATATCCCGGCCGCTTTTAAAGCTTCCGGGACCATAAGCGATGTCGCTACGACCGTAACATCTTTTCCCCGGCGGCAGACATGGGCTTTACCAAAATCAAAGGTGTACATCTCCTCAGAGACAGGACCCACCGTATCATAAAGGGCCCGGGATTCCAGAATAACCACCGGCCCGTCTGTCTGCAGGGCCTGCAGTATAAGGCCTTTGGCAAGATACGGCGAACTGGGGACCGCGACATGTAACCCAGGGACGTGCGCGCAAACGGCCTGAATGTTCTGGGAATGGGTCACCCCCTGCCCCCACCCTTTGCCGACAATGCCACGCACAAGGCAAGGCACCGAAGTCTTGCCCGCGTAAACATATTTCCACTTGGCGGCGTTGTTGAGAAGCTGGTCCAGCGCGAGAAACATAAAGTCATTGCGGGCATGCACCATAACAGGTCTTTTTCCATTGACCGCAGCCCCCAAAGTTATGCCCATAAGGGCTCCTTCGCTCGCAGGCGTGTCAAAAACTCGTTCCGGGCCGAAACGCCGGTAAGCTTCCCTCGTGGTGCCAAAGATCCCCTTATAATCATCCACGCCGAGGCCAAAGATGAAGATATCCGGGTCATTGTCCATCGCCTGAACCAAGGCTTCGCTAATCGCATCTTTATAAGACAATGTTCTCATGCGTCTATCTCGTTTCCCAGAAGACCGGAAAATTTGCCCTCCAGGCATTCGGCATTAAAATCAATACACATTTTCCAATAAAGTGTTTCCCTCAGGCCAGGGGCTCTTCAGGGCTTTCTGATAAGAGGCCTCGGCCTGCCCGCTCCATTCTTTCCGTTTTTCTTCAATTTCGTCTTGCGTCATAATACCCTGCCCCGTGATAAACTCCTGCAGCCGCTGAATAGGGCAGCGCTCCATCCAGGACTCCACTTCCTCCTGGCTGCGGTAACCCCGATCATAATCGAATAAAGGGCCGACATGTTCGCGTATCCGGTACGTGAGACATTCTAAAAACGCCGGGCCGTCCCCCTGCCGCACCCGCGGGATCAAATCCGAAACGGTTTGATAAAGCCTGACCGCGTCATTCCCGTCTGTCTGCCGGGACAAGAGTTCCGGGACTCTGATCCTTTCATAAATAGGAGACGGAGGCTGCCGGACACTTAAAGGCGAATGCGTAGAATACAAATTGTTTTCACAGACAAAAAGGACCGGCAATTTCTTAAGAACGGCAAAGTTCAGGCTTTCCGAAAAGACGCCTTCTTCAACCGCGGCATCCCCGAAAAACACAACAGCAATTTTAGGGAGCCTGTCCATGAAGAATGAAAGGGCAGCGCCAACCGCAACCGGAATCATCGCCCCGAGAATCGGGGAAGCAAAAACATGTTTTTCGACACTGGACAAATGCGCTGACCCGGCCCGCCCCCGGCTGGAACCCGTCACCCGGCCGCACAGTTCAGCGAAAAAAGCGTCCAGACAGCCACCCCTGGCCAGATAAGCGGCATGGCAGCGGTGAGACACAAAAACCTGGTCCTGCGGTTCGAGAGCCTGGCAGACAGCGGCCGCCACGGCTTCCTGCCCTATCGATAGATGCGTCGGCGTCCGCATATTCTGTTCGGCATAAACGCTGACGATTTTTTCTTCCGTCTGCCGGATGCGCAACATCGTCAAAAAAATATTTTTATAAGCATCTTCATTCATGATTCGAGGATGGCCTCTTTCCCAAATTTATTTCAGCTCCAAAGCCTGCATCATGCGGATATTGTAATAACGGTTATCTTCCATCGGCGCAGGGATTTTCCCGTCCGCAAATGCTCTTTTCAGATCAGAGCAGGCCTCTTCAATGCTGTGTCTCGGGGCAAATCCTAATTCTGTTAATATCTTCCGCGAAGAAATTTTGTACGACCGGTTGTCATCGGTAGGAACATGTTCGATATCAACCTGATCATTCCCGACGGCCTTCTTGACAATATCGGCAATCTCGTCAACCGAATAATTCTGATACCCGACATTATAGATCTTTCCGGCAATCTTTTCTTTCGGGAATTGCAGCGTCTGAACGTATAGATCCGTAATATCTTCAATATGGATATTCGGCCTTTTTTGCCGCCCGCCAAAGACTTTAATACGCCCGTTGTTCACGGCATGATTCGTTAAGATGTTAACCGTCAGGTCCAGCCGCAGACGGGGAGAGAAGCCGCACACCGTAGCCGGCCTTAAAATCAGGATGGTAAAATCGTCATCCTGCCGGGTTAAAAGATACTCTTCACACAAAGCCTTGTATTTGGAATAATCCGTTAAAGGTTCCAGAGCTAGGTCTTCCGTGACCTCCGGCTCCTTTTTAATACCGTAAACGCTTGAACTCGACGCAAATATAAAACGCTGCACCCCGGCTTTCTTAGCGATATCCACCAGACTCAGAAAAGCGTCATAATTGACGGATTTCCCTAAATCAGGGTTCAGTTCATAACTCGGGTCGTTGGAAATGCAGGCCAGATGAATGACGGCGTCAGAGCCGGGGATTTCCCGTGCCAGCAAATTCTGGTCACGGATATCCCCCTTAATCTGCGTTAACCCGGGATGATCCTTAACGCTGTCGAGGACATGCTCCCCATAAATAAACCAGTCCAGAACTTTAACCTGGTACCCCTGGGAAAGAAGCTTGGGGATTAGAACCGAACCGACGTAACCGGCCCCGCCTGTAACAAAAATATTCTTCATGACAACAGTCTCTCACAAGTAGATGCGACAACCGCAGGCGAAATTTCATCCATACAAAAATCCTTATGTTTGCAGTACGGCAGATAACAGGGGCGGAAGGGACATTTCAGCGGAGAAGGGATCACGGTGACATTATGAATCTTTCGCATACGGTGATCATTCGTCGGGCCGAATAACGACACAACGTTTTTGCCCAAAGCCTGTCCGATGGCCTGCCCCAGAGAATCCGACGTCACCAGAATACGGCACTGCCCGATCCATTCCGTATAGCGTCTTAAATCCCTATGCCCTTTCTGCCAGGAGATCCGGTACTTCTTTCCCAACAGTTTCTCCAGCTTCTGCCAATGCTTTTTCGGCCATGCTTTTGTGGGCCATTTGGACCCCACAGCATAGTTAAAACCGACATCGTATCTTTCCCGCACCTTTCCGTTGGGCGGCAGAATCGGCCCCTGGCCCTCCCAGTTCTGTTCTACGGTCTCGGCCAGAATTTCAAGAAAAGATTTATTAATATGCCGGTGGTTCTCCTGCCCGGCCAGCAAATATTGATCGATCTTCCTGCGCGTTGAGATGGAGTAGGAACGTTCGTTAAAATAAAACCCGTATTTTTTTTTCGCTTTAACGTTGCTTAAGAACGTGCATATCCCGATATCCTTCTCCAGATTGACCATTATATCATACGATGATCCGCTTACTTGGTTTAAAGTCCTGGGGCCGAAAAAAAGCAGTTCGTGAATCATGGGATTGCCCTGCAACAGCCAGCGGGCTTCCCAGGAGGTCACCCACGTCACCCGGTCGTCCTGGAAATAATGCAAAAGCGCCGTACACATCAAAACGTCCCCCAGGCTCACGGTGATGGAAATGCCGCGGTCGAGAAGCTCGGAAAAACCGGTCTTTATGACAAGAATATTTCTTTTATTCCTTTTCATATCGAATATCAACAGACGTGTAGCCAAAATTCTGCAGGTGATTCGTTTTGACTTTTATATCACACGGGCTGCAGAGGCCGAAGAAAGAACAGGGCCTGTGTTTATGTTCCAGGCAAAGATCTTCGTCCAGGATGTGCCCCAAAGCCAGGGAGGTCCGGCCCGCGTATAAATCCGAATGGCATTTGTAAATATGCCCGCCAGGCCCAAAAGGAAAAACCGTATTCCTGCACCACACTTTCCTGTGTTCTGCCGGGGATCCCTGGCAAGCCTCAGGATATTTATACTGTCCATACAGATGTCCGTCATATTCACCCAGGAATGCCTTAGTACGGAACTCCACGCCTTCTTTCCGGGCCAAGTTCCGGATCTCTTCGATTAAAGATGAATAAGCCGGGTGATCGATATGATAAAGACCGATGCTAAGGCCGCACTCTTCCTGCAGTTCTTTAATACGCCGGATCAGGCAACGGAAATCATTCTGGCCCTGATGAAAACTGACCCGTATTGTCGGATACGGAGCCGGCCTTTTGTTCCAATTCAGATGAGTCAGCTTTTTAAATTGCTCCACCGTCAGAGACGGCGGCAAGGCGGTCAGGATATCCACCTTATGCTGCAGCTGTTCCAGCAATTCCCAAATACCCTTGTAAAGAAAAGGTTCGCCTCCTTGCAGGGTCAACGGGACACCGGCCGGGAGTTTCAGACGGTTCAATCCCTGAATCCATAATTGCGGGGATAATTCAGAAAAAGAACTGTCATTAATAAACGGCTGATTTAAATTTGTTATGCAATAGGAACACCTAAGGAAACAGCGGTTCGTGAGATAAATCCCGATATAATCCGTATCCTGAGGGAGACAGATGGCAGATAAAACTTTTTCAGCTATTGGCATAGTACGAATATCAGCTTGACTGTTTATATATTAAATATTATTTTTCACTTGGTTCATGAAAGAAGCATGCCGGACAGGGCATATCTTTATCACAAGGGAAGATGATGCCTCCTGAATCACGCAACCCCGGACTCTCCCCCCTCAGGAGTCGGACAGCCCCCGACAAAAGCCTGGACGGCGCACCGATGGACGCCTTGACAAATCCTCTAAATATTTCTTTATAATATGTGTATTATATAAAATAAAAATAACGAAAGCAATAAAAGGAAGGATATTTTACCGCAAAGAATCCGCCTCTCAGGAGACGGCTGGTTTGGCCCAAAAACGCCCGGCCGCCAGCCGGGAGAAACATTTTTTCATTCACACAAAAAACAGCCGGGAAGACAGGAAGGGAGTCTTTCCGGCTGATGACGGTCCTAAGGACATTTAAAAAATTAACGCCGTTCTTTAATAAGCTGTTTAAGTTCTGTCTGCCGTTTCTGATACTCTTCAATACGTTTATTCAAAATTTCTTCTTCCTGCTTATAGAAGTCCAACAAACGTTTACCGAAATCTGCCTTCTCTTTTTCAAGCTGTTCCTGGAGCTTCCGGTTTTCTCTCTCTTGTTCGTTCGTCAATGATTCCAGGGTGGACTGCTCTTTTTGCAGCGCAGAGAATTCTTCTTTAAGATTATTGCTCAACGCTTTCAATTCCGCCATCCGGTCCTCTCTCGCTTCTTTCTCTTGTTCTAAGTCATTCAATTCTTGCGTAATACGCCTGTTTTCGGCCTGCTGATGTTTATACAACTCCTCCAAATCATCGTATTCCGCTTTGGCCTCATCAAATTCCTTGATCAATTTCTGCAGTTTCTTATTTTCTTCCTCCTGGTCTTTGGCCAGGGTTTCCAGTTCGACCTTCTCTTTCTGCAAAGAGCCGTATTCCTCTTTCAACATCTTATTAAGGTCCTTCAATTGATCTGTGCGGGACTGTTTTTCTTCTTTCTCCTTCTCCAACGACGCCAATTCCGTCCTGATACGTTTATTCTCCGCCTGCTGCTCAATAAACAATTTTTCCAGACCATCATATTCGGCTTTGGCCTGCTCAAACTCTTTTATGACCTTTTGCAGCTTTTTATTCTCTTCCTCCTGATCTTTCGCCATCGTTTCCAGTTCGACCTTTTCTTTCTTCAAGGAAACATACTCCTCTTTCATCATCTTATTCAAATCCTTAAGTTCATCCATACGCTGCTGTTTTTCGCTCTTCTCTTCCTCCAGCCCCGCCAGCTGATCCTTGATACGCTTGTTATCCTGTTGCTGTTGCTCAAACAACACTTCCAGTTCCTCGTACTTCACCTGGGCCTTTTCAAATTCTTTTATCAACTTTTTAAGTTTCTTGCTTTCCTCTTCCTGAGCCTTGGTCAAAGACTCCAGCTCGACATTCTCCTTTTGCAAAGATGAATATTCCTCTTTTAAGGCCTTATTAACTTCCGTGATCTCATCCATCCGCGACTGCTTTTCTTTCTTTTCGGTCTCCATCTTGTTCAGCTTTTCCGACAACTTATCATTATCTTTCTGCTGTTCCTGAAACAGGGCTTCCATTTCATTATAATCCGCCTGCACCTTTTCAAATTCAGCGATCAGCCTTTCATATTTCTCCTTTTCGCTTTCCTTCTTCTTGGCTAAAGCTTCAATCTCCATATTTTCACTCCGCAGGCCTTCATATTCTTCCTTCAACCGGGTATTAATCGTCGTTAATTCACTGACACGTTCCTGCTTTTTGCTTGTCTCCGACTCCAGATCTTCCATCTTCGTCTGCAAGGCTTCGTTCTCAGACTGCTGTTTCTCAAAGGACGACTCCAGGTCTTTATAATCCTTTTCCGCCTGTTCATACTGCTTCACGAGTTCCAGGTTGGTCTCCTCCAGCTGAGTATTCTTCTCCTCCTGCAGCCGGATCTCCTCCTCCTGCTGGACAATCCTGTCCCGCAAAAGATTATTCTCCTCCTGCTGCCGGACAAACATATCCTGGAGCTCATCATATTCATTTTGCCGTTTTTGAAAATCAGCCAGAACCTGTTTATTCAGATGTTTCAACTCCAGAATTTTTTCCTTAAGATCATCGTTCAACTGCTCCTGGGACTTCATTTTATTTTTCAAGACTTTGTATTCTTCTTTCAAATACTGCTTGTTCTTTTTAAGTTTCATATTCTCTATGGCCTGCTTTTCATTTTCTTCAACACGCTTTTCATTATATTCTTTATGGACGTGGCTGTAGGGGCGCAACTGCCATTCATACAAATCCTTCTCTGCTGCCTGAACCGAAGGGCTGTACGCGCACCAAGTTATCAAGAATAAAAACACCCATGAGGCCAATAACCTTCTTAATTGCCGTTCTGTTGCTTTAGTCATACGATTCTCCTCAATTAACGTTTTAGTTAGGAAAGACATATTAATAGTATTCAATAAAACAAAATAAAATGTCAAGAGGACAGACTAGGACTATATAGGACATTTAATATACTACTAATACTATTTTACAAAAAAAAGCTCTTCAAAAAACATAACATCAATATCTACAGCATGTTACACATCTAAAAGGCCCTGTCCAGAGAAAAATTATTTCTCTTTACTTGGAAACTTTTAATAATTATCATAATAAATTAAGGATTCCGGCAATCTCCCGGGAAAAACAGGCACATGGACAAAATAAACACGCCCAAAGTATCGAGCTATCAAACAGTCATAAACTCCATCGAGGATGATTATGATACGTATCAATGGTTCGGCTATCTGCTGTGGCAAGAACAACCCAAAACTCTCCTCTGTGAGGCTGCCGGCATAGATCGCCTTTATTCAAACCTGGCCGACAAAGAAAGGAACGAACTTTTAGGAAGAACGGTCATCTTTATTTTAGTGTATGTTTTTATTCGAACCCAGATGGCATACATGGCCCTGCCCGTTTTACCGCTTTGCCTCGGTTTGTTCTTCTTAAAGAAGGGGAAAAAAGAAATCATTATAAAGCTTTCTTCGTTGTTCCTGCAACAGGAATTTTCCCAAGACATCTTTGGACAAAAAACCTTATACCAACTGGCGGAAATCATAAGCAAAAAATATCACACGACATCTTTAGTTGATGTCATTTTCTTTAATGAGAATTTCTTCAGATTATTCCTCATAGGCATTTTTCTCCTTTTTGTCTCTCCTTTTATCTTCGTCAACATTTTTGATAACCTGCTTGTCATCATTCTTTTTATGTTTTTCATCAAATCCATCGTCACCAGCCGATGGACATATCGGCACCCCAAACTGATGCGGCTTATATGAAGAACCCCCTGGATATAAGGGGACGGGTGGGGAATCAGGCAAGTGTCAGGATGATCTTAATAAATAAAAAAATAGACAGAGTTAAAAGCCAGCCGTTTTGGGCTGTCGTGAGGAAGAAAAAGGTTTTTATAAGGGGGTACACGTGTTTTAAAAGCCGATATTTCATCCGCCTGGGTTGAAAAAGCAGTCGGAACGTCGTATACCATTTCCAATTCGCGTTTATAATGCGGTCCTCCTTAAGCATATCCGCAAAATGCTGGGTCCCCGGCATAGGCGTCAGAATACTAAGGATGGTCCAGGAAGGAAAAATCGACAGGCAAAACAACCAATTCGCTATTAAGTGGGCGTATTTATCTGAGTCAAATCCGAAAATGTAATGCCCTTTAACATTGATCCCCGCCTTTTTAACGATTCGCGTATATTCCAAATATTTTTCAGCCATTCCCAGTTTACCGCCCTGATTTTTCTCAGGCGATGAATGCCTAATTTCATATCCCACTAAAATGCCGATACAGCCACTCTTTTTGGCCAAAGATAAAATCTCAGGATTAGCGGCGATATCGATACTGCAATGTCCTGTCCAGACGATTTTTAAGGGGATCAGGGCCTCAAACAATTCCTTGACATAAGCCGGATTTGTATAAATATTACTGTCAAGAAAATGAAAATACTTATATCGAGGACGAAGTCTTTGAACCAGCTCAATGACTTCCGATACGGGTTTTTGGTAGGTTCTCCCCTCATAGATGTTGTAGACGGCACAAAAATAACAATGAAACTTACAGCCGCGGTTCGTTTCAAGGTAATCTTTGACTTCCGGCAGGGGCGCTTGCAACAAATACCGGTGGACTTTCTGATATTGCTCTTCCGTGCCGACTCCATGGTAGATGGGCTTCAGACGGTCATTTTCATAATCATGGATAACCTCCCCCCACACGCCCTCAGCTTCCCCCAAAACAACACTGTCACAGAACTCCGAAGCCTCATGCGGCAGGCTGGCCACATGAGGCCCCCCCATCACAACCTTGGCTCCGTGGCGTTTATACTCTTTGGCAATCTTGTATGCTTCAAAACTGTTTGAAGTGTAGCATGTTATGGCCACAAGAACATCGGCTTTATAATATCTTCTGCGCCAGAAAACCCGGGAAAAGGTTCTCACTCGATATTCCGGAGGCGTCAAAGCCTTCAGCACGGTAAAAACCGGAGGATAAAATCGCAGGGCAAAGGAAGCCATGCTTTCAAAGAAAGATCCACCGCCGAAAGGGTTGATCAGAATAAGTTCTTTGGAGGAATGATAGCGGCGCCCGACGGTGGGATATCCGCTCAGGATAAATTTTGTCGATAGGACAAAAATCAGCAAAAGAACATATTGGGAAAGGAGAACCAGGACATCAGACAGAACATACGCCTTCATCCGGACAAAAGACTGACAAGACAAAATCCCGATATAAATGACATATAAGACCACCGGGGGGACCGTCCGTTCAAGACAAAACCGCCCCGGCCGCCATTTCACGCGGGTATCTGCTTTATACTTTTTCCGGATCATATACAAACTAAGCCAAACCAGCAGCAGCCCGTCAAGTCCTCCTCCGAGCAAGTTCAGGTTCCAGTCAGGATTTACGGCATAAAACAGAAATAACAGGAAAAATTTCCCGAAATGGATAAACAGGTAAAAGAGCAGAAAATCCCGGACATTCCGCCAGAAATCCTTGACCGAGACACAATACTTCTCCCCGGAGCACAACTCTACCAGAGCGCCGTAAAGGCCGCTTCCCAGGACAAACTTCAACGCGTGCCCGGAGATGATAATGAGGAAGGCGTGAGTCTCGACCGCATGTTGGGGAAAATAAGAACCGCGGATATAGACCTCGGCAAAAAAAAGCAACATGACGGCGGAAATATAGGAATGAAGAATTGCGGAAGCCGACTGTAGTGACGAGAGGAATTTTTTCATGCGAGGTCTCGGCAGACAGGACAGCGTCCTGTCTGCATCAATCGTTTTGCATGAAGACAGGATAAAGAGGCTGCCCTTTTTTCAGTCTGTTAAATCTTTGATTTTGGCAATAAGATGTTCTTGATCGAAAGGCTTGGTTATATAGGCATCTGCTTTTACGGCCCGGCCGATATCTTTATCATAATCACGGTTTCTCGCGGTCAAAAGGATGACAGGAATCGAGTGATATTTTTCATCCGACTTTAACTGCGCACAAATACTGGCCCCCTGGATGTCGGGCAGCATCATATCCAAAATAATACAATGAGGCGGCTCCTGCCGGACCAAAGCTAAAGCGTCGGTGCCGTTATACGCACAGCTGATGTTATACCCGAGCCTTTTCAGCCGGGAAGAAATCAGGTCAACAATGTCCGGCTCATCGTCAACAATCAAAATTTTCTTGGTCATCCTTCTCCTGCCCGGGTTGGCTTGTCATGGATCATTTCACGAGACCTTGCTGTTTTGTGAAATCGTATTCTATTTCCATCCGCCCCTCACCGGCATAAATCTGTCTTTTGTAAAGAGCGCCCTTGTCATAGAAATCAATCTGCCGCAATGACCCCCGCTTATAGTACTTACTTTGTCCATGAAGTCTGTTCTGATGATAACTCTCCTCGGCAATGATTTTTCCGTCAGGCTCATAATTCTTCTTGACCCCTTCCAGAAGGCCTCTCTCCAGATTATAGGACTGCTTCACTCTCCCGCTCTTATAAAATTCCTGAACATTCCCCGTCATTTTACCGTCAACCCATGTCGCCACTTTGGCCACCTCACCCGTGGGATAATACTCGCGGAATATCCCGCTTTCTTTGCCTTGCTTATATTCCTGCTCCGAATACAAACTGCCGTCACTGTTATAGGTCTTAAGGACCCCTTCCAGGTCTCCCCCTTTATAAGTCCCTTCCTCGATCAACTGTTCCTTCGGGTTATATTTCTTAAAAGTACCGTGAGGTAAACCGTCCTTATAAATGTATTCCTTGCTCAAAGTTCCCACTTCATAATATTCCTGGTTGAGCCCGTCAGGACGTCCGTTCAGATATTCTATCTTGCTCTTCAGCTTCCCGTTAGGATAATAACCGGTAACTAACCCGCTTAACCGGCCCTGCTCATACGTGCTGACCGATTTGACTTTCCCGCTTTCATAATAAGTCTTGGCTTTGCCGTGCAACTTTCCAAATTGTTTGATCCCCTTCTGTCTCAGCCGCCCGTCACGGTCATAGGATTTATAAACGCATTTCTCAACCGTTTTCTGTTTTTCCAAGGGGATGTCTTCACAGTCTCTTGCTCCGCAGGAAATAGACATAAAAGCGAAGATACTAAAAGAAAGGATTTTAAGGCTTCTTTTCATATTACGCTCTTCTCCTTAACCGAATTCATATATTATTATCTATTATTATCACATCTCGTCTTAGGAAGCAAAGATATTTCTCGGACTTCGAAACCCCGGCCGCCCATGCACTCAACGCAACAACTTTTATGGCGGTTCTGCAATCAGAGACTGAATATCATTGATATACTGTTTATGCAACAATTCCTGCGTCATAGCCTCCGCGCTTTTCAGATTTATCCGGGCCACCCCTTCCTGAATCTTAGACAAATGATGGGGATCCAGGCTGAATTTTCGGATACCTATTCCTAAAAAAAAGGCCGTGTACCGCTCATCCTGGGCCATTTGTCCGCAAATGGAGACATCTTTATTCCTGGCCTTTGCCGCTTCCACGATTCTCTTCAGGGATCTGATGATGGCCGGGTGATGGGGCAGGTATAAATCAGCGACTTTTTCGTTTGTCCGGTCAACAGCCAACATATACTGGATAAAATCATTCGTCCCGATACTGAAAAAATCGACAAATTCGGTCAAGTCATCAATGATTTCCAGGACGGCAGGCAGCTCAATCATCATGCCGACTTCCGGGGACGGGTGATGGGGGCATCCGGCGCTTTCCAGCTCCTTTATCGTTTTCCGGACTTCCTCCTTCGCTTCAAGGAACTCTTCGACAGAAGAAATCATCGGGAACATAATCCTCAACCGGGCCTGCGTCCCGGCTCTCAAGATAGCCTTAAGCTGCTGCTGAAAGACCTCTTTATGGCGCAGAGAAAAACGGATGGAACGCATACCCAGGAAAGGGTTTTCCTCTTTCGCATAACAATAATAAGATAAAACCTTATCCCCGCCGATGTCCAGAGTGCGAAAGGTGACCTCTTTCCCCTGCATATCATCCGCCAGCTTCTTATAAATGACGTACTGCTCTTCTTCGGTGGGCAAAGAAGACCTTATAATAAAAGGGAACTCCGTGCGGTAAAGGCCCACGCCTTCAGCCTGGTAGGCACAAGCTGTTTTCAAATCACTCAATAAATTGATATTCGCCAGCAATGTCACCCGCTCTCCGTCCGCGGTCACTGTCTGCGCGCGGGTCGGGGGGGCCGAGGCTTTAAGCCGTGATCTGTCAGCCTCTTTTTGCCGCAAGGCTTTTAAGACATCTTCCTGGGGACTAATGAATATGTGGCCCTGTTCCCCGTCGATACAGATTTTTGTGTGGGGAGGCAAATGCAGGAGATCATCCTCATCGGTTATGATAAGGGGGATCTCCAGAGAAGCGGCCAAGATAGACAAATGCGACGTAACTCCTCCGCTTAAAAGAATCAAGCCTTTAATATTCTGGGAATATAATTTTAAGATTTCCGAAGGATACAATTCCTGGGCAATAACAATATGACTTTTGTAAAAATCGGCCCGTTCTTCCCCCTTCTCCAAGCACCCTAACAGCCTGAGGCCCACATCAAGAACATCGTATTTCTTTTCTTTCAGATAATCGTTCGGCAAGGATTCAAACATCGTCACATATCTTTTAACCGCAACCATAATGGCTTGCCGCACAGGAACCTGCTGTTCAATCTGATGCTCGATGGAACGGATAAACTCCTCGTCTTTCAGCATTAAAAGCTGTGCGGTAAAAATAAGAGAAGCGACGTCTCCCAATTTTTCTTCGACTTGTTTTTGGGCTTTCTCTAATTGCGCTGTCGTCCGTTTTACCGCTTCATGAAAGTCGGCTATGGTCATCGTCTGACAGGAGAATGTCAAAGACATCTGAGACAGGGAGATGTCCCGTTCATACACAGCAGCCTCAGCGAAAGCAAACCCTTCAGCCCCCACCCGCGCTTTAATAAACTTCAGCTGACTGGACTTTGCAGAGGCTGCCGGGGGCTGCCGGGGCGGCTCTTTCAACCCGGCTAAAATCTTCGTCATTTCCAGAGTATTCGCCAGCTGGGAGGCGATCACTTTACAGGCATTAATATCGGCATTTGTAAAATAATTCTTCTGCGAATTCTGAACGACAAGAACCCCGATCCGGGTCTGCCCCCTTAAAATAGGGACGCTCAGGAAGGACTCAAAAGGCTCCTCCCCTATTTCAGGAAAATATTTAAAAGAGTGATTCCCGCTTGCGTCCCGCTCACAAATAGGCCTCATTTCCTTCAGGGACAAACCGGTCAGCCCTTCCCCCAACTTAAGACGCACGTTTTTTGCCGCCTCTTTCTTTAACCCTTTGGTCGCCGTTAAAACGAGCTCTTGCTTTTCTTCGGAATACAGATAAATCGAACAAACATCAGTCTGCATATGGTCTGCCACCATTTCGACTGTCTTTTGGAGAAAGGCTTCCAGACTCGAGGCATCTGCAAAAAGGCCGGATAATTCACCGACATTACATAAAAGTTGTGAATGATCCCTTTTTTTAGACATGATGAGGTCAAGATGAGAATACAAAACAGGATGGTCGGGGAGGAGGGATTCGAACCCTCGACCCCATGCTCCCAAAGCATGTGCGCTAGCCAACTGCGCTACTCCCCGAGTGCTTATCTCAAACGGGATAGTATAACACGCTCCCTAAGTATTTGCAATCATTACTCCGGGACCTCTGCCCCCTTCTGGAATGCGATAAGCTTGTTAACCCCCGCTAATATGCTATAATATTTTTTATGATACGGAAGCCTTTTCTAATAATAGCTATCGTTCTCATAATGATTTTAGGAGGACTATATTATATTAATAATGTTTTCCTCCCGATTCAACTTAAAGAGCTCATCAATTCAAAGGCTCAAACAGCCCTCAAACGTGATATTGATTTTTCGCACATCAATTATCAGCCGTTCAGGGGCTTTGTGATTAAAAACATAACCATCTTCCGTAAAGATGCCCCGAATCTCCCGCTTATTCATATTAAGGAAGTCCGCTTTAATATCCTTTTTGCTCCTCTGCTCCAACGTCAGGAACTTGTCATCCCTTCCGTAACAATCAAGGAACCCTTCTTTCATCTTATCCGCTATCAAGACCAACAATGGAACTTCGCTGATCTGCTTCAGAAACCCGCGTCACAGAAGCAACAAAAAGGGCTCCGGCTGTTTCTAGGTAAAATTAAGATAGAAAAAGGACAAATCGAGACAGTAGATCTCCTGACGGATCCGGCAGTGAAAATCCTGTTAAACAACATATTTCTCACCTGCAAATACTCATTAACAAAAAGACTCCTTGACTTTTCACTGAATTCTGAAATATATACGGCCCAATCCACCTTTTCTTCCAAAGGGACCTTGCAGTTACCTGATAAAAAACTTCAAACCCAATTGAAAGCGAAAAATATTGACCTGATCCCGCTGCTGAAAATGTTTTATCACAACGAGCATATAATTTTATCAAAAGCAGATATTTCACAGGCGGATATATCGATCGCGACCCATTCAAAAGGGGCCTGGAAGATCAAAGGGGATTTTTCGGGAAAAACCAATGCCCAATTCAACACAAAGAATTTCAAGAACGACTTTTCCGTCCAGGGATCGGATATCTTTTACGACGGGGAAAATTATAAATTTCAAGGGAAAATTTCTCTCAACAAGGCCGAGCTTGAAGAGGACGGAATAAAAATTGCCCAGGGCAACTTGCTCTTAAAAGCCAATCAGATCATTTTCCTCCCGGCCAAGAATGCCGTGGATATTAAAGGCCACCTTCAGATGACTCCCGTCTATATTAACCCGAACACAACTTTTTCCCTATCGGCCGGGGGATTGGATATTGCTGAATTACATTATCTGAGATCAAAACAGGCGCAGCTTTTGACAGGAGAACTGTCCTTACAGCAATGCAAAGTCATTTCGGACGCCCATTCATTCAAATTTGACAGTCTCCAGTCCCCCTTTGTTCTTAATCAGGGAAACCGAAAAATGGACGTGACCTTGTCGTCCCCGTCCATCAAAAAGGCCGACCTTCTAGTTTCAAAAAAATCATTTCTGGCTGAAGAGATCAACCTTAAAGAGTCCGTGCTGAGAATCGTTGGCTCGGACACGACGTTCAAGACAGCCTTACATGCCGTAAATATGAAAGCCGCGTTAACCGAAACCGTACAGTTTATAGGGAATCCATCGGCGGAACTGACAATTCAACACTTTCCGGCTGACATAGAGCCCTGGAGTTATGTCGGGGCCCTGCAATTCTCCAATGACAGGATTGTTGGGATCAACAAAGTTGGGGAAATCAAGGATATCAGCGGGTACATCAAATTCACCCAGGACAGGCTTAAGACGCCCCAGCTCACTTTTGTAGCTAAGGACACCCAAGTGACTCTTTCCGGATCGATGAGCAACTTCAGCAATCCGTATCTCGGGATCGTGTTAAGCGCAGAAAGTTTTGATTTAAGTCAATTAAACACTCTCTTTGCCGATAAACTTCAAGAGCTTCAAATCGTTCCGAAAGGGCGCGCTGCCGTCGAGTTATCCTTCACCGGACAGGCCCTGTATCCCAAAGACGCTCAGCTCGAAGTCAATGCGGAATTGGATGACGTTGAAGTGATTTCCGCCAAACTCCCAGCGCCTGTCACTCACATGAGCGGATATATTCAATATATGAATAATTACCTGTCGTGGAAAAATCTAACCGGAAATTTTTATGGAAAAACTTATTCATTAACCGGGGAGTTCAGAGACTTCCAACAGCCTCTCATCACGACACAAGTAACGTCCGAGGACGTTCAAGCCTTGGTTAAATTAAATATTGATCAGCAAAAAATCAATATTGATACCCTTAAGGGGAATTATTACAATTCGGTATTTGATATTTTTGGAGAAGCTGATTTACAGGAATCAGGTCCTCCCCAATTCACTCTCAAAGGGGCCTTCTCCATCGACCTGGATGATATTCAACATTTGTCCCCCGGGATCAGAGAAAAAATTGACCCCTTCGGGCTCCACGGCATCCTTTCCGTCAAATGCCTGTTCCAGGGAGATATCAACACCTGGAAAACAGGCATCATCAGCCTCAATGCCTCCGGCCCAAAACTTTCCGTAAAAGGCTACTCATTAAATAAATTGAACCTTCTCTATCAACGGACAAAATCTTTTCAAAGCAAACTCACCGTATCCGCTTCCCTCTACGGCGGCGACATGAAAGTCACATCTTTGAGCAATATCAATAATGCTCTGCTCCCCAGCAAAGTGTCCCTATTGTTAACCGATCTGAATCTCGCCCAAATAAGCAAAGATGCCCAATGGAAGAAGAAAGATCTTTCCGGGACCCTTTCCCTGCAACTGCAGGCCGAGGGGCCGCTGCTGCAGACCGAAAACATAACGGGCCAGGGTTCAATTTCAATCCTCAACGGTGAAATATGGACTCTGAGCCTGCTGAAAGGCCTGGGAAAACTTTTGTTTATCCCGGAATTTGAAGGTGTGGTGTTTACGAAAGGCTCAGCTGATTTCAACATTCGCGACAACAGGATCTCGACACAGAATCTTTTGCTGATCAGCAAATCCATGGAAATGCGCGGGAAAGGATGGATAGACAAGAAAAAAAATATTCAAATGGACGTTAATCCGAAATTCTACGAAACAGAAATCCTGCGATCAGAATCACTCAAAAAACTCCCCACAGCCATTATCAGCCAGGCGGACAACTACATGAACATAAAAATATCAGGAAGCCTGGATAAACCTCAGTTTCATATCGACACGTCTCCGATCAGCGTTATTAAAAAAACGGCGGATGTCCTTATCGAAGGCACAACGGACATTCTCATGGAAGGCATGCAAAGCACGGTTGAGGGTGTTCAGGGTATCGTGGAAGATATCCTGCAATAGTCCCCGGGCAGGAAACCGCCCCCCCGACAACAAAAACGGCAAGCGTTTAGCCCAAGTATTTTTCCAGCAAGACTCTGAATTTCTTCAAAGCTTTCGCCCGATGACTGATCCGGGCTTTTACGGCAGGGTCCAGCTCCCCGAATGTTTTGAGATACCGGGGAATCATAAAAAGAGGGTCATAACCGAAGCCATTAGTCCCTTTTAGGCCTTCAGAAATCAGGCCCGGGCAGGTGCCCGAGACAACATCAATCACCCCCTTTTTATCTGCCAAAGCAATACAACAGCGATACCGGGCGGTCCTTTCTTGCAAGGGCACCCCTTTTAAAAGCCTCAGAACTTTTAAATTATTTTTCCGGTCATCGGCTTTCGGCCCGGAAAACCGGGCTGAATAAACGCCGGGCCGGTTATCCAAAGCCGTGATTTCCAACCCGGAGTCTTCTCCCATCGTTAGCGTCCCGGTAAAGGTCGCAATCGTTATGGCCTTTTTAACAGCATTACTGCGGAAAGTTGTCCCGTCCTCAACGATGGCCGGCAGTCCCTGATAATCAGCCAGAGATGTCATGCGGACAGGCATATCTTTTAACAGGTCCTGTATTTCCACCAGTTTCCCTTTATTTTTTGTCGCGATAAGCAATTCTTGCATCCTAAAATCCTTCCCGGAATAAATACAGCGGAAGTTAGAGTTCTTGTAAAAAGACAAGGGGGTCTAACTGCTGTTTCTGCATCTTTATCAGATCCCGGATACCTTTACGGGCCAGTTTTAAAAGCTGGTCATATTGATCCTGGGAAAAGGGCTGGCCTTCCGCCGTCCCCTGAATTTCCACAAAAAGCCCCTGCCCGAGCATCACAACATTCATATCCATCCCGGCACGGGAATCTTCCTGATAGCACAGATCCAATAATAATTTTTCCTCAACGATTCCGACGCTTACAGCCGCCACATAATCGAGCAACGGAACAGCCTTTAACATTTTGCGTTTCTTCAGATGTTTTAATGCAAGAGCCAAAGCGATAAAGCCGCCGGTAATAGCCGCCGTTCTCGTTCCCCCATCCGCCTGAATGACATCGCAATCGACTTTCACCGTCCGTTCCCCCAACCGGCCTAAATCAACGACCGAACGCAGAGACCGGCCGATCAAGCGTTGAATTTCATAAGTCCGGCCACTGGTCACATTGCGTTTGATGCGCGTTGAACAGGAACGCGGCAGCATCCCGTACTCAGCGGTAACCCAGCCCTGCCCAGAATTCTTTAAGAACCCCGGGACAGATTCTTCGACGCTTGCCGTACACAAAACACGCGTCTGGCCGAATTCCATCAAACAGCACCCTTCCGCATATTTCGTGTAATTCTTGGTCACTTTAATCCTGCGCAATTGATTGCGGGAACGTCCGTCAGGTCTCATGTTCTCCCCTTTTTTAATAAATATCTCGACATGGCTTATTTCTTCGGACCCCGGTATTCTGCCCTAACGGTTGTCGTAATACCGCCGCGGGGGTTCATTACGGCTTCAACCGTTGCCCAGCGAGGCTGGCAGGCTTTGACAATGTCATCCAGTATTCTGTTGACAAGATGTTCATGAAATATCCCGATATCACGAAAAGCGACAATATACATCTTAAATGATTTCAATTCCAGGCACCACCGGCGGGGCGAATAAGAAACTTGTATCACGGCAAAGTCCGGCAACCCGGTCTTGGGGCAGATGCAGGTAAATTCCGGGACCTCAAGGTCGACCGTATATGTCCGGTTGGAATACTGATTTTCCCAGACCTCAATATCCGGAAGCGCCATGTTTCTGACACGGCCTTGCAATCCTTCGTAGGAACTTTTTTTCTTTTTCATAACATCCTCTCGATCAATTATTTTAACGCAAATTCATCAACTTATGCCATTGAGGCAGAACTTTGACATTCGGAAGAAATTTCAGGCAATAATTTTGATAGTCCATGCATTTCTTTATAATATTCTTTTCCAGCTCCATCATATTCGGCTGGAGGATCAAACACAAATCCATGTCGATACGGGCCAGCAATTCAACGGCCTGTGTTATATCATGCTTCACCGTTGTTTCCGACACAACGGCTTTCACAAAAACATCCGCCTTCCCTTTCTGCAAAGCAAGCTTTAAAAACTGTTCATGGGCCTGCCAATGCTCCTGGCCCCGGGTTGAACTTGGCAGCTTAAAGTCCATGGCAATAAAATCCAGGTCCGCAACAATCCGGCCCAATTCCTGAAAAAGCGTTCCATTGGTGTCTAAATAAAGCGGCATACCCGCTTTCTTTAGTTTTGGAATCAAATTCTGCAGGAAAGGGACCTGCAGCAGCGGCTCCCCCCCCGTCAGACTGACAGAATGACAATTTTCCCATAATTCCATCACGCGCAGAAAGACATCCTCCACGTCCATCTCCGGGGCGGTAAGAACGGTTTCCGACAATGATTGCGGAGTGTCACACCACACACAATTCAGATTACAGTCAAAAAACCTCACGAAGACCTGTTTCAGCCCTGCATAGGGACCTTCCCCCTGCAAGGACGAAAATATCTCTGTAACTTTCGCTTTTGAACTCATGACCGTTTTCTCTTGGATAACATTAACGGGTCCAGTAATCCCATGTCCTGAAACCCTTTCATACGCAGGCAGCAACTGTCACACTTACCGCAAGGAAGCCGTCCGCCCTTATAACATGACCAGGTGAACTGGAAAGGGACCTGCAGCTGCAGGCCCAAATGAATAATCTGGGCTTTGGTCATATGAATTAAAGGTGTCTTGATTTTGATAGCCTTCTTTTCAACCCCGGACTTTAGACCAGATCTTAACACCCGGCTGAAAGCCGAATAAAATTCCGGACGGCAGTCCGGGTATCCCGAATAGTCTATCGCATTAGCTCCTATAAAGATAACCCTGGCCCCGACAGTCTCCGCAAAAGAAGCGGCAAAGCTTAAAAAGATGATGTTCCGGGCAGGGACATAGGTCGAGGGGATATCCCGGGGGGAGATGGTCCGGTGTTGAGGAAGCGGCACATTTTTATCAAGTAAAGCCGATCCCTTCCAAGGGAATGTTATACGAACAATCTTTTGAGGGCTTTGAGTCAGCCGGGCTAATTTTTGCGCCTGTTGAATTTCTTTGCGGTGGCGCTGCCCGTAATGAAAAATAAGGCAATGGGTATGGTACCCTTGTTTTTTTGCCAAAAAGAGTGTCGTGGCAGAATCTAAGCCCCCCGAGAGCAGGACAACGGCTCTCTTGGACGGTTGGGAAGAAAGGACGGCTTTACGGGGCGTACGGCGCGAAGATGTTCTCTTTTTATTCATAATAGGTGACACTGGCTTTGTCCGACTCCCAAATTCTTACTCTGATAATTTTAAACGGTTCGCAGTCCTTGGTAAATTCCCTGTAAATATATTGTGCAAGGTTTTCCGTTGTCGGATTCTTCGCCTGAAAAACGGGAAGGTCGTTCAGGCAGCCGTGGTCCAGTTCTTTTAAGAAAGCGTTGAGTTTTGCTCTGAGTTCCTTAAAATCCATAACCAAACCTATATCATTGGTGGCCTCCGCCTGAATTGTCACCTCCAGTTTCCAGGTATGTCCGTGAAGATCTTTACACGAACCGTCGTATCCCTGCAGGAAGTGAGCGGCAGCAAAATCTCCCCCGATTGTCAACTCATACATAATGTAAACCTCGCTATGAAAAGGTAATTCTCTGAATATTCTTGATATTATACCCCAGAAACCGTTTAGCGAGTTTCTGAAAATGTTCCGGCTGATCGCTTACCAGGAATTCATAACGGGGCACCCGTTTTGGGGTCCTGAGTCCCTGACGGCTGTTCAAAAGCTCTTTGACGCGCTTGCTGACTTCCATGGCAGAATCTATGAGCGCCACCTGGTTCCCCAGGACATTCTTAATGACGGATTTCAGCAAAGGGTAATGCGTGCATCCCAGAATAAGCGTGTCCGCCCGGGACTTTTTGATCTTATTGAGATATTCCTCGGCAATGCTTCGGGTCACATCTTTATGAAACCAGCCTTCTTCCACCAAAGGGACAAATAAAGGACACGGCTGGCTGATCACCGTGATCAGCGGATCCCGGGCATTGATTTGTTTGGCATAAGACTGGCTATGAATCGTTGCCTGCGTTGCGATAACTCCGACCTTTTTATTTCTTGTCACCCGGACAGCCCGGTCCACCCCCGGCTCTATGACGCCGACAATAGGGACCGGGAACTTCCGGCAAAGACTTTCCAGGGCATAACTGGAGGAAGAATTGCAGGCCACCACAATCATTTTAACTTTATATTTCGACAACATGGCGGCGTTTTCCAACGAAAACTTCACGATAGAATCCCTGGATTTCGTACCGTAGGGCACTCTTGCCGTGTCCCCCAAATAGACGATATCTTCATAAGGAAGGTGACGCATCATCATCTTCATAACCGTCAGTCCTCCCAATCCTGAATCAAATACCCCTATAGGTTGTCTTTTGTCCATCTTTCTTCTACCTTATATGGCTTGTTTATTTTCACGGCAGGCATTGTGCTGCCCCCTTGGGGCGCGGAATCCCCAGAAGCCCCCTTATCAAAACCGCCGGTGATCTACGTACTCCTTTATGCCTTTAGATATTCCATCGGCAAGACTTTGTCGGTACTGGGGGGAATTAAGCGATCGTTCCTCCCGGGAATTAGAAAGGAATCCCACTTCAATTAAAACAGCCGGCATCAAAGTATTCCGTAACACGAAAAACCCTGCCCTGAATACCCCACGGTTTTTCGCGCGTGTTTCTCTTTCAAGCCTTTCAGAAAGCAGAACAGCTAATGAATTTGACGCCGAAGCTTTATGCTGAAAAAGCATGTCCGAAACAATAGCTTCTACCGCGTCATCTTTTCTTTGCAGAGATAATTGCTTGAAAAAGATATCATGATTTCTTTCCCTTTGGGGATCCTTTTTCTCTTTCCACTCAAGATCCCTGAGGAAGTACACTTCCAGTCCGGAAGGCCTGCGGGACGTGCTGGAATTCGCATGGATACTAATAAACAAATCCGCCCCGTACTGACTGGCCAGCTCCGTACGCTTCTCCAAAGAAATAAATTGATCGTTCGTACGGGTCATTTTCACATCATAATGATACTCTTTCAAATTATTCCTTACTCTTTTCGCGATATCAAGGACAACGTCTTTTTCATACGTTCCCGTCACTCCGATAGCCCCGGGGTCTTTTCCCCCATGCCCCGCGTCTATAACGATGCGATAAGACCTGAAGAAATCATCGGCCGTACGGTCCAACAATTCCAAAACAACTTTTCTGCGGAAGTCGGGAGGGACGATAATTCTTCCCCTCAGACGCTTAAGCGGCCTGCTCAAATAGACTTTCTTCTGATTGACAACCACAACCTCGCTGCCGACCAGTCCTTTTGCCGATAAGGAGCCTTTACTTAACGTGACAGCTTGCGATACGCTGTCCCAGTACCAGTTGATGTCATATTGTTCACATAACTCCTTTAAAGACGTTGTTTCCCTTGGTGTCTGGACAGACACACATCCCGGCAGCAGGAAAAGAAGACACAGAACAAAAGCACATTTATGTCTTATAGCAAAAATGGGAAAGCCTCCTTTTATTGAAGACGTCCGGATATAATTGAATATCATTATACGTTTGCCGGTCAAGACAAACAAGAAAAATAAGCAAAAACCCCAATATTTCATGACGACGTCATGTCCTTTTGCTGCATCTTAACGAAAACACAGGCTGTCATCCCGCGCCCACAGGTGCGGGCAGACACGACCGGGAATTATTTTCCTCCTGTAAATGATCTTTGTACGCGGGCGGGGTCAAAAAAATCATTTGGTTAAAAGGACCCCCCGGACATGATATCCGAGGACACATCCCCTGTTATAAGTTTCGGGGTCAAAAATATAACAATTTCCGTCTTTCTCGATAACAGATCTCTATTCCGGAACGCCATACCGACAAGAGGCACATCCCCCAGAACAGGGACTTTATTTTCAGAGTTAATTTTCTCATCTTTAATAAGCCCGCCGATGACGATGGTAACGCCGTTCTTAACCATCACCACGGTTTCTGCTTCAGAGGTTTCCACAACAGGAATCGTGTTATTATTACTGGTCGTCAAAGTCCGGGTCACCGAACTCACCTCCGGACGGATCTTCATGGTAATAAATTCGTCCCTGTGAATCGTGGGCGTGACGTAAAGCTTAATCCCGACATCAATAAAACTGATGCTTTCGGCTGTCGTCGTAGGGCCACTGGCCGGGGTCGTTGTCGTCGTTGTCACATACGGTTCCTGGGACCCGACAAGAATCCTCGCCTCCTGATTATTTACGGCCGTGATTCTCGGAGAAGACAAAATATTTGTTTCTCCCGTGCTCTCCAACGCTTCCAGGAGAGCAGTATAGTCGTCCGTGTCCAAGGTCCCGATTGTGATCGTCCCGCCCTTATCGGAACTGTTGAGAATACTGAAGTCCCCCTTGATATTCATGTCATGGTAATCCCGGACAATCGCCTCCCAGTCGACCCCGAATTTCTGTTCCTCGCTCAAGACGACCTGCAGAATTTTCGCTTCAATGAGAACCTGTGATTCCTGGACATCGAAGGATTCCACGATTCTATCCACCTCTTCAATGGCGACGGCGGTATCCCGGACAATGACCTTATTGGACCTCGTATCAAATTTGATCTGCCCGACATTTTTCGTTAACACCTCACTGATTTTCTGGGACAGGTCCTCCGCCTTGGCATAGCTTAACTCATAGACTTTTGTTTCCACCGGCGTATCTATTTTATTGACCAAAGCTTCCATATCAGCGATGACATCAGGAGAGTCCGAGATGACAATAATATTGGACTTGGCGTCGAAAATGATTTTCCCCAGGTAGCTCTTCATCTGAGTCAAAAGGGTGACAACATCCTGAGCGTCGGCATAAATGATCTGCAGAATTTTTGATTCAAGGGCCCCGCCGAATTTATAACCATAGCGTTTTTCAAATTCGGGGGCCGTCATAACATGGATGATGCCCTCATTCTCTTTATAAGCTAATCCATTCGAATCCAGGATGATCCGTAAAGCATCTTCCCAGTAAACATCCTTCAGGTAAATTGTCACCGTCCCGTTCACACCTTTTCCTGCGATAATATTCTCCCCGCTTTTCTGAGCAATCAATTTTAAAACGTCCGTAATATCAACGTTTTTCATCTGCAACACATCGATCAACCCGGAACGAGATACGTCTGTGCCTGAAGATGTCCGGCCGGGAGGGGACTCCCCGTTATTCCGGGGGACGAGAGCGGTAGGAAGTTCCTCGTCCAAAGACTCCGCCAAAAAATCCGTCACAACAATGTTCTGCGGGTCCTTATATAATTCCTGTCTGACAATGGAACTGATCATCGTTACCGTATTGTCCGTATCCCGGACAACCTGAGAGGTGTTAGAAACGGACCGCTCTTCCCGCAGGTCATTCCGCTGTCCGTCATAACTGTCAAGAGCCTGGCGAATCATCTCTTCCCGGTCCTGCGTCAATCCTTTGGAAACCGGGGAACAAAGGGCCATGACGACGGCAAAAACAACCCCCCGGAACATATTTCGTCTCATCAGCTGTATTCTTTCATTCATAACGGCATACGCCTCCCTCAATATTCTATTTGTCCTCCAGCAATAATTCAACAGGGGAATCATGAATCATAATAACCACCTTATTTTCCTGAATGTCCTGTAATGTGCCTTTCCCAATGCTGTCTCCCCGGGAAAAAAAAGATGTTTGCTTATCCGCTGTATCTTCTATAATCGCCAAAGGGTGCTGGTCCATAACAATGCCTAAAAGCCGGAAATGAGACACATCCGCCTGCTGTTCCGTAAGAATTACTGCGGCCTTTCTTTGCGGAACGGCTTTTGCGGGTTCTTTCCTGTAAGGGATAATAAAAACATCTCTTTCCCCAAAAATCCTGGAATATTCGTCAAAAGAAACAGATATTTCGGGCTGCAGAAACGCCTCGGAACGGATATTTTTTCCCGGCATCTGAGCTAAGGAAAGCCCTAACGGGACCGCCGGGGAAAAATACAGCCTCGTGACGATAAATATCGTCAAAAGAACAGAAAAAAACAATAAAATGTTCGTGATCTTCTTGTACGAATACCGGACGTCCATATCTCTCCGCGCCTCATTTCTTCTGACGGATTTCTCCACCCCCCGGCATCCGGGCCGGGCAGAGAGCCTGTCGGAAATGCTCAAGCAGTACTCTGGCATAAGAGCCCTGTCATGTCAAATCAAAAATATAAGCCCCATAATTTATTCTCACCGACCTCTGCCTCTTGAATCCCGGGCGTGCCTTTAAGGGATCAAAACCTTGGTGAGGCGAAAACGGCAGCGGAGCTCATTCGTCCGCTGGGATTTTCTGCTGATATCCGCCTCATCAACAAAATAGTCATACGGCGATTTCTGCAATATGAAAATAAATTCCATGACTTTAATAAAATCCCCTTCCAAGACCAAACTGACAGAAAATTCCTTATAATGGTTCAATCCTTTAGGCTTGTTCGGTTTCAGGTCGGCAATATTCAGATTATTACTGGCAGCCGTTGATTCAATCTCGGTCAGGACACTCGACATCACTTCTCCGTCCGACTGTTTTTGCCGGTAACTGTCCAGCCATTGACGGTATTTCTGCTGAACAGCCTTACTTTTATGAATCGTACGGGAGGCGCTGAGCCATTCCTTTTGCGAATTCTGAATTTGCTTATCCAGCCATTCCGATCTTTCTTTTATGGGCGTATAAACAAAATTATTCAAGACATATACGCCGATAACCCCAAGACAGACAATAAAGACATTTCTTTCCCTGCGGCTAAAATGAGTTGTCATTACGGCGCCACGCTTTCCTTGTGAGATAATTGACATACAATCTTAAACTCGACATATTCCTCTTTAAACCTTTTCCTTTCCGTGGCATATTCTAAAGCGACCTTTTGAAATATTGCGGAATCCACCAGATTATTATGAAACTGGTTCACGGAACTTCTCGACTCTCCAAAACCGAGCAGAATAATCGTCCCCTGATGATCCAGCTGCAGCGATCGGAGAGAAATGGGTTCGGGGACCTGAAGAAAAAGTCTTTTAATAATTTCAACGAGGATCGTGCGGTCCTGAATTTTATCTTTCAAGAACTCGATTGATTGAATCGTCTCTTCCGCCTTCCTCACGTCAGGCTGTATGGCCTTGATTTCTGCTTTCATTGCAGCTAATTGTCGGCCTTTCTGATAATTATCAAGATTGAAAGCCACCCACAACAAAATGCACGCGCTTGTCAGGACAGCCCAGAACTTAAACAATTCTTTCCTTTTCACCTTTGAAGACTTGCTCTGGATAATCTCCGCGGGAATAAGATTCATGCCCTCGAAGACCGGCAGGCCGAGACACCCGAGGCTTGCTGTAAAGGATAAATCTTCCTGATCCGTAAATTGCGGCTGACGGTCTTTCTTCTGCCGCATAGATATCCCGCGGGGAGAAATCACTTCCACCCCGGGGATTCCTGATGTTTCCAGCTGCCGTTGCAAAGAAACGACGGGCCGGTCAGAAAGGATATAAAAACGGGATAAAGCACTCCCCATGCGTTCTCTCGCGTACGTTTCGACAGTCATCTGAATCTGTTGCAGATAATCCCCCCCGCCGCCTTTCAGGATATCCTGATGACCGAAAGGCAGGTAACGGGAAAAAAGCAACCGGTCCCCTTGCACGATACAAAGTTCCGAACAGGAACGGTCAATATCAAGGATAATGACGGCATCATTTTTGTGTTGAACTCGCGCAAGGATATTGGCTCTGTACCAGGAAAGGATTCCTATGGATGTCAGGACGACATTTTGACAGGAGAGGTGCGCAGACGAGAGCACGTTCAAATATCTTTCTACGATCTCCTTCTGGACAATCTGCACAAGGATTTTAGAGTAGCCTTGCGCATCCTGGCCGACAATGGCATGACAATAGACGATATCCTCCCGGGCAAAAGGGATCTGCTGATGTATTTGCAAATCGAGCATACGCTGAATCTCCGCTGGAGAATCTGACGGCAGCGACATCAACTTTACCGTCACAAAACGCCGGGGGATCACGAGGATAAGCCGCCCGCCCTTGCTGTGCGTCCCGGCGCCTTCCTTAACAATGGCCGGCAGTTCTTCCGGCGTTGTTTCTGTTATATCCTTTACAAAAGACCGGAAAACTACCGGGAGACCGCGCTGTATTCTTGCCTGCAGGATCTTGACCTGACCGTCGGTAATTTCAAACGTGCTTCTGTATTTGTCTTTCATGATGTCTCTTTCAGTCCTCAGCTTCTTTTCCAATAGACAATGGAAAAATTATCCCGGAAAACAACGGCCTCTATATTAGAATGAACGGCCGATGAACCATATCCCCCATCAACGTAAATACGGAAATAGCTGGAAATCTTTGTGCGGCTTTGCAGCATTTTCAGGGCAATAATTCTCTCTTCGCTGTTTAAAGCCAACTGGCCGACATCAATAATTTTGTCGTCAGCCGTCCCTAACTGCCCGTCGTCCCCTTTTCGGTAGTCGCATATTTTTTCTACAACACCGTCCGCGTCCTCCAGCTCCGTGTTCGTCTGGCTTCCCGTCAAGGACCTGGCCAGAGCCGTGAGAACCGGGCGCGAGGCGGTATCCATATTCACCTGAAACCTGCCGGCCGGGGGATAAACGGTCACATAATCTTTAATTTTTTTAAAAATATCCTCGGTCATGCCTTTGACCAAACGAAGTTCATCGACACTTTCAAAGGCGTAATTCTTACAGTGTCGTGGCGGGCTCTGATTGCTGTAAAAATCCTCTTCCGCGCCGTAAGGGGCGTTGAACGTCGTTTCATCCCCATCAACCCAATCGACAACAGAAGCCGCAACGATATCCGCGGCCTCCTCTTCAAAACCAAAATATATCACAAGATATTTTAAAATCTGGTAATTTTGTGAAGTCAGCAGATTAACGTTTATCCGGCTTTCCTCATCTTCAAATCCGAAGAAAACCTGCCTCTCCTCATCCTTCATTTTCATAAATTTAACGTCAAAAAATCCGTCTCCCAACGGGACATTGCGGAAAAGCTCCTCCGGCTGCTGTTTGTCCTCCAGAACAATACCGCACTGATAAAGAGTATCAAACGTCCGCGTCTCAGAATTCAAGCTGTCTTTTTGAAGCTGGGCCATCGCATACATCAATCCGGCCAGGGCCGCGTGTTTCGTCCTAAACTTTTCCCTCTGATGCTTTGTTAAAGCCAATTCCACACTGGCCTGCCGGCTTATCCCCATGATTAAGACAGAAAGAATGGCTACGATCCAAAGCACGACAATAAGCATGACCCCGGACCGGTCCTTCAGCCGGACCGGTTTTTTCTTTGTTAAAATATCTGTCATCATTGCGTTCTCCGGTGACATCATTTCCAAAGCCCTAACGGGACAAGAATATCTTTCTGCAACGCCAAAATATCTTCGGAATCCTGGGGATTCACGAGGACCATTTCCACTCTGATCAGAGACGGATGCTCAGTTTTTTTCCACGCCGTCTCCCAGCCGACATCATCCCCGGCAGCCCCTCTAGCGACATGCGCATAAGAGAACTTCAAGCTCCCCTCCTGAACATAACGGTTCAGGATCTCAAGCTCCTCTCCTAATTGCGATTCTTCCGAATCCCCCTCTTCGGAAGGAAAAAGTTTTTCCTCCCTGACAAGATATTGCAGGCGTTCTCCGTCGTCCGTCTGCGTTAACGTTATCGGGGTATTCCGGGAAGAAGAACTGCCGACAATAACTTTATGCACGACCCCGTAATCCGGATCCATTAAAAAATACCGCACTTCTTTCAGCCCGTCTTCCGTGGGGCGGAGCAATGTCAGCCGGGAAGCTTCTCCACAAAAAAAATCATCAGCATCCTCCCCCCCGTTTCCCTTTTGATGATAGGGCACCATACTTTCAACATCCAGGGCGAGCACATCCAAAGACCAAAAGGCCGACCGGTTGAGTTGTTCCAATCTCCGGGTCTTCTTTTGAATCTGTATGGCGCTTGCATAGGTGCCATACAGGCTTCCGGCAATAATGGAGACCATCCCTAAAGCCAACAGGATTTCCACTAAAGTAAAACCGAACGCATACGCGGGCCCGGAGAAGGCTCCGCCGGCCTTTCCCGGCCCTCTGTTTTTCCGGCAGGCGATTTCACATCCGTTTTTCATAACATCACGTGGCATTAAAAACGAACCCCTGCATAGAGAAAGAACGCTTTCTCCCGCCCAACATCCACGAGACTTCAAAAAGAAACTCATTCAGCCGTTCGCCGACGCTTTCATTGGCACTCTGAGCAGATTGCAGGGCATAATGAAATTCCTCAAAAGGGTCCGGAAAGTCCCCCTCTTCCTGTTTATCCTGCTCGATACTCCCCCGGGCGAAAATACGCGACATATAATTATCCGAAATGTAAATGGCTTTCGAATAGTCACGGCTGTAAACCGTGGCCCTGTAACTCTGCGCCAAAGAATGGATAAGAAACGTCAGGCTCAGGGAAAAAACCGCGATGGCCAAAAGGACTTCCAGAAGCACAATCCCGGCGACAGAGGAAAAGACCTGAAAAGCTTTCCGTTGTTTTTTCCGAACAAAAAATTTCTTTAACATAAACCCGCTCTAAGAATCCGAGGAAAAGGGCAATACTTCCACCAGCCCCCTGACCCCTTCCGTTGTTATTAAAAAACAATCCGTTTCCCGGCAGATATTGGCCTGAAATTTTTCAATTTGTCCATCAGGATAAAAGACGACGGACTCTTTGCCTGCCGTTAACTGCATATCATCCGGGACCTCGTCCCGGCGTCCCCACGGACCTTCCAAAGCCTGAAACTGGCCGCCGTTCTCCTCCCAAGAATCGTCCGGGAAAGACTGTTCAATCCCGTACGTCTGAAACTGGGAGTCAAAAGAGAGCCGCATTTCAATCCCGCGGGTGATCGCGGCGCTTTGCGCATAACGCATCAAATAGGCCAGTTTATAAGCCGTATTCCGCAACTGGAGCCGCGCCAAGGACACGCTGAAATGAGGCAAGGAAACCGCTGCTATCACAGCCAACAGGACCACCACAATTAAAATTTCGATTAAAGTGAATCCTTCCTTCAACCTCCGCTCTGCCTCTTGTATCATCTCTACTCCTGCTGCCAGTTGACGACATCGTCATCGCTTTCTATCCCGTCAGATCCATAAGAAAAAAGGTCATAACCTTCTGAATTATGAGCACCCGGACACTTATAAACATACTCCTGCTTCCAGGGATCCAGCGGGACGACTTTCTTTTTGAGATACGGCCCGCCCCAATCCTGCGGGACCGGCGCTTCTGTCGGAGCTTCAATTAAAGCTTTTAATCCCTGTTCTGTTGTCGGGAAACGGCCGTTATCAAGCTCATACATATCCAAGGCCACGGATAAATTGGCCTCTATATCAGCAACCGCTGCCGCTTGCTGAGCCTGCGATTTTTTCCCGGAAAAATTGGGAACAACCATAGCGGCCAAAACCCCGATAATAACAACTACGAGCAATATTTCCACCAGCGTAAATCCCCTGCAGGTCCGGGCAAGGCCCGCGGCCCGGCGGCCCCTCTTATAAAGTTGAAATGCGATTGCCCCACCCCCCTGATCAACTCTCTGATACAGCATGAAAATTATTTCTTTCCTCATAATGTGTCCCCCTTTTTGATATCTTAAAGATCCCGGGAGAACATCTCGTCCCGGGCATATTTCCTCTCCCGCGGCATTTACAGTCCGGGACAAAGAGCCTCGCGACAAAGCCGCTGTTATTTTTCTCAACGAATAATCAGATTCATCCTGAAAATAGGCAAAAGCATTCCCAAGACAATAAAACCGATAAACAAACCTAAAACAAGAATCAAGACAGGTTCAATAAGGCTCGTGATTCTTTTCATGGCTCTTTCAGACTGATGTTCGTAAAATACCGCCAGTTTTGTCAGTCCGACATGTAACTGGCCTGTTTCTTCCCCGATCGCGACCATATTGGCGGCGGCCTCCGGGAAAAGAGAACTGGCCTGCATCGACTGTGTTAAACTCGCCCCTTCTGTGACCTGCTGCGTCATCTTAGCGATATCCTGCTTCAGGAGTTCATTATCAATGACATGCTGAACCGTATCAATGGCTGTGACGACCGTTACCCCGTTGCCCAGCAACGTGCCCAACGTCCTGGCAAACCGGCCTATTTCAACGTCCTTAATAAACTGTCCGATAACAGGCAATTTCAGTTTCAAACCGTCTATCTTTATCTTCCCTTCCGTCGTGGAATAAAGATGCTTTAAATATACGCCGGTCAAAACACCGGCCCCGATCAGCAACCACCAAAAACGGGCCAGGAACCGGCTGACAGCCAGAAGCATCATCGTCACCAACGGCAATGATTCGTTCATATCAATAAAAATCGTCGAGATACGGGGGATCACCCATGTCAAGATCACAAAAATTGTCACTCCGCCGGCCAGCAGCAAAAAAGCCGGATAGAAAAGACTGGTTCTGACCTGGGCCCGCACATCATAATCCTTCTCGACAAAATCAGCGACGCGGTCCAAAACAATATTAAGATTCCCGCCCACCTCTCCTGACCTGATGATATTGACATACAGCGGAGAAAAAAGGGCCGGGAATTGCGTCAAGGCCGTTGACAACGGCCCTCCCGCCTGAATGACGGAGATCATCTGCTGGGTCATCTGCTTGAAATGCTTATTTTTAATTTGTTTATGAACAAGCTGCAGAGCCCGCAAAACAGGAACCCCGGCATTGACGAGGTCACTGAGCTGTCTGGTAAAAATCATAACGTCCTGAACCCGGACTTTCTGGGCCAACGGGGAAGGAGATATAACATTTTTGATCTTTTTCTGAATCTTTTTATCCGATGTCACTTTAACATCCAGGGGCGTATACCCCGTCTGAAGAAGACGGCTGATAGCCATATCAACGTTATCGGCCTCAATCATCCCTTCGATAATTTGTGCGGGCCCCTGTTTAGCCTTATAATAGAAAACCTGTTTCATAAATAACGCCGTTTCCCCTTAGAAATTCTTATCATCCTTCGTCACTCGGATAATTTCACTGGCCGTGGTTTGGCCTTTAACAACCTTTTCCCAGCCGTGCTGCAGCAGCGACACCATACCTTTATCCCTGGCTTTCCTTGCGATCTGGCTGGCTGTGGCCCGGGACAAAATCATTTCGCGAATCTCTTCATTCAGCGAAAGAAACTCGTAAATACCTTCCCGCCCGCGGTATCCCGTGAAATGACAAGACTCGCATCCGTCCGCCTCGTAAATCGTCTGCGACGTTTCTATGCGGACCGACGCTCCGAATATCTTGAGCATGTCTTCCGTAACAGAAGCCGGTTTCTTGCATAAAGGACATAACGTGCGGACGAGTCTTTGCGCGATAAAACACTCCACGGAACTGCAAATCAGATAAGGCTCCACGCCCATGTCCACAAGCCGGGTTATCCCGCTGGCCGCGTCATTCGTGTGCAAAGTCGAGAAGACCAAATGCCCGGTCAGGGCTATCTGTGTCGCTATTTCGGCGGTTTCCTTGTCCCGGACTTCTCCGACCATCATGATGTCCGGGTCATGGCGCAGCATGGCTCTCAACCCCTGGCTGAACGTCAAGTGTATCGCGGGATTAATCTGTATCTGCGTGATGCCCTTCAACTGATATTCAATAGGGTCTTCTATCGTAATGATCTTTTTATCCGGATGGTTGACATGCGCGAGGCAGGAATACAATGTCGTGGTTTTCCCGCTGCCGGTCGGCCCCGTAACAAAGATAATCCCGTGGGGTTTTTGGATCAACTGCTCAAGCAAAGCCTGCTCTCTGGGGGACAACCCCAGATCATTCATATCATAAAGCCGGTTTGAACTGAGGATACGGATCACGACACTTTCGCCGAACTGGGTCGGCAAAAATGACACACGGAGATCCAGGTTGATTTCCCCGACCTTAACTTTAAACCGCCCGTCTTGGGGCAGTCTTTTCTCCGCGATGTTCAGGTTGGACATGATTTTGATCCGTGAATTGATGGCTTCCTTAAAATGCCAGATATTCATAGGAACTTTTGTATCATAAAGAATTCCGTCGACCCTGTACCGGACTTTCAAATCTTTTTCGTAAGGCTCAATATGGATATCCGTCGCACGATCCTTATAGGCCTCCAGCAGGATCTGGTTGATGAACTTCCCGATTGAGGCATCGGAATCGATTTGTTCGATATCATCAACGCCCTTATCCTGTTCGTGCACCGCCGCAAACGTTCCCTTCATTTGCGCGATCGTCTCGGCTCCGACCCCGTAATACTGCCTGATGGCCTCCAGGATATCTTGCTCCCGGGCCAAAACGGTTTTTATTTTTGAAGCATGCACCAAATGAACCCCGTCTTGAATATAAATATTGTGGGGCTGGGCGGTCGCAATGGTCAAAAGATCCTCTTCCGAATCATAATCGACCGGAATGACTTTATAATGAGTCGCAATGGTGACCGGGATTCTCTGCAGAATACTTTTCTCAATGCGGAGGAGTTTTAAATCAAGAAAATCCACCCCCAGATATTCCGCCAACAGTCGATACATCCTCTTCTCTTCTTTGATAAAACCCAAATTGAACAAGACAACCCACAACAGCTCGTGTGTCGCCTGCTGCTTCAGCAAGGCCTCATCCAACTGCTGTTGCTGGATAAAACCCTGTTCAACAAGCAGTGCCCCGAAATCTGTTTCTGTGATGATTTTCATAATCCCTTCTTCATGTTTTCATCCGGCCCGCCTTAATCAGCCCTTTAAAAATGCCGGTCCTCCTGAGCCAGAACAATCGCCAGGTTCTTTTGGGCGCTCTCATAACGAGGATCAATACGCAAAGCTTCCTGGAAATGATAGACAGCATGAACGGTCTCTCCCTGTTTCATATATATAGCACCGACGCTGTTATGCACCAAAGCGTTATCCGGATGATAAATAAGAATCTCGGAAAAATGCTTGCGGGCCTTTTCCAGAGCCCCTTGCTTCATATATAAATCTCCCAAAACACTATGAATATATAAACTGTCCGGTTGACCGGCCAACGCCTGCAGATACATTTCCCGGGCTTGCTCGGGCTTGTTCTGAAGCACATAGAAGTTCCCCAAATTCTTTAATGTTTCCGGATCACGACTGTCCAGAGCGCGGGCTTTCAGCAAATATTTCTCCGACAGCTCATATTGTCCTTCTTCCATAAGAAGAACACCGTAATTGCTGTTGGCTTGCGCATACTCAGGATTCAACCGCAGGGCCTGCTCATAAAAAACTTTTGCCCTTTTTAAGTCTCTTTCTTCATAAAATATATTCCCAAGATTATTATAATTTCGAAAATTTTCCGATTGAAACAACGCGGCATCCAGAAAATGCCTTTTCGCCGGCTCTTTTTTCCCGTCTTTAAGATAGGCCAATCCCAGGTTATAATGCGCAACCGGATGACGGGGGGCATGCCGCAAAACAAATCCCCATAAAGAATAGCCGTTGTTCCAGACCCGGCTCTGCTGAAAGGTCCCCAGCGCCATCCCTCCGATGATGAATACCGCGGCGACATTCAAGGATATCCTCTGAATCCTGTGGCTGGCCGTTGCGGAAGCCAGCCTCTCATACAGAATCCCGCATAGGATACAGAAGCCTAAACAGGGCAAATACATAAACCTGTCCGCCACGGGATTGAGCCCGGAGGAAACGGGATCCGTACGCAACAGGAAAAAAATCGACACCAGGTAAAACAGGAAAGAAAAATGCAGCCATTTGTTACAGTTTTTAGTGAGTAAAAAAAGGACCAGCAAGGCACATGCCAGCAAAGATAAAAAGTACGGCACATGGGTCCAGGACACAGGGAGCGGGTAAAAATAAAGCGGGGAGAGATGAACCGGGAGAAAGAATTTGTAAACATAAAAAACAAACGACCACAGCCATAATAAAATATTTACCGAGACCGGGCTGCCGGGGCTCCCCCCCATATTCAGCCTGTAGGTTATCCACGCTACGGGAACAGCGTATAACACAAAAGGGATTTTTTCCTTCAAAACTTTCCCGCACAATCTCCTGCCGCGGAACCAATCGCAAACAAGAAGCGCAAGAGGCAGACTCACCGCCATAGGCTTGGACAGCATGCCCAGGAATCCGAATAATATAGCAGCATAGTAGGGTCTTCTTTCTCCTGTCCGGATAAAATTCATATACTGCACCAGAGCCAGCATATAAAAGAACGCGTACAGCACATCTTTCCGGGCGCTCATCCAGGCAACAGGTTCGACGTGTATGGGATGAAGGCCAAAAATCAGGGCAGCTGCACCGGCAGCCCTGGCGGATGCCCCCAGCTGAAGGGCGAACTTATAGACGAGACAAACCACGCCTATATGAAGCAGCAGATTATCGAGATGATAGACAATCGGATTCTCTTGAAAAAAAAGATGTTCCAGGGAGAAAGACAGGATCGTTAACGGGATATATATATCGCAAACTGTACTCTTGAAGATCCGGACAATATTGCCCAGGCTGAATTGACGGGCCATTTGATTCCATTCAAAATTATTCTGATCATCCCAGACAAAATGCCCCGTTAAAACCGGCCCATAAGCGGCCAGTATCAGCACAATCCCTAAAAAAAGCCGTCCCCGGCCGGGAGATAAAAAAGAAATCTTTTTCATAGAAAGACGCATAAAATGAATCGCAATCTGCATATGTTTATGACACGATAAACCTGTTAATATATCCCTGCCGAACGGTTATTTCTCCTGAAGCTCCGGGATGAAAAAGATGATATACTCCGTACGGAGAATAAATCTGTTTTCACTGCGAAAGATAAAGCCAAAAAGGGGCAAATCGCCCAGGAGGGGAACTTTAGACGTTTTTTCAACTTCTTTTTCTCTCAACAATCCCCCCAGAATAATCACGTCCGCCCCGTCGATCGGCAGTTCCGCAGAAACCTGCGGCTGAAACGGCTTGTCTGAAGAAGCCTCCAGCGTCGGACGATTATCGGCCAGCCAGTGAAGATGCGGACTCAGCCGGACAAGATATTTCTTTTCCGGAAGGGCATTGACCAGAATTTTCATCTTCATGGCAAACCCTTCATCATCCTTAAAATCCCCGGGGACATTCATCGTGTCCCAGCCCCATTCCTTCTCACTATTTAACTGGGAGACCCCGGAAAAATCGTTCAAATCAATAAGCTGGCCCGCGGCATCTAAGGCGTCTTTTAAGACAGGAAAATCTTCCTTCGTAATTGTGCCCAGGCTCAACCGGTTCTCCTCAGGTGAGCCGTTCTGTTGATCCCCTAAAATATCAAAATTTTTATAATCGGAAACAATGGCGTCCCAGTCAATGCCCCCCTGATGTTCCTCATTCAGTTGAATTCTCGAAACCTGGATGCGCCAACGGACTTTAATAAGTTTATCCAGGTCCTGAATCATTTGCTCAATCTCCGATATTTTCTGCGCCGTATCCGTCACGGTTACGGAATTCGTGTCCCCGTCAAGAACAAGCTGCCCCAGATCTTCGGTGAGTGTCTTGGAGATCTTCTCCACGACAATGTCCGCCTTAACAAACTGGAATGAAAACACCTTTGTGACCAGGGGCGGGGTATCCCAGGACCGCAGCAAAGATTGCATTTGCTTCAAGGGTTCTTCGCTGTCCATAAGAATAAGCTGCTGGTTCTTTTCATCAGCGAAAAAATGTCCTTTAAGGCTCTTCAGCTGCACCAGATTCTTTTTCATGTCATCCACGGAACGGTATTCCAGTTTAATAACTTCAACCTGTGTTTCCGGGGCAAAAGGACGCCCCATCTTCTGTTCATACTCTTCCCGGGAAACAACACGAATGACCTGCTCCTCCTGCATATAAGCCAAGTCACTCATCAACGTCACGACGGACAATAAATTCTCAAGGGAAACATCCTTTAAGCACAAAGTGATAAACCGAGTCGGCAGGACATCAGCTTCAATATTTAAATGGCTCTTTTCTGTCAAAACTTTTATGACATCCGACAAAGGGGTCCGGGCAAAATCCACTTCGGATATGACCCGATCCCACTCGTCTTCCATTCTCTTATCTTCTTCCGGGGCAGCGGCAGGACTGACAGCGACAGCCCGCTGGACATCCAACTCTATGGTAAAAAATTCCTTCGTCTTACCCGGGGAAAGCCCCTCCTGTTCCGGAACAGTTTCGTTCATCGGGACCGGCAACGAATCGTCGGAAGAAACAATTTCATTTTTAAGCGATGGAATCCGGGCCCCGGATTCTTCCGCATACACTTCAGCCCCTAAAAAAAGGCAAACAAGAAAAAGACAAAAATATCGCATAGTTATTAATAAAACCTTTACCTTTTTAGCCCTGCCATAAAACTCATGCTTTGTGCGTCTGCAGAGCGTTGTTGAGAGGCCTTCCCGCCTCCGATGGGTTTTCCTGGCTCAGAGAGCCCCCCCAAAAATGTTTATTCTTTCAAATCAGATTTAAACTTATCCAGTTGTTGCCGCGAATAAACATTGTCAGGGTATTCCCTCACCAAACCTTCTTCAATATCAATGGCTTCCTGTATCCGCCCCATTTTGTAAAGGACCTCGGCTTTGGTATCTAAAAAAGCAAAATTATCCGGATCCAAAGTCAGGGCCTTATTTATCAATTCAAGCGCACGGGGCAAATGGATGTCATTTTCAGCATAAATCCAGGCCAAATCATTATAAGGCCCCGGAGATGAAGGTTGATGGTTAATGCTTTTAAGCAACAGCGTTTCTTTACCCTTGAAGTCAAGCTCGTGATACTGTTGTTGAAATTCAAAATAAGTCGGATTACTCATCGCAAAAATGACAATAGAAATAAAGGTCATGCCGCCGTTGTAAACATAATGCATAATAATCCCCGGGATAGCCGATCCCGTACGCATTCTCTGTAAAGTCAGGATCAAACCCAGGACGGCCACCACCAATATGGCCAGCCAATCCCCCCAATATTGTTCAACGTGCAGCAAGGCAAAGAGGCATGGAATGATAATGATCGCCGCCTTTTTTCCTTTGATCTTCTCCAGGATATAATAAAAATACCCCCGGAAAAGAATCTCCTCCAGGAAAGGCGCCATAAAAACCGCAACAATCATCAACGCCGGGAAGACCCACATGGCCGTTGTTGATTCAGCAAGCTGGCTGAGCGGAGTGGCCGGCTGGGTTTCCCGCGAATAAATAATCCAGCTGGAAATCCCCGCCATGCAGGCACCGGCCAAAAACGGCACGACGGTCAATTTCCACCAAGAAAGATTATGCCGCTTAAGCCCGAGTATTTCCAGGAACGATATGGACGTATACTTATGCACGGAACGCCGGATAATCCATAAAAGAACAAGCGGGGAGGCGGCAGAAATAACCACAACTTCCCCCAGTTCGGATTGCAGCGGCGGGTAAAGGCTGTAAAGGATCTTAAGCCCCAACGTAAACAGGGACATCCATACAGACCATATCAGGATTGATCCCAAAAGGTCCACGGACAGGGAAAGACGAAGCCCAAGGACCTCCGGGTCCTTTCTTTCCCCGGGCAAATGTCTTGTAAAGCCATACCGTTTAACCAAATAAACCGGAAGGACAAAAAAGAAGCAATACGTTGAAAGCTGTGCCCACTGCTGAGAAAAAACGAATGCGATCAGAAGTAAGAATCCGTACACGGCCACAGGCCAGGTCAGGGTCTGAAAATATTTTTTATACAGGGCAGGATCTTGTCTCCTGATAACGAAAGAATCAAGATAAAGGAACCCAAAAACAATTAATAATAAAACCGGAGACATTACAACTTCCTTTCAGCATCCCCTCAATCTCACAAGGCCACAGCGGTAGACAGAATAACAGATTCATACACATAAAATAAAGGACCGGATAATTCTTACGAGGCAGGAAGATTGAGCTTTAATTTCCTGGCATTGCATCGTCAACAACAACCCTTAAACGACCGTCAGGGTAATAAAATTTCGTAACGCCACTCTTTCTTGTCCAGACACTGGCCTTCCGTCCGTTCTCATGATAATTTAATTTGCGAAGCACTTCCCCGTTCTTATAAACATAATCCAATTTCACCTGGCCATTACGGTAATAAGCCTTCTTCCGGACGATCAGGTCGTCCCGGAACTTAACATAGAGCCGAAGGTTACCATTATCATAATACTCCTTTTCGACATAATTCCCTTGGGGATGTTTGGCAAAAGCCATAGGAGCGTTATAAATAATATTAGTAAGTATTAAAGTTAATATTAGTAATTTTTTCATTTATACCCCTTTTTCTTTTTTTATATTATAAAACATTATTACCTTTTGGCAAATACCTTCACACAATCCTCACATTTTTTCAAAATTGCCACATTTTCCCCTAAAATAGGGCCCCCTCCCGCTCCCGGGGAACGGCCTTACTTAATCCCTGCCCTTTCAACACAATAGAAATGAAGTCTACTCTGAATTTCCCATAGGAGAAACAAGAGGATTCATTTCAGGGCAAAAGTCGGTTAAAGTTTGTTTTAATATCTCCACCTTTCGTTTTAATATCGCATCATTCTTTATCCACTTATGGACGATGCGGTTTTGATTCTCTACCATAAGAGACGCAAATATTTCGGCCCGGTCCTCGTCCGGACTTTTCATGGAATAATCAGTCACAAACCCCGGAATGGAAGGCGCGTAATAATTTAACGGGTTAGCGGAGCGTTGACGGGGCCGGGGATATTCATATTGAAATCCCGGAACATTCATACTCCCCCACAGGTCTCCTGCCCAGGAAAAGCCTGCTTGGTTTTCAAGCATATGATACAATTCATGATGAATGTTATGCCGTTGTTTTATTTTATTTCCCCGGTTTCGCAGGAAATCAAGCATGATAAAATCATGACCTATCTGATAAAGCCCTTCCGTAGGAGAATTTTCATAAAATTGCCTCTTAACTAAAAAAACACACTTTAAACGGATTTCTTTAAAAAAACAATCCGGATACCTCCCCAGTTCTTCTTTAAGAAGCAACAGAAAGGCATGGACGTCTTTGGCATCTTCCGGGCCGGGAGGAGCGACAACAATCTTCGTCTCCGGGACAGCCGGGAGTTCCGTCAAAATAACCCGGGCCCCGAAATCCTGCTGAATTCCGGCGATAAGCTGTTCAATATCGGAAAGGCTTTGCGCGGCGAGGAAGGATGAAGACATAACAAGCAGGCTGAGAAAAAAACAGCAGAATACAGCAATCCTAAAATGTCTCTTTTTCACTTTTTATCCGTGAGCAGTAATTCTTCCCGCAAATGAGGCCTTTTGAGCCGGAAAAGCAAATAAGCAAATACCGTGACAGGCACGATGGATATGAAACCCCATTCGAGAATCGAGAAAAAAGAATATACAAGCAATCCCGCGATGATAAAAGACGACAAGCGATAGGCCCAGATGCGTTTATTTTTCAAATAAACAGAACAGACGACCAGGCTGAAGGAAAGGAACGCAATAATGAAAACAGTAAAGCCGTCGGGTTCGACCAACAAAATATTATATCCGGGCTTTGTATTTAAATATTGCAGGACGGGGATCGAGAGGAAGAAAATGGACAAAATCACATAATATCCTAATAACCCCACAATCTGAATTTCCTTGGCGACCAGGTCCAGTTCACTGAAATATTTTCCTTTGAACTGCTCCCGGCGTTTCATAACCAGGTGAAAAACCAAAAAAAACGGAATAATGTTGATCAGAAACATCCGGCACATTAATTCAATGTAGACCCAGTCTATGGAGGACATTCGTTTGCTCCTACATTAAAATGATTTTTATACGGCCTGACTTTACCCTGAGTCAGGCGCCATCAGATAGTTTACACTAATCGTCCCGATAGTGATAACCATTTTCTTTGTTTGCAAAAATATCCTTATAAACGCTTTTCTTAATTTTCACGCTCAGCCCCTGAAATAATATGAACAAATCATCCCTTCAGGTGATGCGAGACAATCAGCTTTCCAAACACATGACAAACATTATAAATCTATCGTATACCCGTCATTATCATTAAGATAGGGGTAACCGTGACGGTAATTTTTATGATCCAGTTCGATCAGGATTCCTTTTAATTCCTGAGGGGCAGCGTTTTCCTGCAAAGCGACCCCACGCCCCTTGTATCGCCAGATGCGATATATTCTTTCTTTTAAAAAAGGCCCAGAATAGATCGGTTTATTATACGGGTCAAAGCGGCATTCCTGCCCAAGGAATAAAAGTTTTATCCGGGAAGGATGATAAGGATAATAATGGTACTTCTTATATATATTATTAGTTTCAATGAAAACAAAACAAAGATTCATTTGAATAAAAAACAGGCAGGCAAAAACAACAGCTTTATTCAACCGGGATAAGAATAATAAACGTGCCAAGAATATGGCAAAAAATACAGACCAATATGTTCCGTACCAATAAGGCCCCCAGATAACATTGGAAACAGTCATAAACAAATTATGAAACAATATCAGCATTGACAATCCGAAAGCCCATAGGATAAGTTCGATATGGATCGTGCTGTCCCGGGGAATCCGTCTTTGCTGATAAAATGCGCGGACGACAAGGACCGACAGCGTTATGACACATAAACAGTTCACCGCCCCTAACAACTTAAACCATACCAGACTGTTGGGAGAGATTTTGACGATCCCCAGCGTATCAAAAATTAATAATGCTGCGTTTCGGGACAAATTTTGAATAAACACGCTGAAGGTTCTTTCATGAAATAATCCTTCGATCTTGCCGTATCCTTGAATCGGATCAAAACAGCCGGCGGAGTTTGTCATCATCGGCAGAAACTTTGTATACAACAACAAAGCCAGCACTGGGATTAACAGGAACCCCGTGAGCCTCACCCTATCCGTCAGTAAATACGGAAAAAATAACACAACAGCAGGGTAAATGAGAAGTGCTGTTTCGTCCCAGAAGAAACTTATGAGCATCAACATGAGGAACCCGGCGAAACGCCAAGAGGGGAACGAACGGCTTTTGTCACAATGGGGTGGTGATGATTTGCATAGCGTTGAGGCATAAAACAGGCACAGGATGATGGAAAAATTCGTCATGGCTTTCGCTGGACGAAAAAGCATGACAACAAGCGACAAGAAGCCGGGGGACAGCAAATAAAAAGCGACAGCAGCTAAAGCGGTATTGGCGTCTATTTTTATGTTTCGAAGAAACCGGAACATAAAAATGGGGGATAATATTAAAGAAAATATCCATGTCAAGGATAAGCTGGGGTGCGGAGCGACGGCTTGCCATAACCAAACACGAAACTTGGTATCGATAATTTCAAAATAGGAAGATAGCGGCCTGGATATCCGGGGTGCATATTCGAAAACATTCCAGTTTAAGCCAAGCTGAAAATCCTGCAGGCTGAGATCTTTTCCTTGGTCCAATATCTGGCTTTTTATCCAGAATTGCTCAGGATGCATCCAGACATGATCATAAGACAACAAAAGGAACGCAATAAATACGTAGGCAAAAGAAAGCAAAAGCGCGGCAGGGTAATTTCGAATAAATTGAAGGAACGCTCGCATGTATGTTGGCTTAAATTTTATAAATTAAATTTTTTATTTAATAGTCTAGCAGTAAACGTCTGAAATGTCCGGGATAAAAAAGGCGCAAAAGAACGGGGCAAAAATGCCGGGCTCATCAAAAAAAGGCAAACATATGGACAAAACTTCCTGATAAGAGTATCTTAAACATAAGAAAATTCAATCGCACTGTTCATGTTTCTCAAAGGAGTTTCCCGGGAAACGACCTCCATAAACCTAAAGGGTTGTTTATAGTTATGGCGACATTATCAAAACCCTTCGGAAACAGAAAAACATATTTTCTTTCTTTACTGATTATCATCACGGTTAATTTGATTGTCTTCTCTCCCTCGTTTCATATCCGGGCCAAAGGCGACCATATCGCCTATCTCATCGAAACCGCCGACATAGAAGACCTGACAGAGTTAATTAATTACAGTTATTCCTACTGCCGGACACGGGTTATTTATCCCGGAGACCGCATCTTATTCCGCCCGCTGTTTTATGTTCTTCTTTCCCTTGAGAAATGGCTTTGGGGTTACAATTTCATTTATTGGCAAATAACGGGCTTCTTCTTTCATATCATCATCCTGTCTTTACTCCTTAGAGCATTAAATACGCTTCAGAGCCACAACATTTCATTTCTTTTTGTCCTGTTCTTTTCTGTCTTATACATCGGACACGATCTGGTGACATGGCACCACATGCACGGCTACTTAGTGTTCATAATTTTGCTTCTCTTCTCCTTTATTCATTTTATTCATTACGTTCAAAATGAGCAGAAAAATCACAAGAATTTATGGAGCATGATCGGATGCCTCTTGCCCGCTGTGTTTATCAATGAGTTCGGCGCTGTCGCTGCCATAATATTCTGGGGCACTTTACTGATTCACCGCAAGTTTGTTCTGTCTCCCCGGAGGAAAGGGAATGACGCGGACAAAAGATGCTTCCGGAAATTCAACAATTTGACTTTCCTCTTTCTGCCCGTGATAATCTATTTTTATTTAAGCCTGATCGACTTCAACCTGAGATTTTCAACAGGCTGTCTTTCCCAGGGATCAAACTTTTTTGCTTCTCTGGCTTCTCCCGGAAAACTCCTTATGCATTTCGTCTCCCTTCTCCTGGCCAGCTTTAGCCTTCCGGTTATTCCTGCGGCGTTCATGATATTTGTCGATGAAAAAAATTATGCCCAATTCATGAACCTTTCCCTCATCATGCAATATGACCCGCACACAAAAACTTTCTTCATATTAAATATCCTTCTTCTGCTGACCGCCGTGACGACAGGGGGCATGCTTATTTACAACCTGAGCAAAGACAAAATCCGGCTGAGCCCTAAGCTACGCGAGGCCTGTCACAATAAACAAATTCAAGATCTTCTTATCATGACATCCCTATGCAGTTTAATGCTTACGGCTTATATTTTTGTCCTGGTATTTTTCCGGACATCAGGAAAAACCCTCTCGTATGTTTCTAATAATCTATACCATTTTTATATTCTGACCATATTCCCGGCCATTATTAGCTACTGTATATTTTTTGTCATCCATAATATCTTTATTAAGCACCAAAAAATGCTGACAAGCCTGACTGTCGTTGTGCTAGTGCTCGGAATTTCTTTAAATGCTTCAAAAGTATACATGTTAAATAACATTGCTCAAAAAAAATACGCTCCCTGGACTCAGTTTATCAGAGAATTAGGACAATTTGTCAATGAACATAAAGAAGAACCCGGGTTCTCTTTTTTCTTTGTAAGCCGAGACACCCCGAATTATTTCCGCGTAACGGCCGAAAACAACCTGGAAAAGAAAGAGATACTCGGGTACACTTCCGATTTTCTTTTCCGGAGATATATCAACACCCTTTCTCCGAAATATTATCTTATTTTCAGACAGCACGAAGGCATTGTCCCTTTCCAATCCCAAAAAGAGGCAGAAAAATACCTGCAGCAAGAACAGACAAACCGCTTAACAGCTGAATAACCAATGATCGTCACCCGTCTTCGGGACTCCACAGGCCGGATGGCAGAATGTGCCTGTCCACATCAGGGCGTGCATTTAATTTTTCTTTGGATCTTAACAGAGAATTTAAAGGAAGGCGGACGCCGATAAAGCAACCATCCGTGCTGGATCAGGATTTCAAAAAAAGCCCATTACCCCCGGAGCACAAAAATCTTTTTAATACGGGAACAGATATCCTGCACCTGGACAGGCTTTTCGATAAATTCCACAAATTTAAAAGAAGCAAAAGAATCTTTCTGCAGACGCCGGTCTGAAAAGATAAAGACCGGAATTTTCCGGCCGATCGGACTGGCTCTTAAAGATTTCATGAAATCCCAGCCGTGAGAGGCAAGCAAATGACAGTCACAAATAATGAGATCCGGCACCAGTTGCCTCACCTTATTTAAACCTGTCGCCTCATCCTGGGTGAGGAAAGGCTGAAACCCCAGGTATTTGACCTCCTTGCATACCTGGTAGCCCAGCCCTTTCTTCCGCATAATGCAAAGGATGACCCGGGCCAGCATGTTTTTCATTCTGCGCTCCATCTCACTAACGAGTTCAGAGGCCGTCACCTGGTCCACCCCCAGTTCGACTAACTTATCAATAATATCCGACTTGTACAGACCGGCTAAAACCTGCTGAGCGACAAAATCATAAAGGTGAATGATATCTCTTTCTCTTTTTATTCTTTCCTGTTCATCCGTCATGGATTCCTGACTCCCTAACTAAGGGCCTGCTGTTCCGGCAAGAATCGCCTGAGCGACATTTTCCGCTATTAAACGGTTGCCTTTCGGCGTACAATGGCCGAAATTACCGGCAAAAGAATCCGAGAAAATCTCGTTATATTCTCCGTGCAGAAGCTCATTCTCAAAATTCTGTTTATTTTCCAAGAAGACGATATCCCGCTGATCCGAAAAAATTTCTTTAAGCGGCCCGACATTTCTAAGCGGGTATTGCATGCAAAAAAGACGTACGCGCCGGTCCAGGATCATTCTGGCGATCTCCCGGTAATTCCTGACCGTGACCGGCAAATAGCTCTCTTCTTCCTCCCGCAGGGCCTTCGCTTTCTGCGCCATCTGCCGGGCTTTTTTTCCGTCTCCCATCTTTCTATAAAGCTGCGCTAATTGTTCATATTGCAAAAAATCATCCGGATATTCTTTCACCGATTCCTGCAAAACGACCTCTGCCTCCTCGAGATAGTTATGATCCATAAGCCACTTTCCGATGGTGCCGTCCACTTTAAAAAGCTTAGTATCCTGCTCAAAGACTTTTTCATAAATGTCCTTGGCCTCTTTTTCCCGTCCGAGCGCTTCATAGCAACGGGCCATTTCCATATGAGCTAAAACAGTATCCGTGTTTATGGTAACGGCTTTATTTAAAAGAGGCAGCGCTTTATCACAATGATCCTCTTCAGCATAGCTGCGGGCTAGTTCCACATAAGCCCCATAATTATCGGGGTCCAGCTGAATCGCATGTTCAAACTGCTCTTCGGCTTCGGGATATCTCTTATGCATCCGGTAAAACCATCCTAAATGCACATGATAATAACTTTCCAGCGTTCTCAGTTTTCTAAGCTGCAGATATCCTTTTTTCCGCTTTTCAATATTTTTTTCCTGCGACATCTGAATATTGAGAATTTTTATCAGAGACTGTATCTTTTGAATATTTTCCTGGGCCGCTTCCGAGCCTTTGGCATCACTGATATATTCCTCCTCTAAAATCCGCTGCCGTTCCGCGTTATGCTGGTCCAAATAAGAATCCCCTCCCCGCCACTCCCGCATTTTGGCCGTGATATGAAGCTTGAGATATTGCAGAAGCCGGCAGGTCCGCCAACGGGAAAAAACAGAAAACACGCCGCCCCGGTTCTGAACGGGTGCCTGCATCTTGAGCGAATCGTTGATTCCGATCATCGCGACGACGGCCTGAGGCCGGTATGTCTGAAGATATCTGGGAAGCCGCGCCAAAATATCCGAGGAAGTTTTCGAAACCAACCCTTTGTTAATGACCTTGAACGTGATCCGGGACTGTTTCCGGTTCAATATCTGCTCCAGTTGAGACGGATAGGAATTCTCGCCGCCCAAAGCCGTCGTCGATTCTCCAATGCATAAAATCCGGAACTCCTGCCGGTCAAAGGTCGCTTTATTCGAGGACTCCTGAAGAAGAGAAAAAACGGCCCCTCCTATTCTTAATCCCGCTTCTAAAATCAATATCGTCAAAACACATCCGAGAAACAGAAGAAAAATTTTCTGATAAAATTTTGTGGGCTGGTGAGGAGAACGTTTCATGGGGAAGTCCGGCAATTCCTTTAATTAACCTGCCTGCTTTGGATCTCTTGTTCAGCGAGTTTTAAAGCCCGGATATCCTTTTTATCCTGCGGGTTCATAACCGGGCAGTATAAAACCCGCAGGGGCTCCGCCTCTTTATATTTTGAATGCCATTGAATGAGAGCCGCGGCTGTCGCTAACACGGTCCGGGAAGGATTCCGGGATTTTAAAATAAGCACGGGCCCCGGATAGGCCTCCTCCAGCTGCATCAGCAGATCTTCCGGCCAGGCATGCTGTTGAAGCTGATGATTCTCGTATTCATTCCGTCCTAAAACAGCCACCGAATCCTCACTCAAACGAAAATACCGGCCCCATTTCAGGATCTCTGTTTCCCGATAATGGCGACAACCGAATTGCAGAAAATCTTTCATCTTATTTCCGAAAGGGGGTTCCGTCAGCAAACAGCCTCCGGCCGGCGGCGCAAAAGTTTTAATCCCCCACTCCTCAGCCAGGGCCAGCTGCCTTTTCCGGGACCGGCCGGAAATATCTAAAAGCCGGCGCCGGTCAACCATCCCCTCCTCCTCGGGAACCGTGGACGGCAGCAAAAGAGCTGAAAGAGGCCTCAGCAGTCGCCCTTTTAAAGACAAGGCTTTCTCAACGGCACGCAGGCTGTCCTTCTTTTGAGATTTCGGTCTTTGGCCCATAACTTCTCCGGTGAAAATAAATTCCCCCCCTATTTCCAGCAGGTATTGCGCGGCTTTTTCCATCATAAACAAATGGCAATCCATGCACGGGTTAAAGGCGCTGCCGTACCCGAACCGCGGGCGCTTCAGCATTTCCAGATAGTCGTTTTCCAGCTGAAAAATCTTCAAGGCGATATGCTGTTCCTCAGCCATGGCCCGGACATGATGCATCTTCTCATTTCCCCAGGGAAAGACAAAAAAAATCCCATAGACTTCAACACCTAAATCTTTCATAAGCCGGACAGCCAAAGCACTGTCCAGGCCTCCGGATATCAGCCCTACAGCTTTTATTTTTGCGCCGCTATGACTTTCCATGTTTTTCATGCTTATAATTACCTGGCCCGAAAAATCAGGCACAATCGGTCCTACAAAAAATCAATCTGGTGATCACAGATTTCAACGGCGTGATACCCGTCAATGAGATTCAGAATACTCTGCAAGGCACTTTGAATATAGGAGCGGTCATTCCCTATCATGCTGAAGCCCAGCATGGCTGTCTGCCATTTATCATGGCCGTCAAGTTCAGCCATCGACACATTATATGACGGCCTGATTTTATCTTTCAAACGCCTTAAGACCATGCGCTTATCCTTGAGGGATAAAGATTCCCCGATAAACAGATCCACGTATAAAACACCGATATGAATCGCCGGTTCCGACATGCTTCTCCTCAGAATGAAATTTTAAAAAAAATCTGAAGAATCAGACGTTCAGCCTTTTATATTATACCCTCCCCCCCGGGAAACACATCAGCAATATGCCCGCCAAGAGCCCGTTATGCTGTTCTGACCAGTTTAGCCAAAAAGAAACCTGTCATAAAACGGGTCGGAAGAACCCGGCAACATTGTGTGAGGCGGGCATCAAAATCCCGCTTTTGCCAGGTTTCCAAGCACGGATAGGTTGCGACAGACGGCAGATCAATGGCCTGGATCTGAAAATTCCGGTCCGTCTTTCTCAGGAACCAGTCCAGCACACCCTCGTTTTCTTCCGGGGCAAAGGTACACGTGGAGTAAACCAATATCCCGCCCGGCTTTAACAAACGGCCTGCGGCCAATAAAATCCCCCGTTGTTTTCTGACCATCTCCCTGATCTTTCTCAGGCTCCAGTAAGAATACGTCTTGGGGGCCCGGATATGAAAACGGCCTTCGGAACTGCAGGGGACATCCACCAGCACCTTGTCAAACGCCTCCCCGGATGTTCTATAACGCCTGGCATCCAGACAATAAAAAGACACATTCTCAGCCCCCAGGCGAAGGGCGACGTTTTTTAACTTGTAAAATCTTGACCGGATCGCTTCCACGGCGACAATGCTTCCCTGATTCTGCATTAAAGCGGCCATTTGTGTCGTCTTGCTTCCCGGAGCGGCGCACAGATCACAGACTCTTTCCCCCGGCAGAGGATTCAAGACCAGTGCCGGCAACATACTTGCTAGACTCTGCCTGTAAAGACAGCCCTTGTCAAAATACGATGTCTCCAACAAATTCAAAGCCTCGGGACTTTCCAGAACCCAGGCCGCGGGATTCCAGTCGACATCCTGAAAAGCGATCTTTTTTTCTTTCAATAAAGCAATAATTTCTTTGCGGTCGGTTTTCAGGGTATTAATGCGAAGACTGAGCACAGGCTCCGACATGAAGGAAGACATCACACAGGAAAAATTCTCCTCGGGAACGATATGCCGCAAACGCTCAATAAAAAGGGGCGGTAATCCGGTATCCATTTTCTCCTACTGGGCCCTCGCTTTTTCCTCTAAAGAACGGACTTTCCCATCCATAGACAAAACTTTATCCTTGCGTTCATCCACTTCCAGGAAAACAACGACTCTGTCCGCATGCACCAATACAGCCTGATGAATCTTTGCCGCCAGGACATACAACGTCTCCAAGGAAGGCCCTTCGATGATCGTACCCATGGACGTTATGTGATATTTGAAGTCCTGTTCTTGTTTAAGAATCCGGACGACCGGCACAAGAAATTCACTGACAGAAGCTGTCGGCGTTCCCAAAGGAATAACTTTCATTTCCATGACAGGCATATATGGCCCTCCTTGTATAAACGGCTTTCGCAGCCTGGACCTCCAGAGACAATTCCCTCATATTATAAGGGACTCTGGAAAAAAGATAAGCATTATTATCGTAAAACTCGATTGCATGTTAGCCGAAAAGATGATAAAAAAAATACAGTATCAAACATGCGCTGTTTTTAAGCTCAAAATAGGGGGATGTCTTTCATGACTGATACAACCAGGAAACGGTTCCGTTTTCATGCCAAAAACCGAAACGGCGACTATGAAGACGGGGAGATTGAATCTTTAAGCCAGAACCATGCTCTTGACCAGCTCGATGCCAAAGGCCTCTCTGTCATCTCTATCTCAGAAATCAAACAAACGTCTCCTCAGGATGCCCCGCCGCAGGCCACGCCCCCGAAACCTCCGGCCATCTCCAAGGCCCTGGCCAATAAACTCCTGTACGGATTTATTGTCTGTGCATTTATTTTATCGGTCCTGTTCCTGGCCGGGATTGTGCGTGACGGATCAAAACAGGCCCGGCTGACATATCATATTGTCCGGGTGAAGCCTTCGGGACCGAACGATTTCCGCCGCAAAGACATTACCATAAAAGTCCCCAGGGGGGCTAGGAGCAAGTTTATCAAAACGGTCTCCCAGAAGATCTATGACGATGTCAAAAAGAACAATCCTGTCATGGAAGAGGCTCAATTGTTCTTTTTTTCCGAGAATCAAGACGTTGATGTTCATAATCCTATTGCTGTCCTGCGCTGGAACTGGGAAGGCTACGGAGCATGGGAATACAACTTCAGCTTTCAGCACGAACAGGATGCCGATAAAAAAGTGATATTCAAACAAAAGCAATATAAACGGGACAAATTTGTCGTCTACGAGTTCACGTTACCGTCTAATGTCTCCATCGACTCTTCCATGACTGTGGCGAAAGACCAGCTGGAGGCTCTGGCGCCTCAATGGGAGAAAAAAGTCAAAACGATAAAAGTTGACGTTCATTATGAAGGGTACACCAGAAATTTAATGACCTGCGAATACGACTTCAGCGGGGAAGGGGCGCAATGTGCCCTCAAGTCCAAAAAATAGGGAAAGCCCCTTGCCTAAGGCCACAGACTTTCATGGGCAGAGAGGTAAAGCACAAAAAAAGCGATACTTACAGAGATAAAAACAACAACCCATCCCAACCAGGGGTTGCTTTTTTTATTTGATGTCACGGCTTTCTCCTTTCTTAAAAACTCCCCCTCAAAAGCCCTATCGGTCCAGGGCCTGCATCGCCGTGGTAAACTCCGAAAAATCCGTTATCGGCTCCCGGCACGTCTCTTGTTGGCAGATATAAACGGCAGGACAAGCCTGTTTATGTTTTTTAGCGTAAAAAAAGGCTTTCAAAAATTCCTGTTTTTCCGTTTCCCCGGCACAAGGAGGCACCAGGGACACAACAGCATGAGGAGCAAAGGATTGATTCAGATGATCCAGCATGGCCTGCACCTCGGGGTTCTCTTGCCTCCCGATGAAAATAATTTCCTGCCGCGGGCCCAACAATAAATCACAGGCAACAAGCAACTGCGGATAAGTCGCCGGCGCTTCCTGGATGACAGAGGAAAAAAACCGGCAGAGCTTTTCGGCCTTGGCATACCATTCGGTTTGACCGGTAAATTGAGAAAGCCGGATCAGGTCCCAAGCGGCTAACGCATTGCCGGAAGGAAGAGCTCCCGAGTAAATATATTTCTGCCTGTCGATGATTTGCGGATCGTCCTGACCTGTCAGGAAAAAACCTCCCTCGGAAGGATCCTCAAAGAGTTCGATCATGCTCTCTGTCAGCATGTGCGCCTTCTGCAGATATTCCACTTTAAATGTGGCCTGATAAAGTTCAATGAGACCATAAATAAAAAAAGCATAATCGTCTAACATGCCCAGTACGGCCGCCTCTTGATCCCGGTACCGGTGAAAAAGCCGTCCGTCATCCCGGACGAGGTTTTTGAGCAGGAAATCAGCCGTCTGTTCGGCGCTTCGGGCATATTGAGGTTTGTTAAGAACTCTCGCCCCTAACGAAAGCGCGGCCATCATAAGCCCGTTCCAATCGGCCAAGATCTTGTCGTCCCGGTGCGGACGGGGCCTCTGAGCCTGTGCCCCCCGGAGTCTCTTCCGTGCAAGACAAAGGCATTCTTCAATCTCCTCGGGCCTCTTTCGAAAATGACGGGCTGTCTGCAGCAAGTCCTGCTCTATCATCAGAATGTTCTTCTGTGGAAACGCGCCTTTAGGACCGCTGCGGATGTTCCCTGATGTTTTTATCCCGTAATAATAGGCAAAAATCTCTTTTTCTTCCTTGGAAAGGCAGGAATCTATCTCATGAACATCCCATAAATAATAGGCCCCTTCTTCTAACACATCCACAGGTGGAGAAGCAGAGGCGTCCCTGCGGGGCAAACTGTCGGCATCTTCCGCGGAATAAAACCCGCCCCCTTCATCATGTAAATTCCCCAATACATATTCTATGGTTTCTTCGGCCACCCGCTTATAATCCATCTGCCCGGTGACCTGATAAGTTTCCAGATAAGCGACGGTCAACAGGGCCTGGTCGCACAGCATCTTTTCAAAATGCGGCAGCTGCCAGAATTGATCCACGGAATACCGGTGAAACCCGCCCCGCAGATGATCCCGGATGCCTCCCCGGCTCAAAGCCTGGAGCGTCCTGTTAACCATGAATAAAGCTTCCTGGTTACGGGAGCGGCTCCAATACCTCAACAGAAAGGAAAGGCTGTGCGGCTGGGGGAATTTCGGCCGGATACCAAACCCCCCGTTTTTTCTGTCAAAATGACTCTCCATGGACTGAAAAACTTTCTGAAGCAAAGAGGCTTCCACCGGGGAAGGCTCCGGGGAGGGCCGTGCCTCTTTCAGCAAGGCCATAATTTTATCGGCTGTCTGGTCGACCTTCCCTCTTTCCTTCTCCCACACCTCTTTTACGGATAACAGGACCTCTTTAAATCCGGGACGTCCGCCCTGCCGGTCCAAAGCGAAATAGGTCCCCGCAAAAAAAGGACGGCCGTCAGGTGTCAGGAAAAGATTCATCGGCCACCCCCCGTTTCCGGCAAGAAGCATGACGGCCTGCATATAGTAATTATCGATGTCCGGACGCTCCTCCCGATCAAGCTTGACAGGAATAAAATGCTGGTTAAGAATCCGGGCCACGTCCACGTCCTGAAAAGACTCCCTCGCCATAACATGACACCAATGGCACGTTGAATAGCCGATCGATAAAAAAACCGGCCTGCTTTCCGCCTGAGCCTTACGGAAAGCTTCTTCTCCCCAAGGATACCAATCAACCGGGGTCCCGGCGTGCTGTTGCAAATAAGGGCTTTTTTCTCCGCCCAGACGGTTGCGGCGGACATTCTCTTCCATAATGTTCCTCTTGCTCTGCGGGAGGGACAGGGAAGCCAACAATCTTATACAAAGAGGTGCCGGCCTTCTGCCGCACGATCATAAACATATCGATAAATAACAAACGGCAGAGAAAATCTTCTATCCCTGCCGTCAACGTCCCAACCGGATAATGATCACACTTTTATCTTCAACGCTTTCCTGTAAGTTCTGTTGATGGCTTTTACCATCCTGTCATACGCCTCCTCGGGTGTCTTCCCCTCGGTCAAATGGTCATCACACAAAGCTGCGAATCCCGCACGATTTTTGATATTGAATATTTTGACACTTTTTTCCCCGATTTTCACCGAAACTCCTTTCTGTTCATATTCATTGCCGACCACCTTTCTATACTTCCCGGGACATACAAAAACAAAAATATCAGCCTCGGCTGATTCATTCTGCTTAGAAGGCCTCTACAATGAAACGGAACATCCTTCTTCAGGTGAAACGCGCGTCAAAAACACCATAAATCCCTGAGGGTTTCCCTGTTCCGAAAAAACCTCAGGTTTCTAAAACCTTGTTGATGGAATCCAGGATATAAACTAAATCCGAAGTCTTAACAATAAAATCATCAGCTCCGGCCTGGCGGGCGCGGGTTACATCAATAGCCTGTTCCTTATTCGTAAACATGATGACCTTGACATTCCCGTGCTCCTCCTTCATTTGCTGGCAGATATCAAAACCATTGCCATCCGGAAGCATAATATCCAGCAGAACTAGGTCCGGCTGTGCTTCCCGGAATTTTTCCAGAGCCACCTGTCTGTTTTCTGCCGTAAGGACATCATAGCCCGTCGATTTAAGACGCATATCCATCACAGAGAGCATATCCTCTTCATCTTCGACAATTAAAACCTTTTTAGACATAGTTGTCTCCTTCATTCAGTGATGATCCATATTAGGACATATCCAATATAGAAACTATTTTCTTATACTTTCAACATTAATGGAACAATTTTTTAAAATTTTATCAGCCTCCGTTGCTTTCATACGGGATCGTCCGGCAGGACGTTTCCTTTTCTCACGGCAGCTGAGTTTCTCTGACGGCCTCTTTTGGGAAACTAATCCACCACACACACAGCCAGATGACAATGGCCATTAAACTGATAATAAAAACAATGGTTGGGCCGTGGATGATCACCAGAGGAATAGCGACAAAAGGCCAAAGGCCTCCCCCCATAAGAGGCTCATGAATCAGCTGTTTATATCCAAAAGCTGATATGGCTTTTGTTTCCATCTTCGGGTCAACGACCCGAAGTAAAAGCAGTCCTGTTGACGTCACTCCCATAGACTGCCCCAGTTGAACAATGGCCCGTTCAAACCAGGCGTCCGGAAGGATACGCCGGGCCAGCCAAAGGACACAAAAAACATTCCAAAACACTGTAACCAGAACCAGGCACAGGAAGGGGATAAAACCTTCAGCGATGTTTTTAACATTCAAAGTCACGATAGCCGAAATAATCAGATAATCCAGAGCCAGGCAGGAAACCCGCTGCATCTTCCGCGGTTCAACGGGGATTTTCGGCAGATAGAACTTCAACAAATAGCATAACAGGATCGCCCCAAAGATGCTGAATGGCGCCAAAGGGATGATCCGGAATAACTGCTTTTCGGACAAAACAAAAATAAAGGATTCCAATAACATGAACCCGTGCTTCACGGCAAACCCTATCAATATGGCCAAAGCAATAAGCAAAAGATGCAGGAGATATGCGCCAAAAGCATTACAACCCACCGGAGCCCCCCCGGAACAGGCATCCCCTCCGGCATCCTGACTCAACTGATTCTTCACGGCCACCACATCCTCGGTCCGTTTTATGACAGCCGTGTATCCTTGCCGGACAGCCCAGTTAATAAGAAACATTCCCGTCACAAGTGCGGAGAGGATACCGAAAGTCGCCGCGGCAAAACTGTAGTCCGCCCCTTTGGCCCAGTTGAGGGTCTCGAACGTTGACTTGAGCGCAGCCGTTGTCCCGTGCCCCCCTTCGAACCCCAAAGGGATAATAATGCCGAGATGCGGCGGAGTATTAAAGGACGGGGCCAAAACAACCCAAGAGACAAAGATAGCGATACAATATTGTCCCCATGCAACAATTTGGCCATAAACAAGCTGCGGCCCGCAATATTTCCAGATATTTCTGGGGGCCAGGGAGGGCAAGCTAAAACTCATGAACAATCCGGCGAAAACGATGTTAATGAGATGCACCGGGAATTCCTCCCAGCCCCGCGTTAAGGCGGAAGGGAGAAAGCGTCCTGTCACTTGGATAATAAGCAGACCGAGAAGCCCGCTCGTTATTGACGGAGGCAAGAAAATTTTCTGGAATATTTTCTTTTTATTAATCTTCTGGCCGGCAAGACGAAGCAAATATAAACATACAATGGAAATAATATAGTTCATAGTCCCTGCCCCGGTGAAAAATTCACCCGCATCATCCTTACAATCATACAAGAAACTTACGCATATGGGAACCCTAAAAATAGACAATAAACAACGGAATCCGTCCCTCCCCATAAAGGGTATCGCAAAAATCTACGGGAGATAAAAAAGGACGAGAGGGAAAAAACCTCCGGCTTGTCCGTAAACATATCATAATCTATAATGGGACAAAGACCGCTTCCTTAAAGCCAAACACTTCAAACTCTACTGAAGGGAAAAACCTATGCGGATACTGAATTACGGGGCCGGAGCCGTCGGATTAGGTATTGATTCCTGTCTTTTATCATCCGGCTGTTCGGTCGATATTATCTCACGTCCGGAAACCGTCCGGGCATTAAAAGAGCACGGCCTAAAACGCACCGGGATATTCAAAGAGCACTTGACGCCCCCTTCCCGCTTCGGAGCTTATGTTTCCCTCAATGATCTGCCTTCCCAAGAATATGATTATATCCTGGTTTCCACGAAATCTTTTGATTCCCGCACGGCAGCTCAGGACATCTGTCACACCCCCCGTCTCTACAACAAACAGACCAGAATCATCCTTTTCCAAAACGGATGGGGCAATGCAGATTTATTCACATCCTTTTTTCCCAAGGAGCAAATTTTCTGCGCCCGGGTCATTACGGGTTTTATCCGGCCGGCCCTTTATACCGTCGAAGTAACCGTGCATGCCGATGCCATCCATATCGGCAGCCTCTTCCAAGAAGAGACAAGGGACATTGAAGATTTATGTCAGGCCATAACCCGGGGAGGAATTCCCTGCCAGGCGACGAAAAGCATTGGCAAGGATTTATGGGCCAAAATGCTTTATAACTGCGCCTTGAACCCCCTGGGCGCCATCCTTAACGTGCCTTACGGACACCTCGGACAACGCGATGAAACAAAAGAATTAATGAATACCATTGTTTCCGAAGTTTTTGACGTCATGAAAGCCGCCGGCTACCATACTCACTGGTCCACGGCCGAAGCTTATCTGGACATTTTTTATTCCAGGCTCCTCCCTCTCACCGCCGGACATCATTCTTCGACGCTTCAGGATATCCGGGCGGGGAAACGGACAGAGGTCGACGCGCTCAACGGCATCGTCGTTCAACTCGCCCGGTCCCGCAATATAAATGTTCCAGCTAATCAAACGGTGTACCGCATGGTCAAATTTCTCGAACAAAAACCTTAAATATTCCTAACTCCCTAAAATTTTTCGAGGCTTCAATTCAACCTGTCCACGGGACAAACAGAAAGGCAGTGAGCTGTCACTGCCTTTCTTGAAAATCTCAGAAATAAAATTATGCCCGAATCTTGAAAATATTATTAATGACCTTCGGGTCCCCGGCCGTAGCCTTTTTAGCGATATTAATAATATCCAAAGAAATGATGGATACAAAAATGAGGAATAACAGCATGAAAATTTTCATATTCTTTGACCAGGAATCGATCTGCCAGTCCAAATTTTTTTCATCAATACCAAAGACAGCGGCACTGCTGAAAAACAGGACGCCGGTGCTTAAAATAAACGCAATATGCATGACACGATGCACCAGCAATTCGGCAAGGCATAGAACAACAAAAAACACCAAAAAAGACAAAGAAACAAATTCGGCTGTCTTGATCCGTTCGTCTTGAGTCCTTATCATTTACCCCTCCTGAAAAAATAATTTAAATATATCATAAACATCAATGACAGCTCGAGCAAGAGGAATGATAAAAATTTGTCTCATAAAAAAGGGCAGAGAATAATCATGATTATTCTCTGCCCCAAAAAAGAAAAAGACAGGTCTTATTCCTTATTTTCTTCTTTATTCTTCTCCTCTACAACTTGAGCCGTTATTTTCGACGGGGCCTGTTCATAATGGGAAAACTTCATGGAATAGCTGCCCCGGCCCCCTGTCATCGAACGCAAATCTGTAGCATACTTGAACAATTCCGACAAAGGGATCTGCGCTATGATCGCTTCATTCTTGCCTTTGGCCTCCTGCCCCTGAATTCTTCCCCTCCGGGAGCTGATGTCCCCGGAAATCTGACCGATGAAGTCACTGGGGATGACGATCGTCACTTCCATAATCGGTTCAAGTAAAATAGGCCCGGCCTGTTTCACGGCCTCTTTCAAGGCCATAGCCCCGGCGATCTGAAAAGCCATATCGGAAGAATCAACGGCGTGGAAGGAACCGTCAACAAGATTAATCTGAATATTAATGATCGGAGATTTGGCGATAACGCCTTCGGTAATCGTCTGTTTAACGCCTTTTTCTACGGAAGGGATATAATTCTTGGGGATAGCCCCGCCGAAAATCTTATTAACAAATTCATATTCTTCGCCGTCCCGGGGGATAGGGGCTATTTCCAGATCCACGTCCCCGTATTGCCCCCGCCCGCCAGACTGTTTTTTATATTTGTAACGGTACCGGGCCGTCTTGGTAATGGTTTCCCGGTAGCGGACTTTCGGCGTCCCCAGTTCCACATCCAGATTATACCGGCTTTTCATGCGGTCCAGAATGACCTTCAGGTGCAAATCCCCCATCCCGGAGATAATAAGCTCTTTTGTCTCGGTGTCTCGCTCGATCTGCAGAGTATGGTCCTCCTCACACATCCTATGCAAACTCGTTGATATCTTTTCCTCATCCGCCCGCGTTTTAGGCTTGATGGATGCCGACAAAGACGGCGCAGGGTAAGCGATGGGAGCAAAGGCATATTTTTCACCGGAAGCGGTGATGGTATCTGAAACATGGCTGTTTTTCAATTTCGGCAATGCGACAATATCCCCGCACTCCGCCTGGACAACTTTTGTCTGCTCCTTCCCCTGCAAAAGGCTGATGGTGCTGACATGTTCCTTGGTCTTGTTGGTGACGTTATAGCAGTCCGAATTGGCCTGCATTGTCCCGCTGACGATCCGAAACAGTGACAACTGTCCAAGATGCGGATCAAAAAGAGACTTAAAAACAAAGCCGGAGAAAGGCCCTTCTGATGAAAGAGAGACTTCTTTTTCCTCCTCGGAATCGGAAAGCAGACCTTTAAATGCGGGCCGTTCAACCGGGGAAGGGAGATAAGCGATAACAGCCTCCAGCAGAGCTTCAACGCCTTCATCATTTAAAGCGCTGCCGCAAATGACAGGGTAAATTTTCGCATCAACGACAGCCTGCCGCAAAACACCTTTAACATCATCCGGGGATAACGTCCCTTCCTCTAAATATTTCTCTAAAAGTTTGTCATCTGATTCGGCAATAGCCTCAATAAATTCCGAAGACTCAAGATCAATCTTAACGGCCTTATTGGACAACTGCTCCTGGATAGAAGCGATGGCTTCATCCACTTTCGCTTCTTCTTTGTCAGTTTTGTTAACATAAATAAGACACGGCAATCCCATGGCCTTTAATCTGTCCCAGGCATCCTCTGTCCCGACTTCCACGCCGTTAACAGCATCGACCACCAGGATCGCGGCGTCCGTCGCCTGAATGGCGGACACGGTTTCACCGACAAAGTCCATGTACCCGGGAGTATCAATCATCTGTATCTGATGATCTTTATAATTCACTCTCAGGAAACTTGAATTGATGGATATCTTGCGTTCCTGCTCGTCTTCATTATAATCACTTACGGAGGTGCCTTGCATGACATCCCCTTTTCGTGTCGTTGCCTTGCAAAAGAACAAGATGCTTTCGGCCAAAGTGGTTTTCCCGCTATGGGCATGCCCGACCAAGGTGATATTTCGTTTTAATTTTACATCCATATAGCCTTCCCCGTGTTTAATAATTAATGACTTAGCTTTACTGTAAACAAATAAAAACCCTCCCCCCTCCTCTGCAAGATCTGCCTAGAAGCCAAAGGACCGATTTATACTTTATATCTACTTAAATATGACTTCCCCGGATTCGACATCAAGGGCAACATGATGCTGTCCGGCGTCCTGGGCGGAATTTTCCCGCAACCGAATGTTCTTTTGCTTTAAAATTTCTATAGTTGAATTTAAATTCTTTATATATTCCGGGTCATTCTCATCATGCGGGACATTCTCTCCCGTAACAAGCGCCACTTCAATACTTTCCCTGTCCGCCCCTATAAGAGCCATATCTTCGACCATTTCCTCAATCGCCTCTGCCGCGCTCCGCAATGTTGACGAATGCCATTTTTTATCCATACGGCCGGAAAAATACAACGCATGCGCTAAACCGCCGATCTTATGATTAGCATCATAAGCTAAAATAACCAAACAGGCCCCGTTCGTATCAGATTCCAGAACAACCTCACCCTGCCCCGCCATAATCTCGCCTCGATGTACGTCAATTATCCTTTTCACTCAGTCCTCCTTTGTTGAGATAAAAAGATGCGACAATAAAAAAAAGGCAACCTGAGATTAGGTTGCCTTATTTTTCTTCGCAATTTTTTATTTTAACAATCATAAAGCTATTACCCCCCTGTAATAGTTTTAAATATTTTACTACTAAGCGCCCTTATTTGCAAGAAATATCCGCAGAAGACCGGGCAAAATAAAAATGTCCGCGATCAAAAAACATCCATTCTTCCAATATAAATGTCCCGGTTGTTTGAATTTATCGCTTTAAGTCTTGAAAAAAAACCGGAGAAATAAATTCTCCGGTTTAGTGATGAGTAACTGGTTATTTTTAACTGGACGATGCGTATTGGTGTGGAAAATCAGGTAGGTTTACCACTATACGATCGTAGTCTTAATAAATATAACACAAAAATTCTTCCGTCGCAATATTTGCCGAAAACCGGCCGGACCTGTTTTGGCCTTTTCCTCCGTTATTTCCTTCTGCTTACAGACTTTTCGGCAAAATCTATTCATGAAAATATATTGTTCACACAAATCAAACTCATAAGCACCAATAGGTTACAATAATTCCTGCTGTGGGCCGGCTGAATCTTGCTGCGGACGCGCCATAAAAATCAGGGCCAAGACGGCCAAAGGGAAAAAATGCAGAATCAGGCGGGAAAGCGTCGTATCTCTCTGCTCAATCCAGATATAAGCGTTTGTGCAAAGAAACAGAAGAAACAGAATAACAAAAAACAAGGTCATGCAAAGGCAAAACCATTTGAAAAAAGGATGAATTTTTGAGCGGAACGAAAAAAACGAGCTGAAAACAAGCAAACTCCATATGACGTTCCAATTCCCGCTCCAGAATAATTCCTGAATAAGCTTGCTGAAAATAAACGGAATCCGGGCCAAATTCTGCCGACCGAGTTCATAAACAACCCCGACAGACATGCCTTGTCTCATAAATTTAAACAACGGGAAGAGCAGAGATATCCCCAAACACGGGAAAATAAAGTTTAAAGCCGTTTTCATGCGACGGCCGGACAAAGATTTGTCCGAAAACAGCAGGCCAACGAATAAAGCTCCGTAAACCAAAAGATAGGCCATGCCCTCCCGTTTTGTAAATGTGGATATCCCGGCGAATACCCCGGCGAGGACCAAAAACCGGGTCTCTTTCTCCGCATACCACAAGAAAATCATCATAAGGGTGACACAGTTATAAACCATCAGAGTAAAATCCATATATCCTAATGAAGCATGCAGGGCAAAAAGATTGGATGTAAACAACAAGCCGACACTCCACAAAGCCCGTCTGCTGTTTAAAAAGTAATTCACAAATTCATAGTGAATCACAATATAAGAGAGAAGATAAAAAGGGATAAAAACTTTAACAATCTGGTCACTCCAATAACCTAAATTCAAAACCATCCATGTCTGCAAGAGAGAGACATGCAGAGGATACCCCCGGTACAGAATATCCTGCGGTAAAACAATATTTTTGTTAAAGAAAAAAACTTTGGCATTAAGAGTGTTAATTTTCAAGGGGTCAAATCCATAAACGGGAATATGAAAGGCGCGCCAGAAAATATAAACACACTGAAAAACCACAAAAAGGATAATAATGATGTCTAAGAATTCCCAATAAATCTCATAAGGAGATGGTCGGGATAACTCTTTCCGCACCAAATCCTCATTAACAGCACCTTGCTGTCCCTGCCCAGACCGTTTCTTAGAAACACTCCTTATGATTCCTATAAAAATCAAGCCAAGCAAGAAAAGATGAAGCCCCTGCCCGGCAAACGAACCTCCCAGCATATTCCAGGATAACATTACAATCGTCAAAATCCCGGTGCCCAGAATAAACGAGAGGGATATCTTAGCGGGGACCGTCAGCTCCTCCCTGGGAAAAAGAAAAGACAAAGAAACAGACCCTATAAGCCAGGGGATAAAAAGAGCAATACCTATCGCAAAGCCCGGGATCATCGCCGCCCTCCCTGTCTTACAGCCATGAGACTCTTGTGATCATAAGGAGAAAACCAGTGAAATCCGGGAGGCAGAGCCTTAAAAGGCTCATCTTTCATAAACATAATGAGAACGTCAGGGTCACTGATATCGGGTTTTAAAATATCGATAGGGTAAAGGAAATACGCAAGTTCTGTTTTCCAGAACAACCCCAGGCCCTTCTCAAGATACAAATCACTTAAAAGACGTGCCCGGGCATACCCTGATATGTGTTGATGACAGTAGCGGGAAAATCCATAGGTTTGTTTATAAATTTGGGCATATTTATTCTGAACATCTTCGCCTTTGAAATGCTGATATTCAAAGGCGAATTGTCTAAGCTGAAATTTCACCTGGAAAAATGTTAATATAAAAAGCATAATCCAGGCCCCTGTCTTGAGTGTCTTTAATCCCTTTCGGAGAAAAAAGCGGGGGGAATTGTCTGCATGACGCCTGTTTCTGTAAGCCAGCCAGAGGGAAGAAAAAAAGATCAAAGCATACCCATACCACAAAATATTCAACGGGCCAATCTGACGATAGAGACAACGGTTGGGCGTCATGGCATAAAAAGTATCAATGAAGGAAACCATGGGAGAAGACGTATGCCAGGTAAAAGGAAAAAAAACAACAAACAAAACAAACAACACAATTCCGACTCCCAGCTTGATTGTGCGGGGTAACGTTTTCTGATCTTCTTCTTTATTATGGAAAGCAGCTGCCATTGATACGGCCTTTAAAATTTAAAAATTTTCGAGATCATTATCAACCACCCATATCTTTTAGGCTAATTCACCTTAAAGGAAAAAACCTTAAAGTAAAATAAACAACTTCTATGATATTCATTTTAAAACGTTCTTACCAGTAAAATTAATACTATTTAGGAAGCCGCTTGAGAAATACATTCTTAAAGTGTTTAGGGCATCGGGGCCTAATTAATTTTTAAAGGAACTTCCAAGTATTTCACCTCTTAATATATTTATATGATATGTTTAACATATTGTTGATGTTAAAAATAATAGACACACATCCATGCATACCTGTCCAGGACTGTCCTAGACTGAGCAAAAGAGGCAAGAACAGAAAAACACGAATTATGAACAAATATTTCACAAAACAATAAATTTACTCCATTAATTAATATTTGGTACATTTCTTGCTTGTAATTAATACGTTAACTTCGCATCACAGCAAAAATATATATCAATTTAGGAGGTTTTTCAATGAAACAGTCACTTAGAAACATCAGCATCATCTTTTTAGCGGTTATAGGAGTTGTGGCTCTGACCAGCAGCCCGGCTTCAGCACAAGCTGCCGCAACAATTCCAGTTGACCTGGAATTGAGTTTGGTTATTGACATTTCCGGAAGTGTCAGCGCTTCTGAATATGCAACACAAATCCAGGGTTATGGAAATGCTTTTAAAAGCGCTGCTGTTATCAATGCCCTTGATAACGGACAATACGAACAAATCGCCGTTAATGTCGTATTCTACAGCGGTAGCGCCGCGGAAGTTGTGGAATGGACTCTCGTTGACCAATCCAACTCCTCTGCTTTTGGGGACACGCTTATTGCTTTAGCCGACCCAAACAATCTGGGCAGCTTGACCGGTGTGGCCAATGCCATTGATACAGCCGACAATCTGTTTTTCACCAATATCTACGAAGGTGACAGACTTGTTATGGATGTTTCCGGTGACGGAATTGAAAACGTAGACAGCGTAGCAGACGTTTTAAGTGCACGCGATATCGCCCTGGCCTTGGGAATTGATGCCATCAACGGTCTTGTTATTGATGATGAAACCGGTGTCGTGGATTTTTATGCTGACAACGTCGTTGGAGGAGACGGGGCTTTCTTACTCGTTGTTGATTCTTTTGATGATTTGCAGCCGGCTATCATTGAAAAACTCGCCAGAGAAATCGGCGATGATCCTGTTGTCCCTGAACCAGCCACTCTTTCCCTGTTAGGCTTTGGCTTAATGGGATTAGCTGGTTTCAGAAAAAAGAGAAGCTAATATAATTATATATATTTATGAAACTCCACGGCCTCACGGCCGTGGTTTCTTAACTATTTTGACTGTGCAAACGCAGCTAAAATTCTATCTGCGTTTGTCCTCGGTCTTCCCGGCCTTGATATTCGATGTATCGCTTTATCGATTCTTCGTCGGCTCCAACCGTTGACACAAAATACCCTGCTGACCATATCCTGAGTTATCCCGCCATAAATACAATAAACAGCATATCGCACAAACCCATGGGAACAAAATATCGCAGGGAAAGCATTCACAGCAAGGCAGGATGACGACAAGGCATGATTCACTGCACGGGATTTTATTCTGACACACAATCATAACACTGAATAGCAGATTGGCCATCCTGTCCCGAATAGGTAAACAAAATAATACTTGTTTTTAGACACTGCTCTGTTTCCTCACAAGAAGAACAGTCAACATACAAGCCCTCTCCCACACAACGCTTATCTCCTTTTTCAAACCTGCATTCGAAGCAAGCTTCTCCGCTGGACAATGTCTTGGCAAAAGTGCAGTTAGGACAATTTTTGCACTCTTTCTCCGTTAAATAACCTATCGAACTGCAGGTTTCCTTCTTTTTCTGACATATATAACATTGTTCTCCTTGTTTAGTCCTTTTTGTCCCTTCACATTCCTTTTTCGAATCGGATTTGCAGGCAAGACATTCTTGCTCCGTTAACAGACCGAGATCCGAACAAAGCTGTGGTTTCTCCTCGCAGCTGTAACACTGCCGGCCTTCTTTGGTCTTCTGATCTTTCTTACACTGATTCTTAGGATCCTCTTCACACAGAGAACATTCCTCTTCAGAAATTAAACCAAGATCGATACATTCTTCCGGTTTATCCATACAGCCGTAACATTGTTTCCCTTCCCTGGTCCTCTGATCTTCGACACATTCCTTCTTCGGGTCTTTGGTGCAAATCGCGCACTCTTCTTCAGCCAGCAATCCAAGGTCGACGCATGCTTCCGGCTTGTCCATACAGCTGTAGCATTGCCGGCCTTCTTTAGTTTTCTGATCCTCGACACATTCTTTCTTCGGGTCTTTGGTGCAAATCGCGCACTCTTCTTCAGCCAGCAATCCAAGGTCGACGCATTCTTCCGGTTTGTCCATACAGCTGTAGCATTGCCGGCCTTCTTTAGTCCTCTGGTCTTCGACACATTCCTTCTTCGGATCTTCGACACATACCGCGCATTCCTCCTGTGACAGCAGACCTAAATCTTCGCACTCTTCCGGCTTATCCATACAGCTGTAGCATTGCCGGCCTTCTTTAGTCTTCTGGTCTTCGACACATTCCTTCTTCGGATCTTCGACACATACCGCGCATTCCTCCTGTGACAGCAGACCTAAATCTTCGCATTCTTCCGGCTTGTCCACACAACCGTAACATTGTTTCCCTTCCCTGGTCTTTTGATCCTCGACACATTCCTTCTTCGGGTCTTCGGCACATACCGCGCATTCCTCCTGTGACAGCAGACCTAAGTCTTCGCATTCTTCCGGCTTGTCCATACAGCTGTAGCATTGCCGGCCTTCTTTAGTCTTCTGGTCTTCGACACATTCCTTCTTCGGATCTTCGACACATACCGCGCATTCCTCCTGTGACAGCAGACCTAAATCGACGCATTCTTCCGGCTTGTCCACACAACCGTAACATTGTTTCCCTTCCCTGGTCTTTTGATCCTCGACACATTCCTTCTTCGGGTCTTTGGTGCAAATCGCGCACTCTTCTTCAGCCAGCAATCCAAGGTCGACGCATTCTTCCGGCTTGTCCATACAGCTGTAGCATTGCCGGCCTTCTTTAGTCCTCTGGTCTTCGACACATTCCTTCTTCGGATCTTCGACACATACCGCGCATTCCTCCTGTGACAGCAGGCCTAAATCTTCGCATTCTTCCGGCTTGTCCACACAACCGTAACATTGTTTCCCTTCCCTGGTCTTTTGATCCTCGACACATTCCTTCTTCGGGTCTTCGGCACATACCGCGCATTCCTCCTGCGACAGCAGGCCTAAATCTTCGCACTCTTCCGGCTTATCCATACAGCTGTAGCATTGCCGGCCTTCTTTAGTCTTCTGGTCTTCGACACATTCCTTCTTCGGATCTTCGACACATACCGCGCATTCCTCCTGTGACAGCAGACCTAAATCTTCGCATTCTTCCGGCTTGTCCACACAACCGTAACATTGTTTCCCTTCCCTGGTCTTTTGATCCTCGACACATTCCTTCTTCGGGTCTTCGGCACATACCGCGCATTCCTCCTGTGACAGCAGACCTAAATCTTCGCATTCTTCCGGCTTGTCCATACAGCTGTAGCATTGCCGGCCTTCTTTAGTCCTCTGGTCTTCGACACATTCCTTCTTCGGATCTTCGACACATACCGCGCATTCCTCCTGTGACAGCAGACCTAAATCGACGCATTCTTCCGGCTTGTCCACACAACCGTAACATTGTTTCCCTTCCCTGGTCTTTTGATCCTCGACACATTCCTTCTTCGGGTCTTTGGTGCAAATCGCGCACTCTTCTTCAGCCAGCAATCCAAGGTCGACGCATTCTTCCGGTTTGTCCATACAGCTGTAGCATTGCCGGCCTTCTTTAGTCCTCTGGTCTTCGACACATTCCTTCTTCGGGTCTTTGGTGCAAATCGCGCACTCTTCTTCAGCCAGCAATCCAAGGTCGACGCATTCTTCCGGTTTGTCCATACAGCTGTAGCATTGCCGGCCTTCTTTAGTCCTCTGGTCTTCGACACATTCCTTCTTCGGATCTTCGACACATACCGCGCATTCCTCCTGTGACAGCAGACCTAAATCTTCGCATTCTTCCGGCTTGTCCACACAACCGTAACATTGTTTCCCTTCCCTGGTCTTTTGATCCTCGACACATTCCTTCTTCGGGTCTTCGGCACATACCGCGCATTCCTCCTGCGACAGCAGGCCTAAATCTTCGCACTCTTCCGGCTTATCCATACAGCTGTAGCATTGCCGGCCTTCTTTAGTTTTCTGATCCTCGACACATTCCTTCTTCGGATCTTCGACACATACCGCGCATTCCTCCTGCGACAGCAGACCTAAATCTTCGCATTCTTCCGGTTTATCCATACAGCTGTAGCATTGCCGGCCTTCCCTGGTCTTCTGATCTTCGACACATTCCTTCCTCGGGTCTTCGACACATACCGCGCATTCCTCCTGTGACAGCAGACCTAAGTCTTCGCATGCTTCCGGCTTGTCCATACAGCTGTAGCATTGCCGGCCTTCTTTGGTCTTCTGATCTTCGACACATTCTTTCTTCGGGTCTTCGACACATACCGCGCATTCCTCCTGTGACAGCAGACCTAAATCTTCGCATGCTTCCGGCTTATCCACACAGCTGTAGCATTGCCGGCCTTCTTTGGTCTTCTGATCTTCGACACATTCTTTCTTCGGGTCTTCGACACAAATCGCGCACTCTTCTTCAGCCAGCAATCCAAGGTCGACGCATGCTTCCGGTTTATCCACACAGCTGTAGCATTGCCGGCCTTCTTTAGTCTTCTGATCTTCGATACATTCCTTCTTCGGGTCTTCGACACATACCGCGCATTCCTCCTGTGACAGCAGACCTAAATCTTCGCATGCTTCCGGCTTATCCACACAGCTGTAGCATTGCCGGCCTTCTTTGGTCTTCTGATCTTCGACACATTCTTTCTTCGGGTCTTCGACACATACCGCGCATTCCTCCTGTGACAGCAGACCTAAATCTTCGCATGCTTCCGGTTTATCCACACAGCTGTAGCATTGCCGGCCTTCTTTAGTCTTCTGATCTTCGATACATTCCTTCTTCGGGTCTTCGACACATACCGCGCATTCCTCCTGCGACAGCAGGCCTAAATCAATACATTCTTCCGATTTATCCATACAGTTGTAGCATTGCCGGCCTTCCTTGGTCTTCTGATCCTCGACACATTCCTTCTTCGGGTCTTTGACACATACCGCGCATTCCTCCTGTGACAGCAGACCTAAATCGACGCATTCTTCCGGTTTATCCATACAGCTGTAGCATTGCCGGCCTTCTTTAGTTTTCTGATCCTCGACACATTCTTTCTTCGGGTCTTCAGCACATACCGCGCATTCCTCCTGTGACAGCAGGCCTAAATCTTCGCATGCTTCCGGTTTGTCCATACAGCTGTAGCATTGCCGGCCTTCTTTGGTCTTCTGATCTTCGACACATTCTTTCTTCGGGTCTTCAGCACATACCGCGCATTCCTCCTGTGACAGCAGGCCTAAATCTTCGCATGCTTCCGGCTTGTCCATACAGCTGTAGCATTGCTGACCTTCTCTGGTCTTTTGATCTTCGACACATTCCTTCTTCGGGTCTTCGACACATACCGCGCATTCCTCCTGCGACAGCAGGCCTAAATCAATACATTCTTCCGGCTTGTCCACACAGCCGTAGCATTGCCGGCCTTCTTTGGTCTTCTGATCCTCGACACATTCTTTCTTCGGGTCTTTGGTGCAAATCGCGCACTCTTCTTCAGCCAGCAATCCAAGGTCATCGCATTCTTCCGGTTTGTCCATACAGCTGTAGCATTGCCGGCCTTCTTTAGTCTTCTGATCTTCGATACATTCCTTCTTCGGGTCTTCGACACATACCGCGCATTCCTCCTGCGACAGCAGGCCTAAATCAATACATTCTTCCGGTTTGTCCATACAGCTGTAGCATTGCCGGCCTTCCTTGGTCTTTTGATCTTCGACACATTCTTTCTTCGGGTCTTCGACACATACCGCGCATTCCTCCTGTGACAGCAGGCCTAAATCGTCGCACTCTTCCGGCTTATCCATACAGCTGTAGCATTGCCGGCCTTCTTTAGTCTTCTGATCCTCGACACATTCTTTCTTCGGGTCTTCGACACATACCACGCATTCCTCCTGCGACAGCAGGCCTAAATCAATACATTCTTCCGATTTATCCATACAGCTGTAGCATTGCTGTCCTTCTTTAGTCTTCTGATCCTCGACACATTTCTTCCTCGGATCTTCAGTGCAAATCGCGCACTCTTCTTCAGCCAATAATCCAAGGTCGACGCATTCTTCCGGTTTATCCACACAGCTGTAGCATTGCTGTCCTTCTCTGGTCTTCTGATCCTCGACACATTTCTTCCTCGGATCTTCAGTGCAAATCGCGCACTCTTCTTCAGCCAATAATCCAAGGTCGACGCATTCTTCCGGTTTATCCATACAGTTGTAGCATTGCTGTCCTTCTCTGGTCTTCTGATCCTCGACACATTTCTTCCTCGGATCTTCAGTGCAAATCGCGCACTCTTCTTCAGCCAATAATCCAAGGTCGACGCATTCTTCCGGTTTATCCATACAGCTGTAGCATTGCTGTCCTTCTCTGGTCTTCTGATCCTCGACACATTTCTTCCTCGGATCTTCAGTGCAAATCGCGCACTCTTCTTCAGCCAATAATCCAAGGTCGACGCATTCTTCCGGTTTATCCATACAGCTGTAGCATTGCTGTCCTTCCTTGGTCTTCTGATCCTCGACACATTTCTTCCTGCGATCTTTCTCGCATCTTCTGCATTCTGACTCAGATATTAAACCCAAATCCGTGCACTCTTTAGGCTTATCCACACAGCTGAAGCATTGCTTGCCTTCTTTGGTCTGCTGAGCTTCAACACATTCCTTCTTCGGATCCCTGCCACACTTTTTGCATTCTGCTTTTGACATCAATCCCAAATCTGCACATTCTTCCGGTTTATCAATGCAAAGATAACATTGAGTACCCTCTTTCGTTTTTTTGCTAAGAACACATTCCTTTTTCGGGTTAGTTTCACAAAGATCACATTCCTGCACATCCAGCAATCCCAAATCCGGACATTTTTCTATCCGATTGACGCATTCAAAACAAGATAATCCCACTCCAATATCTTTAGAAAATTTACACTCTTTACCGGGGTTAATCTCGCAACCTTCCTGACACTCGCCCCAAGCTAAAAGGTCAAAATCCGAGCATTTTTCATGACTCTCTTTACACTCAAAGCATTGCCGGCCCTGCTTAGTTCTCTTTGAACGCACGCATTCCGCCCCCGGGATCTCTGCGCAAAGCTGACACTCTTCTCTATTAAGCAATCCGATATCGTTACATTGCTGAAGTTTCTCCGTACACTCATAACACTGCAGGCCTTCATTAGTACGGCGGGAGCGCCGGCATTCCGCATTAGGAATTTCATCGCACAGGGAACACTCCTCCTCGGTAATGAGGCCTATCTCACTGCACAACTGCGGCAATAATTCTGTAGTGATCGGGATGTCCTTATCTGGGGTATGGAAGGTTGCTCCTTTCTTAGGATTCGGAAAGGGCAGAGTTTGACGCTTCTTTTTTATCTCCTCCCAAAATTTCTTTAGATCAAAAGCCTCTGCCGGACGGACTAAGGGAGAAGCAAAAAATGAACCGCAGATTATTCCAAGAACACATAGTACAATCCGTAAATCATTTTTACGTCTAATTGTCATTTCTTATCCGAAATATCCACCCCTTCCGGAACAACCTTTTGGGGAATGCTCATGGTTATCTGGACTTGACCGTTATCTAAAAATTGCTCTGCTTCAACAATCAACAGTTCTTCGATTTCAGTTTCATCTATATGGCAAATATCCGCTAATTCTTTCTTCGTCTGTTCAATTGTCAATTTTTTAGCCATCTCTTTTTGAATTTCCTCACTAGCATTCTGCATTTTTAATGGTTTGGAAATCCGGGTAAAGTAAATTCTTTCCTCCTGCTGAAGCGCCCCGGGATCAAAAGTAAAGACTTTGACTTCATCTACGTTATAATCAGAAACATATATTTTCCCTTCTGACCAAGACACAGAAGAAAGAGAAGGGAAATAACTACGCCCTCTGCCAATACTGCCGAACTGCATAATAAGCTGATTCTTGGGGGTAAATATCTTTATAGCGTGATCGCCTCGATCGGCCACATACAAGTTATCATTATCATCCAAAGCAATATCAATGGGATCTTTAAACTTGATCATATCTTTCCTGCCGCCGACCTCTCTTAAAAACAGGCCCTCATGGTCGAAGACCTGAATACGGTTATTCTTATAATCCAGCACATATAATTCGCCTTTGGAATTAAACGCCAAATCTTTCGGTTCAGAAAAAGTGCCCGGCTTGGGGCCGTGGACATACACCTCTTCACTCTCTTTCCCGAACGTTTTCAGATAAATTCCGTCGCTGTTGAACACCTGGATCCGGTTATTTTTTGAATCAGAGATATAAATATACCCCTCATCATCAAGGGTTACCCCGCCTAAAGCAAGAAATTCGCTCCGGTCTTTTCCTTTCTTGCCAAATTGATAATCAAAGGAACCATCCGCCTTCAAGAATTGCACGCGGTGATTACCCGTATCCGTGATAAGAATACGCCCGTCTTCAGCGACAAATAAGGCTTGCGGGTTTCTAAGTTTGCGGTTTTCATCTTCTGTTTTCCCGAATACGAGTTTCGTGTCGCCAATAAAGGTGATTTGAGCATAATAATCTGACAGGGCATACAATCCCCGGCCCGGGACAGCCTTCAGATCCGCGATCATTTTCCCTGTATAAATTGAGGAATCATAATCAAGCATGGGAGGGACAAAAGGAACCGTCTTTAAAGCAGTTTTGCTGCTCCCGGTAATGTTGAAAAACTGGATCCTCCCATTCATAGTATCTGCAATATACACCTTACCATCAAGATCACAGGAAATACTTGCCGGCCAATTAAACTGCCCCTTGCCAACCCCCTGAGACCCGAACGAAAACAGAATCTGTTCTGTCTGGTCCATCTTGACAATGCTGTTGTTCTTCCATTCAATGAGATAAATATCACCCCGGTAATCGACCGCGATACCGGCTGTTTCTGTTAAGTAGTTCGTTTCCGCATTCTTTAACGACAACTCCTCTGGATTTCCCTGATTGGGAGGATATTTCACAATCTTTCCTTCTTCCTGCGCCAAAACATAAAGATTCCGCTGTTTATCAAAAGCTAAATCATAAGGACTGAAGTTCACCCCCATGGTTTCCAAAAACACTCCTTTGGGGGTATACTTGGTAATTGCATTATTTTTTATATCTGCCACGTATATGTACCCGAGAGGATCCACGGCAACCGAACTGATTCTGCGATATTCACCCGGCTCTTTGCCTCCGTTGCCCATTTCATACAGGAACTCACCGCTTGCTTTAAAGACCTGTAAACGGTTGTTTCCGGTGTCCGCCACAATAACATCCCCTGAAGAAGTCAAAGCAATGGATTCCGGGACATGGAACTGTTTTAACTGGGTGCCCTGTTCTCCGAAACTCAATTTTATTTTTCCTTCGGGACCAAAAATAAAAACTTTAGCCAATTTTCTGTCCAGGACATAGATGTCACCGGTGGCCGATATGACAGTATCCACGGGTTCCGCCAGTTCGGCCACGATTTCTCCAAGGAACTCAACTTCTTCAACCGCCGACACTCGCCCTGCGGGAACGAAAATCAAAGACAACACCATAACGATCGGGAAAAACCTCCATCGACTTATTTTCTTCTGAATTTTTGTTTTCATTTGATGTATCCTTTCTTGCAATTTTTCATTTTTTCTTTTCATTTTCAACCTCCTAAAATAAAAAATGCCTATCCCGGATAAGGTATAGGCATATATTATAATATTTCGGTAACCAGGCTGTCCTTATCCCAGGACCCTATAGCTTTGCGTCCCCACCTTGCGATGGGTTTGCCCTTTTCGTCTATGTCAAAACAACAAAACCTATCCTTTAGACAAGAATAGGCCTGATCACGATCCAAAACGGCGTTGATTCGGGAACTGGCTATCCTTGATAAAGGACCCTGTAGCTTTGCGTCCCCACCTTGCGATGGGTTTGCCTTTTTCGTCAATCTATTTTTCCAGTCCAAGTATATAATATTCATATTCAAAAAGCAAATAGATCGTTTTCCGGCTCACCTGCGGCATGTCCTGCAATAAAAAAACTAAGGGAGCCATCTTCTAAGCTGCCGGATCGCTGTTTTATAGCATTGATCCGGAAGAATAAACTCCGCAAAATAAGCCAGCCATTCATAGTGGGTGTCCACCCACAGTTCCTCCCAAGGCACTTTCGGATTACAGAATTTATACGAATAAGAAGAAAAATTAACAATACTATTAACAGGATAATCCTTCACTAATCTCCGCAAACGTTTATTATGCAGGGGCGAGGCAATAAGCGATATGTGCGTCCATTGCCGCTGTTTAACCAAATCCCGGACAACCTGCCAATTTGTCCCCGAATCATAAGAAAACATATCCACATATATCTTCTCAGCGGGAATACCCTGAGAAATCAAGTAATCTTTGACAATTCGGGACCCGTACAGGTTCTTATTTAAACGGGCCCCGCCAATACAGGCTATTTCCCGGATCTCTCCGGCGTTATACAAACGCACCGCTTCGTTCGACCGTCTAAGTGTATCAGAACTTAAGAAAGTATAGGTCTCATCAAAACCTCTGAAAAAAATTATTCCCACACTCTCCGCGGGCAGCTTCTCTGAAGAATAGGAATCAAAATACGGCTTATGCGTCAGAGCAACGGCCAGAACATCCAGGAATGCCAGGATAATCAGGACAAAAAAAACTTTTTTAATTTTTTTCTTCACGTGACCGCCGCACAAGTATTTGCTCTACGACAATTTTCGCGTGACCCGATACGTCGTCAGACTCCCGGATCACAAATTTTCTCGCGGACAAAAAACTATTTGTCTTTCAGCACTTCTTCAAATTCCTGCTGCCACGCCGGATCTACCAGGCAAATAAAAACCAAATCTTCCGTCCCGTTATTTTGGATACACTGTTCTGCCTCCGGAGGGATATAAACAGCACATCCTGCTTCAACCGGGGCTTTCTCCCCGTTAATATGCATAATGCCCTGTCCCGCTAAAATGTAGTATACTTCTGAAGCGCCTTTCAGGCGATGAGGCAAAGTCGTCTGAGCAGGGCGGACTACGGCATGGGCCAGGCTGTAACGGCACTGGATATCCGCCTTATCCGGATGAAGAAGCTCTCTTAAAAGACAATGGTCTCCGGCGGTAAACTCCCGGGACTCTGACAATCTGCGTATCAGCATTCACACTCGCTTCCGAAGAAAATAACAGTTTGATTTGTATAAAACATCCCTGCGACACAGGCGGTCAACAAACAAGCAAGTGTGGCCGCCAAGAGTGCCCGCCAGGAAACATCGGCCAACAGGCTCCGTCTTTCATGCGTTAAAGCGGAAATTCCTCCCACGAAAATAGCCATGGAGGCCAAGTGGGCAAACCCGCACAGCGCATAAGTCGCAATAACAACAGAACGGGCATGGATAATTTGTCCTGAATTTATTAGCGCGGCCAAATCCTGATAAGCCACCACTTCGGTGACAACGGCCCGTTCAGCGACAATCCCCGCTATGGGGCCGGCATCCTGCCAAGGAACACCTAAAAGGAGGGTAAACGGGAAACACAAATATCCCAGCAGGCTTGCCAGTGACCAATTCAGTTTAAATCCCAGCCAGGGATTGATAACGCTGCCGACTCCCCCAAGAATCACATCTATTAAAGCGACCAGTCCTAATACGGCGATTAATAAAGCCACAATTCCAACGATCATCTGAACCCCGGCATTGGCTCCGTTCATAATGGCCTCGAAAAGGGTTCTTTCCTTCTCATAGTACGGCTGGACACGCACACCTAAGGTCGTTGGCGTTTCCTGTTCCGGGACAAGAAGTTTGGAAATGACAAGTGCGGCCGGGGCCGAAAGCAAGGAAGCCGAAATCAGATGGGCGGCAATCGTAGGGAACGTGTCTCTTAAGGTCATAACATAAAGGGCCAGGACATTAGAGGATACCGTGGACATGCCCACGGCCAAAATCGTACAAGCCTCGGAACGCGTCATGTCTTTCAGATAAGGTTTAACGGTCAAGGCGGATTCGATTCCGACAAAAATATTGCTGGCGGCCACAAGGGACTCCATCCCGGAGACCCTCATCAGTTTTGTAAAAACAAAAGCAAACGCCCGGATGATGCGCGGCATGATATTGCAAAAATACAAGACAGAAACAAGAGCGGAGAAAAAAATGATCGTGGGGAAGCCCTGAAAAGCCAAAATAAACCCCAAAGAAGATTCCCCGGCCGGTCCGGTTTCTCCCGGGGGAAAAGCTAATCTTCCAAAAACGAACTTACTTCCTGCCGAAGCGGCTTCAAGCACTTGAATGACAACATCGTTAAGAAAAAGGAAGACCCGTGCCCCGGCCGGAAGGACAAAAATAAACACGCCCATCAACAGCTGTAATCCCACCCCCCAGAGAACAACCTTACGGTTGATGGAAGAGCGGTTTTCAGATAAAAGCCAGGCAAAGATTAAAAGAGTCAGGAAACCGGAGAAACTAATCAGGTTATAAATCCCCATGAACGGCCCGTTTGTTCTGGTGTTTTATAAAATTATTTTTAGAATATTAATATTACTTCTTTATTAATTATTTTCTATCTTATTGATAGTATTATAATTGAGAGAATGGAATGGTTTTATTTTATTTTACTTTTTTTTATGAAAACATCAACTTCCATATTATTAAAAATCATTTCCGAAAGGAAAAGTGCGGGAGAGCGAGATAGGGAATCTTAAAAAACATGCTCCAAAGACTTAAATGTCTCAAACTTCTCTTAAATACCCCCAGGCGTGCAGCCGGTCGCTGTCATCATACCAACGGTCACCGATATCTTTACGGTAATACATGCTCGGGATGATCACATTGTTAACCCGGTTGTAGACCTGATTTTGGGCCTGTTTCATCGTCTGTCCTTGTCCGCAGACAACCAAAGCGACCCCGGTATTCCCGGCAATAAGCCACTGCTGATTGATTCTTTTAACATCTTCAATGTGAATCCCGTCAAGATTTTCTGATTTCTTAAAAAGGATAGCCGCATCTTTCGACTGGGACTGGAAAGTGTTGTCGTCATTGAAAGGATATGGAGGGGCCACAATCCGCACCCCGATCTGAAATCCCCGGCGGGTTTTAAAAGTGTTAAGGGAACCCTCTGCCAGCTGAAAAAGAAAATCAGAAATAGGGATGAGGATTCCTTCCTGCTGAATGCTGATCGTCGGATATCCAAAGCGTGATGTGAACTCCAAAGGATAAATCCCTTGAGCGTTAACAATACAGTTGATATCGATATATCCGACATAATGTTCTTCCTGAAGCTTTTTTTCCATCTTTTTAAGCGTAGCGTTAAAAATCCTGTTCGCTCCGCTCCAGTACATAAACGTGCCCATCTCTCCTGTCGAAGGGCCGATATTCCCGGGAAAAAGTTTTTTGTGTTCAAAGTTGATATTAATGGGAAACGCGAATTCTTTTCCGTTGAAAAAGGCGCCTACGGCAACTTCAACACCGGCCATCCTTTTTTGCAGCTGAAAAATCTTGATTTCATTAAACCAGGCTTTTTTGTAAGCTTCCAAAACCTGAATAATATCTTTGCCGTCTTCTTCCTGCCCGACAAAAAGCAGGCGTTTGATATTTTGAGCCTCACCGCTGGGTTTGATCACGTAACGGGAAGGATTGGCTTTCACGTAGGAAACGGCATCATCAAAAGAAGAAAATTCCATAAAGGGGATAATATTAATACCCGCGGATTTCATCTCCTGTTGCCCAAAGGTCCGGTCATCCTCCAGCCTGTCTGTATACGGGGTGCCTCCTATAACGTATTTCCCTTTACGTCTAAGATCCTGAGCCAGATGTCCGAACCCGAGGACATCATCAAAAACAATCACGTCGGCCCATTCGATATCCCGGGTCCAGTCATCCGTTTTCGGGACAAAACCATCGGCAACATCCTTGGCGGACTCATTCTTAATAAAATATTTAACGTCATGTCCTTGATTTACGACCTGCCAGGCAATATCATTGATCAAGGCGTCATAAGAAACAAATAAAAATTTCTTTTTATCCACCTGTCTGCTCCTCCCGCAAAGACCCTATCCGGTCATACCCAAAGCCAGTTCAATAAAATCCACGGGCGCTCCCCTCCCGTCTACTCATCTCCGAAACAGGTCCCGACAGAACGCGCCGAACGGATAAGCAGATGATTGTTCGAAATAAGCCTCGGGCCAATCGCCACCTCCTGCAGCGGGACATCGATGACCTGCCCTCCTTTGAGGCCCACCATATATCCGAACTTTTTATTCTGAATCATATCAACGACCTGTGTGCCGAACTGTGTTGCCAGCACCCGGTCGTAGGCACTCGGAGAGCCGCCCCGCTGCAGGTGTCCCATGACAACGGCCCGCGCCTCCAATCCGGTCATTTTTTCGATCTGGTCCACCAGGACAAAACTGACCCCGCCCAAACGCACCGGCTCCGAGGCATCTTTCACGATTTTTTTCACAACCACTGCTCCGCCCTTTGGTTTGGCGCCCTCAGCGACAACGATGATACTAAATCGCTTTCCTTTTTTACTTCTTTCCTTGACCCGGCTGGCAATCACATCTATATCATAAGGGATCTCGGGGATAAGGATAATGTCCCCGCCCCCGGCAATCCCGGCGTACAAAGCAATCCATCCAGCTGTCCGCCCCATCACCTCTAAAACCATGACCCGATGGTGGGACTGGGCTGTCGTATGAAGCCGGTCGATACCCTCCGTGGCGATCTCCACCGCCGTATCAAAACCAAACGTCACTTCCGTTCCCCGGATATCGTTATCGATCGTCTTAGGCACCCCCACGATCGGTATGCCGTCCTCGAATAAATGATGGGCGATTTTCAAAGTTCCGTCCCCGCCGATGCAGACAAGACAACACACACCGAGCTCCTTGATAGTCTTTATGACTTTCTTGGAAACATCTTTGGGGGTCGCTGACTTGTCTTTGGGATCGATGTATTTATAAGGATTCGCTTTATTAGACGTCCCCAGAATCGTCCCGCCCAAAGTCAGGATACCGGAAACGGCTTGATAGTCCAAATGACGGTACCGGTGCTTGATCAAACCTTCATAACCGTCTTCAATTCCGATAACCTCGAGCCCAAGATCCAAGATGGCTTTTTTCGTTACGGCCCGGATGACCCCGTTTAACCCCGGGCAGTCTCCCCCGCCGGTTAAAACTGCTATTTTCTTTTTCACCGTCATAAAACACCTCTTTCTTTTATCAAATCATTCCTTGTTTTTATTTCTTTATCATTACCGCAAATAACGACAAGAGCCTCGACAGACTCCCTTTCTGTTCCTTTCTCCATCGCGGATATAGCCCCATCATAATAGAACAATCATCAATCGTCAATGTTTGCTTCCGGGACATCCCTGCCGGACGACAGCATCAGTCGTTGCAGCTTCTGCAGATCTTCTTGAGCTTTAAGAATCTTTTCGGCCTGCTGATAAACCCTTTGGGCTTCTTGATCCTGACGAAGGATTTTATGAACAAAAATCAAATAACCGAAATCGGAAACTCGCGGAGACTGGATCAAGTCTAAATTCTTTTGGAAATATATCAACGCCTGCCGAAACGCTCCCTTCCGGATCATGACTTCCCCTAATCCTTTATACGGCAGATGAAAATACGGGTACCGCCGGACAGCTCTTCTAAAATAATATTCCGCAACTTGCGGCTCATCCAGCCGGCAATATCCGAGGAAACAAAAAACTCTCGGATCATCCGCGCCCAAGGCAAGGCTTTTTTCTAACGCCCACCGGGATAACTGACAATTTCCCCGTTTAAACGCCAATATCCCCATTGTCTGGTAACCCGACTTGTCTTCCGGATAGGCCTTAACCAAGGCCCGTGCCAATACGTCATCGTTTTTCCAGACCGTATTTAAATAATTCAGTTTTAATAAACAGACCGCCACCATTCCTGCTTTCAAAATCAACCCCAGCCGCGGGTGACCGGAGGAAAAAGGACTCCTCTTTATCCCGCGGTCTATCAGCAGGCCCAAAGCGGCAAAAAAACCTATCGACGGGACATAGAGATATCGGTGAGCCACCGGGTTCACAAGAGGAATACTGTGAGAAACAGGGAAAAAAGCGGCCAGGAACCAAAACAAGAAAAAAGGCAAAGGGCCTTTTGTCTTTCTCATCTTGATGAGCATCGCCATGATAAGCATATAAAAAGCGCCACCCAGAATCACGCTGACAAACGACAGGGAACTTAAAGGAAGTTTATAATCGCCGGGGACCACTTTAACTTTCCAGGGGAAAAGCATCTCCGTGCATTGGAAATAAAAAATCTGTAAAACCTCCTGCAGGTGGATCAGGGGCCGGGCATGTATTTTCATCTGACTCAAAGTTGTGTTCGGGAAAACACAAAGATAAACATACAAGTAAAAACAGGAAATGAGGCCGATTCCCATCAGAAAGGGCCGGGACCTTCGCAATCTATCCGCCGTCGTCCGCATATAATAAAGATATCCTCCGACAAGCAGCGGGAAGACGAGCGCGGATTCTTTTGTAAATAACGCCAAGAAGTACATCGCTAAAGAAACACACAAGAGAGGGACGCTCTGCCGGGGCAGATCCCCTCGCCCCCCACAATTACGGCTGGAAAGAACCGCCATTGCCCGTTCAGCCCGGATAAAACAGAGGAAAGCGGCAAGCAAAAAAAAGCAGGACAGGCTGTCGGCACGATACCCGACCGTGGAAACAACCTCTGCTTTTGTCGGATGAACGGCAAACAAGCTGGTCCCGAACAAGGCCGCACTTTGGCTGTGCGACAGAAGCATAATGACAAAATAAACTGAAATGACATTCAGAATATGCAGAAACAGATTATGGGCGTGATATCCGAAAGGCGCCAGCGAACACAGCCAGCGCTCAAAAAAAAAGGTCAGGGACAGCACCGGGCGATAAGCGACCGAACCGGAACTAAAAATAATGGTATTCCCGAACAGAACGTCTTCCCCGCGGGTTAAATACTTGTCGTCGAATAAATGGCGCAGGTGGCCCGGCTGGGCGTAAAAACGGTTATGAACGATAAAAGAGACTTCGTCACCGACAAATCCGTTAGAGAGGCTATTATGAAAGGCAAGAAATGTTAAAAGAATAAGGAATAAAATTGCTTTTGGCGCCATAACAATCTTCAGATTTCCGATAAAAAAAGCCCATGCCCGGGCAAAGCACAGGCCAGGACAGCCCTGTAAAACTTACGCAGGAGAGGCCGCGGGAGCATATTTTCCTTTGCCAAAAAATTCCACTAATTTTTCAGCGTAAAATTTGACAAATTTCCGCTCATCAAATTTTATCGGATCAACAATCTTAACACCTACCCGGTAAAGCAACGGATAATCCGTCGGCCGGCCTTTTTCCTGTTCAACCCGTACGATTTTCGCATGAAGTTCAATTTTCATATTAATCGGCAGTAAAAGAAACATCAGGAGTTCCTGCCGGATCTGCAGTTCTTCCGTTGTTATAAAAGCCACTCCCGTTCCGCTGATATCCAGCGTTGCCGTGTCGATGAGTTTTTTTCGGGGGGGAACCCTGAAGCTCATCGGAATTTCAAGTTTCATCCGGTGATATCGTCTTTTATCTGACATAAAAAAACCTCCTCTTTAAAAAATCCTGGTCAAAAAACCCAAAAGTCGGTAGATTCGAATTCTTTCCAAAAGGGCCGCAGCGAACAAGGCCCAGCGGGGCGCCATCACATACAATGTTCTTTTACCCGCCATTTTTCTGTTTCTTCACAGGCCCCTGTCAGGCCGCAGGCTTGCTTACGGTCTGACGGTCTTCCTGCTTCATCTGCACGACAATACCAACGGTCGCCAATAACACAAACAAAATAGGCTGCCAGGACACAACAATCTCACTGGACTCTAAAATAAAAAGAGCGCCGGCTAAGGACGTCAGGGCGATAATAACCGTGTCAAAAAGCATAAAAGACAGCGTGCCGCCGATAATCCCCCCGACAAGCAATAAGATGATAAAAGGCACGCTCGGGAATCCGAGAATAATCCAAAGGCTGTTCAGCAAATAGCCGCCACCAAGGAAACCCGCGTAAACGATGGCCACTTTCTGCATAAAGATCAGGAAAATCACCCCTGCTGCCCCTAAAGCCGTTGCCAGGATAGCCTGAACCCAGATGGATTGGTTATAAAAAAATATTGTGCCTAACTGAAGCCCGACATAAAATCCCATCGTACCGATAAAAAGCCAAAACAGCTTTCGCCCCAAAAACAGCAGTAAGGAACCGATAGCCAACTGAACTAGTCCTAGCCAGAAGAAATAATTCGTTATCTCCATATACGACTCCTATCTTAACTGGTTATATCGAAAACAGGCCACAACGTGATCATTGACCATTCCGATGGCCTGCATAAAAGCATAACAGATAGTGGACCCGACAAATTTAAAACCTCTTTTCTTGAGATCACGGCTCATCGCATCAGATTCGGCCGTTTTTACCGGGATGTCTTTGACATGCTTAAAAGAATTGATTTTGGGTGAATCATGCACAAACTGCCAAATGTACCGGTCAAAGCTGCCGAATTCTTTCTGCACGGCCAGAAACGCCTTGGCATTGGAGACAGCTGCGGCAATTTTTAACCGGTTACGGATGATTCCGGCGTTTCGGAGCAATTGCTGAATTTTCTTTTGATCATAACAGGCTATCTTGGCGGCATGGAAACCATCAAAAGCTGTGCGGAAATTTTCGCGCTTCTTTAAGATTGTCAGCCAGCTCAAACCCGCCTGCATGCCCTCCAGAATCAGGAATTCAAACAACAAACGGTCATCATGGACAGGAACGCCCCATTCCTGGTCATGATATTTGATATAAAGAGGGTCTGTTCCGGGCCAGGGGCATCTCTTGTGATCCAAAATAACGTCATTCATGAGTAAGATTCTTTTCTGCCCTCTTAATAGTGTGCAATTTTTTCAGGCATGAAAAATTGGATTATCCGATCCAACTATGCTATTTTATTAAGGAATTATTATCTTCATTTATTATATTTCTTATTATGAAAAAATCGATCATTTTATTATTCATCTTCCTGAGCCAGTATGCTTTTGCTTACGCAGACGATATTCAGCTGGAAACCGGAGAGTCCCTTTCCTGCCTTTTCCTGGATAGGACCGGTTCGGAAATCTTTCTGGATTGTCAAAATGACGGGTTACAATCATACGCCATTACGAAAGTCCGGAGTGTTAACGGAGAGAAGGTCCTCCCCGTTGATGACAAACTCTTGTCCTGGATAAAATCTCAGCAAAGCTCCTTCACTCAGATGCCTCTGAGTTTTGACATCCTTGATCAGGAAAGAATGGATTCGTATAAACGCATGGGAGAGCCTGACTCTATCACAGGGATCATTGAACGCCTCATTGTGGAAGAAGGAATGTCCGTGTATGATACGGCCGTCCGGCAGATTGCCTTGACGATGATCGGCGGTCTTCAGAACCTGAAGTCCGCCTACCTTCCCATTCAGACATATTGGGACGGACACCTAAGACAACTGATCAACATCCGGGCCGGTTACCCCTCGCAGCCGTTTATTTATGATCCTTTTCAACCGGAAAGAGTCAGTTCTGATTTGTCCGAGAAAGGCAAACGGGGGTTTCTCTTCCGCATCATTAACGCCCACGGCCTTTATGACTCCCAAGATCCTCTGGATGGCAAAGAACGGTTCGTCGGGTTTCCTAACTGGCCAACGATCCATTGGGAAGACTGGAAACCTATTGCCGGAGAAAACGCCTGGGTTGTCATTGCCGCAATGCATCTGCACAAAAAAAGATATCTGAAAAAACCGGATCATAACCCGGACCGCTCTCTGGATACGGTTGAAATGCGGTTGGCAAAGGAAATCGCCAGGGCAGCCCAACTGCTACAAGCTCCTAACGGAGGAATCCGCATGGCGCCTATCGGCACGTACACGCCTATTGTCACGATTGATAAAAATTCCAGCCTTGAAGAAATTTCCCAAACGCTGGATGCTCTTGCACGCTACGAACCTTCCGTGAAAGAAAAAAATCCCGTCAATCAACTCTTTGAGAACGGAATGGTTGTCAATGACCAATACATGCCGGAAGAGCTCACGTGGTATTACAATGAAATATCAACGGAAAATAATCTGTCCTGGTACACGGCTTTCCGCATGTTGTACGAAGTCACCGGAGAGGAGCGGTATAAAAAATCCATGGAAGATATCGAAAAATACTTCCGGTCGGCCTGGAACGCCTCCGAATATTATTTCTATCAAGGGATGCATTTCCGTTTTGGGACATGGTTCCCCAACAATGAACACTTTGCCACTGATGTGCAGAACTGGGCGGTAGCAGCTCTGGGGCCCCAGAAAATCGACGCCTGGTTTGGGGAAGGAACGGCATTTAAAATATGGCAAAAGACGAAGAATATATCCGGGAACTTCAATCAGCAGCATAAAATCCGCGGGGTAGGCTTCACCACGGAGCATGACCGCATTTCCATTGAATGGACCGTAGGCGCAATATTTGCGACGAGGAGTTTAGCGGAATATTATAAAAAAAGTCACCCGGACTGGGCTGAGGAAGCCGCCCAAGACGCTCAAAACATGCGCAGCAGCATGGAATCCTTCCGCATTGAAATTTCTGATCAAGAAGCCGCTTACGCCTATTCTTCCAGGCGGGGGTGGATTCCCTTTGGCTGGTTTTCTCATGACCCCAACATCATCAGCTTAGTCTCGACGTGTTGGATCATACTCGCCGATGCGGACTACAATCCGTTCTTCCTGCCGGAATAATCGGAAAGCCGGCAACGTTCAGCGCCGTTATTAATCCTCTTTTTCATCCACCTTATCAATGATACTTAACCGCGCTTCAGAGCTGTTCGCCCGGATCTCCGGCACATACATGGCATGGACCTGATTAGGCATCCCGTGAAAATCTCCCGGGATTTCGGCACGGAGCTCATAGGTGATCTTATGTTTTCCCTGCGGAAGTTCTGTAATAAAAAAGGCCGCTTTCTGGTCGCGGAATTCCTTATAAAGCCAGACCTGCCTGCCCTGGGCCTCCTCGTCTTCATCTAAAGTCACGGCATATCCGCTGCCGCTTTTTAACTCTGTCGCTTCAAAACCGGCGGGCTTGTAATCTTCCACAACCAGATATTCGTAATGATTTTTGGCTTCCAATTGGATCTCAACCCGCACCCGGTCCCCGCTCATTAACCGGTCACCTATCTCCAGGGGCTGCCATTCGTCTTTATACCCCTTCAGCAATGTCTCTTTTTGCGACTGCCGGGAATACGTGCGTTTCACAAAGACCTCGTTTCCGGCAGGGGAAATATTTTCTTCCAGAGTGAAATATTTCAAATACCCGGACAGATATAAAGCCCCTTCCCCTTTCATGGCGACTGTCACCTGATTAGAACCGTTTTTCAGATACTCTTGCGGAACGGTAATGTTACGGTTATAAGTAAACAGGTTCGCCCGGCTGACATGCCCTTTCGTTAAGGATTGACCGTTGACAAACACTTCATAATCAAAATCCGGCGTTAGCTCCAACGTCGTTTTTAAATAATCCGCCAAACCCAAAATAGCAACAGCCGTATCCCGGGTATTTTTCCACCTTGCTCCCCGCCGGTTTAAGGCGAGCCATTTGACGGCTGACTCCAAATGAGGACTTTGCGGGTCAATGTTCGCCAGCGCTTTAATGACAAAGGCCGTCGCTTCAACCCCGCCTTCACTCCAGCGGTAATTTACGCCGGATTCTCCCCAATGAACCGTTCCGTTTTCCGGATCTTCCTGCATCCCGTTCACCAAATTCCGGGCCAAAACCCGGGCATTATCCAAACGGCCCCGCTGGAACTCAGATAAAGCAAACAAGGCCCGTGTATAGGGGTTAAGCTGATCCCGCATATCCCAAAGACGCTGGCTTTGTTTTTCTTCATACCGGCTGTTGGACCTCGTCCCGGCCAAAGCATGCAGCATCCATGCCAGCATATCCGGATTATCCTCTTCCTCAACGAGTTCTTTCTGCAGGAAATTCACGGCCCGGGCAATCACTCCGCCTTCAATTTTTATTCCGGCCTGCTGGGCCAACGACAGCCCCCAGGTCACATAAGCCGTCATAAAACGGTTGCTGTCATCTTCTTTCCACCAACCCCAGCCGCCGTCCTCATGTTGAAACTCATATAATCTTTTAACGGCTTTCTCGGTAACGGCATTGAGCTGCTGCAGAGAGGCGTGCTGGGACATATGAGGATAAGCCGGGTCTCCCCGCGGCTCCATGACATCGCTGATATAGGCCGAAACTTCATCCCGGGAAAAGCCTAGTTGATGTAAAGTTTTGGCGACGATAACCGAGGGCAGGAAACGGCTCATGGTCTGCTCCACGCAGCCGTAAGGATAATTCGCAAGATACGGCAAAGCATCCAGCATGGCCGCGGCCATAGACGGCGACATCACGAGCTCTAAAGAGGTCGACTCTTTCATGCGCTCCGCAGGGACGTGCAGAACAAACTCGGCACGATCTTCTTTATCCCCGGCGGATTTCAGGCTCAAGCTCTTGGCAATAAACTTCTCGATCCCGTGAGGAATGACCGGATAGACTTTTTTCATGGCGTCAGCCTCATCAGCGGCCTGGGCCATGACGGTTATATCGGCCTGGCCGGCCAAAGGCGCCGCACAAATCCAGTCTACCCGCTGCTCTCCTTGGGACGGGACTGTCACCCAGGCCTCAGGAGCGTCCATCACCTGCAAACCCTTGGCATCAAGACTCACTTTGATCTTCTGTTCCTGATCAGTATAATTATGAACATTGGCTGAAATGGTGACTTTGTCCCGTTCGGTAAAAAAACGCGGAGCCTGCAAGCGGACAATCACGTCTTTGTTTGTCCTTACCTCATGAGTGATATTCCCTATTTTCGTTCCCCGTGTCATGGCACGCGCTGTCGTCTGCCAGGTCGTCAGCGAATCAGGAAAACGGGCTTTTATCTCCGCCCGGCCGTCTTCATTCGTCATCAACACCGGCTGCCAAAATACCGTTGAACGGAAATCAGCCCTCACTTCAGGAGTCGCAAGACCGGCATCATCGCCCAGAACCGCCCCTATTTCGTCCATCTCCATCAAGGCTTCTTCCCTGGGGGCCGAAAGAGCCGGGCTGGCCAGACCTTTCATTTTGCCGACCACCGCTCTGCTGGATTTAACCTCCATGTCCGACATTTCTTTGCTGAGCTCACCGGCGACTCCTTCCCCGAACACCATCCCCCCGCTCGCGGCATCAAGCGTTTGAACCTGGACGCTGTAATCTAAACGGTGTTCGTTTTTCTTGTCCGCATCTTTTATCAAGCTCCTCCGGAAACGTTCATCTTCCGTGATAATCTGTCCGTTCTCATCCCGGACGAGCAGCTGGTAACGTTTTTGGTTAAAACTCGTCTGGGTCTGCACGGACAGCTGTCTTTTTTCCCCGAAGAAAAATTCCCGGATATCCTTGGCATATTCACTCTGGATATAAAAAACGCTCTTGTCCACCATGCCTAAAGCCACTTCAGCCACAACAGGCTGCCCTTTATGATCCGTCACTTCTACTTCAAAGGCCCCTTCTTCGCGAGGGCCATAGGATTCCTTATCTGCTATAATCTTAACATTAAGGAATTTCTCCTCCGGAGGAACGACAATCGGCAGAGAATACATCTTTAACTGATAATGGTCCGCAGAAACAGCATTAAAAAACATATTGGGGATAAAATAATCCTGAACGGGGACCTCGATCAGCTTAACCGGCCCGGTCAAATGCAGCAGTTGATAATTATGAATTTCCTGCGTCTCTGTTGTCAACAGCACCCAGGTATCCGGCCGTTCAGAAACAATCATCAGGCGGGCAACATCCCCTACGGCATAAGTGTCTTTTTCCGGAATGATCTGCAAACCTCCATAGCGATAGCCGATATCCTCGCTTCGCGCTCCGCAGACAAAGACCTGCGCCAGGGACTTCACTTCACTCCCGTCCTGATCATAGCCTACAAATTCAACGGTGTAATATCCGTCCTGTTCAGGCTGGAAATCAAAAAGCGCTTCACCCTGCTCGTCTGTTTTCACAAAACGCGTAACGATTTCATCCTGGCGATAATCCCCCGGCTGAACCACGCGCCCTTGCTCCTTCAGGGGGGTATGCCACCAATTCCGCAAAACGGCGACCCGGCCTTCCACCGAAACCGGGTCATTATTAGCGGTCAAGACTTTAATATTGACTTCGGCTTTATCTCCGGGACGGTACACATTATGCTTGGGTGTTAAGTAAGCAAAAAAAGAATTGCGCGTGACCTTTATATCAGAAGCCGCTGTGATTTCCCTGCGGCTCTGGTCAACGACCCGGACTTCAATGTGATACTTCAGATCATGAGGGGAATTTTCAGGGGACTCAAAAGAAAAGAACGCCTTTCCCTGTTCATCCGTCTGTACGGCCTCCTTTTTTATCAAAGACCCGTGCCCCCCCCGATAATAGGACTGCTGAGTTTCGGCGTAATACCAGGGGTATTTACGGGGAGGAACATAGCTGTGATAGTACGGGGCCGCGTAAATAAGATACTCAACTTCGGCTTTCGCGACCGGGCCGCCGAAATAATACTGGGCCTCAATCTCAACCTCAACCTTATCCCCCAGACGGTAAGCCGCGACCCCTTTTTTATCTTCTTGAGGCCTGGGTTTTACGGAAACGAGAAATTCCGGAAGTTTATATTCCTCAAGCCGGAACAATTTTGCCTGGGCTAAAAGATTACCTTTATCCGTCGTTAGAACTTGCAGCGAATATTCTCCCAGCGTGGCGTTCTCGTCTAAAACCAAGGTGTCGCAAAAAGAACCGTATTCATTCAACCGGTAAAATTCTTCTTTCACCGTGTTTCCGCGGGCATCATAAATCTTCACTTTGATCGGCATGCCCTCCGGGGCCCGGAACGTCTCCTTCTCATATTTCCGCAGCGTCCCTTTGAAAGAAATCTCTTCGCCAGGACGGTACGCCGGCCTGTCGCTAAACGCATACAGCCACCAGTCCCCCTGATTCTGCTGGCGGGCGTGGAAATACCCCTGGGCAAAAGCCTGCATGGTCCCGTCGGACACACAGGCAAAAAGGTTATGCTGATGACCGTAATTGCGCTGCTCAGATGTTTTCAGCACAGCTTCCAGGAGGCCTTGTTCATTGGTCTGCCCCTGCCCTTCTTCCCAGACCCATTGCCCCTGGGCCGTGTAGTAACGGTAATGATATTTCACGTTCACATTCTGCCGGGGCGCCCCGCTGCTGCTGTCAAAAGCATAGAAAAGAGCCGAATGCCCGGCCACCTTGGTGACAAGCCCCATGTCCGTCACCAGAATCAAATCATACGCTGTCGCATGGCCTGCCGAGACAAATAATAAGTACGCCCCCGGAGCCAGAACCCCTTGGGAGAAATCAAACTCTTTCTGGTCATCCGGTTTTAACCACTCGGCAAGTCCTTTTGACTCGCTGTACCACAAATGTTTTCCTTCATTTTTTAATGTTCTCCTCCAGGAACGCTCTTTCGGGAGGTAGACATACTGCCTGTTTTTGACAAGGCGCTGAATAATATCCGAATAGTTATCCATCCCCCGTTCACTGTCTGTTAAAGAACGCGTTGAATCTAACTGCATGTGCTGGGAAAGATCAATTTTATACAATGTAAACATCGCTTCTTGAACATTCCGCCACCCCAAATGAAACTGGACCTGTGAATCAGGCAAAAACGTATAACTGACCCCCATATTAAGTTTGGGTTCTGTGATATCTTTTATGCGTTGTCTGGCATTATCGACCCATTGAGAATCTCCCCGCTGGAAATTCTTTAACAGCCCCTGATAAGCTGCCAGCGCCCCGTTAAAATCATTCCCCCTCTCATAAAACTGGCCAAGCTGATAATACGCATCATCCGCCCACTCCGAATCAGAGAATTCTTCAATGATGGTCTCAAAATTCGTCTGAACGATCTTTTTTTCTTTTTCACCGTAACCCCGGTTGAGAAAACTCATGGCCAAGGAATAATGCGCTTTAGCTTTATCTTCAGGCAAACGGGCGACTTTAAGTATCTCTTCGTAAAGGACATTTAATCCTTCATTACGTCCTTCCGGGAGAGACTCCCCGGCGCCGCTGATCCGGGTCGGCTTGATACCCGTATAATACCAACCCCAGTTCTGTGAAATAAAATCCCCTAAAGTAAAACTGATGTTAATAAAACGCGGGCGGGCTAATTTAATATCTGTCTGCCCGGCCCAAAACTCCCGGGCCGCGCTTAAATACTGTTTTATATTTTCGGCATGTGACCACCGGTCTTTCTTGAGATACAATTCCGCCAGGGACTCACTGGCTTCAGCCCACCAGCGGTCCTGGTTTTTGGATTCAGCCAATTTCTTCAATATTTCCTCTGCCTGCCGCTCTTGGCCACCCCCTCCGGACCGCCATAAAGAGTCGGCCAGCTTAAAATGAACTTCTCTTTCCAGGTCTTCAGAAACCCCGCCGGATTTAAGCACCGCCTGGTATTGGGAGGCAGCCATCTGGTAAGATTTCTCAAGCCATAACTGGTCAGCTTGTCCTTTCACAGACTTATCATAGGCTTGCGATGGGGAAAAACAGTAGCCAAAAAACACCAAAAACGTCGTGATAATGAAAATGCCCCATTTTCTCATAAAGTCCCCCTTTTCAATTTTTTATATAGCATGAATGACACTTTTTTAATTTAACGCGGTTCGGAAGGGAAAGTTACAATCATTATCAAAATTTTATCCCTACCACAAATCCCCGTTTCACAGACTGTAAAAATCCATATCCTTCTGCTTCACATAATGTTATAGGCCTTAAAAACAGACTTGAGCATAATCCCCCAAAAACAAGTTTGGACAAAAAGGCTGACAGCAAAAATCCGCTCTTAAAAAAGGCTTATCAAGTCATAAATTAATCTTGGACGCTGGTTCGATGATAAGTATCCATTGTCATGAAAAGCTGCCCAGCCTCTCCTTCTTCACGCACCAATCGATATGTTCCCGACACTTTTCCCGCTGTCGGGCAACAGTTGGCGTCTTCTTCGTTCCAAACAAAAAATTCAAAAAACAAGCCGTCTGCAAGGAACCAGGTCTTCGTCCCCTGCCGGATCTCTTCTCCGGGTTTTAAATAAGGGACGTAGGCTTTGGCCGCGGGGACAAAATGAACAGGTCTTAATTTCAAGTTATCGTGCCAAAAGACTTCGTACACATGCTCTGTTGTCAGGGCGGCTGTTCCTTGCGCCGTTTCGGTTATATGAATGATCTGAACGGGCGATTTTTCCCCTTTGATTGAGAAAAAAGAAATCTCTGCTTTAAGATCAGTAAAAGGCGTGGTTTTGAACTCATTAAGAAGGGATATTTGACCGTTTTGAAGAGAAAGAATTTTAACAATTTTATCAGAAGCGGTATGTTCAACCAAAACAGTCACTTTGTGATTCTGTAAACTTTCAGCTGTGCATAAGTGTTCGATTTCCGATTCCCGGAGGACGTGCTCCGCTGTTTCATAGATAACAAATGACTTGTCAGCATATTCATGACTCGGTTCTTGATCGGCAAAGCCATGACAACAGAAAAAAAACGGTCCCATGATTAGAATAAAAAGAATTCCCGCCTGATAGCCGCGTTGATCATCTCTTAAATGAAAAATCTGTGACATGTGACATGTATGAAAATATCAGAGTTATCCTTGATAATAAAATTATAAGACTGGCGGTAATATTTGCAATATTTATTCCTTAATATCGTATACAGGGCGAGAGGAAGGGACAATCTCCCCGCCAGATCAGAGAGATTGTCCCTTAGTCAAAGAAAGGAGAAACTGCAGAAATATGAAAGGTTTTTCTAGAAATGGGAACATCTTAAAGTTTTCTCTATTTTTAATGTCCTGCTGAAAACCACTGTTAGGAAGTCGCTGGCAGATAAAAACTCTTACAAAAAAAACAAATTATTTCCGGCTTTTGTTATTTTTTTATAAATTGTTTTATTTCATGTAGATAAAAGTTTATCCGATCAGGAAGGGTACGACTGAAAAGGCAGGGATACTTCTTTAAAAGGCCCGGCTGATTAATTTAAACGGCTCAGGTTATCCTGAACATTAGGAAGGAACTTCTCCTGAACATCTGCCTGAGGGAATAACGGACTTAAGGATGCTGCCGTGGAAGGATTCTCCGGGGATTCCGACATACCTAAAAATAACGGAATATTTATGGGAGAAATTTGAATAATAACCGGCTGAAAACCTTCAATATTCATACTTTTCACCGGCTGCTGCAGTAAAGGCAACGGCACACCCTGCCCATCCCGTTTGATCTGCAAATCAAGGGCAGCGGGATTGAAATCAATACCACCAATGTCCTCTATCGCTGCGTTTTCCTCCAGACTTTGCATAATCGGGGAACTGCGATGTTCCCCATCGCTTCCTTCATCCAGAGGTTGCTGCTTGTCTTCGGGATAACCGGCGGCTAACTGAGTTTTATGCTGATCTTCGCTCTCAGCGAGTCTTGTCTCTCCTTCCCGCCTTTGCAGGTCCCCCCGCCAAAACTCTTTCAGGCGGTCCCAGCCATCCTTTTCCGCCTTTTCTATAGCCTCCAGAAGCGGCAAATATAATGTGCGGGAAGCTCTTGTTCTTTGCCCTTCACTTCGTAATTTGTCCTTTATATAATTTTTGGCAAAATCTTTATGCTGATCGGATGCCAGCATCGCAAGAATAGCTTCTTTTTCAAGCTTATTGGCCTGAGGCCAATGATGAATCAGGGCGATAATATCTGCAATTCCTCCGTTGAAATATGCCTGGGAAAGATAGTACTGCGGTGAATCGGGATTCATAACGATGATCGTTAAAGCGTTGTTGGCCATGATCCTCACCCAATAATCTCTCACAGTGCCGAAACTCCCGCCAAGATAGTAAGACGGATCGTTATGGGCCGCAATAATCAAACTGGGAATCGTTTCCCGGTGATCAGGGCCCAACTCAATAAAAAACTGGGCTGCCTTAATGCGCAGTTCAGGGGTATCACCTTGCAGCAAAACCTCGGAGGCCACCTGAGCGGCTTTTACGGTTTCCCCGATACCATAAAGCGCCTCGGCGGTTTTAACCCCTAATTCAGGATGATCTGCATACCAGTCATACAAGAAAGAGGCCATGGATTTCAGTCCCGGGCCCGCTTCCGCAATAATTTCATAAGCCCTCTTCTGAACTTCATCTGACCGATGAGTGACGGCTTTCCTCAGGCCGGCCTCAATACTGTTTGCCCCGGCCACAACATCAAGGAACTTTTCATCCGAAGGAGCCAAGGCCCGGAACATCCCGGCAACGTCACTTTCTTCATAATAACCGAAATCAATCAAGGCTAAAACGAGGCTCCTGCAATTGGCCCCTTTTTTAAAGTTCCGGAACCGGTTCAAGAGGACCGGCCCCGCTTCGGTAAACCTGGTGACCCGTAAAGCATCATGCAGTTTCTTACGGAGGAAATCGTCATTGTATATCCACTTGCTATAAATATTAAAAACATTTGGGCCGACGGCAGCGCCCTGGGAAGCCATATCGGCATAAGCAATGATAATTTCCTCTCCAAAACTACGCCGCATAAAAGAATCCTGCAGGAATTCGTCCAAAGTCGCTGTAATCTCATCATTAGCCAAACCGATTCTGCCCAATGCCAAAATCATATCACTGTAGTCGCTGTCATTAATATAGCGCAATCCCGGACGAGGCGCTTTCCAGCTGTCGGCATTATCTTTTAATTTCTCCTTTAACCTCGCGATCAGAAACGGAACAGCTTTTTGAGCATATTCTTGTTCTCCCATATAGGAAAATGTCAGGGCCGCCCCGAGGGCGATCTCGGGATCAGAGTGATCCAGGGCCTCCTCTAAAACAGGAGAGACATCGGCAGGAGCATAAGACATGAAAACAGTAAAAATTTTGTCAAAGGTGTCCTCATTCGCCCGATAGAGAAAATCTTTGGATATATATTGCCTGAAATGGTCCTTTTTAGCTTCTTCGCTATAATGGCTCAGCAACTGTGTCATGCTCTGGCTATTCATCCAGCCCTCTCCGCTAATCCGGATACGCAGCTGCATATTTCCCATAAGCTGCTGAGCAACAGACAAATCCTCTGGCAAGGCCCTGTCCTGCCCCTCAGCCATAAAGGCCCGTCGCTTCTGGCTGTAATAAATAGCGATTTCGGCAGGCCACTGCGTCTCTGACAACCGCTCGTCAGCCTCAACGTAATAAAGATTATCGGCTTGCTGAGGATTATAAAGGGCCTCCAATATTCCATAAGCTTCATTACGGACCGCGAAGTTTTCGTCCAATAACGTTATCAGCATCATGTCCGTCAGTTCTTTTTTGTGGTCACTCCTTAAAGAAACCGGGAAATTCAGCCGGACACGGATAGATTCCAGGGTGATTCTGCGTATATCAGGATCAGGATGTCTTAAGTTACGGTAATCAAAATATGTGTCTTTCTCCGAAGCTTCTTCTGTGCCGGAGTCTTTTGCTTTTGCTTCAACAGTTCTGCTCTGTATACCGGGTTCTAATGTAATATCAAAGTTTTTCTTCAAATAATCCGCCACTCTTTGATCATAATGCACCCGCAGTTTTCTTAACGCCTCACTTTTCATGCCGGTCACGTCGCCGGAAAAAATATGATGCCACAGGGGAATCGCGGCAAAGGGGTCAATGGTGGCCGAAGCGGAAATAATACTTTTTTTAATTTTAAAAGATTTTACCCTGCCGTAGATTTCTTTTAACAACGGCAAGGATTGGCTCGCACCGCTCCCGATCCGTTCCAGAGTGTTGATAGGATCGACAATTTGTCTGACTTCAAAATCCGCCCGCGTAGGGAAAAAAATTCTTTTGGAACGGGTTTCCTTGTCCAGATATGCCATCAGGGACGGGACAGATGCTTCACCGATAGCGACTAAAGCGTCGCTTGGGTCATAAACAAGAACCAGATTCGGAGTCGCATAACTGTCATATAAATCAACTAATTGGGGGACCGCCATCTCGGCCTCAGGCCCGATATCCTCAATAACATGCAGAAGGGGCGTCACAACATTCCGCCAGGTGAAGAGCTGGGAAATCTCTAAATATTCGAACATCTCCTCAAGAATATCCTGCCTGACAGGACGAATCCGTCCCAATAAATAAATGGCTTTCTCCCTTTCGAAGCGCTCGTTGAACCAAGGGCTTAACAATTTGCGTAACTGGGACACAGCCGGTTCTCCGATCTCTTCCAATCGGCGCAGCAAAACCAAATCCTGCAGCCAGTTTTCTCCTTTAATCCCCTGAATCAGGTCATTGATCTCCTTTTCCTGGTCAGTATATTTCATCCTCACGATTTGAGTCGTATGAAAAAGCTGTGACTGGAAATCCTGGACAGCGTTCTGGGGCAGGGCGTCAGGCCCGGAGGAAAACACCCCTAACGCAGATAAAAGGATGGTCAAAGCTCTTTTCAGCCTTCCGGGTTTTGAGAATACATTACGGCCGGCATTTTCCACCAGTGCTACCCTCACCCGGCGGTTCTTTCCTTTCTCCGACTCAGGCTGCGTGATCGCCGAACTCACGCGTCCCGGCAGCCGGCCCGGCTGGCCGCGCAAGACCTCCAGCTTGTCCACCGTCACAACCCCCACGCCCAACCCCCCGGAAAAATATTTCCGCGGTATCACCTGCTGCGTCGCTTCATCGTAATCTTCCCGTATATAGTTGTAGACGCCTTGCTTGAACGCGTCCAGATACTGCTGGTATATCTTCTCTTTTATCTCCCTGTCCTCAACATCGATCCCCTTCACCCTGTTCCGGTCCATGTACACCTGGCCCAATAAACTGTCCCGCAAATTCTTCTTGTACCAGGTCGCCAGGATCATTGAGTTGTAGATCTGCCGCAAATTCGCGAACGTCTGCCCTTCATTCACTTCCTTCTCTATCGCCGGAAGGATAATATCCTTGACGATCTTTGAGGACAGTTCATTCAGCTCTTTGGCCTGCCCCTTTGACTGTTTGTGCAACCCCAGGTCTTTGCTCTGCAGATTATGCTCCAAGGCCAGATAATCCTCTTCCAGCATCACCTTCAAGTGCCGTTCCACCACAAACGCGCTGCCCGCGTGCTCATAGACAACCGCCTTATCCGGCACGATCCATACCTTATTAAATGTGTTTACCGGGATATTCGTTGTGCCGTACAGCTCATAGGCCTTTTTATAGACTTTACTCCAGAACGCCTGGCCCAGTTCTTCTTCCGGATACATCAACGAAGCGGTGAGCTGTTTCAGCAGGTAATCCTGGGAGAGCATGTCCTTGCCCATTTCCGTAACGCCCAACCCTTCCGGGATGATCCGGTTGTTTTCATATGGCGATAAGTTGACCCACAGTTCGTCTTCAGGGACCGTCAAAGCCGCCAGGAAATACTTGATCAGCCTCTGTGACTCGGCTTCAAAAGAGGCTCCTTTTAAATCCCTGTCTCCCGTATCAATAATGAAATCAAACTGCAGAGGGTTGTCCGGATGGATGGTGAGCCCCCGCAGGATCGCCGGCGCGAATGTCTCGCTGATCGAAAGGATCGTCCCGGGCTGCGGCAGAGAGAAGACAGCGGCACGCTCTTCTTTGGCCCACCCCGGTGTCGGCATAAGGACGGACGACAATAAAAAGACCGCCGCCATACCCGCCGATAAAAAGCGGCGCGGGATTGTTTTCAATTTATGATTTGTCGGCTTATGCCTATTCATTTCAATCTGATTCCATGTCTTCCAAAACTAAAATAACTTAATTCAGCCAGCTGATATCTTTTTCACGGCCGGCATAAAATTTTTCCCGGCTGTCAGACGGTAAGGCTGACCGCCTTGTCGCCGAAGGAGGACTTTCTTCCGGCCCCTCCTCAGTTAAACCTAACAATAAAGGAATATTCACCGGCGCGATGTTAATGATAACCGGCAAAAACCCGTCAATTCTCATATCACCCACCGGCTGCTGCGGCAAAGGCAGCGGCACGCCCTGGCCGTCCCGCTTGATCTGCAGATCAAGTGCGGCCGGGTTAAAGTCAATACCGCCTAACGGCGAAGAGGCCGGTTCAGGTTCTTTCCCCAGTTCATAGCGTTTAATCTCCTGCCGATAGTCCCTGGCCCTGTCCTGATAAAACCAGCGCTCGGACAAGACCACGGAATCCACGTCCACGTCTCCCCAATGTTCATAGCGAATATCTTCAATGGCTTTTAAAAGGATCTCCGGTTCATCTCCGGTTAAATCTTCAACAATCCAGCCAAAAGTCGCATGAGCGACAAACGGATCAAACTTTGGGCCCTTTTGCGTCATATCAAAAAATTGATCCTGCAGGCCCTTCACTTCATCCCGGGCATTGTCCGTCATTAACATCGGGATAAAAATGGCTTTGCCCTGAAACATGCCTATCCCCTGAGCCATGAATTTAAAGGCACCGACCCGCCCCGGGATAAGCTGATCAAGCACAGCCACGGTTTCCTCTGTCACTTGCTCTTTCTGCCGGGGATCAGTCGTAAAATATGTCACTGAAGCATACGGCAGCGAGGGCACATCCCAGGCGATCTTATCAATGATCGATTGGGGAAGACGCGCCTTAAGCGCTTCCTGCGCTTTGGCCATGATCGCCTCCGGCATATTAAAATGCAAGAGATGTTTTAATTCCTCCTCCATCATCCTTTGGTCTTTCTGCACGGGCGTTCGTAAGGCCTCCTGCCACTTCTGTTCAAAGATATCCCAGCTGGCCTGATATTCCGGAAGGATGGCGACCGGAGAACTTGCAGTATCAAAACTGTCAGTAATATTAATGACCTCGGCCTTATCTTTTTGATGTATTGCGCTTGATACATTTTCATTTAACCGTTTTGTCCATTCGGCATATTCTTCTTCATACCCTTGTCTTGTCGCATTAGGTATTCTGTGCTCACCTATAACTTCAGTATCTCTTCCCCACGTTTGGTTTTCCGGGCCGGCACCTTCATTAGGATCCCATAAGATTGGGAATACAAGTTCTTCTGGCTCTCTGGCAATACGATCCAGAAGGGCTTCCATGGCCCTTTTGTATAATTTTACTGCGGAAGCACCTCTATATCCCCGACCCCATAAAATATCAGAAATAATTTCGAGTCTCATATCAGGATATCTCCGGTGATGGGTGTCGATAAACTCCACGATTTCATCTTCTGTGACACCCCCTGTTCTTAAAATTTCTTCAAGAGCGACAAAAGTTTCCTTGTTCCTCAGAAAATCTTTGATCTCAAATAGAGAACGAAGGGTTTCTCTGTCTTCAACCTTCCCCAATGCTTGCATAGTCCATATTCTCGAACTCAATGGGGCCTCATAAAAACCTTCACTATATTGACTTGCTCTTAGATAAGCACCCGCCAATTCCGCCTCAGACACTTCTAATGTTTTTAATGCTTGATCCACTGCTTCTAAAAGGTCAATATCCGCCTCGGAAAACATTTTCAGCAATACCGGGACAGCCTTCTTTACGCGTAAATTTTCCAACACTTTAACAGCATTTAATTTTGCGGATTTCCCTTTTCCTTTCTCAAGGATACTTATGTAAGTGTCAATAAGATCTGAGAGGGCCACCCCCAATTTGTTCAAGGATGATTCCACCGCCTTTATCAACGGCTCGTCATCCTCATAAAGCAATCCTGTGAGAACTTCAATCGCCCCTTTATTATCTAAATCAGCTGAATCTCCCAACAAATCTCCTAAAGTACGGACCGCCCTAAGCCTGGCGATTCCTTTTCCTTTCTGTGCCGCCATAATATAGGCCTTTACTAATTTTTCTTTTGTTACGCCTAACTTTTCCAGGACTCCTTCAACGGCATTTAAAATCACTTTATTTTCTTCTGACAATAAATTCAATAAAGGTTCTGCCGCGTTTCCCTTATGGGAATCAGCAATAAAATCAAGAATACTCAGTCTCACAGAGTCGGGGACCTGATGGTTGGCAAGTATTTTATATAATACGTCATCTATTCCTGCGGTATTCAACAAGACTGAAAGTATCGGTTCTTTCCTGTCGGAGTTTATTATCATCCCCGTTAAAATTTTCACGGCGGAGACCAAAGGAAGCTCTTTAGCTATTTCTTTTATTTGATCGTCACGGATATCTTCTCTAAGGACTACAAGAATCTCCTCTGCTTTATAGGCATGCGTTGTTTTAGGATTTTTAAGGACTCTGATCAAATGCGGTATTATTTTAGCGCCATAACCTATCATTCTTTCCTTTGACAGTTTATTGTAATAATCATTACTATCAATTCTTAACAAATGGACATTGCCTCGCATCGTATGAAGTCTCCAAAACTTGTATATCTTCCAAGCCGCTGTTAACGCTATCGCCCCGCCGATCGTGTACTCATTGATCAGTCCCGCCTCGGTCAAAGGCCGGGTGAAAGACAAATCGACAGTTTGTCCGTTTGCGACAGATAACAAACCGCCGTTTAAAACGCCGGCGAGGGTTATCGGCGAACTTTGCAATTCGGAATCAGCTGTCACCACCGGAGAAGAAACAGGACTGTCTGACGTACCGGTTTGCACCAATTCTATTCTTTCTGGAATAACGCTGACAAGTTCATCCCGTGCCGGCTCTATTACTTTTACTTGATCCCATGCCTCAACCCATCTCGTCTTTCTGGGCATTGTATAACCGGAAACATAGGAGACATCATCATAATCCTCATATTCATCCAAATAGCCCTCATGATGAATCGTCTCGGTCACCGCCTCATGATGTTTGTGTTCCGTCTTTTCCGGCCGGTAATTCACCATAAAATTATCACCGGATAAAACAATTTCTAATCCTTCGATGAAAAACGCGGCAACCTTATTCTTCGGCAATATCGCATTAAGACTCGCATAGGTTCGGTTGACGGCTAATGTTCGTGCATCGGTTAACCCATATATATTTGATATATGTATAAAGGCGTCTATAACACCTAAACTTGTTGCCTCGAACATAACATCATAAAGCGCATCTAAAGCCTTGACGTCCGCCAGTTCCGCAAGTCCCCGGGCTATGCTTTCGGCATGATCTTTACTTCCCTGCAAGGCAGTGATAAGAGCCGTCACAAACCGTCCCTTATCAACACCGGCATTGAGCAGATCCCGGCTGAATCCCGGTCGTGAAAAAAGTGTCAACGCTCTTTCCAAATTAATAACTTTTATAGCCTTGATATTCAAATCTTCAAGATATTCATCAAGTCGGGACAGGCCAAACGCCCCTTCTTCATGCTGTTTTAAAATCCGCAAGTAATCCGCCAGCCCCGCCCGGGTATTCAGGCCCAAAGACTGCAGGAAAGACAGCACGTCCGCCCTAATGATATAAAGGTCTTCTCCGTCCTTTTCCCTGGCCAGGATATCTTCACCTAAACGCATATACCTGTCATCAGCCGTCTCTCTCAAGTATTCGGCCAATCTTCTTACCGCGTGTCTCTTAAGGTTATAACCGGCGCCCGGATACGGCTGATCAACCCACTCTACAAGTATGCCTGCAAAACTCTCCTCATCTCTCATTCGTATAATATCCAACAGTTCCGCCTCTAAAACTCTCATCTGTCCAGGAGTCGGAGATCTCAGATTTCTTGCCCACTGGATATATGTTTGAAGGTCTCCCTGAACGCCGAACCGCTCCAAAGCAAGCATAAATAAGACACGGTTTTCCGGCGTAACAGCTTCATTCAAACGCGATTCCAGAAGCGGGACAGCCGTCTTTCTGTTGAGTCCGGCTGTTATTTGAATAGCCGCGTCACGGTCAACAGCATTAGTGCTCCTTAACAGGGATTCCAGGCTCCCCAACCTTCTCTTTCTTATAACAGTATCCGTTATTTGGGCAACCACCGCCGGTTCTGACAACAATCGATACAAGTCCTTTTTGTCGAGACTTTTTACCCGTCTTAATCTTTCGCCCTCGGGCGCCGGCTGCACTTCTTCGATGTCTTTAAAAGCTCCCGGCATACGGTTCAATGTCCTTATGATCCGTCCATAATCTTCTCTGGTCGAGCAACCCAATGATTGCAACATTTCATCCGCCGCTTCCCTGATAACGACAATTTCCGCTGATTGTTCTCCCTCGCCAATGGCTCTATCCTTGCCGAACTTATCAAAGAGGGGCTGCCGGTTTTCTGCCTGAAGTTCAAACATCCTTCCCACGGCAAATATTCTCATTGCTTGATCAACGTCATCCCCCAACCATGCTGTTAAAAGGCTTTTATAGTTTTCCTGATCATATTCCTTTAAAACATCCATCCCCTTAAAGACCTGCTCAGGAATACGCCCTGCGGAAGCTTCATGCACTCCTTGCAGCCACTCCAATAAAGCCGGGACGTGCCCCTGTTGACCAAGCCGCGCTAAAATATAATTCAAGAGGACACGCATGCCTGCATCGTTTTTTGCCTTTATCAATAAAGGTTGCAGAAGCGGGATCGCAGCCCGCATATTTAAATGGGCAATGAGGTTTAACGCAAAAACATGAATATCCCTGTCAGGATGATCCAGTAAGGACCTGATATGGTATAAAGTAAAGTCCCCTGCAAGACTGGTTAATGATTCCAATATGCTCTCTTTAACAGCGGCCCCCCGGTGATCTCTGTCTAATCTGAAGCGGAAATCATACAACAAAGAAATCAACGGCAAAATAGCCTGTTTGCTTTGATATATTCCCATACCTTTAATGGCGTCCATGATTTCAGAATAATTATCAGTTAAATCAAGGCCTTTCTTTGTCACACGGAGAAGAATTCTTCTATACACTTCAGCTTTTTCTTCATCACTCAAATCATATTGCTCCAAGAGTTTTCTTTTGGCCTTATACCTTGTCCAGGAATAAGAACCATCCAAGCCATAAAACGCACCGCGCTTTGTTGTGTGCCGCCATAATCCCCATACCGTCCCCAGCCCCCCGGCGGCTATCGCAGCCCCGATGGAATAAGCATTAATGAACTCTGCGCCGGTAACCGGAGAACTGACATACTTCTGCCCTTCCTCTAATAATGGAGAAACAAAAGACAGGTCGACTTGCTGTCCTTTAGCAATGGAAGTGAATCCATTCTTGAGCGCCCCGGCAATAGTCCCGGGGATAAAACCGGACAGGTTAATACTTGTGATTCCCGATGAAACGCGTTGAATATCCGCGGCTGTCATCTTTTCCACCGGGTAAACGTTGCCTTTCAAGTCGCGATAAAACGGGTTATCTCTTTCCACCGCTTCTTTAATGCGTTTCATCTGCCTGTTCAGGCTTCTGGGAACAAAGATGTCTCCCCGTCTCCCCGCCCACTCCGGCAGTAACTGTTCATTCATCAGGCGAAGGTTAAGAATAATACCATGCTCTTTCGCAACCTGATCAAAAAGCGAAAAAAACAACTCATAGCCAATGAGATTGACAATATAACGAATTTTACGCATATCAAATTCATCTAATGAAACTGGTTCTCCAAAAGTCGAAAAACTGGTTTTTCGATCAATCAGCTCCCGCACTTCCGCAAACTCTATCCAGAATTGGCTTGATTCAACAAACTTACCAATTAAATCCTGAACCGTCTTCAAATAAGTGTTCATGTCCGAGGTCGAAGTTGCAATGCGGTAAGTTTCGGATATGCCGGATTCTTCCAGCTTTTCTTTAACACGCGCTCCCAATGCCTGATAAAAATCTCGGCGGGCCTGCTCCAGCCTCCGGGTTTCTTCTCTTGTCAACCGCACTTGACTTTGCCTGCCAAGAGAAGACGGTTCTGCAACTTTGGCAATAATGTTCAACTCAGGTATCTTTAGATCTTGTTCGGGCAAAATATTAACAGGAAGCATTTCTAAAGCGGGTTTATTTTGTTGGCTCTGATGATAATCGTCCAGGAGTTCCCGCGTCACTATCAAATAAAAATTCTGGTATTTATCCACCGCAATGGCCTGCACCGGATAACGTTTAAACCCGTCCGGACCTTGTGTATAAAAATAATCCTTAATCCCTTCTGCGGCATAATCTGTGGTTAAATCAGTAAAAGAAAAGATTATTTTTCGATCACTTAAATTAATCTCCGTAGCAGCTACCAGCTTTTTGTTCGTATCACGCACGCCTACTGTAAACATCAACTCCTTCATACCTAATTGCGACGTCTGCCAATGTATTGAAAGATATTTATTATTAAATTCGATTAATCCATACTGCCCCTGCGGGTCCTGCACGACATTCACCCCTTGTTGTTTTTCCAATGCTTGGGCGAGCTGGGTGTAAAGATTCTTGACCTTCCCCTCTGCCGAAATCGCCGAGGAAGCATTGTCAGGTGGGATAGGAGTAGATATCGATATAACCGAAATTCTTTCCGGGATAACGACTTTTTCTTCATCCATTTTTTGTAGCATTAACGATCCGGTAACATATCCATCAGTATGATCCTCTCCTTCTCCGACAATTACATATCCAGGAGGGATAGAAGATCGGTCCACGGTTTCACCATTGCTAATGGCGGCAGATCCATAACTTATTCTTTCCCCGGGAATATATTGTATTTCTTCTTTTTCAGGAATATACTCAACTTTAAAATCATTCCCTCCTTTTCTGATCTTCCAGGCCTCATGAAGATGCCTTAAAACTTCGTCATCAGCTTTTAATTTTGTCGATTTTCCTTCCAGCACTTGTTGAACTCTTCCCCTCAAATCCTCCTCAACTTGAAAAAGATTTATGACGATAGGATCATCTTTAGCTGTTAATTTCAAGTTAGATAATGCTGTGTTAACTCTTTGAATATTCGAACTCCCAAGCTTGAATAAATTCCAGCTAATATATAACCGCTTTAATATCGGGGAAGAACTCCCTTCTGTTGGGGATAAATCATCCAACCCTTTATCTGCATTCTCAACCAGCTCGATGCTCACCCGTCTGTCCTTACCCTTCGTCGACTCAGGCTGCGTGATCGCCGAACTCACGCGTCCCGGCAGCCGGCCCGGCTGGCCGCGCAAGACCTCCAGTTTGTCCACCGTCACAACGCCTACGCCCAACCCCCCGGAAAAATATTTCCGCGGTATCACCTGCTGCGTCGCTTCATCGTAATCTTCCCGTATATAGTTGTAGACGCCTTGCTTGAACGCGTCCAGATACTGCTGGTATATCTTCTCCTTTATCTCTTTGTCTTCAACATCGATCCCCTTCACCTTGTTCCGGTCCATGTACACCTGGCCCAATAAACTGTCCCGCAAATTCTTCTTGTACCAGGTCGCCAGGATCATTGAGTTGTAGATCTGCCGCAAGTTCGCGAACGTCTGCCCTTCATTCACTTCCTTCTCTATCGCCGGAAGGATAATATCCTTGACGATCTTTGAGGACAGTTCATTCAGCTCCTTGGCCTGCCCTTCTGACTGTTTGTGCAACCCCAGGTCTTTGCTCTGCAGATTGTGCTCTAACGCCAGATAATCCTCTTCCAGCATCACCTTCAAGTGCCGTTCCACCACAAACGCGCTGCCCTCATGCTCATAGACAACCGCCTTATCCGGCACGATCCATACCTTATTAAATGTGTTTACCGGGATGTTTGTCGTGCCGTACAGCTCATAGGCCTTTTTATAGACTTTATTCCAGAACGCCTGGCCCAGGTCCTCTTCCGGATACATCAACGAAGCGGTGAGCTGTTTCAGCAGGTAATCCTGGGAGAGCATGTCCTTGCCCATTTCCGTAACGCCCAACCCTTCGGGGATGATCCGGTTGTTTTCATATGGCGATAAGTTGACCCACAGTTCATCTTCGGGGACCGTCAAAGCCGCCAGGAAATACTTGATCAGCCTCTGCGACTCGGCTTCAAAAGAGGCTCCTTTTAAATCCTTGTCTCCCGTATCAATAATGAAATCAAACTGCAGAGGGTTGTCCGGATGGATGGTGAGCCCCCGCAGGATCGCCGGGGCAAATGTCTCGCTGATCTTAAGGATCCTCCCCGGCTGCGGCAGGGAGAAGACAGCAGCCCGCTCTTCTTTGGCCCACCCCGGTGTCGGTATAAGGACAGACGACAATAAAAAGACCGCGGCCATGCCGGCCGATAAAAGGCGGCGGAATATAATATTCGACTTTGTTATAAATAACTCAAACATAAAAATTTTTTAGGGTGGACAGGGGCACAAAAATACACTTATGAATTTTTTCCAAGAGAGGAACTCTTGAAAATACATGAAAGGGTGTAACAGGGTGAAATACTAATATATATTAGAGTATATATGATTAATAGAAAAATGTCAATGAATATTGATATTAGAAGAAATTAGGCTTTTTTGCAATTTTGAGCCGAAAAGATTATTCCTCCCAGGCGACTTCCATTCCTACGGCAGGGTCACTGTCCTGTTGTCTGGCCTGGGATGAGGGCAAAAACTGCACATTACTGGCCACAACTTTCAGGCGGCTGCGTTTTTCTCCGGATTCCGTTGTCCACTGATCCTGCCGGAGTCTCCCGGTAACGACAACCGGACTTCCCTTTCTTAAATATTTGCTGCAATTCTCCGCCATCTGCCCCCAAACATCAACATCCACAAAAGCCGTATCTTTCTTTTTTTCACTGTTGATGATATAGGTCCTGTTGCTGGCAACGACAAAAGAAGCGACCTTCCTTCCTCCCGCAACATCTCGCAGGACCACGTCTCTGGCTAAGTTGCCCCCGAGGATAACACTGTTAATTTCTATCGACATAGGCACTCCTTTTCTCCGGCTTGGGGTGAACCTTGTTATTGATATTTCCCCGCCTTTTTCGCTTATTTTTAAACAGACTGATCACTGATCTGCGGAGGTTTTCTGGATTTCGGGATCAGGAGCCAGAGGATCACGTAAAGGACAAAGCCTATTCCTCCGGCAAAGACCATAAGCACGAAAAGAATGCGAAAGAAGACCGGATCAACCTGAAAAAATTCTCCCAGTCCTCCGCAGACTCCCGCAAGCTTGCGGTCCTCGGTTGATAAAGAAATCCGTCGAGCGACATACGCCTCCGGCTGGTCGGGATCCTGGTTAGGAACCATAATCCACATAATGAAATAGGCAAAAACACCGACGCCCCCTAACGGAATAAAAAAAATAAAGAGGACTCGGAAAAGGACCGGATCAACGCTGAAATAATCTCCCAGTCCTCCGCATATTCCCGCTAATTTGTAATCTTCCTTTGAGCGGAATAATTTTTTCATGACATGCCCTCCTTCTTTATATTCAATATATTCAGTTTCAAAAAGGAAACCGCCGTTAACCAAAGGCTCCCGTATAATACCAATATCCTTTTCCGTTGTCTACAACAAAACTTCTCCTGCCGCCCGTTACGACTCATGCCTTCGTCGTTAACAATCTTCCAGCCCTTTCATGAAAGACCGGTTCATTTTCAACAAACGCGTTACAGGCCTTTAAGTCTTTGCAAAATATGGCTTTGGTTTTAAACGTATTTGCACAGCAAGCGAAAATCAAGGGCAGGCATTACGGAGGGGAATCCGGACCGGATTTATGCAGGCGCGTTCCTTTATAAAACAAAAAATAGGCCACGATGATTTCACACAGGATTAAAAACCAGAACAAATTCGGATGGTCGGTTTGCCTGACATACACGGGCTGGGTCCTTATAAAAAAGTTGGCATGAAGAGTCACAACCTTTGCTTGGACCTGCCACATAACCAGGACAGCAAGAAAAAGCCCTCCGCCGACCTGATAAAATGATTTGTCTTCCGGCATAAAAGCATCCCCTTTCATTCCGTCGGGATCTTCAGCATATCAACAGGAACCTTATTGTGCGGCTCCGGAGAGAGAGACATTCTCGATTTTAAAGGGCATCTCATATTTCTCCGGATTTTCATGGACTTCTAAAACAATTCTGCCCGTCTCCGGGAATGTGCCTTGGGACAAAGTGAAATGATAGGTTGTCTCCCCGCCCATGGAACTATAACCCTGCGAGACTTGTAAAGGCCTGTCGTCAGGGCCGAAAATTTTAACCGACTCCACCCGTTCCGGAGAGAGGCTCACCTCCACGTTCATTTGTTGTTTTCCCGGCTCCCATTCACTGTCCTGAATCGAAACGATTTTCGCCCCGTAAGACGTCCCCTCGGCCCCGGGAGTGAAGGAGCTTATCTGCAAATCCTTTTCCCGCATACCGGAGGCCACAATATACTCCAGGACACCGGAAACTTCCCGGATGCCTTTCACGGCCGCAGAAGGTTTTTCCAAAGTCACTTCAAAAACGGTGAACTTCTTGTCTTTCGAAACATGAGGAAAATTGATGTTGCGGGACCACTCATTTTTCGGCAGAAGATTCTCCCCGTTATCAGCCAGGGCCGTTGTCAATGCGCCGCCGGTCACTTTAATGACTTTATCCGGGAGATCCCCGATGACCGCCAGGGTGTAACCTTCATCATAGTTAAAGGGCCGGACCTCGTTCTCCATGTCGGAAAAAGCGACAAGCCTGACCCCTCCGATCCTAAAGGACCCCGGCGCTCTTTCGAGCTTTTTCTTTTCCATAACGCCCAGGTCCTTTAAAACAGCCGCCGGCATCCCGCCTGCCGCAGAAACTTCCTTATTGTAGTCAAACAAAGGTTCGCCGACATCAACAATCGCTTTTACCGGAGCATTCTGTCCGAACAATTTTTCGTTCAGCATATTATCATCTTCGGGTTTGTCCTTAAACGGATTGCGTCCGGCCTGAATCTCTGCGCGCATCCACTCTTCGTCATTGAACAGGCTGTCCATGACAGACAACAATTTCTCTCCTGAAAAATGAAAAAGGAGGCTGCTGTCCTGAGCCGTTTCTAAATTCATGGTTTTAACGACTGCCCCGGGCAGGTAAAAGGTCCGCTTAATCTTGAATTCGGAAAGAACGCCCGCCATCATGACCCGTGTTTTATCCATCTCGGCCTGTATCTCCTGAATCTTTTCCGCCACCTCGCTTTCTGACAACGGCGACTGTTCCTCTGTTTCAGAAGAATCTTCTTCCTCTGCTTCGCTGGACGTGATATTTAAAATAAGCTGTCCGCCCTTCGGCAGGATTTCTATCCGGTCAAACAAATTAAACGACATCCCCCCGTTGTGGAATTTTAACTGCGACACATCCCTGAAATAAGCCGTGCCTTGAAATATCAGCTTATCATTTCCATCCAGACTGAACGAAATATCTGTCCAGGCATCCACGCCTTGAGCTTTCTCCAGTTCTTCTTTTACACAATGTTTCATTTGTTTTTCCGGATCACTGTCCTGTCCGGGGAAACCCAAGTTCATCATAGGGATCACGGATTTATGAAGGACTTTACCCGAACCGTCCGGATTAACCGTGTAAGTTTCCTCGATATTCAGACAGCCCGAGACCGCGATCAGAAGGAAAGCAAGCGTGACCGCCTTGACCAGATTATTCATAATGTCCACCTTTCTGAAGAATAGTCCAATTAATGAAAAAAAGCCTTTAGGCAAGCATTTTTCGTTCATTCACGGCCTGGAACCGGCCGGACACCTTTTCATCTTAACAATAGTGATGCCCTGTGTCTACGGGAAAAAAAGACATTTACCCGCTGTTTTCTTTGGCGGTAACTTCATTATCCTCAACATATTATGAAAACAAATCTGCTGGTCTTTGCTGCTGGCAAAACCCGGTTTTATATTTTATACTTTATATTAGATATAGCGGACTGAACGATAAAGGCAAAACCGGTGTAAACCGGTGGCGCAAAGCTATAGGGTCCTTCAAAAGGATAGCCTGGCTGCCGAAGAAGTCAAAGAAAACAGGCTTATTCCTTATTGAGGGGATGAGCCTGTTTTTTTGGCCAAACGAGGTCAAAGGCCAAAACAGGAATACAAAAGCTCTGTGACCACTTTTCAGCCGGGTCTGCCTAGAAAGGAGACACTTATGCAACGAATGAGATGGGCGGCTCTAATCCTCTTGATGGTGATTTCTCCGTCTTTGGGACAAGCGGAAATGCTGGCAAAAACCTCCGTGCTTAACAAACCACAGAAACAAGAACAGGTCGTTAAGAAAAAAGGCGCGATGATCAAAATCGGAAGTGTGCCTTACAGTAAAGACGGAGTGCTGAGAAAAGGAGCTGCGCTTAAAATAGGCTCCTATCCTTTGACCGAAAGTTAATGAACACGTATTAGAACTTGGACGATAAATCATAAAGGCCGGTAGAGATCTTGCCTCTTGCTGATCTGCTGCCGGCCTTTCTTCCGTTTGCTCAACTCGGCAGGGACGGCAAAATAACGGCGGGGCTCTTCCCGGGAGGGGCAAAAGCAGAGGCCCGGCGGAGGGATAAAAGTTAAAGTGTCATTTCCTCCAGATAATCCGGGATCAAAATTTCACTTGGGATTTTCTGTTGCAGGGCCCCGGCAAACGCGTAGGCCGAGTCTTCTTCCGCATGGACAATAATAACTTTTTGAAGTTTGGGATTAAAATGCGTGACCCAGCGCAGGAGGTCACTCTGTCCCGCATGGGCAGAAAACCCGTTCAATGTTTCAATTCTCGCCTTAACAGGGTGCCTGTGCCCTAATATCCGGACGTCCCGGGGCTGCTCTAAAATATACCGGCCCAACGTTCCTTTGGCCTGGTACCCCACGAAAAGAATCGTGCTTTCCGGCTTGGAAATGTTATGAACGAGGTGATGTTTGATCCGGCCGCCGGTACACATGCCGGAAGACGACATGATAATGCAGGTTCCTTTTTCATGATTGATCTCTTTGGACTCCTGAACCGAAGAAGTGAATTTCAGCATCGGCATTTGAAAAAGCGTCTTGTGCGCCCGCAGCCGTTTTTGCGCCTCCGCATCAAAATAATCAGTGTGCTTGTTGAAAACTTTCGTAATATTGATCGCCATCGGGCTGTCCATGAAAGTCCTTAATTCCGGGATACGCCCTTGTTCGACCAGTTGATTCAGGTCATACATCAATTCCTGGGCCCGGCCGATCGCAAAAGTCGGGATGACAATGTTCCCGTTTGATTTCTTCGTTGTCTTGATCACTTCCGCCAGTTTCTGAAGGGCGTCCTGCCCTTGCTCATGGTCTCTGGCCCCATACGTCGCTTCCATGACCACATAATCGGCTCTTTGAAAAAGATACGGGTCCCCGATAATGGGCCGTCCCCACCGGCCGATATCGCCGGAAAAAACAATCCGTTTCTCCTGCCCCGCATCATAAACGACAAGCTCAATCATGCTTGATCCCAGGATATGCCCGGCGTCGTAAAAAACCGCTTTGATATCCTTCTGAACATTAACTTCCGTCAAATAGTGCACGGGACTGAAGAGCGGAAAAACCTTCTCCACATCTTCAATGGTATACAAAGGCACCTCGGGATGAGGCCCGCTCCTTCCTTCCCGCTGATGTCTTTTCTTTTTGTCCTGCGCATCCGCCAGCTGCAGGTGAGCCGAATCAATCAAACTGACCTTGGAGATGTCTGCCGTCGGAGGCGTGCAGAAAATCTTTCCGCTGAAGCCGTCAGCCGCCAATTTCGGCAAATAACCGCAGTGGTCTATATGCGCGTGCGTCAAGAGAACAGCGTCAATGCCGGCGGGGTCAATGGGCAATTTATCCCAGTTACGAAACCGGAAATCCCTCTCCTGAAAAATACCGCAATCAATCAGGATGCGGGAAGAATCCGTTTCTAAAACAAACTTTGAACCTGTGACATTTTTTGTCGCCCCCAGAAATATTATTTTCATAAACCATGTCCTTGATTTAAAACATACGGATAAAATTTTGATTATGTATCGCCGCCGTCAAGACCTCAGCCTCACCGTAACAGCGGTTCCTGTTGCCGCCCGCAAATAATTGCGGGCATCTCCTCCCCGCACGGATATCTCCAGGAACTCCGAACTTCCAATAACGGAACAGATTTCCCCTTCCCTGACATCCTGATAAACGCGGGACAGGCCTCTAATCCTGACGTTCTTTATCTTTATCTGCACATCGTTTTTCTTTTTCCAGGAGTTCAGGGTCTCTTCTGCAATATTCGTCACCAAATTTCCGAACCCGTCAATATAAACAACCTTTCCTTTTATGGCATCCGGCTTAACTGCGGGCAAAGCAAAATCTAACAGGGACATGTCATTTAATACCGGCCCCAAACGGCGCAGCGGGCCCCCTTTCGAAACCCATGCGGCGGCCGGGGCGAAAATATCCCGGCCGTGAAAAGTCCGGGAAACCGGATGAAGCGCTAACTGACGATTTTTAATCCAGATGATTTTCCTGATCCCGTTATCCTGGGCCGCAAGGCTCAAAACCCCGTTATCCGGTCCAATAAAATAATAGTCTTTACTGCGAACCAGAATCGGCTTTCGCTCTGACCCCACCCCGGGGTCGACCACAACAAGAAAAACAGTGTTTCGGGGGAAAAAGGAATAACTGTTTTTCAGTAAGAACGCGGCATGGAAGATATCCTGGCCCGGGACGTCATGGGAAACATCAATCCACCTTGCCTCCGGGGAAATGTTTAAAATGACGCCTTTCATCACCCCGACATAATGGTCCTGCTTTCCGAAGTCTGTTAACAAGGCAATAGGTTTCACCTGACCTCCTGGTTTCTTCGTACGGGTTTAAATAAAATTCAACATTCAACGCTTCATATTCTAATAGGATCAGGCGTATTTTGCAAAACCCTTTGTCATTTTCCAAGACAGTGGCAGCGTTTCGCAGGACACAACATCAGATATTCACCGTTCCACCTCCTTTCGTATGGCCGGTTTTTTCTGCTTTTTTGTAAGATTCCTTTCATCATTCCTACATATAACAGCGTTATAAGTCTTTTAGTATCTTTTCAGTTATGAATTTGGAGAAATACTATGAATCAATCGATAGGCATCCGGGCTCCCGTTCTTGCGGGTATATTATGCCTTGCTATACAGCAGCCGGTAGCCGATTCAGCCGTCAGCCGTCCTCCCGCCAAAGCCTACCACAGAAAAGGCCCCCGGGTTCTTTACGGCCAGGCCTCCTGGTACTCTGAAAAATCTCCCGGGATCAGGAAAAAAACAGCTAACAATGAAATTTTTAACGATAAAAAACTGACAGCGGCTATGTGGGACGTGGCTTTTAACCAGAAGGTCAAGGTGACCAATCTGGACAATGGGAAAGCTGTGATTGTCAGGGTGAATGACCGGGGGCCGCACAGGCGTTATTATAAAAAAGGCCGGATCATCGACTTAACCAAGGTCGCCTTTGCCAGGCTGGAACATCCGAAAAAGGGACTGGTCAGTGTCGAGATGCTGAAAGACTGATTCTTTCTAAGGCTGGCCGGGCTCGAACAATCCTGCGGCTTTCATTTTCCGGGCGATACACCGGGCAAAGTTACGGGAATTTTTTTCATTATAATGACAGAGGTCAACATAAAGGGATTCTTCAACCCCTTCCTGAATATCCGCACACCAAAAAAAATTTTCTCCGACAGGATGGTTTTCCATATAATCCGCCATCCGGACATATCCGTATTTCAGCAGGACATCATCAAGGATGGGGATGGCAAATAAATAATATTGGGGGTCGTATTTATAAGTCGAAATGGGCTGCCAGACGAAAACAGGCGTAATGCGGTAAGCACGGGCAATAGATTCTATCATCTTTTTATTGGCAAGGTACTGCGGAATGACAATATCTGTGATCCGCTCTTTTAGATCATTCACCGACTTCTCGTATTTCAAATCCTCCATTTCTTCGTGAGCCAGACTTGGAGCCTGAGGTTTCTTTTTCAAATCATTTATAGCCCTGACAACCGGCCAGCGGCTCAAAGGGCCCTGCAGGGCTTCCCTCAGCGATAATGTGCCCCGGCTTTCAAAAAACCGCGTGATTTTTTCCGTAAAATAAGGACGGTCATGATAAGAAATAAACTCATTATATCCGTCAATAAATATCGCCATGTCCGGAACATATCCCCTGACAATCAATCGCAGGAAAAGGACGGCTTCCTGGGACGAATAATAATATCCGCGGCCGAAATTATAAATACGCACGGCCTTCCCGGAGGATGCCCGGGACAAGATATCCTGCAGGTGAGAAGCAATGGTCAGGGAATCCGGTAGGCCGTAATTAAAAGTCGTCGATCCGCCGAACAGAAAAATATTATAATATTTTTCATCAGGCGGCCATGGCCCCTGGTTTTTGCTGTACCGGAAACCCTCCGGGTGGACATTAACATACGTGCCCTTCAAAGCCCTTTCCGAAAACTGAGTGAAAGGTTCATACACAAAAGGCCTGTGCCAGCTTTCATGTAAAATCTTATTTATTTCTTCTTCCGAAAACTGCGGGTAAACATCTTTTATTTTCCCCCCGTATTTCCGGGAGACATAATTCTGCTGTTGGGCTCCGGACGGCTTAAAAAAGGCATCTTTAAAAGCAAAGAAACCCCACAGGCAACAATGCAGGAACACGGCCAAAACAATGACGTTCAGCACGATGACAGCTGTGCTCTTATAAATCTGCAGGAATTTATGAATATGTTTCATAAGGCAAAGCCAACGGTCTTCAGTCCCCCGGGTGGCCCATTTTTCCAGAAGGGCGGACTAATAATTTTCTGCAATAATGTGCGGTACTAATTATGCCATAAATTAAACCCCGCGACAATTCATAATCAGGCAAGATCTTCTTCCTTATAATGATTCATAAAAAAGCCCCGCGCAGGCTGAGTCCCCCCCTCAATCACGACGGGACAGCAGGGAATGATGGAAGAGGAAAAAGACACACTCCGCAGATATTCTTTGTCATCTAATTAAAAAAAACGCTGTTAGGCAAAAACACATTTTATGATATAATGTTGTCCTAACTAACGGAATAAAGGAATGTAACATCATCAACTAAAAAGGGAGGTAAAAACGTGAAAAGAAAAATCTCATTACTCAGTCTTGTCCTTATCGCCAGCATCATGGTTTCCGGGTGCGCCACACTTTATCCCGTGGGCTCTTTTTACTCAGAAGTAGCCTTCCCAGCCGCTGTCGGTAATGGAGACGCAGACTACTCAAAAGTAGGTAAAGCGACAGCCAATTCCTACTTAGCGTTAATCGCTACCGGAGACTGCAGTATCGCAACGGCAGCGAAAAACGGCGGTATTACGGAAATCAAATATGTTGATTATGACGTAAAGAATATCCTCGGTATCATTGGTGAGTATACAACAGTCGTTTACGGAGACTAATATTATTTGACAGATAAAAAAAGCACGTTTCTTAATAGAAACGTGCTTTTTTTATTTATTCTCCTTCAGCCGTCAATGGATATTAAATCATACTCCAGATTCCCTACCCCCAACTGAGCGGCATAATTCAACTGCTTCATTCCGTCACGTTGAGGATGCGCCTCCCTGAAAATATCTCTGCCACACACGCGCACCACAGCATCATAACAGGCTTTATCGATACTCACCGGGTCCGGGGATGCAAACAGCCCGACATCCGGAGAAATCCGCGGATCATCTTTGGCCAGGCAGTCGCATTCTTTCGTAATCTTAACGGCAAAATTGATAAACACGGACGGCCCGCTGCGGCCGGCTAAGACGGCGTTCGCATATTCAACCATCTTTTCCTGAATAGTCGTGCCGCCCGACTCCCAAACGACATCTATCGCTCCGTACGGACAGGCGGCGATACAGCTGGCGCAGCCGATACAGAGCTCTCCGTCAATCAAAGATTTCTGATCACTGATCTTTATGGCATCCGCAGGACAGACCTCCACGCATTCCCCGCAGCCGACACACGCTCCCTCTTCAACATAAGGAGACACATCGCAATGCTGGGCCAGTTTCCCTTGCCGCGATGCGCAGCCCATCCCGATATTTTTCAAAGCGCCGCCGAAACCTGTCATCAAGTGGCCTTTAAAATGAGAAATATCAACGAGAACATCCGCGTCCAAAAACAGCGGCACCACCTTGGCGACTTGAATGAACTTCTGGTTGATCGCCACGGCTCTTTCATTCTCGGGGATATTCTCCGGGATACGGATTTCGGCTCCGGTCTTTTCAAAGGTAAAACCATGTTCTGCCGCAAGGCTCAGATGATCTTGTGAATTCGTCCTTCTTCCCCGGTATAACGTGTTGGTATCCGCCATGACCGGAACGGCGTCTTTTTTTTTGATTTCCTCCGCGATAATTTTAACCCATTCCGGTTTAACATGGCCTTTGTTCCCCTGCTCCCCGAAATGCATTTTAAGGACAGCCTGATTCCGGGGCGCTATTTGAGAGAATATCCGGCTTGTCCGAATAAGCTTCCGTAATTTCTCCTGCACCGCAGAGACGCTGTCTGAATTCTGCACTTTAATAAAGTATACTGGACTTTTCATGATGACTCCCTCTATATCGTTTCTCAATTATCCGAAATACCCAAGGGCTGCGTCCGCCTTTCTTGTCACAGGGACACGCGTCTCTTGATTCTCTTTTTAGACGGGTTAAAATATCCCGTCATGATGCGGGGATACGTTTTCTTAACAAATCGTATCAGCTTCGGTATGTCCCACAACGCCTCAGGGGCGGGATGAAACCGAAGCAAACGGAAATAAGCCCGGGGATCGTAATTCAGATTCCGCCATTGAATCATATCAACAGGATATGCCGCCAGAAACTTCTGAAGAGCCGCAACTTCCTGACGGGAATCCGTAAAACCTGGGATGATCAAATAATTCAAAGAAATAAAAGCCCCCCGCTTCCGGGCAACCCTGACGGATTTCTTCACGTCCTTGAATGAATAATCTTTCGGCTGATAATAGCGTTCATAATACTTCGTTTGAACGCTGTTGAGGCTCACCCGGATGCTGTCCAGGCCGGCGTCCAAAAGCTTCGCAATCATACGGGGCCGGCTGGCATTGGTGTTTAAATTAATAATCCCTTTTCTGGTTTTGCTCCGGATGAGTTTAACGGCTTTTTCGATCACCGGTCCCGCCAGCAGCGGTTCTCCTTCACAGCCCTGCCCGAAACTGACCACCGGGTCCTTCACGTGGAGGATATGAAACAGGGCCACCTCGGCGATTTCCTCCGGGCTGGGCACAAAACGGATACGCGGCTGCGTGACAGGGCACGTGCCGCCGGGCTGCAGAGAAAGACACCCGGCACACTGCGCGTTGCAGGACGGCGATGTCGGCAGCGGGCCTTCATATCTTTTGAGAAAGAAATTCTTGGCCGCCGGGCACTGATTGACAAGGGCACAGTTTTCCAAATGCCGCACCAGCCTGTTTTTGGGGAACATTTTTTCAAATATTTTCACGTTTCTGCGAACCCGTTTCATATCCATAAAACGGACATCCTGACGGAGTTCCCGGTCAACACGTATCCCGCTGACATAGAAATCCCCCTCATAGAAGGCCACCGCAGCGTAGGCAAAAAGCGGCAGCAACCCCGTGTGCGGAATTTCAAGATACGCGGCATTCTCCGTCACTGTATATCCCGGCGCCATAAAAGCCGCCACAGCATAACAGGGCTCGGGGCCTTTTGTGTTAAATGGATTTTGTTCCAAAGAGACAAATTCCCGCGATTCAGGATCAAAACCTACGGGGAACCGGTCAGGCAACATAAAAAGCTGACTGCCGTAAGGCAGTTTCGTCATCCGGGATAAACGGAGCCGGCTGTAATGCCCGCCCCGCATTCCGGCGGAAGCCAGGAAAGGCACATTGTAAATACGGCCCTCTTTATCTGCGACACACAATTCCGGGTAACGCGCCCGGGAGGATACGACACTCATCGTCATTTTCCTCTTTATTTTTCAATGTCCAAAATATCTATTTTTAAAATTTTCAACCGAACCATCTGTTCTTTTGTGAGGATGTCCGAGAGCTTTCTTTCGACGTCTTTCTTAATCTTATTGATCTCCTCCAGGTACGTCGTACGGCCTCCCGGGACAGAAAGGCTCAACAGCTCCAGAAACTTCTGCATCTTCTTGATATCCTGCAGATCGGAAGATTCGAGATCCTGGATTTCCTGAATCATGTTGCGATGATCTTTCCTCGGCTTTTGCAGAAGATCCCACATGCGCACCTTTCCGGAATAGATGACGTCCCAAACAGGCAGTTTTTGCCGCTGCTCCATCTCCAGCTGTAAGGCCAAATTCTGCATCGTCGGCTTTTTCTTCGGCACGTATTCTTCCCGCCGTCTTTTCCCCCCTTGTTTTGTTAGGCTCTGTAAATGCGCCTCCAGGAGAGGAAGAACACGCGGGTTTAGAAGATATTGCCCGGCTCGTGATAACCCGCCGTGCATAGCGGAATTCAATTCAAGGAAATCATTAAACTTCCGGGATATTTCTTCATAATAATGAACCATTTGCTTGGCTAAACGTGTTTTATGTATTAACACATCCTCCTCGGTCATCCGCCTCGCTTCCTCCGCAACGGAAAGCAGTCTTTTTCTCTCCTGCTCTTTCTCCTCCGGAGCCATCACCCCGAAGTGCACTTCCCGGTCAAAAAGCAGATTATCGACAAAATCCTCCACAAAACTTTCATAGGCTTTCGGAGGCAAACGGTTGATGAGCAGCAGAATGTTCTCGATGGCTGACAAGTCCGAACCGGCCTGCCCGGCGCGGATAGGATTGGAAAGTTCCTGGGGCGGAATAATACAGGGCTGAAATCGCTGAATGATATATTTCTGACTGTCGTCCAAGATATCGTTCAGACGGCGGTCGAAGTCTTTTATATCGGCATAAAAGCCCTGCTGCTGCATCTTCAGCTGTTGCTCGATATCCTGGACTTTCTTCTGTTCACCGGCGGAAAAGCCTTCATTAGCCTGAAGAACCGTCTTAAACTCTTTTAGAACGAGAAGATATTGATCCTGAAGTTTTTGGTTCCGGGCAACAAACGCATCCCGGGTCTTTTGGACCTCCGCGGCCAGGGCGATCAGCTCTTCGACCTGATCCGCGGTTAAATATATCCCGTTTAAAAGGTTCAGCAGGCTGACATCTTCAGTGACGGCTGCGATCTCTTTTGTTTCCAGGACGTTCAACCAGTCTTCAGCGCTCACAGACCGGTAAACAAAAAAACAGAATATTAAAAAAAATAAAAAAAATTTTTTCATCGATCGGCTCGCGGGGACGGATGCCCCGATTTTATTTGTATATGAATGAAATATTTTATCCCCGAGGGATTAAACAGACGGGATGAAACCCTACGGCATATCCACACCGTCTAAAATTCTGTCCACCAGATTCTCGGCCGTTATGTTCAGCCCGCGGGCCTGGTAACTTTCGATTAACCGATGGCTCAGAACATCCCGGGCCACAGCTCTGATGTCCTGCGGCCGCACATAAGCCCGGCCCTGAACCAAGGCGTAGGCCCGGCTGGCCACGGAAAGATGTATGCCGGCCCTCGGTGAAACACCGTATTTAATAAGCCCGACTAAATCATTCATCCCGAACTTATCCGGCTGGCGGGTTGCTTCAACAATATCCAAGATATAATCCTGCACCTTTTTTTCGATATGTATGCGGTCTACAAGGGTTCTGAGCCGCAGGATATGTTCAGGGTCCAGGACGGGATTGACGTCGAATTTGACATCGGTAAAAGCCATGCGCTGCAGGATCAACGCTTCTTCCTCCCGTGTCGGATAAGTCATCGACACCTTCAACATAAACCGGTCCAATTGAGATTCGGGCAAGGGATAAGTCCCGTCCTGCTCTATCATGTTCTGGGTGGCGAGGACTAAAAACGGCTCTGTTAATGCATAAGAGGCATCCCCGATCGTGACCTGCCGCTCCTGCATGGCTTCCAGCAGCGCGCTCTGGACTTTGGCCGGGGCACGGTTAATTTCATCCGCTAAAACAATGTTGGCGAACACGGGCCCTTTTTTAACATAAAAAGACGCCGTACGCTGGTCGTACACCGGGGCCCCGGTTAAATCCGCCGGGAGCATGTCAGGGGTAAACTGAATACGGCTGAACTGCAGCTGCACGGCCATGGCGAACGTTTTTACGGCCAGGGTTTTCGCCAGGCCGGGCACGCCTTCGATGAGGATATGCCCTCCGGCGAGCATCCCCAGAAGAATACGCTCAATCAGGTCCTTCTGCCCGACAATAACATTTTCTATCTGCTGAAAGAATTCTCCGAATTTCCGAGACTCGTGCTGGATTTCTTTTTCTAACTCTTTCATCGTAGATTCTTTCATCATATATCCCCTCTCCTGTTTTCTTCCTTACCAGTAAAAAATCCGGTTTTCATCTCCGGCCAGCGTTTCAACCAGATTTTTTTCACTCATCTTAGCACCGACCATAAAAATATTCATCTTTTTTTCACGAAGAGGACTCATCCGGATCTCCTGCTCCGTTCTCTGCATAAAGTCCGTCAACGCGACCTGCTGTAAGAAAACATCATTTTCTTCAGACGTATAAAAATCCAATCCGGAGATATCCAGCGTCATATGCCCGGCGATGCTTTGTTCATATCTTTCTTTGATCTTCGTCAAAATTTTCTCGGAAAAAGACAAACAGTCTCTATCGGCAGAAAGACGTACGGGATATTCATGCAACGTTCCCGTGGGGTCAATCAAAATCAGTCTCTCTAACACCGTTTCGGAACGGAACAGATGGAACATTTTGACCGAACGGGCAAAGTCCCTGGCCCAAAGCCTTCGGCCCTCTTCATAATGCAAACCCCTCATATCCAGCCACAGGGCGACGCGGGCCCCGTAAGGATTGCTGAAGCGTCTGACCATGGGAACGGATGTGGCATAGCGCGCCGTGGCCTTCCAATCAATGTGCCGGATATCGTCTCCCGACATATACTGCTCAAGCCGGTCAAACTCCACGCTCGTTTCATTGTTTTCCGGGATTTTGTCTCTCAGAAAATTAAAATTCATATGGGTCACCCGGGATTCCTGGAGGAGAAAGTCAAAAACCAGGGGTTTGACCCTGTCCAGGACATTGTCTCCTCGCGCCTTGGGGGCATTCTTCTGCGGCGGGGTATAAGTGTAAAAGATCTTTTTAAAACGGCTGTATAAAGACGGACAGGACGCTGTTTCCCGGATTTGAGTCAGCATAGACGCGATACTGTCATTATATTCTTCCCGCAGATGAAAATATTTCTGCACCGGCCATATCCATAAAGCACGGCCCAGGTAAGGCCCCAAGAACGGCAGAAAAAACAACAGGTCATGCGCCTTGTTAACGACAGCTGATTTCTGCGGATTCAAGGGCGCCAGGAAAAGACAAACATCAAAAATAAACCGTTCTTTATCGCTGGCGGTTGATTTAAACGCGCAAATATCCTTTTTAAGCTGAGGGTCTATCTGCCCTTTGGCAAGATAAACGCGTTTCAAAAGTTTCCTTTCCCGCTGTTCGGCTCCGAAGCTGTAGCCTTTGGCCCAGGGATTGTTGTTATAAATGCGGTCGATAATACTGGCCGGATCCCGGCCGTAAAACCTGCGTTTTCTATACGGAGCTCCCAGGGTATGAATAAAGAATGCCGATAAGTTGAAAAAGATGAAGACAAAAACAGCTGCCGCGATGGATTCCGCGCTGGTAGCCTGGGGCAGGTGTTCGGAACGATAAAAAATCAAGCTGAGGGCATTGCGCAAAAATGACCACAAATGAAAGCCCCCTCCAACGCTGTCGGCTGTCCCGTCAAAAATAAAACGGGGTCCGCTTCTGGGGCCGACCAAACCCACGCCGCCCAGGATATAACCCCGCTGTGCGATTCTGTGATCCGTTCCGTAAATGACTTCCTGAAAATTTGACATGACGGACATGTACCGGCCCGGCTCGGCCGTGGACAAATATTTCTCCGGTTCGCGATAAAGAAGATACGCCACTTCATGAAGAACATCATTGTCCATTTTTTGGATGTCGGCGGCGATACGCCGGATGCGGTCTTTTTCAAAACGGTTGGAGATCAAAGGAGCTTTCCGGCCGGGGTTCTGCTCTGACAAATAAATGGACAGCCCGTTAAGAATCCCCTTGGAAGCTTGAGAATAATGGTCGAATTCATCCCCTTTTAAGGTTTCGGCCACCAGTCTCTGAGAGATGTACTCCTTCCGGTCACCGGCCCATAAAACCGGGGCCAGCATAGAATTCAATTCAATATTTTCGGGTAACGGCTTATTTTCAAAACGAAAACGCAGGTGATCAACGACGTGTCCCGTTTCATGAAAGGCCGTCCATTCCACGTGAGAAGTCATCCGGCGGAAAACAATGGCAAATTCACCTTCAAAGTATCCTGCCCGGTCAAGAAAAGGATACTCCTCTCCTTCCACGACATAAGAAACAGCCGGCCACAACTCTGATCTTTTAACCTTCTCCCTATCCATTCCCAGACGCTGAAACGCCTCTTCAGCAAAAACGTACCGTTTTAAGATCGGTTCCGAGAACAAAAAAAGATAAGGAACGTCCTCTTCCAAAATAATAAAGGTAAAAGGAAAAACATTATAAGAGATAAATGCTCTTCTCAGATCCAGAAGTTCATTTCTTAAAGCCCCTTCCTGTATGGTCTGCTGCCCGAACAGCGTGATGATATTGCCGATAGAACGCGCGATACGTCCGTCAAGATAATAAGCCGCTTCCACGACATCGTTCTTCAGCTGGGCATCCAGGTTCCAGTCTGCCATCAGCAGAAAAAAACCTTTGAGGATATGCCGGCAGAAAAAGAGGAACCCTTCCCGGGAACGGTAAAGCCTTTTAGCGTAAAAAACGCGAAGATTATGTCTTATCTGCTCCGGAGAATAAGTTTCCCCGATAGCTGCGACCCGGGTTTTGAAGTATCCTTCTTTTTCTTTATCGGCGAGGGATTCGGCATCAAATTTGAAAATCTTTTTTAGCTCAAAAACAAAAACCCGCCATAACCGGTTATCCGCATCCGTCCGCTCCAGGGCGGCCAAACAGAGTCCGGACAACACAAAAGCCAGAACCAAAGCCGCCGTTAAATTTCGAAATCTTTTCCGCTGGCCGGCCCGGACAAACCGGACAAAAGGATCGACGGTACGCCGGTACATATCCTTAAGCTGGTCGGAAAAAGGATAATACCCGTGCAGCCAGTCTTCCAGTCGGATAAGCCAGGCGCTTTTCCCGGAGCCTTCCTCCCTGAAATCTTCGGGAACGGCGGCCGTTAAAGTTTTCTGAGCTTCTATGAAAAGCCCGGTCATGGCTTCCTGGGCCATAGTGATCTGAAAACGGTTACGCAGGTTATAATGACTTTCCGTGAGGATAAAACGCAAATACCGGTAAATATGACCGCATAACTTATGATAAACAACCCGCCAGGGGCTGGTGTTGGCCGGGATGCGGTCCAATTGCCGTTTAAGAAGATATATTTCGCGTTCCCGTGCCTCGGGCCACAGGCCTTTTTTAGCTTTATCTTCCAGGTCCTTCCAAAGATCGCTGGCCTCTTTTTCAACACGGTGACGTTCTTTATCGTGCCGTTTTCCCGGCTGTTTCCCGGGCAGATTTTCTTCGGCGGGCCAGCGCAGATCGGCATAAAACGCGATCCATCGCCTGGTTTTAAAATAAATAGCATCAATCTGTGACAAATATTTCAGAAAAAACGGCTGTAATTGCGGCTTGTCCGCCGGGGTATGTTTCTGTAACGACAGAATATATGCCCTCAGGCGGTGATGGGATAATTCCACCTGCCGGTCGATAGATAAAATACTTAATGTATCTGCTTTGGGATGGCGGATGCTTTTTCGATAGGCATCTTCTAATCTGCGGATATGCTTAAGAGGCTCTTCGCTCAAATTCTCGGAGAGAGCGAAAAATTTTTTAATAAAAGAAAAAGTCATGGGGTCGGGGTGTCTTTAACAGTAAAAACATATGACCTGTTCGGCTACTTGTCATTATAATCGTTATAAGGACTTAGGAAAGCATTATTTATTGTTCCCTTGAAACGTCATGGCCGGATTCACATACAAAACGGGGCCGTAAGAAGCAGCGCTCAGCCACCTTCTTCCTCCGGCCCCGGATATTTTTTCTGTTCCTATCCCCTTACCGGGGTGGAAGAAACGACAAATGAACTTCCATAGGAATCCGTGACTTCCAGTATTTCAAATAAATTCCCGAACCAGATAGCCACAAGAAACAAAGGAATAAATATGTAAGCTGTTCTTTTCATTCTTTTCTCCTCTCTCGAATCCCTTCTTCAGGTATTCACCTTATTGCCCCTTTAATGTCTTTACTTGTGATTTAGTCGGGAATACAGGGACTTGCTTACATGGAAATCATCACGCCGTTACGGGAATAATGCAAATTATTGACATATAGCATATTAGAATCATAGAAATCGGGCACAAGGGAAGGATTGTTGGAAGCTTTCTGCGTCCTGATGTTAAATAATACTCCCGAAGGGGTTCCGGGGGCCGAGATTAACGGCTCGCAGAAACGAAGGAAGTTTTCTGGCGGGGATAATAATTTCCGTGACCTTTTCTCTTGTCACGTCTTCAAAAATCATCTTTAAACCAACCTGGCCTTCATCATCACTGAAATGTTTGGCATAAAGGCTGTAATTCGCTCCGCAATCGCTCCATTCAATGAGTTCATTAATTCTGGCCATATGATCGCTCCAATGTTTTATGGTTGAGTTGGCTTTGGAAGGAATTATATTATTCCGCCATTTTCATGTCAAGCGCAGATGATATAGATATCCACCGGCTCACGCCAGCGACTTTTACACACCCATAAAAACTGAAAAAAGAGAGCCTCAAAAGGGGCCCTCTTTTTTTCAATATTTTCTAAGATGAAACATTTATATTCTGCAGGAAGGGATAAAAATCCTGCAAATCAGAAAACATCCTGCTTGGCGCCGGCGTCTAACGATGACAGCTGATCTTCATCGCCGGGCTCAACGTCCGAATCCGAACCGAATAACAGCGGGAGGTTGGGAACAGGGGTGATATTAATAATAACAGGTAAAAATCCTCCGATATCCATCTGCTGAACAGGCTGCTGCGGCAGAGGCAAAGGAACGCCTTCCCCGTCACGCTTGATCTGCAGATCCAACAGTTGAGGATTAAGATTGATACCTCCATACTGCCCGTTATCAACAACCTCTTCCGTTATCGCCGATTGAAACAGGGGTGACGATGCAACCGCTTGCTGAATGATCTCCTGGCTAGGCAGATAAAGATCTCTGCCGTCGGACAATTCCGGCCTTCTCAGCTTCTCGACATTACCGTCAGCAGCGAACAAATTTTTCATAACTTCATTCCATTTGGCTATATCCTGCTCAGACATGTCACGGACCGGCTCCAGCAGACGATCAACTTCAGCCAGCAATCCCTTTTCCCGGCTTAATTCCAGGAAAACCTCTTGGAGAGCTTCTTCCGGATTAGCCGAATGCACCGCATCTTCAAAAATGGTTTCCGTGCCCCAGGCCTGGTAAAGAGCCGTCTCAATATCCCCCTCGACTAAATTATCATAAATAGTTTTTAAAGGTTCCAGACCTTCTCTCCCGAGTAAATCTTCAAGATGATGGATCAGGTCCCCCCGTCTGTTATAAGCCGTGCCGTTGTTGGAGTGATGCGCAATCACTCTGCGCAGCTGCTCGCCGCTCAGCTTAAGCCGTTCATAGGTCGCAAGGAAATCCGCAACAGAGGGCTCACTGCTCGCGATATTCTGAACGCCCTTCTCATTAATATACTGCCAGAAAAAAGGATCTCTGTCTTCCACGGGTTGATCCAACGCCGTCAATACGGCTTCCTTATGCTCCAGCAAGTCGTTTATCAACCGGGCCCGCTGGGTCTTCATCTTAAGAGCAAGCTGTAACAACTGCAATTGGGCCCTGGACTGACTCTTTTCCACATCAACTTTAGGGGAGGTCCGCAGGGCATTATACAGAAGCTGTTTACTCTCTGTATTGAACCTGTTGCCCAATCTTGCCAGTCCGACCAAAAGATTGCCGGCCGACGGGCGCCGGCCTCCGCCTTCCTGCTGGCTTTTCCGGCCGCTATACTTAATCAGATAACCGTTTCTTATTTCGTATTCCCCGTATTTCAGCCCGCGCAACAATTCATTATGAGTGAGGCCGGTTTTAATGACATCGACTCTCTGCCCGGTGCGCACGTCAATCACATCAAACAGTTCCGGCATCGTCCCGCCCCAGACCCCGAACATAAAAGCGCCGTTGGTAAGGGCCTTCATCATACTTGTCGCAGACGCTTCCAGAAACTCGTCCGACAACATAATCGTCGCCGCCACCCCGCGGAAAATCAGCGGAGCGTCATAAGGGTTGTAATTTTCAAGAAAGGCAATTTGATCCCCGAGGCCCAGATCCTTGACCATGCCTTTCAACTCTTCGAACAGCTGATTGGCTTCGTGCCCAAAGATTCTTCCGCCCAGAGCCAGCCGCATCTTGGAATCCCGGAACTGTTTAAGCGCTCTGGGGTCCTTTAAAATCCCGAGGATCTCTTTATAAATGTCCGGCCCTTTATAAGGCACCTGCCGGCGAAGGTTCGCCGCAACAGGGTTCTGAATTAAAACATCCTTCAATTTCCCGAGTTTCTCATCCAAGGCTCTCCATTGTCCCTCATTCTTAACATCCGCTAAAGCCTGATTAAGCAGGCCCGCATATTCTTCCCGTAAAGCCCTGACGTCCGTCTGGCTGTCCAGCCCCGATTCCTTGAGGAGCTGGGCAAGCCACTGGGATCCACCCAAATCCTGCGTCTGGTTCTCCTGTAACCAGAGATAAAGGTCCATCATATACAGCACCTTAATCTGCTCAAACTGGCTCTGAAAACGGGCCAGCTCAGCGGGGTTTTCTTCCAGTTTGTCATAAAACTGCACGTCGTCTGTTTGAGCGGTTAAACCCAACGATACTTTGTAATCATCAATGATGCTTCTCAGTTCATGGCCCTGCCACTGGTCAAAAAGGACCCCGTTGCTGTTACGCTGCTCTCCCTGATACCATTGCCAAATTTTATGCGCAAGATCAGGAAGCAGATTGTTTCTCAAGACCGGAGTATGTTCATACACACTGACCCCCATAAAAAGATCGACATTTTCCGCGGCATACCTCACGATATCGATAACATCCCGGCCGCCTTCCTTAAAGACAATGGCCTGCCGGTCTTTCTCCTCAAAACCCATTAACTTAAAGGCATATTCCGGAGGGTTGTACATCGCCGGCTTATAAACACTGTGGTTGATCTCGGCCCTCATGGCTGTTTCCGTGACAGGCGGCTGCTCAATCCCAAGCTCGGCGAGATCCATTTGTTCGTTTTTCGGCAAGCTGACGAAAATTTCATTTTCCACCCAGGTGACTTTACTTTTTATTCTCCCGTCCGCCTGTAACATCCTGGCGAACCGCTGGGTCGCCTTGTTGTACACAACCATCTGAATGACCCGCCAGTCCTTGGCCGGGGAAATCTCATCAGAATATATCTCGTCAAAAATATACTGTTTGTTCCCGTCATCATCAAGATAATAGGCGTCTTCATAAAACTCCGGAAGCGTCGTGAAGGAAGACTCCAGTTCATAAAGATCAACGGTGATCGGGCGCCCCTGCGCCTGCGCCAGCAATTCCTTCATTTTGGCGAATTTTTCATCATCCAATTCAGAAAAAGCTTCCCGGGCCTCATCTTCTAATCCTTTAAGCACATACTGGCTCTGATCGAGATACCCCATCTGGATCAGACGCGAGGAAAGGGCTTCGGCCAGTCCGCCATCTACGCCAAGCTGTTCCAGTTCCTGCTTGGAAACAGCTCGGCCGACCAGCTGTTTCGCCTTGTCAAAAACGGCTTTGTTTCTGAAATCCGTATCATTCAACCGTAACGTAACACTCTTCTGCGCCGGCGGCAACACGTCCCTGATTAACTGCCCCAGAGCGACACTCCCGTCTGCGATATAGTTTTTGAAAATCTCTTCCGGGACTTCTCTAACTGTTCCTTTTATACGGTTGTTCAACGTATTAAAAGAAACAACATCAACGCCCGCCCTCTTCCAGGCGACAACGAGATCATGCATCAACGCGCCCAAACCTCCGCTCATATTGACCTGAGAAATGAAACGGGTCAGTTCTTCCCCATATTTGGCTGCCAGCGTGTCGACCAGAAATCCGCGGTCCAGGGAGGCCTCCATCTGCAAACTGATAACCGTGCGGTCCATAAGATCGGGAACATTTTGGGCCGCCCAGGAATTTTCATCAACACCCTGCAGGTCAGCCTCCGTCGTCTCCCCCATCCGGACCGGCGCCGCTTTCTTGCCGTTTAACACGTCAACGGCCTCGGCCATAAAATCCAATATCTGCAAAGCGCTCAAAAGTTTCCGCTGATCTATTCTTGATAAACTTGTCCGCACCGATGTCTCCGGCAGTTGCAGCGGAGATGAGACCGCTCCCTGTCCGTCTATCGACAAGCGGACAACATCATCCATCGCATCAGCCGCGGCCTTATTTCCGACTTCGGTGAGATTCACCTGGATATTAATAGGAGAACTCCCTGAAGCTGTTCCGGCCCCGCGCTCCTGATAACGGGCCGGCAGGTTTCCGCGAAGGTCTTCCCTTATATGTTTCACCGCCGTAAGCTGCATCCCTCCGGAAAAATACTTCCGGGGAATCGGCTGGGTCTCCTCCGGGTGGTTCTCTTCGCGGATATAATTGAACACGCCTTTTTCAAAAGCCATGAGATATTGTTGATAAATTTTCTCGCTGATCCGCTTGTCCTCGACATCAATGCCTTTTGTTCTGGTCTTATTGACATAAACCTTCCCCAGCAGGGATTGCCGCAGATTGTCTTTATACCAGGAGGCTAAAATGACCGAGTTATATATCTGCCGAAGGTTGGAAAACGTCTTGCTTTCATTCACTTCCTTTTCAAGTTCCGGGATGAGGATCTCCCGGACAATATCAGAAACATCCCCGCTGATTTCTTTGGCTTCATGGTCAGAGACATGATCAAGCCCGAATTTTTTAGTGCCCCGGGTTTTCTGTAAAGCAAGATAATCCTGTTCAAGCATAACCTTTAAATGGCTGTCGACCACATAAGCTCCGCCGGCTTTCTCGTAAACGACAGCTTTATCCGGAACAATCCAGATTTTATTAAAAGTATTGACCGGGATATTGATCGTCCCGAAACGCCGGTAAGCTTTCTCATAAGCCCTTTGCCAGAATTCCTGCCCCAGTTTTTCTTCCGGATAAATTAACGAAGCAGAAATTTGTTTCAGCAAATAGTCTAAAGCTAAAAGATCCCGTCCCATTTCCGTCTTCCCGAAGGCCTTCGGGATAATACGGTCTTTTTCATAAGGGGAAAGGTTGACCCACATGTCTTCTTCCGGAATTGTGAGAGCAGCCAGAAAATACTTAATTAAGTCCGTGGCTTGACGCCGGAATTCCTTCCCGTCAGGGTCCTCGTCTCCGGGATCAACAATAAAATCCAGACGTAAGGGCTGGTCAGGATAAATCCGGACGCCCTGGATAATCATCGGGTTAAAAGTGCCGCTGAGACGGAGCATCTTCCCGGGAGGCGGCAGGTCCGGCACGGCCATGGTCTCGTTCAGGGCATAGGCCGCAGATACCGGAGAGAACCACGCAACAGGACTCGGGATAATTAGACTGGACGAAATAACTAATATAAGGAATACATTGGAAACTTTACAGAAGACACGTTTGGATTGACGGGATAAAGTCTGGCGTTTCAATCTTAATCCTCCTTAGATAAATTATAGATGACTGTTAAGAATTAAAAATTCTTAAGTTTCGTGAGGGACATTTTTTGAAAGGGTGAGTAAAGGCACAGGGTTATTGCCTTATAATAAGTATATACTAAGTTATTTCTATTGACAAGTCAAAATATTCATACCTTATAGATATAGCCCCTTTTTGCCGTATCCGGATATTTTTATTTACTGTTTTAAAAAAACACTCTTTTCCCCGCTTTTTTAGGCTATTTTTCCCTTAGGGACTCCGGGACAAAACATAGGACAAGAAAAAAAAGGGACAGCACACTGTCCCTTTTTCCTGTCCCTCTATCACCCTGTGGTCCTATTTATTCAAACTTTTTTCTCCTTCTTAACACAGCCCCCCCAAGTAAACTGCCGCCTAATAAAAACAGCGTTGCCGGTTCCGGGACATGATTGCCATAAGCTTTAAGATTTAACTCGTCATTCCCGCATTTCATGGTCCAGTGAATCCAAGCGACGGAATCCTCTGAATCATATAAATCCATATCTAAAAGCGCCAAAGGGATCCGGGCTTCCATGACATAATGGGAATTCTGTTCTCCGCTGTAGACAAAATCAGCCCCTAAATCAGTAACAGCGACATTATCGCCGGTTACATCCCCGGAGGCATCCCTTGCAATCCGCCAGGGATCAGCACTGGAATGCTGACTGTATTGCACGTTATCCCAGCTGGAAACAGAGTATAATGTCGAGGAAGTCACATCAATGGCATAGCTCTGCGCGCCGGGAGCATAAGATAAAAACGGATTGTCTATTGACCCGATTTCGATAAAAATATCTCCTGCCGGATACGATGTCCCAGTTGCCGGTAATCCGGTAATAACCGCGATATAGAGATAATCGGCATCATTATCAAAATAAATCGCTTCGGCATCATAAGTGTTCCCTGTCGTGTAGCCGGGACCCACATAGGTGTTGTTGGGAGAATTCACATCGGCATTGTCTTCTGTTAAGACATCAATATTATAACCCCCCGTTGGCAGGTGCGTATCCAAGTAACCCTGATTTGTGGCCTGGGAAAGATCAATACCCCAATCATCAACATTGCCGTCAATGACATAAAAGGCTTGTGCTAAAGATACCGGGAAAAGCAGGAAAAGAAATAAAAAAATTGTAATTTTTTTCATAATATCACCTCACGTTTTTTACAAATTAACAGAGCAAATATTATGCCATTTTTAAACACCAAGTATTACAAAAAATTATTATTCATAAATGATTATTATTAAAAAGCTTGAGTTGTATATATTTAGAACATATGCTCAAAATAACAAAAAGTATCATCCTTTCCTGGCAAAAAAAGAAATACTGAAGAATTTTTTAAAAATGTTGATTTTTTTAAACGTTCAGAAAAGACTGCCGGAGGGATGGGAGGAAAAACAATAAATTTTCAGAAGAAAAAGCAATAAAACAGCTTGAAAAATTATGATAAGCATAAAAACTATTTTAAATGGACCTTTTATAGTTTTATGACGAAAAACGTTTTGCCCCGCTAAAGCCGCAGGACTCCCCCCCAAAAAAGCCAATATATGCAAAGCCTTTTCACTGACACGGAACCATCTTCTGACAGCCGCAAGCTTATCATATCCATAACACATAAATGTTATCAAGTTTAAACCAATAAGATAGTAAATAATATATTCCATAATAATATTTAACGGCGGCACAATCCGCGCATCTATTTTTCTTTAAAAAAACGGCAGGCCTTAGGATCACAGGAACATGCGCCGGGGATTATATGTCTCTATTGTTTTGCCAGGAGCTGCCGGGTTATATCGACCGCTGATTTCAGCACATACTCCGCAGCACGTCTGTTGGTATGATACCCTGATGTCCTTGTTGTTCTTTGCCGGATCACCAAAACAGTAACGTCATTCTCGGATTTATGCTCCAGGGTGAGTCCCCGGGGGGGATTCCGGATATGGTCCTTCATGTCATGAAAAAACCGGGAGGACTTTGCGATAAGCACACAATACAAATACGGATAATCGGTGCCCTGAACGGTGTTCATGGAAATCTGAACCTGCAGCCCTAAGAATTCTTTCGGCGCAGGGAAAAATCTCAACATAAGCCGGGCATCCGTAGGGACCTTTTTGCCCTCTTTTGTCCTCCGGGTCGCCAGCATCGGCAGAACCTGCACGTCACTGGGCGCAGATAAAAACCGCATCATACCTTCCAATAATTTTACTTTTATAATCAGCCGGTCCTTTTTCAAAAAATCCCGGACCCCGACAAACCAATGCGGGGCAAAAACCACGGCCGAATCCCACGCCCAATAGCCTGCCAGGACCTCATTTCCCTGCATCACAAAATGGAACCAGACAGCAGCACAGCCCAACGCACATCCCGCGAAACAGGCAACGCCCAAGGGATTCGTGATATCGAAACAATCCAGGTCCCACTGCTGCAGTTGTTTTTGTTTAAGCTGAATCTTTTGATATTCATCCGGCGTGACCTGGGACCAGTCCTCCGGCCCCCTGACCGATGGACGGGCCGAATAGCCTTTGATCAGAGTCAGCCCTGTCGCAAAGGCCAGAAACGCCAGACCCAGCCAGAAATTGATAAACAGCTGCGCCGTAAGTCCCAGCCCGAAAAGCGCCAAAACAATCTTTATGCGCAATAAATAAGGCCAGCTTTTTGCGAAAAGAAAATGGATATCCCCCTGTCGCTGAGGATCAGGAAAAAGTTTCACGAACAAACCTCCGTCGCTAAAGGTTCCAAAAGCTCCTGATAGCCGACCTGCCGCCAGTATAAGGGACAGCCTCCGTTACAGACAGCCAGATCCCGGCAACCCTGACACCGTTCATGGGCGAAACGCTTCTGCTGGAAATACTGAAAAGGCGGACTGCTCCAGAAGGTCTTAAACCGCCCCTTCATCTCTAAAATATTCCCCATCGGCTGAGGATAGCTGGAACAGGGCAGAATATCTCCGTTAGGCGCGACACTCAATAATCCGTCACAGGCGGCACAGCCTCTGTTGCCCAGACCGTGGACAATGGGATTAAAAATGCATAAAGGGGTCGGAGAATACCACATGAATTCTAGCCCCATCTCTTGGGCTTTTTTCTGTACGGATAAAACCGTGTCGCCGATCTCCGAGTAAGTCACAAGAATATCCGGCAAATTCAAAACCGCGGCCCCTTCCGGCATCAGCATATTCATGGAAAATTTATCTACGCCCAAACTCTTCACCAGAGGAAGGATGGCCAATAAGCTCCCTTTATTCAAGGCAGAAACCGTTGTATTCGTATGCACCCGTATCCCCGCCTCTTTCAAATTTTTGAAACCGGACAGGCTTTTATGAAAAGCCCCTTCGCTCTGCACGATCTTATCGTGTAAGACCGCGTCCCCGGCCTCCAGGCTCACCTGGGCAGAATCAAGGCCCGCTTCTTTGTAGCGGGAAGCCTGATCCTGGGTTATCAACGTTCCGTTGGTGATGAGGTTCGTCCACATCTTCAGCGATTTCGCATAAGAAATCAGCTCCGGCAGGTCCGGCCTGAGTGTCGGCTCGCCGCCGGTAAAACTCACGGAAGGGACTTCGGCTTCCTGTCTGATGATCGCAAGTATCTCCTTAATCTGCTCCGTATCGTGCTCCCGGGACCCGGAGTCTTTACGGCATCCGCACGACGCATAACAAAACCGGCAGGACAAGTTGCACCTATAGGTCACGGCGATTTCGCTCAGCACCGGAAGAGTGTTAAAAGGGAGCTGAAAGGGATATTGTTCCACCGCCTTCCGCTCGCCCTGCTCATGGTAGCATCCTTTTAATAAAGCCAGCAGGTCGCAAAAGAAAAAATGCAAATCCCGGGACACCCGCTCCCTGTCGGGATAACGGTTAATAATCGTATAAATACTTTCTCCTGACAGAAGAGCTTTTAATACTCTGACCCCGGACTCATTGATTTTATGCGCTTCATTGGGAATCTTGATGAGAAGATTGTCGTACTCCCGGACATGAATATACGGGGCCACCCCCTTTATATACTGATCAACCCATTGGATATGCGAATAATAATCCATCTCGTTCCCTGCTGTTAGTGTCCGCTGCTGACACAAGCGCCGTGACAGGCGCCATGGCATGCGGAATGACATGCCGAATGGCATGCGGAATGACACGCCGAATGACATGCGTCATGACAGACATTCTGCAAAAACGGCCCTTCATAACAGACGGCCGTATTCCGGAAGGAGGAGAAGCCTTCCTTCACCTGCGGCAGACTTTGTTCAAACGAACGTCCGACGTCCTGGCTGTTTCGGTAATAATCCCGGTCATGATAATAGGGACGGCCGTGATAATGGTCGTAATATCCGTCCCAATAATGACTGTGATCTGTCTCTTGACGGGAAAGGCTTTTTTCTCTCTCCAGATCTTTCTGCATCCGCTTCTTATAATAAGCCTTCGTGGCTTCCAGGTCGCAGTCCCAGGCCTTTTGTTCAACTCCGGCGGCTATCGTGTGAAACAGATCATTCACATATGACTGCGGAATATCCCCATACATATCTATGGCCGTAAAAAGGTTGTTCTCATAAGGGTCTTCACTGCCGGTCGCCGCCGGGACCCGTTCGAGCTTTAAGGGATCACGGCTGATGACATGAATCAGCCCTTTCCGTTCCAGGTTCTGAATCATGAGCCCCGCCAAAGTCCCCAAGGGAAGATCTAAGAGCAACCCGGCTTCAATGGGCGTCAGGGTCTTACAGATTTTCCCTTTCTTGCGAAATGATCCCAGCTGGATTTTGGGAGGGGTCCATTCCTCTCCATCCCATTTGATAGGATCAATACCGTCCTGGGCCGCCAGCATGGAAATATGTTTCCGCGTCATAATCAAGAAAGGGACCCCCATCAGGACCACCACGGACAAAAGAATAAAAGATATAAGCCCTCCAAAAGACAGCGGCACAACCGACAGAACACTGCCGGGGAAGAAGCGGTTAAGAATGTATTTTTCTTCGGCCTTTTGGAATCCCGGTGTTTCGGCCCAGGGCCGGGCCGGGGCCATTGTCTGCAGATTAAAATAGGACGCATCCAGATACGTTTGTATCTGGAAATGATACCGTTTTTGAAGGTTATTCCGGTGGAAACGGACGGTCAGGACATTCTCTCCGCTGGCATTCTCTGCGGTCGGGTAGTCGATAGAGTACTCTCGGTTGACATATTTTTCCGTCATGAATTTCAGAGACGACAAAAGATCGGACGTGACTTCTGAGCCGGTCAAGACAACAGGGTAATGGACCGTCACGGTTTGGTGATCCAGGGCATCGCTCCACTGCACCGGCGCCCAGTTCAAAACAGCCAGCCGGCCGTGATCACTCTCTGTTTGGGTGACATTCCCGCTCTGCTGCAGATCCGTTTCGTAGTGAAAAAAGTACGTGATGTCCCCGTCATGGAAAGCCTGCCCGTTGGCGAGGATGATATCATATTTGCCGGGGGAAAGGTATTTGATCTCTAAAGGGTACTGCCTGCCGGACTGATCAACGGCAAAAGCCTCATCATAATTAAAGCGGGGTGTCCCGGCAAAACCTTCGAAATAAAAACCGTGAAGATTGGCGGAGTGGCAGGACCAGCGTACAGCGTAGGCCACCTGCGCTTTGCCGTCCTGGTCCAGGACCAGGTCAACCTCAGCCCAGCGCATTTGAAAATGACCGGCCCATAGCGGTGAGGCAAACACGCACAGGGAAAGAACAACGAGGAAAGAAAATAATATTTTTTTTCTAAACATGGGGCTTGCGTCTCGTTTTGACAATGTCATTATTATACCGGCCCCGCCTTTCCGTGTCTAGCAGTCATCCCAAAACCTGTGCGGGACCGGCCCAAGCCCGGGAAGACAGAATAAAACCCCGGCCGCTATGTCTTTTCAATTTGTTATTTCGTTGTTATAATACAAGTTCACAACCGAAATACAACCGTTTCTCGCGCAAAGCATCCTGGCTCAAAAATCAGCCTGATATCATCAACCGAACACATTCCGGGACCTTTGCGTTCCTCGACAGAGAATCTTAAAACTTCCTTTGGGTTTAGGAAGAATAATGACAACACCGGACAGACCATGAAAATCACTTTCGTTGCCCTGGGCTGGGAACAACTCAGCATCTCCCTTCTTTCCGCTATCCTCCGGCGGGATGGACATCAAGTCCAGCTGGCTTACAGCCCCGGATTGTTTCATGACCGCTATAATCTGCATATCCCTCTCCTGGCCTCCCTTTTTAACGACCGCAAGAATGTCTTAAAAACCATTGAGAAGCAAAGACCGGATGTCCTGGCTTTCTCGGCCATGACCGGAACTTTTCAATGGATGCTGGATATCGCGCAGGAAGCCAAACAATTCTTACCGGACGTAAAAGTGGTTTTCGGCGGCGTGCACACCTCCGCTGTCCCCGATCATGTCTTAAAACAAACACCCGTAGATTATGTTTGTGTCGGCGAAGGGGACGTCGCTTTCCGGCTCATCCTGCAGTCTATAGCCCGGGAGGATTTCACCTCCCCGATCCCCAATACCCGATACAAATCAGCGGACGGCACCGTCATTCAGGGACCGCAGAACAGCTTCATTCAGGATTTAGACAGCCTGCCGATCTTCGACAAATCCATCTGGGAAGACCATATCCGGCTGGGCGACATCTATTTCACAATGGCCTCCCGGGGCTGTCCTTTCCGCTGTACGTATTGTTTTAACAGTTTTTTCGCCAAGTTAGCCGATCAAAGGGAAGGGAAATACGTCCGGCAAAGAAGCGTCGACCATATGATGAACGAACTGCTTTATGCCAAAAGCCGGTACCGGTTAAAGCTGGTGGAATTCGAAGATGACATATTTACTTTCAATAAAAAATGGCTCAAAGATTTCTTGTACCAATACAGGAAAGACATCCGTATCCCCTTCCAATGCCTTTCCCACCCGTCTTTCATGGACGAAGAGGTCGTGCGGTGGCTGGCGGAGGCAGGCTGTCAGTTTGTCCAGATGGGCATTCAAAGCATGGACGAGGCCTTTAAAAACCGTATGATAAAACGGTATGAAAAAACGCATCAGGTCGAAACTGTCATGAAAATCATGCGGAAATATCATGTTGATCTGAAAGTTGACCATATGTTTGGCCTGCCCGGAGAGCCTTTATCCGCCCAGGAAACCGCCAGGAAACTTTATACCAAACACCCGCCTTACAGGATACAGACCTTCTGGATGAACTACTTTCCCGGGACGGAAATTGTCCAACAGTCTTTGGCTGACGGGACATTGAAACCCGAAGACCTCCGGGATCTTCAGGACGGGAAAAACATTGATTTCTACCGTGACAGCTCCAAGACCGTTGATCCGGGGATAAAAAAAGTTTACCGGGCCTATGAAACAATTTTTAAACTTATTCCGATACTTCCACCTCCTCTCAAACAACGCCTCAATCCCCGGTTTTTCACAAAACTGCCCCAATGCCTTAATGAATGGATCAGCTTTGCTACTGATGTTATAAACGGATTGTGGCGAAGAAATCCTGACCACATCGGTTATGCTAAATACTATCTTTATCATATGTCCCGCTTTTTGCTTTTGAAATTGGGCCAAAAAGCCCTGCCCGCCACACGACCCCGAGAGAAGAAAAACGTCCCTGATATGCTGGCCAATACCCGGCTTACAGAAAAACCGGTATAACCTCATCGCTTGAGGAAAGAAAAATTATTTTCTTCCCTTTTAAAAAACATGAAAAATCATTCCCAGAGGAACATAAAATTCGATATCATGGATTAAAAACAAATATCCTTTTCTAACCTCTTTTCAGACATGCTGAGAAAAAAATTCATTCACCTGCTCCAGAAAATTGCTGATGACCCGGTCCGGGGATTGATCATCTGCGCTTTATTAACCTGCCTGGCCTACAGCAACAGCCTTATGAACGATTTTCTCATCGATGACCTGAGTTTCATAACCAGCTGGCCTCTCATAAGGGACATGCGGAATTTCCCGCAATTCTTCGGACCGCATAATCAGCCTCCCGGAGAAGAAGGCGTTTATTCACCGCTAAAAACCCTTATGCACGCTGTGAACTACAATCTGTGGGGGACCAACCCTCTCGGTTATCATTGTGTGGCTTTGGCGCTGCAGATAATATCCCTCTTTTTTATTTACCGGCTCAGTTTTCTCATAACCAATAACCGGCTGATAACTTTCCTGACAACTCTGTTCTTCGGGCTTCATCCCGTCCATGTTGAAGCCGCCGGGACGAAAACAGGAAGCGTCGACACGACAGGCGTCCTTTTCATGTTCATTGCTTTTTATTATTATATACGGGCCCGCAATCACCTGATGCCTCTGGCCCAGGCCACTCCCCAGGATACCTATAATCGGGATTATAAAATCTCTCTGCTATTTGCAGCCCTGTCGACCTTCACTCATGAATTATGCCTCACGATCCCTCTCCTCTGGGGGCTGTACGAATGGTCTTATCCCCTGCCCGCCCCCAAAAAAATCCGCAGCCTCGCCATGCGGCTACTCCCCTTTCTGGCGATAACAATCACTTACCTTTTTCTCAAACTGGGGATTCTGAAAAGCGTGGCCCGCGGAACGTATCTGGCTGACAGCTTCTATTTAACCATGCTTGTCATTATCAAGGTTCAGGTGAAAAATGTGTTGATCATGTTTTTCCCTTTTACCCTGGCCATCAAACATGTTATTTCAAAAGGCATTTTTGCCGTCGATGTCTGGGATTTCGACCAGCAGGCCGTCCTCGATCAATCCATCCTTGACCCGCAAGTCCTCAGTTCTCTCCTCTTCCTGGGTTTGATTGCGTATGCAGCTGTCTGGGCCTATAAAAACAACCGCCTTGTCTTTTTCTGCATCAGCTGGTTTTTCGTCAGCCTTCTCCCTGCCGCAAACTTCGTGCCCATTGAATCCTTCTTTGCGGAACGTTATCTTTATCCCGCCTCATGGGCGTTTTGCTTATTGCTTGCGTACGGGTTTTCTTTATGGCTCGACCAGGAAAAAACCGGTTATATCCATATTCCGCAAAGTCAAAAGACTGTCCCGAAAGCCCGTGTCCAGGCGGTCTTGATCTTCGCTTTCTTGACCGTAACGGCTTTTTATTTAACGAGAACCTTTCTCCGCAACAAAGACTTCCGGGACAAGACCTCTTTCTTTCAGGCCGAGGTCAGGGCCAACCCGCAAAGTGCCGACTTATGGAACGGACTGGCTAACGCGTATCTCAGAGGCAGGCAACCATTGAAGGCTGTTTATGCCTTTAAACGGTCCGTTGCGATTAAACCCCAAAATCCTCTTTATTACTTCGGCTGGGCTGAAGCCTACATGACATTGGAGGAATTTTCCTACGCCGAAAAAGTCCTGAATAAAGCTCTCGAACTGAAGCCGGATTACGCTGAAGCCTATTTCAACCTGGCTATTCTCAAAGTCCTTCAAGGGGACATGGACAAAGCAGAGCAACACGCTTCCAAGGCCTTTGATCTTTTCCACGAACAAGGACGCTGGGAAGAAGGCCAGGAATACAAGAAAGCTTTCTACGAGTTCACCTACACGCAATCTTCCCCGAGAGACAATCCGTAAAATTTTGCCCTCCGGATATTTTGTCTTCGTCAAATCAACACCTGGAACAGTTTTCCGGTCATGTCTTTCTGAAACAAAGCTTCCGGGACATTCAAACAATGTTTTCCGTCACCGGGATACCGGCGGAGCCAACGATCATCTTATAATTTCCGGCCCCCGGGACAACGACAGGGAAAACATTTTTCCGCGGATCTATGGCGACCTCCAGAAGAAACGGCCCTTTTTCATGCAGGACATATTCTAAATATTCCTCAGGAATATCCGGATGATCGAAACGCTTTGCTTTTAATCCGAAGCCGCGGGCAATTCCCGCAAAATCAGGACTCTCCTGAAATACGGACGCGGTGTATTGCTTCTGATAAAACAGTTCCTGCTGCTGCCGAACGAGGCCCAGACATCTGTTATTCATAAGGATAATTTTCACGTTACACTGCAGCTCAGACAGTGTTGCCAACTCCTGAATGTTCATCAGAAGGGAACCGTCTCCGGAGACACAAATCACTAAACGGTCCGGATTTTCCAGCGCCGCCCCGATCGCCGCCGGAAGCCCGAACCCCATTGTCCCCAAGCCTCCGGAAGTTAAAAATGTCCGCGGCCGTCTAAAAGGGTATGATTGAGCGGCCCACATCTGATGCTGCCCCACATCTGTTGTTATAATGGCGTTTTGCCCGGCCGCGCGGCCTATACGCCGGATGAACCTGTTGGGGTCATCCGGAGGAGGCTCTCCCGGCGGACATATTGCTTTAAGCCGGCTGATCTCAGCCAGCCAGCCTTTTCTCTCCGACGTCTTAATACAGGATATCAACGGACCTAACACCTCTCCCATTTCGGCGACAATGCCACAATCACATAATTTGATTTTATTCATTTCATCCGGATTGACGTCTACATGAATGATTCCCGCTTCCGGGCAGAACTCCCGGATATTCCCGGTCGAACGGTCGGAAAACCGCGCCCCCATCGCTATTAAAAGATCGCATTTTCTCAAAGCCAGGTTAGCGAACCTGCGACCGTGCATGCCCAGCATACCCAAAAACAGCGGGTGATCATGCGGCATGGCTCCCAACCCCATTAAAGATGTGGTGACCGGGATGGAATTTTTTTCCGCCAGCTTTTGTATTAAGCCAGTGCGGGAACAGTTAACGGCTCCGCCGCCGATATATAAAACGGGTTTACGGGAAGCCTGAATCATCTTCGCAACAGTTTTAAGCTTTTCCGTCGATAAAGACCGGGGAGCCTTCTCGATACCCTGGTAAAAACGGCCCGGCATCTCCGGCAAAGCATCAATGTCTATTTCCTGAAGCTGGATGTCCTTGGGGATATCAATCAGAACCGGGCCGGGCTTCCCGCTGTTGGCCAATTTAAAGCTTTCCGGCAAAACCGACAAAAGCTGTTCGGCTTTCTTGACGGCATAAACTTTTTTTGTGACCGGCTGCGCCATACGGGCGATATCGACTTCCTGAAAAGCATCTGTTCCCATAAGCCGTGACGGCACCTGTCCTGTAATAAATATAACCGGCACAGAATCCATTTTGGCATCAGCCACGGCTGTCAGTAAATTCGTGGCCCCGGGGCCGGAAGTCGCCCAACAGACCGCCGTCAACCCTGTTGCCCGGGCCATGCCCTGCGCCATAAAGGCCGCCCCCTGTTCATGCCTTGCCAGAACATGCCTGATTCTGCTTTGTTTCAGCGCATGGTATAAAGGCAGGTTCGAGCCGCCGGGGATTCCGGTGATGATGTTTATTCCCGCTTTCTCCAGCAATCTCACTATGATTTCAGCGCCACGGTATTTCATTTTTTCTCTCCTTTTTTGTGTATCAATAAAAAAGCCCCTGGCATCTCCGCCAGGGGCTCACATATTACAAATCATTCAGACAAAAGGAGGCCCCTGCCGGCAGACAAAAAATACGACGACGACAAGAAGGGCATTCCTGTTTCTTTGATTATGTGTCAGGCTGATCTTACGTTTCATTTGAAAATCCCATAAAAAAAGCTCCTGCCGTTTTCCGGCAGGAGCAAAATTATTAAAAATTTATACGTCTTTATGCCGGAAACAAAGACACACCGACCCCTACGCCTGCGACGAGTACGACAGGCACTAAGTTAAGGATCATATTGTTTCCGGATAAATTTCTCATCATGGTAACCTTGGATTAAAGGTAACACAAAAAAACGTAAAAGTCAAATGACTCTCTTTTGAGGCCGGCTTCACACCCCCAGGCAGACTATTTTCATGGACATGAATTTTTCCTTTGGTATACTATTATTCTCAAGAAAAACCTCCGCCCCCCGGATAAAGGATTTAAAACCATCATGACAAATACAAGTCTCGATTCTCTGCCCCGGGATTTTATCTGCCGGGCCTGCCCGAATGGATGCCACCTGCGCCTGTTCATCCTGCCAGAAAACCAAATAGATATCCAAGGGAACAAATGCCCCAAAGGCGCAGCCTATGCCTTACAACGCCTAGACAAATCATGCGGAACAAACCCCATTTCTGCTGTCGCCCTGCCGCCTGCCGTCCGGCAGAACGGGAAGCGCCCTGTCCCGCATGGCTCTGCCTGTTCCGATGAGGAACTCGCTGAAATTGTTCGCTTATGGGGGTTATCGCTAAAAAAAACACTTCCTCACATTGATATTGCGGGAAGTCCGGAAAGAAGCCTTTTCCGTATTGCATTCGAATCGTCCGGAACCGAGCGTTTCATCCTTGAACAGATCCCTCCAAAGTCTTATCAGGAAAAACAGCGTATCGCCCGGACTCTCGAATATCTGCACAATAAACAGCTGACGCGCATCCAGCCGTACCTTACCGCCGACAAAGACCATCGTTTTCTCCTTGAATACAAAGACCATTTCTGGCAAATTATGCCTTTTATCCAGGGCGTCCCTTTGGACAGAACAACTTATATCTATGAAAAATGGCGGGGACGTCTGCTGGCGGAATTTCTGATTGAACTCAGGGATAAATCCAAGGATATCCCGGCCTTTCAAAAAAACCATTCCTTTTCCATGAAACATTATATTGATCGGCTTTATAAGCAAATCAAGCATTATCACCCGGTCATCGCAGCAGATATTCATCCCGTTGTTCACTTTCTGGAAACCGGATTCATGACCGTACACGATTCTCTTCCGGTCGCTTTTTGTCACGGAGATTACCATCCTCTGAACATGATCTGGGATATTCAGGACATGAAAACCGTGATTGACTGGGAATTCACAGGGTACAAACCGGAAATTTATGATGCGGCCAATATGGTCGGATGTCTCGGGATGGAACATCCTTCGAGCCTGCTCAGCGACTTTGTCCTGGAATTCATCTCCCGGCTTCGAAAAGCCAGGATGATCAATGAAATCAGCTGGAGAAATTTTCCTGACTTTATGGTCGCAACCCGCTTCGGCTGGCTGGCTGAATGGCTGAAAAAAGCCGATACAGACATGATTGAACTGGAAATCATTTATATGAAACTATTGATGGAGGAAAGAAAAAGATGGGTTGAGGCGTGGTATTAATCCCTCAAGGGATATCTTCTTTGCCGTAAATAGCGAACAACAAATGAGAAAAAGTCACATAAACATACATGATCAGGCTTAACCGATGCATGCTCTGGCCGATGCTCAAAGCAAAAACCCAGTTCATCGAGTAGAAGAATGTCAGGAACAGAAAACTTCCCAGGGCAATGATCCGTGCCCCGAATTTACGGTCCTTAAGCAGGGTCCACCAATACACGAAAAAAAGTCCCCCTAATGTTATGGAAGCTTTCAGGGAATCGCTGATCACGGGTCCCCACTGGAAAAACCGCTCCGACTGCCCGGAGAGCTTGATCAGGATAAAAAACAAGCTGTAGATGATGATCATCCAAGTCGCTATCAAAGCGTTAATCCAGATGCTGTAAGACTTACCCACGGTATTGTTCATCAACCGGCCCTGGTCTATTCTCCCTTTAAGATTAATAAAGTGGATATCAGGCGGATATCCCCCATTTCCCCGGAAGACAACCCTGCCTGTCGCCCTCACGACAAAGGCCCTAGGGCAATTCTTCTTCCGAAAAAACTTCAATGCCATTTTCTTTCAAATAGGATGTGGTTACCCCATCCCCCGGGATAAGCGTCCCGGTAAAACTCCCGTCATATATCTGCCCGTGCCCGCAAGAAGCGCTCCGCTGTTTCAGGATAGCCTGCTGGACGTCGAAAAGACGGGCGATTCTCAGAACCTCCTGAGCCCCTTTCGTGAAGGACTGTGTCACATCTTTACCTTGACGGTCGATGACCCGGGCTCCTTTCTTCTCCGCCGGTTCCCTGGGGACGGACAGCCCCCCTAACTGCTCCGGGCAGACAGGGATCAAAACATCTTTTTTCAGCAAAGCAATAACTTTTTGATGCGGCTTGCTTTTCCCGTCATACCGGCAACAAACACCCAGCAAACACGCACTGCACAATTTCAAAGACATGAGAATTTTTTTTGCATGACATCCGATATTGTAATTTGATTACTTCTATTCTACCAAATATTTCTGATGAATTCACAATTATCCTAAAAGCTTTTCCCCCCTTCAAATAGCCGCTAGCTTCCCGGAAGGACCTGCCCGGGCTGTCGGGAGTTCCCTCCCTAGTCCATAAAGGCGTATTCATCAAGGACCCGTTAAACTGCCGGGTGATGACGGCCGGAAAAAACAAAAAGGGGACAAAACTATAAAAGTTTTGCCCCCTTTTAATCGGATCTATTTTTCGCAGGGTTAAATCTTGACTACGTTTTTAGCCTGCTCACCTTTAGGACCATTGGCGATTTCAAACTCGACTTTTTGTCCTTCCTCCAAGGTTTTGTAGCCGTTCCCCTGTATTTCGCTGTGGTGTACAAATACATCTTCGCCAGATTCAGGAGTAATAAATCCGTAACCTTTTTGGTTGTTAAACCATTTGACTGTTCCTTTTGCCATTACTCAGTGCCTCCTTTCGATAAAACTTTGAGTAAATGATGGCATGTTTAAAAACAAAAACCGCAAGGTAAGCGACCTTCTACCTTGCGGTTAAAGATTTCTTCTCCTTGCTTTACTCGAAGCAAATTATGGACTATTTTTTCTCTTTTGTCAATTAATTATTGTTATTAAAATAACAAAAAATTCTGAAGGTTTTTTCGGCCCGGCGACATGGTCTCCGCCAAGCTGTCCGTTTTTCCTTACTGCTCGATTTTCTGTATTAAATCATTAATCGCACTGACAAGCGGCCAAAACCGGTCATTCTTCCGGAGCATAATCGGGCCTTTTCTTTCTCCCCCCAAGGTCTCATTCAACTCCCGGATGACCCTGTCGTAAGGGCCGACAATACTGTGGGTGATTTTATACGCTATGACCAAAATAAATGCTATGACCGTCGGGATGACCAACAGGAGCATCTTAGTAACTTTATTCGCCGCCGGAACAATGTGGTAAGCGATAGTCTCGGGAATGCCAATCTGTTCTGCCGTGACATAAAAAATAAAATAGTAAAGCGAAACGGCGACAATAACCGTCGGAATAATCGCCGCGCTAAAAACCAGGGAAAAAATTTCTTTATGCATTTGATTAGCAAACATTCTTTTACGCAGGTTGGAATTATTGGCCATTTTGATACCCCACTTTCAAATCTTTATAAAAGGTTTCCGCGCTTGACAAAGAATTATCCGCATCGGTCATTAAAGCAATAGCCCCGACAGTTCTGGGCGGGTTTCTTCCAAAAGCTTTTTGATAATCCTTATAAATATTCCGTTCTTCTGAAACCCATTTATCCACATTCCTTGTCCCTGATTCTATGACAATAAGTTTGATATTCTTCGAAAAAGGGCTGGTTAAAATCGTCCCTTCCGGATATTTCTCGTCCCAGATATACTCAAGGCTTTTGATGTTTGTGATATTCCAGCTCGGGAATATGACATAAACGCGGGCGGCATAATCGTCCCGCTCCAGCCATCCGCCGCTTTCAGTTGATTTAATACTTTTGTCAGGGAATTTCTTGACCCGCCATTGCCAGCTGATCATAGGATACTTCCGCACGTCGAGTTTCATCCTGTGAATCAATCCCGAACTCGCCTTGTTGCTTTGTGCAACAAGGAAGCCCTGTTCCTGTCCGAGCTCTATCGCATACAGGACCTTGCCTTTAAAAACCTTTTCCTGCCACTCGTCCAAAGCCCTAGCGTGATTAAAAGGGAACCATTTAGGAAAATCATAAGCGAAAGCATTGTAAAACACGCCGGCACACAATAGAACGGATATAAGGTAAATATATAAAGTCCTGCGAACTTTCATATCATTTCAGGAAAGCTTTAAGGGATTCACCGATAAAGCACCGTTATTGGCTTTTATCCACTAATCCGCTGTTGTCTTTTTCTGTCCCGAGAGAGAGGCCAGGCTGTCCTCAGCAATAAGGAATTGATCCACTAAGCCTTTCAGAGCAATGGCCTGAGAAGAAATATCGTTGGCCAGCTTGGCTAATCCTTGACAACTATTAGTATTGGATTCCGTCACCGAGGACACTTCTTCCACCGTAACAGCCTGCTGTTGGATCGACTCCGAAATGGTCCGGACTTGCGTAGCAACCTGGGACGTGTTTTTTAAAATAGACCGGATATTGTCGCCAGCGTTTCTAACCAGGTTCACACCGTCAACAACTTGCTGATCATTCTCCTGAATAAGAGTCGCGATTCTTTTAGCGGCCGTGGCACTTCTTTCGGCAAGCTTTCGAACCTCGTCCGCCACAACCGCAAAACCCCGCCCGTGCACCTGCGCCCGGGCGGCTTCAATAGCGGCATTTAAAGCCAAAAGATTCGTTTGTTCCGCAATATCGGTAATAATATTGATCGATGCCGCTATCTGTTTTGAACTGCCCTCGATAGCCCCCATGGCTTTTATCGCCAGCTCCATATCTCTCCCGGCTCTCTGGGCCTCCTCCGTGCTGTCCTGAGCCATGCTGTTTGCCGAGAAAGCACTATCAGCATTGCCTTGAAATGAACTGGATATTTCCGAGTACCCGGCGGCCTGCTGTTCCGCTCCGACGGCGATCTGCTGGGTGTGCGACTTGATTTCCTCGGTTGATAAAACAAATCTTTGAGTCGTGTTCTTTATCTTAAAAAGAATTTCTTCCATCTTCTGGAGAAAGACATTATAGCCGTGCGTGACCTGATCCAATTCATCATAATCCTCGGGACGTCCCGTGCCTATGGGGATCCGCATCCTTAAATCTCCCTGGGAAATCTGCTGAAAACTCTGGACCAGCGTCAAAAGGCGCAGGGTGATAAGCCTACGGAACATAATGAGCAGAATGGCACTGATAACAATACTTTCCAGGACAAAAACAGAAATGATCGTCAGTAAAAGGTGCTGTCTTGACTTTTTAAACTTGCTCTCCGTGATGCCGATACAACTCCGGGTTAAGACAATCTTAACTGATCCAAGATAAACACCTTCGTATTTAATGGGGGCATGATATTGTCTATACTCCTCAAACCCCTTCTTGCCGAAATCCTCTGTCAGCTGGCCGCCTGTTTTATCATAATACTGCACCCGCCCCACATCCGGATCTTTCAAAGCTTCCCGCGCATATGTCGTCAATAGGTTATAATCAAAATTTAAAATAGGCTGAATAGCTATCTGCGACAGAAAAAGGGATAAATTCTCCCCCTTTTCATCTAATCTTTTATTTGTGTCCTGAATGATAAGCTTTAACGTGCTCTGTTGAATAAAAAATGCTGACACGGCAAAAATCCCCATGCCCAGGAAAACAACACAAAGAGTAAAAGCCGCAAACTTGATCCTGATAGAATTTGCCATACCCTTCAATAACTCCACGAACATTACCTCCGTTTTAGCATGAGTCCTGAAAAAACCTCAATCCGGGACAGCATCCTTCCATGTGTCTGGACTATTTCGATCGGCGTCTGTCACCCCTGGCAGGTTTGCGGCACTTTTTTCCAAACGATACCGCAGGCCACCTCACCTGTTGTCCTATGGCACCGATAAAAAGGAACCGATCCCCCTTAAATTTCCTTAAAATAAAAATCTGTCTTTAAAACTGGCAATTTCTGAATAGAGGAACATCATGAATTCAAAAAAAATTAAAAGCATACCGCTCTCGGTTCGGAACAAATCTTTTATCCCATATCCTTTCCGGGGCTTATAAATATTCATTATGTCATAACCATAAGGAATCTCAATAGTTACTTAGAATAATTTCCGGACATACCATAACGCAAGAAGTCCGCCCGGATGAAATATTTCAAAGACAGCGTCAAGGGTTGAAAAATCTTAAGAAGCAGCCGGCATTATTTATATTCCTGTTTTTTAAGGATTCCGGTTGCCCCCTTATCCAGGAAAAAATAATCTGTATACCCTTCGTTGACCAAATAATACATAAGCCAGCGGACCTGTTTGCCCACCTGATCAAATATAAGGAGAGTTTTATCTTGCTCCAATTTCTTTTCAATGAAATTCGGGATAAGTTTCGAGAACGGCATTTTTAACGCCTTCTCAAGCCCCGGCAAGGTTCCGCTGCTTTGGATATGATCCCGGGCATCAATGACAATTGTGTTCGGGGCAGCAGCCTTTTGTCTGAACGATTCAAAATCCAGGCATCTCTTTTTAAATTCACTTTTGGGAATGACCTGTGCCTCAGGGGCCACGACAGTTTTTCCCAGGAGCAGTGTCTCGGCCGGGTACTTTTCAACCCAGTCAGGGATTCCGGCATCGTAAACAAAACATTTCCGGCAACCAATCTCCTGGGCTTTTCTCGTTGCTTCATAGGATTTTAAACAGGTAACGCCGTTGCAGTAAAAAGCAACGGATTTGCCGGGATTCCCCTGGAAGACCTCTTTGGCTTTTTCATCAAAAGTCAGCTGCCCAACCGGGATATGAATGGCTCCTTTAGGATGAATCACGTTATATTCGATATCGGATCTCACGTCTACGATGACAACCCGGCCTGTCTTGTATTGCTGATAAAGCGTTTCCGTTTCTATCGGGATAGTGTCGGGATATTTTTTCCGGTAGGGGAAATCTTCCGCCATTGCTGCCTGAGACAGCCCTAACAAAAAGACCAACATGACAGTCCCTCGAAGTAAAATCATTTTTTTCATACCATTCTCCATAGATTATAATTAATAATATAGATTTAATAAGTTTTACATATCAAAAATGAACTTAGAATAACGTCTCCGCGCTAAAAAATTATCTCCCATAGAGCCCTCCCCCCGGGCGGGAAAATAAAAATCGACCGTTCAGACAAAGAATAACGAGGGAAATGATGCGGGCTCCGCACATTATTCTTATATCCTATAATCTAAGGACTGAAGGTTAAAAGTCAATAATTAGTTGTCTTTTTTCATGGTAGGGGCAAGTTAATGACGGCAGAACACACAAAAAAGCATAATACCCACAGCCCGGCAGATAAAACGGCATATTTTTGACCTTTTCAATCAAGACCATTCGTCATAATCAACTCTCTGAACATCAAATTGAACAGTTTTGCCGGCTAAAGGGTGGTTGAGGTCCAAAACAAGCGTCTCATCTTTAACCTCAATGATTTTCGCATGAAGAATTTCCCGGCTTCTTTTATTTTCAAGGTTCAGGTAATCATCAACTTTCAAGGAATCTTCCCCCGGGATTCCCGGTTTAGGGACTTCAACTATTTTTTCAGCCATGCGGTGACCATAGGCGAGTTGTGGTTCCAGAGTCATTCTTTTTCTCTCCCCGATCTGCAAATGCAGCAACTCACGATGAACAACTTCCGGGAAAGTCCGCTGTCCCAGTATCAACTCTAACGGAGCACTATCATGATTTGTCTCAACGACTTTATCATCTACGGTGACGCAATATTTAACTAAAATCTTTTGTGAGCTCGTAAACATAATATTACCCCCTTCATTATGATCAGAACTGCACTTACCGCCCACGCCTCAATATCTTCCAACGCCTGTTTTACACGATCAACCCCCAAACCTTCTGCATACTGATCTGCAAGTTTTTGGTAAAAGCCCTGGCTTGTTCGACACTCCCAAGCCTCTGACAGCACTGGCCCAGAAAGAAAAGAATAGTTCTCTTCAAACGGATTCTTCGCACCTCCTTCCCTTAACAACCATACCCTCCGGCCGCTTTTTGGATCTTCCTGAAAAACGCTACGGCAAAGAAGTTTTTCTCAGAAGAAAGGCTTTGGCACACGGGACAATGCTTACCTTGCGACCCCGTCTGTATCATTCAGCAAACTCAACTGATTCTAAACGCAACATCTCCTTGCCCAGACGTTTTTCAATTCATTGTATTAGAGATAGGATAAACCTCTTAATTCAAATAATTTATAGAAATTCACGGGAAGTGTATAAACGTAGACACTTCATAAAGCACACTGATTAAAAAACCATCTATCCTAATCGTCTACTTTATTTCAATGTATATACTGCGGAATTCTGCCTCTGTATTCTATTTTATCATTGATGGAATCCCTGTCAATCAAAGCTTTTTCGCTCTCCGCAGGGGTTTCCCGGGGCAAGGGTATGCCCGCCCGTCAAATCGTTTCCGGCTCAAAATAGTCCCGGGGATGCTGACAGCAAGGGCATTTGGCCGGCGGTTCCGTCCCGTTATAAACATAACCACAAACACTGCATTTCCACTTAACCGGTTCCGGCCGTTTGTAAACCGTACCCTCTTCAACCATCTTCAATAACTTCTTGTATACAGCCGCATGATGTTCTTCGACTTTAGCAATTTGCTGAAAAAGCCAGGCGATGTCTTTATGCCCTTCCTCTTCCGCGTCTTTGGCAAATTGCGGATACATTGTTATTGTTTCATAGGTCTCCCCTTCTATCGCGACTTTAAGATTTGCTTTTGTATCGCCGATGCCGTCCAAAAATCTCAATTCCTCTTTGGCATGCCGTATTTCGTTTCGGGAAGCTTCTTCAAAAAATTTGGCGATATAACGGTACCCTTCTTTCCTGGCGACTTGCGCAAAATATGCGTATTTATTGCTGGCCTGAGATTCTCCGGCAAAGGCCTCTTTGAGATTTTTTTCGGTCTTTGGACCTAATTTTCCACTCATAACATTTCCTCCTTTTAAAAATATAGGATTCATTTTTGAAGGTGTTATTATAACTATAATCCCTTCCTCTTGGCAAGATAAAGATTTCCCCCGGGGGGCCACTTAGGTTCATCACAATAATGCCGGGATCCCCACGCCCAAGCAACTCCTGACGCATTGAGAATAAAGGCCCAATATTCTCTCCGTCTTGGAAATACGTTGAGCTGTTTTCCGCAACGGCAGCCCGGTTTTTGAAAATATGTTATATTTGATAAAAGAGGTGAATCCTGATGGGTAAAATTTCCGCGAAAAATTTATGCCATATTTTTCTGATCATTATCGGGACGGCAACTTATCTCTATTTTTATATGAACAGCGCCATGAACACCATGGACTCCGGCTTCATGGAACTGAAGGATATCCACACATTGAACATTTTCCTCTTTTTAATTATAGGAATGTGCTTTTCTATGTACGTTCAGGGCAAGACATTCATTTACAGGGAAAAAACCTACACTCTCGTCCCGGCCTTAGCCTTAATCGTGGCGGACACCATAAAAATCCTCATTTGCCTCTCTCTTCTCTATACGTGTCTTTACTATTCCATTATATTCGATTAATAAACTGTCCTCTCCGGGGAAAATGCGTCACACCGACAACTTTAAGCTGCGGGTTTCCCGGAGCTTTTACATCTCCTCCGGCATAATTTCCAGCGGAACAGGTAAGGGGGGATTCTTGATAATACCGAAAAGACACCGCTTCATATCTTCGGAAAAAGATTCATTTTCAATTCTGACCTGGCCATTAACAACCGGCGCTTTAATATCCCAGACGCTTAACAATGTCTGATCGAGGACAAGGGCTGTTTTATGACCGACAAGGTCCTGCGTTACTTGAGCAAGAATCCGGGCTTTTTCCCGCGGCAATTTTAACAAAACAAAGGATTGATCCTGGCTGTTTATCGCGATCTCCGCAGACTCCACGGCACTAAGGGTGAGCCAGGCTTCTTTTTTGACTAATAATTGTTCGGAGTCATCCGGCAGCCATTCATAGTTTTCTGCCAGCTTGGTTTTGTTCGCCTGAATGGTCTCCGGATCCTCTTCAACACTTTTAAACAAAAGAACGCCCGGGGTTGTCAGGAATATTGTTATGTCTTCCCATGTCAACAGGCTCTTCATCCGCACCTGAATCTGGTTTTCTTCCACCTTTAAGGTGCAATTCGGGATAGAGGCAAAATTAATTCTGTCATTCAGGATATTTTCAATCCGCTTAAGCGTCGCTCTATCCGAAGATGCCTGCGCCTCCGGAACAACTTTTAAAATCACATTATAATTTTCTTCTTGATTATTTTCCTGACCCTGGCCCGAACCATGGCGGGAGGGATCAATATCCCCATACTTGAAAATAAAAGGAACTCCGTGAATCTTTCCGTAACGGTAAAAGGTCCTTTCGGATAACAATCCGTTCGTATAATATTTGCGCGTAATACCGTGCCTCTGCCCCTTATAATAATGGGCCTCCTCCTGCAGAAAGCCGTTCTCGTAATATAACTTGGTTACCCCGTGGAGCTCCCCGTCTTTATACTGAGATTCTCCCCGTATCTTACCCGACTCATAATATTCCGTCTGCACCCCGTCCGCAGGAGCTTTTTGACAATAAGCCTCCCCGGGAATCAGCAGCATAACACATAAGAACAAAAAAACTGTTTTTCCTGACATCAAACATCCTCTCCCGTAGGATATCAAGACATACGGTGAAAAACAGGGACAGCTTTCATAATCCTAAAGATATTCTGGCTGTCCCTTTCTGCAAAAACACAAATTATTATCTTCCGAAAGGATTTTCTTCGCTCGTTTCCTGTCCTTTATACCCTTCAGCCGCGCCTTCCGTAAGGCCCCCAGCCGCGGAAACACCCTTCCCCACATAAGTTCCGGCTTTCTTGGTGCCATCATGCACTGTTTCACAGCCCTGCAAAATAAACACTGATAAGAGAACGGTTAATCCGACAAAAAATCTCATAAAAATTCACCTCTCTTGTTTAAAATCTATTTGTCCAGGACCAGATCGCCTTTTCCGATTTCCGAGCTGGCTTCTCCAATAATTTCCGCTTTTGAAAATTTTTCCTTCACTTCTGTGACACTGATATCCGCGATCTTCTCTGCGTCGCTTCCCAAATCAATCCCCGTATCAGGGTCAATAAGAGATTCCCCTTCCCGGTAGACAGCAAGCTTGGCCCCTTTCTCCATGCCGGAGTTCTCTCCGGAGTTAATAAAGACCACCCCGTCCTTCACCGTAACAACCTTGCCTTTCCAGGGGATATCCGCCATCTTTTCAGAAACATATACAACAGCCCTGTCAATCGCCATCTGGACGGCTTTCCCTAAAGGAGTCTTGGAGAAATTAGAAGAATTTATATCAAAGGATCCGCTGTATCCTAAGGAGATGCCCCCGGAATTAGCTTCCCCTTCAACCCGTTTCGAATCCAGGATTTCTCCTGTTGTGGAATCGACCAGCTGAATAATCACAGCCATGTGCGCTGCAGACTTTTTCCCTCCGATAGAAAAACCTTTGACACTCAACCCCTGCCCTCCGCCGGAGGTGTTTTCCTCAAATTCTGTAATCTGTCCCTTAATAAGAACCTGGGCCGGGATAAGTTTCCCTATTTTGGCCGAATTTGATTTGGCAAAACGGTCGCTGTTCGCCAGGTCCTGCTCTGCCATAACAACATCCAAATCCTGCCGTGAAAGCACAATAAACTCTCCGCTTTGAATCAAGGCATCGTTCAATTGTGTTGAAAAATCCTGTCCCAGCGTCACAGAAGAACTGAACCCTGAGTCATTTGTGAACTCAAAGACAGCGACCGTCTTCTTCAGGGCTTTGACGGCACACGCATCGGAAACCGCAACCAGACTGCATATAAAAGCCACAGCTACAATCAGAAAACTCTTCATTCAAAAACCTCCTTTTAATTCGTCCTTATGTTAATAACAGATGAATTTATCCAAATTTTCTATTGGGCCTGCCGGATCAAGATCAACCGTCACGTGTTCCTTAAGGTCATAAACGAAATAATCGTTCTGCCCTTTCTCATTCTGAACAATAACATAGGATTTATGATCCGGGCAGGACATGATGTTAAAATCCCGGCCTTTTCCCAAAACAAATTGCTCCCTGGAAACCAAGTTCTTGGCGGCAATAACCGTGTCTCCGGAGGCAGAGAGGTCAAAAAACAATATAAAATCCTCGTCCGGAGAAAACATCACCTTTTCCCGCCCCCCGGAATAAGAATACTTCACAAAAATCTGTTGTTTTTCATTATTTTTATTTACCAACCAGATTTTTTTCGTTTTAAAAGGCTTGGCAGACCGGCTTTTGTAGACCTTCAACGCTTCCGAGACAGTATCCGTCCCTTCTTTGATCTTCCATTTTTTCAGCTGTACATCAGAATATTTATCCGGTTCTGAATAAATTAAGGCTTTTGCCCCCTGTTCCGTTTGAACGATAATTTGATTATCCTGCAAAACAACGGTATTTTTAGTGACAGGGGTCTCTTGGGCAAAAATTGTCAAAGGGGAAAACAAAAAGACAAAAACAAATAGGATAACCATATCTTTCTCCTGGATAAGCCAGCCGGCTTCAAGGGCCCTGCCGCGTATCATTCCTTAATAACGGGGGAAAATCAGCCTTATTTTGATTATGATTAAACTAACATACAAGCTATTTCCATTCAAGCATTTTTGTTGTACCATAAAGATTGGCGGTAGCGGATTTCTCTAATTACTTTTAATTGTATAAAAATAAATCTTATGATAGTATTTTTAAATCTTAAACAGCAACTACAATTACAAAAAGGAGAACTCAAATGAGAATTTTCATAACAACTGTCCTGCTCCTGGGGTTAAGCGTCTGTGCCGTAGCCGCGGATTTGCCTTATCTGGATGAAAAGACAATAACTTCTTTTATTGAAGTGTTTCCCCAATACAAGGAGATTTTAGCAAGATACGGGGAAAACGTGAATGAGCTCAATGTTGTGCCGACCATGTCCAAGGCCAAGGATGAACTGGACGCCTTGTGCAAAAAATATAATATGAGCATGGAAGAATTTTCCCTGCTGACCCAGAAAATCACGACAGGCCTGACAGTGATTAAGCTGGAAGAACAGAATATGTCCCATATGCTGCAGGGTTTACAGCAATTGTCCACAGCCTCGGAGGAGGAGCTGAAAACTCTCAAATCCTATCTTCCGAAGATTGAAAAACTGTTTGAAAATTAGTAATTATAAAATAAAAAAGGTTCCCTTTGACCGTTCAGGGCCATGAAACGTTTGCCCATTCGAAAATCATATAAAACTGTTGTCTTTGTCAGCATCGGACTTCTTGTATTTTACTCATGTCTGGGATTCATCATTATTCCTCATGCCTTAAAATGGATCCTCCCCCGGAAAACCGCGCCGTTTATTCAGGGGACGGTCCATGTCGGGGACATCCGATTCAATCCTTTCTTACTGATTTTAAATATTGATCAATGTGAATACCGGGATCCGCAAGGGGGCCGGGTCTTGGGATTTGAAGGCTTCATGGTCGACTTCCAACTGTCTTCTTTTTGGTCGGACACCTGGACGTTCAATGCCGTTTCATTCAACAAACCTTATGTCGACATAACCTTGAATTCCGAAGGCCGGCTGAATTTATTAAATATCCTGCCCCCGGAAGATCAAAATCCGCCCGACAGGAATCCCGCCCCTCTCAGGCCTGAAGAGTCCCGCGATAGTCCGGATAAAGCCCCGAAAGCCCTGTTGATCTCTTCTCTGCAGATTCATGGCGGGACATTACATTTCCGGGACGAAACACAGCACAACCCCTTTGAGGTGACCATACAGCCCATCAACACGGTCTTAGAACATCTTTCAACACGAATGGACCACGCCAGCGGACTGCATATCAAGCTCTTAAGTGAACCGCAGGGGTCATTGACCCTGCAAGGCTCCTGTACGCTTGAGTCCCTGGCCTGTCATTCCCATATTAAAATCGCCTCCCTCTCCCTCCTGCCGGTGCAGCCCTATATCGAGAACGCATACCCGCTGCAATTCCAGAACGGGATACTTGATCTGAACGGCGAAATAACCTACCGGGCCGCGCAAGAAAAAAACGCCGGGATCAGATTTGCAGGGAACATGCGCTTAGGGTCTCTTCAGATTTCCGACCCGCTGTCCGGGCAAGAGCTCTTCGGCTGGAAAGATTTGATCCTTAACCATATTTCCTTTTCCTTATACGATAAATCCTTGACGATACAGGACATTCTGCTGGACAAGCCAGCCGTTCACGCTGTCCTGGAAAAAGAAGGGCAACTAAATTTTGAGCGTATCCTGGCACCTTCCGGCCCTAAGCAGAAAAAGCCGAAAAAGAATGCCCCGGCAGCGGCGGGACAGGCCCCGGAAGCAGCGCCGCAAAAAAATGAGGAGAAGGACTCCGGCCTGCCTTTCTATATTCTGATTCAAAACATAAAATTAGCCCAAGGCCATATCAGCTTCACAGACCGATCGACCCGGCCCGTATTCGAGGCCGCCTTATCTTCCTTCAACCTGAAAATCTCCCCTCTCTCGTCCGATAAATCCCAACGCAGTGATTTCAAACTGAACAGTGCGTTGAATCAAACAGGAGCCCTTCAGATAGACGGTTTTTTCTGTCCGCTTGATTTGGCTGCCGCCAAAGCCCTCAATGTCTCTTTACAGGATTATCAGACAACGGAGATATCCCCTTACTTTGGAAAATATCTTGGTTATGCCGTTGACCACGGACTCCTGAACCTCAATGTTACATACGATATTCTGCCGGATCAATTCTCCGGGGCGCATCGCCTCATCCTGGACAAATTCACGCTCGGAGAAAAAGTCGACAGCCCGGAGGCGGTCAACGTCCCTATCAAACTGGCCCTGTCTCTGCTGGAAGACAGCCGGCAGCAGATTGATCTTTCCGTCCCTGTGAAAGGAGATCCTTCCTCGCCCGAGTTCGACTTTAAACAAATCGTTTTCCGGGCCTTCAAAAATATCTTCACAAAAATCATCACCGCCCCCTTCAGTGTCCTTGCAGGGTTGGCGGGATCGGAAGACACCGCGGAACCTCTGGATTTTATTTCTTTCCAACCCGGACTCGCCTCCATTTCCGATGATCAGAAAGCAAAAATATTAAAAATTGCTGCTGCGCTCAAAAATCGCCCCAAACTCGTTCTGGAAATGCAGGGAGTTTATGATCCGGAAACAGATGTGAATGCTTTAAAGAAAGCGGCCTTCCAGGCAGACTATACCCGACGCATGGAGGAATCAAGCAAACCCCGGGAATTTGTACTGGAACAGATGTATAAAAAACATGTCGGATGGAGAGCCATAACGGAACTGAGGGATAAATACAGGAAAGAGGCGAGAAAACGCAACAGCAGAATCATTGATAAGGAATCATTTTACCAGGAACTTCGAAAACAACTCATAGAACAATATCAGGTTGAGACAGAAATCCTGAAAACTCTCAGTGCGCAACGGGTAGAAAACATTAAAGATATTCTCGTGGATCAGGGGCAGTTAACGGAAGACCGTGTCCAGATTAAGAACAATGCTGCCGCCACTTCAGCACCCAATCAAATCATCAAACTCCAACTCTCCCTTAGTAGTCTTTAAGAATAAAACCGGGGTTAAAACAATATCCGGAATGGCCGGCGGCAAAGTCCCGTTGATGCCGCAGCCGGCAAAACGCAGCCGGGATAACATTATTCCGGAGAGGAGAATTCCAAGAGGGAATAAAGCTGCGGGGAATGTTGCAGGAAAACGGAATCCTGTATCCGGGACATCCACAATTGCGCGATTTCTCTATCGCTTTGAATCCGGCTGTCCCCCCATTTCATATGTTCAAACATGGGAAGCTGATCCCAGTGAGCATGAATATAAGAAACACACCGGACATCCTCTTCCTCGATCAGGTTGAAGAAATGCTTAAACCACTCGACTTTGGCCCGGCTCGTATAAAGCCCTGCCGGAGCAGACTCGGCTATCATCAGCGGTTTATGATGACGGCGGGCCAGTTCACAGAATGTCTTAATAACACCGCGCTGCCGGGTCACAAAAAAGGAGAACCCGAACCAATCAACATACTCATCTCCCGGATACCAGTTCAGGAAGGCCTCCGGCTGATCAGAAAACGCCCCCGAATGCCAGACAAAACAAACATTGGGAATGCCTTTTTTCCGGAATGCCTTCACAATATAGCGGAAAGCCGCCTGATACAAATCCGGGTCATAACGGTTCTCCGGATTATCAAATTCATATCCGATCCTTAAATAAACGGGACAGGCCGCTTCCTCAATCCAGTCGCCCAGCTGGTCAATATTCCGGTCATACACCCCGTCCAGAATATCGGAAAGGGTCCCGACCATATACAATCCTATCTGTAAAACTGTCCCGGGATATTTCTCCACCCAGTGCCGGGCATGCTGGACGCCGGCCCCTTTATCAGACGGACGATCCAGGCCATCCACTTCCTGGATAGACGTATAAACCATGAACCCCGCCGGTACGGTTTGAAAAGTTTCGACGTAGTCTTCCATGGCCCCTTTCTGCTGACCGATAATAAGCAAATGCCCTTCAGAAGGAACAAAAGCCCTGTTTTCGGCGCCAAGAGCTAAAGGGGAAAAACCGTTAAACAGACATATCCCCAGACAAAACAGTCCTGTTATGAATATTCTTAAACGATCTGGTTTCATAATTTTCATATTATATCCGTTACCAGACACTTCTGCGGATCGTTTTCCGGCATTCAGGACAGCTAAAGACCGTATCCGGATCCGGCAGGTCAGTAAAAAACATATATCCGCAATGGGGACAGGAATAACGCGTGGAAGGGCTTTGCCCGGTAAAAAAAACAAACAGGCCGTGAGGGATAGAGGCTATGGCTAGGATAGAAATCAGGGTTGCGATGAGAACAAGGAATCCCCTCCACATAGAAGGGATTGTTATCGTTCCGTTCAGGATGCCGCCAATGGCTGACAGGTTTCTCGTCCCGCCCAAAACTTCCGGCGGTGTCGTCCATATGACCAGACTGTAAAGGCACAATCCTACCGCCAGACCTATCAGGGTTATTAAAGAATGTATTTTCAAAACATGAAAACGCCCTTGAATGATTTTCTTCGTATGAACACTGATAAGAAGCTTGCCCCCGGCCCTGGCTTTCAGAATGAACCGGGATATCATGCTCCAGCCTATGACATCGGCCATGATCATACCCCAGGAACGAAAACCTAAAAGGGAAAAAATACGGTCCAGATCCAGAAGCATCAGAATCCTGGAAAAGGGGCGGAAAAGCCACAGCGATAACTTTAAAAGAAAATAAGAGATAAGATACGGGGATACGTGGTCAGGAAGATAATAAGCCGGGACGCCCTCCGGCCGCAGAGTATCGACCAGGAAACCCATGCCCCGCAGCATGAGTTCTGTAACAAAATAAATAAGACACCCGAAGATAAGGCTTTTCTTTAATAAAGTCCTGTCGAACGACACTTTCCCTCCGGCAGCAGCAAGACTGATCTTAGAATCCGAATCAAGGATATGATATAGAACAATTTCTTATATCACACTTACAAGAGACAACTCAAGAGAATACTTTGAAAAGAGTGTTCAGCGGATCGCTCAGCGCGCTTGCCACAAGCCGACCTCCTGCTCTAAAAGAAAAAGTCTTGATAGGCCCCGTAGCCCTCCTGTTCCAAATCTTCTTTAGGGATAAATTTTAAAGCCGCCGAGTTAATACAGTATCTGCGTCCGGTGGGCTGAGGCCCGTCATTAAAAACATGCCCGAGGTGCGAATCTGCGGCCTTACTCCTGACTTCTGTTCTGACGGAGAAGGAACTCCTGTCTTCCTCCTCTACGATATTCGCCGGATCGAGAGGCCGGGTAAAGCTCGGCCATCCGGTTCCCGAATCAAATTTATCGCGGGAACTGAATAACGGCTCTCCGGAAACGACATCAACATAAATTCCCTCCCTCTTATTGTTCCAATACTCATTTTTAAAGGGCGGTTCCGTCCCCTCCTTTTGCGTCACCTGATACTGCAGAGGAGATAATGTTCTTTTCACAGGGGCAGCCTCCTCCCAGGCTTTTTGAAGGAACCGGTCACGTCCAGAGCCAACGCGACATAATTGATATCTTGCCTGGTGTTTTTTGTAGTAATCCTGGTGATAATCTTCCGCCGGATAAAAATGACCGGCCGGCAGTATTTCCGTGGCGATCGGCTCTTTAAATCTTTTTGATTGAACCAGTTTGTTTTTTGAGGCCTCGGCCAGCCCCTTTTGCTTATCATTCAGATAAAAAATGACCGGCCTGTACTGCGGCCCCCGGTCAACGAACTGCCCTCCGGCATCTGTGGGGTTGATCTGCCGCCAGTAAATATCTAAAAGCTGTTCGTAACTGACTTTCCGGGGATCGTAAGTCACCTGGATAACCTCCACATGCCCTTTCTGCGCATAATCATCATACGTGGGATTCAGGCCCTGCCCCCCGGAATATCCGGACAGGACATTGAGAACTCCGGGCGTTTTATCAAAGGGCGGTTCCATAGACCAGAAACAGCCTCCGGCAAAAACGGCTTTTTCCGTTGCCTCTGCATGACCATTTTTGACATCTTCCCCCCAAACAACATCTTGCGTGAGCGCGATTAAAAGGATTAAAAGGGACAGCACTAAAACAGTTCTCATAATTCTCCTCCTGTTAAAATTCTCTTCTTTACCCTTTTGTCATTTTTCGGTTAAAAACCTTACACTTTCCTGCATGACACAGGAAAAACAATCGAATGCGCCGGAGCAGAAAAATGTCCTGTAATCAGAGGATTAACTTTACGACTTAACGGTAGGGTTAAAAAAGAATAAACCGGGACTTATCTGTGGGGCTTTGCGCGGCTCCGTATAAATATCCGCAAAGCCCCTTCCGGCGGATCATTGAAATGAATCATAATTACTGAAGTTTGTATTTTATTAGAAATTGTCTTAACCTGTGACGATAGTCAGGTTCCACCAAAGTCGCATAATGGCCGGCGGATTCAACCCAGTAGAATTCCTTGGGGGACCGGGCTTTATCATAAAGGCTTTTCGACTCGCCCCAGGGGATCAACCGGTCGTTCTTTCCGTGAATGATGAGAACCGGCCGGTCGTGGATATGCGGGATGACCTGCTGCGGCGCATAATCCCTCAGAGGGAAGCCGCATTCCAAATCGACGAACATCAATCCCAGCCTGGCAATAGTATCTGTCAAAAACGGCGGGACAAACCTCACCAAATCAACAACCCTCTTTGCCATCGTCTCAACATCAGAAAAAGACGAGTCAACGACAAGGGCTTTGATACGAGTATCCTCCTTGGCCGCGTGAATGAGCGCTGCGCCGCCGAAAGAGACACCGTAGCCGATGATCTTATCCGGGGCCATATCCGGACGGGCCGATAAATAATGTACGGCAGCGATAATATCATATTTTTCTCTTGCCCCGAAAGTCACCGTATGCCCCTCGCTGTGGCCGTGTCCGCGGAAATCAAAAATGAGCACATTGTATCCCAGCCCATGCCACAAATCGACCAAAGGCAGAAAATTCGATTTATTGGCCCCCAAGCCATGACCGATAACGACACTGCGGTCGCTCGTGGGACAAGCAACGAACCACGCATGCAGTCTCACCCCGTCTCTTGTCCGTAACCAAACCTGCTCGTAGGAAAGGTTCAGCTCAGACCGCGGATCAACCTGGTCGCCTATCTTGGGACGGTGAATGCTGAATGCGGCCAGGATATACGGCAGGATAATCAAAAACCATAAACAGACATAAATCAGGCCGGAGATAATCTTTCGTTTTTGCGGGTTCCGGAAAGGGCTGACAAGCCACGCCGCAAAAGCTTTGATGATGCAACGGGTATAATAGATAATGATTCCGACAGCCAATAAAAAATAAGAAGCCAGAAACACCTCTTTCCAGATAATTTTCCACCGCATCGTGTAACTGAAATACCAAAAGAACGCCACGACACACACAAAATAGCCCGCGGCTTTGAAAGCATGGCGCCAGCGGAATAAATTTTTCAAAACATCTCTGCGGAACAAAAAATGGAAAAGGCCCCACACGAGGGGAAGGCTCATATAAAAAACTTCATTAGGGAAAGGAAGAATATTGTGGAAGGAAAACAAAATCCAGAGAGAGCCTGCGGAAAGAATCAAAATCCTGCCAATGTTTTCCGGACACAACAGTTTGCGTGAGCTCATAAAAATCCCGTCATTCCTTTTTGCTCATACTAAAGGTCCCGCTAAATCCGACGCTGTCTTTCCATTTTCCGAAAATAAACGTCTGCGATTTATCCATCCGGCCTTCAATGTCAATACGGACATCATTTTCACTGATAAATCCGTAGGCAAACTCGCCTGTTGAAGCCTGAAACGTATCCATTTTTTTCGGCTCGAAAACCAGCCCGCTGCCTAATGTCCCTTCTATAATCCGCCCTGTTTTATCTACGTTCAACAAGACGTTTAAAGGGATCCCCAAAAGCATATATGTTCCGCGCCAGGCCCCCTGAAATGCTCCGCGATCATATTTCCCCTCTTTCCTATCTCTGGCGGGGAAAGACGAATACACCGTTTGGACCTTATCGGACAGCGCCAAATCTTCCGGAGTAATCATTTCCCGGTCAAGAGGCACATAACCGCCCGCGATGTCCCGGATATCCTCTTCATAAGGACGCCATGACAAATCTCCTAACTTCACAAAACGCGCCAGGGGGATCCCCGCCCCTTCCCACGCAGCCTTGTAAATCAACTCGGAGCAATAAATTTTCCTGTCATCCCACTCATACTGGATATCATAAGGACGGTTGAGATAGCGCTCCGCCTGGCGTACAATCCGGGGGATACGGGGCTGATAAGCTTCTTTCAACCGTACGATAGTGAATTTATCATTAACGCCCCGGCTGATCCATTCATCAATAGGAGTGAACTTAACGGGACCGATCGCCTCAAGCACAAACCATTGCTCACCTCTCTTTACGATAATGCCGCAATGGGAGTAGGGACTCTGCGTGACCGCGGCGACCATTTCCGTTAAAGGACCGGGCAAATGCTGAAAGATAAAATCACCGTGACGGATATGAATATTCTTCGTATAATCAACAACTTTGGATTTCGCGACAGTCAATGCGTAGGAACGCGGGGCTTGATAAATAATATTGCCTATGCCCAATAACAGCACAACAAAAAGGATTTTTCTCTTTCGGGGGTGAAGGCTATGATGAGGACAATTCTGGTTTAAGGTCATAAACATTAACCATTCAACTATGTGGATAAAAAAATTTAATCATGCGTCAGGCAAGACAACCATTTCACAAGATGTTTGGCTGTCGCCTCCTGTTCTTTTTCCGATAATTTTCCCATAAAATTTTTAAGCTTCGTGCAATAAGGCGCCCAGACCCGGTCCAGTAAAACCTCCGCCTTTTTCGTAACCCTGATCACATTGACTCTCCGGTCGCCGGGTAAGGCTGAACGCGTCACAAAACCTTCCGCCTGCAGTTTGTCAATGAGTTTCGTCATATTGGACGGCGTAACGATAAGATGTTTACTGATCTCAACCTGGCTTACCCCATCACTGCCGCCATGAAAACGAATAGCGACCAGGATATTCAGCTTTCCCGGGGTTAAATGATACGGCTTCAAGTAGGATGTCATTTCATTGTGACAAATATTATAAATCAAAGCGAGGCTATAAACAGCTTTTTCAAAATTTTGACTTTCTTCCAAGATGCCGTATCTCTGCAGGTCACTCATTCAGGATTCCTTTCGTTGATTAAAGTTTACCATTCAACCATCAACCTGTCAAGTGGAGGACAAAAATGGCAATCTTGCAGGTTTGCCGTATCATTAAACTAACCGGGCTCCGCATCACCGGACTCATCAGGAGGGTCCCCCTGAAAAATTCTGTCACAAGCCGTCTTAAAGCGCAACCAAAGCGCATCGGCCTGATCCGAGGGAACAGCCCCTATGTTTTTCCACGCCCTCTGCATGTCTTTAACTTGTTCCCGGACCGTCGATAAATCCCGCAAAGGGAACAAACTCTCCGCCTCCTCGCAAAGGAGTTGTTTTTCCTTCAAATGGTTGAGACGCTCTTCATCTCTTGCCTTAAAATATTCATGCCTCCGCTCAAAAAAATGATCGTGGGCCCTTTTAAACCGCAGCCAAACGGCATCCGCTTCCTTTTTGGGGACAGAACCAATGTGTTTCCATGCTTCCTGGAGCTGTTTCAGCTCCTCTGCCGCCGCATGCCAGTCGTCAGATTCGGACAATTCCTCTGACCGCTCACACAAAGTTATTTTTTTTCGCAAATTATCTTCCCTTTCTTCATCAAGTTTTTTATAAAAAGCTTCTCGTCTCTGAAAAAAGGTGTCGCTTGCGGCTTTAAACCGCCGCCAGATATCTTCTGTCTTCCCCCGGGTCACAGGACCGATCTTCTTCCATTCCTCCATCAAATGTTTTAATTCCTCAGCGGTGACCTTCCAGTCCGAGGAAAGGCCTAATTCCTCCGCTTTACGGCAAAGGTCTTCTTTTTTAAGATAATTGTCCGCTTTTTCACGATCCAGCTCGGCATAAAACAAACGCCTGTTTTCAAAGAACTCATCACAAACAGCACGAAAGCGGTCCCGCATATCACGCTTTTTGCTTTCCGGAACCGGTCCTGTTTTCTTGAACCGGGCCTGGATAGCTTTCACTTCCTCCGAAGCCGCGTGCCAATCGTCAGGATGAAGCAACTGCTCCACCCGCCGGTATAATTCTTCCTGTTCGTCTAAGTTCCTGCTGAGCTCACGGTCTAACACGACTTTGATATCCATCAGCTTCTTTAACAGTCCGTCAAAGTCCCCAATCGCATCAGACTCGGTTATAAAATCAAGCATCCGGTTGATCTTGTCCAAAAGCCCCGGCTTGTCTTTAGCTTCTTCAAATTGCGTCTGCAATTCCTCGTAATACTGTTCTAATTTCTCAAACCGTAATGCGTAGTAAGCTAAAACTTCCTGTGCACCTTTTCCGTCCAGCCGTCCGATTTGACGGCCCTTAAAAGCCTGGCAATCCTTTTGCCAAACCTGGCCCTGATCATCAACATACCCCCACTCTTCCGGGAAAGTCATAACGAATATCTCTCCTTTTAGGACATAATTCTCTTACGGAACAACTCCGGTATTTCTGCTGCGGAAGCATGCCCGAGACTCATGCCGTCATCCTGGCTTCTTGTATTAAAGAAGACTGCCTCCCTGAATCAGCGCTATTTTCTGCCTTCGTGTCAAACCTTTGATCTGAGCTTCGCGGCTAAGGGCTAGCGCCCGGGAGGGGAAACGTTCATGATACAACAACTTTTTTACACCAAAAATCCTTGTGTATTTTGCTCCTTGACCTCGCGTATGTTCCGATATACGACGCTCCAGATTATTGGTTATGCCTGTATAAAGAGTTCCCTTGCCTGTCTCTAAAATATACGCATACCACATATAATTATTATAGCAAACAAACCGGTTTTCTTTCAAAGATATGGCACAGAAAATCATCCCGGGAGCAGAAAAATCCCGGCCCTTTTAAATAGAGGGGCTTACAGGATCATTTCTCATGACTTTAATAATCCAACAAACACGTCGGCAGACTACAAGCATGACCCTCGCAGAGATAGACCGCTGTTTGCCCGGCACAAAAGCGGCATGGTTCTTGATAAACGCCATGATACGCTTCCGCAAAACAAAATCTCATAAAAACAGCTATTCCAAATATTTTGGGGTTCAAAAATAATTTTTCGCAAATATATCCAAAATCAGGTAAAATATTTCCGTCATTGATATCCAGGAAAGGAGTTGCCCTATGACGAAAAAAGCCCTTATCATTCTGGCTGACGGATTTGAGGATATTGAAGCCATAACCCCCATAGATCTGTTAAAGCGCGCCGGGGTGCAGGTCACCGTCGCCGGGTTAAAAAGCCTGCAAGTGAAAGCCGCGAAATCCGGATTAACCGTCATGACGGAAACGACTCTGGAGTCCGTTCAAGATGATTTCGACGCCATCATTCTTCCCGGAGGCATGCCCGGAGCCGAAACCTTAGCTCAGTCCGAACCCGTTATTCATCTTATTCAAAACATGCATCGGCAAGGAAAGATTATCGCAGCCATCTGCGCGGCGCCGGCCCTTGTGTTAACTCAGGCAGGAATACTGGACGGAAAAAGCGCCACGTGTTTTACGGGTATGGAAAATCATTTTTCTGCTTCGACAAAATTTTCAGCGCAAGACGTTGTGCGGGATGGGAATATCATTACGAGCCGCGGGGCGGGAACAGCCTTTATTTTTGCGTTAACGATTATCGAAGCTTTGTTAGACAAAAAGGTCCGGGGGAAAATAGCCGCGACAACGATTTATCAGGAAAATCATACATAGGAAATAAAAGAACCCGGTATAAGGATTAATCCTTATTTTAACGGACAGAACACTGCGAGGAAAGCCGCTCCCTGATCATGCCTGCCAGTTCAGGACAAACTCAGCGACCTCTTTGTTGGCGGCGATAGATGTCTTAACATCAAACCGAACGTCATGCTTCCCGATCAATTGTAAAATCTTTATCCACCAGCCTTTCAGGATCAGCTCAAAAACCCGGTGTTGTTTCTCAAAGCCGGTGTAAATCAGCAAAAATTTATTCTCTTCGATCTTTTTAATCTCCGTCGAAACCCCTTGAAAGTACTGTCTGTTAATATTACCCAACTTTTCAAGGATGCTTTCCGGCGAGCCCAACCGGAGGAACGCGCGGTATATCGTATTAAACTGCTGTTCCACCCCCTTGAAAATCCGCTCCTCCACAAATGACTTTTCATTCCCCTGGCAGAATTCCCTTATTTCGGCTTTCAGGAGATTCACGTAAATATCCAAGGGATACCACTGAGTGCAAATGACAGAGCTCAAAACTTTCCGGTCGTCTTCACTGAGAGAATCCAAAACCGCCTTCACTCCGGCTTCCCCATGAGTCTGGCACCCAAGGTTCATTGACGTCATGAATGCGGAACCTTTAATCTTAACCATGTGTTCCCCCTTTTAAACAATAAATTATCCGGTCCCCGCAGTTCAATGCAATCGAATCTCCACCCAAACGGGAACGTGGTCACTCGCAGTCCGGTTATAAATACGATCGGCGCCAACGCTCTCCAGGCCCTTTGTAAATATTAAGTCCAGTTTAGACTTTTTATTTAACCAATACCAATGTTTATAGGTCCAGGCAAGATCATCCGTCGCCAGAAGGAATCCCGAACGCTCAAACACATCAACAATAGGCTGAAGATGATTCTGTGTATACGTATTAAAATCACCCGCGATCAGACAATGGGGGGATTCGCCCGGGACGGCAGCTAAGACAGCCACTGCCTGTTCCAGTCTTTTTTGAGGAGTCAGGATCGCGCCCAGGTGAGTCGAATAAACCAGAACCGGGGTTTCTCCGATTAATATCGTTGCTTCAACAGCAACCCGGTGCAGTTTGTACAACCGGTCCGCATCAGAATGCGGCAGATTGATCTTTCTATCCGCCAGGACAGGCCACTTGGATAAAACGGCATTACCGAAATCACTGTTGTTCGCCGGATGAACGGCCGAGGGATAATAAACATAATTATACCCCAATATCCGAGCCACCTGAACGACAGACTCGGCCGTCATTTCCTGTAAACAGATAATATCCGCATCTTTCACCTCTTCGTTCTCTGTTAAAATCCTTACAGCTTCTTCGACCTTACGGCTCAGTTGGATATTATAAGTCACGACTTTAATTGTTCCCGGGCTCTTCGTATTAAGAGGCGCTACATTAAAATCCGCATACCTGGGGCCATCCCCTGCCTCATAGTTTTGTACGTACGCCAAATGCGTGCAGGACGCAAAAAACAGACAAAAGCATATAACGGCAATGCCCAAAATCCCTTTCAGTTTCACTTTCATAACTCTTCATAGGCCTAAGCCATCTCTTTGATTCTCCCGGGGAACTCTGATTTACACTTTAAAACGGTCATCTATCTCTTTATCCTGAATAGTTTCAGGCTTCCCCGGACACCTGTTATCTATTACGCATTTTAGATAATAGCCGTAATATCTCCATATACAGCCAAACTAAAGTCACCATGAGCCCAAAAGCTCCATACCACTCCATATACTTAGGAACGCCTCTTCGCGATGCCTGTTCAATAAAATCAAAATCCAAGACCAAATTTAAAGCGGCAATAACCACGACAAATAAACTGAAACCAATCCCCAGAGGGCCACTGCTGTGAATCAACGGGACATGAATGCTGAAGAAGCCCAAAACCAAACTCACGAAATAAAATAAAGCGATACCGCCGGTGGCCGCAAAAATGCCCAGCCGGAAATTATCCGTTACTGTCAACAGCCCGGACTTGTAAACCATCAACAAAGAAAATAAGGTTCCAAACGTCAGGCCTACGGCCTGCATAACGATTCCGGGATAAGCTTGTTCAAGGAACACAGATACTCCTCCCAGGAAAACTCCTTCCAGAAGGGCATAAACAGGCGCCGTTACAGGAGCCCATTCTTTATTAAAAATCGTAAGAAGAGCGACAATAAACCCTCCGATCAAAGCCGGCCAGGCGAATGAAACAAAACGAATTGGATGAGCCCAGGCCCAGCTTGCGCTGAAAAAGATAAGAAAAAGAAGAATAAAACTCTTGTTTACTGTACCCTGTATTGTCATAACCTGATTCGTGTCGTATGATGTGACGCTGTTGAAGACATCACCTGATAAGGCAGGATTTCCTGTACGCATCTCAACTCCCCTCCTTTTTTCCAAGTCTAAAGTTATGAATAACCGGGCCTCCGGAACGGCCGACAACACCGGCCTTACGGCGTCCTCCGGACCCCGTTAATTCGGTTTATAATATTTCATAGCTTCCGGGATATGGGCCAAAATGTTTTGAATACGGGTCTTATCGGAAGGATGTGTGCTCAAAAACTCCGGCAAGGAAGAACCATCCTTTTGTTGAGACATCCTCTCCCAAAATGCCACCGCCCGGGCAGGATCATACCCGGCCATAGCCATAAATATCAAACCCAGCCGGTCCGCCTCATTTTCATGAAGCCGGCTGTAAGGCAGTATCACGCCGAACTCGGCTCCGACACCAAAAGCCGTCATCCAAAGAGCCCTGGTTTCTTCCGGTTTGCTTTCCAATGCTTTTGAAAGGGCCATCCCCCCCATCCCGGCAAGCAGGCTATGGCTCATCCGTTCATCCCCATGCCGGGCAATGGCGTGGGCTATCTCGTGAGACAAAACAACCGCCAATCCATTCTCATCCTGCGTTGTCGGAAGAAGTCCGGTATAAACAACAACCTTTCCTCCCGGCATGGCCCAGGCATTCGCTTGTTCGTTTTCTATAAGATTAAACTCCCAATCATAGCCATTAAGCCGGGAAGACATATTATTGTCTATCATATAATCTTCAACAGCCCTTTGAATCTTTGCCCCGACAGATTGCACCATTTTTATCTGAGATTGATTGGTGCTGAGTTTATGGTCTTTCAGGAAATCATCATATTGCTGGTAGCTCATTGAAAGCATTGTTCTTGTAGGGATTAAATCAAGCTGGGTCCTCCCTGTTAAAGGAACCGTAGCGCAGGATAATCCCAAGGCCCCGAATATGACAGCATAAAAGAAAAATTTCGTTCTTTTTCTTATAAGAAATTTCTTCATATAAAATTATTTCCTTATTATATTCCCCTGTCCATCTCTTCAAGGTTAAAAGTGTTGATTATATCATAACATAGATTTTTATTATAGTACTGACGGTTCTGTTATTCAACTCTTCCGCAGGCAGGGAGCTTTACGCCGTAAGTCATTGAAACATAATATTCCAGCCATCCTCCTTATCCGGAAAAAGGCCTTCATGCATGAAAAAATTATCCCTGCCAAACAGCCGATACGAAAAATTTATGTCAGGAGCAACAATTTCGTTTTGCTTTTTAACTAAATATATTTTATTATTATACAGTCGAAGATTGAAAGAATTTATTGAAAAAACGCCTACAGGAGTTCAATATGCGCAAAATATCATTAATTGTCATTTTCCTCCTATTATGGGGAACAAATCTGTCCTATGCAGAATCTGTGGTCTTAAAAAGCGGGATGTTTGTGACGGGAGAGCTCATTGAAAAAACCGACGAATATGTAAAAATTGATACAGGCAAATCTGTCCTAAAAATTCCTTTCAGCCGGATGGATGAAGACAGTGAAATCGCTTACAGAGCCCTTCCCGACAAAAAGGCTGAGCCCAAAGAACTGCTTCTGTATAAAGGGAGAGCCTACACCAAAGAACAAGTCGATGAAGAGAGCATTTTAAAGAAAGCCCTGTTAAGATATCAGGACATGTCATCTTTTCAGTGTAACGGAGCCGGGATATCGAGCACCGATCATAGGACAGAGATCACGACAGGCCAAAGATATATATCCGTCAAGTTTCAACGCCCCAACTACTATCTTATTGTCGATAAAATAACAGACTCCTTTTTCGGCAAGGACACCCGCGTTGCCTGGTCTAACGGAGAAGGGATATATTATTATCGGGGGAAAAAGGATAAACAGTATCAGTTCCCGACGGATTCTATGGCTTTAATGGGGATCGGCTATATAAAGGTGCTGTATCAATTTTTTCAAGGATGCGGCAACCTTAAGACTCAGGCCGGGCAACCTGCTCCTGCCGCGGGGGTCGCGGCAAAAACGAAAGGCACCGCCAGCCCCGGGGAAACCGGGAAAACTTCCGAGGAGAAGGCCGAAGCAAAGACCGGGGCTCCCCAGGAAACAAAGCCTCTCGAAGAAACAAAAAACGACACACCTCCCGCCCAGACAGCAGCAGGAGAGAAAAAGCCTTCTGCCCCGGGACCAACCTGCGAATTAATTAAAGAGTTTAAATATTTTGGCAGCATGGCTCTGCTGGGAGAACCATGCTATCTTTTTAAACAGGAATTGCCAACGGGTTCTTACCTGATCTGGATATCCAAGGAAAGAAGCCTAATATTGAGAATGGATTTTGAATTTAAAGGACGCCCAGACGAATTCTTCGCCCGAAGCATCGGGCTCAATGACATCAATGATGTGTTTAAAGCCCTGCAGATGGACGTAACCTTAGAAAACCAAAAAACAATCCGCAAGGCGATCAAAGAAATTCACCGCATAAAATGGGGGTTCCCGCATACAACCTATGCGGAAATCACGTTTGATAATATTGAGTTCAACAAAGATCTTCAGCCGAAAAAGTTTAAGTACTATATCCCGGAAGAAACAGTCTGTGAATCGCTGAAAGACTTTCACGGGAGGCTGGAGCCGGAAAAGATAAAAGCGGAAAAAAAGAGACTCAAAAAAGAGGAAAAAGAGAAAAATAAAGATAAAAATAAATTTGTCAAGGAAATAGAAGCCACAGCAAAAGAATTGGAGAAAAAAGAAGCCAAGGAAAAAGCCGCTGAAGAGAAAAAGCTGAAAAAAGAGGAGGAAAAAAGGAAAAAAGAGGAAGAGGCTTTTAGGAAAGAAATAGAAGCCGTAGCGCAAGATTTCGAAGATAAAGAGAATGGGAATGAAGCCACAGCAAAAGAATTGGAAAAAAAAGAAGCCAAGAAAAAAGCCGCTGAAGAGAAAAGGCTGAAAAAAGAGGAGGAAAAAAGGAAGAAAGAGGAAGAGGCTTTCAGGAAAGAAATAGAAGCCGCGGTGAAAGAATTCGAAGAAAAAGAAAATGAAGCGAAGTAGCCGTGCCCCTCTTCCCTTAAACTCTTCTATTCCAAAAATTCAAGCCGTGACGGAAGCGGCGGGACACAGGTAGGGCCGCCGCCCGGCAGAATGATTTACGACCCGGAACACACGCCTGCCTGCGTCTCAAAAATATGGCTTTTTCGAAAAGCCGCATCATTCATCCGGCAGGACGGAGAAAAATCAGCAAACGCCAAATCCTGAATCATCCTATTCCAAACAACAGAAAGCTTTTCTTCTTTGAGGTTCCCGTAATAACGCGGCATAAAATCACAAGGGCTCACACGCCCGTCTCCCCGGATATGCATCATAATCGTGCCGGCCGGGCAGCCTTGCACGCAAGGGTAAGCCAGTTTAAAAAGCATGCTTTCATGAATGATATTGGGATACTCCTTCTTTGGGGAAAAATGTTCCATAACATCAGAAATAGTCTTTCTTTCCGAATCGCTCAAAATCACCTGATCTTCATCGAGCAAGGTTCCGGTCGCCACAACATCTAGAATAAAAATCTCAAAAACATCCAAATCCTTTCCGATTTCGATAATGTTCAGCAAATCACGGTCAACAAGCCCTTCTTTCGTACAAACGGTGGAAATACCGACCGGGATATTATTACGCTTACAGTTTTCAATAGCCTCTATAGCCTTTCTGTAAAGCCCCGGCCGCTGTCTATTCAAATCATGCTTTTCCGGTGAAGAAGAATCCAGGCTGACAAAAATGCCGTAAACCTGACTGTCGGCCAATTCTTTGGCTTTATCGGCCGTTAAGTATTCTCCGTTCGTAAAGATAGTGAACGTCGCTTTCTTTTTATCCAATCCCCGGATGATTTCAGGAAGGTCTTTTCTCAGAATAGGTTCCCCTCCCCCCAAAACAAACGTGGTCGTTCCCATGTCCGTAGCCTGCTTCATGCAGTCCATAATCTGTTCTTTAGACATATAATCAGCCGCCGTTATGTCCCGGTAATGATCCGAACAACAATGTGAACACCTGCATTGACATTCATAATTAAACGCCAGGCTCACGATATGAGGTGTACGCGAGCCCCACTTAACAATCTGCTTATGTTCTATGACCGTTCCCGGAGCGACCATATCATGGAACAAAAAACGCATCCGTCTTCGGCCGACAGGGGAATTCACGGCCGGAGACAAAAGGCTGAAAATCGTCTGGCCGTCTCTTTTGAGCGTTCTTGCGTCCTTCACCGCATCAAAAGTAATGTCGCGGTACTGCTTGATCATAGAGCTGGCGAGCTTCATCTTCCAGTTGATCGGCCCTTTGTTATTTTCGATACAAAAAGATCCCTGGTCAGGATGCGTCATTTTCTACCTCCCCGTCTTTTATATGTATTATTCTTCGGGCGTACCCGGCGACTTGGCTTTCGTGCGTCACGAGAATGATCGTGCTTTTTCTTGTCTCATTCAATTCTTTCAGGAAATCCATGACAAGGGCCGAATTCTCAGAATCGAGATTCCCCGTTGGCTCGTCCGCCAAAATCAGCGGCGGGTCATTCATGAGCGCCCGGGCAATACAGACACGCTGCCTTTCCCCGGCAGAAAGCAGATTGACCGGATTATTCTGTTTAGACTCGAGCTGAACTGTTTTAAGCAAAGACACGGCTTTCCCGACCCTTTCTTCCTCCATCCAAAGCGTGTTGACAAAGGGCAGTAAAACATTTTCCAGCACACTAAAATGAGGATACAGATAAAAGTCCTGAAAGACATATCCGATGTTTTCCCTGCGGTAAACCGCCTTGCTTCCATAGGTGTCGAGAGGGCGGCCGCAGAAGAATATTTTTCCCGTTGTCGGCTCAACTAAGCCGGCCACAATATTTAAAAAAGTCGTCTTTCCGCTGCCGCTCGCTCCCTGCAGACAGACGAACTCCCCGGCAAAAATCGTGAGATCAACATTTTTTAAAGCTGTTGTCTGGGTCTTGGGATAAGATTTACACACATCAACAGCGCAGAGGCATGGCGGATGTTCTGAGGATTGACTATTCATTTTTTATCACCTCAACCGGGCTGTAATTCATAAGAATAACTGTCGGACCGATAATCGCAAAGAACGCGATTCCGCATATCAAACTGATGATTTTCACGAAGAAAAACACTGACAAAGACGGGGTCAAAACGGAAATATCCGTCATCTGAAAGACGCAGGCCGTTAATTTCACACCTAAAAACGTTCCGAGGACTCCACCCAGGAGAACGATCAGCAATGATTCCAATAAAAAGAAAAACGCGACTTCGTATTTCTGCCAGCCGACTGTGAGCAACAAGGACAAAAACCGTATTTTCTCCAAAAAAATTGTCAACATGATGTTGGAAACACCGAACGTGATAGCGATGGTCATGATAATCGTAATGAGATAGGACATTTTCTCCCCCATCATGATATGCTTTGTCTTCTCAGCAATAAAAAAATCCGCTTTCTGCGCGCTGACCTGAGGGAATTCTGACTCGACTTTCGTTATAAAATCATTTATAGCTCGATCATTACGGTATTTCTTTTTTAAACGGATATTAATTAAAGTTACCTTCCCGGTCTTTTTCTTGAGTTTTTGCAGAGCACTCAAAGGCATAATAATCGATCCCCGTTCAAAGGAATTAGAGCTCGTAAACGTTCCGGAGACGGAAAACGTCCTTCTTTGAATCCTGAAGGTCTCCCCTGCGGTTTTACCAATATTATCGGCAATCAGGTCGCCGATTAAAATTTCCGGGCCGTCACTGGCCAGGAGACGACCTTTTTTCATCTGCAGATCTTCATATAAAAAAGAAGATCGTTCCCAGCCGAAAAGAGGGATATAGGTGCGCTTCAATTTCGTGAAGGATATCAGGGCAGGGGCGGTATTCTCTATTTCAGCAAACCCCTTGAGTTCGTCGAGCAAGGACTGCTCCAGTTCACTGGCCAAAAGGCTCAACTGATCCCCTTCCACAAGAACGATGTCCGTTTCCCTTCTCTTATAAAGATCACTAAAGGACGTTTTCAGGCTGTCAGCAATACCCAGCATAATAATACAAGCAGAAATCCCCAGGCCGATACCTAAAATAGCGACAAACAGACGAATTTTATTGGTCAATAAATCTTTAACTGTAAAAGTGATAAAATTCATAAAAGAGGGGTCTATTCCTTTATGGTATGAGTAGATGTATATTAATATTCTAGCGAATACGGATAAATTTGCAAGCTATCCCCAAACTTATCTCTCTTTCACCAGACAAGACAATTTTGAAACAAAACCGGAAAGCCGCTTCCAGGAAAAACACGAAATTTTTCCTGACCTAAAGTCTAAATTGTCAAATTCTGAACCTTTCCCTTTCAATCCGTTCTTTTTTCGCTAAAATGTCTTTATCCGCACATTTTATCGTTGAGGGAGATATATATGCAAATAAAAACCGCCCGTGCTTCGTGCCTGCTTCGTTTAATAAGTTTTTTCCTCTTTGGAGCCATGTGTTTCTTTGGAGGTTTCTATCTCGGCATGCATAAAGAGAGGATACTGGGCTTTCTGCAAAAAAACTATCCCGCCATTCAAGCGGCTGTTGAGAAACGTGTGTCCCAGCTTCAACAAGGGCGGGGGCCGCAAATCATCGACATCCAGCCGGCAGAAAAACAAAAATCTTCCCGGCCGGCCCAGACGCCCATGCCGCTTCCGAACAAAGTCAAGAAAATAAGGATTTCTTCTTTTAATATCAGCAATTTTTCCAACAGCAACAACTCCGACAATCTCATCCTGATGGCCCAGATCCTCAAATATTCTGATATTGTGGCTATTCAGGGACTCAAAGAGGAGGATACTCTCAAAAAAACTGTCGGCGTGCTCAGGAAGCTTGGACATAATTACAGCTATGACATCAGCCCTCCTGTCGGACGAGGCATCCAAGAACGATACGCGTTTCTCTATCGCCCCGATAAAGTGACCATGATTCAGAAAGGGAAACTTTATCAGGAAAAGAAGACCCTTTTCTTCAGGGATCCTTTTTATACATCATTTCAAGCCGGGAATTTTGACTTTACCCTTGTAACTGTCCACATACCCGCCAGCGGTGATTCAGAAAGACAAATATCCGAAATAACAGCTTTAGCTGAAGTTTATGATGCTCTTCAAAAGGCAGCTCCCCTGGAACAAGACATTATTATTCTGGGAACGTTCAACCTTCCTCCCGATGACTCCTCCTGGAAAAATCTGCAAAGGTTTCCAACGATGACCTGTCTCATCAGGCCTCCGGAGACCACAACGATTACAGACAGTCTGCTGGGCGACAATCTCTGGTTTCAGAAGAAATACGTACGCGAGTATACAGGGACATCCGGTATTATAAGATTTGATGAGAACATCTTCAAAAATGATGATAAAAAGGCTCAACAGGCCATTTCAAATCACAGGCCTGTTTGGGCGGATTTTTCTATCAGCGCTCCGGATGACGACTGAGAGAACCCCGTTCCCCCTCTTTTTTTCTCCCCTATTCTTCAATAATGTAGGTATACCGGCCGTTTGGCGTCTGACGGAATTTTCCCATGGTCAGATCCCCGTCATCGACCGTAAGGTCTAATTGCTGTAATTCAATAAGCGTGGCTGTCGTCCCAAGAAGAGAAATCCCCGCATAAGGATAAGGCCCCCCTTCCCCCCAAGACGGGCCCTCCCAATTATAATGTCCGCCGAGGGCGTCGGAATCCCAGTTGCTTTGATTAATATACTGGTCCATTCCGGGCGGTAAAACGATGTGGGCATCCGCAGGAAACATTCCAACGGTCAGCGAATACAACTGAAAGGCATCGCCAAATATGCGCAGGTCATTGGCAACCCGGGCAATCTTGGAATTTCTTCTCGCCCGGATCAGATTAGGGATCGCGATGGCCATTAAAAGCATAATCACCATTACGACGACCATAAGCTCAACCAATGTAAATCCGTTTTTTAATCTCTTACCCGTCATAAAGCCCCCCTTGAGCACAAGGGCGTTATTCATAAAATCATTCGCGCAAAAAAAATGCCTATCCTTAAAATAAAAGAATAGACAGTGACATAACGAGTCAATGATATTATATCGGTAACTGGCTATCCTTTTTTCAGGACCCTTTAGCTTTGCGCCCCCACCTTACGATGCACGCCCAGCGGCGTGTCAGCCTTTTCGCTGAGGTTTGCCTTTGTCGTATTGACTCAAATCCTAATTAAATTATAAACCAAACAAGACGGGGAATGCAAATCTATTCAAAAACAGCCGCACGACATCCCTTTTTATCGCATCTCTCCCCTTCCGCAACAATTTTGGAGAACGACACAGTCTTAAATAGTTCAGCTTTCTTTTTTGGATTTTTCCTTTATAATAAAAAAATAGTCATTGTTTAACAACTTTAGTGCCCCAGATGAAAACACTCATACTTACGAACGAATACCCCCCGAACATCTATGGCGGAGCAGGGGTTCATGTCGCCAATTTAAGCCGCGAACTCTCTCAATTATGTCAGATTGAAGTCCGCTGTTTTGGAGACCAGGAGCTGTCGCAGCCCAACCTCAAAGTCAGAGGTTATCAGAATTCGACTCTCCATTACTCGAATCCGGAAAACCATCACCGAGTGTTCGATGCCTTGCAGCGCTGCCTGCATTTCAACACAGACCAAATAACGGCCCATATTATCCACGTTCATACCTGGTATACTCACTGGGGCGGTATTCTGGCAAAACTCAACTATTCCATCCCTCTGGTCGTTACCGTCCATTCCCTGGAACCTTTACGCCCGTGGAAAAAAGAGCAACTCGGGGGAGGTTATCATTTCAGCTCCTGGGTCGAAAAAACCTGTATTGAAATGGCCGATGCTGTGATTGCCGTCTCGCAGGACACACAAAAAGATATTTTGCGTTTCTTCCATGTCCCTGAATCCAGAATCCATGTTATTCCTAACGGTATTGATCCGGAAAAATACCGGCCGGTCCAGGCCCCGGAACTCATTACGCCCCTGGGGATTGATCCCCATAAACCGTTTGTTCTCTTTGTGGGAAGAATCACGAGACAAAAAGGCATTCTGCACCTCGTGAATGCCATTCCCTTTATGAAGAAAGATTTTCAAATCGTTCTCTGTGCCGGCTCTCCGGACACGAGAGAAATCTCCGAAGAGATGGACGCCCATGTCAAACAAGCCAAAAAAAGCCATCCGGGAGTGATATGGGTCAAGAATCTTATTGATGAAAAAGTAAAAATAGCCTTATACTCTCATGCCGCCGTCTTCTGCTGCCCTTCGGTCTACGAACCTTTTGGCATTATCAACTTAGAGGCTATGGCATGCTCAACTCCTGTCGTTGCCTCAGCCGTCGGGGGAATCAAAGAGGTCGTTGAGGACAAGGCCACCGGATTCCTCGTTCCCGTAAAAATAAAAGATGATTCCCTCTTTGAACCGGACAATCCTGCTGAATTTTCTAAAGGACTCGCAGAAAAAATTAACCAGCTGATGGAACAGCCGTCTTTGAGAGCCCGCTTTGGAGAAGCCGGTCGCCAACGCGTCCTCGAACACTTTACCTGGAAAAAAGTGGCGCAAGAAACATTAGAACTCTACCGGACTCTCAGGCCGGATATTCCGCATGTTTAGCGTCCTCCGTCCATTTCCTCTCGTAAAAAATATACACAAGCCTTATCTCCCGGGCAGGTTCTGCGGACTCCCTCTTTAAAAAAATGGGGAAAAAATATGGTAACGGCAGGTTAAGGGTCGGCTAGGATATTACTGTTTCCAATAATATTTTCGATATCTGAAGACACCCTTTCAATGGAAAGGGAATAATCCCCGGCACAAAACAAAACAATATCTGCTTTTTTCTTTGTCGGGGCACCGTAATGCCGGAATTCCCGCAAATTACTCCCGACAAATGTGGCGATGGCCTTTTTATGCGAATAACCGCGTTCTGTTATGTCGCGGGTGAAACGGGTTTTCAGTTGGGTATTCAAATCAGAATCAATAAAGATCAGAAAATCAATAAAACCCGAAAATTCCGGATAGGAAGCGATCTCTCCGTCTAAGATAATATACTTCGTGGGGGAAAAAGAAATTGTTCGGTCAATATATCCGAGCTGCGGGTTATAGACGGGCTTTGCAATGCTTAACCCCATCTTAAGCATAGCCAGCTGTTCAGAAATGAGATCCATATCATTGGCTTGCGGATGCGGGCCAAAAATGCCTTTCTTTTCCCGTACCGTCCTTGGTGTTTTATAATGATCCAAGGAAAGGACCCCGGCGTCCTTTAATTCCTTTTTCAGATGACGACAAAAAGAAGATTTGCCGCACCCCCCTGGCCCGCCCACGGCAATAAGCGCCGGCTCCTGACAGGAATGCTTTTCAGCAAAAAGCGCGGAAACAATACCGGCCATAATGACAGTAAGCCCTTGTTTCTCTAAGGCGGATGAGTGTGCTATCGACATAAAATATTATTCCGCTTGTCTGAATTGAATAAAGAATTTTAGAAACCGGATCAGTATAACTTTGCACAAGGCTTTTGTCGAGAGAAAGTTTTTAATGCCGCTGTCTCCTCCTGCAAAACTGCTCCATATCCGGGATACGGGCATCCCCAAAACGTTTGTGTAGCGTTCCAGATTAAAAGGATGATATACGGCCTAGGAGGCCAATTTCCCGGAGTAAAAGCAGCGGGGACATCTCTCTCCTTGGCTCCGGCAGCAAAATCTTGCCTGTATTAAAAACTATCGCAAGGATAATTCTTCAGGTAAAATAATTATAAATTATTATAAAAACGCATATCGTATGATAAATGCCCATCATCTCAACTCAAGGAGGCGGAAATGGGAAAGAATGTCCGGATGATATCATTGCTAACGTCTTTTCTGCTGTTTGTCATACCCTCTCGTTCTCATGCCATTATTATCGACTTTACCGGCGGAACGGTGACATTGGATAACGGCACGCAAGGGACAACAAACAACTTTGAATTATGGATGGATACGGTCGATTATTATGAAGAAAACGGCATTAAAATAGATTTTATTGACGGATACGGCACCGTGGGTGACTATTATTCTATCGGTCCCGGAGGATTTGTGGGGAATGATGTCCTCCATGCCCATTGGACAGATGTCAGCGCGGTCGTTTTCACTAAAATAGACGGCACACTTTTTGATCTGAATTATTTCGATGTCACTTCAAACACATCCTACGGAGGCGGGCAAACGCAGGGAGATGAGTTGTCCTATATTACAGCGTCGAACGGATATTCACTGCTTCTGCCTTCCTCTGACTGGGGATTCGATACAGATTTCTTCGGCGAGCCTGGGGACGGGGTGGCAAGGCTATGGCTTGACAGTCATTTCGATAATATTGCGTCTTTTACTGTCACGTCGCAAACAGCGTTTTGTTTCGGCTTGGACAATTTCTTCATCGATGAGGAGCCGCCCCCGCCTGTCCCTGAACCCGGGACATTGTTTCTCTTGGGAAGCGGGCTGGCCTATCTTTTAACACGAACTGAAAAACACAAACAAACGGGGGCCGGGAAGTCTCCTACGACTTTCGTTTAAATCCCTGTTTAGTCGAATAAAAGAACCACTTGATTCTTGTCCGCCAAGGGATATTAACTTTCCCATTCTTATACTCGTATTCCAAAATCACGTTACCTTCGTCATAATACTTTGTCTTCCCGTTCAGCACTCCGTTTTCATAAGTCTTTTCCCACTGTAATTGTTCGTCCTTATCATAAATCCTCTCGATGCCGTGTTTTTTATTATGAAAATACGGTGTCTCCTGAATAAGCCGCCCCTGTTTATCATACTGTTTCTTAAATATTATCTGGCCCTCTTTGTAAACATGTTCATAATCTTTATATCCTGTGCCCCTGAATTCCGTGTACGTTCCATCATATTCTCCCTGACGATACGTCACGGCTGTCTGCACCGAGCCGTCTTCGTTATAAACAGTAAACAAACCGTGTTTTTTATTGTTCCGGTATTCCCCTTCGCTCCAAACCTGACCGCTTTCATAAAAAGCCCGGTATGGCCCGTTCCGGGCTCCGCCCTCGTAAGTTACCTCCTCGAGAACCTCGCCGCTGTCATAACGATTTACAATCAGGCCATCTTTCTTAGAGGATTGCACTTCCGAAGACGGCAGGGGGATTTCAAGTTCTCCTTGAATATGATCCTGCCCTTCGGTCCCATGCCCCCCGGGGGTTTCCCAGGATCCCTGCAGCCATTGTAGCGCGTGATCCCACATATCCGGAGGAGCATAACGGTGTCCGCCCGCAAACTCAATCCAGGCCGTCTCCCAGCCTAACTCTTGCAGGAAACGACGGTCATGCTTCATGTCTTCATAGCGGAAATCCGTCGGACTGGCTAAAAACACCGCCATCTTCTTCTCCGGGTAAAATTCCCGGCTGTTTTCGTCCCGGTAAGTCTTATGCATCATTCCGGTATTAACAATCACCCCGGAAACGGTATCCGGGAAATGATACGAAAACGCGTGAGCGCCCATCCCCCCGCCGGAAAAACCGGCGGCAATAATCTTTGATTCGTCAACCGGCAAATTTGTTAAGACCCAGTCTAAAATCGAACAAATTTCCCTCAACTGCTTATCCATAGCGACACCGTTACGGAATCTTTTCGATGCATAAACAATCCACTGGTTCTCCTCAGCGGCTTTCTCGAGCGTATGAATCAATTTTTGGGCATCAGCATTCGGGGAAAGGGCAATGACCAAAGGGTACTTTTTATTGAAATCTATCTGGCTGGGGACATAAATCACACACGGTTCTTCTTCGATGATCTGCGGGTCAGGAGACAAAGAGATAAGTTGCGGTTTCTTTTCATAAAAATCATAAGAGATAATTTTCGGGGCCATCGACAGGGGACATCGGCCTCCCGGGCATTTGCTGAACTTTTGCCAATAGACACCCAGACCGGCGTAAACACAAATAATCAAGAGCGTAAAAAGAATAACTTCTATAAGGTCACGTCTGGGGTGGCTGGGATAAGTGTCGGTGACCAGTTTTTCCCCTTTGCAGGCTTTCAAACTAAAAAATGTCTGAACAAGAACAGCCTGGACGAAAGGAAAAATTAAAATCATGAGAATGTTCTGCAGCAGCGACTTCTCTTTAAAACCGATATCGGCCCAGGTCAGCAATCCGGGAAGCATGGCCAGGGTTATCATCATGATGTAAAGGACAAACAACCGCCAAAAATACCCCCGCACCAACTGCCAGCTTTTTCCAAAAGATTTCGAGACAGACGTATTCTCCAAAAGGACAAAAACATCAACAAAAACAAAGACAACGGACAAAAAAATTCCCGGGATGAGAAAAAGGAAATATCCCGCTCCCACCATAAAATAAAATAGAAACGAAACAACAATATATTTCCAAAGCCTGTTTTTAATACTTAAAAACGCCTCTCCCAAAGAAGGGACGGGTTTCGACGGCCATTGAGATACGGAATAAATTAAGATAGCAGCCCCTAAAAAATAAAAAATTTTATAGAACAATGTCAGGGCATACCAGCTCCAGAGATGAGTGGGCCATTTCCAAGGCAAAAATATCAGAAGTTTCATGCCATGCGCCAGAAAACTCACGGCCATAAAGGAGATGAAATGGTCGCGGTAAACGCTCCAGGACCGTTGCAATATCCGGATCAGGCTAAATTCTTTCTTCATATTTAAGTCATCCACCATAGCTTGTTTCTAAGTTTCCTGCCTCTTTAGTCCAACTCAAAAATAAATTCAAAGTCGGCATCCTGTTTAGGATCCGCCGGTTTCTTTTTCCATAGCCGGCAAAAAATTCTGGCCGGCAAGTCCGTAATCCGGAAATAAAGTTCTTTTTGATACGGACTTCCGTTATTACAGCCTCCCGGATAACCGCAACTGCCTCCCACATGAATGAAGCCCCTTAAGAGGCAAGGTTCTTTCAGGATAAGGCTGTCTTTCGTGCCTTTCACTCCGGAAGACAGATCAGGATCAATGTAAATATAATTGTATCCGAAGTCGATGGCATTCATCCGGTCAAAAGTAAATGACGTGGACCACGAGGATAAATTTAAAGCCCGCTTTTCTCTGAAAAAGCTCCCCAAATCATATTTGGCCACAGCCTGGTGTTTCACCCGCGACCAAGATAACCGGCTTGGCCTAGGGTAAACAGGATAACACCCGCTCTTGAGACGAAAAGCCTGCCCTTCCAGCAGGTAAAGCAGATGGAAAGGATTGGCTATGATCCGGCTTTCTTCGGACAATCCTTCAATACTGCGTTCACCGTTGCCATAACAAAACTGTCCCCTTAAACCCCACCAGGGCTTCCCGCTTTGAATGGCACCAAAGACAGAAGGAGCGGGACTGTATTCACCTTGAACGAGGTCCCGATACTCTTCGACATACTGCTTCCGTATTTCATATATCTTCTCCCGGGATAAGCCGTCCAATTCCAGGGGCGGATGGGTCGGGATACGGATATGCGGTTGGGCAGGAGCCCCCTTCACAACACGCAGGAAATTCACATCGCGGGGAAGAGCATGGGCAGGATGATAGGCGGGAGTCTTAGGTAAAGAGTCAAATTTGTACTTGGCTATCAGGATACCCGCAAAAATAATCAGCAAATAAACGGTTGTCTTTCTCATCGTGGCCCCACTTTCAAAACCGGATCAACCCAGCATAAATCATAATTTTTTCAACAACTGTCTGTAGCCGCAAATAGGCCTGTCTAAAATTAAATGTAGCACGTTCAGGCGCATAGAACCATTACAAACGTGACTTTTCTTTATAAAGCAGAAGCCGGGAATGCCCCGCCAGGCAAGAACTTCATTGAGTCCTCGCTTCAAATCACTGTGATTTTTCAGAGAAGACATCCTCATAAAGATCGCTGAAAGAACGATCACTCTCTTCTTGTTCCCCGGATGACTTTTGCCAATTCTCCGTCCTCTTCAGAGGGCATCTTGAGCGGGGGAAACTCTGGGGGGAATTGACCGCAACGGCAACGAACAGGGCCATACCGACGGCATAAAGGGCCAGGGGTTTATAGGCCCGTTTAAAATCCAGAACGATTACAACTAAAAACATGACAGGGAAAAACAGACACACCAGGCCCCAGAGAACACCTCTTTCAAAAGCTAAAACAAGAAGCCAAATGTAGCTGACAAGCATGGTGCCAAGCCCTAATAAAAGAAGAAGTTTCATGGTCGATGCCTCCTTGTTTTTACAATCACGCTTACCCTGTTAAAAAGAATTATTTATCATTACTATTTTATATCGGAAATCAGGCTTATGTTAATAATAATGATGAATAGATATCATCTCCATTTGTAAAAAAAACGGGGACAATTCTTCTGAAATTGTCCCCGTTTAACCGCACATAAGAGGCATAACTCAGCTTCCTCCTTTAAAAACGCGGGCGCCATTTGTTTTTCTGTAGTGCCTCCGCCATCTGGGCGCCCTTCAGCTTGCAGACATACGCAGCGATTATTTTTCTTATCTCCTGTTTCCGGGCTCCGTACTGTCTGGCCGCCCGCAGAAGCTCAACACAATCCTCATATTGTTCTTTGTGCAAAGCTTCTTGAAAATAAAATAACGCTGTCACTTTAAGCATATGATCCGAAGCTATTAACGGATTTTCCAACAATGTTGTCTGTCTCATCTTCTCACCTCCTTTTCCTTTATTCACGTCTCCTCTTTGCGTTTTGAATTCTCTAATTTCCTCAAGAAAAAAAAGAATTCGATGATCGTCGCCGTGTTGAAAACAACCATGTGCATAGACACCTCCTTTCTTATGAATACATATTGCTTAAACATAATCCAGCGGTAACTAAACTCCCGCCAACAAGCAGAGACGGAGTTACCCTTTCCCCCAAGAAAACAATGGCCAGGACAACAGCAAAAAAAGGTATTAAATTCATATATTGACTGGCCCGGGAAGCCCCGACCACTCTTATGGCTTCGTAATAAAAAATGGCAGCGATGGCCGAGGGGCCAACCGCCAGATACAAAACATTCAGCAAGAACGAATAGGACACCAATGCTAAAGGTCTTTGATTCATTTCAATCAAAGCCGGTAAAAATAAAAAAGCCGTGCCGATGGCAGAAATATAAACGATCGTGCGTCTCGGACTCAAGGTATATAACATTTCTTTCGAAAAAAACGTAAAAGCCGCCGCGCAAAAAACACCGGCCATTAAACAGATCTCTCCCCTGCCCAGAGCATGTTGTAAAAATGATCCCGCTTGACCTTGGCTGATAACGATACCCGCACCTATAAACGAAACCATGATTCCCGAGGACTTGACCATGGTCGCTTTCTCTTTAAACAGGAAATGCGAAATCAACGCCACGACAAAGGGAACAGTGCTCATGATGACCGAACCACGCCCGGCTTCAACATATTTCATGCCGGTAAAAAACAGGTAGTTATAGCAAAACACTCCTAAAAAGGCTGCGCCCAGGGCATAAAGCAATAATTTAAAATTCATCGGGACCTTATCCTCTCTTTTCATGCCGACGGTCAGGACAACCGTGGCCAAAAAAAACCGAAGGAAGGCTATTGTAAACGGTCCGGCCTGGAACGCAATCGTCCTGGCGGCTATGAATGCCCCGGCCCACAAGAGTGCCATTATTGTTAATTTGACGTGAATCATAACAAAATCTGTCCTTTTTGAAGCACGGCCCCTACGGGCCCACTTCCCTAAAGCTTTTTAAAGTCCTTTCATTTCAAACTGCGCTTCTCCGGCAACTCCCTGGAATGTTTCCTATCGGAAGCACATCCAACCACAGGCTCTTGTCCGTGGTTTTCTTTGCACCAAATAAAAAAGCCACCGATCTCAGTTAAGAGTCGGTGGCTTGAAAAATTCGATCATACTATTTCATTAATGAATCAAAACACACCTCCTCTTGCCCCGTTTCTCCAGGCGGGAAAAACGATAATACAAGAAACATGCATTTTGAGTTTCATTAATTTCTTCATAGTGTGGCAAGTGTAACATATCTTTCTGCTGTTGTCAAATTCTAACTTTTTATCCAGGACTTTTGTTCCCCGTTCAATCCCGGCCCCTTGGCCAATGGGCTCAAGACCATTACCGCCGGAGAAAGAGCTCTTCCCCGGATAATATCAGGTAAAAAAATTGGTTCATTATCCGCCACACTTAATACTCCTAAAATATGACATTAGCCAGAATCCCCCAAAACATGACCTGCGGAACCGTAATAACAGGAAGCCACAGGGCCGTTTTCCTGCCGACATTATGCCACAGCAAACCTATCTCCGTATAATCTGTCGCAACCCCCGCCATAAGAAAAACAAAACTATTCCCGAGCGCCCCTGTTTGCCGAAAAATCTCAAAAGCAAGCGGAGAAGATCCTTCCGAACAGACTTCAATCACCGTTGCCGCCAGAAGCGTCACCAGCATCCCCGAGAAACTGGGCCCCATGTATTGCTGAAAAATATGTTCCGGGATATAGGCACCAGCGAAACTGGCCAGTCCCACACCGATCAAAATCCACCACAACACCATATTTGATAAAGCCACCGCCCCCTGGCAAATGCCTTTCAGGTCATGTAAAATCTGTGCCTTTGTTAGCCGGTAATGTCTGACCCTCCGTTGAATATCTTTCAGGATCGAGACATCAGCGTCCGGGTGTAAACCGTTTTGATTGATTTCAACAAGATTTCGGGATTCCAGCCATTGATAAACTAATCCGGTTATAACCGCAACAATGATCGCACACAATATGATATATAACGCCTGTGTCAGGCCAAAAAACCCTATGAGCATAAATGTCAGGGGAAGATTGGCCCAGGGACTGGCTAAAAGAAACGCCACAACGGCGGAGGTCGAGGCCCCTTTTTTGTGAAGCTGTATCGCCAAAGCCAGTATCCCGTGACTGCATAGACTCATAAAAAAACCCAGGATAACAGCATGAAAAACAGTGCTTTTCTCCCTGCGGGCAAGAATTTTGGATATATATTCCCGCGGGATAAAATAATCAATGACGCCGCCCAAAAATAAACCTAAAAGAATAGCCCACCATATCACGCTGAAATACATAAAGAGCGCCTTGCGGAAGGGTGTCAGGAAAGGGATACCATAGGATGCGGCCGTAAGCACACCAAGACCGGCCGCCACTAAAAATATTTTGTTTCTATACCATTTGAGATTGTGAGTGCCGGAACAATGTGAAATTTCCGCTGTATCCACAGATTGCTGCCGGGCAAAACTGTTTAAACAATGCTGTCCGCAAAAATAGTATCTTGTGCCGTTTTTCTGCAGACTCAATGAATTCTTTGCATCCACATTCATTCCGCAAACCGGGTCTTTTGCCATGATAAGTCTCCTCATATATTTCCGAAAGTTAACCTGAACGGGTTTGCCCTGTCTTGGGGTTTTCCTTAGGTTAATTTCTTTCTATCTGCCGGATTTTCTTCACTTTGGATTTAGCCCACCCTCTTCTTGATGTATACATACAATAAGTCCTTGCAGATATGTAAATATTCCCCCTGCTATCCTTACAAACAAAAAAAGGCTAAAAGGGACTCCTTTTCCTCCCATAAAAAAGATCCCGGCCTTTATACAAGGCCGGGACACTTCTGTCATAACTGCTTATAAAATAATAAGATGGCGGGACCCGGTCCCACTATTCGACCAAATATGCCCAATACCGCTGCGGCAGACATTGACGCTGCAGTTTCGGATTTTTGCGCTCTTCGATAGCAATGGTCTCAAAATATTTCCGCCACATATCCTGATAAAAATATTCTTCTTCCGTGAAGACAGGCTCACGCTCTAACCGGATATCGACGACTTGACACCTCCCCGAACGATAAACGGCAGCTCGCCGGCGGACAACGTCATGGATCACCCACGGGTCATGCCTCATGCGCCTGACAAAATGAGACGATATGAGCGGAAGAATATTATGGTCCGGCCCTATTTGCGCGTAGAACCCTCCCTGCTCAAGCTCTTTAAAACGCACCAAACCCAGCATGCGGTGGGCTTCCCGGCGAACTTTCAAAAAAAGTTTTTCAACCTGCGCCACCGCATCTTCGGACAGGAAAAAATCTGTCTGCCGGCCGTGCCGCAAGGCAAAATCAAGATACCGGTATACCATCATCCCATGCTGTCGTTTTTCGGAAAGGTAGACATAAAACACTTTCCGAATGGATTCCAAGGCGGCCTCTTTCCTGATCTTGGCCACAAAATCACAAAGGCGTTCAGCAGAGGGCGCGACTTCTTTGGCCGTTCCGAATAAGCATGGTGTGTCAGCGCAGACCGGCACAATATCCCCGGGGACGATGCCCTGCGAAAAACATTCGTCCACAACAGCTAAAAGCCCCTCAAATGTCCCGTCATAAAGATATGTTGTCATCACATTTCTCCGGTCAATGTTGAGAAGACATCCTGCCGGGCGGGAGCCCGGTCCGGGAAAAGCAGCAGTTGCTGAGGCTGCCGTCGCCCGGACTCCGGATCGAGCCTGCACCTGATCGCCCGCGGATCAAGCGGGACATCACCGCAATAACGCCCGTTCACCAAGAGAAAATACCGGGCTCTTTTCATCACAACACGCAGTTTTTTCAAGTCTTCATATCTGATCCGTTTGATTTTCCGCACAGCCAAAATTTTAGCCGCAGCACGCATCCCCACCCCCGGCACACGGAGCAACGTACGGTAATCGGCCTTGTTCACCTCAACGGGAAACTCGCCGATATGCCTCAGGGCCCAGCCGGCTTTGGGATCTAAACGCTCCTCAAGGTCAGGCTGCCGTTCATCCAGCAGTTCCTCCACGTCAAACCCGTAAAAACGCAGGAGCCAGTCTGCCTGATACAGGCGGTGCTCTCTTAAAAGCGGAGGCTGCCGCGCGACGGGAAGCTGCCGGCCGTCATTGACCGGGATATAGGCTGAATAATAAACACGTCTTAAACGCATCTTTCCATACAAAAACGCACATAACCTTAAAATCTGCAGGTCTCTTTCCGGAGTCGCGCCGATGATCAGCTGAGTGCTTTGTCCGGCAGGAGTGAAGCTCTTAATATGTTTAAATTTGCGGCGCTCTTCTTTATGCCGGACGATTGTCTCATGCACCTGCTGCATCCTCGACAAAATAGACGGATAAGTCTTTTGCGGCGCAAGCAAGGTCAAACTCTTAGCCGAAGGCAGTTCGATGTTAACACTGACACGGTCTGCCAAACACCCGGCCTGCTGAACGAGCGTCCTGCCGGCGCCCGGAATCAGCTTCACGTGAATATAGCCCTGAAATCCATGCGTCTCCCGCAGCAGGCGCATGGTCCTGATTAAAAGCTCCATCGTGTGGTCGGGATTTTTAACGATCGCGGAACTGAGGAAAAGCCCTTCGATATAATTCTTTTTATAAAAATTGATCGTAAGTTTGGCCAGTTCTTCCGGGGTGAATTGTGTTCTGCGGATATCATTGCTTCTGCGGTTTACACAATAAGCGCAGTCAAAGACACAGATATTGGAGAAAAGGACTTTTAATAAAGAAACACACCGGCCGTCCGCTGACCAGCTGTGACAAATACCGCCTAAACTTGCCCGCCCCAGCTTTCCCCCCTGCCGCGTTGAACCGCTGGACGCGCAGCTGACATCATATTTGGCACTGTCTGCCAATACGGCCAACTTTTGCAATAAATTCACAGGCCCCCTCACAAAGGTTTTCTGTTTTACCGGATATTTTCAGACAGTAATTTTACCGTATTCATAAGGCGTTTTATTTTACCACACTTTTGTGTGGTAATGACAATTAAATTTTTCAATTCACAAAAAAAAGACTCGGCCTGTAGCGCCTAAAAACAGACATTAAAAACACCCTGCTATTGAAAAAAATCCCTTTAGAGACAATCATAATATCCCGGGATGGATGGCCGGTTTTATTTCACAAAAAAAGAAAGGCAGCCTTCCGCTGCCTTTCTTTTAAAACACCCTATCCCTTTAAAATTATTACTTTGCAACCTGATTTCTAACCACTTTTCCCTTGCCTTTGTCGCCATGATGCTTTCCCCCGCTGGCGAGTACAGGAGAAGCGGTTATGCCGAGAATACATCCCAACAAAAGCATGCAAATAATTTTTTTCATGTTCCTGTCCTCCTTTCCACATCGTCCGTTAGACTCATCACAAAGATATCTGCCCAAGCAGGCCTTTGGTCCTTTTATCCTTAAACAAAAAAATAACTGCCCACCTTTATGGATAGACAGTCACCGGATTGATCATAATTGGGCTACGGCAACTGGCTATCCTTTTCTCAGGACCCTTTAGCTTTGCGTCCCTACCTTGCGATAGGTTTGCCTTTTCGTCCTTCTTTCCTGCTAAACTTTATTCAATTAAAAGATACACGAAAAAATCCGGGAAAGCAAACAGAAGGAGAGAGCCTTATGTCTTTGCCCGGCTTTCGCGTACTGGATTCTTGAACCTCATATTAAATACAATCACAGAATTAATGCAGATTCAACAACACGGGGATATGCTCTAAAGGCAATGTCGAAACATTGATTAAATGCGGGGCGAGTCCCTGCATATTTTCCGGTTCCGGGATATCCACGGAGTATTCCGGCCCCATCCCCGGCACCGGAGACGGGACATAACGGCGTTCCAGATGCAGCAGGTTGGCATTAAACAAAATACCACCAGGGGTATCGGATTGACCGGCCAACGCTTCGGTTTCCGTAAGGCTTAAAGGTTCGCGGGCCATAACATCCGTCTCTGCCGCCCCACGGAGGGGACTGCTGACGGCGGTGCCCGGAGCCGGTTCTTTCATCCATTGCAAAACCCTTATGATATGCGCGATCGTCGTAAAATTATTCAACACATCCTGGTAAGACTTTTCTCCCATAGCCTCAAAAGTCCGGTCTCCGTTCTGCCGCTGCATATACAGGGTTAAAATCTTCGTCATATAATATTCTGTTTCTGCAATCATAAACTCCTCATACGGCATAGGCCGGCCGTCATGCGCATCCATATACGCCTGCACCTGCTCACGGATTTCGGCAATATCCAGAAAAACCTCATCGACGCCCTGCTCCCTCCGGGCCTGATCGCGTCTTATAAGATCATCTACGGTGACGCCTTTCTGGCGGTCATGGTCCCGGATCCCGACCAGGAAACCCATGGTCCCGTGCCCGTCCGGGTCCAGCTGACGGCCCAGCCCGCCGGTATCGCCCAAAATAGATACCGGGCCGGGGTGTACGGTCTCCCGCTGCGTGTCTGCGTCCACAATCCTGCGGCTCTTTCCGTGCAGCTTATTGGCCGTTGCCGCTAAACCGAATCCCTCTTCCAGGGAATTGGACAGGTTGCTGATAGGCAGAGTCATCAAAGCGTTTAACATGATCTGATGAATATCCGTGGGTGTTAAAACATTCACTTTAACGGACATCTCCCCCAAAGCCTGTTGCATTTTCCCGTCCGGATCCAGCTGCGGCACCATCAAATCCGGGTCAAGGCCCATACCCCGCAAACGATCCTGTGTCTGCTGCCACTGCTGCAGTTTTTCCGCCTCTCTTTCAATGTTCGAAGGCGTCCGGCGGCCTTCAAACTCGGCCTTGATATCCTGCTCGGGGTTGGTGGCGAAGAACAACCGCAGGACAGCGTATTCCAGATCCCCTGTCCCGAAACGGGTATTCAGTTTGGCGTTGATACGGTCCACCCGGCTTTTCAAATCCTCAATACCCTCCCAGCCGGGATTATCGCTGGCGACGGGCCCGGTCAGAATGATCCGGATCCGCTGTCCGGCATTCTCGCCTTTGTCATACATCCGTTCAAACGCTTCCAGGGCCTCTGTCTTTCCCTTTAAGGGATCAACACGGGAATTGTGCGTGTAGAACAAGTCTTCAGCTGTCCTGTCAATCCGCAGATGATCCATGACCGCATCCACGGTCTGCTGGTTTAATCCGATATTGTAAAATCCGAAAATATCAATAGAGTTCAGGTTGGCGACAACCGGATGCGTGACCGGCAGGATTTTGCTTTCTTTCCCGTTGATCAGATAGTCATGATACGCGCTGTTGGCATGCGTATCCACAAAGTAAGACAGGAACTGCACTGCGCTCTTGGCTTCGTCACTCCGGGCGTCAAAAGGAATATGGCCGAACCAGGTAAAGACCGTATCCTTAAAATAAGATTCATAAAATTCCGGGAACTGCCGCTGCAGGATGCGGTATAAAGCCGCCGGCTGCGGGTCATTGACAATCACATAATGCGGGGCAGGGATATTTTGGGCACGGATCATTTTTATCATGGCGGCGGCATTCCTCATCGTCGTCCAGATAAACTGATCTTTCATGTTAGGGGTATGAATGAGCCCCTCTTCTTTTCCGTGGAAAAGATAATGTAAAATAGGCGTTCCTTCTTCCCCGCTGAGATCATATTTGAACCATTCCATGTTGAGATTCTCCGGAAAGGCCTTGGCATGGGCTATAAACGCCGAGATGATATCCCCGACGCCGCCGGCAATAGATGAGTTGATCATCCAGACTTTTAACGGCTCCCCCTCCTGGGGGACGTACTCTCTTGTGAGGGCTTTAAGTTCGGCAATTTTCTCGGTGTAGTCCGGTGCTTTCATTAAAGCATCTTCCTGATATCCCTTGATCCCGTCAGTCTCACGTGTGAGGTTGATATTTCTTGATAACCGGGAAACCCGGCCTAGCTCTAATTGCACGGCCCTTTCCCGGAAACGGGTCAGAAGCGTTTCCCAATCCTGCGGCCGATTGGCTTTCAGATAGGCTTCCAGAGAAGACACCGGGAGCGTCATCGTATTTACGGCCCAGACAATAAAGTCCAGATTCTCTTCAGGATTTCTTAAAGCCTCCGGGAGCTTAAGGGCGGCATTAATGATCTTCGTGCGGTCCCGCTGGCTGGTTTCATTGAATGTCAAACGGATCTGCTGCAGATACGGGCCGGAAATTCCCATCTCGTCCACCGCATCCCAGAATTGCCGGAACGACCCGTCCCCCACCGAGACAAATTCCAGAAAAGCGATGTTGGGCAAGCGCCCGTTAGGATTGGCCACGGGATCGCGGAATTTGCGGGCCACCTGACTGGCGACGATAGGAGAACTCTTAACGTCCAGAATCACCGCAAGATTTTTTGCCGGGGTTATCCCTCCGGAAAAATACTTCCGGGGGACAATCTCCTCGCTCACGGGATCGACTTCCTCCCGGATAAAATTGACAACGCCCTGCCGTAAAGTTTCAAAATACTGGTTATAAATCTTCTCTTTATACTCTGTTTCGCTGAGCGCAATCCCCGCAATCTTTTCCTGATTCACATAAACTTTCTTAAGAAAATTTTCTTTTAACGCCTGTTTATACCAGGTCGCCAAGATCATGGCGTGATAAATCTGCCGCAAGCGCGCGAAATGCCGCCCTTCATTCACTTCCCGCTCAATAACGGGCACAAGGACATCCCGGACAATCTGGGACGACAAGGCATTGAGTTCTTCGGCCTGCGCTTTGGTCTGGGACGGATCACGGCCCAGGACTTCAGACTCAAAATTCTGATCAAGCGCGATAAGATCTTCCTCAAGCATGACCTTCAAATGACTTTCCGCGATATACGCGCTGTTTTCATTTTCATAAATAACAGCCTTGTCCGGGATAATCCAGATTTTGTTAAACGTCTGGATCGGAATCTCAATCGTACCGTATTGCTCAATGGCCTCTTGATAGGTTTTATTCCAAAATTCCCGTCCGGCGGAAGTGTCAGGGTTCATGATAGAAGCAGACAATTTCTTCAAAACATAATCCTGTTCAAGCATTTCGCGGCCCATAGCCGTCAGGCTTAAAGTTCCCGGGATGATCTTTTCCTTCTCGTAGGGAGAAAGATTCACCCAAATATCTTCCTCAGGGATTGTTAAAGACGCCAGGAAATATTTCGCAAATGTATCAATCTGCTCCTTGGGGACATCCTCCTCTGCCTTAAGATCCTGGCCCGGCAAAATAATGAAATTGACGTTCAGGGGATTATCAGGATAAATCATAATGCCTTCTAAAAGCGTAGGAATGAAACGGTGATTTAAATCCACGATGAGGCTGTGTTCGGAGGCCACGCCCTGATAGTTCAGCACCTGGGCATAAGAAAAAGTTGAAGTCAAAAGAAAGCAAGGAATAAAAAGAAAGATCAGCAGATTGTGTGTCATTTTCCGCAAAACAAAAACCACCTTTTCTTTTAAAGAGACAGTTATTCTATTGAAGGGACTGACATCTGGGACAGGGTGAGTAAATATCAGTACAACTATTATTTACTTGGGATTATTTAAATTATAACACGATACCGGCAGCAAGGCAAATCTTTACGCCCCAATTCAGAAAGGACATAGGGAAAGGGCGCAACAGGCTGGGAATATTTATTTTTTATAAATATCCTTCCTTGAAATAAGCTGGTCTGTTATCCGGAGCCACTCAACCAATAATTTTTTGTACTGGGAATCATGGAGGATTTCATTGAAACGGTTATTATCCACAACGTTAACCGCATCAATATAATCATTGAGAGTGACTTTGCCGAACGAATAGTTTTCGGTTTCATCTTCCAGAATGGCCTTGGCCAGCCCGATCTTTTCCTGGGCAAGGCTTAAGAGTTCCTGTTCGCTGTTCAGCTGGACGGACAGGTCTTTGATATCTTTAAAAAGCTGAAAATGTGTTCCGGCATTGGTCAGTTTGGTCTGTTCCATAGTGATTTTTGATCTTTCATATTCGGCCTGATCAACCTGGTCCCCCAAAGGCCACTCCATCGCCACGGCGGCATAGACCATATTATCTTCATCCTTTATCGCAAAATCCTTTCCCCGGACATTGTAACCAAGAAGCAAGTCTATGGACGGCAGAAGATCGTCGGCCTCTTCATCAACCTGCAGCCGGCTTTTTTCCTCCAGAAGATTAAGGACTTTATACGTGCGGCTGGCCTCTTTAAACCTCCCGTAGTCTGCGTCAAAATCAACCCGGACTTCGCGGTAAAGACCCGGCCGTTGAGGGGTCAGCTTTTCACTCTCTTTATAACGGACGGCCTTCTCAATAAAATTAAGCGCCTTCCCGTATTCTTCTTCAAGTTCAACGAGCTTTTCCTTCTTCGCTAAAACCTGCAGATGCACTTTATTGACATCAATCGGCAGCGCGATATTATTCTGCTGACGCTCTTTAATGTTCTCCAGCAGCCTTAGATTCTCCCGGTAAGACGATTCCCCGATCTTTAAGTTCTCATAGGCTTCATACCAATCATAGTAGCCTACAATAATGACGGCCAAATAATCCTCATAAGCCTCGACGATCTGGTGTCTGGCGATATCAATTTCCAGGCCGATGATTTTATCCTTTAATTTCGTTGATTTTCCGAAAGCATTCCGGGCGATAGGCTGCGAAATCTCCAAGGTAAATTCCGATGTGTTGTCCGTCGAAGTATAGGAAGGGGTCGTCTCATATTCGGCCTTAAGGTTTGTGCCGGAAAACGGAAAAAGTTTGCTCAGCGACACATTCCCTTCCGGCTCCTCCCTGTCCTGGTCCAGGATGAAATCGTACTGCGTTTTAACTTCCAGGACCAAATCCCCGGCCGGAAGCTTTAAATCCTTTTCATAGTGAAGCGTAAGCTCTTCAATGAGGATCCGTTCGAATTCCGTGTCGTTGCCGACAGCGCGGGTAACGAACTCCTGCAGAGGGAAGATTCTGGTTCCGCTCTCCTGTTCCGGCTTGCTTTCTCCGCTCACCGCCCACCCCGGGAAAGACAGGGTGACTGTCATAAAAAGAAAAAGAATAAAATATATCTTATGTCGCATAGGCTGTCATCCTTTGATACCGAATTTACATTCAAAATCCTTCAAAAAAGAATAAATACAGGGGATAAGAATCAATGTAATCAGTGTCCCAAAAATAAGCCCCCAGGCTAATGCCAGCATCATCTCGGCCAGCATGGCGTCATGACCGGCAAACCCGTAAGCTGTCGGCAAAACACCGGCCACCGTCGTCAGGGTGGTCAAGACGACCGCCCTGAGCCGCGTCTTAGCAATACCGGCTATCTGCTGATGAGACTGTTTCTTCCCTGCCCCCGGATCATATTCCCTGTCGAGCTTGACCAGCATAATGATGGAGTCGTTCACAACCACCCCGGCTAACCCCAAAGCTCCGATAGCCGCAAAAAACCCGAATAAAACTTTCCCGTGCAGCCAGAAAGCCAGAACGATACCGACAACGCCGAAAGGGATCGCCAGCATAATGATCAAAGGCCGCAGCAATGAATTAAAAAGCACCGCCAGCACAATATAGATCAATAAAACAACCAGCAAGACGGCGCTTATCAGGTCCGCCCGGGATTCTCTCGTGCTTTCCACTTCCCCGGCAAAAGACAATGTGGTCGTCGGATACCGGCTGAGAATTTCCGGGAAGATGTTTTCCTCGAAATCCTCGGCAATATCAAGCGGGGTATATCCCTTTTTCTTCTTCAGATCCGCGTCGATGATCGTGGTCCGCTTGAGGTCTTCCCGGGTTATGGAATTAGGAGAACGCACTTTTTCCACATGCACCACGTCCCGCAAAGGCACCAGGTAATTCCCTTTATTTTCGACAGGAAGGTTCAGGACTTTCTCTATATCATCTTTGGCCTCATCAACAATCGTAAAACGCACCTGGATATCTTCATCGACCCCGGTAAACTCATAAAGGACGCTGCCTTCGAGGGCTGCCCGGAATGTCGAGGCAATATCCACGGGATTGATCGAAAGGCGCTTGACCTTATCCCTGTTGATGTCGATCCGGTACTCATCAATATACATGTCCCCGTCCACCTCGATATTCTCCAGGGCCGGGTGTTCCTTCATTTTCTTCATGAGTTCTTCAACAATCCGCAGCCGTAAAGCATCGTCATTCTGCTGAACCATGAGTTCAAGCGCGCTGCCCGAATCCTGCCCCCACCGGCTTTTTCTAAAATTCAATTTCTGAAATCCCGAAAAAGATTCCGTGCCCTTCTTTAACTCTTTGACAATCTGATCCGCCGATTTCTTCCGTCTCTCCTTGGGCAGGATCTCAAACAGTATCCGGAAATTGTTTTCCTCGACAGCCCCGCCCCGCCTGCTTCTGGCAATATCCGTCCTGATGCCGACCTTCTCTTTGGCAAAATTCTTCAGGATAAATTCCTCAATCTTCCGTGTTTCTTCGGCTGTCTCAAAACGCTTCGCCCCCGCAGGGACTTCTCCGGAAATAACGATGTCCCGCGTCTCCTCGTGCGGGAACATCACAAACTTGAACCGGTGCCTGATCAAGAATCCGGAGAGCACCAGCAGCGCCACAAAAAACATTAAGACAACTCCCTTATAAGAAAGGATTCTCTGGATGAAACGGCCGTACCGGTCTTCAATCTCTTCAAACCAATGACTCTGGCGGCTGGCTTTAGGGACAGCTTTGTTTCTCCCGTTTAACTTGTTCAGGAAAGGGATCCTCAAGTCCATGTGCCCGGGAAGAATAAAAATGGACTCAAGGAAACTCGCCCCCAGAACAAGGAATATGATCGTCGGAATAGGCTGAATGAATTTCCCGAAATGCCCTTCAAAAAAATAAAGCGGGATGAAAGCCACACACGTTGTAATAATGCTGGCTAAAACAGGCAACATCACATAGGCCGTGCCTTTCACGACCGCTTCTCTTCGCGCCATCCCCTGATTCGTCAGCCGCGTGATATTCTCGGCAACGACAATCGCATCATCGACAATGATCCCCATGACAATGATGATGGCCGCGAGCGTCATCCCGTTTATGGTGTGTCCCATTAAAGGGGCGAGGATAGCCGTAAAACAAAGCGTGAAAGGTATCCCCATGGCCACCCACAGCCCCGCCCGTCTGTTAAGAAAAACGAACAGGGTGATGACAATCAGGACGAACCCGATCGTTCCGTTTAACGCAATAAGGGACAGCCTGTTGCGGATATCAATGGATTCGTCATCCAGGAGCACCAGTTTGAGCGGAGTATCTTTAAGATTATTCTCCCGGAAGCGGTCCACAACTTTATTGACGCTGTCAAGAGCTTCAATAATTCCGTACGAACTGTTTTTGACAACATTTAAAATGACCGCCTGCCGGCCGTTGACTTTTTGGATCTCTTTGCTTTTCTCAAAACCTTCGATAATATCAGCGACCTCCCCCAGCCGGACAACCTGCCCGTCAAACCCGCCCTGAATGATCAGATCCTTCAGTTCCTGCGGGGTATCCAATTCAGAAACCAGCGTGACCTGGGGTTCTTCCCGGGTTTCGATGGTCCCGGCGGGTTTTCGGACATGGTTATTTTTAATCTCCTCCATGACCGTGTTGAACGGGATCTCATATTTAAGAAGTTTCTGCGGCTGAACTTTTATCTGCAGCTCTTCCTGCAGATAACCGCGCCGGTTAACACTATTGACATGGGAAAGATTCAGGAGCTGATTTTCAAGGGCAAAAGCATATTTCTGCAGGTCGCGCCTTTGTTCCGCATTCAAGATGTGGATATCATCATTATAAAGAGCGATATCAATAATAGCCTTTTTGCTTGTTTTAAAGACCCGGATGTTGGGGTCATCAACGATCTCATCCGGCAGATCCACATCCAGGACAGTGTTCCTGATTTCCGTCACCACCTCATCTATATTGGGATAATCCTGCTCGATCTCTATCGAAACGCTGGACGTCCCTACACTTGAGGTGCTGGTGACTTTATGCACCCCGTCCAGCCCCCGGACAGCTTCCTCTATGGGCTTGCTGACAAAATATTCGACATCTTCGGCCGGAGCCCCTTGATAGTTCACAGAAACCCTGACCCTGTCAAACGTGATGTCCGGCAGTTCCTCCTTGCTGGTGTTATTCCAGGAAAATATCCCGCAGATAAAGATTGAAACAAATATAAGGTTGGTGAGAAGATGTCTTTTAGCGAAGTAAGCTATAAGTTTTTCAAGCATTGTGAATGGATATGCTGTAAAAGCGGTAATGGATAAATACTAGATATAAAGATGGTTATATCATAGCGTAAAAAAATAATTTTGGAAAGAAATGAAATGAGAAGTGCCGGCAGGATTGCAAACAGGCCTTCTCTGGATCCCCGGGAAGGGCGGGGACCAGAGAAGGGATAGAAAGGACCTGCACGAAGAAAAACACAGGGATCTTTGTCCCTCCCGGGAACCCTGTTAATTCGTATGCCCCACAAAAGACATGGAAGCATCGACCGGTGCGATATGAACAATGACCGGGACAAGACCTTCGATATGGATATTTTCAACCGGCTGCTGCTGAAAAGACAACGGAATGCCCCGGCCGTCACGTTTGATCTGCATGTCCAGCAAGTCCAGGTTCAAATCAATACCACCGGGGGCCGAATAAGCCGTCATGTCATCAACTTTTTCAAGGGGAGAAGAAACAAGTGCTGTGCCCGCTTCTTCCGGAAGAAGCAGCGCCGCCTCATTGATCACCGTGACCGGATAGGACAAGGCCGTTCCTGTCAGGGCGTGCTGGATGAGTTCACCCAAATCCTTCGGCGTGCCTTCATCACGCTGAATAGAGATCGCAATATCAACCCCATGCTCCCTGACTTGGTCTACGTCGATCTCATCCTGCGTCATCAACACGACTCTTATGCCGACAGACTCCTTTCTTAACGAAGCGATCTGGGCTTTTAGCTCTTCGGTGACATGCCCCCGGAAAACAGCCACCCCTGTTCCGGCATCCACATCTCCGACGCTTTTCTGCACGCGGGAAAAGATTTCCCCTAACAGACTAACCGATCTTTCAATAAACTCGGGATGATCATCCGCATAAACGATATTTTTCTCCGCTGCTCCCATGACCGCATCCATCTCATTGACAAATTCGTCCGGAGTTATTCCCAGATGACTGGCCCTGTTTTCCACATATTCGGCGGAAACATTACTCGCATTGGCGATTCTGGTCTTGGCCTCGGCGATATCCGCACTTTTCAATCTGGTCCTCAAAATAAAGCTGGCGCCGTCCGGGGTTACCAGCAGGGTGTTAACCGTTGCCGTGTTCGTTTCTTTGTCAAAATTGATGCGTTTCATGAGCCTGGCCATGGTCGGGCCAAACTGATGAGGAGAAGCCCCGGTCACGGCACTCATCGCAACCGCCCCTTTCCCGGTGAATACCGGGCGCCGGCCCATATAATCAGCCTCAGAATACCCGTTGGCGGAAAAGCTCTGCAGTTCTTTATCCGTGTAGTCTTTGGCTACTTCGGCGGCGACCAGATCTGCCGTTGCCGTTTTCGAAACGTTCTCGCTGACAAACTGCCCGTTGGGAACAAGGCCCGCGACGACTTCCGCCATGGAAGCCTCGGCAGAACCGCTGCGTTTAAAAGTCACCATATGATACCCGTCCAAATCCAGCCCCAGCGAAGACACTTCCCTGGCCGCATAATCGCCATCCCCGGGCGTATAAAGCCGCAGCCCCGGATATTTTTCCTGCAGCTTCACCGCGTCGGCAATATCCAAACGGTTTCTGTGATCTCCGGAATCATCTACGCCTTTCTGATACCCCTTGGCCCGCGGCCCGAGCATGACGACAAGAGTATGGTTAATATAATTATCAACGTACTCGTCGAATGCGGCAGTATTTTCCTCCAGCCCCTGGGCCAAAGCATTCGACCGGGCAATTTTAGGAAGAGCCACAGAAGGCAGATCAAGGTAATTCACACCGGCTTCATCCGGGGCATAAAAACTGATCCCGGCTATACGGGAATTATCATCCACCGGGTTGCGCGGGGCATCATGAATATCGGCATATTCATCACTCACTAAAGCCGCCAGGGCCCAGCTGTCTTTAATATTCTGCACCAAAGCGTTGGTATGCTCTAAGCCGTCATCGGCGGAGAATTCGATGTCAACACCCAGGCGTCTTAAACGGACAATTTCCTCGTCACGTTCGACTTTCGACCGGAACCACGCCTCATTAAAAACCGCTTCCAGTTGTCCGACCGTTGCCCCGTCGAATTCTCCGGATACTTTGCTGCGGATAGCATCGAAATCCTTTTTAAAATGCCCCTGCCCTCTGTCATTAACGTAACCGAACCATTCTTTGTCCATAAGCGTGTTAATGATATTGTCCACAACATCAACGTCAATCCCTTGCTTGATGAAATCGTCTCTGGTGATCAAGCCAAAATCCCGAAAAAGTTTGCCGTCTGTTTCATTATACCCGGAATAATAAATACGGTTGAGTTCAATAAAGAATGACGCGTCCCGTTTCCCTTCGGAAGCCCAGGTCACCACGGCTTTATCGGGATACAGCTGGACATAAAGTTTACGGCTTTCATGGGTCGCGTCAACCGCGTTTCCGTCCCCTATTTCTTTACCGTCCTTTCCCTGGCCGGCAAAAAGGATAGACGCCAGGGCCTGAGCGACAGAGGTGGCATAAACGGAGTTGACCATCGGGTCACTTAAGATCGTCTGAATATCGACATCCTCTCTGCCCTCACTCAGCTGTAAGGCGGTGACCTCGGCATTCGGGAAAAATCCGTGTCGCGTAATAAACTGCATCATGTCCTGATTAATGGCGATGATGTCCGTTCCCCTTTCCGCCATCAAATCCTGAATAGGAGATGATGCTGTTTTAACCCCTTTCACGGGGTAGGAAAATGTCCGGGCCATTTCTGTCTCAGAGGCGGCCGGGCCAACGTCAAGCGCACGGAAGGTGACAAGACGGTCTTTTCCGATCGGAGAAGAAGCTTTTTCCAGGACATGCCGCGGCTGGGTCAGAGGGGATCCGCTTCGCCGGGAACGGTTGACTCTTTGCGTAATCGTCACCCCTCCGGCCATAGAGGAAAAACCGCCGGAGAAATATTTCCGGGGAGTCATTTTCTGAGTATCGGGATCGATATCTTCCTTAATATAATTGTAGACGCCTTTTTGAAAAGCAGCCAGATACTGGCTGTATATCTTTTTCTTTATATCGCGGTCCTCCAGATCAATGCCTTTAATTTTGTTCTGGTCAACATAAAGCTGTCCCAGCAAAGTCTCTTTTAAGGCCCCCTTGTACCAGGCTGCCAATATCAGAGAATGATACACCTGTCTTAATCTGGCAAAATTCTGTCCTTCGTTCACTTCCTTCTCAATTTCCGGCAGAATGACTTCCCGTAAGATATCGGACCCTAACTTATTAACGTCTTTAACTTGTTCTTCCGTCATTTTCGCGGCCACCGGGCCGTTCTCTGCCGCGCTTTTAGATAAAGTCAAGTAATCTTCCTCCAGCATAACCTTAAGATGACTTTCGATAATAAAGACGCTGCCGTTGTATTCCCACACCTCGGCTTTGTCCGGGACAATCCACACTTTATTAAACGTATTAACGGGGATATTGGCTGTCCCGAGAATATCCTCGGCTTTTTTATAAATTTTCTGCCAAAACCTTTCGCCCAAGGCTTCTTCCGGATATAGCAAAGACGCCGTCAGCTGTTTTAATAAATAATCCTGGGCCAGAAGATCCCGCCCCATTTCCGTAACGCCGAAGTCATCGGGAACAATACGCTCTTTTTCATAAGGAGATAAATTTACCCACAAATCTTTTTCCGGAACAGTGAGAGAAGCCAGAAAATATTTGATCAGGGTGTTGGCTTCTTCCTGAAACGCTCCCCCGTCCAATGCGGCATCCCCGGTATCAATAATAAAATCAAACTCCAAAGGATTCTCCGGATGCAGCGTCATCCCCCGCACAATGGTCGGAGTATATCCAGCACTCTTTTGGACCATGCTCCCCGGAGCAGGCAAATCCAGGACCGTCTGCACAGAGCGCGCATAAACGGTCTGCGGACTCAGAATGAAGGCTGCCAGAAACGGGACAAGGACAAACACGGATATAACTCTTTGGAAATATTTAAGTTGTGATTTAGGGCCGATAATGGTCATGTGAATTTCTCCGGTTATTTGAGTTAACAATATATAAAACTTCTTGTCTCAAAGATATCAAAGATAGTCCGAGAAAAGAGGATTACTCCAAGAAATATGAAAACTTGGGCATTAAAAAGGTGAGGGTTTGAAATACTAAGGACAGGGGTTACTAACTAATATATCTAATAATATAACAGGAAGCTCTTCGCTTGTCAAGTCACGCCCGGTGACGGAGGGCCGCTGCTTCTAAACATTTTTAATAAATGACCGGGTAAAACAATCCGCCAGCCTTCCTTTTTTTAGTTCTCCCAACAGAGCCGCGCCAAGAAGAACAGGTATGGACAAAACAAACAAAATCAGCTCCGAAGCCCTGAAAAACCGCACTTCAAAAATATTCTTTTTCAATAATTTGATAAACCGGCCGGGCGTATAAAAAGCATAATGCATCCTTCGCCCTATCTTTTTCAGGGCCGCGTGACTGTATTTATCAGAATAGAGCTCTCCTCTGTCTGTAATATGATATCCCGGAGTTTTTTCCGCCAGTTCTCTTAAAGACGAAAACTTCTCTATCCTTAATTTATTATATGTCACCCCATCAACGCCTATTTCCTTGGCAAATTCAGGGATATAAAGCATCTCCTCCTCTGTTTCCCCGATATTGCCAAAAATAAAATAACCGTGAAAGTAAATAGGATATTGAGTCAGCACCTTAAAGGCCTCCCTGATCTTACGGGAATTAAAACCTTTATTAAACTGTTCAAGGACCCAATCATGCGGAGACTCGATCCCCACCAAAAGAGCCTTAAATCCGGCTTTAACCATTTTATCCAGCAAACGCGGATATCCGGCGATGTCGATTCTCGTCTGGGCGATGAACCTTTTTTTCAATTTGCGTGCGATAATTTCATCGCAGAGTTTCTCGGCCCTCTTTTTATTGGCAAAGACTTCATCATCCCCGAACAAAATCACTCCGGCGGGAATACTTTCAATCTCATCCACGACAGATTTGATACTGCGCTCGGAGTATTGCCGCTTCTGTCCTAAAGGATTCAAGTTGAATGTGCAAAATTTACAATTGAACGGACATCCTCTCGCGGTTAAAACGGAATCGAACGAGAGGTTGGCCACATTAATCCCATTCAAGGCAAGACGGTATTTCGACCGTCTTAAGCTGCGGTCCGGGGGCGGGATTTGATCTGCCGCAACAAATGGTCTGAAACCATTATGAATGAGTTCCCCTTGCTCCCGATAGGATATCCCCAATATGTCCTTACGCGGGACACCGCTTAATATGTCCTTAATCGTCATTTCCCCTTCACCCCGGACAACGATATCAACGGTGTCGCACTGCTCCAGCAGTTCATCGGCACGCTCTGTCGCTTTATATCCTCCGATGACCAAAAGAATATCCTTCGGCAGTTTGTTGAGCAAATCGCAAATCTGCTGGAACTGCCGGTCCCACGTGATACTCACTCCGATAAAATCAATCTTTTCCTGTCTGATAAATTCCAGCAAATTATTAACATCGCATAATTCTTTTTCCTGCCTTAAATCAATGACCGTCACTTTATGCATATACTCCTTAGCGCTCGTAGCGACGTATTCAAGGCCAACGGGCGGATACATCCGCATGGCACTGGTAGAACTGCTTTCCGTATAAGGGTTAAGAAATAGTCCGTGCTGATATTTCATTTTGTCACATATCTTTCCAAGGCTTATGGGGCCTTATTTAAATACCAAAACAAATTCCGTCTTTTTAATGGATTGATTCTAACAGAAAGTGGGACAAAAAGGGGAAAAGTTTCCGGTTAAGAGATTATGGCTGCCGAACGTAATCTGCTGGTACGGCAGGATGACACATCTATAACACACTGTTAAAGTCAAGGTTGCAACAAATATTCTGCGGCAGCTTTTAAAAATGTCATGACCGCCAGGACGGCGCAGTGATTAAAATCAGCCGGCAATCCGTCAAGCCGGTCAAGAATCATTTTGGGCGAGATAGCCAAAGCCTCTTCCAGTCTTTTTCCCGAAACAAATTGTGCCGCAACGGAACCGCAGGCACGCGTGGAAACACAGCCATCCGTATAAAAACTTGCCTGCTCAATAACCCCCTCTTTAATATAAAGATAAAATTCCATGGAATCCCCGCAGGCCCCTTTCATAAAAGCTGAACTCGTAAAATCGTTCATTCTGGTATAGAGAGGAGGATTCCGGGCCAAATCCACAATCGCCCGGGGATATACGGACACATCCCTCTCAACAGGCGATTCATTAAAATCGTTCATCCCCGGCTCCTTGTTTTATTGAAATATCATTGGCTCCCGGGAATTTGCTCTAATCATCTTTCCCGGGCCTTTATAAGAGATAGCATATTGCCTCTGACTAGGCAAGTCTTTAATGCACGAAATGTTTCTACAGCGGCAGTAATTGCGGCAGTCTTATTTTTGCGGATTTTTTTTTTGCTTCATTTCAAAATCAATTCTCTTTAAAAAGGGCAAATAATCTATAATAAGCTTCCCCTCCAGGTGGTCGATCTCATGCTGAAGCACCGTCGCCATAAAGTCCTTGGCCTTGATCTCCTGAACCGCCCCCCTTTCATTGAGCCCTTTGACTATTATTTCATAACTGCGCAGGACTTTCACCTGCATATCCGGCACACTCAAACACCCTTCTTCTAACATACTAGTCCCTTTTTTATGAACTATCTCGGGATTGGCTAAAAAGAGCGCCCCTTCCCCTATATCAACAACAATCATCTGCTCGGCAATACCAACCTGCGGGGCGGCTAATCCTACACCTTTAAAATAATGCATTGTCGACAACATCTGCCGGGAAAGAGTCTGCTCCCTTTCTGTGATCCCCTTAACCGGCTGACATTTCATCCGCAAAACTTCCTCGGGATAGGTCTTGATCTGCAAAAGATTCATAACACTTTGCCTCTTCTCTTTAAAGTATCACCGTCACTCAACGGGGCAACAGTCTTCTTCTCTGCTTTATATACAAAAACAGTGCTGACGCCACGGAAATAAATCCCCACCCTATCCAGTTCAGCCTCGGATAAAGGGTTGACCCGGCAGGGCCTCAGCGGTGTGTTGATCTGGACTTCGTCCGGACGAATGGACTTGACAATCTGCGCGATATCTTCCGCACAGGCTTTATTCTCTCCGATAAACATAATCTGCAAGGCCAATTTTCCCTGATAGACATTCCTGAACGATTTGAGACCGGAGATAATATCCGCAAGCTTCACTGTCTTAAAAGGCGCATTGACCGAAGAAAAAACGTCTTGTGTGGGAGCATCAAGTTTCGCGACCACCAGATCCGCTGAGGACAGATCCTCCTGCACGTCTTTTCTCGGCAATAAAGAGGAATTCGTTATAACGGCGACCTTCTCTTTTCTGGTCTGTTTGACAGCTCTGATCATCTCTCCCAGGTTAGCGGCCAGGGTCGGTTCCCCGGCTCCGGAAAATGTAACGGTATCTATCGTCAGAGGAGGCAGGGAATTCAACTCTTTAATAATATCCTCACAATCGATAAAATGATGTCTTTCGTCCGTTAAAAGCCCGGTCTTTCCGACCTGGCAGTAGATACAGTCATAACTGCAGACCTTTCTTCCTTTGGAGACAGGATCTATCCCTAACGAACGCCCCAGCCGCCAGGACGGTACGGGGCCGTAAATATATCTAAATTTTTTGACAGTCATGACCTAAATGTTTGATGATCTTTTCAACGATCTTGCTCATGACACAGGATGACGGATCGTTTCTCGTTAACTGAACATAAGGCTGCCCCGTGTCGCTTTGCCTGACAATTTGGGGATTTACAGGGATCTGCCCTAAAAAAGGAACGTTCAGATCCTCAGCAGCTTCCCTCCCGCCCCCTTCTCCGAATAATTCAATCGGTTTCTGGCAATGCGGGCAGGCAAATCCGCTCATATTTTCAATGATACCGACCAGCGGAACACCTATGGACTTTGCAAAAGCCACGCTCTTGCGGGAATCTAAAATGGCGACATCCTGAGGCGTCGTCACAATAACGGCTCCGCTGATATCCGGGATGAGCTGGCAGACACTCAAAGGTTCATCCCCTGTTCCCGGAGGAGAATCAATGACCAGATAATCCAGAGACCCCCAGTTCACATCACTCAAAAATTGTTTGATCGTGGCCATCTTAAGAGGCCCCCGCCAGATAACGGGCTGATCCTGATGCTCCAGCAGCATCGCCATGCTGACCGCTTTAAGATTAGGCAGAACCGCCAAAGCCTCTATGCCTTTTTCCGACCCTGCCAGCCTGACATCCTCAACCCCCAGCATTTTGGCGATATTCGGGCCGTGCATATCCACGTCCAAAATACCGACCTGCTTCCCCCGCAGAGCGAGTTCATAAGCGAGGTTAACGGCGACCGTGGTCTTTCCGACCCCGCCTTTACCGCTCATGACAATAAGTTTATGCCGTATTTTCTGCAGCCGTTCTTGAAGGCGGCGGTCCTGCAGAATTTTTTCCTGTTCTTCAGCCTTTTGCATGGTTCCTTTCCTTTTTTCAAATATGTTTTCGCCCTAAAGCTGCGGCAACGTCAGTTCTAAAGATATACTCCAGTCTTTACCGGGATAATCCGCGTTATTGGCTCTGCTGTTTTATGGTTTCCCATATGGCCGTCACGTCTTTTTTAGCCCTGCTGTCACCGCCCTCAATAATCGTTTTTCCCCGCACCATGGCATGCACAACGGCTTTATCAAAACCGATCTTTCCGACAACCTCTATCCCCTGGCTTTTACAGGCCTGCAGAATCAGGCCGGACATATCCGGATTTAAATCATATTTATTAACGACCACCTTAGGCGGAATGCCGAAATGTCTGGCCACTTCGATAACTCTCAAAGCATCATGCCAGCCGGACAAAGTAGGCTCAGTGACCACCAGAGCAAAATCCACTCCGGATAACGAAGCGATAACCGGACAGCCTATCCCCGGAGACCCGTCAATGATAATCCAATCGCAATTTTTCTGTTCGGCCAGCTCTTTGGCTTTCTTCCTGACCAGGCTCACCAGCTTCCCGGAATTTTCTTCCGCGATTCCCAATTTTGCATGGACCATCGGTCCGAAACGTGACTCCGACACAAACCATTCCCCGGCGATATTCTCCTTCATCTCTATCGCCCCGACAGGACAGACATGATGACAAAATGCGCACCCCTCACAGGAAACAGGATCAATTTGGAAATCCTTGTCGATAGCGTCAAAACGGCATATCTCCCGGCACTGCCCGCATTGAGCGCAGAGGGCCTTGTCCAGGAAAGCCGTAACTCCGCTTTTAAACTCCTGTCTCTGAAGGATATCCGGCTGCAGCAATAAATGCAGGTCCGCGGCATCAACGTCGCAATCCACCATAACTTTATTATCGGCGAGCGCCGCCAAACTCGCCGTAAGGACCGTTTTGCCTGTGCCGCCTTTTCCGCTGATCACAACAATTTGTTTCATAAGACCTCGTTCCTGAAAGACATCACATTTTACCGTAAGCATCCTGCGCGGCCTGAACAAGAGGGTACACGGTCGGGGCGCTGGTCAAATAGGGATGCGTGGCCACCTGCAGGGTTTCTAATTCCGTAAAGGACATGCGCTTCTGAATGGCAAGCCCGATGACGTTGATCAGCTGGGCGCACGACATCCCGCAGCTGACCTGTCCTCCCAAGATAATCCCTGACTGTTTGGAAAAAATCAGTTTGACCTTTCCCTGGCTGGCTCCCGGGAGAGATGCCGGATGCTTATCAATGCCGTCTGCTGTCCCGACGACGATCTCAAACCCTTCTCTGCGGGCCGTCTGCTCCGTCAGCCCCGCGGACCCCAGCACCAGACCGTCAATATATGTGGAATAAATCGCAATGGTGCCCTTATTCTCACGCACGACTTTGATTTGATAAAGATTAGCCCCGGCGATTCTGGCTTCCGCCGTGGCCGTTGAGGCCAGCATAACAGGGATCGCCTTCCTCGTATAAAAATCCCTTTTGCAGGAACAGTCTCCCACGGCAAAAATATCCGGATCCACAGTCGTTCGCATATACTCATCAACCAGGACACCCTTGCAACTGCCCAGCTCCAGTCCCGCTTCTTCGGCTAAATGCACATTCGGCCTGGAACCTATGCCAAGGATAACGGCATCGGCCGGCTGTTCCTGACCGTTCGAGAAACAGACCTTTTCCACTTTCTCCTGCCCGGCTATCTCTGCAATGCGCGTGTTCGTTAAAACCTGGACGCCTTTCTCTTTTAACCGGGCTTCCGCCATTTGGGAGAACTCGTCATCAAAGGAATTGGCGAGCAGATGCGGCAGCATCTCCACGAGACTGACGTTGATCCCTTTTCTTTTAGACAATTCATCCGCGAATTCAACACCGATAAATCCTCCGCCTATAATAATCACATCCTTACACTGCTGAATCTGGCTGACCGCTTCTTTTAAATACCCCATTTCTTTGTGAATGGGATAGACGCCTTTCTTGTCGATTCCCTTTATCGGCAAAATAACCGGCGTCGACCCCATGGCCAGAATCAATTTTTCGTAATGATATTGATCCCCCTGTTCGGTCTGAACGCATTTTTCCCCACGCTGAACAGACTTCGCCTTGTCAATCACGACATGAATATGATTCTTGTCCAATGAAGCCGTCCCCAGGGCATTATCCTGAGGATGATCCAGGCTCGCAAACATATAAGGGATACCGCAGGGAATGACACCCTCCGCAATGTCCTTCATAACGACAATGTCTTTATCCGGATAATATTTTTTTGCTGTAATAGCGCTGATGATCCCGGCCGGGCCGCCCCCGATGACTAAAACATCTGTCTTCTTTTCCATACTCTCCCCCTATCTTTGCTTGATTTTTTCTTCGATCTTTTCAAACAGCTGCCGAAATTTCTCTTTATATTCAGGACATGTTTCAACAACGGTTTCACCCCGCGAATAACCTTCGGCTATTTTTCTGGAAAAAGGGATCCGCAGGTAAACAGGAATGTGTTCTTCTTGACAATACTGTTCCGTCCGTTCATCCCCCAAATCCGCGCGATTGATAACCACCCCGAAAGGGATGTTCAGTTTGCGTAAAACCTCTACAGCCAATATCAAATCATTGAGCCCGAAAGGGGTCGGTTCCGTGACCAGGAGACAAAAATCGCTGATCCTGATGGCCTCAATAACAGGGCAGGACGTTCCCGGCGGCGCATCAATGATCACGGTTCTTGTGGAATTGATATTTTCTTTAACGGCCCGGATAAGCGGCGGGGCCATGGCCTGGCCGATATGCAGCTTTCCGTGCACAAACTGCAGTCCACGGGCCTCCCCGAATTCAACGACGCCGATCTCCTTGCCGACTTCCTGAATGGCTTTCTGGGGACAAAAATAAGAACAGGACCCGCACCCATGGCAAAGTTCCGGGAAGACCAGGACCCGGTCTTTTAAGACGGCGATCGCATTGTAGGCGCAGACTTTCTGGCAGCGTCCGCAGTGCCCGCAAAGGTTCTCTTGGATTTGCGGAACGGGGATGAAGACGGGGTCTTGATGCCCTATGGCCGGTTTTATAAAAATATGGGCATTGGGTTCTTCAACGTCGCAGTCCAGAATCTGCACCTGAGGAAGCGACAAGGCCAGGCTTGTTGCCACCGTGGTCTTTCCTGTGCCGCCTTTTCCGCTGGCCACTGAAATAATCATACCGTTTAACAGCCCCTTTGACAGAAAATCAAGAGCTCCTGGCAATCTGTGCCATAGACCTTGACTTGATAATTTTTATCCGATAAATATTTTTCCACATCCTTTAAGTGACATTGTCCGCGCGAATGGTGCCGGCCTTCGCTGGCATGAATCCGGCCGATAAGCTCAAAACCTTTCTGGTTAAAATCACTTAAAATAATTTTTCCTTTCCGGGAAACCACCCGAATCAATTCATCAACAACTTTAAAAGGATGATCCAGGTGATGAATAAAATTGATGGCAAACACGATGTCAAAACTCTCGTCAGCGAACTGAAGATGTTCCGCGTCGCCCATGACAAAGCTTACCTGAGACTCCAGCCCGGCATACTCAATATTCATACGGGCAAACCTCTGCTCCTCGTCAGAGATGTCCACTGTTGTCAAATGATGACCCTTTTGAGCCAAGGCAAGCGTAAAATATCCTTTGCCGGTCCCGAGTTCTAATATCCGTCCTTCAATCGGTTGAGATTTTTCAATAATAAAATCTCTTTCCCGGATGACGTCATATCCGAATTCCCGGAACAGCCGGATCCGCTCCTGATAAATTTTATGATTCTCTGTCATCTGTTCTTTCATGACTCCCTCGTCATCTTACGGCCGCAGGCCGGACAAGCTACCGTATTGCAGGGAAAGCCTCTCTTATGAGGGACCCTGGTCCCGCAGTTGGGACACACACAATTTCCTCCCTGGCCGGCCCCTCCTCTTCCCCGGCCGCGGCCTTGTCCTGAATTATTGGGTCCGAGTCCGTTTCCTCCGGGCATGAGACACCCCTTTCAAGCATTTAATCCTGATTTCTCTTCCGTATTAGGTCCCTTGCTCACTTTAAGCTCACCGTTTTTAAATTTCTCCAGAGCATCTTTGACAGAACCCGAGACATTGACAACAACATCAATCCCGGCCGCCTCTAATGTCTGGGAGGCATTAGGCCCCACCTTGCCTGTGATGACAACCTTGGCCTGTTGCTCAGCCACAAGCTGTCCGGATTGAACGCCGACACCGCCCATCCCGGACACATTTTCATTCTCCACCGCTTCAAATTCCGAAGTCTCGGTATCAATGAAAATAAAATACTGACAGCGTCCGAAACGCTGATCAACGTTTGCCGCTAAATCTTTCCCCTCCGATGTTATACAAATTCTCATTCCCGTCACCTCTCTTCATGTTCGCAGTTATCTTCATGGGGATGATCACATATGGTCTTGTCCAACCCATATCCTTTGCCCGCCCCTGGCTTGCAAAGGCTTTCTCCCCCCTGTAATGTCCCGGCCTGCAGCTGCCCGACAACCTCGCCGATCGTTCCCTGTATCCCCACAATAGTCTGTATGCCGTACTCGGCAAAAAAACCGGTGGCGCGCATCCCCATTCCGCCGGCAATAATACATTGAACGCCTTGTTCGTGCAAAAACTGCGGGATTAACCCCGGCTGATGTCCCGGATTATCAATCGTTTTCTGACCCGTCACCTTCCCGTCTTCCATATCGACAATGGTAAAAGACGGGCATCGTCCGAAATGAGCGGAGACAGAATCATGATCTGTTGCAATAGCGACTTTCAAAATAAACCTCCTGTCAAAAATCCCAAAGGCAGATGGGAGTAAGCCGGACCTACTCCCATCTATAAGTTATAATCGTTCATTTTCACCTTATGCCGTGTTAGATTCCAATTCTTTGATGCGGGCATTCATGGCTTCGATCCCCTCCTGCATGGCTCTGACTTGGTCTCTTAAGATTTCCGCTTCCTCTTTGTCAGAAGCATACGGCGCTCCGTAGGGATAAGAGCCGTTGCGTCTCATGCCCCAACCCCGGCCGCGGCCGAACCCCCGTCCCATACCTCGATGAAAACGAAAGCCCCCCGCCGGCATCGGGTTGGCAAAACCCGGCATATTGTACCCGGAACAGTATCCTGCCCCGCGTCCTGTTCTTGACCCCATTCCCATAGGGCCGGTTCTGTCTCCTCCTGGCATTTGTATCACCTCCTTTGACTGAATTCCGCCTTTGCGGCAAGATCCATATTATCCAATACCTAACCCCAGCAACCCGGGATTGACCAAAAGCACAATCCCCAGCAACAGCATGATGATTCCCCCGATAAACTTAATAATTTCCATCTGCCTTTGTGTTATTTTTCGGGCTTTGAGCGTATAAACGAATATAGAAACAATCACGAGCAAAGGCAGCACATAAACCAAATTATAATACATGAGATAAACATAATAACTCGTTGTCAGCTTTAACCCTTTGCCGGCTAATATCCCCGTATAAATAATCGGGAAGCCTGCGGTGCAGGGCAATTCGACCAAAGACGCCAGTGCCGCCAGTCCCAGGGAAGATGTGATTAAAAGCGGGAACGACCCTTTCTGGATAATTTCCTTCATTTGGTCCATCTTCCTCATCAAAGGGTCCTTATGGCTGTCCTGGATCATCAGCGTAATCCCCTTGCGGAAGAAAAACAGCTCTTTACAGTTTATGAGCCCGGCCAAAATAGCCATGACGGCGAGGCCTATGCGCAAGGGGTTAATGAAACTGATATACTTGAAAACGTTCAGCCACAGGGCCATGAACATGAAATAAAACACATAGACCATGGCCACAAAACTCAAGGCCACGGCATAAAGCCTCTTACGCGAATCTGATGTCGAGATTAACAGGGCCAGCAGGCACGTCAGGACAAACATGTTACAGGGGTTAAAACCGTCCACCAGGGCAATGAGAAAAGTAAACAGCGGCAGCGGCATATCATAACCGGTCTTCTCGAGGAAGTCGGGCGTAACATTTCTTGCAAAAAAGAAAAACGTGACCAGCGAGGCTAAAGAGACCATCGCGATGATAAAATCACGGATCCTTCCGCGGAACTCGAACCGGAGGGCCGCGCCTTTCGGTGTTTTCCTGACCCGGAAGAATGTGAAGGAAACCGCCAGGATCATCAGGCTCACGAGCATGAAAAACATCTTCTTACCCATGGAATCAGGCTCCGGCTTTTCAATAACAAGCGGTTCGCCGTTCCACTGCAAACGCCAATGTCCTATCTTAACGGCATATTCAAAGTCCAGCTGGGCCCGGGAAATCACCACGGGTTCCGGCTCAACCTTTTCGAACCGGACATCCTGCAGTATTTTCGACAAATCATCTTCCAGCAGAATTCTCTTTAATAACTTGTCGTCCCCGCCTTCCCCGTGAATCAGCACCCGGTCTTTTGTCCATATCTTGGGCGCCCCGGGAAGCCGTGTCAAATCAAGCTCTGCCAACGGAACGGCGCTTCCGTCCCATTTCGGGAAGGCGTTCGGCTCAAGGTCTTTAATCGTTTTAGCCGCAGCCAGCACCTGGTACCGTCCGAGAGTGCGGTTATCCTGGCTAAAAATTAAAAACGGGACCCCGGGACGTTCTTCGCCTATATAGTTTTTAAAATATTGATCCTTGACTTCCAGATTCTCCTCTCGTGAACGGTAAATCTCATATTCAAATAAAATCAGACGGGGATGATTCCTTGTGGCCTCTACGAAAAGAACCGGGTCGGTCACCGCGCAGTTACCGCAGCCAATCCCGGTGATATAAACCGCGCACAGGGGTTCTTCAGGTCTTTCCTCCGAGCCGAAGGCCAAAGAGTTCGTAAAAAATACTGCGCTGAAGCATAGAAATAAACACATAAAAATCTTTGCAGCTTTTTGCATCATTCCTATTACACCTCCATCTCTTCTCCCACTTTTAATTCTAAACAGTTTTCCTGATAAGCCTCCCGGAACAAATGCTCGGCCTCTGTTCCGCAGCAATGCGTCGGCCCCACCTTTTGAATTCCCAGCTTAGAGAAATGCTGAATGATGGCCTGAATCCTCCGCTGGGTTTTATCCATCAGGTGAAAACCGCCCAATACGGCATAAACCTGTCTGTCCGTAAAAGTCTGCCGGACCCTTTCCACCATATCCAGGATATGCGGATGGGCGCATCCGGTAATGACCGTGAGCCCCTTCTCCGTATCTATGACCACAGCCTGTTCCGAAATATTCTTTTCCTTATACGTCCCGACCATTTCTCCGGTAACATAAATATTATCTTTAATCCTGCAAAAACCGCTGTTTTCCCTGACGTGCCCCTTAAGGGATACGATTCGCTGCTTTAACTCTTTGCTGAAACCCGGACAAATGTAAACATCAAGCCCGGGACGTCTTTTTAAGACTTCCTCCAGTCCTCCCGTATGATCCCAATGATCATGAGAAATAACAGCCGCTTCCAGAAGATCCATATCTACGCCCAGCTCCTCTAAATTCCTGGAGAGATACAGCGCCTTTTCTCCCGTGTCAAACAGCACCTGTCCGCTGACAAGACAGGAAAACCCCCACCCGGTGGCAAGGTCTTTCCGGACAGCATGGCTGTTGAAAAGTATCTGTATTTTCATGGTTTTTACCCCTTCATGAGAACAACATCACCGACGTGAGCGTTGGCATGCCGGGCAATTAACGGACATTTGGCCCTGAAAAGATAAAAGATCTCTCTTTTCTCATCATTTAACGCCTCATAATTGCCCTGCCCCTTGCTGATGACCATATCGGCGCCCTTAAACAATTTTACAAATTCCGGCGAACAGTACTTCAGGATCGTTCCGGGGGCGTCCACCCCGCTGGAGATCAGCCGAGTCCTTCCTTCAAGCCCGCAGACACGGGCGTCTTCAAGAAGGGCATCGTTAATAACAGGTTTGTCTCTTACGGCAAAGATAATCTCTTTGTCTTCCGGGATTTCTTCAATGAACACCCGGTCAAAAACAATTTCCCCGGCGTTATCCGCCAGATAAAGGATTTGCCTGGCCTGTGATAATGCTTTTTTAAACTCGGCATAAGCAAATACCGTCCTGCCGACACTCGCAAACTCTTCTTGGAAAAGTTTTTCAATTTCTTCCTCTATATTCAAAGTATTCTTAGCGGCATAATCAATGACATTCCCGGCGATCGCTATTTCAACAGCCGTAAGCAACCGGTCCGTTGAATTAAGGACTTTCTCTTTCAATTTGGGATACAACTCAAGCGCCATCTTATTGCTGCGATCTTTGACCTGTTTATAAAAATCTCTTTCCCCCATCTGTTTTTCCATCACTTTGTGGATCATCCGGGCCATTTCCGGAGGCGTGCACCCCAAAGAAAAGTCCGGAATGATTTTGGCGACTTCATCCACAATTTTTTTGTGCCGGATCTCGTTGCCGGTCACCATATGGGCCATTTCAATGGCCTGTTTCATAAAACAAGGTATACATTCTAAATATGTCCTCATGCTCATCCTTTCCTTCATTTTCATTGTGTAAAACAAACTCTTTGAAGTCCCCGCCAGTAAGCCACCCCGGCGATCGTGACGCCGTAAAAAACAACCTTTTGGGAAGATCCGGCCGCAGCGACAATTTCATCAATACTCCCGTTAACCACCGTGGACCCCGTGGCTAAAACAATGTCTGCCCATTGGACGGCATCTTTCATATCTTTTTGCCCGTCTAAAATTGGGACATCATATTTCACCTGCCCGATATTCCCGGTATCCAGATCCAGGATCTTTAAGGAATAATGTTGAGCAAAGGCTTCGGCCAAGGCCGGCTGAAAGCCCACAAAGGTGATATTTTTTATTCCGGGGAAATCCTGCTGTACGTATTCCACACACTGCCTGGCACATTCTTGCGGCTGTTGGTCTTTACAATGAACCGTATTATGGACAAACCCCCCGTACTTTGACAGGGCATTAATGGTCGCTACCAGCAAGGCTCTTCGATAATTATTGTTAAGCGGCATACGGAACAATTCTGCTACCCGGCCTTCAAAACCTCCGTACATATCCGTGAAAGCGTGACCTAAACAGCCTCTGAAATCCGCTTCCATAATCTTTTCCCGGCCCTTGAGCAGGGGAAAATCATCGCGTTCCGGGTTGCCGATGGCTTCCTGAGCAGAAAGGACCTTGGCCCGGACGAGGATATTTTCTTCGAACAGATCTTCCTCTTTAAGGTACGACTCGACCTTGGCTTTTGCTGATGCCAGAATCACGGGGCCCCCTATTTCTTAATGAAAACCATTTTCATTTAATACCAAAAAATTTTATTTCTCCCGGCACCTGTTACAGTAACCGTAAAATTGGATAAGATGGTCTGTTATCTGAAAATCATATTTCGCGGAAAGCCCTTTCTCTGTCCTTTGCAGAAACTGGACCTCATCTTTCATGAAATCACTGTAATCAATAATCTTCGAACATTTCTTGCAGACCAGATGATGATGGTGCCCTTTCTTGCCGTATTCATCAGCGAGTTCGTATTTTGCTTTCCCGTGACCAAATTCAAATTTCACAACCATACCCATGTCGACCAGCAACTCAAGGTTTCTGTAAACTGTCGTCAAACCGATATTCGGATAAAACTTGTGAACAGCCAGATAAATATCTTCTGCGCTTAAATGCTCGGCGGTTTTCCCCAAGACATCCATAATGGATTGGCGGGGCTTTGTCATACGGTAACCGCAGACTTTAATTTGTCCTCTCCACTGATGCTGACAATGTCTTCTCATTTCAGGCCTCTCTTATTGGGAATGATTTTCATTACCAAAATAAAACATTTTCGGCCGAATGTCAACCTTAATTTCTTACTCTTGCTCAAATAAGCGCGTTCGTTCTTAGCTCCATCAACGTCTCCTGCCGCCAATTGTTTCAATTTAGCGTCGGGATCACTTGTGATATTTAAATTTTTCCAACATGCCGGGAAATTTCCTAACGGCATAATCATAGCGGGGTTGAATAATTTTGCTTCCCCCGACTCCCTATAGGGATGGGAAAAAGCAACCCCGGGGAGATGTCACGGCATTGTGTCATGTCTCCCCGGGGTTGTCGTTGATTATTTAAGAAACTTTGATACAAACGGCGATGTCTCTCCCCGGCGCAGAAAATGGCCGGAAGGGCCTTCTCCAAGAAATTCGGAAAACCACGACTCATGCTCAATCTCTTCATTTAAAATAGCAAGCGCCAAGTCATAGGTCCTGTGGTCTTTGCCCGCAGTCATATTGCAGATTTCAGTATATCCCCGCACCGCACATCGTTCAGCATCCACCAGGACTTTAAGTATATCCATGGCATTCTCCGGATTCTTAGGAAGATTCGCCGGGGGACAAGCCGAAAGATCATGAAATTCTTTCATGCAGTTCGGGAGTGTATCCCCTAGCTTATAAATACGCGGCATTAAGGCCTCAAAATGATTCCGGTCCTCAATACGCGCGGTTTCGGCAATCTCCTTAATTCCCTCCCCCTCAAGTCCGATAAGATTAGCACGCAGTATCGTGTAGTAATAATACGTGGTCAGCTCCGCGGAGGCATTTTTAATCAATAAATTTAACAGTCTGTCCAGATCAACCCCTGATTTCTTAACCATTTCAATTGCAACTTTGGCCATTTAAAACTCCTTTTCGTTAAAATATTCTCAATTAACACTCAAAACTAAAATAACATTTTATACGACCTACTTTCTTGTTTTTCCTAAATAGTAATAATTACTACATACATAACAAAAAAATTTATGATCCGTCAGAACAATTTCGGCAAACCCCCTCCAAAACAACCCTTTTGTTCCACACAGTAAATTTTGTCTCAAATTCCGGCGGGATTTTCAAGGCATCATAGCCCGGGTTATAGAAATCAATGATCTTCTGACAACGCATACAGCGCAAATGATGATGATTTTCTGTATCCGAGTCGAAACGCTTCTTTTCCCCGTAGCCCTCAACAGGACGGATGATCCCGATTTCGGAAAAGGATAACAGCGTTCTGTACACAGTATCGAAAGAAATATTGGGCAATATTTTTCGGACCCGTTTATAAATATCATCGGCTGAAGGATGATCCTTGGCCTTTATCAGTTCATCATAAATAATCGTACGCTGCGGCGTTATCTTTAATCCGTTTTCAGCGCATTTATCATGAAAAATTTGTCTTTTACCTTCGGCATCTTTTTCCATAGTTTATTACTATATAGTAATGAATACGGCTTGTCAAGAACAGTAATAGGGACAGGCACTTTTGGGTATTAAGGTTTTCAAAAGAAAACCAATTAGGAGACAATACGATTTTTTTGACGATATATCGTCAAAATTTTGTGCCTGTCCCTATTATTCAAATTAACTTTTTATGAACTCATCAACTTTGGCTTGATTATCACAATAACAATCAAAACCGAAACTATATAAATGCTTGCAAGAAAAATTCATAAGCCGCATGTCATGACTATCTAACAAAATGATCTTTTCTCCGCTCGGACTCCTGCGGCCCAGCCTTTTCATCAGATAAACCAAATCATTCTTCTCTTCGGTGCTTAACAGGCGCTTCATCTGACAGCGACATTCATTTTCATCCGGGATAAAATTTTCTTCCATGTCTTTTTTTTATAGCTTCATCAGAACTGCGCTATAAAATCTCCTCCGTTAAACTATTCATGAATTTTGTTTTTGTGATTATTCAATATATATATCATTTGGGGATATACACAAGAGGGTAAAAAACGGCATGAAATGGGTATGGAGAATACCCATCAAAAGTCAGGAGAATTTTTTTATTAAATCTTTTGTAAATAAGTGGTTAGGTTAATATCTTTCCGGGAAAGCCCCAGTTTTAAGCGGATATTTTTACGGTGTTTTTCAACCGTTTGGAGGGATATATTTAACAGGCTGGAAATTTCCTTGCTGGTCAGTCCGCCTTTAATCATGTCACATAACTCAATCTCCCGGGGGGTCAGTTTAAATTCCGGTTTGGTAATTTTACGGCCAAAGGAAGACGTCATGAATTTCAATTGATTTTCCACAAGACCGACATATTTTTGAGAAGCGCCTTTCATACGCATTTTTTGCAGTGTCGGGATCAAAAACTGATTTATGTTGGCAGACACATCGTCCTTCACCCTGTTCTTTTCAATCTCAATCTGCATGATCATTTCCCGGAGGGCCATATTTTTCTGCTCCAGAGAAATTTTCTGTTCCTCTAAAATCCGGGCCGCTTCCTTTTCCGCTGTAATATCCTCAGCGACAATAATAGCGATATTTTTCCCCGGGATATCAAGCTTGATCCCGTGATTCCGAAGAACTTTGATCTCTCCGGACTTGGTTCTAATTTCAAACTCATAATTCCTATAAACTTCTCCCTGAACAAATTTTTTGGTTAAATCCCTTTTTTCCCGAGCATCAGCAAAGACATTAAATTCTTCAAAAGTTTTTCCAACCACTTCAGCCGGAGTATAGCCGGTAATATCACAATACGCATTATTCACATAAAGCCTGCGGTCTTCATCCAGATCAATCAGCACGGTTAAAAGCGGAGACGTCAACAAGGCCTTGGATAATTGCTCCTGGCTTTCCTGCAGATCCCGCTCCATTTTCACCCGGTCGGTAATTTCAGTGATAACGGCAAAACTTCCGGCATAATTGTTTTCGTCATCAAATAACGGCTGCCCAGAAACAATGGCAATAACGCTGTCCCCGTCCTTTCTGACAAATCCGAGTTCATAAACGGAACTTTCCCCTTTTTTTCTTCCTGTCAAATGGCCACGGAACATTTTTCTGTATTTCTCATCAAGCAGATCAAGGATATTCTTCCCTAACAACTCTTTTTTCGGATACCCTAACGTGTCACATAACTTCTTATTCACATACGTTATGTTCCCCCCACGGTCCAGAATGCCGAACCCTTCATTCATTGTCTCAACCAGCAGACGATTATATTTCTCGCTGGCCCGAAGTTTTTCCTCGGCCTCCTTACGCTTGGTGATATCAACCCACTGACACACAACATTTAACAGACGGCCCGCGTTATCCACAACGGGAAAAAGAGAGGCGTAAAGCCAGAGGTCGCGACCGCCCGAGAGAGAAACATGCCCGGCCTTGGCTACTTTCCAAAGAATGCTGAATTGGGCAGGTTCTTTCTTCTCAAAAACCGCCCTGACCTGCGACATGACCCCCTGCTCTTTCAGATTAATATCCTTAAAAACATTATACTTCCCCACGATCTGCTCTTTTGTAAGGTTAAGCGCCTTGCGGAGCGCTTTATTCGTTCTAATCACTGTGCCCGATGCATCCGAAATCCACATGGAGAAAGGGCTTTGATCCATGATATTATCCAGAAAAGAGATGTTCATCTTCAGTTTCTCTTCACTTTCCCGCAAGGCCTCTTCTGTTTTCTTTCGCTCGGTTATATCCAGGGCAATGCCTTCGATGGCCTTTAATCTCCCCTGTTCATCATAAATGAAAACATTCCTGTGCTCTGTCCAAATGATTTCTCCGTCTTTTTTTATCAATCTTAATTCCATGGCTTTTTGCGTATCCCACTTGCCCTCTTCCAACTGCCTGAGCAAATGCCGCTCTTCGGGATGAATGGTTTTGACTCCAAAGGCAGGGTCGAAATAATATTCTTCGGGGTTAAAGCCTGTCATTCGGGTTATGGAAGGAGAAATATAGACGAAACGTTTCTGCGGGAGAAGTTCAAGGCGGTAAATGACATCATCCATATCTTCAACAAGGTTCCGGTACCGGGTCTCACTCTCGATCAATGCTTCTTTCATTCTTTGCAGTTCGGTTATATCCTGCCCGCTGCTGAGAGTACCGATAATCTTTCCCTGCTGATCTTTTAAATGAGCATTATGCCAGGCAATAGTCCTCTTTTCTCCGTTCCTGGTTAAAACATAATGCTCGTAATAATCAAAATTTTTTAATTTCCCGGATATGGTTCTCTGGAAAATCGGTGTCAACTTTTTTTGCTCTTCCTGAGGCAAAAAGTTTGCGAACCAGTCCCGGCCGATAATCTCTTTTTCCGGATATCCCAGGACTCTGGCGCCCTTCTTATTAATAAAAGTCACTTTTCCCTTTGAATCCAAGGCGACAATTATGACATTGGCGATATCCAGATATTGTCTCGAAATATTATGTATATCCATATTTTTAATGAGCGTTAAATGAACGGCATTCCCTTTTCAGATTACTCCTTTGAAAATTTTAGTCAAGGATTTAATTGCAGGCTCCGAACGGCTCAAAATGATGCAAATTGCTGCGGGAATAGGTTTTATACGCGGGAGAAAACAAGGAATTTATGGAGACAAAACATATAAGACAATTCTATTATGTCATGTGACGGGACGATCATCGTCGTTTCATCTCGAGAATATTTCCGCTGGCTGTATCCCGGACAACATAAACGCCTTCGGCCTTTTGTTCCAGCAAAAATCTCAGTAAAAGCTCTAAACGCTGAAGGGCATCTTCTTTTTGCGTGTGCAAAAAAACCTCGGTGAGACGGGGATCATCCCAGGGGATTCCCAAGCGGGAAGGGATAACGGTCGCCTGAAAACATACGGCCGTGCCTTTACTGTCCAATAAAGACCAGGTGACTTCCACTCTCTCGATGGCATGAATCCGTGAACTGGCGAGCCAAAGCAGAAGGCTCAGAGAATGGGCCGTTTCATACCGGGCCGTATCTCCCAAATCGCTCTGGTCTCCGGCAGCCCATTCTTCAAGCGTAATCTTGATAATCCTTCCTTGAGATGATATAACGCCCCATCTGTTCTGCCCCTGATATCCAATAAGCTTTCTAACATACTCAAATTCCTCCACGAGATACGTGACAAATTCCTCATCGGATATTCCCTCCGAAAGGCCATCCAGACGCAAACGGCCTTCCTCGGCATCCACAAGGCGGCGGCCGCATCCACTTATAAACAAAGTCGCTATGCCGACAACAAATAAGATTAAAAAACGGCAGAAAATTTTCTTGTTTTTCCGATGCATGGCCTGTTTGAAATCAACCGGTCTGCCTGTGCACACAATAATGCACCTAGGGCACAACCTTTAAAAATATTAGAGAACTCCCTTAAATATAAATTTTATTATAACTAAATGAAGAAGGCCACATATGAGTTAATTAAATTAATTGTCTCATATGTGGCCTCTTCCCCTGACTCAAAAATATCCGTTACGGCTATTTCATCTTTTCAATATACTTTTCCGGATCCTTTTCAAACGCAGTCATACAGCCCGCACAGCAAAGATTATAAACCTTGCCGTTATATTCCACCTTAACAGCCTTGTCTTTTTGAATTTTATTTCCCATAACAGGACAGAGTTTATTGTTCGCTTCACTCACCTGCTTAACAGCATGTTTGTGCGCCGCTTCTTCGGCCATGGATGCCGTCCCTCCATGACTATGCATAGCGCCGTCTTTAACACCGGCCTGACACCCGCAGCTGCTGCAGGCATAACTCACACCATAGCTCGTCAAGACTAAAAATGCCGAAATAACCAGAACGAATAATTTGCTTATCATGTCTTCCTCCTTTAATATTAGAAATTCTCAATAGAAGTCATCCTTGCCCTCGCCTTAAGAGGGTTGATTTAAATCTATTTATTTGTCTCGGGACAGATGAAAACCTTACAAGAAGGACGCCGGAAACAGAAACACGCATAAAAAAAGGACACAATACTTGCCAAGTATTGTGTCCCTAGAAGTTATAAAAATCCCTTGTTACAGCCGGGCTTCTTTTAAGCCTTCAATAAGTTTACGAATAACAACCATGCCGGGATCATCGAGCCCTCTGGTCTTATCGGCAAACATACGCGCCCGGCCCTGTTTACAGGGGCGGTCCCGGAATTCATCCAAAGCTTCGGCTGCCGCCCGATCCGCGGCTTCCAGCCATAAAGCAATATCTTCGGCGGCAACGAGGGCCTTCTGTACCGCAGCCAATTCATCGAGCACGGTCTTTTCGCCCAGGCTGCTTCGCCCCCGCTGAGCCATTTTTTCAATACTCAAATCCAGTATCCCCGGCAGATGCTGCCAGGCAACAGCCTCCCGGCCCTTGGTTTCTTTGGCCGCGGCCATAATACCGGTAGCAAACAGTGTGGCAAACGATGAAGCACGGGTTCCGGTAAAAGCCTGTGCGCACATCATTAAGGCCATGCCGACATCGTCCGGCAGCTTCGCGGCAACCTCCAGCATGGCCTTGAAGCCTGTAACCATAGTTATCCCGATATCACCATCGCCGATCTGATTATCCAGACCGTTCAATTCATCGGCACAGCTTTCCATCTTACGGGCCATGCAAAGGATAGACTGCCGCAAGACATCCGTGGTTAAGGCATCAGGCATATGTTCCTACTTTCCAAAAAGCGCATTCGCAAGGGGCCTTAAGCAGACCTTCCAGTTCGTCATCAAGCCGGCAGACCGTGAGGCTCATACCTGTCATCTCCATTGACGTGGCATAACGGCCGACCAAAGGCAGCACGATGGTTACACCCAGCTCATCGAACCGCGCCTTTACGTATCTGTATATAATGTATAATTCTTCCGGGGGCGTTGCTCCCAGGCTGTTGACCATGACCGAAACGGTATCGCCTTTGGCCAGCGGCATGTCCTTGACAATAAGATCGAACATTTCCTGCGCGATGTCATCGGCTTTCTTCAGCTTACCCCGCCAAATACCCGGCTCTCCGTGAATGCCCATCCCCATTTCCATTTCATCAGCAGCGATCTCGAACCCCGGCTTGCCGGCTTGCGGAACGGTGCACGGGGTCAAGGCCATTCCGACCGAACGGCAGGCCTCTGCGGCTTTCCGGGCGACCCGGGTGACCTCGGCCATGTCCGCTTTTTCGTCCGCTTTGGCTCCGGCTATTTTAAACGTATATATCAAACCTCCTGTCCCGCGCCGCTTTTCCTTCTCTTCCGGAGGGGCGCTCGCCACATCGTCGGCAACCTGAACTGTCGTGGACTCTATGCCCTCCATCTCCACCATTTCTCCCGCCATATCAAAGTTCATAACATCGCCGCCGTAGTTACCGTAAAGCCGGAGGACCCCGGAACCGCTGTCCGCCCGGCGCATGGCCTCGGCGATCTGCTCAGCCGTCGGCGAACAGAACACATCCCCGATGGCCGCGGCATCCAGCAATCCCCTGCCGACATACCCCGTAAAGACCGGCAAATGCCCTGAACCGCCGCCGGTGACGATCCCCACTTTCCCGGCCACAGGGGCGTCAGGCCGGACAATAACGCGTCCCTGCGGTCCGGTCTGCCGATAATATTCCGGATGCGCTGCGCAAAGGCCCTCTAACATCTCGGCGACATATTTTGCTGGGTCGTTCAGTATCTTTTTCATATGCAGGTCTCCTTGGTCTCTTTCGTTTGAGGCCGAACAATGAATATCCGGCTCTCCTACGGGCTTCCCCCATAGGACATGACAGGTTGGAATGGCATGGTATTCTTCACTATTCTACTCATTTTCATCCTGCGTCTCAATAAATAAATTAAGGGGAAGTTCCTCAGAGGGCGTGTGCGGAAAGTCACGGAGACAGACTATTTATCAGGCAATATCTCCTCTATTTTTCTAATTATTTCTTCTGATAAAGGATCAACCCGAGACTCATAGCGCGCAACAACCTCCCCTTGAGGATCAACAAGGAATTTATTGAAATTCCAGCTGATAGGCCCTTTGAATTCAGACTCTTGAGTCAGGTAGCGATACAAAGGATTGATATCGGCACCCTTAACGCTTGTTTTTGAAAAAAGCGTAAAAGTCGTGTTGAACTTGCGATAACAAAAATTCTTAATTTCCTGATTATTCCCGGGTTCCTGTCCCAAAAAATTGTTCGCCGGAAAAGCCAGGATCTCCAGCCCTTTATCTTTGTATCTTTGATAAAGTTCTTCCAGAGACCCCAATTGCGGCGTAAATCCACACCTTGAGGCCGTATTGACGATCAGCAAAACTTTACCTTTATAATCCGAAAAATTCTTTTCACTGTCGTCAATAGTCTTCATCGTGAATGAATAGATAGTGCCGGAAGAGCCCTTTTCCGCATAACTATTGCCCCATAAGACAAGAATCAAAAACAAACCTATGCTCAATTTAACGACTCTCATACCTCCTCCTTAACGGCGACACTGCTCATAATTTATCAGCACAAGCTTCTCTGCTGTCATGCGCTTTTTTGTCCGTCTCCTCCGCAGGGCTCTGTCCGTTCCAGCAATGGAGACAGATCTTTTCGCGCGGCAGACCGATAGCTTCCACCATATCATCAATTGTCTGATACCGAAGAGTCGTGACTCCCATATCCTCGGCTATCCAATCGATCATCTTCTGATATTTCTCTGTGGTGCAATCCAAATATTCCGAGATATCATCAGGCTCTCCACCTTCAAGCTCCCTGATGGCACGCCTTGCAATTAACTCATCGTGCGTCCGGGTTGATAAACAAAACTTGCACGGGAACATTAAAGGAGGACATGCGGGGCGGGCATGGATTTCCTTTGCCCCGCAATCCCACAATTTTTTGATCGCAAAATTCTTGAGCTGGGTGCCCCGGACAATAGAATCGTCACAAACGACCAGTTTATTGTCTTCAATAATCTCTTTGATGGGGACCAGTTTCATCGTTGCGACCAAGTCCCTGATTTCCTGACTGGGAGGAGTGTAGCTCCGGCCGTATCCGGGAGTGTATTTTATCAGAGGGCGGCGATAAGGCTTCTTTGATTCTATTGCATACCCGATCGCATGGGCTATCCCTGAATCAGGAACTCCGGCGACCACATCAACATCAATATCCTTATCCCTCCTGGCGAGGGCTTTCCCGCATCGCTCACGAACAGTCTCAACATTTATCCCCTCATAACTGGATGCCGGGAATCCCGTATAAATCCAGTAAAAAGAACATATCTGGTTCCGACCTCTTCCCCCTGATTTCTGAACAAGGCCGTCTTCCGTCATCAAGACAATTTCTCCGGGGAGCAAAAATTTCTCGTTCTTAAACTTCAGGTTCAAAAAAGCGGCATTTTCTGTCGTAACCGCCCACGCGTCTTCACTCTTTCCGACACAAAGCGGTGTATAACCCAATCGGTCCCTTGCCACATAAATTCCGTCCTCTTTCAGGACCAACAACGAACAAGACCCTTCAATGGCGTCGAACATCTTTTCGATGCCGTCAATAATATTATCCCCGAGACTGATCAATTTTGCAATCAATTCCGCGCTATTGACCTCATCCTTGCACACCTCGCTGAAGGATATCCCCTGTTTAAAAAGGTCTTCCTTGAGTTTGCCCTTATTCGTTATTAAGCCGGTCATCACAACGCAAAAAGGGCCGAACTTGGAATTCAAATAAATAGGCTGTTCATCGGAATCGCTAATGACTCCAATCCCTTTATTCCCCTGCATTGTCTGAATGTCGTCAAAAAATTTCGATTTAAACTGACTTTGGCTAATATCGTGAATTTGCCTGTAAAGCTCCTCGCCCAACACAGCCACACCCCCAAACTGCGTACCAAGATGTGTATGATAATCAGTTCCGTAAAACAATATCTTGCCGACATCCTTTTTTGAAATTGCTCCAAACACTCCACTCATTCAACTCTCCTCTTATTTATGGGACGGATTGCCCGTTTTTTTGATTTACTTTTGTAAAGAAAGTTCCACATTTTCAAGGTCCTGATGATATTCCTGCAGCGATTTAGGCACTATTTTTTTATCTTTCATTTCTTCAATTCCGCTGACGGTTGCCTGAGCTGCCGCAAGTGAAGTGACATAGGGCACCTTCTTTTGTATAGCGTCCATGCGAATGTAGCTGTCATCATACATGCTGTCTTTACCGATCGGGGTGTTGATGATCAGCTGAATCTCATTATTTTTTATGGCATCTGAAATATTCGGCCGTCCCTCATACAGCTTCTTTATCACTGTGCTCTCTATTCCATGCTCTTTAAGAAACCCGCTTGTCCCTTCTGTCGCCAAAATGTTTAAACCCAGATCGCGTATTTTTTGAGCCACGGGAAGCAAATTTTCCCTGTCCTTTTTCGCAATAGTCAAAAGCACATTACCTGCGAAGGGCAGTTTATACCCCGCCGCTTCCTGGGCTTTATAAAAAGCCAATCCAAATGTATCAGCAAGCCCCATAACCTCTCCCGTCGCCCTCATCTCAGGGCCCAAGAGCGGATCGACTTCCGGGAACATATTAAAAGGAAAAACAGCTTCCTTAACGCCGAAATAAGGGATCTTTTTAGGCTTAAGCTCGTCAAAATCCGTCAACTTCTTTCCAAGCATCACCTGCGTCGCCAACCGCGCGAGGGAAATGTTCGCCACTTTTGAAACGAGGGGCACGGTTCTCGACGCCCGCGGGTTCGCCTCCAGGATATAAACTTTTCCGTCGCATATCGCGAATTGGATATTCAGCAGCCCAACGACCTGCAATTCCTTTGCGATGGCTTTAGTATATTTCTCGATGTCCCGCATCTGATCCTCTCCGACCATCCTGCTGGGTATGGAACAGGCCGAATCCCCGGAATGAACACCTGCCAACTCAATATGCTCCATGACCGGAGCGACAAAGACATTTTCTCCGTCTGATAAGGCATCGACCTCCACCTCTATGGCTTTCTCCAGGAACCTGTCAATAAGCATCGGATGTTCCGGGCTGATATCGATAGCTTTCAGTGTATATTTTATTAGGGCTTCCTCGTCATAAATGATCTCCATGCCGCGTCCGCCAAGCACATACGAAGGACGAACCATGAGCGGATAGTTTATCCTGCGGGCAATTTCCAGCGCCTCATCTAAAGAACTTGCCGTTCCGCTTTCGGGCTGAGGGATCTCCAGCTCGATCATTTTCTCGCGGAAACTCTCCCTGTCTTCCGCAAAATTAATACTCTCCGGCGTCGTACCCAGAATCCTAACGCCGTTGTCCTTTAATTCTTGCGCCAAATTCAACGGCGTTTGCCCGCCGAACTGCACAATAACCCCCTCGGGTCTCTCTTTATGATAAATATTAAGGACATCCTCAACTGTTAAAGGCTCAAAGTAAAGCTTATTAGAAGTATCATAATCGGTCGATACCGTCTCCGGATTGCAATTGACCATAATCGACTCATAGCCTTCATGCCGCAACGCAAAAGCAGCGTGAACACACGTGTAGTCGAACTCTATGCCCTGGCCTATCCTGTTAGGACCGCCGCCGAGAATCATTATTTTCTTGTTAGGCGAGACCGCACTTTGATCTTCGCCTCTCGTATAAGTCGAGTAATAATAGGCTTCATCTTCAACCCCGCTGACGGGAACAGCTTCGTATCTCACTTTTATTCCAAGCTCTGCTCTTTTATCCCAGACCTCTTTTTCCTTTATTTTAAAAAGGCCGGCTAAGCATCGGTCCGAGAATCCCATTTCTTTAGCCGTCCGCAATTTTTCAGGATCAAGATTAACCCATTCATATTTTAAAAGCTCTTCTTCGTATTCCACCAAGTCTTTCATCTCCCGGATGAATGTACGCCCGATAGCGGTAAGCTTATACATATCCTCGACGTCCGCTCCGTGTCGCAGGGCCTCGTACAATAAAAATATCCTCTCACTTGACGGTGTGGCAAGCCTCCTTCTAAGTTCGTCCAAACTAAGATCCTTAAAATCCTTTGCCCCGCCCAATCCATAGCGATTAATTTCAAGAGAACGGATCGATTTAAGAAATGATTCCTTGAAAGTCTTGGCGATGCTCATAACCTCGCCGACCGCTTTCATCTGGGTTCCCAGCACATCTTTGGCCTGCGGGAATTTTTCGAACGCCCAACGGGCGAATTTAATAACAACATACTCTCCCCACGGAGTATATTTTTCGAGGGTCCCATCCCGCCAATAAGGAATTTCATCCATGTTCAACCCGGCCGCTAACTTTGTGGAGATGCGGGCGATCGGGAACCCTGTTGCCTTTGAGGCAAGGGCGGATGAGCGCGAAGTTCTCGGATTGATTTCGATCACAACGATACGGTCATCTTCAAGGTTATGCGCAAACTGCACGTTCGTCCCTCCGATAACGCCGATGCCATCAACGATCTTGTAACTCATCTCCTCCAATCTCTTTTGCAGTTCAACGGGCACCGTCAGCATAGGTGCCGCGCAAAAGCTATCTCCGGTGTGCACACCCATGGCATCGATGTTCTCAATAAAACAAACCGTGATCTTCTGGCCCCTCTCATCCCTGACAACCTCGAGTTCCAGTTCTTCCCATCCAAGGACTGACTCCTCGACAAGAACCTGGCCGACAAGACTGGCGGCAAGCCCGCGGGCGACCACAGTTCTCAATTCCTCGATATTATAAACCAAGCCGCCGCCTGTACCGCCCATCGTGTAGGCCGGACGCAAAACGACTGGATAGCCAAGCTTCTCGGCAATTGCTTCGGCCTCCTCGACAGAATGAGAAGGTTCTGATTTCGCCATGGGAACACCAAGCTTAGTCATTGTTGCTTTAAAAGCGATCCTGTCCTCACCGCGCTCAATGGCATCTTCTTTCACCCCGATGATTTCAACGCCATATTTCTTCAGAATGCCAGCTTTACTAAGCGCCGAGGAAAGGTTCAAGCCTGTCTGCCCTCCCAAGTTGGGCAGAATGCCGTCCGGGCGTTCTTTTTCGATAATGGCTGTTAAACTCTCGACGGTCAGCGGCTCAATGTAAATTTTATCAGCCGTGCCGGGGTCTGTCATAATCGTCGCAGGATTAGAGTTAACAAGAACGATCTCGAACCCTTCCTCCTTAAGCGCCTTACACGCTTGCGTCCCGGAATAATCAAATTCACAGGCCTGTCCGATGATAATCGGCCCGGAACCTATAATAAGAATTTTCTTAATGTCTGTACGTCTTGGCATGCCTTCCTCTTTTCTCTAAGATTAAACATTTGATATTTCATGCAACCAACGTCATAAAAACTTGACCTGGCCCCCGGGATATTTTGCTCCAAAATGTCAGATACGTCAAACTAATGGGATCCTCTTTTGTCAGCACAATGACAGCCGAAGATCGTATCATCTGCGTTCCTGAGCGATAAAAAGGCCCAGCAGACGAGCGATAAAAACAGTTAAAAACATCTGTCCCGTTATCGCCTCCAGGGTCGTCAAATTCCTTGCCAAAGGGGTCAAAGGCACAATATCGCCAAACCCTAATGTCGTCAACTGTAATACTGAAAATGCCGGTAGTCCACTTGATTTATACTGCCCATGTTAAAAGCGGCCTTGACCCACCCCCAAAAAGTTGAGCCACTTTTTGTGATAGAATAATGATAACAGAAAGGGGCAAAAATGGGTAAAAGATTCAAATCAGAAGAAATAATCACAAAATTACGTTAAGTTGAGATACACCTTGGTAAAGGGATGGACACAGGAGATGCCTGCCGACAAGCGGGCATATCGGAACAGACCTATTACCGTTGGCGCAAGACATACGGCGGGATGAAAATAGATCAAGCCAAGAAGTATAAAGGGGCTAGGATTTGAACCAAGGACCTTCAGGTTATGAGAGGTCGGGGCGAAAGTTGTAACATTATTTATTGCAAGAGGTTAACTACTTCGAGGAGACCCGATGTGCCATATTTGTGCCAATATTATTCGCTACCACCCTTACCCGATTTTACCACCCGAACTACCCATACTCCATTAGCCATATGCTCCCCACAGTTATTTTTGCATTCAGGACATATGATCGGCTCTTTTTCCTTGCTTCCGGGCATTGCACCATTATCATAGGCTTCAAGTTCTGCGCCGCATTTACTACATGTAAACTTAAACATATATGCCTCCTATCCTTACGCTTATAGATTATCGGTGACTAACAAGAACATCGCGCATTTTTGCCATTTCTTGGACTGTTTCCGCTCTTTTCCCTTGCATCATTTAACTGTCCTGATCATCATGATCCAAGTTTTTATTATAGACTTCCACACGCCCAAGAAAAAGTACTTCAATTATTGGCGGCTGCGTCCATTTTCTGCCCATTGATTCGAGATCACAATTCTCAACCTTAACGCCAGACCAATATGCCTTCGATACATTGTCAATCGACATTGCATCAACCGAATGCGCCAAACGCAAGAAATCGACCCAACTAAGATCATGTTTTGAATAGACACAAGGACTTACTGACTTGACCCTTTTCAATATTCGATTACCAACATGTTCTTGGTGAATTTGGTAATAACGGCGGGCCTCCTCCGGACTATCAAATAAATAGATGGCATTTAATCGACTTGGGTAATTCTTAAAATTGGCCTCTCGTCCAAGCTCAAGGTTATATTCTGCCATGTATTCGCGCATAATATTAAGCTGATATGGTGTTATGTCTCCCTTAAATTCAGGATTCGGTATAAACATTAAATTGGTCTTCCGATCACCGAGTATGCCTCCGGATGTAAAACCTGCTGTCACCTCAATCTGATGTTTTACCAGCCAATTTAAAGGATTTATCCAAACCCAGAAATCCACGGGGCTTTCACTTTTATACAGATTATTGCCCATAGTCACACCTGGGAGCACTCTGCCATTGACCAATCTTACGTCTTGTCTCCCTCTTAGCATATTCATTAATGGCACGCTGCATCCGCGCACCTGACTGTTTTAATATCTTTTTCTTAACCTTATCCGACACATTTTCCCGGTCTTCTGCCAACTCGTTCAGATTATTCAATAAATCCACCAGCAAGAATTCCTTGGAAAGCTTCCTGGGGAATTTAGTTTTCAGGCGAAAATCAAAAACCTTCCCGCCAAACTGAAATTTCCCGCGCCGTTTATGATTATGACAATCTGTTTGTTGTATAATTGGGTTGTCCCCACCCCCAAGGAATTATAGAGATTCGGCGATATCAAAAGGAAGTCATCGCTCTTTAGGAAAGCACGCACAAGCTTCTCATCTTCCGGAGGTACATTTCCAAAAGATGCTTTGATGGGGCAATAATACAAGCCCCTCGACATTTTCTGTAAAACACCTTCTTTAACAAGCTGCCTGAGATGCCGATCAATCGAAGCAGCCCAACGAACAAGATCGGCCCGGCGGTAAACCTGACCCAACTTTAAATGTTTCTTTAAATTTTCCACGGACTTCATCTTTTACTAATTGATCTTAATAATTTTCTGAATCTCAGGCTCTCCATATTCCGCTCTCCCGGCATAGACGGCAAGATTCGGAAGGATTTGACATTCCCCAAGGCCGTGGGTATGCCCGCAAAGAACGGTCATTTCAGATTCAGGATGCTGCTCCATAACATCTCTGAAAACATCCCCTACTACCTTACAGGAAAAGAACGGCAGCCATTCCTCTCCCGAAGGCTGGCCGTTATACCGGCAAGCTTCTTTAAACGGCGGCACATGCGTCACCACAATGATATGGCGATGCTTTTTCAATGCCCTTGGAAGTGCTTTTTTAAAATGTTTAACAGACTCATCCGCTAATTTTTGCATGGCTTCGAGGCGCTCATCTCGATTCCAAGTTTTCAGTTCCTTTATACAACGGAAATCATTTAGCTCAACCGAGCTGCCATCGAAATCGCCAAACCTTCCGTCAGCCCAGGAGTCATGACCGATCAAAGCGGTTTCTTCCGTCAAGCTGATACAATCAACCTTGTTGAGCCAGATCAATTTCTCGTATTTCTTCGTTAGATCAAAGACCGCTGAGCGGACAGCCATAATGGAGCCGGCATAAAAATCGTGATTCCCCATCACAAAATAGACAGGTCTCTCCACCGCCGACTTAATCCGTTCCAAAAAAGGAACAATGCTGTCTGCTTCTCCAATATCGCCTGAAATAAAAAAACAATCAACCGTTTCCTTCGACAAACTTTTTAAAAAATCTTCGCGTTGATTGTATTTCAAGAAATTAAGATGTATATCCGTTAACCAAGCCGCTTTCATTAAATTACAAACCTTCCCCTTTTTATTTCCTATGGCAATTATTGATCCGGCCTTAACTCCAACTTTCCCCAATACTCCTCCAGGAAAGAAAACGCCTCTTCCATCGACTTCTTCTCAACTCCACAATCTTGTGCCATATCCGCATAAGTGCCCGCGAGTGTACCCGGCGGGATTTCCAGACTTTTGGGTATTTCATGTGTGCCACGTCGCGTAAATGTGGCTTCAATGGCAGATACAACCGCGTCTTCCCCGGGAAGGCCCTGCTCGATCATTAAGATCAAATCGACCAAATCCCTTATTCGTGAGAAGGGACGCTTTTCTCGCGGATAAGAATAGGCGTGTATTTTTTCCGCAAAATGCTGCTCTACAGGCAAAATAGCGACACGTGCCGGTTCAATTCCGGCAAACCCCAACATATCTTCGCTGGTTTTCCATTCCTCTTTTGAAATAACTGCATCTCCAATACCGATATCGATATGAAATTTTGAAAAAACACGATTAGCCACCCTTGCCTCGACCGGATAACGCCACCCGCCATAAACCGCTTGGTCAAATTCTCTCATCGGCAACCCGATAAAAAACTGAAACCAATCCGACAGATCTTTCTTGGCCTTTTCTTGGAGCATTTCCCGAATCGTATTTTCATCCGGGGAATTCATGTGCGGTATTGAAAAATCGATATCTTTGGTTGTCCTCGCCAAATGATGAAAACGAAACTCGAGGGCATACCCGCCCTTAAGAAGCCATTGCTGGTTTGGTTTATCAGGATCAAATAACCTGGCAAGAAACCGGTCAAATGTAACCTGCCTTCTCAAACGGTCCAACGGAATCGCGCGCTTTCGGGCAATGTTTTTAAGCCTGTCTTCCAGCGCCTTTCTGAAATGAATTGCATTATCATATTTCTTAAAATTTTCAACCATCAGCCCTTCTCCTGTCTATGCTTGATTTGTTTTAGAACCATCGTAATTCTCTTCCGTGCTCTTTCAGACATATCAGCGCTGGCAATATCTATGATCTGAATAAGCCCGCGGTCACACGCTTGGCTGACAGCCTGCGTAAGATAATCCGCGCTGAGATTTGATTCAGCAGAATCGATAACGGTTTGAAGAGGCGTTGTCACAAAAAAGCCCTCTCTTTGCTCTTTAGCAATATCCGGGATGATTCCTTTATGAATAGCGCATCCTTTGGGCGCCTTTTTCCTGAATCCAGGAGGAACTGTAAAATGAATTTTACCCGGCATAACATCACTAAGTTCATGAATGCTTAGGGCTGAATCATGCGACATCACCGCTTGTGGCTGACCGCTGCGGTCCCTGCTCCAAAGTGACCACCGCACATAGTCCTCATCCGGAGAGTTTGGAAATTGGGCAAGCCGGAATACACCTCTGTCTATCTCAAGCCATTCCCCGTTTTGCCGGTAATGACTTTGCATACGGTAAGAATAGCCCGCATTGATGGCCTGCTTTGCGGTAAAATACCCTTGCTGGGCTGAAGCCACTTCAAACAGTTTTTCTCGTTTGTTATTTTCCATAATGCACAATCCTTACACTATATGTAATAAATATACAATAATATATTAATTTGTCAAGCACAATCATTACATAAAATGTAACATTTATGCGTCTGAGTCTCTCCCCCCGATATATGTGAACCCGTCAGGGGGCCCCAAAGGGGGGATTTCGGTTTTGGAGACCCTAAAATTACCGCCCTTCAGGTATCTACCCTGAAGAATTTTTTACATAACTTATTGATGGGGATAGGTTTTCTGTGTGGACGGGTGGCCGATGTGCCACATGCGTGCCAACTTTTGACGGATTACCCAGGTTCAGGGCCTGGACTGCCCGCTGCTTGTGGCTGCAGCTGAGGTGAGAATACCGAAGCGTCATTTCCATGGTCTTATGGCCGAGCAGTTCTTTGACGGTCATGAGATCCACCCCGGCCATGACAAGCTGCGAGGCAAACGTGTGCCTGAGATCGTGAAATCTGAAGTTCTCGATCCCCGCCTTCTTCAAGGCCGTGTAGAATGACTTTTTGATATCATTAAACGGCTTGCCATTGTAGCTGGCGAAAACGTAGGGGCTTTCCGGATCCTTCCTGACGCGATACAGGATATCGCGCACTGCATCATTGACCGGAATCTCGCGTTGCTCTCCGTTCTTCGTCTGCAGAATATGGATCAGCCCGCGGTTCAGATCAACGTTGTTCCATTTGAGATTAAAAATCTCGCCCTTACGCATGCCGGTATTGATCGCGAACTCCACGATATCTTTCAGGGGATCCTCGCAATGCTCCAGCAACCGCTGAATTTCTTCCTTCTCAAGAAACCTTGTACGCTTATTATCAACAGGGAGAAACTTGAAACCTTGGACCGGATTGCGACTACTAAGATACTCCCATTCTTGAGCCTTGTTGAACATATTTCTCAGCACACCAAGATCCTTGTTCACCGTGTTGCCAACGATAGGTTTCCTGGTCCGAGGATTCTTATGCAGGAGCCGCCAATCGACAAACTTTTCAACATCTCGCTGAATGATCTCATGAAGATATTTATTACCGAAATATTTTATAAGGTGCCGAACATTGCTCCTCGATGATTTATGCCAGCCACGCAAAGTCCTCTGGCAATGCCTCTCAAGATATTCTTGCGCGAAATCCTTAAACTTCATCTTCTTCTCGCGCTTGATATCGAGATGTTTGTTTTCGGCAACGAGGGTAAGCCGCTTTTGTAGAATCTTCTGGGCAATCGCCTTGTTGGGCGCGATCAATTCACGCTTCCTCACACCCTCTGCCGTGAAATAATCAATACCCCAAGTTTTTCCTCTTTTAAATACTCTGCCCATAGTTTAAATATACACCGCTTTTATTGCGGTGTCAATAGTTTAGCACCGTAGTATAATACGGTATTATGAATGCGTCACTAAACATAAAAGCCAGTAAAAAGATCAGAGCAATGCGCATCAAGCACAAACTCACCCAGGAACAGCTTTCTGAAGCCACTGGCATTGATTATAAATACATTCAGAAGATCGAAGGCAAGAATCCTCCCAATATAACCCTTAAAACTTTAGAAAAACTTGCCAAGGTTCTCAAAAGCACCCCTGCAAACTTGCTCAAATAGGTCTCTCTGGCACTTTCTTCCCTTCAAGCCATTTCTCTATTTCCGAAGGTTTGAATTTCGTTAAACGGCCCACCTTCAAGAAGGGCACCTGTCTTGTGTGTACCCAATTATAAAGCGTGCTGACCTTGATCCCTAAGTAATCAGCAAGTTCCTGCATATTGATCAAATTTTCTTGTCTATTGTTCATTTAACATATTAATATAGAAAAAGTTAAGAGAATCATTGATTGCGTCATCAGGAGGGATACGCAACTTTATATATTCTAATGCGTTACAACAATATGTTCCCATAATCATGGTTTAGTTATCACATCACAACTTGTTGCTAATAAATAGCTTGCATTACAATTACAAAAATCCCGCCCCTTTTTGATCTATCTTTGCACACTTCACTCGTGATGGACTATCCCTCCCCATGCCTTTTATCCCAAAAGCTATCCCCACTTAAAAGATAGGAATGCTACGCATTCAATTTATTGATGAAATATTCAATGCTTACCAAAACCTTGCCTTGAAAACTTTTTACCTTAACAAGAGCTGGGATATCTGCCTGAATATGATATTTATCACCCGCTGTTAGCTCCTGACCCATGTCATATTTTTGCATAATAGCTCTACACATAAAACATTGCACCTTCATCTGCTTCCCTATGTCTACCAGAACCCCTATTTTCTCTACCAGCCATTCCTCTTCTTTTTTTCTTTCAATCGCTTCATTGCGCTGCCTAATATACTCAGACAGCATCCTTCCCTGAGGCAGGCGCTCTATAATCCTATCCAATTTCTTTAGCTGTTCATCTTTGCCCATTCTTTAACGGTCCTTACACAAGACTTCTACAAGGAGAATCAAAAGCCATATCCACTCGCACACATTTTTTCTTATACCTACGAGAAGTTTTGTGTAACGAATAATTCTTAAACGCAGGTTAAATCCCCAATGTGATCAAGACCATTCATGGGCCGAACGATCCAAGTCTGAAATCTTTCTTTTGGATAATAAAAATATTCGTCACCCATTTTGGCTTCTTGAAGCAGTCCAATGCATTTCAGCTCAAGCAATATTCTTTTTGCTTGGTTATATCCTTTACCTATAAGCTTAGCGCATTCTTTACGGGACAATTGGCCTCTATTAGCAATCACATCCTCCGTTTGGAATAGATAAAGCACCTCTGCCCGATTTACTGGCATAGAAGACATTACAACCCTTCTCGCTAATTCGATTTCATGATCTGTTACGTGATCCCGTTTATGAATGATGGCCAGTGATCTTGTTAAAACTTTGATTTGCTGCAAAGCACGCCATGGCTCCTCAATTTGAATTTCCGCAGGTTCATAATAAGTGAAAGCATTCCCCTTCTTGCTTGTCCCACTGACCAATTCGGTTCGAATGACAGCCCTACCATGCCTAAGCAAATCAGCCAAAGAATTTATATCTTCTATCTGTTCTGGCGTCTCAGGTTTAAGTTCCATGATATCTTCTTGCACCTGCCATATATAGGCAGAAACTTTTCCCCTCAATTGTTTAAGTTTTCTATTCCGTTCGTCTCCAGACCAAGCGATCTTATAGCCTTCTGAAATTTGATCATTGGTAAGAGGCAATATTCTATAGAATAAAAACCTCGGACCTATCATGTTCATATAAACTTGATGTCCGGCCAACGCCACTGGAGTAATGCACCCTAAATGGCTAAAAGCGGCTTCATATTGTATGCGTCCGCGCGTACCTGTAAACTTGGCAAAGACTTTGTCATATATGGCACACATATCACCCAAAATCTTCCTAATCGTATCTGCCTTTAAGGAAAATAACGCCGTAAAATCCTTAACCACAAAACACTTCATATCAAGCTCTGCCAAAAGGTCTTGTGTTGCGAACCCATCTTCAGATACAAAACCGCTAATAAATGAATTTTCTGTAAGTGTGTCCAAATGATAAACAAATGGAACGTCACGTATAGTGGTTACAGTGGCAGTTTTGTCGCTTGAAGGTGGCCCTACCAACATAAGCCAAAGCGGGGCCAAATTATATTTCATAGACACTTTCAAACTGATTGCTACAGCTATAGTCAATTCGATTATGTCATGACTGGCTGATGAAACATCGGCAAGTATTGCGTGTATTTCCAACAAACTTGTCTGCGTTTCCACTAGTCGTCTAATCTTTTCTTGCGCTTCTGCTTCTCTTTCTTTCTCATGTTTCTCTTTCAGGAAGGCTGCTCGTTTTTCTCCATAAATTTGCTCGAAGTGCTGCTTGGTAAACTTAAAAGAATTTTTGAAAATAACCTTGAAACTTTCCACTTCTGAGACTGCATACTCAATACATGCTATTCGCTGTATCAGGCCCGTTAACTTAATAATTCGATCTTGTGCATCTCTAAATGGCGACTTTTTTTGTGATATTCTCACCAGCTTCTGCAGATCCGCAGAAATGCTTTCTTTTTCTTCCTGCTCTGCAGTTGGACTCTTTTTAATCAATTCATCGAGCTCTTTTTTTGCATAATCTTCATTTGCCATTAAAATAATCTCTCACATCTTTGCCGTGTGATAATACCTTTGCCAAATCAACATTTTTGACACTCAAAGCAATGTCGCATAACATCTGAGCGACCTTTTTAGAGCATTCTCTTCCCGTCTGATCCGCATCATAAAGCAATACAACATGCTTTCCTTTAAACAAATGAACCCATTCCTTTAAAAAAGTAAGTGCTCCAGGCACACCCACCACAAATTCATAACCGTGCGCCTCCATGGACATCGTATCCCATTCCCCTTCGCAAATATAGACGACTGCCCCATAAGGAGCTGTTTTAAGGCACTCGACATTAAATAATCCCGCTCGACTGCCTTTCTTTGATATCGTGTCTCCCTCGGGAATCTTCCTTCGAAATCCTATTAAAAATCCATTTTCATGAAAGATGGGAAGGGTATACGCATACCCATCCCAGCCAATTCTGTGTTTTCTTAAAGTATCAATGGGAATACCCCGATCGTCCGAAAAATTTTTTAGCTGAACGCGAGATAAGCAGGACTCATAACAATCAATTAACCCTCTATTAAACAGATCTTTCTTGATCATTGGCACAGGGGCATGGGGCTTATTCGCTTGATATCTTCTGATTTCTAAATAACTTTTATCGCTCATCTCTTACTGAATATTTCACCTTTTAAACGTTTATATGCATTAATAAAAGATAGAACGGGCACCTCCCCATTCTGGTAAAAAACAACAAGGGCCTTTTTTAGATCTTGCGAGTCTTCAAAAATGATCTTCTTATACGGAGATGCACAACTTTCTATTCCCAGGCGAGAAAAACCTTGGGCTTGAAGATACGCAGCCTCATAAAGGGAGTCTGTTTCATAAAGGGAGGATTGTTTGTCTTCTCTTATCATTTTCTACTCTTTTTCAGTCAAAAAAAATACTTGCATCCTACTGGATACAAGTATGACAGGACTTAAGGAGCTGTAAATTAACAAAAAAGTCGCTACTTTATATCTACATACCCTCCGTCGACCATGGCTTTACATTCTTTATATCTTTCCCTCATATTATGCTCAGATACAGTGCCTGTTGGATAAAGCTTTTTCGCCATCCAAGCCCATGTTCGCTTATTCTTATATTTCTCAACAGCATCCCAAATACGCAAATATTCATCATAAAGATTACGTTTCTTGAGAGAAAGTGGAGTAATTTGAGCCTGCTTGTAAGACGGTTTCACATTGTACTTCTTGAGCAATTCACTTCTCTTCTCAATTAATTTATCCAACTCCTTTTCTAACAAAGGCATAATTTTTCCCTTGGGATAATTGAGGTTAAATGAGAACACCACTGTATCAGGGATTCGGACTTCCCGCCCATTGACATTAACCACCAAATCCCCCCACACCGGATAATTTTTTCTGACAATTTTCCCCCTTTTTCCTTTAAAAGGCAGTTTCATTTGTCTCATCACAGGTGGCGAATCATTAGAAACGTCAAGATCATGCCCCAAGTTCTTATTCTTGTAATTGTAAGGATACAATATTCCCCATTTCACAAAAAATTCAGATGCTTGTTCTTGTTTCCAAGAATCAAATTTTTCTTCCCCCTCCAACCTAAACCTCATTTTTTGCTCTTCTTTAGCATAACGATCATAATCTTCTTGATACTCTTTATTACGCCTCAAGAATTCCCACTTATAGAGAGCAATTATTCTTAACTCTTTTTCAACCTGCTTTGCAGTCTTCTCTGGCATAGTCTATTACTCTTATCTTATTCTTATTGTTTGCTTTATTATAAACGAACTTTTAGCGAATGTCGAAAATCAATATAGGACAGGCTAGCGACCTGTCAGCCAGATGATTTCATCCTCATCAAACTGCCCGATCAGGTGATCCGGAGGGATATTGTGATTGCGATATTTCTCAATCACTTGGAATCGATAATAAGAATGGACAGACACAAAAACCCACTGCTTAGGCTTCAAATTCATTTCTTGTGCTTTATTCTCGGCCTCTGCGTAACGTTCCATACTAATAAAATATGGAATTTCAGTTCTCATCATTTTTCGCTAAGCCTTTGTCCCCTGCATGTCTAATGCTTTCTCGAAGGTCGACACTAATTGATTTATCGTACTCGGCTTAGATAAGCTGGCAAAACAACCTAGTTCTTTTGCAACCTCATTAGCTCGTTGTTTTCCAGAATAGATAATAATCGCTAACGATGGTTGGATTCCCTTAACTTCATTTATGAAATTTCCCCACTCCCTTTCTATTCCTCGCAGATCAGTCACAAGCAAATCATACGGGTGTCTCTTAAGTCTTTTCAGGGCGTCTTGACTATTGCTGGATACGGTAACTGCATATCCTCGTTCAGTAACATGATTCCTGACAAAAGCCAAAATTTCTGGCTCATCATCTACCCATAGCAACGTTGCTTTATGGGCGCCTCGCCATCCGGGATCAAATCCCAATTTCTTAAGAACAACGGCCAGGATTAATCCCACAATTAGGGGTGCCCAAGAACCTGATGAAGTCCCGATCCAACCACTGATTAAAAACGTTGCCCCTCCAAGAAAGAGCCCGATCTTTCTCGGCCTCGTTCCAACTACATAACCACACAACAAGACTCCTCCTGAAAAAACAAATAATAAGCTTATTATGGTCTGAATAAAACCCACAGCTATTATCCTCCCCATGAAAAAGCTTATCATACAAAGCGGCACTACACAATAAAAATGCTACCTATAGGTAGTCGACTGATAGGTAGCACGCTCCTACAATATTTTATTGTTGGGGAGGTGTTAAGTGCCTGATATCAATAAAGAAGTAGGAAAACGTATTTTGAAATACCGAAAAAAGCGTGGGCTTACTCAGGAAGGGTTAGCTTTTGAAGCGGATCTGCATCGTGCCTATATCGGTCAGATTGAACGTGGCGAGAAAAATATTGGAGTGCAAAACCTGCAGAAAATTGCCAAGGCCCTAAATATAAAGATTTCCAAACTTCTCGAAGATTAAAGATATATTTTCCTCAAAAAATCAATCCAATTCATCCAGAATCTAAGCAGCGGTCAAAATCTTCTGGATCTCTTTTCTCCGTCGTTTAAATTCCTCTCTGGCCCATCTTTCTACAGCGATGTGTTCACTTATCATGTCTCCCATAAGCCAGCTTCTAAAGTTTTCACAACGACCATAATAGCAATCATCCGATTCCTTTGTCTTTCTTTTTAAAGCCCCCCAGGAATCATAATGCATTTTTTCTTTTATGTATCGCTGTTTATCTTTCGGTGTCATTAATTTGGTTTTCCATGCGACCTTTTCCATTCTTAGCTGATCTTTTGCATCCTTTTCTAATTGCTTCTTGAGCCGAACCCATTCCAATGGCACTTTTTTCTTAATCCTGAAATGAGCTACCTCATGAAGGAGAGTAAGAAAATATTGTTCACCGGGCCTCAATTTTACCTTAATATCAGCAACATAGAACGCATCCCCACCAACAATACAGCCTAAATCTTTTAATCCCATATTGGGATGTAAAAATATTCTATTCTTATCGAAACATGCCAAACCACACCAATTATTTTTTAATTTCTTCCATTCAACTGCAGGACAATCTTTTTTAAAATATGGCTTGGCAAATTCCTCTAAAACTTCAATGGTTGGCCTTAATGTCGATGCCATATTCTATCTTTTTAAAAAATCATATTGTTTACCATAAGCGGAATAAAAACCATCAGGTACCGGCCAACAAAGGCAAATACCCAACGATCGAAGATATTCAACTATCCACAATAGTTCTTCGGGGGGCGGCGTTTGTACTACCAAACACAGTTTGGCGCCCTGCGCTGGTTTAGAATAAAGGAATCGATACTCAAAAAGCTGGGCAATCCCACCGCGTACTTGCGACAAGAAATTAGAACCATTCGTGCTTTTAACTTCAAAGATCCAACTCACACCATCAACCACAGCAAACAGGTCCACCTTCTGATTCTCTGAAACGCTATGCTTGTGAGCGCCTATAACACGACTTAATCTATTCAACAGATCTTGGTGAGCATTTAACGACTTTTCTAAAGCCGCTATTCTATTGCCTTCATCATATATCTTTCCGGAAGCTTGCATCTGTGTTAAAGCTTTTTGACGAAAAGGGGTCTTCTTTTTAACTCTTGAGAATGCTTTTTGATTATATTCTTCTTGTCTTTTTTGCAACCGACTCTCAATTTTATTGAATTTCTCGGGGTCTTCTATTTGAAATCCAGTTTGCGGCCATTTTTTAAAACCCAGAATTCCTTTCACTTCAGATAACCGGATACCATGATCAGGAGGAACCGCATAATCAGGAATAACCGATCTTTTAAAAATCCATCGTTTATTTCCCCTCAATTGTTGTCCTTTCGGGATCCAAATCGTTTCATTTAATACCGTACCACTGGCAAAAACAGCCTTTGCTCCTTTAAAATTCTCTGAGGGGTGCTTCCCAACTTGATAAAAGAGAACACGATCACCATCTCTGATGATCTCATTTCTACGTTGTTTCTTCTCGTGAAACCAAATATACAGGGCTGACAAATCTCGATTGGGAGAAGGCCAATATTGCTCAAGCCAATATTGGCAAGCAACCTTTTTCTCTATTCCTAAGCGAGGTATCTTGTACCGGATAACTAAGTTCGCTCCGTCTCCTTTTGGGGGTTGCTCCCGTATCTCATCTCCATCATTCATTGAACTACGCATCACCGAACAACAAACAGGCATTCTATGATTTCCTGGATAGCCCCCGACTTTTCTGTGAAGATCCCCAGCTCTAATATCAATATATGGGAATCCTTTTTCAGTGGCGTCTCTTAATTCTTCAACCAAACTTTTATAAAAAACTTCCCTTTTTCTCAACTTGGTCGATTCCTTTTGACTTCCTATTTATTTTTTCCCTTTTGTTGTACTTGTCCCTGTCGTAGGTTTTGGCGTTGGAGCTGGCTTCTTATTCTTTCCTGCCGTATGAAACTCACCTTTTGATGGTTTCGGTGTCGGCTTAGGCTTAGATTTATCAACTGTCACTTTAAACCCCTTCCTTAAGGATAATATTCTTATAAAATATAACGCTATTAATAATGCAAAAAAGGCTCTCGCTTCTTCATTTGAATTCTTACTTATTCTTACCCTTGGTCGTACTTATCCCTGATGTTGGCTTAGGTGTATTTATAGGTCTTATTGTAGCCCCAGCTGTCGTTCCTTGCCCTTTGGTTGGCTTTGGTGTGGGGCGCGGTTTCTGATCGCTCACTAAATACCTCCTTTCTGTAAAGCATAAAAACTCAAAAAAACGATTAACGCCAGAAGAAATCCCAAAGAAAATAAAAACATCCTGGCAGATTTTTTGAGTTCGGCTCCCTTATGCTCATTAATTTGAAAGTTATTACGGTAAACTTCCCAAAAATGTGAGGTTAAATATCTTTTAAAAGAAGATTCCTCTTCTTGGATCATTTGTTCATGGAAGACATCTTCTTCAGAGATCGATTTAAAATCGCTTCTTGTTTTCATAGATTGGAATGCATAAAATAATGCCACAAATGAAAAAAGCAAGGACCCCAGATAAAGGGGGACAAGAGTATTTATCCAAATCGGGGATTTAATATCTGTTACAATTAACCCTCCCAGGCCAAAAACTAAAGTCATATATACTCCAATTAATCCCAGAAAATTATTGGCTTTTTCATCTAGATTCACCTGTCGATCTGATTCTTGTTGAACCAGATTATAGGACAAAGAATAGACAGTCTCAATAATCCGAGGATCTTTGATTCTTAGCCGCTCGATAATTTGTTCGATAGAAAGTTTAGGAGTCATTTCTTTATTTCAATCTTAAAATTTGGGATTTGATCTTCTTTACAGAAAAATTTAATACCCACACCATCCATCGCATTATATCTCTCATATTGCACAGTTTTTCGGGGCGTAATCTTAACATCTGTCGCATCACCGTATCTCTCTTCCAGAATAAATATAATAGTCCCATCCTTATCAATCGTTTTCTTTACTTTGTAAGGGAAATTCTTACTCTTCAAAACACGTCCGTCAGTGGAAACTAAAGCATAGGAATAATCTACGTAAGAAGAGACCACCTGTATAAGCCCATAAATCAACAAAACAGATGCGGCAACAATACCAACAATCTTGACCCATAACTGTTGCTGCACCGACTCTGGCAGAAAACCATAAACCGTATTATAAACCGAAATCAGCACTAACAACGCTATCCACATCCACATAAATCACCAGCTTTATATATTCTATTGGGAATTTTTATTCGCAATGTTTTTAAATTCTAAAGTATGACTCCTCGGTTTTTTAGCTGTCGGAAGCTCCGTAATTTTCAATTTTAAAGGCATTGGAGTAGCTATCCCGCTAAAAATACATACACCAACCGGCAAAGCTGGTATCGATTCCTCAGTTATCCTATCAATATAAGAAACAGCGTTTCCAATAGTAGCAAGATCTTTTTGATTAATAAGTTGATGAATAAAATAATTATGGGCTTGAGAGATTATTGTATCTGATATGTCATTCGGTCTTTGACTTGCGATGGTAATAAAAACGCCAAACTTGCGACCTTCCTTGATAATCTCTTCAAAAGTTTCAAGACGGTAATCTTTCCATTCCTCTGTTTCTCTAAAAGAAGTTTTCGATAAAATGTTATGAGCTTCGTCAATAATGATATTGAGAGATTTTTTATTATCTTCTTTTTTATGGTTGCTGTAGATATTTTTCGCCAGCAACAAGGGAACGGTTTTTTTCATGTCCAAATTAACATCATGTAAATTTACCACGACACAGTTATATTTATCCCAAAATTTAGGAGAAGACTCGACTTTAAAGGTTCTCTCAATGCTTGTTTGCTTGGCTTTAAATCGATTAATAACTGGGTACACATGGTCATTCTGGACTTTGTATCTAAACACATCCTCTATAAGCTGCAAATGAAGAAAAATATAGAACAAAGATAATTCAGATATCTTGCCTATCTTTGAATTATCAATAGAATTTGTCAGCTTATAGATATTCGTTTCTTCTATAGCCTGGGGACTACCATTAAAATATGTTTCCTCTCCGAGTTTCTTAAACGTCTCGTATTTGCTATTAAATTCAATATCACTTTTTATATTAATATCTGTCGTGTCATCAATAAACTTCTCCAGGACTTCTTCCATATAATCCAGCAATTTTAAAGCAACATCCTTATTCGCCATCTTAAGGATATCCTTGATTTTGTTCTGAACAATTCCTTTTACATAGGCAGCAAAATTATCCTTGGATTTTGACTTTTTATAGAACCTAAGCGTTCGCTTCAAAAATGGCTTTTGTGTCTTCTCAGTTGCCTCCATCAAGATCGCTAAGGTTTCGATATCGAACAACTCATCAAAAAGCATTGGAATTTTATCGCCCTTATCATCCTGAGTCCGAAGATTATAAGGTTTCTTATTCTTTGTTACACAATCTGGCTTAATATATTCTCCATTAAAATCAAGAATGAGAAATTTACAGTTTGTTTGAAACCCCTCATCTTTACCACATAGGTCGAAAAATCCTTGGTACAAAGCCGCAAGAGTATTCGATTTACCACTCCCGGTATTTCCAAAAATTGCTATATGACTATTAAAAATACTGTCTACGGGCAATTCGACAGGGATCTCTTCAATTTCAGTCTTTGCTATTTGGACATGAAGAGGAGAGTCGTCTTTCGTTAAATTATGAATATTGTGTATCTTTTGCTCTGTTAAAATGAATGCTTCATTACCAATCAGCGGCAGCTCCTTTATTCCCCCAATAAATTTGCCATTTAAATCCACATATCCCACCAAGCTCAACGTCAAAAATCGTTCATTCCTATTAACTCTTTTATATTCATCATTCATCTCTTCTTTTATATCTATTTGTTCCTTCAATTTTTCCCCATCGGATTTCCCTATAATACTAAGAAAACCCTTTTTGATTTCTACATAGCTCCCGACAGAAACATTCTTAATTATGTCGCCATCAAAAAGAAGGTCAGAAGAGTTTTTATTTTTATCTACTTTAATAAAAACTTTCCTTCCTTCAATCTCTGAAACTTCTCCTATCCGGAGAATTGCATCTTTTAAAAGGCTATTGTTCATCTTTTATTAGCTTCGTCTTCTCCTGCTTTTGCTTGTATTCTGGTGGGAGCATTTTTTTTATAATTAAATTGAACTTGTCGAAATTGATTTCTTCGGCTTCTGAATACACAATGTCTACATTATTAGCTGCAGAAAATTTTTCTTTATATCCTGCCAACTCATCCCTTTTATAACAAAAAACAACAACCATTAAAGTCGGATTTCTCAATGCCCTGGCTGTAATCTCATATATATGTTCGTCCGCGAAAGAAAAACCTTCTGCTATTAAGAGGGTATTCTCCTTTTCTAATTCATTTGCATATATCCTCAATAAGTCGTAGTAAGTCTGATTCAAAATACATTCTTTAAATTTCTCTTCTCTTGGCAAAACTATTGAGAAATTATTGTTAAATTGCTTTATTTTTTCTCCCGTCTCAGTATTTGATATTTTTTTAAGCTCTTCTACTAAAACGTCCAACTGTCGAATAGAAAAGAATATTTTGTTATCCTTAGATTCCCAGCCTAACGATCCATGAATTTTTATAAGATTTATTGATGGAACTTGAACTTGATAGTTATATAAATTCCCATTGTTATATGTCGAGTTAAAGAACTCGGAGGGAGAAAACAAGAACGAGCCTGAAATCAAAGGCCTTCTATTAAAACCATCATTGAGCCTGGCTGAGATTTCTATTTCTTCAAATGCCTTCTCAACAAAAAGATCATAATTAGTTGAGAAAATAGTGGCTTGCCTCGGCAAAATATTAGTTTTTCTTTTAAATAATATTTCTGAGATGTTTGTTAAAAAAGACTTATAAGTCATCGTAGTCTGATTAATATTCTCATCTGAATTCTGCCTCATCCTTGACGTGACTTCTACGATGGGCTTAAGAAATTCAAACGTCATCCTTTCTGCTTCTTCATTCTTTCCCTCTTCCCTTCTACTCCTTATTTCATTCTCAACATTCCCCAAGGGTGCGAGTGCAGGATGAGAACAGCCTGAGCCTATTAAAAAATTCAAATTGACCGACTGGATTGCCTTATATAATCTGAAGAGAAATTCATCTTTTTTCTTATCGATATCCCATATATTTGCCATATTACCTCCATTCTAAAAATCTAAGGTCTTCGGTACACACCATACACTGCATTATATTCCCACCTTCTCATACAAATGCTTCTAAAAATCTATGAAGGTGTTGCGGATATTGTCAACGCCGCCCGTGATTTCCTCTGCATCACCGGTCACAGATCATCACTTTTGGGACAGGTTATACAATCCATCCCCCTGGAATAATAATGACATTCATTACAGCGCGTACATTCTCTTATATTCATCTTCTCACCACAAAAATATTTGTCTGCAAACTTGCAATCTGCAATTAATGCTCGCCCTAATGAAAAAGTAATGTTTTTATACTGCGCTGTTTTTAATCTTTCTAAATCCAACACTTTACCTGCAACATTCCAAAATATATGCTTAAATTTCTTGGCTAAAGGAATTACTTCATCTAACAAATAAGCATGTTTAAAATTCTCAGCCGGATAAATAAAATGCTTGTTAATATTATAGAATCCGCTTGAAATACTTAACATATCAATATCCCATTCACAAATTCTTCCCAATAAATCAGTCTTATATCCCTCAGCAGCTAAATCCTCAATCCCGTCAAAACGATTCACCCGCAAATCTAAGACGATATCGGGTACTTGATCACGAATTCTATCAACAATATCATGCATAAATTTTAATCGATCATAACAATTATCATCATTTCTTGTGTTAAGAACCCTATTAATCATTTGTGCCAGAAAATAACCATGTGCAGCATGGATTTGGATCACCTTGAAACCAGCTTCTCTTGCAAGAACCGCCCCAGCGACAAACAGGTCTTTAATCTCCTCGAACTCTTTCTCTGAGCAAGAAGAAATTCTTCTTTGGGCCAATTTAATGAACATCTCTGGATTCTTATTCACCCATTGTTTTTGTTGCTTAATTCTTGGGTCATGCAAAGACAGCTGTATTCCTGGCAACGATCCGTTCTTCTCTATCGCTTCTGCCAATTTCTTATACTGCACATCTGACGAAATTATTGCTGTATTATCATTTGACCGAAATCTTGAATGAACAGCGACATTCCCAACATAACTAATTCCTAAACGTGATCCAGACCTTCGCTCATGGAAGTCAATTAACCTTTGTGTTGGTATGCCACCTCTAGCAAAACCTGTATTTATGGGTGCGAGGAATAAATGAGAAGGCACCCTTAATCTTCTTATTTCTAAGGGAGCAAACAAATATTTAATTTCTGAACTAGCACAAAACATAAGAAATCAATTTAATAGATACATATTAGCATCCGAACTCACTCTTTAAATGCTTTAAGAACTTCTGCGTCGCAGGAAAAACCTTCAACCCCTGTGTATCATCAAGCCTCAACCATCGCCATTCAACAAGCTCAGAAGAATTAAACTCTAATGTAGTGTCCTCAGCAAGATACACCACATAGAAATAAACCTTACCCTCTCCAAAGTCATAATCCGTAGTAATCGCCAAGCTCATCTTTTGATTAGACAGGTCTAATCCGACTTCCTCTTTTACTTCTCGCATAACCGTAGACATTGGGCTCTTATCAATACCCTTTACTCCCCCCCCAGGGGGTTGCCAATGATTTGGAAATCGTCGGGTTTTGACTAGTAGTATTTCTTTTCTACTATTTAAAATTCCTATTACAGCCACATCACGTCTGGGATTGCGCTCTAACTCCCTCGTCACATCTGAATCATTCTTATCAAAAACCATTTATTCCCCACCTGTTTTAAATAAAACAAAAGTAATTATTAGCCCTGCAATGGACGCTAAAGATCCTGAGATATCTAGTGTTTTCTCAACAATTAAAAACTTATCTCCCTCCAGGACAAAGGGAGCTACACCATTTACAATCAACAAGAAAACAAAAAGCATCCCCAAAATCTTTAAATACTTTTCTATCCTAATAACTTTCGAAATAATGTTTCGTAAGGGACGAGGCAAGGATTTCCAACATTTTGCTTCCAAGGAATGATAATCTACCGGATCAGCATGAAATTGACTAGGATAAGGCCACGACATGGTTGCATCACCATGCTGCCCAACATAAGGTGAAGAAGCCTTAGCTTTTAGTCGAAAAAAACAGCCTTTGACAAAAGAGATTCCTTTTTCAAAATGAATTGGACGAGCGCTTAAATTTGTCATTGTAATGCCTAAACGTCCTCTAAAGCCCGGATCGGCCGCTGTGCATACAGGTGTTAGCCCCATGGAAAACAATGACCCCTTGGAAAATAATAGCAAGAAGTGTTCCTGATCAAGATTGACTTTTTCCATTGTTACTATAGTAAGCGTTTCAAAAGGATTGATCGTATGCGAAGCTTGCTTTCTTTGACTAGTCTGCTTCTTTTCATAATCATAAGTATACGATATATCCCCAACTCGGAATTCATAACAACAGCCATCAAGTTGTTTGTTGTCAAAATCCTCAGAAATTAATAAATTATTGTTAACGGCCGCTAAAATATCATCATCTGCCAACAACCCATTATTAGAAGAGTAACTGTTATTGATTCCCATTCATTTCCTCCTAACTAAATTTCGTTACAAAATATCTAAACAGATGTATTTTGGGTGTCTTGTCTCAAAATGCCATTGATAGAGTTTTAAACTCATTTTTATTCTATTTTTGCCGATTTCTCCAAATTATGCTTCATGCATAACAATCGAACATTCTTGCTCGACAAACTTGTCCCTCCTTTTGAAAAAGGCAAATCGTGATCAAAATGCAAGTTCTTGCTTGAGCCACAAAGCACACATCGCCCCTTATCTCTCTTCCAAACCTCTTTCTTGACCTCTGAGGGAATCAATCTCGAATCTGGGAGATTTATATCTGAAACTTTTAAGTCTTCTTTTCCTATAGGCTCTTCAGATAACCTGAGGATAAATCGAAAGACCTTGCGCCGCCCATCATTGATATACTTATAATCAACCAAATGAAAAATACCTTTTAAAGACCATATCCCGGCCAAAATCTTCTCGTAAACTTTAACAAGTTCCGGCTTTCTTTTATTAGCCTTAAATTCCTCAACAGCTTTCTTAAACTTTCCATTCTGAGTCAATTTGCCTGAAGGCAGTTTATCGGGTTGATCTTCACTTTTAGGGTCATGTGTATAGCTTCTTCTTGACACATCGTGTCCTTCATATTCAATAGTAATGCCATTTTCATGAATTTTATCCTTATAAGGGGCATTGGACCTCTGCGACATCAATATAACCGAATAAGATGGATTTAGGCGATAGTTCATGCCTCTCTGTAATGTCTGCACATTCTCCTGATCACACATTTCTCTATAACTTAAAATATCATCTTGTATCTTTTTCATATCTACCCAACAATGTCCAAGAATTCTGCAACAATCTTAAATTCACCATCCTGGCTTTCATTTAAAATAATTTTGTCAAAAGCACTATTTAATGGCTCCAATATAATCTCTTCGTGCTTCCATTGACCATCATCACCGAATACTTTTCGACTGGAGTAACGTTTAATAGTATATCTCCCGGTATCGGGATCAGCATCCTGCCGCAGTTCAACTAATACAATTTTCCCATTCCTCGATCCAACCACATTCCCTTGAAATACACAATAAGACCCATCTTTGATTCTCGGATCCATGGACAAACCAACTGCTTTAATAACAAACATATTGCGATTAAGTCGGCGGCCTGTATCAACCTTCATCCACCCCAAGGGGGAGACTTCCTGCCCTTCACCGAATAGTCCACAGGCTGCGGCCAAGGAATAAACTGGCAAATATTCTTTAAATCGCAAAGATTCCTCAATTTGGCTCACAACTTCCACTTTATTATCCTCAATTTGTTGAGCAACTTCGGAAAACATCAAAGAATCCTCAGGCACCATGCCTTCAATTCTTGACTTAAAAAATCGTTCTGTGTCTTTATTCATGAAATAAACATAACACCCTTTCATCCCTCTCGATAAAAGTACGCGATAAGTATTCTTTACCAGATCCACAAACTTATCTTTGCTACGCTTTACTACTTCATCCGCAGAGTTCTCCTTTATACCTATCCACGTTTGCTTATCAAAATCATAAATAACATCTTCACCAAAAATGACCCCAACATAATCAAATTCAAAACCTTGCGCCGTATACACACATCCGACTTGGTCAATACCGGCCGGATCATAGGCCCATAAAGAAGCCTTGGGAATACCTGGAGCCAATTTTCTGGCATCCGGCTTCGCATCCCATGGACGCACATAATCCCCGATCACAACATCATCTATAAGCGTCCCGTCCTGCCTGGGATTAGACCATTTCCAACAAAATCCAGCAGTTACCCGTCCTGTATGCCCCTCTTGCACCTTATTACGGATGGCAGTTTCTAATGTCTCGGGGGAAGAAAAGATTTTAAAATCAAACTCCTCATGCTGATCCCAGATAACATTAGCTGTTCTTTTTATACCCAGAGTATTATTGATCCAATTTACAAAAGCTTCGGAACCATTACACCTAAATTGAGCGTCTAACTCATATTCAACAACATTCGCTTTCTTCTCAAGAGCATATTGCTTAATATATTCTGTTGAACCAACCTCATTAGGTCTTACAACCTGATTGTCATCTATAAAAAATACAGAAACTTTAGACGCATTCATAATCTCTTCGATTTGGCTTAAAGAAGACCTATTTTCTTTTTTTGTAAATCGGCTATTGCTGGTCGTCCGGATTCTATGTGCTTCATCAGCAATCAGCACGTCAACGGTATTATTGTCTGCATTCATGTAGCTATTAAAGTATTTGAATTGGACTGCTCCCCTTGTCCCAATAATCTTCCTGAGCGTTTCTGTAAAAGCCTTAGATCCCGTTGCATAATGGGCGTTATATCCCTTTAAAAGCAAATCAGCCATTAAGTTTATTGCAATAACAGATTTACCTGTTCCAGGGCCCCCCTTAATAATGATGGCCGCTTTCTTTTTGTCATGGAAGCCTTTGCGGGCAAAAGTTAGGACCGTATCGTAAACAATCAATTGTTCATCTAAGAGGACATATTCCTTCTTGTTTTTTATGATGTTGCCAACGTGATCCATCAGCTTCTTAGAAGGACGATACCTGCTCTTTTCAACCTTATTTAAAACATCAATGCCTTGTCCACTCTTAAGCCTCATCTTCAAATAATCGATCATTCTGTCAACATCATCTTCCGTGAACAAAGGAAATCGCTCAAGGCTTGGAGTAAATTTATCGCTAAAAATAACATCCTGCTCATCATAAGGATAATTGTGCAAATAAGTGCAGGCATTAAGATTGACGGGATTAGGGCCATCATAAAATGCTGTGTGCGTGTCTTGGAGATACAATTTGTATTGACCTACCTGCACGGAAGGATGCAAGACATCTCTTTTCCTTCCATTTAGCCATGTTGTGACTTCATTGTCACCATCTGAGGCTTCACACTTTTCCCATTGCTTGAGCTCGATAATAACAGCATTGTCTTGGCGTTCCGTATCTTGGCCACAAATCATACAGTCCAGTCGTCTGGATGTCATCGGTAATTGATATTCTAATATGACGCCATGATCTAACAATTGAGCATGTTCAAAGACTTGAGAAATTGAGCGGAGAGAATTTCGCCAGGAGTTAACCTCTCCTGGCGAAGGATTAAATCTGTAGTAGAGGAAAAAGGCTTGCTTTAATTTTTCGGCGATTTGGTTTTGGACAGTATCTTCTATAAATTGTTTGGATGTTCCTGCGTATAATCTCATAACTTATCGTATTTTGTATGTTTACCTTTGGCCTTCTCAACCGGATATTTCTGAGCATTTTTCTTTAATTTAGAAAGGATCGCTTCTGACAAATCGATGCTAAGATTATCTGCGAGTTCAAATAAATACATAGCAACATCAGCAAGCTCTTCTGAAATTTCATCTTTGCATGCTTGCCCATGGGCCTCGACTTCGGATGGTGATTTCCATTGGAAATGCTCCAAAACCTCAGCTGCTTCCAGCATCATTGATAAAGCCATATCCTTATGATTGTGAAATTGTTTCCAATCTCGCTCATCACGAAACTTCTTAATTTCATCGATGATCGTTTTTATTTCACTCATTTTTTATCTTTCGGTTTATCGACCTTTAACTCTTTCACAAGAAAATCCGGATTTTGTATGTCCAGGCTAATAAAGTCAGTATTTTATAATGCTAACTAAATGTGGTATCTCTTGGGGAAACATAGTTATTTATCATATGAGGAATTAATTTTTATATACGATTTTTGCATTATCCCACCAATAAAAAAGACGGTCAATAGGGGGATTCGGGATCGAACTGACTTATTTTATAGCGAATCCGTTGCCCTTCTGGGCTCTAGACCGAAGGCAAAAACTCATAACCTTCTGGAATATAAACACTTTCTATATCAGGCAGGGAGAATAATATGGGACCCCTTCCTTTTAAAAACGCGAGTCAAAAACGTTCCAAAAAATTTTGTATTTTCTTTAATTTATAGATATTGCAACAATTAGTAAAAAATAATATAATCACCTCATGAAATTTATTCTTCTATTTACAATCCTATTAGTTTTGTCTGGCTGTACTACCCTTTCTGTAACTACGGAAGGACCTGGCGAAAAAATTGAAATTCTAAGCAAACCCCCTGGGGCTAAAATTGAAGTCAATAATGATTATCTTTGTGATGCCCCTTGCAATATTTATGTTCAACGACCAGGTTTTTGGGATATGGAAGAATGCAAAAGCCTTTTGGTAACTGCTATACCTTCTGAGCGGGGGCACTATGTACAAAAAAAGCATCTCAGTTGTGATGATAAGTTGCCGAGAAGAATTTTCTTCGACATGCGTCTCCATTCAGTTTCTCCTACTGAGCCGATGAATATAGACATTAACATGAACAGTCCGAGGTAATTCCTAAATAAAATTCTAAACGTTATTAATTTACCCTTTGAATATTCATTGGAGTAAATATGTCCAAATATCTCATTTCTTTGTAGTGTATTTTTTTCACTATCCCCCCCAAATAATTATTTTCAACCTGCTTCCGCACACATTTGCACTAAAAATCAACCTACACTCCACCAAAAACATGTGCCAAATATGTGCCATATTTGTGCCAACTTTAGATCAAAGTTCATCAAAAATCATCAAAATTGGTATAAAATGACGCATTTTTGAAAAGGGCATTTTGGCAAGAAAAAACCCGCTTCTCTCGACGAGAAACGGGTTTTAATTTTGGTTGCGGGGCTTGGATTTGAACCAAGGACCTTCAGGTTATGAGCCTGACGAGCTACCGGGCTGCTCCACCCCGCGGCTGATCTTGCGATACGGGCTTCTGCTTTACGCCAAAGCCGCGCATCGGAATAAATCGTGTTATTTATAAAGAACAACTCACAAGCTTAAGGTAATAGCTTAACACATTTCTTAATAATTGCAAACGAAGAATTTCCGTGCCGGAAAAAATTCTCACTCAAATTCAGCGGAGCCCCAGCCGGCTTACTCCCGGCTCTCTTCCTGGTTCGCGGGCAGGATCTTATAGATCACTTCACCTTCTTTAATCAATCCCATTTTCTCCCGCGCCACTTTTTCCAGGTATATCGGATCTTCTTCCAAACGGCGTTTTTCTTCCAGCAGCTCCTTCTTCTCTACCTTCAGCTGCCGGATCTGCAGAGAATAATCACGATTCGTCTGCTTGAGGTCCTGAAGTTCCGTATAGGACGGCAGGAAAACCGCAAAAACAAAAATCGTTCCGACAAAAAGAAAAAAAGCATTCTTAAGCATGGCTGCTGCCCCTGCTGCTGACCGCGGCGCCCAAAACGCAGGAGATCACAAACAAACGTTTGGCTCCGGGAACCACCCTGTCATTAATAAATCTTGCCCCACAAAGAACCGGCATAAACAGCTTTCTCTCCAAGTTCTTCTTCAATACGCAGAAGCTCATTATACTTGCACAAACGGTCGGTCCGGGACAGAGAGCCTGTCTTGATCTGGCCGACGCCGGTCGCCACCGCCAGGTGAGCGATCGTAGAATCTTCCGTCTCCCCGGAACGGTGCGAAATAATGGACGTATATTTATTCTCTTTGGCCAGGTTCACTGTATCCAGAGTCTCGGACAAGCTCCCGATCTGGTTCACTTTAATAAGAATCGAGTTGGCAACTCCCTTCTTGATGCCTTCCCTTAACCGTTTCACATTTGTGACAAAAAGATCGTCCCCGACCAGTTGAATGCTGTTGCCCAGCTTCTCGGTCAAAGCCTTCCATCCTGTCCAGTCATCTTCGTACAACCCGTCCTCAATAGAAATGATCGGATACTGCTTGATCATGTCATTATAGACTTCGATCATTTCCTCGGCCGATGTCTCCTTGCCGTTATAACTGTATTTCCCGTCCTTATAAAATGAAGACGCCGCGCAGTCCAAAGCGATAAAAACATCCTGTTCCGGCTTATATCCGGCCTTCTCGATCGCTTCTATGATCAGCAAAAGGGCCTCTTCATTACGGGACAAACTCGGAGCAAAACCGCCTTCATCTCCGACGGCCGTATTTAACCCCTTGGCCTTAAGGATGCTCTTTAAATTATGAAAAATTTCCGTGGCCATGCGCATGGCTTCGCTGAACGTAGGCGCGCCGATCGGGGCGATCATAAATTCCTGAATATCGAGGTTATTGTCGGCATGCACACCGCCGTTTAAAATATTCATTAAAGGCACCGGCAGGATCTTGGCGTCTTCACCGCCTAAGAACCGGTATAGCGGCTGCTTGGCTTCAATCGCCGCGGCCTTGGCCACAGCCATGGAAACCCCTAAAATCGCATTGGCCCCGAGCTTGGATTTATTGTCCGACCCGTCAAGATCCAGCATCACCTTGTCAAGGGCCTTAAAATCAGCTTCCTTGCCGGCCACAGCGTTTGCAAGGTCCTTATTGACGTTTTCAACGGCCTTACTCACGCCCTTACCCATATACCGGGCTTTATCCCCGTCTCTCAATTCAATCGCTTCATGCTCCCCGGTAGAAGCCCCGGAAGGCACGGCCGCGCGGCCGAAGGCTCCGGATTCCAGGAGAACATCGACCTCTACGGTAGGATTCCCTCGGGAATCAAAAATTTGCCGTCCTTTAATTGATTTGATATTAGACATCGATTCGTTCCTTTCTTAAACAATGAAGCTGTCCGGCCTCTCCATGACAAAGCCACGGAGTATCCAGATCGGGCTTCATTCCTTCGTGGTTACGAGTTAAATATGTTCGACCCAAGGATTATATGCGGCAACCCCGCTGAAAGCAGCGGGGTATCTTAGAAGAATGACGTGCTGCAAATCCGGAGCCGCCGGACGCCAAAATTCTTAAAACTCTGACAGCCGGCAGTAGCAGCAAATTTTCATATATCAAAAGTTACGGGATGAAATAAGATTTAACTGCGTGAGAAAAAGTTATCACAGTTTCTATTTAAAGTCAAGATCAAACAACTCGCCTAAGAAGATATGACTATCACCTTAAAGGGCCGCGGGGACACTTCTATCAGAACCCCATATGTTCCAAAAAGTAATAAGGACCCGGTCCCTAGCAGCCTAGCAGAAAACGTCATTTTGTAGTATACTAAAAAAGATAATTATGCTAATTTTATTGAGTTACGATTAAATTCAGCCACTTCAAAAAATTCATTTTAACATTCCGGAACGATTATGAAAAAATTCAAACTCTGGCTAAAGCTTAACTGGGTTAAGACAGCAATCATCTCATTTTTTATTACCGTCCTGATTATGGGCGGCGTTTTCCTTTATTTCGGGATCACGAATTTTATCCAGCTCGAGTCATTCAGCCGCCGGCAAATGGCGGCCCAGCTGGGCTTAACCATGGTCATGTTCCTTTTTGTGCACCTTTTCACCATCCCGTTTTATTTCGGCATGCATATGTACCTCATGCAGGGCGGCGGGCTGGGCAATCTGGGAAAAGAAAAAATCTCAACGGCTCTGGCCAATGTGAAATGGGATGACGTTATCGGGATGGAATCGGCCAAAAAAGAGGCCTGGGAACTCGTTAAACTCCTCAAAGACCGGGCCATGGTCAAAGCCATCGGAGGGAAAATCATCAAGGGAACCATCATGATCGGCCCTCCGGGCTGCGGGAAGACTTATCTGGCCAAAGCCATCGCCACCGAATGCGGGCTGCCGATGCTGTCCGCGGTCGGAAGTGAATTTGTCGGGATTATCATCGGCCAGGGCGCCGCCCAGATGAAAAGCCTGTTTAAACAGGCCCGGGCCATGGCGGAAATGCACGGCGGGTGTATTATTTTTATCGATGAAATCGATTCTTTTGCCCGGCCGAGGCAGCAGCTGACCGGGTTTGGGGGAAGCATTTCCCACAATGCCACCATCAACCAGTTCTTAACCGAACTCGACGGGTTGCGGCAGGCGGAAAACAATATCGTCGTCATAGCCGCGACCAACGTTCCGGCGGAAGACCTGGACTCGGCTATTATGCGGGCCGGCCGTTTCGATAGAAAAATTCAAGTCAATAAACCTAATCTGGACGAACGCAAACTGCTTTTTGATTTCTATCTTAAACGGGTCGACGCCTCTCCGGACATCAAGTCCGAACTACTGGCGAGCAAAGCGCTGGGTTTCTCGCCCTCGGACATTGACGCGATGGTCCGGGAATCCGGCCTGATCGCTTTGCGTGATTCCCGCACAAAGATCACGATGAAAGACCTCTCGGAAGCCTACGACCGTGTCACCTTCGGGCTTAAAGCGAATATCACCTTAACAGCCAACGAAAAGAAATGGACGGCTTATCATGAAGCCGGGCATGCGGTTATTGCCTACCTGATACACCCCACCAATGACGTCATTAAAGCCAGCATTATTCCACATAAAGGGAATCTCGGGTTTATTTTCCAGCGGCCCATGGAAGAATTGCATTCATCCAATAAAGAACATCTCCTGGCCAATATAAAAGTCAGTTTAGCAAGCTATGTGGCCGAACGCATGAAATTCGGGTCTACGTCAAGCGGTGTCGGCGGCGGACGGGGCAGCGACTTTGACAACGCCATGCGTATAGCCCATGTGATGGTCTGGCAGTACGGCATGGGCAAGTCCGGCCTTATCGGAGACTTTCACGCTTTGACGGGTTTTCAGACCGCTCTGATATCCGAAAAAACCAAAGAGATCCTCGATCAGGATGTTCAGGATATTCTGCAGACATGCATGAAAGAAATTGAAGCTCTGCTGACGAAAAATAAAGATCTGTTTGAATACTTTGCTGAACAGCTGCTTAATAAAGAAGAGCTTGAGTACGATGAAATTGAAACGATTTTCAGCAAATTTGGCGTCCAACCTGCCTGGAAAAGAGCTGAAACCATCTCATAAAACCGCATGCGTTTAAATAAAATTCTTTTTCTTATCAGTTTCACCTGCTTTGTCCTGGGCTGTTCCCGGCCTGCGGCTGACCCCATCCCGCAGCCGCTCAGCGACCCGGAGAAAAAGCTCCAGACACTTCTCAGGACGGAATACGGCATGCATGCCGTGCTCCGGCGCATGGCCAACACCCTCTGGGTCTATGTCCCGACAAAAGAGAATTTTTTCTCCCTGAAAACCAGCGATCACGAACCCGCGCCGCCCCAGCCGCCGGACGCGGTGATGACGATCCATTTCCTGGACGCGCAGTACCAGGACAAAACTTTTAAAGTCCGTTATGATATCAGCAAGGCCAAAAAATCGGCCGCCGACTACGGCTACTCTTTCCAGTACGAACAGTCTTTTTCCGAGCACCGCCGCCAGGTTTTAACGGCTGTCGGCAGGGCTTTTTCCGATGTGGAGTATAACGAGACCACCGGAAAAATGCAGGAGCGTATCGACGGCGATGTCGATTACGGCGACACCCAGAAACAGACCACCCACAAGAAACTCGTACAGGCTTACGTGAAAACCGATGTTGTCCCGGACTTCTTCGTCATTGTTATCGCCGATATAAAGAACGGGCTGGAATCAAAAATGATCTTTTATTTTAAAGATCTTAACCGCGGCTTAACCGACCCGACCTTCGGGGAGGAATATACCCGCAGGATCGTCTCGGAAGAGACCATCGGATACACGGCCATCAAAGGAGACGTGGCCGGCCGCCATGTCCGGTTTGACAACATCACCTGGCCGAAATTCTTAAGCAAACTCATCGCCCACCGGGTCCGCTTTAAGTTTGTCCAAAGCTCCATCCCTCCTTCTGAAAAGATCAATGAAGAGGTGTTGAAGATCGTCGCGACAACCCTGAATATCTATCCCTATGAGGGATTCCGCAGCGTGGAACTGCACAATCTTGACACAGAAGAGAATTTCTCTTTCCTGAAAGAAGAATTAAAAACATATGCCGAAAAATAAACGGCCCTTTTAAGAGAAAAAAAGAACCCGTTTCCGAAAAAGAAACGGGTTTTCCTCGCAATACGCCGGGTACGGACGTGAGGTAAATCTATTTCTGCGCTGCTGATGACTTCTGTGAAGCCTCGCCTTTGCCGTCAAGGATGAAAACCTTGCGGCCTTTCACCTTTAAGCGGCCTTCTTCATAGAGGATAATGGCTTTGGGGTACAGCCTATGCTCCACGCGGTGGATCTTCTCCTCCAGGCTTTCCAGGGTCTCATCCTCTTTTATCGCTAAACTCTGCTGGAGAATAATCGGGCCGTTATCAATCTTTTCGTTGACAAAATGCACAGTAACTCCGGTGGCTTTAACACCGTAGGTAAAGGCATCTTTAATAGCTGTCGAACCTTTAAAAGAAGGCAGCAATGAAGGATGGATGTTCATAACTTTCATGGGATACTGTTTAATAAAAAAAGGCGTGAGCAGCCGCATGTACCCGGCCAAAACGACAAAATCGATTTTTTCCTGCTTAAGGTGGATCACAATATCCCGGTCCACGCTCTGCTTATTGGTATAATTCCTGGGGTTGAAAACAAGGCTGTTAATTCCGGCATTCTCCGCCCGTTCCAGGGCATAGGCTTTATCCGTGCTGGAAACAACTAATTTGAGTTCTGAACGAATTTGGCCTTTTTGGCAGGCGTCAATGATTGCTTGCAGGTTCGAACCATTTCCCGATACAAAGACAGCAAATCTTTTCATAAAGCGATGTGTTGGCCTTTCTCTTAGGCAAATAAGAACGTTGGGCGGTTATGAGCCAATCGTGTTATTACATAATCTTTCCGGCAATCCATTTCCAGAGCTAATATTTTACTATAAAAGTGCAATAAATACAATTATCACATAAATTATGCCATTTTTCCCTAGGAGATTGCAAGATCCAGGCCTTTCCTGTATTTTATCATGCCTAAAAGGCCCAGTCCGGCAAAGAACCCTCCCGCGCCGGTTAAAATCCATAAGCGGTCCACGTATTCGGAAAGCAAAGAACTGCCCAACATCGCCACCAGAAAAGCAAAATGAATAATGATCTCTAAAACGCTGAACACCTTGCCTCTCATATTCTCATCGGAGACAAGCAAGGCGATCGTGTTTGCGGCAATAAAGACAGGACCCAGAACAAGGCCGAGAAGAAACGATAAAACAGCGGCGACCCCCAAATGGGGGCACGTCCGGACGATCAAGGCAAACACGATCATCATCAGCCCCCCGGCAAACAGGCAGTAAAAGATTGTCTTGTGCCAGGGGATCTTTTTCCCCACCCGCCCGTATCCGACGGCTCCGCCGAAAAGCCCTGCGCCCAGGAACACGGCCAGGATCCCCAGATCTTTGGTAACACTCTGAAAAGATTCCTGGATGAAAACGATAATGACAACATACACGGCTCCGGCAGCGGCCAGCAGGGCAAACAGCAGGTAAATCACAAAACGGATCGCCCGGTTGCCGGCTAAATACCGGAATCCCTCCTTGAGTTCGCGGATGATGGATTTTTCTATAGCAAGGACCTCCTGCCCGGCTTGGACAATCCTCTGTCCCGTGAAATGGAACCGGAAGTCCTTCGGAATAGAAATGACAAGTAAAGCCGAAAGCATAAAAGTAACCGCGTCAACGACGAATCCGCCGCGCGCTCCGAACCAGTCGACAAGGAATCCGCCGAAGGCACAGCCAAAAACAAAAGCCAGCATACCTGTCGTTGTCATGAGAGAATTGGCGATAATCAGGTGTTCTTTGTCAACGAGATCGGGGATGATGGACATTTTCGCCGGGATATAAAAACGGCTGAAACAGAAAACCAGAAAGACAATAATATAAATCGGGACAATGTTCTTCCAAAAAATGAAAATCAGCGGGATAAGGATGACCAGGAGGCCCCGGGCAATGTCACAACAAAACAACGTTTTGCGGTTGTCCCAGCGGTCTACGAAAACGCCGGCGATGGGGCCGACGATAAAGACAGGAATGATCGTGAAAGAAAGCAGTTTGGCCAGGCCCAAAGTCGAGCCCGGCGACCGTTCGGCGATCAGTCCGATTAAGGCCATCTGATTAATGCGGTCGCCGAAATGAGAGATCAACTGCGCCCACCACAGCCGCATAAAAGGCCGGTTTTTTCTATCAAACATGAACTTCAGCATAATGAATCAGGATGCAAATATATTGTTTTCTGAAAAGGGATGTGAAAAAAAGTCTCTTCACGTAAAATGATATATGGATTATTATAGTCTTATTCTTTCGAACATCGTTTTATTTCTGAGAAATGTTTTCCTGCAATGTCAGGGCATGGCTGTAAAGAACGTCGTCCTCCGTCAAAAGCGGGAACAGTTTTTCCAGCACCTCCCTCGCCTGCTGGAAGTCTCCCTGGGCCGCCAAACTCGATGCGAGATTAAACAGCACGTTAGGGTCGTCCGGCCTGAGCAGGGCGGCTTTCTGGAAATGCGCCACGGCTAAGTCCAGCTTCCCGGTCTTGGAATAAACGATACCCAGAGCATAATGGGCTTCGCCGTTATTGAAATCTTCTTTGAGCATCTCCTCATACTGATGCCGCAGAACCAAAAACGTCATCTGAATATTTTTCTCCAGCACATGCTTCAACTTTCCGGCATCATGAATGCGTTCATATTCCCGCAGTCCCTCCCAGTAACGGCGCTGGTCGCACAGGGCTTTCCCTAAAGCAATCCGGGCGTTAACCACTGCGGGAGTGACCTCCACAATCTTCCGGAACTCGCGTTCGGCATCCGCATATTGCCGCCGCCGGGCGTACACGTAAGCGAGGTTATAGCGGACACGCAAATTGCTGGGGTTGAGCTCCAGGGTGCGCTTAAACATGGAAATTTCATTTCCCGAATAAATATTCTGCTGAACGGTAAGAATCATCAGATAACCAAAGACCCCTATGACAAGGATACGAAATCCGCTCTCGGTCAGGAGTTTTCTTTTGAGCATCCATTCATAAAGACGTTCGGTCAGCAAGGCCCACACCGTAAAAAATCCGATACACGCAGAATAAAGAAAATGTTCGGCCAAAGAAATATATCCGGGCTGGACGCCGATAGAAACGATAAACTGCGAGACCGGGATCAGTTCAATCACAAACCAGGCTATGAAAAATAACGCTTCCGGCAGGATCCTCTGCCGGAAAACAAACAGAAGCAACGCAAGGGTCAGGAAGAAACTGATTGTTATCCGGACCTCCGGGTGATCAAAGCTCAGGAAAAGGAGCTGCGCCCGGTCAAACTGCAGGTCAACTGGATGAAAAAACAGCCGGAAGTACGTTATCACGCCCCGCAAAAAACTTATTAAGCCCAGCAAAGCCTCCTGCCAGTTCGGCCAGTAAAAAAGATGTGTGACTCCAAAATGTCTGCGCACCAGAAGATAAACGGCGTTGATAAGGAAAAACGGCAAGACAGGCTTGAAAACGCTTCTTTTACCCTTGACCGGCATACGCAGCAGCCACCGGTAACAAAGCATGATAACCGGCATGACCCCCGCCGATTCCTTGCACATCAATCCCAGAATAAGACAAAGCCCGGAAAGGAGGTATGCGCTTTTCCGGAATTCGGCGACACAAAAAAACCGGAAAGCATGTATGGCAAAAAAAGCGCTTAACAAAATGGCCCGCCCCGGCACATTGGAAACCGCTTCCCATTGAATCGGGTGAACCGCGAACAAGAGCGCGATCGAAAACGCCAGCATGCGTTTCCGGGAAATAAAGAACATGAGGCTAAACACCGAAAGCGCGCTGAGAATATGGATGATAATATTATCGAGATAATAATAATAGGCGTTAAGACCGTAGAAATAATACTCCGTCATGAAACTGACCGTAACCAGGGGGCGGTAATAAGAATTCCCGCCGAAAAAAGAGGACGTGAGCACGTCCTTGAGATAACGGAAACTGCGGATCTGGGGATTATTGATGATGCAGTACTCGTCATCCATGGTTTTGAATTCCCCCTGCAAGGCAAAGGAATAAACGGCAAACGTTAAGGCCGCGATGATCAGTTGTAAAACGACCGGATTTTTTAAATATACCCTCATGGATTCTCTCTCCTCTGTTTCAGCAGCTGTGCCACATAACGGACATTCACATTTTCCCCGGCGAAAGATTCGGCTTTCTGCAACAGCTTCTCGGCAGACGTCCAGTCTCCCAGCTCGACATAACTATGAATAGCATAGACATAAGGCAAGGCCGCCCGCCTGTTCAGCCGGATAGCCGCAAGCGAAACAGGGACAGCGCGGGCGTAATCTTCCTGCAGCAGATAAGCTTTGGCCAGGTCGAGATACCCGAGGAAAAAATCCGGCTTTAAACTCAGGGCCTTTTTGAACAGCTCAATAGCTTTTTCAGGATCGTCGACATAACAGCGTCCCAGGCTGTGCCAGAAGACATAGCTCGTTTTCACATCCGGGACAAAAGGGTTCCGCGGATCTTTATGATAATACTGCATAAAATAATTTTTGGCTTCTGCAAAGCGGGCCTGTTCATAGCAATTCAGACCCAAAATCCAATACGGCCGGGAACTATCCGGATAATTGCGGACCATCTCCAGGCAGGCGGAAAAATCGTTTTTAAAAAAGCTGTTATTCGCGAAGCTGGCGCTCATACATATCCCTACGACAGCGGCTTTTACAAGACCGGAAACCTGGCAAGAGGGGAAGCGTTTCTGCAAGGCCGCTGCCATCTTCTCGATCCCCGTCGCCAAGATCAGCACCATCCCGACGGCAGGAAGATACATGAAACGGAAAGCGATAGGGTTGGGCAGCCAGACAATATTCGAGGCCGGCAGATAAGATATAAAAAACCAGAAAACAGAAAAAGCGATAACGGGGTTGCGGGCTCTCCGGATATAGGCGGAAACAAGGCTGACGAGAATAACCGCGAAGGACAACAGCACCGTCGGGGTCTGGCCCGCTCCGGCCTCCGGCGCAAACAACGGCGGCAGAACGGTGACGGTCCAGGGGAAGAAGAAGACTTTCAGATATTCAAAAAGGATCACCAACACGACCCTGCCGTGCTGGACCGGGGTCGTCTGCAGGAAAAAATATTTGGGATAATGCTCGCCGGCGCAGACGGAAAAATAAATAAAAAGATAAAAAAGCAGGATCAGGATGTAGCCGGAATACAACCCGGACCGCGATTTAAAATGCTCTGCCCATCCCTTCCCGTCCGCCTTGATAAAAAACATGTCGGTAAGAATCAAAAGGGGGAAAAAGGCCAGGGCTGTCTCTTTAGAGAAAAGAGCCAGGAAAAAAGCGGTCAGGGAAAAAACGTAGCCCGTTTTTTTCTTCCGCTTTGTCTGGGACACGGAGGCGATATATGTTAATAATGCTATTAAAATGAAAAACGTCGCCAGCAGGTCTGACCGGTATCCGATACAACTGACGAGTTCCGACTGAACCGGATGCACGCCGAACAACAAAGCGGCCATAAAGGCCGTGGGATTATTACCGAGAATATACCGGGCCAGGGCAAAAACGAGGCAGACCGTCATAACATGTAAAAGGATATTCGTGAAATGAAAGCCCGCCGGACGCTCCCGGTAAAGGGAATAGTCGGTGAAAAAGGTCAAGGCGGTGACCGGCCGGTAGGAGATGAGCCCCGAATAGAAATGCTCCTTCTCCTCCGGAGGCCTGTTCTGTTCCGGGGCCATAATAAGATCTTTGCTGAACAAGTATTTCAGATGTTCCGGGTGTTTATAAAAAGAATTGTGAAGGAAAAGGGATTTTGAATCGCCGATAAAATCATGGCCCAAAGAATTCGCAAAGGTAAGAAACGTTAAGGATATAAGAAGAATGATATTTTTTATTTTCATAGCCCTGAGGGACTACTGCATTGTTTGGTTACGATACAATGCGTTTTATGATATCTCGCCAGGAAGGTCATTCACAAAAAAACTTACAGGGAATTTCTGTAGGTATCAATCAACTGCTTCTTTTTATAGGCATCCGAAACGCCTTGAATACAGCCGAAGACGACCCCCAACAAAACCCAGACAAGCGTTATCCCTATGCAAATCTTTCCCCAACGGATCAACTTCTTGCCTAAGGGGGTCAAATCTCCTAAATTGTCTTTATTGTTTTTTCCGGCAAAAATAAAAATAATGCCCAATATGAATAAGACAACTTCCATAAATATCCTCACTATGATCGAAAACTGTCACCTTCCCTCACACTCCCTTGCGGGTCGGTTGTCTTTCCGGTATCCGACGCTTTCTCAAATAACAAAAAAATAAGCCGACGAGAGGAGTTGAACCTCCGACCCCTCGCTTGCGCTCCCCATAGGGCTGCGCCCTCTGGCGCTCCGGCTCCGCCTCGCTGTCACCCTAAAAGCGTGAGGGAATCCTTCCCTCACACTCCCTTGCGGGTCGGTGTCTTTCCGGTATCCGACGCTTTCTCAAATAACAAAAAAATAAGCCGACGAGAGGAGTTGAACCTCCGACCCGCTCATTACGAATGAGCTGCTCTACCGGGCTGAGCTACGTCGGCAAAAAATGCTTTTATAAAACAGTACTAGTAATATTATAAATTTTTGATATTTTAGCGGAAAAATCCCTTATTGGCAATCATTTTACCAGAAAGCTGAAATTCCGGTCAAAATCATTTTACAGGGAAAATCTCCCCAAACTCAGGAAACATATAATATATAAATTAAGACAGCCTTCTAAATAAATTAAAAGGCTGCCTTAAAAATTCTTCTCTATTCTTCCGGTCCTTGCTCTTCCGGCATTGATTCTTCCGGTTCCGCCATCATCGCCCCTTTAATCGACCCTTTTAAACCGGACATCTTTCCATGCTTCATCGCTTTCCAAGCCTTCGGCGCCTTAGGCTCTCCCATCATAGACTTTTTGCACATGTCCCGCTGTTCCGGAGTAAGCATAGCTTTCAAATCCGCCATGGCTTTAACTAAAGCCTTGGCCTTCTTTTCTTTCAATTGATACTTCTTCTCGAGCAAAATGTTCACTTTCTCCGTATCGATGGAATCTTCCCACAACAAGGCTTTAATATCAACTCCGATAATTTCAATTTCTGCTTTCCTCATGATCAGGTCTTTTTTCAAACCGATTTTCAAAGACTTGATTTTTGAAACCTGCTCATCCGACAACCCCATCTCCTCCTGGTGCATCAAAAGCATATGGGCCTTATGGAAAACCATTTCATCCATCTTCTCCTGTCTGGGCTTGTCTCCCTTCTTACAGGAACAGCCCCCCTTCTCCCCTGCCACAGAAGGGCCGGCCACAGACAAAACCAGGCTGACCACGACCAAAGTGATGATCCAAACATGTTTTCTTTTCATAACAACCTCCTTTTTGTTCCCGGTCTTCATTTAAACAGTTTCTGACGAAAGCATTTAAACAAAACCTTTTTCCCTTGTCTTAGGGGCTTGTCCAGCACAATTATTCTAACCTAAAAACAATAAGGACGCAAAGATTTCCGGGGTCCCCCCTTAATTCCCCCGGCAAACTTACATTCGCTTACGCTCTGTAAGTTTGGGGGTCATTAAAAGTATAGGCAGAAAAGTGGAATAATCGTCCGTCCATAAACGCACCGGTCTGACATCGTTCCGGTCCAGAGCTTTCCACCCCAGCCCCTCCGTCAACTTGCGAAAAGGGACTTCATCCCACGTGACCGCAACCCATTTAGAAGCATACGTGCTGACGCCGTTTCCCTGCCCGTTCAAATAAGCGACCCTAGCTCCGAGAGACAGCGCCTCCGCACATAACATTCTCCGCACATCAGCAAACCGGTTGGAAAGATGAAATAAAATCAGCCCCTTATCCTGAAGATGTCCCTTATATTCCTGCAAGGCTTCAAGTGTTATCAAATGAACAGGGACCGAATCCCCGCTGAAAGTATCAACGATAATCAAATCATAGCTCTTCGAGCCGTGATTCCTCAGAGCCATACGGGCGTCGCCCACCCAATGATGTATGTCCGCCGGAGAATGCGTTAAAAAGGTAAAATACTGCTCGGCAAGCCGTATGATTTCCGGGTCCAGCTCATAGGAATCCACTTTTTGGCCTTCCCGGAAATAACTCATAATGGACCCGACGCCCAGCCCCAGGCTGGCGATGTCGTGAAAATGAAATAAAGAGGACTGCAGCACACCGCCGATCGGGGAATCAGGCGCATAATACGCCAGAGGGGTCTGTGATCTTTCGTCCAAATAACGAACGCCGTGGATCGTGGACCCGTGCAGAAAATATCTTAACCCTTCCGGTTTGTCATATATGCGGCTGAGGCCGTAATAATTTCTGCCTCTGAAAACAAAACGCTCTCCGGCCAGGGGGCCGATAAACACAAAAACACACACAAGGCTAAGAGTAAAAATTTTAGCCCCCTGCCGCGGCTGCACGCTGTCAACGAACAGCGTCTGCAGCAACAACACGATGACAAGCCATTCGAGCCATCCGCCCTGCGGAAAAACAACCATCAGGAGAAGGACAGCGACGGCGGCGACACTGCCCCGCCGGATATTCATGACCGGCCTCGCATCGGTAATCTGCCAGGCCAGAACGCAGACATAAAGCCCTGTCAAATATTCAACGAATGATATCGAAAGCAGCGGGACAAACCAGGTTATGAACATACCGCCGCAGAAACCGCCTAAAGAAAAAATAAAATAATAATAAGAAAGCTGGCGGGAAGATTCGGGCTTGCTCGCATACAATTTCATTTGAATAAACATACATAAATAAAACAACAAAAGTGAAAATGCCGCCAATTCAAATAAAACAGGCAAAACATTCAGGGTGTGGGCAAAGTACAGCAAGATATTAATGATGATCAGAAAAAACGGCTTGCGGACCACCCAGCCCGGGCCCCAGGGGTTCTTTTTAAACGTCAAATAAAATGAAAGCAGGTAGATCGCTAAAGGGAAAGTCCACAAAAGAGGTATCGGCAATATTTCCGACGTTAAAATATTGGTCACAGACAGCAGCATCATGACCCCGGCGGCCCCCAACAAAAACCAGCCCCGGACGTCCCGGGAAGCGGCGGGATTCGGCAGCGGCTCCCCCTTGTCTTTGGCGGAAAGCCTGATCAGCCGGGCAGCGGCAAACATGAGCCCCAGCAGCACCAAATACAGACTGCGCCAGATAAACTGCTGCTCTGGCAGGGTGAAGAAATATTCAAAAAATACCGGGTAAGTGAGCAGTCCCGCAAATGAACCGAGGTTGGAGGCGGCAAATAACTGGTAAGGGTCCCGGCGCTCGGGAAGATCGGCCTCCGACAGCCAGGACTGAAAGAATATACTGGTCGTGGACAAAAGAAAAAATACCAGGCCGATCGAACAAAACAGCTGCCAAGATATCCCCAAAACAAGCGGCCAGTCCTGATGAAGGGTTTCCATACGGATGTTCCGCCCGGGGAAAAAGAAAAGCGGGATAAAAAAGAGGGCCAAATGATAATACTGATAATCCTGAAAACGGAACTTATTAAGAATCAGATGAATATACGTATACCCGGCTAAAAGAACGACCTGAAAAAAAACGACGCAGGCCCCCCAGACAAGATATCCGCCTCCATAATGAGGGAGGATCATTTTCCCGACAACAAGTTCGATTTGAAAAAGCAAAAAAGAAGCAAGAAAGGATAATATTTTCAGCAGCCAGATTTTTTTCATAAAAAAGGACAGACGAGTCCAAAGGCGATAATAAAGCCGATTAAGAAGCGTTTTTATTCATCAGCAGATCTTTAATCTTATTTAACAGCACATCCGGAGAGCCGGATTTAGGAAGGTAAACATCCGCGCCGGAATTATAACCGAGCTGCTCATCCTCTTTCGTCCCCCGGACAGAGCACATCAGGATGGGAATTCTTCTGTATCCCGGATCCGCCTTGAGGATTTGACAGACCTGGTACCCGTCCATACCGGGAAGCATGACATCCAGCAGGATCAAATCAGGAGGATTTTCTTTGGTTTTTACCAGAGCATCATGTCCATTGTCGGCTACTTCGACTTGATACCCTTCTTTTTCAAGATAGGTATGAAAAACATTACGAAAAAAATTGGAGTCTTCGCATATCAGTATTCTGTTCACAAAATCCCCGTCCTCCCGGCCGTGATACCCTTCCCGCCGTTATCCATCCAGCTTATTATTTACAATATCTTCTATCCGTTTAAGCAGTTTTTCCGGGCCGATCGTTTTCGGGATATAAGCATCAGCCCCAACCTGATAACCCAGTTTCTCATCGCTTTCCTCTGCCTTGGCTGTAAATATCGCAATCGGTATCTGTTTATATTTTTCATCGAATTTTAACATCCGGCAGATTCTTAAACCGTCAATTTGCGGCAGCATTAAATCCAAAAGGATCAAATCCGGCATTTCTGAACGTGCCTTTGTCAAGGCGTCATTCCCGTTATCGGCGATCACCACATGATATCCCCGGGCTTTCAAGGCCTCCTCCAGCAGTTCACTCAAAGCCTGCGAATCCTCACATATCAAAATCTTTTTCATAATTCACCTCTAAATCTCCCTGATTCCCGGAAGTCTTTTTCCAAGCTGAACATATTGTAACGGATAGTCTTTCCCTTGACAATGAATAAACACATAACATCGTCTTTTATCATTTATCCCGATGAAGCAGGACATCCGCTTTGGTAATGCTTTCGATAAACCTCTGGTCCTCCGGGGCGTGTGTTAACCCTTCCTGCCATATCGCAATGGCCCGCTGAAAGTCATTGCGATTGCCATAAAATTTTCCCAGCTCTATATAGGTGTCAGGATAATCCGGGTCCACTTCCAAAGATTTCTGAAAGAAATCCAGGGCCGTCTGCGGAATATTCTTCTCGGCAAAACGGCTCCCTAACCCGGTCAGCCTGCGGACGTTTGTCCCCCGCTCTATCACGCGCTGAGCGGTTTCAACGGCGGAAACTTTTATACCCGCGTCCAGATAAAGCTCCGTCAAATTATATAAACTTTCCTCCTCGTGAGGGTCGCGAGCGAGAATCTCCTGATACAATTGAATAGCCTGCGGGAAATCCCCCCGCTGCTGACAAACAACCCCCAAGGTCCGCTTGGTTTCGATCAAATTCGGATTAAGGGTCAAGGCCCGGGCCAGGTTTTCTGCTGCTTTTTCATATTGGCCGGTTCTCAGGTATAAAACCCCCAAATTAGACCAGCCTTCGGCAAACTCCGGATTAATCTCTACAGACTTTTCAAAATGCTCGCTGGCGCGGGGCATATCTTTTTCTTCCAAATATATGAGGCCGAGATTATTAAACGATTTAAAACTTTCCGGATCCAGTCTTAGGGCATGTATCAACAGCTGTTTTGCGCCCTTAAAATTCCCTTTATCAATATAGGCGGCCGCCAGATTATCATAAGAACGGACTTTCTGCGGAGACTTTCTCAGGACATCGGTCCAAAGCGTAATGGGGTCTTTCCAGACTTTATTGCGCTGGTACGTCAGCGTGCCGTAGCCAAAAAGCAAAACAGCCATTAAACCATAATAAATATAGCGGTTACGCACAAAAACTTTTAACCCTACGGCCAGGAAAAGCGCAAATCCGAAAAGCGCCAGGTACAGCCAGTGCTCGAAGATCATGTCCCGGCCGACATAAGCACTTGATGCGAATTCCATCATGATGGCTGTAAAAAACCACAAAACAGAAAAACTCAGGATACGCCTGCGGCGGAACTGATACACACCGAAAAAGAAAACCACTGTGATAAGGGCCAGGGATATTAATGTTGAACCCTCCAGCAGTCCCTGGGCTCTGGGATAATCATAATCCAGGTTTAAATGGACGGGGAAAAGGCAGAGCCGCATATATGTGCGCAGAACATTCACTGCCGTCAGGAGATTAAGGACGTTAAACTGTGTCGCGGCTAACTGCTCTTTTAAATCAACGATGGATTGAGACCGTTCGGCCAAAAGCGACAGGGGAATAATAAGCCAGGTCAACAAAAACGGAAACAGCCTTTTGGTTATCGTGAGCAGGCTTTCATATTTGGATTTCAGGAAGAAAACATCAGTGAAGATGACCGCCAAAGGCAAGGTGAACGCCAGTTCCTTGGAGAGCATCGCACAGACGGCGGAGACCAGGGCCGCGGCATAATACTGCCGGTGATAATATCTGAACCATTTCAGGTAAAACACCAGCGCTAAGAAATAAAAAAGCACCGCTAAAGAAGCCGCTCTCTGGGAAATATAATTGACGGCCTGTGACTGAACAGGATGAGCCAGGAAGACAAGCGCTGTCAGCAGGGCCAGAACCGTAGGGTTCCCGGCCGGCTGCCGTTTATGATGGACAAAATAAGGGGTTTGGTAGAGATGCCGCACAAAGAAAAAGATCAGGAAGGCATTCGCGATATGAATAAGCAAATTGACCATGTGGTACCCAAAGACATTCAGCCCCCCGATGTCATAATTAAAGGCAAAACTTAATCCTGTTATAAACCGCGAATTAAAATTCTGCCATATAGCCGGCCAGTTCCAGATATTTCTGATAGAAATGTTATGAATGATAAAGATATCGTCGTCTAAATGAAAGCTGTTGCGGAGTGAATTGGAATAAATGGAGAAACCAAAAACAAGGATAAGGATAAAAGCATAAATTCTCGCCCGGTCAGTAAAGAACGACGTCTGTTCTTTTTTCATCCTCAAACCCCTTCCTGAAGGGACTGCGGCCTATGGGGAGCAGGGCTGCGTATCCACTTCATGACTGCCCTTTACTGACAACCCCGCAACGAAGTGCGGGGCATCAAAAAAAATGGTGCCGAGACCCAGAATTGAACTGGGGACGCAAGGCTTTTCAGGCCTTCGCTCTACCAACTGAGCTATCTCGGCACACAAGTTTCAACATTTTAAACAAGAGTTGGAGAGTTGTCAACAACTCTTATTATATATCTATATCTTACTGGTAGAGCGCTCTCTCTATCTTGACATACACATCCTGGGCCACCCGGATGCGCGGCAAAAAAGCTTTCCGCGCTTTAACGCTCACTTGCACCATAGAAGAAGAGACATTGAAGAGAGTTATGGTCACCTTTGTGCCCTGAATCTTCGCAATAATGATCCCTTCGGCTTCGTTCTGCTCCTCAATAATCCCCATCACAGCGACAACGTCCAAAACAATATCCCAAACTTCCATAAAATCTCCGCTCAAGACGCCTTCAACCGTATCAGGGCTGACAACATAACCGCCTAAGGCGCCCACGCCACCCACAACCAGATAAATACAGCCGTTTAATGAAAGAGTTAAAATACACAAGAGTATTCCGGGAATTGTCCTTTTCCTCCAGAATTCAAAACGCATTATCACCTCCCTTCCTCAATTCCGATACAGCCCAACGGGCCTTCCTTCAAATATCTCTTATTCCTGAAGCCCGGAAATAACGAACGGCAATCCCGGGCAGCGATGAACCGTATTCCGGAATGTGCCCGTCACCTCTGTTGCGATACAGCCCAACGGGCCTTCCTTCAAATATCTCTTATTCCTGAAGCCCGGAAATAACGAACGGCAATCCCGGGCAGCGATGAACCGTATTCCGGAATGTGCCCGTTACCTCTGTTGCGATACAGCCCAACGGGCCTTCCTTCAAATATCTCTATTCCTGAAGCCCGGAAATAACGAACGGCAATCCCGGGCAGCGATGAACCGTATTCCAGAATGTGCCCGTCACCTCTGTTGCGATACAGCCCAACGGGCCTTCCTTCAAATATCTCTATTCCTGAAGCCCGGAAATGACGAACGGCAATCCCGGGCAGCGATGAACCGTATTCCAGAATGTGCCCGTCACCTCTGTTGCGATACAGCCCAACGGGCCTTCCTTCAAATATCTCTTATTCCTGAAGCCCGGAAATAACGAACGGCAATCCCGGGCAGCGATGAACCGTATTCCGGAATGTGCCCGTTACCTCTGTTGCGATACAGCCCAACGGGCCTTCCTTCAAATATCTCTTATTCCTGAAGCCCGGAAATAACGAACGGCAATCCCGGGCAGCGATGAACCGTATTCCGGAATGTGCCCGTTACCTCTGTTGCGATACAGCCCAACGGGCCTTCCTTCAAGTATCTCTATTCCTGAAGCCCGGAAATGACGAACGGTAATCCCGGGCAGCGATGAACCGTATTCCGGAATGTGCCCGTTACCTCTGTTGCGATACAGCCCAACGGGCCTTCCTTCAAATATCTCTATTCCTGAAGCCCGAAAATAACGAACGGCAATCCCGGGCAGCGATGAACCGTATTCCGGAATGTGCCCGTCACCTCAATTCCGATGATGTTCCGATCCCGGCGCCAGAGCCGAAAAATCACGAGGCCCGGGAAATAACAATCAATGCAATCAACAGCGGAATATAACCTAAAATCAAAAAAACAACACCGATAATATTCCAAATTTTTTGTTTGGCTTTCAATTCTTCTAAGGATTTATAATTCTTTGCCTTATATGCGATACTGTTGCCAAACTCCCCCAAGTAAAGCATAAGAGAAAGGGAAATAAAAGCAGCGACAATAAATCCTGTTAAACTTGTTGAGGCGACAATATTACAAAAACAAAAAATTAATAAGACAAGCGCAGCAGTCCCAATCCTTTTATGAAATAACAGCCAAAACAAAGGGAGAGAAAAAGCTCCGAAATTAAATCCAGGTATTTCAGAGATCGGTTCTTTATCCATGGTTTTCCTTACTATTTCTTTTTTCCATGCCAGCATAGAAATCACAACCGAGGCTGCCAAGGCTAATAAGAGATATAAGGGGCCCCAAATTAAAGCTTTCCATGGATACCCTCCATACGAACTTTTTATTTCTATCATCAAATCATTAATAAGCATAAGAGATAAAATTAAAGGTAAAAGATATTTTACTGAAATATCCCAAAATCTTATTAAACGGAAATGGGAAGCGTGGGCGATATGCAATCTCATCTTTCTAGCCCTGAATAACCAGGCAACTAAAACACATTCCATGACCCCTACGATAACCAAACCATAATGTGTAATAAAATGGTCTAAAATATCCACCCAGAATAAACCACCTTTAGATGCAAAAAGGATACTTCCGACAAAGCCAGAAAGGCACACGGCAGATACAACTTTCTTACGTGCAAAGTGAAACTTATCGATTACGGCAGAGCTAAAGGCTTCCACTAAAGATATCCCGCTGGATAACCCGGCAATAACCAAGGACATAAAAAATAATATACCGAAAAGACTAGAAAAAGCTGGCATCAAACTAATGGCTTTTGGATATGCAATAAAAGCCAGACCGATAGACTCTTGGACCACATCTGCCACCGGTTTATTCAAGGTTAAAGCCATATACCCCAAAGTACCGAACACAGCGAACCCGGCCATAAAAGAAAACAAACAATTTCCGATACTAATAACCAAGGCATCCTGAACAATATCCGCCTTACGCGGCAGATAAGAAGCGTAAGTGATCATAATCCCGAAAGCCAAAGACAGGGTAAAGAATATCTGAGAGAAAGCATCGATCCAAATCTGTGGGGTGTTCAACAAAGAAAAATCGGGCTTAAGATAAACATCGAGTCCCAAATGTGCCCCCTTCAAATTAATACTCCAAACAATAAGAATAGTAATTAGAAAAAAAAGGACTGGCATAAAAAACTTATTTGCCCTCTCAATCCCTCTTTGCACACCAAAATACACAACAATCCAACAGATAAACCAAACGGAAAATAAAGCAAAAAGGATATTCGTACGAATATCTCCTAATTCTAAAGGCCCCGAACTAAGCTGAAGAAAATTATGGTAGAAAAAATGGTTGGGATCGGCCCCCCAGGAAAGCTTTGCCGAAAAAAACACATAACTTAAACACCAGGCAATAATAACGGAATAGTACAACATAATGCCAAACATGGCACAATTAACAGCCCACCATCCGCACCATTCCCATTTTTTATTTACCTGGGCAAAACTCATAGGGGCGGCCCCGCGCATCTTGTGCCCGAACCCGAGTTCCAGGATCATTAAAGGAATTCCAACTATAAAGAGGGCAATTATATAAGGGATAAGAAAAGCGCCGCCGCCGTTTTTATAGCAGAGGTAGGAAAAACGCCAGATGTTTCCCAACCCGACCGCCGAACCTAAAGCTGCGAGGATAAAGCCCATACGCGTACGCCACTGAGCACGGGGGGAATGCGGTTTGCTGAGCTGGTATTTTTCTGACATGTCTCTTCTTAAAGATTAAGTGGAGAAACAGAAGATCAAGTTAAGGATGTATGTGCGGGTACCCGCACATACATCCTCTTTCTTTTTTATAGGTGATTTTCAGAAATAGTCAAATGTTTATTTAAAAATAGCATTCTGAATAATAAAAGCAGCAAAAACGATCGCGACCATGGACATCAATTTGATTAAAATATTGATGCTCGGTCCTGAAGTGTCTTTAAAAGGATCTCCCACCGTGTCTCCGACAACCGTCGCTTTGTGGCCGGTAGAGCCTTTCCCGCCTAAGTGGCCTTCTTCGATATATTTTTTGGCATTGTCCCAGGCCCCTCCGGCGTTGGCCATCATAATGGCCAAAACAAATCCGGAAGCCGTGGCGCCGATGAGAAGCCCGCCAAGGCTGTTAATCCCTAAAAGAAGCCCCAAGGCAATTGGCGTTAACACCGCCAGCATGGCCGGCAAACGCATTTCTTTCAAGGCTGCGGTCGTGACAATGTCCACGCATCGGGCATAATCCGGTTTCGCCTTTTTCTCCATTAAGCCGGGAATTTCCTTAAACTGCCTGCGGACTTCAACGACCACCAAGCCGCCGGCGCGGCCGACAGCGCTCATCGTCAGGGAAGAGAAAATATACGGCATGGTCGTCCCGACAAAAACACCGATCAAAACCGTCGGGTCCATCAGATTAAGGTCCAAAGCCCCGCCTTCCAGGACAACTTTCTCTTTAAAAGCGGCAATCAGGGCCAAAGCCGTCAAAGCCGCTGATCCGATGGCAAACCCTTTACCCGTTGCAGCGGTTGTGTTCCCCAAAGAATCAAGGGCATCGGTTTTCACGCGGACCGACGGGTCAAGCCCGGCCATTTCCGCGTTCCCGCCCGCATTATCCGCCACCGGGCCGTAAGCGTCTGTGGCCAGGGTAATGCCCAGAGTACTCAACATACCGACAGCGGCGATACCGATACCGTACAGCCCGAGCGTAAAATTATTAAACCCGCCGGAGCAGGCAAAACTGGCCATGATCGCAACGCTGATGATAATAATCGGGAACCCGGTCGAAATCATGCCGACAGATAACCCTTCAATAATGACAGTTGCCGGACCGGTTGATGACGCTTCGGCAATTCTTTTTGTCGGGTTATAATGAGATGAAGTAAAATATTCCGTAGAAAATCCTATCAGCAGACCGGCCCCCAAGCCGATGATAACGGCAAAAGCAATCCCCATATACTCGGCCCCTAACTGAAGGTAAATCAGGATAAACGCTAAGACCGCCACAATCACAGAGGCCGCGTAAACGCCTTTATGCAGCGCCTGCAACAGCACTTTTTGAGAGGCGTCTTCACCTGTCTTAACAAAAGAAATTCCCAGCATGGACGAAAGAATACCAACGGCGGCCATGACCATCGGAACGGTCACGCCGGCCACACCCAGTCCGGCGGCAACACCCAAAGCTCCGGTCGCGACAATAGAGCCGACGTAAGATTCGTATAAATCCGCCCCCATCCCGGCAACGTCACCCACGTTGTCCCCGACATTATCAGCAATAACCGCAGGGTTGCGCGGATCATCCTCGGGAATTCCGGCTTCAACTTTCCCGACCAAATCCGCCCCGACATCAGCGGCTTTGGTGAATATCCCGCCGCCCACACGGGCAAAAAGGGCCTGAAAACTGGCGCCCATCCCAAAGGTCAGCATTGTGCTGGTGATCGCCGTGATTTTGTCCATACCTTCCGGTAAGGTATAATGGGTATAAAACCAGTCCAGACTTAAGTACCAGCAGAAAAGGTCCAGCAACCCCAAACCGACAACCGTAAACCCCATAACAGCCCCGGAAGAGAACGCGACCTTTAATCCGCCGTTTAAGCTTGAACGGCAGGCATTGGCCGTACGGGCCGAAGCCGCTGTGGCGATCGTCATTCCGCAAAAGCCGGCCAGGGCGGAAAACATCCCCCCCGTTAAAAAAGCGAAAGGCACAAAAATCGCCAGATATCCCCGGAAGGCCAGAAAAAGGAGAATAACAAAAATGACGGAGAAAAATTTCCCGACAGCCACAAATTGTCTTCTCAAATATGCCCCTGCCCCTTCCCGGACTGCGGACGCAATCTCTTTCATTTCACTCGTACCTTCGTCTTCTTGATAAATTTTTTTGGTCAGGTAAAGACCATAGACCAATGCTCCTATCGATCCGAGCGGGACCAGGAAAAACAAATTGAACATATGACCTCCTTTACTTATGAAGAATGGATATCTTCGAACGATTTGAGTTATTTGTCATTAAATGTTTTGGGGGAAATCATGATTCAAAACCACGTCCGGCAACATTAAAGAATCATTATCCCTTATTAGGCTTGCGGCCGTGATTCGCCTTTTTAGAACGCCAGTTTAATTTGCCTCTTCGTTTCTTCTTGCTCATCTCAAAGCACCTCCTCTACCCTGCTAAACGTATATTTTCGCTGAATTAGGGAATAATATTAATTTAAAGATATATTTATAACAGTATTATGAAAAATTGCAACAAAAAAATTATCCCGCAGCCCTTAAAGCGGTCACCCGACTCCGTTCAAGTCCTGCAGAATATCTATCAGCTCCCGGATATCATCAATAACCGTCAGCGGGTTTAACTCCTGCAATTCTTTTCTGGTCGATGACCCGGTCGTCACCGCAACGGTCTTGACCGCGGCGCGCTGCCCTGTCTGAACGTCAATCGTCATGTCCCCGACATACAGGCTTTCCGAAGGATGGGCATCGAATTTCATCAATATTGTCTTTAAAATATCCGGGTACGGCTTCGGGCGGTGGACCCGGTCGCCGCATAAAACATAATGAAAGTGTTCTTTCAGCCCCAGATGCCGCATAACGATATGCGAAAATTTTGTCGGGCGGTTGCTGGCAACCGCTGTCTTATACTTTTCCTTTTTAAGATAATTCAAAACTTTTTTGACGCCGGGCAGTGTTTTCGATCCTTTTTTAAGGGAAGTCTGGTGATGGCGGCGGTAGACATTCAGAACCTTATCAATGTTTTCTTCCCCGACGAAACGCTGCAGGAGATGCCGGTCCCCCCACCCTACGGTCCGTTTGATCTGCTCGGCGCTTATGGGAGAAAACCCGAATTTCCTGAGGGTAAAATTGATGCTGCGTTCAACGGGCTTGTAAGCATCGATGAGTGTGCCGTCCAAGTCAAAGATAACAAGTTTGATTTTCATAAAATGTCCCAGGTTCTCCACGTTTTTCCGGCTAAGTTAAAAATTCACGACGCCTCCGGACACCGTAAACTTTATGGCTTCCTCCACGGATAATTCCGTAAAAATAATATCTTTTCTCGGGATCATGATCACATACCCTGTTAAAGGCCCGGGCGCGCTCGGGACAAAAACATTGCAGAGGTCTTCGCGCAGCAGGGTGCGGACTCTCTGCCCGGTTTCATTCGTTAAGAATCCCAGGGAGTAAATGCCCTTCCGGGGATACTGCACGATGACCACCTGTTTAAAAGATAAGCGCTCCCGGGAAAACAAAAAGATCGCAATTTCCTTCAAAGGCGGGTAAACCTGCCGGAAGAACGGGAGCTGCAGCAAAAACCTTTCAAAGCCTCCGTATAATTTTTTCCCGAAATAATTGGTCGCAAAGAACCCGATGAGCACAATAATATAAACGCCGATGATGATGCTCAATCCCTTAAAATAAAAACCAAACTGCTGCAGGAAATACGGCTCAATAAACTGCCGCAGAAGGTTGTCAGCAAAATCCAGGCTCCAGACAAACAGATAGATCGTCAGGACCAGCGGCAAAAAAACGACCAGGCCGTAGAGGAAATATCTCCTGAAGCTGCTTAACATAGGAAACTCCGCATTTATCTTAATTGATACATAATAACCATGCTCAACAGGAAAAAGAAGCCGATCGTCCAGGAATCCCACCCCACACCGGCCCAGGTTCTCTTCCGGCCCGATCTCATCCCCGCAAGGGCCACAAGGGTTAAAAGCACGCTGGAAAAAGCCGTGATAAGATGTCTCGCGCTGACCATGGCCAAAAGAGGGCCCTTCCAGTAAAAGAGATCACAGACGGAAATAATGAACATATTCGACATGTTGCTTCCGAATATGTTCCCGACCGCCAGATCCAACGCGCCCAGTTTCACGGCAGAGATCGTGACAACCATCTCCGGCAGAGACGTGACCAGGGCCAGGAAAAACGTTCCGACAAACGTGCGTCCCAGGTTGGTGACCTCAGCAATGGTGTCGGCCGTATTGGCCAGCCATACGGCACCGACGACGACCAACAGCGCGCTGCCGGCCAGGTTCAGGATGACCTGCGTCATGGAAACGGAAGAAACGCGCGGCGTCTCCCCCGCCCCGGACGGAGGAGCCTCTCCACCCTGGTTCCGGGACAGGATTTTCATAAACACAAAATACCCCGGAAAAACCAGCACACTGGCAAGGCCGAGAAATCCGACGGTTATCATCCGCTGCGGGCCCAGCCATATTTCAGAGATGATGAGAAAGACCAAGGTCAACGAAAAGACCGCCGGGTAAACATTCGCCGGAATGAAATGGATACGGTTCGTCACGGCCCCCTGCCGGTAAACAATGTCCATCACCAGGATCAAACACAAATTGAAGTTGTTGCTTCCGACCATGTTCCCTACGGCTAAATCCGGCGCGTTCAGAAAAACAGCTGCGGTCAGACTGGAAACAGCTTCGGGCAGAGAAGTGATGATCCCCAAAAGGACAATGCCGATCCAGACCTTTCCGACATTCAGCCGTTCACTCAGGATATCGGCATAAGTCGTCAACCGGACTCCCGCCAGGATAATTAAAACGGCGCCAAAGATGAATTGTAGCCACAACATATAAAAAATAACACCGCGGGTTCTCTGCGTTAAAAATCAGGATAAACAAAAGCGCCCGGATCAGGCTATTCCTTAACCATGTACAAAAGGAGAAGACCGCCTAAAGCCACGGCCATACCCACAACCCCTTTAAAAAAAACAACAACGTCCGTCCACCAGATCAGAATCATCACAATGCCGGCCAGCAAGACCAGGAATCCGGTAAGGAATAACGCCCCTTTATTGGCTTTGATCTTTTTATCTAATGACATACCTCCCCCTTACGAAAACGTCTGACAGACAGGCTCTTCCGCGTTACGGCTCAGATCCCTGCCGACCGGATCCTGCTCTTTCTTCCAGCGTCTATGCATCCATCCCCATTCATGCGGATACATCCGGATAAACTTTTCAATGATACGTGTCAGGCGGGAGACATTCACTTGTATCGTATCTTCGTCCTTCTCGCATTTTTCAAAAAATATTTCCGGCTCGAGGATGATTTCCTGATGGCTGTCCTTCTGTCTGACACAAAAGACCGGCAGAACAGGAGAGCCGGTCCGGTTGGCGATCACAACGGCGCCCGGAGCCGTTGCGGCTTTCCGGTGAAAGAACTCCACCATAACACCGCCCTCGCTCCCGAAATGCTGGTCCATCAAAACGAACAACAATTCGTTATTCCTCAACACCTTCAAAGATTCCAGAACACAGCCCCTTCGGGGATGCGTATAAATCGTATGGACATTGACCCTGTTCATGATCTTCAGAATAATATCCGCGACCTTCTTGTCTCTCGCCCGGCGCATGATCACGTTGACTTTATACCCCATCTGGGCAAAATCCAGCATCATCAGAGGGAAATTACCGAAATGCGCGGTCACCAGGATCACCCCTTTCCCGTTCGCCAAAGCCCGGTCCAAATGCTCCTTGCCTTTGATAGAGAACGTCTGCTGGACTCTGTCCGGATAACGGGAATAATACAAAAGCTCAATAATGCCTTTCCGGATATTCTTGAAACAATCATGAATAATATGCTCAATCTGCTCATCGGTCTTCTCCGGCCCGAAAGCGATCCTGAGGCTTTCCCGGGAAATCTTCTTCAGACGCACAGTCAGGCGGAAGGCAAAAGAAAGCAAAAAATTCAGCAGGCCGCGGACAAGCGAAAAAGGCAAATGCTCAATCAGCCAGTAGGCAAAAATCATGCCGCTGCGCGCTGTGGCTCTTTTAAATTTTTTAGAAAAATTTTTAAAATTCATGTCAGCACCGATATCCGGCGTTACCGTTTATACCCGATCCGCCTTAAGAAATCCTTCCTCCAGGCCACATCTTCCTCTTCTTCTATTCCCGTGGGTTTAAGTCCGTCAATCACCCCCAGGATACCCCGGCCAGTGCCGTTATCCGCGAGAATAACGTCCAGTGGATTCGCCGTTGCGGCAAAAATCGAACAAACTTCGCACACGCCTTTCACGGCGTTCAGGATATTAATCGGGAACCCTTCTTTCAGACAAATCAGGAAAGCATGGCCGGCGCCGATCCGCAAAGCATTGTCGGCGGCCAGGGTTTTCATCCCGTCATCGTTCCCTTCAACGCGGACTTTACAGGCCCCGGAGGCCTCACAGAAGGCAATGCCGAATTTCAATCCCGGAGCGGTCGAAATAATCGTTTCGTATAAATCTTCGACCGTTTTGATAAAATGGGTCTGGCCAAGAATGACATTAACATTTTCCGGCTTTTCGATAGACACACGTACAATATCCATGTGGCGCTTCCTCCTCCATAAGCATTGTCAGGTTAAAATGTTATTCTTGAAATATCCCAGGCTCTGCCGGTCAGGATGACACCGCAATCCCGTCTAACGTTCGGGTCTGCAGAAAAAACCCCGTGGATACGCAGGTCAGCAAACATGAATGAATCACTTATATTTTGAAAATTGCTCAAGAATACGGCGTACTTCAGCCAACAGGGTTTTTGCATGGACAGGCTTTGTCAGATGTGAGACGGCTCCTACGGCCATTTCTGCATGAATATCGTCCAAAGAATCTTTCGCCGTTAAGAATATCACTGGAATATTTTGTGTTTCGGCCTCTCTCTTTAACGTGGCGCAGACCTCCCGGCCCTTTATCCCGGGAAGAATGACGTCAAGGATAATCAGATCCGGCTTTTGCAATTTGGCAATCTGCAGGCCTTTTTCTCCCGACACCGCCGTTAAGACACTGTATCCGTTCGGCAGGAGAATGCCCTTGACCATCTTCAGGCTTCCCTCATCATCGTCAACAACCAGAATACTCTTCCGGACATACTCCCATTTACGTTCGAACTCCAATTTCACTTTCGGAAGAATAAAAAACAAGATGGCGATATAATTCAGAAGGATAAAGGGCAGAATTTGCTTGGCCGCAAAAGAGATGTAAATCCCCAGGAAATAAAGCATCATCATGCCGTTTAAGACCATGAATACTTTTCTGGCCCAATCCTTAAACAGCATCATAATCAAAGAACAAAGCATCAAGGCGGAGAACAAGAGGAGAAGTATCCCCCGGTGGAAAGCGAGCGGAACAACCCCGAAGACGTCCGGATTAGCCAGAAGGGATAACATCGCTGTGCCGTACAGAATGATAAAAAGGCTAATAATAGTGGCAACAGTTTTTTTGTTCTTGGTCATGTGTCTCCTCCCGGTTATCCACGGCGCCCTGCTTAGCTCTGAAGAGACTTATTCAATGAAAGCAAATACCACCCAACCACAGCAGCGACAGCCAAAGGAGTTAAATAGTAAATTTGAAACGCGCTTTGCGTCCGAAAGACCATCATAATCATGGCCCCGCTGATCACGACAGTAAGAGCGACGACGATATAATGCAAGAAACGCCACAGATGGTTCCCCATCAAAGAGGTGATCGCGGCCACCATAAAGAATCCCGCAGGAACGGCCAGGGACAATAAGAACCAGTCATTGATCGAATACTGGGTGTCCTGCGTCGTCATCTTATGCAAAAAAACCGGAATGGCAAATAACAATATCCGCGCGGCCACAACGACTTCAGCCCATAGCATAATTTGTAGAGACATCGGCTTTTTTTTCATTATTCATAACTCCTTTGCTAAAAAAAATTTTTGATTTTTCAAGCGGATAGTTTAACTTATTTTTTTTCATTATACAAGAACAAATATTAACTGGCACGTACTTTTAATATTATTATTCCGTAACCTATTAATATGAAACATACTAGTACAAAGACATCACCGAACACGGAATAAAAGGATTCATATCCCAGCAACTGGACCTTGCCTGTAGAAAAACCATCGACAAAAACTTTCTGATGTTCCGCATCCTGGACAAAACCATAGAGATCCCCGGTAGGGTCGATAAAACACGTCACTCCGGTATTGGCGGCTCTGATAAGATAACGGCGGCAGGACACAGCCTGAAACACGGCGGCCTGCAGATGCAGCCAGGGAGCTTTTTTCGCCAGGAACCAGGCGTCATTCGTGATATTCACCAAAAGGTGCGTTCCCCGGCGCACCAGTTTCCTAGAGACGGGGGCCACCGTATCTTCAAAACAAATAAGGACCGACAGGAAAGAATCCATGAGTTCATACGCGTCCGGGGTTCCTGCCGGCGGGGAATCAGGGGAATCGGCCGCTGTTCGCGACCTGCGCAAGACAGGAAACAATGTCTCGACCTGCCCGGGCTGAAAATCCAGGATCGGGATAAGCGCGCCTAAAAAAGGGAATTGTTTACGGAAGGGGATATATTCCCCGAACGGCACCAGGTGCAACTTATCATGTTTTTTATGAACCTCCCCGTCAGGGGTCATAAGAAAAGCCGAATTAAAATACCGGTCCTCTCTTTCCAAAAGGACGGCTCCGAAAAGCAGCGGGACATGCATCCTTTTAACGTCCTCCTGCAGCTTACGGAACATCTCCATGGATTCCCAGAGGTAGCCGGGGAAAGCTGTCTCCGGCCAAATCACCAGGTCCGGTTTTTGGGCCACAGCTTCCTGCGATAATGAGACATAACTCTGCATGATTTCCGGCCATTGCAAGGGCAGCCATTTCATGCGCTGAGGGATGTTGCCCTGCACAAGTGCGACCTTTAATTCCCCCCTGGATTGATAGTCAACGGCGTGACGGCAATGTCGCAGCCCGTAAGACAAAACAAGCCCCGAGACCAGGATGAGGACGAGCAAAGGGACAAAAATTTTCCGGTCTTTTAAAGTGCGGTTCTCCACAAAGAACTCTTTGAGGAGATCCATGAGGACAAGGTTAACGAAAACGATCAGGAAAGACACGCCGAAGACACCCGTGATATCGGCGATCTGGATCACCGGTAAAAACCGGTACTGCGAATGCCCCAGACTCGCCCATCCGAACCCCGTAAAGAAACGGTCCCGGACAAACTCCAGAACAACCCATAAACTCGGGATACAGAAATATCTCTTCCAGGATGAAAGCTTATAAAGCACGGCGCAACCATAACCAAAAAGGCCGAAGTAAAGGGCGAGATAGGCCACCAGGGCGACAACAGCCATAACGGCCAATATCAGAGGAATGCCGGCTGTTTCATGCATGGCGATAAACCAGTAAAACATCCCTAAGAAAAAAAGGCATCCGGTAAAATAACCGAGCTGAAAAGCTTGCCGGGGGGACTTTTCTTCAAAATCCCACATCATCGGAATCAGGGCTACCCAGGCAAGTCCGAAGAAATCAAACAAAGGGTAGGACAAGACCAGCAGGACAGCCGTTAAAATGCAGAGCAGGCCGGAATAGTGGAAAAGAAAAGGAAAAAAACTCCGCTCTTTTTCCTCAACACCAACCCCAAAATTAAGACTCGGGTGCAGGTCGTCTTCTAATTCCGTGTTATAAGGCACGTTCACCCCCTAAAAAAACCAACATTGAAATCACTCTTCAGGGATTTTACGAACCGCAGCATTTCTTGTATTTTTTTCCGCTCCCGCAAGGACAAGGGTCATTCCGCCCGACCTTGGGGCCGCTTTTATGGATCGGCTGGGGTTTCGGCGGCTGAGCCTGCGGCGGTTCTTTCCCTGCTGTCTGCTGAGGGGCGGGCTCCCCTGAAAAACTTGAAATCTCATCGTGCACAAGATTCTGCGGCAAATCGCTGAACACGCTTCTCATGCGTGCGCTCCGGTCCGGAGGCAAAGGCTGAACTTTAAAAATAATCTCAACGACTTCCTGGCTGATGGAGCTGAACATCATCTGGAACATTTCATAGCCTTCTCTTTTATACTCAATCAAAGGATCCCGCTGACCGTAAGAACGCAGCCCCACCCCGCCTTTAAGCTGATCCATCGCATAAAGATGGTCTTTCCATTTCGCATCAAGCGTATTCAATAAAACGACTTTTTCCAGCCTCCGGATATTTTCCGCACCGAAATCATTTTCTTTCTGACGGTAAATATCCTGCAGGCCCTGCATAATCAGGTCCTTGATCTCCTCGGGGTTCATGCTGTCCAGCCTGTCCCGGATGAGAGCAAGATCATAACCGAAATTCGAATGCAGGGCCACCTGAAGTCCGTCGATATCCCAAGGGACTTCATCCTGGCCGGTGAAAAGGTGCTGGTCGACTAATGACGGGACCGTTTCTTCCATCGCTTCCATGATGCGGTCCTTGACATTATCGCTTTCCAGAATGCTGCGCCGCAAACCGTAAATCGCTTCCCGCTGTTTATTCATGACATTATCATATTCCAAAAGCTGTTTCCGGAACTCGAAATTCTGCGTCTCGACCCGCTTCTGCGCCACTTCAATGGCCCGCGTCACCCAGGGATGCTCAATCACCTGCCCCTCTTCCATCCCCAGTTTCTCCATAAGCGTCATAATGCGGTCCGAAGCAAACAGGCGCATCAGGTCATCCTCCAAAGCGACAAAGAAACGCGACGACCCGGGGTCACCCTGGCGTCCGGACCGGCCGCGCAGCTGGTTGTCGATACGCCGGGACTCATGCCGCTCGGTCCCGATCACGTGCAGACCGCCCAGGTCAACGACCTGCTGGTGTTCTTTCTGCACCTGCTCCCGGAACTGGGCCAGAAATTTCTGCACCAATGATCCTTTCCGGGTTTCGTCCGCATCCTCTCCCGCCTCTTTTTCCGCCAGACTCTTTGCCAAGAACTCGGCGTTCCCCCCCAGGACAATATCCGTCCCCCGTCCGGCCATATTCGTGGCGATGGTCACGGATTTATAGCGCCCGGCCTGTGCGACGATCTGCGCTTCCGACTCATGATATTTCGCGTTCAAAACCTGGTGAGGGATCCCCCTCTGCTGCAACAGGGCGGACAGATACTCGGACTTTTCAATGGAAATCGTCCCCACAAGCACCGGCTGGCCGCGTTGGTAGCAGTCGACGATTTCCTCGACCACGGCCTGGAACTTTTCCCGCACGCTTTTATAAATGCAGTCCGAATGATTCTTCCGCATAAGCGGGCGGTTCGTCGGCATAACAACACAGTCCAGTTTATAAATCTGGCTGAACTCGGTGGCTTCGGTGTAAGCCGTACCCGTCATCCCGGACAGTTTTTCATACATACGGAAATAATTCTGGAAAGTGATCGTGGCTAAAGTCTGGTTCTCCCGCTCAATCTTGATCCCTTCCTTCGCTTCGACAGCCTGGTGCAGGCCGTCGCCCCAGCGGCGGCCCGGCATAAGACGCCCGGTAAATTCGTCGACGATCAAAACCTGCCCGTCCCGCACGACATAATCGACGTCGAATTTAAAGAATTCTTTCGCTTTCAGCGCCTGCAGAATATGGTGCCGGTACTCAATCGTTTCCATGTCATGTAGGTTGTCAATCCCGAACTGCTTGGCCGCCTTTTCCTCCCCCTGCTCGGTCATGGAAATAGACCGGTTCTTTTCATCGGCCACATAATCGTACCCGATGGACAGATCAATGTTTTTGTACTTCGCGTCAATCTCTTCCTGCTCGGTGATCCGCCGCCCTTTCAGACGCTTGGCGATATCGTTGGCCGTGTAATATTTATCCGTCGACTCTTCGGCGGGCCCGGAAATAATCAACGGGGTCCGGGCTTCATCCACGAGGATGCTGTCAACCTCATCGACAATGGCAAAATGGTACTGGCTCTGCACCATGTCCTCCTTGGAGATAACCATATTATCCCTGAGATAGTCAAACCCGAATTCATTGTTCGTCCCGTAGGTGATATCACAGGCATATTCCTGCTGGCGCTGCGCAGGGTTCAGGTCATGAAGAATGACCCCGATGGAAAGGCCTAAAAACTCAAAAACCGGGCCCATCCACTCCCGGTCCCGTCTGGCCAGGTAATCATTGACCGTAACGACATGCACGCCCTCCCCGCTTAGCCCGTTCAGGTAAGCCGGAAGCGTTGCCACCAGAGTTTTCCCTTCCCCGGTGGCCATTTCCGCGATCTTGCCTTCATGCAGCATCATGCCGCCCAGAAGCTGGATATCATAATGCCGCATCCCTAACGTGCGCTTGGCCGCCTCCCGGACGGCGGCAAAAGCTTCCGGCAGAATTTCCCGCAACGAGGCCTGCCGGAGCTTCTTCAATTCCTCTCTAATGGCGTCGATCTGTATATTATAATCGTCCCGCTCTTCATTCGTCACCGCCTGCCGGAAAAGCTCCTCGGTCTTCGCCAGCTCCTCCTTCTTTTCCCTCGTCGCGTTCCGGTACTTTTCCCTGAACTCTGCGGTCTTGGCTTTGAGCTCCGCTTCAGAATAAGCCTCAAATTGAGGCTCCAGGGCATTGATCTGAGCGACAGTCTTGCTCATTTTTTTGATCGTGGATACGGACGGCAGCGGCAGGTCCAGCGGCAAATGAATATTGACTTTGGGTTCAAGTTTGTCGATATAGGCCTGGGCACGCCTGACAATAAATTTACCTAAAAAGAAATCAAACATGAAAAATATCTCCCTCCTCGGTCATCATAAACGGTAAGCGCCGGGACAACATCAGTTTCCCGCCCCGGGCTTCCATCGTAAAAAAGCATCGATAAACAGACTTAAGTCACCGTCCATGATGCGGGGGACATTGCCGGTCTCCACGTCTGTCCGGTGGTCTTTCACCATGTTATACGGGTGCATCACGTAGGAGCGGATCTGGCTGCCCCACTCAATTTTCTGTTTTTGCCCGTACTCCTTCGACATCCGCTCTTCCTGTTCCTTGCGTTTCTTTTCGTACAAGCGGGCCTTAAGGATTCTCATGGCCATTTGTTTATTCTGCAGCTGAGAGCGTTCGTTCTGGCACTGAACCACGATGCCCGAAGGCAAATGCGTGATCCGCACGGCGGAATCCGTTGTGTTGACGGACTGACCGCCGGGGCCGGATGAACGGAAAATATCAATCCGCAAGTCATCCGGATTAACCTCAACTTCAACATCATCCGCTATTTCCGGGATCACATCCACGGACGCGAATGAAGTGTGTCTTCTTTTATTGGCATCAAAAGGCGAAATACGCACGAGCCGGTGCACGCCTTTTTCGCCCTTCAGGTATCCGTAGGCGATATCGCCTTCAATGCGCAATGTCACATTCTTTATCCCGGCCTCTTCCCCGGGGAGAATATCCGTCGTCGTGACCTTATATTTCATGTTCTCCGCCCAGCGCATATACATGCGCAAAAGCATGTTCGACCAGTCACACGACTCCGTACCCCCGGCACCGGCATTAATACTCAGGATGGCGTTGTTCTGGTCAAAAGGGCCGGACAGCAAAGATTTGTTTTCCAGAGAATCGATCTCTTTCCGCAAACCCGCCAGGTCCGCTTCAATCTCCTGCATAGACGACTCTTCGCCTTCTGATAATTCCGCCAGTTCCTGCAGTTCATCCAGCTTTTTAGAAATTTCATTACAAGGCTCAACGCAGGATTTGAGAAACTTCAATTCCCGCATGACCTTGTTGGCCGCTTCATTATCATCCCAGAAATCGGGCTGGGCCATTTTCTGCTGAATGGCCTCAATGGCTTCCTGCTTCTGGGAGAGGTCAAAGAAACCCCCTAAGTTGATGGAGTTTTTTCTTAAGGATATCTATTTGTAAATGAATATCACTAGGCATATAAGTATTTATAGTATTAAGAGTTAAGATTGGGGGATATTATATCACAACCCGGAGGAAAAACAATAAGCAAAATAAGCGGAAAAAGCGGACACAAAATCACCGGCACACCCCCTGAAGGGCGGACTCTAAGGCCCTTTTTTCTCAAAAATAAAAATAACCGGAGCCACGGTCGGAGCCCGACCTTTCAGCCTGTATCTAAGCTTCCCGATACTCTTGACCTGCCGGTACCCTTTCCTTTCCAGGAAATCCTGAAAAGGTGATCCCCCGGGACGAATCAAGACATCCTCCTCTTTGCCCCAGTTATCCAAAACAAGAATGACATGGCCGGAGGCTGTTTCTAAAAGTCCCTTCACTTCGTCGCGGTTTTTCGGGAATTCGATTAATTGTCCGCCGAACCTTGCAAAATTCACCCCGCTGTAATACCGGATAAACCTCGGGGAATTGGCTATAATCACGGTCTCCGGCCGGGCGTTCTGCCGCACCCAGGAGCCCGCGTCCGGGAACCCGAGGTAGAACTTCCGTTCTTCCGACAGAGTATGATGCGTTTCCGGATACTGAATCCCGGCGATAAAGCACACCAGCCCGAGCATCAGCCAGCGCACCATACTTTTCTTCTCTTTCGAAAAAAAGAATTCCATAAGCGCATTCACACCCAGAGCGGCAAAAACAATCAAGGCCGGCAGGTAGACCAGGCTGTACCGGAAAAGACGTTCCGCGGCGCATGACAGGGCAACCATAAAAACGATGCCCCAGGAAAACAGCAATACAGCGACGGGTTTATTATCCCCTTTCAACAGGGCCGCCATGCCGATGAGGGCCAGGACGGTCAGCATGGCAGAGCCTAATAGATCATTCATCCCCAGGACGTAAAACCATCTTGAAGCCGGCTCTTTGGTGGTTTCCAGCAAAGCCGACATGTCGGGAAGACAGGTGCCTAACTGAATGCGGTTATTCAGCAATAAAAGGAAAGCCGTCCCCAGGATGACGGACACCGGCCGCACCAGTTTTCGGATCCGCTCTTTGCCGCTTAGATTTTTCAACCCTAAAAGATAAAACACCGTTATCAGGATTACGACAACGGCTCCCGACCATTTCGTCAGCACGAGAGCCGCCCCGGCTCCGCCCAGATAAAAATCCAGCCTTTTCCCCTTTTTCCCGGAGACCTCCAGCAGAATAAGCGCCGCCAGCATCATCAAAAGCATGAACAGGCTGTCGCTCAGAATTTTTGTTGAAAACTTCAGAAACGTGGCATTGAACGACAGCAGGACGGCACAGATCAAACCGCCGAAAGGATCCATTATTCTCCGGCCCAGAACATACATCATCAGAATACAGAGCAGGCCGATGATCAAAGATACGATGCGGCAGGCCGGCAGCGCAGGGTGGAACAGGCTCCCTGCGGCCAGGACACCGCTGAACAACGGAGGATGAAATTCATTGACTTCCGCCGAAAACAACAGCAGGGGATTCCCGGCTATCCTCATAGCGTTCCAGGCATATAAAGCCTCGTCGGCCCACAGCCGTTCCTGGAACATGAACTTTATTCTGATCAGCAAAGACATGACCAGCAGGGCGGTTAACGCCAGAGCATAGCCGTATTTTTGAAAAGAGACCGGTAGACCTTGATTAACGTTCTTGTTCATTGATCGATGGACGGTTGATTTTAAAAAGCCAAAAGTCGTGACGTTCTTTGTGTATGAGTGTAAACAAAGGGGAATGCTTTAACCCGGCGAGCTTTTTCGACACGACTTCTTTGCCGAACTCCTTCACGGCCCGTTCACTGACGACAATATATTCATAGTCATTCCCGGCAAGACGGGAATAAAGGGTATCCGGGTCCAGCTCAATGGCATCGTGAAACGAGTCCTGATAAGCCCTGGTCCAATAGTCGCTGGCCATGTCGTGGCCGATCACCAATTTGTTATCAACAAACGTAAAAACCCGGGACCCGGCTCTGATATTCCGGCGCATCCAAACGAACCCTTTCATTTCATGATACGATCCCCAGGATATCCCGTAATCCCAGAGATCATTATTCACGACAAATTTCGGATATGCGGACGTCAGCAGAACAGCGGTGATCAAAAACCCTGCCTTCCTTTTATGAAACCGGCTTTTGTCCGTGGTGACACAGTCGACCCCCTCCGCCGCAAAAACACAAACAGGGACGGCGAGCAGGGGCCAAAACCGGTAGGCGAATAAACCGACCGGCAGAGAAAACGTTTTGGAATTCAGCCCCAGAAACGTAAAAGCGAGCCATAAAAGCATCGTTGAATAATACTCCCGCTCCTGACGGTCTCCCCGGGCCAGCCGGTACAGGCCTTTGCCGATGCCCAGAAGCGTAAGAAGACTGACAGCGAGGCCGAACCCCATCGGGCAATTATAATCATTGTACAGCGGGGGAAAAAGGTAATTCTCCATGGAATACTTCCGGGTCGTGCTTCCGGTGCCGGGGTTAAAGAGCCTCCGCTGAATCGTCGTCACAGCCTGAGCCCCTCCCACATCTTCGTTCAGGACGGTCGTCTTCAGCTTTAACTGTCCCGAGCGGTATGATTGATAGACCGGCACATACCAGGCGGCGGATATCAGAACGGCGGTCAAAGGCACCGCAACCAGGCGCAGAGGGATCTTTTTCCTTATCAAAAGCATACCGGCGTACCACAGAGCCAGCATGACCATAAACTTAACAGGCTGCGTGGGCTGGACCAACAATATACCGGCTGTCACCATGACGGCAGATAAGAAAAACCGGGCGTCTTCCCGGCATTTCCAGACACAATAAAACCCGACGAGGAACAATGTAACGGCCAGGGAATGCGCCCAGATAAAATGGCTCAGATAAGCCGGGACGGCGGCCAGGAAAAACGCGGCCCATAAAGAGCGCGCGGAATTTTTCGTTAAAGCGTTGATAAAAAAGTAAAAAAACAGGATGCCCAAAGCGATGATCAAACCGTTAAAAAACTTCAGGGTCCAGTACAGAGACGGGGACGTCTGGTGCATTAAAGCCATGACCAGATCGTACCCCGGAGGATACGGATTGATATACTGAAACAGCCCGGAATCCGCGTTCAAATTCTTTTCCACCATTATATAGGCCGTGCCTGCGGCATGATGCCAGGGATCGTCATCTTCCAGCCAGGAATAAGTAAACGCCCCGCCGCAGTACATGACAACGCAGAATATAAAAATAACGGCCAGACATAATACCTTCTTTGTGAATTTAAGATCTGCAGGGACACGGCTTTGCTTTTTCCGTCCGCGGATATAGTCGGTGACGGGAAAAACAACCGCCAAAAACAAGAAAACCGTCCAGTGAAGGGGCACACCCAACAGGTTAAGCCACACCCCCAAAACAGGAACCGCGGCTAAACCTATGCCGACGCGCATTATAATGATTTCAAAATTAAGGGCCTGAACAAAACGGGTCAGGGCGTAGCCCAGACCATAGGTATATACGAAAAACAAAATAATGTTGGCTAGACTGGAGAGAACGTTAAATAGGGACATTGCAGTAATATATCATATGGCGGACAGGTCTGTCTAGTGGGACCGGGTCCCTCTAAAGTTCTAAACACTATTGAGTTACGAGAGAAGTGTCCCCAAACACTTCCCTGTTCTAAAACTTTCCTGCCGCGGGATAATAGCCGTCAAGGAACAGGAACCCGCCCTCTCATCTTCTTCTCTTTCACCTTCTGGCGGCATAATTAAAATGATCAAAATAGCTGCGCCATAATGTTTCCGTGGAAGAGAATTGGTTTGTTCCGCAGAAATAATCAAGAAGGCATTCTCTTAAACGGGTAAGTTCTTTACGGCGGGGCAAAGTGTTGAGCGAGGCCAAAGTCAAATCAATTAATTCCAGAGCCCGGTAAAATGCTTTTTGAGAATAAAGGTCATTCTTTTTCTTCTGCCAGTTTAACGCCCGGCTAACCTCGCTGCCAATATGCGCCATCTGTTCGACCAAAGGCATTTGGCTCCAGCGCCCTGCGGCAAGATCTTTATGTTGAACTGTCATCTCGGTATCCTCTTTAAAACAATATCGAAAATCCTTTTTCGAATATGTTCATCATCTACCCCGCGGCTCATATTGTTCTGTGAAGGGCGCAAATTGATCATTGAATCGAATTCCACAAAATTTTCCAAAGACAAATCCGGATAAAGATTTATCCCCCAAAGGCTTTTTTGTTGCGAGCCCCTTTCAAGCAGGAGGGCTTCCAGGTCAGAATGCAACTCAGCGTTTAATCCTATAATCTCTTTATCAACATCAACGACAGCTTTGACCATGTCTCCGAACAAATCCTGAGCCATGACTTTTAACTCTTCTAAAGATAATGTTGTATCAACGATTTTCATGGAATCATTTTAAAGGATATTGTTTTTATTATCAACAATTACCCCTCCCCTCTGAATTATTATGTAAATCACCTTGCGGCTCGGGGACACTTCTCTCTCAACTTGATCAAAGGCAACAGGATGGAGGGACCCGGTCCCAAAAACTAAAAAAATCCTCTTTCGAAAAAACAAAAGAGGATTTTTAAAATCACTTAACTGAATTTTACATCAACCGCGTTCCATCTCCCTGATAAGCTCGGGATCGTCCGTATTCCCCCACCGGAGAATCTCCAAAGCATTGGTTTTCGAAGCGTTTTCTTGAGAATTAAATTCCGGCACAACCTGCTTCATTTTACTCAGCACGCCCGGAATGTCCCTCACATCAGCCAGCTGCCACAGCTCTTCCACATCACGGAACAGCTTTTCCTTGTCAAAACTCCGGGGCTTCTCCACGTAAATCTGATTATTCGCAGTCTTCTGCACCCCCTCCTGAGAGGTCAGCAATTCTTCATATAACTTCTCTCCCGGCCTCAAACCGACAATCTCGATCTTAATATCTCTATCCGGCTCAAAACCCGACAACTTGATCAAAGACTTGGCCATATCCAGGATACGCACCGGCTCACCCATCTCTAAAACATATATCTCCCCGCCCCTGGCCATGGCCGCCGCCGTCAGCACCAGCTGTACAGCCTCGGGGATCGTCATAAAATACCGCACAACGTCCGGGTGAGTCACGGTCACCGGCCCGCCCTGGGCGATCTGCTTCCGGAACAGCGGCAGGACACTGCCGTTACTGTCGAGCACGTTTCCGAACCGCACCGCGCTGAACACCGTATCGCTATGCCCGTTCAAAGACTGGATCACCATCTCTGCCAGCCGTTTACTGGCCCCCATGACATTCGTCGGGTTCACGGCTTTATCCGTTGAAATCATCACAAACCTTTTGACCCTGTGCTTCATCGCCAAGGTCGCGATATTATACGTCCCCCAGATATTATTTTTTACAGCCGCGTCAATATTCCTCTGCATCAGCGGCACATGTTTGTAAGCCGCCGCATGAAAGACCACCTCCGGCTTAAACTGTTCAAAAATGTGATCCATCTTATTTTTATGCTGAATATTGGCCACCAGCGGAACATGCAGAGGCTGGACATTTTTCCTGAGAGCTGAAAGCTCCATATCAATGGAATAAACATGATGTTCAGAGCTGTCCAAAAGGATCAGCTGTTTCGGCTGATACCCGCTGATCTGCCGGCACAGTTCAGAACCGATCGACCCGCCGGCCCCGGTGACCATAATCACTTTCCCGCGCAGGTATTTTACGATCTCCTCCCGGTCGGCTAAATTAGGCTCCCGGCCCAGAAGATCTTCCGGCTCAACATTTCGGATCTCGCTGATATTAACAGACCCGTCCAAGATCGACACCAAAGACGGCACTTTTTTAACTTCGGCATCGGTCATCTCGCAGAGCGTCACGATGCGCCGCATCTCGTCACTATGGGCGGACGGGATGGAAATAATGATCATCTCCACATGTTTTCTTTTAACGATCGACCTGATGTCTGCTGTCGTGCCCAGCACCGGGATCCCGTGAATAAGGCTGCCCTTTTTAACCGGATCGTCATCCACAAAACCGACCGGATGATACTGGGCATGCTCGGCCCTTAAAATATCCCGCACCAGGCCTTCACCGGCATCCCCGGCGCCTACGACAAGGATCCGTTTGGCCGAATCCTGATTGCCGGTCCTTTTCCAGGAATACAAGGTATGGATAGCCAGCCTTAAACCCGTGGTAAACAATACCGCCAAAACCATCCCCAGCAGAATAACGATCCGCGGGAACGTCCAGTGATGGATAAAATACAGCACCAGCATATAAATGGATACGCTTAAAGCCACGCCGCCGAAAAGACGGATGACATTTTTAGCGGTCATGTAGCGCCAGTCATGATGATAGAACTGGGACCGGGAAAACACCGTGAAACTGATCATGGAGTACAGCAAAAACGTGTGGAGGTACATATCCCGCCAAGGAGACGGAACGGCAAAATCGAAACGCAGCACCAAAGCCAAAAAAAGTGCGAGATTAATAACAATCATATCGCATACCATCAAAAATCCCCGGCTCTTCATAAGACGCTTCATACTCTTATCTTCTCCTCTTTCCCGCGGCCTTCCCGCAAAACTATTAATAATTTTTTAATTTTTAATAACCTTAGTTTTTATGATCAGAAGTCAATCGACTCGCCAAGTCATTGATATTTTTACCAAACACATTCACGAACATTTTCATATACTCTAAGCGTACAACCCTGCGGCCGGCAGGACTCTGCCACCAGATGTCCGGATTAAACCAGCTGTCAGTCACCGGACAATACATAAGTTTCACCCCGCTGCGTTTGAACGTCCGGTCAAATAACATTGCCACCCGGCGCATATGATAAGGCGAACTGACAATTATCGCTGATGTAAATCCGTTTTCGCGCAACAGCGGTGCGACCAATAACGGGTGCTGGTACGTGTGCAAAGACTGAGATTCCAGCAAAATATGTTCTGCCGGAACGCCCATGCCCCGGGCCTGCCTTTTCATGTTCGCGGCCATCGTACTAGGAACGGAACTCAAACCGCCGCTCATGATCATGTAATCCGCAAGGCCCTGTTTATACAGCGCCACAGCATGACCGACGCGTTCATCGTCTCCGGATAAAACCACAATCACATCCGCTTTTTTCAAATCATCCGCAACAACCAAAAAACGACCTAAAGCCCTGCACACCGGTTCCCGCCAAATTATCAACAGAGCGCTTAAAAATAAAAGGCCCAAAAACAATCTGTAAATTGTCTTAGAGGATTTTTGTTTTTTCATAATCCGCCTAAAAAGGCCTTTTTCAGCAAGAACTGCTTTTATAAACAAATACAACCATAAGGTAAAATTCCACTTATATCCGTCGGTATCATCCGGCCTTTCAGCCAAGGTCTATACGAGAACAAAGGCAAAGTATACCAAACTAATATATATAATGTCAATAGGGCAAGCCCCTACATACTCGGACATACCGGTATATACGGGGACATGGCTTTTTCACAGGAAAAACTGCTTAAATTCCGCCCTAAAATTATCCTAACACATGATTATGAAAACCCGGTGAGCAAGACGTGAAGAACAGAAAAGGAAAACTCGGGAGAGGACAAAATACGGCAAAATTAACCGGCCGCTTTTTTAAGTACGGATCTCATACTATCGATCACATAATGAATACTTCTTTGACTCAAGGTGGGGTGAACCTGCAGCATGATGGACTTTTCCCCAAGCTTCCTGGTCACGGGTAAGCGCGGCTGCGGTTTCAAGCCAGCCTTTTTTCTTTGCATGCGAAAGGCTTTCTCTCTGTATATTTCCGGACAAGCCCCGCTGCCGCAGGGTATGCCCAAAGCCGCAAGTTCCTGCAGGATCCTGTCCCGGGACCAATCTTTTTTCAATCTTGGGGTGTCCACGAGGACATAATACTTGTAATAAGCATGATAAATTTCATCCGGAGGCCTGGTGACCGTCAACCCCGGTATTGTTTCAAAAGCATCGTCCAGCATAGCCGCGTTACGGCGGCGGACGGCAACCATATCGTCCAAACGCTTCAACATAATCCGTCCGATCACCGCCTGCATTTCCGTCATCCGGTAATTCGTCCCAAAGCTGTTCACCATCCATTTAAATCCGGTCCCGCCTTTCTGATGAAACACCACATCAAAATCACGGCCATGGTCCTTGAGGCTCCAGGCTTTTTTCCAAAGCTTCGGGGCTTTCACCGCCAGCAACCCTCCCTCTCCGCCAGTCGTGAATATCTTGTCCTGACAAAAAGAAAACGAGGCAAACGGCCCGAATGTTCCGACAGGCTTCCCTTTGTATCTTGCGCCGTGCGCCTGCGCGCAGTCTTCGATGAGCGACAGCTTTCTTACCCGGCAAAGCTTCAAAATAGGATCCATATCACACGGCCACCCGGCCAAATGAACCGCAATAACCGCCTTGGTTTTTTTCGTCAAAACGGCGGCAATCGTCTCTGCCGTCATGTTTCCGCTTTGCGGATCCACATCGGCAAACACAGGCAGGGCTCCGGTTAAGGAAACACAGCTGGCCGAGGCCACAAAAGAACGGCTGGCCACCACAACCTCATCCCCGGGCCCGATCCCCAAGGCTCTTAAAGCAACATCCAGAGTGACCGAACCGTTGGCCATAGCAATAGCCTGTTTAATCCCCAGATACTGCGCGTATTCTTTTTCAAACGCATAAACATGTTGGCCGGTCCACTGATTCACCTTGCCTGAACTCAAAACCTTCTCGACCGCCTTTATAATTTCCCGGTCAAAAGACGGCCACGGCGCAAAAACGGGCTGTGTCATAACGCATATTTCTCCCTGAATAATTTTACAGAATTATGTTCTTTCACCGGCCATATTTTGCCCAAAGGGATCAGCACCCAGACTGTCTGCACCAAAATCAGCAAATCGAAAAAAAACGAATTCTTCCGCACATGCTCCAGGGCCAAATCCACCTTTAAAGGCACGACCACTTCATCATAAAACTCATCGGCATTCTTAACTTTTGCCAGGATCTCCTCTTCATGCCGGAAATGCAGTGTGGCGACACTGGTGATACCCGGCCGTACCGAAAATATACGCTTCATCTCCGGCGTGTATTTCGCGGTGATTTCCGGCACATCCGGCCGCGGCCCCACAAAACTCATGTCGCCTTTAAGCACATTAAATAACTGGGGCAGTTCATCAAGCTTGGTCTTGCGCAGGAATCTCCCCACGGGCGTAATGCGGGGGTCAACCCCGGTTGTCACCGACGTCCCCAGAGTATCGGCTTTGTCGACCATGGTGCGGAATTTGTAAACATCAAATATTTGTTCGTGCAGCCCCACTCGCTTCTGCGCGTAAATGACCGGCCCCTGCGACGTCAGTTTGATAAGCACGGCCGTGACGCCCATAAGCGGAGCAAACACCGCCAGCCCAAATAGCGAAAATATAATGTCAAAAAGGCGTTTCATAGATCTTTATTATTACACAAAAATTTATTTCGATTATCCATTCTCCTGTTGCATGGACAAACTGCATAACAAGATTTCCAGCATCATCTAAAATTCCCACGACACCAAATCGAGGTTCGTTAAATTAAATTTAAGCAAAAAACAGCAAAATAAACATTTGAAAGGATTTTTCTAAAGACACAAATAGTCTTTTGTAAATGTAATACATATTTATATCAGTTCTAGAGAAGACTTTTTAAACAGCGCACACACGATCTAAATAATAAGCCGTGGCACTTTGTAGCCGCGATATTTTATTAAAAATTTTGGTATATTAAACATACCAGCCAAGGTGCCAACGCCATATGCAAAATGGATTAAGAAAAAAGTGCCTGGCAACATACAACACAAGGGTTTTACATCCTTATTAGCTTCCCTCATAGCCCGGAACGAGAAAAAAACAGCGCAAAAGAAATAGATCAATATCAAAATAACGAGTGGGACAACATTCTTCAGCATTGCAAAAATTAGACTCACTAAACATGCAAACACAAAAATAGCAGGGACAAAATGACGAGCACAAAAACATTTTGGAGAAATTGATGCTGTTATGGCTATCCAATAACCAGTCCCAAACTTTTGCTTAAGCAACCCTGACATATTCGACCTCGGAAAATGAAAGGATACGATCTCTGGATTAAAATAAAATTTAAATCCAGCCTGTCTCATCCGATAATGAATTTCCATATCCTGATTCCGTACCAATCGTTCATCATATCCACCGACAAGAGAAAATATGTGTTTTCGATATGCTGCGTGAGCTAATGTCTCAACATAACGCGCAGGGCCGGGATGTTTAAATCCGGCGGCTCCGGCTCCGAATCTGGATTCTTCTGCTAAAGCAAAAAAAGCTGGCCACTTTTCATTTGGCACACGACTGACCCTAGCCCCCCCCACGATACTTTCCCCCCGGGAAATGGCATCAACATTCTTACGAATAAAGTCCCGAGGGATACGGCTATGAGCATCCACTCGCAAGATGACTTCCCCTTTCGCATGCGCAAGAGCAACATTCCACCCAGCTGATAATATCTTGCCTGGATTGGACAGAATTTTGAAAAACAAGTCTGCATGATGAGATTGAAAATCGTAAATTATGTTTAAAGAGTTATCCGTTGAACAACCATCAACGCACAAAATTTCAAACTTGTCATGCGGGTAGTCTTGTTCAGAGATATCGGTCAATAGGTCTGCCAAACTACACTCCGCATTTCGAAACACAATAATAAATGTAACCAACATCACGGGACAAAGGTCGACTTTCTCATTACTCATTGTTATTTAAAACTCTCCATATCAAGATTATTTCCAACAATTCTATGCTAAAAATTATTCCAATACGAATAAAATTTCAACATGAAATACTTTATAAAAAAAGACAACATAAATACAGATTCATTGAGAGCAGGTACGACGGTTAATTTCTTCAAGTTTATATAACGGCCGTAAAAATTCAAAGGACTTCTGCAATAAATTGCGACAAGGATACGTTGCACAAATGATACCAGCTGTTACAGGATGATAATGAATTTGTAGCCCCATTGATTGTTTTCTAAAACCAAATTTTGAGATAAGGACTTCCTGAACTCGAGTAGCATGACTTAAATTGCGAAATCCACTATTTACATACTGAAACTTTTGCACATCAAGATAATATTTATTTCTTTCATAAAAAAGTATCGCACTAGGATTAAGCCGCAAGTAATCAGGATCGAATTTGGTCATTGAATAATTGGCCTCGATTTTATCATACAGATAAACCTGTGAATACGCAATTAACCTACCGGATTCTTTTTCAAAAACTCCCCAACAATCTACAATATCCTCAAAACCAATCGCTGCCAGCATATTTTGTTTAAATTGCCTCTCTGTTTTAACTAATCGCGTGTTTCTATAGCGCTTAAAAGCTGAAGAAAAAACAGGCCATGCATTTTCCGCAATAAATTTCACGCTGACTTTTCGAACTTCACATTTATTTGCCCCACGAACGATTTCTTTTCTTATTTTTCCTCTCATCTTCATAATATGTTCAACATTATCACAAATAACAGAATACCATCCATTAGCAATCTCACTAAACCCTGTAGTACTTCGAACCAATATCGCTGGGCTTAATTTATGCAATAAGAACTTAGCGGCTGTACGTGAAAGGGAAAAATTATCTATCGCTGGGCCGACAGGAACTATCATGTTTTGATAATATACCCACAAATTATCATCTAAAAAGAATGCCCTTCGTCCTTGTTCCTTAAAAAGGTCAAAATATCGACGATTAACCTCAAGCTTCATAACCCTTTATCCTCAAAGGATATATTCATTTAAATATAATATCCGATCACTTATTATTGTTCATAAATTTATTTATTTTATCAAATTTTTGCAAAGCAGATAAGGGTGGGCATGTTTGCCGGAACAAAACATAAAATGGTTCCAACAGATTCAATCCTTTAGCAACGAAAGGTCTATAGCAAACTTGCAATCCTACGGGTTGCTTTTTATAAGAATATTTTTTTATAAGTAATTCTTCAATATTAGTTTCATGCAACAAATTTCTAAATCCAGAGTTAAGATAACTAAACTGTTGTTCCTCCAAATAATATTTATCCATTTCATAAAAAAGTGCCCAGCCAGGATAAAGATTAAGAAAATCAGGATGAACTTTTATAGTTGAATAATTAACTTCAATTTTCCCATAGCAATAATTTTGCGCATAAGCAATCAACCGACCTGTCGCGTTTTCAAAAGCACCCCAATATTGCGAAACATCTTCAAAACCAACAGGGACAACATTTCGCCTGAATTCTCTTTCTGATAGTGTTGTCCAAGGATTTTTATGTAATTTAATAGCAGACGAAAAAATTGGCCAAGCTTTTTGTCTTATAAGCTCTGGATCGATCTTCTGTGTAGTACAGAATTTTAATCCCTTTCGAGTTTTACTTCTTGCCTCTTTGCTAGCCATATCTGCGACAGGAATAAACTTATCTCTTATTACACAATACCATTCTTCAGGAAAATCGACAAAACCAGTCGTCGATCTAACAAGTATTGCGCTTTTAAAATATTTCAATAAATTCCTAAAATCTTTAACAGAAATAGAATAATTTTGACTTACTGGCCCAACAGGAACGACCATTTTCTGATACAGAGTCCACAAATGCCCTCCTGCAAGAAAATATGGTTTACCTTGTTTCTCTAAAAATTCTTGGTGCCTTACGAAATTAAACATGCTTAATCTGTTCTCCTAACAACTTTTTAAGTTCATAGACATACTGTCTTGCTATCTGCGACCAAGTTAGATGATCCAAAACATATTTCCTGGCGGTTACTCCTTTCTTCAATATTGCAAAATCTTCTCTTAATATAGCGAGAACTACTTGTGCGATAGAGTCAACACTTAACGAGCATCCCCACCCACCAGTACAGCTCAAAACCATTTTCTGAACATTTGTTCCCGGGGTCACCAAGCAAGGAATTCCTCGCGCCATTGCTTCTAAAACGGCTCCGGGCATTCCTTCATGTCGAGATGTATGTACAAAGACATCAAAAAGATCAAACATTTTATCTTTCTCCTCCCCCGAGACAATGCCTTTATATTCAATCACATCAGGATCAGGCAACGCATTAACTAAATCCCAAAACATTTTTTCATTCTTTCTTCCAAAAAACGGACCAGCAAAAATAAAATGCAATTTATTCTGCGGATGTTCTTTTTGTATTTTATTCACCGCTTTTAACAGGAAATCTAATCCTTTATGAGACACATCTATCCTACCCAAAAAGCCGAATGTAATTCTTCCCGCTGATTTCTTAAGAGACCGTTCAGGCAAAGAAGCTGGGACTCCATTGGGCAAGACTAAAAATCTTTTTCCAGGGAAACGTTCTTCAATAGCTGAAACCTCAGCGTCATTTAAAGCATGAATTGCGAAAGAATTTCTAATAAAATAATTAAAAAATAATAAATTCCCTAAAAATTTTTTTAATGGTTTTCTCCTTTGAGAATGCTGCTGCAATCCTCCGTGCATAGCACAAATATAAGGGATTCCATATCGTTTTAATTGTATAGAAAAAGCCGCGTGAAACGGATGATAAACACCATGGAAATGAACAACATCCGGACATCCAAAGGATTTTAGCATATCGTTAAAATAATTTTTATTTACATACCACGGATTCCAATGTCGTGTTTTGAGCGGAGACAAGATTGAAACTCCATCTATACTAAAATTATTCACATCGCGAGAACTAGGTAATAAGCCCACCTGAACACCCTCAATCCGGGAAACAGCCTTAATCAAATCAATCACATAAATAGACAAGCCAGATGGTACGCTTGTTGTAATTGGAGAAATGTGTAAAACTCTCATAAATAAATGCCTACAACTAGTTAAAAAGGACTGAAATATATTCGGGATAATTAAAAGCCGCTTGACTAAGATAAAAAATTAAAAAACAAACCATATAAAATATAAAAACGATAAAATATCTCCCCGCCGTATTGAAAAGCAATAAAAATGATGCAAAAATTAATGGTTCGCCCACACTCATAATGTTAGCTCCTCGAACGGCGATAATAGCCAAATCGTTAAAAAGGAAATACCACATGAGCGCTCCTGACAAAAAAATGAACATTACTTCAAAATATTTTACTCTAGCGTTTAAAGTTTTTCTAAATATCATGGATAAAAGACAGCCACACAATAACTTCAATGAATAAGGTTTCACAACTCCTAAGGCATGTCCATATTCTTGATTCCCGTAATAACTTGCTCCTCTTTCTAATAAAGAACCGCCTATATTTGCTTTTAGAAATATATTAAAAAACTTATAAGCAAGAGGGAAATACGTTCCGATAAAGAATGAGCATATAAGTAAAAATAAAATTTTTTTTGTTGTCAAATTTAATCGATATAACAAATATCCGAATAATGAAAAAAAAGCAGACGCCTGAAATAATGACGCAAAAAATACCATCATGACAAAACAATTTCTTTTCTTTTCAACCAAAAAAGCTAATCCAAGCAAAATTAAAGCACTGGCAATTGCCATTCGTATCTGCTCCATTTCTCTACTAGGATAAAGTACCGATGTATAAAACAGAACTGAAAGCATAAAAAACGGCGAGTATTTTTTATAAACAAACAGGGTAATCCCCAAGCTAATAAAAGCCATAACCAAAAACATAACAACAGGATCAGCAGAAAAACACTTAATCACAGAATTAAGAACAATAAACATATATTCTTCTCTAAAGTCAACCTGCGTTCCTCCGAATAAAAATTCCGGTAATGGAGGTACTTGAGAAAAAACCCATTCATAAATATCCTGATCAGGCCATCCCGTACGCGTCCCCGCAAAGATCGCCAAAATAAATAAAAAAGTAAAAAAAAGGATTCCCCTGGCAGCTTTAACGTTAAAAATAAGATCAAAAAAATACGATGCTGTTGCAATCAGCAAAAACAAAAAATAGAATGGAAACATCCCAGATAATATCATTACATTGATTCCTAAAATTAAGATAGGATTCTCTCAAGAAGAAATACTACCCATCCCAAAACTATTCAAGTTAAAATACCTGCTTCTGAGCGCAAGGCACACAGGCTAATTTATATGTCCAAACCAAACAAAAAGCGTAAACTAACGCTCCCAATATTCCAAGGGATAAAACAGCGAAATAATAATTTTTTAAATATACGCCCACAGACATGGCCCCAAAGACGGCAAACAACATCGCCCCTTGAATCCATAGATTATATTGCTGTTTTTGAACAACAAAAAAAATGTAACTTGTAGCATTCGCAAAAAACCTTAGTCCATAATAAATAGACAAAAACCTAGCAAACTGTCCAGCTATCCACCACTCATCCCCAAAAATTAAAACAAATATCGATGGTCCTCCTAAAAGCAATACTAAACAAAAAGGAAGAACTATCAGTAAAAGCCCTTTCACTATTTTTATATAAATATTCTGACAACTTCCTCTCTGCAAGTATTCCTCACTTACCTTTTGCTTAAAAACATCTGCGACAGACTGAGCAACAAAAGTAATAGGGACATTCAATGTCCTCTGCGTTAATCCATAAAAACCCGCAACAGCTGGCCCAAAATAGGAGCTAAACAACATGACAGGGACTTGATTAGTCAAAGTATGTATAAATGTGGTAGGGATATCATAGATGGGGAACCTTTTGTATTCAACGGCAAGTTTTCGCAATACCCTAAAGTTAAAATTAGTATTCATTAATAATTTTTCTTGAAAAGACATTGATACTACAAAATACAATGATACAATAATTTCTCCACAGATCCATCCAATAATCAACCCAGTTGACACATGAAGCATTCCAAGCATTATTTGCACAGAAATCATAATTATTGCTTGAATTACTCTACGTTTCGCAGAAACAGAAAACTGCTTTTTACGATTAAACCAATATGATATTGTTGAAGAGATTCCTGTGCAACAAATTGAAACAGGCATTAAATATAACCAAAATTCAATATTTTTATTTCCAAAAAAACTCGTAACAAAAGAGGAAAAGCAGCAAAGAATAAACGATACGCATAATGTAAAAATAGTAATAATAAAAAAAGATAATTTTACTAAATTAATAGCATCTGAATCCTCTTTAGGTAGCATTATAGCTTGATCGTATCTCCCAGTAACCAAAACCGACAATGTCGTTGACATAGAAGTATACAAAACAAAAAGACCAAAATCCTCGGGAAGATAAAACCTCGTTAAAAACGGAGAAACAAAAATTGCAATTAATTGCGCTACCGCTGTACCTGTCATAAGGGTTAAAACATTCGCCCGAAAAGAACCATGCGGAGCTATTTTCAATCTAAATTTTCTAATTTTTTTTATTAACATCCTGAATTAAATCCATTTGATCTAGAATCTACTAACCAATGTAGTTAAGCAACTACTTTACATGCCCATTTTTTATTCTCCAGATACCATTCCGAACTTCTCTTGATCCCTTCCTCAAGGCTCACTTTCGGCTGCCATCGTAAAAGTTTTTTCGCTTTGGAAATATCGGCCCAGGTGGCTTTCAGGTCGGTTTTGTGAAAAGGTTTTTGCCGGCGGGAGGACAACTTGCCGACATATTTCTCAACCAGGGCGATCATCTCATTAAGCTCGTAAGGCTGATTGCCCCCAAGGTTGATGATCTCAAAGCCCACTTTTTTCAGGGCTTTAATCGTCCCTTCCGCGATGTCATCCACGTAAGTGAAATCCCGGCTCTGGGTGCCGTCCCCGAAAATTTCTATGGGCTGGCCTTCATCGATCCATTTGATAAACCGGAAGACACTCATGTCCGGCCGGCCCGCCGGGCCGTAAACAGTAAAATAGCGCACAACAGTCACATCTATCCCGTATAAATAATGATAAGTATAGGCCATGACCTCCGCAGCTTTCTTGCTTGCGGCATAGGGCGAAATAGGTGTGTTCACAGGAAGGGATTCCTGAAAAGGCATTGTCTGCCCGGCGTATAAAGAAGAAGTCGAGGCCAAAACGAATTTTTTTATACCGTGATCCCGGCAGGCGTCAAGGAGGTTCAGGGTGCCGTCGGCGTTTGTGGTCATGTACACAAAAGGATTTTCCATGCTGTAGCGGACTCCGGCCCGGGCGGCGAGGTTGATAACAGCATCAAATTTATATTTCCGGAAAATCCGCCGTAAGGCCGACCTGTCTTCAATATCACATTTGTGAAAGCTGAAGTTTTCATGTTTCCTGATCCGCTTCAGCCGGTATTCTTTCATCCGGACGTCATAATAATCGTTCATATTATCAATCCCGATGACCCGCGCACCCTTCTCAAGCAGTTTCTCCCCGGTGCGTGAACCGATAAACCCGGCCGCTCCTGTCAGCAATAGTGTTTTCATCTTATCCCTCTTGTATAAAAATATTTAATATCAAATTTGTCCCTTTTAAATATAAAAATACGCCAGGACACGTTGGACGCATGCAGCTACGGCGCTATATATCACTGGCGTCTAATTATTAGGGAAGACAGACTAAAATAATTTGTTTTATTTCTTTTTTGTCTTCCGGACTCCCTGGGTTCTTCCCTTCCCTTTGGAGGCTATTTTCCGCCGGGTATTAGGTTCATAAAGAGAATACCCGTAATAATGATGCCCGTTACCGTAAAAATTCACCCTGTTCAGGACTACAGCCAGAACACGCGCATTAACCGTCTTTAATGCCTTGATACTGCTTAACACAGCCTGGCGGTGAGCAAAAGCGGAACGGACAACGAGGACAGTGGCATCCGCTTTCGCAGAAAGGATGGCCGCGTCCGTAGCCGCCAGAAGCGGCGGGGAATCAAAAACCACCCGCTGGTAGTCGCCGCAGGCCCGGATGATGAAGTCCCGCATTCTCTGGGAATCCAGCAGTTCCGCCGGGTTAGGCGGCATTTCACCGCAGGCCAGCACGTCCAGGTTGGGGATATCCGTCTTATGGATAAAAGAATGGATGTCTTCCTGCCCCTGCACCAGGATATCTGTCAGTCCGTTCGTGCGCTCAATATTGAAGATCGTATGCAGGCGCGGGCTGCGCATATCGGTGTCCACCAGCAGCGTCCGCTCCCCGGACTGCGCAAAGACCGTGGCCAGGTTGACGGCGGTCGTGGTCTTGCCCTCCAAGGCGGATGAACTGGTCACCATAATCGTCCGTTTGGGAAAATCCGGATTGCTGTACATGATGCCTGTCCGCAGATGCCGGAACGACTCGGTCACCAGGGATTGGGGGCTCTTGTCCGAAGCCAGCTCAGGGATCAGGCCGGCAGATACTTTTTTGTTTTTAAATTGCGGGATGGCCACAATAGACGACATGTTGATCGTTTTTTCAAGGTCAGGCGCGGTCTTGATGGTCTGATCCAGCGACTCCAGGATGACAACCATAATCCCTCCGCCGAACAGGCCTAAAATAACGGCCAGCGCCAGGTTCAGCATTTTCCTTGGCCGTACCGGTTTTTGCGGCACCGGGGCCAGGTCAATAATCTTGACATTCGTAATATTGCCGCTCCAGGAAGACAGTCCTTCTCCGCCGGATTCGACCTGTTTCAGGCGGGCCCGTTCGCTTTCGATCTTTTCGTCAATAGCGGCAATTTCATTCTGCAGCCCCAGGATCACCGGATGTTTCTCTTTCAGATATTTTTCCCGCTGATAGAGATCAGTCTCCAATTCACTGCGCCGCTGGATCAGCTGATCGACGGAGGAAAACAGCACATACGCCTGCGCCCAGGTATTGGCAATGCGGGCCGCCAGATCAGGGGCGGTGTCCTCGACATTCACGTCAATAATCTGCGTGTTGCGGACCGGGGAAATCTTGACGTTCTCCAGTAATGCGTCTATGCGCTGGGATCTCGTCATGGCTTCCAGCTCTTCCTCGGGCTTTCCCCTCCGGGCCGGGGGCTCATACGCCCCAAGTTCCTTAAAAACCATGTCGGCTAAAGACCGGCTTTTGAGGATTTCCACCTGCGAATTAAAAAAGTTGTTGGCATCGGTGTACTCCGGCAAAACAACGTCTTCCACTTTCACGATTTTCGGGGGACGGCGGTCGACCAAAATCCGGCTCCTGGCCTGGTACACAGGCTGGACCGCGGAAGAATAAAACTGTGCCCCGGCCACAGCCAGGCAAAGCATCCCGACAAACAGATACCGGTGTTTAAAAAGTGTGCGAAAAATATCCCGCAGATCGATCTCAACAAAATCATCTTCCCGGCTGGGCATATGCATATTCATTTCCGACATGATAAAACTCCTTAAAAAAGACTTTCGGGGACAATCACCAAATCTCCGGCGCGCAACACCAGATTGTCCTGTCCGAATCCGTCTTTGTTGATAATATCGTTCACCCGAACCAAAATCTCTTCCCGTCTGCCGTCAGAATGAGTGCGGATCACCTTGACCTTGTTGGGAGAGGCGATCTTGGTAAACCCTTCTGACAGCGCCACAAGCTCCAAAACCGTGAGCTGCCCTTTAAGCGGATAAGCCCCGGGCCGCTTGACTTCCCCCAAGATGGAAACCGTGCTGTATTCCTCGATAAAAACCGTCACCTGCGGGTTCACTAAATAGTCCCTGGACAACAGGAGGGTCAGTTTGTTCTGCAGGTTGGACACCGTCAGCCCCAGCACATGCACGTCACCGAGCAGAGGAAAGGAGATCGTCCCCCGGGAGGAAACCCGGACTTTCTGGGATAACTGCTCCCCTTTGCCGTAATAAACATCGATCTGCAAAACATTCTCCGTGCCGATCTGATATTCAAAAACATCCCCGGGCCCCCGCTCAACGGCGGAAGCTGTCTCCGGAGGGCAGACGCCGCCGGCCGGTTGCGCGACAGTGTCTTGCGGAGGATTTCCCGATGCGGTCTGCACCCGCGTGCCTCCGCATCCGGTAAATGTCAGAAGAAACAAAATAACTGGCATCAAATAAAATAATCTTTTCATGTCTTTCTCTGTCCTTTACATTAAATTAAAAAATCAAACCGCAGGGAAATAATGTTGTCCTGATATTTTTCGCTGTCAATATTCGACACATTCTCTTTGTACTGATACCCCAGACTCACCCGCCCCCGGTTTAAAACAGTATAGCGCAGCATAATCCCTTCCGTGAAAACGGAATCCCGCCGCTCCGCATGAAAATCCGGATCCTCTTCCGGATATTCCCTCCGATCAAGCTGTGAAGTCAGCAAAAGACTGACATTATTCATAATCTGCTGCGTCACCTTTAAAATAACAGAATTCAGGTCAAAATAATTATTGTTTGTCGAGATGGATTCAACGGCTGTATTGAAATAGTTTAACTCCAGTTTCGTGCGTTCGGACAAATCCGCCGTAATCCCGGCCTGAGAAACAAAACCTTCATATCCTTTGCGCCCGGCGATATCATAATCCCTCTTTTGATAGCCCAGCTTCACGACACCGTCTATCTTGCCGGTGAGGTCTGTCTTAAAGCCGCACCGCACCTGGTCATAATGGCCGCTGCGCGTTTCATCCTTGGTATAGTCTATAATCCCGTGATTATACTCCAGGAGGGGCTTGATCTTGGGGGAAACCTGATAAAAGACCGTTCCGGTAAAGATGTCTTCTCCGTAGACCAGGGCGTCGTACTGCTCTTCGTAATAATCTCTCAAAAAATGGGCATAAGCCGCTTCGTACGATAATTTGTTCATCTTCACGCCAAAAGCCGCCTGGCCCAGATTTTCATAACGGCGCACCTGATCGGTAAACTCGGTAGACGCCCGCTGGACAGTATCTCTAAAACCATTCTGGAGGTTAAAGTAGCCGAACGGGAAATTCAGGTTTAATTTCAGGGCCATATCCTGGTCCACATAATTCTGGCTTTTATAGTCTGAAAATGCGGCGATGTCCGCGAGGTACATCATCTGAAAAAGATGGCGGTTATCGGAAAACGGCATATGAAAAATCAGGCGCGGGCTGGTGATGCTGAGGAGGTCTTGTTTCCGGTCTTCTTCTGTTAGAAAAATGTTGGTGTCGTACTGAACTTCCTGGGAGACAACGAGCTTCAAACTGGTCGTCTGTCCGAGAGATATCCCGTGCATATCTTCTGTTTCCCGCAGACTCTGACGGGCGCTTTCTTCCAGCAGAGACTGGGCGATGGCCCTTGGAGCTATTGTTAAGACACACAGTAGAATACTGATAATTATTAATTTTCTAACATTCATGATATATGATATGCGATATAAAAAATTTTTAAGCTGGTTCTTTAATCTATACGGGATATAGGATTAGATATTTTTTTATCCTATTAGAATAAATATTTAATACAAAAGGCGTATTGTATATCCAATAAAGCGGTTTTGTCAAGCAATATCCCGGCACTCACCCACACCAGGACACACTACCCCAGGATTTAGGCCAACAGGCGCGGAGCGGCTCAACCGGACCGGGCAGATTGCGACATCTTCGTGGACACCCTGAATAAAACGTGATATATTTTAGTGACTTAGGGAGATTCACGAAAAAAATGCCCGTAAAATCCAAAAGAACAGCGCTATTCCTGCAGATAAGCCTTATCGTTTTGGGCCTCTCCTGCCCTGCCCCTGCCTCTACAGTCACCCTGGACCAGAAAAATCATCTTGTGGTCGACGGCGAGCCGTTTTTCCCGATCGGGATGTATTCGGTGAAGCCTCCCACAGCTTTTGAGGAGCTGAAAAAGGCGGGATTCAACACCGTGCATTCGTATTCCATTGAACAGGAATACCTGCAGACTTACTTAAACGAAGCAGAGAAGGAAGGGTTAAAGGCGGTTATCTTTCCGGGCACGAAAATTATGCTGGACGAATTCTACAGTATAGGCAAACTCATCCGGAGCGTGAAAAAATTTAAGGATTCCGGGGCCCTCCTCGTCTGGTATCTGCTGGACGAACCGGACCTGCGGAAGGTGCCCCCCTCCGAGGTTGAGAGGATGTATGAAAAAATAAAAGCGGAAGACCCTCATCATCCAACCGGATTTGTCCTGGCCCGGACCAATAGGTTGGGACATTATGCGCCCTACACGGATATTGTCATGGTGGATCCGTTTCCGGTGCCGAGCGCGCCCTTAACCCGTGTTTCGGATGTTATCAGCAAAGCCCGGGCCGCGGTCGAGGACAAGAAACCGGTCTGGGCGGTGCTGCAGGCTTTCGGATATCAGGACGGCGCGCACCGGGGATGGGGGGCGGACCGGGAGCCGACCTGGGCCGAAGCACGGTGCATGACCTACCTTGCCATCGTGCACGGGGCTAAAGGGATTTTCTATTATGTCTATCACGGCAGCCAATATGATATTCAGTTGTCTCCGGGACATTGGCAAAACATTAAAAAGATCGCCGGGGAACTAGAGACCTTAACCCCGGTCCTGCTCGCCCCGGTCAACCCGGAGAAAATAGGCATGACAATTCTTGATGCGCCCGGAAAAGACATCAACGGGGACCCGGCGGTTCATTTTATAATTAAAAAATACGGCGGGAAAAAATATCTGATTGCGGTGAATGTGATAAAGGAATCATTGAACGTGACGTTCAGTGATTTTGCAACGGATGCCGACAGCCTTCAGGTGCTTTTTGAAGACCGGGCCGTAGATGTTATTGAAGGTTCCTTTACCGATACCTTTGCCCCTTATGAAGTGCATATTTATACCGCTAAACCATACACACGATGAAAGGCCTCCGGCAGGGACACTTCTCTCAGAACCTGATTAAATTCAACAAGATAGAGGGACCCGGTCCCTATAATTCGGACAGATGTTTGATGCGCTTGAGCATATTCGGGTGCGTGCTCAGCATCTCCATGAATTTCTCGCTGGCCGACAGCTCAACACTCTTCCCCCTCAAAACCGCCAATTCATCCGGATCAATCGTCCCGCTCCTGTCCAAATCCAGTTCGCTCAGCTCCCGGATCTCATTCATGGCCCGGGAAGGATCGTTCACAAAAAACGCCTTAAACCCCTCGGCTTCTTTAATCGCCTGCTTACCGATACGGGCGGAACCGTAAACAAGTTTATAAAGCGCCGTGGCCATGGCCTCCGGACGGTTCCCCAGGGCGATCGACCCGCGGTCGGCAAAGTATTCCCGGATACGCGAAGCATAAAGTACCAGGAGATTTGTTATGAAGTAAAAAGCCAGGGCCGCCAGCCCCACCAGAGCGGCGTTGCCGCGGTCTCTCCTTCCTCCTCCGAAAAAAAGGAAGTGCCAAGCCAGCCGGTACATGATCATCGGGATAACGGATAAAAGGGTAATGGTCAGGACGTCCCTGTTCTTAAGATGGCTCACTTCATGGCCGATCACCGCCTGCAGTTCTTCCTCGTTCAGCAGACGCATAATGCCTTCGGTCACGCATACCCGTCCGTCGTTGCGGCCGCGGCCGAAAGCAAAAGCGTTGGGGATATCGACCTGAGACACGCAAACCCGCGGCATGGGGATTTCCGCTTTCTGCGCCATGTCCCTGACCATGGCATACAAACGGGGGTACTCATGCTCCTCAACATACCGCACCTGCATCGACCATTCGACGATTTTAGGCCCGAGGAGATATTGGATATACATTAAAACCAGAGAAAAGACAAAGTAGAGATAAAAACTGTTCATCCCCATTGTGGTGCCGATCACAACGATAACCGCATAGACAATGGAGAACAACACAGCCAGCAGCAGATACATTCTCATTTGCAGGAAAAACATGAAATCCTCCCTCCCTTCAAAAATAGGAATATCTTTTAAACCATCACGGGCATGACCGCCCGGGTTATCGCATGATTCATTTAAGAGTGAATGTCTTACCGCATTAAAACGGCTATTTATGATACCGCTTCAAGCCCTTCAGTTCCAAGTCAAACTCATCCCTGCTGTCGGCAAAGAGACGGGCAATATCTTCTTCCACATATTCTTCTTTGACCAGATGAACAAGGGACTTTTTGAAAGACTGCATTCCGTATAAATCCCCTTCATCGATAAACGACTGGATCTCGTTGACTTTGCCTTCCCGGATAAGCCGGGAGATCGTCGGTGTGACGACCATGGTTTCAAAAGCGGGCACACGGCCGCTGCCGTCTTTCAGCGGGATAAGACGCAGGGAAACAACGCCTTTTAAGATGACAGAAAGCTGCATACGGATCTCTTCGTGCAGATACGGCGGAAAAAAGTTAACGATACGGGTCACGGCCTGCACAGCGTTGACCGTATGAAAGGTCGTTAAAACAAAACTCCCCAACTCCGTCGCGGTGATCGCGGCGCGCATGGTGTCCACGTCGCGCACCGTTCCGATATAAATGATATCAGCGCTTTGCTGGGTGACGTGCTTAAGCGCGGCCGGGTAAGAATGCACGTCAACGCCCAGTTCGCGCTGATTGATCGTGCTTTTTTTGTCCTTGAAAATAAACTCGATCGGGTCTTCAATGGTCACGATATGTTTTTCACTGTTATTATTGATATAATCGATCATGCTGGCAATGGTCGTGGACTTGCCGCTGCCGGCCGGCCCGGACAGGATCACGAGCCCGGAGGATTCTTTACAAAAATTTTCCAGCAGGTCGACCGGTAATTTCAGGTCTTCGAAAGATTCAACGCTGGTTTTAATATGCCGCGCCACAAGAGCCGGGTCGCCGCGGTCCACCGAAAGGTTGATACGGAAACGGCCGACATCCGGTTCGTTATAAATGAAATCGATATCCTTATTAAAATGAAACAGCTTCTTCCTTTCTTCGTTGCCTAATACCGTCGTCGCGATCTGATTCATCTGCTCCTGATCGATCATCTCTTCGGAAATGACCTTAACGACCCCGTTGATTCTGGCCCGCGGAAGGGAATTGGCGCCCAGGAACAAATCTGATGCTTTTTTATCGACCACGGTTTGGAATAACTGTTTAATATCCATGCTCTGCTCTCTTTCTTTAAAATCTTTAGCGTTTGCCTTTTTTCCTTAAGAACACTCTATTTTACAACCGGATTGACAAGTTGCAAACAATTTATAGGGACACTTGCGCGGGCCTGATTCCCCGTGACCCGCTTACCCCTTCTTCATGCGGGCTGCGATCTCTTTTTCCAGGGCCAGCAGCCGCCCCTTTTTAGGGTCCTGCTTGCCCCCGTAACCGCCCAGGTCCCCGTTCGATCTGATCACCCTGTGACAGGGGATAATCAACGGGTAAGGGTTTTTCCTTAACGCCTGGCCGACGGCCCGCACAGCCTGCGGCCGGCCGATCTTCTCCGCCACCCATTTATAAGACCGGGTCTGTCCGATCGGGATCGACAAAGTGGCTTTTAACACCGCCCATTCGAAATCTGTTAATTGATCAGCGCTTTTTTTATTCATGACTTTATTCCCTTATTCCCGGATGAAGGCCATAAAACAATGGCTCAAAGACGCCGGACATGTCAGCTTTTCTTCTCCCGGCTCCGGGTAAAAACCTCCCGGCTCCTTAATTTTCTGTGATAGGTGACGGCAAACCGGTGCGCTTCATCGCGGATACGCTGCAATAACTGCAGTCCCAGAGAATCCTTGGGAAGGATAACAGCTTTTCTTTTGCCTGGCAAGAATATTTCCTCCTCCCTTTTCGCCAGAGACACCAGGGGGATATCGCATTCAAGCAGCAAAAGCTCTTTTTGAGCGGCGGCAAGCTGGCCTTTGCCTCCGTCAATCAGAATCAGGTCGGGGAACAGCAAGCCCTCTTTTTTCAGCCGGCTGTAACGGCGCCGCACCACCTCGGCGATCATTTTGAAGTCATCTATCCCTTCCACATCTTTAATGCGGAACCTGCGGTAATTGTTCTTGTCCGGTTTCCCGTTTAAAAACGACACCATCGACCCCACGCTTTGCCGCCCCATGATATTCGAAATATCAAAAGCCTCTATACGGTCCGGCCGCCGCGGCAGGCCGAGCACCCGCTGCAGCTGTTCGGCTTCCTTATAAAAATTCAGCTCTTTTGTCCCTGAATACAGGGCTCCGAGGGCATAAAGCTGGTCCCTCACCCGGGCCGCCTCTTCAAAGCGGCGGGCTTTTGCCAGTTTCTCCATATCACGCTGCAGGTTGCGGAACAGCCGGTCTTTCTTCCCCTCCAGGATAAGGCAGACATGGCGGATAATTTTCGCGTACTCCTTTTGCTGAATAGCCCCGCTGCACGGCCCGTCACAAAGCCCGATATGATAATCCAGACAGGGTTTCTCCGGGAGCGGGTCACACGTGCGGAAATGAAAAATTTTACGGATAAATGTCAGGGCTTCCCGGATCAGTCTGGGATTAACATACGGGCCGTAATATTTCGAGGTCTTTTTCCTGATCCGGGGACGCACCACGTAAACGGCAGGGAACTTCTCTCCGGTCACTTCTATGAGGGGATACGTCTTGTCGTCCCGCAAATCCACATTATACTTCGGCTGGTATTTCTTAATGAGGCTGGCTTCCAGGATGAGGGCTTCCGCCTCGGATGACGTAAGGATATAATCTAGGTCGGCGATCTCAGCGACTAAGTAGCCGACTTTGGACAGCCCCGTGTTTTTCCGGAAATAGGACTGCACCCTTTTCCGCAAACACACCGCCTTCCCCGCATAGATCACTTTCCCCCACCGGTCTTTCATAAGATAGACGCCGCTTGATAAAGGAAGGTTGTGAATTTTTTCTTTTAGGGACATGATGTCGTTCAGGGCCGCTTGACCGCAAGGATTCCCGCCTCCCTGTTATTTTTTGCGTCTGCCGATTTTGCCGTAATTCTGCAGCCAGTGATAAATCTTGCGGGCCTGGTCGATCCTCAGCATGAAACATAAAACCCCGTAGAGCAAAATGCCCAAGACCATCACTGTCGCCAGGCGGATGATTTCGTTGGGAATGCAGGAATAATGCCAAAGCCAGTTGACCACGGCCCCGGTCGCCACACTGGCTAAAAGGACTTTCGCAATAAACATCCTGAACCCGCCGTTAATGCCGCCCAGGCGTTTATCCAGGTGATAAAACAGCCAGAGGAAGTCAATGGACGCGGCGATGGAACTGGCCAGGGCAATCCCCCCGACTTTCAGGGGGATCATCAGGACAATGTTCAACACCGCATTGACGACCAGGCAGACAGCCGCGATTTTAACCGGGGTTTTCGTGTCCTGCAGCGCATGGAACGCCGTGACCAGAATCTTTATCCCCCCGAAGCTGAACAGGCCGATGGAATAAAACAACAAGGCCCAGGACGTGATGGACGTCGAGTATTGGTCGAACTGGCCGCGTTCAAAAAAGATCCGGATAATCGGGGCGGATAAAATCATCAGCATGATGCTGAAAGGGAACATGACAAAAAAAATGTTCTCCAGGATAAAAACAACGGTCGTCTTCAGCTGGTGAAGATTTTTCTGCGAAGCCAGGCCCGACAAGGTCGGCAGAACGGCCGAAGCCAGGGCAAAACCGAACACGCCCATGGGAAACTGGATGATCCGGTTGGAATAGTATATCGCGGAAATGCCTCCGACACCTATAATGGACGACAGCGAGGCGCAGAACGTGTCAATGAAAACGTTCAGCTGATACACGCCCGCGCCGATAATGCGGGGGACTAAAAGTTTCCCCACCCGGATCGCGCCGGGATGATTCAGCGGCAGAGGTTTTTGCAGGCGGATCCCTTTTTTCAGTAAAGGGCGGATCTGAATCAGCAGCTGCAGGAGGCCGCCCACCAGCACCCCGGCGGCCAGGCCGTAAACCGGTTCGGATAAATACCGGGACGAAAGCAGGGCGCTGATAATAATCGCGATATTCAGCAGGCACGGGCTGAAGGCCGGAGCCGTGAAAGACCGGAAAGTGTAGAGAATCGCCATGGAATACGCCGTCAACCCGATTAAAATGAGGTAGGGGAACATGATCTTTGTCAACCGGATCGTCAAATACAGTTTTTCCGGATGGGACATAAATCCGGGGGCGATAAGCCGCACGATATAGGGGGCCAAAAGGATGCCCAAGAGGGTCAAAAGGCTCAAAGAAATCAGGGCTAAAGCCAGGATAACGCTGACAAAATGCCAGAATTCCTTGCGGTCCTTCTGGATGAGGTATTCGGAAAAGACCGGGACAACCGCGGAATTGGCGGCCCCTTCCCCGACAAAATCGCGGAACAGGTTGGGGATCTTGAAGGCGACGAAAAAAGCGTCCGCCTGGAAGCCGGTCCCGAAGAATTTGGCCAATATAATATCGCGGGTAAACCCAAGAATACGTGATGTTAGCGTGCCTCCGGAAATAATAGAGGTCGACTTTATAATGGAGCCGTGGGAATCGGCTTGTCTGGATTTATTATTTGACATTCACATGCCTCTCTGCTATAGTATGAAATTCAAAAGAAAGGAGTGTTCGAGTTGCCACAAAGAAGATCTGCTATTAAAGAACTGCGAAAAAACCGTAAAAATAAAATGCATAATCTTGATGTTAAGACTGATTTAAAGAAAACGGTTAAAAAATTCCTGACATCTGTAGGCCAGAACAAGAAATCGGAAGCTGAAGATCAGTTAAAAACGGTTTATAAAAAACTGGACAAGGCCGCCAAGAGAAAAATCATGCATAAAAATACGGTTGCCCGACGTAAATCCCGTTTTAGCACCATGACCAATAAATTAGCTGCATAGCTAAAACCCGCCTGACATCCGTCACCTTTTCCTTTATTTTACGTCATGAGTCCTGAGAGTTTTACGACGACCAATTCCAAGGCATAATCCGGACGAATACGGCTGCGTTTAATATTCAAATCCGCTTCCTGAAGGAACTTTAATCCCTGCTCATACCGCACCGCGGGAAGGCGGTTCTGTATCTTCCGCCAGAACCACACAAGAGCCCCCATAATCTGTAACGGCTGATCCCCTTCTCTTAACAAATGTGACAAAATTTTCAACGCCGCGGCAGGCTGACGGCTTGAGATAGCCTGGGTCATATCAAAAACATTCTGTTTTTGCGGAGGGGTCGTGCTGAAAAGGTCGGCCTGAGGCTTGATTTTTTTAACAAAAGCGTCTGTTAAGGACAGCCGCTCCGCATCCAGGATCAGGATGATATACTGCGACGGGGACTGCGCGAAGCTCAGGAGGATCTCTTTGATCTTTTTATCCAGCCGGTGGCAGTTTTTAAGCAGAACGACTTTCCTGGACGCAACAGCCGGCAAACCTAAAAGTGTTTCCTGCAACGCGCGCGGGTCGATCTTGGAGGCGTCATGCACTTCGTAGTCTAATTTAACGGCATCTGCCGATGAGAGCCACTTCTGCCTCAGGGCAGCGATTTTCTTTTCTTTCGGGCCGGAATCTTCTCCGATAAAAAAGCAGACTGTTTTGCTCACGGTCCCCCCTGAACCACCTGTCCTCTTGCTGTCGCGGACATGGATAACATTACCAGTTCTCAATCGTGCGTTCGACAACTCTTCGGGCCAAATCCAAAGTCGCGGCTTCGACCGCGGAACTCTCGGACGTAGCCAAAGCTCCGGAGACAAAATAGGTGGCTTCCCCGGCAAACCCGGATTCCTCCCAAAGAATCTCGTCGTACCGCCGGTCTTTTAAAACAAGGGATACGATCACGTGCACCCGGTATTCCTGCACTTCATCGTCATCCGTATATCGCAAGGCTACACGTTCATAGTTGATCAACTCCCCGCTTAAAATCAAGTCCGCCTCATTTTCTTCGCGAACCTTAAGGTTGCCGTCAAAAAGAAAACGGTCGATGATAGCGTTGCGGACTTTCACCTCCAACAGGGGGAAATACAGCTGGCGATCCGTGCTTGTCGTATAATTGATCTTGTTCGGAAACGGTTTGATGTGGATTGTTTGCAAACGTGACGGCAAGGCGGATTGGGTCGTATACCCGCACCCCCCCGCCAGGAGAAAAATGGTGAGCACCCAAGACCAGACATGAGACAACTTTTTCATAGACTACCTTTTTTATTGATCTCCCGGATTTTATTTAAAGCTTTGGGCGCAAAACTGGTCCCTTTATATTCTTCGACAATTTTGTTGTAATATATCTTCGCGGCCTGGTACTTCTTGCCTTTTTCATAAAACTCGGCGACCATAAAATGCTGTTCTGCTTCTTTTTCTCTTAATGTATTGATCTGCTTCTCGGCCTCCTTGGAAAGTTTGGCATTGGGATTATCGTCTAAATAACCTTCCAGTTCCTGAATCGCGATTTCCGTAATTTTCTGGTCATACGGGGCGTCCGCCGACCTTTTGGCATCAGACAAAGCAATCTGGTAACGCGCGGCCTGCGCCCATTCGCTTTCCGGATAGTCGTTCATCGTCTTTTCAAATTCATCCCGTGCCTCCTGGAATAAACCTTTCTTCTGCAGATATAAGGCAATCTTATACTGGGCGGACGCCGCATATTTCCCGTAAGGAGCGTTTTTAATGACGGTCCGAAAAACCTCAACCACAAAGGCGTCTATACCCGCCCCGCCCTGAAAAAATCCGACTTTCACCTTCCCTTCCAGAACCGTAACGCCTATTTCATACTGGCGCTCGACGACCTCGCCGAATCTTTCTGAAAAAGGGTATTTATCGATAACGATTTGATAACTCTTAAAGGCCTTCACATAAGCCCTCTCCTGGTCCAGGATGTCCGCCAAATAAAACTGGGCCTCAGCCGCTTCTTTGGCCTTGGGATAATGCTTGAGGAGTTTGTTCAGTTCCGTACTGGCCTTCTCAAATTCATTGGCCTCATAAAAACTCAAAGCAAACTCCAGCTGCTCCTGAGGAGTTTCCTTAACAGTGTATTTGGGGTTAACCCATTTATTGCTTTCCGGCGTCCACACCCAAAAGGCCTCGGCCGGAGGAAGGGGAACGGAAAGAAAAATCACTGTTAATATAAGGTAAGGAAAAAATTTTCTCATATTGTCTGTAATCTCCGGATATGTTCAAACACTGCGACAATTTATCACAGGATAGTCTGTTTGTCAATTACGGTCCATGGCTATGCAAAAACAGAATATCCCGGATCAACGATCAATAAGATGATGATTCCTTAGTATTTTATTATTCTTACTAAAATGAGTCCATATAATATATAAAAAAAATAATACTACATAATATATAATAAGTTCTCTAAAATGAAATCCCCTGATCCGCAGGTAAGCACAAGGCATCCGGCTCAGAGCGTAGGCAAGAGCAACCATACCATTCAAGGAAACTTTAAGGCAAGTAACAAAAACAGGCACCGCAGGCGGCAGACAAAAACCAAGGATAAGAAACGCCATCCCCAGAGACACGATCAAGGCCATAAGCGGCACGATAAAAAGATTTGCCAGGACGGCAAACGGCGTCAGGTATTCGAAATAATAGGCCACTAAGCCTGCGGCCCCTAACCAGGCGGACAAAGAAACGCTTAAAGAAGTTTTTAAATATCTGCAGATAAAAGAATCATTCCGGGCGGGGGCCTGCGGCCATAAAGCGCTGATCCGCGGGTATAACACGAGAATAAAAAACACGCAGGTAAAGGAAAGCTGAAACCCGATCTCAAACAAAGCGGTGGGGGAAAAAAACAAAATCAGCAGGGCAGCCACAGCCCAGGTATTGAGGACCACGCTTTCCCTTTCTACGACATAACTCGTAAAAAAAATTGCGGCCATGATAGAAGCCCTGACGACCGAGGGCCGCCCGCCTGTCAACAAGATATAAAATATCAGCCCCATAATGACCAGCATGTAGGCGTACGGCCGCTGCGGCACTAAAATGCGCGCTAAAATTAAAATGATACTGCAGAAAATACCGACATGCAGACCGCTGATCGCCAGGACATGCGCCGTTCCGGTCCTGTTGAAAATGTCCCGGACTGCGGCCGGCAAAGAGGAACGGTCCCCTAATAAAAGCATCGACAGCAAGGCGGTTTCCTCCGGATGAAAATACCTGGCAAGCTGTGAACGGGCCCGCGCTTTCCATCGCCGCAGACCTGGCCGCCAGCCGCCTTGCTGTTTCGCGATGACATAAAACAGGCGGTCCCGGCTGACGCTGATAATCCACGACACCCCTTGTCTTTTAAGATACTGCTTATAAGAAAATTTCCGCCCGCGCGTAAAATTATACGGCCGGTGCATTATCCCTTCCAGCAGCAATTCGTCTCCGTGTTGGATATCCCGGTTCTGGTATAGATGCACAACAATCTTACCCGCGGCCGGTTCGAACATCTCCCCCCTGCCGCCCGCTTCCCCGGAGGGGCCGCTGATACCTGCGGATACAGGCGGCTTGATGTGCAGAACCTTCATGCGAAATATTCTCCGGTGCCCGTTAAGCGTGTCCCGGCACTGCGGTTCCGTTATCACAATACCGTGAAGCAGGACACTCTGCCGGGATAAGGCATACGGGAGCCGCGATATATCATGAGGGGCGCGGGCATAATCGGCCGAAAGAGCCAGACTGCCGCAACAGATATAAGCCAAGGCCAGCAGGACATGAGAGACGATACGGCGCTCCAGCGTCATGAGACCTGTTAACAGGAGAACAGCCGCCAAGGACAGCCAGGGAATAAAACTCAGCCGGAAATATTCCTGCAGAATAATGCCGGATAAAAACATGATGGCGGCAAACAACATCGGCACTTGTCTAAGGAGAAAAATTTTCTTTTTCATAAACCGCGACATGAAGAATAATTTTAGAGAATTTATCGGGGCCGATACCTTTAACGCGCTGAAGTTCCTCTAAGTGCTTAAAATCCCCCTGCTCCTGCCGATAGTTTAAAATATTTTCGGCTGTCACGCGCCCGACGTAAGGAAGGGACATAAGCTCTTCCTGCGAGGCTGTGTTAATATCGAGTTTAGTGACATAAGCTTTGTCCGGCAGGAAATAAACCCAGCTGAAAAGAACCGGGAAACGCTTAATAAGCACTCGCAAAGTTGTCCCCAGGACAAAAACGCAGGCCAGGTAAACGAGGACAAGACGTTCTTGTTTGGTAAATTGCAGCATAAATAAATTATCTGTCCTTGGTTAACAGTGTAAAAATGGATGACTGTGGGATAATAATTATCAGGGGAAAGCTGGGGAAGAATAATGGGGAGAATGAAATATTGATAAAATTTTATCAAAAAAGGCCTGATTGTCAATTTTTTTCAACAGAGCTGTTTTCCAAAAAATAGAAGAGACAGCCCGTAACCGGGCTGCCTCTTTTATACCTGATACGGCTTTCAGTTACTCCCCATAAGCGACAACACACTGCTGGGCGAATAAAATGTAATTGCTGTATTTTTGATCTACAACGTTGACTTTGGAAATACCTGCACTGGCTGCTGCGTCAACCACAGATGCATTTCCGAACGGACCCAAAAGCCCTAAAACATAAAGCTGGCAGGATTCACCCTGTTTCATGGTTTCAGAAAAATCTGTCGACTGAAGATCGGTGGAGTTGATGACCGGCGTCCACAACGTCGTACATCCAACAAGCCCCATTCCGACAAGACATAAAACCAATAATTTAATACCAACTTTTCTCATACTGCCTCCTTTTGTGATTTTTATGATTTATCTATCCTGCTTAGTCTTAAAGCTTTTATAAAGATGAACGCGCCGCGCACCCGGGATAGGATATTATTGTTATAATACAAATTAATTTTTTAGCAATAGGATAATACTGCCTAAAGTTGACCTTTTTTGACATCTATCCGGGAATCTCACGTAGAACACTCGCTATAAGAAACCGCAAGAATGCACAACAGTCATTTCTTATGTCGTATATTATGCGTTTAGCCAATTCAAAAGTCAAGACCTTCAGTCATATGTTTACTAAGAAAATAACAACGACTTTGTTTAAGCATTCGCTTAAACACTAATGAAGATATAAACAAAAATGGACATTCTGATGCTTAAATCGGCTACGGCAATTCAATTTTAAATGCGGTACCCGTCCCTAACTGACTCGTCACGGATATTTTGCCTCTATGCTCCCGGATGATATTATACGTATTGATCAAACCCAAACCGATGCCTTCCTTTTTTGTGGTATAAAATGGAGTGAACAAATTTTTCTGCTGCTCTTCAGACATGCCGCATCCCGTATCAGAGACAATAATCTGGTAGCGGGTATCTTGCAGCGAGGAATCCTCTGATGGTTTTTGCTTTAAAGCCGTCTGAACAGTTAATGTGCCTTCTTCCTCCATCGCCTGCACGGCATTTAATATCAAATTTATCAACGCCTGCCGCATCTGGTCGGTATCCACGGGGACAGCTTCATGCAGTGCATAGCTTCTCTTCACCACGATCCGTTTGATCTCCAAATGATCGTTCAGAAGATCCAAGACCGAATCAATGAGCTCGTTCATATTTTTTTCTTTAAAATGCAAATGTACCGGCCTCGCCAGCTTAAGCAATTTATTCAATAAGCGCTCAATGCGTTCCATCTCTCGGGGAATCAAGGCATGGAATTTTTCCCGAAAACCGTTTTCATGATACTTTAACGGGAGATACTCCATATACGTCTTAATCGCTGTCAAAGGATTCCGGATTTCATGAAACACTGAACTCGCCAACTGCCCGACATACGCCAGCTTCTCGGCTTGAAACAACTTTTCATGAGTGCGTTTAATATCATCATAAAACTGGGCATTTTCAATGGCCAGGGCCGACTGGTTCGCCAACATCATAAACACGTGGAGATCATCCACGTTGAACGGCTTCCCGGAATTTTTATTACCCACAACAAGAACCGCGATCATTCTTTCATCCAAAAACATCGGGACAACCAGCTGTCCATTCATCTCTTCCATCTGGCAAATGACGTCCGTTAATGAATCATGCGTATCGTTGGCCAGCTGCCTTATCTCTTCCAATACAATTGGTCCACGCATTCTCAATAAATATTTAACCAGAGAAGAATCAAACGGCACATTTTGCACGACATCAGACAAAACCTCTTGAGGCTGGCTGACTCTAAAAGAATGTGTTTGTTCATGGCCAAGATAAATCCGGCAACTGGCTATGCGAACCTCTTCTTTAATAATACTTATAATATGCTCCAACAATTTATTTAAATCCTTAATCCGGCCCATTTCCATGGATGCAGTACGCAACGTGGCTTGATAGCGCCGCTGCTCCTGAAACAGCCGGGCTTCCGCCTGCTTCTGAATGTAAAGATAAACAAAAGGGCCGCCCGTGGCAAATAAGGCCATGCAAAATAATGGCGCCATCCACCAATCATCACCCAGCATGATACGTAATTTCTCCTGCCATCCAAAGGCAAGCAAAAAAGGTGTCCCAAGGATAAATGAATAAACAGCGATGAATATGGATGTACGGGTGATAACAACGGAAATGTCCATGAGGCGAAATTTGACAATACTATAAACAATAATACACATAAAAATTGTTGCGGGGATGAACCCAAGCGGAATGATACTAATACCATAATTGGGAATAAAATCTATAGAATTAATCGTAAAAATGCTAAAAGCAAACAGTATGTACTTAAGCTGTTCCTTGCGAATTGTGGGGCCTATCTTTTTCTTTTTAACAAAAGCCAAAGCAATGTAAATCGAAGCCGCATTAACCAATCCGAAAAAATACAATAGGAACATTGGATGAGCCTTCCCGGCCCTGGGGTATCGCCCCCAGGAAAAAATATTAAGACCATCAATGAGAATGTTGGAATTTAAAAGAATGATTACGAGAAGACCTCCTATCAGATAATTAAGGATCGAATATTCATACATCCTTTTTAACTTCAAAAAACACATTGCAAAATGAAAATATGTGATGGAGATAAAAATGACTCCAACATACCCAAGTTTAAACCAAAAAAGGGCCGTTCCGGCATCAACGGTCTTATAGGCTATGGAATAATTCAAACACCACACGGCAGCGCTCAGACAAACCAGAGAAAAGGAAATATTTACGGGGGATTTGGAATTTTTTATTATAAGGAAAGCCGCTAATGATATGAATAACAAAAAAGTTATTAAAGTGGTTAAAGATAATATATTCGCTAAGTTGCCTATCATGATCAAAGATTCAAAAAACAGGGCCGGGGGACAACCCCTTTATAATCCTTTCTAAAAATAGCACATGTCATTGGGGAAGCTGACGTGAAAATTAACCGTCATAACTTTTGCAAGACTGACGCACAAAAACAATACAAACAGGACAAAGCTGACGGCCCGGGCTTGCGTGTCTTTGATGTCTTGAATTCGTTCAAAAACCCTGAACATGGCAAAAGCCGCCAATATCATTAACAATGGTAAAACCATCAGGACGTACCGGGACTGATAATTCCCGTATAAAGAAAAAAACAGGAAAGAAAGCAGCCCGGTCAGTTCGACAAAAAGAATCCGGGGAGTTTTCTTTATTAAAGAGGAGAGAAAAAATGCCAGATAGGACAATATATAGAACAATGAAAATCCCGGCAATCTTTTCAGGTAAAAAAACACTCCTCCCTCCCGGCTGAAGGTGTACCGGTTCCAGGATGTTTCAGGGAAGTGAGAGAAAGACAAGCTGGACATAACGGGTTGGAACAATAAATAAACAAGGACAAGAAGCAATCCTATACGAATCCGTTTAAGAGTCTGGGGTGTCAGCTGAAATTTTGAACGTATATGCCGGATGCACCCCTTTCCTTTCTCCGGGAAAAACACGCATACGCCGAGAGCCGCACAAGAAAGAAAAATCACTGAAAAAACGGGAATTGTTAAATGAATGCCGTGTTTCGTGAATATATTCTTAAAAAATCCCAAACCGTAAACATTCAAATTCCAGATGATCCAGGGGACCAGCATCACCCAGGGGATGGCAAGACTTAGACGAAAACAAGAATTTTCATGCCATTCTCTGTCGAACAGACTGACATAAAAAATCACCGCCGCACACATGAGGATTCCGGGGTATTTTGTCAACACGGCGAGGCCGATTGCAAATCCCCCCCATAAGAACAGCTTGGGCCTAGCGGTCAGAAAAGCCCGCGCATAAAAATATACGGCTAATAACGCAAAAAAGGCCAGGGTTGTATCCAGCCAGACTTTTTGAGAACAAATAATAGAAACAGGATCAATCGCTATTAAAAAAGCCGATAACAATCCGACTTTATCCCCCCCCAATAAAGACCCCAACAGGAAAGTCAAAGGAATCAGAAGACAGCCGAAAAGCAAAGGGATTAAGACAACGGAAAAAGTCGCCTCCTTAAAAAGAACAAGGGATGTTGTCAGAAGATAGGAAAATAACGGGGGATGCTTAAAGAGCGGATCAAACAAATAGGGCAGAAGCTTGTCCCTATTCTTTGAGCGGCTGATGTATTTGTTCGTATTATAAATAAGAGGATTTTCCTTTAGCTGCAGGGCAATGCTGTAAAAGGCATTTTCATCAATTGTGACACGGTGTGTCTTTTTATGATTATAGAAATTGGTTAAACGAACCGAGAAAGACAGGCAGGTTAAACCAATAATAAGAATCCAAATGCCTTTTTTATCCATAAAATCCCCCCCCTCTTTAGGGACCGGGTCCCTTCATCTTATTGAATTATATCAGGTTACTACAGAAGTGTCCCCGTAATTATCTATTTCTATCAATTCAGGATTACAGCCCTTCTCCTTATACTGACGATAACTACTCCACAAATATTCATCTGCATTTTTTACAATCCCCGCTTTCACTGGATTATTGTGGATGTATTCTAAACAGTCATGAATATAACTTTCTTCCTCAATAAGCCTGCACTGAAATCTTCCCTGCCAAACATGGCCAATATAATTCTCAAGTTTTCTATAATTGAAACTAAAAGATAATAATATTTTCTGCATGATACATGATATGTTGTGCCGCCTGTTTGCCTCAATAATCATGTGCACATGGTTATCCATAATAACAATGCCATATAATTTGAAACCTAACTGCTTTTTATATTTATTTAATTTGTTAATAAAAAGTCTCTTAAAGTTATGATCTTTAAAAATTTTTCTGCGGTTGTTACCTCGAGCCATGACATGATATACAGCATTATCATAGTAAATTCGTGCCATTCTTCCCATGCATCTTCTCCTTTCAAAAAAAATACCCCTTGGATATTTATCCTTGGGGTATTTATAATTATGCTGATTTATTATACCAAAATTAAAGATAGATGACGATTATTTGCTAAACGCTCTTTGAATTATTTAACAGCCCTCCTGTAGATTCGGGGACACTTCTCCCACAACCTTATATCGCACATAATGTTAAAGGGACCCGGTCCCACCTTTGAATTGAATTCCGCCTTCACCATATCCTCCGCCATCTTCATAGTAAATATCCTCATCAACCCGACGGTCCAGCTGCTGTGCCCGCCTCACCAAGTCCAGAAATTCCCCGCGGTAACCATAAGGATCTTCCCCCCCGGCGCGCGCCGCCTGCTCCAGAACATGATGATAAGAAGCCTGGCCTTTAAACTCGGAATTCCTCAACAGCAATCCGAATTCCGCCACCGCCGCGGCAAACTGAAAATCCCCCTGCGGCGTATCTGCCATCTCCCCACTCCGGATAGACTGCTGAATCAGCCGGCTTTTATGGCCGTCCGGCTGCTTATACCGCAGTTTCACGGTCATCAAGTCCTGGCTTTCAACCACCTGGTTCTGCTGGTACACCAAATCATCAACAGACCGGAACGTTTCCGTTGACTCTGCCGGCACAATTTCATAAAGGGCCGTGACCGTGTGTCCGGCTCCCAATTCCCCGGCGTCTTTCGTGTCATCGTTAAAATCCTCTTTGGCCAGCATACGGTTCTCATATCCGATCAGACGATACGCCTTCACCTGCCCGGGATTGAACTCCACCTGAATCTTGACATCCTTGGCAATCGTAAACAGCGTTGAACCCAATTCCTGAACAAGGACTTTCTGCGCTTCCCGGTCCGTGTCGATATAGTAGTAATTGCCGTTGCCCTTGTTCGCCAGCTGCTCCATTTTGGAATCTTTATAATTCCCCATTCCAAAACCCAAGACCGTCAAAAAGATCCCGTCCTGTCTTTTATCCTCTATCATGCGGACCAATTCCGCATTGCTGCTGACCCCGACATTAAAATCTCCGTCAGTAGCAAGAATCACCCGGTTGTTGCCGCCCTTTATAAAATTCTGCTTCGCGATATTATAAGCCAGTTTGATGCCTGCCCCGCCCGCGGTTGAGCCGCCGGCCTGCAGCCGGTCGATCGCGGATAATATTTTCTGTTTATAATGGCCCGGGGTTGACTCCAAGACTTGCCCCGCGGCTCCGGCGTACACCACGATCGCAACCCGCTCTTCCCCGGTTAATTGCCTGACGAGCATTTTTAGAGAAGCCTTAAGCAAAGGAAGTTTGTTAGCGCTGTTCATGGATCCTGACACATCGACCAGAAAAACAAGATTACTAGGAGGGATTTCCTCTTCCTGATAAACCTTTCCCTGCAGTCCTATTCTGACCAATTGATGCGCCCGGTTCCACGGGCAGGCCGCGCCGTTAATCGTTATAGAGAAGGGGTCTTCCCCTTCCGGCTGCGGATAGTCATAGGTGAAATAATTGACCAGTTCTTCAATCCTGACGGCGTCTTCCGGAGGCAGTTGATTATTATTAAGGAAGCGTCGCATGTTGCTGTAGGACGCTGTATCCACATCAATGGAAAACGTGGAAAGAGGGTTTTCCTGCACCGCCATAAACTGGTTCTCATAAATCCGGTCATATTCTTCCGTATGGAAAGCCGGGTTATACCTCCAGGATTCATCTTCAGCTGCATCGCCGTCGCCCCCCCAGTATTCCTGTTCAACGCTGATAATTTTCGACGGCGCAAGTCCTCCGGCAGCCTTCTCCCTCGTCCTTGCCGGAGAGTGTCCTTCCGTTTTCGTTACCGAATAATCCGTGCTCAAATAATACGGTTCGTACTGCCGGGTCTTTTTTCCGGCTAACTGCTGATACGGCCCCGCCGAAGTCTTGCCTGCGCTGTACTGATCGCCGATATCATCCGAAGCGCTCCTGATACGCCCCTGGATGCTTCTTTGGGCATACATTTGCAGCGATAAAATACCTATGATCAATGTGGCTGCAACCCCGCCGCCAACCGTCATCTTGACAAATGAACTTCGTTTCATCCCTGTATCCTCCCTCATCCCTTTAGCAAGAGCACTCATGATCTCATTCTCCAGATCAGGGGACAGGTCTTCTTCGGGTAATACGTCCAAAGCCTGATTAAGATTCCGCAATTCTTTATAGTAGGCAGAACAGGACTCTGACTCCTTCAAAAGAGCCTCAACCTGACTTTTCTCTTGCTCATTGACCTCGCCATCAATATAACGGGAAATTAATTCTTTTAATTTTTCATGCTCGTTCATGACCGCTCCTCCTTAATGAAGGAAGCCAAATGCCCTCTTAATTGCTCTTTAGCCCGGAAAATAAGGATTTTCACTTTCTCTAAAGAGCAATTAAGAATGACACTGATCTGCTCATAACTCATCCCATGATACTGCCGCAGAACAATCGCCTCCTTATATTCAAAAGGAAGCTTCTCCAGGGCCTGTAGCACATGCCCGGTTAATTCCCTTCTGGCCATGTCTTCCCGCGACAGCTCCGCGGTATCAGGGGGATCCCATTCCTGAAACCCGTCTTGGCCGGAAGAATGAAAGAAAAGGGAAGTTAAAACTTTGCGCTTACGCATCCTGCTGACGCATTTGTTCCTCGCAATGGTGTATACCCAGGTGGAAAAACGGACGTTCCTGCCTGGATCATAGGTACAGTCCTCGATTAAGATCGTAAAAACATCTCCGGTGATCTCTTCGGCATCGGCCCGGTTGCCTAAAAGACGCAGGCAGAAATTAAACATACGGGTTTTGTATCGCACATAAATCATACGGATCGCCTCACGATCGCCGGAAAGATATTCGGTTATAATTTGTTCGTCGGTTTTTTCCATGGGATGGCTGAACCTTTCATCCGTTTATTCGCACGGCCGGAGCAAAAGTTACAAAAAATCCGCACAAAATCCTTAGATTTCCTAAGATTAAACAAGGCAATGAGATAGGCAACATGTACTATACCAAAAAACAAAGGGGCACGCAACGCCCCCCTTAAAAAGAGAACCGCTGCGTGCCCCGGAGCTATCCTGCGTTTTCCTTAATAAATCAGTCTTCCAAAACCGCCAATTGATCTTCAGCGGCTTTGGCCGGGGCCCAGAACCAGGGCCCGTTGGGGTCCCAGCATTGCCCGTATGTATACTCTTCCACCAATAATTTAAAAACATCCCTGGCTTCTTCATCACGTCCCAATTCTAAAAGAGCCTTGGCTTTAATAAACAAACTGGTTGAAACATCGTTTAGGGCCCAGTAGTTATTATGGATGTCCTCCGTGTCCCCCGAAGGATAATCTTCCAATGTCGCCTGCATTTCTTTTGCTTTTTCAGCATAAAGTTCAATACATTTATCCGTATAAACAATCGCTTCCTTGTAATTCTTGCTGCCCAAAGCCCCCCAGGCTTTGACTGTCAAGGTTGATGATTTGTAATCCCCGAAATCCAGGGCAAAGGCTATTGAACTTACGGCGATACAACAAAGCACACTTGCTAAAATGACGATCTTCTGTTTCATCTTTTTCTCCTTTTCTGAAAGTCCACCGGCCCGGGGCCGAAAAAAACGCCGGGCCGGCCTTCCTGTTCTATTCTGAATATTTCTCCTTTAACACATAATACGCTTCCCTCGGGTGCAGGATATCCAATCCTCCGGGAACAGGATTCGGCTCCTTGGCCATGACCCCGAACCATTCATCATTCATATAACTGTCCGGTCCGGCACGGAAATCCGGACTGTAGCCGTAATCATGCGTCACCGCAGAGACGGACCAGGCTCCGTCACGTTTCCACCACCCGTCGGCATACTGAAAAGCCACCCCGCCGATAGCCGGCCCGTCATTGACAAAGCTGTAGGACTTGATCGTATCCCAAGATTCTGCCAGCTCTCTGGCCTGCAGATCCTGGCGTTCCTTGCCCCGTTCAGGATGGTCGCCGCTTAAGACGAACCAGGCATCTGTTCCGAATTCTGTTATCAAAACCGGCTTTTCAGAACGCCGGGCATACTGTTTAAAGAAATTGTTCCCTTGGGACCCGAAATCACCGTTCCGGTAGACATTGCACCCGTGGATGTCTATCTCCGGCAAAACAGCATCCGTGGCTATAACACCGATATCTCCCAGATCGGCGGAAACCATCATAATCGGATGAAAAGACCCGCCTTCGATTTTTTTAATCTCCCGCGCAATATCATTGATGAATTCATAATACGCGGCGGCCTGCTCCTCTCTCCGGCACGTCTTTTCCGCCTCTGGAAACGAACAAAATGCGACTTCGTTTTCATTGGCAATACCCCACATTAAAATAGCCGGGTCATCTTTAAACTTCCTCACGTAACTTAAAATATCCACTTTGACCGCCGTCAAATCATCGTGAACATAATCCAGATGATGCGGAATCCAGTACCCCGCAATGACCTTGATCCCCAGTTCATTGGCTTTTGCAAGCAGCTGGTGCGTTACTTTCCCCCAGGTCCGGATCGTGTTGGCATTCATGGTTTTGATCAGAGGCAAATCCCTCTCCAGGACAAGAGGATTTTCGTATTCCTGCTCCCCGAGACATTCGAATTTCGGTTCGCCCTGTTCTTCGCCCCTGTACCAGCATAAGCCGTACTGGCAAGGGAACGAGCCGATAGGGGTGTTGGAATATCCCATGCCTTTAACCAGATACGGATCATACCGGCCGTCCTGTTCAAAGTCCGTCAACAGCTGACGTCCGTCAACTTTAACGGATTGATACGCCTGACACGGCTGGCTCAAAAGACATACGGCACAGACCGCCGTACCGAAGATTACGAACAACAGCATATACGTGCTTTTCATACAGACCTCCTTTGCTTTCTCAAGGTCAACGTTTCTTTATGACATCTTTTCCTGTCTTCAGATAAAAAAGGCACCACCTCCTTTGAGATGAGGATTGCAAAGGAGTCAGTGCCTTGATATACTGATACTTGCAAACAGTAATGAGGACTGGCTCCCATGCTATCCTCAGGTTACTTACGGTGTACGGGTGGCCGCCCGTATGCCGTTTTTTTATTCAGAACATATATGTTCGTTTCGCATTTAAAAAAGGTACTCTGTCCTCGCCTGCATCATCCAGGCGTGCCAGTCTTGTTCCAGCTGCGCCACGCCCCCCGGATAATAATGATCAACGACCCGGTAACTTGGGAAATTGTCATGGCTGAACCGTCTCAATTCATGAATAACACCGGAAAGCGTCGCCCGCCCTCTGTCCGTTGAGAATAAAAATGTCGTCAACGACCAGGCTATCGTGCTCATCGGCGCCCCTTCCTGTCCGTTGCGCTGGCGCCACTCACTCTCCGAGAAGTCGAAATAATCTTTCAAAGGCATAAGGGTCCGATCCCTTACCCATTTCTTGATCCGTCTGTCTTTATGATTCTGCGGGCTGACAATAACGTTCCCGCCCTGATACGTCCCGTATTCAAAGAATTCCGCCAGGCCTTCGTCAATCCAGGGCGGACAGCGGCGGACCTGTTTGCGCAGGATCGCATGACTGGCCTCATGAAAAAGGATTCTTAACATGGCCCGGTCATTTTTATTTCTCCATAAAACCATTTCCTTATTCCGCAGGGAATAAAAGCCCGTGTCCGACCGGGAGGTGGATATCTGAGCCTGATAAGCCTTATACGCGTTGAAATCTCCGAAAAGCCTGGCCTTAAATGTTCTCTCCCTGTTGAAATCAAGCCCTAAGATCCCTTCATAAACGGCAAACATTTTAGAAATAACATAATCAATTTCCTCTTTCATCGAAGGAGACATGGAATAGTTCTCGGTTGAGATTTCAACATCCATTAAGGAAAACGGCAAGGCCGCCTCAGGCGTCCCGCCGGCTTCCCGGTCTTGACCGGAACCGCGCCGGGCTCCGGAGGACCCCTTTTCCTTTATAAACTTTTTTTGTATGGACAGCGTCCGCCCGTCAGACCGGATTTTAATCATTCTATCCGTCTGGGAAACAATGTCTCCTTCAATGACTTTTCCGGACTTTAATTGAATGGTCTCGGCCCCCGCCGGGCCCGGGCACAAACAGCAAAAGATAAATATCACGGTCAAAATCATCATTTCGTGCTCCATCCTGTGTTCTTCCGGTCAGAATCCGCCGGAACAATTTCAAAAAGAACATTGGAATACGCCATATCTCCCCGGCCGTCACGCACAAGGACAACCACATTTTGGAGGGTCGTTTCCCGGACTTCCGGCGGGATATACATCACCTTCGGGCCCTCCCCCTCAATAGATCCGGCACTGACGATCCACGTATAGGTTAACGGATCATTATCCTGATCCTCGGCTTTCACCTCGATCATGCCCTTTTTATTCGCCGGTAACGGATGCGGCCTGATCAAGGGCGCCTGCTTGATCAGCGGGGCATGATTGCCCTTATCCTTTTGCGGCACAAAATTGACATCCACCTGCCCGTACATTTGATGCGCGACCACGGTCACCGGACGTGACCGGCCGTACGAAAAGGTCGATCCCTCTATGCGGACATCCCCGCAGGTCCGGGGGAATGCAGCGATATCGTAAGCATGACTCCCTCCGGTCCCGTCAATGTATACGGCAACGGTATACGTCTCATCCGCTTTAACGGCGACAGGTGTCACGTCCGCGTAAATCCATTCATTTTTCGAATCAACTTCGGCCTGGGCCAAAAGATTGCCGGTATTTTTATTCCATAACCGTACGGTTTTAGCTCCTTCAAACAATCCTCCCAACTGCGTAACCCGGCCGTCCTGCAAAGGCGTGAAGTGGTAGCCGGCAGTATAATTCCATGCCACCCCGTATCTGATCTTATTGTTTCCGGCCCCCTGCCAGGGACGCTGAGGCGGATGGCCGGTAAATTTATGCTGCATGACGGTATAGGCTAACCGGGGAACGACTTTATCAAGCCCGGCCCCTTTCTCCGGAGGCTGAAGAGCCGTCAGCCCGAACCACTCCGGGTTCGTAAATCCGTCCGGGCCGGTATAGAATCCCACGGTATAATTGGTATCATGTTCAGCGGCCGTTGCCGACCATTCCCCCTTATACTGCCACCAGCTGTCTGTGAAAGGGGAAACAATCCCCCCGATAGCCGGTCCGCCGTAACCGCCCGTATTCTTTAACAAAGTGTCCCATTCCTCGGCGATAAATGACGCCTGCAGGTCCTGCCGCTCCACACCCTTGTGAGGTTTCTGACCGTCTAAAACAAACCAGGCGTCCGAGCCGAACTCGGAGATCAAAAGCGGCTTGGATGAACGGTTGCCGTATAATTCGAAAAAATTACTGAAATTGGGCCCCCGGTAAACATTGCAGCCGTGAATATCGATATAATTCAATTTTTCATCAGAAGCGATCTGTCCGATATCCCCCAAATCGGAAGATATCATCATCACCGGATGATGGGATTCCCCCTCGATCATCTTGACCTGACGGGCCAGATGGTTGATGAAAGCATAATAGGCTTTAGCCTGTTCCACGCGGTCGCACTTGTGCCCTCCCTGGAAATGACAGAGATCCGTTTCATTCTGATAGCCAATGACCCACATGAGCAGCGCCGGATGGTCTTTATAATCCTGAACATACTGCAGAAAATCCTTTTCAACGCCTTTCAAATCGTCTTTGACAAAATCAATGTTATGCTCAAGCCAGTAGCCGGCGATGACCTTAAGCCCGAAATCCTGCGCTTTATCCATGAGCTGCGGGGTGACTTTCCCCCAGGTACGGACCGTATTGGCATTCATCGCTTTGATATACGGGAAGTCCCGGTCCAGGATGGCCGTGTCTTCGTATTCTTTAATTCCCGGACATTCAAACTGCGGTTTTTCCCCCTCCATGCCTGTATACCGGCAGATCCCGTATTCGCTGGGGAAAGCCCCGGTAGGGATAGCGTTATACCCCACGCCCTTGACCAAGAAAGGAGTGTATGTCCCGTCCTGATCAAAATCCGTCATAAGCTGCTGCCCCTGGACTTTAACGGTCTGATAAGCCTGGGATAGACCGGAACACATCAGGATGCCCAAAGTGCAGACAACAGATACCGTCCGTCTGATGCTGTGGCTCATATTTTCTCCTCTCATATATTTCAGGAAGAAGGATCTTTTTCCCTGAGGTTATTTCTTTCGCCCGTGAAATTCCGGCAAATAAAATCCTGAAAATTCCATATCACGCCGGAAGGCGCCTGCCTGCACGGCGTCCAGGCGGATCAGTTCCGCCTCTTTTAACCATGAGGCATTCAATTTCACATAAGAGTTCCCTCCGGCATCTACGGGTTTAAAATCATAACGCTTGACCTTAAAGACAAGCCGGCCGTGCGATACCGGCCAGCCGGCATCAATTCTGGAGGCCGTATGCTCGCGCATGTCCAGGAGGAAAGCCTGTCTTTTCCGGGGATGGCTTAAGACATACGTTTGTGTGAAATCCGTATAAGAGTCTTCCCGGTCGAAGGGGGTTCCGGCCCTGCCGGACTTGGGAGCAAAAGCCATATTCGCCGTCTTCTCGCCGACAATGACTGTGACCCCGGACGGTTTCTCTATAATATCCAGAATCATGACGTCGGTCTTGCCGCTTCTGGCGCTCCCCCCTCTCTTTAAAGGCATTTTCAGGCTTAAACGGTATTGATAAACATCAAAGGTCCCCCGCGCCCGGTATGTCCCGCTGAGATTCTTATACTGCTCATAATCTGTTTCGGCTAAACGGAACATTTCATAACTGTTTTCCTGCTGCTCATAGGGATTCATAACGATATAATCTTTTAACGCATACTGAATCGGGCTCTGCAGGTCCCGGCTGGCGATCGACACCCGCGGATGATTAAAGAACATCGTCGATTCCAGCCGAACATCCTGCCCGTACACAATATGCGCCTGGGCGGCATCCCGCAGGACGGCGAACTGCCCGAGGGGCAAACCCTGAACATTGATGTTGATGTTCACAATCCTTTCTCTGGACAGACGGTTGTTATACTTCATATCCTCGGAAACAGAGACCCGGCTCTTTTCGACCCTAATGTTTGAAGGGCTTTCCCCGGGGATTTCTGAAGGAACCTTCCGGCCCGGGAAAGAATGTACGGCAACGGTCATCATCACAAGCCCCGCAAAAAGGCCCAGCACAGTCCTTTTTGTCCGGCGCGTTAAGTATTGATGAAGGATAAGGATGATGCCGGCGGCGACAACCGAAATGTTCTGCGTGAGACCGGCTTGAGACAATGAAGGGAACAGGGAACGCCCCCAGACGAAATCCGGACGGCTTCCGGGGAAAAACATGCCGACCAGCAGGCCGGACAAAAAAGGCCAGGCAATAAACAGAGATAATAACAAAAGGATCGTCAGTAAAATAAATTTATGAAACCGCTCGGTCAAACAGGCTGCAAGAAAAACGGGAACGATAAGCAGACTCTTTTCCAGAAGGATTTCGGGAACAGCCAGCCACAACAAACGGGCAGGAATTCTGCTGACCGCCAGAACCACAAGCTCAACGGACAGAGGAATGCCGGCAAAAAAACCGAAGACAAGCATGGCTTTGGCAAAAAATAAAGACAGACGGGACACCGGACGCGTCATCCAGAAAGCGGTCGTGCCTACTGTCGGGTCGGCCTGAACGATCCTGGGGATATAGATAAACATCAAAAGCCCCTGCAGAAAGCACATCCCCTCCAATAGAAGCGGCAAATAGATGCGGTAGGTGATATGCTGCTTTAGAAGCGTAACACCGAGCAGAGTCAGGCCCTGCACCAGACAGACAACGAGAACCCAGGACAAGATGAAAAAGCGGAAACGTTTTAAATCTTTTTTAAAGACGAGAAAAGGATGGGCCATAAGAATCTCCTAAATATTTAACATCTTCAATTGCCTGGCTTGTATAAGAAAAATCTCCTTCAGCGACATTCCCTGAACATCGATGTGGGAGACAGACATCAGCTGTTTTCTGTACTGTTTCAGACTTTGCTTTTCCTCAAAAGCCGTATCCACGAAGCAGATAAAACGTCCCTCCCGCTGCGGGAGAAGCCATTCATCCGGATAATAGACATCTCCGCTCGGGTCTTGTTTTAACGTGACTGTTACGCGCTTGAAACGCTGCTGTAGAGATTCGGTCGTTTCGCTGAGCTTTAACTCTCCCTGATGAAGGAAACCGACCCAGTCGGCCAAACGCTCCACTTCCTCTATATCATGAGAGGAGATAAAAATGGTCCAGTCATCAGCCGCGGTCAGCTCCATGATCCCGTCCATAAGATCCTTGCGCGCGACCGGGTCCAGCCCGCTGAAAGGCTCATCAAGGATCAGTAATTTCGGCCGGTAGGCTAGGGAGGCAATCAGGGCCGCTTTCATTTTCATGCCCCGGGAAAGCGTGTCTATCCGGCCTTGCCGGGGAAGGTCAAATTGTTTCACCAGCCCCTGACAAAAAGCATGATCCCATTGCGGATACATCGACGAACAATAATTCATGAGTTCATCAACCGTCATGTCCTCCGGCAAAGCCTGATTTTCCGACACATAGCCGATCTGCCGGAATTCTTTGGGGCCGAGAGACCTGGAATCAAGGTCCCAAATGCGCGCCTGGCCTTTCGTCGGCGGCAGGATATTGACAAGGGTTTTAATGGTTGTGGTTTTTCCGGCGCCGTTGGGCCCCAGGTAAGCATAAATACTGCCGGCCGGGACTTTTAAGTTGAGTTGATTTAAAGCCACTGTCCTTCCGAACTTTTTTGTTAAATCCCTGGTTTCAATGACGTATTTCATTTGTTTTCTTTCTTTTGATGGATATTCCATTGCCACTGGACCGCCTCCAGCAATTCTTTTTTGGATATTGAAAGACGTTTCGCTTCAATGACCAGACGTTCCACCTCATTGTGCAGCACCTCTTTGCGCTGTTCCTGATTGGCCAGGCTTAATTCCGAGACAACACTGCCGATGCCTGGTTTAATCTGCAGAAGCCGTTCGTTGACCAGATGCGTTACGACTTTCTGGGCCGTATTGGGATTGATACGCAGTTCCCGGCTCATTTCCCGTACAGAAGGGAACCGGTCCCCGGCTCTCAAACGTCCGGAGACGATGGATTTCTTTACGGCATAAATAACCTGTTCATAAATCGGAACACCGGCTTTGAATGTTACGTTAAAATTAATCATCGGGCCCAAATCTATTTAAATGTTCATCGGCTTAGTGATCTAACTGTATTATGCTACATAGTACACCAAATGTCAAGGGCAAAGACTCTCTTTTTTTGATCGTGGGGAAAAAATGCCGGGAATATCACAAAAAACAGGCTTTTCCGGGGGGATTGACCTGCCGGTTCCCCGGAAAAGGGAAGAGAAGAAGAGCTGCGGGGGAGAAAACCTTATACAACAATGTTAATAAGCTTCTCGGGAACGACAATGAATTTTTTGACCGGCTTGCCCGCTAAATGACGCTGAATGGTTTCATCAGCCAGAACCATGTCTTTGAGTTCATCTTCCGGCATATCGGCCGGCACTTCAAACTTGGCGCGCAGCTTGCCGTTGATCTGCGCAACCATTAAAATAACATCCTTTATCAATGAGCCTTCTTCATAAGAGGGCCAAGGCACCCGGCTGACGCTTTCCTCCGCACCGTTCATCTTTTGCCACAATTCTTCACAGATATGCGGAGTGAGCGGGGCCAGCATTAAGACAGTTGTCTCAATGGCTTTATTCAAGACAGCCTGGCGTACCGGCTGATCCTCAACGGAAAATTTTTCCATCCGGTTCATAAGAATCATAATCTGACTGATCGCCGTATTAAATTTAAAACCCTGACTGATGTCCTCGGAGATCTTCTTAATGGAAAAGTTCCTTTCCTGCTCCAGCTCTTTCGCGTCTCCCGGAAGAGCGGCAAAAGAATACTGTTCATCGACAGGGTGATGCTTATTATGCACGATATTCCACACCCGGCTCAAGAACTTCCACGACCCGTCAATAGCATGGTCGTTCCATTCCAGCTGGTCTTCCGGGGGGGCGGCGAAAAGGATGAACAGCCGGAGGGTGTCCGCGCCGTACTTGGCGATAACGGCATCCGGATCCACGGTGTTCCCCCTGGATTTAGACATAACCTCCCCGTCTTTCAAAACCATGCCCTGCGTTAATAAACGGTCAAAAGGCTCATCAAAAGAAATCCACCCCAAATCCTTCAGAAACTTGGTAAAAAAACGCGAATACAATAAATGCAGGATGGCATGCTCAATGCCCCCGATATACTGATCCACCGGCATCCAGTAGGCGGCGTCTTCTTTATCAAAGACCCGGCCGGTGTCCCGGGGAGAGATATAGCGCAAATAATACCATGATGAATCAAAAAAGGTGGCCATCGTATCCGTTTCCCTCCGGGCATCCTGACCGCACTGAGGACAGGAAACGCGCACAAACCCCGCGCTCTGGCTTAAAGGACTCCCCCCCTCCCCGGTAAACTGCACATCCTCTGGGAGTTCCACCGGAAGCTGGTCTTCCGGAACCGGGACGATCCCGCAGGACGGGCAATAGATAACGGGAATCGGGGTCCCCCAATACCGCTGGCGGGAAATCAGCCAGTCGCGCAGACGCCAATAGACCGTGATCCGCCCCATCCCTTCCTTTTCCATCCACTGGGCGATCTTGGATTTTCCCTCCTCATTCGTCATCCCGTCGAACTGGGCTGAATGAACCTGCACGCCCTCCTCCTCATACGCTTCTGTCATATCTTCGACCCGCAGGTCCGGTCTTTCGGGATCCTGAATAACGATCCTCATCGGTAAAGCATGTTCTCTGGCAAATAAAAAGTCTCTTTGATCATGAGTCGGGACCGCCATAATCGCGCCTGTCCCGTAGTCCATCAGGACATAGTCAGCAACCCAGACCGGGATCTTTTCCTGGTTCACCGGGTTCACGGCATACTGGCCGGTAAAAACACCTTCTTTCCTTAAATCCCCTGACATGCGCATGCTCTTGCTCATCTGTCCGGCTTTCTCGACAAATTCCAGGATATCCTTCTCCCTGTCCGTACCGGCCACCAGGGACTTCACGAGCGGATGTTCCGGGGCCAGGACGACATAAGTCGCCCCGAAAATCGTATCCGGCCGTGTGGTGAAAACAGGCAGCCGTTCCCCGGTCTTCACCATTTGGAAATAAATCTCAACACCGTAACTTTTTCCTATCCAGTTCTCCTGCATAGCCAAAACCCTGGAAGGCCACTGGTTGAGCTTCTGCAAGTCTTCCAGCAGGGCCTCAGAGTAATGGGTGATCTTTAAATACCATTGTTCCAGATCTTTTTGTATAACATTATTCTTGCACCGCCAGCACTGGCCTTGAATAACTTCTTCGTTCGCCAGCGTCGTTTCACAGCTGGGGCACCAGTTCACGGAAGATGCTTTCTTGTAAGCCAGGCCCTTCTCCAGCATTTTCAAAAAAATCCATTGGTTCCACCGGTAATATTCTTTATCGCATGTGGCCAATTCCCGGTCCCAATCATAGGAGAACCCCATCCTTTTTAAATTGGTCCTCATCTGGTCTATACACCGGTACGTCCATTCCGCCGGATGGCTTTTGTGTTTAATCGCGGCATTTTCCGCCGGCTGGCCAAAAGCATCATAGCCCATGGGATGAAGCACATTATATCCCTGCATCAGCTTAAACCGGGCGATCACGTCAGCGATCGTATAATTGCGGACATGTCCCATGTGAATTTTTCCGGACGGATAAGGGAACATTTCCAGGCAATAGAATTTGGGGCGGTCCTTCTCCTCCCCTGTTTTAAAGACCTGCTTCTGCTCCCAGGCCTTCTGCCATTTCTTTTCGATACGCTCTATTTCTTTAGTGTTATACGGATTCATCAGTTTAACCTCTCCCAATAAAAATGAGGGAATCTCCTTAAGCCTGGCCATTCCCCCTCGATTACCTTCTGCTGTTTTCTTTAAAAACTATTTATGATAATCTACACCCCTGTGAATGTATTGCTTATCCATGCGGCGGGGTGAAAAAAATTCCCGGCAAAAATTCTCGGCACATTCAACATCAAACTTTTTACAGCAGTAAATATCAACGGAAATAAAATTCTTTTTGGACAACGTGTGAATAACAATCGAACTCTCAATCAACGGAACCCATCCTGACAACCCGGCTTTATCCGGGAACCGCGTCGCATCACTTCTGAAAAGATTCGGAGGCGCCTGCTTTTCCATGCCCAAGGCGTCAACCAGTTCATCCAAAAAGCGGTAGTTCAGGGACAGGTCATCACAGGTTTCAGCCCGGCAATCATAAAGGTCTAAAAGCAATTGATAACCAAAGGCTCCGGGGGAAACGTCAAGAACTTCTGGCTGCTTCTTTAAATCAACTTGGTTCATTCTCTCTCCCTGAATAAGCCGAACATCACTCTTTTTACCATAAAATATATAAAATTCCTACTAATTTATCCTGCCACCTCCAGCTTAACGTCCCCAAAGCAGGGTGATCAGCAAAAAGGCCGAAATAACGATTGTAATAATAACGGCCCTGGCGGACCATCGGTATTTCATCTTCCCGAAGATTCCGTCCCCCGCCCGGTGTAAACTTTCTCCACAAAAATGACACAACAGGGCATCGTCATCATAAATGGGGTTATGGCAATGAGGACAAATATAATCGGGCATACCTTAAAATTCTTACCGACCCTGACCACTTCACCGCTCGATCCAGCGTCTTGAGCACGAATAAATTATCCGAAGAATAACAACTTTTTTAGAATTATCTCACTACTTATTCATGAAGTCAAAAATTAATACATATTTTTCTAATAACTTTTTTTTCAAATAATAAAGAGTAAGTAATACTAAAATTAATAAAAATTTAAATATTAAACAAATTCCCGGCTTTTCTGATTTCCTGCTGCCGTTCTTTTTATCTATTTGCAAATTTAGAAAAAGTATTCTAAAATGACTCGTCACGGAAAATAAAAAAAGGAATAAAGAATTGAAAATAGCCATTAACGGAAAGACACATGAATTCCCGGGACCGTTAAAGCTGCAGGCCCTCATCCAGCAGGTCTGCCAAGGACAACGGCATGTCATTGCCGAATTAAATGAAAAGATCGTTAAACAGGAGCAGTGGGACACTGTCAACGTATGCGAAGGAGACCGGATCGAACTGGTCAGTTTTGTGGGTGGAGGATAACATCATTTCATGACAGATATGAAAACCGAAAAAATTCCAAATTCAGCCGAACCGGGAAAGAATGCTGATCCTTTTCTGATCGCCGGCCAAGAATTCACCAACCGTTTCTTGCTCGGCACAGGGAAGTTCAAGAACAAAACGGATGTCAGCGAAAGCATCGCCGCTTCCGGGACGCAAATTGTCACCGTCGCCTTAAGGCGCATTGATCTGCAACGGCATGAAGACAACATTCTGGAATACATCCCCTCAAACGTCACCCTGCTCACAAACACCTCCGGGGCCAGGAATGCCCAGGAGGCGGTCCGTATTGCCCGGCTGGCACGCGAGGCCGGGTATGGGAATTGGATAAAGATCGAAGTCATCAATGACAGCAAATACCTTTTGCCCGACAATGCGGAAACTGTCAAAGCCACCGAAATCCTGGCGCAGGAAGGATTCGTCGTCCTGCCGTATATCCTGCCTGATCTGAATATCGCCCGGGCCTTACAGAAAGCCGGAGCAGCCACGGTGATGCCGTTAGGGTCCCTCATCGGCAGCAATCAAGGAATCCGAGTTAAAGACCTAGTCCGGATCCTTATTGAAGAGATGGATATCCCGGTCATCGTTGACGCCGGCATCGGGGCGCCGTCACAGGCCTGCGAAGCCATGGAAATGGGAGCCGCCGCCGTACTGGTCAATACGGCCGTAGCCACCGCCGGGAATCCTGCCCGTTTAGCTAAAGCTTTTTCTTTAGCCGTTAAGGCGGGCCGCCGGGCTTATTTGAGTCAGCCGCCGGCTCCGAGAGGTTTAGCCGAAGCGTCCTCTCCCCTGACAGGCTTTCTCTATGATGCCTGAGACGGCTGTCCTCAGACAAAAATATCCGCCAACGATCATGGATTAAAACTGTGAAAGATCATATTTCTTTAAAACACATACAAGCCCTTCTGGAGAACCGGGACCCGCTGACGACAGAAAAACTGGCGCGCCAGGCCGCGGTTTTGACACAACAGTATTTCGGACGGACAGTTTCCCTGTACGCTCCCTTATACCTGTCCAACTACTGCAGCAGTTATTGCACGTACTGCGGATTTAACAGCCGCCAACGCATCCGACGGATAAAGTTAACCCCCGGCGAAATCCAGAGTGAGATGCAAAAAGTGGCGGACACCGGGATAGAAAACATCCTGCTTTTAACCGGGGAGTCTTATCAAGCGACCCCTCTTTCATACCTGCTCCGGGCTGTCGAAATCGCCGGACAGCATTTCACCGGCATCTGTCTGGAAGTGCATCCTATGGACACAGAGGATTATCACACCCTCTATCTCCATGGTGTGGACGCCATCACACTTTATCAGGAAACCTACGACCGGAAACGCTACCAATCGGTCCACCTGTCCGGGAAAAAAAAGGATTATGATTACCGGTATACGGCTATTGAAAGAATTGCCCAAGCCGGCATGCGTTATATATCCATGGGAATCCTGCTGGGACTCGGAGATGTGGCGGAAGATTTATATTCGCTTTTCCGGCATCTGAGATGGATGGAGAAAGCATACCCGGCGGTGGAATACAGTCTTTCCTTCCCCCGCTTAAGGCAAATCAGGGGCCAGGAGTTCTGCTCCGGCACCGTTGATGACATCACCTTCACAAAGATCATCTGCTTGACGAGGCTCCTTTTCCCCCGCGTGGGGATAAACCTATCAACCCGCGAATCCCCGCGTCTCCGCGATCACCTGATTGAATGCGGGGTCACGCGGTTATCCGCCGGCTCGAACACGGCTGTCGGAGGATACTCCGTTTTTGAACAGCCTTCGCAAGACCCGCAGTTTGACATACAAGACAAACGGGCGGTCCAGGAAATCGTCCGCACCCTTAAAAGCAAAAACTTTGATCCGGTCTTCACGGACTGGCGCCCCATAAAAAACACCTGAAGTCCGCCGGCAGAAAACCTTATAAAGTCCGGGCGCGGCTGATGGCTCTCCGGATGTTTTTTATCATAAAATATGTTATACTTTCACAAAAGTCTATATAATATAAGCTGTTAGATCAAAATATTCACCAATGCCGCCGGCTCTTACAATGCGGTGAAAATCCATGAAGGAGTGAATCATGCGAGCAGAAAATTCACATGCTTTAGAAAGATTAAGCATCTTTTGCCATTTTACCGGAATTTTCTCTGTATTCATCGGCCTGTCATTGACTTTTTTTGATGCTTTAAACCGGGATATGGGCCACATTCAAATCAGTCTCTACGTCGTTATTACCGGATACTCCTTTGTCAAGATCGCCAAACGCATATCACAAATATTGATGATCGAAAACCACCCCTCCAGCAACAAGGTAAGACTTTAACAAGTCCCCTGATTGTGCTATCATTTCTATACTTCAGATACTGCGGAAAAACTTTCGTTTAATTTCTATGAACCCATTTGAAAACAATCTTTTAAAATATTTCAAGCCCGAACAGCTGCAAAAAATTCAGTCCAAAAAAATTGGTATCGGAGGCGCCGGAGGTCTGGGATCGAATGTGGCGGTCATTTTGGCGCGTTGCGGATTCAGAAATTTCGAGATACTGGATGATGACACCGTTGATCATTCCAATCTGAACCGTCAATTCTATTTTCTGGATGAGGTGGGAAAAAGCAAGGTGACCACTTTGCGCAACCGCCTTTTAAAAATCAACCCTGATTGCGCCGTTCATATTTTTCCTGTTCATTGGTCGGAGGAAACCGGAGACCAATTCTTTCACGCGTGTGATTTCATTGTTGAAGCCTTTGATGAAGCCGAAACGAAACATAAATTCGTGTCGTTTTACCAGCCCCGGGCCCCTCATATCATCAGCGGGACAGGAATGGCAGGACTTATGCAGAAAAAGCCTTTAACTCATAAAAAACTTGCTAATATTCACCTGGTCGGGGATTTCACAACAGACACCGCTGAAGGCCACCCGCCGCTGGCCCCCCGGGTCACGGCCTGTGCTGCGATGATGGCCGAAATCATCCTGGACCTGACCTGCGGCGTCCCTCCCTTATACCCCCAGAAGCGCTCTTAAGGTCGTCCTGGCTGTTTCCATAATCCCTTTGGATTTCGTGCGGAGGTTGTCATATTCGTTGCTGAACACAATATATTGTTCTTCGAACTTTTTATTGCTGACGCTGTCTTTCTTTTTCGGTTCTTTGATCTCCCGCCATAATAACGAAAGCATGCGTTCAATTCTTTCTATCTGGTCAATACATCCTCTGTAATGCCTGAATGACTTATCGTCGGACAAACTTCCCAGAGCAGAGACGGATATATTGTATTTCCATTTTCCTTCATTAAAATCCCAGCATTTGACGAGAAAATTGAGTGTTTGTTCATAGGCAAAGTTGCGGTTTTTTAATAAGAGCTCCCGAAGGACAGAGGCCTTGAAATTAAGAAATTCTGACCTCGGCCGATGCAGGGGCAACAGCTTTACGCTTTGTGAAATCTCAGGCAGCCAGTTGGCCAAAAGAGGATAGGTCCCGTACGTATCCACCAGACTTTTGGCGCTGAATTTGTCTCCCGTGCCAAAGTCCCCGATGGCAATATCAACACTGTTGGTCTCAATAAATTTTCCGAGATTGTCATAGAATTCGACATCCTCGTTAACATAATCAAGATCCCCGGGCAATTGAATAATGCGCTCGGTTTCCGGATAATGATCCAGCACATACCCCCAGCCCGCAAGCCAGGTCTGGCAGGTGTCAACGGACCAGGTTTCAATCACCTCAAGGGTGTCGTAGCGCGCATCCTTCAAAAAGGAAGCCGCATCGCCCTTGAGGACGGTTGTCCTGGGCAGCATAACGATCGGCTTAGGATCAATCTGCTTGCACCTGTCCACCGTCCACCAAAAGTACCACTGGCACTGCTCGTTGTGCTCATACCCCAGGTAAGGAAATATAATAACTGGTTTGGAACGAATATATTTATCTTTGATCATCTCTTTTTCTATGGCTCCTTAGCGTTATTTTGTGTTAAAGGGACACAATTATGCCTTGTGTCCCCTCATATTTAAGCACACGCAAAGATTAATTTCAATTTATTTAAAAATATTATAAGCTGTTTCTTTGACGGACTTATTGCTTTTTTGTGAATTATCTGTGAATTATAAAAAACACCCGAGCATCTATCCACTCGGGTGTTTTTTATAATGAGCGAACTTTTATTGTTATACTTTACCTCTTCGTGCTTCCAATTTAATGCGAACATCATGGGCATCCTGCTCGGTAAACTTAATAGAAGCAATAACCACGATGGCAATGACAGAGGCTACAATTGGAATGGAAACATCAAATATTCTCATCCACAGTAACGTATCCAAGGATTGGCCGATGCCTTTTCCTTGATCAAACCCTGTCCAAGCGAGCATGGCCCCACCGAGAAGCCCTGCAAGGGCCAGCCCCATCTTGACCATCCACCAATAGACCGCGGTGAACATTCCTTCACGGCGTTCGCCGGTTTCAAGTTCATCAATGTCACAGATATCCGCGAGCATCGAAAGAAAGATGGTGAAAATTGATCCCAGTCCGAAGACAATGAACGGTGCGCATAGTAAAAGCAAATAGTGGGATTTCGCCAGGAACCAGCAAACCTTTACAAAGCTAATAAAACCAACCCCGCTGAGCATCTGCCACAACTCACTGTCTGCCGGATGAACTTGCAGGTACGCGGGCCATTTCATAGCAAAACCGATGATAGAGAGAGGGATGGCAATAAAAAAGGCATTCCGTTTTCCCAGCTTTTTGCTGAGCCATACAATTCTTGGGATGATAATCGTTGTACAGATGGCGCTAAAGGTCCCATAGACACCCAGCAATTTCCCGCCCGCGGAATATGCCAGGCCCGTATCCGGAGCATTCTTGAAAACATGAAAGAAAATAACCCAAAGAATAAAAGTGGAACTGAGCATAAAACCGTTAAAAATCAAGAATGTGCCCGTACAAATTTTAACAAACAGCTTAATCTTGAATGTAAGGGCGATGTTATCAAATAATTTTTTCAATACCGGGTGGGCATAAAGTAACATGTAAACACCTGCGAACACTCCCCCGCCTAAGAGAATAGCTGCAATTCTTACAGGTAAGGTAAACCAAGGATATTTTTCCGGACTAACATAAAAGGAGAAGAAAAAGGCAAGGACACCACAAATACCATAGAGCTTCGAAAGGAACTTCGCGCTATTGTGAGATTTTAAATTTTTAACATAATCCCCGGTTATTTTTTGCGGTTTGGGGAGGTTGGCGAAATGTTCCTTATTAAAAATAGCCGGAAGGATACCGCCGGCTATGATGATAAGCCCGATAATGATAGAAACGATTCGTGCTCCCAGAACGGGGTCGGCCTCTCCCGTTTCAGGATTTGGAAACCAATTTTTGTTATACAGTATCGCCCAGCACCAGGGAGAAATGAGCCAAGGGATTTGGGCCATAACCCTGCTCCACCCTTGCAAGGCTGTCCGTTCATGATAATCCGGGGTCAATTCATAACCCAAGGCGAGCCAAGGGATGGAAAAGCAGGTAAACGCACCGAAAAAGACAACTTGTAAAATCAGAAAATACCAGCCATTGAATGTTTTGCTGTTTTCCGGGTAAAGCTGGAACATGAGGAAGTAGCAGATCCCTGCGCAGATGGCGCCCCAAAAGATAAAAGGTTTGCGGCGCCCGTATTTTGTGCGTGCATTATCCGAGCTAAAACCGATAATAGGATCTAAAATGCCGTCAAAAACACGGGGGACAAATCCGATTAAACCGACTATCGCGGGATTTAAACCTAAGCCGAGAATTAAAATCGCGACCATTTGGCCGATCCATGCCGCCTGACTGTCATTGGCCATTGATCCCATGCTGTATGCAAATTTTTGCAATAAAGGAATACGATCTTCCTTTGCTGTTACATGGTGGGTTGTCTTGTTTGCTGCAGATGCCATGAATGACCTCCCTGTGAATTTTAAGCTGCAAAGGGGTTAAATTTTTTATTGTAAATCTATAAATAATAGAATATTAAAGAGTAAATGACTGGAAAGTCTGTATTATAACAAACGAAGTCAATGTGCACAATATTATTTTTGGGATTTAAGTTAATCTGGAACAATAAGTTATATGCGATTCCCCGACAAGAAGCGATCTCACCCATAATTCACAATAATGACAGGGGAAGGGAATGCCGGAGGGGCAGAATTTCAGCAGCCATAGGGCCGCGGATGGACGGGCAAAGCTGCGTTTCTCGGAGGCTGCCGCTTACTATAACGGTGTGCGGCAAGGAATCTCGGATCTTCCGGTTAGTTATGAGGAGGCAGCCGGGATTTCCTGTAGAGATAGATCATAAAGAAAGCGCCGATCACATAAACCATGACAAAAGCAAATATCGACGGGTTTTCCTGCAGGTATAAAGAAAGCTTGGCAGGATTGAGAATCGTATCCATGCCCAAGGCAATAAAGAATTGAATGACGAATATTCTTAAAGGCGATCCAATAGCCGCAATTGTTAAATATCTTCTTAATGAAATCCTGGTTAGTCCGAAGCCGAGATCCTGAAATCGAAAAGGGACAATCGGAAAAAAACGCAAAAAGAATATGCTCCAGAAACTTCTCTCGGCGATCGCACGATCGATCTGTTGCATTTTATGCGGCAGCTTGGCCGCGATAAAATCCCGGCCGAAGTGACGACTGAGAGAAAACATCACGCAGGCATTCCCCATCTCACCAAACCAAACAATAACGGTGCTGAGATACGGGCCGTAAAGAAACGCCGCGACAACCCGCAAGACGTCCTTCGGTCCGAACCAGACCAGAAAGGTCAATCCGACATACAATAGGACAAAAATAACGGCGGAAACAAGTAAGGGGAAACCCTTCAGATAGTTCAGAAAAGTCTCTTGTTCAAAGTGAAAGTAGCGGCTAAGAATGACGAAACAGAAAACAAGGACGAGATAGAGAATGAAGCGGAAGTCATGTTTCTTCCCAGACACGTGGTTATTCATAAGGCCGTCTAGTCTCGGGTACGTTCCAGACTTGATTTTCTTAAATAGATCATCAGTATGGAAATTGCCGCAGGAGTAACACCGGAAATACGATGGGCCTGGCCCAGCGTCAACGGCTGAAAGGCCTTAAGTTTCTGCTGTATCTCTATGGAAAGGCCCGGGATCCGGCTGTAATCGATATCCTCCGGGATTTTAATATTCTCAATATGGCGGAACTTTTCGACATCTTTTAACTGCCGTTTAATAAATCCTTCGTATTTTATCTCGTATTCAACCTGTTCAATGATGGAAGCCGCGTGATTCTTTAAATTACCGTCAAACGGAGCAATCATCGGGTACGATATCTCCGGACGTTTCAACAACAGGCTTAAAGCCGTCGGCTGCCGCAAAGGGCTGCTGTTATGTCTTTTTAAAACCTCATCAATGTCCGTGCCCGGACTAACAACCGTTGCGTTCAAGTGGGATATTTCTTTTTCGATCAATTCATATTTCCTGAGCATGGCCTGGTAAAGCTCCTCGGGAATAAGCCCAAGGTCAAAGCCGTATTTCATGAGACGCTTATCCGCATTATCCTCCCTGATAATAAGGCGGTATTCCACCCGGGAGGTAAACATCCGATACGGCTCTTCCGTCCCTTTTGTCGTTAAATCATCAATCAGCACCCCGATATACGATTCATCCCGGCCAAGAATGAGCGGCTGTTTATCCTTGATGAAACAAGCCGCGTTGATGCCGGCAAGAATCCCTTGCGCGGCCGCTTCTTCATATCCGGTCGTACCGTTGATCTGACCGGTTAAATAAAGGCCCTGAATCTTTTTTGTTTCTAAACTGGGCTTCAATTCTGTCGGATGAATAACGCCGTGCTCAATAGAATAACCGTAACGGTTAATCTTAACTTTCTCCAGACCCGGGATAGAATGAACAAAGGCCTCCTGCACCTCCGCCGGAAGCCCGGTAGAAATGCCGTTCGGATAGTATTCATCCGTATCCAGGCCTTCCGGCTCTAGGAAGACATGATGAGAAGATTTGTCGCCGAATTTTTTCAGTTTGTCTTCAATGGAAGGGCAGTAACGGACTCCGGTTGAGTGGATTTGCCCGGAATACATGGGCGATAAATGCATATTTTTCCGGATAATATCATGGGTCTTCTCCAGCGTACGGGTGATATAGCACGGGAGCAGTTTCTGGCTGTCAGGGATGCACGCTGTACGGAAAGAAAACGGCAGGGGCGGATTGTCGGAATGCTGGATCTCCAGCCGGGAGAAATCAATGGTCTTGCCGTCTAATCTGGGCGGCGTTCCGGTCTTGAACGACAGGATCTCAAATCCCAATTCAGACAAGCTTGCGGCCAGCCGGATAGAAGCAGGCTCGTCAATGCGTCCTCCGGGAACGATCTCGGGCCCGATATGAATCCTGCCGTTCAAAAATGTGCCGCTGGCAATAATAAGCGTCCGGGTCCCGATCGTCAACCCTTTTTGTGTCCTGAGGCCGATAACCTTGTTTCCCTTAACCACGATCTCACAGGCCTCATCCTCCAGGACCGCGCATCTTTCCTGCGCCTGAACCACCCGCTGCATATATTCCCGATATCTCTTCCGGTCACTTTGGCAGCGGCTCGAACGCACCGCCTGGCCTTTGGAAGCATTCAACCGCCTGAACTGAATACCGGTGCTGTCCGCCGCTAACCCCATTTCTCCCCCAAGGCAATCGATTTCCTTGACAAGCTGGCCTTTCCCCACCCCGCCGATAGCCGGGTTACAGCTCATCTGGCCGACCGAAAAGAACGACATCGTCACCAAAAGCGTCTCGCACCCCATGCGGCTCGCGGCCAAGGCAGCCTCTACCCCGGCATGACCGCCGCCGATGACAATACATTGAAATTCCTGATCAAACACCCTTTACCTCTTTCGCCACATTATGACTTTTTCATCGTCAACGCCAAAACAGAATTAATGACCGCAAAAACAAAAGAGACAATTGCGATCATATTCAAATCTTCATATTGGAAATCCTTAACAGTCGTGGCAATAACAGCTAAAATCGTCACGGTCCACAAAAAGTACATAAATAACGTTATGACTCTTTGCATAGTTTTTCCTCTTTTTTCATTAAAGTATAGACTATTAAACTAACCCTAAATCATTGATTTGTCAATATTTTCATGTCCCGGACATTCCCCAGCGTTGCCAGAGGGCGGGCAATATTGTGATTTTAAGTGGTGTTATTTTAATACTTTGCAGGAATCGCGGACAACAAGCTGGGGCGTTAAGACCATTTGAACAGCGGATTTCTTTTTACCGGTCATAATATTATGTAAATATTTTACTGCATATTCGGCCATTTGAAATAAAGACTGCCGGATCGTTGTTAAGGCCACCGGACCATAAAGACTGGACGGATTATCGTCAAACCCGATCACGGATATATCCTGGGGCACTTTCAGGCCCCGCTCTTGAATAACATTAATCGCCTCCAGGGCCATATCATCGCTGGCGGCAAAGATAGCGGTCGGGGGTTGCGGCAGGGACAGAAAGGTTTCCGTCGCATTCCGCGCACTTCGGCGGGAATAATCCCCTTCGATGACATATTCTTCTTTCAAATCAACATTCTCTTTTTCCAGGCCCTGCTTAAAACCTTCAAATCGCTGGGCTCCGGCCTGGGTTTGAAGATTACCGGTCACTGTTGCAATGTGATGATGTCCAAGGCTGATTAAATAATCGGCTGCTATGCGTCCGCCGGCCACGTTATCGATGCCGATATAATTGACATCCAGGTCATCAACAATATTGTTGATCACAAGACTTGGGATATTGGCCGCCAAAGCTTCTTCAATCTGCTTTCGGTTTTCAATAATATCAGCAAAAATAACACCGCCGACACTGTTGGTGTTGATAGGATTAAAACCATTGGTTATGTGGAAGACCAGGTCCAGACGCAATGTTTCACAGGCATGCCCCACCCCGCGAATGATCTCTATCGCGTAAAAAGAATAAAAAATGCCAGGGTATCCTGGCATAACTAATCCGATAGCATTGTTCGTCCCGCTGGCCAAACGCTGGGCGCTGACGTCCGGTTTGTATTTCAAAGCCGCAATCGCTTCTTCGACCTTCGCACGATTCTGAGGGCTTACAGTAGGGACATTATTAATAACACGCGAGACCGTTGTGATGGACACTCTGGCTCGTCGGGCTACATCATCTATACTAACTTTACGTTTCCGGCTCACGTTATCCTATTCTACCGCACCGTATCTCCGACTTGAATAGTCGTAACCTTGTTTTTTATATCCGCCGCGGCGATATCGCTTCTGACCTGAATAACCTCTAAGGCAGCCACATACTCAGCGCCTCTATAAACGCTCATGTTATCTCCGAGCTTCAGGCCGTCACTCTCCCCCAAATCGACAATAACAAAATTGTTTTCGTCATTCACAGAAACAACATTCCCGTCAAACCCGGGAGATACTGCGACAGCGACCTCATCTTCCAGGACAGAATGATTAGAGGAGGACACAACGATGGGTGGCAGTTCCACTTCACCGGACGCCTGGCTGTCCGTCGATTTAAAATTCTTTTCCAGGCTGTCTTTAATGTCCCAGATTTCATCTATCCGGTTTTGAATAATGTTTTCTGTCTCAAGCAGTTTACGTTCGATGGTCTTTTTTTCGTCCTGCAGACGGACAATGCTCTTTTCCAGAGCAATCTTCGTGGAAGTCAATCCCTTGATCTGATTCCTTAAATTCGTATTTTCGTCATTCATTTTGCCAAGCCTGCCGTTGAGGAACTTCTTGTCATTTTCGGAACGGGCCAGCTCCAGGGAAAGATTGTCCGCCAGGTCATTCCCGTGCTTGATCTTCCGCTCGATAGACTCTTTTTCATTGTTCAATTCCGACAAGCCCAGCTCCAGGTCGGAATTCCTCTTCTTCATTTCTTCCAGCTCAAGCATGCTCTTTTCAAGCCTGCCCTGCAAATCTTCCGTTTCCAATTCAAGCGCGGTTTTTTCTTTAATGACCTGCGCCCAATAATTTTCATTATCAGATGATATTTCCAGAGACGGAGGACTCACCGGTTTTTCCTGCACGGCCTGTTTCTCCGGGACTTTTTTATCCGCCAAAGGTCTCTGCAACTGGTCTTGCGGAACAGGGGCTCCGGTATCCCGGTCGACATACTTGTAAACCACCTGCGGCTCCGCCTTTTCCTTAAGCTGAGCCAACAACTTTTCCCGCTCGCCCTCCAGTTTCTTAACCTTTTCCTGCAACCCCTCCCGCTCCTGCGACAACTCCTTCAGCTTCAAATCAAGATCTTCCATATTGCCGTCAAAAGAACTTAATTTCTCCTGCAATTCTGTCTTGATTTTCTCCGCCACCTTCAGCTTTTCCTGAAGGTCCTTGTTCTCCAGAATATATTTTTTCTCCCGGCCCTGGAATTCATCAATTTGCTTTTCCAAAGAAATCTTCGCCTTATCCACTTCCTGCTTCTGTAAAGCGACATAAGTTAACAATCCGACGGAGACAAAAAGCAATAAGAGCAAAAAAACTAATATGGACTTTGCAGCTCTCGACATATTATCTCCTTATGATAATAGTATTTATAAGTATGTTATGAATATAACAAAGGATATCTTTTAACACAAGAAAAAAAGCAATAAATTATTACACGGCAATAGTTTTTCTACACCTCATCATATATATTTCCCCGAAATAGCCCGCCAAGACGAGCGCGCACAAAAAAAAGGGCAGCCGGTCTGGCTGCCCTTTCCCATAAAAAATATTCCTACTACTCATACTGAATATTATCTAAATAAAATGTACAAGACTCCGGATTCACATCAACATTTGTTGACCACGAAAAGCCGCCGCTGACATAAGATAAATCCCGGCCTCTTAAATCAATGGTATACTTCCTCCACTCATTCGTCAGGATCACAGGTCCGATGATGGCCATATCCGAATCCGGGTAATCTCCGGTAATGCCTCCCATCTTAAACTCTTCAATACGTTCTCCGCCTTTCTCACCCTTGGCCCAAAAACTTAATTCCCGCGCGCCTTCCAAATTAAAACCGCCTTTCTGGTTCCCCCAGTTATTCGCCGGATTAAGCCAATAAATACCCGCCCATTTTTGATCTTCCTGGGAACATTCAATTTCATATTCCACGCGCATACAGGTTTTTCCATCATAACAGTCTTGCTGCCAGGCATCATTAAAATTAAGACATTTTCCGTTGGGCATAAAGCCAGAGGGAACAAAATGGTTATCTCTTGAGCCTTTATCTTTATACACGATAAAGGGCTTGAACGTACTTTCCGTTTGCTCATAATTATTACTCTGCCCCGTCGAACTTACGCTGGTCCGGTTACACCCCCACACGACGAACACACACAGGGCCAATAGAAAAAAATTTTTTTTAATGGCCATCAGAAACCCTTTCTTAGATTTGAATGATCTTTGATTTTTCTGCTTACTTGTCTATAAAACAAACAGGATCCCCAAGTTGAGGAAAGAACCTTAAGGATCCTGTTTCAGAATGAGGATCAATGACATGTCACTGTCATTGTCTTTTATTAATCTTCCAAAGCCTCCAACTTTTGCTGTGCTGCTTCTGCCGGTTTCCAGAACCAACCCTTGGGATCCCAGCACTGAGAAAAATAATAATCGTCGACTAATTTCTTAAACGCTTCTTTAGCTTCGCTATTTTTACCGGCGTTCATATAGGCTTCGCCTCTGATAAAAAGACAGGTGCCGATATCATTCAATGCCCAGTAAGAAAAAATCTTGTCCTTGGATTCCCAGGGATATTCCGTGAGCGACTCCTGCATTTCCTTGGCCTTTTCTTCATACAGCTCCAGGCATTTATTTGTATAAGCCAACACGGAATCAAGATCTTTTTCGGCTAAGGCTTCCCAAGCTTTAACCGCGAGAGTGCTGGATGTGTAATCCCCGAAATCCAAATCTGACCCGGACTCAATCATGGCGATTTTTTCTTTTGCCGCTTCGGCCGGCTTCCAGAACCATCCCTTGGTATCCCAGCATTGCCCGTATGAATACTCATCAATAAGCTTCTGATAGGCTTTAACAGCTTCGTCATTCATTTTAGCCTTGCGATAAGCTTCTCCTTGAATGAATAAACCGGTAGCGATATCATTGAGCGCCCAATAGGAAAAAATTTCATCATTGGTTCCTGTCGGATACTCTGTTAAACTCGCCTGCATTTTTTGCCCTTGCTCGGCATAAAGTTCGATACACTTATTTGTGTATGCCAATACAGCTTCCAAATCGTTCTCTGCTAAAGATCCCCATGCTTTGGTGATCAATGTCACGGAACGATAATCCCCGAAGTTATAAGCGAATGCCTTTCCTGGAATGGCCAACGATAAACCCAATACCAAAGCCATCATGACAAAGAAAATCTTTTTTAACATCTCTACCATCCTCCAATTCATTTTACTTAAAAATTCTTTAATTTTGATTTATGTGAATTCCTTAAAAAGTAATTTTAAGGATATCTAACCAAGCGGTCAGATAAAACAATTTTGATTATACTACCTGCCAACACCCCCTCTCTTATTAAGATATAGATGAAAATAACTCAGTAATTATAACATTTTTTACTATTATATAGCAAATTTTATTAACAACCCCCACGGGGACGATCTCAGGGGAGCTCATTCCAGGCTTCCTTATAAAATTCATAAGTCTTTCGCAGACGGCGCATAAAAGGGCTGTCTGTCCCGTTGCCCTGGGATGTAATGCCAAACCATTCTTCATAATAATATCCGCCCGGGAAAGGCCCGATGGCATCCGATTTACGGTCGTGATAAAAAGGCTCATAATTCTTCCACCATTCATCCGTCCATTCGAAAACAACGGCTCCCAGGGCATTGCCCTCACCCTCCGCACGGCCAGCCATATTGGCTTCAACATCATACCAGTTGCCCCGGTGATAATTCGCCTGGGCTTCCTCCCCTTCTTCCTGCGTTAAATGTTTCGCATAAGCCGGGCAACCGTATTCGGTAATAAAAGCAGGCTTGTCCGTAGCTTCCTTGATCTGTTGCCAATACGCGCCAAAACCATAATCCCCCCGATAAGCATTCGCGGCAAACATATCAATATCAGGGGCATGCTTCGCAAAAATATCCAGATATAGAGTGTCCCCGTTACATAAAGCTACCGGGTGCTCCGGATCTAATGATTTAATCATCTTGGCCACTTCGTTCGCAAACTTGTAATATGCCTCTGGCTTTGTATCAGCATTTGAAGCGACCCCGTAGTTATTTTCATTCCCCAACAGCCAAAACAATAAATAAGGTTCGTCTTTATGCTCCAGCACCATCTGACGAACCGACTCCATCATGTTCTTTTGGTGTTCAGGATTTTCATAATCCGTCCCTTCAAACCAGGATGCTCCTGAACCTAAAGTGTATTTTCCCAAGAAATCTCCCAGAATCACCCGGATGCCGAATTCATCATATAACTTACGAAAAACTTCCTTATTGGGCTTAAACGGTTGATGATACTCACGTATTGTATTGGCGCCCATTTCCGCCATCAGCTGAAAATCACCGACAACCGGTTCATCGTCATCCCGTTGGTTATTTTCGTTAGCATCCACCCAGACATCATAAGGACCGTCCGGAAGACCGTTTTTGTTCGTGTCTTCATACATCCAGGAAACGAGGGTCCCTTTATCCGGACTTTGCCCGATCTTTGTCGGGGCATAAGTAACACCTTTGATGATATAGGGTTTCCCTTCGACTAATAACTGCCAATGACCGTTCTCGTACTGCACCAGCGAGACTTTCCCCTCTCCCAACCTTCTTTTAATTTTCCGCAGAGGGACGGTCTTTTTATCAAGATTCATCTTATCCTTAACTTTATCAAGAAACCCTTTCTCCTCTATCACGCCGGGATAGGTGATAACGGCATCATTGCTCACATCATTATCAAATCCGTTGATAACAGTCATCTTCATCCATTTCACTTTTAAATTCAACTCGGGATGAGAACGGACAAGATGAATGATCTTCGCGACAGCGGCCTGGGCCGGATACCAAGGCGTCTGCCAATATGTCCAGCCGATTGTTTTAGGAAAATGCACAACAAGCGCGTGGTAAGCTTTAATCGCCTCATAATACATCTGCGCTTTCTCTAAAATCATGGCCATATAAAACAGTTTGATCCCTCCCGGCTCAGGTGCGGTAGCCCATTTAAAAAAGGCTGCCTCCAAATCATCACTGTACACAAAATCCCAATGGCTACCGTCCAGGCGTCCTTCTTTTTTCGCTTGTTTATATTTGGGATTCTTCAGGATATCGCTGTTATTCGGATAAATGCCTTCTCCCACGGCTTCTTTGAGGCCTTTGAAATCATTGATTTTATAACGATAATCTTTTGTGCCCACCTCAACAAACTCGCCATACTTCTGATAATCGATGACTTTTTCTGTCCCCGGCCTGGCTAAAGAAGGCAGTGTCCGCAGACGAGTCGGAGGCACCTCCTCCTCCTCTTCAACTTTGCCGGTCATCACATCAATACTGTCCTGACTTTTCTCCGCGACGGACCACAACGATCCTCGGGAGGGATCCCAGGCTTGAGCCCAGCCATACTCGTCGATAATGGATTGAAATACCCGGATCGACTGCTCGGTCTTGCCGTAATTCATGTAAGCTTCGGCCTGAATAAAAAGGACGGTGGCAAGATCATTTAATTCCTGACATTCCTTTTCCTTGCCCTTTGACGGGAATTCCGTCAACCCGGCCTGCTGTTCCTTGGCCTTCTCTTTATAGACAGATAAAACCGCTTCAACCAGTTTATCCAGTTGCTCTAAATTCCCCTGGTGGGACAGCTCCCAGCATTTCCGGACCACGTCTTCCGGCGTTGCATCCTGATTAAGAGCAAAATCCTCAAAGGGGATATTTAGTTTCACGGATTGATCAGCGGCTGATTCATCAATCGACTCAGCCGGGACATCAGCTTCGGCTGCGTCCTGAGTTTCAACATCCGGCATATTTCCTTGATCTTCTTTCGTGATAGCTTCCGCTGTTGCCTTCTGACTTTCCGTTTCTGAACTTTTTTCTTCCTGGGCACCGGCTAAAGAAGACATAAAAATCAAGCCGGCCATAAGCGTTGTATAAACTATTTTTTTCACTATAAACACCCCTTCCGATTCTTGTTATCCGAAAACTGCGCCAGATAATAATCCTTTTATGATATGTTTCTGCATAAGAAGATACACAATAATGATCGGGATAGCTGCGATACTTAATCCGGCCATGAGAAGCGGATAATCCACACTATGAGCACCCTGAAAAACCATTAATCCCCGCTGAAGCGGCATGATGGTAGGCTTATTAGGAATGTCATTCAACAATAACATCGCTAAAATATACTCATTCCAAACATTTAAAGCGTTGAAGATAACGATAACCGCGATAGCCGGCCTTGCCAGAGGCAGGGCCACATGGCGCCATATCCCCAATTTTGTACAGCCGTCGATCCGCGCGGCATCTTCCAGATCAGGCGGCATTTTATCAAAAAATGTTTTCAATAGCAAAATACTTAAAGACAGCCCGACATTAATCATACAAAGGATATAACCTAATTGCCTGACATAGGTGTAAGGAGAGTTGATAAATCCAAGCTTTGTCATAAGAACGGTTAACGGGACGAAACTTCCCGGCAGGGGGATCATCATGGCAGCCACGAACATATAAAAGAAAAAATTCTTTCCTGGGAAATGAAGACGGGAAAAAGCATATGCCGCCAAAGAAGCGATGAGCACAATACCCGCCACAACGCAAAAAGTGTAAATCACGCTGTTTAAAGAATACATGCCGAATTGGCCTTCGGTCCAGGCTTTGATAAAGTTGTCAAAATATATCTCCGATGGGATCAAAGACTTGTCTGTAAAGACCGTTGCGTTGGTCATCAGGGCGGAACGCAGCATCCAAAACAGCGGGAAGAGACAGGTTATGGCTATGGCAAGAAGAAAAATGTGAACGGAAACGGCTTTTGTCGCCCGAATCACCCGGTATTTATTAACCATAATTTATCCTCATTTAAACATCCCCCCTCTGCCCGACAATAGGGAATCAGGCCTGTTTCATGTGAGCGGAAAGTTTTTTCAAACAAAAAGACACGGCAATCAAGATCATGCCGAAATTAACACCCATGGCACAGGCATACCCGTAACGATTCTGCCTTGTCATGGCTTCTAAAATTTTTGTAACAGGAACAGATGTATAGTCCACTAATCCAGAAGGACCGACTAAAGATAAAATCAAAACAAAAGCCTGCATCGCCCCGAGAATTGTTAAAATCATGACAACAACAATAACCGGAAGCATCATCGGGACTGTGACATTCTTAAACACACTGAATGAGCCTGCCCCGTCAACTCGTGCCGCTTCATATAATTGCCGGTCAATGGTCTGAAGGCCGGCTAAAAACATAACGAAGCCCCATCCGAATCCTTTCCAGGAGTGAACGACAGCCACACAGGTTAAAACCGTCTTAGGATCGGATAACCAATTATTAACGAGATGAGAAAAACCAATTTTATGCAGAAAATAATTCAGCAAGCCGATATGCTGCCCGTCTTGTAAGCCGGGATAAAGGATCCAGCTCCAAATGAGGCCAACAACAACCTCGGAGAGAACCGGCGGGATGAAAAAGATCACCCGGTAAAACCCTTTCAGAAAAATCTCCCGGTCGCACGCCAAAGCCAAGGCAAAAGCCAAAGCATTCTGAAAAGTCAAAGCAATAAGCGTGATATAAGCGGCGTTCCACATGGAGACCCACCAGCTCTTATCACTCATCAGTTCTTTAAAATTCTCAAAACCGACATATATACGTGTCGGGCTAATGCCGTTCCATTCCTGCAGGGAAAGATTAAAAATTTCCAGAAAAGGAGCGATGTAAAAGGTTAAGAAAATAAAGACCGCAGGTAAAACAAACGCAAAACTTCCCAGCTGGTCACGAATACGGGGAAGCGACATGCTCCTTTTTTGGGGTAAAGCCATATTTTAAAGGTTTAACCTTAAATTTATTCGCGCTTCTTCTTTTTCGCCATCTGGCGTTCTTTGACTTTCTGCACTTCTTCTGCCACCTGTTGAGGCGTTTTTTCACCGATAATAATCGACTGAATGCCTTTATCAAATGCCTCAACGACCAAAGGATGTTCATCCAGCGGCCAGATCGTTGGATGTGTTGTCGCGTCCATGGCTCTGGCAAATTCCGAAAGCACATCCGGGATATCGGTCAAAGCATAGCGATTCGCCGGTAAATTTAAAGTCTCCTTTGATAAATAAGCTTGCTGTTCTTTCGCCGAAAGCCACTTTAAAAACGCAATCGCCTTATCCTTTTTATCGCTTGAATTATTAACGACAAACGATGATCCTGCCCCGCCCCATATGCGCATCGGGATATTCTTGCTGTATTTCGGTGGCAGCATAACGCCATAATCAAGATGAGGATTCATCTTATGATAAACATTGACGCACCAGGAGCCGTTAAAAGCAAATGCGTTACGGTTCAAGGCGAAATCCTGCTCAGCATATTTATTGGCTTTTGTCACGACCCCTTCGGCTAAGGCCCCTTTATCGCGTAAAGTTGCAAAAACCTGAAGAACCTCGATCCATTCGGGATCTGTATACGGGACTTTGCCGCGGTACGTGGCCATAACTTTATCTTCACCTAAAATATTGAAAGCATAATTGGAGGCAAAACAATTCACCAGCCATAATTCCCCCCACCCGGAAACAAGCCCGGATACCCCAACGCGTTTTAAAGCTTCAATGGCTTCCAGAAACTCATCAAAAGTTTGAGGCACTTTACTGATTCCGGCCTTTTCCAGCAAGGCTTTATTATAAAGCATCTGAACATTCGTGACATCGATGGGAACACCGTAGATTCCGGGTTCAATGCCATAGCTATTTCCTTCATCAAAACGGTTTGCGGCAAGGGCCTTCGGGAAAAGGCTTTTCTCCCAGGCTGAATTATCTTTGACAAATTCTTCAGACAGATCCGCAACATATCCGCTTTCAATAAAGGTAGCAAAAACGGATTTCTTATCCAGGATTCCAAAGATATCAGGAAGGATTTTGGCTTGGGCTGCGGCAATGATTTTTTGGGAGTAAACATCAGAAGGGGCGTAAAGTTCAAAGATGACTTCAACTCCGGTCTCTTCTTGATATTTTTTCGCTAACTCCTTTAAAACTTCATGCCGGTCAGTTATCCAGTGCCAAACCGTAATGATATTCTTATTCGGCGGAACGGCTGGGCCACCACAGCTTTGACAACTCCAGATAACGGCTATGGCCAAACATATGCCTGCCAGAAATTTCCCTTTCATGGTCAATCCTTTAATATAGTAGCCCCAAGGTGTGAAGGTCCGCGAATAAAATATCTCTGGGGTTGAGCTTTAACTTATTGGGATTATTAAGTTAAATACGGATTGTATTCAAATGTAAAAATAATGATCGAGTATTCTATCACGCACATTTTATTTTGTCAAAAAAAGCATTCCGGTATCGAATCTTAGAGAAAAAGGGAATCTGTCCCTTTATTCTATCACAACTTTAACCTTATGAACCTGGGCATCTTTAAAAGGAACAATGATATCCCCTTCTATGACCTGCCCATCCACCGTGATCGTTTTCCGGCCTTTTTCCTTGCCTTGAGGGTTAAAAATCTCTATTTCATAAACATCCCCCCGGAAGGGCCGGCGGATAAAACATTTTTTCCACTGAGGAGGAAGACACGGATCAATCCTCAATCCCTCATAATCTCTCCGCACCCCCAGAATCCATTCCGTAGCCAACATAAAATTCCATCCCGACGTTCCGGTAATCCAGGTAAAAGCCCCCTCCCCGTAACGGTAGGGGTTGCCAGGCCCGACTAAATATTCGGCAAAAACATACGGTTCCGTCTTATACAGCTCCATATTCTTTTGTTTGTTGGGCATGATCTTACACACAGCCTCATAAGCTTTGGCCCCGTAGCCGGCCATGGCATACCCGACCGCCATAAAAGTGGCGGCGTGGCAGAAAACAGCGGCATTCTCTTTTGTCCCTTCAGAAAACATGCTGATGCGTCCCAGCCTCTGAACCCAGTCAGAATAGGCAGGAGCAAAAAGAGCCAGCCCATGGGGACCGTTAAGATATTTATCCGTGGCCTGCAGGATTTTTTTCAAGCGATCACCCCGGGCCACTTCTGAAAGCACTGCCCAGGCCTGCGCATTTAAAAAGATTTTGCCTTCCTTGTCTTTCTTGCTTCCGTAGACCTGCCCCTGGTCATCAAATCCGCGGGCGTACCATTCTCCGTCCCAGCCCGCGGTATTTATCCGCTCATCCATCGTCTTGGCCATCTGCAAATATTCCGCTTTTTTCTGTTCTTCATTGACCAGCTGACAAAGTTCGGCTAAAACTTTAAGCGACCGGACCAAAGCTTCTGCCAACCAGACGCTTTCCCCTTTATGCTGAATACCGGCAGCGTCAATAGCATCATTCCAGTCAGCATGGCCGATTCTGGGGAACCCTTTTTCTCCGACATCGTTAAAGCAATAACGCAGATTCTTTTCTAAGTGCTCGAAAAGGGTGCCTTCCCCATCGGTCTGAGCCCCTCCTTTGTGCTGCGGATCCACCTCCCAGCCGTTGATCCACTTGTCTTTTAAATAAGGGACGTACTCAAAGAGAATATCCTTGTCTCCGGTTTCCTTAATATAAGAACTCACTGTCGCCGTCAGCCAGATGGGGTGGTCTTTATTGGGAAGAAATTTATGCGGGCCTACGGTGTCCGACCACCCGGGAGCCGATGTCCCGTCCCTGCGGATCAAAGAGGCCAGTTTTAAAATTTTTTGACGCGTTAGGGCCGCATTGATAGAAACAGCCGCCTCAGAATCCTGGGCGGAATCCCGGTAGCCCCGGCCGCCGGATCCCTCGTGGTAAAAACTCGGGGACCGTGACCAGAGATTACATATATACAGCTGGTATTTCACCCAAATGTTGAAAAGGGTGTCGAAATCTTTATCCGGGGTTTTACAGACAATATTATCCACGACACGCTTCTTCCAGATATCCTGTGTCCGGATCAGCTCCTGCCTGGCTAATTTGGGTTGACGATACTTAGCAACGGTCTTCCCGATACCTGAGATATCATGGCTCTGTCCTAAAACGACCGTGAATTCTTTAGACTGCCCCGGGCCTAATGTCAGCGTATGCTTATAGGCTCCTATGCTGTCTTCCCCGGAACAGAGATAAAAATTCTTGAAATGACCGTCAATCACCGCCTCCGGCTTTTCCTCGGTGTTATAACGGCCCAGGAACGCATCTTTCTGAGTGCAACAGCCCTTGACGGGCAAGGAAGAAGCAAAGTATATCAGGGAATCAAACGGCTGGATATTCATCCCCTGCCATTGAGCGGTCTTCTTGGCATACACAACTTTCTGTTTTTTATCAAACCATACCCGGTTGTATAAGTTCATAATGTTCCGGTATCTCAAATCCTCATGATAATCTCCTATGAGAAATTCCACATAAGGGTAAACTTCCAGTTTTTTTTCCTTTTTCGACGGATTCGTGATGTTCACCAGCCAAACTTCACAGGATTCATCCTCCGGCACAAAAAAAGTTACTTCCGAGCGGACACCATTATTCAAGGCGGAAATCGTCGTATACCCCAGGCCATGCCGGCATTCATACTGCTGAGGCGTCACCCGAAGAGGCTGGTATGTCAAAGACCAGGCTTTCTTACCTTCTCGCATAAAGATGTATTTCCCCGGCCGGTCAAAATGCCAGTTTTCCGGGGCCCAGCGCGTAATACGGTTGCTTCGGCAGTCCTTATAAAAACTGTATCCCCCGGCACACTGTGAGAGGATACAACAGTAATTTTCATTTGTAAGATAATTGATCCAGGGGCGGGGCGTGAGCGGAGTTGTAATAACATATTCTAAGCCTGATTTTGAAAAATATCCGTACTTCATATGGTCCATCCTCTTTCTGATAATGTTATTATTTTGAAAAATATAGTAAAGAATACGTGGGATATTATCATAGAGAAAAATTGCGGTCAAGATTTTTCCCAGATTAATCGCGATAAACAGGCGGGATACTGGCCTTGATCGTGTTTCAGATACCACGCGGGGATTCTGCTCTCTAAACAGGCAAAGTCGGTGGCCTACCCCCCGACTCCGCTCATTCTACTGGGCGCCGACCTTGTCTTTAAAATAGTCTACGGCGACCTGCATGCTTTCCTCCAAAAGCTTCGGAGTATTCACAAGATGTTTTTGGCCGGTTGGGCTGGAATAAAAGTCGATCAGATCCTGAAGTTCTTCCGCTGTGTAATATTTAGAGTAGACAGGGATCAGCTGTTCAATAACATCATCCGGGATCAAAACCCTTCTTAAATTCTCCCGTGTTTCTTCCGGGGCCTGTTCGATAATCTGGTTGAATATTATCTGCATGTTACTGCGGGCCTTATTCGCCTTGAGCAGTTCAAAGATCAATTCCCTTTTCTCGGCCGCATCCTTTCTTTTCTCCCGCCGTTCTTTGGAAATATCTTCATCCCGGATAACTTTCTCAACCTCTTCATAATAAATTGTCTGCAGAACCTCACCGACTAAAACCTTCATGGAATACTTGCTCTCCTTCACAATCTTACCGGAAATCTCACGGCCCCCCTTTAAATAAATAACGTCGGCAAAGACGCGGGCAGGGAAAAGCATTGCTACCATTAACAGCGCTAAAATTTTATTTTTCATAATGATCTCCTTATTCCTTAAATAACAATCTTTGATTCTTTGAAATACCCGACACCTCAACAGCATGCATCGCAATTCAGCCCCCGGACTTTATCAAAAGCGTTTCGGCTTAACCCGCAAGAATAGAAGTTGCGACCCAAAATTAAATATGTTACGATAATGCCCATGTTAACACAAATGAGAAAAAAAATCGACCAAAGTTTAGAAGCCTTCCTGAACAAGGCTTATAAAGAATATAACCTTCAGCAGATTGACCCCATCCTCTTTCACAGCATCAGAGATTTCGTACTGCGCCCCGGGAAGCGCATCCGCCCTCTTCTCTTAATTTGCAGTTATAAAGGATACTGCCGCAAAAGCATCCGGATGACGCCTTCCATTTACTATGTCTCCTCCTGCATCGAATTACTGCACAATTTCATGCTGATTCACGATGATATTATCGACCGTTCGGACTTGCGCAGGGGAAAGCCGACGATGCACAAAATGCTTGAAAAAGCCGCTAAAACACCGGATCCGGCCCGTTTGGGCACAGACTTGAGCATTATTGCCGGAGATATCGTCTATGCCTTAGCTATCGACGCTTTTCTATCGATCAACGAAGACAAGAAACGGAAAGAAAAAGCTTTGAAGTATTTTATTCAGACAGCGGTTTTTACGGCCATGGGGGAATTTATTGATACCTTGCACGGGAACAGGAAGATCCCCCAGGTCACAGAAAAAGATGTCTTTCTGAACTATTCTCTTAAAACAGCCCGCTACACCTTTGACTGTCCGCTAGTCGTCGGCGCCATTTTAGCCGGAGCCAATGAGCAGGACACGCGCCTTTTATCAGAACTCGGACTCCTGATCGGACAGGCCTTCCAAATACAAGACGACATCATCGGGGTGTTTGATACACAAAAAAACATCGGCAAGTCCATATTAAGCGACATCGCCGAATCAAAAAAAACCCTGCTGGTCTGCCATGCCTACCGGCACCTCAAAGGGAAACAGCGCTCCCAATTCCTCTATTATTTCACCAAACCCCACACAACCTATAAGGATCTCACGGCGCTGCGGAAAATTTTTATCCAGACAGGCAGCCTGGCCTACAGCCTGGATCAGATCCAGACCCGGTTAAAGCGTTCCGAAAAAATCCTGAAAAAGCTGAAGATAAAAAAACAACACCTCCATTATATAGAGAAGCTTCTTTTGGAATTATTCCACCACAGCCGGCGTATCGCTCAACATAACCACATTTCCTTTTAATTGTTCTCTTGCATTGAAACGTGCCACAAAGCGAACTTTTTTCAATTCCTTATCCGGGATACTTTACAATAAATTTTGCGGTCAGGGATTATAAGAAGAAAGGATTCGGAATCGCGCGATATCGGGCACGCGGTATTTCCTCGCGCTAAAATATATATTACATAAGATACGGCATCATATTATCGAGGATAAGTCGGCCTTGCCCTGTGGCTCTTAACACCGTCTGTTCTTGCTGCAGCCACCCTTCCTTTATAAAAGTGTTAATTTGCATTCTTACTTCATCAGGCAGCCTTATTTGATATTTTTCTTCCAATTGGCTGATATCAACACCGCGGTCCATCCTTAATCCAAAAGCCAGGCTTTCCTTCAAACGCTGAAGAGGTGACAAGACTTCATGCCCGGCCTCCGGGCTTTGGTGTTGTTCCACCCGGGACATATAATCATTCAGCTTCTCTAAATTCCAACTCCTTCGCCCCTGATTGTGGGAATGGGCCCCCACGCCCAAACCGATGTAATCCCCACCCTGCCAATAATTGACATTATGAACAGATTCGTATCCCGGCCTGGCAAAATTGCTGACTTCATACGGCTGATACCCATTGCTGGCAAGCCGTTCGTATGTCCGCCGATACATTTCTGCTTCCTGCGACCGGGGCAGAGGCTGAACGCTCCGGACGTAAAAACGGCTTCTTTGTTCAACCGTCAATGCATACAAAGACACATGTTCGCAACGGAGATCGAAAACACAACTTAAATCATATTCGATCTCATCCCAACTTTCCTGCGGAAAAGAATACATCAAGTCAAGATTAACATTACTGAAACCGCGCGTCCGCAACATCGCAAAAGCCTTATAAGCAGCGGCCGCCTGATGATTACGGCCTAAAAAACTCAAATATTTATCATGAAACGTCTGCGCTCCCAGACTGACCCGGTTAACCCCCAGGCCATACAAAACGTCCGCTTTCTCCTCATCCATCGTTTCAGGATTCGTCTCTATCGTCACCTCTTGAATGCCGTCGCAACGGAACACCCGAAAAATATATTGCAGGAGTTCTTGCAGCTGCCGGGTTTTTAGCAGAGTGGGGGTTCCCCCTCCGATATAGACAGAACGAAGACTCTGCCCCTGATGCTGCTGAGCCTCGCGCATAAGACAATGAACATATCGGTCCATATGCTGCTCTTTTGACACAGCAACAACGAACGAACAATAAAAACATTTTTTAACACAAAAAGGAATATGAATATACAATGCGCGCATATTTTTTTATTTCTTTTTTTATCATCAACAGGCCATTTAACTCTTGTGATCCCGCGCTATGATCGCGCCATAGTAATTATATTTTTTTCTCGACGGGAATTTTCACATTATTTTATCATTCTTCAAATAAAACGGACAACATTTTTTAACAACGAAAACATTTATTATTAAAAAAAACTTAAATTATTTTTTGCATTGAACTATGTGTGTGTTATCATTTAATTAATAATATTAAAAATACTTCTTTCAAGAAAGGAGAAAGGAACATGCCAGTAAAAAAGAAAGCAGCTAAGAAAAAAGTTGCCAAGAAAAAAGTCGTAAAGAAGAAAGTCGCAAAGAAGAAAGTTGCCAAGAAGAAAGTCGCAAAGAAGAAAGTTGCTAAGAAAAAAGTCGCTGCTAAGAGAAAATAATTTTTCTGTACTCTTTAAAAACCCCCTGACATCTTCAGGGGGTTTTTTTATCCCTTTGATTATTCAACTGTCTGCTTGATTGATACCGGCAACATTATTATACTATAGAAACCATGACGCACTTGCTGAAAAAAAGAGCTCTCCTGATCCCCTGCTTTTTGAGCTTGCTGCTTATCATCGCATTTTATGACGTTGTCTTTCTTAATAAAACCTTTAAAGTCACCACCGCTAATTCCCAGGCCCTGCCCACAGGCGCTTACGGGCAAGAAAACAATAAACCCAAATTTATCCCCGTCAACGGGACAGATTCCCCGGTCCTCGAAGAACCCGCATATGCTTTTATCAAAAAAAATCTGAAAAAAGGGATACTTCCTCTCTGGAACCCCCACCAGGCCTGCGGATATCCTTTCATCGCCATGATGCAAATAGGCATCTTCTATCCCCTGAATTTCATTCTTTATATCTTTCCGGACTACTATGCCTGGGATCTGCTCATACTGGCGCGTCTCTTATTAGCCGGATGCCTGACATTCTGGTTCATGAGAACCCTCGGCTTCAAAACGGCCCCCGCGCTCTGTTCCGCGGTTGCTTTTATGTTAAGCGGTCCGCTCCTCCTGCTGCAATACTGGACCGCCAATGTCGACATCACAACCCCCTTGATCCTTTTGGCGGCAGAAAGACTTGTCAGATACCACAAAATGAAAGACGCGGCTTTCCTGAGTCTCGCGGCGGCCTTTTCCATATTGGGAGGACATCCGGAAAACGTGTTTCTGGGGAATTTTTATAGCTTTTGTTTTTTTGTCTTCCGGCTATGGGCACACCGAAAAACCGTCCCGGTCCGGAGAACGGTCCTGCTATATGTCATGGCCTACTTTTGGGCTCTGGGGCTTACGGCGTTTGACACTTTCCCCTTCTTTAAAAATCTTCTTTTTGAATTCTGGAGCGCACACCCTGAAGGGGTCGGCCTTTTGCTGGAGGAGCACCGCTCCCGCGCCTTAACTCTCGCCCTGCCCTATTTCTTCCAGGACGTCCCGCTCACTTATAAATGGGTTTTCTCCGGCTGGTGGGGAGGGTATATCGGGACACTGCCTTTTGCCCTGGCTTTCATCAGCCTTTACAACAAACAAAAAAAGGGTGCAAATTATTTCTTTGCCGTCATCGCCTTTCTTATCATCAGCAAACAATATGCCCTGCCTTTTATTAATTGGATCGGATATCTGCCCTTGTTCAGCTCCTGCCGTTTTGCCAGCCACACCCCTTCCTTGGCGGCTTTTTCCCTGGCCGTATTAACGGGGATGGGGGTCAGAAGTATTGTCCTCAGCCGAAATTTATTCTTAAAAGGAATTCCCTTCAGCCTCTTTCTCATAATCACCATAACGCTCCATCTCGTTTTTCATAATGATCCGGAGACACTGCCGCAAGCCTTCAAATCAAGCTTCCTGGCCTTTACTTTGCTTGTCATTTTGCAGGGCATTCTCTTCTGTAGAGATAAGGCCATTATCACAAAACGTATCACGGGATTATTATTGCTAACGGTTATCTTCGGAGAGTTATTTACGTATATTCACCGGGAAAGACCCTTTCGCTTTCATTCTTTCGGGGATGTTCCTTATATCGAATTCCTAAAATCCCAGCCTGAGCGTTCAAGGAGTTATGGGAATTTCTGGGCCTTCTACCCGAATACCGCCACCGGATTCGAAGTTGATGATCTGGGATATTTTTTCGGATTGGTTCCCAAACGGTTTGTCCGTCTCGTGAACACACTTTTTGTGCCCCGTCATTTCCGGGACGACCTGCGCCCTCCGGCTCTAAGAGCGATTCCTCTCCCCTATAGTGAAGACATCCTTAACCTGCTGAACGTACGTTTTATCATAAAACCGGCTGACGAAACATTCGAAAAAAAATTCGCGCACTTCCGCGATGCTGCCCGGGACAGCAGACTCGTATACCGGGAAAAAGTCAAAATTCACGAAAGACCTCATGCCTATCCCCGGGCCTTTATTGTCCACAAAGCTATTTTCGAAACAGATGAACAGAAATCCCTGCAAATGTTAAAACACCTCAAAGAAAAAAGCCGCCATATCGCCATTCTGAATCATCCGCCCCTGCCCGCCATTCTTAACCTGCTGAAAAAAGCCCCGCTGCAGGACAACTCTTCGGTCAAGATCAGCCACTACTCAGCCAATCAGGTCGGACTGGGCGTGAACATGCAATCTCCCGGGTTTCTTGTTTTGGCAGACGCTTATCATCCGGACTGGAAGGTGTTTGTCAACGGCCAGGAATCCAAAGTCCTGCAAACGGATTATTTTATCCGTTCGGTTTTCCTGCCCGCCGGACGCCACAAAGTTATATTCGTTTTTGCCCCGGCTTCTTTCACCATAGGGTGCTGGGTGAGTGTGCTGTCTCTGGCAGGACTTTTATTCATATATGCAAAACGATTCTGGGAATTCCGCCAACTTTCATTATCCTGATTATCACCCGACACAAAAAAATTTTTACGGAATTTATATTCGGACAGGATGGATATCAACATCCCGGGCGGAGGGAAAAGGCAACACAAAAGGACAGACGTGATGTCTGCCCTTTGTGTTCAAAAGCAATAATGGAGGAATTTTTCTATTTTGCTTTTGCGGTCTTTCGTACCGTTTTTTTCTTAACTTTCACTGTTCTGGTTTTAACAGATTTTCTTTTGGCGATTTTCTCAGCCTCTTTTTTCTTTTTGATCTGCAAGGCTTGATACTTCTCCGGCATATGATACTTCATCCAGCCTTCGGCATAAAGCCGCAACCATTCATCCGTAGCTCTCTCGATACCTATACTATAACCTGCCTTTTGGCTTTCAATCCATAAATGGCGATTAATCTCTTCAATGACTTGCTTATTCTTCAACAGTTCACGAACGTCGGAAATCTTCATAGGGCCTCCTTCGTGTATAGAGAACTTAAGGATAATAAATATTTATTTTGTTTGCTCGTGACCCCAGTTTAAAAGTCCGGGGCAATTATATATCTTAAATATACAAATTACAAAATATTTTTTGATTTTTATCTTAATGCCCTGACAGCATTTAAACCGTCTATTGACCGAAGACGGGGAGCAGATCGTTCCCCGGGCTTAAAAAGTTTGCGGGCGCTGAAAGGGCGAACGCCCCGGGACGGGAACGGCCCGCCGCATGAAGGAATCAACTTGGCAAAACACTAAGCCAAAGCACTTTCATGTTTTGAATCACGAAGAAAAAGCACTGGGGTTCTTACGGATTCCGAAACCATCCGAATAAAATTGAGATTGGGTTCATCCGGCATTCCGAAAATATTCATGTCGGCAGCAGGACTGTTATTAATTTTCTCTCTGAAAGCCCCGACCAACACCTTCATCTCTATTTCCAGAGGAAGTCGCATCAGTTTCTTTAATTTATAAAGATATTCGTATCCTTCCTGCACGTCTTTTTCTTCAGAGACAACCTGAAGGACCCGGACCTGAGCATCCCAATTATCTCTGAGCTTTAAAGCAATGAGAATGGAAAGGTCAATATTCGGGGTATGTTGCCTGATCCAAAGATTAATGATCTTCTCCCTCTGCGGAAATATCGACGGGTATGGCTTGAGGATGATAACCCCCAGCCCGGCTTCAACCGCTTTCCGCTGAATCTGCAAAAGATCACCGTCCGCAGATGAGTCGTCCGGCAACAAAGAAAACAGCGTATTCGGCGGGAACAACATGTCTTTCACTAACTGTATCGCGACACAACTCGCGGCAGAAAAACTTTCCGATTCTATGACGCTGCCTTCCACAAAGAATCCTTCCTCTTTTATATGCTGAAGTCCCTCCATAAACGGCTGTTTCTGAGCGTCCAGCTCCTCTTTCCTCTTTTCCGGCGCGCCGGTTTCCGTCGCCAAGAAACCCCTGACCTGAACAAACATCAGCCGGCCGGACGGAAAGGCAATGGCCTTAATAAGAGGCTGAACAGCGTAATATGTCTCCCAGCGGTCCATAAGAACCAGAAGATTCGGTTTCCAAATTTTGGGATGGTAGGGCAAACGTTCCGCGGCTTTGGCAAACTGCTCCGACAGGAAGACGAGAAGACCGCTGCGGACATCCGGGGAATGGACGTGGATTTCCCTGCGGATAAGAAGGAAATAAATCACGCCGATGACAGCGAAGGCCATAAGACTGAATTTAAAGTCAATCAACATCATAACGATCAGACATCCCATGCCGCCCAAGAACGGGACAAAACGGGGGATCCGGAATGTCGGACGAAAACTGGCAATACCGATACTCTGTTCGATCAGGACGGAAAAATTGATCATACAGTAGGTGATGAGGAAAAACATCGTCAGGAGTCTGGCCAGGGCATCAAGGCTTCCCATCAAGATCGTAATAAACGATATAACCGCCGTTAACAGGATGGCATTGGACGGTTCTCCTTTTTTGTTGACTTCTGAAAATAAATTTGAAAAAGGAATGATGGAATGTTTTCCGAGAGCCAATAATGTCCGCGGACTTCCGACAAACATGCTTAAAGCCGAAGATATCGTCGCGCCCATGATTCCGGCGATAACGAGCCATCGCCACCGGCTTAACTGCATGACAATGGACGTATTTTGGACCAGTTCAGCCGCAGAAACACGCGAAGCAAGAAAGACAGCCAAGCCCAGGTAAATAACAAAACTCAGGCCTACGGCGGCCAGCGTCCCCCGGGGGATACTGCTGCGCGGATCTTTAAGCTCGCCTGACATGGAAGCTCCCGCCAGAACCCCGGTAACCGCCGGAAAAAAAATCGCAAAGACTTTCCAGAAACCTTCGCTGCTCATGCCGTTAAAAATCGCCAGGGAATCAGGGGGAGACATCTTACTGAAAAAAATTGAAAACAAAGAAAGGCCGATAAAGGCCATAATAATATACTGCAGCCGAAAGGCCAGACTTGCGCTGATATACGTGATGATCATCAACAGCAGCCAGATAATTAATGAAACTAAAAGGAAAGAATGCTCCGGAAAGACGGAGATCCAGCATTCCGTAAAACCGGCGATATAAAAAGCCACGGAAAGAGCCTGGGACACGTACAAGGGAATGCCTATAGAGCCGCCGGCTTCAATGCCTAATGATTTCGCTATGATGGAATAGGCCCCTCCCGTCCCTATGCGGATATTGGTCACAATGCTGGACATGGAAAGAGCGGTGGCAAGGGTAATGATATTCGACAACACGATGATCATAACGGTCTGGACAAGCCCCACCTGGCCGACGACCCATCCCAGACGCAGATACATGATGACCCCGAGAATACTCAGCAAAGTCGGAGTGAACACCCCTTCAAATGTGCTGAAACGTTTCATATAATCTCACTTGGTTCTGCCGGATCCCCGGGGACCTGACGCCTGCCAGCATTCCAGATTTGACAGAGCACAGGGATTTCGGTTTGCAGAATTCATATTGTTGAGGCAGGGCCTTCTTTTTTCCCAAGAACAGTCACGATACCGGAGAAAATTCCCGGCTTCTTCGGGGACGAACACCGAAAGAGACCTCTTCCGAAAGCCGGGCAATACGTCTCCCCAAAATCCTCCAAAAGAGTCCTATCCTGCGGTATCCAATCCGAACTCTTTTTTAATCTTCAACTTAGCTTCAATGAAATCTTTGTGATCGACCCCGCATAAACCGGAAATTTTACGGATAATTTCATGTTCTTCATGTGCAAGCTCACCATCAGCACAAGCCACACGGAACAGACATTCGATAATATCCTTCTTAACAGAATACGGAAGATCCTGCTTCACTTCGCTGGTAAAGGTAAACAAATCGATTCTTTCCCGGGCAGCGATTTCTATGGAGTGCATAATATACGACATGTCCTGAGGGGAGATGCCCCCCCTTTCCTGCAATATCTTCCGAACCTGCTCCCGCTCCTCCGTCAGGAATCTCTTATCGGCTTCCGCAACAACCCACAATAAAACACCCAAGGCAATTTTATCATCGATGTTGACAGAAGATTCCCGGGCCGGCTGGTCCTTCCAAACGGAATGAAAAACAGATTGTCTAAACTTGTCAAGAAATCCGGCCATAACGGTTTTATTCTATTGCGACACGAAAATAGTCAAATTCATACTGGTTCTTTAAATTATCCGTAGGGATGACATAAGATATGACATCCATGGGAGTGGACACCTGCACCGTATCGACTCTCTCTGCTCCCTTGTAGACGGCAAGCCGGCTGCCCTGAACGAGGCCGTTGAGCGCCCCCAAAGTTACGACCCAGGTTTTTGAAGACCGGTCCACCCAAAGATAGCCTTCCCGGGCCGACTTCACGTCTTTATCATATATCGTTTCCGCTTGTTGAATAATGCGTTCCAAAGAAATTTCCCGGCCGATGGCGTTGACTAACACCTGCTGGGTCTGTTCCATCTCAATTCTTTCTTCCTCTATCAAATCTGTCTGCTCTTGCAGGGTGGCGAGTTCTTCGTTCTGGTCTCTTATCTGGCCGTACAGCAAATAAAAAACCACGCCAATCCCCAGGAAAGATATCACAATAAAAAAAATCCCCAAACGCAGCTTCATCCGCATTGAATCGCTTTTTGAAGATGAGGAACGCTCTTTTTTCTTTTCTTTTGCCATAGAATCCGTGGCCTCATACCATAAATAAGCCGGCTACAACAATTTTATCTTAAGGCAAGCCTTGTTTGAATGCAATACCCATTCCAGATTTTTGTGAAGAAACCCCCGGCCGGTCATGGATCATGACAAACCCTTGGGGCGCCTTCAAAACCAGAAAATTCCGACATTATAAAACACGAATACTTACAATCATTTAGACGTTATTGGACCGGTGATGCCCTTTATGAACTAAATTCAACAATTTTAAAATTAGACTTGAAAAATCCGGAAAAATAATACATAATTTTAGAGTAAATGGAGGTAGGATGATAGCGAAAGCATCAGAAGGCCTATCACCTTATAAGGACGATCCAGCTAGATCGTCCTTATTTTTTAACCTTTTAATATTCAATCACTTACGGCCAAGAAGGGCAAACATCTTCGTTTTATAGGCCTCGACACCCGGCTGATTAAACGGATTCACATCCAACAGATAGCCGGTAATAGCCACTGATTTCTCAAAGAAGTAATACAGCTCTCCCAAAGACACGGCATCAAACCAGGGAACAGTTATTGTCATGTTAGGAACACCGCCCTCGTAATGGGCCATAGCCGTTGCCTTATAGGCCTGTTTATTAACATAATCCAGATCTTTACCGGCCACACAATTAAAATTATCAAGATCATCGTCATCCTGCGGGATAATAAGCTGGTGTCCCGAATTCTCCGAGAGAAGAAAAGTCTCAAACATATTCCTTTCGCCTTCCTGCAACAGCTGTCCCATGGAATGGAGATCCGTTGTGAAACTCAAAGACGCAGGGAAAATGCCCTTGCCGTCTTTTCCTTCACTCTCTCCAAAAAGCTGTTTCCACCATTCCTCTACAAAAGACAGCCTTTGATAAAAAGTCGACAACACTTCAATCACTTTACCACGCTGATAGAGCAGATACCGGGCCGCGGCATATTTATAGGCCATATTGGCCTCCATATCCAAAACAACGCAGTCCTTCATGGCCTGCCGTGCCCCGGCAATTAAGCTTTTAATATCAATACCCGCGATGGCCAGAGGAACAAGGCCGACAGGCGTTAATACGGAGAAACGTCCCCCCACGTCATTATTGATAGCAAAAGACCGGTAACCTTCCTGGTCTGTGATGGACCGCAGCGCGCCCTTTTGAGCGTCTGTAATCGTAATAATGCGTTTCTTGATCTCCTCGGGGGAGTATTTTTCTTCCATGAATTTCTTGATAATCCGAAAAGCCAAAGCCGGCTCCGTGGTCGTCCCGGACTTAGAAATCACAATAACGGAGACTCTTTTGTCCTTCAACTTTTCCAGCAAGTGATACAGATGCCCGGAGCTCAAATTCTGCCCGGCAAAATAAACAGGCATCTTCTGCTCTGCGATTAGGAACTCCAACGAGGCCCTGATGCCGATATAGGAACCGCCGATCCCGATACAGATCAGACAATCCGAATGACCACGAACCTCCCGGGCGATATCCAGGATATTGTCTATAAAAGAATCTGTGATCTTTTCAGGAAGATCCAGCCAGCCTGTATAGTCGCTTCCTTTGCCGGTTCTTTTTAATAAGTGATTATGCGCCTGCTCGACCTTCGACTGAATCTGGTCGAAATCCTCCCCGGACAAAAAGCCCTCAAGATATTGTTGATCAAGCTTGATGTTCATCCTCTTTCCTTTCTGAAAATGATGTTAGACATGTCTCTCATTACTAAAAAATAAACTCATGACAAATCCCGTACCGCCGCATCAATAAGGCCCCCTCCGATAACGGTCTGCCCCTGATAAAAAACAGCTGACTGCCCCGGGGTCACGGATTTCTGCGGCTCGGAGAAATCAAAACGGACCTTATCTTTTCCTAAAAAGGTTAAAGCCCCTTCAACTTCAGGAGCATTATAACGAATTCGGACCTTCCCCTCAACAGTCTGTTCCGGAATGTGCGGCAAGAGGCAATTCACCCGGCTGGCGTAAAGCCCCTTCGCAAAAAGATGTTCTTCCGTGCCGACATAAACGATATTATCTTCGGGGTCAATCTCATAAACATAAACAGGAAACCCCAGAGCCAGCCCCAGCTTATCTCTCTGGCCGATGGTATAGCGGGCTACGCCCTGATGCCGGCCGACAATGTCTCCCTGAGAATTCTTAAACGGGCCGGGCTTGAAATAAACGTCACCCACGCGGTCCTGAATAAACTGTTTATAGCCCTCTTCCGGGACAAAACAAATATCCTGACTCTCGGCTTTCTCGGATGTAGGCAAGGCATACTTCCTGGCCAATCCGCGGACGTCCTGTTTCCGCAAATCCCCCAAAGGAAACAGAATGTGCGGCAGATATTCTTTTTTTATGCCATACAAAAAATAGGACTGTTCTTTCTGTTCATCCCGTCCTTTTTTTAAAACATACGTGCCGTTTTGCGGCTCAAAATCGATACGCGCATAATGCCCCGTCGCCAAATAATCCATGCCCAAGCGTCTGGCCAGATCGAAAAGGGTTCCGAACTTCAAATATTGATTACAGCGGACACAGGGATTCGGTGTCCGTCCGTGACAATACTCGGCAATAAAATCCTGAATGATAAATTTTTCAATATCTTCGGCAAAATCCAAAACATGATGCGGGATGTCCAGGGCTTTCGCGACCGCCCGGGCATCCTGAATGCCGTCCACCCCGCAGCAAGACGGTTTCCGGCCGGAACCATGAGGGATGTTAAAACACATCGTCACGCCTTCCACCGTATAGCCCGCGTCCTTCAGCAAGGCGGCTGCGACAGACGAATCAACCCCGCCGCTCATAGCGACCATAACTTTTTTAGCAGATTTCTTCATGTTGAATTTCCGGTTTTTCAGATATCTTCACAGCCCCGGGGTTTATCTGCCCCGGCGGCTGGCCGGGAGCCGTTACATAAATACGGCGCCTTGTGCCCCGTCATTATCTGCGCCGCGGAGACGGTCTCCTGCCGGTAACTCTGACAATGGCCTCATACGTCACCTCGAGGATACGGTCCATTTCACTCCGGGAGATAGACAAAGGCGGCATAAGGACGATCACATGTCCCAGAGGGCGTAAAATCACGCCCTGCGTACGGGCCCATTGACAGACTCGGATACCGACCTTTTCTTTCCAGTCATAAGCTTTCTTCGATCTCTTGTCCCTAACCAGCTCGATACCGGCCATAAAGCCCTTCTGCCGGACATCCCCGACATGCAGCAAATCGGAAAATTTCTGCAAAGCCTTCTCCAGATATTTAATCTTGGGCTGCAGCTTCTGCAGCGTCTGCTCCTGCTCAAATACGCTTAAATTGGCCAATGCCGCAGCGCAGCACAAGGGATTCCCGGTGTAGGTATGACCATGAAAAAACGTCTTCTGATCGGCATAGTCAAAACAAAAACCGTCAAAGATTTTTTGCGAGGTCAACGTGGCCGCCAAAGGCAGATACCCGCCGGTCAATCCTTTCGCCAGACAAAGGAAATCCGGACTTACCCCTTCGTGTTCGCAGGCAAACATTTTTCCCGTCCGCCCGAACCCCGTTGCCACTTCGTCGGCAATCAAAAGGATTCTGGATCTGTAACACAGCTCCCTGATCCTTTTTAAAACTCCTTCCGGCCACACGATCATACCGCCCGCGCCCTGCACAAGCGGTTCAATCACCAGGGCGGCGATTTCATGACGACGGCGTTTCAGGATCGACTCCATGCGCGTGAGGCATTCCTCAGTATAATCAGGGTACTGCTTCCCTTCCGGAGCACGATAAAAATCCGGGAATTCGATTTCCAGGGTTTGAAAAACCAGCTTTTGATAGACTTTGTGAAATAAGTCGATGCCTCCTATACTGACGCTCCCGCAGGTGTCTCCGTGATAAGAATGAGACAAATGGGCCATAAGGGTCTTTTTCGTTTGGCCTTTATTCTGCCAGTATTGGTACGCCATTTTCACGGCAATCTCTACGGCCGTTGACCCGTTATCAGAGAAAAAAACCTTATCTAAGCCGGCAGACGATATTTCCACCAGCTTTTTCGCCAAAGAGATCGACGGTTTATGAGATAACCCCAGCAGCGTGGAATGGCTTAACTGATTGATCTGCGTCTTAATAGCCTGATCGATCAGGGGATGCCCGTGTCCGTGGACATTCACCCACAGGCTTGAAACACCGTCAAGGTATTTCTGTCCCGAGACGTCTTCCAGGTAGGCCCCCCGGGCTTTCTGGATCACCAAAGGCTCTTCCTGCTTCCAGTCTTTCATCTGCGTAAAAGGATGCCAGATATACTTTTTATCCCAGTTCTCCCAGGGACCTTTCTGCCCTTCCGGCTGGGCCCCCCAAACGCATCGCAGATTAATGACCCGGCGGCATTTGTCCACAACCTGCTCCTTGATATCCTTCAGCGGCTCCGGGCCGAGATAAGGGATGATGCCCAGAACAGGCACATGAGCGATCCGGCTGATCGTCGGGGGATTCGTCTTCTCCGGCAAACCCCGCGGATGCGGCGCAGATTCGCTGAAAATGATGCCCTTCACCCTAAGGCCTTTTTCTTCAGCCTGACGAATGGTCAGGAGGGTGTGATTAATCGTGCCCAGTCCCAAACGGGCCACAACAATGACTTCGATATCCAATGCCCGGATCAAATCAGCCATAAGGTACTTTTCTTCAATGGGGACCAAAAGGCCGCCGGCTCCCTCCACCAGCGTCATATCATGTTTCTGCTTCAAAGTGTGATACTTCTCCAGAACATCCTTCGGTTGAAAACGGATTCTTTCCCGGCGGAATGCGACATGCGGAGAAAGGGCGGATTTGGCTTGAAACGGGCGGATATCCGCCAACTCGTCTTTTATGTCCAAAAGCTGCTGCAGCATTTCAGCATCGTCTCCGCCGCACTGCACGGGTTTCATAATTCCGACATCTATCCCCTTTTTCTGCAACAACAGACCCAGAACGCCCGCAACGATAGTCTTCCCGACGCCCGTATCCGTCCCTGTAATGAATACGGCCCGCCCGTGTCTGGGCTTGGGCTCTGCGCCTTGCGGCCGAGGGTTCTCTTTCCCCCCGTGTTGCTGCGCCTGTTTTGATTTCCTGCCCGCCCGTCTTTTGGCCGATAACTCCTCCGCCATCATGTCAAGAATATCCAGTGGATTGACAACATCATTGTCTTTATTTTTCTTGCCTCTTTTATCCTGCTTCATAATAATTCCCTCTTTCGAGCAACAATTTTGATAACTTCAAAAGTCGCCTGTATTCCCTGCTGTGATTTAAATTGAGATTTATAGTACTGATCCGCCGCCGCTAAACCTTCCCTGCCTATAAAAAACGTCCCGTTCATCGTGTTGGCGCCGATAGCTTTAAGCCAGCGCAGCAAATCCAGCAAATCCGTAAAAGGTCTCCGGCTGTTTTGTCTCTGCTGCCTGATGATCTGAAACCCCTGCCCTTGCAGGGCCGAAAGGACAGACTCCCCCTCCGGCAGGCGGGATGTCAACGGGACACTCCGGCCCGGTATAGACGGAAAGGCGTTTTGAAATGACTCGTACATTTCCCAAAGGGTTTCCCGGGTAAACAATGTGACATACAACTCCCCGTCCTTTCCCAGGACCCGGTAAATCTGGCGGAAAGACGCCGAAAGGTCCTCAACCCATTGATAGGCCAGGTTAGAGACAACCAGATGAAAAACATTATCTTTAAACGGAAGGTGCGCGGCATCCGCCTGTACCGCCTGAATGCCCACCCGGTTTTTTCTGACGAAATGAGCCATGCCAAAAGCCAGGTCCATGCCCACCACTCCGGCGCCGGGGAAAGCCCTCTGCAGTTCCTGGGTCATCCACCCGGTGCCCATTCCGACATCCAGCAGGAACATGCTGTCCCGCCGAGACGGGATGTCCGCCAAAAGGTCCCTGCCGATGTCCTGCTGAAGAGCCGTATGCTGATCATAACGATGCGCTGAGCCGGAAAAAGCTTTTTGAATATGTTGTTTGTTCATGACCCTTCTCTCTTTAATTCATGCCGTTATCCCGTCAACCGCGATATAAGCCGTTAAAAATCTTTCGAGCGTATCATTAAATTCATAAGGCTTTGTTAAAAAGGGGAAATGACCGCATTCGCCGAGCCAATCCAGCCGCACTTGCGGATTCTCCTTTTTAATATTCTGCAGAAGAGGACGCGGGCAGATGTAATCTTCTGTTCCGTTAATCATCTGCACGGGGATAGGGCATTGGGACAGAACGGGGCGTAAATCCGCCGTAGCGATAATATCAAGAAAAGATATGAGAGCTTCGCGCTGCGGGGCTGTCTCCTGCCGACGGAAAGTCTGAATCCATTTATACCGGCGGCCTTCACGTTCCGTTTGCGTAAATAATGAACGGAAAAAAACCCTCACAATGGAAGGGTAAGCTGTCTGGATTTGCCCTTTCAGCTTCAGCACCCGCGCCAGGGTCAGACCGCATAAAAAATCTTCACTCTGCACAAATTTCGGCAATGCCCCGACAAAAGCCAAGGCTTTAATTCCCGCCGCTTCCTGCTCGGCCAGGCTTAACGCCACCAGCCCTCCGAAAGAGCTCGCGACAACCCCCCATCTGCCACCGTCTTTCTGAATGAACAGTTCGAGAATATCCCGGGCGATATCCGGCAGGGATACCGGCTGCCATTCCGTCTGACCGTGCCCCGGCAAATCAAGGGAAATAACCCGGTATTTCCGGGAAAAATACTTGTGCTGCTGCCGCCAAATCCGGCCGTCAACACCCCAGCCGTGCAGAAATAATAAGGCCGGGCCGTGCCCCTCCTCTTCATAATGCCATCGCATACCGCGGGAAGATGTTAAATAAGACATAAGTCCCTGCCTATCTTTTGCATTTTCTGAATGAGACATTCACAATCCTCTTGTGAATGTCTGGCCGTGACCGTCAGGCGCAACCGGGCGGTCCTGGCCGGAACCGTCGGAGGGCGGATAGCCGAGACAAGAATACCTTGCTCGAACAACCGGCGGGAAAACGTCAATGCGCGTTCCTCCTCCTTGATCAAGACGGGGATGATCGGGGTGCGGGAATGCATCGTATCAAAGCCCAAATTTTGCAAAGACTCTAATACAAAACGGGTGTTTTTCCACAAAGTTTTCCGCCGCTCCGGTTCTGTTTCCAGGATGTCCAGAGCTTTTAACGAGGCCGCCGCCACCGCCGGGGGCAACGCCGTGGTATAGACAAAGCTCCTCGCTTTGTTTATCAGGAAGTCCATCAAACATTTGGACCCGCAGCAATACGCCCCAAAAGAGCCCAAAGCCTTTGAGAGGGTTCCCATCTGAATATCGACGTCTTGCGAGCAGTTGAAATGCTCTGCCGCCCCTTTTCCTTTTTCCCCTAAAACCCCGGTGCCGTGCGCGTCATCAACCATCACCACCACCCCGTATTCCCGGGCCAAACGGATGATCTCATCTAAAGGAGCGACATCCCCGTCCATGCTGAAGACAGATTCGGTTATAATGACCTTCTTTTTACAGCCCCCGGAACGCTGCAGCAAACGCTCCAGGGCCTGCATGTCCCGGTGCGGATACCTGCGAAAAGAGGCCCGGCTTAAAACAATCCCGTCCAGAATAGAAGCATGGTTTAACCGGTCACAAAGGATAAGGTCTCCCCGGCCGAATAAAGACGATATGATACCAACATTCGCCATATATCCGCAATTAAAAATTAAACAACTTTCCGTTCCCTTAAAAGCCGCCAGCCGCTCTTCCAGTTCCCGGTGCTCCGACAATGTCCCGCAGACCAGACGGGACGCCCCGGAGCCAAAACCCGACCGGGTTAAAGCGCTTACGGCCGCCTCTTTCAGACGGGGATCGGCGGCCAGGCCGAGGTAATTGTTGGAGCAGAAATTCAGGTAAGCTTTCCCTCCCATCACAATGGTCCGGTCCTGCGCGCCGTCCACGCATCGCAAGGAACGGCGCAGATTCTTCCTGTCCAAATCGGCCAGTTGTTCTTTTAAGAACGCATCAAGCATAGCCTCTCCCTGATGTCATGCCGCAACCCGCATGCGCGTCAGGCTGCGGCCCTCCGTTATATCAACTCAACATCCCCTGTCATTCGGGTAATAAGATCACCGTCTTCATTCAGGATCACCAACCCGCCTTCTGCAGACAAATCAACGGCCTTCCCCTCAATAATCCGATGATGTTCAGAGAGGCGGATCCGCCGTCCGATCGTTATGGATAACGCCTTCCACCGCTCGATCACAGGGGAGAAGTCACGGGCCTGCAAGCAACCGTACCAGTATTCTGTCTTCTGCAGGACATTCTGCAGAAGACAAATTCTTGACACTTTATTTCCCGATTCCATTTTCAGGGATGTGCCCCGGGGAGGAAGATGAACTTTATCGGCATTGACATTCATGCCGAGCCCGACAATAACAAATTTCACCCGGTCTGTTTCGGCATTCATTTCCGTTAAAATTCCCGCGACTTTTCTCCCTCCGATCAGCACGTCATTAGGCCATTTAATCGCGGCCTTAAGCCCGGTTGCTTCCCGGACCGTCTCGCAGACGGCTATCGCCGCCACAAAAGTGATCCACCCCACTTCCAGCGGTGATAAATCAGGCCTTAATATCAGGGAAGTGTAAAGCCCTTTTCCTTTAGGGGAAATCCAGGTCCGGCCCAGCCGTCCACGCCCCCGGGTTTGGGATTCTGCGCAGACCAGCGTCCCTTCGGGACTTCCCTGAGCAGCCAGGCGGAACGCCTCATCCATCGTGGAAGAGATCGTTTCATAATAATAAACTGTCCGGCCCAGCCGTTCTGTGGCCAGGCCCGCGAAGATTTCTTCCGGCAATAATTTATCAGGACAGGATTTCAGGTAATATCCCCGGTGAGGAACCGCCTCAATTTTATAGCCCGCCAAACGCAGGTCCCGGACATGCTTCCAGACCGCCGCCCGGCTTATCTTCAAGTGCCGGCTTAATTTCTGCCCGGAAACAAATGTCTTGTTGGACTTGAGATACTGTATGATCCTTTCCTGAACCATGAGCCTACCCCTTGTGATTTTTTAAAACCACACCAATATTATCTTTCTTCCGCCAAAATGTCAACCAAATCTACAAATTAAGTTTACAATAACCCGCGGAGGGGGCCGGCGCCCCGCGGGGCGTCCCAGACAGGATTCTCAACAGCTCATTGACAAAAATAAAAGCCGATGCTATAGTGACAAAAAATTTACCGGGGCTGTAGCTCAGCTGGGAGAGCGCTTGAATGGCATTCAAGAGGTCAGGGGTTCGATCCCCCTCAGCTCCACCACTTTCAAACCTTTCCAATCATTGAAGACTTTTCGGATCATATTATTTATAGGAATCATTGAAATCCTCATCGGCGGGATAACGCTTTTGGGGACAGGGGGAGCTTTATTGCTTTCGTCCAATACAAAACCCCCGAACGTCCTGTTTTTTGTTGTTGGGGCCGCCAGCATATCCTTATCTATCGGCGTAGGAATTCTAAAATTCAAAAAGCTCGCCTACCAGGCTCTGCTTTATTTTGCTTCCGTGGTCCTCTTAAGCAAAATTTTGATCTTTTTGGGGATCATTCATTTGAACGGGGCCTTGGAAACAACGCTCCCCCCCTCCATGAAAAACGGCATCTCGATCATCTATCATGCCTTTGTCATCTATTATTTAAGTCAGAAAGACATAAAAAAAATTTTCCATGTCTGGCCCTGAGGATCATCGTCAGAATGAACGGACCGGAACGGGTTTCCGCTCAAATGGGATAAAACCGGTCAGATATTGATTTTCACAACAGATTGTTGTATATTAATGAATCTAAAAATCATAAAGAAAAGCCTGTTATGATTCGGCCGGTCATGATTTTCTGACATACGGTCATAGATTCCTGCTGGAGTGGCGGAATTGGTATACGCGCTGGTCTCAAAAACCAGTGAGGGAAACCTCATGAGGGTTCGACTCCCTCCTCCAGCACTTTTTATTATACTGCCCGAACAACAAAGAGTTTAGAGAAACCCTTTCCGGGACTCTTCCTTTGACCGTTATGCGTCATTTCAAATCTTTCCTAACCCTCTCAAGTCTGTTTATCATCAACGTCCTCCTGAGGTTCCGTTTCATCAGTCAAGGGCCATATCATATTGACTGCGTGACCATGGCCCGGCAGGCCCAGTTAACCCTGCAGACCGGACACCTGCATTATCTGCACAGCCACGGTTTTCCCTTAAGTGCGATGATCGCGGCCGCAAACGTCTGTCTGGCCCGGCTCTGGGGCACAGCCGATCCTGTCGATGCGGTCAATATCATGAGCGTCTTTTTCAGCGCACTAAGCGTCCCTCTCTTTTACCTGGTTGTCCGCAAACTGACAGAGCCATTAACCGCCCTGATCAGCGCCGTCCTGTTTTCGGTCAGCCCGATATTCTTAAGCCTGTCTGTTTTCGGGAACACCAATGTTTTAAGCCTCTTTTTCTGTCTCTTATGTTTCTACCGGATCATCGATCACAAAGACAACCCTTCTCCGGGCAAGACAATCGCCAACGGGTTATGCCTGGGGTTATGGGGCGCGGTCCGCATTCAGGATTTCTTAAGTTTGCTGCCGGTGCTTCTTATTTACAGCGTCCTGTTCCATCCTCCGAAAAAGACAAAAACGTCCCATATGAAAGCCTTCGGCTTTTCTGTGCTTATTGCCTTTATTGTGACAGGGCTCTTTTATGTCCCGTTTTTAACCCGGCATCTTGAACCTTCCGCGACACAATCATTAGGACATTTTTGGGAATTCGAGGTCGGCAGCCGGCTTTTCATCCTATCAGCAAGGTTTCTGTTCCTGTCTCTGATCTACTGGGCCGACAATTTTCTGCTGCTGGGAATCCTTCTCGCCGGATTAGGGCATCTGGTCCTGTGGCAGAGCAACAGGAAATTACTGTTTTTTCTGCTGAGCTGGTGTTTGATCCCGCTTCTTTTGTTCAGCCGCCTGGATATTGTCATGCCCCGGTTCTTTTTATGCGCGGTCCTGCCCCTCTATGTGATGCAGGGCGCTGTCCTGGCTTTTCTTTGGAGACGGAGAGCGCTTTTTAAAATCATCGCCATCTTTGTCATTATCCTGTCCGTCTGGCTGAATTTATACCGCATCGTGCCGGTGATCCAATACCGGCACGATCATGCCGTCGTGCCTGATTATGTCCTCTGGCTCAAAGAAAAAACAGAATCAAACGCCTGCATGATTCCCGGAGATGAAGGAGATTTCCTCCGGTATTATCACGGACCGGATTTGTTGGAACTTCGCTTGAAGATCCGCACCCCTTATTCCGGGGAAGAACTAAGAAAGATGAAACGCCAAATCGACCAGGAATTAGGCCGGGGACACCCGGTATATATCAATTACATTACGATGAATTCGCATAATCCGAAAAAACAATTTTCAAATCTCCTCTCCCGACATTATACTTTAATATGTATAGGTGAAAAACTCTATGAAGACTGGCACCGGGGCGCCATGTATCAATTCATTTACCCTGTTGCCGTTTATAAAATAATACGAGAAAAATGAAAAAAGAACATCCTCCGGCATGGCTCATAGCCGTCATCCTCGGCAGCCTCAGTCTCGTCATGCGGCTGGCGGTTATCAGCCTCGGCCCTTTTCATGTGGACTGCCTGAATCTTGCGGTTAAAGCCCAGAACACATTACACCATCATCAGCTTCATTTCCTGAACGGAACGGGCTACCCGTTAACGGTTTTATTAGGATCGCTTTTCGTGGCCTTGACAGGATTTGCCGGTAATAAAGACCCTGTCTTTGCCGTGAATTTCATGAGCGTTGTCTTAAGCTCTTTAGCGATTGCCTTTCACTTCCTGTTCGTAAAGGATTTCCTGACCCGGAAAACAGCCATTTTCAGCGCCATTGTCTTTTCGGTTTTTCCTGCGTATTTAGGGCTGTCCACTTACGGAAAAAGTCATATCCCCAGCATTTTCTTCCTGTGTTTGGGGCTGTTGATCCTTCAACAATATCTGCAGACGGGTAAACGTTCTTTATTCTTCTTCAGCATAGGATGCTTCGGATGCATGGGGGCTTCCCGGGTGCAGGAATATGTGTTTTTAATCATCCCTGTCACCGTTTTCGTCTGGATCATGTTTAAACAAAAAAAGGGCCACCCGTCATTGCGGCAGAAGAGCCAGCTCTTCTGGCGGGACAGCCTTGGGCTATGGACCGGATCGACCGTCTTCGCTTTTCTCTTTTATGTCCCGCTGCTGATCGACGCTCCCCGGACAGGGTATTTCATCCAGCTGAAAGGATACTGGGATGTCAGCACCTCTCCGAACTTTTTGGGACTCCTTTCCCCGTCGCTTGCTGAAAGTTTCCGCATTATCTTTTTCGGCCTCACACCCATCGGATCGATCACGGCCCTGCTGGGATTCCTTCTCATTCTGAAAAAGGATAAATACAAGGCGCTTTTTCTGGCCGTGTGGTTACTCCTGCCCTTGCTCTTTCTGGGAAATCTTTCCATGACAACGACACGCTTTATCATGATCTGTATAATCCCGCTCTTTATCTGCGCGGGTTATTTCTTCGCCCATCTCTACTCCTTCCCGAACTCTTATTTCCGGCTCCTGTCTTTTTTTGTTTTCTCTCTTATTACGGTCACAATGTTTGTCAATATTTATCCGGTGCTCCTTTTCCGCCATCAGCATGCTCTCCTGCCTGATTTCGCCCGCTTTGTCCAGCGCGTCACCGAACCTTCGGCAAAGATCATCGCCGGGGACGAAACACCTTTTATCATATATTACGGTAAAAGAGAGATCGGCTTTCGTCCCTTCGAGGCCGCCAAAATTCCGCAATCCCAACTCAGGGATTTCCAGCGGCGGCTTGACGCCTTGCTGGCACAAGACACACCCGTTTACATTACATCCTCCGGACTTCTAAGTTATGATCCCGAAAAAAAGTTCTCCTCATTTGTACAAAATCATTATCAGCTCGATTATGTCGGAGAAACTCTTTCGGAAGGATGGCATCAAGGAGTGACACGGTTACGCATTGGCGTGGAGAAACTCTATAGAATCCGGCCCAGACAGACGGAATAATCCAGAATCAACAATGGTCTTTCCTGAAACCCGCCACAGACGGCTCAAAGGGAAAGACGGACTTGTTCTTGCCCCCACATTCCGGATTTTGGTTAAGTTAAGATCGTGAATCTTTTCCGGTTGTCCCCCTGGGGACACTTCTGCCATAACTTACTGTGTTCCAAATAGTCAGAGGGACCCGGTCCCTCTTCCCCTTGCCTCTTTAAATGATCAATGTTAAACTATATCTAATGAAAATATTAAGATTATATACTTCATTCCTCCTGATGGTCTGGCTCCTTCCCTCTCTGCCTTCGCAGGCGCAAGAGGACCCTGCGACGGCCAAAATTCCAGTGCAGATTATCAGCCTGAAAGACGGCTCCCTAATCAGGGGACGGTTGATCGGAGTTGAAAACGGAAGTTATATCATTCAAACCGAACATCTGGGAGAAATCAAACTTAATCCTGATGATATCAACAACCTGGCCACAAACGCCCCAAGCAGTCCAGCCGCTCAAATCAAAACACTTCAGAGTTCAACGGGAGAGCTCGTTGTCCCGCAGTCAGGATCAACAGACGCACTGAAAGCCGTACAAGAGACCCTGCTGACTGATCCGAAACTCTTTTCTCTTTTGCAGGAATTAATGATGGACCCGGAAGTCGTTCAAATCATTCAAAACAGCTCTTTGCAGCAGGATCTTATGACCATGGATGCGGAAAAGATTCAAAATAATGCCGATTTCCAAAAACTGCTCCAACACCCCAAGATTCAAAAAATCATCAGAACATTTGAATCCGAACACCTTTCTCCGAGTCAGTGACCGCTGACGGTTCCTTTCCTCCGCAACAGACGCCTTAAACAAATTTCCCCCCGGCGGTCATGACTTTTCCTCCCGGCGGAACCACAGTTTCACAGTGCTGAGAAGCACTCCCGGGCCGTGACGCAGGATGGAAAACGTTCCCCCGCCTTTATCAAGATAACGCCCAGGGATTTCCCGGAAAGGACATCCTTGCCTTTGTATCTGCATGATTAGTTCAATGTGGATATCAAACCCCCGGGCCTGCAGAGAAATTTTATCTAAAGCTCTCTGCGATATAGCGACTGTTCCGGAGCCGATATCGCAAATGGGGACATGAAACAATATCCGACAAAATCCGTAATAAAGGCGGCTGGCCAGCTTTCTTAGCCAGGGGACCCCGGCCCCCCGTCGGGATAAGTAGCGCGAGACAACAACAAGATCATGGGTTTTATTGAGGGATATTACTTCCGGGAGAACTTCAACGCCAAACGGCAGGTCGATATCACAGTAAACAACGGTTGCCCCTTGTGCTTGCTGAAAAAGACGCCTGAGAGTTACCCCCAAACCAAGGTTTGCGTGATTGGCGCTATACGTCAGTTGAGGATATTCTTCTGCAAGCCGGCGGATGGTCTCTAAACTGTCATCGGCGCTGCCGTCGTCTCTTAATAAAATTTCATACGTCCACGGCTGTTGCCCGCAAAATTGTATTAACCGGCGGATGGATGGCTCGATAAAATTTCCTGAATTATAAACGGGAATGACAATCGATACATTAAGCATAGGGTTGACGTCTCCGACGAATACCTCTGAGGCATGGCTCTTTCGACGTGAACCGCGCCGCAGACCATGCTGTTTGTTATATTCAGGGACGGTCTTGCTGGCCCTGGAGAAAGGACTGCACCTGCAACAATAATTCCCCTGCTTCGACAATTCTGCCCTGTCTTTTAAAAAGCAAGACAGCATGATTGAGCATCTCCCGGATATTCTCTTCCTCTCCCAAGTGGGCATAAACGCCCGCAAGATTAAAATAGGCCTCGGCAAATTCCGGGTTGAGTTCTATCGCCCGCCGGTAAGCCTTGACGGATTCGTTTAAAAGCCCGGATTCAAAATAAACCGGCGCGATAGAAAAATAAAAATGGGCTTCTTCCGGGTTAAGCGAGATGGCTTTTTTAAACGCGTCTAAAGCCTGTTCCCACTGCCCCTCTTCAGCATAAACAATACCAAGATTATTGTGCATAAACGCACTCTGCGGATTATCGCGGACAACAGTCTCATATAATGTGGGATTATCACGCCAGTCCTTATTTCTGATCCATGTTCTGGCGGCGTAGAATATAAGAATGACCGCCATGCCTCCGGAAACGGTTCTCCGGAGCCAAAGGCGGTCGGAAGACAACGCCTTGTCTGATAATTTTACGAAAGCATATCCCAACAGCAGGCAAAATGCCCATGAACCGGGGTATAAATATCTTTCCGCGAAATAAACAGAACTGGGCACGATGTTGGCGCCCGGCAAAAGCGACAGGAACAGCCACCCGGCACAAAAACCAACGAGAGGTCGTTTCCTGCCCGCAAAAAATGCTGAGAGAAGAACGATCACGATAACCGCCAGCGCCCGCAGGACATAAGGGTCCGCGACCGACTGGGACAAAACAGCCGTCGCGTCAAAATCATCCTGGTCAAAAGCGAAAATCCCCGGGGAGAGCACGGGGTTGTGCGTGAGCTGCCAGGGGAAAATCAGGACAGAGACATATCTTGCCCAAGCCTTGACAATGACCCAGAAGGTTAAAAGATAGCTTCCCATGAGATACCCGCCGCGGGTTATCGTCCCCAGGACCTGCCATTTACAGAAAACATAAACCAACACTAAAAGGAAATATGGAAGCAGTTTAAGCAGGCTCTCCCTGAACGGTGGCCGGTTGCGGGTAAAAAACAATTCATAAAACGCGAACAATAAAGGAAGGGAAATCGCCAGTTCATGGGTAAACACGGCCAGAAATGCAAATCCGAAAGCCAGTCCTTTTTCTTTGCCCGCCTGCGGTTCTTCGTTTTTCAGAGATCTTTTGTCCTGGATATTATTCCAAGACTTTCCTTCACCCCAAAAGACCGGATATAAACCCTGGTGCCGGTTTGCTGACAAGTAAAAATAAAAGCTCGCCAATAAGAAGACAATACCTAATGTATCCACACTGGCCGTCATAAACGTGACGGCCTCCACATGTACCGGATGCAGGGCGAACAGCAGCGCGGTCCAAAACGCTGTCTCCCGGCGGTTCAGCAATTCATAAGTCAAAAGATAAACAAATAAAATACCGAGCGCGTGAATGCCCAAGGCCGCCAGATGATACCCGAATACGTTATATTGCCATAAATTAAAGTTGATGGCGTGCCAAAATGTCTTTAACGGCGAGTAAATACCCGGCTGTCCGTCCGGGGGGATATACCCGACAAAGAACCTCGGGAGGTTCCGCATATCCTGAATCAGCGGCCAGCGGACAATAAAATCAAAATCATCCAAAACAAATTGATTGCTGAAAATATTGCTAAAGACAAAAAGGGTGATGAGTAAAATAAAACTTACCGCCCAAGACGAATTCTGCAGCATTTTCGTCCAGAACCCTGCTGGTGTTGTCTTCGTTCTCTTCTGGGTCTTTTTTACCACTCGGCTATTCTTCTGCAGGTGACAGTTTAACGTTAAAAACGGCCCCGTGAACCACAGCGTTAAAATTATATCTCAACAATATTTGTTTCACAAGCAACTCTCTTTGGGATAGCGCTTGCGCCCCCTTAAGCCTTCCCCCGGGTCCTTAGCTGCCCGCAGGCCCCGGAAATGTCCTTCCCGCGCGGCCTGCGAAGGGTCGCATGAATGCCGACGCGGTCAAGCCGCTCCTTAAAGGCAGATATTTCATGCCCGGACGGGGCTTGAAAATCAAATTCCCTGACGGGATTATAAGGGATAAGATTCATCTTGCACAGGACGCCTTTAAAGGCTTTCCGCAGCGCCTGAACCGCTCTGTCCGTGCACGTCACATCCTTGATAAGGATATATTCAAAAGTAATCTGCCGGTTCGTTTCTTTGCTGTATTCCCGGCACACTGTCATCAAATCATCAAACGGATATGTCCTGTTAACAGGCATCAGGGTATTCCGGGAGGCATTATCATAACCGTGCAGAGAAATAGCCAGTTCAAGCTGAAGCCCCTCTTGGGCCAATTGTTTCATTCGGGGGATGACTCCGCAAGTCGAAACAGCAATTCGTCGGGCACCGATGTTCAAACCTCTTTTATCGTTAACGATCCGGATGGATTTCATAACGTTCTGAAAATTGTCAAGGGGTTCGCCGACCCCCATATAGACAATATGCGAAAGCGGCTTTTTATGCTTTCGGGCCTCTTCTTTGACATGCAATATTTGCGTTATGATCTCTGCCGCGGAAAGATTTCTGGTCCATCCGCCGATTCCGCTGGCACAAAAACGGCATCCGAATTTGCAGCCCGCCTGAGTTGACAGGCACACGGTTGTGCGAGTCTTGGAGGGAATTAAAACTGTCTCAATTCTCTGACGGTCGTCCAATTCGAGAAGGAACTTGGTTGTCCCGTCTTGAGACACCTGTTTGTCTGCGATTTTCAGCGGTTTTAAAATGAACTGGCCGGCAAGATGATCCCGCAGGGCTTTCGGCAGGTTTTTCATGTCATCCGGGGACCAAACGCATTTGCGGTAAAGCCACTCGAATATTTGTGTGGCCCGGTAGGGCTTTTCTCCCCAGCTTTCCAAACACTGGACAAGGTCCTTGTAAGATAAATCCTGAAGCTCTTTTCTTTTTGGGGTCGTCTCGGTCATATCCCTTTCCCGAAAATACGTCTGCAGCCTATGAAATCTCACTCACGTTTTTAATAAACATATTCTGGAATGGAGGGTGCGGGTAACGGGGAAATTCTGCTGAAAGGACATTTCCTTTATCCGGACTCAGAGTTAGCCATATCAGCGGCACTGTTTTCAATAAATTCTCCTATACAACGGAATTTATCATAACGTTCCTGCATCAATTCATCCTGGGACTTGGATGACAAATCTTTTATAGCCTTGAGTATGACCTTCTTCATATTTTTTGCCACAAAATGCGGATCATGATGAGCGCCGCCCGGGGGTTCGGGGATGATATCGTCCACAATCCCGAATTTCTTTAAATGTTCTCCGGTTAGTTTCAAAGCATTGGCGGCATCAGGAGCTTTTACGCTGTTCCGCCAGAGAATCGAAGCGCATCCCTCCGGGGAAATCACGGAATAATAGGCATTCTGAAGAATATAAACCCGGTCCGCCACCCCGATCCCGATCGCACCGCCGCTCCCGCCTTCACCGATGATAACCGCAACGATCGGGGTCGAGACCAAAGCCATATCTCTTAAATTTGACGCAATCGCCTGGGCCTGGCCCCGCTCTTCCGCTCCGATGCCCGGATAAGCTCCCGGCGTGTCAATGAACGCGACAATGGGCAAACGGAATTTCGCGGCAAACTGCATCAGCCGGATCGCCTTGCGGTACCCCTCTGGATGGGCACAGCCGAAATTTCTCATAATATTCTCTTTAATGTCACGGCCTTTCTGATGGCCCATAATCACCACTTTATACTGGTCAATCTTGGCCAGACCGCCGATCAGGGCCCGGTCGTCAAAAAAAAGCCGGTCACCGTGCATTTCGATAAAATCAGAAGCCAGCATATGAATATAATCCAATGTGTAAGGACGGGCCGGATGCCGGGCAATTTGAACCCGCTGCCATTCGGACAAATGGCTGTAGATGTCCTGTTTCATTTTTTCCAGCTTTTGTTCGAGCTTCTTAATCTCCGGCTCAATATTGATTTTCTTGTTTGTCCCAAAACTTTTTAGCTGTTCAATCTTCGCCTCAAGCTCAATAATAGGCTTCTCAAAATCTAACCCGTTCATATGTGTTTACCACCTCTTAAATGTTAACGACACGTTCACTAATCGACAATCACAACCTCTGTCCCCATAGGAATAAGGCTGTAAAGCTCCTCAACTTCCGAGTTTCTCATCCGGACACATCCGGCGGTGACATGCTGGCCGATGGTTTCCGGCTCAACCGTCCCGTGAATGCCGTAGCCGGGGATATCAAAACCGAGCCAGCGCGTACCCAGAACATTCTCCGGACTCTCCGGCGGCACGATGACACCCCGGTTAAACCATACCGGATCGATGAGTTTTGACACAATCTTAAATGTCCCGACAGGCGTGCTCATATTCTCTCCGGTGGAAACTAGATAAACTTTTACAATCTCGTTTCCATCTTTAAGGATCAGAACATTCTGCGACTTATCGACAAAAATATTAAACTGACCTGTCCATACATACAACTTCTGCCCGACTCTTATCACATCGCTTTTCAAATTATTCCTTTTTTTGATAAGCTCAACCGTTGTCCCGTAGCGTTTGGCAATCTCTCCCAGCGTATCTCCCGAGACAACCTTGTGCGTTACGGTCTTCCCCGGGACAGAGGTGGTCGAGAAAATAATATTCATGTTCAGCTCTTCCAAATCTTTCTGAACATTCATAATATTATCGTAGTCAGGGTATTGTTTGAGTATTTCCTGGTATAAAACTCTCGCCTTAACATAATCCCCGGTCTTTTGAAAATTGTTCGCCCTTTTATAAAGATCAGAAACATTAATTTGCTTAACGGGTGGCTGCGCGGCAGGAGAAGGGGTTTTAGCTCTGAATAACGTAATCCATAACACGACGAGGACAACAACGGTTCCGCCTATGATTACAAATCGATTATTCACAATTCCGCTCCTTTTATTAACGGGTAATTCTTGATCTGTTTAAACGGGGGTATTACCGGCCCCACATGTCATAAAAAATGATCGACATGAAGCAGCCGATGATGGAACCGATAACGACCTGGATGGGAGTATGACCGATGAGTTCTGCCAGACGGTTCGTTTCAATTTTCCCCTTCCAATAAATATCATCAAGGATTCTGTTTAATATCTCGGCCTGCTGTCCTGTTGCGCGACGGACGCCCTGGGCATCAAACATCGTCACCATGGCAAACACCGCAGACAAAGCAAAAATCACGGAATCAAATCCCCGCTCAAGACCGACGGCTGTTGCCAAGGCTGTTACTCCTGCCGCATGGCTTGACGGCATGCCGCCTGTTCCGATAAACCATCTGAAATTAAATTTTCTCTCTCGTATGACCCCAAGAAAGACTTTAATGCATTGGGCTAAAGCCCAGACAGTGAGAGTAATAACCAGGATTTTGTTACTGAAAATTTCTTTAAAAAGAACGATAAAGATTTCCATAATTAAATAGGATACGGGGCTTTGAGCTTTATGCCCCATCAGTTTTCAAAAATTTACTCATAACAGGAATCCCCGGAACAGTATTCAACCCGCCGCGAATTGAGAAATGCCTGGTGGGATTATACTGCGCAAAGTCCGGGATATCCTGTTGAGTCAAAATTTGACATGTTTCTGGATTTATGTTAGTTTACATTATAATTTTGCTTAACCAAAAAAGCAAGGTCTTTAATATTCTTATTTCAATATTTCTATTTATAGAAATATTTTTAGTAATCTTCCCCTGATTATAATCATTCCCCGCCAGCATACTTAACACTAAACTAATAACAGGCTATCTCCCAATATGTTAGCAAAAGTGCGAAGCTGCGGCCTTTCCGGCCTGGACGCCTATATCATTACAATTGAAGTTGATGTGTCGCCAGGGTTACCGGCGTCTATCATTGTAGGACTGCCGGACAGCGCGGTTAAAGAAAGCAAAGAACGCGTCCGCGCTGCCATAAAAAACAGCGGTTTTACTTACAAGCCAAGAAGGATCACTGTTAACCTGTCCCCCGGAGACGTTAAAAAAGAAGGGTCTGCCTTTGATTTGGCCATGGCTTTAGGGATACTGACCGCTACTGAACAGATATCAGCGGAAAACCTTCAGGATTTCATCGTTCTCGGAGAACTATCGCTGGACGGACAACTCCGCCCTATAACAGGAGCACTTCCCATAGCTCTTGCGGTTCCCCGGGATGAATTTAAAGGAATGATTATTCCTTACGACAATGCCTGCCACGCGGCTCTCGCGCATAACATTCCGGTTTACCCGGCCCGCACATTATCAGAAGCGGTCCACATCCTTTCTCATCACAGCGAAAGGCATCCTTTTACCACAGACGATGAAACAGTCCTCGGTCATTCTGACGATGCCCCTTACGATTTTCTTGACGTCAAAGGACAAAGCCAGGCGAAAAGAGGCCTTGAGGTTGCTGCCGCCGGAGGACATAATTGTCTGATGCTCGGTCCTCCGGGCAGCGGGAAAACCATGCTGGCCAAACGTATTTCATCGATATTGCCGGAAATGACACGGCCGGAAAAATTGGAAGTGACAAAAATATATTCTATTATGGGGCTGCTCCCCCATCAATACGGATACATGAGGCACCGGCCTTTTCGCGCACCGCATCACACCATCTCCGATGTGGCCTTAGTCGGTGGCGGATCAAATCCTAAGCCCGGGGAGATCACGCTGGCCCACAACGGTGTTCTCTTCCTGGATGAACTCCCGGAATTCAACCGCAAAGTTCTTGAGACGTTACGCCAACCTCTGGAAGACCATGCCGTGACAATCTCGCGGGCTTCCCGAACAGTTGTTTTCCCCGCCCAGTTCATGCTGGTGGCCAGCATGAACCCCTGCCCGTGCGGATACTATACGGACCGACATAAAGAATGCCGATGCGCCCCCCAGCAAATTCAAAAATATTTAAGTAAAATCTCCGGTCCGCTCTTAGACCGCATTGACATTCATTTAGACGTTCCGGCTTTAAGGCCGCAAGAACTGCTCGCCGCCCCTCCACCCTCTGATTCATCCTCAAATATCAAAGAGCGGGTCTCCCGGGCCAGAGGCATGCAACACGACCGCTTCCGCGGCCTTCCGTTCTCTACAAATGCTTCCATGAATCACAAACACATCAAAATATTCTGTCAAATCGCGAAAGAGAGCAGAGAATTATTAGGAAAAGCTATTGAAGAATTGGGGTTATCCGTCAGGGCGCACGATAAAATCATCAAGGTTGCCAGAACCATCGCGGACATGGATGGGCAGGAAAAAATTCTCCCCCATCATATGGCCGAAGCGATCCATTACCGGAGCCTGGACCGGACTTGGTGGGTATAAAAAAGCAGGGACACTTCTGTCAAAAAACTCTGCAGCGCATAAGCTTACCGGGACCCGGTCCCAAGAATTTCTTCCGCAAGTTTTTGAGCGACGGCGGCTCTTCCGTTTTCATCCAAATGCTCATCTATCGCATGACAAGCCTTCTCCTGCCGCCAGCAAAAAAATCTTCCGTCCAGCATAAGGGAAAGATCGAGCACCTCGACTCCTTCCCGTTCGATAACCTTTGCCAGGAAAGAACTGTTGGCTCTGACCCTGTGCATAAAAGGTTCGCCGAGAAACTCTTGCCCCGCAGTCTGATCCAGCGGTGTAATATAAAACAATACGTTTATATCCATTGCCTTTAAAAACCTGATCATTTTCTGTAGAGCAACAATATTTTTATTATCCTCCGTCAGATGATACATATAATTAGCTATAATAATTTTACGAAAATCTTCCGGGTGGCAGGTGTCCATGCCCATAAAATCCCGCATCTTCCCCATATAGCGGTCCCCGTCAAAAATTTTAATCTCAGCATATTCCTCCTGAGACGTTTCGGGGACAAAAGCCTTGAAGACCGACAGGGGTTTAAGAAAAACTTCCAGCGGCCTGAAATCATAAGTATAAATAAATTTGTCTTTGGGATATTGATATTCCGGGCGGTATATCCAGACAGGAGAAAAGGACCTCAAGTTGATCGATACAATAAACAGGCGGGGACGGTGTCTCTTAAGGACAAACTTTATAATACTGAAAAACAAATCCATCTGCCCTGCGTCATAATACAAAGCCGACATTTTCCACCCATCGGGCAGAATGTCATGCAACATCTTCGGCAAGGACTCTTTATTAATATCCGACGGAGCCGTCCAGTGAATGACGCTGTCTCCGAGAAACACAATGTCCGGACTCCGGGCTAACCGCTTCTCGAATGTCCTGATATTTTTTGGGACATCAGGAGGGTATACGGAGGATATAAAGAACTGCAGGCTTATGATAATAAACAAAAAAACAAAAACTTTCTTAACAAATTTTTTCATTCTGTCGATATCCCCCATAACTGGACGGTGTTCGGCAAAGCCTATTCGCCAGGAAGATTGCTCCTCGAAAACAGATCATGTTATTGAGACGCTCCTTTCCCTGAAGACGGGAAAGCGTAAAGAAAAAGCACCGGCTCTCCGTGCTTGAGCTGAAAAAGCCGCTCCCCCGTTTTATCCAGGTAAGACGCCAGGAACTCGTTCACGGGAGGATGATAGTGCGACAGCAGGATCCATGTCCTGGGCAAAACAGGAAAAGTCTCTAAGTGATGTTTCTCCGGGGTTATGTTGCCGGGAGCCAATGTTCCATCGGCATATATTCTGCTGTCGAATTGACAGGGAGAATGATACACAAACAAAAACGGCCTGCCGTTTTCTTCCCTCAGATGATCAGAGGTCATGGCCATGACCTTTGCTGCGACAGGAAACCGCAGCTGATAATACTGGAAGGCATAAAGAGTGCCGCCGGAGAGGATCAAACCGTCATCGGCCTGCGAGTGTTCTGCCAGATATTTCATAAGCGGCCGGATATCCTCTTTGACATACGGATCCGGGAAATGGCCAACGGCGTTTTTAACGGGATAAACCAGCATCAGGCCATAAATCACAATTCCCAAGGCCATCCCTGTCCTGCCTCTCTGCATGAGGAAAGAGACCCCTTCACAAATGAATAAAATCATTCCGGGACAGATAAATATTAAAGCTCTTCCCGAAAAAGGGTATAAACGGAGAACAGACAATATCAAAGGTATAAATAAAGGCATGACGAGAAGAAAAGCTTCCCGCGGCTTACGCTTTGATAAATGGACCAGGCCCAGGGAAAAAAGCCCTAGCCCCACGAGGGGAAAACGCAGCCCTACGGGATTCTCAAAAACAGAAAGCAACCGGTCTCCCAGCCAGCACAGCGAAGCTTTGCTGAATATGGGGCCGGGCAGAAAAGAACTGCTCCACATCGATGCCAACCCCTTGATATCGCCCCGCTTGCTGATCGCTAAAACATAAACAACCAGCACCATGCAGGCCCAACCCGTATAAACAGCCGCCTGTCGTCGCAAATCTGCAAAATCCCTCCTGACCAGCGCTGAATAAATAAAGACGCAGGCCGTGGATAATAGAACAAAAAGCGCCGGGTAAGACACCCACGCGGCCAGCATCCCGACCGCGGCAAACAGAAAAATATCCCGGGATGTTTTTATCCCGGATAATAATCGAACGGCTAAAAAAAGGACGGACAAGGACATCAGGACGTCCGTGGAATATTGTTTTGCTTCCCCTGAAAAATATATGAAAGAATCGCAAAAAACAAATAACCCCAGGGCCAAAGGCACCGCGCGGGCTACGAGTATTTTCTTCGCCAGCTGATAAAAAATAAACAGGGATAAAATGCCGGCGGAAATTGAGAGAAACCTGAAAGAGTATTCGTGATTTCCCAAAAGCATAACGGAAATCTTGCTTAAAACGGAAAAGCCCAGGGGGGACGGAACCGTTAATTTTTGTCCGAGGACAATCTCGGAAAAAGACCTCTGCAGGATGTCCATGGCCCGCCAGCACTCATCCATCCATAAAGCTCTGTTGCTCAAATAATGATTAAGCCGCAGAACAATCCCTATGCCAATAAGCCCCAGGTTAAAACACTCATAACGGCCCGGCGGTTCCCGGAAAATTTTTTTCAGAAAAGTCATACCCCCCCTTTTTCAATTATGGGACTAAAATCCTTGAACATCTTTTAAAAGGAATTCCCTTTCTCCGGACCGCACAAAAAAACAAGACCTTATTTGAGGTAATTATTGTTAATTCTAACAGCGCGGAAAATGTTCGTCTAGCAATTCCTGGCCCTTGGCTGAAAAGGGCATATCAGAAGGGGACAAGATTGTCCGGGGCACGGCCTAGAGAGGCGCCGAGATCATTCTTTGCAGGGTTTTCTATAAACAGGCTATACAGACTTCATCACGTGGGTTAATTCTTCAATCGTAAACGGTTTAACGATTATGCCGTCAAATCCGAACTCTTCATAATTCGACAGCACAGGATCCTGGGAATATCCGCTGGCAGCAATAATTTTGACATCCGGACAGACAGCCCGGAGCCTTTGCACGGTCTCCTTGCCCCCTAAGCCTCCTTTGATTGTTAAATCAAGAATGACTAAATCAAACTGGCGGGAGGAGAGCTTTTCTTTCTGAAATATCTGAATAGCATCTTCGCCATGAGAAACAGAATGGACCTCATAGCCGTAATTCCTCAGCAGATTGGTCATTGATTCCCGGAGAGAAGGCTCATCGTCCATTAAAAGGACTTTCTCATGCCCGGACAAAGAGGAAGACCGCCTGACAGGCTCTTTCAGCTCCATCTCTCCGCAAGCCGGTAGATATATTGTAAAAACCGCCCCTCCCCCCGGAGGGGAATCCACGGTAACAAGCCCCTCGTGACGCTTAACAACAGAAAAGACCGTCGCCAATCCCAGTCCGCTTCCATTGGGTTTGGTCGTAAAATAAGGGTCAAAGATTTTTTCCATAATTTCCGGCTCTATGCCCTCACCCGTATCAGAAACTTTAATCCTGACATAAAGCCCCAGGGGCAATGTCTTCATTCTTTCTTTCAACGCCAGGTTTTCTGCAGAAATTGTTATGGTCCCTCCGTTCGGCATGGCTTGCTGGGCATTGAGAACGATATTCTGGATAACCTGGTTAATCTGCCCCTTATCCACTTCAACGACCCAGAGACCGTCCGGGATAGAAAATTCACATAGGACACTTGAACCGTGCAGCACAAAATTTGAAGAATCGATGATAATGTCTTTCAGAGAAGAAAGCTTCTTTATCGGGGCGCCTCCCTTGGAGAAAGTCATCAATTGCTGAGTCAGGTTCTTGGCTCTCAGGGCTTCGCTCTCAATATCATTCAGAACCTGACAAATGTATTCGTCCAAATCCTCTTTCATTTTTGCCACAGCCACCTGAGTGACAATAACAGCAAGAATATTGTTAAAATCATGGGCGATCCCGCCGGCTAACAGCCCTAAGGATTCCAACTTCTGTTTCTTGATAAGCTCTTCCTCCATCTTTCTCCGCTCGCTGATATCGCGGAAAACCAAAACCGCACCGATGATCCTGCTTTCAATGTCCCGGATAGGGGCGACACTGTCATTGATCAGCCTTTGTGTTCCGTCCCGCGCCAACAACAGGCCTTCCGTTAACTCAATGCTGTCCCCCTTCTCAACAACGCTGTCCAAAAGGCCCTCGATAGGCTGCTTGTTCTTAGGATCTATAAGATGAAAAATCTCTCCAAAATCCTTGCCGGCCACCTCCTCCTGGCAAAATCCCAGCAGCTGTTCGGCGATTTTGTTGATAAACAAAATTCTCTTTTCCCGGTTGACCGTAATAACGCCGTCTCCGATGGAACGCAAAGTTACAGCCAGGCGTTCTTTTTCTTCCGCGATCATGGCCTCGTTTCTTTTCTGTTCGGAAATATCAATAAAGCTTTCAATATATACGACTCTGCCGTCCAAAGTCATCGGGACAACGCTTTTGAGGATAGGGATGATGGCCCCGTCCCCTTTTCGCAGTTCACGTTCGGAAAAATCCATCAACTGGTTGTTGTCCGCAATCGGACAGCTGGCCTGATCGTTCAAACAAAACAAACCCATGCAGGATTTTCCAAGCAAACCCTTGTCACTGCTTCCCATCAAGTCCTGGGCCGCGGAGTTGACGTTGATAATTTTCTTCTCTTGTCCGTCAATCATCATGATGCCGGTTGGGATAGAATCCAGGATCCGTTTAAGATTTTTTTCACTTTGCTTGATGCTCTCCACGTTCAAAAAACGATGGATCACCATCCCGGCAAAATTTAAATATATTTCAATGACATCCTTGGGTTTGACCTTTTGCCCTTTGGGAAGAGCGATAAGGCCCAGGGCCATCATCTGATTATCGCTATGACAGGAAAAACGGGAAAAAGAAAGGCCGTCTAAAGGATGATTGTCTTTCAAAATATGCTCAAAGAATTGTGAACACAAACAGGCGGTAGGATCAGGACAGTCAAATATTTCATTCTTTTTCAATACAGATACGATTTCAGGCGGGAGCGGAAATTGAGAAACAGGGGCTTCCCGCACCCAGTCTTCCGCCCCTTTTTTAAAACTGATGGTTTCCAGAAAAAACGTTTGTGTTGCGGGTTGAAACCGCCCCAGGATAACGAATTCCGCCCGGCATATTCTTCTTAAATTTTGGGCCAGGATCTCATAGGCGGATATATCCTTATTTTTCTCCAGTTCAATAATCGTATCGTAGAGAACCCGGAAAGCCCGGTTTCTTTCCTCAAAGACTTCTAAAGCATGCCGGGAAACCTGTTCTGATTGCTTCTTATTGTCGGCCACAACAAATAACTATCCTTTCTTTTGAGGAGGTTGTAAATATTGCAGCCCCCAAACAGCCAGTAAAATTAACACCCCCGTAATGAAAGCCGCCGGAATCCCCAGCAATTCAGGCAAAAGAACTTTCTGAATATCATAGCCTTTCTCTATCAGAGGATTCAGGCCGTAAACAACCAGCGCCATTCCGGGGATGAAAGAAAAGAATACGATCAGAAAGGTCAAATTCCCCTCCCCCAACTGGCGCAACGTCCCAAGAATACATCCTCCGTTGAGGGCGATCCCGGCCCCGAACAAAATCCCGGAAACAATGTTAAAAAAACCATAGCCGCGAATTTGTCCAACGGGTTTTAGCCCCAAAGAAGAATTCACTAATCCGGACAAAAGAAATCCCGCGGACGTTATGACAAAAACAATAAGGAATAACCGGGCGATCTGCTTCCCTTTCCCCATAAAAATCTCGCCGAACCCCTGGGCAAAACATAAACCGGCTCTTTGCACAAAATAGCCAAAACCTATACCGAATAAAAATCCGATCAGAAGCATGGATCACCTCCTGAAGGTAAAATGATAAACAATGAAAGTTCCGATAAAAATACCTGCCGCCGACAAAAAAGACGATACGGAAAGCATCGGCATCCCGGTCACGAATGCCGTCGTGCAAGTTCCGGGCGCGACCGTAACGCCCATTCCGATAAGAACACCTCCGATGACCGCTTTGGCGATATTCTGCGGCATGCGCAAACGGAATTCCCCGCTGCTGACGGCACCCAGGAAAGCCCCGACAATAACCCCTAAATTGACAATAAACGCGAATAAGAATTTATTATTAGGGCCCATCTGTCCGATCATCGGCAAGAAACTGCTCCCGCCAATCCAGAACTTTTTTATCGTTAAATACATAACGACATTTAAAGCAGCAAAACAGGCGACCATGACGGATCGCTTATCCCCCAGCATTTTCATAAACAGCCCTCCTTAATTATGAGATCGTTGTACCGATATGATCCAACCATTATCAGCATCTTGAACGGCATAGGTCACGTTCGGATAGGAGTCCAGCTCTTCCGGGACGGATTTCAAGACCAAAGGATCATCGACAAGGAAAGTCAGTGAATCACCGTCTTTCATCTGTTCGACCTGTTCAATAATAAGGAATATAGGGAAAGGACATATTTTCCCGCAAAGATTTATAGGGTCTTTTGACATAATGAATTAAAGGATAATAGTCTGCACTGGGACCGTTAATTACGTAACGGGCTTCTTATCCAAAACCCGTCTTTATTAAGGGAATAACAAAGTATTATCTTATTAGAAGCATTTTAATATTCAACTAATTACTGCGCAAGCGATTACCAATATTTTTCCAACCCGTATGTTTCAACGCCTTTTCCTGCCGGGTAGCAAAAACACAAAAAGATTATCAAGAGTATATTATATTAATAATTAATATATTAATATTTTTAAATTAGAATTTTGTTATTAATATTTAATACTTCTTCTATCAACCAATACGCTTTCATTCTTTCCCCTGTCTCGCAAAAATATCGAATGGGCGTCCAGAACACCTGTCTCAAGGCCATTCCGACGAGAACGGCAGGGAATTATCACATTTTAGGCCTTCCAATAATATCGACAATTTTCTTTGCAAAAAATTTTTGAATATTTTATACTTTAAGTGACTGGGGCCATAGATGAGTACGGGTTTGGAGCATCCTAACTGGAGCAGAAAAGATGCGTATTAAATTAAAAACTCACAGAGGCCTCACCCTTCCGGAGCTTCTTATCGCCACGATAATACTTCTGCCATTATTTGTCGGCACAATTCTGTCCTTTATCAAGAGCATGGAAATATGCGAAATGTCCAGGCATTCCTCTATGGCGATCCTTGCATGCAAAAATAAAATCGCCGAAATCGAGGACACAGATTTCAGCCTTGTTTACGGGACATTCAACAACACAACCTTCACAATTACGGACCTTAACGGCATCGGCGTGGTTTATGTTGATAACACCGACCCGAATCTTCTGGAAATCACGCTCTCTTTCTGCTGGCAGGAAAGAAACGGCCGGATTATCGGGGAGGACCTTGACCTTGACGGGCAAATTGACGGAGGCGAAGACAGCAATAGCAACGGGATGCTGGATTCTACGGTTCAATTGACAACAGCACGTTTTAACACATAGATGAGGAACGGCATGAGAAATCAAAACGGATTTTCACTAGTGGAGATGTTGGTCGCGATAGCAATTTTCACAACTGTTTCTGTCGCCGGCTTCCTCTTGTTTGTTGCGGGGAACAACGCCTGGTCTGTCACAGACGCTAAAGTTCAAATGCAACAGAATCTGCGCCGGGCCCTCCAGCGCATCGGGACGGAACTTCAACAGTCCGGAGAAGACAGCAGCAGCGTATTACAGGTCAGCATCCTTGACGGCACCGGAGTCAACGGCTCGGACATATTACGTTTTTCCATTCCGATATGCGTCTGCGGGGCGCAGGCGCTGGACCTAGACGGAAACATTCGTTTCTGGGGAGCGCCGCTCTCCTGGGGGAAGACAGGCTGCGGAGACAATTTCGTTTTAAACGGGAACAACAAAGTGGATATCTGTCACATTCCTCCCGGGAATCCCAGCAATGAGCAATCCATCGAAGTGTCCGTGAACGCCGTTAAGGCCCATTTGGCTCACGGAGATTATCTGGGAGCATGCGGCAGCTGCGACACATCGACATACACGAACAAAACGATCGAGTACCTTTTAAACAGCGACGGGCATCTTTTAAGGCAGGTATTAGACAGCACGAACAGCGTTCTGACTTCGGATGTTTTTGCGCAGAATTTCTCCGATTTTCAGGTCAGCATAAACGCCGGCCAGAGCATTGTAACGTTAGATCTCGAACTTCAAAGAAAAGCTCCGCCTTTCGGACCGTTATCTTTGGACGGGAGTCTGGACGTAGTATTGAGGAATAAAAATTAATATGACAAACATCAATAACAATAAAGGCATCGCTATGGCCATCACCCTGATGTTTATGGTCACGCTCATCGGGATCAGCGGGGTGTTTGTCTTACGGGCGGCTCACGAAGGGAAAGAAGCCCGGGCAGAAAGGGATTTAACGGAAGCCATCCTGGCGGCTCAGGGAGGGAACCAGGCGGCCTTGCATCAATTGGATGTCCTTATTAATGATTACTTGAACGACACGATATCCTCTGCCAATCCGAGCGGTGTTGTCAGTTTTGCATCCAATAAAGTTTCCTCCGGGGACGGCATCGGCTGGCTCTTGCACGCCGTCCGGGATAATAACAGTCCCGTACTCTCGCAAAACGGTGACCAGGCTGAGTATGGGCAAAACGGCTCTTTGGGAAACAACAGTTATCAGTATCAAATTGTCATGACAGAAAAAGTAGACCCCCTGTCAGCCGGGGTCGATGCATGGGACTTTCCTTTCAGCTATCAAGCTACAACAACAGGTACAGCCGGCGGAGCCTCCGTCACTCTTTCTGTCAGCGGGGATTTCACCGTCAGGCTCCAAAAGGACAACTTCGCAAAATTCGCCCTTTTCACCAACACGCAGACGACCCCCTCTGGAAGCAATGTCTGGTTCACGGACAAAACAAACTTTGCCGGCCCCGTGCATACGAATGACCGGTTCAATTTTGCCCTGAATCCCAGCGGAACGTTCGAAGATCTGGCATCTCAGGATGAACAAATGGCCAGGTTTTATAACGGCGGATCTACGGTATTGCTGGATAACGATCACAACGGGACAAGTGACGTCCCGACCTTCAATAACGGATTCGACCGTGATGCCGGAGAAATTTCTCTCAGCCTCTCCACCCAGCAGCAGGACATCATTGACCAGGCCCAGGGAGGACAAACATTTGCAACAAACGGTATTTATGTTCCTAATAACGGGACTGATTTAACCGGCGGAATCTACGTGCAGGGAAACGCCTCCCTGTCCATGTCTGTCAACGGGACAAATCAGGAATACACATTCACGCAGGGGACAACAACGATACGTGTCACGGTCGATACGACCAACAACCAAACGACGGTTGAAGACCTGGGGACAGCTTCAAGCGTTGTCTACACAGGAGTTCCGGACGGACAGGATGATGCCGGGACAATCATTCATGTCGATGGAAATGTCTCCAGCCTGAACGGAACAATTGAGTCTGATACCATTGTGACGTTGTCTACAAAAGATGACATTGTGATCACCAATAATCTCCTCTATTCTGATTATACTTCCGCGGTCGGGAACCCCGGAGATGCCGGGTATGTTCCCCCGTCAGCCAGCGGGACGACAAATTTGTTAGGACTGGTCTCTTGGGAAGGAGATGTCCGCATCGGGACATCTGCCCCTGATGATGTGCAAATACACGGAACCATTCTGGCGGAAGACGGCATCTTCCAGGTAGATAACTATAACGATACGGGTGTAGGGGGCCGCGGAACAGCCACGCTCCTCGGGGGCGTCGTAACGGATAATTACGGAGCCTTCGGACAGTTTAACGGATCGACCGGTCAGCAAATTTCTGGATACGGCCGTAATTTCGTTTACGACGAAAGAATGCTTGGCGGAGTCGCACCGCCCTATTTCCCCACATTAAACACATTTATTGCTTTCACGAACGACATCACCGATAAAATGGTCTGGCAGGAGGGAGAATGATGACGGGTTCAGCCAGCAAACTTTTGCTTGGCCTCATAGTCCTGGGCATGTTTATTCTGGTCGGGGCTATCAGTATTTATAACCATAATATTTTGTTATCCATGGAATCCGATGAAACAGCCCGTCCTCAACAGGCACAAAATCAGGAGCAGGCGGATCTCGTGCCGGGAGATAGCCGTCCCCGTCCCATTGTCATTGATTCCCGGAATGATCCCTTAGCCCCGGTGAACCCACCCAAGACACAAATAACGCAGTCGGATTCTTCTAAAAGCAAAAAAACCGTATCCCGGCAATACGAACAACCTATTAAAAGTCCTGTCTTGATACAATAATTTCTTTCTCAGCACTTATTCTATCAAAACAAAAAACTCAGGATAACCTTTTGCGTGTGGATAAATCCAGAAAAACAAAAGCCTTGTGCCGGCTTATTCGGAAGGCGGAGAAATGCGGTATAAAGCATTACATAATCGTCTTTTCAATCTCTCTTAAAAAAATCTCCATATCAAATGGTTTGGCAAAAGATTTATAAGCCACACCATCAACCTGCAGGGTTGAACTGGTTCCGGAATCATTATCTTCGGCAATACCCGAAAGGAATATGATCGGAATGGCAAGACCGGAAGGCTGCTTCTTAATCTCACGGACAACATCCGACCCCTGCATATCAGGCAACATAAGGTCCATAATAATAAGATCCGGAGAAAAACTTGCGACTTTCATGATAGCTTCCTGGCCGGACTCAGCCGTCACGACATCATATCCTTTCATGGTAAGCATTTTACCCAACAAGTCCGTTATCTTGTTATTATCATCCGTAACGAGAATCTTTTTCCCAGCCATAGCCCCCTCCCTCTATTTTTCTGTTATTATCATATATTACTTTTTATCTTTCGGCTTTTTTTTCTTCTCTTTTTTTCGTCTGTTCTGAAAGACAATTTTAATGCCGGGGTACGTCAAATAAAAAATGACAATAACAGGCCAAAGAATAAAAAAAACGAATAACGTGAATAAAATATTCTGTATCGTCGTCTGCGGAAGCGGCACATAATTCATCAGCCAGAAAGCCAAAGGCTGGATGGAGGGCCCTAAGAGCCAGTGGATGACGACGACGCCCCAGAGGAACAGGATGGAAAACAGCCAGACGGCCCCTTTTCTCGCCCATTCTCTTTTAAAAAACAATCCCATACTGCACAAAAAAGCAACAGCCATGTATGCCCAGACAACCGAGGTTAAACGGGAAAAAGCCAGTTTGTCTCCCATATGATAAGACCAATAAGCACCGGGAAGAACGGATACTAAAAGCCACAAAGCGATGACGTTGATGCCGCGGGGATTATTCTGGGACAAATTTTCGTCTGGCAAGTTCATATTGATTTATCAAAGCATCGTGATTTCCTAATTCTACACGATTCCTTCTTGTTCGGTTAGATTCTCTATTAAATATTCATACACCTCAGCTTCGCAATGCCACTCTCTTGTTTTCACATTCTTCTTAGGACGGAATAGACCCCGGGACTGATAAAGAAAAGGCTATCTCCTGGATTGCTTCCACTCTATAAGCAACAATACCAAAGCCAATGTCGCCGGGATAGCCCCGAAAGGAAGTACAATCAAGATAAAAAACTGATGCAACGAAAGCTTCATAATTAATTCAAGCGATATGCGCCAGTAATAAAAAGTGCCGAATATCATGGCCGGCAGGGAAAAAAAGAGCCAAGGATTTCTTACCAGCCAATGAAAAGGAACAAGCAGTATAAAAGCATACGTAACATGAGGGATCGCCTCGGTCATAATATATTTATTGGTTTCCCCCGCCTCTTCATAGTAAAAGAGAAGTTCCGGGTTGAGAATAGACGCAAGATGGATGCCGATAATACACAAAGCGAACAAATAAATATATGCCCTTAAAACAAGACCGAATCCCCTTTTAGATTTCTTATAAGAACTCTTAAAATTCAAACTAATATTCGAAGAACCCGGGTCCCCCCCCTCCTGCTCGACACCCTTTGATTTCGCATAGGCTTTTGTCGACAGAGTTAACGCCTGGGCTTCATCATATTCTTCCTGTCCGGACAAACAGCGTCGATAATATTCCAATAATTCCTCGGGAGGCCTTCTTTTATTCGAGGCTTGTGTGATGTTCATCAGATCCTGCAGGCTGGCATGGATCAGAGGATCTTCTTGTGTGGATGTCTCATATTCCGGCGTAACAACAATACTTAATACCCATCCATACATATCTTCCGGCGTAATTTTATTTTCCTGCAAAGCCGTAATTTTATCAAAAATAATCTTTCTGTTAAGCATGTTGCGGATTCATCCTTTCGACATCAACAGGAATAAGGGCGAGCCAATAAGCATCCGGCTACAAATAAAATAATGAAAATTTCACAGAGAATCAAGAATATCTTAAACAAAAAAACAACCCTCTCGGATTGTTTTTCAATAACCCCGGCAGCCTAAAAACAGATCACCAGTTCGTCCATATTTAAATTTCATTATAGATAAATTAATAATTCGCCTGCGTCAAGACCTCAGATAATTGTTGCTCCAGCTCTTTAACCTGGATGTCCTTCTCCTGTGAAACCCGCACCAGAACATCCAGACGTTTCTCGGTGTCCAATAACCGGTCTTTCAACAAATCGTATTGCTTGCTGTCCTGAAGAGAAGCGGATGCACTTTCCTCCAGCTGAAGCTTAACGATCGTCAGTTGCTCCTTTAAATCAATCAATTTTCTAACATCGCTTTGCGCGGCACTCTTTTCCATCGTCCTTATCTCCTGTCTGGCCGCAGCAAGTTTTTCCTTCAGATCAAAGATCAATTGGTCCTGTCTTTTGATAAAAGCCATCCGCTCCTGCTCATCCTGGGATATTTTCTGACCTTTCTGCTTCTTAGCAAGAATTTCATTTTTATTGCTCGCCTGAATATGAACAAGCTCCTGCTCTAAAGCCAGCAGGGATTTTCGCAACTGAGTGATAACCTTGCCCTTGGCTTCCAAAGCTCTCTGAGTTAACTCCAGTTTCATATTGGCTGCGTCAAGCCGTTTCTCTTTGGCATCCAACTCCGATCTTCTTTCGCGAAGGGCTTTCTTCAAACGTTTCATCTTGCTGTCATATTCCTCCTCAGACTTCGACAACAGGGTCTTCTGTTGCGTCACGGCAGACTCCAGTTTTTCAATCGTCTTTTCATAATCCGACTTTGTGCTTTCCCAGCGGCTTTCCGTGGTGTTAAGCTCTTTCTCCAATGAGTTAATCTCCGTGCCTAACTCATTTATTTTCTTTTCTTTTTCACTAAGATTCGTTTCCGTCACCGATAACCGGCCCTGCACATCTATTAAATCCGTGTTCAGTTTCGCGATCTCTTGACTTTTTTGACTCGAGGAACGCTCTATGCCCTTAATTAACTCCCTGTCTTCAGCCGCACGCTGTTTCGCCATCTTTTTGACCTCTTGGACATTTTTATTCAAACTTTTTATTTCAGTTTGCTGGTCTTCTATCAATTCAACTTTCGTTAAAAGAGTTTCTTCCAGCGTACACAATTCATCATTTAGACAGGCGATTTCTTTTTTCTGTTTTTCTTTAATCTTTTCCAACTCTTTAATCTTGCCCCTGTCCTCATTAGCTTTTTGATGAAAATGTTCCTGAACATTATTAATTTTTTCCTTCAATCCCTTGTTTTCTTCTTCTTTGCTGACTAAAATTTGGTTGAGCTTTTCCCGTTCCTTTTGCATTAATTCCGTTAACTTCGTTTTCTTCATGTTGTCCCGTTCTAATTTTACCAACTCATTCTTATACACTTCAACGTTGCGGGCCATTTGATTTAATTGACTTATTTTACTGCTTCTCCGCCCCAGCAAGAGACTCGCTGTCGCTCCCAGCTTATTCAGATAATATTGTGCCTCTTCATGATTAGGATCAACCAAAAGGGCTTTGCTTAATTCATGAATGGCTTTGGCATAATCGCCGGCCACATAATAATTCTTTCCTTCTGTTACCAGATAATCGGCTATCAAACTTTTTTCCTGAGCGCCAGCAACAGAATTTAACGTCACAAACACACCTAAAACCAGGCATAAGCATACGACAACTTTAGCTCTCATAATGGTTATTCCTTTTAATTGTATATTAGTGAAGAATAAAAATTTAGTAATACTACTAGTTATATAAGTATAACATGCCTAATAATAAAGCGCAAGAATGTCTCCCTTAAGTTATTGAATCAATATTCATATAATTTTCGTATTTTTAGAAATTAAAAGCATCTTTTCGCTAACTGTCTTATTATCAACATATTACAACGCTGACGTTTTTACTCAATAATCTTCTATTCACCAAATCGAAGTTTTGTGTTATAACTATTTGGATTATTTTAAAAATATTTCAGCAAAGGTGAAATCCCTTTAAGCAAGCAGAATTTATTCATACGGGCCCGCTAGCCGCGCCCCAGGATTTTCCCCTTAGAACGTTTCTCTTTTTCCCATGGAAACAGCGACCCCAATGCTTAAGCAGTATCATAAAATAAAAGCCCAGCACCGGGACTGTATTCTCTTTTTCCGTTTAGGGGACTTTTATGAAATGTTTTATGATGACGCTAAAGTGGCGTCCCGAATTTTGGACCTGGTCCTCACCTCCCGCGGAAAAGGTTCGGCCAATCATGTTCCGATGTGCGGGATTCCTTATCATGCTGCGGAAGGCTATATCGCCAGACTGATTAAAGCCGGGTTAAAAGTCGCCATCTGCGAGCAAATGGAAGACCCGGCCCAAGCTAAAGGAATTGTTCAAAGAGATGTCATCAGGACAATCACATCAGGAACTTTTCTCGATGACGCGTCCCCTGATGCCCGCTACCTCATGTGTCTCAGCCCTGTGGCCAAGGTTAAAAATCCGTTCGGATTAGCCTTTATCGACCCGACAACGGGGACGATTTTCGCCAACGCCTACCCGTCTTCCCGGCAAGCTCTGCCGGTGATGGCCCGCCTTCCAGTCACCGAATGCCTTTATCCGCAAGGAGCCGCCGAGGAAATCCGGGAATTATTGAAACATCCGCTTCTTAAAGCAAAAAATATTATACTCAGTCCGTTTGAAGACTGGATTTACAACCCGGAACTCGCCCGCAAATCCCTGCAGGAACATTTTTCTGTAAGTAACCTGGCCGGGTTCGGGATTGATGACCTTGAAGCTGCTGTCTCCGGGGCCGGAGCGCTCCTGGAGTATCTGAAAAGGATGAATAAACAGCCGCTTCAGCATATTGACAGGATATCCTTGTATGCCGACCATGATTATGTTCATATCTCTCCGGCCGCTACTTTTGGCCTGGAACTGGAAACACTTTACCATACGATCAATTATACGCTGTGCGCCCTGGGGCGGAGAAAACTCCGTTACTGGCTCTTTCACCCCCTCAAACAACCCGCGCTTATTCTTCAACGGCAGGCGGCCGTGACATTACTCAAAAACGAGACTGACTCACAAAAAAAGATTAAAGATGATTTGTCCGGATTCCCCGACATTGAAAAAAGCATTTCCAAACTGTCCTGCGGCTACACAAATCCTAAAGATATCCTGGCCGTCCGGAATGCCTTGGCCCTGCTCCCGGAACTGATCAGGACATTAGAACCTTTAACAGCAAAAAACCGGCTCTTTGCGCTGGAAGATATTCCTGTTCTGCGTCAACGCCTTGAACAGGCGGTCAATCCGGACATGCCGTTGACCAACCCGGAGGGAAAAGTTATCCAGGCCGGATTTCATGCGGAACTGGATGAATTGCGGACCATCCAGGAATCCGGCCGGCAATGGCTGAAAAACTTCCAGCAGGAGGAGATCAAGAGAACCGGGATCAATTCCCTGAAAGTCGGGTTCAATAAAGTTTTCGGCTACTATATTGAAGTCACTAAGAGCAATCTTCATTCCGTCCCTTCCGACTACATCCGCAAACAAACGCTTGTGAACGGAGAACGGTTTATTACCCCGGAACTCAAGGAATACGAAGAAAAAATATTAACGGCCCAGGATAAAATTCTCCGTATCGAATCTGACATCTTAAAACAGATAAAAACAGAAATATTAAAAGATTCCATGGCCCTGCATCATTATGCGGCTTCCATAGCAAAGCTTGACGCCCTCTATGCCCTGTCCATTCTGGCGCAGAAACCCCACTATATCGCCCCGGGCATCGATGAAGATACTGTCATCAACATCCAAGAGGGGCGTCATCCCGTGGTGGAACATACCACCAGCGACAGTTTTGTTCCGAATGATACTTTCCTAGACTGTGAAAAGAATCACCTCATCGTTTTAACCGGCCCAAATATGGCGGGGAAATCGACATATATCCGTCAAACAGCCCTGCTCGTCATCTTAGCCCAAATGGGGAGCTATATCCCTGCCCGTCAGGCGCGTGTCGGCATCGTCGATAAAATCTATACCCGTATAGGAGCCCATGATGATATCAGCAAAGGCCAAAGCACGTTCATGGTGGAAATGACCGAAGCCGCTGACATCCTCAACAACCTGACAGACAGGAGTCTCGTGATTCTAGATGAAATTGGCCGCGGGACAAGCACTTACGACGGCCTCAGCCTGGCCTGGGCCCTGGCCGAATATTTCCAACAAACCAGGGCCAGGACCCTTTTTGCGACTCACTTTCATGAGCTTACGGCTCTTGCCAATGAATATTCAGGCATCAAAAATTATAATGTCGCCGTTAAAGAATGGAAAGACGAAATCATTTTCCTCCATAAAATCATACCGGGCAGCACCGATGATTCCTACGGTATCTATGTCGCAAAACTGGCCGGTATTCCGAAAACGGTCATTGACCGGGCGAAAAAAATTCTCACTCAACTGGAGCTGCAATCGGATATCAAGGAAAGGCTGACAACAATGCCCCAAGACACGCAATTAACACTGTTCAACAGTAAAAGCGATCCGCTGATGGAACAGGTCAAAGATATTTTACTCGCTATGGATATCAACCAACTGACGCCCCTTGAAGCATTGAATAAACTGCAGGAAATCAAACAGATCATAAATGAGCCGTAACGTTCTGGGATAGGCATAAAAACAGCGGGCCGGGACAGTCGCCGCCGGGATCGAATGAAAAATACAACCCTAAAAATAATGCCAACGGCATCCGGAGATACAAGACCATGAACAAAGTTCATATATTGTCACCTGATATTATCGCAAAAATCGCCGCGGGAGAAGTCGTGGAGCGCCCGGCATCCGTGTTAAAGGAACTTATGGAAAACGCGCTTGATGCCGACACGCAATCCATCGACGTGCACCTGAAGCAGGCCGGAAAAATTTATCTTTCGATCAAAGATAGCGGGACCGGCATATCGGAAGAAGATATTGAAAAAATTTTTCAAAGGCATTCTACCAGCAAAATTTCCTCTCCGGAGGATCTCTTCCGGATTCATTCTCTGGGGTTCCGGGGGGAAGCCCTTTACAGTATCGCGGCCGTATCGGATATCGTGTTAAGAAGCCGTCCGCAAGACCAGGAGGCCGGATGGGAAATTCATTTGCGGGGGGGAGAAAAGCTTGGCCTGAAACCCGCGGCCATGCCGGTCGGGACAGAGATCGAGGTCCAGGAACTCTTTTTCAATACTCCGGCCCGAAGAAAATTTTTAAAGTCCAACACAACGGAATTGAACCAGATCCTTAACATTTTTATCCCTTATACATTACTGTATCCTCATATCCGTTTCGTTCTCACGCACGGGGAGAAACCGCTTCTCGACCTGGCGCCGGGGAACCAGCTACGGGCACGCATAGCCGAAGCCCTCAACTTAAACGAAGAACACCTCCTGGAACTGAGCCACACCTTCGAACAAGAAGCCATTACGGTCCGTGCCGTCCTGGGAGATATCAATATCCACCGCTCCCGCAGGGACATGCAGTTTCTCTTTATTAACAACCGTCCCGTGTTCAGCAAGGTCCTGAGCTTTCATCTGAATCAAGTCTACCGTCTGATCTTGCCTGACGGGTCTTTCCCCTTCTTCGCCCTTTATATCGACATGCCGGCTGAAGACGTCGATGTCAATATTCATCCCACCAAACGGGAAGTCAAAATCAGGGATGAACAAAGTCTGGCAACCCTTCTAAGGCATATGTGCGAAAACGCGCTCCTTTCCGGAGGATCGGCCAAACAGGCTGTTGCCCGGGACGAAGGCCCTTCATCATCACGACCCTCGTTCGTTCAACAGGCCCTGTCGGGGACGGCGCAGCAAGCAGGAGAGGAAACGAGAATGTCTTTTGTGCAACAGGGGGAGGAAAAGGCCGTAAAACACTTCCGCCTTTCGCCTACGGAACAATATTCTTTCCCGGAGAAAAAGCATCCCGGCCTTCAGGGGGAACCCCTTCTTTTTAAAAAACAGGACAATCTGCCGTCCCGACTGGGCCGGGCCCGTTTCGTCGGAACTTTTATCAATAAATTTCTGTTTTTTGAAGAAGACCGTTCGCTGCTCGTGATAGACCAACATGCCGCTCAGGAACGGATCACGTTTGAACAGCTTGTGCAGCAGATGGAAAAGGGGCAGATTGAAGTTCAGAATCTTTTAAGCCCGTATCTTCTGGAACTTTCCCCGCAGGACATGCTTTCCTGGGAAGAAGCCCAGCCGGCGCTTGACCAGATAGGCTTTTCTTCGACGCAATTCGACGAACAGACCGTCGCCATTCATTCCTACCCTGTCCTTATTAAAGATCCGGCCAAAGCCGTCTGTGATCTTCTGGCCGGAGGGGATTTCGCCCGCTGTGATCATGAAACCATGGCCAGGAGAGCCTGCCGGTCCTCTATTATGGCCGGCGATAAACTCAACCCGGAACAATGTGAATTTTTACGCCGGCAGCTGCTCAAATGCCGGGATCCTTTTACTTGCCCTCACGGCCGCCCCACGGTCATGGAACTTAAGGAAGACTTTTTGGATAAACAGTTCTTACGCACATAAAATACCCGAAAGATGATCGCGGCCCTCTGAATGACCTGTTCCTTGCTGCAGCAGAGCTTAAAAAGGAAAACCGGAAAATAATTTTCCAAATGATCTTTTAAAAACTGCTGTCTCTTCCATCCCTGCCAGAATAACCATGTTTCCTGCAGGCTCTTGGCATACCGTCCTTCTCTCCACTGAAAATGCAGCCGTTCCATCATCCACAGGACCTGACGTCTGCTAAAAAACAGGACCTCTTTAAAAATATTATTTAACGCCAACAATGCAAAAGCCTCGACATCCTTAAAAAATTCGTCTTTATCCGCCGGCGGGCTTAAGCCCGTGCTGGCATAATTATGTTTATCATAGACCACCCGTATGACCTCCTGTTGAAATATTCCGGAGAATCTCGGAGGCGGGATAATGTTCCCAAATTTGGCAAAAAACAACTCCGTTGTTCGCGTCAGCAAAAACCAATTGAGCCCGGAGGATACCGGGATAGCCGGAGGCACTTCCTTGGATAGGCCGAAAGGAGCAAAAGGATTCATAAGGACAGGCGAAGACGGCATCAGTGTCGGCATAAGCAGCTCCGGTATCAGGACGTTCACCGGCGGCAGGATTTCTCTGTTTTTCTTCTGGCTCTTAACCGGCAACGATTCCACGACAATAGCCGCACCGACAGAAGAGGCTTTTTCCGTTCTCCGCGAAACAGGATAAGAACCTATCGCAAGAGCCGCTCCGGCACGGACTTTCCGGGGATGTTTTGTAACCTGCCGGCCTTCCGGAGACGGGGCGGAAAGAACCACCGTGGATCCCTGCGCTCCGTCTGCTTTATCCCGAATGGGATAAGCCCCTATCATGAGGGCGGCACCGGCACGGAATTTCCGGGCCGACTTTATCTCCGGCGTTCCTTTAGACACCTGATCCAAAGAAATAAGCCGCAATGAACTGGGGCTGGGGTATTCTGAAGAATCCGGCCTGGCATGTTTTATCCGGACAAAAGCCGTATCGACAGCCGCCTCCAAATATATGAAAAGGCGGAAAAACTTATTCAATAAATATATAAGATACTGTAACAACTGATGGAAAAACGCCCTGGCCTTTGATAATAACAGCGGCAGGTCAATCCATACAACCTGCTCATCTTCCTCTTCATCAACAATATCAGGGAAAACAAGTGAAATTTCTTGATACTTTTTATTCACAGCAACAACATTTGTTGTCGCCGGATTGATCTCCATAAAAATTGTGGGCAGGCCATTCTTCCGGGGGTAAAACATCCAGAAAATAATAACCGCTTTATGAAAAATATGTCCTTTATGGCAGCAAAACCTGAAAAGGAAGACCGGAAAATAATGTTCCAAATGCTCTTTCAAAAACTGCTGCCTCTCCCACCCCTGCCAAAACAACCATGTTTCCTGCAGGCTTTTCACTAGGCGGCTTTCTCTCCACAGGAAAGGAAGGTGTTCTGTAATCCGCCGGACTTGCCGTCCGGCCATAAACATCGCTTCTTTAAACGACCGCTCAAAACCCCAGCGGGGTTCCGTAAAAAACCGCCTCAGCGCTCCGGATCCTAATGCCCCAAAGGATTCTTCTTCCTTCGTCCATGACCGCAGGCGGGACAGCCTTTTCCCGTACCGGTCATCCGGCCACGGGTTCATAGTCATACCGGAAGGGAAAAAAATGGCAGGTGTCTTAAAATAAAAACCTCCCCGAATCCTTGTGTCTTTTTCTTGTCCGGCAGCAGCAGAAAAAGCAGGAAGAACAGCAGACCGGTAACCGGAAGGCCTCTGCTGAAGCTGAAAGGCCAGGGGCTGCCTGTGGGCCTTTTCCTGAAACGGACGGAGAAACAGAGATTGGGGAAGGACAGAAATTCGCCGGGAATTCTTTTTCAGCGGAGTCAGCGACACAAAAGAGTTACGGCGTCCTCTGTTGGGAGACCTGGCTTCGGTTTTATGCCGCTGTGATATCCATTCATGTAATAATTTATACATCCGTTCACGAATGACCTGCTCCCTATTCTTAAGTTGTGTTCCCCAGAAAATCTCCGGCAGCGGATCCGGGACATAGGGATCGCCGAGAATGATAACTTCACCCCAAACCGTTGAGACAGAAATATCGAACGGACGCTCTTTTATTTCCATATCAAGACCGAATAATAACACCTCAAAAATCTGTTCCGGAATTTCATGATACCATGACCACAAGGAAAATTCTCCGGGCCCCAAGCTCCCTGTTGCCGTTTCTTGAATCTTCACAATGGGAAGCCATTCCCCTTTTCCGGCCTCCGGAAAAGTATATAAAGACGGCCCGCGCTGCATAGGTGACGGAACAGCCGGCGCCTTTATCCTGACAGCCCCTGTAAAAATACGGCCGACCGGCTCAGAGTAAGAAGCAGGCCCGTATCTTACTAACACATGGTCTAAAAACTTTAATGCCAACAATTCTTCCGGCAGGCTTTCCTCGGGTTTATTGTAAAAACGCTGAACAGGGGGCAGGCATGTCTCTTCATAAACAGCAAAGGAAGGAACCTGGTATAACTCATCCGGGAGCTGTTGGGACTTATATGAATAATACAGCCAGTCCCGTGTGCCTAATAAAACCGTATTATCATTCAAGGATAGGCGCTCCAGCTGACACGCCTGCAAAACCGATAAAGCGGGTTTATAAACAGGTTTCTGAAACTGAAGGGGTGAAGATATTTTTCCGTGTGTTTTATTATCTTTAACTGCTTTCAATCGGCCGGGATCCCGGAGCATAAACGGTTCCGGCACCAATGTCAACCTCTTCATTTTCAATAAAATCTCTCTGACAATTTCAAAATCGGCTTTATCGTTTGCGTCGATAAACAAAACGTTCCGCCGGCTCCGTTCAGTCTGAATGACAGGCAAGATAACCTGGCCATGTTCCCTGACCCGTCTATAGAATAATGAGAGACGTGGGTTGTTATATCGTTTGCGCTGAATCCACCGCTGTTTGGCTGTTTGCTTGGCCACGCCTAAATGCACAATCAAAGCCACCCTAAGCTTCTGCTCCTGTAAAACGTTCTTGAACAGCTGATAAGACTCTGCTGTCTTGGGAGAAGTATCAAGCACCAGCCCCCGGGACACATCATGTTCTTTCAGCCACTCTGCCAATAAATCCGAATAGATAACCGCGTCGCTGATTTTTGCTCTTTTTCGCATGCCGGAGTCTGCTTGTCTTTTCTGAACTTCTAAGCGAATCCTTTCCCCAAAAGAAAGGAACGGTAAACCGAAGTGGTCTGCCATTTTTTGACCGACGGTGGTCTTCCCGGAACACGGCAGGCCCATCAACACGACAACCGAAGCGTCGGGACGAGCAACCGGAGATGAGACGCTGAAGGGAAGATGCCCGTTAGCAGCGATCAGTCTCCGGGCATCTTTCTGGGCCTTTAACAGCTCCTGAACAAGATGGCCTTTATTATAAGCGTTCCCCTGAACCGCATCCACGGCATAATCAACGATGGCTTTAAGCTGAGAAGATTTTACCAGGACAAACCGCCGGGCCATCCAGACCATGTCTTGCGGCTGGGCATTGAGCAATTGATAATAACCGTTACGCCATTTCGGACTAAAAATCTTATTCCGATACGGCCCAATAAGTTCACTTCTTTCTTCTCCCATGAAAGCTCCGCCCATATCAAAAAATATAAAAGGATTCGCTCCCTCGCCTTTAAATATGTGGTCCGGAGTCCTGTCCCAGTTATCAATCACCCTGTCGACAAATTCCACGCCCTGCAAAATCCTGAGCATGCCCGGGGTCAGCCCTTCCGTCACTTCTTCCCAGGTCAAAGTCGGCAAATCTATAAACGGCATAAGGATAATCTGAGAAAATGCCCGGGAGACCAGATGGGCTTCGGTCGTGGGGATGCCCATAAGGCGGAACAGGCGTTCGCCGATAATATTAGGGACCAGATGATCGGCATCAATGTATTTGGCAACGTAACGTTCATGCGTTTTTCGATGTTCATAAAGAATCGTGATTTGGGCTCTCGTCAGGAAACCGAGGAACTGAAAATCCTCCATATCGACCGGCAGGGGCGCCCGTCCGCCGCAGGCCGCCTCTGCCGGTGTGATACGGTTAATCTTCATGCGGAAGGTTTCCAGATCATCTTTTAAAATATCCGGCCAGGATTGCCCCGCGGTCCCGTCAATCAACAGCTTGCGGGGCTGGGCCTCCTCATCGACATTTTGAATGGGCGACGACTCTGCCCGGCGGCCCCGGTCTTGGATGATATCGCTGTCAAGACGCAGGTCCTCGGGGACAGAGGTCTTTCCGGCGATCCTTTCAATCATAGGGTTGAAAAAGCGGGCTTTTTCAACAACCTCATGAGGTTCATCCAAATCCCTGTAATTCGAAAGCATGTTTGCGATAAACAGCACAGCAGTGGCCAGCTGTTCGTCTATGGCGGCCACCGCAACCTGGTTATCCAGATGCGTCCTGAATAAATCTCCTGAAACAAGAAAGGCAAAATCCATCGCATGTATTCCCAGGGCAGAAAAAACACGCTGTAATGATAAATACTTCATTCCGGAAAACGCGACGTCATCCATAAAAAGGACAGGCATGGCTTTCAGGGCAGAAAAAACGTCCTGCGCTTGTATTCTTTCAAGGCCGGTCTGCTGCTGAATATCCGTTAAAATCATATCAATCAATAATTTCTTATTTGCATGAACGTGTTGGCTAACAGACTTCAGGACTCTTTTTCTCTGCCGGGCTGTGATGTTCTCCGGATGAAGATCAAATGTCTTAATAAGATTTTTATACAGTATATTATTCGTTTCGGGACTCAGCCAAAGGGTTCCCGGCATGGGTGCATCGCCGTAGGTGTTTTCCCAGGCCACATGGATAAACGCAAATGTCATTGAAGCACTTGAGCCTGAGAGAATAATAAGCGAGACCTTTTGCTGATAAATATGCTGAACCATTTTCAGGGCTGCCCGGTAAGCCCCTTCCATAGCAACTTCAAAATCTTCAAGATTAAGCAATAACGGTTCCGTTCCCGGAACAGGTGTTCCTGCCGCGCTTTTCCCCCGCACCCCCTTTACGGCTCTGCCTGGCAAAACGGCCGGACGAATTCGAGGCGCGTGCTGAGGGCTCTTCCCGGGGCTTGAAATCCATGACATTGTTGCATCTTTAAAAACTATCCAGGCCGGCTTAATAAAGGGGATAAATGCCGGGACTTGTCTCATGTAGGACAAATACGCCTCCCCGTACTTCAACCATAAAGAATATTCCTCGAGGCGAATACGGAGAATATTCTGCAGGATAAACATGACGATAAACAACAGTGTTAAAGGACTCGGGATAAAAGCAAGGACGCTTGTGAACAAAACAAGCTGCAAAGCATACTCTGGATGCCGAACCCATTTATAAGGACCGTGTGTCGTCGGTTCAGACGAAGTGATACTACGATTCCAATCAGCCCAGCGGTTTATCCATAATATTCCTAACCCGCTCAAGACACCGGTAAAAATTCCGCTCATGATTCTTATGCCGAATCCCGTAAAATCATCCGGGCGGGCCAGACCAAAAGGCACGTGAGCGTCAGGACAGACTAAAAACAAGATAGCGGCGGCAGGCAGCATGAATAAGAAAATAAATCTGTTGAGGAATTGCCAGAACCTGCTGTCAAGGGGATGAGTCTGGAGTTTACGACGGAGCTGTTCGCGTTCATGGCTGGTTTTGCAGGTTTTCCAAGGACGAATTGTCCGGAAAGACATAACCTTATACAAGGAATCAAAACTGCGGCGCAATTCATGATCCGGTCGGAAAAGGATGAAAAGTATGTCTGCCGCTGAACGGGATATTGTTAAAAGACCGGTGATCACAAGGAATCCGGACAGGGCGGCGTGCCCGGAGAAGAAGGATAAGATAAGAGAAAAGCTGCCGACGGCCAAAGAAACGGCAACGCCGCTGACCATGCTGAAAGCCTGGCGGGAAGGAGACGCTTGGCTTATACTGACTTTCCCGGAAAAAACACCCCGGGCCTGCCGTTTGATTTCCGATAATCCGCGTTTAAAACCGTAAGCCGTGATAAGATGAACTGCTTCCTCTACCCCGACCAGTGTCGGCAGCCACAGCCATTTCCGGAAGAGCGGCGGCAGTCGGCTGAATGATTCGGAACGGACAAAATTATCCGAAACGGCAACCGTTTCTTGATAATCTGCCCCGTCTTCAGCTTCCTGTTTCCTTTGAACGGTCTTTGGAGTATTTGTCCTTCGGCCGGCATTCCGGGCATAAATATTAAAAGTGCCTGTGGGGTCAAAACCCAAATTCCTTATCAGTCTAATGTAATTATCATATCCCGCCTGCGTCCCTGTTATAAAAACGGCCATGATTTCAAGATGAAATCGCGGGCCGTAGCGTTCAACAAAAGCTTTTAACAGCAAGGGCCCCAGCCCCTGGCCGCGATATCGCGGATCGACTTCCAGGGTATCTATATGAAAACCGTCCTGGCCCAGTTCCCGGGTTCTAAAAGCCCAAAGAACCGCCTTGGGCCGGGCAGGCTCTCCAATATAGAATAAAACCGCTTTCTTTCTAAAACCATGATACCGTCTTATTACAGGCTCCCAGGAGAACTGATCCTGCAGCAGGACATCGCGGTCCGCTGTATAAAACCAATTCCCTAAGACCTTCAAAACATCCCCCCGGCACACGGTTGCTGTCAGAACAGTGTTCTCTTGCGTATCCGGATGAGTAACCGTAAACATCCGGTCTTTCTCTCCCCGAATGACTTCTGCAACCCTTACGACCCCTCCCCAGACAGCTCCGGCGATGGCTCTGACAAGAACTCTCATCGGGCTCGAAACATTGCCTTGAACCGAAACAGCCCGGGCTTCCCGTGCCGGCATGAACGCATAGATAGCTGCACGTTCCCCGTAAGAATATCCGTTCATGCTTTCTTGAGCTGTTTTATAGCCCGGAGGGCTTAAACCTGTACGGGTAAAATTATGATTCGAATCAACCGCTTTGATCATCGCCTCTTTAAAGCCCCGGATGAAGCGTTGATAGAGGATCATGTTTTCAGATAACACATTGTCTGTAGAACGGTGTTTTCTTTTATCTTGACCTTTACCTTGTTGTCCTGATATCTCCCGAAGTACCGTAATGCTTGCCTGAGCTTGATAAGGGGTTCCCGGCCAAGAAGCGGGCGCGGGGATAAATGGGGATCCTTCCTTAGATAAACCAAAAGGCATGACAGGGTTTATGAGTATCGGCGAAGAAGGTGCGGCCTTTGGCATGAACAGATCCGGCAACAATACTTTCACCGGCGGAGCAGGCAGACGTCTTTCCGGCAATTTATCCAGATATTCCGCCCAAACATCATCTTTTTCATTTATGATCGGGGATGATGCCGTAGCGACCGTCGCGCCGACAGGTGACGAACTGATCAATTTGCTTTCCTCCTGCTCCCTGATATACTCCGCCCACACCGGGTCATGCTCATTTATGATCGGGGACGATGCCGTAGCGACCGTCGCGCCGACAGGTGACGAACTGATCAATTTGCTTTCCTCCTGCTCCCTGATATACTCCGCCCACACCGGATCATGTTTATTGATAAGAGGAGAAGATGTCATCGCCACTGTTGCCCCCACAGGGGTCGTCCGTGTCTGCATTGTGTTACGACGATTCTGGTCAACAACCTCTAAGGAAATCAACCGTAGCGAACTGCCGGAGTCCCGGGACTGTTTACAACCGGCTTGTCTTATCTGCACGGCGGCTGTATGAACGGCTGCTTCAAAATACAGGAAGAAACTCAATGCTTTGTTTATTAAATAAATAAGATATTGTAAAAGCTGGTGGAATAAACCCGCGATCTTGGACAATAAGGCAGGGACGTCGATAAAGATAAGCCGGGTGGCCTTTTCTTCATCGGCGACATCCGGAAAGCCGAATGTCGCTTCTCGATATTCTTTATTTACGATAACAATATTGACTATCCCCTGCGTTTTTTCAGCGGCCTTTGGCATTTTGATATGCTGACGATCGCCCATCAAACCCGGATCTTTTTCTATCGCAGTCTTTTTGATAAGCGGTGAACTTGACGGAGTTTCCACAGACAAGGACAATAACTCATCAACACCTTCCATCTCCTCCTCAAACTGTTCCAGCCGGAAATCGAGGAAAACATCTTTTCGCGCATCCTGCTCATCCTCCAGCATAATAAAGAAATGCTTGCCGGCGTAATACCGGGCATAGGGTTTCAAAGTTTCAATACAGTAAATCCTCGGGATATGGTGCCCCAGCATATTCAAGGCTTGAGCCAGGGTTGCGTTAATAAAGACACAATATCCCGACAAAGAAATAAAGGACGGCAGGTGTCTGGCCATGATCTTCTGTATTTTCCGGACCTGCCCGGTTAACCTTAAATCCACAAGCTCTGTGTTCCCTGTCTCCATATCATGAATCATCGATCGATACGCCTCTGCCAATCGGCTGTCCTTCTGAATATTAACAACAAGCTTTTCTATCCGCTCCCTTGCCTGTCCGGATAAATATTTCCTCGCCATGGGATTATCCCCTGCCAGACGTTCAAGCTGCCGCCGCTCCAGGAAAAGATACCGCATCATCATCGAAGATGAAGAACAATCCGAGCCGGCATCCTCGAGGGATGTCTCGGAATGATGTCCGAATGATTTCAAATACCCTGTTAAATAATACGTCGGAATGGTTCTGGCCAGGAAGTCTTCCCCAAAATGTTCCCGGAGACGGGACCTGTCTCCCTGCCAATGCCTGATCATCCTCATATATAATAATTTTTTCTGTAAATACGTCCTTAAAATATCCAGGTAATGCTGATAAAGGTCTGCCTGCTTCATCCCGGCATTCCTTATTTTCCCTTTCTTGGCCACATGAATTCCAAGGTCACGGCAGGCCGCAACCAATGTCTGACGCATAAATTTACTCGGAAATCCCTGCAAACGGCTCAACCAGCCTCCCTGGTCATCAGGAACAAAAATATATCCTTTAGCGGTGAGCTCTTTCATGGCTTTGATCCAGAGGATTTTCTTTTCGGACACTTCCGTAAAAGACAGCCGTCCGAAGTCCCTCAACAAGGATCCCCAAAGAGCCCTGATTTCATTTCCTTCGGTCAAAACGCCGCTTTCAGGCTCATATTCCTCTGCCAGGGATTTCAAAGCCAAAAGATCTTCTAGACGATCGAACAATTCTTCTATTTTTTCTTCCCGCGCATCCAGCTCCTTTACGGCTTGTTTAAATAAAGCGGCTTTCTCAATCAGCAGCAAAAAGAAGCGGTCCCGGACACCGGAGACAGAATATTCATTCTTGGGTTTCCTCTTGAAAGAATTCCTGCGTTTCTCTCGAACCATCCGCAGAACGCTTTTATTTATAACGAATGACGCCGAGATAGTTCCGTCATAATTATCCAAATATCCGATTAATCTTTTAGACGTATCATCTTTGTTCACATACGCGTAAACATTGATAACAACTTTTGCCCCCTGTTTAACAAATTCTATGTCCGGGTGCTGTCCGCTTAAAAGCATGCTGAGGATACGGTCGCCGACAGAAATATTCCGGGCGTAAAAGAAATTCAAAACGCCCCTGTGGATGCGCTGCTGCAGCGTAAACCGGTGAGGCTCCTGCCTCCCCGGAACTGCGGCAAAATAGTCTCCCTGCATATACCTTAATGCATCCAGTTCGAGCTTTGAACGGATCTTGTATTTTCCTAGATCAACACCACGGAAATTCCTGACTTCCCCTGTCACGGGATCTTCATAATAATGATTTGTCACGACAAGCCTTCCCTCATGCTGCACACAGCATTCCACCATCTTTATTTCGCGGACAGGATCAACAATTATATTGAAAAAGGCCCTCTTCCCGACATGTTCCCCTTTCGCACATACCGTGACAAAAGTCCTTTCACTGAGATGAGAAATGACAACCCGTCCATTCACGGAAATCCTGTCCTTTGTGGCAACGGCTGTGCGCTCTGTAAACGGATACGGCCGATGATTTAAGAATTTCATAATATCCATCTCCCCTACCGAGGAAAGCCCGAAACTCGTGTTGCTATCGGCCAAGAAATAATGCCCTTCGCCCGTTACGGCATCCAGATAATACAGCGCTTCGACCTTATAGTTCCCGCCGGCATCTTTTACCGAAATCTCTATCATCTCTCCCTGACTTACCGTATCGACAAGCTCAAACCGGACTGTCTGATATCCGGCATTCCTGTCCTCCTGGCAGATATGAATATACCGCCGGTAGGCCGGCACCCACAGCCCTCCTTTATAAATTTTGTATCTCTCCTCAACCGGCCCTTCGTTTCTGATCCTGTAGGCGTAATAATGATAAAAATTACTAAAACTAAAACTGTTTAATTCTGCCAGAAGTCTGTCCGCGGGATACGGGGATATGACACCCGCTTGGGGAGCTGCGCTGTTTTTCATAAAACCAACTTCATGCCGCAGCCATTGACGGTAAATTTCCGGACTTTCTTCTTTTAACCGGTTTAAAAAGAGTTGGCTTTCAGTCGAAAGCAGGGCGCGGTACAGGAACCTCCGGCTCGTTGGGACCTTCCCGTTGCGTTTTAAGACACGGGCATATGAGACTAAACGCACAGGTTCTTCCGACGATAAGACCTTTCTCAAAAGGGACGCTTCACAGGACGTTTCGCCCTTGTTCAAAGTCACAAAAACCGGCTCCACTTCGCTGACGCCCTGTTCAGCCATTTCCGCAAGAACGTCGTTCTTCAAGGCATCATCCGCAATGTCTTGGCCTTCGTTCTGGCTTTTCAAAGCCAATTTGTTTAACCTGTCGTTCTGTTTCTGACTGAGTGTTAACCTTTGCCATTGCCCGTCCTCCATTTTAAAAATCAACGAACTGTCCGCTGCGGGCTGGCTCACATCGTTTGTAACCGGAGAGCTCATCTTCTTTCCTGATATCCCGCTTTGACAGACCGGCCTGTCCTTGAGCTCTAGTCGTGATTTGCTGATATGCCGAGATATTTCCCCGATGGCTTGCGGGTATTGGTTCTCCCGGTCTTCCCGTCCGGCTTTCTTAAGGTAGGATTCAGCCATGTTTAAAGCCAAAGTGCTTTTGGAGCTGTGGCTGTAACAATTAGCCAATTCAATCAGCAGTCCGAGACGAACTTTCTGGTCTTCACATAATTCCAAAGCCTTTTCATAACAGACAATCATTAAGGGCAGACCGGCAGCCTGTCTGTAAAATTCTCCCAGCAATTTATACAGATCTACGGCTGCTGCATGTCCGATATCCAAAGCCTGCCCGACCATGCTTAAAGCGTCTCCCTCAACGGCGGCAGAGTCTTTCCCTTGCCGCAGTAATTGATAATAAGCAAAAGCGCCCATAGCGCATAAATCCGCAATTTGGGCAGGATGCTTAGCGTCCGTCTTCTTAATAGCTTCTTTTAACAGGCCGAGCCCGGTAGACCAGTTTTTTACCGCAAATTTTTCTTTGGCCAGTTCAACAAAAGCTTCACTTGAACTGTTGATTAAATCCAGTTTTTTCTGCATGGACGGCAAACTTTCCGTGAGTCCTAGCGCTGCAAAGATTTCAATATATAAATGGTAAATTTCTGCGGTATATATCTTCCACTCAACCCAGGGAGCGATAAGGTCGGCCGCATTAAAAAGGGCGTCCACCGCATGAGGCCGCTGCCTTGATTTCATAAGCATTTCATAGCGTGCCATCAGAATACGGGTATGGACGGTGCTCATCTCAAACAGGATATATCTAAAATGATCCTGAGCCCAGGCAACATCATCGGTGTGCATACGATCCTGAATCTGAGCAATAAACTGTAAGGATTTTTCAAGATAGGCCTCGATTAAGAAATCCTCCTTATCGGCATCGCTCCTGTGCCGGGAGAGATGGAGCTGTTCCCGGGCCAGCATTTCATAAATCTTAGCCGCACTTAAAAGCACGTCCATTCTCTGCGGATAAAGCGCCACAGCCCGGTCAATATATATCTGACTCCGGGTCCACAATTTCTCCCGTGTATCAGGATCAGTTTCCTGACCTGCCAGGTTTGAGTATAAAAGGGCCAAAGCGCAATGCGCGAGCCCCAGGAGAGGATCTTTATCAACCGCGCGAAGTAAATAAGATTCTCTTTGTTTCACGCTGTCGCAACTGGCAGCCCTGTTGAAGTCAAGAAGCGCCGGGAAAGATACTCCGGCCCATCGGGACCAGGGAAGGCGTTCCAACTGTTCGGAAGACATAAAGATAATCTTTTGGCTCCGCTGATCCTCACCGATAACGGCAATCATAAGACTGTCATAGGATTTCTTAAAGTCACGGTTCATAAGATCGAGGGTCAAAATACGATCTTCGTCCAGCCCGACAATAACGATAACATGCCATGTTTCATGATATCTATGCTCCATCGCGTTCACCGGCACAACCCTGGCTTCAAATCCGCTTTCCCGGGCTATTTCGTGATAAATAACAGAAAAGACCAGACAGTTGGCCATATTTAGTTTCATAAAGACTTCGATATCTCCCTTGGCATTTCTGGTCGAAGGAACCGGGAAAACATTAAACTGCAAAATGTCAAACCAGAATCGGGCGATATCATTGAGGAACAAGGTTGCTTTTTCATCGTCCTCCATTTCTTGGACACGGGTTCTGATTCTTCGGGAAATATCATTTAAAGTTAAATTTTTAAACTGCCCGGAAAGAATCTCAGGGGAGTCCGAAGACATGAGTTCAGGAATAACGGCCCGGATATTGTCCGGCACAACGTCGGCAAATGTCCGGTAACGAAGAAGCCATAACGGCAGACGCTGATGAACGGCCTCAAGCAATTCTGTCCTGTGATATTCGTCCAGCACCGGAGAAGATCCAGGAATAAAACCAGCCGCTGCCACCGGTGCTGCCATAAGGATGCTTTTTTCAATTTCCACGGCGGCAATTTTATCCGTCAGAACGTTAAAGGCATTCAAAGGAACAACACTTTCGTTCCTGGTGGATAACCGCACATCTTTCAGTTGTTTGTGCCAGAATCCCCCGGAGTTGGCCGTCATGTTGCTTATAATGCACGTTCTGCAATCAGCGTCGGCCAGCATCCGGACAAACGTTCTCAGCAGATTTGTCCCGTAACGGGAACCCCGCCCGTGTGCATCCCGGGCGATAACAATGTAAAATAACTTGCCCTGCTTATCGCCTGTGTGGACATAATAGGTCAGCTGCCCGACAACTTTCCCGCCCCGGGCCATGATAAGGATATCCTGCACAAAGTCATCAGCCAAAAGCCCGATACCATAATCCAGCGGCGGCTCAACATCTCCTTCGTGCAATCGGTATTCTCTGGGGAAGGAACTTTTGCCGTTATTTCCTAATGCTTGATATAGAGATAAAACATGGATATCGTCATCTCTTCTTGTTGATAAAATAAACTTCCCGTATAATCTGGCGGCGTCACTTAAAAGCCTGATGTTCGCAAATTCGGAAAACCGGTATTCCTCATCCAGCGACAATACCTTGCTGATGAATTGAGAATCACTAAAACAGCTATTTCTGTCGACCTGAACGACGGCATCGAATGCCCGCCCTTTCACCCCTGTCCCTTCCTCTGAAGCAAGAATTCGCATTAATACCTCACCGACACCCTGACCGAATGAAGAGGCCGTCTGAGCCAAGGATTCCAGTGTCTGAAGCTTTTCAGAAAAATATAATTCTTCCCACCTCGTTTTGATCTGATAGACAATCGGCTCCTCCTTCCCCTTCGCAGCGTCTTTTGTCACCGGGGAAGAATGATATTCTGCTGACATTCCAGCCATTGAGGACATATCCTGGTCGCCGGATATGTCCTGTTTCACCGGTGAACTGGAAGATGTCCCCCCTTCTTCCTCCGGGGAGGTCTCTTTGAGTTTTTCCTTATTGACATTCAAGAAATCCCATAGCGGCTGATACATTTCATATATTTTCAGCAATCCGTCTATCAGCCCCAGCAGATAATAATAGTACGCTCCGTTCGCCTCACGCTGGTTCACCATCTCCAAAAGCTCTGGCTCTTCATCTATAAAGTAAAGACTTCTTTGCAAATCCTCATCTCCCTTAAAAAGGTTGTCGGATAAATAGTGCATGACATCACCGCGGAAATGTCCGTTCTGAGCTTCATGGTAGGAGAAAGATTCGATGCCCAGCAAATCAGGGCTGATCATTGCAAATAAGTCACAAAGATCCTGTCGGAAACCGCGCAACCCGCGGCGGTTTTCGCGGTCTGCCATCTGGAGAGACCGGCCGTGTTGATCCCGCCAGATAAAATAATTATCACGCTCGAGACTGTCTTGAATAAAACTCGGGGAAATATGAGACGTCAGCGGCTGGACTGTTCCCATCGTATAGAGTAAAGGATATAAGATGTAATTATGAACACCGTTTCGAACAAGTGTCCCCGGATGCGTAAACGTCAGCGTCTTTCTCCCGGGCAGAAAGCGGATCAAAGGCTGGTTGGACATCAGGCCGACAACCTGTCCCGAATGTATATCCAGCAAAGGAGCTCCGGAATCACCCAAATACATATCAGACATGTCCGCAATCACCTGTTCTTCGTCCTTGCCCGGGATGCTCCTTGTTCCGATAACCTGACCTTCTTCAATAGCCGGTACGCCCTGGACAAAACGCTTTCCGGAAATGAGAACAACGCGCTTGCCGATAGAGCTTTTTTGGATTTTTAAAACTCCCAGTCTTTCATGATTTAAAGAAGACTTCGAGAGACGGATAACCGCCACATCGTTGAGAGTATTGATCCGATTAGCTTCCGGCTCCCAGACTCTCTCTACACTGTCCCTGTTGGTCATAATATGACCGTAAACCTCCCGGCCGGAAGGCAAAACCACCTTAACGGTTTTCTTGGAGACAACCCCGTTATTTCTATCCGTCCACTCTGTATACAAGCCATGTTTGCTGGTAAACGCATAATAATTATACGGGTCCTCATCAACGACAAAACCGGAAAGCCCGTAGTTAACATTGGCCAATGAACCTAAACGGATAACAGCTGATTGACCTTCCCTAAGAGTCTTTTCTCCTTCTTTACTCCATTCATCCTGCTTTAATAAAGACGGGGCGCGATCCCTGTTAAAAGCACTTAACACCGCCGAAGAAACACGCGTACCAAAATCCGCGTCCTGGTGGGACGATTGAGGCCCGTCCTGCAAATGAATCTTTCCTGAAACCTCCTGGTCGACCGGGAGGAAAAACGCTGTCTTTCCAGCATGCCGCTCCCGGGAGTGAAATTCACTCACCGGAGAGCTGGCGCCCTTCAATAATCCCGCAACATCGTGTGACGATATGCCAACGCCCGTAACCCCGGCCTTCATCAATTCAAACGCCATACGGGAAAGCGCCCGCATGAGAATGAGCCGGTCATGCTGCCAGTCCTCCGGGATATTTGCCGTAGCCCGTTTAGCCGCCTCCAGTGTCTGACGGGCCTCGGGCAGTCCGTACATAAGTTCGATCTTGGCCGCACGGATCCAAAAGAGCGCTACTGTCCTGAGACGGTAACTGCTGACATAACCGTCTCTTACCGGATCGACCATTTCTTTGGCCTTCGCAAGGTGTTCTTTGCCGTCCTTATGTCTTCCTTCCGCAAAAACGATCTCGGCAAAGTCAAGATGCGCTTCGTCAAACTCGAAAGCCCTCGGAGGAGCTATATCCAAGAAGGCCATAGCCTGCTCAAAAGTCTGCGCGGCCGATTCAAGACCATGCTTCTTCTCAAACCGGTAGATCTCAAGAAGCCCCTTGAAGATATCTTCCTTATGCAAAGCCGTATCGTGATACAAATAGCTCAACTGACGTTTGGCCTTCTCAAGAAAGGCGCGGCTTCTCTCTGTGTCCTTTGAGACGGTTATCTCCGCCATTTCAACCAGCGTCCTGATCTGAAGGAAATAATTGTAGCCCTGCTTCAAAACCTCTTCCGCCTGCTCATAATGTCCGCTCAGTGTTTCCATAAGCGCAAAAAGCCTTGACGACTCGGCGCGCTGCTGGGCTTCCAGAAGATCGATCATATCGTGCCTCTCCGCGGCGCACTGGGCAAGCGTCATGGTTTGAAAAGCCGTGGGCATCCCTAAATGCCATTTGACAAGGGCGACTTCGGCCAGGGCGCACGGCCGCTCCAGCATAGATGTTTTGGCAATAGCCATCGCCGCTTCTTCGGCCTCCTGCAATAAGCATTCCGCATTCGGCATATTGCCGTCAAAGTCATACCGTTGCTTGGCGATCCTGGCTAATGTCCTGGCAAGATGATAAAGATTCCGGTTTTGCACTTTTCTGGAAAACGTGTTTAATATCCGTATGGTCTTGATAGCCTCTTCATACTCGCCTAGTTCTGTCAGGAATTCAGCAATTTCGGCAATGGCTTCCGGAGAGTCCGCCTCCCGGGCTTCTTCTTCTATACGGGAAAATGTTTTAGACAAGGCCAGCCCGGCTTCAGGCGAAATCACGACCAGAGCAGCCGGCTCTGTATCAGCGGCGGGTTTTGCAATAAGCAAACGGTAATTCCTGTTGCCCGTTCTTTCTACATCCGGGTTATAAGGATCAAACTTGTAGGATATCCAACTCTGCGATCCGTCAGCAAAAACGACAAGAAACTTATAATCTATTTGATGCTCCTGAATAACAACGCTTAACTGCCAGAGGCCATCTTGTTCAACCATCTTAAATTCTTCGTTATCTTCATCGTTCAACCATCGGTTAAAACTCCCGCCCAGGAACACAGATTGGATTTCCTCGTGTCGTCCCCCTTGCGGTTTAAAAACAAAGGTCACTTGTGTCCCGCCGTCTTCCAGGATTTCACAAGCAGGATAGGCGCCTTCTTCGGGCAGGCTCTCGGAAACCGGGAATATGAAATCTCCGTTATTGGCCCACATCCTGGCTTCTGCGAACAAAGGATCATCCAATCTCATTCCGTGAGGAACGGAAAAGAGGGTCATCCCGATCTGATCATCGTTAAAGAACACTGTTCTGGCCTTTATCACAGCTGTCAATTCGTAGAACATGTAGCAGAAACTTGAAAAAACACTTCCCCGGACACCGGCCTTTTGCGCCTTGGCCGGGATCGCCCGCCAGTCGGACGGATGATTAACCGGACCGACCCAGAAATAAAAATCAAGGTCATGGACAGGAGTCTTGTCATAAAGATGAGCCAGATATACACCCGAGTTCAAAACAGAGGCGTTGTCGCCACGGCGTACAACCGGCGGCTCCTCACGGTCATCGGCATCCCAGGTCTGGAAATACATAAGATTGTTATTCTTATATCTTAAAAGCGTACCGGCACGAAGTACGACCTCCCGGCTTCTGCCCCAGGCCCGGGCATAACCCTCTTCATAGGCTTCCAGCATGCGATCAATGGCAGAATCTTTCAGTTCTTCCCCGCCGAATTTCAATTCCGCCCAGAGAGCAATGCGCAAAGACCTAAATTGCTCTAAACGATCATACAATGAAGCCTGATAACTGTGGGAGAGATCCGTGAACCGGACAGAGGGCTTTCCGTCGTCGTAAGAGATTTCAAAAATTTCGGGATAGATATTGCCCGTGGAATAGTCTATATGTTCCCGGCAAAGATCCTTAAGACGCAATCCTTTTCTGTGTTCTTTGCCCAGGGCGAACCCTAAGGCTTCCAGCTCCTTATTTTGTATTACCGGAGAACTCGTATTCTTTTTCTTTGTGTCCTCCCGGGAACGCAGTTGGGAGATTTTTGTCCGGGGCATGGGGGTATCTTCTGTTGCGGTATTCCGAAGCTGCCGCCGCTGTCTTGCGCGCTGAGACAATGCTTTTATAAAATTTACCGTTCTGACCATAAAAAGACATATATCGCCGAGGGAAGACAAAGTCTCCGCGGCATACTTTCTCAGTTCCGGCCACATATCTTCTGCTGTGATTTTTTCAGAAAAACAATCTTTAGTCAGCCGGGAGGTTTTTATGAGCATACGCAATATAGACATCTCATTCCGGATGACAATTTGCCTCAGGCTGGCGATATCCACTGGATCAATCAAGCCGTTTGACTCAAAAAGTTCTGTCCCCATCCATTCTCCGTGCTTTCTTATGTGCCGTCTGAAACGGATTTTATTGGACGCTGTTAATTTAATTAAAACATCCGGTTTCACGGACAATTGGGCCAATGCGGCCGGCGCCTCCGTGCCGTCAATTATGACGACAGGACGCGTCAGGCGGGCATAGACCATAAGCCGGGCCAATTCCCGAACCATCGCCTGTTCTGAGGTTTCTCCTTCACGGCGCACGGCCTTCCTCTTTATCGCATCTATATTTAAAACCTTTATTTCCTGCGGCGTGTAGGATGCCAGGCCGATAGTCTTGATCATCTCGGCAAACATTGTTTTTCCGGTGCTGACACGGCCGGTAATCACAACAAGCGCTCTGTCTTTTATTTGGGACAAAACCTTATTTACGGAAAAATATCCTTCGAATACATTCCCGTTTTCAATCCTTTCTGCTTGTTTATGAACAGGAGAGCTGACCGGGTTGTTCTCGGAAGGACTCCTGGCCCTGCCGTCATTCCGGAGAGTAAAGAACCGGCTTATTCTGTTGCTCATTTTTTCTCGAGAGGCGGTGTCCCTCTCACCTAAAGCCGGCTTTCCGGTTTTCCTCTGCTGTTTTTGATCTTTTTCCCGTATAGGAGAACTCTGGCTTAAAGAGGCAGGGCCCTTTTCCTGCTCATTCGCCCAAATATGGAATTGGGAATACTCAAAATCCGGGATTTCTTGAAGAACCCGTTTCTTATCTTTTAACGTTCCTTTAATAATATCGATAACAGTTCTGCTCTTTTTCTTTTTATCGGCCCCAACCCGAGTAGGAATCCGTATCCGCATCAACAAATCATAATCATGGATCAACTTGGTCCCCTGGACACAAAGGCTTTCCAATCTCTGAGATTTTATTTCCGCAAAATGATTCAATAACGGCTGGAACAAATCTTCTATAGGATCCAACTGCTCTATTTCAATTCCCGGATGCTTCCGCCATAAAGCCAGCAGAAGGGCCTCTAATTGGTTTAAATCTTTTCCTGTCTTGACCGCTATGTTTAATGGTAAATCTTTTGTTCCTTTTTCCGTACGCCAAACTCGGGAAGGAGCCTTGATATCAGGGATAGACATTAAAATCTTCCGGATGTCCTGCGGGGTCGTCTGATGCCCTGGCGATTCCCGGACGTCCAAGGCTATTCTATATACCTGCTTTGAAAAACCGGAAGTCTTAACGGATATTCTCTTAACAACGAATTTTAAAATTTGCATGGCCCTCAGCACGGCCAATAAACGTCCCGGCCTTGCCGCAGAGAATGATATGTTGATGGAATAATGACCTCTCCGGCTTTTCTCTTCATTGACAGTTAAATCCAAATTACGATTTTTCAATCTAGCGGCCGATTGCCTTAATTCCTTCAGGAGAATCTGACGGGTTCCGATCAATTGAACAAAACGGTCAAAGTCATCCGTGCATTCCTGCAACGTTCCCCTTGACAATGAATATGATATCCGCAGTAATTCTTCCTGCCGCAGCTGCTGTTCTGCGGAAGACAACGCCTCCACGCTGCCAGCCTGCAGCAAATCAACCAGCTGTTCCTGCCCCAAAGAGAAAGCATAACGCTTCATATCATCCCGGTCTATCACCCCTTGCCAGCAGGCTAAATATAATTCAAACTTATCTTTTAAATGTAGCCTTTCGGCCAAAGCGGACGAAAACCGGGAGAAACCGTAAGCATGGGTAATCCCGGCTTGTGCCAACAACTGCCGTTCTCCTTCTCTGCTGAGCTGCGCACGGGCTTTTCTTTCTAATCCCCAGACAGAGACGTAAAGTCTGGCGCGCCGGGTTTGCATCTTACATTCAGGAACATCAGGCTTCGCGGCTGCCGTGCCTCCCGAAGGCAACAAAAGCACATCCCCGTCTTTAATCTCATCCAGCATTTCCATCTTTTTAACGACTTTCAATGACGGGATAATCTCATCAACCTTAATCCGGACCTTAAATGTTCCGCAATAGATGCCCTTGTAAAGGCGGTCTATCTTTCGATGAGCGGCCACATCAAGAGCAATAGCCCCTTCCGGCAGACTGAGCGGGACATAATCATATTGATCTTTACCCACCTGCTTAGCGACCAATACCGTAACGGACTTTTGGGCTCCGTAAAGATGCTGTTTGCGGATATTCGTCAACGTAGTGATGTAATCATATTCAAAATGCTGGGTGAGCCGGATATGGTTGAAAAGATCCAGGGCCTGTTTTGCCAAAGCCGGCTCATCTTTCCGCATGGAATAAACCGAATGTTTAGCGGTCCCCTGCCGGTATATTTTATAATTCTCTTCGCTGATAATAATAATTTCGATATACCGGCGCTCTTCTTCTTTTTCATATTCAGACTCCCCGAACAGAATCTGATAAGCTTCATACTTACCGCCCGTTTGCCTGGCCCGGTAAAATTTCTTTAACGGTCTGGAGACATGCTGCCATTCCGGCATGACAAACGGCAAATTCAGCAACACCGTCAACACGATGTGAATATCCTCCTCCCCTTTTACAACAAACATGCCTCCCCAAATATCACAGATCGGGTCCGTACGGCCGTCGGCCTGGTACCGGTCTTCTTTACGGCTGTAGGAATAGGTGCTCTTAAAACGAACAGCATTTTGAGTTTTGGCCATAAAATCAGCCATATATTCCGGGATTCTCCCCGCAGGGATAAACTGTCCCGCAACTTTTTCTATCTGGCCGTGAAGGTAACCGTTAATATCCGACCATAAATCCCTGAGAGCTGTTTCCGCCGCCCTTCTGCTTGTAAACCGGTATTTCTGAAGCATCCGTTGATTAACAGTATTGTATCTCTCTTTGTCTGCCGTCTGTAAGACCTTGGAACGTATAACAGCAGCAATATGCGTTTGTCCGAAATAATTCGCCAGGAAAGCGTCCACATGACAGGCTTTCAGGCTCAAATACTGCAGATGCTCTTGCTGTTCTTGAGATAAAGTTTTTAACCCATGATAATATTTCAATATTTCAATAATACGAGCCCACCGTAAAAACAATACTGGAGAATATTTATGGAGATCATCCTGTTTCAGGAAAAACTTAATATATTCAGGAACATATTCTTTGTCGGTGATGACCCCTCTCGGCATGGGAGGATCGTAAGGAACATTCATCCATTTGCGATAATGTGTCAACCATTCCAAAACAAGCTCTCCTTCTTCCCGGCCAAAAGTTTTTCTTATCGCCTCCTTATGTTTCCTCGTTAAAGAATCAGAATCAGCTAATAATATCCATGCCGCCCCGACCACCAACGGGGGAACAGTCCAGCCCCGGAGCCGGTAGACCATGCCTTTAGAGACAGATACATCGGCAGAAGACAGAAGATGTTCCTGCTGAAAATCCACGGCCAATGAATGCCCTTGCTGACTCATCCAGTCATATCCTTTTTCCCTCACCGGGCTGTTCACACAGGTATTCTCTTCCCGACTATTTTCATTTCCCGCAAGGGTCTTAACCGGTGAGCTGCTGTTTGTATCGGCCGGACCCACGTTCAGCCGCTTTAGGGCCGCTTCAATATGCTTTGGCTGAAAGACCTTGACAGCCGGGTATATTTTCTGAAGAAGCCCGCCGACCCTGGCCCAGTCGGAAAGATCCCGTAAATATGACCGCATGTCGGACAATCCGGCCGGCTCCAATCTTCTTAAAGCACATAACCTCAGGGGCCGGTCAATATTGGCCTCAGCAAGAACCTGTAGTATATCTTCACGGCTGCGGGCCAACCTCAATCCCTGCTCCTGCAAAGCACCAAAAATCCAGGAAACCATCAGATCGCCCTCGGCAATACGAATATCCTTAACGATACACCCGGTTTTCTGCCAAAGACGGATCAGCTGAATAGCCAACTCTTCTGATATAAAATCATAAAGAGGTTCCAGCGCCGTAATGGGAAGGCCTCCTTCTAACAGGCCCCAGAAACATGCGGCATCATTCTCCACGGGATCTGCTTCTCCTCTGGAGTGGACGAAAGCCTGGCTCAGATCAAACAGGCTTTTGCCAAGGTATAAACCTTCATAACCCTCAAGATATTCGGAAAGATAAACAGGATACGTGCGTGTCTGTTTATTGAAAGTTCCCCGGACATGAGCGAAAGACAAAGGTGCCGGAAAAATATCCGTGTGCGTGTTGACCGCCTGCAGGTTCTTAAATTCTGACGGCACGCTCAACACGGCATTCTTTTCTTCAAGCCAATGGTTGTCAACGGTCATGATCCAACGGACCATCTGATTTTTCATATATACTTCCACGCTGAATATTCCGGCTGATCCCGGCTTCTCCGGTTCACTGCTCTTGCCGGATAACAGCGGGCGGACATTTATTAGTTTAATATCTGACAAATAATATGATCCCGGGAGAACCTCAATGGCCCGCTCAAGCAGGTCCGTTTGAGTGAAGGCATTTTGTATCAGTTCCTTATATAACGCCAGCGTATGGGCCATAAAATATTCTATCTGCTCCAGACTCATGATTTGATCAAAAGGACGGTTATAATAGGCAAACGCCTCCAAGGCTCTCGTATCAATCCGAACGTTCACCGGAGAACTAGACACAAGCATATTTTGGAGATGTCTTTTTGCAATAATGACTTCAACAACCAGTCCTTTATCGTCGCCCATTCTTTGCGTACGGTCAAAAGGAGTCACAACAGCGCCGATGCGGTAGGCATGCGTTAACATGATGGCGTTCCCTTCTCCCCGTCCGCCAAAAAACGGATAGGGGCAGGCATTCTTTTCGTCTGTCTTGAAAGCTGCGTTAAAGGAAGCCCCGTTGGAAATAAGCCGCAGGAGGATATCCCGGCCTTGTTCTTCCACATAGAAATCCACTCTCAAAGGCCGGTCATATGTTCCCGATTCATAAACCCGCTGTAAATATAAATCCATCATATTCTCAACCGTATGAGCCAGTACCTGCTCCAAAGAAGCGACAAAGGGACGATATAGTACCAAATCAACTTTATCCCGGGAACTGCCGATCAAAGCAAATAATGTGTCGAGCAGCGGAACGGTCACATTTTGTTTAAACAGTTCAAGAGAAATCCTGTAGACCAGCTCCTGTTTCGCGTCGGAGTTCTTGCTGCGGACGATAGGCAGCAATTCCTGCAAATCTTCGTATGACAGTTCCAGACGACATAGTCTTGCTGCAGACGAACCTTCCCGGTTGACCGGGCTGCTGGAAGGATTATTTTTCTTAAGCGTTTCCCGTTTATTGATATTAAGAGACGAGCCGTTCTCTGATGACGCATTTACGCTCAGGGACTCTTTTGTCCGCCGGAACAACTCATCGACCGCACCCGGGGCAGACGGCTCAACGCCTTTAAGAAAACGGATGGACCGGACAAGATAGGCCGCCCATTTCTCTGATAATTCTTCCGGATCATGATCGGTAAACCGGACCTTGGTACATTTAAAGAAATCATCCTCAAATACTCTTTCAGCAAGATCCTGATCAACGACCCGGACAATAAATTCGTCTAACACTTTTTCATAATCACGCAGTTTTCGTCCTGCCAGATATTCAGATTCGAGCAGTGACCGAGTGGAAGATAACGACGTAAAATAGATCAAGGCATTAACGAGCAATTTAGCGCCGTTGACCACATCATTGCGCACTATTGCAAAAGGATACGGCGGGACCCTCCGGGGCAGGGAAGGATGTCCTACTCCGGGCTTGAGCTTTTGCGGGTCATAAACATTACGGCGGAGAAATTCCGCTAACCGTTCTTCCTGTTCTTTTTCCGTGAAGGACGCCTGCTTGGTAATGAGGATACGGGAAAGATCCGCACCTTTAGAAAAATCACGCTGCACAACAGGGTGCTCCTCCACGGTTCTCCTCGGGACAAGGATCTGAACGCCGAGCTTGGCATGGAAATCGTCATTGGCCGACTCAAACAGGTAATAATGAGATCCAAAAATTTCCCTGGAGACCAGGTCCGAAAGAACGGTCATCGTTCCTCCGATGCCCTGATAGCCTTTGGAATCAGGATAGAACAATCCGGCATTGCGGTAACGGACCTGCACCCAGAGGGCCGGGGCTATGGCAAATACATTATGACCAACGCTCCATTGCCCCGAACGATGTTCTGCCTCGGCAGACGCAAGACTTTCCCGGCGGATTTCCGGATATGTTTTCATAAGGTCTTCATCGCTGCAAGAACTCTCATCCAGGAATGTCACGAGACCCCGCTCTGTTTCGGTCGTGAAGGTCTCTTTTTCGTCCGTTACGATAATCCGGTCGGCTCTTCCCACAAACTGATCCTGCTCCGCGTCATGGCTGATATCAAAAACATCAATAACAAACGCTCTATAAGGCTGAAAGCCTAATTTTTCCGGGCCAAATTTGGGCAAAGCCGCCGTCGTCCCTGTCCGAAGCCGGAACACCAATTTATGTTCCTCATCCACCCGGTACACAGCGTGGCCCCGTGTTAAGAATCCCTCTCCGTCAAATCTTTTCCTGCCCTGCCCCTTAATAGGATCTTCCGCGTTTCCAGTGACAGGCGAACTGGCGGGGTTCCGGATGAAATACACATCCGTTTCCAAGCGCCGAACATCCATGCGGGCTTGGCCGATCTTCGCCCCAGGCCGATAGGCTCCCGCCGATTTAAAGGTTTCCATAATAATGTCAACGTTATTTAAACCTCCCGAATGCAGCCAGCGGACAGGCTGCCAGACAAGGGCCTGTCCGCCCGGGTTCAAGACAAGAGGTAAGGCCCGGGCAAAACGTCTCAGGGTCCGGCCGTTCGCATCTCCGTCCCAGAGGGAATGACCGTGTTTCAGTCCATCGGATTCCGACACGTTCAGATCCAATTGCTGCATGTTCCACAAGACAAAATCAAACCTCCGATCCTGGAATCTTAAACGGCCGTCAGGAGTCATAATATTGTCTCCGATGACAGCCTCAAGCCCGAAACCGTTGTTATTCGCCACCGTGCGCACATTCGCCACTTCCATAGGGTTCAGGCCTATCGCATAAATGATCTCGCGTGTTTTGCGGGAAACAGCCCAGGCATCAATTCCGCTGCCCGGACCGACCACCAGCACCCGGCTCCACGGCTGAATGGGCAGCTGTTCAATCAAAGCGTGATAATACCGCATATCTGTTTCAAAAACCACTCTGGCCCCCGGAGTGTAAACAGTCGGTGCGACCGGAAGGAATGTTCTATGGATAAACCGTTTCTCCGGACGGGACATCCACCGCCGGACGTACGTCCTTTCGAATTCCTGCCAGTTCTTCTTAAAGAGAAGGTCAGGCATTTCTTCGGACACCCGCCAACGGATATTTCCGGGGGTGGTTTCCATCAAAGCAAAGACATACGGGGAGCAGATAAATTTGGATGCATACCCCTGGCTGACGTCCATCGCTCCCTGGTAATTTTCCTCGGCATATTCTTCAATAATCTTCTGGTCATAACCGCGTCCGGCGATAGACTGATGCCAGGCAAAAAGTCCTTCAAGATCATCAAGCCGCGGCACCGGGATATTGAAATGACTCAAGTTGAAATAATTCCATGATTTTAAAACAGACGCGAAATCTTGCCCTGTCCGGGATATTTGTCCTTTGACTTTCCGGGTCATAGCAGGAAAGACGGCAATCAGCTGATCATTGTTGTTAAAAATCAGATCAAAATCTGTTAAGTCCTCTCCGTTGACATGGCCCAAGTGATGCTGCAGGACATCTAACCCGACCGGCGCCCGGCTCGTATCTTTCCTTCGCGAGATACGGATTCTCTGGATTCTCGCTCCGAATTTTCGTTCGCTCCACATAATCTTATAAGCCCTAGCTCCCGGGGACGCGTTCAGGCCAAGGACGTTCATTATCTCTGCTGTAAGGGTTGTTTTGGCGTCCGCCTGGATGACGGGGGAGCTGTTCCCGCTTAGAGAAGTGCGCGCGCTTGAACGCGGAGCTGTCTTTTCTATGATTTCCTCAACAAGGCTTTCCCAGATATAGATACGATCTTTATCGAGGACTCTGTTTAATCTTCTTTCATTGAGCCATTCCACAAACATAGAATCAAACACATGTTCCTCCAAATCCGTACGGCCCCGGTCGCCGGACTGAAAAGCATCCATGACCCGGCTAATCTGCGCTATAGACCGTGTAACCGCCCGGGCACCATACCGGTGCATGATCCAGTCCAGCGTAGAACAATATCGGCCATGCACATCCTCATAACGCTCCACCCGAATCCTGTCCCGATAATTTTCGTCAAACTGCCCGAAGGTCGGATCAATCCCTAACACCGGAATAGTCTGATAATAAAAGACAATCACATAATGTGTTTTGAATTTGTCCCGAAAAATCATCCTTTCCAGGACAAAAGACGTCTCTTGCCTGTCGCCGAACCGCACTTCTAATATTTGTGCAAGAACCTGCCCCAGGATATAACCGAATTCCCGGCAGAGATGATCCCCTTTGCTCCGCCATTCCGGCAGGCCTTGTTTTATAACCTGCCAGATCTCTCTCTCATATAATCCGAGATAACCGTGTATCCCTGTCTTTAGACGGCTGAAATGCTCATTATCGACCAGATCCAAATCATAGGTGACCGGGCTGGAGGAGACAATTTCTTTCCCGGGAGATTGTCTCTCTGAAACTTTTTGGACCGGACTGGATGCTTCAGGATCATCATTCCTGTTTTCAAAAGATTCCATTTCTTTCAAAATACGCATATCATATTCATGAACCTTATGCATAAGCAGTTGATGAAGCTGCAAAAATTTCATGTCCATCCCCGGGAGAGGAATCACAGGCAAGAACATCAAAGCCCCTAAAATCTGGCTGAATCGGGCCGGGCCTTTAATCCTGATCCGCTCGAAAAGATCATTTATTATTTCTTCTTCCGGGACGTCCGGGGTAAAAACAAAACAGGCGGCAAGATACAAACTTATCGCCTGGCTCATTCCGGGGGTTATCTCCAAGGAACTCGTCAGCCGCGACCTTAGGTTTTCCTGTATCCCGCTTGCCTTGATCTGTCCTCCGTTTATCAAAATCTTTTCGTAAGCCAATAACTGAATAAAAGTATAAAGGCTTCTTAAGAAAGCTTCCGATCTGGCCCGGCCCTCCGGCGTAGATGTCTCAACGGTCCAGTCGACCTGGAAGATCAAAGCATCAATGATAAAATCGATATTGTACTGCGGATGAATCATGTAAAGCTCTATTAAGGCTTTAAGGTCGCCGCGCCTTAACTGCTCCCCGATAATCCTTGGGGCGATCAGGGGTTCCAGTTCAGAAAAGGCTTCGCCGATATCCCATCTCAACCGATTCAGCTTGGGGATCGCCTTTGATTCAAGCATTAAAGCTTCTATGATGTCTCTGATCCTGTTGATGCCTTTTTTAACATCCTCCATGATGTCAGACAGCTTTTCGTTTCCTAGTATCTCCTGAACAGCCTGCTTGGAAATCCCATTGCTCAGCATCTCTCCCGGTAAGTTCCGTTCGGATCTATAGAGCTCAAACAGACCGTCCAGGGCATTATAAACAGACCAGAATATAACAAAGGCGTTCACATGTTCAGGCAATCTCTCTTCCGGCCATTGATACTGGCTGATAACCGATGTGCGGAGGAACGCTTCCAAAAGCATCGACCGGTCTCCGGCATATTCCATGGCTTGTTGCGGACGCACCCGATACAAGGAATAATCAATGACCCAGCCTCTTTGGGAGGCTTTGGATCCGGTAATCGTTGCCCCGGCATAAGGATCGACAAAACGGTAAGGATTAAATTTCAACTTCTCCGCTTTCCCTTGCCCGAGGGCCCATGTCGTCAGTTCACAGCACGAGTTGATTGTATTCATAAGTTTTCTCGCCGTATCAACGGCCGGGTGAATAAGAATCAGGGTCGCGTTTAAGTTCATGCCGGCTCCGAGGATGATGCGCGCGGCATTCTTATTGGTCGCGGCCCCTCCCCGCATTTTCTTATCCATATCTTTTAGCACGTCATCGTCATAAGATTCATGCCCCATCAGCACCATGCCCATACGTAAATCTCTATAAAGAATTTCCGCCAACTCTGGATGACGGTCAATGTTATCCGACCGCATTAATGCGAAAGTAACGATTCCGGATTCCTGGAACTCCCCGTTCTCCCGGGCGAGAGCGGCCAGTTCCCTGTTCCTTTCCGGCCGAAGGTTGAAGTTATCGTCATTAAAGAATATGGCGCCTAAACGCGGAGCAAAATTCCTTATGATATTCAGCAACACCCTCATACCGTCTTCCGCCGGCAAGAGTGAAATCTTCGGTTTAATGCCCAAGACCCCCAAGGCTTGCGTCTCTTCCGCCGTAAGGTTCCGATAAGCATCCGGAAGCTGGTTGGTCGATGAACAGAAGTCACAGCCCATCGGGCATTCTGTCTCAAAATAAACCCTCACGGTTCTGACGAATTTGTCATGGCCGGTGGCTTCCAAATGCTCCAATCCGTAATAATTTTCAATATACTGCCAATATTCTTCGTAAGGGACATTGATCGAATCATGCATCAAGGTGACAAGTCGTAAATCATCCAGCTGATAGTAAATGACGCCCCTGGCTTCCTGCACGGCCCCGGATTCACTCCGGGTAAAGACGCCTCTTATCCGGGCAAAATCACGAATACGATTTTCTGACCGCCGGAGAGCCAGCGCCATTTCAAGCATAGGATACTCGCCCCATCCCGAGATGACGGCGTCAACGGGCGCCTCCCGGATCAGCTTCTGACGGTTGAATTGCGCGCCCTGTCCTCCGGCGATAATAACCGTATCAGGCGACAGATTCTTAATCTTGAGCAACTGTTTAAGATCTTGCGGCAACGTTTGATCAAGCATACTGAACCCGATCATATCGTAATGGTTCTCCGTGACTATCTGCTCCAGATCATGGCGGCCTTGCAGTATTCTTAAACTGGCATCATAGACGTCGACTTCAAAACCAAAAACTTTGAGGAATGAAGCGATACGATACAGTCCGAAAGGCGGCGCCAGGAACTGTCCGGGCCGTAACTGCGGATTCGTCGGCCCGACCAAAAGAATTCTCGGCAACCCGGACAACGGAAGGCTATCATTAAAACATAAGCCTTTACCGGACGCCAGCCGGTCAAGGCGCCCGATTATAACCGCTTTACTTATGTTCAGGAAAGATAGCCCGCCCAGGACAGGATGCGCCACCAGACGTTTAATATGGTCTTTCGTCGGATCACCAAGACTTCGCGCCTCTTCTGTAAGCTGTAAGACATGTCTCTCTTCTTTCTGATCAACAAACGGCTGGTCAACGCTGAGCAGTTTAATATAGAGATACCGGGCGGGAGTTGACAAATAATTAAAACGGCTTTTCAGAGTTATTTCATCCAGCGCTCTAAACAGCTGCGCTTTTTCGTCACGGGTCATACGCGCAAGATAAAGGTCAATCTCATCCCGCTGCAGCACGGATCCGGTGCCGGACCTTAATGTCCCCGTGGCATCTAAAGATATCGCGCCCGATCTGACTCTGTCATTGACACGCTTTACGAATTCCGGAGATTCTGCCGGGGAAACGGCAATGTCCTGATACAGGGCTTTTACCTCCTCGGTCAAAGCGGCCCGGGAAGAATTCTTGTTTAAATATGCCGGTTCGAAAACAATGAGCCTCAATTCAAATATCTCGATGGCCGCGGCAACCTCTTTCCCTAAGAACCTGGAGCCGGCGGCAGGTCTGCGGGCAAAATACAGCCCTTCCGACGTCAACAATAAATTATAGCTCATATCATGCGCATGAGCTTCCTGAATAGCCTGAGACAGCCATCGTGACGTTTCGGAAGCGTGTCCCTGTATTTTCAGATTCTCCGACGGCCATGCCGGGACATGAGAGATCCTCAGGCCTGTTCCCTGGTATAGCGTATTCTGACGTTGCCCTGCCATCTGGACGGCCTTTTTCTGCCTGCCATAATACCCCTGAAAATGCAGGTGTCTCTGGGAGTTCCCGGCATTATCAGCATTAAAATAAATATTGAAATGCGGAAGTCGCTGCTGGATTTCGAGAATATCTTCCATATCCTCCCTCGTTATTTCCTGGAAGCGATGGATCAGTCTGCCGGCATGATCCAGAGGCACAATAACAATATGGAACTGTTCATAAGCGATCCTGTTGGTCCATATTTCCCACTGCCGTCCGCTGTTCAGCCGCATCGTAACAAGTTTTTGTCTGTCCCTGACGGCAGAATCACATAACGGGCACTTTACCTGCCGGGCCTGTTTTTCCCGTTCCGTTTTCTTCGTTTCTTTCGTTCGCTCCTCGTGATAACGCAAAGCAAACCTCAGCCCTCCGGCCTTAAGTTTTCTCTGCTGGAATTCCGAAGGCATAACTTCGATCAAGCCCCTGGATCTTCTCTCCTCCCACGCCCGGAGAAGGGCTCTCTCTTCTTCATTCATGATCAGATTCGCATAATAATACCCGAGGACATACGCTATCCGGTTCATCACATTCTTAAGGAATCTCCCGGCAGTCCTTTTACGAACCGGGCTGCTGACCGACGGCGCCCGGGCCGTCCTGCTGCTGTCCATCATCACCGGGCTGTTGGCAACAGAATCCCGGGTCCTGGCTTCCGGCTGAATCATGTCCGTGGAGTAGGCAGAAGCCCCCGCCGAGCCGGCAGAACTTTCTTCCTGGCTCTGTGGCTGTGCCGGTGATTTATATCCCCGATCAGCAAAATATTGCACAAAAACGGCCTCCCCGGCTTTGGCAAGAACATCAAGGAATGTGACAAAGCGGTCAGTTTGATCTTCATAAGTGAGGAGCTGATCAATAGGAAAGATATGAATATAAAGCACAAATTTCCCGCGTTCTTTTCTTAGCCGCATCCAGGAATCTTCTGTCCTGCTAAAATCGGATGTCACCTTCACAGAAAAGCTCTCAACCGGAAGCTTTGCGATACGGACTGTTATCTGTTCATATAATTTTTGCAACGCGTCTGTCTGAGACGGGGATAAAGGTCCGTTATCCCTGGCTTTCCAGACAGGCTGGCCGCCTGTAAAATCCAGTTCCCCGTATAAAGGATTGTCCCGGTATTTCTGTTCATAGATTCTTTTGGTCTCGTTAAAAGGCTTGAACATAAACAAACGGTCGTCTTCCTTCGCTGTTTCCGGGGCCTCTTTGCTGACCTCATTTTTGATAATTTCAAAATGGAGGGCACCAAAACCAACAACGATCGGCACTTGAGGCTCCTGCGCCTGGACCGCCAAAACAGACCGCGCCATGGCGACACTTCTTGCGTCATTGATTTCGTCAAGCCTCGACAAAGTTATTCCGTTGATGTTATACATAAGTTTCCGGGCCGCTTCTCTTAACTCAGGGGAATCCAGTCCGACAATCTCGATATTCCGGTGGGACATATCATTGTCCATATCGAAATAGATGTAATTCACCGGCAGATAGAATAAGAGAAACACTTCTTTTGCTGTTGCCGCAGGTCTCCGGACATTCTTTCTCTTCATAATACGTAAAATGGAATTGTACCGCTCTTTGGCCAGTATGGTGGACCTGACCCATTCTGTAGTATCAAATTCATTCCCGTAAATCACTTTCGGATATTGTGCGGATAAGGCCTTAACCTGCTCAACAATCTGTTTGTAACGGTTAATGACAGGACGGTAAGAAGCCAAAAGCCTGTTAACTCTTGCCTGGTATACTTCATCAGAAACATTGGCATTCAGCAGCTGCTTCATCATAATCTGGGTGAACCATAAATCAGTATGTTCATAGCCCCTTAAATAAACCGTTCCGATCCGGGCGTCAGGGTTAACATCCATTGCCTCTCTTAACTCAACAACAGCCTTTTCAACAGACCTGAGATATTGAACTTCATCATGATGTTGCTTGATGCTTTGAACAAAGGAAGCACAGCCCGACAAGAAAACGAGCTGCGGAAGGAGGATAAAAAAGATTAAAATCATCCGGAATATTCCGGGGGCCCGGGCGCCGTTGATACGGAACATTTTGGCCATACGCTTAATTTTTCGGACGAACCAGGTTTCTCTTTTAGAGGCCTCCGGCGGCCGGATAGGAGATCGGCGATCTGGGCGTACGGAATGAACTCCGGCCCGCCAGTGACCGGCAGACTCATCCTGCCATATCCCCGCATCATCTGGATGGGTCTGCGGAGCAGAAGGATTGACCGGGGAGCTTGCCTGATTGGAGTCATCAGCTTTGTGGTTACGTTGTATTTCGGCCAAGGCCTTTTCCAGGGTCTCTTCAATAGCCGGCGGGTCATAAGAAATCACCCTCTTGAGTTTTTCAACCGAGAAAACCCTTCCTGTTCCGACGTCAGGCTGTGTCATGCCTTGTTCTTCCCGGGACAGAAGGTTGGCCTTCCGGCCTAGACGTGATTCCAGGAAAGAAAGCAGTTCCTGCAAAGAATATTTCGTTCCGGTCCCGACATTAAAGACCTCGGACAAATCCAGGTTTTGCTCCTGGGCCCAGAGCACAAGCCGGACCATGGCCTCCGCGGCATCATCAACATAAATAAAATTGTAAGTGTCCGACGGGTTGGAAACAGTGATCGGCAGGCCCCGCAAGAGATTGACCGTAAACTTGCTGAAAACATCCAAAGGATAAACTTCATGATGATGTGAGAAAAATTTGGGAATCGTGTTCGATAACCGGGCAATAATATACGGGCCGCCATATCTCTGGACAATCTTTTCCCCCCAGTATTTGCTTAAATCATAGGAACTCTCCGCCGGCTCAGCAGCCACCGTCTCGTTGATATAAACGCCGGGCTGTCTTCCATAAACACGCACGCTTGAGACATAAAGAACGAGCGGCTGCTTTTGCCGTTCTTCCCGATATCCTTCCAGAGCACGAAGCAGGCTGTAAAGACCCAGCATGTTGACCTCCAAACTATCGAGTTTCTTTTCACGGGTTTTAACAATATCGGAAAGCCAGATAATGGCGTCCGGCTCCGAATCAAAGACCGCGTCCCTCACCTGCTGATCGTTTCTGACGTCAAGTTTGACAACTTTCGTTTTGAGGCCTTCTTGCGTCCCGTTAAAACCGGAGATTCCCGATAAACCTGTGACGATGATCTCCCGGACCTGCGGCATCAGTTCGCTGATTTTTCTATACAACGATCTTCCGATAAAACCGGTTCCCCCGATCAGCAGGACTTTTTTGACCGGGTGAACTTTTGACGGTGCCGGTTCCGTTATTTTTTCACGCTCTCCTAATAACGGGGCCTCGGTCAAAAATTCCAAAAATTTTCTCGCAAGCTGCGTTTGAACCTCATAACCGCAGCGGGCATAAAGTTCAATCATCCTGCCCGTTCCCGCCGCCAAAGCCTGGCGGCCTTTCAGCGTCCGCATCGCAGCCGGGCTCATCATCTGACCTATTCTCTGAGGAAACTGCGCTGTTGACACGACGTCTTTCATTGAAGCCTGCAGGGACTCTTTATCCTCCTGATACCATGTCCATAAGAATTCCATGAACTCATTGATACGAAACGCCCAGGGGGAACAAACCTGGCAATGCCGATCAATTCGCGGATAAGTTTTAAGGAAACTCTGCCAGAGATTTCTTCCTATGACATCAGGATCAACGCCTTGCACAAAATTATATAAACTTCCCCCGCCGGAGTACCCGCGATGATCGCACGGGTACATTCGCCCGTTGGGGGCAATAACGCCCGTAAACAGCATGGCCCAGCATTTCTTGGCTTGGCTCACAAACGGCTTTTGTTCGTGACGGCCGATCCTTTCCATATCATCTGTTCCATGCATGGCAACAACGGAATACTTGTGGTTCGAAAAGCGTTGAGAAACATCAAACAAGGCTTCCAGGTCACGGAAATGAGAGTTGAGAACTTCCGCGGTCATTAACCCGGTTATATCGAATTTAAACCGCAAAGAATCAACTCCCAGCTCCTGCATATCGGAGGCCATAGTCAGGATTTCATGAAAATTCTTCCCGGAAATGACAAAGCCCACGTTGATCATGGTGGAGAGCTGCTGCAACCTTTTCAGGCTGACGAGATCCGCCATGTCGGCCACTATGCCCTGATAATCTAATTTCTGGTTTCTTTTAAGCTTGCGGAAGGTTTCTTCGGAAGCGGCATCAAGGCTGACATGGACATAATCCAATAAATGCAACACGTCCTTGATTCTGTGCAGTCCCAGCCCGTTCGAGAAAACACCTTTTCTTATAGAAGACGGCAGGTTCCGAATAAGGGCAGGGATCCTGCGGCCGAAGCTGCCCTCCAGGGGCTCGCCGAACAATCCTGATAATTTGACCAATTTGAGTGCACCGTGATAATGCAACTCCTGCACCACGGAAGTATAAATATCAAAAAGCCGGTCACTGATAGAATGATATTCTTTCTGGGTCTGTCTGATTTCCGGTAAAGACAATATCCGCTTTCCGATACAATGTTCACACCCCATCGAGCAATAAGGGCTCTGGATCTCTAACTCCGTCAATACGTGAGCATATTCGCCTCTTTCCAACGCTTCGAATACCTGAATGATGGACTCATGCTGTTCAAGCAGGAAATCAAACTCATAGGTAAAAGGAATGCTTCCTTTGCTGAGGTAATCGTAAAGCCGCCGTTCAAATTTCTTTCTGGCCGCTATTCTTCCTAAATGATTTGACTCGTCTATCGGGGATGAGGCCGGCCCCCTATGATCCTCTATAGATTCTTGATCCTCTGCGTGCTGCCTTACGGAACTGCTTACGGCCTGAGCGAGCTTCCGGACATCTCTGTCGGATGAAAAATCCCGGGCAAATCTTCTGAATCTCTCTATGCTGCCCTCGGCATGGACAAGCTGCCCGGGATAATCAAAAATATTCATCGGAGCATAAGGATGCCTGAAGACAAACCGATAATTCATTTCTTCCAAGAACCGCAAACGCAGTATTTCTATAATGGCTCGTATCTCTTCCAGGCTGAGTTTATTCCGGACGGTCTCGTTATAGGACCGAACCATGACTTCCAGTTTGTCCCGCCCGTACGGAAGCGGAGCGGCGATATCATCCCGTCCCAATATTAGATTATTAAACTCGAGCACGCGGATATCCGTCACAGCCATGGCGAAATCTATTATCGCAATAACATGTCCATAAACGTTGAAGATGAAATTCCCGACATGCAGGTCATTATGAACCGGAGATTCCGGGAGTCCTTCGGCAGAATAATTGCGGCTGAAAAGCTCGGTCTGCTTCATGATGAAAGGCTTATACGTAAAGAATAGTTTCTGTCCTGCTTTACTGACCGGGGAATCCCTCTCTATGCCGTGGAAAGCTCTTAAAGATTTCTCCACTTCACTAAAAATCTGTTTTCGTGATTTATAGCGCCGTACGCCTTCCGGCTTAAATCCGAACAATACATTATTTATGTGAGCGGCGCTTCTGGCCGTGGCCTGAAAATCTTCTAAACGGGCATCCTCAAGACGGATCTTTTTCCCGTCTCCCATAAATTCTTCCAGGATATAACGCGCCCCGTCACATTCAACGATATAGTTCAAGGCCGTATCCTCTGCCGTTCCGGAGACCCGGTAAAGTTCCGGCACGGGCAGCCCGGCACGGTGCAATTCTTTCATAACAGAAACAATAAACCGGGCCCTTGTCACAGGATCCTGTATCCTTCTTAAGACCTTTTCTTCCTCTTGCGTGATAATCAATACCGGAGGATGCGTGCTTCCGATGCCTCCTGTCAACACCTTGCTCCCGGCTTTCCCGATTCCGTAATACTTCCTCACAAGCGCTACGGCTTGATCCTGCCCCTGTTCCACCGGCGAACTCGTTATCGGGCTTGGGCCGGATGTCGTTTCATCAGACAGGCTGACCGCCTGGGCGAAGATGTTTTGCTCCTGCTCGCTTAATTCAAAGCTCTTGCCCGGGAGCCACTGGGACAAAAATCGTGCTTTCCTTAAATGAAGCTGCGCCTGCAAAATGTGCTCGGTAAGACTGCGGAACAAATTGCTTTCAGCCGGCTCATCCTGCTCCAACCCCTCCGCATATCGGCTCACAAAAGCGGCCTGGTAAAAAATGGTCCAATACAGGTCCGGATGTCTTTGAACAACATGATACCGGGTGTTCCGGCGGAACTCATTAAAGGTCTGGCGGAAGGCCTCGGCCCGGCTCATCCCCTCTCCGGTTAAATGACTCGTGACAAAACGCTGGCGGTAATCCTCCATGAAGCGGTTTAATGTTATGGCAACGATAACCTTATTTTTCAGGAATTCAAACGCCTCTTGAATTTTATTATGGTCTTGTTGAGTCTTATAAAGTTTGGCCAGCAACGGCTGAACATGTTTCCGGAAGACAAGAGCTAACACTCCATAATCCGGTTCGGACGGATCAAGATACGCCGGATGCTCAGGATTCAGGAAATCCTGCTCCAGAATCATGCGCGGGAGTTTATACTGTCTGTACCGCAATGGTTGCAATGCTTTAAAAACCCGGGTCTTAAGGGCATTCTGCCGCCGGCTCACTTCCTGGCGTAACCGGTAAACTCTTGCATGATTAAGACCCCGGACAATAGCCCGGCTTTCTTGAATCCTGAGTTCAAGGATCTGTTTTGTGACTTCAAATAATCCCCGGAGTTTAATAAACGCATGAGGACCTTCATCTAACAGTTGTAAGCTGTGCGTAAGAATGATACGGGCCAGTAATTTTTCTTCTACGAGAACATTTTGCAGTCTGTTTAACTGTTCTAAAATAAGCGCCCGGACCCTGTTTGTGTCTTCATGAATGATATCCATCAGACGGTCGAGCAGATGCCTCAGTTCATAAATCCATCTTATTTCATCCAGTTCAGAATCAACCATATGATCAACAGCCCGGAAAGCGTCCCATAAACTAGCATAAGTCAAATCACCATAAGTTTTCACGGCTGAAGCATTCCATTGACCGGCTTTTTCGAACCGCTGTCCGCGCAAATGATATAAGCCGTCTTGCTCTCTTCTTAACCGTTGTGGCGGGGTATGGCGTTCCTGCCGTAAGCGTCGGCTAAGATGGGTTTCTTTAATTTTATGCAGGGCTATTAATGTAGATGTCATAATCATATTAACGGCCGGCTCGTTATAAACAGCAAGCAAGGCCTGGACGTGATCAAACCGCTGCAATAAACCTTTCGGCAGGTTCATATCTGCAAAGAATCGAAGCTTGAGCTGAATGTCTTCAGCCACGTCAGCGAGTTCTGCCCGGAAGGGAGTTTCGTCTGATGCGGCTTTACGCTTTATAGTCAAAATGTAAATACGGAAATTCCAATCAGCGACTTGCAGCGTGACGTCCCCTAAAGCGGCTCGATACTCGAGACGGAATTGCTTAAATTGTCTTGAAGCGGCTTTAGAAGCAGATGGGGCTTTCTGATTAAGGTCAATATGAGATATTGTGCGGTCAATAATATAAGAAGGATACGCGAGTTTCTTTAATATGTTTCTTAAAATGATCCGGCGTGACCGGGTCCATTGCTCTGATCGCGAAACGGCCCGCTGATAAATTTGAGCTCTCAGGGCCTGAACATCTTTGGCGGGGGAGAGATCAAGGTCATTTACAAACAGTTCAACTTGTTCTTTTATCTTTTCCGGCGGGCCGTGAATCTTCCCGGACTCCTGCAGATATTCATAAACAGAGATACGATAGAGAATGTCTTCCAGATTCTTAAACCCTTGCGTAATGTACGGCTCTTCTTTATACCGGGGATGACTGTAACGCTGCCCGGCCCACCTCATGGATTGCGCGCTGATCGCATGTACAGGGCTGGGCGCCGCTATCGGGGACGCGGACTTCGGCGCGGCTTTGCCCGATTCTTTGGAAACCGGCGAGCTGGCGGTATCGTCTGAATTTTCTGACCGTACTTCGTCCCACAATTGTTTAAGCAAATCCCTGTCCGATCTTGATATTTGCTTATAATGTGCACCCTCTTGATGGAATATATCGTTTAGCGCAGCGGCAAAATCAGCAGCAGGGTTTTTCCGTAGATAATAGCGAATAACATTTTTGAAAGCTTTGCTTCGTGCCAGCGAACCTAGCTCTCTCTCATACATCTCTCCCTTCTTATTTAATAATAAGGCGTCCAGCTGCCCTTGTTCCCATAGACGACGATACGTGAGTTCATAAACTAAACTTAGCTCGATCATTAACTCTGTCTGATCTCTATTAATCACAATTTCATATGTTTTGTCTGCCTTAATCACAGAAAGGGCAAGAGTACGGTCGGCGCCAAAGGTAGCTCTTGGGAATCCGGCAAAGAAACTATGAGGCAGGGCTATAATCTTTATCTGACCTGCTTTTTCTTCGCTAAAGCCAAAGAAACTTCTGACTTGTGGGGCGATTTCATTTAAGTTGTGACGAGCTGCTCCTTGGATATGTGTATTAATATAGCTTTTCACCTGGCGCGCTGCAGAATGCTCAATATGCGCGCACCCGCCACAGAAGATGAATACTGCAGCAACGATAATAACAAATGGCGGGCTGTGAATGAACCGGGCAATATACCTCCCCAAGCCCGCCATTGCGCCGGCTGTCCTGTCGATTCTAATCCGCTCGGGTGACTGAACGCCCTTACATGAGGCGGAAATGTTAAAGTTCTTGTTCACCGGAGAACTGGATAAATCTTTATCCAAGGATGTCCTTGATGAACCGGCCTGCCTCCCTTTATTCAAGGACATGTTAAACCGCTCTTCAAGCATTCTATTCAGTATGGGGTCTTCCAGCATGACTCTTATTTTAGCCGCATCGCTGTACACATTGTTTAATCCGGGTTCAACATTTTGACTGAAAGGAGCGGTCATTTTCAGAAGATCTTCAACCGGAGCTTCCCTGTTAAGCACAAAAGAAACAAACGGGTTTCTATTTACGGCATCAACTATCGACGTTAAATCCTGATGCTGTATGTTCGCCAAATCAAAGAACTCGAAAAAGTGACTGTCTATATTAACGGCACCGCCGGGATAAATATCCAAATGATCCCTTGCCGTACTGAGCCTGCTCCCCCTCTCATGGATATCCTCATCATACTCCTGCGCATAAAGTTCCGCGCTCAGGTGCCTTGCTTCACCGATAAAACTCAGTAGCCCCCGGCGCACATGCGGCAACCTTAATCCTTTACTTGATAATATGTCCTTAAGCTGAATATAGGAAGGATCTTGCCGGACAAAATAATCAAAAACGCTTAACGCGAGCGTAATTTCAAAATGATAGGTATTTTTAACGGCTTCAATAATGTTGACGATATTACCGATGGGGATGACCGGCTTTCCTGTAGGCCCTTTTTGGCTGAAGACAAACTGATTGACGCTTAGCTGGATAATCAGATCTTTATCCCCTGAGCACAGCAAAAGATCCCTTAAAACATTTCTGGTTATCTGCGGTGTTTTTGCCCAGAAACCATTTGTTGCCAGGGTTACGACATTCGCGTCCACGTGCCTAAGCAACATACGGACCAAATCAGGTTTAAGGAAGGGTTCTCCGCCGGTAATGCCCAAATGACTTATCCCGCCGAAAGTGTTGATCCTTTCGATAAGCAACATCGCTTCCTCCCTGCTCATCGAAGGCAGCCGTTTAACCCAGTTCGGCCAATAGCAATGCGCACACCGCAAGAGGCACCGAAGAGTGACATATACATCCAACGATTTTATGACCGGTGAGCCGGCACGTTTCACTGCCTTTGCAGGGCCGGCCATATATTCTATTGGGCTTGAAGAAGAAGTCTTGGTTTCTTTTTCTCTGGATTCTTCTCTGGAAGCCAATCTATCACCTGCAATGATTGAAAGTGCCCCTGCTAACAGCGGGCCGGTCACGCCTAAAAATGTTTCTGCTTTATACAAGCCGTTTGCTTCCCGGCTGTGCATCCTTAATAATTCCCAGACTGTCTGGTCAATGTCCTTGCCGTACAATTGTTCTTCTTTGGCAAGCCAAACTTCTACGGCCCCTCCCCTGGTCTTTACCACACAAATAGCGCCTATCAGATGAGAATACGCGGCCAAAGGAGTCTTAACTTCTATTATTTCTCCAACTTTGAATCTTCGCTTTGCTCTCTCGTTTATTATTTCTCCGACATACGGTCTGGCCATTAAAACAAATATCTTCTCTTTACCAAGAAATGTCTGAGCCGTATGTTCAGGCCACATATTGAAAGCCATAATCTCACGGCACACCGTATCAGGATAGGCATTCCAGTTAACAAAAAGTCTCGGGATAATTTTACTTGCCCATGCGCCCGGTTTTGTTGCCCCTTTCTGTTTCTTCAATTCAACTTTTCCTTCTGCAATAGCATTTACAGCGCTGACCAAAAGCCCGGCTGACAGAGGCGCAAGTTTCTCCGTAAGCGTGAAACAGGATTCCGTCAGACTTACTTCTACACCTTTCAATCTTGCAACAACCTCTCCGGTATCCCATCCTTCTTGTATCCTGTGGATAGTTATGCCTGTCTGTCTTAACCCGAATAAAACAGCGGCATGAACGGGTAAACCACCCCGCAATTGCGGCAACATCGAAGCATGAACATTAATAAAATCGAATTTAAATGTTTGGGTAATTTTTCCTGTAATCTTATCGGGCCAAACACAAGTTACGCCAAGGTCCGCGTTTACTGTTTGTAAATATTCAATTAACTCATCGCTCTTTTCATCAACAAATACTTCGGTCCCATTTTCTTTTGCAATCTTAATGATTTCTTCACTTTCTCTCTTTGTGATTACGCTTACAACTTTAAAATTTGCTCCTCTATCCGCAAGCAAAGACTGAAGCGATAAACGGCCAAACAGTGTCCCTTCGCTGAAAAAGACAATATTGAGCCTGCCGTAAGGTTTGGCGTAACCGGGGTATTCTTTTACCAATCCGGGAACCGGGTTACGAACTGCGGTCAAAAATCTTCCGAAATCAAACTTCTTCATCGGGCTGGAGGCCTTGCCCTCCGCATTCCTGATAGCGTCCTCAGAAACCGGAGAACTGAGACTATCCTGAGGCAAATTATTTCTTTTTGCCCATTGTTTTATTAAACTTTTCTCTGTATGTATGGGCAAATTAATAATAAAGACCGTCCCAAAATTTTTCCTGCTTTCTATTCTGAGTTTACCCTCCAGGAAATTCACGACATTCTGAATCTTCGGCAGACCGAATCCGAACCCGGATATATTGAACACGCCGGGTTCCGAACTGGTAAACCCAACCAAAAATGCCTTGTCCAGGGCCTCCGCCGACATCCCTATCCCATTATCGATTAGCCTCATCACAATTCCGTCTTCTTTTACATAAAGAACACATTCTATACGAAGCGGGATACCGGGCCTTCGGAACCAGATAGCATTCTTAACAACTTCATTGCAAACCAGGTCAAACATTCCTGGCTGAGTAAAGAGTTCGGGGACTTCTGTTTTCTTCTCAACTTGGTTAAATGATACGGGCAGCCCTTCGGACCATAACGCGATGTACTCTGCAATGACCGCGTTCATTTTTTCTTCAAGAGAAACATTGTGTCGCAATATTCCGTAAGGCCTGCCGTTCATAAGCTCATTCGCGTGCTCTAACAGCCAGATAATAAAATAGTGAATATCGAACATCTCTTTTAAGATAACCTGCACCTCGTTGCTTGTTCTGCTTTCTCTGCTAAAAGTCTCCGGGTTAGATATCAACATCCAGAAATCACTTAAACGCTTGTTTTCATCTTCTCTGGAGAAACCGGTGGAATGTCTGGGGAATCGTCTTTTGAAAATCTTTCCGTATTTGGCAAATGGGTAACTGAACTGTTCGCATAAACCGTTCCCGCTATGCTTATCCAGCTCCTTTAACAAGACATTAAGCCTTGTTACATTGTCAAAACATACGCCGCGCACCTTAGCGGAAAATTCTTTTCTGAAAGATTTCCCTTCCTCTTCCATAGTCCTGTTAAAGGCACCGGCGACCGCCGCAAATGTACTCATGTTAGACTCCAGAGGAATGCTCCAGCTGCCGATTTCAAGCCGCCCAAACCTTCTAAATTTTTGATTGCTTTGTTTTGCGCCTCCCTTTACTCTGGGTTCCCCCACCGGCGAACTGGTATTATCTGTTTTACTTAACCTTGCCGCTTCGGGTTGGATAATGCCTAAGGCCACCAGTTTTTCATAAAGGGCCTTTTCCTGAATGCCCAAAGCTTCGGCAAGCTGCCCTCTCGACAGAACTTGATGGTTCGCCTCAATGAACCGCAATTCCTCCTTCTTCCTCTGAATCTCAGCCGTGGTTTTTCCAAGATCAACAGCCAGTTGGGCTTCATCCTCTTCCCTTCGCCTTGAGAGTTCTGCCTCTTCCTGATTCTGCCATTTATGCAGTTCGATATCCTCGTTAATCAATCTTCTCATATATCTGCGGTCGGCTTTATGTTGTCCGCTGTCCTCCCATCCGTATGCGGCATAGATGCCCTCAAGACCTTTCTCAAAATAAATATCAGCGATCACTCGAAAGCCCTCCAGCATATTCTCGATGATCGCCACCGGCTTCTTAAAATGAACAGCCAGAGCCTTTGCATCCTGGGCTCCATTGGCCACAAACAGACGCCACAACAGTTTTCTTTCTTCCCGGCTCCACCGGGTATATTCAAACCAGGTCAGCCTCATCTTGATTGCACTCGTGTTCCATTCGAGATCACCGGCCAAAGTGGCATTATTCAATTCCGCATAATGGTTTCTGATATAAGCTAATTTTTCGAGCTGCTGCTTGGTTGTTTCAACATCCTTCCTGATCTGAGCAGCTAACTTTTCTGTCTGCTCGGGCGCGGGCATCTCGCCATACGGCAGACTCTCTTTAATCCACTGAATCAATATTTTCTCCTTGGCAGGGTCCCATTTTCGCCTTCCCTGAGGACCGGCTTTCCTGACCTGCGGGGCAGGGGCGGCAGCACTATGAGGGAGTTCTCCTTCCTGGACTCCGGCGGTATCTTCTGGTTCTGATGGCGATAAAGCTTCTGCTTTCGACGGGATATCCGGACAAATTTCTGTAGGAACAATATTATTGAGGACAAGACCGGTGATGTCCAGATAATCTTCCCCGTAAAATTCATTGATAGAAGACATCCGGGAAAAGAGAACATATCCGTGCCAATTCACGGACACGACCTGCTGCCGGGACTGATTGAAAATATAAAACGTCCCTTTCGAGCCGTACCGGTAAAAATATTTATTTGCGGCCTGTTGCCCTTCGGCCTCTCTTTCGTTGATGGTTTCTTTGATCTTCTTTTCGTGTGCACGTGGATCACGCTGCCTATCAATCTTAAAGTCCCTTTCTCCCCGCAAAACGGCCACGATATCCCGGCTTAACCCCGCGTTAATCTTTCCGGCCCCGATCTTATCCGCCGCGCCAAGAACATGAGCGGCAAAACCTTCCTCCGAAAATTCCAGAATACGCATCACGTCACCCAGAGGCCCAACGACAACAACTAAAAATCTTTGGCCCTTTTCCAAATAAAAATGTTTATAAAACCGCGTCGCACCGCTTCTGTCCTGATAACGGCTCCCCCGGAAAACTTTCCCTTCCCTTAAAACATGGGCAATATTGGAAATCACTTCTTCTTCATTAACAATCCTTCTTGCCTGAATATCTGCCCCGAAATACGTATCCCCGGTTCTGGCATGATTATTCACAAGCATTTCGCCAACCCGCTGCCATCCAAAAGGCCGTTTCCCGCGGTAAGAGGGGTACCCCTGGAATAAGACACAGACGTCAGGGACAACAACTTCCCTTCCTCTGTGTCGGAAGATCAGCTCCAAGCCTTGCCTTTCCACAACCGCAAGCGGCAGGAACCATCCGCTCTGAATCTCCCGGGTTAAACCGACCGCCTTTATCTCGGCTGCAAATTTCTCATAAGCCGCCGCATCACTCGCTTCATGCCTTTCCGTCCCCTTTACCGGTGAACTGGTCGGCTCGACCGGGCTTGATGCCGTTTTATCATCATAAGGGATCCGCAGTCTTTCCTGAAAAGCAAGCTGGTTCATTGTTCCGCTCCGGACCTGCGAGAGAAAATACTCCAGTTTATATTTACTCACATGCAGAGCTGTTCTGCCGCGGCTTTGCGACAGGAAGGACAGATACAGACGCGCGGCCACGCCCTGAATGATACCAAACTCGTATTCCATAAAATCTTCCATAAACGCCTTTGTCAGACCTTTAAACCGGCCCGTCGCTCTTCCGTGCCGTATATATTTCTTCGCCTTAAGCCGATTAAAGACGCTGTGTGCCTCCTCTCCCAGCAGACTCAAGAAGCTGTCGGCGGAAATCGCCCGCTCATATTTCTTGTGTATGGAGGCAAAACGTCCTTTATGCTCTATAAGAACCTGCATAATGACTGTCTTGGCGAACATAGCCGTCAAAATTTTCATAACATCAAAATTCTTAATAACAGGTTCACCCGGTTCTTCTTTACCGAATTTCTCATAATACATCCGGCCTATTTCTAATTTAACAGCCTCTGCCAGGTGCGATAGATAAATAAACCGGGCGCCTCCCCTCCACGGGACAAGAATGACCGGGATTTTCTGCGATGCAAACCTTTGGTAAAGCCGCTTCAATAAAGGCTGATCCGATACAATTTCCATGAGGGAATGTCCGGCAAACGGAGCTTCCCGCATGACGGACATGGCTTCGTCCAACCGGTTCACCTCCGGATAAGCAGCAAAGATATCCTGCGCTTCTTGTATCTTTTTAATTACGACATGATAGCGTCCCAGGAATTCTTTCATCCTGGCGAAATCCGAATTGAGCCTTCCCCAGCGGGAGACAATATCCATCAAATCAGCCGTCAGCTGTCTGGCCCACAAGAGATCTTCGTACCACTGAGTCTGCCGCCGCTCTAAAACACGTTTTCTAAACCGCTCGATAGCCCCCGGTTTTCTTCGGGCCCGGTCATTTTTGCCGTTGAACAGTTTATTCACGGTTATCTCCTTAAAGCCATGGCTCTCCGCAACGGCTTTATAAGGCTTCCCTTCCAAAAGCCTTTGTCTGACGAAAGACATGAAGACATCCCTATCCACAGCCGCAGTGATAAATTCATGGCCAATCTTCTCCGCGACTGTCATCACCTCCGTCTCCAGTCCCGCCAGCTGCCCGGCGAGCTGCTTCAAGATCCAGTGCGGCTGTTGTTCCACGATGTGTCTCATTAAATGCCGGGCTACAGATACTTCCTGCATATCCGTGGCCATGGCCGTCAGGACAAACTGTTCGGGAATAATCCGCAGATGCTTCCTTAAAGTCGTCCATTTCATTCCCATTTTCTCCGCCAACTGTCTCCGCGTCAGCTTTCTATCATCCTCCAAAGCCTCGACAAGGCGGAGAAAATACCGTTTCTGAACATCCCGGCCCTGCCAGTTGTCTCCGACAGCCTGCATAAGTTCAAGAAGGTCGGAGTCCCAGTGATCAATAATAAACGCAAACAGTGTTTCTCTGCGTAAATCATAAAACCTGTCAATCAAGGCGTCCCGCAACTCTGAAGGAGAGACTTCAAATATTCTCTGATAAAGGCCTTTCATGGCAAAAGCCTTGTCAATCCGTCCGAGCAAGGCCCGGGTGACCATACTCACGCTGACGCCCTCCTCCCTATGGGCAATAACTTCATCCAGCTCGGCGACCGACACGACAGCCCGCGTGACAGCTTCATTCAGGATGTTATATTCGAAATCACTGATAATCTTTTCCGTCCTCGCTTTATTTAATTTCAGAATTATTTTCTGCGGGGGATAAGAACGGATGACCTCTCTGAGCCAAACACGTTCCGGAGTTAAACGTTCAATTTTCCGAGCCTTGATTTTGACCGTCTGGGCTCCTTCATCCTCTACGGGAGAACTCTGCCTATCCGGAGCTTTGGGAGCCCCGCTTGTCTGCATCTCTGATAAGACCCGGGTCATAATGACCTGCCCTATGACCTGACGGAACGGAGTTGGCCGGTACGGCGCGGCTTCCTGCAGGAGCTGTGCCATATCGCCCTGCCACGGCCGGATCATGTTTGAAAAGGTCAATTCGTCCTTCATCATTTGTTGAGGTTTCATAAGATGGTTCTTAGCGTACTCTGACATATAATCCGCCGCCCAATGAGCGTCATTAAAATCACGCTCAAAATCTTCAACCGCATCGGTGTCAATGACGAGATATCCTCCTGAAACCAAAGGTTCGGTCAGGACCTGGACTGTTTTTTCGCGATCATCATCTTCATCGACTTGAATTTTATCCTCGGCTTTCAGTTTAAAATACCGGACCGGCAATATTCTCAAAATAAGCAGGCCGTCACTCTGAATCTTGATATAATTCCCTCTCACGTGCTGATAGGTAAAAAGGTTTCTCAGTTCCGGCATCTCCTCGCCGTCCTGATTGCGTATCACAGGCTGACCGTCATCCGCAAACTTGACCTTGTATAGAACGTCATTCTCATGGTCCAGCATCGTCAAATCCATTCCGGAATCCTGGGTGACAAGCATCTCCTCCTGGGTAAGTGAATAAATCACCGGCGTCATACTGTACGGCGCATCCCGGAAAGCCTCCTGAATATTCTTCGGAATAAAGGTTGTGACATAATCAATCCTGTCCGCCAGCGTCTTTTCAGCCGCTGAAGACCGGACCGTTTGTTTAATGACCAACGTCATCCGGTCCAACATCTCTCTCGCCGCCGGACGGCCATGAAAACTTCCGATAGCTTTAACATTACACCCGTCAAATCTGAAGACAGCCAGCTTGCCTTCCCGGGCGTCCCACAAAAGAACCGTAAACTCATCAGACTGCCGCCCCATCCTGAAAGTAATATCAAAATTCTGGCTCAGAGGATGCTCCCCGCTCAGTCTTTCTGCCGGGGAAAGGGATCTGCGGTCGTACGCTAAAAGCATAATATAGTTTATGATTCTCCGCAGGTTGGAATAGCCGGTAAAGACATTGTCCCGTCCTCTGATCATCTCGCTGCGGTAAATGATTCTCCGCTCGATGATGGTGCGCAAAGTCAGTTCAATACGCGAAGGATCTTCTGCCTCCAATGCCTCTTGATATCTTTCAATAAGATCAAAGATCGACTCCTGATATAAAGAACAATAATCGGAAACAGCATCAAAATCATTCAGTTCATAAGCCAAACCGTTCCGGGCAATTCTTTTTATTTCTTTCGCATAATACGGGGAATACGTTCTTATTTCGCTCCTCCGTACGGAATTGATGCTTTTCTGCAGCTTTTTGATAATCTGCGCCCGCTTAACAAAGGCGGTTTCGCTGTCCTGCTCCTCTTCCAAAGAGTCTAATTGAGCGGCGGCGTTTTCAAAATAACTGGCATATCTGAAATGAACAACATTCGCCGTCTGAACAGCCTGCTCATGCAAACGGTCTGCCATCATGAGAGCTTCCTCTTGCGTTGTCAGGTCCCCTCTGAATACGGTTGACAGGCCTCCGTACATATTGAAGTCTTCCGGAGTGAAATTATCCAACAACTCCCTTATCCCCGAACGCTTCTTCACCCCTTCAATCACCTGCGTCCGGAATCCCGGCTTATCATCGATGATATCCTGAATCCATGACTCCGCATTGTACGACATGTCGGCTTCTTCCTCTTTGTAACGGAAAATAATATAAAACGTCGGGCCCTCGTTAAATACGCTGAAATTCAACCCATCCGTGATCAGTCCTTCATCCCTGGCCTTTTTGATCATTCTTATCAAAGAGCCTCTCAATGCCGAGCGGATAACCTTGGCCAAAGCGATTGCGCCTAATTTATGGCCAATACCCAGATTTTCTCCTCTTGTATTAAATTGCCGCTTAAAGTCATGCCCTTTTAAGACAGCAAGCTGTACACCCCCATGATGCCCTTTCAGGAACTGAACCAGATGTTCGGCAAATGAAAAACGGCTTGTCATCTCGGGCAGTTCTTGAAAAGCCCCGTTCTGGGTTTTTATAATGTCTAATAAAGACGGGGCAGAAATCGGGCTGCTTTGCGTCAGCGACTTTTCATAGCCCTGCAAAATATCGGCAACAGCTATCTGCAGATAATCATAAATCTGAATTCCTCTCTTCATGCGCGTCCTGATTTGTTCTTCATGCTCTGCTATAGGGTTGTTTTCCGGCCGGCAGATTTCCAGCCATTGAACATAACGCCGATACTCTCCATACGACCCCATGATAATCGTGTTCTCAACCTGCGGATGGAACGCATGCGGGGCTCCGAACTGGCTGCTTGTTCCGTCAAGAAAATAAACCGGATCATCATGAGAATAAATCAAGCCCAAGGTATGGCCCTGAGCCTCCAGCGTTTCGGTAATCCCGTAACCAAAAACTATTTCAATCCTATCCGGCCCCTGGTCGACCGCAAGGCCATATATTTCGGACAATACTCTTACCAAAATATAGGCCGATAACGGACATAATCCCGCCGGGAAACCCCGCTCTGTCTGCAAGGCAAGAATCTGATGTAATTTTCTCAAATGATCATTATGCCGGGCGTTGATCTGGCTCAAGGTGTCGGGTAAAGTCGGTAAATAAACCAGCGGAGAAGAAGCCCCCGGGAGGGCAAGACCCCAAGCAGGGACAGTCACAATACGGAACGTTTCCGCTTCCGGCAGAAGATGTTCTCCCTCACCCTTTCGGGAATCCCCTGTCCCAAGACGATATCCCGATATTTGAAGCACATCCTCTTTTCCTCTATTGTGTCTGTCCCCGCTATTTAATTTTCTTTCAGCCGAAATTCTTTCCGGCATAAGCTGCAGAGAATCATGGCCCTTCTGAATTTGAACCGGGCTGGAAGCCACAGGACCGCTTTGATCAGACGACGATCCTGGCTTATCTGTTTCATCGCGCCGTTTTTCATATTCGGAAACAAGATGCCCCATCTGCCCGGCAAGACGCACAGCGCGTGTATAGGCCCACGGATACCGGTAAGAGCGGTCAACGACCTTTGACAATTTTGCAACCAGTTCCTGAGCGTCCCGGGCCGGTTGTTTGAACCATAACGACAAAACTTTCTGAGCATCGAGATGGATACGCTTTTGCGTTGTTTTCATAAGCGTCTGTATTAAGACCCGCTTCAATGTGTAAATATCCTTATACCTGAACGGCATTGAATAAGGCCGGTCATAATCAATGAGTTTGACATCAAAATTGGACAAGACCATCACATTGTGCAAGTGAACATCCGTGTGACTCATCCCCCTGGAGTGGAAGTAAGCCAAGGCTTGAACCAGTTTAAATAACACATTCAGAACTGTACCGAAATCCCAGGTGTCGATATCTCCATCTTGTATGATGGCCTCAAGGTCTTTTCCTTCTACAAATTCCATGACGACAAACTGCCGGGAAAGACCATCCATGATGACCTGCGCATAATCTAATATGCTCATAACATATTTGAACCGGCCTATCTTGTTAATAAGCTGTTGCAGTTTTTTCGGATCAAACCTTTTGCGTGCTTTTGCTTTTTCGAGTTTTATGGCGACGAACTCTCCGTCTTCCTTCTCGGCTTTATAAACCCGGGCATTGCCGCCGACAGATAACTTATCCAAGATTCGATATCCCAGAGGCAAAAATGCTTCCCGGATACTCGCTTTTTCTTTTTGTGTCTCATCCAGGACTAATTGATTGACGCGCTGGTGAATGACGTTAGACGGATGGTGTTTTTCTTCAACATGATTAGGGTCTTCAAATGAAGCGATATAGGTCAAGGCCGCCCGTTTCGCTCCGGGTTCAGGGAACTCCACGTCAAACCTGAAAAGCAGATCATCCGAGGAGAAATAAACCTCCAGTTCACCCTGTTTATTAATACTGCCGCCGATGAACTCATCCCATCCCGGCATATCATTGATGACCCTGAATTTGATTTTCCGGCCTTGATATTCCGGAACGAGCCTATTAAATTCTTCAAGGTCCGTGTACCCCTCCTTCCTGATATACTTCTGCATTGTCGATAATATACGTGCATCCATTGTTCCAATAAACGGAGTCCAATGGCCGCCTCTTTTAAACTCATTCCATTGCGTTGCTCCGGGAGCGCTCTTTACCGGAGAGCTCGAGACAACCATCTCGTGCGCAATAACAATTTTCGTGCCGTGCTCAACCGGGGTATTCCTTAAAACAACTTCTTTTTCGTTGAGCCAGTCCGTATTCTTGTTCTTTTCGTAATAATAAGCCCGCGGTTTCTCCGTCACACGATCAACCGTGGTGACAGAAACAGCATCATACTGATCCATAATGACAGGAAGGCCGATGCCAAACATCCCTCCGAAACCAGGACTTTCCTCCCATTGCACAGCCTTATGAACCGGCAGATGACGGAAAGTGACTCTGTTCACAAATCCCCGGCCGCGGTCTAAAATCACCGCTGTCAATTTCCATCGCCCGGACGGCCCCGTTCCCCAGCGCATGAGAAGCGCTCCGTACCGGCCTCCATGCTGTTCAATATTCTGCACGCCGGCCCTGACACCGGTCAGGATATCGCTCATATTCCGGCAGAAGTATGGGTTGTGCGGCATCGCCCTGTCTGCGAACGTCTTAACAAATTCGTACAATTCATAGGCGGTCCCGATTCTGATCACCTGATTTAGTCCGGTTGTATCATAATCCGTTCTAAAAACAGCCTGCAGTTGATTCCTGATCTGTTCCGCCTTTTGCGGACTCTTTTTGTTTAAACTTCGCCATAATTGGAGGATATGATCATTTTCCTCTAGTGTAAAAATCCGGCTTTCCAGCATATCCGCCTGAGATACGGGAGAACTCCCGATATCCTTGTCATCTGCAAATACGTCCCGGGACATAACTGAAGCATCTTCATCTGAACTTAAGCCCCACTCACCGGAAATTTCATATTCCCGGATAATTTGATTCAAATAATCCAAACTGCTTAAGACAACAATGCGCATCTCCTCCTGAGTTAACGCATCCCAATTGTCATGAATGGGATCTCCCTCGGGAATCTGCAAATAGGCGAGAACTTCTTCTCTGAAAATCGTATCCGTAACCAATTGAACGACTGCGTCCTCCGCTTCAAAGGAACCGGTTAAGGCCATTAAAGATGACCAGGCCTCTTTATCGAGAAGAATAGTACGGATCAAGAGGATGACAGGTATGACTCTTTCGCGGGACAAGGTCGAATCGTATTCATGGAAGTCCGGGTCGGCGATATGGGCTTCGGATATTAAAACAGGCTCTTCGGCTAATTGGTCATCCCCGTAGGGGATTTTTATGATATCGTCCATAAGGGCGTGATTCTGTTTTAACCCGTGCATAAGTTGAGCTAAAGAGAATATTTTCTCCCATCTGTTCAATTGATCAAAGGCCCTCTGGAAAACCAGCACACTGATTGATTCCAAAACAGCATCTACCGCAAATAAGAAGCGTTCATTTATCAAAGCAAGCCCGTTCATGTCTCCTTCGGTCAAATCAGCCGCCTCAACCATCTGGCGGTATTTATTGTGAATGACTGTCTCCAGTTCCTCATAAAATTCCATATACTCCTGAGCCGCAAAGAACAAGCTGTTCGGATTCTGCTGCGCGTCCACCTTCACCGGGACATATTTGACTCCCCCGGACCAAAGATCTCTAATAGCAGACAAAGCCTTGTTTATAAAACCCCGGCTAGGATGTTTATGGCTATAATAAACTTTCTCCAATTCCAGCAGTTTCAAAACTTCGGCACAATGCTGGCATGTTGTTAAGTTGATAAAGAGTGATCCTCCTCTGAATGGATGCCCTGTCGTAGACAGAAGGGACCGCAGGAGCCGCAAAGCTTCCGGTGACTCATCAATTTTCTCCGAGTTGGCCATAAACGCAATGCGGTCCAGCTGATGGATAAGAACGGATCTCTCCTCCAAGGGCCGGGACAGGATACGGTCATGAAGGACATGAAGAATCAGGTTAATTTCGGCATGGGCATGGCGGCCGATCGTGTTAGTAACAATAATTTCCGGTTCTATGCCCCCGGCAGGGACAAAAGCCGCGGCAACGCGGGCTAACGGCCATACAGAGGGACGGTCTGCCGCAACCCGAATGACATCCCGCAGAATGTTCTGATTCATCAGTTTCTGCGCCTTGACTTCTAATTGTTTGTTGACTTGCAGGATACGTTCAGAATCATTATGGATGACTGTTAAAACAGCCCTCAATATCCGGATATCCGAATCTAACATCCGCTTGCTCTGTTCTACGGCCTGCGTCTCCTCTAAACCTAAATAGCCGTGCAGGTAAATATCATGATAAGCGGCAAACTGCGCATATCCCAGCGGGATGAGCTCACTCAAAAGCAGGACCTGCATATGAACGGATTGACTGGACTTTTCAAACCAAATGGAAGGTTGGTATAAATGGACGGGTTCTATAATAATTTTCAGGCGTCTTTCTTCATCAATTTTCGGCAACAGGTTGTCTGACGGCGGAGCGTGTATGCAATGGGCGACAAAGCCCAGGATAGCCGTCAGACGCTCCTGAATAAAATCATATATTTCCTCTGATGGATTTTTCTCAATTTTAACCGTACCGTTACGCACAATCATTGTTCCATAATTTACCGGTTGAAAATCCTTGAATTCAACAGGAATGGCAACAACCTCATCAGGCATACCCTGTCTTTCGCCGGAACGGTCAATCGGGCTGGATTGAATTTTTGTTTCTGCTAAATGAGGGGAAATAACCGGCGAAGATTGTCTTAGCGGGCCTTCGGTTGAAAGATCCAGCATCATCTGCCAATAGTCCTTAACCGCTCCTGAGAAATCCTCTTCCTTGGTCGCACTCTTATTAGCATAATACGCCGCCAAGACCGTCTTTCTAAAATCTTTTAAGGCTTGAGGGTCTTTTTCCACCTCAGCAATATCAAACCACCTCTGTCCCATCAAATCACGCGTATTCACATCAAACGCCAATACTCCCGAAAGCGTCACCCGCGTCCCCATTTTCTGCAGTGCTTCCGCCGTTCCTGCTTTTGTTAATATGCTCTCAAATCTCCTCTGGCTCGTTAACACCGATATCATGTCCTGAGGACTTAACAACGTTAAAGACGTCTCCTGCGGCCCAGCATATTCCTCCAATGCTCTGGCATAAACCCCTGTCAGTGTATCGCTCTCTTTTTCCGCTTTCGTAAACGAATTGTGCACATGCGCAAATCCAAGAGAATGATCCGCCTGCTGGTTCTTTAACGCTGTCTTTAAATTGAACGCCGCTGTCGGATACACAAACCGAGGACTCGAGAAGGTCTCGATCCCCAGCTCCCCATCCAAATACAGGTTGTCTGTCATCCCGTTGATCTGCCCGTTTTCTATTGAAAACTGCCCTGCCACCTTCTGCGCCTTGATCGTTTCGATGACTTTCTGCTCTAACTCTTCATTGCTGATGCTGTCTCTTTCCCGGCCCGGGAACATTTCATGCAGCTTCTCGGCAGAGAAGAACCGCGCCATGGAAATATCCTGCGCCAGGACAATATCTTTCCCTGATAAGAAGAACCGGTTGCCGTCATCCTGCTCCACTTCCGAGATGATCGGATGTGACGCGATTTCCAGGCCAAACTGATACGTGCCGCCACCGTTGACTTTCCGCATGGCCGGCAATGCCCGGGTCCACCCGTAAATATTCTTGTCTAAATCTCTCACATCATTCACACCCAAGCTCTTGGGAACCAGAATATGGGAGAATGTTCCGCCCGGGTCTATGGCAATCAAATAAACGCCAAATTCTATAGGCTGGCTAAACTTCCGGACATCTTCCTGGAACACTGTCTCAATCTCGCTCAAAGGATATCTGAATTTCGTTCTCTGCGGAGAAACCGCTGACCCGTTCTCCCTTGGTTTTCTCCCGAATAAACTGATGGGCGAAGATGCGGCCTCTGCCGAGAGGTCCATCCGGGAAACCGGAAGTTCTTCACTCGAGAGTTCGACCATCAGGTCCCAGAAGTCCGGCATGATCCCTTCATAATCCGGATGGTCTGTCTGCAGCGTCTCATACGCCTCTTCCCCGATCTCCCGGAAATCCTTCATATCCTCCGCATCCAAACGGTTCACGTCAAACCATCTCTGACCTATGTACCCCCGGCTCTTCACGTCATAGCCCAGGATCCCCGCCAAGGTGATCTTCGCCTCTCGCGCCTTCTTCTCCCCGCGCGGATCCGCGTTCCACATCCGGCTCAATAACTCTCCGCTCTCCAGCACGCTCTTCGCGTCCTTCGGCGTCAGCAATGTCAGATACAGCCCTTCATTCCCTTCAAAATATTCATGCAGTTTCCTCGCATACTCCCCTTCCTTCGTCTGCGCCTTCCGCTCTGCTTTCGTGTACGAATAGTGCAGGTGCACATACCCCAGCTCCTGATTCGCCTGCTGGTTCGCAAACATCTGGTTCGCCACATACAGCGGCGACGGATACGCATGCCGCGGCGTCCCAAACAGCTCAATATTGATCGGCGCCCGCAGATACTTCACATCCGCCAGCTTCGGCTCCGGCTTGTAATACACGCTTCGTCTGAACATCGTCTCGATCGGCGTTGTCCGCACCTTATCCCACAGCTCCTCATCCGTGATCCCGCCCTCCGGTACATTCAACGCCTTGCGCCAGTACAACGCATTTGTTGGCTCATCATACAGGTAATCCACAACACTCCGACCTTCCGGCAGCACCAGCTGATGCGTCGGAATCCAGATATACCGGCTCGCACTGCTCCGCTCATCAAACGTGAACCGCACCGATGACTGCAGCTGCAGCCCCAGCTCTTCCCTGCGCTCTTCTCCGAAACCTCTTTCTTTCAACCCGGCATCCGTATAGGTCTTCAGGCCCGGGAACGCGAACGTCCAGCCCTTGTACCACCAATCCAGCGGCTTGACATCCATCCCCAGGATATGCGGCATGATAAAATGCGTGAACTGATCACCCTTCTTTTTGGCGATGATATACGCCCCGAACTGGATCGGTTTGGCAAATCCTTTCACCTTGCGGCTGAACACTTCTTCGATCTCATTGAGCCGGTGCGGCCCGTTCCACGGCCGCGGACTAGTCTCCCTCTCTTCGATCGAAGCCCCCGTCTTGGCTTCCGGGACTGTCGCGTCAAACGCTCTGACCGGGCTGGAGACCAGGCTGTCTTTCTTGCCTTTTTCCTCTTTTACATTTGAAGCAAAAATATAATTGACCGGCAGCGTCACCTGAACACTGGCATCATAAATAGACGGCAACACGACACGTCTGGTTGCATATTTCACCTCAAACCCAAGCCCCGCCAGAATATCAACATAATGTTCTACTGACTTCTTGTATTGGGCCCAGCGGTGGCCGATAATCAACAGCTTACCGCCGTTCTTTAAAACCCGCCGGGCTTCCTCCAAGGCCTCTGCAGCTCTTTCGATATGTTCTACCGAATACGGGAAGATCACCAGATCAAACTGATCATCCTTAAAGGACAAGTCATAGACATTCCCCAAAACGGCATCGACACCTCTCTTCTGAGCAGCCCGAACCATTTCCGGGACCACATCAATGGCCTTCACGTCATTATGCTCCGAAAGGATGCTTTCCAGCTCACCCCGCCCGCTTCCGACGGAAAGGATTCTGCGGCCTTTAATATTCTTATACAGATATTCCAGCAGTTCGGGCATGGAGCTAACGGAATAATCTTTATTATCACGCCAGCCGTTTTGAGCGACGTCTCCGTAGAAAATCTCCGTATCTTGCGGCAGTCTCACCAGGTCTTCGTAATTTTCCTGCCCGGCCCGGGTTTCCGCAAATCCTTCGTTAACCTTGATCGGGCTTGAAATCTCCCGGATGCCGGCCGGATGATCAAGATCATAAGGGACAGACCCTTTTGCGTTCCACCGCTTTATCTGAAGAACATTATGAATCTCACCCTTCATCAATTCCCCTGTCCCAAGGTTCATCAATGTTTGTGCAACATCTTCTTCAGAGCATAGGAATCTGCCCCTTATGAATAACTTTCTCCTTAAAACGAAATCAAAGGCAGATGATGCCAGAAGCAAACGACCAACAAAGGAAAGGGCATCCGGCTCACCCTTTTCAGAATCCCCCGTCCCAAGGTTCATCTTTTGATCTTCCTGATGACCTTCCCTGAGCAGCATGTCTCTGCCTTTGATTTCACTGTATTGTGTCCCCCTGTCAACCATCGGAGAACTGACCTCCCCTTTCGTGTCAGTCAGCACCAGATGCTGACAAGAAAATTCGCTGAAAACAATAGAACGATCAAACACATATTCCCTGAGTTTTTTCCAGGGCAGCAGGATCTCCTGCCGGTCTTTACCTTCCCGGACCGTCAAGGCATATCCTTCCCGTGTTCCCAGGACAGCAGCAACGTCTCCCCGGCGGATGAACAGGTATCTTGCTCCGTCCTTTGAACGAGACTGCTTTAAAAATTCCGATAAGGCGTGCATATGAAGTTCAACGTCCTCCCTGTAGACGATAATAAACAATGTGGCTGAATCATCCCCCAATGCGGATATGGCTTCCACGAATTCCCGCCGGTATTGCTGAACATATTTTTCAACATCAAAGCGAAGAATTCCTTTTGAAGCCCAGACAGGTTTATGCCACTGGTGAATGACATATCCCTGCTGAGCGAAATTGTCTCCGTTCAATTTTGCCCCTATGACTCCGATACAGTTGCCGCATCTTTGCGTCCCCCAGACAACCCTCTCCGTCACTTCAGGGACAGCCACGATGTTCAATCCATCCCTGCTGAAACTCATGGCATTCCGGATAACAAGCCCGTGACTCGTCATTTCAGGTTCCAGGTCTCCGTTGTCTGCCAGCTCCTCGGTGGCCAAAGTGTATATGAATTTTTTCGCCTGAAGAATGTCTCGCGGATTTGAGGAAGCAAGGCCTTGCCGGGCCTTTTCAAGACCGGCATCCCGCCTGACCGGAGAAGATACGCCGCCTTTTCCTTCAAGGTAAGCCTTGACATGACTTCTCATCCGGGAATAATGACGCCCCCAACCCGGATTGATCCAGAACGGTTCATCCAAGTTATCGTCAAATTCAATCAGGACGTCTTCCATTTTCTTAACGAGTTCCACCCTCAGCGGCCTGGCGAATAAACGCTCCTCTATCCAGGACAACCCGTCTTCCGTAACGGCTTTTTCAAGTAATGCCAGACGCACCAAAACGACAAGGGCTCTTAATTCATATTCCTGCTCGTTTAATAATGAAATCAGCCGGTCGACAAAAGCCTTTTGCCAGATTTCAAGATCTCTGGGCTGCCGGATATTCCTTCTTTCAAATATCCCGACAAAAACATCCAGCATGTTCCATTCCACCCCTTTCAGGTCATTTTGCAGCAGTTCTAAATATTTCTTTAATAATGTCAGACTCGGGACAGCCAGGTAAAGCCGGGTTAAGAAGGATTTCATGTTCTGATCATATTCTCTGACGGCGGCTCTCCATCTTCTCAATTCACCGACCCTGTAAGAACTAACTTCATCCAAATAAATCTTCCTCACAGACGCAACAAACGTTATCTCCCATTCCGGCCAAAGAGCATCCAACTCTTCGTCAAAAACATCCAACAACTCAGGAACAGCTGCCAGCCCTGTATAAAATTCCCGCATTTTACTGATAAAACTTTCAATGTGTTTCATCGATTCCGGTTTCCCGAAGGCCTTGAGAGCCGGCGCCGCGATTTTCAGCATTTGATAACGGATGTAGTATTTTCTTAAAGATTCCCGGATCGTCAGCTGAATTTCTGTTCCGAGGAAACGGTATAGAACGGCTAACGCTCCCAACGACGGGCTGGTCTTGCGCAATTCAAGATCTATCCTCTGTGACAGTTTTGTTTTCAGCTGTTGGTCCCCGCTGATCTGCTTTCTCAATCGGCCGAAATCAAGACGGCTTTCGGGCCCGGCCTGTAAAGCCGCTGAAAACTGCTGGACCAGATTCTTCCTGCCCAGCCTGACCAGGGCCAGGAGTTCTTTCTCCGATAATGCCTGGAACTCTTGTGTCTTTTTCCTTGAAGATTTCTTCTCTTTACGGACAGGCGATGATTGTGTTTCATCTTTCTTTAAACGATTAAGGCCCTCCTGTGCCTCGCGATTCGCAGGGTCAATGCTCAAAACATGCTGATACGTCTTCATAGCATCTTCGGCGTGTCCCTGCCTCCAAGCCGTCTCAGCCAGACCGTTCAAAGCCTCGGTGTTTCTGGAATCGATGTTCATGACACGGGCAAAAACCTTTTCTGCGTCCGGCCACAGACTTTGCCCGGCAAAAATATGGCCGATCTGGTTCAAGGCCCCGGTATGACAGTGATCTGCCCTTAACTGGTCAATAGCATCGACCGCACGCGTAATAAGCGTCTTCTGCTGCCGGCTGAATCGCGCGTCTCCGGCCTGTACATGCGGGACAATGATCTGCTTAAAGATGACATACATCAATCGATAACTATACGATTGTACGCCCCTGACCTCTGCCAGGCTGTCAAAAGAACGGATGTCATCCACCATCTCCGCAGTTGTCTCCGGGAAATCCCTGACGGTCTTTAAGATATGCAGCATTTGAGTGAAGACGCGTTCATAATCTCCTGCCGTTGCGTTCTTAACAGCCAGAGAAATCTTAGGCCGGGAATCCAAGACCCGGCTTAACAGAGGCGCAAATTGGGTTCTCATCAAGTCGTGCCATGTGTAAGTCTCCAATATGCGTCGCTGCAGTTTTCTTCGCTTGGCGTAATTGTGGCTTTCTGTAAAGACAACAATATCATGGGCAATATCCTGAGGTGTTCTGCGCAGGTCGAAAATCATGGTTTCGTCCCGCATCGTTTCGTGATGCGGAGCCAGGTCCGAAGCGATAACACCGGTCCTGACAGAAGCTGCTTCAATAAGCGGAATACCAAATGTCTCCATCCAGGAAGGGAACAAAAGGTGGTCGGATAAAGTGATCAAATCCATGATAAGCTGGCGGTGCAGGAGCGGATCATGTTCTTTGGATGTATCAACAAAAACGACATATTTATCCGCCAATGGCTGAAGGAGACCAGCGAAGACCTGTATCTTCTCTTTATTATCTTCACCCATTTGAGCAAAAAGTTTTTTCGTAAAGGCATCGAAAGAACCGATCTCGGGAACAGCTAAGACAAGTTTTGTTCTCATGCCCTGGGCATTTAAGGCTCCGACAATTTCAATCGCTTTTGTGATATCTTTATTCCAGTCCACTCTGGTGGGGAAGACCAGGACCAAATCCTGATCGTGAAGGTTATTGTCTCTGAAGATATCCAGAGCCTTTTGCGAGACAGATAAGCTCGAGTAGGTTTGAATGCCGGGGTTAACGATAGAAATATCCCGGGGATTGATGCCGTAGACCCGGGATAAAACATCCCGGTAGTGCTGGCTGACGGTGACATATGTCACATGTCCGGGTTTCTCAGGGCTCAGATTAACAAGATTCAAAGGAGCTTTCTCGTGGACAACGTCTTCAATGTTATGCGTGTAGACGATGAATTGTTTCAACGGATTATCTCTCATGAGACGGTGCAAAGCCGCCGTAAACGGAAGGTTCAGGCGGACAGTCATAACATTGTGAATCACGATGATGTCCTGATCCGCGATTTCGCGGCTTAACCGTTCATAAATGGATTGTTCTAACTGTCTGAAGGCGGGGATGATTTCTCCCTGATTGGCATGGACGAATACCGGATGATCGTGGGGTAAAGCTTCTAATCCTTCAAGGTAAGTATAAGTCAAATACGGAGGCTCCTGATATCCGCCGGGAATCCCTCCGATCACCTTTACGGCCAGAGTGTCGTCATTCAGTTCACGTCCCACGGCCGCCAGCCATCTGGCCTGTTCAGCCATAACAATGTTCACGCCGCCCATGACCGGAGGGAAAGAGAAAGCGACAAAAGCTATTCTTAACTTCTGCGGAGGCGATCTGGCTGCAATGGATCTGAACAACCTTTCCGCCGGAGTCCTCCCCTGGCGCGTCAAGAACATCCGGCCGTCGGAATCCCTGTCCCACTCCAGGTTCGCCAGCTTTGTGATATAACGCGCTCGCGTCGATGCAGGCCAAGCACCTTTCATGATATGATCATTCATCATGGCGCGGATATCCCTGGCCGCAGGAATAACGGGTTCGTTAAACAAACGGAAACCGTCAAAAGTATTAAACCGGCCTAAAAGCATTAATATCAGAATAGCGGCCGACCAGCTGAAATCCTGCGCGGCCGGGATATGGTCGTCAACCGGGCCTTCGCCCCGCCGGCCGGTTTGAGAATTATAGTATTCATAAATATGCTGGTTCGCCTTGACCATCCGCAATAATTTGAGAACAGCTTGATCGGCCTCTTTTATAAATCCGTATTTATAAAGCGTATCGACCATAAAATACGCCAGATTCAGCCAGACAGGTCCCCGCCAGTAAAACCCTGGTTCATAGCTCGGTTCAGAATACGCTACCGTTGGGAACGGATAAGCCCCGAAGAAATGATCCGGATGAATCAGAGTTTCCTGAATCATCGCCTGAACAACGGGTTCCATGTCTCCGGGATGTCTCTGGGCCTGCTTGAATCTTTCCGGAAGCCCGCCTTCGCCGAATATCCGGCACACGGATTTCTCGCTCAAGGTCATAGGAATCCCGACCCAAAGCGGCAGGAAACAGGCAGGGGTTAGGATTCTCTGTTTGAGCTGATGATTGTCGCGATGAACATCAAAGAAGAGATTCCTTTCTTTATCATAAAAAGTCTCCCATATTCTCTGCCCAAGATTCAGGGCCTGACTATGCCACATATCCGCCTCTTTATCCCGGCCCAAGACTCTCGCCATCAAAGACAACATTTTCATATCCAAGAATAAGAACGAATTCAGATCTACCGCTTCCAGATGTTGACTTCCCTGATCCCAGCGCGGAGAGTTATCCCATCCGCTTTCCAGAGCATCTTTCCATTCGCATAATCCATTTTTATTGCGGTCACGGTTTTTAAACCACCACGCATTCCAAAGCGACAAATGGCCGTAAATTTCTTCCAGGAAGGCTTTATCCCCATCCTGCTGATAAATCCGCATAGCCGCCCAGGTGAAGAGCGGAGGCTGAGCGCTGGGGATAGAGGCATCCGGCGTAAAGAAAACCAATCCGCCGTCAGGATTTTGATTTTCAAGTATCAGCCGGATATTGCTCTTCGCCAAAGCAGGATCCCATTCTTTTAAGGCCAAAGCGGCAAACGCAGCATCCCAAATCCAGAAAGCTTCATAGAATCCCCGCGACGGGAACGTCCCCCGATGCCCCTTCATCAGGGACCCATAGCCGACTTCTGCCTGAGGCGTGATTGTGTTTCTTGTCAAAACGACTTGAGCATGTACGAATTTCTTGCGGAATTCCGGCTCTATTTCCGGATACAGGCCCAGCAGGGCTTGCCAACGTTGTTGAGCCGCAGAAATAAACTTGTCGATCTGCTCCGGCGTCTTCAGAATTCTTCTTTGAACAATCCTTTTAAGTCTTTTATCAAAAAATCTTATTGTTTTGTCCCGAGCAACGGCTGAGATAATAAAATTGAATTTCCCGGTCTGGTCCTTTTGCAATACCGCTGTCCGGCTGGTCGCCAGATAACCTTGCGGTTCTGTTTGATCCGGCTCAACGGCAAAATGGCTTAGTTCAAAAAGCGGCTTAATGCCTGTAAGAATGGCATATGACGGCTCCTCACGCAGTTTAAACGGCAACGGCTCTGTCGGCCGGGCTTCCTGTCTCAGGAATATGATATTCTTACTTTCATTCATATAAACACGCTTATCCGCATCCTCTTCGGCCATCTGACTCGAAAACCGCAGCGCCAATGAACGTGCCTTGGGTGACAGGTTTATCACTTCCACCCTGACTGTCAGGACATCTGTCTTGGCATAGGCAACGGCCATCCGTAAACGCACGCTGTCCTGTTCGGCTTCCTGTACAAATCCCCAGGCATGCCATTTGGTCTTATACCGTACCTGGCTCTGATCCTGGAATAACGTTTCACCCGAGGATAAATCCACGACACCAAGGCGCAGTAACGGCGCCAGGAAAGAGGACTTGCCGGTCCTTTGGCTCGCCAAAGCGGCATGATCTATGCCTGCCCTTTGACTGTCCTTGTCTTGCCATATCCCGAACCGGGAATCCAAGTCGACAAATTGTGATTGAGGATCGATATTTCGATATGTTTCGTCAAATTCATACGAGGAAGTCCGGGAGGGTGCGCGATGATTGAACAGCCCCTTGATAATCAGCGCAAAATAGTCATCAACTTCTATTCCGAAAACGCTGTGATTCTCCGGAGCGGCAATTCTGAAGGTCGCTTCCCGGATCCGCGGATTATCTTCCAGGTAGTAGCGGTTATTGACTCTTGTTTCAATTTCTTTATAACCCAACAGATGATCCTTTTCATGGCCTTCATTGACCCCCTGGATAAAGGCCTGATAATCTTCCAGGTCCCGGGTCCGGCCCGCCTGCTCCAACTCAGCTAGTTTCCCGAGCAGGCCCCAATAAATATAAAGGGTCTTTTTATCAACAGAAACGGATTCAATATACCCGTGCAACAGGCTTAAGTCAGCCGTCAGGATTACGTTTTGAGGCGGCGCATTCGCAAAATAATTCCGGAGAGACAGAAGCATCTGCTTTTGAGCCGGGGTCGGATCAAAAGGCTCTCCCGCTTGAGGCCTGAGGTGCCCTTCCTGGATACGGGACCATTCAAAGATTAATGTCGGATAGTTTTCCGGCAGATATTTCTCCCTTTCTTCATCAGACGGCCGATAAGGCGCTGCCCACGGCTGCTGCTGAACTGGACTGCTGGAAGACTGGCCTTGATGATTCTCTTTCGAATGGAGGATATCATGCGTACGTGTGAGGATGAAGTAAAAATACTCATCCCCTTGTTCATAAAGCTCTTGCATCTTCTGAGCGACCCTCTTAAGATGTCCCTGCATTTTGATTGTCGGATTCCATCGAATCGTTCTTAAGGCAATACGAATGGCCATAGAAGAATAGTACTGTTTCTCCAACAAGCCTTTTTCTTCCAATAATGTCATATTCGCTTTGCGCAAGAGATCCAAACGGGCATCCAGCTGGTCGCTCAGGAAAAGACTGGCAGCGGTTAATGTTCGGCCGAAACCTCCCCGGTGAAGTTCAATATCATGAATCAATTGCTTAACCGGATCAGGGAGAGATATTCCCTCTGCTTTTAATAGTTTCAAAGCCGACTGCCCATGACTCAGCATAACGTCTTGGTCCTCTTCAGACAACGTCACTAACGGTAAAGGCTGATTGTGCAGGGCAACCATTGTTACAGATTCTAATTTTCCTAAGTCATGGGCCAACCCGGCCAAACGTAATCTGGCGACAAGGGTTCTGTTTAAGCCTAACTCATGAGCTATATACGTGCCAAGAAGAACCACAGCCGTCGCATGTTCGAGAATATGCAGAGTCTTGTTTAACGACACGGGCAACCGCATCATCTGCTTGACATAGACGCGGAGGATGGCCCTTTCCTGTGGGGTAGCCTGCTCCCACAAGGCCATAACACCTTCTCTGAAGAAACGGCCTCTTAACGTGGACTGATCCAGAACGTTTGTGTCGAAAGCATTGACTTTGTGTCGGATGCGGTTAAACAATCTCTGTCCGCCGAGACTTGCACGGAACGTCTTGACTCCGATGACCTGAACAAGGAATTCCATCAGTTCTGCACTGGCTGCGACACGGTAACCTCTCTTATGGGACAAATCAAGCTGACGCCGGACTTCCTTATCTGATAAACGGCCCCGCAGTCCGCTAAAACCGAATATTCCCAAAATGAAACGAAGACCGGCTTTCCATTTCATGGAAAGGGTGAATTTCTCTGTTTCATAAAGAGGGAATTGTGTTATGACCTGATCAAAACAAGACATCTGTTCCACAGCGCTTATAAACTCCCGCTCCGGTCCGGAAAGTCCGCCTTCTCCCGAGAACAGAAGACCTCTTTTAACTTTTAAATAATTGTAGCGGGCCAAGAGTTGACCGAGCACAAACTCCATGGAATGAGGGACATAATCGGGGTTCACATCAACCGGATAAATATAATCCATTCTCAACCTATCGCGTGCCAAATCCATCAAATTCAACGATTCAACATGCATCCGCTGATCCGGTCCTTTGTGCATAATATTGACTTTTGTCCTGGGATCCAATCCGGCGGCTATAAAACGCCGGGCCGCCATAATCATTTCATTCTGGGTCACCTCAGCCAACTGAAGAGCTTCCTGGGGCGTTAATTCCATCTCCCCGGCCGTTTTGGCTGAGTTAATTAATCTATGATACCCGGCCGACAGGCCATGCTGCGCCATGAAGCGGAAAGGATCCCGGGTGTCGTGGCCTTGGATAGCCATCTCAATCGTCCCGTCCGGATTCTTCTGGAAGAATCCCCGTAAAGTAAACCGGATACCTTTCGTGTTCAGTTCTGATTCCGGAGTATCGATCGCAAACACGGATTTCCCGCCGGGAACATATTTAAAGATGAAAACCCCGATATTGTGATCCGCCAAATACTGCTCAAAAGCCTCTTGAATTTCAGCGGTAGTCATAAAATGATTTATCTCTTCCGAACCTTCCAGAATAACATTGTCAAACTGCCCGCTTTCATTGGCCAACAGATCAGCGAGCCGTTTGGCCGGATTCCCGCTGCCCATCAGGCGAAGAGTTTGTTCCAAGGCGGCACGGGCCGACGGATCATAGCGGAGCAGTTTAGCCACGTCCTGGACAACAGCAGGAGTTTCCGCCAGCATATTATGGAAGTGATGCAACTGCCTGCCCAAAGCTTCCAACGCCAACAGCTCTGCCAGCTTCCGGTTGACCAGGGTCATTCTGCCGGAACGGGCATAATAAAACGGTTCCCTGGCGGACGGGTACATCTTTCGAAACTCTTCTTCTGAAACAATCTGAACTGAAAAATCATTCTTAAATTGAATCGCCAAGAAATACTTTTCGAACTCTTCTTTTAAACGCAGATAATAAGGCACATCCTCGGGCGGCACCGTTTGTATCATGGCCAACAACGTCTTGTCATGTGCCGGATACCCCGTAACTTCCGCCACAGCCGCATGAGCAGCAATCTTTAATGTCCGATCGGATTTCGACTGCGCACGGGCAATAAGCCGTTCCATCCGCCGCCTTAGCCCGTCTTCCCGCATGCCCTTCTCATCAGAAAGAGCATCTGCGCCCCAAAGGGCCACGACCTCAGCCAGTCTTTTCCTGAGTTTATATTGATCTTCCTCTCGGACAAGGGCGCGGTTGAAAACATAACCCTGGAAATATTGATCTTCTATTTGAGAATGCGCCCCCTCTTCCTTGCGTGACAAAGCATCCTTGTCGCTTATCTGCTGATGATAAATCAAACGGTAGAAAATACTGAACCTTAACGCGCTGACGGAATCATAACGTTCCGGAACATTCAGATAATTTGCGAAATTAATCCCCAGCAGATCATTCTGCATATAAAGGATCGGATGAACCGCATGAGGGACATAAATCAGAGTGACCTTATTTGTATAAAGACCGGCCAAACCTGTCTTTTCTAAGTCCGGGAGAACCTGCTGCCGCAAAGCCTGGTACATGTTGGCACATAAATCCAGCAACACTGTCATATCATGCATAAATTGCTCTCCGGGATTATCCCCCGGTTTCAGGCCTGCATATCGCGCAAAAATTCTGTCCAGGAATAAATCCCGGTAGCTCATATCCAGCCATGAGGTAGACGGCTGTGTTTGCAAAAAGGCCTTCACTTTTGTTCTAAAGATTTCCGCGGATTTGAGCAAACGGCCAAGACCGGGGTCCGCCAAGTCATCAGAGAAATAGGACCCGACATCCTGGGAGTAATCCTTCCGGCTTCTTTCCGAAATCGGAGAAGAAGATCCCCCGGAAGGCAAAAGGAAGCTGTCGTCAATATCCCAATTCTTCCATTCCGGGGAAGCCTCAAAATGTTCCTTTAACTCCAGCCGACTCGGGGCCTGGCCTGAATATTGCGGGTAGTACCCCGGCCTTTCTTGGACCGCGTTCAGAGGAATCACCACCGGAGCTATAGAAGCATAAACTTGACGCCGCACTCTGGCAAACTGATCAGCGGTCAGATCTAAAATAAAGGAAAGACCGGCAACCTCGACAATCCAGAATTCATGAAAATCAGAATGCAGTAAAGCGCTCACAACAGATTTAAAGGCATGGACCTTGGGGATTCTTTCTAACCTAATCTTCACCGTCCGGTCTTTCAAAAGATTCAATTTCCGGACTTGTTTATTCGTGTCGTCGCAATACTGCGCTATCTTTGTCTTTCGTATTCTTGCACGATAATAATCTTCAATGACCGGCTGATTCCAATCCTGAATCAAAGCAAAGAAGGCCTTGATGTCTTCCCGCTGTTTCGAATCAAGTCTTGTTTGACCGAACGCTAACTCAACGGCACGGCGGAACGCATCCCGGCCCAGAACCCGGCAATACTGTTGCGGGATGAACGGCTGGTATCCGTATTGATCCTTCAAAGCGGCGGCGATGATTCTGAGGTTAATCAGGTCCTGCTCCCGCTCATAGATATTCAGCAGCTGTTCCATCCTTATAGGGTTGTTGCCTTTCGCCGCCACAAGCCGTTTGATGACTCTTCTTCTTTTCTCAACGCCTTCCGGCAACCGATCTTCCCGTACAGGCGAAGAGGTCGGCTTGTCCCCGTCATCCGCCTGACTCCGGCCTTCAGCCTGATCTCTTCGGATTTTTTCCAGTTCCAGGGTATATAACTCTGCCATCTCTTTCGCAAAATATTCCGTTATCTCCGCCGGGAGCTTCAAGCGGACAATAAAGGCGATACTTTGATCAAGATATTTTTCCGCTGATTCAACGCTGCGTTTATATCTCGGGGTCTGATTGTTGTGCAGTCTGTCGGCAAATTTGATTAATTTCACATCCAGAGGCGCTTCATTGACCAGGCGATCCAGATATTCTTCATCCGTTTCTCTCGGGCTCTTTGTCAACATCTCCACTTTTTCCAAGACCTTCGCTCCGAGATAATAGGCGATTAACGATCGCAACTTCTCTCTTTTATATTCGCTTTCCGCATCTTCAATGGCATCATGCAACATAGCGACAGCAACCATCTCTCGCCAGTCCAGGTTATGAGAAGCCAGCAACGGATGATACGTTCTTAACAGATCAAACAATATTTTCACGACCGTGAGAGGATGCACCAGATAAGGCTCCCCATTGGCACGGACTTGTTTCCTGTGGGCAAAGAGCGCGATATACAAGATCATTTCATATTTAATAGCTTTTGTCCCGGGATAAAGCGAGTTCAGCTCTTCCTTGGCGTCTTTCCACAATGATCGGGCCTGTTTCGTCAAAGATTTATAGTCATAGTACCGGAAAATCTTTTCATACATAAAGACAACTGTTTCCACGGATGTATCATCAACAACAAACATATTCGTCCTGCGGGTGCCCTGTAATTCCAAAAGGCCTGACTGAGCAAACCATTTTCTAGCCGTTGTGATCAGACGCCCACCGACATAAAGATGTTTGATCAAATTCCCGGCCACAATGCTCGTCACAAACTGGGTCTGGGTCTCATAATCTTTCTCTAAAATATATTCTTTAAAAATATACGTGATCAAATGAAATTGGCCGAATGTTTCCATATCATCCATATCCGTGAGAGATTCGATATATATGGGGTTAATAATCTCTCGATATTCCTCTTTCAGCTGATATGTCTGGCCTTTGACTCTTTCAAAATATCTGTCTCTTAGGCCTTGATTCATCTCGTTCAGATCCCCGAACCATTCCTGAGAGTATTGGCCTTCTAAAGCCTGCCGAAGCGCCTGCTGATCCGAGTCAACCGCTGTAATTTCCAAGGCTTCAAGAGGGATGCTGGAATGTTCCAAAATTTCAATAAGCATCTTGTGGGCAATCAGTTTAGGCCCGTCTCCGAACAAAGACACGCCCTCCGCGGCAAGAATCCTTATTTTCTGTTCGCCTCCCTTTTCTTGCAATTGACTGTAAACACTTTCCAGATAGGGGATGGACTCTCTGATCTGTTCCGCGAAGCCCTCTTGCTCCCAGAAGTACAGTTTTCTCCCCGGCTTCCAGATATCTTTAAGTTTCCGGACAATAGTCTGTTCCGGAATTCTCATATACTGCAGAATCGCCCGGATTTTATCTGTCCAATAGGAATCTCCGGAAGTGTTGTCATCCGGGTTTTCAACCGGAGAAGAACCGTAACGGCCCTGATGTATCTGCGTTTTAATCCTGTTTTCGATCTGATCGGCGGTATCAACACTTCTGAAACGCTGAACATCAGCAGGAGAAATCATCCCGTAACCCAACAGTGTTGTCTTAAAGATTTCTTCCCAATTGCTCCAGAACTCCCGTCTGACGGGTATCACAGAAAGCCCGGAAACTTTTCTGGTCTGAACCAGAGTCAAAGCTTCCATAACGGTATCTATGGTGTCTATGGCATCAGGAAAACTGAGGATGAAATCGCTATAACTTATAATAAACGTCTTCCTGATGAACTGGTGGGTCAGGCCAAGATCCTGGTTAGTACCGTCCAGAGAATCGTCCGTGTTCCCGTTAATGGGAATAAACTGCGCCAAAAAGTGTCTTCCCCGGTAATCATCTTTCGCCTGCAGATAGCCTTCTCTGGCCGCCGCCCCAACGCCTTTGGTCTCGGGCACAATAAGAGAAATCCCTTGGGAAGCTAAACGGCGGGATATTTCCCTGGCCGTATCCATATCATCCGAATTGATCACCCGGGTTGATCCCAGGACCGAAACAATCGGTCCGGGCGTCAACCTCAGCTTTCTCATAACCCGGTACATTTCCCGGCGGATAAGATTAATGTCAATTTCAAAAACATCCCGGCTCTTATTCTTTTCTAAATGACTACTGATCGTACTCAAAATACGGTTGGCGTTGCCATCCAAACTCACCATGTCCCAAGGACTGTTTAATAAATATCCGTTGATATAATCGCGGGCCAATTGCTCTATCACCTGTTCCCAGAACGGCAGGGCAATAAGCGGTGTCGCTAAATCAATGGCGCCCTGTTCCTTCAAGGCGAGCATCGTGTAAAGTTCATTTAAAGTTCCGACTCCGCCGTACTCAAATACGCCTGCTTTGGCAAGTTTCACAAAAGAGACCAGCCGGCTGAAGAAGTACTTGAAAGCCAGTTCTCTGTTAACGTACGGGTTTGAAGCCTTCTCACGAGGCAGCTTTATTCTCAGCCCTACCGAATCAGCGCCCGCTTCACACGCGCCTTTATTGGCTGACTCCATCACGCCCGGGCCGCCTCCGGTAATAACCGGGTATCCCAACAAAGCCAGCTCTCTGGCCAATTGTTCAGCGAAAACAGATGACTTTCTGGCTGAGCCATAAAAAGCCACGCCAGGCTTAACCTTTTTCACTTTCTTGTGTAGTTTGATCTCTCTGACACCTCCGCTGATAAAACCGAATGAGAAATCTTTTCTGCCGTTCCAGACTTTATCCTGTACCGGTGAACTGGCGACATCATCCGCAGATTTCTTCCTTAAAACAACATGCAGGACACCGTCAAAATTCATCCCTTCCTCTTCCGTCAATTCCCTGTAATCATCCGCTTCCCATTCCATAATACCCTTCCGCTCGCTGATCCGTTTCTCTCCGCGAATCGAAACAATTTCAAAATTATTTCCTTTGGCCGTATTTATGAGTTGTCTCTGACTTTTAATGCCTTTTTCGCTAAAGGCTGTCTGTCGTCCCTGTGTGATATCATTCTGGACAAGGACCACGGCTCCCGGCAGAAGCCCCTCAGATAGCTTTCGGAAAACCAGATCCGCATCCACATAATTCAAGACATGAGAAATAATCACCGTATCACATAAACCATAAATATGGGAAAGCGGCCCGCGATGACCTCGGGATCCAAAGAACTGCTTCACTCGCAGGATTCCGCTCTTTTTCGTTCTTTCCGGATAATGAGCGTCTCCCCGCAAAAAGAGGACGTTCCCCTGCCGGAAGAATCCGTTTCCGACGCCCCTATCAAAGGAAACGATTCTCTTGTCCGGGAACATCTTGGCCGACAGCGGATTATTTTTCCCGCCTATTTCGAGAATACGTGTCCCTAAAACGCCTTTTTCTTCGAGTTCCTGAAGAAGATTTTCAAAAGCAAAATTATACCCGAATCCTTTATTATTCCAATTATCGACAAAGATCAATTGAACAGTTTCTTCAGCGAGCGGGGCCCTTGTCCGTGTCCGTTGGTCGTGCATAACCGGGCGCAAACGAATCACAAGGTTCTCTGCCCCGTAACGCAGTTCCATATAAGGCTGCCCGCCCTCGCAAAGCCGGACTTCAATGCGTTCTTTATCCTGACGGAACAAAAATGCTTTATAGAACACCGCGGACTTCCCTTCCGTTCCTGCGGATCTCATCGTTGTCACCCGATAGTTCGGGTCGATGTTTTGCGGAATATGTTTATGGAAAAATTGAATGATGGATATCATTTCTGCCGGGATATATCCCTGGACCATTAAAGTTCCGACCGGGCCTTCCGCCTGGGCCGTTCCCATAAGCATCTTTCCGGTCTCGAGACGGGCATAAACATGATAAAAGACCTTCCGGGGAACTTTAGGATTGATATAAAGTCTTAACACAAACTTTAATCCTGTCTCCGCATCAAATGTCTGGACAATCCACCTTTCTCCTTTAAAGCGCTGCCCGGTTAAATACAGTTCACCCAGGACCGGGATACGGCCCTTCGTGTGCCGTACGCCCCGGAAGAGGCCCATTCCTTTCAGGTAAAAAACAAGGCGTACAGACTGCGGGGTGAATTTAGCCATCGCGGCCTGAACGCGCCGTGTTTGCAACAAATCAAGAACGATCTTTTCATCTGCCCGGCCGTAAAGACGCTTAAATAAATCGCCCAGCCCGCTCTGGTTAAACTCTTTGACAAATTCGGATAAAGTTAAGGCATATCCCTGATAAATTTTTAAATACCGAATCAGCAAGCCTTTTTGGCTCTTTCCATATACCGGGTTCTCCGCCTGCATTTCCGACGACCATTCCTGTCTTCCGGGGTTCGTAAGCGGTGAACTGGTGATGGGGAAGTCAGGGACATCAACCGGTGAGAGATGCCCGCCGGCCTTCAGCAAGATTTTTCTAACCAGAGAGAAATCCATGAAAGACTCCAACTGCGATTCGGCCAATTCCTCCGGATCCAGCAGGAGAACTCCGCCCAAGGCCACGTATTCGGAAGGCTTGGAATAAGCGTGCTCCAGGCACATTTTCCAAAGCAGGCCAGGCACCATATAAATATCATTTGAAATAATTTGTCTGAACTGCTGTCCCGGCCAGAATCCGTCCACAACCTGTGAGGCCATCTTCAGGGTTGCAGGGACATGATCCACCGTTAATTTATCGCAGATATTAACCCAGACATCTGAGCCGTCGACACCTGGAATCTTCTTCTCCCAATTCCAGTCCCGGGAATCCCTGATCATGCTGAGAGGCAAATGCTCTGCGCGGATTCTTTGGCCTGCATCGGATATATATCTAAAGCTGGCCTGTTCAATAAATTCTCTCCACGCCGTTAAAGGAACTTTCCGGTAAATAAAGACATGCAGAAATTCCTCTACAATACCCGAAATATCGACGCTGCCACCGGAAACTTCTATCCCTACAATGGAAGCATCGGAGTTCCAGAAAGACCGTCCGAGGACAAAAGCCAGCTTAACATCTGTCAAATGAGCTGAAATACTCTTGGGGAACCGATCCAAAACTTCCGCGACGGCAGCTAAAACACTCAAATCCACATCGTCAAGATTAAGGGGCATGACGCCATAAGAGGATATCTTTCTCAAATACCGGCTTCTTAACCTTATCGATTCCGTGACTGGAGAGCTGGAAAACGCCCGGCTCTTTGTCGCCTCAGCTATAAAAATATCCGACGTCCGGCTGTGTTTTATAAGTCTTCTGAGCTCTCCCTGGACAAAATGTTTATTCGTGCGGGCATTCGCGGCGCGGAGAACCCGAGATAAAATATACGCGAATTGTTCTTCATTGAGATGTTGCATAACGTCCCGGTCAGCCATCGCGGCTAAAAATCCCTGCAGCTGCCGCCAGTCCGGTGTGGCCAAAACGCATTCGGAAAGGATTCGGACGTTTTCTGCGGGGTTATCAAAAGTGAACCAGCTGGCCATAGCATCGGCCACGCTAAGAGGATCATGTCTCTGGACCTTCTGCAGGACGGAAACAGCAGCCTGATTCTCCAGGATATGGTCGATGAAGGAAGCAACGCGATGATCGAGCCGGTAATTGATACGGGCTAAATACGCTTTCAGGGAAGGAATGACAGAAGGAATGGTCGCAGGGCGATAAACAAAATGGTACGGCCTGCTGGAATCCAGATACGCGGTGATCCAGTCAAAGACAGAAAACACTTCGGACAACATATTGTTATTGGAAGGCCGGTGATGGTTTAAGATAATATGCTTCTCGGAATCGCTCAAAGAAATGGCTTCGGCCTGTATCCTATCCACGGACCCGCTGGTGTGCACAAGGGTGATATGGGCCCGCTGCTCATCGAACAATTCTCCCGGATAATTGACCATAGGAAGTATGGAGCTCTGCCCTTTGCCGAGATCGTGCATCAGCCCCATTCTCCAGAGCATATAAATGTCCTCTTCCGGCAGATCAAATTGGCGGCCGAAAATAACACCCAATTCTGATACGGCCTCTCCATGCCGCCAAACGTTTAACATGCCGGACCGGTACAAAGATCTTAATAAAGACTTTTCTTTCGACCACAGGGACACATCGATCGGGGAGCTGTTAACCTGCTGTGTTTTAGCCCGGACCGGCTTCTTGTGACGGAAAAGAATAACGCCTCCTTCGATGTAATCATATATAGTTTTGACGTCCTGATGCGTTGCCCTTTCAACTTGTTGCCCGAGAAGCCGTAACTTTCCTGCATCAAATTCCTGTTCATGAGAGGAAACCGATCCCTCATGGTCTTCCTCAAACGGGATGGAAACAACTAGCGTCCCGCTGACAACTTTTAACCAATCCAGGATATATTCCAACGGAGTTTTATTCATTAAATGTTCCAGGACATGATTGACAACCATAAAATCAATAAGCTCCCCTCCCAGGGTTGTTCTCACGTGTTGGACAAAACCCGGATCATTGACATCAGCAACAACCCACTGCGCATCCAACTGAGGATACGAAACAGCTTGCTCAACAGCAAATTTCATATCCGTCAGCTTATGATCTAACCCGACAAATTTGACTCTTCTAGAAAGCTCTCCGGGCAGGAGATTAAAAGCCGTAAAGATAAAATGGCCAAAGCCCGTGCCCAGGTCTGCCACGCGAAGCGTTCTATCCGGATTTGCCGTTAAATCTTTTTGTAAGGCCATGATGGCAACAGCGTAAATCCAGCTAAAATGCTGGATGTGACTATAATCCGGCCCGTTCAATTGATATTGCCGATAACGATATTTCTTCCTTCCTGTTATCAACGCCTGTGTTTGCTCTTCAAAAGCTTTTTGTGAATTTCTGAAGAATTCCGCCAAAACATCATCCATCGCCGCTTCCCGGCCTAATTTAGTCCGGTTCAGCCAGGAAACAAGCTTGAGGATTAAACCTGAGCGACTTATATCTTGTCTTCTTGCCCGTCGGCTTTGGGGCACTCGCAGAAACCCTTTTCCGAACAAATCCTGCGCTTCAATACGTTGCTGCCAGACACTGTCCCGGTCAATAAGCCTTGCTGCCTGATTTTGGCTATTCACAAAATAATGGACAGCACGCCGCACCTGCCCATGGGTTAATGTCACCACTTGTTCCGCCTTTAGCAGTTCCATTTCATGGCCGGTATAGCGTGTCTCTATATTTTGTTGTTTTAATATCTCATCGAATTTTTCCGGAGAGATAACCGAGAAGCTTACTTGCGGGAAGTTGAGGGTTAATAATTTTTCCAGGATTATATAAACATCGGCTCCTGTCCTGGCGACGACTTGAATAAGGACCGATTCATTGTTTTCGGCAGACATTCTGAACAACTCTCTCGCCCGGACCACATCTTCATCCGTAGCCGCGTTCTCAATCAGCGCCAAGGCTTTGTCAACATAACGGCAATCCGTACGAGGGAACAGATGATCGTAAACTTTATAAAGCACGACCGCCCCGAAGCATGCCGTTATCAGGGCCCAGGATGTTAGACCAAAGACTGCCAGGCCGAAAAGTCCGAAGGCTGCGAAACCGGCAAAACTGAAGATACCCTTCATCAAAACTCTTGAGCTGTTATAGTTTCTTTCAAGACCTAATAAACTTGTCTCTCCGTAAACCTGAGCTTTAAATGTCCCGGGGAACTGAATATCAGATTTATCATTCCCATCTACCGGGGAAGACGTTCGCAGGTAAAAACGGTCAATCAAAGTCGGATATTCAAAAATCTTGCGGCTTCGATCGAGCGTCTCAAAAGCCTCTTTCCGGTCAGCCGGCAACGGGGCAGGGAACCATTCCGGGCCCGGCAGGCCGGGGAGCAAATCAATGAGGAAAATATCCGCCGTAATCCCGTTGCGTGATGCGTCCTTAAAACTGCCGATATACATCATAGGCGTCTTCAGCTCTGCCGTAACAGCATGCAGGTGCTTTCTGGACGGAATATTCTTCTGATGCACTGTCGCCAAATAATACCGTCCGAACAGCCCGGCATACTCGAGGCTGATTTTCAGCAACTCTGATCCCACGCCCCGGCCCTGCATATCCGGGACAACAATAGATGTTCCGAGGACGAGGCCCGACGATCTTAAGATCTCAAATGTCATCGGCAGAAAATCATTCGGCGACATTGTCTGAAGTATTCTTACAGCCTTCGTGCGGCCTTCATCGTCCTGAGCACTCCATACCTGCAGGATATTCTTGATTGTTTCTGCTGTTGTTAATGTGCGGTAAACTTCAGCAAATAGATTCCCGGTAAAATAGTCCGTCTTGGGATATATTTTTCTCCAGGAAACAATGTCCTGAGCAAGAGCAGAGTAGCCCCCGGGGCCAACGGCTCTGACCGAATAGCGGCCGTTCCCGGACAAGCCTGCCGGGACCGGAGAGCTGGCCGCGGCTGCTGTTGATGACCTCTGTACAGCGCGGACATCTACGACCGGCCTGCTTTCCTGGCAGACAGAACCCCTGTTCTTCTGTGCATGCCTTATCCGGCAAACATCTCTTCTAAAGACGTCTTTGACCTGCGATAACACAACAATCAGTTTTGAGACTGCATCTGCAAGAGAAGACAATAACTCCTGCATTTCAGCAACGACGACAATAAACATATTGGCTCGGATTGTTGCCACCGGCGGGCTGAGACCGGTTGAAACAAAATGTTGGCCGGCCGTTTTTCTGGCCAGGAAGGCTAAGGACCAGGGACTCTCCCCGGGATCGTTAACTGATATATCTTTATGGACGACCCAAGACGCAAGTGAAAAAATATCATGACTATTTTCTTCAGCCCGGACAGGAGAATTTGCCGTTTCCACAGGGACAACCGGCCGGTCTTGCGGCCGGGATCGATAAGGCGATCTTTCCGGAGTCCGGACCGGAGCTTTCATGATTTGCGGCCAGATCATTGGATTCAGCCATGAAGGCGTCGGCAGAGGCATGATTCCTTGAACCGGAACATCAATGACCTCTGCTCCCGGAACTATTGTCTTCGATGGCAGATAAGACTCATGATTCAACAACGGCGAAGAAGACGTCACAATCACAGCTCCGACCGTTTTTTGCGGATGCGTTACCTGCGTCCGGCCTGATAGGAATACGGCATATTCCTCCTTGGTCAAAGGAGAAGATGAGGTGACCGTAACAGCCCCAACGTGTTTTAAGGCATAAGAGGTCTCGCCTCCGGTTTTCCCGTTCTTCTGTTTTGCCAGGTATTCCGCATATTCCTCGGCACTCAAAGGCGAAGAAGATGTCACAGTCACCGCGCCTATCTGTCTCTCGCGACTCTTTTGCATATAAAGGCCACTATCTTGGCTTCCCAAATACGCGGCATATTCTTCGGCGCTCAACGGCGATGAACTGGCCACGGTAGATGCGCCCACCCGGCTTACGCTTCTTTCCTTAATAGCGCTCTCTACAGCAACAGCATCTTGATTTGCCAAGTACGCGGCGTATTCTTCGGCGCTCAACGGCGATGAACTGGCCACGGTAGATGCGCCGACCGGAATTTTCTTATAAACTGACTGAGCGGGCATCTCATCAATTAAACGTAACTGACTTGCCTGTCCTGCTTTTACGGAAGGTCGAAGAACTTTCGTATAAGCATGATTCAAAACGTTAAAAGCCCTTAACAGGAATCTCACGAGGAAATCTAACAAGAACATAAATATCAGCATAATTCTGTTCAGCAGGGATGAAACAGCGATAACAATGACATCCTTCTGCTTTTCGTCTTCACTCACCGCCGGGAATTCCCAGGCAATCTCTGTCTTCCCTGTATCAACTTCCGGCTTTCCTGGAACACGGACAACACCTCTCGTCCAATTGAGCAGCGCTATGCTTATCCTTTCGGAAGAAATCATTTCTTTCCCGTAAAGGAACGGCAACATTATCGGCTTAGGCAACACAAGCTCCGCTAATGCGTTAAAATCTCCGGCTTTTGTTTCCAGCGGGCTGCTGCTCTTTCTTTTGTCTGAACGTGTTTTCCGTCCGCCGGATTTTAACTGCGACCGCGGTAACGGCCTAACGTTTTTCCCGGAGTTACCGGCAGGGACAGCCTTTTGTATTCCCGCGGCTTTCTGCTGAGAATAAACATCCTGTTTAACTTCTTCCTTAATCTGACGAACCGGATATTGGCCTTCAGCCTTCCCTGTTGTCTTGTCTTTCGTACTGCTCTGGGCCAAAGAAGGTTTAAAGGCCGGGGACACAATATTTTTAAATATCTCAACAGCATAACTGCTCATAAACGTATAATCAGCCGCATCCTTACCGTTAACGTAGACAACAACTATTCCGGCATATTTATCCCCCATGGAGAAGAGGAACGATGCCGTTCGATTATCGCGATTATCTCCTGTGCCGGTTTTCCCGCGGTTATGGACACCTGCTTTAAGATCAGAGTCACTTATGCGTGCTCCGCTGGCCGTCCCCCGCTGCACAACATCACCCAGGACATCCAGCAAGACTTCCGCCACAGCCGGGTTCAAAACCTGCTCTCCTTCCCCTCCTTTAGGATTCTCAAACCAGGTCTCCCACGGTGTCCCCCGGGCGAGAATGAGCTTTTCAACCTCCACCGTCTTCTTCCTCACACCTTTATTCAGGAGAATATTCATAAATTCAACCAGGGCGCTGGGAGTGTCTCCCGAACAACCGAAAGGCAATGCCAGAGAAGGATACACCTCAAACGGATACCCCATTTGCTGCCAGAACGGAGTGAAATACCTGGCCATAATTTCTTTCTCGATCAACCAATATATTTCATTATTCATCTTCCAGGTAAACCGCGGCTTCAATAGCCATTGCGCGGATTGCTCAAGGATGGTTGCTGTTGTTGCGTCCTGCAACGCCGGCCCTTGTGCCACTTGCCCGGATAACCATGTTTTCCACACACGGGCGAGGTCGGTTAAGAATTTTCTGGTATCCTTATCCTGATACTCCTTAATCGTCGCTTGAATCCGTCCGTTATTCTTCTGGACACGGCGGATAAAGGATTCGAGCAAGGCGCGCGTCTTCTCTTCTTCCTTCCTGACAACTTGGCCCATAAACATGGCCCGGGTAGGATTGTCAGGATTATCCAAAATGTCTTCGAGTGTGGAACCCCACTCTTTAAAGACATAATAACGGATCATATCCTGGGTTAAACGGGCAAAAGGCAGATTGATGGAATACTGCGTCGCCTGCCAAAGTGTCGGGCTAAGGGCATCGTGTCTTTTGGTCCAGTTATCAAAATCAAGAACCCCGCCGTCGGTCACAAACGGCTGCGGCTTGGCGGAGTAGGTTCTTTGCATGGCGGCGTAAAGCACTTCCTGCAAGGACGCTTTCGGACGATGCCGCAAGTATTCAATCATCCACAAAGTTATCGGATCATATTGTTTAAGCGATTCTTCCTGCAGAGCCTCTTTCGGCAGACCGTGATATTTTTCGTAAAGCTCTGCGATAATATCGTCAAGATACTGGGCTTCTAAACGCGGCTTTGCGGTCGACCCCAGTTCAAGCATGCTCTGGGAAGCAAAGCCGGAGAAATCAGTCTCCTGCTCGGCGTATGTATCCAGGTGAACAACAACTCTGTTCGGCTCACCAAGGCCGCCTTTCTCCGTCACAAAAACACTGTAACGGACTTTTGACAGATCGTCACCCGGCTTCATCCACTGCTGCTTCGTATATCCGGACAGGATAACCTGCGGATCATAAAGGCTGTTTAATCCTTCCGCGATTCTGTTCTGCAGACCTTCGTCTGTTGTAAGAGTTACTTCTAAATGCATATTGTCAACAGCTGCTCGGTGGATGTCTCCGTTGCCGGACGTCCTGCGTAAATTCTCGGTCAAGGCATTGCGCACCGTTATTTCCGGACGTTCCCGTCCATAATCAATACTGCGCGGATCAGGGCGCCGCTGATAATTCCACTCGATCTGTGCCGCCGCAGCCTTTTGATATAATTCTTCACTCAGATATCCCTTCTCCTTCACTTTCAAAAGAAGTCTTCTGGCTTCTTCGACAATATGATCCGGATGACTCTGCAGTTGAGTGGGATACCGGACAGCCGTAATAAGGGTGGCTGAGCGCAGGAGGGCCTGAGGCAATGTTTCCGGATTATTAAACCGGGCAAAGAACTCTTCCTGAGATAAACCGAAATAGGCGTGCAGCGCGTTACGGAATCCGGTCAATTCTCCCCGGTAAATCTCCGGCCCTCCGGCAAACCTGAGCTGATTCAAATAATTCAGGACCCCTTCCTGAACCATTCTCCTTTGTTCGCCGTTACTCAGATGCAGAGACGCAATGGATATCTGCCGCAATTTCTCAGCAACATTCGGCGTCTCCCCGTTCGGAGAATAATGCAGCTTGGCGACCTGCGTTAAAATGGTACTTGCCCCGGGCGTTCTTTCTCCGTTTCCTGTTATTCCTTTGGTGACGGAATTAATAACATACTTCCACCCAGCTTTTAACTGTGCGCCTTCCTGAATAACCCAATTCCCCATCGGCGGCGATTGCGGGTCCTCCGGGAACAAAATTCTTAATATTTCTTCGTTTTCTCTTACAGCCGCTATTTTGATAATAAATGCCGGAATGTCTTCGTAGTTTTCAATACGGTCTTCCACATATTCAAAAGCCGTTTCATGGTCAATGTCATAAATGACAAGCCCTCGTCCGGAGTCATAGAACCACGGAACAACGCCATAATCCCCTAACAGCATCCTGAAAGCTTTCGACTGGCGGGCCTGACGGGTCAGTTCAAAGTCCTCTTCCAAAGCCGGTATCCATCGAGGAATGATGATATAGCCACGGCGTTTCGGCAGGGCTCCGGTATTCGGGAAAATAATCTCATCCGCTGATGATTTTCCTTCTTCCACTGTCCAGGTAATTTGTGAATTCAAATAATGGAAAAGTTGAGAATAGACAACCCCGAACCGGGCCTCCATGCCGGCCAGCCCTAACATCAAGACTGTCAGAACACCCAGGCGGACTGAGAAAGGAGCTTTACGTGGCAGAATCTCCCACACGCTCATGATCAGCAGATACGGAAGGATGACCGCTGCAACGAAGACAATATTAAAGAGTGCCGGAGAGAAGAAGAAAAAGTGCGAAAGCATATACACAAAACTGCAGGCTCCGGCCGTGGATAAAGATACCAGAATTTTCTCGGGACTGAAAGCTGTCCGAAGGGCTGTCCGCCCGGGGACATCCAGGATGGAATCATGACGCAAAGCGTAGGACAGATGCCACATGGCCTGGAAGAAGACTATGGTGCCGATAAGCCATGGCAAACTGACGGCGCTAAAGACCGCGGAGAATCCGAAGATGCTCCCGAGAACGAAAGCCGAGCCGCCCAAAATCATTCCTGCAGGCTGATATAACACAGGCAGGAACAGGCGACCGAAGAATTTGCCCCAAGCAGGATGTTTCCGATCCTTTAACATCTCCTCAACCGAGGACGGGCTCAATAACCGTAATCCCGTCATGATGTGTATCCTAAGTTGGTTGAGGCGTGCCAATAAAGCCGCCTGATATTTCCTAATGAAAGGAGGCGTCTCTTTCTTAAGCTTAGCCACAAATGCCGCAAATTGCATCTGCCACAGCAGCCGGGCTATGTCCCAATCGTTTATGCGGTGACGGTATCTGCGGGCCGACATTCTCAGCTTAAGACTCCATGTCGACCACCGGGTCCCTAACTGTTTCTGCCACAATATCCGCTGTATGTTCCAACCGGACAGGAGTGTTTGCGTCCTTCGCATCACGGTCCGGATACTGCGACGCCATACCGGCCACCGGGTTTCTAACTGCTTTTGCCGCAACATCCATTCCGTCTTCCACATAAACTTGCGGTTGTGATATTCCCTAACCAGTGAACGGATCTTAACTCTCATGTCTGACCATTGAGTCTCCATTCGTTTCTGCCATAAGATCCAGTCCTCTTTGCTTCTGTATTGTTTGTATTTCAGGACAGCAAACGTAATGAAGGCGGACCACAGCGCCCGGATCCATAGGCCGAACTGTTTTTTGTCACGGCTCTTTTCGCTTTCCTGCGGCAACGGATTTTCGTCTTCTATCGGAGAACTGGCCCCAGCATCTTCATCATCAGAGGATTCCCCGATGATCTGCTTGCCCTTCTTCACCGCGGTTTTGTCTGTTTGTTGCGTTGTGGCGTCCAGAGACGGCGCCTTTTTAGAGTTCTCGGGTAATACCCATACATCAGCAAAGACCCGCCTGCTGTATTCCTCTGGCCTTAAAGCATTCCCGCCGTTCCCGTTCTTATGATTTCCGATTGGCCGGCCGGCAGGGGCTGACAGATTATGCGACCTGTAAACAATCTCGTAGAAGCTGTCATGATCTTCGCTTTGTTCGTTCATTAATTCATAAACAGCCGTCAAGACGTCTTTAAAGACAGGATGAACGGTCATGTCGGCATGTCCCTGCACAAGATCATGAACGGCATCTTCAATCGTCGGTGAGAAACCGTTTCTGTCACTGTCATCATCATGATACGGCCTGGTCATATCGTTGTATCCGTCAATATAATCGGCAAAGAATGTTATCATCAGCATCTTCAATGTCCTGGGGTGCGTTCTTATATTTTCATCCTTCAAGGCATCTCTGAGATCGTGATGATATCTGATACTGGCCTCGATGCTTGTATCAAATATAAATCCCGCCTTTCTTAAATCGACAACACCCTGTTTAGGATGTCTCCTGACAATTCTCTTTTCCCATTTAGAGAGCTTTCTCGGGGAAACAATTAATCCGAATATCTCTTTATGAGTTACTTTGGCAATGTCATGCAGATAAGCGGCCGTTCTTAAATCTTCGATGAATGCCTCGTCCTCACTCAGTCTTCTGGCGAGAATCTCTCCCAGGTCAGCCACAGCCAGAATATGCTGAATAACGCTGTCCACCTGATCTTCATACCTGACCACGTCTCTGGCATCAGGGATAGCCCAGTACAGCTGGCCGACGTCCGGCAGCGCTCCGTCAAAATAGTTTTGAATATATTGCTGCAATGAATTACGGCCCAAAACTTTTCTGAAATGGGCTCCCGTTTCAAGGCCAAAAATCGCAGGATGATTAAAAACAATGCGGGCCGCAAAGAGGAGTTCTTCATTCTCTTTCAGCTGCAGATATTCCATCAGCCTTGCCTCCTGATGCTTCTGATCATCAAGGAACCGGCTGGAAGCATCGAGCAGCCCCGTGAGGACTAAGCCGAATGTTTTATAGAAGTGGTAATCATCAATATACTGTCGAGGGCCTTCTTGAAGCTCCAAGAGTTTATCAAGAACAAAGACATGCAGATAAAGGGTACGGCCGTCCGGGGAGAAAGCGAGCGGAGAATGTTTTGTCAGGCGGATATCAGAAGTTATGATTAAATCCTCCGGTGGTGCTTGCGAAAAATAGGCCGAACGGGAAATCAACAAACTTATGGCTTTCTTTTGATCCCTGGTTAATCGCCCCAGAATGTTCGTGAAATAAACAAGACGGCTCTTCACGGACACTCTAACGGCTATCGGGGATTCGAGGTCATATCCGGCCGCCGCGGAAGGAACAAGCTGAACCGGCGAAGACGACGCCGTATTCCGTCCGGCGATAACGGCACTGGACACCTTGCTGTCCAGTAATGAGCCTGCTTGGTCCACACGTTCCTGTTTCGTTCCCGGGGTCCGGCCCATGGGGCCCTGCAGCAAGGTTTCAATCATATGCTGAACGCAGACAACTCCCCGCAAACTGTTAACAACAAACTGACCGTAAGACAACACTAAGAAACTATTGACGATAAACGGTCCGCAGGACAAAGCCGCCAACTGGTCACGGAAAATCTCTGTGGTCCACGGCTCTGTTTCATCATCGCTCTTTTGCTGTTCTGCTTCATAAGCAACAGTTTCGAAATCCTCTCCTGAGGACAGCTCTTGCATTTCTATGGTTCCCTGACGATTCTTGTCGATCACCAGAGAGCCCGGGAAGAACAAAGACGCCAGGCGCAGTTTATCCGCCGTCCGTTTCTGCTGTTCAATCATAAATAATGCCAGCTCCGCGGGATAATAACGGTCGAAATCGACTGCCCGGGGAACGGGCATAAATCTCAAAAGAAGCAGATATTCTTCTTCATCCCGGCGGTCAAAAATATACGGATAAAGGTAATACTTCACAAAAATATAATTAGCGAGCAGCCTCGACATCCTTTCACTTCCGTTATAGAGAGGATGAATATGAACTAATCTGTAAAACGCCAGGGCCGCAAGCCTGATGGCTTCTCTCTTTTGCGAGACAGCATCCAAGCGGTCAATCCTTGCTTCCTCCTCATCAAACCAGGCAAAGAATCTGCTCAAGAGATAATCTTTGATATATATTTTTAAAGACATCATTTTCTTTAAAGCGTCCGTTTCCGACGGGAACGTCCACCCTAAGGCCTGCACATTGGAACGCCGGTAGACATCGTGATAGTTAACGTTAACAGGGATGTTCATGCAGACAATACGGTAAAGCTCCTCAAATGTGGCCCTGGTGAAGCGGCTGCCTGTCCGACCGGCCAAAGCATTGATATACTGTCCTCCGGCTATAAAATCATTTCTTTCCCGGTCATTGCTTAAACTTTCAATCGTACGGTCGCCGGCAAAGAATGGCTTAAGGATTCTTTCCCGAGGGAAGTCCAGCGCCATTTCATTCAAGGCGCGTTCAATGGTGCTGATGCGTTCATTTTGAACAGAAGGATTGCCGATATTCTGAAGGCCGCGGAGAGGTTCCAGGTATCCAACATAATCGGTAAGATTCCACTGCTCGACAGACAACGGTCTTTGCGCAAGATCATTCAGGAGGCTTTCAAAAGCTGAGACGAAAAAGTCAGCATGCTCTTCCATGAGAACACATTCGAGGACAAACTGAATAATGAACCTGTAATGCGCCTTAACAACCGCCCCGTGTTCAAACAGCATATCGCTTAAAATGTCCAGGAAAAATTCCGGCGACCGGGTTTGGGCGTAGGGACTCTCCAGGACAACAATGAGCGTCTGCCATGCGACAACCGCCAAAGAATGTCTTTCTATACCCGTATATCTCTCAACTCCGAGGAGCAGCATCTTCAATGATTCCGAAAGTTTTTTATCCACTTCCTCCCGCAAGAAATAGGCGGTTATTTTCCTTTCCTCCGCTATGGCCTCTTCGGCATTTCTTCGCATATGAGAGACGACGGATTTCAGAATTCCGAGGCCCAAATCATTGCTGCCCGGCTGAGGATAGAGGTTGGTCCGTAAGATAAGCGAAAGAATACTCACAAACCCTTCCTGCAATAACAGGCCGGGATAATTGGAAGAAACAAAGCTCGGACTGTTCCGGTAACGAACCCAGGCCTGGTTAACAAACAGCGCTTTTTGTTCAGGGAAGAACGTGAACATATCCGGGGATTGGTCGACCACAGCTATTGTCAGACTGTCGTCTTCCCCGGAGAATGCTTCACGAATGATGGCGGCATCCTGCTTCTTCAGGGCATTCTTCATTCTTTGCGCAAACATCGCAGCCAAATCTTCTTCGTCCGGAGACGTTCCCGCCAGCATTCTTTTATCAAAACGTATATTCATAAATCCGTCCTCGATGCGGACAACCGCCGTTTTATAACTTTCCGTTTCCTGAAGATGTCTTAAAATATGGTCCGCTCCGGAGCACCCTTCCCTCGTTATCAAATCAACAGAAGCCGCTCCGTTTTGATGCCCATCCCGCAAGGGCCATAGTCCTGCGAGAACCGGGCTGCTGGTTGTTGTTTTTTCGAAAGAAGCCGTGCTGTCCCCGTTGCCGTAAATCCAGAATGAATACTGGGCCGGAGAAACGATGTGTTCACCAATCTCTTTCAACAGGCCTTCGGGAATGCGGCCTTTGCTGTACTTCCGCGGGTCAGGCGAAGCATAATTCCGGACAAACGGATTTCTTCCTTCGAGCATGCTTAAAACAATACCTTTCCGGGTGCGAACCTCAGGGAGAGCATGATTCTCCGGAGTATCAATGACAACAATATCCCCGCCGTTACTGACAAAGACATCCCTTAACGCTTCTATAACATGCGGTCTCCATCCGTAAGGCTGCTGTCCGGTATGTTCGATATCCGCCGGCGGGAAGAAATCGGCAATGATTCTGTTGACCACTTTCTTAAGTGTCCGGTTGGAATATTTCTCGCTTAATAATCGGGCTTTTATCCTGAACGGCACGCACGACCTGGATTGAATGTTTTCCAAATACAGATATGAGCTGTTCTCATATCCGAAAACTTTTGCCGATATAGAACCCAGTTCAACAGAATGTGCGCTTTCCCTGTCAAAAATCACATCTCCGGCTTTGCTCAAAAGAACTCTTACGGAATGACGCATTATGCGTTCCAAAATGACCTCGGCCTCTCCGCCTCTGCGGGTCGTCCAGGATATCTTTCGGCCGTTCAGCTCTTCCAGCAGTTCATGAACGGATACGGCCTTTTTCATCTCCTGCGACGCCCCAACCGGTGAACTCGCCGCCTCGGCCCATACCGACGTCTTTAAAGTCATCTTCTTCCCCGGGGCCAAAACGATAAGATTGGCCTCCGGAATACCTTTGGCCGCAAGTCTGAGCATATCCGTGGAAGAGGTTTGCGGTTCAATACAGATAAAATCTTTTCGGGATGTCACATACAGAACAGTGTTTTTAAACAGCGCATCCGCTTCCAGCATCGTTCTTATACCGGCCGGATGATCTATCCGGCTTTGATAAGGAACTTGGCTTCCGATATGAAAAACATGGTCGTATTCCGAGTTCTTCCCCAGCCTTCGTCCCCGGGTAAAGTCAAACCGGTCTTTAGCTTTGATCAAACGCCCGGACGGGAAACACTTCCTGGCGTACCACAACTTCCCTGCCGGCATGGTAATCCGGACGTCTTCAAGATCGGCCCCTTCAGCCAATGCCGTGTTGAAATAATAATGCATACTGTATCCGACAGGAATTTCGTGATCGCTTTGGTTGAAGGCAACAACCTGTGACGTCCACCGGCCATTTCTGATACTGTAAATCATCGTAAAAGTCAGGCCCTGATAAAGCTCTGGGATCAACTCATAATCACTGAACCTCACTTCTCCCGTCACAAAAACTTCCCGGCCTCTGTCCCTGTACCCCGAAGGGCCTAATTTAAACGGTAATTTTCTGACAAAACCGTGGCGGACACTCCGCTCGCTGTCTTTTGTAACAATTTTGGCATCAATCAGTGACGGCTCTAATAAAGGAACGATCCATGTCCGGCCGCTGGAATCCCGCCAGAAGACTTCACCTTTCTGGTTCGTCTTAAAACGGTTCGCGAAAGGAAAGAGGAGCGGTGCGCCGCTGGGGTGGATCAAATTATATTCCCGGCCGGCGACTTTGACATAAAATCCGACGGGATTAAAGCCCTGGGCAAAATTAACCTTAAGCCTTGCCCCTGTCGTACTTTCCTGTAAAGATAATGTCCCGTCTTCATGATAAATGACCGGCAGCGGGCTGGAAGTGTTTCCTGTCATTTTTTCCACCGGGGAACTTCCGGCCTCAACTTCTTTCAACAGCAAGTTGAGGTAATCCCCAATATCCTTGCCTAATTCCTGCTGGTATTCAGAAGGGATCTCTGAAACACGGAAGTAATCCATATCCAGCCAGCGGCTGTCTGAAGCATCCGGATTCCTTTCTAAATACGGGTTCGGAAGCAAATAAGCCCCTGTGATAGCGGACAACAGCGTGTCTCCGGGAAGAGCCTTTGTATCTTCAGGGGAAATCCCTAACGGAAGCTCCATATAGGCATAGCTGACCCGTTGCCGGAAGTATTCCAGGTCAAGCTGCTGGCGCAGATATAACGACGGGATTTTTTGCTCCTTTAACGACCAGGCCGGCAGGCTCTGCCGGCTTTCCAGCGTGTCAACAACCGGCTGGTGATATCGCGCGGCATACCCTGTTCTATAGACGTCATTGTAAGGCAAAGCGTTCTGATAAATTAACGGAGAAACAAATCCGCCATGCAAGCTCAGGAAATGGACACCCGGCAGTCTGCGGGACAATCCCTGGATAACAAGCTCTTCTTCCGGAGCGATCGGGGCCACGGCCCGCAACGAAGACAGGAGATTTCTCCATGCCGGAACCCTCTTCACGAGGTCCTCAAGCAAATGATCCAAATACGCATTAACAACCAGACGCGCCCCGTTTGTGCTGCCAAGGAATCCTTTCTCATGCTTACGGAGAACTTCATCCCCATGATCCTCTATCCTCTTAAGGACCTTTATGAGTAAAGATCTAAAAGCTGTTTCTTCCTCTTTTAACACATGCGATACAGCTTCATCCGTCGTGTCTTCCCGGCTCAAAGCTTTAAGGAACCCGGTTAAAGCGAGCGCTTCTCCTAACGGGGTGTGTGTCTGCGGGAATTCCACAAAGCCAATCTGTTCCGGTATGTAATTGGTTTTTATGCCTTCGGCAATCTCCGATAACGGTTCTAACGGATGATGCTTGCCGGAAAAGACAAGGATATTAGGGGTAATATCTCCGAGCTCGGCAAGAATCTGATTCACTAAACCATCTAACAGCTCCTGTTCATTAAGCAGACTGCTTCCCGACAAGCCACCTATGCTTAATTGATCTTTCTGATCAGGTTCACTCATTGGGCTGCTTGCAGAAGAAGGCCGCACGAAAATTTCTCCCAGTTTAACAACAAGATCATTCAAGCGCACTCTCAAGTCCATCGCCTCCAGGCGTAAGGCATCCCTTTCCGTTTCCAGAGCTAATAACCAGCCCTGAATATTCTGTTTATCATCAGGCTTCAAGTTTGACGTCTGTTCCATTTGCAAGGCACGCAATTTTGCTTGCTGAATAAGATTATTATCCAATCTCTGCAGAAGGATTTCCTGGTCATCCAACAACTGTTTAACCAAAGCCGTCTTATCCGGGGAATCCATCTGCGCCGATTTCAGATCTCTTTCTAACTGGCTAATTTCTTCGAGTCTCGCCTTTACTCTTAGAGCACGGGCACCCAAGGAATCCACCTCCTGTTTACGATATACAGCAAAGCCATTGCTTCTCATAATAGTGCGGCCATAAAGATGACCTAATGAACCCCAAATCTTTTCGTCGGTGATCGACTCGAACTCTTCAAAATAGAATTTTTGACCTCGATGTTCAAAATAAATCGGATAGTACTTCTTCAATATTTCAGACATATAATAACCTTGCGTTCTAAGCGTCCGGAAAAGTTCAAGAGGCAAGTTTTCTTTTCCGGTAAAAGCTTTCTCAAAAATCAAATCAACAGGCCGCTTGGCCACATCAGCGACTTGCCTCGAACTAAAACGATATACGTCTTGTTGCCAATAATAGATGACTTTTCTCTGACCGGCCCAATCTGTAAAACTGATTTCATACACCCCAACCCCGTCAAAGCTGCTCTCTATTTGATGGATATGAATATCTCTGAAGCCATCTTCTTTTAAATTCATTTCTATAAATGGTTCCAGTCCTATTTGACTTTTTCCAACGCCGTCTTCGGCTTTCCCGTATTCGGAACCGTAAATAATTCTGCGCTGCAATGGATCGGGGATATACCGCCTTCTGGAATTCTTTAAATAATCTTCCAGCATCCGGTCCAAAGCTTGCTGTCCTTCTAATTTCTGTTTCTTACCGGTTGAAAACACAAGATCTTCTGCTTTATAAGGGACTCTAAAAGGATGCATGTTCACAAAATGGACAATCTCAATGTTAGGGAATAGCTCAAAGATTCGCAAATCTAATCCTCCGGGATAAACCGCCGAACGGACATCTAACTGAAAATCTTTATAATAATGAGCTCGGGATAAGAAGGAATTCTTCGCCTGAGCAACATCCCCCTGTTTAATTAATCTTAAAATCTCTCTTTTATCTTCTTCATGGACTAATGCCTTTGTATAAAGGGCAACGTTCTTAAGAATCATCTGTTGTTCTTTTTGGCCTATTGGAGAAGAAGTCCGCAATGAGTTAGGTGTTGCGCCCCTCTTCTGTGCCGGCCGGATTTCCTGCCGTTTCGTCACCGGACTGCTCGCAGCCCCTTCTTCATGCTTGGCCAACCCGTTGCGGCAGGCATTCGCTATATAAGAATTGTTTTCTTCCGCCCCCTTGCGCAGAGCTTCAAGGGCCTGCTCGGAATACGGGATCGTCATGCCGTAAGCTAGACCACGGGCCGCCGTACTGCGTACAAATTCGTTGGAATCATAGAACAAAAGATCCGCCAGGCCGGCTTCCGCCTCACGCGAAGCAGGATAAAGCTGACTGAGAGCCCCGACAAACCATTCACGGTTTCTTAATCCCAATTCATCAAAAGCCTGATGCCCGGACGCGGAGATCAATAACCCAAGTGCTGTACCGCTGACATATTCTGCTGCCAGCATCTCCTGGACAGCCTTTAACGCAGCCCGGGTGGCCTCATAAAATTCATCGCTTCTGTAATCCTGAATTTGCAGAGCTTTCTCTAAAGCCTCTTCGACTGAAGAAGATGACGTATCATAACGGTCGTTTTTAACGGCTTCACCGAAGAAATCAAAAACAACCAGGCGGTCTTCCCGGGCATAAACCGATATACCGAAACCGTCAATTCTCGGGAAGACCGCGACTGTTTTTGCTCTTGAAGAAAGATATTCAAAAATATCCTGCGGTGTCGTATATTCCTCAAAATAGTCAGCATCTGAAGAAACGGCCGCCGAGAAGACAGTAACGTCATCTTCCGGCCGGATGAAACGGAAGACAATATCAAAATATTCCTCCTGGGTTAATCCATAAGCGTAGTGCCCCACAGGATTAATATGAATTAAACCTTTGTCTTTCATAAAAATCGACAAACAGATGGACGTATTGGCCAGTAATGTTTTGCCAGGATGATTCGCAAATAACTCAACACGGCCCTGTGCGACCTGAACACAATCCGCGATCGTATAGGCAAGAAGTTGTGCCCGAACGTGCTTAGGAATATCGGAAACTTCCAGATTCTTATACTGAATCAACAGGTCCATCTCATTCATCGCCGGGCTGGAAACCGGAGAAGAACTTGTCTTCTGCGAAGAGTCATCAGGGGCCTGGTTCAGGGCTTTCATGCGGTTGATATAATCAGCCACTCCTACCACAACCTGTTTGAGCGATTTCACGGGCATATGTCTGAGATGCCCCAAGCGGATGACCTTTTCTGCCGACACCTCTTTAAGCTCTTCTTCTAAGAGAATATGATAAACAAGAATTTTATCAGACCGCTCTAACTCAATCATCGGGAATTCCGATACCAGCTCCAGGATATGAGGATGCTGATAAAGAATAAACATAAGCCAGTTGCCCATCAAGAATGATTCCGGCTTGGGTGTTTCCGCCGCATCCCTTTTCGCCGGAGCGGGACGGGGCACCCTGGCATAGGCCCCGGCCGTCCCTCTGATCTTCTTAATGATTTCATAATAAACTTTATTCGGCCCCGACACGCCCTTTAACCGTTCCAGGAAGGTGTTCTCTCCGAGATAAGCTTCCGCGGCCACGGCCTCTTCCAGGGCAGGGCTTGTTTTCCATGACCGGCTGTCCCGGTCATAGAGAGCAAATGTCGATTTGTCCCAGGAAGCTTTTGTTTTTAATCTTTCGCTCTTGGCCTTCATCGCTTCCAGATAAACAGTTGTCAAATTCGACACGAATGGTTCGGCGTTAAATACGGCTTCTCTCAAAGAAATTTCCTCTTCCGGTGTTGTTAACCTTTCAATTTTTCCATCCTGAACGACATACGTTTCACCAGGGATTCCCTTGGTCAAGAAAATACATTCCCGTCCCTTAGACATACGCCAGTAAATAAATTCCCCGTCATAACGCGGAACATTCTCAACATGAGCAAAGCCTGCCTGTCTTACGGATGCCGCATACCCGTCGACAATCTCAAGAACCTCTTTCTGCCGGCGGCGGATGCTCAAATCAAACTCACCGGCGGCCTTGACCATCTTCCGGATTGATTCCACTTCCCCTGCCATAAGCCCTTGACGCTCTGTCCGGATGGTCTGGGCCGGGATATTGATATAAACATTCTTCACAGGACCTTGAGCCGGAAGCGTTAATTCTAAGACCTGTCCCTGCTGTGTGAAACGAGGCAACATTCCTACTCTGGAGAGGTTGAAAAGATTCAGCTGTTCAAAGACCTTGGCTACTTGTCTCTGTGCTGATTTCACGGCATCCTGCGCCGCCTGCCCGGCGTTGACCCTCTGATCCGTATAATAAATCTCCAAAGCAATTCTCTGATAAACCTCAACTTCATTTTCCGGGGCCACCGTATCTTTAAAGGAACCGTATTGCTGCTTCGATAAGAAATAGAGCTCTAAGGTATTTTCCCGCCAGTAAGGATAAACTTTCACGTCTTCCGGCGCGCCCTTCATGTCCTCTTTAAAGGCAAACCATCTCACAGGCGTATCAAAAATTCCAAACACGACTTTATTGGGATAAATTCTTTCACTATGGATATCCCGCTGTTCCGTTGAAGCGACAAGCTTCTCGAATCTTCGTGTGAATAATTGGGAGGCGAAAACATATTCCTGCCCAGAAACCGGGGAACTGGCCTGATGATAAGAAGAATCTTTAACATTGCGCGGCGCAGGGATCTGCTGGATGGCGTGCCGGCGGAAAGTAAAGGTCTTTTCCGGAGCAGCATCCCCGAATCGCTCCCCGTAATCCGAAATAATCCGGCCGACTTTCTGCCCCAGGCTCTCGTCTTCACTGATGTTTTCAAAAAGATCAAAAAGAGGGAGTTCAAACATTCTCAATAAGTCAGAGATATTCACCCATAATGTGCTGACAAGAGCACCTTCCCGGCTTAAGATCAATTTTTCTTGCAGGACGCTCCGGGCCACATACAGCCTCCAGCCGACATAATCCTTGAATTCATTCCTTTCCTCAGATAAAACGCGCAAGACCTCTATCATATCTACCAGAGTCTGCGGGCCCTTTCTGGTATAATACACATCAAACGCTTTATCCTGCTGCGCGAAGGATTCAAAAATCAGGCTGACGGCTTCCGCCAAGGTGACCTGATCATTCGGGAGCCTTTCGGCAACACCCTTGTTCGTCAAGAACTCCATGAACAATCTCTTCATCACAAGGTTAACCCTTTCTGCCTGCTCCTGACCGGTCCGGCGGACGTTTCTCTTGCGGGCGTAACGGGCGGACAACTCCTGCCAAACAATCTCAGCCTGACGCCACAAAGCTTTTTCGATGCGGGACGCCAGCCTCGGACTCCACAACGGCATGGCCAGCCAAAGGTTGAAAAGATATTTCCATTCTGTCAGCAGGCGCTCAGCCGGGGTTTTCTTGTTCAGTTCATCGAGGAACGCGGCAGCCACTTTATCCGTTAAACATAACGTATCAAGGACCTGAGCCTGTCTCCGGGTATGAAGCTGAATCTTAAAGCCTTGGGCATTGGTCATCGTCTCCCGGTGAGCCCAGCTGTCAATGTATTCAATCTCCTGCTCTGTTTGAGACGATGTTCGGGGCAGGACCAGTCCTGGGAATAAAAGGAATATTTTTCGTACGTTTTCGGGATAAGTGTCCTTAATATAGGCGATATCACCCTCTGTCATTTGACGCAGCAGAGGATGTGTCCAGCGGTGATACTGCGCGCTGAACACCAGCGGATTTGTCTGCTGCTGCTCAAAACGTTTACGCAACGTCACCATAACCGGATGCTGCATGATACCGTTCAGGAACCCTGCCGTATTATCGCCGGTAAATACCGAAGAATAGGCCGGCATGGTTTCCGTTTTCGACCGCAGATAATCAAATATGGACATTTCCTTTTCAAGCGTCTCTTCTCCGATATAACGTATACGCCGGGTGACGCTCGGCAGCATCGGATAATCCTTTTTCAGGGCCGCGAAATCCTCTTCCGGAAGAGCTTGTATGACAACCGTAATATTGTTCCCAAACCACGCCCTTTCCGCCGAACCTTTGCCGGTCCACTGAATGTTAAGCTCCATAAAATCTTCAAAGCGGCGGATCATATCAGGGAAAAGACCGAAACGGAACACCGCGTTGGTGACTCTTCTGCTGTCGCCTTTTGTCGAGTGGCTTAACGTTTGTACTTTTCGCCATTCGCCGCGGCCGATCAGAGTGAACAGTTCCACATCGCTCTGGGCGATTTGATCTTGAACATTGAACTCCCGGCCGAACATCAGAGGATAAATTTTAAGCCATTTCTTGAAGGTTTCCGGCTCATGCCGGGCCATATCGTAAATAATCCAGTTCAACAGGATCACATCATCCATGCCCTTATAAAGACTCCGTTGCGCCTGCTCCCAAACCGACTGTCTTAATGCCAGAAGTTCCGCCGTCTCCTCCCTGAACAAGTCGTCCTGTTCGAATGCGGCGCAAATGTTCTTAACATAGTTTATGACGGCACGTCTTGATACTCCCAGCTGTTTATGAACTTCAACGATTGAGAACGGAGCCCCGGAAGTCATCCGGTCAAAAACCTCCAGCTCCCTGCTCAGACTTTCAGGAGCGCGGTTCTGGGCAGAGCCGGTGAGAGCCAGGTAATGTTCTCTTATTTCCCGTGACAATTCTGCATCTTGCTGACACAGATAACGTAAAGCTGTCCGGATGAAATAAACCCGTTCAGCCGCGTTGGCAAAAGGCCCGTTTCCTCCCGGAAGAACGCCGTCTGACGTGTCGTGGCCGGCGGCCTTGATCGGGGAACTGGCTGTCCGGCGAAGGACAATAAACGGTGCCTGCGGATTTCCGTCTACAATTTCGAATCCGGCTTCAGAGAGATGCCCCGTCTGGAACGGGAACGGCCCCGTAACTTCATGCAGGCTGAACCCGCCGACTTTCGTTAACCGGGCAATCTGTCTTAACATCTCAAGTCCGTTCGGGATATTAAACATAAAAAGGTCAAACACCAGCTGGCTTATCGTAATGTCGTAAGGATATTCGAACATGAACTGCGGCGTTTCAAGGATACTGCCCGGAATGATCGTCAACTTCGTCTGACCACCGACATACCGGGCCAATCGGACATTGGTGTCAAGGCCTTCCACCTTAGTCAAACCTAACCGCCTCAGGGTTAATAACAGTTGTCCGGTCTGCGGCCCTATCTCAAGAATCCTTTTATCAGCGAGCGGGCCGGCAAATTGCTTCAATTTATAAATCATTTCCGTATAAGCGTAATACTTCTGCACCGGCACGCTGAACCGGGCAGCCGCGCTCTGCAGGAATGAATCCCAATCCGTTTGAACGCTTCTGACACGGGTATCGATGGCTTCTCTGTCCAACGGGAGAAGATCCAGCTCAATCGGGGAAGAAGACAAGACATGCCTGCTGATAAAATCTTCCAGTGTCATAATCTCTAAAGGTTTCTCAGTCAGGTCATTGATGCTTTGTTCGCGGGCCGCTGTTTCTTTCAGGCCTTCCGCCTTCATATACTGCCGTTTCCGGGCAGAGAACTTCTTCAGCAGCTTCTGGTAATCCCTGTGCGAATCAAACTCAAATCTGGTCAGTCCGGTGAGCAGGGAAACCTTGTGCATATCAAATTTATGGAAGCGTACGGCAAGCTGCGGGCTTAAAATAAACAGCGGGATGTCAAGATCAAGACGAGTAGCCTGATGCAGGTCTCCCAGAGAAGGTAAATACTCGTCCTGGTCATGCGAATGCGCGAATAATACGGTCTCTGCCCCCAGACCGGAAATACTGATCCCGGTTGGGTCACCCTTGACAATCTGCCACCATCCATCACCGGAAGCGACAAACCCGAACTCGCGTTTCTGGTACCTCGGAAGGATTCCCGCCAAGCCGGCGATGATGTCTGTCCGGCAAGAAGAAACCCGGCCTTCCCGGAAAATAATATTTAAGAAAGGCTGCAGTTCCTCCGGGCTTTGGGCCACAAAAGTCTTCCGGGTAGACGGCCAAAGGTTCCTGAAGGCCTGAACAAGGTCGCTGACCTGAACAGGGGAACTTGCCGAAGTCGGCCTTTCTTCACTTTCCGGTGCAGCGGAGCTGAATTCTTTGGAATAATACTGATGGGCCGCATGACCTTCCACAAAGACTGAATTGCCCTGAATCAAAGTATACCCCAGCCGGTCTGCCGTCCGGTCGTAAATCTTCTGCGCCTGTTTTTCCGGGAAAGCCCCGTTCCATCTTTGAACGTGATAGCCGGAAGGCAGTAATATTAATTTCTTCACGCCCAATAACGGCGTAATTCTTTCTAGAGCATAAACCATGACCTCCGGCCAGTCTTTGAATATCCTCTTGGAACTGTCGGTCAAACTTCCTTCAAACTCGCACTGCCGAGCCGCTTCCACAACAGAGTTGCCCCTGACATAGAATCTGGCAAAAGCGAATGCTCCCGGATAGACTTGAGATGTCTTGACGATATCCCTCCTGAACCTCCATGGGGTTTCAGGCAGAAGGACGACATAATAACTGCCTTTATCATCAACAAAGTGTCCGGTCATGGCAGCCGCAGCAAAGACCGCCAACCTTGCGGCAAAGGGTTGGGCTATATCAACAACATGCAACGGTAAAGCTTGATCCATCGCAGTAAACTTTATGGGAAGTCGCGTTTCTGATTCTTCAGCATGTAGTAATGACAGGGCTTTCAAATGTTTGACGCCGCCGGCCGTTACAATCTCATGAACAATAGATCTTTTAACCTCAAAGGAGAATTGTTTATAATTCCGTAAAATATGGTTGTTCAGAAAATCGGCATCTCCCAATTGACCCAACATTTGCACGCTATGAGACTGTAACAGGGCCAGATCCGAATCATTTAAGTACGGGAAATATCCGTTCCTGCCGGCAACAACCGCCCGGAGGACATCTTTGACCTCCTTCACCAGTTTTTCGGAAGTTCCGGTTAACAATTTGGGCAGCAGGCGGACCGCGCGAATACCCACAGACAAAGGTTCTGCCTTCAAGAACACTTTCACGCTGTTCATCACGGTTGCTTCTTCAGCCACAGCAGGAATCCGGGATAAGGAAACTTGAATCATGGACTGAAGCGTAGCGTCGGTCTGCGGGTCAAGATAAACCTCGACCAGCGGACCAAATGCCGCCAAAGCATCTTCCTTCATTTCTCCCATCGCCTGCACGAGGTAAGGCCGGAGAGCCCGGGTGGAATAATCGCCTTCCGCGCCTTCTTTCAAAATATGAATGTAAGTATGAAGAGCTCTCCGGCCGCCCCGACGGACAAGGATGTCCATGATCGCCGGCCTCTTTTCAAGCCCATGCCCCTGACGGATGATCTCCTTCACGGCGTTGATAACATCGGCCGGAGACTCCGACGGCCCTTTCGTCTCACGGGTCACCGGTGAACTGCCGTTCTCTGCCCCATTCCCGTTTCGGGTTTCGCCGTTCATGCGACGTTTGATACCCGTGATGACTCTGTATATCTGCCCGTCTTGATTAACGACATTTAAAATTCTCTCCGAACCCGGGGTCACGTAAGATTTAACCGTATCCATGAATATATTTTTATAAGGAAGCCAGAACGCCGAGCCGACCAGCGCCAAAGGCTTCTCATAGAGTAAACCTGTCTGCAGATACTGGACATGGTGGAAAACAGCGATCTCGGAAAGGACATCAAATGTTCCCAAACGGCCCGGCAAAATAAAATGCCCCAGGACATTTTCCGTGAGAAGCAATTTCAGGACATAAGGATCCCGGGTCCTGAGAATATTGTTTTGGGTAAACTGGCTGACAACGGCGCGGCCGTTGGTATTATTCAATCCTTCATAGAAGACCCCTTGCAGCTGCGTTGCCTTATATCGTTCGCGCCATTCAGGAATTTTAATTGTGTTCACTTCATCAATGACGGCTTTGGCAATAGGGCCGGTTCCGACCACCCTGATGGGGATATCCATGCTGACAGCATGCCGGGTTATCGTTCTGACCATCTCAAGATCATGTCTCTGTTCAGGCTTGGCCTCGTCAAGACGGCTGCTGCCGATAATGACAATGGCCTGCGGCCATTGGTTAAGCACCGGCAATAAACGGCTGATCTCCGCTTTTGTCTGATGCAAGGCTTCAACCGTGTACGGCAATTCGCCATTGGCATGCCTGCCGGATTCAATAGATTCTTTCATCTGCCGGACGAGCGAGCGGGCGGCTTTCAGCAGATAAGCGTCAAGAATCTTTCCTGCCCTCATGTTATCCCGGTCTTTTTCAACAGCCCTCATGACAGCCCTCTGCTGTTGACCGGAAAGCATGACCTCCGGATAAAATCTGATCTCCGCCATACGGTTTTCCCGCCAGCCGTATGATTGCCAACGGCTTTTCATCGTGTCAATGACAGGCTTCCAGAATTCATTGGCGTAGACCAGCACCCCTGATCTCAAGCTTTCGTCAAACTCATCTTTTGTGCCGAAGCCCCCGACTCCGACATTAACAGCCAGGGCTTTCCGCAATAACGCCATCTTCCGCGGAACAAAATGCGTGTAATAACGGTGGATTTCCACGTCTTTATTTAAAGGCTGTCCTTTAATATACAGCTTAAAGCCCTGGGTTTTCTGCCGGAAAATCTTCTGGCTCATCTCAGGCTGGATCCATTGAATATTATCGATGGCGAATCTTAAGAAGAATATCTCCTTTTGGCTTAAAGGCCCGCGGGCGGACAAGTATCCGCTGAGAATCGCCTGCATGAGGCCGGGTCCTCCGCCCGTGCAGGGCGTTAGTCCCGCCTCCAGCAAGGCCTGGCCGAAGAAGACTCCAAAACGATACTCGAGCGTTCCGGGGGCCACAACGTTTCCGCCGTAAGAGGTAACCGATGCCGGCAACTTTTCTTTGAGCAGGATGACGTCATTAATTTCGCGCACTAAACGATCCCTCAATATAAGCAGGTATTTCTGTTCATTGAGCTGGTTGACCGGAGAACTCGACAGATGGTGAGAAGAATATCTGAAATTCTGACGCACGGAACCTCTCCCCTGTAACGGCTGCCCTAATCTTGCAAAAACTCTTTCCGGGACACTGTCTCCGTATTGGGCAGAGTAATCCGAAATAATCCGGCTAACCTTCTGCCCCAAAGTTTCGTCTGCAGAGACACTCTCGAAAAGATCAAAGAGAGGAAGTTCAAACATTCTCAATAAGTCGGAGATATTCACCCATAACGCGTCGACAAGGGACTCTTCCCGGCAAAGCGGAAGTCTGTCCAGCAGGACGCCGCGGGCCACATACAATCTCCAGCTGATGTAGCGCTTGAATTCGTTTCTTTCGTTCGTCAATGTGCAAATAACTTCCATCAATTCTCTTAGGGTGTGAGGGCCTTTTCTGTTGTAATAAATATCAAACGCCCGGTCTTTCTGGGATAACGCTTGGGCAATGACATGAACATTCTCCTCAAAGCTTCTGTCTGCGCCCGGGACCATTTCAGGGACCGCTTTGCCGGACAATAAATCAAACAGGAATTTCTGAACCCCTGAACCATAAACCGCATCATCATTAAGCATTTCTTCAAATACTCCAGAGACTGTTGTTTCACGGCTTCCGACAAAAATCCTTCTTCCCTGCTTCCATATTCTGTCCCGCTCCACATCATCAAACACAAATACCGGCGTGAGCAGGTTAATGTTACGATCGTTTTCCCGGTTAATCGCCATGACCGGGAAGCCCCGCTGATCGACATACACGAGCATCCGTTCACTTGTATGCGGCCCTAAGTAAGCGACAATACTGGTTTTTTCAGCCCATGGAAGTTTTAACTCGCCCTGCCTGGAAGGTTTCGCATGGTTTTCATTGCGGTAAATCCCCTTACCGTCAACAATCAGGAATCTGCGTCCGGATACCAGTTTCGACAGATAACTGATATATTTCACCCGGCTCTCGATAAGCTCATACCGGTCACCGTAAACCCGGATCAGGGCATTCTCGTCATGAGAAACCTCTGTTTCAACTGATTTATAAATCAGCCGGGCATTCCGGACAAGAAATTCAGGGGCGACCGCTTCTCCTGCTTTGAATGCACCTCTCGGTAATTTATAATCTTCATAGAAGGTGAAGAACGGCTGTTCCTCCTTGCCCAACCGGACCGGAAGATAGCGGATACGGATAGCCGTGGCCCGGACACCGGAATCGTTGAGCCGTTTCATAAAAAGCTTCTGGTTCAAGTTCAGGGCCTGATAATTTTCCCTTCCCACAACCATAAGCAATTGCCACTCACTGTGACGGCTGTTCATATATTCAATACGGATAAAACCGTCATAGGCCTGCTGTTCCAGATTTTCCGCGGCAAGCGCCGAAGGGATATCCTGCACACGGACCGGCCAGCTGTTAATCATCCACTGCATCAACGATGCGTTCTGATAAGGCGTATATATTCTCCGTCTTCTGTCTTTGCTGCGGAAGCCTCCCCGGTCATCTGTTTCTATGCCTAAAACAAAGCCGTTGACGTTCTGTTTGTAAATCAGGTGAGAACCTCCCAGCCTCGTCTCAACCAGACGTCCCTCCTGGTCAAAAATCTCGTAAAGGACATTGAGGACAGCCGCTGTTTTATTAAACGGATATTCAGAGTAGCCGCGCAGGAAAAGCTCCGAGTCTGATTTTCTGCTGAAGAACAATCTCACCGGCGTCTGCCCGGCCGGGACATAACCGTAGCGCTTACTGAACATTCTGATCTCGCCGGTGATATCCGGCATCAGTTCGACAATGCCGATCTCCTGACTCCAGAGCGCGGCCTTGAACCCTCTCATCATGGCTCTTTCCTCAAGACTCATGGCCCTCTTGCGGATGAACCGCGAAATAACCTCCCCGCTGTTATTCAATAAAAGACCGTAGCCCGCCTGGAGCAACCGGATTCTTTCTTCAACATTTCCTTCCGCCAAATGAAGGGCACGTGAATAAGGTCCTTGTTGGTCTGTTTGTGTTGAAAGGCCTTCATACCGGACAGACATGTTGCGGAAAGTTTCTTTCAGAACACGGCCGTAATTCTTTTCCCATGCAGCAAATTCAAAATGACCATTCCTGTGACTTTCGGCCGTTCCCTCATCCGGCAGGATGTGCTGGACCGGAGAACTGGGCGCCAGGATTATTTCCCGTCTCTTTGGAAGAAGCAAGTCCGGATTTTCTCTGAAATAAGACTCCAACTCAGCCTGTCTGGCTTCTACGGAAGGATGAGTGTCTTGATGCTGCTCAGCCAAATTCAAATGAGCGTATAATCTGCTCATCTTCTCAAGAGCCTGCAAAGCTTCCTCAACGCTAAACCCTGCCTGTTTCACGGCGGCCAAAGCAAACCTGTCCGCCTTGAACTCCTGATGATGTCTGAATCGGACCCATTCTTCTTTCGCATGGGATGTGGCTTCCGGGTCTCCATGAAGGAAGCGGAAAACGATTCTGTTTCTGATATCTCGATAAAAGACATGCCCCAGTTCATGGCCATAAATCCAGGCCAGTTCGGTATCAGTCATCTGATCGCTCAACCCTGTCCTCATCACGACACGCTTCGCACAGAGGGAACAGAGTTCTTTATGATCCTGGGATTCCGGATGATAGATGAGCAGCGGATAATAAGCGGCTATCGCATTCAACAAGATATGGTTTTGGATAACGGCCATAATTCTGCCCCATATACGGTGAATCCGTTCATACTCCTGGACAAATTGAGGATGTTGAGCCGTATAGAGTTCCCGGGCGTCAGACAAGAGGGCTAATGTCACAGTGGCATCGGAAAGCTGTTCTAATTGAGGTAAACGTGTATAAAAATCAAAACGGTTCATCGTCGGGAAAGCCTCCATAATGGACATGAGCTGATGCGAAGCGAGTTTAAAGTGCATGGTGATGATTTTCTTTCTTAAGATAAACAGACCGTCCTCATGAGGAAGGGACGCGATATGATCCTGCAGGATTTTCTGCTGAAGGGCCTCGTGATATTCCACCGGGCTGGAGGCCGGCACCAGCTGGTCTTCCTGCATGCTCAGCCGGATCACCCTTTCCTTTTGAGGCAGGCTCATCCAGTCCTGAATGGCGACGGTGTGACGAACATCCCGGAAGTCCCAAGAGACATCCACAACCGCAAAACCTTCTGCTGTCTCTGCCAGCATGGCGCCTTTCCCTCGCTCAACAAGAACGAAACGCACATTGCTCAGGGTCTGGCCGCCGATCTCTATGAGCGATTGAACTATCCGTTCCAGATCCTGTTTAACTCCTGAACGGTAGGCAAAGACAAGCGTCAGTGTCTCTGAAGAACGTTTCTTCAATTGCTTTATCATTTCGGAAAGAGCGATTTTTCTGGTTATAAGATAATGATCGTAATTAATAAGATTTTTACAGGACAGAAGGTCATAACGCGGGAAGTATGGGTTTTCAAAATATAAATGATGCTGCGCCAGGCCGAAACGCTGTCCGTAGGATTCATACATTCCTGTTATTCCGACACACTCCAGCAAGTCGCCGGTCCCGACAACAACACCTTTCTCCAATGCGACAGGCTCTTCCGTCGGCCGGTGATAGATCAGCCGGTCGCCTTTCTTAATTGGCCTGGAATGGATGCCATAACTATGGGCGAACAATTCCCCGCTGATCTTCAATTGCCGACGTATCTGCGCCAATCTGTGCTGTTTCCCGGAAGCGCGGACGATCGGGGAGGATTGCGCTTGAACAGAAAGGTCCATCCGGGACGCTGGAAGTTCTTCACTCGACAGTTCGACCATCAGGTCCCAGAAGTCCGGCATGATCCCTTCATAATCCGGATGGTCTGTCTGCAGCGTCTCATACGCCTCTTCCCCGATCTCCCGGAAATCCTTCATATCCTCCGCATCCAAACGGTTCACGTCAAACCATCTCTGACCTATGTACCCCCGGCTCTTCACGTCATAGCCCAGGATCCCCGCCAAGGTGATCTTCGCCTCTCGCGCCTTCTTCTCCCCGCGCGGGTCCGCGTTCCACATCCGGCTCAATAACTCTCCGCTCTCCAGCACGCTCTTCGCGTCCTTCGGCGTCAGCAATGTCAGATACAACCCTTCATTCCCTTCAAAATATTCATGCAGTTTCCTCGCATACTCCCCTTCCTTCGTCTGCGCCTTCCTCTCCGCTTCCGTGTACGAATAGTGCAGGTGCACATACCCCAGCTCCTGATTCGCCTGCTGGTTCGCAAACATCTGGTTCGCCACATACAGCGGCGACGGATACGCATGCCGCGGCGTCCCAAACAGCTCGATGTTGATCGGCGCCCGCAGATACTTCACATCCGCCAGCTTCGGCTCCGGCTTGTAATACACGCTTCGTCTGAACATCGTCTCGATCGGCGTAGTTCTTACCAGCTCCCACAACTCCTCATCCGTGATCCCGCCCTCCGGCACATTCAACGCCTTGCGCCAGTACAACGCATTTGTTGGCTCATCATACAGGTAATCCACAACACTCCGACCTTCCGGCAGCACCAGCTGATGCGTCGGAATCCAGATATACCGACTCGCACTGCTCCGCTCATCAAACGTGAACCGCACCGATGACTGCAGCTGCAGCCCCAGCTCTTCCCTGCGGTCTTCTCCGAAACCTCTTTCTTTCAACCCGGCATCCGTATAGGTCTTCAGGCCCGGGAACGCGAACGTCCAGCCCTTGTACCACCAATCCAGCGGCTTGACGTCCATCCCCAGGATATGCGGCATGATAAAATGCGTGAACTGATCGCCCGGCTGCCTGGCGATGATATACGCCCCGAACTGGATCGGTTTGGCAAATCCTTTCACCTTGCGGCTGAACACCTCTTCGATCTCATTGAGCCGGTGCGGCCCGTTCCACGGCCGCGGCGTTACCCCGCCCTCTTCGATCGGCGAAGAAGTTTCTTCCAACGGCCTTAAGTCTCTGATCAAATCAAATTCGGCTAAATACCGCAACTCCTGGTCAGTCAAACGCTGTTGAGAAGAAGCGTTACGGACTTTACGAATCAAATCCTGCAGCTCAGGATTTTGCTCCCCGGTGAAAACATAAGGCACAAACCCGAAATGTTTAATGTAGAACACAGCCGCCCCGGCTTGCAGGGCATCGTCAGCAAACTCTTTATGAGCTGTTTCTCCTCCGAATTGTGAATTTGAAATAACAACGCCCTCAACATCAGGATATAAAATCCGCACCGCATTCAATCTCTGTTCGAATATCTTCCTGGAGAAATAATGCCTGAACCTCGGGATGATCTTATATCCGATTGTGATCTTATCATCCAGCAATGAATGGAACGCTCCATGACCGATCATGAGCTGCTTCTCCAGCAAGAAACCTTCCGCGCAGTTCGTCAGATCATCAGTGAACCACATGATCTGCTGAATGCCAAAATCATGAGTCGCCACACAGCACGTTCGGGTCCCTTTGGCGCTGAATCCTCCGATCCAGAATTTCTGGAGTTTGAAATAATCTATGAACTGTTTCAGGTAGGCCTGTCTTTGCTGTTCGGAAGCAACCAAGCGAACGTTCGGGAGAGATAAGAATGCTTCTAAATCGGCTTTGACGACCTCCGGGCTCTTGTCGTCATTGACCGGGGAGCTGCTGACACTATCGTCACGGCGGGTCGCGTCTGCTGACTGATCTTTAATGATCCGGACAGTCTGGTCAAAAACAAGCTCATAGACCGGGTCAAAGCTGTGGTCCAGGTACCGGTTATAAACTGTGAGGACTTTTTCCCTCCGGGCAATTGTCACATACGCCTGAGCCGGCAAATAGCTTCTGACCAACAGCACTTTAACTGTCCATTGTTTAAGTTCTACCTGATGCTCCACCTGCGCCAGCCGCCAGTGTTTCAAATACTTCTCTGGGAAGACATCATAATATTTCTCATATCCTTCATTGAGGAAAGGCAAACACAATTGCGTCTCCCATCTTTCCAAATGCTTGCTGACCAAGCCCGTTTGCGCATCTCTGTGTCTGTACCAGCGGGCAAGCATCCTCGTCCATGTCAACAGGGTTTCCCAGAGCCGTGTGCCGATACGATTCCGGAAGACAATGATTTCATTTTGTCCGGCTTCTGGCGCGGAAGACCGGGCATGCATTTGGACTTTTACAGCCTGCTGCCGACCTATCGGGGAAGAAGTTTTATTCTGCTCTTTTCGGTCTTCATCCGAACTCTTTAAAACTTGTTTCTGTGCCGCGTGATCATGCGTCGTCAAAAGCTTCTGTGAGTTGGGCCATAAGGCCATAAGACCCAGGATGCCGCCGATGACGTAGGAAACAACATCCCATTTATCCGGAGTTGAAGTGATGCCCCACCACTCCAGGACGACAGAAAGAGCAACCATCCAGAAAAGCGTTGTCTTGGCAAGCCCGCTCTTTCTTTCCACAATTCTTCTTACAAGGACATCGGCATGGCTGGAAATGCGTGTCGTGACAAAACGTTTGAACCTGGCGGCGACAGTGTGCTCATCCAGCATGTTCGCGAAACTTCTCACTAACTTCAAGAGGATAGGTGTCAAGAGGACAAAAAGCGGAACGGAAACATAATCAGTGTAATGGTCGCGGATCAACACGGCCAGCGGAGTCCCGACCTTGACGACTGTTTCCCGGAGAATATCATTATAAATATAACTCGAAAGCGAAAGCAGGGTTGATATAACAGCCGGTCTGTAATAAACAGATTCCTTAATAAATATTTTGTGTTTCAACCCATCCTCTACCGTCTTGGCGATATAGAACAGACTCATCGCGAAGATGACGCCGAATTCGCCCATCTGCAGCACAAATCCGGCCAGAAGCCCCATGATAAACAATCCTCTCGCCGGACTCACCGGGGTTTTAGGTTGAGACGAAGACTCCCCGGATTCCGGCTCTAACCTGTCTAAATAGATTATCGCCAGGGCGCCCCCGACAGCAATTATCATATAAATACCGAATAAGTAGAGAGCCTGGCCGAGATGAGATAAGACCGGAGCAAGCGTCGGATTGATGAACGCAAAACTCGTTGCCACGAATCCCGGCATAAGCAGGCCCAGGACGGCGATAATAGAAAAGACCGTAATCTGCCGGATTTTCCGGAAAGGCTTCCTGGCGGCGGAAGCCGACGTTTCAGCAAAGGATATGCTTGCCACATCCTGCTGCTGAGCGATCCGCTGGAGAAGCTCAACGTTAAGAATACGGTATTGTTCCTGAGAACTAAGAGCGAAGAAAGCCGGATGCAGGTAAATCGTCCTGCGCCCGACGTCAGTTCTTGCCGCATACAGCCCGTCGCCCAAAAGATCCGATCGCGCCGTTACAGTCAAGGAGAAGAAGCCGTAATCTTCAAAATCAGCCATGCCTGCGGTTTGATCCGGCGGGCCATGGGCGTCCTTGTGCAGTTTCACCAACGTTGCTTTTATCGTCTCAAGCCAATCTTTCCGGAAGCAGGAAGACACATCGTAAAGCTCCACCCCTTCAGGGTTCCAAAGGGCTTTGGCCTGACCGTCAGAATAATCTTCATGAGAAACCCTGCCGCCGGCAGATGCGCCTGAAACAGGTGAAGAAACATCATGGTCTTTCCCTTGCTGATCGCCATCCCTCAGAAGCTGGGCGCGCCAGTAATGCAGGCCCATATCCCGTAACGATGTCCTCTGACGCGTTTCGTGATCAAGCACCGCTCTTAAAATATCCTTCGGTGTCTTTTGAGGTTTTAGATAGAGAGCATTCAAATCATCCTTCTGCCCCATCTCAATGACGAGTTTATACGGACGTGTCTTCACTTCATACGGCAGCAGCAGATTCATTTCATCCACGTTGCGGGAAACATCCTTGGAATCATCGTACACATTCAGATCCGGTTGAATACGGACGAATCTCATTTTGACCAGCACACCTTGTTTTTCCGCTTCATCCAGAACGCCCTGAACCAGCAGGAAGGCTTCTGTTTCCCTCCTCAAGGCATCGTACATATCTTCTCCCTCCTGCACTTTCATGCGGGTATCGGCAAAAGCGATAAACACAACGGCATTTGGGGCGAGTACAGACGGCAAATAATTAATATATTGCTGCACGGCTTCCTTAAATGATTTCTCTTTCAGGAAGAACGGTTTAATAAGCGTGACAAGCTGGGCCCGGAAGCCTTTCCCGATCATTTCACTCAAATCATCTTTCAGCAGAATATTAACCGGAGCCTCAGCATCCAATGTCTCGGCAGATACATGGACGCCTAACCGCTGCAGCTCATCCCGGTGATGTTCGGGGACAACATCTTCTTTATACCATTCCTGAGCTAATTCCGTGCCGATGACCGTCGAGCGCGCACGGACGTCCATTCTTTGCAGGGCCCTTCTCACCCGGAGCGGAACAGTGCCGTAACCGGTTCCGATATCGAGCGCGGTAAAACCACGCTCTGTTTCCGAACGGCCGTAAGCCTTTTTCATCACGGCATCGAAATACGTATCTTCACTCAAAACCGGAACCGCGGCATAGGCCTGCCGCTCCAGATGCCGCACAAAAACATACGGAAGCTCAAGCAGCTGGTTCATCTGCTGCAGTCCCACAAACGCTTTCCGTCTGTTTGAACTCTTAACTTTATTGAAAAGATATTTGAGGATGGCTCCACGGACAAAGATGTAAATAACCGCAAACATGCCGCCCGTGCTTAAGACTTCACCGAACAATGTCCATGCGGGGATAGAGCTGACAAACTCGGCCAACACCGCGCCCAGCTGGTCAAAACTGAGATGAACAAAACCAGGGTAAGTCAGCCCCGTGAAAATAAACGCGGCAATGCCTCCCAGCACCATGACCCCGAAAGCGGAGTCACGGCGGTCAAACCCCTGGAGCTGCAGAGCGATATAACCGGCTGACGCCGCAACCGACAGGCTTACTTTGATCAATAAAGCTTTATAAGCCGACACCATGGACATCAAGGCTGTCACGAGCGGACTGAGCCATGCCCCGTGCACCAGCCAAATGTTCAGGAAGACCCCGCCTATAATCAACCCTGCCAAAAGGAGTATAAACGGTTTCGACCATGACGTACGGAAAGATTTCACAGCAGCGGTTAAGCGGCCGTTAGCGTTAACCAGGATATGGGAAAGGATAAATGTGCCGGCGAAAAGAACACCTACAGCAGCCGGGGTCGACGGCAGAATAACGCTGCCCAATATCAGGAGCGCAAACGACAAGAATGTTATCCGTTTATTTGCAGGAGCAAAGGCCTCCCGGCCATGGAAAAGATGCCATAAAAGCTGCAGACTGAGCGACACCCCGATGAACGGCGGAGCCACGGCCAACGGGATACCAAAAGCCCAGCTTAATATCACACTGCCGCCAACCACAAATAATCCCGTTTCAATAACGGCCGGAGCCAGGACATAACCGACGAATCTCCCCCAGTGGGCTGTGATGCGTTTGTACACCCGTTCCAGCCTCGGCCAGCGGCCGCCGGTCATAGGAGAACTGCTTGCCGGCCCGTCCGTACCGGAATCGGAATCTTTTTGCAGTTGTCTTTGAGCCAGCACCATCTCTCTCGTATAAAGTTCTTTAATAACGGCGCTGTAATAATGTTTCAAGAATTGCGGAACGTCTGTCAGATAAATAAAATTCGTTGTTTTCGTGACATAAGCCAGAATATTCTCTTCGCTCTTGGAGAACCGCGGCGGCGTCAGATTGTCCAAGCGGTCAAAGATTTTGATAATTTGTGCTATTTGGTTTTCTACCCTGTGCCCGCGGATGATTCTGCTCAAGAAGTCTTCGTCATCCTCATGAGATCTCTGTGTCAGGATAAGAACGGTCCGGGTAATCATCCGCACGGTCTCTCGGTCTGCAAAGGCTCTCAGCCGCTTCTGTGTATCGGAAAGAAGGCGCAAAACATTGCCGCCGGCGTCTGCGTGTTCTTCAACAACATCATGCAGGAGAGTGGCCGCGATAATCACTTCAGCCGGAACACGGTTCTGCAACAAATATCTGAACAACTTCCTGTTTTGTGAAATAGCCAAGGCAATGCGGATCGGATGGGTCAAGTACGGCTCCCCGCGTTCACGCTGCATACCGTGATGGACAACATAAGCAATCCGGTAAACTTCATCAAGCAGGGCGGCATTAAACGAAATATCATACCGGTTAAGATTCTGTTTAATATCAGAGAACGTCATATCGAACCACATACGGCTGTATTCCACATTAGAATATTCGTACAGGTGAATGTTGACCGAGGGGATGCCCTGCTCCATAAACGGCGTCGTGCTGCGGAACAAGGATTCCATTTCCGGGAAGAACCGGAACCATTTCCCGGCGGTGGTTAACAATAAAGCGCCGTCCCGCATCCAGTTAAGCATATTATTGGCAATAATGGCGGTCTGAATGGGCTTGGCCACTTCTTGCTGAGCTTCAATTAAATATTCATAATAGTTATAAAGGAGCAGATCAAATTTTTCACCTTGTTCCGGAGCAAAACTCTTGAAATCAGCCGGCCTGATCTTGATAAGCTGTCTGATATTATCTCGCGCCTGAACGGTCCGGTAATTGACCGCATGGAAATATTTATTAAGCAATCTCCGGCTTTCCGAGATCATTCGTCTCGGGGTATCGAAAGTCAAGAAGACATGCCGCGGATAAAATCCCCGTTGCGCTATGTTCAACATCTCCGCATTATCGTTGACCACGGTAATTTCAAAATTATGCGGTGTCAACTGAATACCTCTAGCTTCCGCTTCTTCCATAAAGGCAATCGCAATACGATGCGCTTCCGCAACCATCGGTCGTCCGGACAGACTTCTGATACCGCCGAAACTCAGGATCCTGATCTTATCGCCCAACTCTCCCCTCTCAAACCGGTCCATAATGCGCGGAGCGAGTTTTGTCTGCAGCATTCCGAAGACCGCCCGGCTTTCACCCATGCCGTTAAATAAATAATAAGGATAATGATCCCTCTTCCTGATATTCCTGCGGACCGGCGAAGACGACTGTTCTTTGCGTGAGGCGGCCCCGCGCTGGATTGAGACCACTTGCCCTTGCGCATTCCTTTCATAAACTCTGCTGCCGTACCGGCGGTACTGAGGTGCGGGGAAGTGACGGCGCAGCAGCCGGAACTCTTCGAATTGATGCACAATACTGTTAAGGTGGAAATATCGTCCCCGCAAAGTCACCGGAGGAATATTCTCGTCCGCTGCTCTTAAAATAAATTCATCTTTGCGCGTCCGCTCTATCGTCAGAATGACCTTCCGGGTTATCGGGGACAGGAAGACGATTGTCTCCAGCCTGCCGACGGCTTCCCTCATAACGTATCCAACCCGCCGCTCAATGATCAGGTCGCTGGCCTTGGATACCGCAAAATATGTCTTGCCAAAACTGACGCTCCGTTTCTTACCGCCTATTTCTCCCTCTCTTCTGGTCCGTTGAATATTTGTTTCAAACTGTCTGAACGGTTTATATTCCCGCAGGTTAACGGCCTGGCGTTTTCCATTTTTATGGGTTTTCACTTTAACCGCCGTCTGCCCCTGATACGAGACATAAATACCGTCTTTTTCCGCACGCAGGATAAGATAATTATTTTCATCCTGGACATCAATCAAGGCCAACTCACCGGCCCGGTCATTGCGGTGGACGACAACCTGGCTTGGTTGTGACACATAAACCTCGGGCAATTGTAAAAGATGTCCGGACAGGTTGACACGCTTGCCGGTCAGCTCTCTTTTCTCGTCCGGATCTCTGAGGATATTCCTGTTCCTTTCCATCTGCCGGTCAAACTGTCTGAACGACTCATAATCCTGCAGATGTATCACTTTCCCTGATTGAGTATCGTGTGCGCTTAACACGGCTTCCTGATTTTGATACACTAAGGTGACTGTCCCGCCTTCTGCGACAAATAATAGATTATGATCTGTTTGTTTCTTATCAGCCAGCACCATCCTCGGAGTTTTCTTATGCCTGTAGACAGTCACCTTAGCGAACTTGCCTGCTTTGGGCCGGTAACTTCTTGGGAGATTCAACTGATAACCGGCAAAATACAGCCGCAGATCAGCAATATCTCTCGCTGTCCCGCGCCGCCGGACGTCTGCGATGTAACGCTTGGCCTGAGACGAAGTGACCGGGCTGGAAACATCTTTATCGTGTTTTTCCGGCTCTGAGGCTTTTGTTCCTTGAACATCAGACTGTTCAGCCGCAAAATTTTCCTCTTCTGCCAAACGCCGGGCTCTTCGTATGATGATGCGCCGTAAAATGAGGATTCCCGCCGCAGCGGCAGCCGTGGCCGCGGAGAAGAGCCCAACGAAAACAACCGGCGAAATTCCCGGGCCTTCAGCCAAAGTCGCTTCTTTCTTCTTCATCCGTAATAAAGCTCTCCGGTTTTTACGATTTTCTCTCTCTCCTATTTCACGTTTAGCGATTTCTTTTTCTGTCTCAACCTGCAGTTCCTTTCGCTCCCTGGCTTCCAGACGCTGGACAAAAGACTCGAGGAACCGGCTTATAGGAGCGTCAACTTCATAGCCTCGCTCAAGGAATCTTTCCGGCAAATTCTGATGGAAGGCTCCCATTAAAACAATGGCCCGGGAGTTCGGCACAGATTTCAGGTAGGCTCCAACTTCTTTGACGATTTTCCCTTCTCTTAATTCTCTCTGTTTAATACGGGTCTTAACCGGAATTTGTCTCGTTGGGTCGCGGTTCAATTCCAGGAAGACCTCTGCAAAAGGCGGAACTTCCAGCCGCAGCTCTACTCTTCCTATATTCCTGGGATCAACCATTTTTTCAGCCATATAGCCCAGAAGCGTTTCCTGGAATGTAATATCTGCCCGGTCTTTGTTCTCCTGCCAGTTTTGCCATTCCGCCCGCCAATCTTTCTCTTTTAATTCCGCAGCTTTTACTCTGGCATAACGCTTATACTCCGCCTCAAACGCTTTCCGGTATTTTCTGTCCTTGAGAATTCTCGGCACATCCCAGCCCGGGAAAACCTCTCTTAGCCCTATCCATGGATTAAAACGATTAAAGATAACATCTTCCATGTATACAAGCACTTTCTGGGACCGTGTCTCTTCAAAAGCCCGATCCATATTCTCCCTTAAGGATTCGAACAACCTCATATTAATTTCCCGGTCTTCGAAGAATTTAAAACTGTGCAGCATATAAATGATGTAGATATCCGGGACCATGGCGGCGGCAAATTCTCTCTTTTCGATAAATTGTGTGTCCCTGGAGCTTATTAATAACGCCCCCAGCCCAGCGGAGAATCCGAACCTGAAGAAATAACGTCTGGACATCTCTGCCTTCCGCGGCATATCGAGAATGGCAGAGAAGGCGCTTCTCTGCTCCGTTGTTCGAGTTTCTTTCTCTTCTTTCACCGGACTGGATGAAGATGACGGACGGGCCTGTTCCGGCCAGATCGGCTGGTCGTTATAATCCCGCACCAACCGGATCGTTGACTGCGCCAGCCGGTAATAAATAGAGTCCGCGGCAAAGACACTGCCCAGTTTAGGCATTTCGGACCCGGTGTAGGCAGAATATTTTTTATTCATCGGCTTAAGCTTTGTCTTCACCGCAGCCTGATAAAGCCGGCTGTCTGCCGACGATCCCTGTAAAATGCTTTCCACATCAATCAGAATCACGACAGCGTTTATAAGATTATGGATATTCTGCATAGCCGCATCGCGGGCCGGATTAACGATATACCAAATATGCAGCAGGAGGCCGATGGCGCCATCCCTGATTTCTCCCTCTCCCCGGCCTAAGATGACGCGCAACAAGAACGGTAAAGCAGCGAACAGATTCTTTCTCAATTCTTCAGAATGCCGAATGTTCTCGATTCTTCTGCCTTGCTGCCAATCTGACAAGCCGGCAAGGTCGGCGAAGTATTGGCGCATGGTCCCGACTTTTTCTTGCCAGGCAGCGCCTTCTATCTGTTCCAGGCGGTCGGCTACACCCAGTAATTCTGCGCGGGCAGCCTCTGATTGCTTTTCGACTTGATCCTTCAATGCCCGAGCCGCAATAAGTTCGGAAGAGTCCTCCGGCTGACCTTCCCGATCTTGCTCCGGCATTTGAGCCGGCTCAACTGTCGGAACAACCTCTGTTGTTTCAGGAGAAAGGGCCTGTTCACTCACAAACAATTCTGGAATCTTTAAGGCCACCGTATGATATACGGCTTTGACATTGTTTTCTGTGCGGTGTTGCATTTGCAGGTGTTCGGCCGGATAGCCGGCGGCATTCAACCCGATCATCATCAACTCGGCTGTCATATCATCTGAATTAAAGTAAAAAGCTTCTTTTAAAGCCGCGCGGGCTTCTTTACGCAGCCGGGAAATTGTTTCTTTAACTTTCGGTACGGCTCTCTTGCTTTCGTGGTAACGCGCTAAAGTTCGCTTTTCTTCTGCTTCAATCAGCTCTAATGCTTGAATAACCGAATCAAAACTCTCGTTAAACGCACGATCCAAAGCATCGAGCCATTCCACAAGGACTTTTAGCGTCCGGCTGCGAACGAATAATTTTCTGAGCAATGCTGTGTTCGCAAATACTTTAATCTTTCTGTAAGTCTTTAAGGTCTTCACACAATGTTTGTGAATAGAAAACATCGGTTTCTGAACAGTCCGGTTACCAGACCGGTAACGTTCGATTTCAACGTTCATCATCAAGGATTCGGTGGAAATTCGATCTCCGCGGAGCCTGGCCTGCAGAATAACGGAATGACTGAGAATCAGAATGGAGTCCTCTTCCGCTAATCTATCTCTCAATAAGGCCGCGAAAGACTCCGGAGACCAGGTTTCGAAGGTATGAACATGTACGATAACACAATCAACATGACCGGCCGTATCGTCTGCGGTGAATTCATCTGCCTGATCATAGGATATGACTTCTGCTTGTCCCCACAGCATTTTCTGTAGCTGCCAAACCGCTGCCCGGGAATATCCGATCGTTGCGATAACAGGTTTCCCGGCCGTCTCTTTATCAAGCAGATGCCGCATATAAACATTAGCAAATTCTTCGGTAAAATCTGGCCCGCTGAAGTACCGGTAGCCGGCTGCGGCCGACCGCTTCGCCGTCACGTCTCCAACAGCGAATTCCCGGACAATGATGCCGGTCAAATTAACGGCAGGGTTATGAAGAACGGCTTTTTCGATATAAAGGGCATATTCTTCCCGGGCATAATATGCGCCAAAGGTTGCTTCCGGAGACTCTATGAATATAACCTGCGGCGGGCCGCGGATGACGCTTTCATGTTTAGCCCCGGCTAAGAAATCCAGCGCTTCCGCCATATGCCACCTGGCAAATTTCAAATCATCGCCTTCAGCGGAGCGGGTCAGGAGCGCCACCTTGTATTGACGGACCATTTCTTCTTTTTGCTCCGCGGTGTAATCATCGCTCTTTCGCACAGGGGAGGAAGTCATTTCTACAAACATCCCGTCCTGAACTTTGTAAAGAATTCTCTGCTTCTGCGGCAGGGACGTCCACAGGCGGCCAAGCATTGTGAGCTCTTGACGCCCATAGGCCAAAACAAATCCTTGCTCCGTCATCATCATGGCCCGTAACCCGGCCCCCTGCACCAAAATAATCTGCGTGGGGAATCCTCGTCTTCGGCTGAAATGGACAAGGATGTTTTCAATCTCTTCAACCTGTTCCCGCATGCCTTGTTCGTATCCAATGATCAGAACAGGCTTGGCGTCACCCGCCTGCGTCAACATCTGCATGATGTCTGTAAGACGCTTTCTTTGAACATCATAATAATTGTACGGCCTTCTTCCGGCCCAGTTCTTCCGGTCAGAGTCCGCATCTTCCGAAGGAATGACCTCTTCCTGAATGATAAACACCCAGGGATTCTGCTGCCCGTCTCCGCGCACAGCATTGTAATCAACACCGTTGATCGTAAACGATCCCGTTGACACCGGCCGGCCCAGATTAACGGCCCCGATTCCAATCTGACGGTCTCTGAGCCATGTCCCGTGGATAATATCTTTTCTGGTCGGGAATATGATCATATCAGCCCCGGCTTTGATAACACGCAGATATTTACCCTCAACCTGCTCGATCGTGCCGGGCACAGCCGCGCGCACAAACAGTTCAGCGTCGGAAATCAGCCCCCGAACGTTATCTTCCTCGCTGACCGGAGAAGAGCTGCCGCCGTTTCCTTCCGTTTCCTTTTTGACGATATGCTGATTCACAAATTCGGCAAACTTCAAGGACGGCCCGACCATTAACAAGTCGCCGGCCAAATCGATATCGCTTTCCGATAAAGCAATCGCAAACCGTTTCGCCCAGATATCTTCCCCGGTATCAAGTTCATGGAACGCTATCCGGGCGAATTCAGGCCGCAAGAATTCCTTTAAGTCTTCAAGCTCGGACAACAATTCCCAGCCTTCTTTGACGGATTTTCTGTTTAACCTTGGCAAATGACGTTTTTCTAATATTTTCCGCCTGATGTGGACAATGTTCTTGACGGACCGGACACCCCTGCCGGCTTTTGTCGTCACAAAGATATCCTTGGGCGTCAACGTCTCCGGCGGAATTTCCTGAGGAGCGACTTTTCTTCTCTTTTTGGTCTTCTTAACCGGGAGGTCTAATCCCTTATCTTTCAGGGCCGTCCTGACAGCAAACTCAATGGCGAATTTCAAGACCTGATACGGCATGGTCGGGCGGTTTCCGTGACGGACGTTCGTGTATTTGCTCATAACAGGCAGGTATTCATTTGTGACAGGAGCCCATCTCAAGAACCGGTCAATAGCGTATCCCCATGGCGTAACAACGATCTTGCCCATGGCTGTGGCGGCATGCATCGTATAGGTGTCCGGCGTCACGACGACATCGGCAGAATTGATAAGCTTGTTCAACCCTTCCAGATCATGCTGATATGTTTCCATGATCACAAGCCGGCTATCCGGGCCCTGCACTCTTCTGTAGGATCCGATCTTTCTGTTTATCTCTGACCAGGCCTCTCCGGCGATGTCATGTTTTCGGGCTGTTTCACCGCTGTCAACAAGCACGGCCAACCGTCCCCCGTAACCGAGGATAATTTCCGAAACGATCTTGTTCATCAACCCGTAATGGTAGTCTTTTCGTTCAGTAGAGCTGAAATAATTAAATAAGACAACCACCCGTTCCGGGTAACTCAGCTTCAGGCCGGAAGTCATTGTGTAACGCACGGGCTGATCCTGTCCGACCAAACCTGCAACTTCGGCATAATGCCTTTCCTGGGAATACACGTTAAGGATATGCGCATGTTCGTCCTTAACCTTGAACAGTTGCGTCCCGTCAAAGTAAATGATATGTTTTCCTAAAAGAAGGCTTTCCGCATTCTCCACGACTTCCACGTCCCGGCGAAGGGTGTACATGACAGACCGCTGTTGACTTCTCTGTATAGCCCGGAGGACTTCGTGGCTGGATCTTTTGTCAATGAGGAATTGGGCTAAAACCAGATCATACTGCTGCTCTTTGAGATACTTTGTCAACTTGCGGTGATGATAGGAATAAACAACTTTTTCCTGATCCGTGATATCAAAAGTGAAAAGATCGATCTCGTCAAAACCAAACACACGGCCGGCCCATTTCGTTTCCCGGCCTTTCCAGATGGTCTTCTTGTTCGGGTGAGTCACCACCGTTACTTCTTCAATGTTCGGATGAACCGCCAGGATGTTCATAACGCCGCTTTCAATAAGCTCAACACCATAATCCCGTTTGGTCGGGCTTAAAATAAGCACGCGTTTTACGGACGGCATAATATCTTTCAGCGGCTGTTCAATCAGCGGCAGCTGTGACAGCTCCACAGGCGAAGACGCAGAGAAACTCCGTGCTTCTTCCGTTCCCCGGCCATTTTGTGCCGGGCTGAAAACCGATATTGGGCGATATATTACTTCCTGCTGAGAAGGCTTGTTGAGGCTGCCGGTAGGCGGGCCGCGGTTGATCACAGAGTATTTTAAGGATTCCTGAACATATTGATGCTCATGCCCTGCGCTAAACATCACGTACAGATGTTTGATCAAAGCCCATGCTTGGACGGCTGTATAAGCTACGGCCTTTCCGGCTTTCATAAATGAAAGCCCTGTTTGCAGTGTTACGGCCAAGCCGGAAGCTCCGCCCTGCGGCAATCCCGAATCCGGTTGTTCCTGACCTTTTCTCAACGGCCAGCTTTGGGTCTTCCCGGCAGCTCCCAACCACAGGCCCGGCATGAATACCGGAGCATACGGACCGATACCGACCGGGGAACTGACAGGTTTTTGTAGGGCCGGAGCAGCCTCGACCGGGATGTTCACCGCTTCATGACGAATATCTTTTGCGCTATCCGTCTTATCCGTCTCCTGCCGTAACACCGGCGAAGATCCGTTATTCGAAGAACCATTTTCAGCAGAACTATTAAAGGTCTCATCCTGCGCCAAACGAGCGGCGGCCTGCCATTCGGCGTCCATCCAAAAATATTGCGCTTGACGGATATCTATCCCGAAACGGCGGATGAGTTCCGCCTTTGATGCCAATGTCAACCAATTAAGATTTAACGGCCCGCCAATTTCTTTCTTAACCAATGACTCCAAGACCAAGGTATAAACATCTTCAGCTTTCATGGGATAGCGGTTCTCTGTCAGCAGATCCCGGGCCTTGAACTCCAGGATAACAGGGGCAAATTTCTCTTCATCCGGTCTGGCTTGCTCCTCGGTAGACATGAAGGAGTTCATCTCTTTCAAAGAAAGCGTCGGGCGATAGTCATCATCCGAAACAAATTGTCCGGGAACACGGTTCTGCTGCATAGCCCAGAATTCTGCCGTCCTGCGCTGTCCGGTGACTGAGTTCTCCCATGGATGGCCGGCCTTGGTTCCGTCACCAGCCAACCACGTGCGGACCAGTCCGGCAAGGGTGCCGTGATAAAGGACCAAATCTTTTTCCTCACTCACAATGGGGGAAGAACTGCTTTGGGCCGAATTAGCAAGGGTCAACTCAACACCTTCAGCGTTATCTTCTATAGTTTTAGCGGATTCAAGCGGGCTGGAAGACATAAAATGTTTATTATTCAAGAATGCGCGGATTCCATTCACCTGTTTCTTCTGACCTTCATAGAAGAGGATCAGATCCCTTAAATGATCTTTACGTTTAAAGAAATCAATAGCCTGTCTGCTGTAGAACGCCTCGGCTTCGTCATCGTTCATGGATTCAACTGTCCTGTGCGAGCTTGCCACCCATCCCTGATACACCTGAATCATCGACTGCAGCAGGGTTGCTCGCAGGTACTGCTGGTTAAATTTCATGGCAGCGGCATACTTGAACACAAATTGTGTCCACAATTCCTGCGGCATCTTGAACCCTTCGAAATGATGTTTGGCCAAAGCCTTCAGTTCGGCAAAAATATCCAGCTCCCCGGGCAGGACTGGCTTCAGAACATCCTGGTAAATCTCCCAGTATTCTATATATCGGCCTAACTCCTCAATACCGGCAACATCGCTGACATGAAATTCATTCAGCACGACATTCCGGCGGCTGAGCTCATCCTGCAACCGACTCATCGCCGTCCTGATTCCCTGTTCGATATCTTCTCTTGCCCCGGAATCTTCTCCCTTTAACGCCTTCATCCTGCCCGCCGCTTCCTTCACTTCAACAACAAGCTGCTTCACCTTGCCGATATCCTGCGCCTTAGCGGCCACTTCCTCTTCGACCTCCATGACCTTCCGGAAATGCTTCACGTAAGCCTCGTACTTCGCCAGGGCATTATGCCCTAACACATCGGCTTTCATCTCTTTAACCGCAGGATCATTCAGGGTCAATATCTGCTTAATGGTCTTCACCCGCCGCCATTTCTTTCCGTTCTCACTCGCCGTCAAGATCGCAGGTTCGGCCACTTCCTGGAACATCAGCTCCAGGGCGCTTAAAATCTGATCACCCAACTGATACACTTTGTCGCTGTCGTTATGCCACTTCGCCCAGAAGTTCGCCTGTAAAATCTTCATCGGCCGGGAAATGCCCAGCGGTCTGAACAGATATCTGTCAAGTCTCGTATCGCTTCCGGTAGATAACGCAGTCAATGTCCATAAAATGTCTATCTGCCACGCTCCGTTAGTGTATATGCCGATCGGGTCGTACAGGAAGATACGTCTCATCTCCGGCCCGACCCCGAATTCGCCTCCGATCGGCTGCCCGATATCCACGCCAAACATCTGACTAAACGGCCGGGCGATACTGTGGGTGATCGTCGCGTCATATTTGCTCCTTGTATAATACGGGGCAACGAAACTCCGCGGACTCAACACCCAGTCCAGCCACACGAGCGCCCTTAACGGATAAATTTCTTTTCTGGCCGTCCGGATATATTTCCATAATCCCATACGTTTTCTTACGCCTTTCCAGCCCGTCATTAACGGCCATAGATGATCCCGCACCCAGCCCGGCTGGATACTGCGCAAATCAGCATCATATGTCGCAAACAAACCGTTCTTTCTGCCTAAGTCCTCCATAACGCCCAGACCCAAATGCAGGCTGAAGCCCTTTCCTCTGACAACTTCCGGTTTCAGCATCACAAGCACCTTCAAATCTTCCGAAAGCTTGCTTAAGCGTTCTTCATATGTCCTCTCGGCCACTCTCGCCGGATGTCCTTCCTGCCAGATAATAGCTTTCAGCACATCCTCCAGCCCGGCACCATCCCTTTCCGCCAGCTCTGCCTCGGCTCTCTGCACAAAATCATCCCAGGCCGCCAGTGTTTTCACGGAGTAGGCCAGCCCTTCCGGATATCCTCGTCCGGCCACGAGGGATTCCTCCAGAGCCTGCAGTGTCGTCTGCCGGTTTCTTTCCGTCAATATCGCCCCGCGAGCCTCGGCCACCAGCTGTTTATAAAGCTTCATATAATCCTGCAGGAATTTATATCCAAAACTTCTGGCTACCTGGATTCTGGCTTCCTTGACGAATTGTTTTCGTTTGGCCTTTTGATCGCTCTCCGAGAGTCCGGTCAGCAGGTGTTCCTGCCCCTGAACGATGTCCTGCACAGCTTCTTCAAACCTCATTCTTTCTTCAACGACCTTCTTCTTATCCCCTTCACGCGTCACCTCCGGCCAATCGCTCATTAACTTGTCGGTGATGGCAACATATGCTTCTACCCCTTTCTTCTCCCAATACTCAAACAGCGTGCCCTCATTCATGTTGCTTTCATGTTCCCCGACAGCCATGACAACCGTTCTTTCCCCTCTTAAATACCGGTCATGCCCCAGGACAATGGCCTCCAAGACATTATCAATGGTATCCCCTTCACTATAGAACGGAACTGTCACAACAACATCCAGGTCTCCCTCCCACGGCTGCAGCGCTTCCGGAATTTCTTTATCTATCTTCTTTCTCGCCCAGATTCGATATCCGATAATATCCTGCTCCCGGCTGCCGTTGCCGATGATCCGCAAGAATTGCGCTTCCAGCACCTCTATTAATTCCTTATACCCGGTTCTTTCGCGTTTTATCTTCTCTGTTTGAATGCCGTTGGCTTTCACCTCAACCTGATAAATCTCTGCCAAGGCTTTCAGCTCGGCCACGATCTGCCTTAAAACTCCTGGATATTGAAGTCCGATCTCTCCCGCACCGCTCATCATCAGTTCTTCCGTAATAGCCCTGACCCTCTCCCGGTTCGACCTCGTGAACGCCTCCCAGGAATCCCTCTGTTTTGTCAGGTCATAAATGGCTTTCAGATCCCCATATCTCCCGATAATCGTTTTATCTTTCTCTGTTGATTGATACCGCCCGAAGAAATCATGCGATAAAGAAGAATCCGTTATCGGGCTGGAAACGTATTGTTTTTTCGCTTCTTGGAACACGGACAGGACTGCCGGTTCACGGCCCCACGTCTCTTCCACCAAAACATCAACCTGCTTACGGACATTTTCACTGATGCGGAAATAATTATGCGCGACTCTTTGGTAAAGGGCTTTTCTGCTCTGGCCTTTCTTTTGATTTCTTTCAATGAAAGGTTTAATGGTCGTCCCGAAGAATGCGGCCGAATCGGCGTCCGAGAGAACTCTCAGATCTTCATAATAAGGCTCTTCTGCGGAAACAGCGCCCAGGATAATCTGTCCTTTGAATAGAACGGCATGAACCCCGGCGTCATGATGTCTGATCAGAAACGCCACCTTGGCTCTCTCCTGTTCCGTGAAGATGCCTAACTGCTCGAGAAGTTTATCAACAATGCGGGCGCTGTTAAGCGGATGTGACACTTTCTTTCTGATATTTTCATCAAAAGGCGCTTTAAGTTTTTGGACTTTCAATCCCGGCAGATAACGTTCAATGTCATGCCCCATAGCTGCTATCTGCAAACTGAGATCAGCTTGCGGCTTGATTTTCCTCGCCCATTCTAAGACTTCATCGAAATGACGGAAATCGGTCTGCGCTGTATACTCGTCTTCCGGATCGATTTCCCGGTATATCCGCAGGATGAGTTCGCGGATATAACCAAACCGTTTTTCAGATTCAGAAGCGCTTGAGATCCGGTCCCGCTTTATCGCCTTTTGGATTTCTGTTACGATCCCGCGGACTTTTTCCGGCAAGAGAACCGGTCTCGTGCTGACGAGTTGTATTTGCCGCTCAGCCTCAAGCATAGCATCCCGGTCTTCCGTTTCTTTTTCCTGCACCGGCGATGATGAATCTCGTTCCGTGGCATCTAAGATAACCTGCGCTACTGAAAGCAGGTTGGATTGTGCCGTTTTATCTTCTATCGCGTTTTCCTTGAAGAACTGAACAACGTGCGGACTGGTGAGTTTGACCTTTTCCGTTAAATGATAACTTCGGAACGAATAGTAAGTAAGATAATCTTGGATTTCCTGACGGATATCATCATCACTGGCTGTCTGCTGGCGTATCTGGGCAACCATGTTCCGGGCTAATTGTATTTCGTCCTGAATCGGGGAAGAAGGATCACGTGGGCTTTGCTTCCTGTCCCTTTCCTGCCATTCATAGAAGGTAACATGATTGATGCCCCAGTTGTTCAGGTAGCGCAACACACGCTGCCGCGGGGCATGCGTCCGGACCTGCAGGAGGTCTATCACTTCTTCATACAGTTTCACGTCTCCGCCCTTCACCGCCTCTACCACCAAGTCCCGGTTCTCTTCAAATATCTTCCGCTCCTGCTCATTCACGATAACGCTGTCCCTCGCCGGCATCAGTTCTTCCGTCGGCTTCAGATGCCGTTCCACAGCGTTGATCACAGGCTTAAGCTCCCCTTCCGACACCTCGCTCACTTCCGCCACCGTCAGGGCTGACAGCTGCGCCAATCGCGGAACCGTCACGTTAATCCCTTCCTTCTTCAGCCGGATATACGCCGCTATGATACTCTGGGCTTTCGCCGACAATCCTATCGCGTCCCCGTAATACGCCAGGTCCTTCGCCGTCCTGATCGCCTTCTCTGCCACCAGCTCCTGCAGCACGTCCGCCTTCCTGATCCTTCTTTCCACCGGGCTCGAGCTCAGGTCCATCCGGGAAACCGGAAGTTCTTCACTCGAGAGTTCGACCATCAGGTCCCAGAAGTCCGGCATGATCCCTTCATAATCCGGATGGTCTGTCTGCAGCGTCTCATACGCCTCTTCCCCGATCTCCCGGAAATCCTTCATATCCTCCGCATCCAAACGGTTCACGTCAAACCATCTCTGACCTATGTACCCCCGGCTCTTCACGTCATAGCCCAGGATCCCCGCCAAGGTAATCTTCGCCTCTCGCGCCTTCTTCTCCCCGCGCGGGTCCGCGTTCCACATCCGGCTCAATAACTCTCCGCTCTCCAGCACGCTCTTCGCGTCCTTCGGCGTCAACAATGTCAGATACAACCCTTCATTCCCTTCAAAATATTCATGCAGTTTCCTCGCATACTCCCCTTCCTTCGTCTGCGCCTTCCTCTCCGCTTCCGTGTACGAATAGTGCAGGTGCACATACCCCAGCTCCTGATTCGCCTGCTGGTTCGCAAACATCTGGTTCGCCACATACAGCGGCGACGGATACGCATGCCGCGGCGTCCCAAACAGCTCGATGTTGATCGGCGCCCGCAGATACTTCACATCCGCCAGCTTCGGCTCCGGCTTGTAATACACGCTTCGTCTGAACATCGTCTCGATCGGCGTTGTCCGCACCTTATCCCACAGCTCCTCATCCGTGATCCCGCCCTCCGGTACATTCAACGCCTTGCGCCAGTACAACGCATTTGTTGGCTCATCATACAGGTAATCCACAACACTCCGACCTTCCGGCAGCACCAGCTGATGCGTCGGAATCCAGATATACCGACTCGCACTGCTCCGCTCATCAAACGTGAACCGCACCGATGACTGCAGCTGCAGCCCCAGCTCTTCCCTGCGCTCTTCTCCGAAACCTCTTTCTTTCAACCCGGCATCCGTATAGGTCTTCAGGCCCGGGAACGCGAACGTCCAGCCCTTGTACCACCAATCCAGCGGCTTGACATCCATCCCCAGGATATGCGGCATGATAAAATGCGTGAACTGGTCACCCTTCTTTTTGGCGATGATATACGCCCCGAACTGGATCGATTTGGCAAATCCTTTCACCTTGCGGCTGAACACTTCTTCGATCTCATTGAGCCGGTGCGGCCCGTTCCACGGCCGCGGACTAGTCTCCCTCTCTTCAAGCGGCGAAGAGCCCGATTCTTCACTGCCTCTTTCGATCTGGCCCTGGCTCTCTGCGGACGTCTGACCTTCTTCTTTCTCTAACAGCCGCCGTGCTTCTTCACTAATCGTAACGGTATCCGTTAATTTTTCTTCCGAACCGGCCTTGGTTTTCTTCCTGGACGATTTCTGATCCTGCTGCGGCCGGCGGTTATTCTCAGACTTCACAATTGGATGTATCGGCTCAACTTTACGCTCGACCTTTTTCACCGGGCTGGATGTCGCTGAATAATCCTTGATTTGTTCACTTCCGTAAGATTGATACTCTTCAAAACTAAGCGGTGAAGAGGACATCACTGTCACAGCCCCAACGTTTGATGAAATCTCTGCTGTCCGGCTTTGTGTTTGCTTCCAGGCCAAATATTCTTCCGGTGTCAGAGGTGAAGATGAGACCATCGTCACCGCGCCCACCGGAGAAGAGACCTTTTCGGCAGCCTGGGCCTGTTTCCATGCCGTATACTCTTCCTGAGTCAGCGGGGTAGAGGACATCATCGTTGACGCGCCCACCGGAGAGGACACTCTTTCAGCGGACTGGACCTGCTTCCATGCCGTGTATTCTTCCTGAGTCAGCGGGGTAGAGGACATCATCGTTGACGCGCCCACCGGAGAAGAGACCTCTTCGGCAGCCTGGGCCTGTTTCCATGCCGTATACTCTTCCTGGGTCAGCGGGGTAGAGGACATCATCGTTGACGCGCCCACCGGCAGCTGTCTCCTAACTTTTCTGTTAACGTCTGTTGTCCCGATCATTCTCACGACCGAAATATTTCGTGATGACTCATTTGCCCGATATTTCATATTCTCGATTCTATTCTTTAAGAACTCTTCTGTAACAACATAATACCCAAACAACCGTTGGGCCATGGCAACAAACCATCGCCAGAGCCTGAGCAATGATTCGAGCAATGAACCTGGCCGGAGAATATTTTCAACAGGGATGTATATTGTCAGAGAGTTGTCCTCCTCGTCTTCCACCGGAACAAATCTCAATGTCACTTCTTCTTTCGGCACATAAGATGAAAGCATAAACGGAACGATCATCATCGAAGACGTCATGTTGGATCGTACGATAAGTTCCCGAGACATATCAACCGGGCTGGAAGATATCTCTTTACGGGCATCCTGAATATAAGCAAACCTCACCCGGAAAACCTTCAAGGCCTTTACGATAAATTTTTTATCCATCCGGCGTCTGGCAAATTCTTCCTCTATCTTTTCAAGGGTTTGTTCTATTTTTCTTATGACATAATCCACCTGCTCGCCAAGAATTTCGGCAACGGCCTCTTGACTGTCAAACTCCACACCCGCCAGCACTTCTTCTATAAGCCATTGCTCCAGGAAGGCCAAGTATTCCCGGGCATGATTTTGCATGCTGGCTTTCTTCGTGTCTAAAATCGTCATTTCATAGAACGGCTTAAGCGGATTCTCCTCTTTGGTAAATACCTGACCAGCCCCAACGCCAACAGTGGCATTGACAATATGCCATAATAATCTGACAATCAAAGTGTTCTCTATCTCCGTGCCCTTAATCTCCTTATAGACACGGATAATATCTTCCGCGGTGATTTGTTCTCCCCAGGCAACAGGCAAGACTTCACTTAAACTGTCCACTGTCCTTAATTGATCCATTAAAATTTCTGTGTCCCATTTTGCTTCAATCGGACTGGAAACGTTTTCTTCATAAAGTTCACCGAAGCTTCCCTTGACGGAACGTCCGGCGGCAGCCGCATCCCCTGTCTCACCCTTTAATAACACGGCTGCCACCGTATAAGTTCCTTGTCCCTTCACCCTTTCGTTGTTTGTTCCTGCCTCGGCCACCGGCGAGGACACCTCTCCGGCCTCTGAAAGCAGGTCTGTTGTTTTTGTTCTATTTCCTGCGATTCTCTCGCTCAACTCGCTTCTTTCTTCCCGGACTCCGGAGGAACGTCCGGCGGCAACCGCATCCCCTGTCTCACCCTTTAATAACACGGCTGCCACCGTATAAGTTCCTTGTCCCTTCACCCTTTCGTTGTTTGTTCCTGCCCCGGCCACCGGCGAAGACACCTCTCCGGCCTCTGAAAGCAGGTCTGTTGTTTTTGTTCTATTTCCTGCGATTCTCTCGCTTAACTCGCTTCTTTCTTCCCGGACTCCGGAGGAACGTCCGGCGGCAACCGCATCCCCTGTCTCACCCTTTAATAACACGGCTGCCACCGTATAAGTTCCTTGTCCCTTCACCCTTTCGTTGTTTGTTCCTGCCCCGGCCACCGGCGAGGACACCTCTCCGGCCCCTGAAGACAGGGTTATTGTTTGTTGACTGACCTCTATAGCCTGATCGATCACCGCAGCTTGATCCGGCGTGATCTTCAAGATAAGGTCTAACTTAGTTCCCTGATCAATATCAATACGTTCAATGCTGTGTTCTCTTTCATCCCCCTTCTGCCAATAATACCCCCGGCCTTCTCCGGTGCTGTGCGTCTCAATGGAAATATTTTCTGCATTTTCGACCGTCAGCGTTAATCCATGTCCGAAATTACCGCCTTTATCCAAACGATTCCCCTCGACCACAGCTTCTTCAATACGGACATGTTCACCGTTCTGGTTAATAAATCCCTTCCCTTGATCCAAGACGATCACATGAATCGCGTCTTCGCCCTCTTCTGTCTCTGTTCTTTCAAGCAGGATCAAACCAAAACCGCTGCCATGCTGAGCGATATTCTGATTTATATATCTAAATGTCTGCTCCGCAGATCTGTAATGAGACAGGACAAACGAACTAAGCCCGAAAAGTTTTAATACAGACCAATCCAGAACATTGGAATATCCCGAGAAACTCAAAACTCCTTCTTTTTTCATTGTTTCCAGAATCACTCTGAAGCGGTCCTTAACGGCTTGTTCCTCCCCGGTCAATTCCTTCTCGTACCAAGCATCCAAAGCTCTGATCCCCGGCAACAACTTCCACAACTCATTGACCGCTTCTCTCTGAATAGGACTTGAACTCGGGCCTTCAGGAAGATCCATTCTCGAATGCGCTCTTAATGCCGTCAGCAGCGCCTCGGCCTGAGACATGCTTGCCTTCCCGTTTCGAATCGCATTGATGCCGGCCATGCCGATCTCTTCATTTTCTAGGAGTCTGAGGAACACCTCCTGAACCTCCGGAGTTCCTTGGCGGGTCGCTCTGGACAACACATACTTCACTAACCTGCGGACGGCTTCTGCGGCTTGCTCATACCCTGTCTCTCTCTCATACCCTATCAGGAAGTCGCCCACATAATACTGATAACTCCGGTATCTCTGGAACACCACCACGTTCACCAGCGCCTTCAGCGTCAGCTCGAGAGCTCCCTTCTGCTTGCTGAAATCGTTCTCCTTAAGGAACCCGATCACCTCTTTGATCAATCCTTCCGCCTCTTCCGACCGCTCTATCTGCTCGCGCCCCTGCGCTCCTTTTAACCGGTACACTCTTGATACATATTCTTCTGCCTGCTCAAACAACTCAACAACCGGCTCCGGAGCTGCTTCAACCCGGACCACTCTCATATCAACCTTGCCCGATTTGTACACCCGTATATCGACGATCATCTCCGATTTGTCCTTCATCTCGATCCGCACTCTCTTCGCCTTCGGGGCATTATGGTAAATCGCCCACACCCGGCCGGCCTTCATCGCGTCAAAATCATCCTGAGGATATCTGTTCCTCAGCCAGTCCCTCATATCTTCCGTGCGGGTTAACGTCATCTCATAACCCTGCATCCAGACAGCATCAATCTCTGCCATACGAAGGTCCTTGCCCAACCGTGCTTTATAAGCCGCCTGCAGTTGATCAAACTTCTCTATGACAGCCGTGACAATCTCGTCGCGCACCGGGCCAAACGCCATCACTCTGCTTCGGATATTCTTGCGGATTTGTCCCTTCGTCGGCCCGAACAGGCTCAGCTGATCTTCATCCTCTTCACCCTTCGCTATCGGGCTGGAGGAACCTGAAGAAGCTTTCTGCTGCTTAATATTCTCTTTTAAGAATTCTCTTATAATTCGTCGTGTTTGCTCATAAAAGACGACATTGGCGTGCGGATTCTCTCCTTCTTTAGGTAATATGATATATTCCTCTGGATTACCCAATCCCCGTTTAAAGCCCTCAATAAATTCTTTTAAGGCGCGACCGGGTTCCTTATTTTCCAAGTCCGGAGAATGTATATCCTCTTCGACCATAATAGTCATCTTAGGACCTAAATAATCTCTCAAGGCATCAACTGTCTTCTCGCTGTATAAGTCTCGCATCAATTCCCCGTAAGGATTGTTATCCTTCATTAAGGCATACCGGCCGCCGGAAAAGATATTACTGAAGAATGGATAGAACGGTAATAAATCAAAGCCCCTCTGTCGGCCGGCCAGTTCGGATCCAGCCAACGGCGTAGCAATCTCGAGGAAAGAGACGCCTTTGAACAAAGAGTGTCCTCTGTCTTTGTCGGTCTTAGCCGCCAACCTGAAGATAGTCCCGCCATTGGAATGCGTGACAACTCCCCCAAGGCGGGCCGCAGGATTTCTTAACTGAAATTCCGTCCATTTTTCCGATAATTTTTGCATATTTTCTTTTACCGGCAGGAAGTAATCATAAAGGAAGAAGGCAATATTATATTTTCTTCTGAGCTCTTTGAAAGAAAGGGCAAAGGTATTAAACGCGCCCCGGCCATTGCCGTGGATAAAGAGGATCACCGGCCTGTTATCCACGGTTTCAAGGGTGTGGATATCGGACAGCCCTTCCAAAATACGCATAATTTCCTGTGATCTCGCATCATTCTTAGGCAATGTTTCTTTTAAAATCCGGGCAATATGGCCAATGACAATATCTTTACGTTCTGAAATTTCTATGTTTATTTGATTTAAGGCATCCTCGAAACCGGAACCCGATGTCGCCTTGTTGCTATCTTTAATCGCTTTTTCTAATGCGTTCATAAGCGGTGCAATAATTCCTTCGAACCCGATTTTAATTTGGCCATTTTCTGATAACGCTTCGCCTTCTTCCTTTAATAAACCTTCATTCTTTACAAGTGTTGCGAATGCTTTCTCTGGATTCCGGGCTAATGCCATCATCGTTGCCAACGCAATGATGAATTCCCGGCGAGTTATAGTTACCGGGGAGGAACTGGAAATATCTTTTCCGACCCCGGTCTCCACCTCTTCCTTCATCATATGGACAGTTCTTTGATTCTCTCCTCTGCGCTTAGAGCTTGATGCCGGTTTCCTGGCGATGACATATTCATGCTTATCGCTACGAAACGCCACTTCTTCATCCTTAAAACCCTTCTGTTTCATGACAGTAACGAGCTTAGCGCCCATCAACCCGGGCGCTTGTCCTTTCAAGAAATCAGTAGTTGCTTTAACTATAATTATTCCATCAGCCTGCAGCACGAAATAAGATTGCTCAATAATTTTCTCTAAAACATCAACAAAGAAGAATGGATTAATCAACTCACCCTCTCCAGCGGTGGCTAAAGCCTCACCGTATCTACTGATTCGTGCGTCCCTAAGGACATATAACAGACTGTCATTATGGACAACGACTCCCAGGGTTCCTCCGTTAAATTCAGCTGACAAATCTGTCGCGTCGCCATAGACTTGCGTGAGCACTGCCTTCTCCTCTATGTCGACTTTCTTTTGTCGTGCAACATCCAACATGAACATCCTCTTAAGACCACCGTCTATTAAGCCTTGGGAAGGATTACGATTTGACGATGCGGCAACATCGATGCCTATCCGGCCTCCTAAATGATATCTATGCGCAAGTTTTTCATATATTGTGCGTTCCTCATTAACAACTATCTGAACCGGGGAACTGGCCGGGTCATCATCAATTTCAGGACGATCCATCCTTGAATGCACTCTGAATGCCGTCAGCATCGCTTCCGCCTGTTCCAGCGTCGCTGCGCCGAACCGGATCGCATTGATGCCGGCCATGCCGATCTTTTCGTTTTCTAAGAGTCCGAAGAACACATCCTGGACCTCTGGAGTCATTCGGCGGGTTGCTCTGCTTAAGACATACTTCACTAACCTGCGGACGCTTTCTTCTGCCTGTTCATATCCGGTCTCCCTGGCATATCCTATCAGGAAGTCGCCCACATAATACTGATACCGGCGGTACTGCTGGAACACCACCACGTTCACCAGCGCCTTTAACGCCAGCTCAAGAGCTCCCTTCTGCTTGCTGAAATCGTTCTCCCTAAGGAACCCGGTCACCTCTTTTATCAACTCTTCCGCTTCACTTGACCGTTCAACCTGTTGGCGGCCATACGCGCTCTCCATCCGGTATCCTTTCGATACAAACCGATCGGCCGGAGTGAACAGGTCCATCTCAGATTCCAGGGCCGCGTCCACCCGGACCACTCTCATATCCACCCTGCCTGACTTGAACACCCGCACATCCACGACCATCCGGGACCGGTCTTCCGTGTCGATCCGCAATCTCTTCGCCTTCGGGGCATTATGGTAAATCGCCCACACCCGTACGGCCTTCATCGCGTCAAAATCATCCTGCGGATATCTGTTCTTCAGCCAGCCCCTCATATCCTCCGTGCGGTCTAACGTCATCTCATAACCCTGCATCCAGACAGTATCAATATCTGCCATACGAAGGTCTTTGCCCAGCCGTGCTTTATAAGCCGCCTGCAGTTGATCAAACTTCTCTATGACAGCCGTGACAATCTCGTCACGCACCGGACCAAACGCCATCACTCTGCTTCGGATATCCTTGCGGATTTGTCCCTTCGTCGGCCCGAACAGGCTCAGCTGATCTTCATCTTCTTCGCCCTTCGCTATCGGTGAGGATGTCTGATCCTTAGACGCCTCCGCCCCCAGAGAGCGGACGGCCTCTTTCACATCCAACGTCATATCACTTCCGGCCAGATCGCGGATATCGGCTGCGCTTAATGTCTCACCCTGAATAATCCTTGACCGGTAGAGTGTCATCCAGCGGCGATGAACGGTCTTATCATTAAATGTAAAACCGAACTTCAGGTAGAAAACCACGGCACCTGAATCTAATGCATAGTCATTATCAATCTGTGACCGCATCAGATGAACCTGCTTCACGTCAAAATGACTGTGGATGCTCTTAATCAGGGCAGCAAACATGTCTTTGCTCTTTTGGCCTTCATGCCGGAATTCATCAAACAAGCGGTAGACAAGATGAGCGCCGTTTCTGTCCGTGATGACCGTGCCGTAGGCCAGGACCTGATCTTTTTCAACAACAGCAAGATAATAACCGCTGTCAATCCCCAAACGAGCCAGGAAGACAACCCGCACCCCATCCATAATTGGGCCGGCATAAACCTCATATTCATTCACATCGTCTGCCTGTCCTCCGCCGATCCAGACATCTTTTGCTTCAAAGGCTTCCTGCAGCCAGGCGGCATATAAATGAGCTTCCTGCAATGTTGCTCTAAAAAGTCGTGTGGTTTCGGTCAGCTGTCTTACTTGCGGATAAAGGAGGTGTCCCGCACGAACCGGGGAACTGGACGGCGTTCTGCCGGATTCGGAATCCGGAGTCTTCATCGGAATAATAATGTCAAACCGGGCTCCCAGGATCTTCCCTGTCTGGCCTTTAATGTTCCGTGCTGTAATCGTGCCGTCAAAACATTCCTCAATGATCTTACGGCTCAGGTATAAGCCTAACCCGTGGGCTTCGTCTTCTGCGAAACGCCGGCTGAACCATTCCTTGAAAATCAGGTTGATCAGGTCTTCTTCGCCGGCGAACGTGGCCCTTGCCTTGTTCCAGACATTCAGTTCAACGGCCTTGCTTCTGAGAATATCCGGCTGGAATCCCTGTCCGTTATCCCTGAAGCTGATTTTTAAATAACCGTCTTCATAGCCCATGTCCATTTTCAGCCGGACTTTTAAGAAACCGATCCCGGCATGACTGTAAGCATTGCTGATCAAATTCTTCAGCACATAGAAGAGCCCGTCCTTATAAACCGGCATAAACACCTGCGGCGTCCCGGGATGAATGACCACCTCGATACCTCCGGTCCGCATCCAGGTCCGCCCATGGAAATCATCCAATGCCAATGTCTCCAAAAGAATACCGTTACGGACGATATCGATTCTCCTGGCGAATTCTTCAATGCTTCGAGCAAAATTCTTCTTAACCAACGCCCATGTGTCCTGATGGTCCGCTATCTCTGCGAGGTTGATGCCCTGTTGCTTTCTGTAATCCTCAATTAAGTACTCCAACCCTTCACACATTTTCTGGATACTTTTAGCTTTTATCTCTGCCTGCGGTTTTTTCAGCAAGGCCGAGAAAGCCGCAAAAATAGCGTCAATTCTCCTGTACAGGTCCAGATAGATCCTGACCAGGGCGAGGTTGTCCTCTTGTCCTTCATAATACATATCCAGAACCTGCAGGTTGCCTAATACGGCAAACAGCAATGAACGTAAGTCATGCGTCAAGATGCCGAAGGACAGTAAAGCTCTTTGCTGAATATTAATACCCAATGACTGTCCGGTACGGACGGCCCGTTCTATCTGATCTTTCTTAAACAGCAATTTATAATGATCCGGCTGATCTCTTCTCAGGACCCCTCTTCTGACCAGAAGATCGAGGGCCATGTTCAGAGCTCGGGTGCTCTTGATATCCAAGAGGCCCGGGGCTCCCTGAGTTGCGGCCAAATAGATAACCGGCGTCAGCTGACCATCCTGGGCAAAGGCGTAAAGTCCGCGTGTTTCCAGAATAGTTCTTAACACTTCTTCCTCGGCATGATCTTTCCAGGCTTCCACCGGAGAACTGGCCTTTTGAACCGTTAAGACTTCGGCGTTTAATTTCGTTGAAATGTTCATGGAAGCAGAAAATCCTAGGCTTTCCAGAGCAGGAATCGCCTCTCTTGAATTCTGATAATTGTGAATCACGACGGCATCCCGATTTAAGACCGGGTTAAGGCTCTTCATGTGTTCAAGATATTCCGCCTGCTTAAGATGTTTAAGGCCCATGAAGCTCACGATGAAATCAATCTGTTCCGGAGCGAAGTAATAAGGCAAGTTTTCTGCGACATCCAGAATAAACGTAATCGACGGGTGGAGGTTCTGCCACTTGACGGCCTGGCATTCATCCCCAAAGCCGAACAATTGAATCCTCCCGAGATCTCCTTCTTCAAGCGTTCCCTGCCTGACCTGTTCTTCCAAATCTTTGGCTATTGTGTTTACGGCCACGCCTTCCCCTGTTCCCCAGCAAACATAAGTGACCTTTCTGTCCGGCACGGCGCTTCTCTTCACCCTGCGGACCCTCTCAACGATCATCCGTACGATATCGATACCAAATTCTCTGTTGATATCCACCAGCCTTGTGTCCGTAAATATCGACCTTCTGACTTCGGTAAAGCCGTCAAGCAGACCGGTCTGGCTGTTCAAATAAACACGGCCGTTATAGAAATAATCAATGTCTTTAATCTTATCAACAGGAAGCGTGGTCAGCAGTCTCGGTCCGGCCGGGAAGAAAGTTTCTTTGATCGACATCTCTTCTGATACGGATCTGATAACACTGCCCGGCGCCATTTTGCGTATCGGGGAGGAACTGGTCTTGGGGCCGGATGACTCTGTCGTTGTTGGGCGCTCTTTGTTTTGCGATGTTCCGGCCCGTCCGCCGATATACTGGCCGATAATCGCTAAAGATTTCTCTATTTGCCCCCGGCCCCGTTCGACAACCTCATAAGCTCTTTGTCCTAACGCATCCGCCAGATCATCATTTTCAAATACCCGGATCAGTTCACGCCCTAACTCCGAGGTTTTCTTCAATTGAATGATCGCATCGTGAGAGATAAAATCTCCCATCATATCTTCAAAGTTTTCTGTATATGGACCGACAATGACAGGTTTGGCAAAATTGGCAGGTTCCAGAGGATTGTGTCCGCCTAACGTATACCAGAAACTTCCGGCAACAACGACGACACTGGCAATGGAATAGAGGGATTTTAATTCACCATACGTATCCAGCATAATCACCTGAGGAGGTCCGCGAGGATCTATGGAACTCAAAGCAGATTTGCGTATCGCCGGAATACCCTGCAACTCCAAATACCGCATAAATCCGTCAACATCAGCAAGATTGCGCGGAGCAAATATCAGTTTCACATTTTCCAATCCCGGACGGATAATCAATTCTTTATAGGCCTTGACCAATTCAACTTCTTCACGTTCATGAACACTTCCGTAAACAAGAATCTTATCTGTTCGGTTTAATCCCAAATGTTTTAATAACTCTGTTCTTTCATCTTCCGATAAAGTAATCAGGGATGTGTCATATTTAATATTTCCAATAATGGAAATCCTGTCGTCTCCGACCCCTCTCTGCTGCAGGAATTCTCTTGCAAGTTCAGAAACGGCACCGAAATGATCCGTCAATTCCACGAGTTTACGGCCGTAGAACCGATATTTTACCCGAAGGACTTCACCAAGAGACTGGTCGTCCGACAAGAAAGAGTTGATCACGACCGTAGCCGCCCCATATTTTTCTTTGGCAATTCTAACGAATTTAGGCCCTAACCCTATAAACGATTCCTGGACGACGACATGAACCGGCCTGATAACTCTGAACAGCCGATTAACAGCGGACTTCATATCAAAGACATACGGAAGAACAACGATATCCTTATCAGCTAAACTCGCCATGTCTTTGACATTTTGGGTGCTGTTTGTCAGCAGGACAATACGATAATCCGGATAAGTCTGCTGCAGAGCTTCTATCAGGGATATGGAATTAATAACTTCCCCGACACCGCAGGCGGAGACCACGATGGATTTCCTGTCGTCTTTGAATGTGGCCTTAATGTCTCGCGGGATATACCCAAAGCCTGCCGGAATATCGCTCCAGTGACGATGCTGCTTGATAAGATGTCGCACAAAATTCATGCTGTACAACGGGGCAAAAAGCAGGTCTTTAACGAAGAAGGTCAGCCTTGAGTCTCTTTCAAGCCATTTGGAACCCGTAACCGATACAATAACAGCCGCACATGCACTTCTGCCGGATTTCTTAATCATCTTGTAGGAATGATACATTCCCAAACGCAGGAGGGCATAGAAAGATTTTCTTTCTTGTCCGTTATCCTTCCCCTGCTTGACCGGGCTGGAAACCTTGTTTTCCGGAGACTTAACGCGATAGTTGTACATTTCCGGAACATCATCCTGATCAATCCTTTCAAAAGAGTATCCTTCAGCCAGCATGGAGCCCAACAAGACACCTTGTTCACCCCGGTCTTCCAGTAATTCGTTTTCAACGTAAAAGGTCACCTCTCCGTCTATGGAGAAATTGAGATAGATATTACCGAACGCTCTGTTAACATTGCCGTACGCATCCCACATCGGCAATGTCTCGATATCAAATTTCCGGCGAATAGTGTCCGCCTGCCCTTTGGTCCACTCGACAGCCCATTCCCAGACATTCTCATCCGGGATGCCGGTCTCTTCCTGGACAGCCTTCCAAATCCTGGACTGCAAGTCGTTAATAAGCGTGACGGTCTCCATTCCGTCATAAACGTAGCGGATCACCAGATCTTTGTTCTGTAAGGTCCGGATGACATTGACGAACTCTTCCTGATACTTGGCCGTGACACGGGCTATCCTTTGCCGGCCGGCTTCTCTGTCAATATCCGCTTCGGACGAATACACCGCTTTGAAGGCATCATGATGCCAAACATGGAAACTCAGGTTGACCTGCAAATCAAACGGCAGGGTCGCCAGCCGTTCGGCCGCCTGCTGGGCCCGGCGGTCGTTCACCCTCCAGCCGTGTGTCACCAGCCAGACATCAAAGCCCCGTTTATGAATGGCATCCACGACATCGGCGATATCCTTGCCCGAAGCCTCATCATAATAGTTCATCGGTTCAAGGTCCTGGCACACGGAAACACCTCGGACCAGACTGGCTCTCACCCAGTTCAGGAATTCCTCTTGCTGAGGCCCGGACAGAAGATCTTGCATCGCCTCTCTGATCACCGAATGCATGGCGATGTATGGATTCTGGTCACTTAATAAACGCGTCTGCCGGTATGTGCTGGCCTGTTCGATAAAGTCGGCAAACAGCTGCTGATAACGCTCATCAGTCTCCTCTAATAAGTAATCTATAAGCCATTCCTGGGTTTCCTGAGTCCAGCGGGCTTTCCTGAATTCCGCAATAAATTCTTCCCGGACATTGACAATAGAATCCAACACTTTTTCGATCTGTTCAAACGGCATCACCCGTCCGTTCTTGGAGCTGCCGAAGAGACAGATCAGACAGCCGCGGTTACATCCCGACATAATCTGAATGACCGGAATACGCTTGCGGTAGAAACGGTCCAGGCGCCCGCCGAACATGATGTAGCCCTGCGGCGGCGTAAAGTAAACCTGGCGGATGGTCCTCTCCCAGACGTCTCCATTAACCGGGCTGGAGGACATGTTTTCGTTCTCTGACTGTTTCAAAGACAGCAGGACAAATATGCCGTCATCCGATAAATAGAAATCACTGTTGTCCGCTTCTTGCGTCTTCAGAGATTCTATTAATTCCCACACGGCAATATGAATAAGATAGAAGTGATCCATGGAGATATCTGCCGGGAACATAACTTTTGAGGTTTCTGCCCAATATCGCTCATAGACTTCTGGGAAGCGTTCCTTCAAATGACCCCTTGTGGCAAAGACCGGAACAAGGCCTTCAACGCCAATTTGATCGGCTGTATAATCAAGAATCATTTCTTCGGTATCCCCATTCTCCTGGACAACCAGCATGGATAAATAATAATGTCCGGCCCTGCGGCTGAAAAGCACCCGGGCATCGATACCGTCTTCTGCCAGGGATTCTCCCGCCAAGATGGACATGCTTTCACATCCTTTAGGATATACCGGGAAGTCCTCATGATAATAAGCGCGTTTGAAGTAAGCATGGCGCTGGATAAAATCTTGCATGCTTTCAATAGACACCGGTTGAATGGTTGCGGGCAGGACTCTCCCGCTGCTGACCGGGGAACTTGCGGCCGCAGAAAGCATAAATGCCTCTACGGTCTCTTGAAGGACGGTCTTGCTGTAGAAAGCCGTCAGGCTAAGACGGACCGTATTGCCTTCACGGATAAACAGTTTTTCAGGATCTTCGGCAAAATGAACGATTCTTATCTGCAGGTCACCGAGGCTCAATCCCTTTCTCTCGACAACATTGCTGACAAAACCGGTCAGCAGCTTAAGTTCTTCCTGCGACACATAAGGTTTCCGGCTGGCAAGTTTATACGGATATTGACGTGACGGATTATAATCAACGACATGATGCGTAAACCCGGCTTTGTCCCGGATATGAGCCAGCAGGGCATAAGCGCTGTCGTCCTGAGCCAACATGCGGATTCCTTTCCGGTCAATAACAGTTCTTAAAACGGCTTCCGTATCGTCATTTTCAATATCTGAAACGATAATGGTGTTGACCGGCAAGTCCATCATATCCAAGAGCACGCTGTAAATACCCCGCCCGGCAACGTCGTTCAAATAAACCCAGGCATACAAAGCATTCATGCCGTTTTCGGAATAAATGCTGAATCTTGCCTCACCCGGGGCAACGCCGTAAACGCCTTCTCCGACATAAACCCTTAATTCATAATTATCCGATTCGGCGCGCACCGGATAATCAAAATCATCTTTTCCGACGACATATTCTTCTTCGTTCAGGACATCGGCCATTTCATCAATGTCAATAACCCTCGGCTTACCCCGGACCTGATACTGTGTTGTCCACGCGCTGTTTTCAAGGCTTAAGACCGCAATATCCCTGTCTTTCCGCTCTGCCGGCATATTGTTTTTCCGGATGACCGGGCTGGAAGAGCCGGAAGACTCTCTTAAAATCTGTTCGGATAACATAACAGCCGGAGCTTCGACGCGGATAATCAGAGACTCGATTTCCTGTGCGGCGACCAATCCCTCCTTACTGCGCTGCTTGACGGAGAAGACCTCGTATTCTGTCACGGCCGGCAAGACCGTCTGACGTTCTTCCATGACTTTTCTTACAATATTGGCTGCTGTCGTAACGTTCTTAACGGCCAGGTAAGCCGTATCCCTTATTGATGCCTCCTCATGAATATAATCCTGAACCGTCTGAATATATCTTAAAGCGCCTTTGGCGGCTGTCGTCTGCCGGTGAACTGTATCCAGGAGGCTCCTGTGATAAGCCGTTGTGCCGGGCTGAATATTGAGCAGGTTCCAGGCCCGGGCAAGCGTCCCTTCCGATGTGTTATAAATCTCTGTGCCCTCGGCAAAAATCGTAGAGAGCGCCAGCATAATGCCGCCTTTATCTTCGACAGAGACGTCCCTGCCCCCGACATTAATAACCTGGTACTGAATACGGCCTATGCGGGTTTCCATAGAACCCGTCATCAGGGCCGGATCCAGGGAGGAGGCATCGGCCACGATCACCACATCAATATCGTTCGGCTCTGTTGACCAGAGGCTGCTGCCAAAAGCATAGACCAGACGGATATAAGGAACCGCGGCCGCAAACGTTTCATGGACCATAATCTCTGCTGCTAACCAGGCCGAATCAATCGTCGCTCCGGCAGGAGTATGGATCATCACTTCGGTATTCACAACCGGGCTGCTGGCGGGTTCTCCACCCTCTTCCTGGCTGAGCAGAGCTTTTCTTTTTTCCGCTTCTTCAAGAATATTTTCCAGCAACTCGTGCAGACGACCGTATCCGAAATTGCGGGACGCCATATGATAGGCGGTCTTAACCATCGGCAGGGCTCTAACACGTCTGATCCGCTCCTCCTGGCTTTCCGCGTCTATGGCATTAACCAGCTGGATGACTTTCTGAACCGTCTGCCGGAACGCTAAATAATATTCCAGAGAATACTTCACATACTGCTCTATTTTTTCTTGAGACACTCCGTTAAATGACTGAAGGAAAAGCTTCTGCTTTTCAATCTCCTTCTCCGGGAAAAGAGGAAGTTCAAGGAAATGCTGCAAATCGACGGCTTTAACCTGATTAGGATTAATATTATATTCCATAAGAAATTCATCACTGAGCTGAGGATACTCAATAGCCTGGCCTTTCATCTGTTTCTTGATAAACACAGTATAAATTTGATACGGATACACGATAACCGGACGCTGGGCCGCAATTCCTTCGATCAGACCATTTCCAAAAGCTTCAAAGGTGGATGAATAACTGACAAAATCCAAATTGGCATAAACGTCTTCCAGAGAATAGACCTTATTGCCTTTTTTATCTTCTTTACGGCCGGCGTTAACCTGGACTCCCCTGCCTTCCAGCCAGGTCACGACCGCGACATCCTCCCCACCCCCATGACGCAACTCTAATCTGTCAATAAACCTCGCAAGTTTATCCTCATACGCATAATCCTTGCCGTTGAGTTGTCCTGTGATCAAAAGCTTGTAGCGGGCTGCCCGCGCCGGATCCATTTCCTTGATAAGCTTAAGAAGAAGAACCGGCAGTTCGAGGCTCTTCCTTTCAATAATTCTGATAACCGCTCCGATCACAATGTCATTCTCTTTCAATCCTAACCGGGCACGGAAATCACTATTAAAACTGTCTAATTCCGGAATGCCGGAGGCGAAGTTCCAGACATTCGGAACAATATGGTTTTGCTGCACAACGCGTTCAACGTGTTTGATCAGTTGTTCCGACAATTGGTCCTTCCTGGCAGTCTTGTAAATCTTGGCCATGTTTGTCCAGCGGTCGATCAGCATCTTTCGGGCAATCGGATTGATAAAGACCTGAATCACATTATCACCGTAAAGCGGGAAGGCCGTGTCCAGATAATCGCCAATAACGTCATTCAAACGGTTTTCCGGCTGATATCTCCGGCGTTCAAACCAGAAATCATGATTATGGTTAACAAAAAGGATGTCTTTTCTCTTGGCCGCAAGCTTGGCTGTTGCCACGCCTAACGGGATCTGCATCGGGATCGTATTGGCATTTTCAATCACCACCATGGATAATTGGTTGCGGTCAATCCATTTCTCCATGGCTGCCGCGATACGGTCGGAATAAGCTTCCACCAGTTCGGCCACAACCAGGTTGATCTTCTGGCGGATCAGGCGGAGGACTTTCTTGTTCTGAACAGTTTGTGTGTTTGCCTTAAGGTCACCCTGCTTCTCTATAACATCAATGGCCTGCAGGATATCTTCTTTTTCACCCGACGCGAACAGATATTTCTCATTTTCAAGCACGTATTCAAGATCCGCTTTAACCTCGTCCATTGTTCCGAAATTGGCAAAGCTCAATCTTGTAATAATTAAATTAATCTTATTTTCATAAATGATATCCGGGTTAACGGAATAGTCGATATCCTTAATCCAGGAATCCCCTCCGCCTATATAGGCATAAACACTCTTATGCATTTCCAGAAGAACATCGATCCACTTCTTGGTCTCTAAGGACACCCCGTCAAGGTTCCCCATGCGGTGTAACACAAAACCGACGCGGTCATGGGAGGCTGGACCAGCTGACTGTGTCACCGGACTTGAGCCAGAACCTTCTTTATCAGAAGAGACCCTATAAGCTCTCCATTCATGCCGCTTCAGGTTCCGCCAGGCATTGGTTGGTTCTATTCCTTCAGCGGAAACGGATAAAGCATAACCCTGTTGCTCAAGATGCTGTAACTGGGTTAAGGTTCTTTCCTGCTCAACGCGTCTCTTGGCTTCATCAAAGGCGAACCAGCCGACCAGGAGCGTCGCTCCCTCGCGCAGCATGTCACCGGCCTTCCGGACCATCTGTTTCTTAACAGCGTCAGACAACCCGGGATAAGACAGCACTGACATCATGATCACCACATCGATCGAATCCCGTTCGATCTGCGCGTGTTCAAATAACGCACGGTCAATGGTCGGAACTTCAATACGGTATCCCTTTGCAAGGCTCTGTTGTGAAGCGAACGTCCTCCAGGTCTTGTTGACTTTTTTGTCCGGTTCATAAATAACAAGCTGTGCACCGGCAGACAGGAACATATGCTCCCACGGAACCCAGAATGTCTCGACATGATGCGCTCCCTTCAAGCTGATCGCATAATCACCCGGCCCCACAGAAACAACCCGGCTTTCCGGACCGATATTCAACTCTGTCACCAGTCTTCTCGCCTGCTCGATATGAATCAAGCGGCTGTCATCTTCTTCCTCGTTCTTTACCGGAGAAGAGGTAACCAGCACTCCCGGCACAACCAGCGCAGCAACACCTGTCGCTTTGCCGTGCCCGGCCGGGAGCAAAACGGATAGAATCACACGTCCAGACACACCCCTGAGTGATACACTTCGATCCTTCTCAAAGATGTTCCTTAAGACACTCTCTTCACTGTAAGCGATACGGCTTGTATTCCTGTCCGCTGTCATGCGGAAGACTTGCGCAACAACCTCTGTTAAGACGGCATACCATAACGGCTGCGGAGGACTTAAGCCGGTATGCATATAGTTCTTCCCGGAAGCCTTTACGGCTTCGAACATGTCCTTAAAGCGTCCCGCCAACATGCCGTAATCCAGGCTCGGAACGGCTGAGAGGAGCCCTGTCAGCAGGCGGCTGTAATCTATGAAAGCCAGTCCTTTGGGCAGGATATCGGTTGATGTTGTCACCGGAACAAACGGCTGGCCTTGCGGTGTTGAGCGGGCGGTCCGTTTCTGATTGATCGGTTGAACCGGAGCCTGCATCAGCTGCGGCCAAACAGCCGGAGATATCCAGGTCGGGACCAGAGGCATGATATCTTCTAACGGGATTTCGATAACCGTCGGCAAGGCCGGCTGGTTATGGAGTTCTAAAATCGGCGAGGAAGCCGCGCCATCATCGGCTTTCTTTTCTGCCCCTTCAGTTGATCTTTTCGCTTCGGTCTCTTCATACAACCTGCGGGCTTCCTCACTGATTGTCACTTTATCCTGTATAGGCTCTATCTTCCGGCTCTTCTTGTCTTTTCGCTGCTGATCCTCTCGCTGTTTACGGTCTTTGTCCGTTCTGACGGTCTTATGCACCGGCTCGACTTTACGCTCAACCTTTTCAACCGGGCTGCTGGAATCTGCTTTATTTTCGCTGTCCAGATCAGCTTCCCGTAATTCATAAAAGGTGTCAGGATTGATGCCCCAGTTGTTCAGGTAGCGCAACACACGCTGCCGCGGGGCATGCGTCCGGACCTGCAGGAGGTCTATCACTTCTTCATACAGTTTCACTTCTCCGCCCTTCACCGCCTCTACCACCAAGTCCCGGTTCTCTTCAAATATCTTCCGCTCCTGCTCATTCACGATAACGCTGTCCCTCACCGGCATCAGTTCTTCCGTCGGCTTCAGATGCCGTTCCACAGCGTTGATCACAGGCTTAAGCTCCCCTTCCGACACCTCGCTCACTTCCGCCACCGTCAGGGCTGACAGCTGCGCCAATCGCGGAACCGTCACGTTAATCCCTTCCTTCTTCAGCCGGATATACGCCGCTATGATACTCTGGGCTTTCGCCGACAATCCTATCGCGTCCCCGTAATACGCCAGGTCCTTCGCCGTCCTGATCGCGTTCTCTTCCACCAGCTCCTGCAGCACGTCCGCCTTCCTGATCCTTCTTTCCACCGGGCTCGAGCTCAGGTCCATCCGGGAAACCGGAAGTTCTTCACTCGAGAGTTCGACCATCAGGTCCCAGAAGTCCGGCATGATCCCTTCATAATCCGGATGGTCTGTCTGCAGCGTCTCATACGCCTCTTCCCCGATCTCCCGGAAATCCTTCATATCCTCCGCATCCAAACGGTTCACGTCAAACCATCTCTGACCTATGTACCCCCGGCTCTTCACGTCATAGCCCAGGATCCCCGCCAAGGTGATCTTCGCCTCTCGCGCCTTCTTCTCCCCGCGCGGATCCGCGTTCCACATCCGGCTCAATAACTCTCCGCTCTCCAGCACGCTCTTCGCGTCCTTCGGCGTCAGCAATGTCAGATACAGCCCTTCATTCCCTTCAAAATATTCATGCAGTTTCCTCGCATACTCCCCTTCCTTCGTCTGCGCCTTCCGCTCTGCTTTCGTGTACGAATAGTGCAGGTGCACATACCCCAGCTCCTGATTCGCCTGCTGGTTCGCAAACATCTGGTTCGCCACATACAGCGGCGACGGATACGCATGCCGCGGCGTCCCAAACAGCTCAATATTGATCGGCGCCCGCAGATACTTCACATCCGCCAGCTTCGGCTCCGGCTTGTAATACACGCTTCGTCTGAACATCGTCTCGATCGGCGTTGTCCGCACCTTATCCCACAGCTCCTCATCCGTGATCCCGCCCTCCGGTACATTCAACGCCTTGCGCCAGTACAACGCATTTGTTGGCTCATCATACAGGTAATCCACAACACTCCGACCTTCCGGCAGCACCAGCTGATGCGTCGGAATCCAGATATACCGGCTCGCACTGCTCCGCTCATCAAACGTGAACCGCACCGATGACTGCAGCTGCAGCCCCAGCTCTTCCCTGCGCTCTTCTCCGAAACCTCTTTCTTTCAACCCGGCATCCGTATAGGTCTTCAGGCCCGGGAACGCGAACGTCCAGCCCTTGTACCACCAATCCAGCGGCTTGACATCCATCCCCAGGATATGCGGCATGATAAAATGCGTGAACTGGTCACCCTTCTTTTTGGCGATGATATACGCCCCGAACTGGATCGGTTTGGCAAATCCTTTCACCTTGCGGCTGAACACTTCTTCGATCTCATTGAGCCGGTGCGGCCCGTTCCACGGCCGCGGACTAGTCTCCCTCTCTTCGATCGGCGAAGAAGTATGATTGTTCATCAAACTCTCTTGGAAGATCGGATTGATCCTCATCAGTTCTGCCCTAACCGCTTGATGCTTCATCTTAAACGGTATCTGCAGTAAGATATCAATAAAATCAGGTCTCAGAAAATATTGCCAAACGGCCGAATGATACTTCCCGGGGCTTTCATGAATTTGCAGGATAAAATCCCTCCAAGGAACAAATTGCATGCCGTTGACTTCTGCCGTTTCCACCCCTCTATTCAGCAGGGCTTCCTCTTCTTCAGTGATAATGTAAGAATATAAGAATGAGGTTTCTCTATTCATTCCTTTTGCCGATTCATAATAGAAAACATCTCCTTCATATTTCTGCGTCTGTTCGTATTGACGGCTTCCGATCTTATAGAACAGCTTATAAATCCTGTATAGCCGCAGGAAATCCAACGGCATAACGCCAAGTTCTTCCTGGAATTCACGCTGAATCGCCTTGATTCCAGCTTCCCCTATCCGGGGATGTCCTGTGACAAACAAGCCTAAACGTCCCTGATAATCCTTTTCTTTGCGCTCCTGCAGGGCCAGGCGCTGTCCGTCTTCTGTAATGCCGAGGATGTGATCCGTTCGATGATGTGTGCCGTCTTGGTGCATAGACCTTAATGTCTTTGCGACGCCCGTGGTTTTCAACCCTGTCGGTTCAAGGACATCAGAAACTTCACCGATAACAGGGCGGAGGGCCAGGATCAGCTTCGTTAAACTGGATGTCCTGATTCCCAGCTTCCTCGCCAAATGACGCAAAACAACAGCATCCTGTTGACCAAATGCCTGAATAATTTGTCTCTTTAACTCAGCATCCGCCTTGACAGGACTTGAAATAGACTCTCTATTCAGGGCCAGAGCATCCCGTTTATTATCCGTCATAGCGCTGCTTACGGCTTCTCTTCGATATCCGATATACGCTGCCGGTTCGCCGTCCACGTTAGACATCTTCAGGGCTTTTCTTAATATCCGGTCCATCTGAGTGGCGGATGTCACCCCGACCTCCCTGATAACCTGAGGTGTTACGCGGACAACTCGCCCTCTTTCTCCCTGCGTTTCTCTTTCAACCCATTTCAAGACCTCACGTTCCCGGGCACCCAAAACCTGACCTTCCGGCTTCTTGGCTATCAGCTTTAACGCGTTCAGTTCAACGCCGTTGGTCACATCTTCCACCAATAAAGCGCCTTCTTCCGGCAGGAGATACAGGACGGTGTTTTGATCCAGCTGCGCTAAGGCCTCTTCCTTCGTTAAGAGACGGGCATCAGTGTTCCGGTAAATGTTGCCCTTTAATCCGGCTAAAATCACCCGCGCTTCATAATGGCGCAAACCTTCTTCCGGCTCAATGCCGCGGGCCCATAAGATTTCATTCAATGTCTGCCCTTTCTTCAAGGCATGAATCAGCTCCCGGTGAACAATCCCCTCTGTTCCTTCCCCAATCACCGAAGCGTCCTTGCGCATGCCAATGTCAGAAAGAGCATTTTCCGGATCATAATTATCACCGAGCACCAGGACCTCCTCAGGCCGGATATCAGAGAACCGGCGGTCGACATAATCCCATACCCGGGCTTTCGAGAGATGTTGCGCCACCACCCGTAAACGGTATGTGCCGTTGGTCACAACCTCGACAGGCAGGTCAGCCTCGGCAAAAGCCGTTCTCAGGACGTCGATAGCCATGTCTCTTTGAAGTTCGCTGTCGTAATAAAGGGTGAAAATGCCGTCTTCTCTGTTTCCGATATGGCTCGGCCTTATCGTATCTAATTCCCAAATGATTTCCTGAACAACCTCGGCCTGTTCTTCCGTCAGAAGAGGTTCATAATCCGTCAATGGTTCCGTGCGGATTCCCCGGGCATCCGCCACGAGGCGGTAAGCCGTGTGCCCGGAAGCGGCGAAGAAGTAAATATTGTTTAATACAGATGTATCGATATCCTCAGCCGTTAAGTACTGGCGGATAGGCTCTAAGAAAAAGTATTCAATTTCTTCAATGTTCTGCTGGGTCACCAGGCCGAAAATCACGCCGTTTAATAACTGCTCGACAACGGCCCGGATGACCTTGAAGCGAAGCGGCGTTAAGGTAGCGGCTAATGTGCCGTCGTAATCCGAGAGAATCATGCGCACCACCGGACGGGCCATGTGATACAGTTCAAAATATCTGCCGTTCAAAACATCGGCCACGCGGTCCGGATTCGTATGCATGACATAAGGTCCGGCGACCGGCTTTTGGCCATTCTCGCGTAAATATCTCTCAATGCGTTGACTGAGCAGTATTCGAAGGACATACTCCGTTCTTTCTTCAAGGATGTCTTCATTCATTAAATGCGCTGCGAGATCCGCCGCCCACTCATCAATGAGATTGTGTCTGAAAATACGGTCGGTGACATCGGCGATAATGGTATGTTCGGCTTTTCTGATAATATCCTGTTCACCGGATGAGCGCCGGTTCAGCGCCAATTCGAATAAGGTCCTGATGCGCGCAGGGTGAAGAGTTTTCTGAACCGTTTGAATACCCTGAGCAAAGTCCCCGAACACTCCGCCTACCTGCACTTCCCTGGTAACGCCGTCTTTCGCCGGTGATTCACTCAAGGCGAGAATAATGACCCTCTTGGCTCCGGCATTGAGGAGCAGATACTGCAGTTCAAGTAATGTCAGACGGCTGCCGGCATGGTCATCGAGGACCACGACGGTCTTGTCTTTGACATCTTCCGGCCGTTCCACGGCATAAGACTGAACAACATTAAGAGCCTTGCCCGGCAGACTCTTGACTTTCTTTTGCTTTTGAGCTGCTGTCAATTTCGTTGCGACATCGTTGCGGACAGGCGCCCCTAATGTCTCGGCTAGAGTTTCTGCCAGCGGAAGGAGCTGATTATACTGTCCTTTCATCTTCGGCACCGGAACGATATAATCCACCTGATCCGGCCGTACGCCGTGGGCAACGATCACCTCGGCCAGTTCTTCGGCATATTCCCGGCCTAACTGCGCCATGGCAGAATCATCTTTTTTCGCCTCAAAGTATCTGTTGGACACCTCATCAACAGGGTATAACGGATGGCTGCGGGGATACAGGCGCATAGGTGCGACGGAAGATCTTTCCGTTTCTTTTCCGCTCATTAATCCGGCAGAGCTGTCTAACAGGGCAATACCTTTTTCGATCAACTCGGTTGTCCAGTAGAACCAGGTGTCGGCCGTTAACTGATTCATATACGTCGAATCCGGGGTGTCCGCCCCGTTCTGCTGAACTGTTAAAGCATTAAAAACACCGGCTTTGACAAGGTCATCGTTGGTCGCTATCGATATTCTCCGGATAAGCGTTATAAACGGCGCGAGTCTCCTGGCCTGAGCTGCAGATACACCGGCTTGCGTTTCATGCAGAATATTCTTGAGGATTCTTATCTGCTCTCTGAGAGGACGTCCGGGATATAATTCATCCAGGGTACGTCTATACAATGCGCCTAATTCCCCTTCCTGATAAACCCGTTGTTTGAAGACTTCAAAAGCCAAAGCTAGGCCGAGCCATGTGCCCGCAAATTCCCGCTGAGCTCTTTGTCCGGCGGTGCGATAAGCCGCTTCCGTGACCTGCTTGATGCGTCCTCTGGTCTCGCTCCAGCGGAAGAACGGCCCGTCTTCTTCCAACAATCTTCGATCCACCTGGGTTTCTCCCCGAAGGATATCGGCAGAGTTTCCTGTCGTTTCAAACGAAGCTATCAGCTCTTCTGTTGTGACCGGGCTGAATCTCGGGCCGGCCGGAGTCTGGATGACCCGGACCAATCCTTGCCGCCGCGACACAATCCATTCACCGTCCTGAATATCCGAAAGAAGGACTTCTCCCGACGAAGCGGACGGCTGTTCGGGGGCCAATGTCCGGTCACCGTTAAAATTCTCCAGGAGATTTAATCTCTCATCGAGAAGGGTTCGCAGTTCTTCGCGGTCGCCCAATCCGAATTCATCTTCCACGGTGAGTTGCTGTCTGAAAGACATATTACGCCGGATAGCCGTCCAGCTTTCCAAGGCTCTCCACAAACTCCCGACCGTCTGCTCCCGGGACTCTTTCCGGGCGTTCAGGTCAGATAACATCTGATACACTTTTGCCGCAACCAGGTATTCTTCATCCGTTGCTGTGCGCAGCTCCCCTTCCAGCGTCGCGGCATACGGGCCGGAAAGCCATTCAAGGAGGCGGGCGAGCTGTTCTTGCGATTCAAGAGACGGCATAAGGTTGAATTTCAGCATCTGTTCAACGACGCTCGGTAAGATAAAGTCTGCTTCACCGATAATATGCGCCCGATGCGCGAGCAAGTCCTGATAACCGTTAAATGGATCCTGCAGAATAGGATCATCGGATTTGTCGTCGAAAACAAGCATCATCCGGTTTATCGTCAAATCAGAAGCCTCAAAATTGTAATCGCTGACCTTGCCGAAATTCCTTACCGGGATATCCAGCTTTGCCTGTAATGCCTGATGGAAACGGCTGAGTGTTTCCGGTTTCACGTCCTCAGACATGAGATAACCCAAATGCTCCGGTCTTTCGCCTCTTAAAAGATCCCTGACCATCCAGCCGTAGAGGAAGACGCTTCCTTTCACGCCTTCTTCGGCCACGGTCTCAATAAATGTCCTGATCTCACGAATTTCGATGGTATCTGTATCAAGCCTTGTTAATCCATATTTATCCCGGTAAACTTCCACCGGAGAACTGACCGGCGCCAACACATCTTTAATATTTATGGTCTGATAATGCTCATCCACATTGACCGGGACAGCCGACATGATGGAAACAGCGCCGCGCGTTGTGCTTTCAAATTTCCGGATTGAGCCGGCCGTGGACCGCGCCTGCTCCGCCAGATAAGCCCGGTATTCTTCCTCGCTTAACGGTGAGGAAGACATATACGTTAAAGCGCCGACCGGTGAAGAGGTTATCTTAACGGCAGATGTTTCCACGGACTGAGCCGCTTTCCAGGCTGCATATTCTTCAGCCGTGAGCGGTGAAGAACTCATGAGCGTCGAAGCGCCGACCGGAAAATCTTTTTCCGCGGTTCTTATCACCAAGTTTGGTTCAATCATCCTTAATGTTGACGGGGACTCATTGACGCGAGATGCGTTCTGTTTCCATTGACCGGCTTTCCGGACGAAAGACTGCTCTAACTCGGTATATTCTCCGAAGAAGGCCTTAACCATCGCGACAAATTGATTCCAAAGCCTTAACAAGGATTCGAGGAACGAGCCCTCCCGCATGATATCAGCGATAGAAATAACAACGGTTTCTTTTGTCTCCTCCTCATCTTCCACCGGGACAAATCTCAAAGCCACTTCCGCTTTACCTGTTATGTAAGCTTTTGCCAACGGAACTTCTGTGATCGATGAAAGGGACAGTCCCCGTTCAGGGACAGGCCTTGTTAATTCTGTTGTATTCTTTTCCAGCGGGCTGGAAGAATCGTTTCTTTGATTCCGCTCAATAGAGATAGGATCGTCAAGGCCAAATCTATTGAGCATTTGGGATGCCATACGATCACGATATATAGAATTCTTCTGGGCTCTTCGATGCAATTTAAATAACAGGATAAATGTACCCAATAATGCTAATATGCCTGGGATCTCAAACATCAACCTTGTATACTGTCCAGAAAAATCAATCTGCTTCAAATCTATATCGTATTCTCGAGCAACTTGCTGTGCTGATTCTTCAACCGTCTTCCCTTCAAAGATATTTCTTATAAATTTCCACCCACTCCCTTCCTCCAACTGCTCAAACTGAATGGCAATCACGGCCCTTTGATAGCCAGTTTCTCTCGGGGTTCCTTGTAAATCTTCTGAAATAATTCGTAGTAATTGATTATAAATTGACTCGTCAATACCCAATTCAAAATGCCGCAAATAATCTATAGCATAAACAATTTTGTGTTCCACAAATCCGAGACCTCTTGACAGAGGATACAGATTGTGTGCTGTCTCATGGGCAACCAAAGCCCTGAAAGCTTGCTCCGAAGGAAGATCTTTCTGTCTTAAGAAACCGATGTGATTGTCATTACCATGCCCGTGCGTCACAAAATTCTTTGCTATAGGAGATGTTATCTCATGAACCCTATCCCTTTGCTCTTCAGATAAGTATGGAGCGACCTTGGATATTAACGATCTCTGTTCTTCAACGACTATGGCAGCTTCCTCTCTATCAAAACCTCTGGACACGAGTCCTTCCACAGAAGATGATGTGTCATTGGCAAAGGTTCGGGAGAATCCGAACAACACCATGACAAACGTTGATATCATCAACAGCGTCTTCAAAACCTTCTTAATACCAGAAGAAGACAGTTCCCGTTCAGGGACAGGCCTTGTTAATTCCTTTAAGGAACTGCCGGTGGTAACCGCATCCCCTGTCTCACCCTTTAACGCAGTTACCACCGCATATGTTCCTTGTCCCTTCACCCTTTCGTTGTTTGTTGATGAAAGGGACAGTCCCTGTTCGGGGACAGTCCCTGTTAATTCTGTTAATTCCTGATTCTCTATCGGACTGGAAGACGCGTCTCCAATGATTTTTCCGAGTAATTTTCTTGCATACGCAATTGCCTCGTCCTGGTCAATAAATTCAGGGCTGGTCGCAATCGTAATAATGGAAGCTCTTCTAGCGAGCTGAGCAAAATAATCCACCGCCACATCTTTTTTCTGAGCACTTAATCCTCTTAAGACATCAAGATCGACATCCAGCACGTTAAAGTCAAGTTCAGCCGCGTCAATATTTGCCCCTTCTTTGATCTTATATCTTAGTTCGTCACGGACCATCAAATGGGCTTTACGGTTTTCTGCGTTGTACATAAAATGCCATTCCGTGAAGAAGCCATTTTCCATAAGCGGAGCGATAAAGCCCTCGATTCCCATGACATCCTGTGAGTGTCGGTCAATTGTCGCTAAATCTAAATCGGTCTTATAGAACAAATCTTCCTGAGACTCGCGGTACCGCCGGGTCATCTCGGCATCGGCGTGAGCGTCGATGTGCAGAATTTTGTTGGCCTTTGCCTTGATACGTCCTTCCTGAAGCATGAGCCACCAGAAGGAATAAGCATAATTATGATAATCCATCACCATCACAACACGGTTATCCGGCAGGGTCATAACCACCTTATTTTTCATGCCAATCGTTTCGATGTGTTTGGCCGGCAAGTTCGGATCTTTCGGACTGCGGTAAATATCCGGCTGAACATCATCGAGGGTGCCGTTAAAGACCCATCCTTCCGCCTGCCATTTCTGGTCCACCGGGCTGGAAGATGCTTCCGGTGCTGCCGGCTTCAGGCTTCCTTCAGGTGTGAAGCTGAATTCTGCCGGAATGAAATCAATATCCTTACGGTTCAGATCGACCCGGGAAGCATACCGGGCAGCAAAAGACTCCTGCGTCAGGCTCCACAATTCAACCAGTTCCGGATTCGTCCGGAAGAACTCCGGACCGTTAAAGATCACTTCTCCCCGGTTGTTATAAAGAATGGCTTTTTCCAGCTTGGAGCGGGATATCGATATCTGTCCTTTGTACATCCTGACGATCTCCGGCTTATCAAAATACACATGGTAGAATTCTTTTCTGATATACTCTTCAATCGTGTTTCTGCCGCCCCGGATGACTTTGGCCGGGATCTTGTTATATTCATCCGTAAAGACAACATACTTGGTGTTTTCCTGGCCGTCGGCAAGGTTAATAATGACGTCCTTGGCAAAGAGGAACCCGAATCTGTCCTGTGATGACAATTGTTTGAGCCCTCTCAGCGCAAGCCCTTCCGGCATGCCTTTCGTCTGCACCAGGACTTTAAATCCGAGGTTCGTTGCAATATCATGCTCGGCCCAGTCGGAAAGATGGACCAGATCTTCATCGAGATTCCACAGCCAGTCTCGCTGATACGTGAAGCCTAAGGAATCCAGGCCATGCTGTTCTCCGTGCCGGGCCACATCATAGAAGTTCACCATGGCGGTTATATTAACCTGGCCTGCCTGCGCATAAATATCCTCTATCGGCAGATGCTCCTCTTTTCCGCTCCAAACTGAATATTCCCGGCCTTCGATATTTTCTTCAACTTTCCCGCCGTAATCGATAGTGACCACAAACCCTCTCTTCAATGACCTTGATATGATCTGCTGCCATGCCTCAATAGCCGGCTGGACAAAAACTTCGGTTCCTTCCGGCAGAGTAACGCCCAAACGGTCCACGTAATCTTCGAGTTGTCTGCTGGACAGTTCGCCGATTTCATCCCGATAAGTGCCGTCCTGCTCAACCGTGTAGATTTCTTTAAATTCTCCCTCAACGGCTTTCAGCCGATGACCCGGCAGGTCATCGATCAACTCGTTGGACAGGAACACGCCTTCGATATCGTGAAGATCTTCTTCGGTGACATCAAGCACGGACTTCTCAATCCAGCGGACTTTACCGGCGAATTCGGCTAATTTTTCTCGCTGATTTGTCCTTAAGTTAGAACTGAATTCCACAATGACATATTCCAGAGCCTGGAATAACTGCGGCTGATATTCCTTGAGATAGCTCATGATATTCAAGGCATATGTTCCGTTCCCGGCACCCATCTCCACAACGCTGAACTTGGCCGGCCGGCCCATCTTGTTCCACATTTCGCTAAGCTGATACCCTGTAGAATATCCGAAATATTTCGCTGTTTTGCGGTCTTCAACATAGGTGTCAAAATCTTTTCCGCGTCCGATCTGCGCGATCCGGCCGTAATATTCTGTCTGGGCCTGCGACATAAACTCGGCAAATGTTTTTCTGTTCTCAATCGGTGAAGAAGATTTCTTGCCGGAACCTCGATTGCCTTTTAATGTCTTGACCGCGACCATGGATCCGGGGATCCTTTTTTCCAGAGCGTCGACAATCGTCTGATTCTGGCCTACCGGGGTGAGCACCTTAATCTTCCACTCCGTAAAGCCGTCTTCGATCTCCCGGCTCTCGATCTCTTTGATGGACATATTCATCTCGGCGATCCGCTCAGAAACGAGACTTTCCATGCCCGGCCACGGCTCGGTCACAATCGTAATCAGGCGCGGGATCGTCGGCATAGCCTTAGCGCCCTTAACCTTGAGGATGGCCTGCACATCGTCCTTCATTCCGTTAATCTCTTCAGCCGGGATATCCATATCGATCACCAGGTTATCCCCTTCCACTTTCTGTTCATGAACGTTGCCGAGATGCTGCGTGATGACCGCCACGATATCTTTAAGCAGACCGATACGGTCATACGGCAGATGCAGGGTCATCTTGCCATAGGTCTCTTTTGCCTTGCCTTTTTCGTAATACACGTCAACGACATCAAATTTGACATGTCCTTCTTTAAAGTCCAATTTGGCCAATTTAACATTATCATTACCGACAAGCTGGAAGAACTCATCCTGTTCTTCCAGGAGGCCCCAGCGGAGGTACAGGCTGCGCACAAGACCAGCGTTCTGCAAACCTAAGCCTAAGGCCGACAGGGAATCCCGTCCTTTTTGCGCGGCATTGAAATCAAATTTCTCCAGCAGAAGCACTGTTCTTAGATTCATAGCGTTACGCAGGATAAAGCGGCGGTTTCTCTCCAGATAACTTCTGCTGTCTCCCGGTTTACCCGGACGGACCGGAGTCAGCGGATTAATGCCAACAATATCCCCGTTCTGCAGCTCATACTTCTCGCTTCTTATTTGACGGCCCCTGATTTCATAGGCGTCAAAATCATTGCGGATTCTTAAAGTTTCAACCCCTAAATATTCGTCATCCAGTTTATGAATATCTTTTCTGGCAGCGATGTCCGCCGGGATACTGCCTTTCTTGAGTCTCAAAGTCTTGAAAGAATATTCGTGTCTGCCTTTACGGGTCGGCGGTTCATGGACCTGGACATAAACCCAGTCGCGAATGGATTCCAGCAAGCGTTCAAAATCAGCATCAAAGTCACCGGCGATATCAACCTGGCGGAAATTAAATTCCTGGTTAGGATACATTTCAACCATCTTGTAGAACCAGTGGGCCGCTTTGTTCCCGAAGCGCATAAGATTCAGGTTCGTCTCGTTCATAATCTTAATCTCAAGCGGCACGCCCTTGACCTTTGTCCATGATTTTGCCGGCAGCATAAGGCCCATATGCAGACTGTCATAACGGTCGAATTTCGCAATCATGCGGTGCTTGGTCCGTTTAGGAATGATGCTTCCGATGTCGACAAAAATTTCATCGCTATATTCATCAATAAGCGTCAAGGCCTCCCAATAATCCTGGATCTCCCCTTTCACGACCACATGCAAACCTAACAGGTCATAGAGAGGATCATCCTTGGCCTTCCTCTCCTGCCGTTCGAATTTCTCCGCGATAGAGTAAACGCTCTTGACGCGGGAGCTCATCGAGAACTTCACTCCGCTTTCTCCAAAAATCTCTTTCAGCCGTTGCTGGAGCTTTCTCTTAACCTCCAGCAACGTCCCCCTGGCTTCTTCATACGTCATGCCGAGCAGTTCCTCTTCGATCTTCCGCTTCATCTGAACATATTCCTGAGGATGGGCGACCATATAAATTTCATTACGCAGCATGGAGGAGAGATCATCCCGGCCGAGACGTTCGGCTAACGGTGCGAAAACGTCTTCAACGACCTCTTCAAAATATTTCAATTGTTCCTGCGCCGCCTTATCAATTTTCCTGCCCCGGAACTTCTGAATGGTGCTGTAAACTTCCTTGAAGATCTGCGACATGCCCTTAGCGGAACCGGCCAACTGGACGATCATCTCCATATAATTCTGAATGGAGTCGCCGCGCTGATACACAGGGATGTCGGTAATGCTCGGGACCCGCGCTAAGCCCTTCTTCACCGCCTTCTTCTTGATCGGCGAAGAGGAATGTTGCTCTCCATAGAATTCATCCAAAGTTATCATCCTGTCTGTCGGAACCTGTGCCGGCCGCCAGGCCACAATGACAGGAGTCATGATCCCCGGAGTCGTCGGCAGGTAGCCCCGCAATTCTTCAAAGACGCGTATTTCGGTCAAGCCTATACTGCGCAGATAATCTTTGTAGCGCTGATAACTGGAGACCGCCATGTCATCGTGTTGGATGCGGACAAAAACCATGGCCGGGCCTTTGACCGGAAGCAGTTCGGGCAACGACCTCTTGATCTCATCAAACACACCTTCGGCAAAGAACGGCTCATTCAAAGTGATGACGTTGAATTGATGCCGCAATTCTTTCTCAAAACCGGCCTCTTGAGCTGACAGGCCATAAAATTCCGCCTCTCCCTCGTCCGGACTGGTCAACGGGTCAATGCCGGTCACTCTCTTCAACAGCTCCATAGCTTTGCTGCTGGCGGCTATGGTATTGGCAAACGCATTATCACCCGCTCCGATATCAAGGAGGGCGGCATCTTTTCCAACATATTGTTCGATCAACCTTAAGAACGTTGTGTCTCCTTGGGTCCACTCTTCGCCGCTTAACCGGGCCTCAGCAAGAACCCCTTGCATCCTCTGATCAAAACTTGCGTTCCCTGAGGAGCGGTTGAGCATCGGAGAACTGACAGCGCCCGTTTGAGTTTCACTAGAAGCAATAGAATCGTCTCCTGAAGCAATTTTTGCTTCAATTGTCCGGGTCATCGTTTCAACAAAATATTCATTCATATCCAACGGAGTTGAGCTCATCAACGTGGAAGCGCCGACGCTGCTCTTGACAACTGACTTGATACTGCTGCTGACGGTATCGGCTTCTTTGCTTGCCAGGTAAGCCGCATATTCTTCGGCGCTTAACGGCGCAGAGCTCATTAACGTGGAAGCGCCGACGGTACTCTTCGCTGCTTCCTTGATACTGCTGCTGACGGTATCGGCTTCTTTGCTCGCCAGGTAAGCCGCATATTCTTCGGCGCTTAATGGCGAAGAGCTCATTAACGTGGAAGCGCCAACCGATGTTTTTCTCTCAACCGGCTGAACCTGGACTTCATCAATCAATCGTAAGCTGCTTCCCTGGGCCACCCGGGCAGCCGGGGTAACAACCTTGGTGTAGACATGGCTCAGAGCCCCGAACGCTCTCATAAGGAACCTCACCAGGAAGTCCAACAAGAACCTCAACAGCATGGCCATTCTCTTCATCAGGGATGCCATGGTGATATAAATCACTTCCTTTTGCTCAACTGTTTCATCGACAGCCGGGAAGACCAGGCTTATCTCGGCATTATCCCGAACCGCGTCTTTTCTGCCCGGGACAATGATCAGGGCTTTCTGCCAGGCAGCAAGGCCTTCATAGGCACGGCGGCCGGCTGAGAGAAGACCGGTTTCCACCACGTGGCTCTGATGAGAAGAAACCGGCGAAGAAACTTCTTCCAGGACCGGGGAAGAAGAAGCCTTAGGAGCAACCTTGTAAGGTGTGAGCGTCCAGATAACAGCATTAATTCTTTCCTCATTACCATAAACTAATTTCAGCAATTCTTTTTCTTCATCCGTGAAGCTGATCTTTCCGGCTAATTCTTTGATTAGAGCATCCCTTTTCTTTGCGCTGGTTTCGGCGGCCGTCGCAATAATTTCCTCTAAATCCTGGGCCAAGGCAGCTGAATTCTCTTTGATCTTCTTCTCAATCAAGGCAAGCGCCTCTTCCTTCTTGGCTGCCAGGAAGGCTTCTGTCAGAGCCTTCTCCAACATCTTTTTGGCCTCCTCTTCATCATTACCGTTTAGATCCTCTAAGGCAGTTCTCAATTCTGCGCTTAAGCGGTTCTGCCAGATATCGTCCTTCTTTTCCGCGATATCTGATTGATTCTCAATCTTCGCTTTTCTCAACAATTCATCCGCATCCAATAATTTCTCTACGGCTTTCTCCTGCTCATCTTTATTCTGCTTCTCCATTTCCCCGTACAATGCTTGTCTGGCCTTAGCTCTGTCATTATCGCGGGTATCTTCCAAAGCTGCCCGGAAGGTCTTCGGAGATTTATACCAGACATCCTCTGTGACTACGTCCGTGACACCGCCCTTGGCTTTCCGGACTCCACGGAATTTATCCAAAAGACGCTTTAATAATTTCTCCGCCATCTTTTTCAACCCTGTTTTCTTGTTGTCCAGAACTGTTTTCTGTTGATCCTTTTGGGCTTTATCAATGTCAGCAAACAGCTTTTCTTTGAATTTATCCACATTGTTTTCACTCACATCCAGCAGGGCCTGTCTCAGTTCACGATCCAAATCAAAGACTTCCAACACTGTCCTGCTGACAAATTCTTTCTTAAGCTGGGAAATTTTGTCTCCTTTTTCCGTCTTTGCTATTCTTGCCCGGGTTTCGCGCAGAGCTTCAACAACCTCCGGATTTCGGCTGATGGCTTTGATATATCCGTCATAGTTCTTATCTTCTATGACCTTTTGAGCAGCCTCTTCGGCTTTCTTCTTAATCTGCCCGAAGAGTTTTTCTGCGGCCTTCTGGTGAGTTACGTTGCTCAACTCTCTACGAACCTGGGATAACAGTATCTCCGAAATGCTCTCGACATATGAATCCGAACTGACAAACAGTCTGTCAACGCTTTTCAGTAATGCATCTTCCATGCAACCGTCCTTGGCCTTTTCAAAAATCCCTTCTATTTCTGCCAACAATTTATATTCTTCAGAATCTCTGTCAACGGAATCAAAGGCCTTTCGGATAACAGCAATAAATTCATCCGCTGTCGTTCTGGCTTCCATGTATTCGAGTAGTATCGTAATATTACTGAATAACTGTTCTTTAACCGTGCCGGCATAAATCGGCCCAAATTTAATTCTAATCTGCCTTAACCATTCTTCTCTCTTATTGGTTTCTAAGACTTCTTTATATTTGCTTACTAAGGCTTCTTGGGAAGCGTCCGGGCCTAAAGCTCTTAATGCGTTCTTCACCCTCTGGAACAAGACATCATGTGATTTCAGCTCCAGTCCGGTTAAAGACATATACAACTGAACTAACTTTCTGAAGTCTACGCTTGATTCCGAACTCATCAGCATATTGATAAATCTTCTCTGTTCCGTCCCGTCTTTTTTCAATTCAATCTGCCTGAAGGCGTTTACAGCGGCCGGGTTCTTCAAAACCTGACCGGCCACATATCCGGTGTCGCTGGCCTGGGCAAACATCATTTCGAACAGGAACTCCTGGGCTCTTTCTGCATAAACATTAGTCTCCTCCTTAATCTCGGCATCTTTTTCATCCCCGCCCTTTAATATCACCAGGGCCTTTCTCAGGTCTTCACTTAACAACTCTTCTCTTTTCCAAACAAAATTATTAATAAATTCAAGGCGTCGCGATTCCTTTTCGTCTTCTTCCTCGGTAGCGCTGATCTTTTCCACGGCTTGCTGGAACAATTTAATTGTTTGCTTCAAAATATGATCCACGGCTTCGCTTAAATTATCCTCAATAAATTTCTCGCTGGACACCTGATCAGTAACATTTTTCCCTAAATCACCGCGGATCTCTTCAGCCCGCTTGACTTTTTCCTTGGTCCCGGTGAACAAGCCGCTAAAGAAAGATCCGGCAAAAATACCTGCGCCGGCAAAAGCGAATAAACCGAGGAAGCCGGACGGAAGGAGAGGCAACAGGAACGAACTGATCAGCCACATGCTCACTCCGGCTCCTGCGAACCAGCCGAAGACCTTGACCTTAGGATTATCTAATCCGCGTCCTGAACCCGAGCCTCCTTTACCGCCGTTCTGAGGATTATCTGATCCTTGTCCCTGGCTTGAGCCCGAGTCTCCGTTATCGTTGTTCTGAGGAGCCGGCCCGCGGGTATCGTCTCCCGGGAACATCTTTCTTAACTGTCCGCCGATCCAACGCGGCACGTTGACAATCAAGCCCAGGATCAGGCCAAGGACCGTCAGTGTCGACATGACCAGAGTTCCTGTCATGTAGAGATTCATATGATCTCTTAAGTCCTGAAGCTTGAACTTGTTCGTCTTCATAAGCGGATAAACGATGATATAAAGCATCAGCGGGATATACGGGTAACCGCCCATAAGCAGGGATAGGCCGACGATAACTGCGGTGGTTAAGGCCCATTTCTTGAATCCGATCTTCTTGAAGAACTGCGGATAATGGGCTGTGAAGTGAACCTTGGCCCAGGTCTTGAATCCGACTGTTGTCGGAGTTGAACCCGGATTCAGGAGGAACGGCGCAAACATCGAAGCAAAGGCCATCAAGCTCGGGAACAGCGACCATATGGAACCAGGATTCATCCAGAGGATCGTACCGCTGATGACAAAGAGGATGCTCGGGATGACCCAGCCGTAGCCTAATAAGTTCACCTGTGCGTACAAGTCGCCCTGAGTAAATAATTTTTTCGAATCAAAGCCCTTCGTCGGTTTAAACGGTACGACAGTGTCGCGGCCTGGCCGACGTCCGGTAGCGATATAATCCGCCCGGTTCACCAAGGCCTTCTTCACACCGACCGAGAACGCGTTATAAACCAGGGACATGTAGGTGATCGCCAGAAGCGGGAACAGTTTCAGGAACTTCACTGTACCGCGGACCAGACCTTTCTCCAGAACTGTCTGCAGATAACCGGATGAGGTGATGGCCTGCGATAAGAAGAAGCCGACCAAACCGAAGATAAGCTCGCTCGGGAACCCGGCAAACAAGCTCATACCGAACAATACGATGGTTAACAGGTATGTGGTATTGGAAATCACGACAAAAGGCTTGCGCAAGAAGTAGCCGATCGAAGCGACGAAGTGGCCCAGGGAGCGGCTGAAGCCGACGACCTTGGATTTGTTGTGCTGCCGCAGCATATGACCAATGGCCTGTTCAGCGGCACCAGCCCCGAATTTCTCGGAAATACCGACCAAACCAACGTAGACCGCTTCACGGCCTTTACCGGCCTGCATCAATTCCGTGTTCGACACTCTTTCACCCATGAGCGTGGCTTTGTAGGCGCCGAAGATATCTTCATTGACCCACGGAGCGCTGAAGAGACCTAATTGTCTGAACGATCTGCCCCGGACAAAGTCAGGGTGACCGTAATGGTAGCGGATGCCCATGAAGTTCAGCACTCTCTGGACCATGGTAACGAACGTATGGTCACCGAAAGCGTGCACCGCACCGGCCGGAGAGAATTCGTCAGTAAAGATATCTTCCGGAACACCGACGATCGCGACCTGATCATCCCGGCGGAACTGTTCCATGACGTTCGGAGCCTTAAAGGTTTCTTCAAGGTAAAGATCCTGGTTCATGTCCATGACCATGACGATCTGGCCGCGGGTGAAGCGCAGGATATTATTCTGGTTCATCGGTTTACCCTGACCGGCAAACGGATGGCTGTGCAGGCGGATCGGGTTGAGGCGGACCACGCGGCCGATGGTGTTGCCGTCCCGCTCAAATTTATGCATAACATCCTCACCGTCCTGTACTTCTCCTGCGCGGTACTCAACCAAGGCACCGGCAAAACCGTTGATCCTATTGTCCGGATTGTGCAGGTAAGCCATTCTCATGGACGGGTATTTCTTCAGGAGCAAGTGAATATCCTGTATCAATAAATGGGCTTTAGCACTGTCTTCTTGCAGCAAGTCACCGTAAGGCTGGTCACCGGCGACAAACTCAAACTTCTCGTCAACTTTTGCGAGGATCTTTGCTTTGTAATCATATGCGTTATGGAGTTTCTCCTGTTGGCCTTCCAGTTCCTTTCTCAATTTTTCAAGTCCGGCGCGGCGCTCAGCCTTGGCTTCCTCATCTTCCGCAGCCTCTAATTCCTCTTCTGCCGTGGCGATCTTTTCATATTGACTGAATATGTCATTTAGGACTTCTGTTAAGGCAGCCACAGCCTCTATTTCAGCTTTAAGAGCTTCTATTTTCTCCTTCTGCTCTTCAATCTGCTGTTCTACAGCGGCGATCTGGATATTTAACAGCTGCTTTTCTTGCGACTCGCTGTCTTTCTTCGCGTTCATCTTTGCTATTAACTCTTTCAATCCGTCTTCCTGTTCTTCCAGGATTAATTTTTCATGGCCCATTTCCGCTTCGGCTTTCGCTTTCCGGCTCTCCTGGTCTGCCAGCAGCAAGCCTTCCAGAGTCGGGAAGTTGACCTTGGCCAAGAATTCATACATTTCTCTGTAGCGCATAATACCGCGGACCGAACGGGACAGCGGCTGGTAGCGGTAAGACACCCATAACCGGACTTCAAACTGCATATCTTCATCGTTGATATCGAGTTTCTGGCCGTAAGTCAATTGGTCCATGTTCTTGATATCATGCATCTTCCTCTCAAATTCCTGCTTCGAGATATTTTTAGCCGCATAATCGGCTTTCACTTCATTTTCCATTCTCTGAACAAAATTCTTCCATTCGTGCGGGGCTTTGCTGATGATATACGTCAAGAAAGTGGCATTGGTCAGATATCTTTCGTTGATGGCATCATATTCATCAAATGTCTTGTCGCTGAACGGATACACAATGGTTTCAAACAGGAACGGCAGGGCCACACTCATGGTATACATTTTCTCCCAGATCGGAGTCTGATCCATATCCATGAACAAGCTGGAGAGGAAGTATTTGATACGGGCCTGCACCCTTTCCGTTTCCGGAACGGCTGAGAAGTCAGGCCGTCCTGTAACCTCACCCGTTAAGAAGTTATATTTTTCTTTGTGTTTTATGTCGTACCGCAATTTATCGGCTTGGTCGTCACTGAGTAAATCATCCTCTCTCAGGGCATTGATGATCATGTTCCAGGCCTCGGCCCAGGCAATCGTCTTCTGTTCGTCTGTCAGATCCACACGGGACATCACCCAGGTATCCTTGCCCTCTTCATCTTTAACCTTCCTGGCGCTGACGTGGGAGGCCGGCAAGTTCTTGTTCTTGAACTCTTCGGCGGCGCTTTCCAGGATATCATCAACCGAATCTCCGCCGATCTTCTCCAAGCCGTAATGAGCTAAGATCACGTTCAGGAGCTTTAAGGCAAGCATTCCGCCCAGGATGATGCCCAAAGCCGGCCAGCTGATGAATCCGAGCGCGGCCGTCGGCCAGAGGAGTTTAACGGCTGTGAACCCGGCCAGAACATAAAAGGCTTTCGGAACATAATCTTTTAAGGTTTCTGTGAGGGCGGCTCCGACTTTGCCCGTGATGCTGTCTTTTGCCTTGACCTTGCCTTTGATGCCGGACCAGGTGAGCACGCGGTTGTTACCGTTCCATTTGGCGATGATGTAGCCGAGCGCGCTTTCAATGAGGTAGAAGTAAGCGAAGATATCCAGCAAGAAGATCATGAAGAACACGGAGAAGGCCCCGGCCAGGAGAATGACATTCCCGAACGGCAGGACAGCGGTTCCCAAGCCCGGCAGCATCCAGGAGCTCTTGAACACAATACTGAGCGGCACAGCGAGCCATTTCCAGATATACAGGTTGAAGACAAACTTGGCGAGGAAGGACAAGCCCATGACGATACCGGCACGGATCTTTCTTCCGGTGTTTCCGTGCAGTTTCTTCGGATTAATTCCGGCATCCAGCGGCTGGATATCCCACTCATCATGATCCAGGGTCTTCTTCTGCGAATAAATCTTATCGATCTTCTTGATACCGAAGTACACCAAGATTGCCAGTCCGACAACGATGCCTACACCCGTCAGCCAGGACACTAAGGAGGCGCCGGCCAGGGCCGGGACCTTCCAGACCCCGCTCCAAATCAGACCGTAAGAGGAGGCAACGATCGTGCCGAGCAGGGTGGCAATGATCTTGTTGAAGTTGATGACGATCTTGAACCAGCCCAGGAGACCGAACTTGCTGGTCTGCACATCCGGATAAACTTTCCTGATATAGTCGTTGACGCAGATGGCCTTGGCCCCTGGCCCTGCCGGCAACTTATTGACATTAGCCGTGCGCATAAATTCAAAGGCTTCCTCAACATTTCTGTCAGCTGTCTTGTCCTTCTTTACATCCCTATAAATTCCAACAATATCCTTTCTCACCTGCTCTTCGATCAGGTCGCGTCCGGTCTGGCCGTTTTCATCCGGCGTCTCATACCAGGTAATGAACTTCGGTGAACGGAAGTACATTTCAACTTCGTCGTGCTGAATGACATCGGCGTTAGTGCGACCGCCCTTGGCTTTAGCGACTCTCTGGTGCAGGGACAGGATGACAGACCAGAGCCGGGCCTCCTGCTTCTCAATGACCTCGCCGATCTTCTTTTGACCGTAGCGTCTGAGTCTCAAGGCTTTATAGAATCGGTAGAAATCAACGGCAGATGTGACGTGCGCTGTCTTATCAGATGCCAAATTCACGAGATAGTAGAGATACATTTCTTCAAGACCGAAGTGATTGTCGATCTGGTCGAGTTCATACTTCAGGACTTCTGCATCAAGCGCTTTGCCCATGATCCTCTCGAACCAGTCCCGGTAGCGCTTGAAGAATTCCTTGATAAACTCTTCTTCGGAAACACCGCTGTACAGGTCATTCTTCATTTCGCTGGTCAGCATGGTCTTGGCCATCAGGGCCACAGATTCCTGGAAGCCGTAAGCCGGCAGGTATTTGATCTTCGCCAGGATTTCTTCAATATTCTTAATACCCTTCCGGTCCAGTTTCACTTCTTCCGATTGAGGTGCAGGCTTCTTGTCCTTCTTCAGCCCTTTCTTCCGTAATATCTGGCTGATCCAGGCAACGATCTTTCCGATGATCAAGATACCCAAGAGGTAGGCTCCGCCCAAGCCGCCGACGACCTTCCATGACCGGCCTTCTTCAAGCCATTTCTGGAACAGTTTCGGACGGGCCTTATCGATCAGGTCATCATCGTTATAGGTATATTCCTGTTCATAAATCTGTCCTGGAGATTCATCGTCTTTGACCAACCGGTAATTTTCCGGTTTGAACTGGCCGGGAGCCACGCCTTCGGCTTCGTCAACCAGAATGCGTGTTCCCTGCAGGTAGGTCTGCTGACCTTCGGACTGGCCGTTTTCAGATTCTTCATCCTGAACAGCAAAGAATTCCAGGTCGCGGTAAACCTTGATCACATGGCCTTCATCGGTAATGGCGGCCCACGGTTTTCTGTATGGAGACTGCGTATCATAAAGAACCGTCTCTTCACCCTTTGTGGCCACCCCGAGCATCTGCAGCATGATCTGCATGGTCACATGAGCATAATTTTCGGTCAACAACTGTCCGGCCGGTGTATAAACGATTTCACGCTGGAACGGAGCGTCCAAGACGAAGTATTCATAACCGCGGACCTGGCTGAGCGTCTTGCCGTCGTTATAAGAATACTGCAGGACAGGCAAGACCTTATCGGCGTCTGTTCCGAACACTTCGGCGATGCTTGACTTGATATCCTCCGGATTGACAATCAGGCGGATCTCTGTTTCATCGGTATACGGCTCGGCCCAGCCTCTCGCCAGCAATTTCTCTGAAATTTCTTCCCAGTCAAGGCCTTCTTCTCTCTCGACCTGCTGCTGTGTCAGGACCTGCGGATCGACGATCTTGACCGTCATCTGCTCACCTCTTCCGCCGGTCAGGATGAACTTCCGGCCGTCATTGCCCAGGACATCTCTCCGGTAATAATCTTCCTCCTCGGTCGGAGAACGGAAAACCCGGACTTCTTTCAAGCCGTTGCCGTCCTTGAACACGATCGTTCCCGGATTGATTCCGACTCTCAGATCAACTTCAATATCTTCCCCGTTATTGACCTTGAGCTTGTGTCCTTCCAGCCACAGGACATTAATACCGAAATCTTTGTTGGCATAAAGCGTGGCGATATCGCGGCCGCGGCTGTCATTCGGAGTCAGGTAATGGTAAAGCTGCTTACCTGTCTTGTCCGGATTATATCGCGGCCGGCCCAGCAGAGGCAGGAGCGTCTTGGCATCCGCACCGAACACTTCCGTCATCTCCGCTCTCACGTCATTCAGGTTGACGATCAGGTGAATCTCCTCAAGGCCTGTGCGCTGAGCCCACCCGTTGTGGAGCAGTTTTTCGGAGACATCGCTCCAGTCAAGCTCGGCTCTCTCGATCTGATTTTTGGTCAGATAACCGTTCTCAAGGATAACCGGTGTTTCCTCAACGATATCAAACAATGTCGCGCGGGAAATACCCATCTTGGCCAGATGCTGCCAGAGATAAGCATTTTCAAGTCCGAAGCGGACGAGCGCTGTTCTGTTGTAGGATCTTTCCATTTCCTCATTAAACAACGCCTCTGCCTGTACCTTCAGGCCAAGCGCTTCAGCCTCTTCAATACTTAACGTTCTGAAGAATGTTTCTATCTGATATTCAACCCGCTCTTCCGCTTTCTCTCCCGCAGGCCCTTCAATTCTGGTAATCACGTCATCGAGCTTCACGGACCGTTTCACTTCACCCGTTCTCTCATCAAACTCAAGACCCACGATAATTTCCACCAGGTCTCTTTCAAGATTATCCGGGTTCTGGGCCGGGACAGCTTCTTCCCTGACCGTAATGATCTTTCTCTTCACCGGATCATGCGGGATTCGGTATGTCGTGGTTCGGACATTGTCAACCGTTGTCTCTGTCGAAACCTCAAAGATCAGATCCGACAAATCATCCACTTTACTGAACCGGGACATATCAAGGTTCAGCAAGGCTTCTCTGACCAAATCATGCTGGATAAGAGCGGCGAAATCGATCTGCTGAATATCTCCGGCCCTGACACGGCCCCTATTTTCCGTATCCCAGACTTTGACCCAGCCTGAACCGTTCGCGCGGATCTCAACCTCGCTGGTCTCATGCTTGCCTGTCGGAGAATATTCTTTTCTTTCCTGGATTCTGAAGATGCTCTTTTCACCCGCCCGCTCACCAAGCTGTTCGTTTTTGTCAGAATCCTTAACCAAGGCGAAGAGCTGTTCCTGATTTTCAAAGTTCTCCGGAATCTGGATAGACCCGATCTGTTCTACCATAATCTTGCCCTTAACGATTTCTCTGCGTGTGACAAGAGCGCTTCCGCCGAGTTTCTCCTGGTCTCTCAGGTTAATGAATGTCTGGACGCGGTTCTCCCTGGTTCCGGTATAGCTGTAAACTCCCGTGACATTTTCGACTTCAACCTCTGTGCCGTCTGCCTGACGGACCGTTACGGTGAGACCTGTCTCTTTCTTGTAATCCGTGGAATAAAGCTCTTCGCCCGTTTCCGGATCAAAATAACGGATCTCTTCGCGCTCAGGATCTGTGCTCTGCAGCAGTTCGCCCTGGGCATTGTACACGTCATATCTTTCCGTATCAGCCGCGAAATCTCTGACCGTGACATATCTGTTGCCTTCGGCGTCAACACGAGTTGTCAGAGATTCTCCGATGACCGGGCCTGTTATGTCGACTGTTCCGTCAGCATTGACCTCATAGTCATCCAGCCAGTAAACCTTGCCGACGTTTTCGGAATCAAAGATTTCAATCTTCGACTCTTCCTGATCCACGGCCAGGTACAAGCGGGCGCCCCTGTTTCCTGGGAGGGTAACGTCAAGCACGCCGAACTTGTTCACGTATCTTGCGTTCCAGCGGGCCTTTTCATAATTGGCGACATCCATCAATTCATCCATGGTCATGGACATGGCCGTGTTATCCTGATCCGTGAAGAAGAATTCCGTCTGCTGTCTCTCTGCCACCATGTCTTCGCCGGCAAAGCTGTAGTCCACAATACCTCTCGTCATGATGTCAGCATCTTTCATCGATTCGATTCTTTCGCTCAAACCGCTCAACCGCTCTTCGGAAGCCCCTCTCTGTGTTTCTGCGACACGCTTACGTTCTTCTAAGACTTTCTTCTGCAATTCAAGCGCCGTATCTCCTCGATCCTCTTCCGGCGAATTATACGGATCAACAAAGAGGCTGATAATCCATTCAATGAAGTCCATGAAGCGGTCCAGCAGGGACGGATTCCTGTCTACGGCGGCTGCTTCTGCGGCAAGCCGTTCTTCCGTTTCTTTCGCGATCCGCTCTTCGATCTCGGCGATTTCGGCTTCCAGTTCGCGGATTCTTTCAGTATATTCCTCAATTTCTTTCTGGGCTTCTTCCGCCTGTGCCGTCAAGACCGGCAACATATCAATGACCACCGTTGACTTCAGAGCCCTGAGCTCTTCACTGATATATCCGTCTTCCTGTGAATAGTACTGGATGGTTTCTGATTCCAGACGGCCTTCATACTGACCGGTCAGATATTGCGGTGAATAATACGGATAACCTGCGCCTTCATACTCAAGGTGCTGATCTGTCGTTCTGTATCTGTCAGAGTGATCCAGCGTCATCAGTCTTTCATATCTCTCATTGCTGATGATCTGGTAATCGAACAAGGTGCCCTGCCGCAGGATTCTCACCCAGTTGCCGCTCAACCGGAACTGTTTGACTTCGTCTTTATAATCCTGGCTCAGTTCGATGACAATGCGTCGGTTGCCGGCGATATCGACAAACGTGTCGGCCTCGCGGGTATCCGGCGTTGCCAGACGTGACAGCATGCGCGGTCCGCCGAACCTGGACAAGGACCACTGCAAAGTCCACTTAGACCCGTATTTATCCATGAACGATGTCAACCGCTCCTTGATTTCCCCGGCCGATAAGTCAACGGCTTTGTCTTCGCCGGCCTCACGGAGGAGTTCGCTCAAGAAGCTTATGGTCTCGGCATTGAAGGACACCGTCTCGATATAGGAGGCGATGTTCTCGCGGTCAACCGCAAAGATATCTTTCAGCATCTCGACCTGGTCTTTTGCCGCGAAGAGCGTTCCGTGACCGTTGCCCATCGGAATACCGAATTTATCTGAAGAAATTTCTTCGAACAGATCTTTTCCGGAAACATCTTCGCTGCTCCTTGCCGCCCCGAACTCGATGATAGCGCCGTCATATTCTCCGCCGACAACCACAAGTTTGCGCAATTCTTTACCGTCTTCGTCATAACGTCCTAACGGAACGAAATCTATGGTTCCGTTAGCCAGGTTGGAATCCGTTAACTCAAGCAGCGTTGCCAACGTTAAGCTGAACGAACCTGTTCCTTTTAACCGTAATGCGCCAATGTTGCCTTCGATGACGGCCCCGTCATAAATTCCGCCTCTCACGACCGTTCTGGTTACGCTTTCTCCGTTAACCGTAACGCTCTCGGTCTCAAGATAGCCGTTGCTCTTATCCCCATCCGCCAGGATTTCCAGGATGTCCTTCGTCAATCTCACCGGCTCGGCATTCTCCAGCATCAACATATGAGAACTGCTTAACAATTCGAGCTCTCTCCTCATCGTCATTAAGTTGTCGTCCACAAACACGGCCTGGTTGTATCCTTCCGGCATCTCATTTCTCGTGTCTTCGCTGAGATCTTCGAAGTCTTGCGGCAATATGACGCGGGCCTTGCCCTCTTTCAGGTCAACCTTATACTCTACTGTCTCGCCGGCTCCGTTGACGTAGGTCGCCTTCATGTAGAAGGTCACCTGCTCTGTCTCTTCATTGATCGTACGGAAAATACCCACAGCATTAAACTGTTCTCTATAGTCTTCATAAGTGTCTCTGATGGACAAGCCGTAAGAGAGATCTGCTTCTGGGATGGCAAACAGCGGCGTACCGTCCACTAATTTTGCAACGCCGCCGAGGGTTTCCGCCGTAAAGGCCTCGATACCGCGGTCGACCAGATCAGCGCTCGGGATCACCACATCGCCTTGCGGAGTAATGGAAAGGAGGATATTGCTGTACACCGACTTCCGGCTCTTGATCAATATCCCTTCGATTTCTTCGAATTGATCCTCTTCCAGACCCGGGAACCATGCCTTGAATTCCGCATCCAGCTCTTCGAATTCCGGAGCCACCCGCATGGCTTCCGATACATAGCCTTTCTCGATGAGTCTCGGAATAATCGTTGCCGCATCAAGCCCGGCTCTTTCAAACGGCTGGGCTGTCAGGATGCCGCGGCCGGAGCTCAAGGTCATCTCACCCGTGCCGTTGAGGTAGCTGCCGAAGATCTCTTCATCATCCTCGTTGAATCCGGTGGCCACGCCCAGCAACCGTTTATTTTCTTTATCCTGATCTTCAATATCCTTGCCTTTGATGAGCCGTCTTAACTGCTCCCAGGCGACAGAAACAAAATCATATTTAAGGTTGGCAGACGGCTCACCGGTTGTGGAATATCGCGCTTCATATTCAAGTTCTTTCGTAATGTTTCTCCGGACACTGGCGGTCGCGCCGTAATCGCCGTACTGGTTCACGAAGGCTCCAAGGCTGATGCCCTTCTTGCTATACTGCACGCCATATGTTTCAAGATCATTTTCCCTCTGGTAGTAACCGGAGAACGGCCCGACGTTGCTTCTCAGGCTTAACCGGTCAGAATCGCCGAAGGCCTGATCCACGGACATGCTGAAAGTCTTCCAGCTGTATGTGGCCCCTAAGAGCGCGTAATACCGAGTGTAATCCTCCCAGAGGTCATGGACGAAACCGTCGCTTTCTTCCCTGACCCCGGAAACGCGTACGCTGAACTGATGTGCGCTATTCTCATTTGTCAAAGCCTGCTCGATTGTGATCTTCTGGTAATTGACCTTGTCATCAACGCCGAACGTGAGATCTTGTTCATCGATCGCCGTTTGCCCGGTCAGCGGATCAACGATATAAACATCTCCCACCTCGGCTCTGTATCCATCTATGTACCCGGCTTCGGCGCTGATGGTCGTCTTGTTTATCTTGACTTCGACATACCCTTCGACACCTTTGGTTTCCATCTCTTCGCCTTCAACATTGAATTTCCAGAACGGAGCGAGACCGGCATAGACTTCCGCGTCGCCGACTTCCGTACGGTAAGCCAGGACGTCCACCAGGAGGATAGCGGATTCTTCCTGATCCTCACCGTCATCCGGGTCGGCGGCGTTCTGCAGGTAACGGTAAGATTCTGTATAACCGACGGAGAGGTTATGGCTAAACGTCGTATTGTCTGCGCCGGAGAGGTCAACGCTCGCCCGGACGTAGCGGTTTTCAGGAGCGTTTTCGTTCTGAGCCTGGAAGGTTCCGGCTTCCAAATCTACGCCCGGAACGGCATTATGAACCGAGAACTGCTGGAAGGTGACGGTGGCTTCACCGTTGAGGTTGACCACGTCAATCGTGCCGGACTGAATCACCGGCTGGCCGTTGACCATGGCCACGCGGCCGTAAAGTTTCTTGTTCACGAACACTTCATCGCCAATCTTGATCACCGGCGGCGGTGAACGCGTCATGCGGGCGATGAAGTTGTTGATGGCTCTAACATGTATTTCTTTGTCTTCAACGCTCTCTGAACTCTCTTCAACAGCTTTGATTAGGTACTGTCTCAAGGCGACCAATTGATCGTTATAGTCATTCGCCGCATCGGCAACGGCATTAACCTGCCTCTTCGCGTCGAGTTTAAGCTGTTCATAATCCTCCTCAGCCTCCGCCAGCTTGTTGGCTTCTCTGAGATTGGTGATCTCAGCCTGAATCATCGGCAGCAAGCCGGCCGTCATCATATCAAAGGCAGGATCGCGTCCTTCTCCTGTTCTCTCATCAACAGCTTTTAACGAAGCCAGGGCGTTCTCGGCTTCTCTGTCCAGGACATCGCCGATTTCCTCACCGGCGCCTTCCTTGAAGTACTGGCCATTAGCGATTAACGTGTTGATCTCTTCTACGATCCTCAACCGCTCCGTCAAGATAGCCTGGTTCGCTTCAAAGAAGGCGATCTTGCGCTCAATAATCTGATCCACCGTCTCACTGGACCGACCTTCCTGCAGGGCCAGATCTCTTTCGACCTGTCTGTGAACACCGTAGTCCGGATTGTCATGGAAAGCTCTTTCCTGGGACAAGGTCGGGATAAACTCGTTCACGAATTGTGTGGTGGCTTCGCTGAGAGGCCCGGGTCCGCGGTCGCCGTTGTAAGCCACGACTGTTGACAAGTATGTCTCTGCTTCCGCCGTACGGCTGTATCGGCCCATGGTCTCTTTGGCCCGCGGCTGGTCATCATCAATATGCCAGTATGTCTTAACTTCCTCAATCGTCTTGACCTTTTCAGGATCTTGTCCTGCCTTGCGCTTAATCGGGATAATGAAGAATTCATCGGTGAAATCAACGACATTCAGTTCGATCGACCTCCGGAGCAGGGATTGTTTTTCTCTGAGGAGGCCAGCTTCTGTTTCCGCTAATTCACGGCGGCGGTCTAACATGCTGGTGACTGTTTCGGCGGCAATATTTCCTCCCTGATCGCTGATCTCATAAAGTCTCTGATAGTAGCGCAGTTCTTGCAGGTTCCGGTTGGCTAAGACCAGCTCTCTGCGGGTGGCGGACAACCAATCATTGATCAGCGCATTATAATCGCTTTGGCCTCTCGTATCCCGCTCTAAGCTTTCCAGCTGCTCGATACCTTCTTCCAGGCGCTGGATATACCCCATTCTCTCAATGTCATCCTTGCCATGAGCTCTATCATATAAGCCGTCATCGCCGGTAATGCCTTTGGATCTGTCTCCGTAATACTGGATGCCTTCCCAAATTTCTTCGCGTTTCGGCAAGAGGTTCTCGAAATCTCTTTCATCCCACAAGGCCTCTATGGCAACCAGACGGCCGGGTTTCGGATTGCCTTCGTCGTCATATTCGATTTCTCCCGTGATAGGATCTAACTCATACGGCCCTTCAATGGACTGAATCTGATAGCCCGCTCGTGTAATGGACAGGTTAACAGCCGCTTTCCAGCCTTCTGTGTCACCTTCCTCCGGCAGGTTGCCTTCGGAATCTCTTTCTCCCAACCCTAAGCCCTGGGCGGCCAAGACCATGTTCTCGGAAACGCCGTTCTGCAAGTTGCGCAAAGTCGTCAAAGCATCGGCGATATCAGCCAAATCTGTTCTTAAATCTTCAGCCGTTTCTACGCCGAACAGCGAGCCTGTGCCTCGCTCACGGTATTCGTTGATCACATCCGTCAAGACCTTAACCACATCACCGTCTTCTTCCTCGATCTTTTCTCTTAATTCGGCAAAGTATTTCTCACCGCTGACGTCGTTAGGATCTTCGGAAAGGGCGATCATTCTCAAATATTTCTCCAAGGCTGTCCCTTCAATCAGCTTGAAGTCTTGTTCCGCTCCGCTCTGCAGGAAGCTCTTCCAGGCGGCTAACCGCTGCTGGACAACGTCATCGTCTCTTTCAACCATTTGTTTCTCAAGCTCCTGCAGTTCATTGTCCAGCGTCCCCAACATGGCATTCAGTTCATCGACCAGGCCTTCCTGGCTGTCTCTGGCCTCGGTGAGCTTCGCTATGATCTCATTCAGAGCCGTATCCTCGCTATCGAGTTTTAACAGGGTCGCCAGTCTCTGGATGTTCTGAATATCGGCCTGAGAATACTTCACCTGGTCAAAAGCGGATAACTCTGTATTCACTTCCGGTTCGGAAACCGGCAGTTCAACGCCGTCTTCGACATCCATGATCGGAGTGCGGTCTGTATACTGATATGTTCCATCGGCATTCTGGACAGCGACCAGGTTGCCTCTGTCAGCCAGTTCATTGTAAACCTTGGTGAATCCTGGACCGTATTCGAATACGCTGACGTTTCCTGTACGGCGGTTGATCAGCAGGGTGTTCGGCAGCACGTCGTCCGCCTGGTACTCGATAATCTTTCTGGCCACTTCTGTCTGGCCGTCCTGCTTGGTCCACTGCATCAGCAGAGACATATATTCATCCTGCTCGCGGCTGATATAGTCGTTGACGATTTCCTGTTCGTTGAAGATATAGCGTGAACCTTCTCTCGGGTTGGATACCGAATGAACCATGCCCACCGGAACGCCTCTTTCCGGTCTCAAGAAGAGGACGCCGACCTCACCCTTGATGGTTCTCTTATCCTGTAATGTCCAGTATTGTGTGCTGACTCTGTCTTCCTCTTCCCTCAAGGAGACGACCTCGTTGTCAAGCTGGGCACCGCCGATAACCAGTTTTCTGTACGGCGGCAGGCGGGTCTTCTTCACAACCTCGTCCGCCGCATACTTAATGGCGCCCTTCTCTAAGTTCGTTAATATCGACTCGTTGGTGACTGTGCTTTCCGGAATAGCGATCAACATTTCCGAGAACTCTTTATCACGCACAATCAGAATGGTCTGATTCTCTGAGGCCTCAACGATCTCGGAAGAGTTTTCAATTCTTAACGGATCGGTTACGCGGACGTTAACGATACGGGCCGGTTCCGTCATTTGGTCCGTCGGATCAAAGACCACCATATCGATGCGTTCGCCGATTTCGGCCGGGATACGACCTAAGATGGCATCGACTTCCCTGCGGCTTAAGTCGGCGGCATTGTACTGGATTCTTTCACCCCGGTTGTTCAGATATCCGCTTTCTTCGATCTCGTTCAAAATGGTGTTGTAGATGATCTTGGTCTGTCCGTTCACATCGGCTGTGAGCGTTCCTTCTTCAATATCCAGGAGTTGATCCTGCGTCAGCTGGTCTGTCCTCAGATAATTTCCTTCGGTGTCATAAACAGCCATCAAGGCCGCAATATCATCTGCCGGATTCGTATGCATCCAGAGGTTCAGTTCAGCCGGCTCGGCTCCGAAGATCACGATCGGATGGACATAGCGGACTTCTTTTTCTCCATTATCTCCGCCTTCACCGCCGTCCGAACCGCCGATTTCGTTGATGATAAAGTGCGGATCAATTGCGACTTCAACCGGGTTGCGGCCTAAGTAGTAGGTCATGCCGTCACGCTCAAACAGTTTGTTCGGCAGCACGGCCGGCAGGTTCTCTTCGAAATAATGCTCGGCAATGATTTCCAGTGTCACCGGGTTGATGCTGACAGCCACCGGACGGGTCTCTTTGTTCTTGCCGAACATCGCCTCAAAGAGTCTCTGGTTAAAGACCTCGGACGGCAAGACATACATTTCGCCTTGCTCTCTGTACGGGAAGCGGTTGACCGGATCTTCCATGAAGGCTTTCGTGACCGGGGTCTTCGCTTCCTTCAGAGCCGCGGATGTCTCTTGCAGGGTTTCTTCCAGCTCTGCCCTTTCAGTCTCATCTGTTGTCTGGCTCAACTGGGCCTGTATCTGGACAATCTCTTCCTGCAATTCTTCAACGGCTTCGATGTTATACCAGTAGCGGAGCGTGATGAATACCGTTTCTTTTCTGTCTTCCGGATCCTCGGCTCTCAAATTGTATCGATACCCGAAATCAAACCAGTCTGCCGGATAAACATTGTCCTCTATTTCAATTGTTTCTCCTTCTTTTCCTCTCTGAACAGCATAGATAATGCTCGGGTCTGTGTTCTTTTTAGCCTCTAAGGTATAATCGACTTCCCGTCGGCCGATGAACGGTACGGCCGGATATTTATGGCCTTCGTAAACTGAATCCTTATCAGGATCACCAAAGATGCTCCATACGCGGCCGAAAACTTCCTGGACAAAGTCGCCGATCAAGTGCGACAACGGGATGTCAGCTTTGCGGCCCGTGCGGATATCAGAGAACTTGGCTTCCGTGCCTTCATCGTTAAGCGGAATAATTTCCGGACTGGCCTTAAGCTCTGTTGTCAGATCCACGAACGGCCGCAAGACGTCCAGGGCTCCGCGGGTCTTATCCAGTCTCCAGAAAGGATGTTCTCTCTGAACCGCGATACCGCCCACGCCTTCCATGTTGAGGTAAACCTTCTCCATGCCTTCGTTATAAATTTCTGATGCGGCCTGAGCCCAAGCGACATAAGTGAAGGCTTGGGTAGCGATGGAAGCATCTGCAATGCTTTCCGCCCCGGTGGCCATATTGATAATCTGGGCATATTTATTGAGCGGTGTATCGAGCCCGATCATGAAATCAAGCGTGCCGTCTTCCCAAAGCTGGATGGAATGCCCGAAAAGCTTGTTGCCCGGATTCCAGTTGATACCGATTCCGGCGAAGAGGCTGGCCACCTTCTGCTGATCCTGCTGGGTCAATCCATTGGCGAAGTTTTGCGGCGTGGAGGTGAGAACCTGGTTATAAACGTCAAAGACCTGATATAAGGCTTCCTGCCGTCTGCGTTCATCGTTACGGGCATCGCCTTCTGTCTTCATCTGGATCTGTCTCAGCAGTTGTCTGGCCTTAAGGATATCTTCTTCTAATTCCTGAATACCTTCGCGGACATCTTCTAATCTGTCTTCCGGTGTCACTTCTTCCGGAGCGTATCTGCCGGCTTCAACGTTAAAGAGTCTTCTCTGTTCACGATCTATCTGCTGGCGGATCTTCTCTGTCTGGACTTTCGTCGTTTCGCCCCGTTCGCTTAAGACCTGAAGTTCATCTTCTTCCAGGTACGGATTCATGAGCGACAAGGTCTCATCATTAATCTTCAGCTTAAAGACATATTCGGACTGGGCTGTTGTCTCGGTTCTAAACGTGCCCGCCAAGCCCAGGATCGTGCCGGCCTTGATCTCCTGGCCGACCAAGTTAACGTTGGTGCCTGTGAGATGACCGAAGATCTGCTGGACTTTGACTGTCTTGCCTGACCCTTCTTCCACTGTTTCGGATTCAATGATAATTTCTTCACCGAACGGACCAGGCTCAACGCTAATCACCGTACCATCCATATAGCTCCGGACTGTGCTCTGTTCCGGCACAATATGCTTCACAAACAGGCCTTGTGCTCTGATCTGATATTCAGTATTCACAATCAAGCCTTCCGTCGCCGCTGTTGTTTCCGGAGTTTCTGACGGCACAACGCGGCCGGCAAGTTCTGAGGCTACAAATCTCGGAGTATCAATATTATCGAATTCATCAACCAAGGCGTAAATTGGGTTCTTGCTGGCAAACCACAGCATCGTTTGCATACGGTCGACCTCGGCAACTTCAACCGCCTGTCTGAACAATCGGTAGACAATCTGGTTCAGCTCTTCTCTCGTCTTGAACTTGTCTTCCTGCGAAACAATGAAGACCATACCTTGTTTCGGTCCGACCGGCTCATCGGTAAAGGATTCCTCGTCCAAGATAGCGTTAATGTCTGTTATATCTGATTCAGTTAAGTTTGTTAACGGCTCAACGCCATCTGTTGTGATCTTCATCAAGCCGGCGCCGGTTCGGTAAATCAGGTACGGATCCTGCTGATCCGGAGTGGCGACGCCGGCGCCTTCTGTTCTGAACTGTGCGTGATCATCGATTCTCAGGATCGACATGACCGGCAAGGCTTCCTTCAGCTCAAAGTTCTGCTTAGCAATCTCCATTCTCTCTCTCAAGCTCAAGTTCGCAATAACGTCATGCTGTTCGACTTTGGCATCCGCCTCCGTTTCGCTCATAAACCAGATGCCTTCTTCTCTATAAGATTCGTCAATCGCTTTGAATTCACCGTCAAGTCTGCCTAACCGGGTCGGGACCGTTACCTCTTGTCCGCTGGTCAACCGTGTTCTTAACCGGCCAAGATTATCCACATCAAGATTTTCGAAATAGTTCATAATTGTTCTGACATACTTCGGTGTTTCCTGGTTCTTGGAGACATCACCCTTAATAACTCTCGGGTAATACCCGGCAGAATACCCCGGTCCGGCGTTGTATCCGGCCAAGGTGTACTGCAGAAGCTCTCTTAACGTAAGGTCTTTGTTCTCATACTTGCTGTTCAACATGGTATCCATAACCTTGGCCACATAAGCGACGCCAACGGTGATATTCTTCTCGCGGTCGAACGCTTCACCATAGGACCATCTGCTGTCGATAAGGCCTCGGCTGTAAAGCGTGTTAACCATGGAAGACCAGGTGCCCGGCATGATCTGCATAATGCCTGTTGCGCCGGCCCGGCTGACAGCTCTCGGTTTGAAGCGGCTTTCCTGATACATCATGGAAATAATGAATTTCTCCAATTCGTCCTTTGTAAATAACGGCTGGCCGTTGTTGTCTTCAAATTCTTCGGCGACCTGTTTAAAGATCGGGTAGTTCTTCCAGGCATCTTCGAGGATATCATCGAGTTCACGGATATCATGGCTAACCGGTGTTCTGGTCCGGCGGGCTTTTAAGTCTTCCGCATCCGTCATTTCTTCGACATCGGATACCGTCATCTGACTTATAGCTTCCACGGTCAACGCTGTTCCTGTGAGGTCTTCATCTGCTTTGGCTTTAAGATATCCGCGGTAGAATGCTTCTGTCGGATCAATGCGATATTTATCTCTTGTCATTAAGGAAATCACTTTCTGGCGATCGGAAGACGGCGCAATACAGATTTCCATATGGACATGGGCGACCGTTGTTTCGGCATTACCTGTTTTACCCGAGAGGGCAAAGACTTCACCCGCTTCAACTTTATCTCCTTCTTCGACCTCGTAATCATTCAAGTGGAAGAAGATAAAGAAGACTTTATCGCCGCCCGCCACTGTTTCATCGGATTCGATGAAGACGGTCTTTCCTGCTTTCTCAGACGCAGGATTGGTATGGATAACCCGTCCGGAAACCGGCGACTTCAATTCCACGTCTTCCGGCAGTAATATATCGATTCCGCCGTGACCATTGACGGACCCGATTCTATAAGTTCCGAATCTTCCGTCTCCCTTGGAATCCCGTCCGCGGAGGACCCCGGCAGCGATCATTTCATCTTCAATAGCCGCGTTGTTCTCGAGTCTCTCTGTTGTTTCCGGAACGTCCCTGCCTTCCACTCCCGGTTCTTCGGCCACTTTTCTTCTCAGGTCTTCTGTAATCTCACCCTCAGCAATCTTATTGCTGATGTGGACTAACGATTGCGGTGTCAACTCAAAGTCATCCCGGTCGTCACCGCTGAGCTGGAATGCTTCCTGGAAGAAGGCGATATCCTGTTCATCTAAGTCATCCCATTTGGCCTTATCTTCAACAACGGCATCAATAAGAGCTTTGGACAGATATTGTTCTAAGGATTCTCTGTTAGCTTCCACCAGCAACAATGCCAGTTGACGATCGCGTTTTTCTTTCATATCGGCCAGGAGCTGAAGCTGCAACTGTTCTGCGCTGAGATTGATCAATTCTTTTTCTGAAACATTTTCATCCTTCAGTTTTTCTCTCGTGGCTGTTATGGCTTCTTCCGCTTGGGCCACGGCATCTTCATCCGAAAGCTCTGCGTCAAAAGTCTTGGCTCTGGCCGCTAATTCGTATACGGCAATATCTTTTTCTCCACCCATAATGTTCTGATAGACCCAGTTGCTGGCGCGTATTCCAGCTGCATCTTCGACACTATCCAGACCATGCTGAGCCCAGTTAATCGCACCATACTGACCTTCAAGAGCTTCGGCCAAATTGTAGATCGGTTTACCCACAACGCCTAAGATCGGGTGTTCAGCCAAGGCCTTGCTGCCGCCCATAACCGCGTCAATTTCAATTCCGATCAAGGACATATGCCACAAGCTGCTTAAGAACTTGCCGCCTTCTAAGAGCCATTGAGCGAAATAGGATGTCTTGGCTTTTTCAGTTAAATCTTTATTAGCTTCCTGCATCAGGTTAACGAAGAAATCAAAATCAAATTTTCTCGTATTATTCATCAGGAAGACCGGGAGATATCCGAGATAGAAGACCGTCGCCAGCGGCACACCTAACCAGAAGCCGGTTAAGGCCTTGCCTAATGCTAAGGCCCGGTTCATGATGCTTCGTCCCTGCGGCGCGGCAACCTTGGTTTCGGCCTCTAACATTTTCTTCAGGGCCGGCCGGCCTTCAGCCGTTACAGTTCCGTCGGCGATCAATTCCTTGATAAGAATTTCTGTCTTCTCATTAGCTTTCTTGCCCTCTGCCGGATGCATCAAGCCGTACAAGTAGCGGGCAGATGTCGAGGCGATATTAACACCTTGTTTCTTCCTGGCCCGGATATACATAAGATGTTTGGCTGTATCAAGAACACTCATGAATCTCAAGCCAAGCACCGTAATCATTAATTTGACAAGTTCGGGCACGGATAACGGCAAGCCTAAAGCGTTGGATGCGACAACATCCATACCGAATATCGAGATAACGAGAGCGTGGCCGATAACGCCGGAAATGAGAAGCATGGTGCCTCGGCTGACCGCAAAGCGTACGATACCAAACGGAACCGGGAAGGCGGAGACCAGCCAAGCCAATAACTTCTGTCGACCATATGTCCAGGTCTTGCGGATACTGCCTATTTTTTCAGTCGCTAATTCTTCTCTGAGGATCTCGGTCTCTGCTTCAACACTCTTCCTCTTCTGCGCATCCATGGTTCCGTCTTTGTATTCCTTGACGAATTCAGCAAAATCAATAGATTTCATGATGTATTCCCAGAAGAAGTTCCAGACCACTTTGACCAGGTAAGGTGCCAGGTATCCGAAGATGGCGCCTTTAGCCACGGAAATCCAGAAAGCTGTTGTTGCTACTGCTGTTAAAGTAAGCGGCATGAACAGGGCGCCGACAACCGCCCCTGCTGCCAGTGAAACGAGGGCAATCTTTGTCTTATTCTTGTCGAAGATCCTTAACATGCTGCCGATTAATGAGGACGGCTTCGGAGCATATGTCTGGGAATGTATGATTCTCAACGCCTGGCGTTCGAGCAAGCTGACGCCGCCCAGGACACCGTAAGTTAAGGAGGCATCTTTTCCAGCCTTAAGATTACTGACGTCCTTCACAAACAGGGCCAAACCGGCCATAATTAGCGATGATACGCCGAAAATGGCTATAAGCGACCCAGCCATCGTTGGAACGAGGGCAATACCGGCAGCGGCTATTCCAGCGTGAATTAATAATTTGAAGACATTGTAGACATCGCGCTTTTGCAGCGGTCTGGTGAACAAATCTCTTAAGTTACTCCAAATACCAGGTTTGACTGGACTGGAGACATTGCCGGTCTCATGACTTGAAATCTCTGTTTCTTCTCCCTTAACCGGACTGGAGACCGAGGTGTCCTCTACAGAAGCCCGTACGGGCGAACTGGCCACAGGAAGCTCGGCCGCCGTGATATTGGCTTGCGGGCTTAAGTATGTAATTCCGCGGTAAATACCTTGCGGATACCCTGTCGGTAACATCTGATCCGTGAATCTGATGACCATAGATCCACGTTTTACGGCCTGCTGCCCAGCTGTCGCTATACTGCCTGTTCCGATCTTGCTGATCATGTGTTCAGCAAAGAATCTAGTATTGTTTTCTTCTGCGTCGCCGCTTCCCTCTCCGCCGGCCGAAATTTCGAAGACGATCTTTGTTCTCATGCTTTCCAGCAGTCTGCCTAAGTCCACTATCGGATTCAGGAGAGCGCTAAGAAGTCTTTCTGTCTGTCTCTTATTGTCTTGATATGTCTTTGTTAAGAGATAATAGTAGAACCCTGTCTGCTCTTTATAGGTTTCTGAGATACGGCTTAATTGCTTAATAAACTCATCTTGTTTCTCAAAGCCTCTATTGACACCGGAATCAAAGACGGCCTTCAAGCCATACAAGGCCGTTGTGCTTTCCTCTCCGGCATTTCTGTCGATGGACGTGATCAGGTCAGCCAATTGTTCTCTGCTTGTGCTTCTGTACAACTTCGAAGCAAACATTCTTCTGAAGAGGTAATCTCTTGCTCCCCTTGCTGCTCTTCTGTAATTTTCAGCCGTGCTGAGCGCTGTCCAGGCCGCCGTCAGGTGCTCAACCGTCTTCCTGTAATCTCTGGCCATGAACTCTTTGACCTTGCCAGGTACACTTCTGAGCGCTGTCCAGGCCGCCGTCAGGTGCTCAACCGTCTTCCTGTAATCTCTGGCCATGAACTCTTTGACCTTGCCAGGTACACTTCTGAGCGCTGTCCAGGCCGCCGTCAGGTGCTCAACCGTCTTCCTGTAATCTCTGGCCATGAACTCTTTGACCTTGCCAGGTACGCTTCTGAGCGCTGTCCAGGCTGCCGTCAGGTGCTCAACCGTCTTCCTGTAATCTCTGGCCATGAACTCTTTGACCTTGCCAGGTACACTTCTGAGCGCTGTCCAGGCTGCCGTCAGGTGCTCAACCGTCTTCCTGTAATCTCTGGCCATGAACTCTTTGACCTTGCCAGGTACACTTCTGAGCGCTGTCCAGGCTGCCGTCAGGTGCTCAACTGTCTTCTTGTAATCTCTGGCCATGAACTCTTTGACCTTGCCAGGTACGCTTCTGAGCGCTGTCCAGGCTGCCGTCAGGTGCTCAACCGTCTTCCTGTAATCTCTGGCCATGAACTCTTTGACCTTGCCAGGTACGCTTCTGAGCGCTGTCCAGGCCGCCGTCAGGTGCTCAACCGTCTTCCTGTAATCTCTGGCCATGAACTCTTTGACCTTGCCAGGTACGCTTCTGAGCGCTGTCCAGGCTGCCGTCAGGTGCTCAACCGTCTTCCTGTAATCTCTGGCCATGAACTCTTTGACCTTGCCAGGTACACTTCTGAGCGCTGTCCAGGCTGCCGTCAGGTGCTCAACCGTCTTCCTGTAATCTCTGGCCATGAACTCTTTGACCTTGCCAGGTACACTTCTGAGCGCTGTCCAGGTCGCCGTCAGGTGCTCAACCGTCTTCCTGTAATCTCTGGCCATGAACTCTTTGACCTTGCCAGGTACACTTCTGAGCGCTGTCCAGGCTGCCGTCAGGTGCTCAACCGTCTTCCTGTAATCTCTGGCCATGAACTCTTTGACCTTGCCAGGTACACTTCTGAGCGCTGTCCAGGCTGCCGTCAGGTGCTCAACCGTCTTCCTGTAATCTCTGGCCATGAACTCTTTGACCTTGCCAGGTACACTTCTGAGCGCTGTCCAGGCTGCCGTCAGGTGCTCAACCGTCTTCCTGTAATCTCTGGCCATGAACTCTTTGACCTTGCCAGGTACGCTTCTGAGCGCTGTCCAGGCCGCCGTCAGGTGCTCAACCGTCTTCCTGTAATCTCTGGCCATGAACTCTTTGACCTTGCCAGGTACGCTTCTGAGCGCTGTCCAGGCCGCCGTCAGGTGCTCAACCGTCTTCCTGTAATCTCTGGCCATGAACTCTTTGACCTTGCCAGGTACACTTCTGAGCGCTGTCCAGGCTGCCGTCAGGTGCTCAACCGTCTTCCTGTAATCTCTGGCCATGAACTCTTTGACCTTGCCAGGTACGCTTCTGAGCGCTGTCCAGGCTGCCGTCAGGTGCTCAACCGTCTTCCTGTAATCTCTGGCCATGAACTCTTTGACCTTGCCAAGTACGCTTCTGAGCGCTGTCCAGGCTGCCGTCAGGTGCTCAACCGTCTTCCTGTAATCTCTGGCCATGAACTCTTTGACCTTGCCAGGTACGTTTCTGAGCGCTGTCCAGGCCGCCGTCAGGTGCTCAACCGTCTTCCTGTAATCTCTGGCCATGAACTCTTTGACCTTGCCAGGTACGCTTCTGAGCGCTGTCCAGGCCGCCGTCAGGTGTTCAACCGTCTTCCTGTAATCTCTGGCCATGAACTCTTTGACCTTGCCAGCTTTAATGCTTACAGCCTCAACAGTGCTGTCAACCATCTCTTTCACGCCACCTCGTTTGATGAAGTTATAAACCCTTGCGCCCAACATCAAGCCAGGAATAATGAGAAGGACTGGCCAAACGGCACCAACCGTTGTCGCAACAACTGGTACGGTCTTTGCCACAACCGGCAAGCCGACTGTCAGACCTTTACCTAATCCATAGGAAACAATGAGGTAGAGTATCGCAGATTTGATGGTTCCTGTTGCTGCAGCTCTGAACATATTTCTATAGGTTACAGCACTAAAGACCGAACGGAAGAACCTCGCCGTACTCGCTCCGAATGTCTTTACGGCTTCGCCCATCTGTCTTGCTTTCTTTGCCGCTCTCTGATATCTCTTGTAGGACTTGGAAAGCAGGATATCTTCAATAACTTCTTTATCTTTACCCGCTAATAATTGGGCTAATTCATCGTTATTATCGAGTTTCAAGCGTCTCAATAATTTTTCTGTTTCACCGAGATTTCTTTCTATCGGTGAAGAGGAGGCAGAAGCTGTAACGGATTCGCGGCCAGAGGCGGAAAGAACAACCTTCTCTCCCACCTCTGGTGTTTGAGATAATGCATATCTGCCTCCCTTAGTTGAGATTTCTGCGTGATCCTGTTCTGTAAATCGGAACTGTTCTATTCTGGATCGCACTGGAGAGGATGCCTCGAACATGGTTGTACTCGGCTGCGCTGGTAAGCTCAACCCAAGTTGCTTTAAGGCCGTTACGGCGGTAAATCCGGCCTTTATGGTTGAAGATGAGGTATAAATGAGTTCTTCCTGTCTTCTCTCTGGCAGTGCCGAAGATACAGTCGCAACGCTGGATCTCAACGAGATGTTTGAATTCGATGTCTGGTAATTGATTGGTTTGCGTGTTGATAAGGACCATAATGTACCTCCTGTGGTTAATTGAATTGCTTGTGTATTTGTTCTATCAAATGAAGAACCCTGACCGGTAATATCTGCACGAATGGCAGCCATACCAGACAGGGTTCGTTTTGTATGGGATATAAGTGAAGCAACAGATCCTATATTTGCAGCTCTTGGTGCAACTTCATATCTGAGCTTCAATAAGGTAAGATTTGTCCTTATAGAGACATATGTGTCATATATGCCTTTAGTAATGACACAAATAGCTTTGGCGAGATTTTCTCGCTTAAAGACTTGAGTTAAGAGTTTTACTCTCTTGAGGGACTTTGATACAACTAACGATACGAGTGGCGTGCTAACTGGAATAGCAGCAGCCAATAGTTTCTCAACACCTAATGAACCTTCCCAAGCCATTCTAGACAGCCCAGAAATAGTTCTTGTAGTGTTTCTCTTTTCGCCTGTACCAGTTGCCTCGTTCTGATCCGCAGCTCTATCTGTTACAACCGCTACATCCTGAGTAAACTCTGCCTTGTCAGAACCTCTACCCGTTGTTACAGCAATAACCGCCTGAGCGATTCTCAGATCAAATTCATCCGCTAAAGCTTTATCCTCAGCAGCGCTTACCTTTATACCTACAGGCAACACTCTGAGAACTCTTCTTAACACATCTTCAGAACCACTTATCACCTCGATCGCTTTCGCAATCCAAGCTCTCAGCAATTCTGCGATACTGCTAAGCACACCTTCAGCAGATTCTTCGTACGCTTCTACAGTACTTACAGCCTGACCAGTCACCTGACCAAACCGTATACCTAAGGCTTTATTCTCAGTCACATCCATTACTGGCTGTACTCTGAGAATTCCACTGGAAACAGCTTTTACTGATCCAGGCACAACTTCAGTTCCTGTTATCAGTACACCATCACCAGCAACCCTAGCTTCTGCTCGTACTGCATTCGCATAGCTAATCACTTGACCGATTACTCGACCAAGCTTCACAAAGGCTTTTGCCTCAGCAAGACTTACTGTTTCTTCAACAGCTTGTTCACTGAGAACCTTATCAGATACAATATTCGAACTGCTTACACCTTCGATTACTTGCGCAACCTTAGACTTCAGCAATCCTTCTACTATACCTTCACTTCTTACAGAGCGGTTTACTACAGTTACAACGCGGTTAGCCTGAGCGATTCTCAGATCAAGTTCATCCGCTAAGGCTCTATCCTCAGCAGCGCTTACCTTTATACCTACAGGCAACACCCTGAGAACTCTTCTTAACACATCTTCAGAACCACTTATCACCTCGATCGCTTTCGCAATCCAGGCTCTCAGCAATTCTGCGATACTGCTAAGCACACCTTCAGCAGATTCTTCGTACGCTTCTACAGTACTTACAGCCTGACCAGTCACCTGACCAAACCGTATACCTAAGGCTTTATTCTCAGTCACATCCATTACTGGCTGTACTCTGAGAATTCCACTGGAAACAGCTTTTACTGATCCAGGCACAACTTCAGTTCCTGTTATCAGTACACCATCACCAGCAACCCTAGCTTCTGCTCGTACTGCATTCGCATAGCTAATCACTTGACCGATTACTCGACCAAGCTTCACAAAGGCTTTTGCCTCAGCAAGACTTACTGTTTCTTCAACAGCTTGTTCACTGAGAACCTTATCAGATACAATATTCGAACTGCTTACACCTTCGATTACTTGCGCAACCTTAGACTTCAGCAATCCTTCTACTATACCTTCACTTCTTACAGAGCGGTTTACTACAGTTACAACGCGGTTAGCCTGAGCGATTCTCAGATCAAGTTCATCCGCTAAAGCTTTATCCTCAGCAGCGCTTACCTTTATACCTACAGGCAACACCCTGAGAACTCTTCTTAACACATCTTCAGAACCACTTATCACCTCGATCGCTTTCGCAATCCAGGCTCTCAGCAATTCTGCGATACTGCTAAGCACACCTTCAGCAGATTCTTCGTACGCTTCTACAGTACTTACAGCCTGACCAATTTCACTACCTAAGACCGTATCCCTGACAGCTTCACTTATACCACTTGAAGCCACTTCAGGAACATCTTCTAATATAGTCAAGGCATTTACAGCTCTTTCAGTTGTTTTCACAACATCAGAACCTTCATAAACCTCAACCACACTAGCATCTTCGACAGTTACTGCACCTACTGTCTTAGCATACACGGCTTGAGCATCATCTCGTTCAAGCTTTTGTTCAAAGGCATTATCCTCAGCAGCACCTACTTCTATATAAGCAGATACCTTGAGAACATGACCATACAGAATCTTTGCACCGCTTATTGCTTCAACATCGCGCAACTGCTTCACAGCAACTAACGATACCTGATCTCTTCCAGCCATACCATTGATACTTCCAACATACGCAACATCAGCAGCCTTGCTTACAGCAGACATATAGTCTACATCAAAGGCTTTACCCTCAGCACATAAGCCACTACTGGCCAACACACTCAGGATACGATTTGTGAATACGTTATTCAGCACATTCTCATTACTGAGGACGGCTACAACATATCCATCAAACCTTACACCCCTGACAAAGCTTACTTCAGTAACAATGTCAGCATGATCAATTACTTGACCAAGTATACCAAAGGCATCTAACTCAGCCTCACCGGATACATCATCAGCGAATACTCTGAGTTTTCCACTGTACAGAGAATCAGCACCGCTTATTGCTTCAGCCACACTTACAGCATCCACATTAAGCCATACACTGAATCCGCTAGTACTACCTTTAACAGAACGTGATACAACTCTTCCAACACCAACAACGGAAACAGTTTGATCGCTTACACGACCATACTCATTGCTGATTGCACTAGACACACCAAATACATCACTTGATTGTGTACTAGCCTTCTCATCATTAGACACAGCATTCGATTCGCTTCCAAGCGTTGATACACCTTCATCATCACTTGTAGTCGTATCTTCAACAACGCTAACGATAAGTACAGAGCGATTAGTCCATTTGCTGCCGTACGTTCTAAGGATCGTTACAACACGATTCGTATACTGCTTCAACCAAGCACTAACTTTCATCAGGGCCGATCTAACAGCCACGAATATTCCTTCAGCTACCTTGAATGGCTCTTCAAGGTTGTAGCTGGCTGTAGGCACAGCTTCCGGTAATGTACTTCTTCTAGACCCGTTACCAGACTCAGATCTAGCAATTCCCTGAATCAATCCGGACAATAGAGCCATAACTGCCTTGGCTATGCCTCCGAAGAGTATAGACCAATCAATTGCAGCTATACCACTAATACCAGATGTTCTCAAAGAACCGGCATTGGCGTATGTTCCACCTACACCTCTCGTGTTAACGCCTCCACGATTGGCGCTCACCCATCGAGTCTCTAACTCATCCTCGGCTTTTTGTGTTGCTGCCGAGAGAACTGTACTACTCGTCTCAACATTGACGATTGCACTGCTTACACCGTTCGCGTTATCGTCACCGCGACTGGCGTTTCTCACCCAATTAGTTTTTAACTCTGGTGTCACCGCTGTCGAAGCAGCCGTGATCACACGAGCCGATTCAGCGATTGTACTGCTCACACCAGCAGCTACGCTAGTTCTGGTGGCGTGTTTCTCCCTTACTTCTGTCTTCGCCTCTGATGTGGCCGATGCGACAACCACACGAGCCGATTCAGCGATTGTACTGCTCACACCAGCAGCTACGCTAGTTCTGGTGGCGTGTTTCTCCCTTACTTCTGTCTTCGCCTCTGATGTGGCCGATGCGACAACCACACGAGCCGATTCAGCGATTGTACTGCTCACACCAGCAGCTACGCTAGTTCTGGTGGCGTGTTTCTCCCTTACTTCTGTCTTCGCCTCTGATGTGGCCGATGCGACAACCACACGAGCCGATTCAGCGATTGTACTGCTCACACCAGCAGCTACGCTAGTTCTGGTGGCGTGTTTCTCCCTTACTTCTGTCTTCGCCTCTGATGTGGCCGATGCGACAACCACACGAGCCGATTCAGCGATTGTACTGCTCACACCAGCAGCTACGCTAGTTCTGGTGGCGTGTTTCTCCCTTACTTCTGTCTTCGCCTCTGATGTGGCCGATGCGACAACCACACGAGCCGATTCAGCGATTGTACTGCTCACACCAGCAGCTACGCTAGTTCTGGTGGCGTGTTTCTCCCTTACTTCTGTCTTCGCCTCTGATGTGGCCGATGCGACAACCACACGAGCCGATTCAGCGATTGTACTGCTCACACCAGCAGCTACGCTAGTTCTGGTGGCGTGTTTCTCCCTTACTTCTGTCTTCGCCTCTGATGTGGCCGATGCGACAACCACACGAGCCGATTCAGCGATTGTACTGCTCACACCAGCAGCTACGCTAGTTCTGGTGGCGTGTTTCTCCCTTACTTCTGTCTTCGCCTCTGATGTGGCCGATGCGACAACCACACGAGCCGATTCAGCGATTGTACTGCTCACACCAGCAGTTACGCTAGTTCTGGTGGCGTGTTTCTCCCTTACTTCTGTCTTCGTCTCTGCTGTGGCTGATGCGACAACCACACGAGTCGATTCAACGATTGCACTGCTTACACCGTTCGCGTTATCGTCACCGCGATTGGCGTTTCTCACCCAATTAGTTTTTAACTCTGGTGTTACTGCTGTCGAAGCAGCCGTATTCACACCAACCTTTGCTATCGTTACAACATATTCAAGTCCTGTCCTCTCTTGAGCAGCTTTTCCTGCCTGAATGCCTGAGGAGGCATTGGCAGCGGCCCACGGCGTGGGACTAGAGCCAGAACTTCTAAAATTCTTTTTGGCTCCTTTGTCTATACTTAAATCTATGTGTTGCCGTTCTGCTTGCGGATCAACAATTGGTGCGCTGGCAACAGAAGCTTTATTAGCATTCATATTTCTGGCATAGGCGATAACCAAAGCTGTCTTGGCTTTTGCCGTTCCTGTAGCTCCGGCAGTTCCTCCGCCAGGAGCCGGCTCTTCAACAGGAGCAGGAGAACTAAACGGTGAACTTGTAATAGGAACACCTTTGGTTCCGCTATCCTTTCGGCCTTCTATAGGATTATGTTGATTGGACGGAAGAGACAACTTCCCAAGACTGAACGCTGCTATAGGCAATGCAGGGATAAATATTGGAGAAGACGGCACAGCTTGCACAGGTAATTGCGGCGGTGCAACAGGCTCTGTAACAACAACTGGCGGTGCTAGCGGCTGTTCTTCCGGAGGCGCACGAGAAGCTTCCGTTAATACGGTTTCTTCCGGTTTAGAAAGGTCTTCCTGTTTAGCCACTTGCCCTGATACCTTATCCTGAATTGTTATCCCTGAAGCATCGGCAGGTTTCTCTGCTTGGGCCTTGTCCACTTTTGCCACTTCAATAACTTCTTCCTGGGCTCCTTCTTTAATTTCACTGCCGAACAAGAAGGCAAAGGCATCTTTAAGTTGTCCCCACAAGCTCTCTGAGGACTCTTCGCCAACGAGAGCAACCAAATCTTCCTTAGTTTTAATTTTACGCAACTGATTAAGCGATTTTTCTAATATTGGATAGCCGTCTTCTGAAATTGTACGCTGTCCTTCCTGCTGTGCGGCATTGATAACAGCGTCCATCTCTTTGGCAAGCAACTGTCTTTCTGCCTGATCCTGAATTGACTGAGACATGACGGCCTTTATAACATCAAATGCTTTTCTGTTATCGACTGACAACTTCTCAATTTGCTGAATAACTGGTGAAGCCTGCGCAAGGCGCGGAACCTCTGTAACCGTACCTGGTTGGTCTTTGGCTGTGGTAGAAGCTTTTGCAATTTCAACATATTTGGTTTGACTCTTTAACTTCTGACCATACGGAGTTCTTAATTCAGGCAAATTCATAGGGCTGGATAAAGCAACTATGATCGTTTCTGGAGTCTTTGATGGCGACTCGGACGGGAGATCTCCCGCGGATTCCTGAGTCGCTGATTCTGCCGGATTCATGATAATCATTGAAGACATCATCAGCAGACCACCAGATTTCACCTTTTGCTTTTGGGCTGCAATTCTTTTTGTTCTTGACGCCGTCCATTTCTGCTCCATAGCATTGGAAGGCAGATTCTGCGCCGGGGTCCTGGCTGGCTGAATCCTCACATAAGGTTTGGCAACTTGTGCAGGGGCAGAAGGACGAGTGATCTCTTGCTGTGTTGACTGAATAACCCGTGCATTCTTACTGGTCATCAACTCATCAACCGTAAATGACTTCACATTACCGTCTCTCATCTCCAGGCTGGCAAGTCTAACCTCCTGATCACTGCCAGGTGCCTTAAACTTAACCTGAGAAACGATCTTTCCAACCTCACTTATATTGTTTTGCCCGGACAACTCTACCGTCTTACCCACCTGAGAAGGCTGCCCTTTAAATTCTTCTGTTATTATCGGACTGGCAACTGCAGCTAAAGCCATTTCTTCGCCAGCCGTGGCCGTCGTAGTAGTAGGACTAGGAAGAATGGCAGGAGGCATAGCAGCGGCTACGGATATTTCTTCTCTAGACGAAGCCGCCGACTCAACTTTTCCTCTGGAAGCAGCTGACGGCGTTTGAGCTAATAAGCCCATTGACGGCATAGTGGTCGCATCCATTCCAGGCAGCAATGGCAAGACTGTAGCCGGTGCGGCCGGAACAGCGGCTGGCGTTGATGCCGGCTGTTCAATAACAGTCGTTTCAGCCACCTGCTCTTTACGTGTTGTTATGCCTCGATCAATCGCAATATCAAACTGATACTGTTCAATATCCGACTTGCGGGTCGAAGCGACAACAATTTGCTCACCCGTCAAAGTTGTATACAGAATAGGGATGTCTTTCAGCTTGAATTGATCTTTTTCTATTGACTTAAGGTCTCTGGCGAGGATCTTTCCAACCTTATTCGTCACGGCGACAACAAAGACGCCAAAAGCATCTTTAACCTCTAATTCCCTGGCTTGAGATTCTTCAATAAATGCCCTGTACATACCCAAAGGATCGGAAATGCTCAAGTTATGCTTCCTGGCTTCGGCTATTCTCTGGTTCTGTGTCGCGACGTACTCCGGACCTATAATCAAGTAGGTCTGGCCTTTATTGTTCTTAATGATCCTGATTCCCTTAGGTTCAACGAAATAATTAAAATCATCGATCTTCACAAAGTCAATTTGAATGTTCTCTTCCATCGCCAACTGTCTTGTCAAGGCTTCTAAATAATCTCCCATACTAAAGTCGGCGCCAGGAATGATATTGTCAAAGTCAACACGTTTATCAAATCTTACTGGTTTAAATACCGGTTTCTCGTTATCCACACTAACCATGACCATCTTTTCAGAATAGATCAATTGATTTCCGTTTACCGGCACGGCCAATTCCATTTCCTCGTCAAATTTAGCCCAAGCCAAATATCGAGTATTTCCTAAATGAACGGAAACCGGCAGCCATTTCTCTCCAGATGTTTTATCAAGGTATATATCCGCTGTTTTATCTGCCTCTATCAAGTATAAATTCCTGCGCTGGATATCACTCAATCCGGCAATAATCCGGCCTACTTCTATAATATTCACGCCCTTGAATTCCATCTGCTGACGTCTCACCCGCCCTGTAGCATCGACGAACCGGACAAAATTCTTTTCGATATAGGCCCTGTCCCCGTCAGGCAAGCGAACGACTGTAACCGCTTCCGGATCAATTCGATTTCGAGCAATAGTCTCAGCCCGCGTCTTCTCCATGGCTATAACAATATTTTCACGGCTGTCAACGATAAGGGACGTCGTTTCTATTTCTTTAGGATTATTTACCAAAGCTTGCGTCAACAATATTGTCTTTGGCTCCCCTCGCTTATTAATATCTGTTAACAAAATTTTTGCCGGAAGATTCATGTCTGAAGGAACAATCTGAATCCGGCTAATCTGTGATAAATCAGAAATATCAACCGATTTCGCCAAAGACACCAAAACACTCTCAACCTGTTCTTGGGCGGAGAAATCACGTTTATCATAAGCAATCAATGTCGGGCTATCTGATTTGATCTGGCCTTCGGAGATTAAATCATGTTCTTTTAATACCGCCCCAACGTCAACCGTACGATATTCTGAGCGTAAGGAATGGGAATACTTGCCTGTTTTCATGGCAATGGCGATACGATCTGTCTTTTCGATCTCCGGAATTTCTTTCTGTTCTCCCAAAATCGGATTAGAAACCACCCTGCGGAACGTCTCTTCCGGAATCAAAACAGTTCTGGTGTTCTCTGTTTCATCCGTAAGATACAGTCTTGACTCCAAACCTTTACCCCGGATAATCTTAACGTGAGTTGTTCCTTCCTTGAACTCCGGATAGCTTCCCATAAGATCTAGGAGGCCCATCTTCTCAGAAACCGACAAATTGGCAGAATAGATAACCGAGGCATCTGATGCCTTTTCTTGGGTCAATGGGCTGGATAATGATGCTATCTCGAGGATTTCTCCCTGAACAAGCTGAAGTTTCTCGGTTGTCGGGAAAAGATGCTCGACCAGATCATTGTCCAAATAAGGCTTACGACCGACAATGTATTTTCTTAAATCTTCTGCTGACGGCTTCAAAGTCTGAGCATTCCCCAAGAGAACAACAGGGAAGTTACGCGGTAACTGATCAAACGGCAGTCTTTCTGATATAATTTCTCCATCCAAGCTCTTGTGATAAGCCACAAACGGTGTTTTTCTTGCCGCTTGAAGGGTTTGCATCAAATTTCTTACCAAAACGATATCATAATCGTCCAATTGAGGAACCGCTTTTAAGAGCTTGTCCAGCCTGTTAATCGTTGCGGGTTTCTCCATCATAAGCATGGATATCTGCTGAATCGAATCCTGGGATAAGCTCATTCCTAATTGGGTGGTAATGCGTTCCACTTCCAGGGCTTCCAGCGTCGGGACATAGACATAAACCGGTCTTGAAGTGTCAGTGACTGTTTTACGCGCCGAGGCTAACAATTCAGGAAGAGTCTTATCTTCTTCAAAAAGAACAACCGATTTATTGGCATCATGAGCTAATCTCACTTTTTCTTCTAACGAAGCAGCCTTCTGGTGAATTGTACCGCTTGTAATATCCCAGAAAGATAAATTCTCCGATTCTATTTCTCTCTCCAAATCTTTCTCAGTCGGCTCATAATAACCGTCTATCGGGGATGAACTTGCCTGTGCCAAATCTGTAGCCGCAGAAGTTGAAACTTCTCTATTCGCCATAGGGCCGCCGCTAAAGGCAGGCAAAAGAATCGGTGCAGACAAAACAGGTAACGGCGCCGTAAGAGGAGCACTCACCGGTAATTCCACGGCCTGTTCCGGAGCCTTCGGAGACGGAAGGACATCCTCTCCTTCCGCGGAAGCGGCCTTTTTCATCTGTCCGCCGTGATCAACGACAGTGGCGGAAACCATCAACAATCCACCTTTTTTCTCCGGTTTTGGCATAGAAGCAAATTGAATCTCCGGTTTCGTAAGATTCAAATTACGCACAGGAGAAGGTGTCGGACGAATGCTGCTGCCGTCAATGGCATTAGAAGCAAGTTGTGTTAATCCCTGCTTTATTGTTTCCCCGGCAGACTTCTTCAACATTTCAGCTCTTATAGCTCCTGTCTTCTCTGCTGATTCAACGACAGGAGAGGACAATGTTGGGAATGTCGGGGCCGTGATCGTCGGAGCCACAGGGGCTGTTACAGACGGAGCTGCGACCATTTGCACCGGCTTTTCTGCAGACAGGGCTTGTGTCTGTGTTTCTTTAACAAGCGATGAAGAGACAGACACCATGCCACCCGGCTGAGTCTGTGCAGCTTCAGGCTGCTTCAAAACAGATGAAGAGACAGTCATCATGCCGCCGGCTTGCGTTTCTGTCATGGTCATAGGCGACGGTTTAATCACCGACGAAGATACCTGCATCATGCCGCCCCGTTTTTCCGGTTTTGTCACCTGCTGACTTGTTTTAAGCGAAATGTCTCTGTTCCGGCTTGTTGTGTCGACCTTGGCAAGTTCCACCGGTTTGCTGCCCGGTAAAGCCGTTTCAAATGCTGGCAAGACCGCCGGGCTTGATATAGACGGAACAGACGGAGCAACGGTTACAGGAGAAGCGGCAACAGCTGTTACCGGCTTCATTTCCGGTTTCTCAACAACAGATGAAGAAACTGTCATCATGCCGCCGGCTTGCGTTTCTGTCATAGTCATAGGCGACGGCTGAATAACCGACGAAGACACCTGCATCATGCCGCCGGCTTGCGTTTCTGTCATGGTCATAGGCGACGGCTGAATAACCGATGAAGACACCTGCATCATGCCGCCCGGCTGTGCTTGGGCCATAGCCACCGGCGACGGCTGAATAACCGACGAAGACACCTGCAGCATGCCACCACGTTTAGCCGGTTTCTTTGTGAATTGTATTTCTTCTCTAGATAAAGATCTCTGGCGTGAAGTTGTGTCAACTTTTGCCAGTTCCACAGTCTTTCTTCCTGGCTGAATATCTTTGCTTAACGGAGATGACGTCATAAGAGGCATCGGCATCGTCGTCGGAAGAGTAACAGCCGGGGCTTGCGGCGTCGCCACAACAGGAGAAGCAGAAACCTCTACGGTTCTAGGTGCTTCAAGGGACGGAGCCTTAATGACAGCCGTCGAATCCTTCTTCACAACCGTTGAAGAAACGGTCATCAATCCGCCGGCCTGAGTTTCTGTCTTGGCCATAGGTGACGGCTTGATAACAGCAGACGATACCTGCATCATGCCGCCCGGCTGAGCTTGGGCCATAGCCACCGGCGACGGCTTAATCACTGATGAAGACACCTGCATCATACCGCCTCGTCTGGAAATATTCTTAGGAGATAGAGCATAGCCCCGTTCCTGAGCTGTCAGCGGCATGGACCACCGTAACGGGCTGCTGGAACTGCTGCTGCCCTTCGGTTGAGACAAGGAGGCCAGCAAAGCTTCCTTAGCTTGTTTAGGAACATAGGCTTTTAACGGCGCGTTCATCTTCTGCGCCCAAATAATTCTATTATTGCCGTCGTACGCCGTTCCGTCACCGTTTAACGCCACGGGATCCTGCACCATAACGGCCATGATCGCCCTTTCTGTGCGATAAGGACTAAGGTTTGACATCTTCGGAGAAAGGTTCTGCACCTGCTCTGGAGTCAAGGTGACCAATTCGTCATATTTTGCCGGCGGCTGCACATCGAAAATAACTTCTCCCTGTGCCTGCGTCCTGATTTCAGAAGCAATCTGCGGATTCTCCTTCATTATTTCGGAAATCTTGGAAACCAAGACAGCTTCTTGCGGCTGGGAAGCGGCGTTCATGGACCCCGTCAAAGCCCTGAGATCGGAATAATTGATATCTTTCGCATCTTTAGCAACAACAGAGGAAACTCTCTCCGGCAGTTCAATCGGAGAAGAAGAAGGCTTTTCTGTTAAGTCATAGGATTTCGCCATGAATTCACTGTTCGGCATTTCAACAAACTTCTTTAAAGCTTTTTCATAATCATGATCCAGGTCCCCCCGGTTTTCCACAACCATAACACCGAGGACCTTCTCCTCTTCAAGCACTCTGAAGACAACCCTTTGATTCCCCAGCCTGAGTTTATTAAGACCTTTTAAGGCCTGGTTGTATTCAAATTTAGACGGTTCCGGGCTCTCGAGGAAAGTTGTAAAGGAATCTGATAATCTGCTTTGGACTTGATTGAGCTTGGCCTTCCTGACGTCCTTCAACACGCGGACAGTATAGCCTTTAACATTTACCGGCTGAGCGGCTGCGGCCACTTCGGCCGATGAAGAACCTTCAGTTCCTTCCCGTTTAGCGGCAAATTCTTTCTTTGACAGGCCCCAGCGCTGCAGATTATTCATAACCCGATGACGTGTCGAACCTGTCATGCTCTGTGTGAGGTCAATCAAATCTTCATACAGCTTAACTTCACCCTGGTCTACAGAATCTTGAATTAAATCTTTGATATCATCAAAAGCCGCGCTTTCCTTGGCGTCCACAACAGCGCTGTCCGGAATCGGCATAATCTCCTGCTCCGGAGCGAGACTCTGTTCGGCAACCCGTAAAACCGGTTTAATTTCAGCATCAAATATTTCCTGTGCTTCTGACTTGGTGATCTTGGCAACGTCCGCCATGCGGGGCAGGGTAATATTAACATTATCGTCCTGCAATTTCACATAGGCGGCAGCCAAAGCCTGTCCTTTGGGAGAAATCCTTAAGGCATCGCCATACTGAACGACATCCTGAGGTGCTGATATGTAATTCTCTTGAATATAGGTCTTGGCCCTGGCCATTTCAGATCTGGCTTCAATGGATTTCTTCGGGCTGTTCTGGGTTTCACGGCTGTATGACAAGAGTAGATCAATAAACTTCTTAGGCTCAGTTCTTAAATCTGTCCGATCCAGTTCCTCCAGGATATCCGCTGCCTTAACGCTGACTCTTCCTCTGCCTTTGGTTAACTGAGCTTTAAACGGTTCGGCCTTCTTGACCGGACTGGACGTCGTGGCATTAACCACCGCGGATTGTGTCCCGTAATTCTCCGTGAGAATCTGCTGGAATTTAACCCGGTCGCTTGCGCGTAAAGAAATGATCTCATTACCGAATTTTTCAATCGTCTCAGCATCATCACTGTAAACCTTGACCCTGTTGCCGCGGGAAGTGACGGTAGGCGGAATACTCTGTTCCACTTTGGCTAATTTATCAACCGTAGGAATGAGTTCTCCGGCTGTCTGACCATCCAAATCAGAATCAACAACATTTGCCGTTAACCGGACCTTAGCATCAACATCTATATTCTGATTAATTTCCTGCTCAACGGCATCAACGAAAGCCACAAAATCTTCTTCTTTTAAGTCGCGGTTAATGCCCTTGGGGATAACCAAATAGAAATTGTCCGGCGGGCCGCGAACCAAGCGCACGCCTCTGAGGTTTTGAGACTTTAATACTTTATTATAGGCTTCTGCCGAGGTCAGGATGACATTATTCGCCAGTTCATGATCAGAGAATTCATTAATTACCTTAAATCCGAATTCCCCGTTATCATTTCCGCGCAAAGCATCGACAGTAAACTTGCCGGTGGCTATAGATTCTTTAACTTGGGTGTCTAATTCGTCGTAAGGCACATATTTTGAGTCGTTTTTCACCAGGAACATCGCGTCTTGTGCCAATTGAGCTGTAACGAAATTCCCTAATTCCTCTCGTTTAAACGCCGGATAAGTCGGTTCCAGCTGATCCGTATAAAGCTCAATTCTTGGAGAAAGTTCCGCAGACAGGGCCGCCACATAATTTTCCCTTATAATCTGAGGAAGCGGCTCCATGGTTCCTTCTTCGTGATCAAAGTCTTTTAAACCTTCCTTAAAAGCTGTTCCCATGGCCCCGGCCTGGTCGCTCTCCTTGGCCAAATTAAGAATAAATTCTCCGCGCCGGATTGCCGCCCCATAGGAAGCGTCCACGCCGGAAGGCAACTGAGGAGCACGCTCAACCCCAAAAGAAAGTTTCGGGCTGAACACTTCAAAAGGAGTCCCTGCCTGTTCGATTCTCGCATTAACGCCCGCCGCTGCTAATTTGGCATTAATAACCGTCAATCTGTCTTCCAGGCCTTTTTCCAAAGACTTGCCTTCGCGATCATAAACCACAAACGTCCCGTCAATATCTTCAAAGAAGGAATTCAACACCGTGTCCCCTAACTCTTCCTGAACCAGGTCAATCACGGCTTCCCGATGCTCAAGAGCGCTCACGCCAGCAAAATCCACCTTGCTGAATCCAAAGGCCCCGGGAATAAGCTGTTCAACTTTTTGCTGCGCTTCCTGACGGATAACATCCACGTCTTCCCTGGAAAGGTCTGACGGAAGGATAATACCAACTTCGTCCCCGGAAATTCGGATGGCCTGGCCGCCATGCTGCCGCATAACCTCATCAACAATCCGAACGCCGGCAGGAATAAGAATATCCACAACTTCTGAAGTATAGCTTTTATCCATAGCCGCTATCTTCGACATGTCGCCGAAACCAACCCATGCGCGCGGATCCTGCGCTAACTGCTCTTTCACGGCCTGAATGCCTTCCTGACCGGCTTTAACTTTAAAATAAGCATTCATGGCGTCAGGAGTAATAACCTTCCAGGTTGACTGCCCTTGCGTTCTGGATAAGAGCTGCATCGCTGCCGCAGAAATCGGAGAAGAGGAGGCAGAACCGCGGGATTGTCTAATATCAGACAACAGAGCCGATCCTTTTTGTTTGCTGACCGTAATCACACCTTTTGTCGTATTGGCATCCGGGACATAGGTAAAAACATTGATATCTTTTGGTGTCATGGCTGCCGAATCATCCAACATAGCAATAGGCATATTTACAATTTCATCCATATCAGGCTCAAACACTATACCTATAGGCTGAGCAACGATCTTGTCTGCCAATTCAGGAATAAGAAAATCAGCTGATAAACGGTCTTCTCTGCTCGGGCCAGGCACCTGACCGGACAAAACCCGGCGCCCAGGATGCGTATGATAAACTCCGAGCAATTTCTTTTCGCCCACGGCATTGGATTCAATCAATTGAGCGACATTTTGTGAATCCGGAACCAGATGTTGTCCTGTCCTCTCGGAATATTCTGTTAACGGAACCACATCCGTTATATTATACGTGCCTTCCGGTCCCTGTTGACCGAAAAGCAAGCCGGCTGACTCTAAATAGGTTTCCTTTTCTTCCTGAGCAGGGATAATACTTGTTAGTCTGGCCAAATGATTAACAATTTTTGAAGGAACTGTGTCTGCGAGTTCAACGGATATATTGGGAGTATTCTGCAAATTGTCAACGCTTACATTAGGATTCATCTCCTGCAATTTATCAAGAGAAGCTGTTCGTGCGATTGTGACCGGAGAAGAAACTGCCGTGGTTTCTCTAATAATAGCCCTGGCGTAGGTGGTCGGGCTTTCGGCAAATCGAACTGTATCGGTTTGTGCCGGATCCCAGGCCGTGCCTTTTGTTTCTGCTTTATCAACAACATTGGCGACAAAAGCTTTATCAATAGAGCCTTCCTGCGCCAAATTGGTCATCAAGGTATTGACGGCAAGGATAAATCTTGCGTCACGGGTTCCTGAACCGGTTTCTCCGCGGGTCATCAAACCGCCGTTTTCAATATAGTTGGCAAAAACTTCTTCGCCGTATTCTGCCTCTTCCGGAGAATAACGATACGAAGAGGCCATAATGTTATCGATGACGCTTACCGCCTGCTGGGTCGCATAATTATCAGACCGTCGGGCCGTGTTCATAATGCCTTGCAGTTCGCCGCTGGTATATTGCCCGGCTTTTCTCGGCTGATGGTTCTGCACTCTCTTTTCATTGTTGATAATTTCACGATGGAATCTTTCATGGTTGTAAACAACGGCCGCATATTCCGTATAAGCTTCTTCGAGACTGACTCCCAGGGAATTCTGAATAGCGCCAACCGTCTGCAGGCTGAAATTATTCAAGTTAATATTTAACTTTCCGTTATCATAAACAGCTTTTCCGTCTCCTGCCGCAGCATTGGATCTTACGGAAACGATGCTCTTGTCTTTAAAGAAATCTGATTTTGCAACGGCCGTTTTGATAACATTGAACTGTTCCAGTGTCGGCTTGGCAATCTGGATTGGAGACGAAGAGGCTTCCACCTTTTGGCTTCCGGCGATATAATTTTGGGCTCTCAGGCTCTCTAACGTTGTTCCGTCCGCTTCCAGGCCACGGCCGTTAACCAACACAACCTCTTCAATACCCAAATCATTGATGATACGCTTCAATTCCCCGCTTTGCCGGGTGAAATTCGTTAATTGTCCGCTGCTGTTGACTGTGTTTGATCCGCTGTCAACCGCTAACACCAGCTTGCCGTTCTGCTTGCCTACCCGCATATATCCGCTGTAATCAACGCCGCCGGTCTTCAACCCGCCTAACTCCGGATAGTTTCTTTCATTCATAAAGGTTGCGTGCGGAGCTTTTGTCCCGTCTGTATAGACCTGTCTGCCCTTTAAGACATAGGTGATTCCTTCTGATAAAACTCCGCGCTCATCATTCGGGGCGGACTGAACTTCATCAATCGCCTGTGTCAGCCATCCGTACATGGCCGGATTCTTCTGCTCATAACTGCTCAAGCGGACATCTTTTTTCGTTTCCGGAGTAATGTCGACAGCGGACATCATTGACTTAACGCTGTTATTAAAATCGCGCCGGATATCTGCCACCTCGGCCTTACCGTACTCGGCCTCCATCTGCCTCAGCTGATCCGCGCCCATGTCAACGATTTCCTGCACCAAAGCTTTTTCCTGTCCCCTCGGAGTATATTCGTTGCGGCTGATCATTTTTCCTAACCGATTGATCAGTGACGGGGCTCCGGAAACTCCCTCTAACAACATCTGCCGGTTGAGGTCATTGGCCTTATTGCTGATTTCGGTCTTTTCCGCGCCGGAAGGCAGGCTATTGACTTTCCGGTTGGCCGAAGCCATCTCTTTCACAATCGGACGGGCATCATATTGCCGGTTTCCGGTTTCTGCGGCTTTGTTGTACCCCTGGACGGCTTTGTTAAATTGCTTCTTGGCTTCCTCAATGTCAAGCGCAATATTAGATATAGAGGAAGACGCTGTATCCTGAGAAAGGGCCATGCGGTCCTGGATACCGGAGAAATCTATGGACTGCTTCTTGACGTTGATCGCATTTACAAAATCCAGAGTTGAAACATTGCCCCATCTATTGACTTCATAAGCCAAGTCTTTCTGCGTATCCGTTAACTGGCTCGCATCCGCTGTTACAGCAGCTTTAACCTGATCCACGGTCGCATTGTATTGTTTGTAGGCGGCCATGGCCTGCTGCGTCGCGCTTTCCGGCAAATCAAGTTCCTGGACAAAAACTTCATAACTGGCTTCCAGCACTTCTTTAAAGGCGCCGGCATCTTTCGTATAAGAAACATTAAAATCTGCCGGGAAGAACGCACTGTCGCCCATAACTTTATCCAAAGCCGAAATCTTCTGTTTGATTTGATCATCGCTCAGCTTGCCGGCTTTCTTCATTTTAACAGCCGCATTTGTCAAAACAGCTTTCTTGACACCTGCCCGGTAACCCTGATCTTCAAGAACCCGTCTGTTTAACTCATCCATTCTGGCTGTAACGGCAGCGGTCTTGACAAAAGAAGCGGCATCCTTGACGGAATACTGAACTCTTTCTTCAGAGTGGTATTTTCCGGCAACCTTCTTTTGTTTGCTGGTATACTGCTTTCCTGTAGATATATCGCTGTACGCCAGGAGATGACCGGCCACGGACATGGAGGTCCCCGGCGCCATAGGGATAGCAGACACCTGAACATTATCTGTCGTCATGCCCCAGAGAATATTGCGGTAATATTCTGTGGACATCTGGGAAACTTCCATGGCATTGGCTGTTTCTCTGTCATAATCTTCCTGGCGGCTGTGATGGAAATGCACGCCGACTCCGGCCTTGACATTTTCCTCGCCAAGCATCACCGGTAAGCTTTCCGCCAAGCGCTGAACGCTGAACTGCTGAACCAACCATTCCTTCGCATCCGCCTTGCTCTTCACCTGATCCAGCATCGGGGACACGACTTCCGGACTGGCCAAATCTTTTTCTACCCGGGTCTCTCTCGGTCCGGCTTCACCGACACGATAGCCTAACTGGATTGTGGGGTCTTCGGATATCGGCTGTGCTTCACTCTCTGTCTTCCCTGTCACCACATATAATAACTTGCCTAATAAATCATCTGTTTTCTCCAGCTGAACGGACTCTAAGCCGGAGATTTCCATGTCCACGCCTATCTTGCGGTTCTGCAGGCTGTCGACAAAAAGGTCTATGAAGCCCGCATTGTCCAACTCATTAAAATCTTTTTCGGCTTCACTGCGGATAGCGGCCCGCAACGCATCATTATTATTAAACAGCTCTACAACCTGCTGTTTAGGCAAACTTGCTATTGTGCTTGGACGTTGTTTTATACTGAAATCCCTAATTGGAGAACTTGTCAAACCGGATCCGAAACCGGAAGAAATCTTTGGCGCAGAAGACAACTGGAAGGTAGGCAGCAATCCCGAGCTGACAGGAGCCACAGGAATGACCGGAGAAGAAACGACCGGCTGTTTAATCGTCGGCATACCCACAGGAGGCGCCAGACCGGTTGAAGATGTCACTTCCCTTGTTGAAAGATCCGTCATATCTGTTGTTTCAACAGAGCCGTATTTCTGCAATTGGGTATCCACAGAAGCCGGGCTGATATCCCCCATAACCTGCTGAGAAATACTGCCGGCGGAATCTGAGGATTGAGATATCTGTGACTGATAATAGTTGGTCGCATATGGCATAATGGCTGTCAAAGCTGCCGGAGCGTCTACAACAGGAGCCGGAGAAGTTCCGCTTGGAGCCCCATCTCCCCGTCCCGAGGCTTCTGATTTTCTAAGATCTGATATCTCGGCAGGATTCTCTTCTGTTTTCCAATTTCTTCTTTGTCTCTTTGACGTTGAAGAAGCTGTATCTTTTCCAGAATTTTTGGAAGAAGAACTTTCATCTCCCCGCCCCGAAGCTTCCGCTTTTCTAAGATCTGATATCTCGGCAGGGTTCTCTTCTGTTTTCCAATTTCTTCTTTGTCTCTTTGGTTTTGGAGGCGTCATCGAAGCTTCTTCAATAGAAGAGGACACCTTCACTTCTTTACTCTGCTCTGGAGGCGTTACGGAAGAATCATCCTGTTTGGGAGGAACAAAACCTTTCTTTTTGCTAGGATCCGTAGAAATCCTCTTGCTGCCCGTAAAGACAGATGAAATATCAGAAGACGCGTCTAAAATCGGCGAGGATTGTCTTAGCGGGCCTTCGGTTGAAAGATCCAGCATCATCTGCCAATAGTCCTTAACCGCTCCTGAGAAATCCTCTTCCTTGGTCGCACTCTTATTAGCATAATACGCCGCCAAGACCGTCTTTCTAAAATCTTTTAAGGCTTGAGGGTCTTTTTCCACCTCAGCAATATCAAACCACCTCTGTCCCATCAAATCACGCGTATTCACATCAAACGCCAATACTCCCGAAAGCGTCACCCGCGTCCCCATTTTCTGCAGTGCTTCCGCCGTTCCTGCTTTTGTTAATATGCTCTCAAATCTCCTCTGGCTCGTTAACACCGATATCATGTCCTGAGGACTTAACAACGTTAAAGACGTCTCCTGCGGCCCAGCATATTCCTCCAATGCTCTGGCATAAACCCCTGTCAGTGTATCGCTCTCTTTTTCCGCTTTCGTAAACGAATTGTGCACATGCGCAAATCCAAGAGAATGATCCGCCTGCTGGTTCTTTAACGCTGTCTTTAAATTGAACGCCGCTGTCGGATACACAAACCGAGGACTCGAGAAGGTCTCGATCCCCAGCTCCCCATCCAAATACAGGTTGTCTGTCATCCCGTTAATCTGACCGTTTTCTATTGAGAACTGCCCTGCCACCTTCTGCGCCTTGATCGTTTCGATGACTTTCTGCTCTAACTCTTCATTGCTGATGCTGTCTCTTTCCCGGCCCGGGAACATTTCATGCAGCTTCTCGGCAGAGAAGAACCGCGCCATGGAAATATCCTGCGCCAAGACAATATCTTTCCCTGATAAGAAGAACCGGTTGCCGTCATCCTGCTCCACTTCCGAAATGATCGGATGTGACGCGATTTCCAAGCCAAACTGATACGTGCCGCCACCGTTGACTTTCCGCATGGCCGGCAATGCCCGGGTCCACCCGTAAATATTCTTGTCTAAATCTCTCACATCATTCACACCCAAGCTCTTGGGAACCAGAATATGGGAGAATGTTCCGCCCGGGTCCATGGCAATCAGGTAAACTCCGAATTCTATAGGCTGGCTAAACTTCCGAACATCTTCCTGGAACACTGTCTCAATCTCGCTCAAAGGATATCTGAATTTCGTTCTCTGCGGCGAAACCGCTGCCCCGTTCTCCCTTGGTTTTCTCCCGAATAAACTGATGGGAGAAGACTGTGCTGTTTCTTTATCTAATAATGATGAGCTTCGCGCAATCTCAACTTTCTGCTCTTTTTGAATAGAGGAAGAAACTTTCGGCTTAGAATCATTAAATGTTCTCACCATATCACCAACGGCTGATTCTGCCTTCCGGGCACCATCTTCTTCCTGAAGCGCAACAACAATATTATCTATTTCAGAGACACCAAAAGCACCCGCAGCGCTAACCTCCGGCTGCTGCAACTTTTGAACGATTGTTTCTGTTAATTGGTCCGGACTCTTTGCCCCGGACAAAGCAATCTCCGTAACGATTTCGCCCAGAACCGGGTTGTCTACAGCTGCCGCATGAATCTTTAATGTATCTCCTTCTTGTGAAACCAGAGGATTTTGCAGCCCGCTAATCACTTCAATAGTATTTACTCCCGTCACCATTAAGTCAGACTGTTTATTTAAACTGCTCTGAAGTTTAACTTTTTGCTCTGGAGTTCCCTGCACAGCCACCAAAGACTCTCCCACCTGCAACGGCATACCCACATCGAGATTATACTGGGTAAAGAATTGCCTAAGCTCTTCATTGCTTTGCATCTTGCCGACCAAAGCTATCAAATCCTGATCCCCTGCCCCGGAATGGAACCTTATGGCTTCCTCCGGAATATGAAGGAAAGGTGAAACATGGCCAAACAATTCTACGGCTGCTCCGAATTCGGTTTTCGCAAGAGGCATCTCGGCTAACTTGTGCAAATCTTCCTTGGTAACGATATGACCCGGTTTCTGTAATGTCTGCAATTGATTAAGGAAAGCCACTGTAGACTCATCCGTTTCGTCAAACTGACGGCTCTTTTGAATACGCTGTTCTATATGCTTTAATTCCGTCTTCACCTGCTCCAAGGAAAGATCTGTCCGTTGCGAATCTTCAATCCCGGCAATCAGGTCATACACTGGGTGATCGTATTTCATGTTTCCCTTAGCCTGATATTTATCCAAAAGATTGCCTACAAGGGTTTTCAATTCTTCATCCCCAGATTTTTCAACAATGTCTTTCAATTGTGATAAACGACCAACCACAAACCCAGGGGAAGATGTTTCTTTCTTTTCTGTTAAAGCATGATTTCCGTCATGGAACAAAGCCATCAAGTGACTGACAAAATCCCTTCGTGTCTTTTCCTTGCTAATATATATCTGCGAACCCGGACCTCCTGTTTCACTGTCTTGGTCATCAAATTCTTTATAATTCGCAAGCGTACCCGGAGCATACATACCCTGTTTATTGTTCGCGACATTCAATTCATCCTGAATTAAATACTGAAGATCCACTCCCGCCTCTTGGAATGCCACTAAGAGACGGTCAATTTTCTGGTTAAAGGCGGCTTGGGTTTCCGCATCAAATTGGCCGCCCAGCCGTAAATTAGGTTTGGACGCCTCGACAGCACTCTTCATTTCTGCAAAAGAAAGATCCTTAACCATGGCCATATTATACTCCCGGCCTGAGGCTAATTGGCCAAAGAGCGGGCCAACCAAGGATTGATCCCGGCTGTTCTGATAATGCGGGCTTTGAGAGAGGACGTAGAACGGAAGCATTGTGGCTAACAATTCGTTCCATGACCCATCCCCGGCATGCTCAAAACCATAATGCTCTTGGCCACGCACATCTACACTATATAACCCTTCCTTAAATATACTGCCATCGACAACCTCTCCGCCTTCGTTAAATAAAGCTTCTGTTGCCCCGGCCCCTAAAACCCGGTCGAGACGTTTTGTCTGCACCCATTGTTCTCTTAATATCTTTTGCCCTTGCGGTGTCTTATCCAGATTATTAAGCGTATCCAGGAAGTGATGGCCTAAAATTTCGTGAATAGGCTCCCAGACCTTCTTATAGGAATCACTCTGTCCTTTTGAACTAAAACCGCTCAAGGCTGTACGGATATCTGTAGTGCCTCTGGCATGTTCTGCTGCCGCCTCACCTTTCTTGTCCATTCTCCGGCCAGGAACCAAAGAGAAGCTCACCCGCTCTAATTCTGCTTCTAATTTTTGATCTCCAAAAAGAGCCTCTCCTTGCCCAACCCCCAAAATGTCTTTGGCCAACGGCAAAACATCCCGCTGCCAAATAATACTTCTCGTTTCCATTTCTTTGGATATCCGGTTCAACTGGGAAACGACCTTTTCCGCATTATAATCAACCGTGCTTGCCCCCTGTAAAATTCGATATAATTTAGCCGCTTGAGCATTAGTTAAAGAATCGGACAGGCCTAAATCAAAGCTGCTCTTAAGCTGGTCAAACTTATCCTGAACAACCCCTCTTTCATCAATATATCCATTCTCCACTAATTCAGAGAAAAGACTGTCTGCTTTTCTCTGTTTTCTTGCCGCGCGCTCTTTAGAGGAAAGGCCTTTCCCCGTAACCGTAACGACTGAAGCCAAGTCCTGTGCTGTAACAGGCCGGCCGGTCTCTGAACCAGCTACAGCCAAAATCTGTCTGTTTATTTCTGCTCTTAAAGCATTTTGTTTTTCTGCTACCACTACTTTCCGTTTCTCCAGCTCGGTTCTTTCTTCTTGAGAAATGTTTCCTTTCTTCTGCAAACCGGATTCCAATTCTTTCAGGTCAGCTTCTGCTTTCCTCTGCTCAGCCACTAAGGCATTGAGCATCGGCAACACGTCCGCCAGCAAAGCTTCTCCAGCTCTTTCGGCAAGATTAGCCGAAGGAGAGTCTTCCGAAGCGTTTAATTCATTATATTTGTGCTCGTACAGAAGAGCGATAACCGTATTCTCAACACTAAGGCTCTCCTGCAATTGTTTTTTACCGCGTCCCACAGGAGCAATAAAGTTATCAATCGACCGGTCATGAACTTCTATTTGGTCAAAATCAGCAATATTATCCGGAACTGTCAAACCCTGCCCGTTATTCAAAGCCTTGATATATCCGCTATCCAAAGACAAATTCTCTTGCGGAGCCACGGCAATTCTTAATTTGGCCTGCTGCAGTCTTGTTTTATAAGCTTTAGCCTGTGTCGACTCGTTGCCGTTGGCATCTCGAGGAGCGACACCCAACAGAGTCAAGGTATCATCTTCACTTAAATTCAATTCCTCGGCAACTTTATTCACCATATAAGGGGTCACCATTCTCATCTGCCTGTTTCCGCTTCCCGCCATAACAGAATCCGCCAATTTACCCAATCGGGAATAAAATTTGTATTCCACAGAATTCTTATCATAACTTTCCAAAGTCGGTCCCAAAGCATCAATGAAAGCTAAAATTTGCCGGCCTTCTCCATTAGGAGACATGAAACGTAACGGCAATTGCCCGACAGCATTCTTCATAAAGGTGCTTCTTTCAGCCCGATTCATAAAAATATTCCGCAAATTATTAAATTCCCCTGTCGAGGCATACATTTCATTAGTTATAAGTTCGGTCATCATACGCATTTCACGGCCGTTTCTTAAAGCATGTCCCTCACTGCCTCCTATACCTAAATCACTAAGACTCATAAGTTCACTAGCGTATCGCTTCTGATCATCCTGTCTCATCTCGACAGCTGCTTTTTCCCTGGCAGCTTTAACTTTTTTCACAACCTTTGCCACATATTTACTTGGTTTCACGCTCTTATCTGCTGAAATAACCCGGTCAATGACTCTATCAATCAATTCCGGAGAATAAAAATCATCAAGAGTCAATGTACTCTCAACCAATGCTTCATTCCCGGATATTTGTGCGGCATTTGCGCTCTGCTCGCGGATCATGCTGTCCGCCTTCTGCCAAACAGGATTATCCCTATAGGTCCCCACGGCATACAAACCAGCCATAATTTTTAAAGCTCTGAACCGCTGATTGCCTTTATCTTTACCGGTTAAGCCTAAAACTTCCTGAGCCTTTTTGATCGTTCTGACAGAAGGACTTGAATAAAGGCTTGTTGCTTCACTCAATGTGGCTTTATCTTCTTCCTCCCCTCCGAGAGAACTATTGATAATGCTGAATTGTTTCGCCCGTTCCTGAACAATCTCCATCATAAAGTCAGAGACCTCTTTGTCGTTTACAACGCCGGCCAAAACTTCTTGCTTGCGCAGGGGATCGTCCTCTGAAGCATAAAGCACGGACATAAAATCTTCCATAGACAGGTCACCAGGTCCAATTAAACCGGCAGCGGCTAATTCCCCGATATTATTGTCTAAATTCAGGAAATTGGAAAGTCCGGATGTAAAGGAATGAGTGAAGCTAATATACGAATTTTGAGCCAAACTCACGGCAACATCCATCCCCTTGACAAAGTTTGCCCGCAGATCATCCTGTGTTAACGGTGCCGCTAAATTGCCTTGACTGTCTCTTGTTCTGCGGGCAAGACCAAATGTTCCTGTTGCAGGATCAAGTTGAGGGGCTGTTCCTTGTGGCATAACTTTAAATATTCGGAGCAATGCCTGTTCCTGCGGACCGCTGAGCGTTGCCAAACTCGCAAAAGTTTCAAGGGCATCAGGATTAATCTGGCGGTCGAGATCGCTCACTCCTTCCGAGACATCGGAAAGGACCCCGGGAATGGCGGCAAGAGTCTGGAAGTACGTTTCTGCTTCTTGCCCGGAAATATTTACAGCGTCAAACAACTCGCCCACCGTCTGAGGAACAGCCTGACCGTTCCAAACCTTTCCCTGAGGACGTAATGGAACAAAAGTATCGCTTGCGGTCTTCCCAATAGTAATTGTTGTCTGATTTTCAAACCCGGGATATTGTTGAGTGAAGTCTCCCATTTCGTTACGGGATAAAATGGATTTTGTAATATCTGCCACTCTGTCTGCGGCTAAGAAATAAGGTAAGGACTCACCTGCTGTCGGTCCGCCGTAAATCAGACCTTCCAACATAGACTGTGTTTTGGGAAGCAATAAAGCAAAAATTTCGCTGTTTCTCCCCATTTTCGTTTCCATAAATCTGGCCGTGGAATCCAAGGCATCCCGTATAACAAAGTCCGTGGCACGGGCTTCTTTAAATTTGTTCATCAAAATAGAATCCGAGGTCAAGGCCTCTGTTCTTAACAATTCCAAAGCCCTAATAACGTTTTCCCGCCCGCCCCCTGGCGCTGACCGCTCAGCCATAATTGCATCGTCAATCGCCCGGTATTTCGGAGTCATTGCTAATTCCACGGCTAACCGCGTATTTTCTATTCTTGACGCCATTCTTTGATTCTTATTTAATGTCTTTACGACAAAATCATTATATGCCTTTGGCCCTTGTTCTCCTGTAGAGCCTTTTTGTTCCGTGGCCAAAAGAACTCGAGTCGGCATATTGGCAAAATCAATAGATTCTTTGCCGCTGGCATCAAAGCTCATAATCCCGCGAGGCCGGCCTATAGCCTGCCTGACCATTTCAAAGAAAGACCGCGGAGTAGAAACAACGATCGCGATACTGTCTGCTTTAAAACCGAAGTTTGCACCAACGGCTCTCGGCCCGAATGTAATAATAATCGGTGCCTCATTGTCAAAATGCATCTTCTTTAAACTATCGACCTTCCGATTGCCTTTAATAGCCTGCGAAAGAGTTTCCCCGCTGGCTCTGTCCCAAACAATTTCCCGGCCATTGGTATCCAGAACAATGATTGTTGACTTTTTGTGAGTTGGAAGCTGTCCGACACTTGCCTCAATTTGTTTTACAACTTTTTCATTCACTAAATATGTATCCGGGAAGAAGAGGTGCAGGGCTCTCTTGGCCAACGACTTCCCTCCGGAAATCGCATCAATATTATTAACGATGGCTTTTCCAGGGTTTGATTCACGGGCTGCTATAAATTTATCGGTTTCGTTTTCCCCTGGTCTGAACGGGACCTGCGAACTCCCCATGGCATTTGAGTCTTTTATACTCATGGTGACCAGTTCATTAGCGCCATAAAGTTTTAGCATTGTGGGAGATAAAGGCGAGGCGCTGATCATTAAGACATTTGATCCTTCAGTCTTAACAAGATCCCTCATAATTGTGTCAAAACTAACCCGGGTGATTGTCTGTGTCACTTCAACGCCTTTCGGATTTCCTTTTTTACGACCAAAAATCGGGGATTGGATCAATTCATCCATAACCGGCCTGATGAGATCCTGCACTTTCACATCATAAGCTTCGCCTCCCATCAAACTCACCGGACGGGATCTTTGTTCTCCCAGCGGAGCACTATATGTGCGATACAATAATGGGAGAATTTCCCCCCAGGATTCTATCCCGGCATTGAAAGCAGCGATTAAAGCGTCCGCTTCCGTATACCCTTCCTTCAACCCGTACTTTTCGAGAACTTTCTTATCCAAAGACAATCTTTTATTTCTATTTCTTGATAGCTTATCCACCCCTTCATGAATCGTAAAGCCTTCTCGAACCGTGCGCATTGTTTCTCTTTGACCTTTGGAAACCAAAATCTCTGTCAACCATGCCTGGACCAATTCCAAAGAAGCAATAGCTCTTCCGCCTTTTTCTCCCGGCTTGCTGATCCACTGTTTTCCCTGACTGTCTGTTCCGCTTAAAAAGTGCATCATATCTTCAAAATTCTTTATGGTCTGTCTCTGCTTCGGATCCGGATGATTTTTAGCAAGTTTTCTAATAGCTCTGTCTAATGCCTTGAACGCTTCCGTAGAAAAACCCTGCAATACTTCCGGAACATATCTGACTTCCCCGGTCCGTTTGCTTAGATTAAGGAAAGGCATATATTCCAATTTCGCGGCCTCATCAAGAATCACATGACGGCCAGTCCCTTCTCCTTTACCATTTACCCTTCTTTTCATGGCATTGTATATATTCGAGTAGAGTTTGCCTTGAGCCTGATCGGCCTTCTGGCCATAGACTAATTTTATAGTATACGGGGAGGTCACAACCAAATCGGCATTTTCCAGATTCGCCAATACGCCAGCCGGGTCACTCTGCACATCTTCCATTTTCACTTCGACAATTTTCTTTAAACCTTGCTTGGCTAATTTTTCACCATGTTGCTTCTTCAGAAAATCTATCTGCTCACGAACCAAGGCATCCGGAACAATAACCAATGTTCCTCTTCCTGTAAAGCTATTATAAAGGGCCTGTGCAATCATTAAAAACGTGGATTTTCCAGCACCTGTTTGAGCCGTAATATAATTAACTTGCGCAGGAGCTTTCCCTTTAGTATTACGAGCATGCGCCGCATCAATAACATTAGCCCCGTTTAGAGCCAAAAACATTTCCGGCTGCCCTGCTTGTAGCAATTCATATCCTGTAATTTCCGAAGCCGTTACAAGAGCCTTGGCCAAGGTAGGATCCAGAAGGGGTTTTCTCGTCCGTATATCCCAAATCGTTGTCAACTGAAGGATTGTCCTAATATCTTTAATTTCCTGACCGCCAATAAATACTCTTACCGGTTTTCTGCCGTTCATGGCATTGGCGACTTTCTGAAGATCACCATAAGAACTAAGAGTACTCATCTCAATGACTTGCGGTTTTTTGTCCCGGCCGGTAAACAGAGAGGCGAACCCTTTTGCTTTTATTTTTAGTTCTGATACTATTCTCCTCATTCTGGACCGCTGTCCCAGCGGCATGACTGTGACGGTCGGGGTTTCTGTGGCGGATTGAGGCGTTGAAGAGCCTTTTTTGGCTGTTGTTTGAGGCGTGGTTGAGGGGGCGTTTTTCTCCGCAGAAGTAGGAGGCCCGGTCTTCTTGGTAGCGTCTTTTGCTTCTGTTTCGGTCTTCACGTCCCTCTCTTTTGGCGGAACTCTCAATGGCGCTGGCAACAACGCAATAGACGTCCACAAAGATAACTCGGAAGCAAGTTCTCCCAAATGGGCCAATCCTTTCTCACTGTCCAAGCCTTCCCCGCCGGTTAAAATATTCAAAACATATTTCTCTGCAGGAGTCGCTGTGTCCGCTGCCGTTTGTTTGGCCAAATTCATCAAACCCGGAGTAAAAACATGTTGTGTCAAAAGATCATTGGCCCCCAGGAAGACCGACAATTCATCAGCTTTGGCTATTTGTTTAACCAAAAACGATCCGCTCAAGCCTTTTTCCCCTACCTCTACACCTAATAAACGATGGAATTGATTCCCTTCGCTAAGCAAGGTTTCCATGCTGACCGGCTTTTTCTTTAACGCGGCTTTTCCTGTCCGGCCAAACAAACTCAAATAGCCTCCGATACCCCGATTTGTCGCCTCAAGCCTGGCAAGAGAAGAATACGCTGTGGGCATCATAAAATGAATAAGAGGTCCGGTTGTCGTACCGCCTTCCAATCCGCCACCGACAGCCTTGAAATATTTTTCAATCATTCCGAAATATTTCAATTTATTGGACGGAGCATCGCTGCCATAGTTTGCGCCGAATATATTTAAAACACCCTTTGCCGTATCTTTTGTGGCTTCCCAAAGAACACCGGCGGAGGCAAAACCGATGCTTCCCTGAAGAGACATCATCGGGACAGTCAATGACTTTTTCAAAGCCTGACTAACTGTCGCTACCGGAGCTGCTTCCATAGCCCCTATCTTGGCAATTCCTCCGGAGAAAAACTTTTTTACTTGCAGGATATTTGCCCCGGCAATAAACAGAAAGGCCGCAGCCAGCCGGGTTTCAGTGGAAAGATCTTTTCCGTCACTGATAAAATTCTTATAAATGTAATTTGGGCCAACATATCCAGAAACGCCTGCCGCAGTGGTTCTCAAGACTCCCTTAACCAAGGTTCCCGGCTGGATAGCTGCTATGCCGCTTTTTTGCGCGTCAATAGAAGGAAGAACTTTTTCCGCAGCTTTCTCAGCGGCTAATTTTGTCCCATATCTTTCAGCTGCGACAGCGAAATTTTCAGGCATCGTGACGCCTGCTTGACCTGACTTAAGCGCATTAAGAGTTGATCTTTCAGCTAATGCCATACCAACGGAATTAACGACAAAAAATGCCATTCCTAATCCAGCTCCCCAAAGCCCTGACTTGTTAAATGATCTCCCAAAATCCCCCAAGCTAAAGGATTCCTCATTAATTATAGCTTCCGAATAATCCGATAGCCCTCCGGACAAGCCCCAGGTAGCATACATAGAACCGATACCAGCCAAACCTTTTAAATTGGCTATGTTGCCGGCACGAGTCAGAAAGCTGCCTTTCATTGTTGACAAGAAGGAACCTGTTCCCAAATTCGGATTATATCCGCCCATCTTCCCGGTAAACATCTTGGAAGCAACATAAACAGTGGCAAATAAAGCCGGCCCTTTGGCAGCGCCTCTCAAAGCCGCGGCTCCCCAATTAGCGTCCCGCTGATCGACAAAAGCAGAGATACCTTCGTTCGCCATAGCGCCCAAGGTCGTTATACCGGTTACAGTCGGTAAACCCACAGCAATTCTCGCCGCCTCACCCTTTAAACCTTCAGCTGTCAAAGCCTTGCCAAAAGCTCCCAGCTTAGGATATTTCTCTGCCACACGACCTCCCCAAGCAACTAAACGCGGACTGACTTTTGCCAAAGTTAAGCCTCGATTCGTAAGGAAAGTAGCGACTTTGGCCGAGCCTTTAAGAAAACCTACTGTCAAAATAGCGCTTTTCAGGTTTTGCTCTAAATTCATAAATTCGCCGGTCATGCCCAAATGAATCAAATTCTCAACAAGCAAAGTCGTGGCGACTTTCATTCCGTATTTTTTAATACTTTCTTTAACAACTTGCTTGGCGCCTTCCTTAATAGTAGCGAGAGTTATCTGCTTTCCAACTTCTAGTCCGGCCTTGACCCCGGCCTGTTTGGCGGCATTGACAATGTTCCCAACCCCTGTGAGAGCCAAAATAATGGTAATAGGAGCGGTAATCCCTTCAACCCATCCCTCAACCTGCGCTACGGTATTTAATTTTTTCCCTTCAAAGATAAAACCTCTAAAAGTCTGATCTCCGCTGAGCAATCCTTCCGGAAGAATAACATTGCCCTTCCGATCTTTTCTCTCGTCATTGGACAAGGATCCCAGCAAACGAACAACATCCTGCCCATCCACAATCCTTCCCATAAGCGCATTTTCATCTTTATCAAAATGCACCGCCAAATAATTATTTGTGTTGGAATCGGTATCATAAACATCAAACATGCCGCGATAATCGTTTTGGCTCAAAAGCATAGACCCTATCTGATCATCGGACAATTTATCCGTAGCATAAAAGAAATCCCTGTCATTCAACTTTTTATCTTTGGAGTTCTCATCTTTACCGGAGAATCTAATATCATCCACGTCCAGCTTGGTCTTCAGGGGCAAAAGATCGGTAAGGACATTACCCTCAGCATCGGTAAGATAAGTGTCAAAATCATCTCCGCCAAAACCGCTCCAGCTCATAAAATCCTTTAACGTGATTACCCCTACGGTCGAAACCACCTCTCCATTAAACTGGGCTGCTACGTCTGCCGGGAGGTTTTCATCCTCATGAAAGTCTTCACTGTTGTCTTCGACATGCTCTCGCGATCCGGCCTGCCGTCCATACAAATTGATTTCACTCGCATAAAATTGCTTCTGAATGCCATTTTCATCAACAACAATAAACTTTTCTCCCTTTCTCATCTTCTTTATCAGCTGAAATGGCATATATACGGGGTTGCTCATCATGCTCTGATCTTGCATACGATCCATTACCAGGTCAATTGAACGCATTTCTTCCTCTTCAGCCCATTTCTTAGAACTTACGGTAACAGGAACCTGCTTGCCGCCTATATTAAGAAATACCTGCTTCAAGTCACCGGATTTTGGACCAAAAACATGACTTTGATCGATTTGATGCATGGCAATAATATTACCATCCGCATCCAGTTTCAAAACGATCTGGTCATTATCTCCCCTGCCGTCGGATTTGCTGCTGAAAAAGCCCGCTTTTCTCTTAGTCTGAAAATCATTTAAAGCCTGATCAAGCTCTTCCCCTGTCACACCTCTAAGATCCTGCAGCATCTCTTCGTTATCCAATCTGCGATCAAAGGCATAAGCTATGCGTCCGCTTTTCGTAAGCATTCTATATATCTTCTCGCTGGAGTTATTCACAAAAGCATAGGACCCATCACGGATAACGGCTCCATTTGTTGTGCCGCCTCTTAAAATCTGCACCACTCTTGACATCTGAGGATATAAAGGTAAAACAACGACTCCAGACCCGGTCTCAAGATTAATAAGCAATTCACCGCCGCCATAACTGTCCGTACCAATCAGGCTATTCATGGCATTCAGAGAAGCTTCTAATGTCGCGTCTATTTCTGTTCCGGCGTCTTCTGCTGTTGATGCCAGCATAATCCCGTCCACAGACATCCCGTTATACTCAACGCCAAAAGTATAGTCATCATTCGCATCACCCAAATCCAGATAAGCTAAAGATCCGCCCCCTAATATGTCTTTAACCCTGAACTTCTGGGCAAAAGCTTTGTTGGGATCGTAGCCGCTGCTTTCATCATTGGCCGGATCATCTTTCTTCAGCACCGATAAAACACCACCCACAACGTTCGGAAGAAGAACCCCGCCATTCTCTGCCATCCCCGCGTTATTTTCATCATTATAAGCATTCTCATTATAAATTGAAGTTAACAAGGAATACGTCGTTGGCGTAAGAACTCCACCCGAGCCCAAGACAAATGTCAGTCGTCCGTTCCCGCTGGTCGTCCAGTCATCAATGGTGGCAGCTATCTCCTGATCAGGAGTCAGATAAACCGTTCCGTCTTCCCCGGTTCTTTTATTTTTGATCGAATACATGCCTCCGCTGTCTATTTGAAATTCCGGCCGGCCGGCTGCCTTGGATTTTTCAGGGTCTTCCGGAACAAAAGCAAAAGATTCCCAAACCCCTCCCTTTTCTGCGAACCGGGCCGTCCCTGAAAAATTCACGTTCATGATTCCCAAAACTTCCTGAGCTCCGTTGAAAAGCTCCTGAGCCGAATAGACGATAGCGCCATCGGATTCTCTCTCTTTACCATCAATACCTCTTGATTCAACAACAACATTGAAGAACGCCATGACTTCTCTTAATGCCGTCTCTTCCACATCCGCCATCTGTCCATCCGTGGCTTCGGCAATAATAGCGGCAACATCTTTGTCAGAAATAAAATATTTCGGTTTTACCGGGGCCATAGCAAACTCTTGATACCCCGGCGTTTCTAAATCCTTTTTATACTGAGCATAATCTTTCTGATATTGACTCGCCACCTTTTCAATCTTGTTTAATATCTTCTGCACCGTCGGGTTGTTTTTCAAAGCTTCCAGATCATCGGGAAGCGGGGCGCTAAGATCATCGACCTTTGACCGTGCATAGGCATTAATCTGGCCGGCCAAATAAAGGTTCATTTTCTGAGTGAAAACTTTAGCAACTTCCTCCATTGTATACTGCTTATTTAAATCCATTTGCTCTCTGGCAGCAAAAAGATGGAATTGACCGTAAATCTCTCCCATTTTAATACCGATAAGCAACTGATCTAAATTAAAACCAATCCGTCTTCCGCCCTCCACAACTTTTATTCCCGCCAATCTGCCATCCGCCTCATCGCTATAGAAAAGATCCGCAGTGATTCTTTCTCCCGTACTCTTTGCGTCTTCTCCTTCTCCTACTTTAATCTTGCTGTTCTCCCGGACAGAAAGGAACGGAATTCCTGAATTGGCGTCTCGAGCTGATTTATCTATGGCATAAATGCTTCCCACCCCAAACGGCGTATGGGTTGGTGTGCCGGTAAAAACTTTGGATTTCTTTCCCGTGGCCTCATCGGTGACGATTTGACCAAAAGCAAAAGCGAGGCCCTTTGCCTTTGTCTTGTTCTCATCCAGATATTCTTCATCGTTCAGGGATGTCAAATCAGACGCACGATATACAACCAACCCCTGTTTGACCGACAACTCATCCGGCCTCAAAAGCAATGCTCCTTCAGCCGGGGCATCTTTAAAGTTTACGGCTTCTTCCTCTTCTGCCGACTCTCCCTGGGCTTTCTTTTCCTGTATTTCGCTAAAATCAATATCTATTTCCGTTGGATTTAGACCTAAAACATCGCCTCTGGCAACCCGGAAATAGCTGTTGGCCAAAGAAAGGTCATCAGCCCAAAATGCCGTTACTTTTCCACCGACATTTCTTAATTTATTAATCACAAAATCCGGAGTCTTTCCGACAACGGATTCCACAATATAATCGATATTCAACTGGGTGGGGTCATCCTTCATGGCCTGGGTAATATGCAAATCATTGTAGGCCGCAGACCTCTCGTCCATCAAGCCTTTCATAGCGGCAAGAGTCAGGCGTCCGTCCCGCCCTGTTACGCGGACATTTCCGTCCTTCAATTGAACGGTTTCATCAAAATCGCTCACAAGCAAAGCCACATTTTTCTGATAACCATCTTCCATATATCCGAGACGGACCTGTTGTTTGAAGCCTTTTGATGATGTGATCTCTGCAGATGAAACCTCCTGGCTTTCATCTACATGGCCCTCCAAGGCCCCGCTTTGCTTAAGAAGAAATGTTTGGCTTTGGTCAATATATGTCAGCGTGTTACCGCCGTCTCTGATAGAAATCGCCCCATTCGCTAAAAATATTGATTCAGCCACGAAAGGCGTGAAAGCCTCATCTACGGTAACCGTCTCTCCCGCTTCTTCAAGTTCGGCTTTTATTTCTTGAGTATCTCCTAAAATAACCTTTGTCTGTACATGCAATAAACCTTTGATCCCAGCTAAGTTGCCCGAAGCAACACCATCGAGAATTTCGACATCATCAGCAGCATTCACCTTATAAACGTCTTTCAACCTTTTAACGCTGTTAACCCTATTCTCAACATAAAAACTCGACAGAGATTGATTCATCTGCAAAGGATTCTCTTCCGTACCAAAATTTGCCGTAAGCCATGGATTTGCCAGGAAAGAAAGGCCTCTCGTCCCCTGCCCCTTAACCTGATTCGTATCTTCTTCATTCGCATTACCTTCATAGTCTTCGGCCGCATAGATATCGTCACCGCTGACCCCGCCCACTCCAGCCAAATAAACATTGACCGCGCTTCCGTTTTCCAATGAAAGACGGGTTACATGTTTGGGGTTCATCACAACATTATCGTGCGCCATACCTTCCACATCTTCAGAAGAAAGACCGCCTGGGCCTGGAGTCCCGCCACCCTTGGAAACCAACCTTTCTCCCAGCCCGGGAATCATAGCAAGCAATTGAGGACTTAGAATCTTTTCAAAAAAGGCAACGCTCGCAGACGCGCCATCCCCTTGCCCCTCTACTTCCCCTTGAACTGCCCGGCCGCCGACAAAAGGTTTGAGCATGCCGTCTTCATCAATACCAAAAAGAGAAGCGCCTTCTCCCCGTTCAAAATCTAACACCGTGGAATCAAGCTTATTCCCTTCCCTGTCCTTCAGCGTTATTGTCGCCTTAGGATCTTTTGTCAATTCGCCCGCACCCCAGAGATGCGTAAATTTCGGGTCGTTTATCTTTGTGGCAAAGAAATCGCCCTCTTCCCCTATATCGCCGATTTTTTCTTCATCAAACTTAACCCGGAGATCCTTAATCTTTGCAGCCACCTCCAGCTTTTGCTCCAAAGTTAACTCATCAACTTCTTCGGGGGTAGACAAACCTAGTTCTGCCTGCAATAATGTCCTGAAAGCTTCCGTATTCACCAGATTTTTCAATTCAAGGGAACTCACCAAAAACGAATCCCCGGTATATCCCATTTGCCCTTCCTGTCCTCTTAAATAGTAGGAAATCGAATTATCATCATTAATTTTAACTATTGTGTTGTTAACAGTCATTTGTCCATTAAGAGGATGTGCCCCGTCTTCATTCCCGTATACGGCAATTTTCGGATTCCTGGCAACAAACTCATCCACGCGGATCACAAAAGGATGGGCTTCATAAATCCCTGCTTCTTTGTCATGTAAAAATAGATACGGAAGAGCTCCACCAGTTTCTTCATTATATAGCATATCCGTGGAGTACAATTCAGCAACGCCCTGTTCTATTGTTTTGTCATAAACAACCGAGCCTTCTTTCTTTTCTCCGCCTTCTTCCCCTTTAGTAATATAGTGAATATAACTTCCTAAAATAGCCGCGTCATCAAATCTCAATTGTTGAGTAGCTTGGTCTATGGATGTTTTCGCCTCGGCAATTAAGCCGGTGGCCGATGCTTCTCTAGTAATAAAATTTTCCGCCCCACCCATTTGCGCCAATAATTCTGTTTCGATATCACTCCCTGTCTCTTCTGCGGATTCAGCTGCCGAAAAAACATCTTCCAGCTCAATCCCCAAACCTTCCAACTCATCTAAAATTTGCGCCAATCTGACACTTTTTTCCGCAAAATGATCTGTCTCAGGAGAAAGATTCCCCCCAGCGGCAACTAAGCTTTCAAAAGTCACACCTATAGCCGCCAGATTATCTTTAATGCGTGTTAACCTTTCAGCAGCCGTTCTTTTACTGGAAAAACGGGAAAATATCGCCCCGGAAACCAACTCAGGGCTTAATGTTCCGTCCGGATTTGCTATCCGGCCATAATATGCTTTTGCAAGAAATGCCGTTGGGCTGGTATGAGAGTCTAATATTCCGCCGGTTAAATCAGCATAAGAAATACCGTTTCCTTTTGCTATGGCCCGCACCATAACACCGTCTCCGGGGTCTACAGGCGACATATTGTCTTGCAGAACAATCGGATTCTCTTCTGATCCGCCAAAAGCAAAATCCGTCCGCAATTGCCCTTGGCCAGTCTCATCTACAAAACCGCTGCCCATGAAACTGAAAACATTCGTTCCCATGTCATTGACAGTGGCCAATTCCGTATCTTCAGCTATATCATATTTTGCATAAAGTTTTTTGACAGAAGCGTCATACTCAGCTTGTGTAGGAACTCCTGCTTCCTCATTTACTGAAGAGGCCCCGGAAAAAGCGACCTTTATCTGCCCATCTACCTCTTTAATATCCAGCCCATCTAATGCAATACCGCTGGCTTCCAGAGCTTCAAGAACTCCCGCTTTCTTTTCTTCATCCCAAGCTGTCCCTTCCTGGCCTTCCAAAGCGCTATAAAAAGTGATCTCGCCCTGCCCGGATAAAGCGGCTAAAATAGCGTCATTAACATCCTCTGTTTTCAGCGGGGCTGTTTCTTGTCTTTCTTCCTTCTTTACTGAAGAGGCTCCGGAAAAAGCGACCTTTATTTGCCCATCTACCTCTTTAATATCCAGCCCATCTAATGCAATACCGCTGGCTTCCAGGGCTTCAAGAACTCCCGCTTTCTTTTCTTCATCCCAGGTTGTCCCTTCCTCAGCATCCAAGCTGCCATAAAAAGCGATCTCTCCCTGTCCGGATAAAGCGGCGGAAATAGCGTCATTGACATTCTCTGTTTTTACCGGCTCTGATTCTTCTTCAGCCTCCGGCTGAGCAAGAGCTTTAATTTCCCGATTCAAAGCTATTTTATCATTCAGTGTTTCCCAATCCTGCCGGGTCATTCTTTCTTTAAAAAAGTTAACCGCAATGCTCGAGATATCGCTGTCTGCCGTGGTTGTCGCCAAAACATTGGTGATCAAATCTTTTATAGGGCCTTCGGCTATGGCCAAATCCATAACCGTTTCTTCCAAATTTCCCAGCGTATCAACAGCATCAAGAGCTTCGGTAATTTCTTCAACAGCATCTGCCGAAAGTTCCGGGAAAATTTTGGCAAAAATAGCCTGCATGGCCACAGCTTCTACACCCAAAAGCTTTTTCTTTAATGTGCTGTTGACATTTCCATCCGCATTAGCTTTCTTAATATCTTCCAGGGTGATACCCAAGGCATTAAGCTCAGCCAGTTCTGCCGCAACATCCGCTGTTTCAACTTTACCTTCAGCAATGCCTTTAAGTGTCACGCCTTTTTCGTTGAGAGCAGTAACTATCTGGTCAAATCTTTCCGCTTTGGCCTTGATATCCACAGCCATCTCCACTGGCCCCTTAGACTTGGAAGATACTCCCAGGTTTTCAAGGCTTGCCAAATGTTCGGCAAATTCCGGATCTTCTGCGGCCAACCCATCCAAAACAGAAGGTTCCGAAGTATCTTCCACCAAGTCGGTTTTATTCAATTCTTCCACCAAAGCAACTAATTTCTCGGTTCTCTCTTCTTCTGAAAGATTGGCTATATCAGCAAGGCCATATTTTTGAATAACAGCCTGGATATTTTTCACTCTAATGGAATATCCCGCAATAGAGTCCAAGCTGGCTTGATTCAAAGCATCTTTAAAACCCACATAACTCGTACTCATCAGATGATCAACGCCTTTTTCTCCGCTTTCTTTTACAATTTGATACTTAGAAGTAGACGTTGTTCTTTCTCCGATAAGGATGTCATCATCTGTTGTGAAAAGATCTCCCGCAATATTCCAACTGGCTTTTCCAGATCCTTCCCAAAGAGGGCCGGAATCCACTAACTGAGACCTAGTTACTTTCTCCGCCAAACTTGCCTCCATAGTAGTCAATCTGGTCTTTTTCGGAGTAATATCTCTTTCAGTACTTAAAATAAGACTTTCAATTTCATTTATTTTTTGCTCTATAGCTTGTTTTTGTTCGTCCGTTTTCGTTCCAGATTCAACCTGCTGCTCCAAATACGCTTTCTCTTCTTCTAATTTTGAAATTTTCGTTTCCAAGCCTTCAATTTCCGCTGATAAAGCAGAGACATCCTGTTTCATCTGTTCAACTCTGGCCTCATAACTCTCTCTGCCTTGTTCTTCTCTTTCTTTTTCAGACAAGCGATGCGCCTGAATGGATCTCACGACAGAAATATTCGGTTTCTTTTCCTTTTGATCTTTAGCGGATTCTTGTTCTTTGTCCGCATCCCCTTTATTTTGCTCCCTTTCTTTAACTTCCTCAGAATCATCAGAGCTTTCCGGAATATCATCTGCTTTTTCCTGATATGCCGGAGTGTCTATGGGCTTCTCTGTTAAAGCTATTTCCGGAACCTCATAACCCGAGTCTGATGTTGTTTCCGTTGCAGGAACAGCCAAGCTACTCCAGGAATCCAAGCCTCCTGTCAAAGTTTCAGAATTAAATGACCAACTCCCATCTGTCTCCTGGGTATAAACAGCATATCCCACATCCTCAAAGCCAAGACCCCAAGTCAAGTCATAGCCATCACCCGCTCCGCCACCCATGTTCAGGGTTTCGGTTTCGTTCGTTTCCAAGATTTTTTCTTCATTTTCCGGCAAAACATCCGTGCCAAAAGTTAAGAATTCCGGCTGGGCTGCTGCTGTCTTTAGTGCTTCTTCATCAACAACAACTTCTTCGGGAATTTCAAAACCTTCAGCCGCATCAACGTCAACAGCGGTTTCTTCCGTTTTTGCAACAACTTCGGCGCTAGGCACGCCTTCAATTCCGGCGGCAGCAAGACCGACTACGGCATCAATCCCCGCCACGGTCACTTCTCCATCGGTTTGGACTTCCCGTTCTCCCTGCATTTCGTCCCCGACCACCGTGCCCAAGGATCTAATTTTCATAATGGTCGGATCAAAACCCAACTCTTCAGCCTCTTCTTTACTGAATTTTCTCCCATCATAAAGATATGCACCGCTTTCAGGATCATACGACATAAAACCGATATAATGACGTCCGGTAAGATTATCGGTCTGTCTGAATGCCCGGCCCTTTGTCAAAATATGCTGAGAGGAACCAGTCCCTCGAACAAAAGGACTGGAACGAAAAGCGACTATAGGGGAAGACTCTCCCTCAGAATCTTTAGAAATTAATGCCTCAATTAAATTTTGCACATCCAGCTTCGTCAGCTTTACAGCCTCTTCTCCTTGCTCCAGATTACCGCTTTCTTCTTTTCCGGTGTCTTCTTCCATTTCAAAATAAACACTCAGCACCCCGTCCTCTAGCTCTCCAATGTGTAATCTATTTAAATTAACACCTTCTTCTTTTAGAGCTGTTACAATTTTTCCCGTCTCTTCATCATCCCAAAACTCAGTTTTTTCTTCAGCTTTTAACCCGCCAAATTCAGCCACAGAACCAACCAAATCCGCATCAAACATCCAGTCCACAGGAAGAACACCGACAATACCAAACATAGCCGCTAAAGTCTTAACCCCCGGCCCCACCAAATCCCATAAACTATCTACAGTTACTAAATCATATTTAATATAATAAGGGGTTTCTGCCGTATTTTCACCAATCAAAATCTTTCGGCTTGCCTCGGTAAACGGATCTTTATGAAAAACAAATTTCGTTATTCCCTCAGAGGTGTTTTCTTTAAGGAAGCTTATTATAAAATCAAAAATTTGTTCCCTGGAGAGCGGCTCTGTTTCTTCCGTTGCACCCGCAAAAGAAACATTTAAATTTCCTTCAATCTCTTTTATATCCAGACCTTCTAAAGAAATTCCTTCCGCTTCCAAAGCATTTAAAACCTCTTCCTTCTTTTCCTTGTTCCAGTCTGTTCCTCCCTCAAGCGCGGCCTCGGAAAAAACAACATCTCCTTCTTCCCCGGATAAAATAGCCGTGATCGCATCCATCACCTTTTCTTTTGCAACGGATTTTGTTGTTCCTTCGCTGTCCTCGCCTTCCTCAAAATAAACATCAAGCTGACCGTTCTGCAGTTCTCTAATACTCAATTCTTCCACATCCACGCCCTCTGCTTCCAAAGCTTTTAAAAGCTTCTCTTTTTTCCCGGATTTCCCCCATTCATCCTCCCGGGCAATCGGCCTGTAAGCAAAACCAAGGATATCCCTATATACCTTAATATATCCGGGATCGCTGGAAACGGCAGAAGCCACATATTCAACACTGCGCTTAATATTTGAAATGGCAGAACCGGCTGCGGCCTGAGAAAAATTGTCAACCCAGAAACCGATTTGATTATCCTCAACCATCAGAAGAAAAGACATCCCAACTTCTATGTTAATTTCTTCATCTGTCTTATCGGCATCCTTTAAATCATCCGAAACGGCATCACTGTCATCCCAGCCCCAGGCATACCAAGCATCCGGAGCATTATATCCGCCCTCTTGCTCTTTAGCTTCCTCTCTTTCCTTTTCAAGTTCTTCTCTTTTTTCCTGAGCCTTAAGAACCACATCCAAAGTAATACCACCCATATGAGCTAGTTCATCAGTATATGTGCTGAAATCAGAAAGACTGTTAAAAGACCCGCCTACCGGAGCTGCTGTCACCCAGTTGCCCACCAAATTTTGTCCAAAACGGATAAAAGAATCCCCCACGGTCTGCCAGAAAATAGAACCATACTCGTTAGCTTCCTTATCGTTCTTATAATTCTCTCCGTCTTTGGCTGCTTCGCTTCCGTTGGCCGCATTATAGGAATTTTTAAAAGTTCCGGCTATGCTGGCGAACAATCCTTCTGTTATCACAGACCCCAAGAAAATCATAGTCGAAGCCCAAAACGTTTGAAACCTATCTTCCTTTTTCTTTACTTTTCCATTAGCATCCTTCTCAGAAAAATCATCTTCCGGGAATAGCCATTGTGCCAGAAGAACCGATATCGTTGTCTGTACAAGCCCTCGGACCATAGTCCCCCAGAACGAATTATGAACAAAGGCAATATCTGCTGTTCCATTCCCATCCGTATCTAAAAGTTCAACCGGTGTTTTTCCGGTAATAATATTTTCAACATAAGCCTTTCCGTCTCCATCTTTATAGGGGTCTCCATTTTCATTTACTATTTTAGGATCATTCTTTTTATCTTCATCATCTAAATTATGATATTCACCCACATCTCCGCCATACCAAATTTCAGCCATTAAAGCCTGCCCTATAAGATTTCCAAATTGCCCAATCAGCTGGGACGCCATACTGCTACTATCAAAAGTATCTTTAAATAAAGACCTTAAAATATAATTCATCAGCCCTCCAGCCATACGCTGCAAGGCCATAAACCCAAGTTCCCCCAAGTTGACCATAAAAGAATTATATCCAGCTTTAGCAGTATCAAAAGTGTTTTGCCAAAGATTCGCTTGCTCCTCAGGACTCATGTTAGGGTTATTGGCAAGAGCATCCTGCAGGGCGGCATTTGCCTCATTAGTAGCATAATTTGTTTTAGATTTATCTGAATTATCACTCAGGCCAACCAATTCTCTGTTTCCCAGAGCGTCTGTGTCCCTGCTGGCTGGCTCATCAAACATAGCATCAGCAGCTGCATCCAACCCCATAACAACCAAACCTACAGCAATATCAGCCGCCAAAGAAGAAACCAACCCTACCACTACTGACTTGAGGACTTCGTCATCTATATCTAAATGTTCTTCTAAATATTCAGCCACTTTTACCTGAATATAAGCCTTAAGAGCTCCAACAGCAAAACCTTTAGCAAAGGCCTTGAGAATATCCCAAATTCTTGCCCCCACGCCCATATTACTTGTGGTGGCGTAAGGATTTCCTCCTTTACCAAAAATCTTAGTTAAAAATCCTTTTATTTTACTAAATGCAGATTTTATCTTAGTAATTATTTTACCCCAAACACTTTGGGCATCCGAGCCAAAACCGGCATAGCCGGCAATAAATCCAGCTGCGGCGCCAATAAGAGCGCCTTTCAGAGCGCCTTCTTTACCATCCATCAAATACCCTATGGCCGCACCGGCTGCAGCTCCTATTCCGGCATTTATGGCAACAGCACTCCAGTCAACGGAAGAAGCCGCATCTGCCCCACCTCCATCTCCGATGGCTGACGGGTCAGCACTTGGGTCAGCCGCTCCGATACCCGCCATATAATTTAACCCTATAGAACAAGCAATCGTTATAGCCGTGCTTAATATAAAAGCGGTGCTTTCACAATCATCGCCTCCGTCATTAATACAATTTACATAATAAGCCTCCCCAACAGCTGAACCAAAGGTTGAGGACGCCAAAGAGATAATCACCCCCAGAGGGCCGCCCATAATATAAGCAATAACTATTTGAATGACCATAGAGATAACAGCGGCAAAAATATCCGATCCGGACATCAAGCCAGGCAAATCATCTGATTTATCGACCCACTTGTTGCCCCAAACAAAGGCTTTCATCGCATCCGAAATAGGCTCATAGGCAATATCTTCCTGGCGGTCCAGATTTAAGGCAAGCACAAAACCACTGGCTTTTGCCTTGAAATCACCCCGGCCCATAGAATGCGGTTTCCCTATATCATTATAATAAACTTTTTCTGTATCAACTGAGGTAACAGTCACAAAGTGTTCGGAACCGAAATTCGCAACAAACGGAGTCTTCAGATAAAGCATGTCCTCCGCATCAATTTTTACGGCCTGAACATTTAAGCCATATCCTCTTGCCACTTCTTCGATGGCAAAAAGCGACGTTTTAAGAAATTTTTCTCCCGGCCTGACAATATCATTCAACAAATCCACAGAAAGCGTAGCCACAGATATTTCCGAAAGAGAAGTAGGAATACTTTTTTGATCTAATAAATCTTTTAAGGCATAAACACCGCAGTTGAAAGGATGAATGTTGGGATCGCTGATCCATTCTCTTACAGATTGGACATATTTAGCGTCAATTTTCGTCTTTGAAGAAATAAAAACGCTTTTTTCTCCGGCCAAAGGGTCCTGAGGATCGGACGTAAGGCCAAGCTTAATCTGCGCATTGTCTTTATTTTCAATCTGTTCCAGCAAATTTCCTACGCCGGAAGCCAATTGAGCAGAAAGTATCTGTTCTTGAGAAATCTGAGGATTTTGCGGATCTAAAGCAACAACTTGAACCGGAGATGTTTTTGCTCCCCAAAGCACTGCGGGGTTATAGTTAAAAGCCCAGCTAACCTGTTCCGGCACAAATATTAACACAATTGCTAAAGCGACTGTCCTGATCCAGGTCTTAAATCGGCTTCTAAAATATTCTTCTTTAACTTCTTTTTGGACATTAAGATTGGACGCAGAGTCTAACCCGTTGCTAGCAATAACACTAGACACACTTTGTCCACCTTGGTTTTTGTCCAATCTAAAGTTCATTTTTTATAATTTAAAAATTAACCAGCTTTAATTTGCAGCATTTGGCCAACTGGCGACCCTGAGTACAAGTGGTAGGAAAAATTTGAAGCTTACTAGGTAATGACACAGAATAACAATTATTATATTTTACTTTGAATCCACCTCCGTTTAAATTTGATTTAGTTTTAGACATTGGCTTACCCAAAAACAAAAAAGCCACCAAGTGGTCTTGGTAGCCCATAAAATTGCTACAAAATTTCAGAAATGCTTTCTGTTAGCAAAAATTTCATTATTCTGTTGGCCCTCTTTTTTGAAGAATTTTATAAGGCTTTTCTTACCACTTGCCTTATAAGTATAGCATTATTATAGAGGTGTCACAACGATATTGCAAATTTTTTTTAAAAAAAATGTTGTTTAATATCAACAACTTACAAGCCAAAAAAAATATTTCTAATAATTACATTCGAGCCCTTACACAGCAAGGAAGAAGAAAACGCTTTCCCAAAAAGCCAACAGAAAGACATCTTACGAAAAATCAACAAACCATGATTCCCGTCAAATACCCGGTTAAATCAAGGCAACGCCCTGTGAGTATTTAAATTTATACATAAAAAAGAGATGCTTTTAAACCAAAAGACCTCTTCTCCGGGGATTAGAGTGGACAAAACAGAGTGGACAAAATAGCGCTTAAGAAAATTTGGGGGGTTCTAAACAATAAACACAAATCAAGATATTTTTTTGATATTTGATCAAAAATTATCCAAGAAACCCTTTTCCCTGAGAACGAGGCCGGGGCACCCCTTATTAACCGCCCCCAAGCTCTGCCAACGGGTTCTCTTCGATAAACTGCAGAAAGATAGGTCCCGCAACAAGGATCCCCACAACAGGGAAAATAAAGAACAACAGCGGCACCAAAAGCTTCATAGGTGCTTTCATGGCCATTTGTTCACCCCTGCGGAATCTCGCAAGACGCATATCTTCGGAGAGGAGATTTAAGGCTTCGGAAACAGATGTTCCCATCTTGTCTGCCTGCAACAGCGTTCTGGAGAAAGAAGAAACCTCCGAAAGGTCAAACTTTGACGCAAGGTCCTTCAGGGCATCTCTTCGAGTCTTTCCAACATTGATTTCCTGCAGCAAAATGTTAAGCTCATTAACCATAACCGAAGGGGTGGACTTTTCAACAACCCATTTGAGGGCCAACATAAAGTCCAAACCAGCATTCACACAGAGCCCCAACAAGTCAATGGCGTTCGGAAGCTCTTTGACAATAATAGCCTTAACTTTTTTTATCTTTCCTTTTAGCCAGAATTCCGGCATCATATAACCGACAGAAAAACTCATAAACAGCCAAAAAAGTATCATATCCGGCTGAATCATCTGAAACGTCAACAACAACACCAAAACAATGCCGACTTCTTTCATCAAGAAAAATTCTTCCGGAGTCATATTCACATGCCCCACAGACAAATCCTTGGAGATTCTTTTTCTTAAGCCTCCAACACAAAGAGGCTTATTAATCATAGCCAAGCCCCTAATGAGAGATGTTGTGCTTTTTTTCTTTTTTGCCGGGGTGACCTCGTAGCCAAATGTTTTTAAAGTTGGTCGGCTTTCTATGTCTACCGGAAAAATACCCATAATAAAACTGAAACCCGCCAAGAAACACATCGTTAATAAAAATGTCAACATTACCATGATCGACCTTCCTTAATATAGTGGATTACCTTAACATTAAAAATCTTTAAAGCTACTGATTTTGAAAATCATAACAGCGCCTACAATTTCCGAAATAACGGCATAAACAAGCATCCCCCTTCCGACCGGAGATTGAAACATATGGTCAAAAAACGTGGGATTCGTTCCATAAATGATCGTAAAAAACATAACAGGCAAAGCCGACATAACAACTCCCTGTATTTTTCCCTGGATAGTCAATGTGTCTATCTGGGATTTGATCCTTTTCTGCTCCCGGATAACATTAACAATGCGCTGAAAAATACTCGGCAGGTTCCCGCCCGTTTCTCTTGCGAGCAGAATTGCTGTCGTCATCTGCTGAACGGCTGCTGATGGCTGGCGGTTATATAAATGGTTCAGGGCTTCATCCAAAGAAACCCCCATATTATTTTCCCCCAAAACAATGGAAAACTCCTGATTTATAGGATCCGGCATTTCTTCCACAACGGCTTCCATGGCTTGCACCAAGCTTAAGCCTCCGCGAAAAGAGCTGGACATAATCATCAAGGCGTCTATAAGCTGATCATCAAATTTTTTCCGATTTTGATTTATAAGAAGGTTGTTGTAAACCCCTGGGAATATTAAACCGAAAACAATACCAATCCCGATACCAAAAACCCTTAAGTCTTCGGGGAAAAAGATGTAAAAAATACCGGAAAAAAGGATAGGGGCAATAACATAAAAACGGGTAATCTTTTCCACTTTGGACCGTGGAAGAACCCTGTCCAATCTTGAAGAAAGCTTATGAGCTCTCTTTTGCCCTATTTCCACTGTTTTGTCATATAGCAACGGAATAACAAAATAGCCAAACAAAGCGGCTGAAATAAATATGCAGAAAAAAGATACGTACATGTCTTAAGCCTCCTCATAGAATTAAACGCAAACACTTCCTATAAAATCACATCCGCACAAAGATCGCCTTCCGCAGTGTCTTCGGAACAGCCTTCCAGGCAAGAGAGACAGTCGGTTATATATTCAGGCGTTCCTACCGGAACCGTACAATCACACCCATGATCACTATAACATTCCTTGGAAATCCATTTATTAATCAATGTACACGGCCTTGTCGGTCCTGTTGCCGCAGTACAATGAGCTGCGTCAAAAAAACATTCCAGCGTGCCCCCGGCATCTCCATCTGTCCCGTAAGGACGAGGATCGTATTGCCTGCCTGACCCAAAAACATCGCCTGCTTTTTTCCAGCCCCCGGCATAGGCTCTTATGATATAATTTTGAAAGACAAAAATGGCTGTTATCAAAAAAACCATTAATGTCATATATTCCATAATAGACTGGGCTTCTCTGTTTCTTTTTAACATGATACTTTACCCTTTAAGCAACAAAAGCCAATTTTTTAGTTAGTTCCCGCAATAAACTGATCATCACATTGATAAAACCTGATCCGGAAACTCTGCAGCCCGCTATATCCTCCTCCCCCGCCTCCTAAATAATACTGGGCACAGGAAGTGGTTACATATCCATATCTTAGAAGGCTTTCATGAATGAAATCCCAACAATCCTTATACTGGGCATCGCCTCTGGGATATCCCGCGCTGGCTGTGGGGGTCCGATTTATCATAAAGGCGTTTTTCCAGCCCCATTCCCAAGACGTTCCGGCAATATTCGGATCAATCATAATGCTACAGGTCAATTCCAGGTCCGTGGGATCATTATCCTGGCCTTCCGGATGATAAAACATGGGCTTCCACAGCCGTGTGCCGTTTGCGAAATTAATATTTCCGCTAACAGAATCTTCGTCATAACGAATGACCATGGCTTTGACCCGGCCGGTCCTCTCTTGCAGTTCATAACAACGCTTTGTTCCCCAATCCTTGGTCCAGGTTTTTATCCACGGCCATCTGTCTGTTCCGCAAGCACCATTACACCGCCCCGGAGATCTGACTGTCACTTTAACAACATGCCAGTCTCCTCTGATTGTGTTGTAGACATCCTTGGGTTCGTCCTGCCATGCGTAAATAGCAAAAGACGTTGTCGCCGGAGGATAAAGGTTGTCCCAGCTTTTACAGGCATCTATCACCGCCTGGGCCGGACCGGTAAGAAAATTGTTTATCTGGAGCAACCCATTAAATAACTGGTTGGTTATCTCCTCCGCTTCGTCCCTGCGACCGGTAAGCAGATTAACCCGTTTCTCTATCTTGGCCGCCTGATTTTGAGCAGCCAAAACACTCCAGTCTAGCAAATCTTTCCATCCTCCGGGATCTGTGTCTCCGCAGGACCCTACAGAGTTTTCCAAAGCGGTGCCGACAGCATCAAAAAATGGGGTTGCGCCATAACCGCAGGTTTCCTCACAGGTTCCCAAGACGCCCACTCCGGCCCAGGTACAGGAGCAGTTCAAAAGCTCTGATTCAATCGTAGCGCTGGCGCAGTTAATGGTGGTGGACTGGTCGCGGCACTGATTTGTCAAAGTGCCCGTAGGGTTTGCTATACAAAAATCGTACATATTATTTATTTTTGTTAAAACATTGTCATCCGGCGGAACAGCCGGAGGATCCGGAGTATCATCCGTAGCGGTGAAAGCCGGGATACCGTAACCTCCCGGCAACACGGCGCATTCAATATTACAGGTATAAATATTCGTGGTTCCGTAGCATTCGTCCAACTCTAAAAGATCATTCGGATCCCCTGCCACAGTATAAGTCATCTCATCAAAACCCGGGACAAGAGACCGGGGCAACACCTGGCAGGAAGATATCGAGGCCGCGATATCATTATCGCAATCCCACTTGCAGGCATCAAATTTTTCCGCATTCCCCTGGGCTTGTGCCCCGGTAGCGCCTGAAATAATAGCGTTTCCGCTGGCATCCTGGGCCAAATCAGCAAGGTTCCAATCTAGACAAGCGATAATATCTTCCAAATCTCCTCTTGTGCCGTTTCCGTTAAAATCAAAAACAGCCTGTTCTTCCTGGCTGACCCCCGGACATTCAAGGCCATCATAACCAGCCTGAAAACCGACATACGCTGGATCCGCATATTTATTAGCTGCCCCCTGCGGAGGCGGGACACACCAGACAGCCGGGGTGGCGGCAGAACTGTCAATTTTACAGCCTGATCCGACATATGGAACCGTAGGCTCCATCCATTCCACAATAGGCTGATAAAAAGAATTCAAATCATCCCGCCAGACATACCAGTATCCTCCGTCCTCGTTCCCCGTACAGCTGGAACCGCAAGCCGAAGGATCGCCCCCCGGACACGGGGCTTCAAACCAATCCGCAAAGCCGCCGCTTCCTGTGGCGGCCAGACCAATTTCGTACCAATCTATAAAATTATCTTCAATCTCATCCGGATCCAGTTTGTATTGTTCCATGGCCCAACTATAAAATTCCGTAAGTCCGTAAATAAAGTCATCCAGCTTGTCATCCGGCCAGTTTGACCAGACATATTGCCAGTTTGTGCCTGCCGCAGGCGCAACCGGAGGATAAGGATCCAGGGCTCCGCCCTCCCCGCAATTACAATCCACGCCATACACAGTTCCATCTTCCGGATCAACTTCAGTACAATTGACGCCGTTCCCGGCTTTGACACATTCTGCCATATAGGGCCATTCATCCGGAGGATCACAGAACAGGTCCGCTCCTCTTTTCCAGCCGCCCTCATCCTGCGCACATTCCGAATCTTCCGCTAAAATATCATCAATATTAGGGACCAAATCCAACAATTGCGGCGGATCCGTAAAATCAGACCCCATATTTGTGGCATCAACACACCACCCACCGCTATACGGAGCATCATCCGGAGTGTTAGGAAGAATCAAGGCCGGGGAAATCTCGGCAGGGAAGGTCAGCCCCGTACACTCAACGGGAACATCTCCCGTAGGCGGAAGTCCGGTAGGGTCACAGAGATGACATTCCAGGTCGTCCCTGTTCGGTAAGGCCAAGGCCCCGTAAGTTAATTCCTGTAAATTCATGCCCCAATCGTCAAGCTTATAAAAAAACGGAAAGATCCCAAGCCGGTCATCCGTGGAATAAAAACCCGTGGCGTCTTCCATATAAAAATCATATTCTGCTTGAGGCCGGAGCAATTGCGAATGATCCGCAACCGTCCCGCTGCCGTCAATAAGCAGATGCCATTGAGGCCTTGCCGAATTCACTTCATACTGATGATGAGTATCATCCTCTCCAATCCATTCCCTGAAGGAAATAAATTCCTGTCCGGTTGAATTGTTGGTGGAGTCTTCATAAAAGCCTTGATATACATAAGGATAAGAAACAGCCAAATTAGGCGCCACCGGCGGCAACGGGTCATGAAAAGGCGACCTGTTATAACACGTGTTCGGATCGCCTCCGGTAAAGCCTTCATCCGCGATACAGCTTCCTGTCGCGCAACATGCCGGGCGAAACGCCGAGTCCACGCAGCAGGGATCACACATCGAAGGGAAACGGTTGTCCGTCGTAGGGCTGATAGGGCAACAGGGATGGGTCGGATTCCCTTCGCAATCTAAAGGATCAAACAATCCCCAGTTGTCTGTATCATAAGAATTGTCGCCTCCGTATAAAAAATCTCCCAAAGAATCCAAGAATTGTTCAACAACATTGGAATTGTTGTCCTGAATCCCCTGCAATCGGCGCGTATAATAATAAGCAAATCTGGAGACATAATCTGGAGCCGTTGTTCTGTCAAGAGGATCTGACAAATCACCAAAAGCCGTATCCGTATCCATATCAAATAAATCGGGAATTTGCGCCGGATCAGTAACCGCAGACATTAAAGCCGTCTGTATCCCGTATTCTATAGCCATTTCTTTCGTGGTCAGGGAATCGGACATCATTTTGTTCCACATCGATGTGATCCCCGGCTGAGTAACCGTGACATCTATAACCGCCGCAGCAATAACCAAAACCGCGGCCACAATCGCAGCCGCTAATCCCCACCCCTCTATCTGCCCCGTTGCCGCGCAAACCACGACAAGGACAATAACAATAATGGCGGCAATGAGTTTGACAAGAAAGCCGGTCCAGGCACAAATTTTCGTTTTGCCTCCCAAAGAAGTCATATACAGCATTTGTCCGTAACTGGCAATAAAGGAAGCCATTTTGCTTGCGGCTGTATTAGCCCCGATGATCGTTAAGGTCTTTCCCGAAGAAATTTTCCCGATGTTAATGGTGGCGGCATATAAAATTAAGCCAATGGCCGCTGCCAGAATAAGAATTAAACCGACTTGTCCTGCAATATGTCTGGGAGGGTTTCTTTTGGAAGAAAAAGAATCTTCCGGTCCCATACGATCATCGCCATAAAAATACCGGCTCTGCTGCTTGCGAATTTTCTTAAACCATTTATGGACACGTTGAAACAAGGATTTTCCCCTTTTTTAATGTTATATATTTTAAGGGATTTCTTCTCCAAAAATATTACTGTTAACCGTGGCATTAATCTGGGTGGCTGAGTAAAACATCGGTCTCGTTTGCTCTAACGGCCCGCCGGAATCATTCGTACTTATAGGAGACTCCAGAATAGCTTCGTGCCGGACAAATCTTTTTATCAAATCTGAACCTGTCCACGCAAAAACCTGAATCATGCCCACGATCAACAAAACGACACCTATCATTCCGAACATAAATTCCAGGGTAACCTGTCCTGGCCATTTGATTTTAACCAAATTTTTTTGAAAAAATTTTCTATTTTTCATCATTATAACTGATTATTCCGTAGCTATAAATTATGGGGCAAAACGGCGTATCCAGCGCCGCCCTCTTAAATCACTTATACGGCTCCGCACATACAATATATAGCTGTCCCGGTCAAAACACGTAAGCTGAATAATCCCCGGATCAAAACATGTCGTTCCTGTGCTGGGACGGGAACAGGCTTCAACAGGGTTTTCTATCCCGTAAAGACCATTGCTCCTGGCCCAGGCCGTTGTTCCCCAGTCCCGGGGTGTAACATCGTTTGAACAAAACCTGCCTGAATCTCTCGTAAGCTGCAGCTGCCGCTCAACCACATCCAGCTGGTCGTGTCTCTCTGTGCTGCGGGAAAACTGTCCGGGAATGGCCGCCGGCATGATATTTTCCCCTTCTTCAACCCTTAAATAAGCCCCCTGCCCGGTTGTCTGGCCTGGGTCAGAGGACGTAATCGTATATATCTGGGTGTCATCGGAAAATCCTGCCGACTGCTCAAGACAGCGCCAATTAGAACATATTCCCGCCCCATTATTGCCGGTTGCTGTGCTTCCGATCGTACAATTCCCGCTCGGTGCCGCACCGCAGGCCCCTCCGACAGTCCCGGCAAATCTCCATTCCCCGGGCATGCGAGCGTCTTCCATAAACGAACTGTTCAGATCTCCTTCCTGGCTATCCACAACGTAAAGCGTTCGAATAACTCCCGAACTCAAAACACTATAATTTAATATTGTTTCTTCAAAATAATCCCCGTCACAATCAATTTGAGAGTTCTCCGGAGAGTCCTCCCCGCTGGGATCAACAAAAATCCCCTGGACCCCGCCCCACGGCAACCCGGGTGTGGCCGTCCCGTTTCTTACGCCGGCAATCAAAAACCATTGCCAAAAAAAACCGTCCCGGTCTCCCGCCGGAACATCTGAAACTCCGTCAAAATCCAAATCAAAACGGATATCCTGGGGAAGATTGGAGCAATCCTTAACGCAGACGCTCCCAAAACAGCATTTTTTGCTTTTCGGATAATTCCCGACAATGGTAAATATAACCGTACACCCGGCATTGCTGGAAACGATATCATAATCCCCGGTTCCCGGGCCACCGGTGGCCAAAACACATTCATTCATATAGCCCATCTCATAATCCCCGTTGTTATACCCGACAAAAACGCACGTATCATAAGATACGCAGTCGCTCCACCAGCACATGCCATACGGCGGATCATTGGGCGGGGCATTGTTATTGAAAAATGCCGGACCTGATTCGTTGCAGGGCGGAATCCAGGCCGGCCTTCCGCCGCTTGCCGTTGCCAGCGTAATAGTCTTAAAATCAGAAACAAGTAAAGGAATTCTTTGGCCGTTTATAAATAAATCTGACAAAGGAAGGTCATAGCGGTCGCCATAGTCTGTCGGACGGAATAAATTTTTGCTATGTGTGGCCGAAGCTGAAGCAGAAACAGGAAACCGGTCTTTTGTCCCGAACTTGCTCCCGGCGGTTATGCTTATCCTGTCCTCCAGAATAACAACCGAAGCTCCTGTCCTGGCGTTAGCCCCGTCTTTGCCGGTTGAAAAATTAACATATTCTCCTTCCGTGGTGCGATAAGACTCGCTCAAAGCCAGACGTAAAGCACGCAATTGCAGGTTGTTCTGCATACTGGCTTGCACGCCGGCTTTAATGATAGAACCAATGATAAAAATTAATAAAGCTCCGAAAATAGCCAATTCCGTGCCTGATTGAGCTATCACAGACCGTTGTCGAGGCGTATTTTTTCTCTTTAGAAACATCATGATAAAAGTATGAAGTTAATAAGCGGCAACCGTCGTAGAGCCGAATTTTTCTTCTAACATATTAGAATTATCGTCCCGCATAGTCCAGACACCGCCATTAACAGGAATTGTTTCGATAACTGTTGATTGAAACCCCTGCACTCTTTCTGTTATATCCGTATTTGTTACCCGGGGATCATATTGATCCCCCATCCCGTCAACAGCCTCTTTCCATCGTCCCTGGACCCCTCGTTTAAAATATGTCCCTATCCCCAAGAAAACACCTAAAATTATCGTAATTAACGCTAAATATTCTAAAGAACTCTGTCCTTTTAATAACTTCATTCTTGCGCTCCCTCAAAATACTGGTTAATGATTAGTCATATCGAAAGCCAAGATTTGTTGACGTCGCCGTGATCGTTCTCGAATTGGTCCCGTCATAAATATAAGAAACTTCCCCTAAATTTTCTCTCGTACGCTTTACGGTTACAGACGTGACATCCGTGGTTTGTTCATCAAGCTGTCCGTCTAGCCCGCCGGGCTGTTCCGCGTCAGTCTGATTACCTATCTGATCAGCAACAACTTTAATCATCCCCTGTGCGCCTCGTCGTAATAAGGGGGTGAAAGAAACAAGAACTGCCACCACTGTACTTACTAGCATAGCATATTCTAAAAAGGTTTGAGCAGATTTCTTAGTCTTTTTACTCATAATAAAAAAATTTTTTAAATACAGTAAGTTTAATCCGCATAAGCAGGGGCTAACTGCATCTGATTGGTAATACCGCTCATCGTATGATCAAATATTTGTGTGACAATTCCCGACCCCAAAGGATAAGCCCCTTCCTCTGTCATGAGGGTCGTATCTTCTTGATACTTAATCGACAAAGAATTTGAGTAATAAGGCTCGTATTGATAACGGAAAGTCCCCGGATAATCGGCCCGCACCGTGCTGGCCATATGGTGTAAGGCATCCAGAGTCCTCCCCTGCAGAATACGCCGGACATAAGTCGCCATCGTCGTTATAATAGCTACAACCAAGAAAAAGGTTGTCGCATATTCAACGAATAAATTTTGCCCTTTTTTATTCAGTTTCATATCCAAGGTTTCTGTTTTATTAATAAAGTATGGCTTACCCGAAAGCTTTTTCCCCCTCAAGTAAGCCATACTTTATTCAGCTTAAAAAAATTCTGGTTTTATTATCTAAACTAAAATATTAGCCCCAGAATTCGTTTTCAGCGTTGATCAGAACTTGGTTCGCCAATGTCTCGGTAACTTCATCCGTGTTCAAAGATGTCGTAGAAACACCATAGCTGAATGCTTCAGCAGTATTACTTACAGTTGAAACCATTCTACGGACATTGGTGTTACCTGGTGAATATTGGTCACCGATATCATCTGTTGCACTCTTTAATCTACCCTGCACACCTCTCTTAATATAAACCTGGATAGATAAAAGAGCACCGATAACGATAATAATCAAGACGGCGTACTCTAAAGTACTTTGCCCTTTTATTTTTCTTAGAAACTTAAACATTGAAAATTCCTCCTTAAAATACAGATTTCTATTACACTAAATTATCTGGATCTTAGATGCTATTCAACACACCAAACGCAGAATCATAATTTGATCTCTGGAAACCACCTGTTCCACGAGTTCTGTTGCTAGTTGTATCTAACTGGAACAACCCGCTGGCATCTGCTCTTTGGGTTTGAACTTCGAGTTCAGTATCCTGACGAAGAACATCGTAATCTGATTCAAGGTAGTAAGGTTCATATTGGTTGGTTCTACCTAAAGCGCTTGTTGCATCTGTCAAATAAGCAGAAGCATCACGAATTCTCGCCTGAATGGTTCGTTGAGCATAAGTTTGCATAGCAATAACCGCCGCAACAACAAGGGAAATTAACAGCGCATACTCGGCTGTTTGCTGTGCTTTTTTATTTCTAATTAACTTTCTAAACATTTATTTTACCTCCATTAACTTTTTCTCTGTGATAATTATTACGGATTATCATAACGAGATGTTTGTAACCGATTGGCCATATCAAACATGCCATTCGTACCCGTACGTAATGTTGCATTGAATGCTGTGTTAAAAATACCAGTACTCGGGTTTAAGAAAATAATCAGAATGGCAATAACACCTGTCACCAGGATGATATACTCGAGGGTGCTTTGCCCTTTCTTTTTTCTGTTCTTGTATACCATTATTAATTCCTCCTATAAGTTGTTTCCTACAACACAAAGCAAGGTGGTTATCCGACCCACCATTTTAATCTCTGAATCCTTCTGAAATCAATTGCTGAGTTGCTTGAATAGATCTGAACACGTAGGTGCTCATGGCCAACATAGCTGAAGCCACTAATGCAACGACGACGGCATACTCTATAATATTTTGACCGTTCTCATACCTTAACCTTTTATGCCTCATCGCGCTTACACCTCCATGCCGCAACTGATTCGTGCCCAACTCTTGCAACTTAAGAGCGGATTACACTACGGGCTATATTCCAATCTGCCGATTGGATCCACGGCCCCAAGACGCCAAAGGCCTTTGGGAAAAGTGGATTAAACCCCTATCAGGGGTTGAAAGCGAAGTCACTAATATAAGAGAAGGAGCAACAAAAAAAGCCTCTTCACAAACTAGAAGAAGCCTCTTAACAAAAGCGTACTGTTGAAGTACCGCTTTATAAAAAAAAGAATAAATCTGATAAATTCTTTTGACTGTTATTGTCATTTTATGACCAATTAAGTTTCTTTATTTGATGAATGAAGTATATCATAATATACAACAAAATGTCAAGAATTGAATCAGGGGGGGGCAGAACTTCATTTACCGTCGAGAAAAAATCTTTATCATCAAGCGTCTTCCTTGAAAATCAACGATATTTCTTTCATTAATTCTGGAGGCCGCGGATATCAAATCCTCCAGGCAGGCATAATCATTATCGGGCATCAATAAAACCTGAATGTTGTTTTCGTCAGTATTTATGGTGCCGTTTAAAGGGGTAATGATGTCCATGAGATCAACAGGTAAAAGACTTTTCTTTCCCGAGGAGAAATACGTTTGCCATGAAAAATTTGCCAGCAAATTTTTTGCTCTTTGGATAATATTTTCAAAATTTTTGTTAGTATTAATATTAATTTTATAAGTATTAGTAATTAAAGAAATAAGAGGTTGCGCCTCTTTAGAAATAATTTTACCAACAGAATAATTAAAACCTCTTTGTAAATTTGGCCATCGGGCATAATATGAATAAACTACGTCATGAGCGCTCATCAAATCCTGAGGGGCATTGGTCAGGACCAGCCCAAAAGGAGCGGAAGCCTTGTTTTCCCTTAAGGGAAAAATCCTCAATCCCAGGCGGGGCTGAAAATCATCTTCCAGCGGAATCGTGGTAAAATATTCTGAATAATAAAGATTTTCATCGAAAAAAATATCTACCAGCTTTTCTACCTTACTTGTCCTTATTGACCGGATTAACGGTTGGAATTCTGGCTGCCATGGCCACAAACAGGAAATAAAGTATCTTTTTTTCTGAGGAATAACATCAAACAGGGCAATTTCATCTCCATTCACATCCAATAAAAAGATTCTCTTTAATCTCTTTCCCGCTTTGTTTTCAAAAGAAGCGCATAAATCTAAAAATTGTTTTGCGCAATACGCTTTTTGAGACAGGTTTTCTGACACATCCAAGATTGGACAAAAACAAAAAACTGCAGATTGGACATTGTTTATTATTTGATCGAAAACCACTCTGGTTGAATTGTTTACAGTGTTATAAAATGGCAAATCTAACTTTTTTGTCCAAACTGAACTCATCTCCACATCCAGCAACAAATCCGAATCATCTTCCAACTCCAAACGAATAAAAGCAACTTTTGTCATACAATACTGAGCATCGACCACAAGCTGAACCACGGCATCGTCCCAATCATCAATCGTGTTCAATCTTTCTAATACCCCTTCCACATCTATTATTCGCTTATCTTTTTGTGTTAATATTTTCTCCCACAGATCAGCAGAGATATCTGTTTTATTAAAAAATTCCTTAAAAACCAATCGTTCAACCAAACTTTTTATCTGAATTTCATCCAAAAAAGAAATTCGCCCCTTGAGCAATTCAGCTAAAAGGGAATGATTTGACATTTCCCATTCCGCAGATTTAATAAAAACATAGCCAATATCATCAACAAGCTCCTTCCCCTTGCTGGGAGGAGCAGGGAGCTTTAACAAATCTTCGGAAGAATCAAAAGGCTTCAACAAAGCCAAACTGTCACTTCGTATCAATTTTTTCTTTCTCCTTCTCTTTACCGTCTTCTTGCGGGGCTTCTCAGAAAGCTGTCTTCTTCCTACAGGGCTGTTAAGATGCGCTTCCTTTAAAATAGCGCTAATAGAAGACTTGGAGACCATTATATGATAATTCTGTTGAACTAAATCGGACAGTTTTCGACAGCTTAAGGCAGGATTAGCCGCTTTTTCGGCTAAGATAAAATCGATCACTTGAGTTGTAAGTTTATATACGACACCCATTGAAAACACATTTATTTTTGGACATTAATAAAACAAGTATATCATAATTAACTTTTAATAAAAGAAAAATGTCCAAAAATAACGAAAAACTTTCTCTTAGCGTTTTCGAAAACACATTTTCGGAAACGCCAAGCCCCAGACGCACATGCGTCTACACGATGAGAAATATCGGGAAACCCAAGTTATCTAAAAAACAAACCGCCATTCCTGGCAAAAAAACAAATAATAAACAAGCTTTATTGGCAATTACTTATAAAAATTGTATAATGAGATTGTCCGAAAAAAGGGGGGCGTTAGGAAAAAATGATTTTGCCCTGACCGCATGAAAGCAAATAAATTTCCAAGGAAAAAACATGCTAAAATGTCCTTATTGTTACGAACTCTTAAAATCCGGGGATGAATTGCGCTGCCCAACTTGCTCCCAGTACATCATTGATGAAATTCTCAGCGTAGACTTTCCAAGCCTTGATAAAAAAAACTGTATTTTTTGTGGAAAAAAAATATTGCTAGAAGCGAAAATCTGTAGGTACTGTAAAAAATGGTTGGATGAGATTGACCGTGCCGCAAACGATATAGATCCGGAGGATCTGGTTTAAGACTATCAAAGCTGCTTCTTACAATCTGCGGTTAGATAAAAAAACGCCTACAGAATAAAACCTGTTCAACACTTCCGGACAGTTTGAACTTCTTCCTTTTTACGCCTGCTCCAGGAAAAGCTGGTCCCCCTTTGCTGTGCGAGAAGAATCGATCACTCCGACAGGAAGTTCTATGGCCTTTTGTGCGGTAATATAGTAAGGGCTCATACGGAATGGCTTAATATTCCGAACTACTCCGACAACAACGTTTCGCTTGTTTACAAAAATAACATCTATAGAAAAACGCATAAAAAACATGTGGATCGACCGGCACTGTGTAATAATCAATGCTTCCTGAGATTCTATAGAAGTCCGGTTCAATAACCCAACAAGTCTTGATACAGCCGTATCGGCAAGATCTGCCTTTTCAGCAATAATAGTATTTTTGGTCTGATTGATTATCTTCACGCGATTAGGAAGGTTTTGTAAAGATCGTCTTATCTATGGAGAGGCCCATAGTTATAAAATCGTTAAAACTTTGCGGAGTATATCCCGTAGCTTCGTATTCCCCAACAATGATTCCGTTTTCATCGATGCCTTTTTGGTTAAAAATAAAAATATCCCGCAAATCAAGAGCGTGTTCAATCGTCAAACCAACAACTTCTGTGATCCCGGTAATTTTCCTTGAACCGTCAGAAAATCTGGCAACATGAACAATAAGATCAATGGCTGAAGAGATCATTTCATTAATGGCCCGAACCGGCAATTCAATTCCGCTCAACAAGATCATTGAGCTCATGCGGACGAGAACGTCACGCGTGGAGTTGGCATGCAATGTTGTCATAGATCCGTCATGCCCCGTATTCATGGCCTGTAACATATCAAGAACTTCCGGCCCGCGACATTCACCAATGATAATACGATCAGGCCGCATACGAAGAGAGTTGATAAAAAGATCCCGGATGGAAACGGCTCCTTTGCCTTCAATGTTGGTCGGTCGTGACTCCAGCCGTCCCCAATGGCTTTTTTTCAGCCTTAATTCAGCGGCGTCTTCTATGGTAATAATTCTTTCATTGTCCGGAATGAACTGAGAAATAACATTAAGCAAGGTCGTTTTTCCAGAACCGGTTCCTCCGGAAACTATAATATTTTTTCTGGCAAGAACGCTGGCCTGCAAAAACTCCCTCATGGTCTTGGTAAAACTGCGGTATCTTTGCTCCAGGTCTTCCACGTCCAAGCGTTCAGCGCCAAATTTACGAATCGTAATCATCGGCCCGTTTAATGAAAGAGGAGGGATGATAGCATTGAAACGGGAACCGTCGGGAAGACGGGCGTCCACCATCGGGGTGGATTCGTCAATTCGGCGTCCGAGCGGGGCGATAATACGGTCAATAATGGCTCTCATTTGTTGTTCGGAAACGAATTTCTTATTTGTATAAATAAGCTTCCCGTGTTTTTCAATATACAGTTCATCCTTATTGTTAGCCATGATGTCGGAAACATCCGGATCCGCTAAAAATTCTTCAAGGGCCCCGAGCCCCAAAGCCTCGTCAACAATTTCTTTTACTAATCGCCGTCTTTCCTCGTGGGAAGAGATCATCGCGCCTTTTTCTTCTATCAATAAATTGCTGACAATCTTTCTTGCGTCGTCCTTCAGTTCCGCGGCTTTAATGGGGTCGCTTAGGTTGTCCGGGCTCAAATCTTCAATATTAAGACGGCCGACCAGTTTTTCATGTATTCTTCTTTTAAGAGAAATAATCTCGTCTTCTTCCTTTTCAAAAACACCGCCCGGAAGATATTGCGGCGTGATGCCAAATTTTTCCCAAAACTTTCCTGGCTTATCTAATCCTTCTGTTGTTCTTTCCCGCTCAATTTCAAAAGCTTGAACAAAAAGATCCTCTTTCTTCAAATCATTGACCATGCGGTTAAACGCATCTGTAACCTGACTTTTGGGAGAATCGATAACGACCGGGACGCCCCGATTCAAGGCCATACCCACGGCACGGCCGTCAGAAGGGATACGTGAAAATATCTCACAGGCTAACGCTGACCGGACTTCCTGCCAGGCAACGCCGCCGCGACTCTCCGACCGGTTAAGAACCAGCTTAACCATTTTAAGAGGAAAATGAAGGCTTTGCAGCATTTCTAAACACCATTTCACCTGATAAACAGCCAAAACATCCGGAGTGGCCACTAAAAAGATCACGTTAGAGTGATCCAGAACGGTTAACATTGTTTCGCTAAAAGATTTTCCGACATCAACAATAACAAAGTCGTAGACTTGCCCGACTTTTCTAAAAAACGGCTTGATGTTATCAGAGGAGACATGACCAACTTGTTTTGTGTGAAGCACTCCCGGAAGAAAATCCAACCCGCTTGAATGCGAGCTTACATATTTTTTTATAACACCGGCTTCTTCGCTTTTTTCAATTTCAGCCAAAAGATCCACCAAGCCATGCCTGGGGGCAAGATTCAACATCCGGGCCATGTCGTGCGCCGCCTGAAAATCCATATCAAGCAACAGAACTCTTTTTCCAGATAAAGCAAGAACCGTGGCCATATTAACAGAAACAAAGGTTTTCCCAACACCACCTTTATTGCTAAAGACTGTAATGATTTTTGAACTCATAGAATACCTATTAATAATATTAATATGAAGAGTTAATCCGTTAAACTAATAGTCTTTAGTATACAAATGAAACTTGTTTTTGGCAAGAATTCTTTGGCAGGAAATCTATTTTAGCCTCTTAGGGCACAATTATCTTTTCATTCAACGCTTAAACGGCTGTCAGTTCAATAATATACAATCAAAAACAAGGCGCTATTCTTCTGTTCCTTCCAACGAAGCCTCTTGACTATATACAATAGGTATCGTCACAACTAACTCTTCGAGATCAAGATCCGGAGGGAAAGAAGAAAATGGCGCTAAAATCCGGGCGGTATTAATGGCATCTTTATCAAAGGAATCAAAACCCGATGAAGATTGAATTTTAGCATCATTGAGTGTGCCGTCATTTAGAATAGTCAGAGAAAGGACAACGGTCCCTTCCCACCCTTGTTCTTTGGCTTCCATTGGAAAAGAAATGGCCCGGGAAATCTTTTTCTGAATAACCTGAACATATTCAGAAATAATTTGAGACGTCCCCTCATCAACCACCGCCTCTTCCGCCTCGGCTGGCTCTGGAGCAGGTTCGGCAGTCTCCGCAACTTCCATCTCTTCCGGCATTTCCATCGGTTCTTCCATTTCCATGGCTTCTTCCTCGGAAACAGCCTCCCCGTATTCCTCTTCTCCTGCCGGCATTTCTTCTTCAACCGCAGGTTCTGTTTCTTCCGGTTGCTCTTCTTCCATAACAGGAGGAATGGTCTCCATCTCTTGGTTGGTTAATTCTTCCGGAAAATCCTGAACATCAAATTCTTCTTCTATTTTCTCCAAATCCTCTTCAAGGATGGCATCGATTTCATCTGAAATGGAATCAAGCTCTTCCGAAGACAATTCTTCCGTAGGATATTCTTTTTCCTCTTCAGCAGGAGGTAAAGCTTCTTTTTGTTCCTCGGCAAGATTTTCCTGATAAACTTCTTCCATAATAGAGTACTTCTTTCGCACCTCTTCACTATCATAATCCATGTGTTTCTGGGTCACAATGCGCGGCGTTAAACTGATAACCACTTCCTGCTCGGTGTCTGTCGGCCAGTTCTTGTCGCGGAACAAAAATCCGATGATCGGAATTCGGCGCAAAAAAGGAACCCCAACTACTGTTTCGGCTTTGTTCTGTTTAATTAATCCGGCCAGAACAATGGTTTGCCCGTCATTCAAAATCAACTTGGTTGATGCTGTTCTTGTCGTAAAAGCCACATCCTCTCCCACGGCATTTGAAGCATCAATATCACGAATAGTCGTTGTCAATTCAAGAGCTATTTTAGATCCTTTTATATCAGGAGTAACGTCGATATCAATACCGTAAGAAGTATAGGAAATATTCTCTTGGACGCTTGACCCCCCTGACGCCGTTGTCGTGGTTCTTACGGGAATTTCACCTCCGACCAAAAGATTGGCCGACTCTCCGTTAGCTACAACAATACTTGGCTTTGACAGAATTCTTGCCTCCCCTTCCGCGATCAAGGCTGAGACAATCGTCTGTATGGCCGTAACTCTTTCAAAATCACCAATTTTAAACAAATCTTTTACGCTTCCGTCGAAAGTCGGCTGGGTTTCTTGATAGCTTAAAATTATCCCATCGGCACCCGTGTTCCAGTTAAAACCCAATGCTTTCTGTAACGTCGTATTCAATTCGGAGACCTGAACATCAATCTGAATCAAGTCATTATCTTCATCAATATAGTTAAGAATATGCGATTTTATATCGGGAGAGGAGATTATGTCCTTAAATTTATCCGCCTTCTGCTCGAAGACCGATCCCGTTAACACAACTTTTCTTTCAAATATATTTTTATGCAAGTTGACAGTCGTTATTCCCACAGAGTCTAAAAGCGTCTGAATGCGCTTCATGATCAGATCCAGGTCCGCAGCTAAAACCCGGATAAAAACCTGTCTCTTTCCGTACTCATCCCAAATAAAAAGCTGGGTCTCTCCAACCCTTTGACCAACAATGAGCAACTCATCGATATCGGCATTCGCAATTTCAACAATACCAGGATTACTAATAGCAATTCTGGTCAATTGATAAACTTTTAGCGAAATCAAATCCCCCTTATACAGGTAAACATCCGTATCTTCCGCAGAGTCAAAAACATCTTGGACCTGAGCGGAAACCGGTGTAAACATGAACTGCGAAAAGACCAAACATAAAATTAAAATCCTGGTAAAAATAAATTGTTTATTGTTTATTAGTTTGTACATACAATCACTCCCTTGCCATCAGAATAATTTATCCGAAAAACCTCTACGAAGACCAAAAAATCTTTCAGACCCCTTATAAGAAAACCCGTCTTATTAGAGTGATTTGCCTCCCTGAAAGATTTGAATAAAAGGCTTAACTTCCTCAGCTCTACCCGTAGAAACAGGCTGAATAACAGCCCGCTCCTTCGGAATAATTAATTCTGTACCTTGTTTTTCAAAAACGTAATCCGCCAAAGCGCTCCACGATGCCGCTTGAATAATTTCGGTTTCAGTTTCGGCTGGAGCGCGAAGAATAAGCTGCATTCTTCCGTGCTTTTCAATAAAGGACATCAAGCTCGCCTCTTCTGGTGTTAAGGCAAACGTAATATTCAAGGCTCTGGCGCTTTGTTGTTGTTCATACCCGCCCGGTGCCTGCAAATTGGTCCCGACAGCCAGTATTTGCACATTCTGAAAGACCATTGAAGAGACTTTTTGATCCGAACCGGAAACCGGATCCGGAATATTCATATGAGCGATAACATCAATATAATCCCCCGGGTTCACCAAACCGCCGACCGCAGACAAAGAATCAATACGGACAGTATAGGCTCTTTTCCCTGCCGGAGTACGCAAGGCCAAAGAGGACTTGGGAACCGCCGGCAATTCTGCGGGTTTCTGCTCCTGCACCTTAGTCGCCGTGGCTGCCTGCATGCTTGCGAGTTTTTGCATTTCTTTACGTAAAGAATCAATTTCTCGCATCATGGGTTTGACTCTTTTATTTTCAAACTCCTGAGATATCTTGGCTGTTTCCTGATCAACTCTCGTTTGAACATAATGCCCGGTACCAACGGAAGCCACAAGGCCAAGACCTATAGCCAAAATAATAATGGCTATTTGTTTTTTATTCTCTAAATTCATTTCCCTACTCCTCTAATAAATTTAAGTTAACTTGTATATCCGTCTGCTGTCTCAGCTTATCTAAATGTTCTAAAATAGCCTGCTGTTGCTTAAGTAAAGTCAGTCCTCCAACAATATCTTCTTTTATCTCCTCAAAAGCCTGCGCTTCTCCACCCTGTTTCTCTTCTAGCTTTATAATATAATAGCCTTCTGGCCCGGAAAAAACCCCGCTGACATTCCCGACGTCTAAGCTTTCGGCAACTTTCTGCATTGTCGGAAAATCAAATTTTGCTTTCAGCCCCAAATCTCCTTTTTGCCAAACAGAATTACTCTTCGATTTCTCTTTTACTTTTTCAGCAAAATCAGCTCCCTGATAAAGCTCAACAAGAATCTGCTTGGCTTCCTCTTCCGTGTCAACGACAATCTCTCTAACGCGCCACTGGGCCTCCTCGGTAAAATCCTCTTTATTGGCCTCATAATATTCCTTGGCTTCTTCCTCTGTGACATCAATGTCTTTCGTCAACTTATTCGCCACTTCTCTCACTAAAAGAGTTTTTTTGAATTCCTCAACGGCTTTGACAATATCTTCATTCCCGGCCAGTCCGGTTTTAATGGCATCCTGAACAATTAGCTCTTGCCGAATCAATTCCTCTAATATCAACTTATTTTGATCTATATTTGTGGGATCATATTCAGGGACAACCTCTTTTAAAGCGGCCAACCTCTCTTTAAATTCTTCTACTGTTATCGTCCAGCTGCCCACTTTTGCCAAAACATTTTCTGGTATTTTGGCTGCCGGGGCTGGCTCAGAGGCTTTAGGGGCTTCCGGTTTGGGGGTCGCCTTTTTTTCTTCTGTTTTTTTAGGCATAACAACGGCTTGAGCCGCAGCTGTTGGTTTTTGCATCGCGGCAGAGGAAGGAATCGGTTTTACTTTTTGATTTGATGAATTATTTGTTTGTGAAGAAGAAAGCTTTTCACAACCAAAAGCAGATACAAATAAAAAAAACCCGACAACTATTGTCAATTTTTGTTTATTGAGCAACATATTTCCTCCTTAAGTTAAGGTGTTACAAATGTAAGTATAACCTTTGAAATATCAAAAAACAAGCACAAAGCCAAATTTTTTATTAAATTATCATATTTATTTAATATTAATATTAATATTAGTAATATATAAAATTAAAATAATTTAAAAGAAAATTTCTTCAACTTCGTTTCTTTCATTTAAAAGTTCTTTTTTTGTTATTTCAATTTTTTCTTGCGCAAAATCATTGTGTTTTATTCCCTGCACAATATTCCAGTTCTTCCCATCAAAATGGATTGGAAAACCAAAAATCAAACCTTCTTCAACGCCATAACTCCCGTCGGAAGAAACGGCAACAGAAAAAAATTCGCCTGTTTCTGTAGGATAAGTTAAGTTTTTTACTGTTTCAATAATCGCATTCGCTGCCGAAGCAGCGGAAGATTGTCCTCTCGCTTTGATAATCTCTGCCCCTCTTTTCTGTATTTTTTCAATATATTCATTTTTCAGCCAATCCGTATCAGATATTACATCATTTATCGGCTGTCCTTGAATTGTCCCATGAAAAAAATCAGGAAACTGGGTTGATGAATGATTTCCCCAAGCAGCGATATTTTTGACATCATGAACCTCTACGCCTGCTTTAATGGCTGCCTGTGCCAAGGCTCTCTTCTGGTCAAGCATCATAAGTGCAAAAAAATTACAGGAAGGGAGGCCTTTAGCCGCGGTCTTTGCAATATAACAGTTAGTATTGCAAGGATTTCCAACAACAAGAACCTTGCAGGTTCTTTTGGCATACAAATCAAGCGCCTTGCCCTGGTCAATAAATATACCCCCATTAATCTTCAACAAATCTGCCCTTTCCATGCCTGTTTTTCGGGGAACGCTTCCTGTCAGGATAGCCCAGTCAGCCTCCTCAAAAGCTTCCTGATAAGAAGAAGTCGCCGTAATCCTTTGTACATTCTCAAACGCACAATCCTGCAGTTCCATAACCACGCCTTCCAAAGCGGGTAGCGCTTTCTCAATTTCCAGCAAAGAAAGATGAAGTTTGGTGTCCGGGCCGAATATCTCACCGGAAGCCAGACGGAAAAGAAAGGCATACCCAATTTGCCCTGCTGCACCTGTTACTGCTATTTTTAAACTTTTTGACACGCTTTACACTCCCTTAATTATAGATTCTCTTATTAATAGTGTTTTTTTTCCTTAATATACCCCGGAAACTTTTTGCGAAAAATTTCTATATCCTTCCTATTGATATCCGCCACAATAACTTCTTCTTGGGTCTCTGAAGCCGCGGCCAACACCTCTCCCCAGGGAGATATGATCATGCTGCGGCCATAACACGTTATGCCCCTTTCATCCGTTCCCGTCTGGTTGGGCGCTAAAACGTAACTCAAAGTCTCAATGGCCCTGGCTTTAAGCAAGGCCTCCCAATGATATTGACCTGTCGAAGCGGTGAAGGCCGAAGGAACGCAAAAAACAGAACATCCCTTTTTAACATAATATTGATACAGATCCGGGAAACGAAGGTCGAAGCATACGCTTAGCCCCAAGGAAAAGGAATGCACTCTGGCTATGGCCTTTTTTCTGCCTGGAATAAAATGCCTGCTTTCTTTGATCGATGCCCTTCCCAATTCGGCATGAAACAAATGGATCTTTCTGTACCTGGCGCAGATTTCTCCTCTCCGATTAATCAAAACCGAAGTGTTATATGCTTTTTGAGGCGTTCGGCTTTTTTCATAAATGGACCCGGCCAAAATTGTTACGCCTTGTTTTTTGGCAAATTCCATTAAAGGAAGGGTTGAGGGCCCCGGAATTTTCTCAAAAACATTTTCCTTTCTTTTTTTATCATTCAACCCTCCCCGAAAATTATACACTTCGGGAAGCAGAATCAAGTCAGCGTTTCTTCTTAATGCCTCGTCGAGAAAAACAAAAGCTTTCCGGAGGTTTTGTTGTTTGTCTGCTTGCGAATTTAATTGAATAACCGCTGCGCGCATTATACGTTGATCATGTCAAATTATTTTTTATTTTATAAAACAGATTATTCCCGGCGTTCCAAAAAAATGTGATCCTCTTAACATCCTTTGTCAAATGATTTGTTTCCAGAAGGACATCATCTTTTATCAGCCGAATGTTCACCAAAAACGTTAAGTATATTAATTATATTATTAATAATTAGAAATATTTAGTATTAGTTTGATTTTTTATTTCCTAATAAATATTTCTTCCCTGGTCTTTGGCCAAACAAAAAAAGCATTCCCGCATCGATGTTCTTTATGAAAACATCAAAAAAACGGATATAATCCTCGCGCCATAATAAGGAAACCATTTAATTGCGCTGGCTCACCCACGGCGAACGAGGGTCCCGTTTTATTCTATAATATGAATTAAGGTAAAACAGTGCTTCGTTTGCGGGTCTCCGGGCAGATATTCAAAAAAGATAGGGGAGCGTTCCGCGCTCCCCTCATATTTTTTGGCGACCCCAGCGGGATTTGAACCCGCGCTGCAAGCTTGAAAAGCTTGTGTCCTAACCAGGCTAGACGATGGGGTCGATATTATCTATCGTAAATCGTGGTTCTACTATTATATTCAAGATTTCTTCATGGTCAAGAAAAAACAAAGAAGGCCATGCTTTATTCATCTTCTTTCGCAACGACATTCGCTACCGATGTCACAACATCCCCCTGGCCCAAAGAAATAAGCCTCACGCCTTGTGTGCTGCGGGCAGACTCTCTTATACCGGAGACAGGACACCGCACCATCATACCTCCTCTGGTAACGGCCATGATTTCATCCTCCGGCATCACGCCTAAAACGCTGACAACTGTTCCGTTTTTCGGCGTCACCTTCACGTTAATAATGCCCTTTCCTCCCCGGGACTGAACCCGATAATCACCAAAGGACGACCGCTTGCTGAATCCCAAAGAAGTCACCGTCAACACGGTGCTTTCTGTCCGGTCTATTTCGGAAGGGAAAACCTGCATGGAAACAACGACATCTTCTTTTGCGAGATTAATCCCCCGAACACCTCTGGTTGCGCGCCCCATATCTCGAATTTGTTTTTCAGAAAAACGCAAAGCTTTGCCCTGTTTCGTGGCCAGCAATATCTCGTGCTTCCCGCTGCTGACAGCCGTGCCAATAAGGGCATCTCCCTTGTCTAAAGAAATCCCGACGATACCGCCTTTACGCGGGTTGCTAAAGGCGGATAGCTTCGTCTTCTTGACATTTCCTTGCGCCGTTCCCATCACGACAAAACGGTCATCGGAAAAATCCTTAACAGCGACAATCGAGCTGATGTATTCCTCTTTTTGGAAAGACAATAAATTGACAATGGCTTTCCCTTTAGCGCTCCGTGACGCGATCGGAATTTCGTAAACTTTAAGCCAGCGCACGATTCCTTTGTTTGAAAAAATAAGCAAATAATCCTTGGAGGAAGCCACAAAGATCTGTTTAACAAAATCTTCTTCCCGGGTCGCCATAGCGCTGACGCCTTTGCCGCCACGTTTCTGTTTCCGGTAAGCGCCAACCCCCAAACGTTTAATGTATCCGGCATTGCTGATCGTAATAGCCATGTCTTCTTCTGCAATCAAATCCTCCAATTCAATCTCTTCGGCTTTAGCCGCTATTTCCGTCCTTCGTTCATCACCATATTTTTTCTTCATCTCTGTCAATTCATCTTTAATAATACCGTCTATTTTTTTCTCGGACGCCAAAATAGCCCGGTACCGTTCAATATCCTTTAAAAGCGCCTTATATTCCTCTTCTATTTTATTGCGTTCCAATGCCGTTAAGCGCTGCAGCTGCATTTCCAAAATGGCCTGGGCCTGAATCTCCGAAAGCTTAAAACGCTTCATAAGCTTACCCTTCGCCTCCGGAGTGCTTTTGGAAGAACGGATCAGGCGAATAATTTCATCAATAAATTTAACGGCGATGCGTAAACCTTCCAGAATATGGGCTCGTCTTAAGGCCCGGTCCAAATCAAACTGTGTTCGGCGGCGGACAACAACCCGGCGGTGATTGATATAGTGGCTTATCAGTTGTTTCAGAGAAAGAACTCGGGGGCTGTTGTTAACCAGCGCGAGATTAATGACGCCGAACGTTGTCTCCAGCTGCGTATGTTTATATAAATAATTTAAAATAATCTGGGGCTGAACATCCCGGCGCAGCTCAATAACAACGCGTATCCCTTCTTTATCCGATTCATCCCGGATGTCGACAATGCCTTCAACGCTTTTATTATTGATCTGGTCGGCAATGGCTTTTACAAGATTCGCCTTGTTCACTTGATAAGGCAATTCTGTGATGATAATCGTGTCTTTGCTGCCTTTCTGGCGTTCAATCGCGGCTTTAGCGCGCACGATAAGTTTCCCGCGGCCCGTTGTATATGCGGACTTAATGCCTTCCCGTCCGCAGATAATCCCGCCCGTGGGAAAATCAGGACCTTTGATATATTTCATAAGATCCTTCACCGAAGCTTCGGGATTATCAACATGATAAATCATGCCGTCGATCACTTCCGTTAAATTATGCGGGGCCATATTCGTAGCCATCCCGACGGCGATGCCGCTTGAACCGTTAATCAACAGGTTGGGAATTCCCGCGGGAAGAACTTCGGGTTCCTGCGTGCTTCCGTCAAAATTCGGGGTAAAATCAACGGTGTTCTTTTCAATGTTCTTCAACATCTCTTCCGAAATAGCGGCCAAGCGCGCCTCCGTATAACGATAAGCCGCTGCGCTGTCTCCGTCAATCGACCCGTAATTCCCCTGCCCGTTAATCAGGGGATAACGTAAAGAAAATTCCTGAACCATTCTTACCATGGTGTCATAAACAGCCGCGTCGCCGTGAGGATGATATTTTCCCAAAACCTCACCGACGATCGTTGCGCTCTTTTTGAAAGGCTTACCGTAGTCCAGCCCCAGGCTCTTCATGGCATAAAGAATTCGGCGATGAACAGGTTTTAATCCGTCCCGGACGTCCGGCAAAGCACGCCCGACGATAACGCTCATCGAATAAGAGAGATACGAGCTTTTCATCTCATCTTCTATATAAACAGGAATGATTTTCTCTTTCATAATTGAACTGTCCATCTATCCGTACACCTTTCTTTGAAAACCTGTCAATAACGCCATGTAACAAAAAAACTTTTAGACATCCAGATTTTTAACATCGTGGGCGTTGGTTTCAATAAATTCCCGCCGGGGCCCCACTTCGTCTCCCATGAGCATCGAAAACGTTTTATCGACTTCAACCGCATCTTCCAGCGTGATTTTCAAAATCGTCCGCTGGGCCGGATCCATTGTTGTGTCCCATAATTGTTGAGGATTCATTTCCCCCAGCCCCTTGTACCGCTGGATGTGCATTCCTTTATAAGCTTGCGTCTTCACAAAACTCAAGACATCTTTTAAAAAATAAAATTCATGTTTGTCCTGGCCATTTTCTATCATATAAAGCGGCTTCATTTTGTCAGGCTGTTTTGTCTTGTCCGAGGAATAGTCTGCCGTTACCGGCTTTTTCATGAAGTGATTCAAGTCCAGCCCCAAAGCCGAAAACTTTTTCTGAATCTCCAACAAATCGTCTGCCTCAAATATCTCCAAGTATTGGGCTTCCTCGTCACCCGATGTTATATCGGCCAATTCTTTATCATCGTAAACGAAAACGGTTTTTCGCTGAGATCTTACTTTATACTTCGGAAACTTCTTTTTTTTCACGTCATAATATGTAATAAAATCCTCAAAATTAATGCCGCGCTTCTTCATGATTTCGACTATTTTTTCCACGTCTGTCAAGGCGCCGAGAATATCTTTAAATTGGGCCGCATTGTATGTCTGCCGACCTTTAATACGAATAAATTTCTGGCCTTCAATCCCTAAATCCAAAATAAGTTCGTTCATTTCTTCTTCGGTTTCAATATATTCTTCCCTGCGCCCTCTTTTTATTTTATACAAAGGCGGCTGAGCAATATAAACAAACCCTCCTTCAATAAGCGGCCGCATTTGCCGATATAACAAAGTCAATAATAACGTTCTGATATGAGAACCGTCCACATCCGCGTCACACATGATAATGATTTTATGATAGCGTAGGCGGTCAACGTTAAAATCATTCCCCACGCCTGTTCCCAGGGCGGTAATAATGGTCCGGATTTCTTCATTGCCTAAAATTTTATCCAAGCGGGATTTTTCCACGTTAAGGATTTTCCCTTTTAAGGGTAAAATCGCCTGAAAGGTCCGGTCCCGACCCTGCTTGGCTGAACCGCCGGCCGAATCCCCCTCCACCAAATACAACTCGCAAAGGCTCGGGTCCTTCTGGGAACAATCAGCCAGTTTTCCCGGTAAGCCTCCGCTGTCCAAAGCCCCTTTTCGCCGGGTTAATTCCCTTGCTTTACGGGCGGCTTCCCGGGCCCGGGAGGCGACAATGATCTTGCTGACGATTTTATTCGCGACAGGAGGATTTTCTTCAAAAAACGTCATCAAAGCTTCAAAGGTTGATGAAGCCACCATGCCTTCTACTTCCGAGTTGCCTAATTTCGTTTTTGTTTGACCTTCAAATTGTGGATTGGGAATTTTAATGCTGATAACGGCTGTAATGCCTTCCCGGGTATCGTCTCCCACGATGGAGATATCGTCTTTTAAAAGCTTCTTGCCTTTGGCATACGAATTAATGGCCCTTGTTAAGGCGGACCGAAAACCGCTTAAATGGGTTCCACCTTCCGTCGTGTTAATATTGTTGGCGAACGTAAAAACATTCTCGCTATAGCTTTCGCTATACTGCAAAGCAACTTCCATGGCAATATCATCTTTTTCTCTCTGAAAGTAAACTATCTTTTTATGAAGAATATTTTTATTGTTATTCAGGTATTCGACAAAAGAAACAATCCCTCCTTTAAAATGGAAGACGGATTCCTTTTCTTTTTCCCCGCGTTTATCTGTCAATTTGATCGTTAATCCTTTATTCAAAAAAGCCAGCTCTCGAAGACGTTTGGCTAAAATATCATAAGAATAGATAAAGGTTTCCTTAAAGATGGACCGGTCCGGCTTGAAAGAAACTTTTGTCCCGGTGCTCTTTGTTTTTCCTACTGTCGTCAATTTGGACGCCGCCTTACCTTTTTCATACCGCTGATGATATATCTTGCCTTCCCTTTTAATTTCGACCTCCAACCAGTCGGAAAGCGCGTTCACACAACTGACGCCGACACCGTGCAAGCCGCCTGACACCTTATAGGTTCGTTTATCAAATTTTCCTCCGGCATGCAATGTCGTCATAACAACTTCCACCGCCGGCTTTTTCTCCGTAGCGTGCATATCAACGGGAATGCCGCGTCCGTTATCAATAACGGAAATGATTTCGTTTTCATTAATAACGACTTCGATCGTATCGCAATATCCCCCCAAAGCCTCATCAATAGAATTATCAACAACTTCATAAACGAGATGATGAAGCCCCCTACTGAACGTATCTCCAATATACATGGCCGGCCGCATACGAACCGCTTCTGTCCCCTCAAGAACTTGAATATTCGTAGCGTCATAAGTCCCTTTTTCCTGCGGTTCTATGTTGCCTTTTTTATTTTGAGATGTCTTTTTATTCATCTTTTCGATCCTATCTTAATAAATATCTTTCTAACCTCGGGAAACTTCTCCTGCATTCTTCTCAAAATTTTCCCCTTTTGCAAATTCATCTGATAAAGCCACGCTGAAGAATCCACATGAACATACAGCGTTCCGTTTTTCAAACCCGAAAGCCGGGCATGTTTTCTTTCTTTTGAATTTAATATTCTATCCCAGAATTCAAATAATTGTTGCTCATTTTTTAATTGTTGTCCGGAGAGATCGCCAATAACGCTGTGAACAATATTTTTTATTTCATCCATAATATCATAATTATATTCAGGACCAAGGATTCTTCCCTCTAAATTTCCCCAAGAATCAAATCCTCATAGGCAAGGCCAAATAAAGATAATCATCCATACGTATCACAGCGGCTTTATCTGGCCCCAACAATTCCAAATCTATGGTTGCGGCATCGACATTTTTTAAAACATCCATCAAAAATTGCGGATTAAACCCAACGATCATCTCCTTACCGCTGTATTGAATGGAAACCTCTTCCCGGGATTCCCCTATATCCGGCGTTATTTTAGAAATAACTATTTTATCTGTAAAAACTTCCAGCTTTATGGCCTGAAAATCCGGGGTTGAAAGTAAATTGGCTCTGCGAATAGCATAAAGAAACTGCTGAGTATTTACTTTTATTTTTGTGGCTATCGGACCAGGAATCACTTGATGATAATTAGGAAAATCTCCTTCTATAATTCTGGTGGCTATGAGAATACCATTAATATCAAATAAAACCTGATTTGTTCCGCTCACGAAAGCCACTTCGCCTTCATCGTTTAAATTGCGGTAGATTTCCTGAATAGCTTTTAAGGGAATAATTACGGAAATATCTTTTTTGGTCGCAGATATTAATTTTTTTTCTATCTTTGCCAAACGTTTTCCGTCAGTCGCCACCATACGAATCTGATCTTCGGATATTTCCAAAAGAATACCATTTAAAATATATCTGGTCTCTTCGTGAGAAACAGCAAAAGATGTCATACGTATCATATCTTTAAGAACCGGCTGCTCTATTTTTATAATTTCCTTATCTTTGAATTCGGGAAATTTGGGGAATTCTTCTTTGGGTAAACCGATGAGCTTAAACCGGCACTTTTCTCCGTCTATATCGACTTGATTGTTTTTCTTAACATGAATGGAAATATCCCCGGAAGGCAATTCTTTTATTATATCACTAAATCTTTTAGCCGGAATAGTTATTGCGCCTTCTTCAATCGTTTCCACAGGTATTCCACAAGATATACCGATATCTAGATCGGTGGTGTTCACTTTAATATCTTTTCCTCGGGTTTCTATAAGCATATTAGATAATATAGGAAGTGTTGCTTTTGAAGAAACAATATTCTGTACTATTTGAATGCCTTCTAATAGTTTTTCTTTACTAACTTTGATCTTCATAGTTTTCCCCACCTTTTGCCTACTAAGGACTAATTAATTATTTTTAAAAGATAGTAATAGTAACAGTAATGCTTGTGTAAAATTTGAACAAGTTTAAAAGTTGTTGTAGTTTATTAAGTTATGAGTTTTTGTTTTGTTGAAAAACATTTTAAAGAACTGTGATTATTGTTTTAAAGTTGTTAATAATTTATCTATTTCATTTTTTAGTTGAGGATCATCTTTTAAATTTTCTTCAATTTTTTTTAATGAATGTAACACTGTCGTATGATCTTTCCCACCGAAAGAATTTCCAATCTCCGGCAAAGAAAGATTTGTCAGCCTTCTGGATAAATACATGGCTACTTGTCTGGGTTTCAATATATTACGGCTTCGTCTTTTTGCTTTCAAATCATGGCAGGTTATGTTAAAAAAATCGGCGACGGTTTTCTGAATCATTTCAACACTGATAATTTTTATAGTTTCTTTGACCATATCCTTTAAAATAACTTTTGCCATATCTAGTGTGATAGGGTGTTCTTCCAGCAAAGAATAGGCCAAAACACGGATAAGGGCCCCTTCCAATTCTCTGATATTTGTTTTGATCTGTTCGGCTATGAATGTGATGACTTCTTCCGGAACGTCGACGGGTTCTCTTTCTATTTTTTTCCGCAGAATAGCCACCCTGGTTTCAAAATCCGGAGGCTGAATATCCGTAATAAGTCCCCAGGCAAAACGGGAACTGAGACGTTCTTCCAGGTTGGAAATTTCTTTAGGAGGCCTGTCGGAAGAGATGATGATCTGTTTATGATTGTTATGCAGGGTATTGAATGTGTGAAAAAATTCTTCCTGTGTAGATTCTTTTCCTGCCAGAAAGTGAATATCATCAATAAGCAAAACATCGATATTGCGATATTTTTTCCTGAAGTTCGATGTGGATCTGTGCCGGATGGCATCAATCAGTTCATTGGTAAACCGTTCGGATGAAATATAACAGCAGGTGCTGTTGGGAGAATATTGTTGAATTTGATGCGTGATGGCTTGCATGAGATGGGTTTTTCCCAAACCGACCTGACCGTATATAAAGAGAGGATTATATGCCTTTGCGGGAGATTCTGCCACAGCCAAACAGGCAGAGTAGGCAAACCTGTTTGATGACCCGACGACAAAACTATCAAAAGAAAAACGGGGATTTAAATGGAAAGAACCGTCTTCCCTTTTTTCTTTTTTAAACGGCTCCCGTGTTTTTAATGGCGGTGATGTTTTTTTTTGCAATTCGGGATTAACGACAACATCAACCCGTATGTGCTGTTGTGTCTGGGCTAAGATCAACGTTTTTATGTTTGGCAGGTAATGTTCTATGAACCAATTTTTAAAAAATTCATCGGGTGTTTGAATTGTTATCGTGTCGGCAGAATTTTCCAGAATTTGAATAGAGGAAAACCACGTGTCGTAAGTCGAGTTTCCGAGTTGTTGTCGTAATGGTGTTTGAATTGTATCCCAAAGATGCAACAGGTTCATAGTAGGCTTGAATGTTTTTATAAAAGTTGCGGAATAGGATATTGTTACCTTTTCCACAAAATATTATTTACGTTAATGGTTGAAATAAAAAAGGTTGAGTAATGAAATTAAGATAATTCACAGGTTTTCCACAGGTGTGAATAATTTAGAAAATTTTATGATTGAAATTTGAAAGTAGATGTTATTTTGACTTATTATTTATTTCTTGTAAAAAACTTTTTATCGGTAAAGTTCATATATTATAGCAAACAAAATAATGAATGCAACTTTTAATTGAAGCGAAGCTTCATGAAGCACAAAAATTTATGCTCCAGATAGAATAAATCAAATAATATATATCTGAGAATATATAATTCCTATCATTTCTCCTCGAGTAATAAAAAATTAATATAACTTTATTAATTTGATGAATTTTTGCGCCTAATTTAATATTAAAAAACTTGACTAAGCTAAAGCCTATGCTATAATTGTCCAACTATGAAAAAGGGACTCACAACTCCTACAATTTTAAAAGGAAAAAGAAAGCACGGCTTCCGAAAAAGGATGTCAACAGCCGACGGACAAGAGATTATTCGTAGACGTCGCGCAAAAGGACGCGTACGCCTCACAAAGTAGTTTTTTGTCATTATAAAGTAATCACTCCAAGGAATCTCTGATTTTCTGGTTGTGAGTCGGTTGTCGGGTTTCCTTGGTGGGGCATTTTTTCAAATGATCAGATTATTATCAATATTGATAAAATCTTATCAAAAGGTAAGCCGTATTTTTTTCTCTCACACTTGCCGGTTTTACCCTTCGTGTTCTAATTATGCTCTCGAAGCAATTCAACGATACGGACCTTATCGGGGAACAATTTTGGCTTTTAAGAGGATATTACGTTGTTCGCCTTTTTCCAAGGGCGGATATGATCCTGTAAGGTAATTCTATGGAAAAAAGACTCCTTCTGGCATTTATCCTATCTTTTTTTGTTTTAAGTGTTTGGACAAAAATAAACCCACCGCCGCAGCCGATGAAGCAAAGAACGGCAGAAAACATACAAGTATCTGAAAATAATATTGTTAAAGAAAATTTATTTGAGGATCACCAGCAAAAGCAGCCTCCCAAAACTGAATCGCAAGCCCTTCCTTCTCCTGTTGAAAAAATTAATATTTTAGATAATGGGAAATTAGAGGTTGTTTTTTCTAATATTGGAGGCACTATTAAATCGATAAGAATACGAGATTATGACATTTCCTTGCCGTTAACGGATTTTAATAAGCTGAATTTTGATAATAGTTTAGCTTATAATATATTAAATATTTCTGATTCATATATTAGTTATTCTTTAGAAATTGACGGAAGAAAAATAATTAAGAAATATACATTAGAGCCGAGTGAATATCTAATTAATAATAGTATTAATATTATTGATAAAAAAATGTCCAAAGGAGAGGATGGTTTTATTCGTGGGTTTAGTTTGGACATTTCTAGATTGGACAAAGATATACAAAAATCAAGGGAAAAGACATTGTTGGAATATTCCATTGCCACAGAAAATAATACTATAAGAAAAGCTAATGCATATAAATTGGGGCAGAAAGATATTCTTGAGTCCGGGGATAAAATAAAATGGGTTGGTTTTAGAGATAGGTATTTTTGTGCTATCTATAAGCCATTATTTAAAAACACAGGATTTCATAACAAAATAAATAATAAGAAATTAAATATTAATATAAATAATAAATTAGAGTTAAACCCAAACCAACCAGTAAGTTTTAACTCTGTTTTATATTTTGGCCCGCAGGATTTGAAAATTTTGTCGTCATATCCTTATGATTTTAAAGAAATTATGAAATTTTCGAATTATAGCCTGTTAGATGGGATAGCAAAAATTGTTTATAAATTTTTACATTTACTTCATGGTATAATTCCTGTTTGGGGTATTTGTATAATTTTAATGGCAATAACAATTTATCTGGTGATGTATCCGTTGTCTATAAAAGGCATGAAATCTATGAAGAAAATTCAATCTTTGCAACCAGAAATTGCTCAAATAAGGGAAAGAAATAAAAATAATCCGCAAAAATTGCAAAAAGAAACAATGGAATTGTACAAAGAAAACAGCGTCAATCCTTTTGGGGGGTGTCTGCCATTATTTTTACAAATGCCTTTTTTTATTGGGGTTTATCAGGTCCTTTGGCGATCCGTGGCTTTTAAAAATTCTAAATTCTTGTGGATAAACGACTTGTCACAACCAGACCACCTGTTGAAATTTCCCGCATCATTACCTTTTGTGGGAGAATATTTAAATATTTTGCCTATTTTAATGATTATTATCATGATAATACAGCAGAAATTTTCTGCCAAAAATATGGTTGTAGCAGATCCTGCCCAAGAGGCTAGCCAGAAAATGATGATGTCGTTATTTCCTTTGATGATTGGTGTTGTGTTTTATAATATTGCAAGCGGCTTAGCTTTGTATTTTACGACTTTTTATTTGCTGTCAGGGTTTACTCAATGGAAAATTTCAAAAATGACATTTTAAAAAATGAATAATTTTAAAAGCATAGAAGTTGAGGGAGCAACAGTTGAGGAAGCCATTAAGAAGGCTTTGGATATTCTTGAGGTTGGCCGAGAAGATATTGTTGTCAAAATAGTCTGCGAAGAACAAAAAGGTCTTTTCGGGATGGAGGGAGCAAAGCCAGCCAAAATAAAAGTTACTTTAAAATAGGTATAAAAATTTAACACATAATTTTATGATAATATTGTTTTTATTTTCACGTGAAAGCGGTATAATATTTTAAATTATTAATTGCTGTTTTCACGTGAAAAATAGAGAAAAAATATGGCAAAAATTATTTCCGTATGTAATCAAAAAGGCGGAACAGGAAAAACAACAACAAGTGTTAATATTGCGGCTGCGTTAGCATCTTATGGCGTTAAGGTTTTGCTGGTCGATATGGATCCTCAAGGAAACGCCACGAGCGGGGTGGGGGTTAACAAAAACACTTTAAAAGAGACTGTCTATGAGGCTTTGTTGGATAGAGCAAAACCAGATAAGACCATTCTTGAAGAAGTTCGTTTTAATTTGGATTTGATGCCATGTAATATTAATTTGACAGGAGCAGAAATAGAACTCGTTGGTGTTTTGTCTCGGGAAAGTCGTTTAAGAAAATCTTTGGAAAAAATTCAAGACAAATATGAATATATCTTTATTGACTCTCCACCGTCTTTAGGCTTATTAACGCTCAACGCTTTGGTGGCCAGCCATTCTGTTTTGATTCCCATTCAATGTGAGTTTTATGCCTTGGAGGGGGTTTCTCAGTTACTGAATACAGTTAATTTAATCCGCGAAAACTTAAACCAAAATTTGGAGATAGAAGGGGTTGTTCTTACCATGGCGGATTTTAGAACGAATCTTACACATGAAGTTATAGATGAAATTAAGGGTTTTTTTGGAGAAAAAGTATATAAATCAGTTATCCCAAGAAATGTTAAGTTAAGCGAAGCGCCGAGTTTTGGTAAACCTATTATGGAATATGATCCTCATTGTATTGGAGCTGAAAAATACAAAGAACTTTCTATTGAAATTTTAGGGGAATCTAAATATTATGAACTGACGGGGGAACCAAGACCAAAATCCGAAGAAGAAATAAAAGAAGATGAAGTGAATTCTTCTCAGGAACAAAATTTAAATATGGACAGTGAAAACGTGGAGAACGGATGGCCAACTCTCAATGAAGTGAATGTCAACAGGGCACAAACTACAGATTTGAATGATCCTTTGGAAAATGATTCTAACAAAAAAGACTCTGTTCTTCCTGAATCAGATGAAGAATTAAAAGAAGGCGAACTTTTTAAAAGCAGCGATATCGAAAAAGAATATTAGAATATTATTAATGAGCCATGCTCCAACCCTTAGTTCAAGGAGCACTAAAATATGGACAAGAAAGTTTTAGGTAAAGGTTTGTCTGCCTTGATCCCCGAGAAAATACGCTCGACCGAGGATTCTGGAAGAAAAGAAGAAATTACATTTTTGAATATTAATCTTATTAAAGACAACAGTCAACAGCCCAGAACCAATTATGACGATTTTTCGATGCAGGAACTGCAATCGTCATTAAAAGAAAAAGGGCTCTTGCAGCCTTTGTTGGTAAGAAAAATTGATAATGGTTATGAAGTTATTGCTGGAGAACGGAGATTAAGGGCGGCTAGGGCGATCAAGCTGGAAGAGGTGCCAGTTATCATTAGGAATGTTGAAAATGATGAAGCATTGGTTTTAGCTCTCATAGAGAATATTCAAAGAGAAGATTTAAATTCCATAGAGGCAGCTTTGGCTTATAAAAGGTTGATAGATGAATATGAATTATCTTATGATCAAATTGCCCAGGCCGTGGGGAAAGATGCGTCCACGGTTAATAATACTTTGCGTTTATTAAAACTTCCGGCAGAAATACAGGAAAAAGTTATTTCCGGAGAAATAAGCATGGGACACGCCAGAGCTCTTGTTGGCATAGAAGATTCTAAATGGCAGAGTGAATTATTTAACCATGTTTTGACTAAAAAAATTTCTGTTAGAGAGCTTGAAAATTTAATAAGAAGTTCTTCTGGCTCCCAGGGGACCAAAAAAAAGAAAAAAGCGGAAACCAGAGATCATGAAATTCTTTATTTGGAAGATGAGCTGCAAAAATTGCTGGGAACTAAGGTTTCTATTCAGTCTCACAGGAAAAGGGGAAAGCTAATAGTAGAGTTTTATTCTGTTGATGATTTAGAGCGAATACTTCAAATTATTAGAAATAATTTAGGGTGATTTTCGTAACTGCCTGTTATTAAATGAGTTATTGGTTTTGTTTTCATGCTGTATCCTAAAAGATAACGGGTTAAAGGAAAAGATATGATTATTGGTATGACAGGATATGGGAATGTCCAATTTTCTTATGGACAAATTAAAGGAATATTGGAAATTAAAAGTCAAAATCATCGTTATTTTGATTTTGTATGTTATTTACCTGTAGGTTTTGGTGGGCTTGAAAGTAAAATAAAACAAATTGTCCAAAAAGAAATTAATAGGGGGCGCCTGACGGTTTCAGTTAAAATAACAGAAAAACCAGCCTATAATGTCCAATTTAATAGAAATGCTCTTAAAGAATACCTTAAAGAAGCTCAGAAAATACAAAAAGAATTTAGTTTGGACAATTCTTTGTCTTTTTCTGATTTGATTTCTCTGCCAGGCGTTGTTGAAACCAAAGAAGCTATTTTAGATGTAGATAAAATTTGGCTTGCCGGTATACAGCCAGGGGTAAAAAAAGCTTTGAAAAGTCTCGTTACGATGCGTAAGCGGGAAGGTAATAGTTTAGAAAAAGATATCAACCATATTTTAAAGAGAATGCGCCTGCAAATAAAAACCATAGAATCTCGAACAAAGACAATTTTGCGGGAGAAAAAGAAAATTTTGAACGCAGATGAATTTGGTTCATTTCAAAAGGGATGTGAAATAAACGAAGAAATTACCCGTTTGAAACATTATGTTGAAGAAAACAGACTGCTTTTAAAATCTTCGGTCTCCATCGGAAAGAAGATGGATTTTATTGCCCAAGAGATGCAACGTGAAACAAACACCATAGGATCAAAACTGCAGGATCAAACAGTATCCAGTTCGGTGATTGCGCTTAAAAGTAAAATCGAAAGATTGCGTGAGCAAGCCCAAAACATTGAATAATTTTTTTTAATGAAAAAAGGTATTCTTTTTATTCTCTCCGGGCCTTCGGGATCAGGAAAAACCACCCTTACCAAGAAGCTTTTAAATCAGAAAAAATTTAAAGGAAAACTTGTCGAATCCGTTTCGGCAACAACGCGTCCTCGTCGACGAGGGGAGACGCATGGCAGAGACTATTTTTTTATTAGCGAAAAAATGTTTAAATATAAAATTCGAGCAGGGCATTTTTTAGAATGGGAAAAGGTCTTTACGGCTTATTACGGAACGCTGCAAAAAAATGTCCGGGATGTTTTGTCTAAAGGAAAATCCATTTTGTTGTGTATTGACGTGAAAGGCGCCAGAACTGTTGTCCGGAAGTTTCCGCAAGCCTGCAGTGTTTTTATTCAGGCGCCTTCGATGTCTGTTTTGAAAGAACGGCTGATTGAACGCAACACGGAAAACAGCCGAGAATTAAAATTAAGATTAAAAACAGCGCAAAAAGAAATGAAAGAAGCGAAACAATATGAATTCGTTATAGTTAATGATAATTTTCAGACAGCTTACAAGGAGTTGGAAAAAATTATATGGCAAAAACTTAAGGAGCGTTAATTTTTGGGGAGAGCGTCTGATATTTTTTAATGTAAATACCTAACAATAAACAAGTTGCGGGTTTTGTCTTCCACCTGATCTGGTGAAAACTTGAAACAGCCGGCGTCTTCTCCTCAGAAATGTTTTGCAAGAGATCTTTCTGACAAGACAGGGGCTTGTTTTTTGTTTAAAAATGATGGAAAGAATCATTTTGACAAGAGCTATTGTTTATGATATAAGTAAAAATTCGAATATTTAATGATAAGATTATTGTTTCAAACAGGTTAGCATTATTATGGGTCGGGAAGCAAGGGAGGGAAGCATTTATGGGATATCCGCCGCTTGAGGATTTGTTACCAAAAACAGGGCACAGTATTTATAAATTAGTTCGAATGGCATCTAATCGGGCTATTGAACTGGCTGATGGCAAACCTAAATTGATCGAAACACCGTCGTTATTAAAAACAACAACGATCGCTTTGGAAGAAATTCAGGATGGCAAGGTTGTGCTTAAATCCGTCGCCGACAAATTTGCTCCGGAAGACATCGGAGATAAAAAAAACAAAAATGATGCGGCGCCTGCAGGGGCATAAACCTGATGGCGAAAAATGTTTCTTTAAAGAATATTGTGCTCGGCGTTACCGGGAGTATTGCTGCGTATAAAGCCGCAGAGCTTATCCGTCGTTTGCAGGACGAACATTATGATGTTTCTGTTATTATGACTCAAGAGGCCGAGAAGTTTATTTCTTTGTTGACACTTGAAACGCTCTCCGGCCATAGCGTTGCCTGTGATATGTTCGGCGGGGCTTCGGGGGCCTGGGAAATAAAGCATGTGTCTCTGGCCGAAAAAGCCGATCTTTTATTGATTGCTCCGGCAACGGCACATATTCTGGCGAAACTGGCGCATGGCCTGGCTGATGATTTGATCTCGTCGACAGCTCTGGCCAGTTTGGCGCCGAAGTTGATTGCCCCGGCGATGAATACCCATATGTATGCTCATCCGGCAACGCAGGAAAATATTGAAAAGTTGAAAAATTTTGGATATTCTTTTGTCGGTCCGTCAGACGGCAAATTAGCGTGCGGAACAGTTGGCCCCGGACATTTAGCGGATATTTCTACAATTGTAGAGGCCGTGAAGCAGATACTGAAAGATTCTTAGGCGTGGTAGCCAAGTGGTAAGGCAGTGGTCTGCAAAACCATTATTCACCGGTTCGAGTCCGGTCCACGCCTCCAAAACATTGAGCGCGCTGGACAGTCTTGAACAAGTTTTGGGCAAGTGGTGGAATGGCATACACGCAGGACTTAAAATCCTGTGACCGCAAGGTCGTGTGGGTTCGACTCCCACCTTGCCCATGTCTGTCGTTATAAGCGGCGAACGAAAACGGCAGTATTGTTATATGAAATTTAGACGAAAAATTTTGTGGGCGGTTAGCTCAGTTGGTTAGAGTGTCACGTTGACATCGTGAAGGTCACAAGTTCGAGTCTTGTACCGCCCACCATTTTTTAGACGATCATGCATAATAAAGATGAATTAGAAAAATTGCGGCACTCCTGCTCACACGTCATGGCCCACGCTGTTAAAGCTATTTGGCCTGACGTGAAAGTGACGATAGGCCCGGCGATCGAAAACGGTTTTTATTACGATTTTGATAAGCCGGAGCCTTTTACGATGGAGGATTTGAAGAAGATCGAAAAAAAAATGCGGCAGATTATCAATAAAGACTTGCCGTTTCAGCAGACGTTTCTTCCCCGGGCAGAGGCGCTGTCTTTTTTTAAAGAATTAAAAGAAGACTATAAAGTCGAATTAATTGAAAATTTGCCGGATGAAAAAATTTCTCTCTATAAAACAGGGGATGAGTTTACGGATCTTTGCCGGGGACCCCATATCGAACGGACCGGGCAGATTAAAGCGTTCAAGCTGCTTTCGGTGGCCGGGGCTTACTGGCACGGGGACGAGAACAATGCGATGCTGCAAAGAATTTACGGGACATGTTTCTTCAGCCAGGAGGACCTTGATCAGCACTTGCATAATTTAGAAGAAGCGCAAAAACGGGATCATCGCAGATTAGGCACCCAACTGGATTTGTTCAGTATTTATCATGAATCTGCCGGCGCCGGACTGGTTTTTTATCATCCGGCCGGAGCGTTGCTAAGAAAAAATATTGAGGATTATGTCCGGCAACAACATATCAACCGCGGCTATGATTTCGTTATGACGCCGAACATCTTAAAAGGAAAGCTCTGGGAGCTCAGCGGGCATGCCGATTACTACCGGGAGAATATGTATTATTTTGATGTTGATCAGGAAGAATATGCTGTTAAACCCATGAATTGCCCGGGGCATATGCTGATTTACAAATCGAAACTGCGTTCCTACCGGGATTTGCCGATCCGGTTTTTTGAACTGGGGACGGTTTACCGTCAGGAGAAAGCAGGTGTTTTGCATGGATTGCTGCGCGTCCGGGGGTTCACCCAGGACGACGCGCATATATTCTGCCGGCAGGATCAGTTGCAGGATGAAGTCATGGGGGTGATTGATTTCGTTTTTTCGACGATGAAGGATTTTGGTTTTCATGAATATGAAATCGGTCTCAGCACGAGGCCGGACAAACATATCGGGACAATTGAGGCCTGGGATTGCGCTACGGCGGCTTTGGAGAGTTCCCTGAAAGACAAAAACGTGACATATCACGTTAATGAGGGAGACGGAGCTTTTTATGGCCCCAAGATCGACATAGAGCTTAAGGATGCCATCGGCCGTTCCTGGCAGTGTGCTACGATTCAATGCGATTTTTCTCTGCCGGAAAGATTCGATTTAACGTATGTGAATGATCAGGGCGAAACCCAGCGACCGATTATGATTCATAGGGCTATTTTGGGAAGCGTTGAACGCTTTATCGGGACGCTGATTGAGCATTATGCCGGCGCGTTTCCTTTGTGGCTGGCCCCTGTTCAGTCGGTGATTATTCCTATTAAAGATACGCATCAGCCGTATGCAGAGAAAGTAAAAGAGGATTTACAAAAGAGGGGGCTGCGCGTTATAATTGACGCGAGAAACGAGAGTTTAAACAAGCGTATTCGGGAAGCCACTTTACAGAAGATTCCGTATCTTTTGATTATCGGCGACAGGGAAGCAGCTTCCGCGCAGGTGTCTGTCCGGAAACGAAGCCTGGGAGACCAGGGCAACAAGACGATCGAAGATTTATGTGTCCAGCTCCAAGAGGAGATTGACGCAAAAAAATAACGGTTTTTGAAAATTATTAAAATATAGGAGGTGATTCTTATTCAAAAGCATATTCGTATTAACGAGCGTATTCGATCCCCGGAAGTCCGCGTTATCGGCCCTAATTCGGAACAGCTAGGAGTTGTGTTGATTAAGCGCGCCTTAGAATTGGCAGAATCCAACGAACTGGACTTAGTGGAAGTGGCGCCAACCGCCAAACCGCCGGTATGCCGTATTATGGATTTCAGTAAATATAAATATGATCAGGAGAAAAAGGAACGGCGGGTCAAAAAGAATCAGAAGATCACTCATTTAAAGCAGATCCGCGTTAAGCCACATATTGATGAAGGGGATTATCAGATAAAGCTGAAACAAGTTAAGATGTTTTTAGAAAAAAAAGATAAAGTGAAAGTGAATTTAATGTTCCGAGGCCGCGAACTTGCCTTTAAGGAGCAAGGCAGGCAGGTTTTGGAGCGTTTTATTGCCGATACGGCAGAACATGGCCAACCGGAAAAAAACCCGAGCATGGAAGGCCGTGTCATGTCGGTTACTTTTTCTCCCAAGTCAGACAAGAAGTGAGGTCTTTAGCTGATTTTCGTGTTGCAATGCCTGTTTCAGACCAGGCTTCATTTCTTTTGAAAGACATCGTGTTATGACTTTTGCAGCGTTGTTCAAAAGAAAAAGCCTCAGCCCGTTTTATGGCGGGGGATGTTTGATTTTTATGGAGGGAATGTTTAAGCAAGTTCTGAGAGTTTAGCGCCTTATATGGTCGAGGAGGGAATAAAGTAATGCCAAAATTGAAAACAAACCGATCCGCCGCCAAACGGTTTAAAACTACAAAAAGCGGAAAAATTAAGAAGGTTTCTGCCGGCAGGGGACATATTTTAGGCAAGAAATCGCGAAAAAGAAAACGAAAGTTAAGAAAGAGCAGTTATCTGTCAGCTGCGGATGAGAAGAAGATAAGGAGGTTGCTGCCCTATGGTTAGAGTTCGAACGGCGGTTGCGTCGAGAAAAAGGAAAAAGCGTGTTTTAAAAGCAGCGAAAGGGCAGTTTGGTCATCGAAGTAAGCATTTCTCTCAGGCTAAGCGATCCGTCATTAAGGGGATGGCGTATTCCTTCCGGGACCGTAAAGTCAAAAAGAGAGAATTTCGAAGTTTATGGATCATTCGCATTAATGCTGCGTGCCAGGAGCAAGGCCTGACGTACAGCCGTTTTATCAATGGTCTCACTCAGGCCGGAGTCAATATTAACCGGAAAATTTTAGCCGATTTGGCTGTTAATGCCACAGATTCTTTTAAAGAGTTGGTGGCGTTAGCAAAAAACACAACATCGAAATAAAATATAAGGATGAATCATGCGGTGATTTTATATCGCACCTTTCATCATGAATAATGTATAAATATTGATTCAGCCAACACGTTTTACAGAAGGGCCCTAGAATATAGGGCCTTTTGTTTTATAAGAGAAAACGTCATGACTTTTTAACCTTTTATCAGGACGGGAAAGCATGAAAATTATCATTGTCGGGGCCGGTGTTATAGGATCCAACCTAGCTAAATTTCTGACAGAAGAAAACCATATCGTTTTTTTGGTTGAACAAAACGAAGAAACCGCAAGAAAAGTTCACGAAAAAATAGATGTGAAAGTTGTTATGGGAAGCGGAACCGACCCGGAAATCTTAAAGCAGGCCGCTATTGACAGCGCGGACCTTGTTGTGGCCGTGACAACGTCCGACGAAACGAATTTGGTCGTGTGTTCTTTGGCGGCTTCTTTGGGGGCTAAGCGGAGAATTGCCCGAGTGCGGAACAAGTCTTTAAGCAGAGAACTGATGTCTTCGGGGCTGTCGCATTTTTATGTTGATGAGATTATTAATCCCGAAGAAGTTGCCGCCCATACGATTATTAAAACCATAGAAACCCCCGGGGCCCGGGAGGTCGCTGATTTTGCCGACGGCCGTGTATTGTTAAGATCTTTTGAAATTTCGAGAAATTCGCCTTTGTGTGACAGCAGGATCGAGGATGTCAATTGTCAGGATTTCCCCTGGCCTTTTCTTGTTATTTTTATTATCCGCGAAGGGGAAGCCATGATCCCCAAAGGGCAAAGCACTTTGAAAGAGGGAGATCGTATTTATGTGTTGCTTCCGGCGGGTTCGTTGGGGGAGTTCCTGATGTTTGTCAACCCTTCAATCCGCAAGGCCAAAAAAGTCGTTATTTATGGAGCGTCGGATGTTGGGATTCAGGTGGCGCAGGGATTAAAGGATAACATTCGCGATTTGATCCTGCTGGATGAAAATGCCCCGGCTGCGGAAAATGCAGCGGCCATATTAAATGAAACCCGTATCATTAACGGATCGGCAGCGGAAACGGATATTCTTAATGAGGCCGGAATTGAAGTAACGGATGCTTTTATTGCGGTGTCCGGCAATGACCATTCCAATTTGGTCAGTGCTGTTTTGGCAAAAAAGATGGGGGCAAAGACCACGATCATTATCAGCCAACAGCCGGATTTTATATCCATCATCGATGCTTTGGATATTGACGCCATTATTAATCCCCGCCTTTTGGCCGTTCAGCAGATACTGAGACTTGTGCGGGGGAAAGGCGTCCATTCCATGATTAAATTAACGGATTGTAATGCCGAGGTCCTGGAAATTGTTCCGGAAGATGGTTCTCCTGTGACCTCCGGCCCTCTGAAAGAGCTCGCGTTTCCGAAAGATTCCATTGTCGGGGCGGTAACGGTTGGCCAGGATGTCTTTTTAGCCAATGGAGAAACGCATATCAAAGCCGGAGAAAGAGTGATTGTTTTCTGCCGGGACAATACGGTCAAAAAACTTCAACGGCTTTTTGTTCGGTCAAAAACGTTATAAGGACAGAAGATGCATAAACGACTCGTTTTTACAACGATCTCCCGGATTTTTCTTATTGTCTCCCTGGTTTTGTTGGCCCCACTGGGCTGGGCGCTCGAGGCAGATGCCCACAGCCAGGAAGTCCGGGCTTTTATTTTTACAATTATTTTGGGTTTGGGGATTTCTCTCCTGTCCCGGCTGATATTTCGTTTCAAAAAAGGCGATTATTTAAAACTTAATGCCAAAGACGGGCTGGCGATCGTCGGGCTTTCCTGGGTCGGGCTCGCCGCCTTTGGGGCATTGCCGTTGTTTTTTGGCGGCGCCGTGGATAGTTTCACGGATGCTTTTTTTGAAGTCACGAGCGGGTTGACCACAACCGGGGCAACAATTTTTACGGATATCGAAACGCTTCCCCGGGGCATTCTTTTTTGGAGAAGCCTGACGCATTGGTTGGGAGGGATGGGGATCATTGTCCTGTACCTGGCGCTTTTGCCGGCTTTGGGGCAGACGTCTTTTCAGTTGTTTCAGGCCGAGTCGCCCGGGATAACCGCTGAGCGGATACAGCCGCGCATTAAAGAAACAGCAAAAATTTTATGGACGGTTTATTTCCTGCTTTCGCTTTTTGAAACCGTATTGTTAATGGCCGGAAGGATGCCGTTTTTTGATGCTCTTTGCCACACGTTTGGAACAATGGCCACAGGAGGTTTCTCAACCCGGAATGCCAGCATAGGCGCCTATGGCCCGTTTATTCAATGGGTGATTATTGTCTTTATGTTTTTAGCCGGGACGAATTTTGTCTTGCATTATTACGCTTTAAGAGGAGATGTGAGAAGTTATCTGCGGAGCGAAGAATTCCGTTTTTATTTTTTGATAACGATTCTCATGATACCGGTCTTCGCCCTGGTTCTGGGCCTGACCCGTTTGACATTGACCCCGTTGAGGGATGCTGCCTTTCAGGTTGTCTCCATTATGACCACCACGGGGTACACTACGGCTGATTTTGATCTTTGGCCGGTCGGGCTGCGCTTTACTCTTATTTTATTAATGTTTATCGGCGGGTGCGGTGGCTCCACCGGAGGGGGATTGAAAGTCGTAAGGGTTTTTCTGTCCATCAAAATGGCGTGGTATTCTATGATTCAGGCGATTTATCCCAATGCGGTTCTCCCGATCAAGATGGATGGCAAGCCGGTGCCTTCAAAGTTAACGATCGGAGTTTTGTCTTATTTTTTTATTTTTATGATGTTGTTTTTGTTTGGAACTCTGGTCTTGACCATCACAGACACGGACCGTTGCGGATTGGTTACGGCTTTATCCGCTTCCATCGCCAGTTTGAGCAATATCGGCCCGGGCCTTGCGCATGTGGGGGCGACACAGAATTATGCCTGGATTTCCATTCCGGGAAAATGGGTTCTGATATTTTTAATGCTGGCCGGCCGGCTGGAACTTTATTCCATTCTTGTTTTAATGCTTCCGGCAACGTGGAAGAAGTAATCGTTGAAGACGCTCTTCCGGAAAGCTCTTTTCGGGGAAAGAAAAAGATGCTATAATGCCCCGGTCATTTTTGCTGTCATCGTCTTTCGTGTTTTATCACGAAGCTTTAAACGAAAAAGCGGGTAACCGCACTGTGGCGGAATCGAGCGTTAATCCTGCTTTGTGAAAAGGAAAAAGAGATGCTTTGGGATTTTGAGGATATTAAAGAAAAAGCTCAAAAGGAAATAGCGGCTAGCCCGGACCTGGATGCCCTGGAAGCAGTGCGTATTAAATATTTAGGCCGAAAAGGATTATTGCCGGAAATTTTTGCCAGCCTGGCAACGGCGCCGAAAGAAGAGAAACCTCTTATCGGGAAAGGAGCCAATATTCTGAGGAACTGGCTCACCCAGGCTATTGAAGACACAAAAAAAGGATTGCAGGATTCCCTGCAGGAAACAACCGACAAAATTGATATTACGCTTCCCGGGGTTGCCCCTGAATCGGGACACAGACATATTTTAACGCAGATCATTGATGAAATTTGTCAGATCTTTGTCGGGCTTGGTTTTGTCGTTCAAGAAGGGCCGGAAATGGAAACCGAATTTCACAACTTTGCGGCTTTGAATATCCCGGTTGATCATCCTTCCCGGGATGCCTTTGACACGTTTTATCTGGAATCGGCGGATCCGGATAACCCGAACCGAAATCTATTGCTGCGTTCACACACGTCTCCGGGACAGATTCGTATTATGGAGAAATATAAGCCGCCGTTAGCTGTTGTGATCCCGGGGAAAGTTTACCGTCCCGACGCCGTTGATGCCAGCCACTCGTTTATGTTTCATCAAATTGAAGGCCTGCTCGTTGACGAGGCTGTAAAGTTTTCCGATCTGAAAGGGCTTTTAACTGTTTTTTGCCAGCGGTTTTTCGGAGAAAACATTCTCATGCGTTTTCGCCCGCATTTTTTTCCTTTTACGGAACCGTCAGCGGAAGTTGATATTTCCTGCTATATCTGTAATGGCAAGGGATGTTCTGTCTGCGGCCGTAAAGGATGGCTGGAAATTTTGGGATGCGGCATGGTTAATCCCAAAGTTTTTGCCGCCGTAAAATACCCCAAAGGAAAGTATACCGGACTGGCTTTCGGTATGGGGGTTGAGCGCATGGCAATGCTGAAATACGGTATTCACGATATTCGGATATTTTTTGAGAATGACAAGCGGTTTTTAACACAGTTTTAACAGGGTTGTTATCATGAAGATAAGCGTTAAATGGCTAAAAGATTATATCTCCTTTAGTATTCCCGTTGAAAAACTGGCTCATAAATTGACCATGGCCGGCCTGGAAGTTGAAAAGATTGAGGCCGTTGGCGATGATACTGTTTTGGATTTGGAGATAACGCCTAACCGGCCTGATTGTTTGAATTTCCAGGGGATTGCCCGCGAATTGGCCGCGGTTTTAGACAAGCAGCTGAAAAAACCGAAGGTCAAGAAGATGCTTCCTCCCAAGGCCAAATGCGAGATTGAAATCCTTGATAAAAAAGGTTGCGGCCGTTATATCGGAACCCTGATAGAATCTGTCTGTGTCCGGGAGTCGCCCTCGTGGCTGACAGTTCGCCTGGCGGCATTGGGAAACCGGACAATCAATAATGTTGTTGATATTACGAACTTTTGCCTTTTTGAAAACGGGCAGCCGTTGCATGCTTTTGATTATGACAAACTCATCGGAGGAAGAATTGTCGTTCGGCGGGCCCGGGCCGGAGAAAAGATTGTGACCCTGGACGGCGTGGAGCGCCTGCTGGATCCTTCTATCCTGGTTATTGCCGATGCCCAGCGGCCTGTGGCTATTGCCGGAGTCATGGGAGGCCAGGAAACAGAAGTGACAGAGCAAACACAGCGTATTCTGTTGGAGAGCGCGCACTTTGATCCTATTCTCATCCGTAAAGCCTCAAGGGCTCTGGGGATAAAAACAGATTCATCGTATCGTTTTGAACGCGGCGTGGATTTTACAACTGTTGAGAGCGGGGCGGCCCGGGCTGTAAGCCTTATCCTGCGGGAAGCGAACGGAACCGTTGTTGCCCGAAAAGACGCCTTCCCTGCCCGGCCCAAAGCAAGAGGGAAAGCCATTCCCGTTAAAATGGAAGACGTCAATTCTTTATTAGGCTCGGACTTATCCTTGGCCAAGTGCCGCACTATTTTAAAGAAACTGGATTTTCATGTCACGAAAGCTTCTGCCAATATGATGAAAGTCACCGCCCCTTCTTCCCGCGGGGACGTTAAAGATCCGGTGGATGTTATCGAGGAGGTCGCCAGGATCGTAGGGTATGATAATCTTCCCCTAACCTTACCCCTCATTAAAGCTCAAAATGTCCCCTCGCAGGAAGATTATCCTTTTATTAATAAGGTCCGGGACTGCCTTTGCGGAGCCGGGTACAGCGAAATTATTTCCTATGCTTTAATAAGCCGGGACTCTTTGGAGAAGAGCGGCTTATCGCAGCTTTCCGGGATAAAGGTTGTTAATCCGCTTTCGTTGGATCAGGAAATTATGCGCCCTTCTTTATTCCCAAGCATGTTGGCCGTTGTCAAAGGGAACGTTAACAGGGGACAGAAGGATATTAAAATTTTTGAAACAGGAAAAACCTACCGGGGGAAGAAGGAACAGAAAGAGGTGGCTATTATGATGACCGGCAAGGTTTATCATGATTGGCGCCGTCTTGAAAATAAAAATGCGGACTTTTTTGATTTGAAAGGGATTGTGCAGCGGGTTTTAACGCGTGCCGGGATCAAGGACTTTATTTGTGATCCGGATGAAAATTCTATGTATCAGAAAAATTGCGGGGCAAAAATCATGGCGGGAAAAAAAGCCCTGGGAACGTTCGGACAGGTAGACCAGGACATTTTGCAGCAATGGGACATAAAGCATCGGACGGTCTTTTTTGCCCATATCGATCTTGCGCAACTTTTTTTGCTGTCGAGTCGCAAAAAGGCTTTTCAGGGGATATCCGATTTCCCGGCGATGACGCGGGATATAAGCGTGGCTGTCAGACAGGATGTCCCTTATCAGAAAGTGATGGACATCGTTTCCCGGCAGGCCGGCCCCTTGCTTGAAAACATAGCTTTTTTAGAGGAGTACCGCGGCGAAAAGATTCCCCAGGGATACCGGGGCCTTATCTTTTCTTTGACCTACCAGTCGCCCCAAAGAACTCTTGTAGAGGATGAAGTAAATAAAGTCCACGGAGACATTACTCAGGCGCTCGTTGATGAAATAGGCGGGATACTTCGTTGATTTTTCTTTCTTTCTGCCCCTTGTTGAAGGGGCGTTTTGAAAGTGTTATAATACTTCTACCCTGCTGTGTTCGTTAGTGGCTCTATAAATTGAACCAACAGATTTAGGACGGGAAGCTAAACTTCTGGGGAATCCGTGGATTTCTCAGAGAAGTACCCACTTATAGCATGGGTTCACCGTTTCTAAAGCCCGACGGCATGGTGGGGTTTTTTTATGGGAGCGCAGCACAAGACATGAGCAAAGATAAGACCAACTTTCCGGAAACTTCGGTCGATTTGTTTTCAGATCCTCAGGACGGGCACTTATTCCAGTCTTCCCCCTTAAGCTTTCGGATGCGCCCACAGCAGCTTGATCAGATCGTTGGGCAGGAACATATCCTCGGTCCGGGCAAACTTCTGACCCGCGTCATCAAAGCCGACCGTTTAAGCTCTCTTATTCTTTACGGCCCACCGGGGGTGGGAAAAACCACCTTAGCCAGCTGTATCAGCCATTCAACACAGTCTCCCTTTGTCCGGATCAATGCCGTGACATCCAATGTCGAGCAGTTGAGGAAAATTTTATCTGCGGGACAGCATCGCTGGCGAACCAGCGCAAAAAAAACGATCCTGTTTATTGATGAAATCCATCGTTTTAACAAGAATCAGCAGGAGGTTCTTCTGCCTGACTTGGAAGAGGGGTATATCATTCTTGTTGGCGCAACGGTTTTTAATCCTTATTTTTCTTTGGTCGGGCCTTTGATATCCCGGTCGCTTATTTTTGAGCTTAAGCCTTTAAGCGAAAGAGATATTTGTCTTGTTTTAGAAAGGGCTTTAAAGGATCAGAAAAACGGGCTGGGAACCTTAAAAATCAGAGCTTCGGAAGACGCCTTGCAATTTTTAGCTCAGCACAGTGATGGGGACGCCCGTAAAGCCTTAAATGCGCTGGAGATTGGCGCCTTAACCACGCCGCCGGATCCGCAGGGGACGGTCTTTTTTTCTCCAGATGCGGCGCGGGAATCTATTCAGAAAAAAATTGTCTATGATAGGGATGGCGATGCCCATTATGATACGGCGTCAGCGTTTATTAAGTCTATGCGGGGCTCTGACCCGGATGCGGCCCTTTATTGGCTGGCAAAAATGGTTTATGCGGGAGAGGACCCGCGGTTTATCGCCCGGAGAATATGTATCTGCGCCGCGGAAGATGTCGGGAACGCTGATCCGCATGCTTTAATTTTAGCCAATGCGGCCCTGCAGGTCTCTGAATTTGTCGGCATGCCGGAAGCGAGGATCCCTTTGGCGCAGGCAACGGTCTATGTGGCCAGCGCCCCTAAATCCAATGCCTGCTATATGGGGATAGAAAACGCATTAAAAGACATCAAACATCATACAACAGAAGAAGTTCCGTCATATTTAAAAGACGCCTCTTATCCCGGCGCCCAGAAGCTCGGCCGGGGCGAGGGGTATAAATATGCGCATAATTATGACAGTCATTATGTTCAGCAGGCGTATATGCCGCGGAAAGCAAAATATTATATTCCAACCGAGATGGGCGTCGAAAAAAAGATAAAAGGATGGCTGGAACATCTTGAAAAACTGAAAAATCGGAATTCCGAATAGTCCGCGTGGCTTTTTCCTCCCCCCTTGAAGATTTTTAGAAATATTTCCTCATAATGGCCTGGCCTCCCTAAAATTAAAGTTGTATAATTAAATAAAAAGTGATAATATTAAAGGTCTCAATGAAAATGCTTGTATGTCTTAGTCATTGAAGACATTAAGAAAAAACGAATTATTTTAACCCGTAAAACGTTTATTATTGCAGTGAAATTTTTGACTAAAGAAGAGATCCGCAAGCAAATACGGAAAGATTTAAGAAACCAAAAGGAGGAAGATCGGCTTAGAAAAAGCTTGGTGATTCAGGAGAGGCTTTTTGCCCTTCCGGAATTTAATGATTCTAAGACAATACTTTTTTATGTATCCTTTGATGGGGAAGTGGAAACATCCGGCATGATAAGACAGGCAAAAGAATTAGGCAAAAGAATCGCATTACCTAATATTTTAAAGAAAGACAGAAAAATTATACCCATACTTGTTGAAAGTTTTAACGATTTAGAAGTAGGGCCTTACGGTATCAGGCAACCCGCTTTTGATCCGAATTTTCGTTTAGATCCGGGGGATCTGGATTTGTGTGTTGTCCCCGGGATGGCTTTTGACCGCACTCTGCATCGTTTGGGTCGAGGAGCGGGGTATTATGATCGTTTTTTGACGACATTATCGGAAAAAACCCGTACTGTGGGGCTTGCCTTTCATTTTCAAGTATTGGACTGCCTGCCGACAGAAGAACACGATGTTCCCCTTTCGCATCTCATTAGCGATTAAGACCAAGCGCATTTTAAGAAATTCATTATTATCTAATTAGTGAGACAGGTAAAAAACTTGTCTCTGGAATAGAAGGAGACGGACTATGTTTGATAGTGTTACTATGCAAAGTCTTGTTTTGTCTACGCTTTTTTTGACAGGGTTAGCGATTGGATATCTTTTGCGGGCGTTTTTTGCCAGCAAGACATTAAAAGAGGCAGAGCAGAGAGCCAAAGATTTAACTGTTTTTGCCGAACGCGAAGCCGAAAGCCGTAAAAAAGAAGCGGAATTAGCGGCAAAAGACTTGATGTTGAAATTAAGACAGGATTTTGAAAAGGAAACCAAGGAAAGGCGGGAGGAGATTTCCGCTGCCGAAAAACGGATTTTGCAAAAAGAAGAAAATTTGGATAAACGCGTTGATCTCTTGGAAAAGAAAGAGAAGGATATAAATAATCGTCTGGCATCTCTGAGGCAGGAAGAAGACGTGATAAAAAACAAAATGGAGGAGTTTTCAAAGCTTATTGAAGAAGAAAAGAAAAGGCTTCAGGAGATTTCTTCCTTAACAGAGGAAGACGCTAAAGATTTATTGCTGACCCGGGTGGATGAGGAGCTTGTGCAGGAAAAAGCGACCCGTATCCGGAGAGCCGAAGAAGAAATAAAAAGCACGAGCGAAAAAGTCGCCAGACAGATCGTCTGCACCGCGATTCAGCGGTGTGCCTCGGATCATACCGCTGAAACGACCATAAGCGTTGTGGCTTTGCCCAGCGATGAAATGAAAGGGCGCATTATCGGACGGGAAGGGCGAAATATCCGCACGTTAGAGATGGCGACCGGCGTGGATATTATTATCGATGATACCCCGGAAGCGGTGACCATATCAGGCTTCGATATGGTTCGGCGGGAGATCGCCAGAATAGCCCTGGAAAAACTTATTGCCGACGGCCGGATACATCCGGGCCGTATTGAAGAGGTCGTTGAAAAAGCTAAAAAGGAAATAGAGGAACACATTAAAGAAGAAGGCGATAAGGCCGCTTTTGATTTGGGTATACATGAAATGCATCCGGAACTCTTAAAGCTTGTCGGACGGCTGAAATACCGGACAAGTTTTGGGCAGAATGCTTTAGTCCATACAAAGGAAGTTGCGAAATTAATGGGGCTTATGGCATCCCAATTGAATTTGGAGCTTAAAACGGCTGTGCGTGTCGGGTTGTTGCATGACATCGGGAAAGTGGTTTCCCAGGAAGTCGAGGAAGGAACCCACGCAACGGTCGGGGCGAATCTGGCGCGTAAATATAATGAAAATGAGGTTGTTGTTAATTCCATTGCGTCTCATCATGATGAAGTTGAGTGTGAAAGCATTTACGGCGTTCTGCTTTGCGCCGCCGATGCGATCAGCGCGGCCCGGCCGGGAGCAAGAGCCGAGACGCTGGAGACATATGTCAAGCGGCTGGAAAGCCTTGAGAAGATCGCCAATATTTTTAAGGGCGTGGATAAAGCGTACGCTTTGCAGGCGGGGCGTGAAATCCGGATCATGGTGAGTCCGGAAAAAATCAATGATGACGAAGCGATTGTTTTGGCCAGAGATATTCGAAAACGCATTGAACAGGAGTTGGAATATCCGGGACAGATTAAAGTTATTGTTGTCCGGGAAACACGGGCTGTGGAATATGCCAAATAAAATGTCTGGTTAAGCGGATAACGTTTAATAATATGAGCCGTTTTTATAATGAATATTCTTTGTATAGGTGATATTGTTGGAAAAGCCGGGCGGACACTCGTGCATGAACTGCTGCCGCAGCTGAAAGAGGAGTTTGCGCTTGATCTGGTGGTCGCCAACGCAGAGAACGCGGCCGGCGGTTCAGGTTTGACGCCCAAAATAGCCTCTCAGCTTTTTTCCTATGGATGCGATGTCCTGACTTTGGGAGATCACGTCTGGGACCGGGAAGAGATTAAGGCTTTTTTCCCGGAGAATCCCCGTGTTCTGCGTCCGGCCAATTTACCGGAGGGGGTTCCGGGCCAGGGGTGGTGTGTTGTTGAAACAGGCTCGGGACACAAAGCGGCCATAATTAACCTTTTAGGCCGGGTTTTTATGCGTTATAATGTGGATTGTCCTTTTCTGGCGTTTGAAAAATTGTATAACTTTTTGAAAAAGGACACCCCCGTTATTCTTGTGGACTTTCATGCAGAAGCAACAAGTGAAAAAGTCGCTTTTGGTAAATATTCTGCCGGAAAAACGTCTTGCGTGTTTGGCACGCATACGCATATTCAAACAGCCGATGAAAAAATTTTACAGCAAGGGACAGCTTATATCACGGATCTGGGAATGACCGGGCCATATGATTCTGTTATCGGACAGGATACCCAGAAAATCATCAGAAGGTTTTTGACCAGTATCCCGGAACGATTTGAAGTTGCCAAAGGAGACCCCTGGTTGCATGGCGTTGTCGTTGCGGTTGATGGACAAACGGGGCAGGCTTTAAAAATAACCCGATTACAAAGGAGTCTTTCATGACGGCTTGGGATGGGATGAACAGGAGAAAATTTCCCCGGGTAATGTATCCGTGTCTGGTCACAATTCGTCATGAAAAGGGGGAGCAGCAGGTTATTCTGACGCACACGGAGAACATTGGCATCGGGGGAATCTGTGTCATATTAAAAAACAGCATAAAAATGTTTGCGCCGGTCGGCGTCGAGATGGACATGCTTGATATGGACGAACATATTGTCTGCGAGGGGCGCATTGTCTGGTCGGTTCGGAGAAAAGATTTTGAGCAGGAAAAACCCTCGTATTATGATATTGGGATAGAATTTGTGAATTTATTAGACGAGAACCAGAAACGCATAGAAGCTATTGTCAAAAAACTGGTTTTAAGGAACATGACCGTTTAATTTGTCATTGTCGTGATGTGTTTTTGAAAATTTTTCCCTCTACCGGGAGAAATTCTTTTTTTAAGCCCTGAAATTCACACAAGAATCTTTTGTGTTGTTTTCGGGTTGAAGGGAAATAAAAATGATCAAAGTCCGTTTTGCCCCCAGCCCCACGGGGTATTTACATATCGGCGGAGCGCGTACAGCCCTCTTTAACTGGCTTTACGCTCGCGCCCAGGGCGGTTCTTTTGTCTTGCGCATTGAAGACACGGACCAGGAACGGTCCAAAGATATTTATCTGGAAGAAATTTTACAGAGCATGAAATGGTTGGGACTGCAATGGGAAGAACTGTACAAGCAATCGGAACGCTTTGATATTTATCTGGAGTATGCTCAAAAACTTATTCAGGACGGCCGGGCCTATCGGGATGGTGAAGCGGTTATTCTTTCCATGCCGCAACAGGAGATCAAACTGTATGACCTGATCCGCGGGGAGATTTCTTTTGATACGGCTCTTTTAAAGGACGAGGTTCTGATAAAATCCGACAAGTCCCCCACCTATAGTTTCGCCTGTGTGGTTGATGATGCCCTTATGGGCATATCTCACGTGATCCGGGGCGATGACCACATTTCCAACACCCCGAAGCAGCTTATGATTTATCAGGCTCTGGGATTAAAGCCTCCCAAGTATGCGCATCTGCCTCTTATTATGGGAGAAGACGGCGGGCGCTTGTCTAAAAGGACCGGGGCCGTAGCGGTCACGGATTATAAGCGGCAGGGATTTATTCCGGAAGCGCTTGTTAATTATTTGTTGCTGCTTGGCTGGTCGCCGGGAAACAACCAGGAAAAAATTGATTTGAAAGCCGCTATAAAAAAATTTTCTATTAAACAGGTCCAAAAATCTCCGGCCATATTTTCGTTAGAAAAGTTAACCTGGCTGAATGCCCAGTATATCAAACAGATGGATGCCGGGGGGCTTACGGAATTGCTTGTTCCTTTTTTGCAGGAGAGGGGTTTTTTATCAGAGGTTTATGATGGGAAAATGTTGGAAAATAGTGTAAAATTGTATCAAAGCCGGATGCCCACGCTGGTAGATTTTTGTGACCGTGCGGACTTTTTGTTTAAAGACCGGATAGATTTTTCTGACGAGATCGTTTTGAAATTGAAAGAGTCGGGGCAGGAGCAAAACATTTCGGTGTTAAGAGAAAGATTAAGCCGGCTTTCTGAATTCTCCCTGGAATCTACAGAGAAGATTTTTAGAGATGTTGTCGCCGAACTTGGATTAGAATCGGCGGATCTGGTGCATCCGGTCCGGATGCTTTTAACGGGGAAGACCATCGGCCCGGGGCTTTTTGAAACCATGGCCCTGGTCGGAAAAGAAAAAACGATACGGCGATTAAATTATCAATTTAATGCTTAATAAAGAGGTGAATATGCGAAGAAAAAAATTATTGTGCTGTTTGGTCCTGTTAGCCTGTTTTTGCGTGACCTCTCTGGGGTGTCAGGCTGCGGTTGATTCTGTTGAGGAAACAGACAGATGGCTTGATGAAGAACTTCATAAGCACATGTAATTTTATATACGCATAACAGTCTATATTTATTTGCCCTGTGGTGTAATTGGTAACACATGAGACTCTGGATCTTAGTTTCCTGGTTCGAGTCCAGGCGGGGCAGCCATATCAAAAGGGACGCCGGTCAGGCGTCCCTTTTTTCCTGGTCGCCGGCATCTTTTCCCTTGGGCCCTTGCTCGTTCAATGGTAAAATTGAAACACCGGACAGGAGGCCGTATGGCTGTAAATAAAAAATTTAAGAAGTTGCAACAGATTATCAAAGCAAGCGATTCTGCCCTCGTAGCCTTTTCCGGAGGAGTGGACAGCACCTTTTTAGCTGCCGTAGCGCAGGAGATATTAGGCCGAAAGATGTCGGCCGTTACGGTTGTGACGCCGTTTTTGTCAAAAGAGGAAAAACAATGGGTAAAGGAAACAGCGAAACGGTTAAAACTGAATCATTTCGTTCGCCGAATATCGTTACCAGAAGGAATAATGAAAAATCATAAAGACCGGTGTTATGTCTGTAAAAAGGAAATTTTTGGCCTGTTATGTCAATACCAGAAAAAAAAGGGCTATGCCTGTGTTATGGAAGGGTCGAATCAAGATGATTTGAATGATTATCGTCCCGGGAGAAAGGCGCTTAGGGAGCTGCAAATCCGCAGCCCGCTTCAGGAAGCCGGTTTGCGGAAAAAAGAGATACGCCGTCTTGCCAAAGGCATGGGGCTTTTAGAATGGGACAGATCGTCTTCTCCTTGTCTGGCCACGCGGTTTCCGTATGGCGAAAAACTTGTCCCGAAAAAAATTGCCATTGTTGACGAGACCGAAGGTTTTTTGAAGCGGCTTGATTTGCGCTCCGTGCGGGTAAGAGTGCACGGGACTTTGGCCCGCATCGAAGTAGAAAAAAAACAAATCCCGGTTTTATTGGAAAACAGAGATAAGATCGTCCGGAGATTTAAAAGACTGGGCATTCACTATATTTGTGTCGACTTGGAAGGGTATCGGTGCGGAGCCATGAACGAGGATATCGTATGGAAAAAACAAAAATAAAAGATATTCTTCAAGCCGTTCAGTCCGGACGAACCTCTGTTGAAGACGCTTTGGAAAAATTGCGGATCCTTCCTTATGAAGATCTGGGGTTTGCTAAAGTCGATCATCACCGTAACATGCGTATGGGATTCCCGGAAGTCATTTATTGTCAGGGGAAAAAGCCGGAACAAATTGAAGCCATTTTTGAATCCTTGTCCCGGCAGAACCAACGGCTGCTTTTGACGAGAGCGTCTCCTGAAATATTTTCCAAAATAAAAAAGATAAACCCTAAAGCCAGGTATCATTCCCAGGCGCAAGCGATAACTGTTTTTGAGAAGAAAGTTCAACGGAAAGGGCTGGTGAGTGTCGTCTGTGCCGGGACGGCGGATACGCCGGTTGCGGAAGAAGCGGCCGTCACGGCAGAATCCATGGGCAGCCGCGTGCAAAGAATTTATGATGTCGGCGTGGCCGGAATACATCGCCTGTTAGGCAGTTATGAACAAATCACGTCGAGCCGCTGCATCGTTGTTGTGGCAGGGATGGACGGGGCGTTGCCTTCCGTGATCGGGGGGCTTGTGCCTTGTCCGGTGATCGGAGTTCCGACTTCTGTCGGGTATGGCGCCAATTTAGAAGGGCTGGCGCCTCTTTTAACGATGCTTAACAGCTGTTCCTCCAACGTTACCGTCGTCAACATCGATAACGGTTTCGGTGCCGGCTTTGTTGCCGCACTTATCAACAGGAGTCCGTATGGAAAAACTAAAACCCTTAAGCGTTAAAACAAGCGGTTCCCAGAAATATCTGAGACTGCTTGCCGGAAAGCCTTCAACAGCCGGAATGAAATCGGGGTATGTTATCCTGAAGCCCGGGGAAGCTGTCGGTGATCATGTCACCGAGGCCAGAGAAGAAGCCGTTCTGGTTCTCGAGGGGGAGGCCTCCGTTTATATTGACGGGGTCTTTGCTTTTTGTGCCGGGCAAGAAACCCTCGTTTATGTTCCCCCGGAGACCCGTCATGATATTAAAAATAACGGCGCCGGAACCCTGCGCTATGTTTACATCGTGACGCCCGTGAACAGCTGATTTATATCCTTCAGGTTTTTTCTCCTCCGCGGCCTATCGGGTATAAAAAAACAGGAACGGTTTCTGTCAGACCATTTTATAGCGGGGCTCACGGACGAACCGTATCCCCTAGACGCCGTTTCATATCTTGTATCAGGTCTGTCCCCCGGGCCAGGGAGGCTGGACGACAGAAGAGGAAAAATTTTTCTTGGAGCCCCCGCTATGTTATAATTAATTTCATTTGTACGGGATAAATAATTTTTAACAAAGCTGTTTGCTAAAACAGGAAAATTTTTACAGGAAAACATGAAAGAAGAAAATTTTTTAAAAAATCAGGACAAGGCTCCGGAGGCTCCCGGGCCCGGAACAGAGAAAAATACGGTTGATTTCGTCCGGGCGATAGTCGCGGAAGACATGCGCACACAGAAGCATTCCGGAAAAGTCGTTACGCGTTTTCCGCCGGAACCGAACGGGTATCTGCATATCGGTCATGCGAAATCCATCTGTTTGAATTTTGGTATTGCTTTGGAAAATAACGGTGTCTGTCACTTGCGGTTTGACGATACGAATCCTTGCAAGGAAGAAGATGAATATGTCGAATCCATCAAACGGGATGTTCAATGGCTGGGTTTTGATTGGAAGGACAAGCTCTTTTTTGCTTCGGACTATTTTGAACAGCTTTATCAATATGCTCTCCAGTTGATTCGAAACGGCCAAGCCTATGTCGACAGTTTAAGCCCGGAAGAAATCCGGTCTTATCGGGGAACGCTTACGGAGGAAGGGAGAGAAAGCCCTTACCGTAACCGTGCCGTCGAAGAAAATTTGGAGCTTTTCCAAAGAATGCGGGCCGGCGAGTTTGAAGAAGGCGAACATGTTTTGAGAGCGAAAATTGACATGGCGTCTTCCAACATGAATATGCGGGACCCGGCCATTTACCGTATCCGCAAAGCGGCTCATCATCGAACAGGTTGGGAGTGGTGCATTTATCCGATGTATGATTTCGCCCACGGCCTTTCCGATTCCATCGAAGGGATTACCCACTCGATCTGCACTCTGGAGTTTGAGAACCACCGGCCTTTGTATGACTGGTTTTTAGATGTGCTTCAGACCCCGTGCCATCCCCAGCAGATAGAGTTTGCCCGTCTGAATTTGAGCTATACGGTTATGAGTAAGCGTAAATTATTACAGCTTGTAGAAGAAAAACTTGTCCAGGGATGGGACGATCCCCGGATGCCTACATTGTCGGGGATGCGCCGGAGAGGATATTCTCCGGAAGCTATTCGGACGTTCTGCGAGCGGATTGGCGTGGCCAAGGTCGAGGGGACCGTTGATATGAGTTTCCTGGAGCATTGCCTTCGAGAAGATCTTAATAAGAAAGCTTTGCGGGCCTTTGCTGTTTTACGTCCCATTAAGGTTGTTATTACGAACTATCCGGAAGGGCAGACGGAAGAACTGGAAGCGATTAACAATCCTGAAGATCCTTCGGCGGGGACCCGGAAAGTCTTTTTTTCCCGGGTTCTTTATATAGAACGGGACGATTTCCGGGAAACTCCTCCGCCCAAATTTTATCGTTTATCGCCTGGCCGGGAAGTCCGGCTGCGGTATGCGTATTTTATTACCTGTACGGATGTCATTAAAAACGCACAGGGAGAAACAGAAGAACTCCATTGCACATATGATCCTTCCTCCCGGGGAGGCAATTCTCCGGACGGACGAAAAGTTAAAGCAACGCTGCATTGGGTGTCCGCCGAACATGCGGTGGATGCCGAAGTCCGCCTTTATGACTATTTGTTCTCAACGCCGGACCCAAACAAAACAGAAGAAGGCCAGGATTTTAAATCAAATCTCAATCCTCAATCGTTAGAAGTATTGCCCCACGGCAAGCTGGAGGCTTGTCTGCGGCATGCGCAAGAAGGCGTTTCCTATCAGTTTGAACGGTTGGGATATTTTTGTGTTGACTCCGAAAGCACTTCACAAAGACCGGTCTTTAACCGTACTGTAACCTTGCGGGATTCTTGGGCTAAAATTGAAAAAACTCAAAAATCGTAATGTTTTTCATGTGAGACTGAGCGTTTAAGAAATTTTGACGGGCCGGGATGGCCTGTTCCTTATTTTTTGCTTATTTATTTTGGTTTTGCGACATAATGAGCTTGTCGGTTTTTTTCGGGGAATCCGGGAAAGACGCAAATTGTGAAATTAAATTTTATGTGAAAAAAAATATAATAATAAAAGATAATTTTCTCATTTTGATGTAATTTAATAGGAGAAACATCATGAAAAGATCTATAGGGGCAAAAACGGTTGTTTACCCTACTCCGGTTTTTGTTATTGGGACATACGATCAGAGAGGTCAGCCCAATGTTATGACAGCTGCTTGGGCGGGTATTTGCTGCTCCTCCCCTCCTTGCGTGGCTGTTTCGTTGAGAGAAGCGACGTATTCTTACGGTAATATTGTGCTGCAAAAAGCTTTTTCAGTGAATATCCCTTCCCGGCATCAAATGAAAGATGCTGATTATATCGGAATGGTATCCGGCAGGACAGAGAATAAACTGGAAAAACTATCCCTCACGGCCGTTGAAGGAAAAGAAGTTTACGCTCCTTATATTCAAGAGTTTCCGCTTGTATTGGAATGCCAGTTGATCCAAACGGTTAAAATAGGTCTGCACACTCAGTTTATCGGAGAGATCAAAGACGTGAAAGTGGAGGATTCGTGTCTGGGGGCGGATAATTTTCCGGACGTTGAGAAGCTTCAGCCGTTTATGTTCGCCCCGGGCAACCGGAACTACTATTCTCTGGGAGAATTTCTCGGCAAGGCTTTTTCTGCAGGCAGGGAGCGATAGCGCTCTTGATGAGATGTCTGCGGTTTTGGGGCGGTTCCGGGGCCTTGTCTTTAAACGATTTTCCTCAGGGACGATAAAAAAGATTTTTTACATCAGTATTCGGATATTTGAAAAGAGAGGACGGCGATGAAAAAGATTTTAATTATTGAAGACAGCTTAACGATTATTAAAGCCTTGGAAGTTATGCTGATAGACAAGGGGTATGAGACCATTACGGCGGAGAATGCAGAAATAGGAATAGAAAAAGCGCTTTTTGATAATCCGGACTTAATCATCCTCGATACTGTTCTGCCCGGCATGAATGGTTTTGAGGCGTGTAAAATTATTAAAGAAAAAAAAGAAGAAAAGGCACCTAAAATTATCATCATGACAGGGGACATTGGTGCGATTAACTCCACCCAAGCCAGGCAGGCCGGGGCGGATGAATATGTTGCTAAAACATCGGATTTCTCTTTGTTGTTTGAGGCCATAGATAAATTAATAAATTAAAAAAAATTGCTTGTTAACTTTTTTTGTCCGCGGCATCATTTTTATTTTTTTTATCCGTTTCTTATCCGGAATCCCGTCATTTTAATCATAAAATATCTTAACGTTTGTAGATTCAAGCATAAGTTCTTGCGGCCGGGCTTTGCGATAGAAAAATTTTAAGGTATAATTTTTAACATGGGAAAACCAGGGGGAATTCTCAGGGGCTGCTCCGGGAATACATGTTTTTAATTTTAAAAATACGGTAGCAGGGCAGAAGATTTTATGGGCAAAGAAGATCAAAAAGCTTATCAAATTACCCTTATAGGTCTTGTCACCAATCTCCTTTTGGCCGCTCTTAAAATATTTGCCGGGCTGTTTGGACAAAGCGAAGCGATTATCGCGGACGCATTCCATTCCCTGTCAGACTTGTCTACGGATATCGCTGTTTTAATTGGTTTTAAAGGGGCCAACAAACCCATTGATAAAACACATGATTACGGTCACGGAAAGGTTGAGACGCTGGTTTCTGCTTTTATCGGGATTGTTTTGTTTGTGATCGGTGTCAGGATATTGGGGAGCGGTTTAAGCGAGATAGCAGCTTTTCTCGGCGGCCAACCTATGTTGCAGCCCAGATGGATTGCCTGCGTCGCCGCCGTTATTTCTGTTGTCACCAAGGAATATCTATTTCGTCGTACGATAAAAGTGGGGAGGGATGTTCAAAGCCAATCTTTGATTGCTAATGCGTGGCACCACAGGTCAGACGCCCTGTCATCTCTGGGCGTCATGTGTGGCATCACCGGGGCGATTGTTCTGGGGGAACCTTGGCGGATTCTTGATCCTGTGGCCGCTGTCTTTGTCAGCATTCTGATTATTAAAACATCTTTTTCTGTTTTAAAGGAAAGCGTGAACGAGTTGATGGAGGCGTCTTTAAGCGATGAGATGGAAAACGAAATCATGGATACGATTAAAAGCACCCCGGGAGCCAAGTATCCCCATAATCTTAAGACCCGGAGGATCGGCAGAAATATCGCCATTGATATTCATATTAAAGTCGCTAAGGAGTTAAATATTTCGGATGCGCATAATATTGCGACAGCGGTAGAGAACAAACTGAAAAAGCGTTTTGGTGATAAGACCTTTATATATGTTCATGTTGAACCGGATCATTAAGGAGCGTCCTTAGGTTTCCCGGGAAGGTTTTTGACGTCTTTTGGCCTTTGTTTTTATGAACAGTTTTTATCCATTCAGCCGTCTTTTTAGCTCCTTCCAGCCCTTTTGTCCTTTTTTTGTTTTGTCTTGTTCTCAGTCTTGCTTCAATTTGCAAGGGCCCTGTTGTCTGCGAACCAATTGGATGCCTTTAAAAAGAAGCTTGATCAGGCCCTGGAAGCGGGAAAAAGGCTTTACATTACAACCCCGGCCGTGTATTCTCATGACAGGGAAAAACAGTTCTCCAACTATTTGAAAACGTATTTTCATATGATTCCTTTAGGCCGGCATTTTTATGAAGACTGGCCTTTGGAATCCATGTCTCTGCAGGTTCATCAGTTTTATCCGTATCGATTAGAGCCGGAATCATAGAAATGGACAAAGAATGAAGAAATCAAACATCCGAAAACTTCTTATAAGCATAATAATTGTAAATTTATTGTTTACAATTATTTTAGTATGTAGAGGAATGAAAAGGCGTTCTCAGACGGCGCCGGAAACAAAGACTCAGCCTTTAAAATTTAAAGGCGCTCCGCAGGCCCCGGTAAAAATTGTTGTTTATTCCGATTTTCAATGCGCAGCTTGTGCCGCCGGATATAAAGTTTTAAGGGAATTTCAGCTGAAATTCCCTGATAAAATATCTGTGGAATTCCGGCATTATCCTATAGAGGATATTCACCCGCAATCTCTACGCAGCGCAGAATATGCCGAATGCGCGGCTCTGCAGGGGAAATTTTGGCCTTTTTATGAAACCCTTTTTTTGGGGCAAAAACAATGGAGTTCCCCCAAGGATGCCGAAAGATATTTTCAGGGCTATGCCAAGGCCGTCGGCCTGGATGCCGGGCAATTGGAGACCTGCTTGCAGGATGAATCGGTCAAAGAAACAATTTTTCGCGATAGAGCGATAGCCCGGTTTCATGGCGTGTCTGCCACTCCGACGTATTTTATTAATGGGAAAATCGCAGTGGGATCAGAGACATTACGAAAGACTCTTAACCGGTATTTTTTCCCTGAATCTAAAGGTAAACGCGAGAAAGAACAGCCTTCCCCATAGTTAAAAAATACAGAACTCCTCTTTATCTTTATGGCGATCATTAGTATAATGGGCAATTGAATTGAAGAATATAGAGGACGGTCGTCTTATGAAGCAAAAAATCCTTTTAGTTGATGATGCCAGGGAAATCCTGGACCTGATGCAGGCCATGCTGGAAGGTCAAGGATATGAGGTTATTACAGCCGTTAACGGGGTGGAAGGCCTGGAAAAAGCGAAGGCGGAACGGCCTCATCTGATCATTGCTGACGTATTAATGCCGGAGATGGACGGATATTTGTTTTTTAAGGAATTAAGAAAAAATCCTACCACAGAGCTTATTCCGGTTCTTATTTTAACAGCCAGAGCGAAAATGGAAGATTCTTTCCGGGCGATCGGCGTAGATGGTTTTTTGGTTAAACCCATTGATGCCAACAAGTTATTCTCTGAAGTCGCCAGAGAGATGAGCGTGTTTATTAAGGACAAGGATAAGATCAGCGAAAAAGATCCCGCCCCTCAAACTGTTGAGGATTTAGAACAAAGGGAGGCGGAAGAGAATCATCCTGCGGTTTCCGCATCGGTAGCACCAGCCGAGATTAAGAAAAAAATTCTGCTTTTTGGGTATGAAAAAAATGTTTTGAAAGAGATGTCTCAACAGCTTGAAAAGAAAAAGTGCTCTGTTAAAATTGTTCCGGAAGAAAATGACATCAGCAAGATGATAAAAGAGGTTGATCCTCAAATCATTTTTTTGGAAGTTAAGCCCGACGCAGCCGTTTCTTTGGAATCCGTTTTAACGGTTATTCATCAAACTTTTAATGAAACAGCCGGAAAAAGCCGTGATCCTCAGCAATCAACCGATATTATTATCTATAAAGTCCATCATGCTGTCAGCGGAGTTACGATGATTGCCTCCGATGTCGCTGACACGGACACCCTTTTGACTCAATGTTCTAAAATTGGTTATACGAAATACATTGGGCTCTATTCTCCGTTTACTTTTTACTTAAAAGTTAAAGATTTTCTGCGGAAATAAAGGTTATCAATCCTTTCCTGAGAAATGAGGGGGTTCAGGCCGGGATTCATTTTTCCTGGGGACAAAGACATCCGAAATTGTTCGGTATATTGTCGTGAAAACATAAAAGTTCAAGCCCTCTTTCAGCAAAAAGCTTGTAATATGAACACTTGTTTATCCGGACAATAAGTGTCAAAATATGGATTATGATTTTATTTGGTCGATGCTATGTGAGAGTGGGATTGGCTGTTTTTCTTCTTTTGGGAGCGCTGTCTCTTTCCGGCTGTGATGCTATTTACCGTTTATTGCAGAAAGAGGGTGCGGAAGAAAAAGAGATTCTGGGCGAGATTGTGCCTTTAGAGCGCAATGAACGTGTCGCCGAAGTTCAGAAATTATTGAAGCTTTATGGATACAAGATAGGCAAAGTTGACGGAATATTGGGCGCGAATACAAGACAAGCTATCGGGGCCTTTCAGTCGGACCAGGGGCTGCCTGTTTCTCGGTTTGTTGATTATAAGACCTGGGATGAATTAACGCGTTTTGAAAGATTCGGGCTGGTCCTGAACGGAGAATTAAATGTTTCTGCTATTCAGACAGCCTTGAAAGAGGCCGGGATCGATCCCGGTCCGGTAGACGGTAAAATGGGACGCAAAACGCAGAAAGCGATTGTGACTTTTCAGAAACTGGAAGGGCTCAAACCGGACGGAAGAATCGGGATAAGAACATTAACACTCCTGGAGCGGTATTTAGAAAAAAGCCACCCTTAAATTGAACCTTTTTCAGCTTTTTTGCCTTAAATTAATATTTCCCGGCGGATATTGAGGTTTGGGGCTTGTCAGTCTTTGATATCCGTCGTATAATAAAAACTCAATTGTTTATTCCTATTCCAAAAGAGGTCTCTCATGAGTTTGAAAGAAAAAATATTACCCTACGATGCCGTTATCTTTGATCTGGACGGCGTTATTACCAAAACGGCTTTGGTTCATGCCGCTGCCTGGAAAGACATGTTTGATGAGTATCTTCATTTACGAGAAAGCCGGGACGGGGAACCTTTTAAAGAATTTACCCATCAACAGGATTATTTGCCGTATGTGGACGGGAAGCCGCGCTATGAAGGCGTAAACAGCTTTCTGGAGTCCCGGGATATTCATATTCCCTGGGGGGACAAGGATGACCCCGTTGACAAAGAGACTGTCTGCGGTTTGGGCAATCGGAAAAATATCAAGTTCCGGGAGGTTTTGGAGAAAAACGGAGTAGAACAGTATGAGACAACGGTGGCCCTCATTCATGATCTGAAACAAAGCGGGGTGCACATCGGGGTCGCTTCCTCCAGCAAGAATTGTCAATTTGTTTTGCAGGCGTCGGGGCTTGAGGATCTTTTTGAAACACGCATCGACGGTGTCGTTTCAGCAGAGCTGGGATTACAGGGAAAGCCCCAGCCGGATATTTTTGTGACGGCGGCAAAAAATGTCGGGAGTGATCCTGCGAAGGCGGTTGTTGTGGAGGATGCCGTATCCGGGGTGCAGGCAGGCCGTAACGGAAATTTTGGGCTTGTCATTGGTCTGGCGAGAGAAAAAAATGATAATGAACTGCTGGAGCACGGGGCAGACGTGGTCATCCCGGATTTTGCCGGAATAACGGCAGACAACATCGCCGATTGGTTTCGCACGAAAAACGGCTAAAATATTTACGTATAGGAACAAAGGAGATTGTTCTTTCTTCATGATGTCCGATTCATATCCGAAAAGTTTCTTCGAAAATTTAGAATCCATTCAAAAGACCCTCGCGACTAAAGAAATTTATTTGTTTCTTGATTATGATGGAACCTTAACCCCTATTGTTGCCACTCCGGATTTGGCGGTTTTATCCGATGATATGCGGCAGACTGTTCAGAGATTGTCGAAGTTTTTTAAAATTTCTGTTGTGTCCGGACGGGCGACCGATGACGTAAAAAGCAAAGTCCGCCTGCCCGGACTTTTTTACGCCGGAAGCCATGGTTTTGAAATCGTCGATCCGCAGGGAAACGTGACCCTTCATCCCGACGCTCAAACCATTAGAAAAGTTATTGACGAGGTTCATGCGATTTTGTCCGGGAGGCTGGAGCCTGTCCGGGGGGCTTTGGTTGAAAACGTGAAATTCACTATTTCTGTGCATTATCGTTTGGTCGCCCAGCAGGATTTTCCTGTCGTTCAAAGGGAAGTCGAGAGGATTTTAGAGGAACATCCCGGCTTAAGAAAAACGGAAGGGAAAAAGGTCTTTGAGCTTCGCCCGAATATCCCGTGGGATAAAGGGAAGGCGGTTAACGGGATATTGGATGCTTTAAACTTTGATGTAAGCCAACATGTGGCGATATATATCGGTGACGATACAACGGATGAGGACGCCTTTCGGGTGATTCAGGATAAAGGGTTTGGCATCCTGGTTGCCGAAACGCCCAAACCTTCCGGCGCGAAATTTTTTGTCAAGGACACCCCCGCCGTCCGGCAGGTTTTGGACTTTTTTATTCAAACGCAACAGGGGCAAAACAGCCAATGACACCGTGGAAATTGACATATAGCCGTTTTGATTCGGAAAAGGAATCGTTGCGGGAAGCTTTGTGTACTCTGGGCAACGGCTATCTGGGGACACGGGGAGCTGTTCCTGAAACCTCAGCGACGAAAGTCCATTATCCGGGAACGTATATTGCCGGGGTTTACAATGCCCTGACGACCGAGATTGCCGGGCGAAGCGTCATCAACGAAGACTTCGTGAATTGCCCCAACTGGCTTATGCTGAATTATCGTATCGATGACGGGCCTTGGTTTAACCGCTTAAAGGTCCGGATATTAGCGTGGAAAGCTGAATTGAATCTTCATAAGGGCATGCTTTCCCGACGGTTAAAATGGCAGGATGAGCAGGGGCGCATAACGGTCGTAGAAAACCACCGCATCGTTAGCATGGCGGAACCCCACTTGTGCGCCTTGCGTTATACGGTTATCCCGGAAAATTATGACGGGACCATTACGGTGCGAAGCGGTCTGGACGGACTTATCGTGAATGACGGAGTTGAAAGATATAAGCAGTTGAAAAACAAACATCTTGAACCGGTATCGCACGGCGCTTTCGGTCCGGACGGGATTTTCCTGCAGACGCAGACGACACAATCACAAATTCAAATAACGGAGGCTTTGCGCACGATTGTGAGCTGTGACCATCAGAGCCTGAATCCGGAAATGCATGTTATTCTGCACGGTCGGGAGAGGATCATGCAGCAGTTTTCCATCGATGTTCAAAAGGGCAAAAGATATACCATCGAAAAGATCGTGAGTATTTATACATCCAGGGACCACGGCGTTTCCAATAACTGCACTTTAGCCCAGGATATGGTCAGTCAGGTTGAGAATTTTCAAAGCCTTTATTCGCCTCATCAAGCCAAATGGGCGGCGTTGTGGAAAAAATGTGACATCGAAGTGGAGGGGGACAGTTTTGTCCAGATGGCTTTGCGGTTTCATATTTTCCATTTATTGCAGTCGGCTTCTACTTACAATGAGAACATCGATGCCGGTTTGCCGGCGAGAGGCCTGCATGGAGAAGCCTATCGGGGCCATATTTTTTGGGATGAGTTATACGCTTATCCCTTTTATACCCTGCACGCTCCGGAAATCACCCGCGCTTTGCTTATGTATCGTTACCGGCGGCTGAATGCGGCTAAAGAGTATGCCAGGCAACATGGCTGCCGGGGGGCGATGTATCCCTGGCAAAGTGCCAGCACGGGAGAGGAAACAACCCAAGTGTTGCACCTTAACCCTATGTCAGGAACATGGGGGCCGGATTACAGTGCTTTGCAGAGGCATGTTTCGATTGCCATTGCCTATAATGTTCTGACCTATTGTCAGGCTTCGGGAGATCGGGACTTCATGGAGCGTTACGGGATTGAGATGCTTATGGAAATATCTCATTTTTGGTCGAGTATTGCCCGGCGGAACAAGAAAACGAAACGGTTTGAAATTGAAGGCGTTATGGGGCCGGATGAATTTCATGAAAAATATCCCGGGGTGAACAGGGGTGGATTGAAGAATAATGCCTATACGAATATTATGGTGGTTTGGGTCCTGAAAAAAACCCTGGAGGTTTTTGAAACCCTGCCGGAAGAAGAGCAAAAAGCTCTCATGCTCAAGACCCTGGTTCAGGAAGAGGAGCTTCAGCGTTGGCGGGATATCATATCTAAGATGACAATTGTCATGGACTCAGACGGCCTGATTCATCAGTTCGAAGGGTATATGGACCTTAAAGAGTTGAATTGGGATGAATACCGGACAAAATACGACAACATTGACCGCATTGACCGCATCTTAAAGGCTGAGGGGCTTTCTCCTGACAGTTATAAAGTTTCTAAACAGGCTGATACGTTGATGATTTTTTATCTCTTGAACATGGAAGAATTAGAGGAGATTTTTTTGGCGCTGGGATACCCCTTCCCGGATGATATTATGAAAAGGAATTTTGATTATTATCTGGGGCGGACCTCTCACGGTTCGACTTTAAGCCGGATAGTGCATGCTTATGTTGCGGAAAAGTTGGGGTATGAGAAATTAGCCGAGCAGTTTTTTTATGAAGCGCTGCGAAGCGATATTTATGACATTCAGGGGGGGACCACGCAGGAAGGGATTCATGTCGGTGTTATGGCCGGAAGCGTGGATTTATTCCTCAGCTTTTTTGCCGGCGTGTCTCATCATGGACAGAAAATTTGTATTAACCCTAAAATGCCGGAAACCTGGCAAAAAATAAAGTACCGTATCCGCTATCGTCATGTTTGGATTAAGGTGACAATGAGTCACCAGGAAATCAAAGTCACGGCGGAACCCTTAAGAGAAGTTTCCCTCCTGAAATCTACGGACATCCCCATTGAAGTGAACCATCAAAATTATTTTCTCCGCCCCCGCAGAACATTGGTCGTGAAAGTATAGGAAACGCGGCCCCGCGACAGATATCATTTGAAACAGCAAATGCGCCCCTTGCCTTCCCTTTTCGCCTGATAGAGGGCTTGGTCGGTTTTCAGGATCAAGTCCCTGCGGTCGCTGTGGTGGGACTGTTCCCCTACGCCAATGCTGACAGAGACCGTTCTTTTGCACTTGAGATTCTGGATGCTATCAATGATTTTTTTCGCCACCGTTTTCGCCTGATCAATATTTGTTTGTGGCAGAATGGCCACGAATTCATCCCCGGCGTAACGGCAGACGATATCTACGGCACGGAGATTGTTTTTGACCACGGCGCTGATCCGTTTTAAAAGGATGTCGCCGGCCGGATGCCCGTAGGTGTCGTTATAAGATTTGAAATTGTCGATATCGAGCATTAATAAACAGAAGGGGCCGAGATACCTGTGGGCCCGTTCAATTTCCATGTCCAATGTCCGGGTGAAATACCTGTAATTAAATATCCCGGTTAAAGGGTCTGATATGGATAAAAATTCCAGTTCCCGATAATTGCTGGCATTTTCTATCGCTGTTGCGGCCTGGCTGACAATGGTGCACAGTATCCGCAGATCAATTCCCGAAAAATGAGGCTCGTCCCGGGATTTTTTATCGCTGACATTCACGACCCCCACCATTTTATTTTTCAACATAATAGGGACGATCATAAAAGACTTCGATTTATAACTTTGCCGGTTTTGCCGGCCGATGGATTTTTCTTGTTCAATATCGTTGACCAATAAAGGTTGGCCTGTTTTGGCGACCAGCCCAGCCAGCGGTTCGCCCATTCTTATCCGGGTTGTTGTAATGTATTTGTCGTTTAATCCTTTTGCTCCCCGAATTGTCAGTTCATTTGTATGGTTGTCCAGCAGCATGAGGGAACATCGTTCGATCTCCAGGATTTTCGTGGATTTCTCAATAACAAAATCGACCAGATGGTTAAGGTTGCTGATGGAGGCCATGGCCGGATTAATGTTTAAGACTTCTTCCAGCTTTCGTTTTTCCAGCGCGATGAGATTTTGCAACTGGTTTAATTTTTCTTCAATTTCTTTCCTTTCCGAAATGTCCCGGACAAAAGACCACATCCCGGTGGGCGTTCCTTCTTCAGAATGAATCAAATATGTTCTTAATTCAACCGGAACACAGCTCCCGTCCTTGCGGAGATATTCCTTTTCGTAAAGTTCGGAATATCCTAAAGCCATGACCTGTTCCTCGATGATTTTCTTTTCAAGATCATGCCATTTAGCGGGGGTCACATCCTGATGCCCAAGTTTTTTAATCTCTTGAGAGTTATAGCCCAGCATTTCCTGGAAGGCATGGTTGTGTTCCTGTATCTGCCCCTGCATATTAACCAGGACATAACCATCCCGGCTTGCTTCATAGAGTTGCCGGTATCTCTTTTCGGATTCAATGATAGATTGTTCATTGATCTTCCGCTTGGTGACATCAATGGCCTGTATGACAATTTGTTTGACGGTCCCGCCTGATTCGAGAAGAGGGTAGGCGTTAATTTCAAAATATTGAGGGTCCCCTTGCTTGTTAAAATGAACATGCTCCAATGAAACGGGTTGCTTTGTCTTTGTGAGGATTTCTATAGGACAAGAGAGGCCCAGGTCGCGACAGGGAACCTCTGAATGGTGTGTTGCGGCATAGCAGAGACAATTTTTGTTTATATCGTTTTTGCGGGCGGCTTTGTTGGCGAAAACAACTTTATAGTCCGGGACGTTGATAATATAAAAAGGGTCGACGATGCCGTCTATGACTTTCTGCAGACCATTCTGTTTTTCTTCGGGTCTTTCTTTTCCATTGCCTCGGGTCATCGGGTCCTCCCTCGCGAAAAGTTGCTCATACCCTTTTGTCTTTATGCTACTCCTAAAGCAGATTTTAAACAAGTTCTTTATGTCTGTCGATGGAAAACATGTGAAATTATGACAAAGAATAATGACTGTTTTTGAAGATGCGCGACAGTTGAAAATATAAAAAATAAAATTTGTTTATCTTAACCTTTTTATATTTATAATATTTATAATAAAAAAGATATCTGGGTTCTGCAGGTAAAATATGTTTTATTAAACAACTTTTGTTTAGACGGGATCCTGCCGGGGGCTTTGGGGGGCCGATATGTTTGGTGAAGAAATGCTTTTTAAAAAACTGAAGTTAGCACAAAAGCTTTGGTTGACCGTGGGCCTGAGTATTTTTGTCGCGATTGTCTGTTGCGGCCTTTGTCTCTTCCAGAGCGGCAGAATCATTAATGAAATGGAAGATATTTTAACACTTGATAGGCGAGAGACAGAGACAGCAGGCATATCTATCGATCAAAAGATAAACAAAAGCATTGCCGGGGTAAGGAGGTTGCGGTATATTCTGACTGTTTTGTTTGTGCCGGGCTTGTTTTTCAGTCTATGGAGTGCCCTGCTGTTCCGGCGCAGCCTAACAAAACCACTTGTTGAAATAACCAGGATGCTTGATGCCGTTCAGCAGGGCGATTTAACGAGAAGAGTCAAAATTGTGTCCCAGGATGAACTGGGAGTTTTGTCCGAAAGAATGAACCAATTTGTTGTTCAAATCGTGGATATTTTAAGATGTGTTAAAGTTTCTGTTCAGCTGTTTGTGGAAACATCCCGGGCCGTAACGACATCTTCGCAACAGATCGCGGAAGGGGCCCAGCAACAATCTGCCAGTTTTGAACATATTTCCAGCACGGTGCAAACGAATGCCAGCGATTGTACCCAGGCCAATGATCTGGCCCAAAAGGCTGTTAAGAACGTTATTGATTCCGGAGACAATATGGAGAATTCCATGAACGCCATGGATGAAATTGCCCGGAGCGCAAAAGATATTAATAATGTGATATCCATTATTACGGATATCTCTGACCAAACGAATTTGTTGGCTCTGAACGCCGCCATTGAGGCGGCAAGAGCCGGTGAACACGGGAAAGGTTTTGCCGTCGTAGCCGATGAAGTCAGGAAACTGGCTGAACGCAGCGCTTCTTCGGCCAACGATATTACGCAGTTGATCGTTAGCAGCATGCAGCAGATTGCCAACGGAGTGACATTATCACAGGCTGTCGGAGAGAGCCTGAGACAAGTGGTGGAGGATATCAATACCATTGCTGACCAGATTCAGGGCATTTCTTCTGCCACAGAGGAACAGGCGGCTTCTATGCAGGAAAATTCATCCATCACCGAAAATTTTGCTGCGACATCAGAAGCCTTGGCCGCAGCATCGCAGCAGTTATATTCGAGTGCCCAGGGTTTGCAGGAAATGGTGAGTCACTATAAAATTTCTTAATAACACTTAAGGATGTATTGTTTTTACTCACACCTTCAGTTATTAATGGTTAGAGTCCTGATATGATAGTCCTCTTTTGACCTTTCTCCCTCCGGATAAAATTTTAAGAGAGCATATTCTTTTGAAACAATTGCTTTCTCTCCGGTCTTTCAGGGGAAAGACAATAAGCAGGAAAAGAAGGCGGCTTTTGATTCATCAGGGGGATTTATAGTGAAATTGTTATTCATCGGATTGGGAGGGGCTTTGGGGGCTGTCAGCCGGTATCTTCTTTCAGGGTGGGTGTATAAGGTTTTGGGGACGGGCTTTCCCTGGGGAACGTTGGCGGTCAACAGTTTAGGATCTTTTTTGATGGGGGTCCTGTGGGGTGTTTTCGATGTGTGTGTCGTGCCCCAAAATACGCGGGTTTTTCTTCTCGTCGGTTGCTTGGGGGCATTTACGACCTTTTCAACTTTTTCCTTTGAGAATTTTCAACTCATCAGGGACGGGCAAACGAATCTAGCGCTTCTTAATTGCTGTATAAGTGTTATAATATCCCTTGGAATGGTTTTTTGCGGGTTTTTTGCCGCGCGGTTCCTTTTGTCGGTGATGCGTTAAGGCGGGAGGAGTTTTTATGAGATTAACGGAAGAGGGACTATTGTTAAGAATTTTTTTGAACGAAGGGGATAAATATCAGGGGACGCCTCTTTACGAACACGTTGTGCTGGAAGCCCGTGCCAATCACATAGCAAGCGCTATTGTCACGCGCGGTATCATGGGATACGGCACGGACAGCCAAATGCATACGGCAAAAGTGCTCCGTTTATCCGAGGATTTGCCGGTGGTCGTGGAGATTTTTGATAAAGAAGAAAAAATTCAGGAGTTTATAAGAACACTTAATACTGTTGTTGCTGTGGGAATGATGACATTGGAGAAGGTTAAGATTTTTAAATATGAGCAGTGTCAGGAATAGCCTGCTCCCCGGCAACGTTGTTTTTTTGCTTTTTAACCGTTTGGAGTATTGAGGCCATTGTCAGGAGGATACCATATGACAAGAAAAGTAGCTGTTGTTTTGACCGTACTGGTTCTCGTTTTTTTTGCCGTTAGCGTGCAGGCCGAAGAGGATATCGGCGAGACCCTGCGGAAGCTTATTGTCAACGCTTTAGAGGCGAATCAGATGGAGGATCAGGAGGCTGCTCTTGCAATGATTCATACGGGGTCTCCCGTCTACGAAAAGATTCAGGGACGCATTCCGCTGATTTTTTCCTCGTTTGATTTGGAATATGAGTTGTTATATTTTCAGTATTTGGGTCGGGATGGAGAATACGCTGTTGCAAGGATTAAGCAGACGACAAAAAAAGTCAAGGGGCCGGAATTTCAAGATAATAAAGTTGATCTGATCCAGGTTTTTCGGCTTGAAAAAGGTCAATGGAAATTCTGGAACCAGGTCGTTTTGGATATGCAATTGTCGGGAGAGTGAGTCATGACATGATAAGGGCGATTTCTGTTTTGAAAGTCTCCTTTGCCCGTTATCGTGTTTTAATTTGATAAGTTTTTGAGTCCGTACACCCTCAGCAATTCGTTAACGTTTGTTGTTTTTAAATCCAGGCCTCCTGCATCTCCGAACGGCAGGAGAAAAATGCGTTTCCCCGCCAAGGCTTCCGCGATTTTAATCTTGACCATGGTCTCCCCCCCGGAATTGTTTAACGCTTCCACCATTTTTGTGATCCCCTGGGCTTGGGCTATGCCTTCCGCTTCGATCGCCTGGGCGATTTTTGTTTGTTGTTCATAATACGCATCGGCCGCAATTTTGGCTTTCATGTATTGTCCGTCGACATGCGCGATCATCTTGTTGACTTCTCCTTGAGCTGTTTGGAGCTTCTGAAGGAATTCCTCTTTTGTCGCTTTGGCTTCGGATTTAAACCTTTCGGCCATCTGGTCGGCGACCTTTTTTTCCTCAATAGCTTTCTGATAAGCGGTGTTGAAACGGTAATCTTTGGGGAGAACGCTTTCCACAATCACCCCGTAAGGCTTGAGAATAGTGTTTAAAGCCACTTTGACGGCTTCGGCTTGTTCTGTCCGTTTGTTCGCAACGTAAAAATCTTCCGTCTTAAGGGCTCCGAACAATTCCCGCGTAAGGTTCCTTGTGATAGGACGAACGACTTTCTCTTCCAATTCGCGGTTATTCGCCGCAACATGAACCAGTATTTTTTTCGCCATTTGAGGGTCAATGCGGTAGGCAATAATGACGTCAAGGGCGATGTCATTTCCGTCAATGGTTTTAAACACGAGATCGTCTTTCCCAAAACGGGCCCCTTTATGAGACACTGTCATTTCCATGTTTTGCAGCTTTGTGTCGAAGGTGTACCATTCGTTAATGACCGGAGGGAAAAAATATTTTGCCCCGGGCGCATACGTCTTCTCCTGGACTCCGGCTTTAGCAAAAGGAGACCATTTGATAATTCTGACGCCGACCTCCGTTGATTTTGTCTGATGCGGAAAATAAATAAAAAATATCGCCAGGATTATTACGGCGGGAAATATGAGCGGGGATAACGATTTGTGTTTCATATGTTTTACTCCTTTCCTTCGCTTATGCCAAACATCGCGAGGGTTTCTTCCAGGTCCAGGGGGTTGATCCCGTATTCTCCCGTTGATGACAGGATAATAACGTCGAATCCTTTATAGACATCCGCCATTTTTAGCCCGACAAATTTATCAGAGCCCTGTCTTTGATAGGCTTGATTGATTAATTCTGTTTTTTTCGCTTCCGCCAGGCTGACCAGCAAGTCTGCCTCGGCTTTCTTTTTGCGAACGTAAAGATCTTTTTCCGCATTTTTGGTCATAACATAAGCCTGCCCTTCTTCCAGTTTGACGGTGATGTTCGCCTCTCCTTCAGTCTTGACCTTTTTGACAAGGGCTTCCTCGGCGGAGGCTTTCGCCTTCGATTGATTGGTGAAAACCAGTTGGTCTTTTAGTTTTTTCTCTTCGATATTGCGCTGGATTTCTTCACTGTATCTGAAATAGCGCACAAGCACATATTCGACTTTAATCCCTTTGGCGTCAAGCTCGGCATTTAACAGCTGTTTGGCTTTTTCGGCTTTTTCGGCTCTTAGGGGGCTGTTGTAAAACTCTTCCGTAGTCATCTCTCCGAGAGCCTCTTTGAGCTTGGGCTCGACTTTGGGGATAATTCCGTTGTCTTCATACAGTTTTCCCGGACCCACCGTGGTGATGAGTTTATACGGATCGACAATTCTGTAAAGAATGCTGACATCGACATCAACAAAAAAACCGTCGGATGTCTGAATATGGGCAGCCTTGGCTTTCCGGGCTATCGTTGAAGCGGTATGCGTGTAATTTGTCAATTCAAAAACCTGAATGTCTTTCGGAAATCGGTGCATGCTTTGTGCTCCGAAAGGGATAACGAAATGCAGCCCCGTGTTATAAATGCGTTTTTGAATCCCTGTGTGAAATCCGATGTTGACTTGCTTTATCCCGTATTCATTCGGTTTGATATAAATGAGGAAGGTTGAGAAAAGAAAGAAGAGAACAAGAAAAGGGATAAGGCCTATAAGCAATTTGTTCTGGATATGATTCATGAAGGATTTATATCTCCCTCCGACCACTTCAGCATCAACTTTTTCCCAGCCCATGATATCCTCCTGTCGTAAAGATCTGGAATTGATTTTTCCTGCTTCTCTTTTGCTGTCTTTAGGGGGAAGATGTTCAGCAGGAATCTTATTTAAACCGGAAAAACAATGTTGCGGAAATACGCATCATTTGCCAACACACATGTTTAATTTATCATCCTGCGGGGGTTTTGGCGATTATAAAAATGAATTAAAATTGTATTCTTTTTGCCGTGTCTTTATCGATTTTTTTCGCTATTCAGTATGCCTCAGCGGTATTGGGGGCAAGGTGTGCCGGGGTGTTTTTTCGGGAAAGGATTGGAGATAAAATTAAGTTTTGCACTTAAAATTATGGTAAAGTATGAAAGATATATAAGTTGATTTCATAAAAACAGACGGAATTGAAGGAAGATAAATGCAGGAAGTTATAAAGAGGACAGGTGCAAAACCACTATGGCTTATCCTTCTGTTTTTTTGCAGCCTGCTTTTACGTTATTCCTTGGTGAGCAAAGGCCCGTATCATTCTGATACGATTGCATTTGCATATACTATAGATAATGCTGCGGTGAAGAATGCTTTTCCCCGTTTGCACGGTCACGGCTATCCTTTCACGGCTGTTTTGGGTGTGGCTTCTTACAAAATAGCGTCTCTTTTTAATGTTTCAGATCCTGTTCGTGCCGTTAATCTTTTAAGCGTACTGTTGAGCGCCTTATGTGTTTTTTCTTTTTATTCTATCGCAGCCGGTTTTTTATCAGAGACAGCCGCTTTTATGGCCACAGCTTTTTTTATTCTTAATCCCGTTATTTTGTCAATTTCCGAATACGGGAACAGCCATGCCCCGGCATTGCTGCTGGCCCTTGTTTCGCTTAATTTTTTGATGTTATATAAGAAAACGGTTTCTATCCCTTATCTTCTTTTAAGCGGTTTTTTCTTCGGGCTTCTTGGGGCGGCACGGATTCAGGATGCTTTTGTTTTAACAGCTCCCTTTTGTTTCTGTTATTTCACTGTTGAAACATGTTTGCCTCAAGAAAAGATTTCGCCGCCCGCTCCAAAAAAGAAATTATTCTTGTTTTTTTGTGCCTGTGTCCTGGCGGGCTTAACCATAACGGCGTTTTATCTCCCGCTTTGGATGGGAAGGGGACCGGGATATTATAATTTGCGTTTGCTTGCTTTTAATGTCTTTGAGCCTTTTTCCGATATCGCGACTTTGTATCATATAAAGCTAAGTTCCTTTTATTTGAGCGAAAATTTTTCCTTGGCCGGTCTTGTCTTGAGCCTGTTTGGTGTTATTTATCTTTATCGGCAACAGAAGCGGTCAGCGCAATTTCTGTTGCTGTGGTTCCTTGTTCCTTTTCTTTTCTACGGCAATCACTTCATGGTCACTCCTCGCTGGCTGACTCCCGCTGTTGTTCCCCTGATCATATTCGAAGCGGCTGCGATAGATGCTCTCTTTCAGGTGAAGCGTTTGTATATTAAAGCGCTAACCGTCATTTTTTTGTGTTTTTTGCTGACGTACTCTTTAGCTAGAATTTTTCCGGTTTTGTTGTTCCGTCACCGGAACGCCGTGACCGTCGATTATGCGCGGTGGATCGAATCCGTGACCGAAGAGGATGCCCTTATTATTGCCGGCGATGACGGTGTTTTTATCAGGTATTATACCGAGAGAGATGTTTTGCGTCAGATTGTTACGGATACATCTTATTTTCGGGCGGCAGACACGCTGCTGCAGGAGTTAAAAGATTATAAGAAAAGGCTCGAAGACATGCTCATTCTAGGACGGCCTGTTTATGTTACAGAGATTGGCCTGAAAAGCAATAATCAGGGGCTTTTCCATGCTTTCTTAACGAAGTTTTTCCGCTTGAAGTATGTCGGAGAGTCTTCTTTTGAGGTCTGGCATCGGGCGTGTCTTTGGCAGCGGCTTTTAAGGGTGAAATTGTTCAAGATTGAACTCCGGCCATCTGATGCGCCGTGAAGGATTTCACACAGGGTAAAGGTTTTGTCTCTTAATGCGGAGAAACACATATGAAACAATTAAAAATATACAGCCTTGATAAAGGATGGTGTGACAAGGATATCCTTCTTTTGCACGCCGCTTTTCAAATCCTCGTTGATTATATGGAAAAAGAGAAGCCGGAGAAACTGGTGGACTGGAAGGCGACCCCGGAACATCAGCGCGCCTGGTCGGAAATGTCGTCCCTTTATCGATGGTGGACAGAAAAAAGGCCGGCGAGACGCAGTCCTTTGGAGGACAAAAACCTTAAGAAACCGCCGGTTCGGTGGAGGGACGTCCCGGGAACAAACTGCCGGGAGCTGCTCGCTTGGGATAAAGAACAATATTCAAAATATGAAAGCGCTGTTAAGATTCATGCCCGTTTGGAAAAAAAATGGCGGGAGGAGGACCAGACGAATTTACAGCGCTTGATAGCCGTCAGGTGTTTTCTCTGGACGTGAAGGGCCGCTGCTTGTATCCGCTTTTCAGGCTGGGTTATCCTGTTAAAGGAACCATCCTGTTGGCGGAATTCTCCCGGGAATCCGGGTGTGTTTTGAATTTAGGACCTCTTCACCGGTATTGCGCCAGGCCGGGAAAAGAGATGGTTTTCCCGGCGCGCATGATTTGTTGCCCCCGAGGGCCGTGTCGTTAAAAATGAATACCCAGCCCGGGGGATGTGTGGTAAAATTTCCCTTAATATGCAGGGGGGATTCCGTTTTTTCCGCAGGAGAATTGTTTTGATACGATGAAAGGTGAACGATGAACAAGAAAAAAATGAAAAGCATTTTTGTCTCTTCTATTTACCAGAATGCCGGGAAGACGACATTGTCTCTGGGGCTTTACCGCACTTTTCGGGAAAGAAGATTGAAAACGGTTTTTATGAAACCTGTCGGACAGCAGACGGTTGATGTTCACGGCCAGGATGTTGATAAAGACAGTTATCTCATAGGAGAGGTTTATCGCTGTCAGGAAAAAATTAAATGGATGAGCCCGGTCACTGTTGGCCGGGGATTTACCGAGCGCTATATTTTTAACCCTCAGCCGGAAGCTTTGAAACAGCGTATCGAGCAGTGCTTCCAGTCTTTGACCCGGGGCAAGGATGCCATTATCATTGAAGGGACGGGGCACGCCGGTGTAGGTGCTGTCATTGATCTGTCTAATGCCGACGTGGCCAGCATGCTGCAGTCCAAGGTGATTATTATTTCTGAAGGAGGCATCGGCCGCAGCGTTGATGAAATTATGCTGAATAAAGCCTTGTTTGACATGAAAAAAGTGCCGGTTCTCGGCGTTGTTGTTAATAAAGTCTTACCCGAAAAATATGAGCGTATACAAAAGGCCCTTTCTGAAGGGCTTAAAAGAAAAGGCCTCTCCCTGCTGGGCGTCATCCCGCAGGACCCGATTCTCAGCTCTCCGACGGTCGGACAACTTATGAAAGATCTGAATCTTCAGTTATTGTGTGGTCAAGCCAGCCTGAACCGAAAAGTGAAGAACACCATTATCGCCGCTATGGAGCCCTATAATATGATTAATTATATCACGGACGGAACGTTGGTTTTAACTTCCGGGGACCGGGTCGACAATATTATGGCGGCCGTCAGTTCCCACCTCGTGGCGCAGGGCAAAAAAACCCAGGTGGCGGCCATTATGCTGACGGGAGGGTTGACGCCCAACGTGAAAATCATTGATTTGCTTGAGAAAAGCCGGATCCCGATTCTTATTACGGATGATGATACGTATACGGTGGCCGGAAAGATAGAAAATCTGATTTGTAAAATACAAAAAACGGATAAAGATAAAATTGCTGAAGCGCGGCATCTTGTGAAAAAGCATGTGGATGTTGATTTTATTTTAAATCATTTATGACCGGGCTTATTTGAATGAACCAACAACCCGTTTACATTCTTGATGGTTTGCGCAGTCCTGTCGGAAAAATATACAAGGGCTTTAAAAATATTTCTTCAGTTGATTTGACCTCTCCTGTGATTCAGTCCGGACTAAAACGTCTTCAATTATCCCCCGAACATATTCAAGAGGTTATTGTCGGGAATGCTGTATCTGCCGGAATGGGGCAGAATATCCCGCGGGCGATTGCCTTGGCCGCCGGTCTGCCTGCGGAGGTTCCGGCTTACTCTGTGGGCAATGTCTGCGCTTCGGGATTACAGTCCCTGATGATCGCCTTTCAGTCTATTATGAGCGGCCATTGCCGGGCAAGCATCGCGGCTGCGGTTGAAATAGCCTCTAACAATCCGGAACTTGTTACGCTTGAAGGAAAAAAGTCCTCCAGCCTGGAAAAAGACGGCTTGCTGTGTTCCATAACGGGACGGGCTATGGGAGATTTATGCGAAGATTCGGCCCGGCGGTATAAGATCCCGAGACCCGAGCAGGACCAGTTTTCTTTCGAAAGTCATCAAAAAGCTGTTCAAGCGCATGATCAGGGGGCTTTTTCCAGCCAGATCGTTCCGATAAAAACTGCTGCGGGGGCCGCAATTTCCAGGGATGAATCCCCCCGCAGGAGGGTCAGCAGGGAGGGGTTTACCCTTTTGCCGCCGGTCTTTCAGGAAGAAGGGACAATAACCGCGGGTAATGCTTCGGCCCCGGCAGACGGATCCTGCGTTGTCTTTGTCGCTTCAGGACCCTTTACTGAAGAACATCGCTGTGTTCCTTTAGCGAAAATATTGGGATATGCCAGTTCTTATGTGAAGCCGGAAAATGTTTTTCTCTCCGCCGGCAAGGCCATTACGGACTGTTGCCGGCAGTCCCGCCTGCGTCTGGAGGATATTGATCTTTTTGAAATTTGTGAGGCTTTTGCGGCCCAGGTTCTCATTACGCGTGACCAGCTGAAGATTCCTCCGGAGAAATTGAATATTCACGGCGGGGATATCGCCTTGGGCCACCCGTTGGGCGCTGCGGGTTTGCGGTGTTTGGTAACGTTAGTGCACGCTTTGAAAAATGAAAAGAAACGAAGGGGTGTTGTCTGTGTCTGTTTCGGCGGCGGCGGAGCGATTGCTATGGCCGTGGAAATCGTAAATTAAAGCGGGAAAAAATATTTACAGGAATATAGAAATGTTTATCCTGAGTCGATAGAATAAAATGAAAAGGGTTTTATATTCATTATGATTGTTCATTGATTGTTTATGAAAATAATAAAAATTCAAAAAGGCCGTGACATCCCTTTAAAGGGAGCTGCTGAAGAAAAAATCGTATCCCTTCCCCTTCCTCAAACTGTCGCTGTCCAGCCCCCGGATTTTCATGGTCTCAGATTACGGCCGGTTGTCAGGATAAAAGATAAAGTCCTGGTCGGGTCGCCTCTCTTAGAGGATAAGACAGACAGCCGGATCAAGGTTGTTTCCCCGGTCAGCGGTATCGTTTCTGAAATTTATAGAGGGGAAAAAAGGGCTCTGCTGCGGGTTGCCGTTCAATGTGATGGTCAGCAAAAAGCCCTTCGTTTTTCGCGCTACTCATTGAAGGACATCTCGGCCCTGTCTTCAAAAAATATTATCGGACAACTTTTAGCCGGAGGATTGTGGCCGTTTTTGAGGCAGCGGCCTTTTGCCAGAACCGCCCGTCCGGAGGATTGTGTGAAGGCTGTTTTTGTCCAGGCTCATATAACAGAGCCGCTGGCTCCTAACCTGGACTTTCTCCTGCAGGGAAAGGAAGAGGCTTTTCAGCTTGGTTTGGATATTTTAAAGAAATTAACATCCGGAAAAGTTTTTGTCTGCTGTTCTCCTCAGGCGCGCAGCCAGGCTTTAACAGAAGCAAAAGGCGTTGAGGTTTTTGGTTTTAGCGGCCCGCATCCCGCCGGAAACGTGAGCACGCACATTCATTGTCTTGATCCGGTTCGAAAAGGGGATGTCGTCTGGTACCTGGGGGCCGAGGATGTGTTAAGAATAGCCGACATGTTTTCTCAGGGGCAGTTTAACCCGCAGAGAACCGTTGCGGTGACCGGAGAGGGGGCGTCAACAAGATTATATTATCAGACGGTGTTGGGGGTTCCCCTAAGGCATCTGCTGATGGACCCTTTTTTAGATGAACAGAGATTCCTTTCCGGAAGCGTGCTGAGAGGAACCGATGTCGGTCCGGACGGGTATGTGTGTTTTTATGATCAGCAGATTACCCTCCTTCCCCGGGGCGGGAAGCGGGAATTTATGGGCTGGCTGCATCCCGGATGGAATAAATACAGTTTTTCGCGAACGTTTCTCTCCTCCCTGCAGAAAAGACATCCGGAAAGACATGTGTCCCTGGATACGGATTATCACGGCGGACACCGGGCGATCGTTCTGAATCATATTTATGACGATTATGTGCCTTTGGATATTCTGCCGTATTTTCTGGTCCGCGCGATTTTATCCGGGGACCTGGAAGAGGCCGAACGTTTGGGGCTCCTGGAATGCGTTGAGGAAGATTTTGCCTTGTGTTCTTTTGCCTGTCCGTCCAAATTTGATGTCGGAGGCGTTATTCGCCGGGGCTTGAGGATGCTTGAAGAAGAAGGGTGACCGTTTTGTTGTTAAAGGAGTATCTTGAATTATGAGATTTCTGGAAAAGAAACTTGCCCGATTCGGGGAACTTTTTGCCCCGGGGAAACCTCTGGAAAAATTTTATCCGGTTTATGAGGCCTTGGACAGCTTTTGTCTGACTCCCGGGACAAAGACGGTTCAAGCGCCTTTTGTCCGGGATGCCGTTGATTTGAAGCGCACCATGATGTTTGTTATTCTCGGGCTTCTTCCGTGCCTGGGGATGGGGGTTTACAATACGGGGTGCCAGATCCTTTTGGCCAAAGGAGAGGCCGTCACGTTTGCGTCCTGCATCAGTTTGGGGTTGATGAAAGTTTTGCCGATCATGTTCGTGGCCTATGCGGCCGGAGGATTCTGGGAAGTCCTTTTTGCGGTTGTGCGCAAGCATGAAATCAACGAAGGCTTTCTTGTGACCGGAATGCTTTATACGCTGATTATGCCTCCGACGGTTCCCCTTTGGCAGGTGGCGCTGGGGATTTCTTTCGGGGTTGTCATCGGGAAAGAAATTTTCGGAGGGACGGGATATAATATTTTTAATCCTGCTTTGGTGTCGCGGGCTTTTCTCTTTTTTTCTTATCCGGCGCAGTTTTCTGGAGACCAGGTTTGGGTTGCCCTTGACGGACACACCCGCGCCACCCCTCTGGCGGTGCTGTCTAATGCCGGGACCGGCAGCCGGGCCGTGATGGCTTTGCAGGAAAGCGGCTACCCTTTTTCTGATTTGTTTTGGGGGTTTATCCCCGGGTCCATCGGGGAAACCTCAACGTTTGCCTGTTTGTTGGGATTAATGTTTTTGCTGATAACCGGAGTGGCCAGCTGGCGTATTATGGCCGGGTGCGGAACCGGTTTGCTTGTGACGGCGGGGATTTTTTTCCTTCTTCAGGGGCCGGACCGTTTGACCTTTTTTTCACTCCCTCCTCATTGGCATCTGGTTCTGGGCGGTTTTGCTTTCGGGGCGGTTTTCATGGCCACGGATCCCGTTTCCTCCTGTGCGACAAATACCGGGCGCTGGATTTTCGGGTTTGTTATCGGCATTCTGATCGTCCTGATTCGTGTTGTCAATCCGGCTTATCCGGAAGGAGTGATGTTAGCCATTGTTTTTATGAATGCTTTTGCCCCGTTGATTGATCATTTGGTCGTTGAGCGTCATATAAAAAAGCGCACGGAACTTATGGCCTTAAGGAGCGGGGGGGTATGAAAAAAGACGGCCACCTTTATACTTTTTCTTTTGCCCTTCTTGTGTGCGTTGTCTGCAGTTTGACCCTTTCTGCGGTTTCCGAGGGACTCCGGGAACGTAAAGAGTTGAACAGGGCGATCGATATCAAAAAGAACATTATTCAAGCCGTGGGATTGCAGCAGCCGTTTTCATCCAGAGCCAAACCAGAAGATATCCTGGCCCTTTACCGGGAGAAAATAGAAGAGCTTGTTGTCGATGATCAGGGGCGTGTGGTGCAGGGAAAAAAGCCAGGGGATATTCAGGAGGGAGCGTCTCTTTACCCGCTTTTTATTTATAAAGAGAAAGGGGCCGTCCTGGCCTACGCTTTCCCGATACAAGGAAAAGGATTATGGTCAACGCTTTACGGATATTTAGCTCTTGAAGCAGATGCCAAAACCGTCCGGGGCATTACGTTTTATCAGCACGGTGAAACCCCGGGGCTGGGCGGAGAGATTGAGAAAGACTGGTTTCAAAATAATTTTAAAGGAAAAAGCATTTGGGATGAACAGAAAAAAATTCTGGTTCCCGTCAAACTGGTTAAGGGGAAAGTGTCGGAAAAAATTCCGCCGGAAAAGGCCGCTTTTTACGTTGACGGCATCAGCGGGGCGACGATGACGTCTCAGGGCGTGACCGCCCTGCTCGATGAGGAGCTCCGCAGGTATGAACCGTTTTTTAAATCCGTAAGAAAAGGACGTTAAGATGTCTTTGGGATTGAGTAAAAAAGAACGCCGTATAATCCGCGATGCTTTGTGGGACAACAATCCCATTACTTTTCAGGTTTTGGGTATCTGCTCGGCCTTGGCTGTCACGGTGCAGGTGAAAACCGCCCTGGTGATGAGCCTTTCTTTAACTTTTGTCCTGGCGATGTCGAACACGATTATTTCCTTGCTAAGGAATTATATCCCGTCCAGGATCAGGATTATTATCCAGCTGACGGTTATTTCATCTCTGGTTATTATTGCGGACCAGATCCTGAAGGCCTATATGTTTGGCGTGAGCAAGCAGCTGAGCGTTTTTGTCGGACTGATTATTACCAACTGCATTGTGATGGGCCGGGCGGAGGCTTATGCCATGCAAAACCCTCCTTTCCGTTCCTTCGTTGACGGGCTTGGCAATGGTTTGGGGTACAGCGCTATTTTAATCTGTGTGGCAACTGCCCGGGAATTGCTGGGGAGCGGATCTGTCCTGGGGCTGCAGGTTGTTCCGGAAAGTTTTTATGCCCACGGATATGTTGACTGCGGGCTCATGGTGCTTGCTCCGGGGGCTTTTTTTCTTTTAGGCGCGATGATTTGGATTCAGCGCTATTTATCCGGGTATGCGGAGAATCAGTAAGAAGCTGTGTTATAAATTTTATGGTTAATAAGAAGGACACCGCCCATGATGGAACTTGTGAACCTCGGGATTAAAAGCATCTTTATCGAAAACATCCTTTTGGCTTATTTTCTGGGCATGTGTTCGTTTCTCGCCTGCTCCAAAAAAGTCGAAACAGCTTTTGGCCTGGGTTTGGCGGTTGTTTTTGTTTTAACCATCACCACGCCGACCAATTGGGCCGTTAACCATTTTTTGCTGAAAAAGGGCGCCCTGAGCTGGGCTAATCTGCCGGATATTGATTTGAGTTTTTTAAGCTTTATGGCTTTTATCGCGGTTATCGCAACGATGGTCCAGATCGTTGAAATGATCGTTGACCGGTTCAGCCCTAGACTATATGCCGCGTTGGGCATATTTTTACCGTTAATCGCCGTCAATTGCGCTATCCTGGGGGCTTCATTATTTATGGCGGAACGGGATTATTCCTTTGCCGAATCCGTGATCTTCGGTTTCGGGTCCGGATCCGGCTGGGCCTTGGCGATTGTCTCAATGGCGGCTATCCGAAAAAAACTTGGGTATTCTAACATCCCGGCGCCGTTGAAAGGCCTTGGAATCACAATGATGCTGACCGGGCTGATGGCTTTAGGCTTTATGTGTTTTGCCGGGATCCGCCTTTAAAGAGGGCTGTTGATATTATGGCATTTTTACCTTTTGTTTTGTTAAGCACGGCTGTCTTTGCCGGAATTATATTTTTGCTGATTATGATTCTGCTTCTGGTCGAGGCAAAAGTCGCGCGTAAAGGGGATTGTTCCATTACGATTAATGAGGGGCAGAAGACGCTTGTGGTCCCGGCCGGAAAAAATTTGTTGATGTCTTTAGCGAACAGGAATGTTTTTTTGCCCTCCGCCTGCGGGGGCGGAGGGACCTGCGCTTTGTGTAAATGCCAAATCCTGAAAGGCGGCGGGGATATCCTGCCAACGGAAACAGGCCTTTTAACCCGGAAGGAACAGAAAGACCGCTTCCGGCTGGCCTGCCAGGTGAAGGTCCGGGAAGATTTGAGCATTCGCATCCCGGAGGAGATATTCCACATCAGGAAGTTTCCCTGTGTTGTGCGGTCCAATGATAACGTGGCCACTTTTATCAAAGAGCTGGTCCTGGAATTGCCGGAGCCTATGGATTTTAAGGCCGGAGGCTACATTCAGATCTACGTCCCTCCGTATCAGCTGAATTACCGTTCTTTCGTTATCGACAAGCAGTATCATCCTGATTGGGATAAATATCAGCTGTGGGATCTTAAAGCGGAGAATGATGAGGAAATTTTCCGGGCTTATTCCATGGCCAGCCATCCGGGGGAAAAGGGGATCGTCATGCTTAACGTCCGCGTTGCGAGCCCTCCGCCGGAAGATATGAGCGTGCCTCCGGGGATCGCCTCGTCATTTATTTTTAATTTGAAGCCGGGAGATAAGGTCGATATCAGCGGTCCTTACGGCGAATTTTTTATCAAGGAAACTAAAAGAGAAATGGTCTATGTCGGCGGCGGCGCAGGCATGGCCCCTTTGAGGAGTCACCTGTTTCATTTGTTTCATGGCTTAAAGACCCGTGACAGAAAGATTTCTTACTGGTATGGCGCCCGCTCTGTCAGGGAGATGTTTTATACGGATGAATTTTTGGCTTTAGAAAAAAAGTTCCCTAATTTTTCTTATACGGTCGCTTTGTCCGAACCGCTTCCGCAAGACAAATGGGACGGACCGACAGGTTTTATTCACCAGGTCCTTTTTGACCGGTACTTGCAGCATCATGAAGAGCCGGAGGACGTCGAATATTATCTCTGCGGCCCGCCGGTTATGATCGACGCGGTTCAGAACATGCTCGATTCTCTGGGGGTTCCCCCGGAAATGATTGCTTTTGATAAATTCGGCTAATTCTTAAGGACGGGACACTTTGTTCTTAAGGGGCAAACTTATATAATATTAATTTTTAGGCTGAGGCCATGACATCCCAACCAACGATTTGCGCTGTTGTGATTACAAAAAATGAAGAATCCCGGATACGCCGGTGTTTGGATTCTCTGAAAGACTGGGTGGACGAGATTATTGTTGTCGATGATATGTCTGAGGACCGGACCGCTGACATTGCCCGGGATGAATATCATGCCACAGTCATTCGTCATTCGCTTGATGAAGATTTTGCCGCTCAACGCAACCGGGGCATGGCGGCCGCCCGGTCGGAATGGATTTTGGAAATGGATGCCGATGAACAGGTTCCGCCGGAATCCGCCCGGAAAATCAGGCAAGCTTTATCGCAGGCGGAAAAGTATAATGGTTTTGTCATCAGAAGGATTAACTGTGTTTTTGACCGACCGCTGAAGCATCCCGGGAGATGCGACAGTCTGAGGATTGTCCGGAAAAATAAGGGCCAAAGCCGGGGGGCGATCCATGAATGTTTAGCGGTGGAAGGGCCTGTCGGGCACATTGATGCGGATATTTACCATTACAACTTGCCTTCCGTCCATCATTTTATTTCCCGGAATAATCATTATTCGGAACGTGAAAGCCGGGATATCCTTGCCGCTGAGGGACGGATATCCGCCAGGCGTTATAAAAATTTTATTTTGTTTAAAAGCCTGAGAATTTTTTACAAAAATTATATAAAAAACAAAGCTTATAAAGACGGCGTTCACGGCTTTATCCGTTCGGTTTTGCACACGGTCAAGCCGGTGATGGTCTGGCTGAAAGTGCTGGAGCGGGCCGTCAAGGAAGACAGGCTGGATCCGTAACTTTGCCGGAAAGCCCTTTGTCGAGAATGAACGCGTTTTGCGCAAACCGTCATGCCATGGCAAGCGTGCTACTATTTTCAAAATGATAAAACTTTCTTGGTCTAAACATAAAAAATTTCTTGTCCCGTTCTTGATCTTTCTCTGCAGCTTATCTCTCAGGCTCTCCTTGATCAGTAAAGGCCCTTATAATGTTGATACCCTGAACCTTGTTATACAAGCCGAGAAGACATTAGAAACACACCGCTTGCATTATCTTTTCGGTTCTGGTTATCCATTGACTGTCCTTTTAGCGGCTTTTTTTATGTTTTTTGTTAATTTGTTCCTTCCTTCTGATCCGGTTTTTGCTGTTAATTTGATGAGCGTGGTTTTAAGTTCAATAAGCGTTCTTTTTCTGTTTTATATCGTTCAAGAATTGTTTGGCTTTACAGAAGCCATTTTTTCTTCGGTCATGTTTTCTCTGTGTCCCGTCTTCTTCGGGCTTTCCGTATATGGAAAAAGCCATACACCCAGCCTGTTTTTTCTGTTATTGAGTTTATGCTTTCTGATTCAGCATTTCAAGAGCGGACGGGCGGGGCCTTTGTGCCGGGCGGGAATATTTTTTGGCGCCATGGGGGCAGCAAGGTTTCAGGATATGATTCTGCTGCTTTTGGCCTTTTGTTTTCTCCTGCTTTTTTATCCCGGCTCTCAAGAGTGTTCCCATGTCGTTTCCTGGAAGAAACGTTTTTATTCTCTGGGTGTGTTTTTGTTTTTTATGGCCGGCATTGTCGTCTTATTTCATGTGCCTCTTTTTCTTCAGAAAAGCGGACAGTACAGTAATAACTTAACTCGTTTTTTAAGGGTAGGGCTGAAAGATTCCTTTTTAGGGGCAGGGCCATCTTCTTTAATAATAGCGGGACATCATTTGTCTTATACCCTGACTTTCCCCGGCGTTATTATTGCGTGTGCGGGGCTTGTTAAAATATTCCAAAGGAAAAAAGCGATAAGTATCTTCTTGGTGTTATGGATTGCCGTGCCGTTATTGTTTTACGGCAATCATCGGTTCATTATTAACCCTCGTTTTCTGGTTGTTCTTCTGCCCCCTCTTATTATCGGGCAATCGTATATCTTGGCTTACTGGGCGAGAAAAAATTCCTTTGTCCGGGGATGTGTTTATGTCTTTTTTTGCGTAATCCTTTTTGCCTGTTTTTCCAGAATATATCCCAATGTTAAGTTCCGGCATGAAACAGAACTTCTTCCTGATTTTGTTCGCTGGGTGGAGCAAAAGACTGAAGCGGATTCTCGCATTATTGTCGCTGACGAGGCTTTGTTTTTCACATATTACACAAAACAGAAGATCCTTCGCCGTCCCACCCACAACATTAAATTGAGCCCGGAAGAACTAATGCGTTTTAAGAAAACAGTCGACAATTTCATAGAGTCGGGAGTGCCTGTTTATGCGACGTCAGCCTCTATTTTTGCCTATGACAGGGACGAACATTTTTCATCTTTTTTTCTGGAAAATTATGACGGGGTTTTGATAGGCCAGCATTATTATGAGGACTGGCATTTGGGCTCGTTGAATTCGCAAGTTTATTTTTTTGATCTGTACCGGGTTATCAAGCGTTAGGCGTTGTCCGGACAGCTCCTCTTAAGGAACGGGGGCAAGGAATTCATGAAGAAAGGTTCTTCTTTAGAAGGAAGAGGGGCTTTTGACTCCTGGCCCATAAAAAGGTCTAGGTTGTCCTGTCCGTTTGCGGCGTTTTCGGCCATCTTTTTAATATGTTGGTATCGTTTGGGTTAGAAAGATTCCGCTGTCTGTTTAGAGGTTTTTTACGTGTGCTTTTATCGACAGAAGAAGCCTTTTCCCCCAACTGAACAGAAAGGGGCTTCCTCAGCCCTGTTGGTCCTGTCCCTGTTTGACCGACATTGTCACGTTGACGGATTTATGGCAGGTTGATAAAATAACTATTCACGGCTTGAGAAAATATCGCATGTCTGGCTGTGAGGTAAGCATATGAAGAACGGGACGAACATTTTTTGCATTATTTATAACATATTAGGATTTCTCGGGGCGAACGCCTGTGTTTCCAGCGCTTTTTCTGTTTACCGGTCGCGCAGTCTGGTGATCGGAGAAATGGATATTGTCCAGATCATTACCTATATTATTGCGGTGCTGTTTTTCAGCTCTTCTTTTTTATTGAAGCAAGGAAAAAAAGAAGGGTTTCTTATCCCTATTCTGCTGCTGGTGTTTTTTATCTGCGGAGGCTTTATTGTTCTGATTCCTTTGCTGGCAGGACATATTCTCTTTTTTACCCGTCCGAATATAAAGATGCATTTTATTTAATTTATTGCTGTCTCCATCCTGTCTTTGCTTCCCTGAATTTATAAGGAGTTTCTGTTTTTCGGTATCTTATAGAAGGAGGGGGGAAAGCTTATGAAGGACTGCCCTTTCCCTGAGAACAGGTCCGGGTTTGACACCGGCAGCCATCAGCCTCTTTTTCCGGATCGTTGCAGCAGCCTTTGTGAAAAGGCTTTTTCGTTAGCAGCACCCCTACCGCCATGCCAACGAGGCACAGGACAAAGATTATTAAAGACAATAAATAGACCATAGCTTCAGTATAAGTATTAAAATTTTTTTTGCAAGCCCTTGTATTTCTCTATGGAGTAACATATGATTATGAAGATGGGTTATTATTCATAATAAAACAGGAGTTCTCTATTATGCCTAAAAAACAAGTGACGGGGAATACTTCCTCCACCATTTCGCAAAAGGAAGAATTGACGATTCTCAGGCAAATTGTGGATATTACGTCTGCGGAAATGGATCTTTCCCGCATTTTAAAAGAAGTCGTTCACATCGTAAACCAGGTGATGAAGGCGGATTCGGTCTTTATTTATCTTTTTGACGAGGGCAAAAAGAAATTAACTTTAATGGCGTCCAAAATCCCCCATAAAAAGATGCTGGGCCAGATTGTGCTTAAAGTCGGAGAAGGGATTACCGGATGGGTCGCCAAAGAAAATAAGCCGGTGGCCATCAGTAAAAACGCTTATCAGGATGCGCGTTTTAAAGGTTTCGATGTCCTGAAAGAGGACCAGTATGAAGCCTTTTTGTCCGTTCCGATCGTGTATAAAGGGAAAGCCATCGGGGTTATCAATGTTCAGCACAAAAAACCGCATCAGTATTCAACGCAGACAGTGAATTTAATACGCACAATCGCCAAACAGGTGGGCGGGGTGATTGAGCATGCCATGCTTTATGAGCAGACCAAATTAAAGGCGATGCAGCTGGACAGTTTGGTCAAAGTAAGTCAATCCATTACGTCGGAGAATTATCTGGATGAAATTTTAAACTTGATTGTTGTTGTAACGGCGGAAATGCTGAATTCCAAAATTTGCTCTATCATGTTGCTGGGTGGCCACAAGCAGGAGGAACTGGTTATTAAGGCCACGCAGAGCTTAAGCCAGGAGTATAAGCAGAAGCCGAACCTGAAAGTGGACCGGAGCCTTTTGGGTGAAGTTATTAAACAGAAGCAACCCTTAATGGTCCCGGATGTGCGGGAAGAGCAAAAGTATTTTTACCGCGACTTGGCGGAGAAGGAGAATTTGACATCTATGATCGCCGTTCCCATGATTGTCAAAGATAAGGCCATCGGCGTCATCAACGTCTACACGAAAAAGCCGCATACCTTTACGGCCGAGGAAACCGGGGTGCTGCAGATGGTGGCTAACCAGGCGGCTGTGGCCGTGGAGAACACAAACTTGATGCAGGAGGCCTTAAAAGCCAAGGAGGCCCTGGAAACGCGCAAGTTGATCGAGCGAGCTAAAGGGATCCTGATGCGGTTAAACCATCTTTCTGAACAGGCGGCCTACCGGTTGATTCATAAAAAGAGCATGGATACCTGCCGGTCCATGAAAGAAATTGCCGAATCGATTATCTTGATGGATGAGCTGCAGGCCTGAAGATGAATGTTTGTGTTGATCCCGGTCATTGTCTCTTGAAAAAATTGCCTGGCGTGCATTATCGACGAGATAAGCCCGCGGATTAAAATCTTTCAATTAATAACTTGACAAAAGGTTTTTCACAGTCTATATTTGAAATAGACCATTGACGGTTTATTATAACGGGCATCGAAGTCCGGATTCTTAGGTGAGTCCGGGCTTTTTTGTTTATGCTATGGGCGTTGAAGTCCTCTTCAAGGCAGAAATTCTGCGGAAGAGGACTTTTTTTGTTTTCCCAGGCAAAGTGGGCGACGGGGTCCAGAACGAGCACAGGCCGCTCTTGGGCCCGCAGACAGGGCAGAGTTGAGGCATAAAATTGACTAACATGAAGGAGTAAAGATGAATCGTAAAATTTTAACCCTGACATTCGCCTTATGTGTGCTTGTTCTGTCCGGCCTCGCACCGCAAGCGGAAAGCAAAACCCTTGTCGGAGATGCGTTAACAGAAAATGGCATCGAAATAGAGCTCAGCGGCAGCACGGATTTTTATTCCAAATATATCTGGCGGGGATTCCGTTTAGATGATGACTATGTCTGGCAGCCGGGATTCAGCGTAAGCGGTTACGGATTTGAGGTCAATGTCTGGGGAAGCTTTGACACGGACCAAAACGACGGATTAAGTTCGGATGAAATTGACACAACAGTCAGTTACAGCCGTGATTTTGAAGACCTGTCTTTGTCCATCGGACACATTTACTATGATTTCCCCTCCGCCGGCACTTTCAGCAAGGAAATTTTTCTCGGTTTTGCTTATGACACCTTGCTTGCACCCTCGCTGACCTGGTATCACGATTACAGCCGGGAAAGTCAGGGGGGCGGACACGGTGATTATTTTGTCTTGGATCTCGGACACAGCCTGGAGCTTAATGAAGACTATGGCGTGACTTTGGATCTTGCCGGTCATGTCGGATACAACCGCCGCCTTTTCATTAACGGGGAAGGCGGGGATGTGGCTTTCAGTGTGGGGCTGACGCTGCCTTTGACGGAAAGTTTAACCATGACGCCCAGTTTGAATTACAGCATACCTTACGGCGACCTGGAAGATTCTGGAGACGGTAATCAGGAAGACGAGTTTTACTGGGGTATCGGGTTAAGTTATAGTTTCTAAAAGAATAAAGACCTGGGATCTGACAGCGGACGGCTTCAGATCGGAAGGAGGATAAGATGTTAATAAAATTGTTAAAGAATATGCCGATGCTTGTTTTTTTGCTGAGCATGGGATTGCTGCTTTGTGCCAGCCCTGGTTTGGCTGAAGAGCCGACCGTGGCAGGGAATGCGGAAGCCATTGCGGAAAAAGGCGTGGCTTTGGACACGGTGTGGACATTGTTGGCCGGTATTCTGGTTATGTTCATGCAGGCGGGTTTTGCTATGGTCGAGACGGGTTTTACCCGGGCGAAGAACGCCTGTAATATCATGATGAAAAACTTGTTGGATTTTGCTGTCGGTTCGATCGTGTATTGGGCCGTAGGTTTCGGGATTATGTTCGGGGCCGGGAACTTGTTCTTTGGATCAAGCGGCTTTTTCCTGATGGATTCAGGGGCGACCTTTGCGTCCTTAGACTGGAGTACGGTGCCTCTTTATTGTAAATATTTCTTCCAGATGGTTTTTGCCGCTACGGCAGCGACCATTGTTTCCGGGGCGATGGCCGAACGGACAAAATTTCAGGCCTACCTTCTTTTCAGTGTGGTTATCAGCGCTCTTATTTATCCGGTTGTCGGTCACTGGATATGGGGCGGCGGCTGGTTAGCGGAAATGGGAATGTGGGATTTTGCCGGTTCAACGGTTGTCCATTCAACCGGAGCCTGGGTGGCCTTGACGGGGGCTATTTTGTTAGGGCCCCGGGTCGGAAAATATAATCCGGATGGCTCATCCAATGCGATTCCCGGTCACAGCATCCCCTTAGCTTCTTTAGGTGTTTTTATCCTTTGGTTTGGCTGGTACGGTTTTAATCCGGGCAGCACCATGGGCGCTGTTCCGGAGATAGCGCATATCGCGACAACGACAACGTTAGCCGCCGCTGCCGGTGTTATTTCGGCCATGTATATGGCGTGGATCATGTTTTCCAAACCGGATATTTCCATGGCTTTAAACGGCGGTTTGGCAGGTTTGGTCGGCATTACGGCCGGATGTGCTTTTGTTTCACCGTTGAGCGCCGTGATCATCGGCCTTATTGCCGGCATCCTGGTGGTTCTGGCTGTTGTTATGTTTGATAAAGTTTTTCATATTGATGATCCTGTCGGTGCCGTATCTGTCCACGGCGTCTGCGGGGCCTGGGGCACGATTGCTGTCGGTTTGTTTGCCCAGGATGTTTTTGCCCCGGGGACAACGGGCAATGGTCTGTTCTTTGGCGGCGGAAGCAAACTGCTTATGTCTCAGATCGCAGGGGTTGCTTCGGTTATGGTCTGGTGTTTTGTGACCGGATTTATCCTTTTCTCGGTGATTAAAGCAACGGTCGGATTGCGGGTCAGCAAGGAAGAAGAACTGAGAGGTCTGGATATAGACGAACACGGGATGGAAGCTTACTCCGGGTTCCAGATTTTCACGACAGAATAAACATCGGGATATTTGGGCTGCTGTTTGAATATCAAGGAGGTACATATGCGACATAAACCAAGGAATAGATTATACGTTCGGATGTCACCTCAAGCGTTAAGAGCTAGAAAGGAAAATCAGCACGAGCTGTTTGTTCTTGTCCCAGTGAAAAACAAGCGGCACATATATATAGGCAAAAAATACTTTTCTCATTTTAACTAGGAAATGCCTCTTCGGCAGGATCTTATTAAATTAGGGATCAGATATTTGATATTAAAGGAGGGGATTCTCATGAAATTGATAATTGCAATGGTACAGCCGCATAAGCTGCCTGATGTCAAGAAGGAGCTTTTTGATGCGGATGTTCATAAAATGACTGTTACGAATGTTGTGGGGTGTGGGCAACAGAAAGGGTTCAGCGAAACCTATCGGGGCGTTGTCCACGAAGTGAATCTTTTGAAGAAAGTCCGGCTGGAAATTGCCGTGAACGAAGATTTTGTCAAGCCTACGATTGCTGCTATTATCCGCGGAGCGAAATCCGGCAAGATCGGAGACGGCAAAATTTTTGTCCTTGATCTTCCGGAATGTATCAGGATTCGTACCGGCGAGAAAGGCAATGACGCCATCGGCTGACGTCCTTTGGTAAGGAGGGACACCGGCCTAGGTCAAAATGATATTCCCTATGGCCCCGTTGAGAGGCACAGAGCTTCCCCTCCGTGAAACATTCCTGAGATTATATCTTGGGAGAAATCTCTTAACGGGGCCATATTCTCGTTTAGCGGTGTACGTTATTGGGTCAGAAGACGTAAAAAAAACTTGACAAACAATTTTTCAGCGAGTATACTTTTTTTAACAAGAGCAACGAGGTTCTTGTGTAATTTAGCGGGCAAAGATGTCCTCAATAGGCTTAAGATAAGCCGTTGAGGATTTTTTATTGATGATAAGGGCATAGGCGTCCTTGTTAAGCGAAGAAGCTTTTCAAGGGCGCCTTTTTTTATTAATACACGGAGTCTTTTCAGGAGGGGAGGCCGTATGAAAAAAGGAAAAAGGGTTAAACAGTGGGGGATTCTTGCATTTGTTCTGTGTTGCCTTTGTCCCACGCTCGCTTATGCGGAAGAAACAATCACAATCAGTACAGCCGGGTTGGACACGTTATGGGTTATGATCGCTGCATTCATGGTTTTCATTATGCAGGCAGGGTTCGGTATGCTGGAGGCCGGATTGATCCGGACAAAAAACACCTGTAATGTTCTTATGAATAATTTTTTGGATTTTTGTATGGCTTCTATGGGATTTTTTATGTTTGGCTTTGCCCTGATGTTCGGGGCCGGAAACGGTTTTATCGGGACCAAGGGTTTTTTCCTGATTGATGCCGTATCTGACGGGCATTTACCTTTATATGCAGAATGGTTTTTTCATGCGGTTTTCTGCGGAGCAGCAGCGACAATCGTTGCTGGCGGGGTTGCTGAGAGAATGAAATTTAAAGCTTACTTAATGTATTCGTTTATTATTTCTGCCACCGTTTATCCCGTTGTCGGGCACTGGATTTGGGGGGGAGGATGGCTTTCGAACCTGAATTTTGCCGATTTTGCCGGTTCAACCGTGGTCCATGCTGTCGGAGGCACGGCGGCTTTGGCCGGAACATATGTTTTGGGGCCGAGGATAGGGAAATACAACAAGGACGGGTCGGCGAATGCGATTGAAGGGCATTCTATGACACTGGCATCTTTAGGGACATTAATTCTTTGGTTCGCCTGGTTTGGTTTTAATCCCGGCTCAACGTTAAGCGTCGGGGACGGAAGCGCCATCGCGCACGTTGCGGTTACGACGAATATGTCCGCTGTCGCCGGAGGTTTAACCGGCATGTTCTTTGCCTGGCATAAGTTCGGCAAGCCTGATTTGACCATGACCATGAACGGAGCTTTGGCCGGTTTAGTGGCGATTACGGCTCCCTGCGCTTTTGTGACCCCTTTAGAGGCGATTGTTATCGGGTCTATCGGCGGGATTATTGTCGTCATTGGCACGATTTTTCTGGATAAAATTCATATTGATGATCCGGTCGGCGCTGTTCCTGTTCATGCCATGAACGGCTTATGGGGGACTTTGGCGGTCGGTATTTTTGGACACAAATCTTTAGGCTTGGCCAGAGACGGATTGCTGCACGGCGGCGGTTTTGCGCAGCTTGGCGTGCAGGCTTTGGGCGTTGTGACCGTTATGCTCTTTGTCGGCACGGTGATGCTTGTCGTCTTTAAAGCGCTTGATCATTTTGTCGGGTTACGGGTGACTCGGGAGGAAGAACTGAAAGGGTTGGATATCAGCCTGCACGGCATGGAAGCCTACTCCAGTTTTCAGGTTTTTACAACGCAATAAAAAATTTATGAAAGATAGGCTTCAGTGATCTTTATTAAAGGAGGGGAATGATATGAAGCTGGTTATAGCTATGATACAACCGCATAAACTGCCGGATGTAAAAAAGGCTTTGTTTGATGCTGATGTGCATAAAATGACCGTCACCAATGTTCTCGGATGCGGTCAGCAGAAAGGGTTCAGCGAAACCTACCGGGGTGTCGTTCATGAAGTGAATCTGTTGAAAAAAGTCCGGCTGGAAATTGCCGTGAACGAAAATTTCCTGGACGCCACCATCAAAGCCATTATTAAAGGGGCTAAAACAGGAAAGATCGGGGACGGGAAGATTCTGGTCCTTGATTTACAGGACTGTATCAGGATCCGGACCGGAGAAAAAGGGCGGGAGGCCATAGGATAATGTTCGTTGCCGTTTTTATCAGTGTTGGCATTGTTGTGGGTGTTTCCCTGGCCATAAAACATTTTTGGCGACGGGTATTTTATACAAGAGAGGATCTCGTTAATGCTTTAAAACGTAATTTTAACGAATCGTAGAGGAATGCCGTTGTGCAGAGCAGGGAAAGGAGAAGAGATATGTCGACGTTGGTTATGCATAAGGGGAACGGAACACCAAAGACCCCGGAAGATGTTGTAAAGCTTGTCAAAGAAAACAGTCTTTATTTTGATGTCTAACCATTAACAACAAGACAGGACTTTGAGTCCTAAAAACATTTCCTCTTTGGAGCTTCATTGCTTATAATATTCCCTGAAAAAGGGGGACAACAAAGAAGCCTTATTTGAGGAAATGTTAAAACGGAGGGGAAAATGGAAGAAATGTACGAACAAAAAACAAACCAAACTGTTGCTGAGATTTACGGTCAGAATGTTTTCAGCCTCAAGGTGATGCGCAATTACCTGTCGGAGAAAGCGTATCAATCCTTGAGCAAAACCATCAAAGACGGCGGGCCTCTTGATCCGGGGATTGCTGATGAAGTCGCCGATGCCATGAAAACATGGGCGATTTCAAAAGGGGCGACTCATTTTACGCACTGGTTTCAGCCCTTAACGGGAACGACGGCCGAAAAACACGACTCCTTTATTGCTCCGGACGGAGAGGGCGGCGTGATACTGGAATTTTCCGGGAAGGAATTGATCCAGGGCGAACCGGATGCCTCGAGTTTTCCTTCCGGGGGATTGCGTCCCACATTTGAAGCCAGAGGGTATACAGGATGGGACCCGACAAGTCCGGCCTTTATCAAGGAAGGGCCACAATGCGCTACGTTATGTATTCCGACCTATTTCATCGGGTGGAACGGCGAAGCTTTGGATAAGAAATCACCTCTTCTTCGCTCCATGAAAGCCCTTTCCAAGCAGGTTTGTCGGTTAGCCGAAATTTTCGGCATCTCCACGAGAGGTAAACGGGCTTACGCCACTTTAGGCGGTGAGCAGGAATATTTTCTGATCGACAAGGAGTTTTATCTGCAGCGCATTGACCTGGTTCAAACAGGCCGTACGCTCTTCGGCAAAGAACCGGCCAAGCATCAACAGATGGCCGATCATTATTTCGGCGCCATCAAAGGCCGGGTCATGGGATTCATGGAAGATTTTGACCGGGAGATGTGGAGGCTGGGCGTTCCGACCACCACGCGTCATAATGAAGTGGCGCCGGGGCAGTATGAAGTGGCGCCGGTTTTTGAAAGTCTGAACCTGGCGGTTGATCACAACATGCTTTGTATGGAAGTGATGAAACGCGTCGCAGAGAAACATGGCATGGTCTGTCTTTTGCATGAAAAGCCATTTGCCGGCATCAACGGGTCGGGCAAGCATAATAACTGGGCTATTGTCGGGCCTGATGGAAAGAACTGGCTGGATCCGGGTGATAACCCTCATGAAAATGCCAAGTTCCTCGTCATGCTCTGCGCCGTCATCAAAGCCGTGGATACTTACGCCGAAGCTTTACGCGCTTCCGTGGCCTCTGCCGGAAACGATCATCGTCTGGGGTCTCATGAAGCGCCTCCGGCGATTATCTCCATATTTTTAGGCGAACAGTTAACGGATATCATTGAACAGATTGAGAAAGGGGAAGCCAAGAGCTCGAAATCCGGCGGTGTTTTGGAAATAGGCGTGGATTCTCTGCCGACCCTGCCGAGGCACGCGACGGACCGCAACCGGACATCCCCGTTTGCCTTTACGGGTTCCAAATTTGAATTTCGTGCCGTGGGTTCCAACATGAGCCTCGCCGGGCCGAACATTATTCTCAATACGATTGTGGCTGACGCTCTGGATGAGATCTGTTCGAAGTTGCAGCGAGACCTGTCGGCGAAGAAGGACCTGAACAGCGCTATTCAGAAAGTTTTAAAGAGTATTATCAAAGAGCATAAGAGAATTATCTTTAACGGCGATAATTATACGGAAGACTGGCTGAAGGAAGCGACCAAGCGAAAACTTCCGAATTTGAAAACAACCCCCGAAGCTTTGGCGGCTATGAAGAATCCGGATGTCGTGGCTCTTTTTGAACGTCATGGTGTCTTGAGCAAAAAAGAGCTGATGTCCCGCAATGAAGTTTATCTGGAAGGGTACAACACAACGATTGATTACGAAGCCAAACTTGCCGCGGACATGGCCAAGACCCTGATTTTCCCGGCTGTCTTTAATTATCAGGAGGAATTGGCTAACAGCATTAAGTCAGCGGAGGCCGTCAATAAAGTTAAATCCCCTGCCGCCCGGAAGTTGCTTTTGGAAATCACCAAAGAATTGGAGACAGCTTTGAAGAAAACGGATAAGCTGGAGGGCGCTATCCGCAAGGCTGACAGCTTAAAAACCAAAGCGGCTATGGATGACTTGCGCGTGACCGTAGACCGTTTGGAGGGCTTGGTTCCTGCTGATTACTGGCCGTTACCGTCTTACGCCGAAATGCTGTTTATTGTTTAATTGAGTGGTTTTTTAAGAAAAACCCTGGGGTCATCTGAGCGTGATTTGTCAGATGGCTCCAGGGTGTCACTATGTATGATCTTGTTTATCAAACATATCGATATCGAAGGCCCGGAAACCCTGGGAGCCTTTTTCTCTCGGCAGGGGTATCGGACCGGTATCGTTGAAGTCTGGAAAGGAGAGCCTCTGCCTTCTGATGTGAGCCGTTTGCAGGCTGTTGTGGCTTTAGGCGGCCCGATGAATGTTTATGAAGAGGATGCCTGCCCCTTTTTAAAAGAGGACCATGTTTTTATTCAAAGGATTTTAGAACAGAATATCCCCTTCCTGGGGATTTGTTTGGGTTCCCAGCTTTTGGCCAAAGCCTGCGGCGCGAAAGTCTATAAAGCCCCGGAGCAGGAAATAGGGTTTTATCCCGTTGAGTTAACCGGGCCGGGTCAGCAGGACCCTCTTTTTGCCGGGCTGCCGGAGCGACTGGAGGTTTTTCAGTGGCATGGAGATACTTTTGATATTCCGCAGGGAGGCGTTTTGTTGGCTTCCGGAGGCTCCTGCCGGCATCAGGCTTTTCGCATAGGCCCTGTTGCTTACGGCTTGCAGTTTCATATTGAAATTACGGAGAAAAGCATTAGGGACTGGTCTGATGCGTATTTCCAGCCGCTTGATGATACGCATAAAAGGAAAAAAACGGAGATGCTGGCTGATTATGCCGGAAAGAAAGAAAAATTTTGTAAGACGGCAGATAAGATATATAATAATCTATTAAAAATTATTCAGAAAAATAAAGTCAACACATTATCCTGAGTGTTTGCTTTGACCATCGGGTATAATCTGACGCCGCCTTGTTTCTCCGGAACACCGTCCTTGTTTAAACCATCTTCGTTTCAGGTGTTTTCTTAGAATGAAAAAGTCAATATCTGACTGAGGATCTGCGCACGGCCGCTGTCCCGGGAACAACGGCTGCCAGAAAGTTTTATTTAACAGTTGATTAGAAATGATACGAATTGCTTTAGCCCAAATGAATGCCATTGTCGGTGATCTGGAAGGAAACCGGCAGAAAATTTTGCAGTTTATCCGGCAGGCCAGGGATAATGACGCTGATATGGTGATTTTCCCTGAACTGGCTGTTTGCGGATATCCGCCGGAGGACCTGCTGTTTAAGGACCATTTTGTCCAAGACAGCCTTAAGGCTTTAAAGGCGTTGAGTAAAGACGTTTCCGATATCACCGTTGTTGTCGGTTATGTTGATCAGGATCAGAAGAAAAATATTTATAATGCTGCGGCTGTTATTCAGGATAAAAAAATCTGCGGCCGATATTTTAAACAAAAATTACCCAATTACGGCGTGTTTGATGAAAAGCGTTACTTCACGGAAGGGCAGGAGAATTCATCCTTTCAGCTCAACGGAATTGTTTTCGGTCTCAGTATTTGCGAGGATCTCTGGACGGATGGGCCTTTGTTGAAACAGCAGATCAAACAGAAATTACAGCTTGTCGTGAATCTGGCCGCTTCTCCCTATGACTACGGGAAACTCGAACAGCGGGAAAAAATTCTCAAGGACAGAGCCCGCCGGACGAACGCGTATGTCTGTTATTCCAACCTTGTGGGAGGCCAGGATGAGCTTGTTTTTGACGGAGGAAGCGTTATCGTCAATCAGCAGGGCCGGATCATTGCTCAGGGGAAGCAGTTTGAAGAAGATCTGGTTGTCGTGGACCTGCCTTTGAACCCGGTGGCCAAGAAAAGAAGATCCCCGCAGGGGTGCATTGACCTGGGGGTGAAGACCAAGACCTTGAAATGTCCTTTAATACCGCATAAAGAGCGGCGGTACAGCCGCATGGAACGGGTTTTTCATGCTTTGGTGTTAGGGACGCGTGATTATGTCAGGAAAAACGGTTTCCAAAAAGTCGTTATAGGTTTAAGCGGGGGGATTGATTCCTCTTTGGTGGCCGCCGTCGCCTCGGAAGCTGTCGGGCATGAAAATGTTATCGGCATCTCCATGCCGTCTCATTTCACGTCTTCCGGCACAAAAAAAGACGCTAAGATTCTGGCGGAGAATTTGAAGATAAAGTTTATTGAGATTTCTATTGAGCGAATTTTTAAAGCTTATCTGGATGAATTAGCCGTGCATTTTTCCGGCCTGCCGTTTAATGTGGCCGAGGAAAATATTCAGGCCCGTATTCGGGGAAATATTTTAATGGGATTTTCCAATAAGTTCGGCTGGCTGGTTTTGAACACAGGGAATAAAAGTGAAGTGGCTGTGGGGTACTGCACCCTTTATGGCGATCTGGCCGGAGGGTTTGCGGTGATAAAGGATATCCCTAAGATGCAAGTTTTTAAATTGGTTAAATTTATAAACAGCAAGCATGCCGTTGTCCCGGAAACGGTCTTGACCAGGGCGCCTTCTGCCGAATTGCGAAACGATCAGAAAGATCAGGATACCCTGCCTCCCTATGAAGAATTGGACCGCCTGCTGAAGGCCTATGTCGAACAGCATCATTCTTTGATTCAGATGCAGAAAATCAGTAAGAACAAGGCGAAAATCCAGGATATTATTCGTATGGTGGACCAGAGTGAATATAAACGCCGGCAATCCCCCCCGGGGATAAAAATATCTACCCGGGCTTTCGGAAAAGACTGGCGGCTGCCCATTACAAACGGATATAGAGAGGATTGATTTTTAGGCTTTAAATCTTAGTGATTGGGAAAAAATACTTTACGGTATTTTAGAATTTGTTTGAGCGATATTTTTGTCTTAACATATTGAAATAAATGGTTTTTTAAAAACAGGTGCCTGAAGTATTCATGAAATCATACGGCAGGGAAATGTTTTTTCTTGTAATTATAATATTTATTAATATAATATTTTTAAAATTTTAACCGTTAAAAATAATAAAACCTTAAATCGGCAGGGAATAATTTCAAATGAACAGTGATTTGACAATGAAAAAGCAAGGCCTTTATGATCCCTTCTTTGAACATGACAGTTGCGGGGTGGGGTTTGTGGTCAATGTGAAAGGGCAGAAAACCCATGAAATCGTCAGGAATGGCATTCAGATTCTCGAGAACTTAACTCATAGAGGGGCAACAGGATGTGATCCTAATACAGGAGACGGGGCCGGCCTGCTTATTCAAATTCCGGATGCTTTTTTCAGGAAAGAATGCGCTGAAATTCAGATTGATCTGCCTCCTTTGGGTGATTATGGTGTCGGGAACGTTTTTCTACCGACCAATTTAGAATCCCGCAACATTATGGAGGAATGGACCGAAAAGCTTATTTATGAAGAAGGTCAGCGATTTTTGGGGTGGAGGGAAGTCCCCCGGGATAACAAGAAAATAGGCCATGTAGCGCGCTCTGTTGAACCTGCCATTAAGCAGCTTTTTATCGGCCGGGGCCCAAAGACCTCTCCGGAAGCCTTTGAGTTGAAATTATACGTTATCCGCAAGCGTCTTTATAATAAAGTCCGAGCCTCTGATCTTGAACAGAAAAAATATTATTATTTTTGCAGTTTGAGCCATAAAACAATTGTTTACAAAGGCCAGCTCATGGCTGAACAATTGAATGATTATTATCGGGATTTGACAGACCAGGCCATGGTTTCAGCTTTAGCGCTTGTTCACTCCCGCTACAGCACCAATACGTTTCCCACCTGGGATTTAGCTCACCCGTTCCGTATTCTTGCTCATAATGGAGAAATCAATACCCTAAGAGGCAATATTAACTGGATGAATACCCGGGAGCAGCAGTTTGTTTCCGAGGCTTTTGGCGATGATATCAAGAAAATTCTTTCTATTTGTATGCCTCATGGCAGTGATTCGGCTAACTTTGACAATGCTCTGGAATTTTTAACTCTTGCCGGAAGATCATTGCCTCATGCCGTTATGATGATGATTCCCGAAGCCTGGAGCGGGCATGAGAGCATGCCGGAAGAAAAGAAAGCTTTTTATGAATACCATTCGTGTTTGATGGAGCCTTGGGACGGTCCGGCATCGATCGCTTTTACGGACGGCCGGTATATCGGGGCTGTCCTGGACCGCAACGGGTTGCGTCCGTCACGGTACTGGGTCACGAAAGATGATGTTGTCATTATGGCCTCAGAAACAGGTGTTATGGATGTCCCTCCGGAGAATGTCAAGATTAAGGGGCGTCTGCAGCCGGGCAAGATGTTTCTTGTTGATACGGAGCAGGGGCGCATTATCGATGATGCTGAGCTGAAACATGAATATGCCAACCGGAAACCTTATGCTCAATGGCTTAAGGAGCAGGTTGTTGACCTTCAGTCCCTTCCTCAGCCGAAAAAAGTTTTTGGCTTTGATGAGCAGAAATTGCTGGAACGTCAGCGGGCCTTCGGGTACACTTTGGAAGATTTAAAATTGATCCTGGAGTCTATGGCCATTCACGGTGTCGAGGCTACAGGGGCCATGGGGGCGGATACGCCGTTAGCTGTTTTAAGCCGGCGGCCGCAGCTGTTATTCCATTATTTTAAACAATTGTTTGCCCAGGTGACGAACCCTCCGGTGGACGCCATTCGTGAAGAAGTCGTTATGGCCGAGGATGTCATGCTGGGCCCGGAAGGGAACCTTTTGGAGGAGACGAAAGAGCATTGTCACCGGTTAAGGTTAAAGCGCCCGATATTAACCAACACGGAATTGGAAAAAATACGCAACGTCAATACCGGAGAGTTAAAATCATGTACGCTTTCGACTTTATTTGAATCCAGGGCCGGAGCCGAAGGGCTTGAGCCGGCATTAGACAGCCTCTTTGCCCAGGCGGATGACGCTATTCAGCAGGGCTCTTCCATCTTGATTCTTTCTGACCGCTCGATGGACCGGGAGCATGTTCCCATGCCGTCTCTTTTAGCTTGTGCCGGACTGCATCATCATCTGATTCGCCGGGGAACGCGCACCAAGGTCAGCCTGGTGCTGGAAACCGGGGAGGCGCGGGAAATGCATCATTTTGCGGTCTTAATCGGATACGGAGCCAATGCCGTTAATCCTTATCTGGCTTTTGAAACCGTTGAGAACGAGGTTCGCCAGGGCCGGTTTCCTTCGGATATGACGGTTGATCAGGCGATTAAGAATTATTTGAAATCAACCCGGAAGGGGTTGTTTAAAATTTTGTCCAAGATGGGCATTTCTACAATTCAGTCTTATTGCGGCGCACAGATTTTTGAGGCCGTAGGCCTCGGGGAGGAATTGATTCATAAATATTTTACCGCAACGCCTTCGAGGATCGGCGGGGTTGGACTCCAGGAGATCGCGCAGGAAATGATCGAGCGGCATCAGTACGCTTATCCGCAAGGCAATAGTTATGACGGCATGCTGGATGTCGGAGGATTTTATCAATGGCGGGAAGGCGGAGAACATCATCAATGGAATCCGGAAACAGTGGCTTTGCTGCAGTTCGCCGTGCGCAGCGGTGATTATAATATCTATAAGAAATATGCGAAACTGATCAACTCCCAGGAAACGAACCTGGCGTCTATCCGGGGTTTGCTGAAATTCAAAAAAGGGAACCCCATACCGGTTGATGAGGTTGAGCCTGCCTCTGAAATTCTGAAGCGTTTTGCAACAGGGGCGATGAGTTACGGTTCGATTTCCAAAGAGGCCCACGAGACTTTGGCCGTGGCCATGAACCGTCTGGGAGGATTTTCGAATACCGGTGAAGGCGGGGAAGATCCGGAAAGGTTCAAGCCTCTGCCCAACGGCGATTTAAAGCGCAGCCGTATTAAACAGGTTGCCCAGGGACGGTTCGGAGTCACCATCGAGTATTTGGTTAATTCAGACCAGATGCAGATTAAAATGGCGCAGGGGGCTAAACCCGGCGAGGGAGGCCAGTTGCCCGGCCATAAAGTCAGCAAAGCGATTGCCAAAACGCGCTACACGACCCCGGGGGTCGGGCTTATCTCTCCGCCTCCGCATCACGATATTTATTCGATTGAAGATCTGGCCCAGCTGATTTATGACTTGAAAAACGCGAATTGTCATGCTGATGTGTCGGTCAAGCTTGTTTCGGAAATCGGTGTCGGAACCATTGCGGCCGGGGTATCCAAGGGGAAGGCAGATCATCTGCTGATCAGCGGGTTTGAAGGCGGGACAGGGGCTTCTCCTCAGACATCGATCAAAAATGCCGGGTTGCCCGTGGAGCTCGGTATCGCCGAAACGCAGCAGGTTCTTGTTATGAATGACCTGCGCGGACGTATCCGCGTGCAGGTCGACGGCCAGATGAAAACCGGCCGGGATGTCATTATTGCCGGAATGCTCGGGGCGGATGAGTTCGGTTTTTCCACGGCCGCGCTCATAACGATGGGGTGCATCATGCTGCGGAAATGTCATCTCAATACATGCTCGGTGGGGGTTGCCACCCAGGATCCGGAACTGCGGAAACGTTTTTCCGGAAAACCGGAGCATGTGGTGAACTTTTTTAAGTTTGTTGCCGAGGAAGTCAGGGAAATCATGGCCGAACTGGGTTTCCGTAAATTTGAGGACCTGATCGGGCAGGTGAATATGCTGCAGACGCAGGACGTTATTGACCATTGGAAAGCCAGAGGCATTGACCTGACGCATGTCTTGCATAAACCGGACGTCCCCCGGCACATTGCCGTGCGTCACGCAGGGAAACAACAGCATGCTCTGGAAAAGGCTTTGGACAACCGGCTGATCGAGAGCAGCCGGGATGCCATAGAAGACAAGAAGGTTGTAAAATTTGATTCTCAGATCAGGAATATTCACCGCACTGTCGGCACTATGCTCAGCGCGGAGATCGCCCGTCGCTACGGTTTGGCGGGGTTGCCGGAAGATACGATTCAGATCACCTTTTTCGGTTCCGCCGGACAGAGTTTCGGCGCCTGGTTGTCACGGGGCGTGACCTTCAGGCTGGAAGGGGATTCTAACGATTATCTGGGGAAAGGATTGTCAGGAGGAAAGATTGTTGTTTATCCTCCCAAGGGATCAAGCTTTGTGCCGGAAGAAAATATTCTGATCGGCAATGTGGTCTTGTACGGCGCGATCTGCGGTGAAGCCTATTTCCGCGGGGTGGCCGGCGAACGTTTTGCTGTCCGCAACAGCGGAGCGCGGGCTGTTGTGGAAGGCATCGGGGACCACGGATGTGAATATATGACCGGCGGACGCATTGTTGTCCTGGGGCCGACGGGACGGAATTTTGCCGCCGGGATGAGCGGCGGTATCGCCTATGTCTGGGACCGTGACGGCGACTTTGACGTCCGGTGCAATACTGGGATGGTTCAGCTGTTCCCGGTCGAAGAACCAGGGGATATTCAAGAATTGAAAACCCTGATTGAAAATCACGCCCGTTATACGGACAGCGCCGTGGCCCGTGATGTTCTGGACCGGTGGGAGGAAGCGCTGCCGCAGTTTGTTAAGGTTTATCCTGAAGATTACCGCCGGGTGTTGGAAGAGGCCAGGCAGGCGGCTCAGTTTCCCGATGAGGATGAAGCCGTGGGGTATGATCCGGCGACCAGGGAAGGAAACTGAACACGGCATTGATTGTGCCCGCGGGGGGTATGATTAGGGGGCTGTCCTGTTTGAGAGAGTCGTGGAATAAAAATGATAAAAGAAAGATTTTTGAGGTAAGGAATCATGGGTGACGTTAGAGGCTTTATGAAATACGACCGGCAGGACCTGACCGATGAAGCGGTCGAAACAAGACTGAAACATTGGCAGGAGTTTCATGAACATATTTCCGAGGAGGACCTGCGCCGTCAGGGAGCCCGTTGCATGGATTGCGGGATTCCTTTCTGTCATTGGGGCTGTCCCATTAGTAATATTGTTCCTGATTGGAATGACTTGGTTTTTAACGGCCGCTGGGAAGAGGCTTTGGAGCGTCTGCATAAGACCAATAATTTTCCGGAGTTTACCGGTCGCGTTTGTCCTGCGCCTTGCGAATGTTCCTGCACTTTGGGTATTAACCGGGATCCGGTGACGATTAAAAATATTGAATTTTCGATCATTGAGAAAGCCTATGAAAGCGGAACCGTTCAGCCGTGTCCTCCGTCGTTCAGAACCGGGAAAAAGGTTGCGGTGGTCGGGGCAGGGCCGGCCGGTTTGGCCTGTGCCGATCAGTTGAACAAAATGGGGCATCTTGTAACCGTTTATGAAAAAAATGAACGTGTCGGTGGCTTGCTGGCCTTCGGCATCCCTGATTTTAAGCTTGAAAAAAGCGTTATTGCCCGGCGCGTCCAGCGTATGAATGACGAGGGGGTCGTTTTTAAGGCCGGAGTGCATGTCGGAAAAGATGTCGCAGCCAAGGATCTTCTCAGCTCTTTTGATGCTGTGGTGCTTTGCGGAGGCGCTGAGCAGCCGCGGGACCTGGCTGTGCCTGGCCGGGAATTGAACGGGATTCATTTTGCTATGGATTTCTTGTCCCAGCAAAACCGCGTGAACCAGGGCGTTAAAATAAAACCTGCAGAGCGGATATCGGCTCAGAATAAAAAAGTGCTGGTTATCGGAGGAGGAGATACGGGGTCTGACTGTATCGGAACGTCGAACCGGCATGGAGCGACACGGGTCAGAAATTTTGAGTTGCTGCCCCGGCCTCCGAAAGAAAGAGCGGACGATAATCCCTGGCCTTACTGGGCTTTTATCGAACGGACGTCTTCGTCGCATGAGGAAGGATGCGACCGGGAATTTGCCGTGATGACCAAAAAATTTTCCGGGAAGAACGGTGTCGTGAATAAAGCGCATGCTGTCCGTCTGGAATTCGGCCCGAAGGACCCTCAAACGGGCCGCAGGCCCATGAAGGAAATCCCGGGTTCTGATTTTGAAATAGAAGCGGATCTGGTTTTGTTGGCTATGGGCTTCCTGGGGCCGGTCAAAACAGGGATGCTGGAGGAATTGAATGTTGTGCTTGATGAGCGGGGAAACGTCAAGACAGATTCCAGCCGGATGACAAATGTGCCCGGCGTTTTTGCCGCCGGAGATATGCGGCGGGGGCAGTCTCTTGTTGTCTGGGCCATTCATGAAGGCCGCTTTACGGCCGAAGGCGTCAACAAGTATCTTCTTTCCTCCCCGGGTGCCGTATAATTCCCTCTCGTTATTTCCATTCTCTGAGAGTCAATCCCCGCAGCTTGCGGCGGGGATTTCTGGAAGGCTTCCTTTCTTAGCCAGGTCGGTGATGGTTTAATAAAATATTTGCATTCATATGATATTGCGTCATAATAAGGACAGATTGGCCTCAATCTGTCCTTATTTATTGAATAATCATTTAAAGAACAGCACCTTATCTCTCGTAAAAGGGTAGAAGGCATGATAGGTTTTATCGTATCGGGTTCTTGTTAATGAGTTGGCCTACGAAGGAGGGGAGTATGAAGAAGTGTTTTTTTGTGGCCGGAATTTTGCTGTGTTTTCTGGGCTGTGATCAAAAAAAGGAAGTGAAGATAGAAATTCCTCCGGCAGCGGAACCGACACCGCCGGCTCCGGCCGCAGATAAATACCTGAATAGCGGAGTGCAATATCTGCAGCAGGCCAAGGTGCCGGAAGCTATTAAAAGTTTTGACGAGGCGATTAAAAGCAATCCTGTTGATCCGCGTCCCTACATGCTCCTCGGGCAGACATATATGCGTATCAATGATTACACCCGCGCTGTTGACACTTTTTCAGCGGCGTTGCGGGTTTCTCCCAACAAGGGCGAACTTTATTATTTGATAGCCGTGAACCAGGGGTTGGCGGGAGACATGGAATTGGCCGCCAAAAACGCGGAGGCGAGTGCCGAGATTTTTCGTCAACAGAAGGATGAAAAGAACTTTTTGCGAGCGCTGACGCTTCTGCAGAGTTTATCGCAAGAGCAGAAGGAATAACCTTTTTATTGAGAGTCTGAGAATGAAGGCCGTTACGTCCATCCTTGTTGTTTTGATTCCGGTAGCGCTGGTCCTTTTCCCTTCCTCCGTTATCCGGGCCGAAGAAGATGTTGATTTGCAGGAGGCGTTGTATAATATCCGTTTGAAGCAGGAGGAGATTCGGGAAATTTATTTTGAAGAAAAGAAAAGGCTCGAACAGGAATTACAGACACAGCTGGAAAAATATCCTGACGATAGAAGAGACGGAGAAAAACGCCGGCAGCTGATTTCGGAATATCAGAAAAAACAGGAAAATTTAAAAACCGCCTATCAGAAGGTCATGCAGGATTATATCGATAAAATCAATCAACTCAAAGTGGCTTCCGGCGGGTATTCAGATAATGTGAAAACCATTCAAATGCTCCGGCCGCCCCCGCCGCCTCCCTGCCCCGACACTTTGGCCGAGAGGATTCGGTTGAAAATGCAGTGTAAATGAGCTTTGTTTTCTTTCGCCTATGAAGAATTTCTCAGGAAACATTTTTTCACAGCTGCCCCGAAAAAATACGGAAGAGGTTTTTCATGATCTGTTGAAGAGTGACAGCACGCATCTGGAGAGGATCGTTTCTTTTGGGCAAAAAACACCTCCCGGAGAATGGCTGACTCAAGATCATCATGAATGGGTTATGGTTTTACAGGGGCAGGCCTGCTTGCTGATACAGGGCTGTGACGATGCCTATCGAATGTCTCCCGGAGATTACCTTCTGATCCCTCGCGGACAGGCTCACCGTGTAGAATGGACAGATCCTCATCAGGAAACCATTTGGCTGGCACTGCACTATTTATGATGCGGATGCTTTTTTTATCTGTTATTCTGGGGCTTTTGTCTTTTCCCAACCCGCTTTCCCTTTCCGGTTTCTGGCCGGCAGCCTGGATTTTTGCCGTCCCCCTCTTTTTTTCTCTTGAACGCCCGGGAAGTTTTTCGCAAAGAGTTGTGAAAGGCTGTTTTTATGGCTTTGGCTTTTATGCCCTGCTGGTCAACTGGTTTATTCCTTATAGCCTGAAAGGCTATCTTTTTTTTGTCGTTTTATTGAGCTTACAGCCGGTTTTATTCGCGGCCTTTTTCCCTCCCCCTCTGAAAAATGATATTTTTAAACTTGTATACTGGCCGGCTCTCTGGGTCGCCAGCGAATATGTGAGGCAGCTTTTTATGCGGGGATTTTCCTGGAATTTGGGATATTCGCAGACGTTTAATATCAATATTCTGCAGTGGGCCGGCATGGTGGGGGCATACGGGATATCTTTTTTTCTTATTCTGTGCAATACATGTCTGTATTTATATGTCCGGAACCGTAAGGCCAGAAAATTCCTCGGGCTGTTTATTTTGCTGACCTGTTTGGCCTGGATCGGCGGGGCAGGGCTGCAGTGTTCCTCGTCCTTGAAAACAACGGGGAACTCGCGGTCTTCCTTTAAAGTGGCGGCTGTCCAGCCGCTGACCGACCCTCAGAAAAAAATGGACCCCTGGAACATGAAAGAGATCATTGCCCGGCAGATTTCCCTGACGGAAGCGCGTCTTGAGAAAGACCAGGTGTCGTTGATCTTGTGGCCGGAAACGGCTATTCCCTTTGATGTCCGTGAGGATGAATTATTGTTGCAACGCATCACGGATCTTTGCCGAAGGAAAAATGCCGGATTATTAACCGGTATGTCGTGGTATGAAGAAGATGTCCTTTTTAACGGTGTTGTCTGGATCCCGCCGGCTGGTCAAGCGAAAATTATTTATCGAAAGAATTACCTGGTTCCCTTCAGCGAATATGCCCCCTGGGCCGGAATGCCCGGCCGGTTTCTTCAAAGACTGCTGGGGCCCCCGTTATATGCTTTTACGGCCGGAAAGGATCTGGGAATTTTTTCTTTGCAGAAGATCCATCCTTTGGCCGCCGGGGTTTTAGGGGTCGCGATTTGTTCCGAGGATAGTATAGGCGCGTATTTTCGTGAGTATGGAAAAAGAGGCGCCGGGCTGATCGTTTTGTTTTTGAATGATGCCTGGTTCAAAGACCGCAGGGCTTTGGTTCAGCATATGCAGAATTCTATTATGCGGGCCGTTGAAAATCGACGGCCGGTTTTGAGAGTCGCCAACAGCGGATGGACAGGCGTCATTGACGCGCAGGGCCATTTTTACGCCGCTTCTTCTTTGGAAATGCAGGAGCGGGACGTGGGGATTTTTGAAATAACCCCTGTGGGATATAAATCATTGTATTCAATTATTGGAGACTCTTTTTGCATTATGTCGATGGGCTTTGTTATAATAAGCCAATTATTATTTTTTATCCGGAGAAAAGGTCGGGGGGTGAACAGGTGAAGGTCTGGTGTCTTTTGATGCCCGCAATAATTCTTTTTTTTCAGCCGGCTTTCTGCGAAGCTGGAGGTGTCGCTGCCCGGCAGCAATCCGGAGTGCAGGTGCGTAGACAAGTTCAGATAGATTCGTCTTCTATTGACCGGCCGGGCGTTTGGCCGACGCCAAAGCCTGAAATTCCGGCAACAGAAGAGACAGAAAAGGCCCCTGAGCCCACGCCTTCTCCGGTTTCCCGGGTCCCCTCCAGGGTCAGTCAAGTATTGGTCAGTTCTCCCCGGGGAGGGCAGTCTTCCCTGGTCGGGCAACAGGGGCAGCTTTCAGACTCTTCTGCGATAACCGTCGAGGAAAGCCTTGCCCAGCTTTTAGCGATTCTTGATCAGTCAAGTGAAATGTGGTTGAAGATAGATGATGTGAATTATAAAATTCTCGTTGTTTCCAAATATATTGATTCTTACCGGCAGCAAAAGATTATTATCCGCAAGCCGCCGGATTATTATGCCCAGTTTATCACATCCATGGGGCAGGGGAACCCGGCTCTTTTGTCCCGGCCGTTTGCAGACGTTTTGAAATTCGCGGCGATTATGGAATATGATTTTGAAAACGGCCAGGACAAGGATCATCTTGCGCAAATGGTGCTTGGCCGTGACATGTATTTGGTCAATAGAAAAAGATTGGGCTTGCCTTGAGTCCATTTCATGCGACTCTCATGCCCTTGGCCTGTGTGTGGGCTAGCAGAGTCTTAAATGAGAAACGAGTTTGTCGGGACAGTGAATTCTGTGTTCAAAAGGGGACACTTCTTTCGGAACTTTATTAAATTCAACAACATGGAGGGACCCGGTCCTGTGCGATATTCCCTGATTATTCTGTGTATCTCTTTTTGTCTTTTAGGGTGGTTGGCCGTCCACACATATTACATTAATGCCTGGCCTTCGGATTCCGCCGCGTCGTATATCCCCACGGCCGAACGCCTCTTTGATATGCCGTTTTTTTCGCACATGCATGATCTGCATTTGCACGGACTCAGCAAATTAAACATGAGAGGGAAGGAAGCTCTTGTGGTCGGCATTGCTTTTTTGCAAAGACTCTTAAGAGACACTAAAAGCCTGTACCCGAACGTTCTGCTCCTCATCATTTCTTCGGGCCTTTCCGCCTGGCTGTTTTTTCAGATATTCAAGCGGTTTTTCAATGATGCGGTCGGGTTTATGGCTTTTATCCTTTTTGCCTTCAGCTTTTGGCCGTATATGTATGTCATTTTTGGGGCGCATCAACCCCTGGTGTTGTGTCATTTCTTGTTATCTTTCTTTTTTTTGCAATGTTCCGTGAAAAGACGTTTTTGTTTGTTCTTCGCCGGTTTGTTTTTTGGCCTGGTCTTTTTCTCTTCCCCCACGGCTATTATATACACGCCTTATTATTTTCTGCTTCTTTTATGCGGAAACATTGTCCCGCCGGTATCTGCCTGGAGCCTTAAGGAATTTTTGCGGAGCGGAGGGCTTTTCATGGCGGGCCTTTTCTGCGTTTTGCTGGCTTTTACTCTGCCGCACCCTGTTCACAGCATGAAGATGTTTATTATTTATGTCTTTTTAAGCCGGGGGAACAATCATTTTCAATATTACTCCGATTATCTGGTCCGGTTTTTTCCTGTCCCGCCGTTTCTCCGGGGCGGGGGATGGATATGGATATTTAAATACTTTATGTTGATCATGCCGGTGATGTTCGCCGGATATGTCCTGAGCCTGATCTTTTTGTTGGTCCGTCCGGGACACACCCGAAAAACGTTTTTATTAATCCTTTTAAGCCTGTCCACGCCTTTGCTGGTTGAAATTATTCAGGTCGCTCAATTCGGCCGTAATTATTTTTCCTGGTTTTTTGGCATGGTGTTTTTGATCTGCGCGGCGGTCTACCGCTATGTCCAGATTCACGAACCTTTTGACTGGAGAAAACACAAGGTCTTCTGCTGTTTCCTGCTCACGCTTCTGGCGGCGCATATCGGGTTCAATGCCCATGTTTTTCTGGGGGATGTCCTGCCCTCAAGAATGGCCACGACTTATGCGTACCAGTGGCTTAAAGACCACGACATAAAGGAGCTTTTGGTTTACCAGGACCATCACAGCAATACGTTTACGGCGGATGTGCTTAATAACCCCAAATCTGCCGGGAGAATTAAAATGTGGGGGATTCAATCCTTTCTGCAGGCTAAAGGCGGATACCTTCTTCTGCCCGGGACCAGCGGCACGACCATATGGAACGATTGCTCCAAAGACCGTTTTTCAGGCGATAAACCCCTGCAGGACATTATCCGGGCAGGGCTGCTGGACGCCTGCGCAGTGGCTTCTTTTAAGACAGTGGCTTCGAGTCCTTACTGGAATCAGGAAGAGGAAGTCTGTACATATCGTGATCTTATGCTTCAGCAGATTTCCGGTCAGGACAGGCGGATGAGCCGTATTTATATTTTGGATGTCAGCCGGTTGCGGGACGTTTATTTTTCTCTTTCGGCTAAACAAACAGCTCAGGGGGTTCGGGATGAAAACTAATGGCTCAAAAGGGCGCTGGTATTTGGAAGTGACCAGTGTCTGGTGCATGCTGATTATTTTTACGTCTTTTCTGCATGACCGGGCTTTGGCCGGAGGGGCGGCCGTCATGAAGAAACAGCAGGGGCAGCAAATGATGCAACAGCAAAGGATGCAGCAGGAGATGATGCAGCAAAAAATGCTGCAGGAAAAGATGCAGATGGAGCAGCTGCGCCAGAAACAGAATGACCTGCTGGAAGAACAGCAGCGGACACACGCGTTATCCGCCGAGCAGCTGGGCGTTCAGTCCGAAGTGACTTTTGAAGAAATCATCCATGATTTATCCCGGTCCAGCCGCGCCTGGCCGCTGATGATAGACGTTGAAGCCAAAGAAGCCGTTGTGCAGTATTTTCTTAATGACTTTCAGAAAAAAGGGATTGCCGTGCAGAAGCCCGCATGGTACTATGTCACTCTTGTTGATTCCGCGGGAGAGCAGTCCCCGGATATGCTGGAACAGCCTCTTGACCGGGTGCTTCAGGTTTTGGCTGTTTTGGAATACGATTTTGATAACGGGCAAAATAAAGATCAAATGGCTTACCAGGTTTTAGGAAGCAAGGAAGCCGTCATTCATAACAGACAGCGGCTGGGCCTGCCGTGACGGTGTGCGTGGCCAGGATTATGTCGGACGAGGGACTGGATGGAACAAGATATATTACGGACATTATTGAACATTGTGGAACAGGGCGGACGTTTGGCCCAGGACATGATCCAGAACAGCGAACCTTCTCTGAAGGCCGACCGTTCTGTGCTGACCAAGGCCGACCAGGCGGTCTCTGCTCTGACGAGAACGGCACTGCAGCCTTTTCTGGAAACAGGTTCTCATGTTTTGATTGACGAGGAAGACGTTAACAGCCAGGACCTGTTTCAGCAGGTCATGTCAGGCTCTTTTGAGTATGTCTGGTCCATTGACCCTATTGACGGCACCAGGGCTTATTCCAACCGTATGCCTGTGTACGGCATTTCCCTGGGGGTGATGAAAGCCTCCCGTCCGTGGATGGGTGCTGTCTTTTTCCCTGCCCTGGAAGAGCTTTTTTACTGTGACGGGAAGGATTCTTTTTTTGTGGCAGGGGCGTTTTCCTCTCCTGCCGGCCCGCAGAAAATTGTGCCTCTGGATCAGACGATCACGCCCCAGGCGATTTTTCTGGCTTCGGACCGTTTTATGCGGCGGTACCGCTGGGATCCCCAGGTCTGTCAAATGATGATGCCGACGGTTGCCGTTGTGGAGTTGTGCTGGCCGGCCATCGGCCGGGGCTGCGGGAGCTATTTTGAAGCCAACCTTTGGGATTATGCCGGGTCATGGCCTGTTTTCCGGTCTGCCGGGCTGGACCTCCGTTCCTGCCGAACCGGCAAGATTCTCGACCATCTTTGTCCTGATGCCTTTTGGGGAACAGGAGCGAAAACCTGGCGACTCAAAGAGGATTATATCCTTTCTTCGGCCAGAAATTATCCTATTATTAAAAAAAACATGCCGCCGTTTCCTTCTTGGCTGAAAAGCCTTTCCAAAGTTATGCCTTCCTGACTTTTTTATGAGTTGTCCCTGTGTTCCGGGGGCGGTAAAGAGATGGAAATATTTTATAATAATTAGTTTAACCGGGGTTTTTTATCGGCTATAATTCTGTTTCCCCGTCGATAAAAATTATCAGTTGAACGGGGATAACCCTTGACAAAAACCTTTAAAATGATATATTGATGCAGGCCCCCGGGAAGGGGGTCTTGCCAAAGAATTCCCCGAAAACAGATTCGTACATGAAAGAAGCCATATTATATTTAGAAGATGGTACGAGCTTTATAGGTCGTTCGCTCGGCACCCATGGAGAAACTGCAGGAGAAGTGGTCTTTAATACCGCGATGACAGGGTATCAGGAGATTTTGACGGATCCTTCCTATGCCGGACAGATTGTCACGATGACCTATCCTTTGATCGGCAATTACGGTGTCAATGAAGAGGATGTTGAGTCCCGGGACGTTCATGTCAAAGGTTTTGTCGTGAAAGAATTTTGCCGGAGACACTCGAACTTCCGCGCCACTCAGAGCTTGACCGATTATTTGAACGAGCACCGGATTATTGCCATTGAAGGGATTGATACCCGTAAATTAACCCGGCATTTGCGCCTTTTCGGTGCCATGAAAGGGATGATATCGACTGAGGATTTTGATCCTCAGAGCCTTGCGGGAAAATTGTCCAAAATTCCCTCCATGACGGGGAGTGACTGGGTGCGGGAAGTGACAACCAAAGAGAAATATGTCTGGCCTGCGCCTCCGTCAGATACGCAAAGCCCGTCTTTTAAGGTCGCGGCGATAGATTGCGGAATAAAGTTCAATATCCTGCGTATCCTTTCCCGCCTGGGCTGTGAGGTGCATGTCTTTCCGGCCCATGCTTCTTATGAGGATATTAAAGAGGTTTGCCCGGACGGGCTTTTTCTGTCCAACGGCCCCGGAGACCCGGCGGCGCTGGACTATGTTATCCAGACCGTGAAGAAATTCCTGGGAGAATTGCCGATTTTTGGGATATGCCTGGGGCATCAGATTTTGGGCCTGGCTTTAGGCGGGCAGACGTATAAACTGAAATTCGGTCATCACGGGGCCAATCATCCGGTTAAGGATTTGCAGGACGGCCGGATAGGAATCACCTCGCAAAATCACGGATTTTGTGTTGATGTGAAGAGCCTTTCTCCGGATGACGTGGATATTATTGATATCAATTTGAATGATCAGACGGTCGAAGGATTAAAACACAAAAAATATCCTTTGTATTCCATACAGCATCACCCTGAAGCCGCTCCCGGACCGCATGACGCCCAGTATCTGTTTCAGGATTTTGTCGCGATGATGAAACAGCACAAGGAAGGACGAAAAGCTTAAATATTATGCCAAAACGCACGGACATCAAAAAGATCCTTCTGCTCGGTTCAGGCCCTATTGTTATCGGGCAGGCCTGTGAATTTGACTATTCCGGTACGCAGGCTTGTAAAGCCTTGAAGGAAGAAGGTTTTGAGCTCGTCTTGGCGAATTCGAATCCGGCAACGATTATGACCGATCCGGAAATCGCAGACCAGACGTATATCGAGCCTTTGACCCCTGAATATATCGAATACATTATCCAGGAAGAACGGCCTGATGCTATCCTTCCGACATTGGGGGGGCAGACAGCCTTGAACATTGCGATGAAGCTTTGCGAAAACGGAGTTTTGGAAAAGTATAAAGTCAAGATGCTCGGGGCTGATTACGGCGTCATTAAAAAAGCCGAGGACAGGGAGGAGTTTAAGAAAGCTGTCTTAAAGATCGGGTTGGAAGTGCCTAGAAGCGCTTTTGCTTATAATTTAAAAGAGGCCAAAGAGGCGGCTCAGGAGATCGGGTATCCGCTGATCATCCGTCCTTCTTATACTTTGGGCGGTACGGGCGGCGGGATCGCCCATAACGACGAAGACTTTGAGCGCATAGCTTCTTTGGGAATTGAAAGCAGCATGATTCATGAAATCTTGATTGAAGAGTCGATCGAAGGATGGAAGGAATATGAGCTTGAGGTGATGCGGGACAACAAGGATAATGTTGTTATCATTTGTTCGATTGAAAACCTTGATGCCATGGGCGTGCATACCGGGGACAGCATTACCGTGGCGCCGGCGCAGACATTAACAGACCAGGAGTATCAGCTTATGCGGAACGCTTCCCTGGCCCTGATAAGGGAAATCGGGGTAGAGACGGGAGGGTCTAACATCCAGTTTGCGGTTGATCCTGTTAACGGCCGGATGGTTGTCATAGAAATGAATCCCCGGGTCTCCCGCAGCTCGGCTTTAGCCAGTAAGGCGACAGGTTTTCCTATTGCCAAATTTGCCGCCAAGCTGGCTGTCGGCTATTCCCTGGATGAAATCCAGAACGACATTACCAGAGAAACGCCGGCTTCCTTTGAGCCGACCATCGATTATTGTGTTGTCAAAGCGCCCCGTTTTACGTTTGAAAAATTCCCGGAGGCCCAGGATATCCTCGGTGTACAGATGAAATCCGTCGGGGAAACTATGGCGATCGGCCGGACGTTTAAGGAGGCTTTGCAGAAAGCGTTAAGAGGTCTTGAGATCGGGCATGCGGGGCTGGACAATAAATGGAATTATCAGGATATCCCCGATGAGAAGATTCAATTGCGCCTCAAAGAGCCGAATGCTTCGAGAATTTTTTATATTAAATATGCCCTGCAGAAAGGGATGAGCGTAGAACGGATTTCTGAAATCAGCCTGATCGACCCGTGGTTTATTGATCACATAGCGCAGATTTGGGAACTGGAACAGGAATTGATTCGGGTGGCCCGGTCCGGAGAGGCGTTTTCTGAACAGCTGTTCAGAAAAGCCAAGGAATACGGGTTCAGTGATCCCCAGCTGGCTCAAATTATGGGGATCAGCGAAGAAGCCGTGCGTCAACAGCGTAAGGACAAGGGCATCGTAGCCACCTTTAAGCAGGTCGATACCTGCGCCGCGGAATTTGAGGCTTATACCCCCTACTATTATTCCACGTATGAACTGGAAGACGAATCCATTATTGAGAACCGGAAGTTAACGGAAGCGGCTTCTGCCCCAAGAAAGAAAATTGTTATTCTGGGCGGGGGGCCGAACCGTATCGGCCAGGGGATTGAATTTGACTATTGCTGCTGCCACGCGGCCTTTGCTTTGGAAGACCTCGGTTATGAAACGATTATGGTCAACTCCAACCCGGAAACCGTTTCCACGGACTACGACACATCAGACCGGCTGTACTTTGAACCGTTGACATTTGAAGATGTCATGAATATTATCGACGTGGAGCAGCCGGAAGGCGTGATTGTCCAGTACGGGGGGCAGACCCCTTTGAATCTCGCCGACCGCCTGCAGGAAGCCGGAGTCCCGATTATCGGAACAACGGTCAAATCGATCGACCTTGCGGAAAACCGGGAACTGTTCGCGAGGTTTATTTCCCATCTTCACATTGCCCAGCCATCCAATGCTTCGGCCACATCCGTAGAGGAGGCTGTCCAGTATGCCCGGCAGATCGGCTATCCTGTTCTGGCCCGCCCTTCCTATGTTCTGGGCGGCCGGGCTATGCGTATCGTTTACGATGAGGCCTCTTTATTGTCTTTCATTCGTGAGGCGGAAGAGGTTTCTCAGGGAAAGCCCATCCTTATCGATAAATTTGTGGAAGATGCCATTGAAGTGGACGTTGACGCTATATCCGACGGGGAGCAAACGTATGTCGCGGGGATTATGGAGCATATTGAGAACGCGGGTATTCATTCGGGGGATTCCGCATGCGTTCTTCCTCCTCACACGATAGGGGAACATATTATTTCGCAGATCAGACAGTATACGTGTCAGATCGCCCAGGGATTGAAGGTTGTGGGCCTTTTAAATATTCAGTTTGCCGTTAAGGGGAGCAAGATTTATGTCCTGGAGGTCAACCCCCGGGCTTCGCGTACGGTTCCTTTTGTCAGCAAGACAACGGGGATTCCTTGCGCCAAAATTGCCGCCCAAATTATGGCCGGGAAAAAGATTAAAGATTTTTCGCTTCCGCAGGAATTGGAATTGCCGCATTTTTCTGTTAAGGAATCTGTACTGCCGTTTTCCCGCTTCTCCGGCGTAGACATTGTTTTGGGCCCGGAAATGAAATCGACCGGCGAGGTCATGGGTATCGCCATGAACTTTGGAGAAGCTTTTGCCAAATCCCAATTCTGTGCGAACCAAATATTGCCTAAAACCGGAACCGTTTTTGTCAGCGTTAAGGACGAGGATAAACGGGCGATTGTTTTTCTGGCGAAAAAACTGCAGGATTTGAAATTCGGTCTGGTGGCCACGCAGGGAACCGCCAAAGTTTTAAGGTCCAATGGTGTGGCGGTTGACGTGGTCGGGAAATATGCGGAAGGCGAAAACACATTGCTTAATATGATAAAAGAGAATAAAATTCATTTAGTCATTAATACGCCGAGCGGTCAGACAAGCCAGTCTGATATGAGAAAAATCAGGGCTTCAGCCATTCTTTATAATATTCCGTGCATTACAACGCTGCAGGGAGCCTGGGCAGCGGTGAACGGCATGGAAGATATGCTGAAGCGGTCGTTTTCAGTTAAGTCTTTGCAGAATTATTACCGGAATATGCAGCACTCCTGTTCTGTCTGATATCGAAAATAAGGAGAGGCCATCGTGTGTGGGATCATTGGTATTGCCAACCATGAGCAAGCGGCAAGAGTTGCTTTCCTGGGGCTTTATGCCTTACAGCACCGGGGAGAAGAAGCGGCTGGAATTGTGACCTTTGACGGAAAAAAACCCCATGTTATAAAAAATATGGGATTGGTGGCCGATGCCTTTAGTGAAAAGTCCCTGGAGAGTCTGCAGGGCGCCTGCGCTATCGGTCATAGCCGTTATTCGACAACCGGTTCCAGTAATATTAAAAATGTTCAGCCGTTTCTGGCCACCCACAAGAACCGGCCTATCGCTTTGGCGCATAACGGGAATTTAACCAATACCGAAGAGTTATATAAAGAACTGGAAGAGGAAGGCGCTATTTTCCAGACGTCCATGGATTCGGAAATCATCGTCCATCTGCTTGCCCGCAGGAAATCTCCTGATGTTAAAGACTGGTTTGTTCATGTCTTGTCTCAGCTGGAAGGCTCTTATTCACTGGTTTTTCTCCTGGGGGATATGGTGATTGGCGCCCGGGACCCCCATGGATTCCGTCCTTTGTGTTTAGGCAAAATCAACGGGAGTTATATCTTGTCCAGCGAAAGCTGTGCTCTGGATTTGAACAGGGCTGAATTTATCCGGGAGATCGAGCCCGGAGAGATTGTTTTTATTAAGGGAGAGAAGATCGAATCCTGTCAAATAGCGAAGAAATCCCCGAAAAAAACTCAGTGTATCTTTGAAAATATTTATTTTTCCCGGCCGGACAGCCATATTTTTCATGACAATGTTTATCTTGTCCGGAAACGTCTGGGGATTCAATTGGCCAAAGAGAGTCCGGTTGCTGACGCGGACTTTGTGATGGCTTTTCCCGATTCCGGCAATTACGCGGGGCTTGGCTATGCGCAGGAACTGGACTTGCCCTTTGAAATCGGAATTATCCGGAACCATTATATTGGCCGGACATTCATTCAGCCAACGCAATTGGCTCGCGACTCCCGCGTCAGGGTCAAACTGAATCCTATCCGGGAAGTCCTGCAGGGGAAAAAGGTTGTTGTGGTGGACGATTCTATTGTCCGGGGAACGACAAGCCGAAACCGTATTGTCGAGTTGCGCCGGGCGGGAGTGAAAGAAGTGCATATGCGGATTTCCTGCCCGCCGATCAAATCCCCGTGTTTTTACGGCATTGATTTCCCCAGCAAGAAGGAGCTCATTGCCGCAAATAAGTCGGTTGAGGAGATTGCCAGGTATATTGAAGTGGATTCTTTGGGGTACATCAGTTTAGAGGGGATGTTATCCTGCATGAAGAATTCCCAGGACTTTTGCACAGCCTGTTTTACGGGCGAATATCCGGTTAAGATCCCCAGCAACCAGAGTAAATATTTGTTGGAAGTTTGACGGACAGCGGTCCTTTTCGGAGGGCCCCGCCGGAAACATGTTTAATTTGACGAGAACTGCCGGTCAGGCATTTTTCGTTAAAAATATATTGTTGATAAGCAGCCGCAGCAGGACACAATTTTCGATAAGGTGATATTATGAGTAAATTTATTTTTGTTACGGGGGGTGTTGTTTCAAGTCTGGGCAAGGGGATTGCCGCCGCGACCGTCGGGAAACTGCTGGAAGCGCGCGGCCTGACAACAAATTTGATCAAATGCGATCCTTACCTTAACGTGGATCCGGGGACGATGAACCCTTTTCAGCACGGTGAAGTCTACGTGACAAACGACGGGGCGGAAACCGACCTGGATTTGGGGCATTATGAAAGGTTTACCAACGCCAGCATTACGAGGGACAGCAATATTACAACAGGGAAAATATATTATTCTGTCATCACGAAAGAAAGGCGGGGGGATTATTTGGGAAAGACGGTGCAGATTATCCCGCATATCACCGACGAAATTAAGCATTCCATCCGCCTTGTCCCCCATCACCGGCCGGTGGACATCACCATCGTCGAGATCGGCGGCACTGTCGGCGATATTGAAAGCTTGCCCTTCCTGGAGGCGATACGCCAGATGAGGTGGGAGCTTGGGGAAAGTTATGCTTTAAATATTCATGTCACCCTGTTGCCGTATATCAAGGCTGCCGGTGAACAAAAGACAAAACCGACGCAGCATAGCGTGGGGCGGCTGCGGGAAATAGGCATCCAGCCGGATATCTTGCTGTGCCGTACGGAGAAACATATTACCAAGGAACAAAAAGAGAAGATTGCTTTGTTCTGCAACGTGGATAAGGAAAGCGTCATTGAAGCCGGCGATGTCAAACATATCTATGAAGTTCCGCTGTCTTTCAAGAAAGAAAGTCTGGATGACCTGATCCTGAAAAAGTTGAACATTAAAGCCGCGGACAATGATTTAAAGGATTGGAATAATTATGTTGTTAAGCGGCTGAAGAACCCGGCGCATGAAGTGAAAATTTCTGTGGTCGGCAAATATATCTCCCTGCCCGATGCCTATAAGTCTATTTATGAAGCCCTTGTGCACGGCGGGATTGCGAACAACGCCAAGGTTATTATTAATAAAATTGATTCGGAAGACCTGGAAAAGAAGAAAAATGTCGTTAAATGCCTGAAAGACTCCCAGGGCATTCTTATTCCCGGCGGGTTCGGGAACCGGGGCATTGAAGGGAAAATTCGCGCTGTTCAGTATGCCCGGGAGAACAATATTCCCTTTTTCGGTATTTGCCTGGGTATGCAGGTGGCGACCATTGAGTTTGCCAGGAATGTTTGCGGATTGAAGGATGCGAATTCAACAGAATTTGATGCCGCGACAAAGAATCCGGTGATCAGCTTGTTGGAGGAGCAAAAGCATGTTTCCGGAATGGGGGCCAGCATGCGTTTAGGCGCATATGCCTGCAAGCTGCTGAAGAATTCCTGTTCTTCCCGTGCGTATAAGAAAGAGAATATCAGCGAACGGCATCGCCACCGGTATGAATTTAATAATAAATATAAGAAGATTATGGAACGGAAAGGCTTGGTGGTCGCCGGCCGCCATCCTCAAAAAGGCTTGGTGGAGGTTGTTGAAATCAAGAAGCATCCGTGGTTTGTGGCCTGCCAGTTCCATCCGGAATTCAAATCCAAGCCCGACCGCTGTCATCCGTTATTCAAGGATTTCATTAAATCGGCGCTCAATGTTAAAAAGTAGTTCCCCTTTGGTTTTTGCGGGCGGTTTTCAGGGCCGGATACTTTTATCGGCGGCAGAAAAGCCCTGTTTTTTCTTATTAAGGAAAATAAGAAATTTTACACTTTTTTGTGATTTGCAGTTAAAATATGGCATTGTTTTGCGCGGGTGGCGAAATTGGTAGACGCGCACGTTTGAGGGGCGTGTGGGGTAACCCATGTGGGTTCAAGTCCCACCCCGCGCACTATTCTTCGGAACACAATTCTTCTGGCGGCAGAACCATTTTGCCGGGTATCAGATTTAGTTATCAGATAAATAAAGAAATTCCTATGAACAAACCGAAAAAAATACAAGTGAGCGCAAGTATTTTGTGCGCGGATTTTACCCGGCTGAAAGAAGAAATTCATAAATGTGAACAGGCCGGGGTGGATATTCTGCATGTAGATGTTATGGACGGGCATTTCGTTCCCAACATTACGGTGGGTTCTTTGATTGTCAAAGCGATCCGCCCGCTGACCAGGCTGCCCATTGACACACATCTGATGATTGAACATCCTGAGGATTATATTGATGATTTTTGTCAGGCCGGGGCGGATATTGTGTCTGTTCATGCGGAGTGTTACGGGCCGCTAAAAAAAGACTGCCGGAAGTACGGCCAGTATCCCAAGGAGGTAGAGAGCATTGATCCGGAGAGAGCCGGGAAGGATATTCAGAAAATCAAAAATCATGGCAAAAAAGCCCATATGGTGATCAGCCCGGGAACGCCTTTGTGCGTTGACGCCCTTTTAAATGATTTGGACGGGGTGCTTATTATGTCCGTTAACCCCGGTTTTGCGAAGCAGAAATTTATGCCTTCGGTTCTTCCCAAGATTCAGCAGTTAAGAAGCTGTTTTCAGGGGGACATTGAGGTTGACGGCGGCATTAATGATGTGACAGCTCCGGAAGTTATTAAGGCGGGGGCCAATATTTTAGCGACGGCCAGTTATTTCTTCGGCGCCGGTAACCCCAAGGATGCGGTTAAAAGTCTAAAAGGAATCCTTGCTTCAGGTTAAAAGGCTTTTTTCAGGAAAATTGAAAAAAAACAGATGTTATGCTATAGTTTTTGTAGGGATAAGAAAGGACTCCTGAACAATGTTATTTTGCAATCCACGTTATGCGGGCAAGCCTTCAGCTAAGCGCAGACGACGCGCCCAGACCGCGATAGAATATCTTATTTTATTAGGGGTGGTTACCGCTATTGTTTTGGCAGGATTTAACTATTTTGTCCCCTTGGCCCGGGATGACACCAACCGCTATTTTCGTGAGGTTCTCCGCGGGGTCTATGGGAACCAGCCTCCCTGGGACCCAAACTGGAATTCCTATCCGTGATTTTTTCCCGCAGCTATTCTTCTTTTTCCTGCCGGTTATTCTTTCTTTTATCTCTGACAAAATTGCTCTGATGAAAGCTTTTGGCATATTTTTTTAATTCGGCTCCCAATTCGCTGATTTGTCCCACATGAGTAATCGGGGACACGGCGTTGCTGACAATCCCGATGGATATGGACAGCAATCCGGTTTTTATTTCATTCCCCACCCTGTCCCGGCCGACGATATATCCCGCCTTCTTGTCTTCTTCATTGTAAAAATCCGGGGCGGTCGAATCAAACGCATCGACGATTTCCTGGCAGATATCATCCATGATGTCGTCATCTGCGATAAAAACAAAATCGTCCCCGCCGATATGGCCGATAAAACTTTCTGACCCGGCTTTCTTCCTGACAACCCGGACCAGCAGGCGGGCGACATCTTTAATGACTTCGTCGCCTTTTTCAAAGCCGTATTTATCGTTGTAAACCTTAAATTTGTCCAGATCGGCATAAGCAACGGCGAAAGCTTTTCCGCCGGTAATGTTCTGCTGGAATTCTTCTACGATAGAGGTGTTCCCGGGAAGATGCGTGAGCGGGTTGGCGTCAAGGCTGCGGACGGTCCGGCGCAGGATCATCCGTATCCTCGCCACAAGCGAGTCCGGGTCGAAGGGCTTGACGATATAGTCATCTGCTCCGGCGTCGATCCCCCCGATCATGTCTTTAACCTCTCCTTTGCCCGTCAACATAATGACGGGGATGTGCTGCAGCAGAATATCTTTTTTAAGAGCCCGGACGAATTCCCGGCCGTTCATGACCGGCATCATATAATCGCAGATGATGAGATTGGGGGTTTTTTTTTGTATGATCTCCAGAGCTTGCTTCCCGTTGGAAGCCTGGATGACGTCATAGGCTTCGGATAATGTCAGGTCGAGGACATCCAGAATGTCCGGGTCGTCGTCAACGGTTAATATTTTTTCTCGCTGCATGATATCTCCTTTGCTTCAGGTAAGGTTGTAACTTTAGACATCCGGGGTGTTCGCCTTCGGCCCTAACGGTAACGTGAAATAAAAACATGTCCCGACGTTCAACTTGCTGGTCACCCAGATTTTTCCTCCGTGGGCCTCGACAATCTTTTTGACGAGGGCCAGTCCCAGCCCTGTTCCTTTGACATTCTGATTGATCTCATTGTCGACCCGGTAGAATTCCGTGAAGAGTTTATGCATGTCTTCCTCTTTGATCCCGATCCCCGTGTCAGAAATGCCGACCGTGACTTTTTTTTCGTCACGGGTGACGTTAGCCGTGATCGTCCCGCTGATCGGAGTGAACTTGATGGCGTTGCTGATCAAATTGATAAACACCCTTTCGATTTGAGCGGTATCCATAAAGACTTTGGGAAGGGCGTCCGCAAAATCGGCAACAAACTGGATGTTTTTATCTTTCATCTGCGGGGTGATCAGGTCCTGCACATTGGCTATAATAGACGGAATATCGTGTTCGAGAAATTTCATCTCGACGCGTCCGGATTCGATCCGGGAGATGTCAAGCAGATTGTTGATGAGCTGCACAAGATTATCCGTGTGTTTGTTGATTTTCCCCAGGCGTTCCCGCACTTTTTCCGGGACCGCGCCGACTTTCCCTGTCATCAAAATCGAGGCATATCCTTTTATGGATGTTAAAGGGGTCCTTAGTTCGTGGGACACGGCAGAGATAAACTCAGACTTTGTTTTGCTGATCCGTTTGACTTCTTCCAGCACGGAAGAAAGCTCTTTGGTCCTGTCCTGGACTTTTCGTTCCAGTTCCTGGCTGGAACGGTAAACCTGTTCAAATAACCGGGCGTTTGCCAGCGAGTGGCCGATTTGATCCGCCAGGATGGAAATGACTTCCTCGTCCCCCTCGGTCATCGTGTAGGATTCGGAAAGGTTTCCCGCCATGATGATCCCCAGGACATTTTGCTGGGACAGGATCGGCGTGACAATGAACTGCCGGACGGAAAGGATTTTCGTGAATTCCTCTTTAACGTCCCTGGGAGAACTGAGGGAGGAGATGATATCCCCCTTCTTGGCGGACTGCAACAACTCCGTCTTGGCATTGAACATATCGACTATGGGTTTAATGTCTTTGCGGGGGAAGCCGAAGTCCACCCGGGGTTTTAAGGGGCTGGAATTTTTAAAAGTCAGGATAAGAAATTTTTCAAAGCCCAATTCCGTGAGAAAAGGCTGGTTGAGCCGGTGAAAGACCTCGTCTTCAATAAGCGTTGTGCTGATAAGCCGTGAAATTTTATGCAGGGCATCAAGCCCGTTCAGACGTTTATCGAGGGCTTCCTGGGCTTTGTTCAGCTCGAGGTCTGTCTGCAGGATGATTTTTGCCTGTTCATCCAGTTCCTGAAAAGAATTGGAAACCTGCAGAAGAGATCTTTTAAGATTTTTGACTGTCCTTGCGTAGTTGACAAAAAAAAGCGCAAGAATTCCAAAAATGACAAAAAGTAATAAACCGTAAATATGGTGCATACGATTTTGCTCCTGCTTTTTGCCGCTGTTGCCGGATCGTTATTGTTATACCCTTGTTTTGGCCCGAGGTCGTTAAACGACGGCCATTATGATAATATTGCCGTTCTGCATCAGCCAGGGATCGGCCGAAGGATCATGGCTGAAGCGGAAAAATTCATTTAAAGAATACATGCCCAATATCGGCACGGAATGGCCGAAAGTCGTCCGGATTGTCTTGAGTTCATCCATGGCGCTGCGGCCCAGTAATCGACGACGGGCAATGGACTCAAAGATCAAAACAAAACTGGGCCTTTTCAGGGTTAGCTGCGCCCTGACATCCTTGGCCGCCTCTTCGGCCGCCTGCAGGTAGGAAGAATGGTTCCCGATCATGATATTGATCTCTGATCCTTCAGGAACAGTATCTTGACAGATTATCGCTCCTCCGTCAAGAATGCCAATGACATTTCTGAGGATGTATTTTGAGCTGCCGGGTATGCGTATGCCTAACGGGTAGCGGAAGCTCAAAGGGCTTAACGGCCCGTGTTTCAGGGTTTCCGCTTCTTTTCCGAAATATTGTTTGTAAAGAAAGCTGGCTTTCTTTCCGTTAATCGAAAGGATGAGCGGGCCGTCGACTTTATCTACTGTGCGGGGCTTCCCTATCGGCTTGAAACCATGGTTGATGCACATGCCGGTTTGTAGCCGGCCGCCCAGAATGAGGGATACGGAGCCTTCCGACATCGCCGCGTCTTTATAATACTGAAATGTTTTTTGAAAACGGAAATCATCACTGCTCCCGACCATGATCATGGGGATATTGTAAAGGAATTCCTGCTTGATCCCTAAAAGAAACTGGGAAAGCTCTTCCAGTAAACCGTCGGCAATACAGAGAAATAATTGTCTCTGTTTCTGGCCGAACCCGGACATGGTCGACTTGACCAGTTTGCGGCCGGCCTCCTTTTTGTTCTGCAGTTTGAGGAAGGGGATGCATCCGGATTCAAAACGGATTTGATCGGAATTGAGGGCCATAATGCCGATGCCCCGGTTAGCAATCTGGTTGGGCAGGATGATGGAAGGGGTGGACGCCCCGATAATGCGGGTGCGGTTTAATATCTCGAATACGATGGGAATGACTGTCTGCGGAGAATAGTGTATGGTCGTGAACAGGATCGCCATGTCGACACGGTCCAGTTTCAAATTTTTTTTTGCCTGTTCCGCCGCCTCTTTTGCGGCTAAGCGCGTGTCGTAATTTTGACTAAACCCAATGCCCACGTTTGTTGCCACGAGCAGACTCCTTTAAAATATTAATATCGATATAACTATAACATATGAAATGATTTGCTAAATAAGAAAATGGATTTTATTAAGGAGGCAATAATTTTTATTGACCGTGAAATGAATTATGGTAATATTTAAAGTTACAGGTCGCGGTTCTTCTGAACGGCCTGTTCATTAAGATGAATTTACGGCCCCATCGTCTAGCCTGGTCCAGGACGTATGGTTCTCAGCCATAAAACGCCGGTTCAAATCCGGCTGGGGCTATAAATATAAGGGGACACCCAAAAGGGTGTCCCCTTATATTTAAAACTCCAACTCTTTGACCGGCAATCGGAGATATCGGCGACCGAGCGTTGCGAGGCAATTCAGAAAAGGTCATCCGAGCTGAGCGAGGAAGTGGTTGAGCAGGGGCGAAACCATTCCAAATCCGGCAGTATAAAAGGGGGACTCTTTTGAATCCCCGTTATTATTTCTTCTAACTCAGAAATTTTCCTTTTTGTATCCCCAAAACCATGGAAATATTACAGGAAAATAGATTTTTTGCGAGGCCTTTTCAAGAGTGCTTGTAATTCAAAAAATTTTATATTTATGTTAAGAAAAGTCAGATTTTGGTCGTATCGGGCCATTGACAGAGAGAAAAATAAGGATGATACTGTATGATATTTCCAGGTGTTTTGAAAGATCGGTAATATTATGCGTCGTAACTATTTAGCAGTATAAAAAAGGACAAAAGAGATTTTTTATTCAATAAAAACCGGATATTTGGAAAAAAACACACTATAACAATACATCACGATATCACCCAATAACAAAATTCAATATTAATAAGTACGACGTAGAAGAAATTGTTAGACGAAGAAAATGATGAAAAAACTCATAGAAGATTTTCAAAAAATAGCCACCACGATAACAGAGCTAACAAAAATATCTGACTTAACAGCAGAGCATGATATTTTATCAAATGCTGAACGACATATCGAAATAACAGGCTATGACAATTGGGATGGCGGGTCAGATATCCACACAGTATACTTGCAAATACCCATCGAGCTTTACTCTAAATATGAGTCAAATTTAGATAAAATAGAAAAGACAATTAATTCTAAGTTTCAACCCATTCTTCGCAATTATCCGAATGAGTATATAAACGATGTTGTAATTACACCGCGCCTTGTACAAGCGAAAGCTTCTGTTCAAACAGAATACACTCAACAAGAAAAACATGCATTTATAAGCTATCAGACAGCTGATAAGCATGTTGCAGGAAAAATAAAACAATTATTAGAGGGTATTGGTATTGAAGGTTTTTTAGCACATGAAGACATTGACGTTTCATTAGAATGGCAAGATGAAATATTAAAAAATATGGCAAAATCTTCTCTATTTATTTGCTTGTTAAGCAGTAATTATTTAAATTCTTTTTGGTGCATACAAGAATCGGGAATGGCAAGGTTTAAGAACTCTACAGTCATCCCGTTGACATTAGATGGCACTGTTCCGCCCGGTTTTATTTCAAAGTATCAAGCAGTAAGAATTGATCCTGAAAGACCTAGAATACATGATCTTATCCCTGGATTGATGAAATATAATAAATTTGATGTCTTAGAAATAATTATAGAAGTAATTGGATCGTCGAGAAGTTTTCGTGGCGCAGAGTCTAATTTTGAATTGATTTTGCCATATTTAAATGATTTAACCGAGAAACAGGCTAAAAGTTTGCTAGAAAAAATAAGACAAAACAATCAAGTGCATCATGCAAGTCTTTGTGCAAATGAATACATCCCAAAAGTGCTTAAGAAATATGGCAATTTAATCTCTGAAGATGACTTGGAGTTTTTAAAAGATAGATGTAAAGAATATAATGGAGACGTCTAACAACTCAATCCAGCGGACCTCCGGGGCAGCTGCGCGCCCCTTCGAGCCGCTGATTTCGTTGCGTTATAGGAAATAAATAAAAAAGGAGAAATGCTCATGTCTCGAAGTCCATATAAAATGCCTTCTGTGTTTGTAGCCTGCCCTTATGATGAAAAGAAATTTAAATTTTCTTCGTTTAAGAAAGAATTGGCGTCCCTTCCTTTTAGCATCGAATATGCTGATACAAATTTGGAAACAAAGCACTTAATGGAAAAAATAAAACGTCTTATAAAGGCTGCAGATTTTTCTTTCTTTGACTTGTCATCTTGGAATCCAAACGTTGCACTTGAATTAGGTTTAGCAGAAGGAGTTAAATCTTCTTATTATATTTTGGTAAACTCGAAGATGAACAAAGATGTTCCTTCCGATATTAAAGGGATTCAAAGAATAGAATATTCGTCCCTTCAAGGAAATGAGAGAAGTCTCCGTTCCCAAATAATTCAATATTTCTTTAAAAAGAATTATTCTCTGACAAAAGATTTGTGGACAAAATTGTCTCGACATAAAAATGCTCATAAAATATTTGATTTTGGGTTGCGTGTTCTCGCCTTTCTACGAGATCACGATGCCATAGAACATGCCGATTTTAAAGAAATTTCTAGAGGACTATATGTTAGGCTTGAGGATCAGGAACATGTTATAACAACTCTTATAAATATAAAGGCGTTAAAAAAGGCCTATGGTCGCGAAGAATACTTATTAACAAAATCTATATATAAGAAATGACCCTATAACAATTCATGTGTTCTATCGTAGATGAAAATTTATAAAAAATGACGTCACCTAAAAAGCGCGCTCAAATACTGCAAGATCATCTTAAAAAAGGTAATACTTTTTTCCCTCCTTTTACTTTTAAAGAAGGCATTGGTCGGTTTGACGAAATCAACTGGCGGGCAGACTTTGTTCCAGAGCTAATTTGGATTGCATTATTGATTGAGGAATATGGATTCGATAAATCAAAAAATTTAGCCTGTGCTTTGGCAATATTGTCAATGCAACTCCGTCAAACTGAACAACTACCAGATTTTGGAATGGTATCAGCCTATGAACCACTAGGGGAAACGACAAAAAGGAATATTAATAAACACTTAGATTCAAAGGGAGTGTTGCAAGAAATATCAAAGCCATTGGTGCCATTGGTAACACTCTATCCTGATTGCCCATTAAGTTTTTTGATCGAAGGAGAAAAGAATAGATGTTCTGTCGATCACGCCAGCACAAAGGTTGCTCCAATTCTTGAAGAATGTCTTTACCGTGGTGAAAAATTGCCAACTCTTGTTCAAGCTGTTTATTATGAGCTGTCAATCGCTTCCGGAAAATTGAAATTCGTTGCTCCATTAGGCCCTCACAATACAGATCCTATTAAAGAATACCCCAATACAGACGAATCAAAAAGGTTGGCTAGCATGCTTAGGGCCAACGCTTGTCATATGACAGCAATGGGCCATTCAAAGAAATGGGTTCAATATTTCTGGAGAAAAGGTCGTGATATTGGCCCTTGTGTGCCTAAAAAATCTTCTGACCTTCATCTGAATGATTTCCCTCAAGAATTTATTTTATACAACACAGAATGTTTCAAACAATATCATGATGGTTGTAATAAGCTATGGGAATATATCGAGCGAAACTATGTGATTGATTTTTACTCTCCACTGCGTGACGAAATTCGCCTTAGTCTATTTTGCCGTATTTATCGCCTTACTGTCCATGTCGTAAGTTTTATCCCTAATTGGACAGAGGATATAGCTGAAATATTTTTGCGAATGATTATAGAATCATATATTTACTATATGTGGTTCAAAAAAAATGGCACGGAAGAATCATATGAGAAATTCTATGTGTATGGCCTTGGGCAACAGAAATTAAGAAAAGAACACATATCAAACTATCTCAAGAAGCAAGGTGTTCCCGAGGAGGAGATAGAACAACAGAATCCCGGTCTCTCATTTCTTAAAAATCATAAAATGGATGAATTTATTCCAGTGAATATTGGAAATCCGCTGGACAAAAATCTTCGAATTATTGCAGAGGAGGCAGATTGCCGTGAAATTTACTCATTAATTTTCTCACCAGCGAGTTCTGCTATCCATGGAATGTATGATTCCTTAGAAAGGTTCTATTTGAAAACATGCCTAAATCCATTCCATTGTTACCATAAAGTTCCATATTATTGGTCCAAATCAGCTGTGTCGAGTTATGGGGTGATTAACTGCCTTGAATTCACTGACTGGATTTTTGCTGATTTGGTGAAGGATTTAAATGGTAAATTGCCGGATAAAATGCCAGGTGAAATCTATATTGAGAACCTAAACGACAATAAGGCGCTCGAGGAGTTTACCAAAAGAGATGATGTGCAGGAGTGGATTAATTTATCTGCACAATTTAGAAACAATGTAAAGGAGTAATAAATAACAACGGAAAGAATCATCTATCAACGGCATTAAGAGCGACGGCAAAAAATCGCCGAAAGATAAATAAAACATGAATATTTTTAAAAATGAAATTTATTGTGTAGTTTTTCCTGAAGAATTTCGATTTAAGTCATATGGGAAAGAGAAAAATCTAAAGACATTTATTGATGTCTCGGAGGGAAAGAATCCTAAGGTAATCGCTGTAGGTGAAGATGTTTCTCATCAAGAACCATTTAATAGAGTGTATTTATTTAAAACTACTGAAAATAATTTAAAATTAAAGAAAAGTGAATATTTAACTGCCTATTTTAAGTATGCTTTTAAAAGCGTTTTTAATAAATTTGTTGTAGTAAGACCAACAATAATTTTTGAGAACACATCCAGCTTGAGTTCAATCTTAGGCGGTTATGAGAAAGATATCCTTGAGCACGCATCATTGAGTGCAAGTGCTTTAAAATGTATATTTAAATAATAAACGGCTAACAAGTCATCCATGAAAACAGTCATCTGGTCAAGCATAAAATAGAAAGGCCAAATCATCCATTCGCGCTATATTCCCCCAAAGGACTTATGCGCACAATAGCGTATTATGACAGGGCGTGCCAATCACTACAACGGCCTTAAATATGCCAGAGTTGTTAACAGCATCACCCATTTATACTGACCGATATTTATACTCACAGTTGTTTTTCAAAACAGCAAAAACAGATTTTAACAGCTTATGAGCAACAGCAACTATAGCGACACCGTAATCTTTTTTAGTTCGAATCTTCTGAAAATGAGTTTGTAAATATATATCACGGCGCACAGCGGTTTGAGCCGCTTCGACAAAAGCAGTGCGTAAGTATTTATTGCCATCTTTAGTAATAGGGCCTGAATAATAGCTTTGACCTGATTGATGGACACGAGGAACAATGCCGGCGTAACGGGCAAGTTTATGCGCATTCTTAAAGCGGGAGATGTCACCGATTTCAGCCAGGATGACATGAGCAAGAATAACCCCTATACCAGGGACAGTGTAGAGTAACCGAGCCTTAGAATCGACTTTGATGTTCAGACGGAGACGAGAATCGATTTTGTAAATATGCCGGGAGAGAATATCGATAAAGGAGAGATAATCGGCAATCATGGAAGAATAAGGTTGCCGTAAGGATAATTGATTTAAGAAGAGTTTGCCGGAAACACCGAAGAGGTCGCTGAAAGAATGCTGAATACCCTGATAATCAAGGATAGCATGAATACGATTTTTGAGGCTAGTGCGAATGGCGATCAAACGGTGGCGATACCGCATCAAAGCACGAGCATCACGATGAAAGCGGGAAACACGGTAAGCTTTGGGCAAGAGATCGGCTCTCAAGAGGTCAGCTAAAACAGAAGCAGAGATTTTATCGGTTTTAATGCGTTGTTCGGCAATAGCCTTAGTTCGCGCGGTATGAGCGAGAGAAACATCTAAGCCGGCCTCTTCAAGCAAGTCACCGAGCCAAAGGTCAAAGCCAGAGGCTTCCAGTGCGACAGAAGAGTTATGAGGAAGGGCTTTAAAATAATTTTTCATAGCATCTTTCTGAAAGTGATATAATTTTGTTTGATCGATGCGGTTGCCATTCTGATCTTTAACGACAACATACGAATACTTTTTGTGTTGATCGATTCCGATGTAATACATACGTGCCTCCTTTCTGGAAGGTTGTGGTTTTTGGCTTAAAATCATTATACGCCTTCCAGAGGCACGTTTTCATACTATCACTACAGCGGTGCGCTTCGGCACCTTCGGCAGCCTCAAGACCCAGTGGGCGTGTGGCGTATCTCCTCAAAAATTGGACTGAAAGTAATTAGGGAGACAAAATAGCTTTTAATATAAAAGGTCACCCGGGGCTATATATCCCCCTGCAATTGATCAATTGCAGGGGGTTTTTGTTTAGGGTAAAATGGGAAGAAATCAAATGAACCGGCAGGGTTTTATCGTCTCGCAATAATATACAGCAATAGCATGGGTTTCCTTAAACATAGTTTTTCCAAGAACAACCATAAAACAAGAAAGTTGAATTCCCAGGGCCCCTTGTTTTGGAGTCAAGTGTTCTTCATTATGGCGGTCATTGACGTTTCTATCATTTTCTTCAGGAAAAGCTGGAGCGCTGAGGCCGCTATCACGCCGTCCATTGAGGTCTTTCTGGGCATCACGATTTTGGGTTTAAGAAAATATGAAAAAGTCGTGAGGGTCTGTTTGATATGCCTGTTTTTTCTTACCGGTATCATCATGTTGCCCGGGGGGGATTTAAGGTGTCTCAGGGACTTGGGAGAAGAGGGGGTGTTCCTCCGGGCCCTGGTTTTATTTTTGGGGGAATTTATGGCCGCGGCCGGCATAGCTGTTTTACTTAAGTATTCTCGGAGATCAAATTACGGCGGCACGTCCGGTTAAATCAACAGTATTAGAAGGGGATTTGTCATGATAGAAGATGTTAAATTGAAAGAATGGTATCAAAGCAATAAAGAAAATGAAAGGAATGGTCTGGCAAAGATATTAGACGTGGAGTATGCGCATATAAAGCTGCGGGAGGAAGATGACCTGTATATTACTGCTGAAGGGTTGGCCTTTATCGATAATTTAATGCCGGAGAATTTTTGGACCGACAAAGAATGGGTGAGGGAGAATTCAGAGCGGTTGTCGGGGACAAGCACTGTTTATAAGATCAGGACCAAAAAAGTGGGCGGTAAGCAGATAGAGCTTGTCGTTAAATGGAACCGGATGGGCCAGGATGTGCCCGGGGCGGAAGACTGTGAAGACTTGATGAGCGCTGAATTTAACAGCCCTTTTGAGGAATTTTCATTGGTTTTTGAATTAAGGAAAATAGTTCATGATTCAATGGAGAATATTTTTATACAGAGGCCTTTGGCGATATTCGTTCCTTCCGAATCTGTCGAGTTGTGGCAGAGCGGCAGAAAAGAGTATAAGATGCGGAACAAGATCGAGTCGCACAAGGATATTATGTTGGACATGTTCCGTTCTTACGCGGTTATATATTTATGGGTTCCGGGGATCGATTTAACGCAGGCCCTGAAAAAGGATTCTTTAAAGGAGAAAGACCTGAAACTGTTGACTCGGGATGCGCAAAAGAAAATGTTCGAAAACGGTTATGTGGTTAAAGATCATAAGCCCCAGCATGTCATTGTTAACTCGGGGAAGGAAGGAGGCTTGAAAAGAAACGCAAACGGGGAAATAGAATATGCTTTGGTTGATTTTGAATTGCTTCAGCGGACTTTCGAGAAGGAAGAAATGGTTAAGAAGAACAAACGCACGGATTATTTAAAAAGACAAAAAGACAGGTTTAATATAGAAACCCCGAAGAAGTTTTACCCGTATTTGAACCACGTGAGTATTTTTGATGTCGCGTATATCTTTGGGCATGTCGAAAGCACGAAAGGAAGATTGTGGGTTTTGGGAAAAGACCCCTGTTTGTTCGACTATTTCCTCCCGGAACGATGGGAGCAGAGGCCCAGGACGAAAATATCGGTTCTCAATGCCATGTATTACACGATTTCCAAAGATAATATCCACCTTGTCTGGAAAGTGTCCAAGGTCGGCTCCAGGCCCGACATGGATCCTTTTAAAGAAGATGAAAAGAAAATACTGGATTATGGCTATAACAGCCCTTTTGAAGAAGCTGCGATAGCCCTTGAACTTGAGCAAAAAGGAATACCCACGATCAGTCCGAGAGCGATATATATGACTTCGAATGAAATAGACATGTCGGCACATTTGCAGGATAATTCGCGTTACGATAATCATAAAAATTTGTTTGATCCTGACGGGGCGGCCATATTAAGAAAAGACCGCGATTACATAAGTATTTGGGGATACTGGCGCGGACCCATCGAAAAACTGGCTCAAAGAGACGAAGATTATCATGAGGGGATGAATATTTTAAAGGCATACAGAGAAAGAATTATCAATGAACAGCAATATTTAAACCTGCTGCAGACAGCAAAACAAAGATTGCTGCATGCGGGCTTTGAGGACCTTAATCTTAGGGGAAACCATTTGATGATTTCTTTTGACAGTCACAATAATCTTATTATGGATGATTCAGGCCTGCCTGAAATTAGAATATGTAATTTTGAGTTTCTTAAGAGAATTTAACTGAAATATAATGATTCGCCGGTCTGACAGTTCAGATAGGATCATCCGGGCGGCGCGGGGGAGTGTTTGCCCGGCAGCGAAACCATCCCTGATTTTTCCCGAAGCGCAACAGGGCCGCAAGGTGAATGCCCGGTCCCCTGGCCCATAATTTTTTATTGTCTCCCCAAAATTTCCGGGCTAGAATATGGCGCCTGAAAAAGGCTAAGAAAGGACCGTTTATGAATATGTTGTTCAACTGCGTGCTCGCATTGTTGGCGCTGGTCAATCCCATCAGCAAGATATTTATTTTGTCTTCCCTGGCTGCGGAATCAGACCCCCAGGAGATTAAAAGGATTTCCGTGAAAGCGACCTCGGTTGCGGCTGGCATGCTGATCGTATTCGCGCTGTTGGGGAATTTTATCCTGCAGAATATCTTTCACGTTAAAATTTATGCGTTTCAGATAGTCGGAGGTGTTGTCCTTTTCCTCCGGGGGCTTCAGGCCCTGAACAAAGGTTTGTTTCTTGAGCTGGAAGCTCATCAAAAACTGGAAGATGCTTCCATCGTTCCGCTGGCATCCCCGATGATCGCCGGCCCGGCCACATTGACAGCCGCCATAGCTTTCCCGTCTCAATACGGCATGCTCATAACCTTGACGGCTATTATGATGGCCTTGTTGATCAACTTGTTTATCATGTTGTCGGCCAAGAAAATCAGCGGTGTTTTGAGCGAGTACAATCTCATGGGGGCCTTGATACGGATTACCGGCCTTGTTGTCGCCACCATCGGTGTTCAGATGATATTGGACGGTACGGCGGAATATATCGCCGCTCTGTAAATGTTTTGTCCCCGGGAAAGAGGGAACGGAATGCGGATATTGATTATTGAAGACGAGAGAAAAATTGCCAGTTTTGTGCAGCGGGGGTTAAAAGAAGAGAACTATGCCGTTGACCTGGCCTATGACGGAGAGCAGGGGCTCGCCCTTGCGGATGTTAATGAGTACGATTTGATTGTCCTGGATATTATGCTGCCCGGCAAAGACGGCATTTGTATATGCCGGGAAATAAGGCAGCAGGGGGACGACACCCCTATTCTGATGTTGACGGCCCGGGGGAGAATAGAGGATAAAGTGTCGGGACTGGATGTCGGGGCGGACGACTATTTGACGAAACCCTTTGCTTTTGAGGAATTCCTGGCGAGGGTCAGGGCGCTTTTGCGGAGACAGAAACACGGGAAAAAGACATTGTTGAAAATCAGCGATTTGGAGCTGGACCAAATAACACATCAGGTCAAAAGAGCCGGCAAGAAAATACGGCTTACCAGCAAAGAATATTCTTTGCTGGAATATTTGATGCTTCATGCCGGTCAGATTGTCACGCGAACCATGATCTCCGAGCATGTTTGGAATGAGGATTTCGACAGCTTTACCAACGTGATTGACGTTTATGTGCGGTATCTGCGCAATAAGATTGATAAAGGTTTTAAGAAAGACCTTATCCACACTGTCAGAGGAACAGGCTATCTGTTCAGCGAGACCCCTCCATGAGATTCCGTTCCGTTAAATTCAAGGTCACCATCCTTTTTGTCCTCATTTTAGGGATTATTTTATCTCTTTACAGCGGAGTCCTGTATTACAGCCTTTACAAAACGCTATATAATGAACTGGACCACGAGCTGGAATACAAAGCCAAGGTCATGAGTTCGTCATTGCAGGCGTATATGTCAATCTTAAATGAGGATGAAAACTCTTTGCTTTTTGCCGCCAGAAGAATCATCACGTTAAAAGGGGAGTACCCGGGAGACCAGGTCTCTCTCGGGCCGGAACAGAAGAGACGGATCGTTGAGATTGAGAAGAAATGGCTGCAGGTATACGATAAGCTGGATTTGAGCGAGGACTATGTCCATTTTGTTACGATAAAAGGCAGATCCCTGGTTAAATCAAAGAACGTGTCTCCGGATCTGAGAAATATTTTATTGAAAAAACTGAAGCAGGTCCGGAACAGGTTCAGCAAGTTTAAGTTTCAGAAAAGGAACCTGAGGTTGCTGCAAGTCCCTTTTGTTTTTGATAATGAGAAAGAATATGTCATCCAAATTGCGTCTTCCCAAAAGCCCATTGTGGCCCTGCTTGAAAAAAGTCAGTTTGTTTTTATGACCAGCATCCCGTTGATCCTTGTTTTAACGAGTTTTGTCGGGCGGTTTTTGTCCGGCAGGATCCTCTTCCCGGTGGCGGAAGTTACCGAAACAGCAAAGAATATCACCCATGAAAACCTGAGCGGACGCTTAAAGCATGCTTACCGGGATGAAGAAATGCGTGTGTTGGTGGAAGCTTTTAACGACATGATAGCCCGCCTGGAGGAGTCGTTCCAGCATATTTCGGAATTCAGTTCACAGGTCGCCCATGAACTGAAAACCCCGATTGCCATTATCAGGGGGGAATGTGAGATTGCTTTGCGGAAAACCAGGAACCCGGAAGAATACAGGCGGGCGCTCAGGGTTAACCTTGAAGAGGCGAAACGGATGCTGAAAACAATCGACGATCTGCTTTTGCTGGCAAAGCTGGATTACCGGCCCGAAATTTTCACTTTTGAAGAATTCAGTGTGGCCGATTTCTTTAATGAAATTTATGAGCAGAGCAGGATTCTGTCCGCCGAGAAAAAAATTCAGGTGGCATTGACTTTGCCGAAGGTTCATTTGCGGATAAGAGGCGACAAAGTCCACCTCCGGAGACTGTTTTTCAATATTATTCATAACGCTATCAAATTTACGCCCCCCCAGGGCAGGATATCCATAACCGTGATCCGGCAAAAAGACAGCATAGATATCGAAATTAAAGATAGCGGTCCGGGGATTTCCCGGGAATATATCTCCCGGGTTTTTGATAAATTTTTTCATAAGCCTCCTTGCGAAAACGAGCCGGCTACGGGCAGTGGCTTGGGGTTGAGCATCGCCCTTGCCATTGCCAAAATTCACAAGGGCACTATTTCTGTCCAGAGTCAGGCAGGGCACGGCGCAACGTTTTCCGTCTCCCTGCCCCTTTCCTGACCTTGCCCGCCCCTTCCTCTTTCCCTGAAATTCTTTTAAATCCAGAGTGCGTTATTAAAATGAGAAAAATTTAATGTTGTTTTAATCTTCTTCTCATCTCTTGTTTAGTATCCTTTTTAAAATACAGGGCAGGAGGCCGGGATGGAGAGGATTTTAATCATTGATGACGAAGAAAAGGTTTTAGACGCCTACAAGAGATTATTTGAAGAAGAGGGTGTGGATGTGTTTGTCGCCAAGAATGCCTTTGAAGGGACCCAGATCCTGATCAGATCCGGAATAATCGACCTTGTTTTACTGGATATCAATATGTATGGGGTAGACGGGGGCATGATGAAAGAAATTATAGATGAATACGATCCGGAATTGAAAGTGATTGTTTCAAGCGTGCGTCCCCTGGAGGAGCAAAAGGAGATTATTCCAAAAGCATTTGATTATTTTGATAAATCTCAAGGTACGGATTTACTGCTGAAAAAAGTAAGAGAAGCATTAACGTCATAATCAAAAGGAGGGGTTTATGAACTGGAAAATGTTGGCTTTGTTGGTCATCTTGTTTTGCCTGATAATTTTTCCTGCCGGAAGTCAGTCGCAGGCTCAGGAGGGTGAAATGGAAGTGGCTTTTGGTGTTGTTGTAAGCGTGGCCTCAAATCAAATTGTTATTATGGAATATGATTATATTGAGGATTTGGAAAAAGAAGAGGTTTATCTGTTAAACGCGGCAACCCAGTATGAGGACGTGAAGTCAGGAGAAGATATTCAGCCCGGGGATTCTGTCGAAATAGCCTATATCATTCAGGGAGGGAAGAAAGTCGCCCAGATGATAAAAAAGGAATCCCTGGATGATGTTGAAGAAGGCTTGGAGTGGGAAGGAGAAAATGCGGACCCGGCTCCCGACTATGATTTGTGAGATAAGCTGTCTTGTTGTTAATAACAGGCATGATTTTGTACTTGTGAAAGGAGGTGAGATAATGGCTGGCAAAAAAGGCAAAAAGAAGACAAAGCCAAAACAAGAAGAATAGCTATTTGTGTGACGTGGTTTTTAGTTCGCGGCTAAACAAAGAATAAATTTACAGGCCAGGCACTCCGTTGTTCCCGCACGAGTCTTTTTTCAGTTTAGCGGGGTGCCTGGTTAACCTCTAAGAGAAAGACGGCAGGCGTGAAATGGTCAAAGGGAAAGTGAAGTGGTTCAACGCCAGAAAAGGCTATGGCTTTATTCAGACGGAAACCGGACAGGATGTCTTCGTGCATCACAGCGAAATTGTCGGGGAGGGGTATAAGGCTTTGAGAGAGGGAGAAAATGTGGATTTGGTTATGGAGAAGACATCCAAGGGGTTCAAAGCCCTTCATGTCGTTAAGAAGGAAAAGCGGCCAGCTGTTAGGGAACGGGCGAGTGCAATAAGATAGGAGGAACAATAAATGAAAAAAGTGCTCCCAATATTGATGTTGGCTTTTAGTTTGGTTTTTGTGCAGCAGAGTTTTGCTGGGATTATTGATTGGGACCGTAAAATGGGGTTGAGACGGGTTGAGGGAACGGTTGTTTCTGTGGACAGAAGAAGTCATCAGGTCACTGTCAAGAACAGTGTCAGCGGGAAGGACGTAACCTACAACGCGACGGAAGATTTGATAAGTGATGTATCCGAAGGAGACAGGATTCTGTTGAAGCACAAACAGGATACGAAAACAGTGCACTCTATAGAAAAGAAATGATCTTAAAGGAGCCTGCCGATGGTCAAAGGGAAAGTGAAGTTTTATGATTCTGAGAGCGGTTATGGGAATATTGTTTCTTCATCAGGGTTGGAAATGTGCGTTTATGCCAATGACATTGTGTGGCAGAACGGAAATACCCGGGGTTTGCAGGAGAATCAGGATGTCGAATTTGACGTCGTTTATGACCGGCGGGGCCGGAGAGCCGTAAATGTGGAGATGGTGGAGGAAGAGATGTGAGGGAGGAGCTCCAGGGGAGAAGGCATGTCAACAGAAGAAAAAATCCGAACCATACTGGCTGAAAAATTAAACATCGACGCGGAAAGCTTAACATTGAAATCTTTTTTTATCCGTGACCTCGGGATTGATTCGTTGGATGCCGTTGAGCTTGTTTTGACCTTGCAGGATGAGTTCGGGATTGAAGTTCCCGAGGACGAGGCCAGGACCCTAGTCTCCTTGCAGGACGCTGTGTGTTATGTGGAAGAAAAGCTGCTCGCACGCAATAAGGCCTGAACTCAGGCCTTGGGGGAGGTATTGTTCTGCCTGGGGGCCTATCCTTTCCGACCTGTTTTGGGAGGAATTTTGTGGAATTGTTTCTCTCAGGCTGAAAGACCGCCCGGGGAGAGGAAGTCTTCATGATACGTAAAAGGCGTAAACCCGCCAAAATAAAATTTTCAGAATTGTCTGTTGAAGAACTGCGCGAATGGGTGAAGGCGAAAGCTCATGAGCTTTATCTGGCCGGAGGAAGACAGCCGGATGATGACTGGCAGGATTGGTTCCGGGCCGAAGAACTGCTTGTGGAAAACTTGTTGGAAAATAACGACTTTATTCAAAATTCTGATTAGGAGACTAAATGAATAAAATAAACAGTGATCAGCTATTCGTGGCAACTAAAAACAAACCCAATTTAACCCCGACTTTAGGCCCCATTAAGGATTTGGAAGCTTATGTGTCTTCTGACTGGTGGCAGAAGATTTTCAATGCGAATTATTTAAAAACGGACGCCGATATCGTTAATGATCCCCGTATAACAAAACAGGAAGTTACCCAGTATTTAAGCATCCTGAACTGTGAACGGGACAGCCACATATTGGATATATGCTGCGGACAGGGCCGGCATGTTTTGGAGTTCCATAAGCGGGGATTCCGTAACACGACCGGCTTGGACCGTTCCCGTTTTCTTATACAGAAAGCGCGGACGGCTGCCCGTAGAGATAATTTTGACATTAAGTTTAAGGAAGGGGATGCCCGTAAACTTCCTTTTAATGACGGTTCATTTGATTTTGTGACTTTGCTGGGAAACAGTTTCGGTTATTTTGAGACGGTTTATGATGATATCCGTGTCTTGAAAGAGATTTTCCGTGTTTTGCGCCCTTGGGGAAAAATCCTTATTGATGTCACGGACGGGGAGTTTATGATTAAAAACTTCCGGGACCGGAGCTGGGAGTGGATCGATAAAAATCATTTTGTCTGCCGGGAACGCTCGCTGTCCTCTGACAAGAAAAGGCTTATTTCCCGGGAGATTATTTCCAATGCTCAAAAAGGAGTTCTTACTGATCAGTTTTACGCCGAAAGGCTTTATTCCCAGAATGAGTTGTTGCAGCTGCTTTCGGATGTCGGCTTTAAGGATGTGATGTGTCATGGTCAGGTGGACACAAAGACGAGCCGAAATCAGGATTTAGGGATGATGGAAAAGCGGTTGATCATTACCGCGACGGTCCGGAAAGAATGGATCCAAAGACCAACAACAAAGCAAATAAAGTTAAGACAGGTTGCTGTTCTTCTGGGGGACCCTTCCAAGGAAGACAAATTGAAGCCGAAAGCGGTGTTTGATGATGATGACCTGTATACGATTGATTGTTTGAAAAATGTTTTATCGAAAATGGATCAATACCATTTTATTTATTTGAATAACCACGAACAGATGGTGCAGGATTTGTTGCGGATCAGGTCGAAAATAGATTATGTCTTTAACATTTGTGATGAAGGATATAATAATGAAGCCTCAAAGGAGCTTCATGTCCCGGCCCTCTTGGAGCTGCTTGGTGTCCCCTACACCGGAAGCAACCCGCAATGTCTGGCTTATTGCTATGATAAATCTCTGGTCAGGGGTGTTGCCCGCGAGATGGGCGTTGGGGTGGCGGAAGCCTTTTTTATAAAACCGGAAGACAATGTTTATGAATTAAAAATTTCTTTCCCGGTTCTCGTGAAACCTAATTTCGGCGATTCCAGCCTGGGGATCACGCAAAAGAGCTATGCTGAAAATGTTGAACAGTTGTCCGACGCTATCCAGAATATACGAGATAATACGGGGTATGACAAACCGATCCTGGTGGAGGAATTCCTGCCCGGGGCTGATTTGAGTGTGGGCATTATCGGCAACCTTAATGACGGGTATGCGATCCTTCCTGTCATTGAAGAGGATTATTCGAGCCTTCCGGCAGGGTTCCCTCATATATGCGGGTATGAAGCGAAATGGCTACCGGGATCCCCTTACTGGCAAATAAAATCAAAACCTGCTGTGCTGAGCGATAAACTGCAAAAATATATTGAAGAAGCGTGCCTGAGGCTTTTTGAGCGTCTTGATTGCCGGGATTATTGCCGTTTTGACTGGCGTCTTAACTCTCGGCAGGAGCCAAAATTGCTTGAAGTTAATCCCAATCCGGGGTGGTGTTGGGACGGGCATCTGGCGAGAATGTCCAAGATGAAAGATATGACATATGCCATGATGATTGAGGAAATCCTTAAAGCCACGGAAAGAAGACTGAATTTAATCGGGGGCAATGCCTAAACAGAGTTTCTCGCCGGGAGGAAGGCCAAGGGCGGCCTGAATTGTCTGGTCATCGGCTGTCCCGTTGTATCTGAAAAAAGTCCTTATATCACATCTTTTAAATATATGATCCTGTCGACAGGTATCTGTTTTTGTGAAATTTTGGACTTTTAAAAAATTGGGCGACAGTGTCTTTTGCCCGGTATTTTTTGTTTTATTCTCTTTCGATAATCGAAAAAAAATTTTTGAAAGATGTTGACAAGATATGCGAAAAATGATATATTTTAATCGAAAAGAGGAGGCGTAGCAGCATGGTTGCCAAGAACAAAAAAGACCACAGTTTTGAAGAGGTCCATATAGATGCGGATATTCCAATTTATACAACGGGCGTTGTCTGCAAGATTTTAAGCATTCCTATTTGGATTTTAAAACAGCTAGACAGGGAAGGGATTGTTTCTCCCCCTAGGGATAATCAGGGAAAAGCAAGATTATATTCCAAACGGGAGTTAAAAAAGGTGCAGCATTGCTGGTTTTTTATGAAACAACATGATGTTAAGATTCCGGGATTAAAGATTATTTTAAAGATGGAAAGAGGAATATTTTATAACAATAGAAAAGAATAAAAATTTTTTTGTCAAAATATTAGCACTCCGTCATGTCGAGTGCCAGTGCGGTAAATTAATCAAGAATGGACAGGAAAGGAGGTGAAGTAAATGAAACTGTTGGAGAGATTTATCGTTACAATTACAGACTTAAGAGACTTTATAAGGAAAAGGTTCAAAACAAAATAAAAAATATCAAATTATGAATCAGGAGGTGATCACAATGGCACTTGCCCCTTATAGAAAAGATAATTGGTGGGTCGATCCTTTTTCGGAATTAGAAAATATCCAGAAACAGATGAACCAGCTTTTTAACTTTTCACTTTCACGAACTCCCTGGGGGGAGGCGACCCTGCTGGGTGGTCAATGGGCTCCTCCAGTGGATGTGTATGATTCCAAGGATAATTTCTTGGTTAAAGCCGAGTTGCCGGGCTTAACAAAGGAGGAAATAGAAGTTTCCATACAGGATAATAATCTTATCTTGAAGGGAGAGAAGAAAAAGGATGTTGAGATCGATGAGGAAAATTACTTTAAGACAGAAAGATTTTACGGGAGCTTTTTTAGAACAATTCCTTTGCCGTCGGAAGTCGAGGTGAATAAAGTTGACGCAAGATATCAGGACGGTGTGCTCACCTTGACATTGCCGAAGAAGGAAGAATCTAAACCGAAACAGATAAGCATAGATGTTAATCAATAGTGCCCGTTGTTATGGACACAGGCGACACAAAAGTGTGGCGACTTTTACTGGGGAGGTGATAGCCATGTTAGAAAAATTTAAAAGAGATAGAGAAGAACTTTCCGTCGTGGCTCCGTTCGCGAATTTGTATGAGAAAGGGGGTGATATTGTCATTGCGGTTGAAATGCCCGGGGTGGATAAAGACTCTTTAGCCCTGAATCTTGACGGTAATTTGCTAATTATTCAAGGCAGGAAAAAGAAAGATGATATTGGTAAGGAGTATGCCCCTGTTTATCGTGAAAGGAGACTTGTTGTTTTTGAACGCAGGTTTGAAATAAACACGCAAATAGACAGGGAAAAAATCAGGGCCGAATATAAAGACGGCATCCTTAAAGTTCTATTAGCAAAATCTGAGAAGGCGCAGCCGAAGAAAATAACTGTTAAAACGTCATGAGGGGGGATAAAATTCCCCCCATCATGAGGGGGTGATTTTAAATGAATAAAATCGATGTGTTTGATGTCTTTTTCGATGGTTTTTCCTGCACCTGGAAACAGCAATTTATCCAAGGCATTCTGTTTGTTTTGTTTGGTGCTGTTGTTGTCTTGATGCCGCAGCTGTTAGTCGCCATGATCGCGGCATTCTTTATGCTGATGGGTTTCATCCTCATCGGGTCGGCTTGGACCACGCGGCGGTTTCGAAAACAATATAACGGTTTTCGAAGCGAGCTTTTTGAGCTTTTTTGAATCTTTGAGATCCTGGGGGGGGGGGAGGTCGTCTTCCCACAGCAATGGGATCGTGGACGAGCCTTCTCCCGGCGTCGAAACTGAACGTCAGTTCGGCCCGTTAAAAACGGAAGCTCTGCATATTTTTTGTCCGGATTTTTAAGGAAAGGAGGAATATTATGAAAAGAAATGTACTTGCCTATGGAATAGGCCTGTCGGTTCTTGTTTTTGTTTTTTGCTGTAATGTCCCTTCTTTTGCCGAAGAAGATACAGACAGCCTGAAACAGCAGATAGAGGCTCTGCAACAAAGAGTCGAAGAGTTGGAGAAGGAGAAACAGAAGGCTGGCAAAGACGATGATTTCTTCTCCGGAAGTTTTCAGGGAGCATGGGATCCGTTGACTGAAATCCAGCGTATGCAGGAAGAAATGAACCGGATGTTTCAGAGTTCTTTCAGCCAACGAGGCTGGGCTAACGGAGGATTTTTTAGCAACCGTCTGAATTTTAACAAGACTTATGACTTTAAGGAAAATGAAAACGGCTATGAGATAATATTTGATATGGCCGGATTTGATAAAGACAAGGTTGATATTCAGATCAATGAACATTCTGTTATGGTCAAGGGGGAACACAGCAGACAGGACGAGGAAAACGGGCCAAATCGCTATATGGGGGTCCAGGCTTACGGATCTTTTATGCAGACAATCCCGCTTCCTTTGGACGCCGATACGACTAAAGTCAAAACAGAGAAGGTCGGGGATAACCTTGTTATTCGGCTCCCTAAGAAAACAACATGATAAGAATTTTTTCCGGAGGAGGCGCCTGTAGGCCGTCCTCCTCCATCTGCCGCAAGTTTGATATTCATTCCTGTTCGAGGGAAATGAACTTGTCGTGAGGCCGGGCCCCGGCCTTTTTAGAATTGAAAATATATAAAGGCATTCGACTGGCCGCCGAACATGACAATGAATACTAGAAGGATTGCTGCGGCAATATAATCTTTGAAATTGTTGAACAAAAAGACATATTCCGTCCCCCTTTTTTCTTGCCTCCAGTCAACCAGAAGGACAACAAGACTGAAAATAATGAGCCAGAAGGAATAGACTAAAATTCGGCCCAGGGCATGTTCATCGCTCGGTAAGCAGAACCCGGAAAATAAATATTTTTGCATGTAAAAGAATTGTTCAAGATTGGCGCTTCGGAAAATCAGCCAGCTGTAAACAGTCAGCGTAAACATCGTTATCCAGGAGCATGTTTTTATTATACGGCTTGTTTTGATGAGGCGGCCAACGGCTTTATTGAAGAGGCGGTGCCCCACCAAAAGGGTGCCGTGATAAAACCCCCATAAAACAAACAGCCACGAGGCCCCGTGCCATAATCCGCCTAAAAGCATTGTGACCATTAAGTTGCGAATCGTACGCATATTCCCTTTGCGATTTCCTCCGAGAGAAATATACAGGTAATCCCTCAGCCATGTCGATAATGAAATATGCCATCTCCGCCAAAAGTCTGAAGGGTTGCCGGCAAAATAAGGATGATGGAAATTCTGCATCAACTCAATTCCCAGCAATTTTGATATCCCCCTGGCAATTTTGGAGTAGCCGGCGAAATCCCCGTATATCTGAAAAGTAAAAGCCAGCAGCCCTATCAGGATTTCCAAAGAGCACCTTTTGAAATTCATATCAAGAAAATAGTAGTCCGCGACCCGGGACAGGTTGTCGGCGATAAAAACCTTTAAAAAATATCCCCAGATTATGAGCGACATCCCTTCCCGGATCTGGAGCGGTGACGGTTTTTTGAGCTGTTTGATTTGAGGAAGCAATGAGGCGGCTCTTTCAATGGGGCCGGCAACCAGCTGGGGGAAAAAGGCCACGTAAGTAGCAAAGACGGCATAGTTTTTTTCACAGGGGATTTTCTTCCGGTAAATATCGATCGTGTAGCTCATGGATTGGAATGTGTAGAAAGAAATTCCGATGGGCAATAAAACCTTTAAGGTTACAAAATCTCTGTGGAACCCCAGGTGATTCAGAATTTTTACAAAGTTAAAGGCGAAGAAATTGAAATATTTGAAAATAAAAAGGATCAAAAGGTTCGCTATGACGCTGATCGCAAGGAATGTTTTTCTTTTCTGTTCCGTCTCCTCCCGGGATATTTTTATGCCGGCAAAATAATCTATGCTCGTGGAAATGATGATGAGGCCAAGGTACCGGAAATCCCACCATCCGTAAAAGAAATAGCTGGATATTAATATGAAATAAAGCCGGGCTTTTCCTTTTAGATATATATAGGTTGAAAAAAACAATACGATAAAGACTAAAAAAGAAATGGAATTGAAGTTCATGAGTTATCCTGGAGGTGTTTGACAATGATATTATACAGTCTCAGGGCCACCCGATTGAGCTCCTCCCGGGATGACGGATGAATGTTGTCGGAATAATGTTTTTCCTGGTAATAATTCTTGAAATTATAATAATGAATATTTTCATGGCTTTCTGCCATCCCGGGAAAACGGTCGTTGATCGGCAGCTTCGTCATGTTGTTTTCCTGCTCAATAAAAACGATTTTTTGTTTGTCTTTTGACAGCTGGTTGAAGAAAAAAGGCAAAAGCTCCGACAGGGCAGGCTGTTCCTTGGGGGTCCTCTGCGCAAAAGCCGTTACGTTATTGGTTTGCATCCAATCCCCGGCTGTGTTTAATGTGTAAGGGAAGAAATTCATAACGGGCAGCGCCCCTATTTTCAGCGCCAGATTGTTTATCGCTTTTTTGCATTTCACCCGGGTGATGATATGTGTTCTGATTATGGGGAAGAAGGAATATAAAAAGCTTTCCACCAGCTCATCTCTGGTGTATAAATCGAATATTTCATGAGTCCGGATTCTTTTCATTTCGGGAAGGAATATGAGCTTTTTGGCTTCTGTCCGGAACAAAGGGGCTTCATACCCGAAAGTCATGGGGACAATGTGGGCAATGATGAGGTCGGGATCGTATTTCCTGACATAATTATAAATAATAATATAGTCCGCGATGGAAGAGCCGCACATGGAAAAATTTCCTATTTCAAAATCAATGGCCGGATTTGTTTTTTTCAGCGCTTCTATCTCGGAGACAATCCCGCTCAGCTGGAATACGGAATTTCCCAGCAGGATAACTCTTTTCTTGGTTTTCGGCGGCATTGTTGTGAAAGGCAGCCCATATGTGCCGTATTCAATTTTTTTGTGAACCACAACATTGTGCTGTTCATGAGGTAGGACATGAAAAATATACAGAAGAAAAAAAAGTGTCGTCAGCGGCAGAAATTTGATAATAGCCTTAGTTCTGTTAATATCCCTCACCGTAGCCCTTTCGGAACTTTTTGTTTTATTTCATCGCGAATTTGTTCGTACGACCTGTTTTTTCCGTTAAGCATATATATTATTTATAACAAAAATAATCATAAAATTTATAGAATTATTTAAGAAAAGTAATCCTGGATACGGAAGCCCGTCAGCCGGGGAAGTTTATCTCTTGGAGAAGTCAGGGACATGCCCTTTACCGGAAGTTGATATTCAGCATAAAAAGAGCGCCGTCAAAAAATAAAATGTTATAATAAAAAACATTATTTTTCGTATGTTCTCAAGTTTTTTGTTTGCCCGGGGTGTTCCGCCTTAACGCCGTAATAAGGCACGCTTTTTCATCGCAAATCAATGAGTTGCTCTTTATTAAGGACGGGTTTTTATGAAAAAAATAATTTTTCTGACTTTCCTAATAGCGTCTTTTTCCGTCAGATTTCTGTTGGCTGACGTAAGGCCGGTCAGCGGTGCGGCCTGGAAGACGATGAGTCAAAGAGATAAGGAATTATATATATCAGGACTTGTCGAAGGCTCTTTGATATATGAAAGGCAGCTGTTGCCCCCCCGGGAAGAAGGAGGGGGATATGAGGTCTTTAATTTTTTTCCACAAATGTCTTTTGAAAACTGGATTGTCGCCTTAGATAAATTTTATGAAAATGAAAAGAATGTTTATGTTGCCGTTGTTCCTGCCTTACATGCCGTCAAGATGCTCATATCCGGCGTCAAAGACGAGGATATTGAAAATTACCTCGATACAGAAAGAAAAGCCGGCGCGGACATTGTTCAAAAAATGAAGCATAGCTCATCGCCGGGATTGGAGGGAGGCGATGGGCCGCGAGGTAACCCCGGCATTGACATGCAGAATTATTTTGAAGATACGATCCCTCTGGCCGGAGGGACGAAGTTTAAAGTCCTTGTTAACGCCACTACCGGCGTTGTGGAGTATTTTTGGCGCCCCGCTGAAGGCTGGCTTCCCGCGAGCGGTTCTCATATAAACTTCCAGGAGCTGTATAAAATACGGCAGACATTACAATTACTCCCAGGTAATTCCACAGAATAACGCTGTTTTTCCGTGCTTTTTAAATGCGTGTTTGATTTTGTGTGCCCGCAAGGTTGACAGGTTGATAGTTAAATGGTAAACTATATGTAGTGTGAAGAACGCCCAAAGAATGTTTTGGTTTTTGATGACTTGCAGGGCAGACATTTTCATGCGTTTGTTGGAAAATTCCTTGAGGAAAGGAGGTGAGGCGAGATGCCTGAAAAGAAGAAAAATGTCCCTCTTGTTATAGCCTTATCCATCCCCGTGTTGATGATCCTTCTTATTGCCGTGAGTATTTACCTGCCGGTGCTGTTTGTGAAGCCGGGGATTGATTTTATTTATAGTCATGGCGGAGACTATTGTTCCCGGGACAAATATTCCGTCCGGGATGAAAAGATTGTTGAGAATGCCGTAAAAGAGAATTCTAAAAACCATGGATGCGGTTATCAGGGAGAGGTCAAACTTTATTACTATGACGTGCAGAGAGACACAGCGCGGGAAATAACATTTGAAGAAGCTAAGAATTATCAATTAGATAATCATTCCAAATCTTTGGACGGGTTCGAGGTTGTCCCCGGCAACCAAAGTTTTGATATTCTTTTCTTTAGCGGGTCGTCCTATTACGACAAATATTTAAAAAAAGGGGCTTTCAGCCGCAAGCTGAATATAGGCAAAGCCTATTATTATAGTTTTAAATTTATCGGCTGGATAAAGGAGTCGTCTCATGAACAAGGATAACGTTATCAGAGAGGTTGCCTGTTTGATCAGGTCTGGATGCTTGACGAAAAATGAGTTGCTGGAGGTTTACCGGGAATCCGTTTCCCCGGACGATCAGGAGACGTTAAGCAAGCAGTCCCGTATCTCCAATATCCTTTATTATATCGGAGGGGCTATTGTTTTTCTGGGGATTTGCATCTTTGTCGGCACCAATTGGGCGAGCCTGAACGATGTCACGAAAATCATGGCGACCCTGGGGTCATCAGTTATGATCTATGTGGCCGCTGTTTTGTTAAGCCGGTATGACCATTTGGAGAAAGTGAGCGATGCTTTTTACTTCATTTCGGCTCTGATTGCGCCTTTGGGAATTTTTATAACAGCGGACATCGCGGGGATAGACACCAGCACCGCGGGCAGTCACAGCATGGTGGCCGCGATTGTGTTGACGGTGCAGATGCTTTCTTTCTGTTTTGACCGGAGAAATGTCTTTGTGATCTTTGGCGTGATTTTCGGGACGTGGCTTTTTTTCGGCCTGACGACATTCCTGATCGGGGGGCGGCCTTTTACAAATTGGGATTTCGTGAAGTACCGGTGGCTGATCGCCGGCCTGAGCCATATGGTTTTGGGGTATGCCCTGGCTGATACGAGCAGGAAAGGGTTGACTCCTTATCTTTACGGATTCGGATCCTGGGAGTTCCTGAATGCCGGACTTCTGCTGGGCGGCTGGTCGCCGAATCAAAACGTGTTTTGGGAGCTGGCTTTCCCGGGACTGGCTTTCGGGATAATGTTTTTGAGTGTTTATGCCAAGGTCCGGTCGTTTTTAGTCTTCGGGACGATATATTTAATGTTTTATATCTTGAAAATTACACACGAATATTTTACGTCCGGATTCGGCTGGGCCTTATCGTTGGTTGTCATTGGATTCACCCTTATGGGGATCGGATATTTTGCGTATTCCTTGAATAAAAAGTACCTTCAGCCGCACGGGGGAACGCAGCGGATGTCAGTATGACGATATCTGACACCTCTGGTGAGCCATTTTTTGCAGAAAAGCCGCTGTCCCGGGGGGGACGTTTTTAGGGGAGGGAAGCCCCATGGGTGAGGCCTGAAAAAAAGTCGCGTAAAAAACACAGGCAGCTAAATATGTCCCTGTCATGTTGGGATGGACATCATCGGCATAAAGGTTAATGTCCGGTCTTTGAGTGCGTACATCTTCCCAGGCCATTCCGACAGGGGCCACAAGCGCTTGATTGTCCCGGGCCATCTTAAGATAACTCCTGTTTATTCTTTGCTGCATTCCCTTGTAGCTTCCCAGTTCCGGAGAAACGTGAGCATTGCCCGGGTCCCCGTTTTTTCGCGCCATGGTCATATAAAATACGATCCGGGTTTTGGGGTGAGCCTGTTTGCTCAGTTCCGTGAGTTTCTTGGCGTACGGAAAGACTTCTTTCTCCACCTGTCTCTGAGAGAAAGCCGGCGTCTGGCTCTGCTCCTGCAGGACGACAAAATCCCAAGGCTGTTCTCTGATTTTTTTCAGCACGCCCGGGTCAGAGGCATGTTGAACCAATTTCCGCCCTCCCCGGGCGTAGACGTCATAAACAATATTGTGTCCTCTGGATTCCGCCAGAATTTTTATCATTCCCGGGAGATCATTGACATATGTTAAGCTGTTTCCGATGTATAAAATGCGGATAGTCTGATTCTCTTGCGGACCGGCCGCCCGCAGCGCCGGGCAGAACGCAAAGAGCAGGAGAAACAGTGTTGTGAAAAAGGCAGGGATATTTTTATTTATACTCATCTGAAGGATATTTGCGTTTTGCCGGGAGTTGTAGGCGTAATATCAAAAGGAAAAGAACGGCCTTCTCCTTGCTGTCAATATAGCATTTTTTGAGGGAAAGAACAATTTTTCATGAACATGCTTCCCTGGACATGACGGGGGACAGGGATGATCCCGGGGAACCGCTCCGAAAAAAATTTTAATTTTTCACAATGTCATGTATACTGTTAAAATCATTGCCCATGACAGAGATGGTTTATCCGCCATTCCGATGATTTTTTTGCGCGTGAGGCGATATGCCCGCATGGACATTCCAGGGAGGGGAAAATGAGCTTTTGCACTTCAATTCATTGTATAGACGGAAGGATACAGGAGCCTTTAATAAAATACTTGAAAGCAGAATTCGCCGTGGATTATGTTGATGCCATAACAGAAGCGGGCGCCTGTAAAATACTCGCCGAACATACAGATAAAACCGCAGTAGACTCCATCCTCCTTCGAACAGCCATTTCCCTCAACAACCATGGATCGAGGCTTATTGCTGTTTCCGGGCATTATGATTGTGCGGGAAATCCGGTTGACGAAGCAACACAAAAGGATCAAATTGAGAAATCCCTGGCTTACCTGGCGACTCTTTATCCTGACACAGCCCTCGTTGGATTATGGATAGATCATCAATGGACGGTCCATCGCCTTTGAGGCGTGTTGCTTGCCCCTTCCTTCTGTCGGACGTCTCTGGGGAACTTGCTGGCGGGGCCCTTTTTGTGTAAGATCGTTCTTTCTCCTGCGACTTAATACGGGAAGAAGAAACGAGGAGGTGTTCTTATGAGAAACAACTGTGGGATGAATACCGGCTGGGCTGCCGTATTGGCGGTGTTTCTTTTATTGCCCCAGCCTGCTTTTGCCGGGGAAGCTTATACGATTGATCCGGATCACTCGACCATTGGATTCTCGGTCAAGCATATGATGGTCAGTGAGGTTAAAGGGGCTTTCGCGGATTATCAGGGAACGATCAGCTATGATCCGCAAGACCTGTCAGCGACAAAGATTGATGTGGTCATTCAGGCGAAAAGCATTGATACCCGCTTGCCGAAAAGGGACGAGCATTTACGTAATTCTGATTTTCTGAATACAGGTGAATATCCTCAGATAACGTTCGTAAGTCAAGGGATTAACAAGACGGCGAGTAATTACGTGATTGTCGGGGCCTTGACGATCCGGGGGGTGACCAGGACCATTGCTATTCCTGCGCAGATTACCGGGCCGGTCAACAGCCCGTTCGGCGGTCAGCTGCTCGGTATTGTCGGGGAGACTGTTATTAACCGGCAGGATTTTAATGTGTCCTGGAATCAGCTCATGGACTCGGGAGGTTATGTTGTCGGCAATGACGTTAATCTGATTATCAGTGTCGAAGCAAAAAGATAGCGGCCGTTTTTCGAAAGAATATCCTGTCAGGAAACAGCCGGGATGAAGGACGATATGTCTTTCCCCGGCTGTTTTTCCGGACGTTATTTCTTCGTTGGATGTCTCTTGCGGATTTTCCAGAAAGGCCTTGCGGCGCTTGTTATTTTTTTTATGAACCAAAGTGTTCAGCCCCCTTTTTTTTGATATAATCAACAACAGATACCTTTATGTTTTAAAATGCCGGATGCGTGTCGGGGAGATCCGTAACAAAGCCTGCGTCTCATGTGATGTCGCAAAGGCAAGCCAGATTAGCTTTTTCGGAAGGAGATGGACGATGCTTAAAGAAGTGATTGTTCGGGAGGAGCAGCCGGATGACATTCCGGCTATCCGGGAGGTCAATAATCTTGCCTTTGGACAGTCTCAGGAAGCCAGTATTATTGATGCCCTGCGAGAGAATTGTCCTGAAATTATGTCCTTGGTGGCCATTTACCATAATAAGATTATTGGACATATCCTTTTTAGTCCCGCGGAAATAAAAACGGAGGACCGCAGCATAACAGGCATGGGGCTGGCCCCTATGTGTGTTCTCCCTGAATATCAGCGGCGAGGTGTCGGGTCGACCTTGGTCAGGACAGGAGTTTTTTCGTTAAGGGCGAGATCCTGTCCTTTTATGATTGTTTTAGGGTATCCTCAGTTTTATACCCGTTTCGGATTTGAACAAGCCGGCACTCATCATATTCAGAGTGAATGGGATGTTCCGGATGAAGCTTTTATGATCATGATTTTTGACGAGGTCGCTTTAAGGGGCGTACAGGGTACGGCCCGGTACCGTCCGGAATTTGCGGCGGCGATGTGAAAGAGCCTTATGTTCAGCCCTCCACCCGGTTCTAAAATAAAAGTTGTTTATGAACAGGGATATCCTGTTGTTGTCATCCCCCGCCCTTCCGGAGGTGTTATGCGTTTTTTTATGGGGGCTTTTCTGCTTTTCTGGCTGGGAGGTTGGTTTATGGGATGGCGTTCCGCCGCCGCTCAGCTTATAGGAGGTGCGGGGCCGGCAGAAATATTTCTGCTTTTCTGGTTGGCCGGCTGGACTGTCGGGGGGCTTTTTGCGGCCGTGTTTTTGTGGCGTATTCTGCGGCCTCCTTTACCGGAAGTCTTTTCTTTCTCGTCATCGGAACTGGTTTATGATTCCGGTTTTTCCTCTTTTTGTCCATCAAGAGATTGTTCGGTCCAGTCACAACAGGAAGCATGGAAAAAAGCTTTTCCCAAGAGAGTTAAGGTTGCCGTGAATCATATGGATTTAAAAACCCTTAAACTTCGGGAGTTTGAATCCGGAAACCGTCTTACGGTGGATGTGAAGGGGGAGAGACTGGATTTGGCTGGCGAGGCCGGTGAAGTGGAGAGGGAATGGCTTTATCAGGCCATAAAAAGTTATTACAATCTGTAAGAGGCTTCTGGATCCTGCTGCTCTGACAATTACGGGAAAATTGTTATATACTTGATAATGGCAGAATTTATGCAGCATTTTTCATTCAGGGGCCCCCAAAATAGATTCTCGCGGTTGCCTGTTTGAAAGTTTTTAAATTTATTAATATCGAGTGATGAGCCTATGAACGAAAAAGCGTTTAATGTTGGAATTATCAACGGTTATATCCTGGTTGAATTTTCGCAAGAAACGGTATTGACCTATGATCTGATTATTGAAGCTTTTGATCAAAAGTGTGCTTTGCCGGAATACCAGACAATGCATAGTATCTGGGATTTACGGAACTGTAAGCCCCATAAAACGCTTAATTATAAAACGATGATGGATATGGTCAATTATATGAAACAAAATCATCGGACAGACTGTGGGCTTAAAAAAGCCTCTATTATCGTGGACAGCCGGCTGGTTTACGGTATGTTAAGAATGTTTCAGATCCTGGGAGAGGATCTTCCTTTTATCGTGAAGGTGTTCCAGAAGGAGGAAGAAGCTGTTAGCTGGGTTGAAACCGACTGACAGGTAAAAGGTTCCCTTTTTTGTGCCGTCAGGGTTTTGTCCCGGTTCCTGCCAAAAATATTGCCGTAAATTCCTTTCTTAAATTTTTCATATAAGTCCTGTGTCACAGCGTTTTGTGTCCCGGCCCAGAATTTTTAGGCCCGGACAGAACTATGAGGTATAATGTTGAGCAAACCGTTCTCCTTGAAACCGGGCGTTCCCCGGGCGAACATTGAAAGGACATGAAAGACGGCAGGGTTTTTCTTTGATGAGGCGCGCGGTTACTGTCTTTGGAATTTTGCCAAAGAACCTTTTTGTTTGTCAGGATAAAGTTGGTATGATGTTATGTGGCCTGAGTGTCTTAAGTGTCTTTTTGTTCCGTTAGGACCCCGTAAAAACGGAATGCGAAATGGTTAAAATAGAAAATATCATTGCTCAAGATAAATGGTATTATAAAAACAAGGACGGCAAGACTGTTTCTGCCGAAATCATTATCGGAAAGCCGTCCCAGAAACTTCACGAAGAAAAGCCCTGTTGGGTTTGTCCTGTTTATATCGAGACGTTTACAACCAGGGTGATCTCGGCTGTCGGGGCCGGTCCGGTGGAGGCCCTTTTAAGCGCCATGACCTTGGTGAAAGCTTTTTTTGATATGTATCAGGAATGTTTTGTCGAGCACGTGCCGCCGAAACCCAAAGAGCCGCAGGCCAGGACAGCGTCTTTAAAACGGAAGAGAAATTCTTCTGTTCCTAAGAAAGTTAAGAAATAAATTCTGTGCCGTTGATGTTACTGAGAAGGGGAGGGGAAATATGAAATCATTTTCTAAGAGAGAAGCTATTAAGTACGGGTGGGGTGCGGTGACGTCTCGCCTGGGATTTTTCTTCGGCTTAATGGTCGTCCTGCTGGTTATCAAACTGTTTTCCGACGCTTTCGGCGGACTGGCCAATCAGAGGAAAGTTCAAAAAGAGGATTTTGCCCTTGTGACCAGCGATGTCGACGGTTTATATAACAATCTGCTTCAGAGCGGTTATATTAGCCAGGAGGGGATTGTGAAAAAAAAGTTCAGGGATTTGAGGCGTCCTGAAGACTTGAATGTCGATTCCGCCTACGGCTCTAAAGCCCGGATCGTTATGACGATGCATAGAAAAATGTTGAAAGTCCCTCCTTCGAGACATAAATTTTATGCGGGTTTGTTCGTCATGTGGGTCATCAGCATGATCGCCCAGATCGGATTGATTAAAATAACCCTTAAAATTCACGACGATCAGCCGGCGCAGTTGACGGAGCTTTTTTCTTATGCCCCGCTTATTTTTAAATATTTGTTGGCCAACATCCTTTACGGAGCGATTATTTTTGCCGGGGGGATTCTCTTGATCATTCCCGGAATCATCTGGGCCGTCATGTTTCAGTTCACCCCATATTTCATCATAGACAAGGATGCCGGTATCATGGAAGCTTTAAAAAGCAGCGCGTCTTTGACCTCGGGGGCGAAATGGAACCTGTTTTTCTTTAATATCCTTATCGGGTTGGTCAATCTGGCCGGAGCATTGTGCTTTTTAGTAGGGTTGCTGCTCACGATACCGTTGTCGTTTATGGCCATTGCCTATGTTTACCGTCAGCTTTTATCGCAAACAGGATCGGGCGATAGCCCTGAAATCCCGGCGGTGAGCTGATCCGGATAAAGTTAAACTGGACTTTAAATATTATCATTTTAGGAGGATGAACAGTGGATTGTCCTGTGTGTCAGGAAGCGATGATTGTCTGCGAGCTGGATCAGGTCGAAATTGACCATTGTGTGTCTTGTGGCGGAATTTGGCTGGATGCCGGGGAATTGGAGCTGCTGCTGGGAAGCGGCGCCGGACAGGAAGATGTTTTGCATGTTCTCTCTCCGGAAACGTCAGCGGAGGAAAGCCCGAGACCCTGCCCGATATGTTTGAAGCCCATGGAGAAAGTTTTGTGCGCCGGAAAAGACAAGAACATCCTGTTGGACCGCTGCCGGTTTAAAGACGGACTATGGTTTGATAAAGGAGAGCTGAAGGATGTCTTGGAAGCCGGAAACAAAGCCGTGAACAGTAAGATTCTGATGTTGTTGCAGGAAATATTCAGGGAGAGTTAAACCAAGGAGGGGTATTATGATGCTCGTTTTGCTTGTTTTTATCGGCGGTATGATCTTGATCATTATGTCTTTTGCCGGGACATATAATGCGCTTGTCCGCCTGAGAAATCAGGTTGATAACGCCTGGGCGCAAATCGACGTGCAGTTGAAAAGAAGGCATGACCTGATCCCGAATCTTATAGAGACGGCTAAAGGGTACATGACCCATGAACGGGAAACCTTGGAAGCTATTGTCGAGGCCAGAAGCAAGGCCATGGGGGCGCAGACCGTGGGAGAGAAATCGAAAACCGAAGGGTTTTTAAGTGAGGCCATGAGCAAATTTTTCCTGGTTGTGGAAAATTATCCGGATTTGAAGGCGAACCAGAACTTCCTTGCTTTGCAGGAGGAACTGACATCAACGGAAAACAAAATCGCTTTTGCCAGGCAGGCGTATAATGACCAGATATTGTCTTTTAATAATAAAACAGAGATGTTCCCGTCCAATATTGTTGCCGGAATGTTTAATTTTACGAAAAGGGAATTTTTTGAAATAGAAGCGGAAGAACGGGAAGCGCCCAAAGTCCAGTTTTAGGTTTCTGCCTTATGATGTGGGAGTTAATACAAGAAAATAAAAGAAAATCCTGGATGCTTTTTTTTGCTATGGGAGGGTGTCTGCTTGTCCTGGGGTATGTGATCGGTGCGGCGTGGATGCCTCATCAGGACGGGGGGATTTTGGGCGTTATGATCGCCGGCATGGTCTGGTTTTTCATGTCATTGGTCAGTTATTTTTCCGGAGATTCGATCCTCCTGTCTTTGAGCGGCGCCAAAGCCGTCAATCATGACGTCCATCCGCAGTTGTTTAACGTCGTTGAGGAGATGAAGATCTCCGCCAACCTTCCCGTTATGCCGAAGATATACATTATCGACAGTCCGGCCGCGAATGCCTTTGCCACAGGGCGTAGCCCTGAACGGAGCGCTATTGCTGTCACCGCCGGGTTGCTGGCGATGCTCAACCGGGACGAATTGCAGGGGGTTATCGCCCACGAAATGTCGCATATCTTAAACCGGGATGTGCTGTATATGACATTTGCCGGCGTGCTCCTGGGCAGCATTGTTATGCTTTCGGAGATTTTCTTAAGAAGTCAGTATTATTCCTCGTCCCGCCGTTACCGGGGCTCTTCCCGGGATAACGGCCAGGGGCAGGCGGTGATCATGCTTATCGCTATCGTTTTTGCCGTCCTGGCCCCGATTTTAGCCCGGCTGTTCTACTTCTCTTTATCAAGGCGCAGGGAGTATCTCGCCGATGCGTCTGCTGTGCGTTTGACGCGTTATCCGGAAGGCCTCGCCGCTGCTCTGGAGAAGATCTCTCAGCCGGATATTCAACTGGCGAAAGTGAATAAAGTCACGGCTTCCATGTACATCATTAATCCTTTAAAATCTAAAAAGCAGCATCTGGCCCTTGCTTTCAGCACCCATCCCCCGATCAATGAACGTATAAAAATATTGCGGTCCATGACCCAGGGTGTTAATTACCGTCAATATGCCGAGGCTTTCTCAAAAATAAAAGGCCGGTCTTCTTTGATGCCGGCGTCGGCTTTGGAGGATTCGCAGGACGTCCCTCTTCGGAAGGCATCGGTCCAGCCGGATACGCGCACGGCGAAACAGAAGACAAGGGAGTGGGGGGATCTTGTAAGAGTTTTAAATAAGTTTATGTTTATCCCGTGCCCGTGCGGCTTAACGATAAAAATCCCCCCGGATTATAAACGCGATACGGTTGTTTGCCCCCGGTGTCGCCGAAGTCACGATCCCCGTAAGGCGGCGCATGCAGACCAGCACAAGACTTGAAAAGAGGCGGGTTGAAGTTTGCCGGCATGCGTGAGGAGAAATCCGGTTTTTCCTCGCAGTCCTGTTCGGAATACCGAAAAAACTTAGGAGGGAACATGATTAAACTATTTGATAAAGAAATCGGCGCTGACTTGGGTTTTATCTCAGAAGAACAGCTGAAATTTCTGGCCGATCAACTGGAGGAGGAATCCCCGGATGACACGGATTATTATTTCAATTCGGCGACGATAGATTTATTGGCGGAGCGGGGCGCTGATGAAGAGTTGCTGGCAAAGCTTCGCCAGGCGTTAGGCTCAAAAGAGGGTGTCGAAATTCGCTGGGAGAGGGAGGAATAAATCCGGTATTTCCTGTCGGATGCTCTCTGAAATAAATGACGGTTAAAGAAATATTAAGGGAACTGAAAGCGTTGTCTGATCCGGGTTCTTTGGAGGGAATGGCGCGCTTCGGCATTAAGACATCCAGGGCTTACGGGGTTTCCGTCCCTGCTTTGCGTCGGCTGGCCAAACGTGCCGGGAAAAACCATGTTTTGGCGCGGCAGCTGTGGCAGTCAGGTATTCACGAGGCCCGGATTCTGGCGGGAATGATTGAGGATCCCCGGGAGGTTACGGAACGGCAAATGGACCGCTGGGCCAGGGATTTTGATTCCTGGGACCTGTGTGATCAGTGTTGCAGCAATCTTTTCGACAAAACGTCTTTTGCCTATCAAAAGGCTGTGGAATGGAGTGGACGAAAAGAGGAATTTGTCAAGCGGGCCGGTTTTGTGCTCATGGCGGTATTGGCCGTTCATGATAAAAAAGCTTCTGACAGACAATTTAAAGGATTTTTTAGTCTTATAAAAAGAGAGTCGACAGATCAAAGAAATTTTGTTAAAAAAGCAGTTAATTGGGCGTTGCGGCAAATAGGGAAAAGGACCCGTCCTTTGAATAAAATAGCGATTCAGACAGCAGAGGAGTTAAGCCTGCTGGATTCACCGTCCTCGAAATGGATCGCCAGAGATGCCTTAAAAGAGTTAACAAGCAAGAGCGTTCAGCATAAATGGCGGCTTTCTTCCGGGGGGAGATGATTCCGGGAGCAGGGTGAAAGGATCAGATCGGATTTGTGCGCGCTGCTGAATATAAACCAGAAAGGTTGATTATGAAAAAAGCTTTATTGATTATCATGATTTTTTTTGTGGCGGCGTGCTCGCAGAGGGATGACAAGGCAAAAAAAGAATTGTACCAAGAAACCCGTTCGACCAGTGAAGTTTTTACCCTGTTGCTGGATTATTATAGAATGCATCATCCGGAGATCGCCGAAAGCCTTAATCCCCCGGTGGATCAAATGCAGCTAGACAAACTCGAAAAGCTGATCGGCAGGAAGCTGCCCCCGGATTTCCGTTCCTTATACCTGCTCGCTGACGGACAGAAGGAAAAGACGCCGCCGTTTTTTCCTGACGGCTATGTGTTTTTTTCATTGACCGATCTGGAAATTGAATGGAAAGCCCTGAAGGACACCCATTCCGCAAGATCCGATTTCCATATGGGAGGGATGTCTCCCGGCCGGGTCAGGGATTACTGGTGGCATCCTATGTGGGTGCCTTTTGCCAAGACATCCTACGGTGATTATCTTTGTCTGGACCTTTTTCCCACGAAACGCGGCCGGATCGGTCAGGTTATTCAATTTCTGCAAAATAGTGTGGAAAGAGAATGTCTGGGGTTGAGCGTGACCGATTTTCTGGGAGAATACGAAACAAAACTGAGCTCAGGGGAATATTACTTCAACTCTGAATACGGTTTTTTTGTTCCCAAAGAGAAGAAATGACCGGCCGCAGCGGGGGCAAAATATCCGTGACTTTCCTGCCTGTCAACGCCGATGTGTTTTAGTTTCATCCGATATTCGGGGACCCCAAAAGACGTCTTGGTTTTTGCTGATTCCGGGAAGCCGTTATATTTCTATGCCGTTTAACAGGGGAACGTCAGGTCAAAAGCAAGGAGTATATGATGGGATATGCCGTTATGAAAATCGTCATCCTGTTCTTGACGGTCGCTGTCTTAATCTTTCTCTGGGTCGTTTTGAGGGCCTTGAATAAAAAGAACCATGCTTTTAAAGATTATCGCGAGCTGGATGCCGGGCTGTCCTACCCTTGTCCGAAATGCGGCCGGGTCATGGAAAACGGCTTCGTCACGGCAGGGAAAGGTATTATCTTCCGGGCGAGTCAGGAGAAGCCCGCAGGTCAAATACTGAACACGGATGCTTTATTGGACAACACTATAAATATGACCTTTTCCTCTAAAGAAAACCTGGCTTTCCGGTGCCGGGATTGTCAATATGTGCTTATCGACCACAGCTGCCTCGTTGGTAAAGTGACGCGTTAAAGCAAAGGTTAGATGACGTAAAACCATGAAGAAAAAAGAGCTTTGCCTTTGAAATAAAGGGCTTTTTTATCCGCCGGTTTTTTGCTATGATTTTTGGACAGCCTTTATCATTTTTGCGGAGGAGACCGTGACATCCAAATTGTCTAAACCGTTTTTTTTAACGTCCTATATAGCGGGGGGAGGGATAACCCATTTGCTGTCCTTTTTGATGTTGATTGCCAGCAAAAAAGATGTTGCTTTCGTCCTGCTGCTGATTTCTTTTGTCTTTTTGGTTTATTTAACGGTTGTCAGCTGTATTCTTTGGTCTAAGTCCTGGAGCTTCATCCAGGACGGCCATGCCCGGACAACACCAGGCAGGGCGATCGGCTTTATGTTTATTCCGTTCTTCAGTTTTTACTGGCTCTTTCAGCTGATTTACGGTTTTGCCAAGGACTTTAATGCTTATGTGGACCGCTATAATGCCCCGACAAAAAAACTGTCAGAGCCTCTTTTTTTGACGATCTGCATTATGCTGCTGGTCGGTGTTTTCATGAATCTGGTCCCGGGCATCGGCATTTTTTATTCTTTTGCCGTTTATATTGTCATGATATTTCTTGTTGTTCAGCTGATCGATGCCGTGAACCAGCTTCCCGACCAGGCGGAACAATTTTCTTCTGATGTCCTTTTGCCGCAGGAAAAGGCTCCGGGGTGTTCGGACAATAAATTCGCCGGCGTCATTGCCATTCTTTTATCGGCCATTGCTCTTTTGCACGAAATGGTTTTCTTTACAGACATATTTCTGTCTCCCTTTGGCCGAATGATATTAGGAGTTTTGGCCTTATTGAACGGGGGCGTGGTTATATTTTTAGCGACCCGCTGCAGACATGCGGTATTAAAGGTTTTAGGAATCTGCGTTCCTGTTCTTGTGATTCTTGTTCACCTGCTGCGATGGATGACGAGACCTTTTCCTTTCTGAATCCCGTTTTGTCGGTAACTTTTTCCGTGTTATGAAATTATGAAGGACGGTATTGCCCGAAGCCCGGTTTTGTTGTTTATCCTCATCCTTTTGGGCCTTTTTGCCTGGACAGGATATTATGGGGGATATGTCTATACTTTCACCGTCCCGTTGTTTTGGGTTCTTTTCATCAGGAAAAAGCCTGCGGAAATTTTAGGCCTTTCAAAAAATAACATTGTGCCTTCCGTTTTCACGGGCGGGATAACAGGGATCCTGCTTTCGGTCTTGGGAGGGCTGATCCTGAAATGGAGCGGGCATGAAAAGGTTCATCTGCCGACCATCCCGGAAACTTCTCCTCTGCCGGCATTGACAGCCAGTATGTTCACAAAATCGGCCGACGGGTATTTGTTGCTGAGAAGTTCTTCTTTCTGGGGCTGTGTCCTTTATTTTTTTTATATCTTGCTGGCTGTGGGGCTGGGGGAGGAATTGTTCTGGCGGGGGTTTGTTCAGAATTATCTGATGTCCCGCAAGGGCCCTCCCTGGTTTGCCGTAAGCGCGACATCGGTTTTGTTCGTCTTGGTCCACATTTTTTTAATTTCCTTAATGCCGGTCAGGACTTTTTCTCTTTTTCTTGCGCTTATAGGCTGTGCGAGCATGCTCTGGGGCCTGATGTTTTACCGTTTTAAGAATCTTTGGGGCTGCGCCATCTCACATGGCATAACGGCATTCGTTGTTTGGCGGTGTTTTTTTTATTCGTTATAAGTTCGGTTTTCCGGGACAGACTCCCGTATACGAGATCAAGGAGGCGGTCTTGTGGCAGTAAATCTCAAAAGAATTTTCCGCCGGGTTTCCTATGGACATCATGCTTTTATTTTTTTTGTTCTTTTGGTCCTGTGCTTGACCGCCCTGTCGGTGTCCGGTGTTTTAAGGCTTGAATTTACGAATCGGGATGACCCGGTCTATTTATTGGAGAACACATCTGTCCGCTCTTTTTCTTGGCCAAATCTTCGCAGGATTTTTTCTGAAACGATCTACAAAGCCTATTCGCCGTTGAGCACGTTGTCTTTCGCCGCCGAATATCATTTTTTTAAATACATCCCTTTTTATTATCATCTTGACAATTTGCTTTTGCACGTGGGCGTCACCGCGTGGGTGATGCTTTTTGCGCGAACTTTAGGTGTGAGCCGACGGGCATCTCTGTTGGCCGGGCTTTTGTTCGGGATCCATCCATTGCATGTGGAGCCCGTGGCCTGGGTCGCCGCCCGAAAAAATGTTCTTTACGCCCTTTTTTATGTGCCGGCTCTCTGCGCCTACTCTGATTATCTTGCGGGCTTCGGACATCCGGAACGCCGGACAGCCCGCAGAAAAACAATGTATGCCTTAACGATATTCTTGGCATTGTTAAGCATTCTTGCCGAAGCGATGGCCTTGACGCTGCCGTTGGTTTTTTTGCTTTTGGACTGGTATCATCGACGTCCCTGGTCTAAAAGACTGCTGCTGGAGAAAATTCCCCATCTTTGTGTCGTGGCGCCCGTCGCGCTAATAACATATTTTCCCCGGATTATGGATCCGGGCCGGTATTTTTCGGAAGCGATGCTGTTATTCTGGGCGGCGACATTTTATCTTAAAAAATTTTTATTCCCCTGGCCCTTGTTGCCGCATTATCCGGTTCCGGCCCCGATGCATTTTTTTCCCGGGGAATATTTGACGGCTACCCTTTTAGTCCTTGTTCTGGCTTATCTCCTGTGCCGGTTCCGTCGCAGGCGGTTGTTTGTTTTTGCTGTTTTGTTTTATGCGGCCACTGTTTTTTTTCTCCTGAAAGCTGATAATCGTGCGGATGCGGGCATCGTTGCCGACAGATATATGTATATCCCCAGCGTAGGCTTTTGTTGTCTTGCGGCTGCCTGGTTTGATCAATTGTTGAACTCCCGTGGACGGCGCAGGCCGCTTGTGATTTGTTTCCTGATCATGATTTACTCATCCTTGGCCATGCAGACATATTTTCAGGTCCGGGTTTGGCGAAACAGCCTGACTCTTTGGAGCCATGCCCTCCGTTTTTGGCCGGACAATGCCCTCTTTTGGCTTAATCGGGGAAGCGGTTTGTCGCAACAGGAGCGTTATCCGGAAGCATTGTCGGATTATCAGCATGCGTTATCCTTGAACCCTGAACTGGGCAAGGCCTATTATAATATGGCTTATATTTATTATCTCCAGGAGCAGGACATGGATGCTTTGGAGGTGCTCGAAAAAGAACTTAAGATCAATGACCGCGACATTGACGGTTATTTTTTAAAAGGGAATATTCTGCAGCGGAACAAGGCTTTGTTGGCCTCCATTGACACCTATACTCATATTTTAACCATTGACCCGACGCATGTGCTGGCGTGGAACAACCGGGCTATCGCACATGCCAAACTCGGTCACGATCAACAGGCCTTGGAGGGGTTCACTCAGGCTTTGCGGCTGGATCCTATGTGCGGCGACTGTTATCTCAGCCGGGGCAATTTTTACCTGAACAAGAAAGAATATTATCTCGCGTTACAGAATTATGATCAGGCCTTAAAAGTCAATCCGCAAGACGGCAGAGTATATTTTTTAAAAGCCGTTGTTTATAAGGAGATGAACCGCATGCGGAAAGCTGGCGGTAATTATTAGGCCGGCTTGTTCTCTTGAAGCGATTTTTGCGCTAAGAAGATCAAAAAGGCCGTTTCTGCAAAAGGATTTTGCTGGCGATAAACCAAATGGTCAGGCCACTTAATAGTAAGATGGTCCAGAATTTAGCTGACTTGACAAAACGGAAGGAGCCGTAATCAGAGATAGGTTCCGGCTGCACTTCTCCCATCAATTCTCCATATTGATAGTAATATTCTTCGATAACCTTGCCTGTTTTATCAAATATCTGTTCAATGCCGTGTTTTTTTCCTTTTTCATACGAGACTTTGGACTTCAGTTCCCCGGTTTCATAATATGTCATGTGTTCCTTTGGGCTGGAATGGCTTTGACCATAGGAAGAACCCGGCCATAAGACCAGAAGAATCAACAAGAAAACAGTTTTTGTCATATGAGTCGTTCTCCTGTTTTTTTGTCCTTTCACGACGTTCCGCTGTCCTTTGTCCTTGGATTCCTGCGGATATGCTTAAGGGGATGAACAACGTTTCCTGCGTGTAGCGAGAAGGCCCGGCATTCCGGGGGTGTTTTAAAACGCCCCCCAGTCCTGATCCCCCGGGATGTAATACGAGGGGCAGATAAACCGGAAAAGCTGTGCGAACCTTCTTGCTTTTGCTGAATCGTTATCGCTTTGCGTTTTGATTTCTGCTAAGGATGAAGCCGCAACTTGCGAGAAATACTCTTCAGTCGCTTTGTTCCGGGCTTCTTCGTCAGGATACAGAGAGCGTATCTGGGCTAATTCGCCGACGTCAAGCCATATCCCTCCGCATTGAGCGCATTCGTCCAGTTCAACGCTTTTTTGAATGCTGAAATAATGCTTCATCATAATGATGTCTTGGCACCGGGGGCATTTTCTCTTGGCAGAATAATCGACCTTGATGCTGCCGTCCCGGGAAATGTTCAGCAATTGTTCTCCGGCATGTTCGTGCGGTTCATCAACTTTTTCCAGTTCGAAATTGTCAAACCACACCCCGCCGCAGCCGCCCTCACAGACATCCAGGGCCAAATCTCCAATTTTGATTTCTTTTAAATTGTTCTGACATGCGGGACAAATCATAATAAATCTCCTTTTAAGTGTTCACTCTAATATCTTAAATTATGATTACGGCCTTTATTATACACTACAAAAATTGTCTTTTATAGCGGGGATTTGAGTTTATTTAACAGAGAGCGTGCTTATTAACTATAAGAATTTGTTGGGTTTTTGTTTTGATCGTGACGAATTCATAATATAATAAAAAACACGCTACTACTAAATTTATAGATATATGTAAACCTTCTGTTATCCAGACTTAAAGAAAGGCTAAGTATTATGAAAAGATATTCTAAGAATATTACATGGATATTTTCGTTCAGCTTGGTTTTTGTCTTGTTCTTCTCCGGGGCCCCGGAAGCCAAAACCAACGGCGCGAGCTTAACCCAAAAAGTCGAGACTCTTTTAAGAAAATATGAGGATCTTCGGGAACAGAATAAAAGCCTGAAAGAAGATCTGGAGCGGGCCAATGAATTGGCGACGAAATATAAAGGTAAACTCATTGATGCGGAAGACTCTCTTCTGGAATTGCAGAGACAGATGCAAAACCAGAGCGAGGAGACAAAAGGGGGGCAGGATGCCCGGCAGGAAAAGTTGAAGAAGGAGCTGGATCAGGTCCGTCAGGAAGCCGGGGAATATGAAAAACAGCTTTCCGAGAAAAAATCCCTCCTGAAAGACTTGCAGGCGAAAATTCAGAAACAGGCGGAACAGCTTGAAGGGGCCCGGACTGAATTGGAAGAGCAGAAAAAACAATTGAGCCAAAAGAAATCCGGAGCGGAAGACCTGGAGCAGGTCATTGCCAAATTGCGGGATGAGAATCAAAGACTCAAGGAGGATATTGAGGAAAGCCGAAAGACCATGAGAGACATCAAGACGTCTTTCAAAGAGGATGAGTCGTCTTTAAAGGAATCTTTGGAGAAAGAATTGCGTGAGCTTAAACAGGAAGTGCAGATTAGAGGGGCCTTTGTCAGAGACGGGGAGGAACAGATTGAATCTTTAAAGGCTGAAAAAACGCAATTGATGGAAAACATAAAAACGCTGGAAGAAAAAGTCGATGATTTGTCGGGTCGCAGGGACCGAAAAGAGGAGTCCGTAGCCAGAAAAATTGAAAAAGTCCGGCAGCCTTTGGAGGAGAAAATAAATGAGCTGCAAACGCAGCTGGAGGATTTGAAAAAAACGGAGCCGCAAAAAATTGAGGAAGCACAAAAGCCTTTGAATGAAAAGATAAAAGCTCTTACAAATGAAAATGTTTCTTTGCGAAAATCCGTGAAGGATGAAGTCCGGGCCGCCCGGGAGCCTTTAGAGGAAGATATTAAAGAGTTGCGGGGCCAGCTTAAAGAGGCGCAGGAACAAATGAAAGAGCAGGCTTTGCAGAGCGATAAAGCGGATGCCGAACAGGTTCAGGAATGGCAGGAAAAGCTGCGGGCAGCGGAAGAGTCCGGAGAAGAAAAAGAGCAGGAGGCCCGGATTTTAAAAGAGCAAGTGGATCAGGTGAAAAAACAACTGGCGGGTTTGGAAGAAGAGAATCAGACGTTGAGGGAAGAGTCTGAGTCGTTCAAGAAAGACCTGAAGAAGGAAAGGGAGTTGGCGGAAAAAGATCTGGAAGCGACGAAGTCTTCCTTGCAGGAGAAAATTGACGATCTGCAGCAGGAATTGAAGACTTCCGGGAAGAAGAAAACAGAGAAGCTTTTGAGACAGCAGGAAGACCTTGAGCGGGAGAAACTTGCTTTAGAAGAACAGATTCAAACAATAGAAAAAGCTGTCCCGGGGAAAATAGAAGAGGCTAAACAGCCTTTACAGGAGAAGATTGATTCTTTACAGGAAGCCTTAAAGGAAGCGCGCCGTTCCAAGGATGAAAAAGCAGCTCAGAAGGAAGAATCTTTGCGGGATGAGATATCCGAGTTAAGGGAACAGTTGAAACAGGCCAATAAAATCACGGCAGAAAAAGTTGAGGCGGCAAAGGCTTTATTACTGGATCAAGTTGCTGCTTTAGAACAGCAGTTGGAGGATCAGAAAGCCAGGCTTCCCGAGAAAATAGAGGAAGCCAAGCGCGAAGAGCAGGAAGAAATCGTGATGTTGGAAGCCCGCATTCGAGAAAAGGAACAGGAATTGTCCGCGCAGGAAGAAGCTATAAAGAATAAGTATGAAAAGAAGTTTAAGTCCCAAGAGAAAGAGTTGAATCAGCTGAAAGTGAACGTCACGGAAGAGCAGGCTGAAAAGAGGAAAGCGGAGGTGGAGATTGAACGATTGAGCCGGGAACTTAAAAGCCTTCAGAAGAGCGAAAATTCTCATCAGAAGGAACTGGCTTCTTTACAGGACCGGTTGAAAAGGCAGGACGCCCGGTCTGATCAGCTCGTCGAAGACAAGACAGCGAATTACCGGGTCCGTATTTCTGACCTGGAAGAGGAATTAAAGAAGGTTCGGGAGTCCGCTCAGCTGCAGGTCGATGAAGCTACGCAGGTTAAAGAAAATGAAATTGAGAAGTTGACCCGGAAAATTGAAAGCATTGAAAGCTCTATCCCGGAGAAGATCGCAAGAGCCAAACAGCCTTTGGAAGAAGAAATTAAAGAGCTTAATAAAAAAATCAGACTTGATAAGAATTCCAAAAAGGAAGACCTTCAGAAGGCTCAGGAACCGCTGGAAGAAAAAATAAAAGATTTAGAAACCCGGATTGAAGAACAAGAGGCAGAATGGCAAGCCCGGGTCGAAGGCGCTAAAGAGCCGCTCTTGGAGCAGGTACGGGATCTGGAGGCCAGGCTGAAGGAGAAGGACAGCGAGGTTGCCGGCCGGGTTGATAAAGCCCGGGAGCCGCTTCTGGAACAGGTGCGGGATTTGGAGGCCAGGCTGAAGGAGAAGGACAGTGAGGTTGCCGGCCGGGTCGATAAAGTCCAAGAGCCGCTTCTGGAACAGGTACGGGATCTGGAGGCCAGGCTGAAGGAGAAGGACAGTGAGGTTGCCGGCCGGATCGATAAAGCCCGGGAACCGCTTTTGGAGAAGGTTCAGGATCTGGAGGCCAGGCTGAAGGAGAAGGACAGTGAGGTTGCCGGCCGGATCGATAAAGCCCGGGAACCGCTTTTGGAGAAGGTTCAGGATCTGGAGGCCAGGCTGAAGGAGAAGGACAGCGAGGTTGCCGGCCGGATCGAGTCTGTTAAAACGCCTCTGGAAGACAAGATTGCGGCTTTGAAAGAAGAATTGAAAAGTGTGCGGCAAGAAGGAGAAGACCGTTTAAAGGAAGACCAAAAAGATAAAAAAGAAGAAATAGAAAAGGTAAGGCAGGAGTTTAAAGAGTATAAGAACAGGGTGTCGGAAAAAATCAGCAAAGCCAAGGAACCGCTGGAAGAGAAAATTTTGCAGCTGGAGGACCGGCTTAAAGAGCAAAAAGAAGAAGGAGCCCGGCAGGTCGAAGAAGCTCAGGCCGTGTTAAGACAGGAGATAGGAAAGCTGGAAGCTGAGCTGAAGGAAAAGGATGCCGGTTTGACAGTCGGTCTTGAGGAAGCGAAAGAACCTTTGGTCGGACAGATTCAGGCCCTTGAGGAGAAATTGAAAGAAAAAGATACCGTCATGGCTCAAAGAATTGAGGAGGAGAAAGCCGCTTTTCAGGAAAAAATTGCCGTTCTGCAGGAAGAGTTAAGAACGGCGCGGGCGGAGGCAGAGGTCCGTTTGAAGGAGGAACAGGGGAAGAGCGCGGCGGAGATTGAAAAGGTTCAGCAGGAATTAAGAGAATATAAAGATAAAGTCTCGGAAAAGATTGCCAGAGCCAAGGAGCCTTTGCAGGACAAAATAGAAAAATTGAAAGAAGATCTTAAGGAAGCTAAAAGCAGACGCAGTACAGCTTTGCAGGATGCTCAGGCTCCTTTGGAGGAAAAAATCAGGGACTTGGAAGAGCAGCTGAAAGAGCAGGAAAAAAAGTGGGCGGAGAAAGCGGAAGAAGCCAGGCAGCCGCTTGTCGAACAGGTGCAGGTTCTTGAAGAAAAAATAAAAGAGAAAGAATCCGGAATCGAACAGCAGATTGAGGATGCTAAAGTTCCTTTATATGATGAGCTTGCCGCGGTTAAAGAAGAGCTGCAGACGGTACGGGCAGACCACGAAGAGCGTTTGAAAGAGGCCGCGCAGGAAAAATCAGAGGAGTTGAGAAAATTGCAGGAAGAGCTGGACGGGTATAAGAATAGCGTTGCAGACAAGATCGCGGAGGCTAAAAAACCTCTGGAAGAGAGAATTGCCGAATTAGAGCAGGATTTTAAGACGGCACAGGAAAAACATGAGGGTGTTTTACAGGAAGCCCAAAAACCCTGGGAGGAGAAAGTGCTGAACTTGGAGTCCCGGATAAAAGAACGGGATGAAGAGTGGGAGGAAAAAGTGGCCGAGTCCCAGGAGGCGTTGTTAAAACAGATAAAGTCATTGGAAACAGATTTAAGACTGAAGGGATCGAAGATTGCCGAGAAGATAAAACTTGCCAAGGCACCTTTGGAAGAGGAAATCCTGTCATTGGAACAGGCCCTGAAAGATAAAGATAAGGAATTAGAAAAGAAGATTGAGGAGGCGAAATTCCCTCTCGAGATTAAGATCAGGGGGCTGGTGCAGAAACTGGATGATTTTGAGGCCAGCATCCCGGGCGTGGTGCGGAAATCCCGGAGACCGTTGGAGGCCAAAATTGTTGACATGAAAGAGGAAATGGAAACCCTCCAAAATTCTATTCAGGAGAAAATCGCGGAGGCCAAAGTTCCTTTGGAGAAAGATAATGCGCAATTGCGGGACAAAGTGCAGGAAATCCAGTTATCCGTTGCGGAAAAGGTCGCCAAAGCTAAAGAGTCCTTGGAGGATGATAATCAGCGTCTTAAGCAGGAGCTTCAGGAGCAGGAACAATCCATGGCCGAGAAGATTGCTTCGGCCAGACAGCCTTTGGAAGAGAAGATTTCCGCTCAACAGGAGGAAATGAAGGAACTCAAGAATTCTATCTCAACAAGAATTGAGGAAGCAAAAACCTCCCTGCAGGAGAAGATTGATTATTTGCTGGAAAAGATGAAGACGGATGAAACTTCCTTTAAAGAAGAGTTGAAAGCCGCTCAGGAGGCGACCCGGCAAGGCAAGGAGGACGTTCGCGGGCCTTTGGAAAATGAAATCCAACAATTGAAGTCGGAAATAAAAGAGTCAGGGGTGTTGATTAAAGAACAGGAGAAAACGATTAAGCAGATAACGAAAGAGAAGGACGATCTGCTGAGAGAACTTAATATCGCTGAGGATAAGCAGAATAAAATGAATGAGCTTGTTGACCGGTCCAAGGAAGAACAGCGGCAGTTACAGGCGGATATTCCTGAAAAAGTTCAGGAAGCCAAGGAGCCTCTTTTGGAAAAAATCCGGCAGCTGGAGGTTAAGATCGATGAGATAAACAGGGAGACAGCGGCGAAGATCGAGCAGGCAAAACAGCCTTTGCAGGAGCGTGTCGAGGACCTGAGCGCAAAACTTAAAGAAAAAGACGCGGCTTTGAGCCAGGAAATCTCCAAGGCGAAAGCCCCGTTGGAGAATAAGATCGAAACAGTGAAACAGGAGATCATAGAGAAGGATCGAAATATTCAAAGCCATCTTAAAGAGAAAGACAATCTCAATAAAGAGCTCGTTGCCGCATTGAAAGAGAATACGTCCTTGAATGATTCTGTTATGACTCTTAAGAGAGAACTGCAGGCAGCGCAGGATAAGCTGCAGACGGATGTTTCAGAAACCCGCAGGGGATATGAACAGAAGATCGCGGATTTGGAGAGCCGTTTGAAAAAAGCCGAAGGCTCGCTCCCGGATCAGATCAATGCCGTAAAAGTTCCCTTGATTGATAAAATTGCCACGCTGGAAGAGACCCTGAAAGAGAGGGACGCTAAGGAAGCCCAGCGCATCTCTGAGGTGCGGACGCCTTTAGAAGGGAAAATTCAAAATCTTCAGCAGCAGCTGCAGGAGCGGGATGCTTCCTTGTCGCAGAAAGTTCAGGAAGCCAAAGCCCCGTTGGAAGCAGAAATTCAGTCTTTAAAAACACAGTTGCAAAGTCACCAGCAGTCTTTGCCCGAACAGATTCAGGATGTCAGGCGTCCTTTGGAAGAGGAAATCTCTTCATTGAAAACGCTTTTGCGTGAAAACGAAAAGTTTATGTCGCAGCAGGAATCTAAAATACAGGATAAGAGTCAGTCCTTGAGCCGGGCTCAAGAGGAGTTGACGAATTTGCAGAAGATGTTGGAGGAGACAAAAACCAAAAAAGATTCGGCGGAAAAAGCATTATCAGAAAAAGACAGGACCCTTCCACAGATGATCAAAGAAGCCAAGCAGCCGCTGGAAGAGGAAATAAAAATGTTAAAGCAGCAGTTGAAGTCTAAGGAGAAAGATTTGCCTCAGCAGATGGCGGAAGTCCGCAGGCCTTTGGAACAAGAGATAAAAGATCTGAAGAAGGAATTGAAAGAGGCTGAAAGTTCTCTCCCTGGGCAAATGGCGGAAGCGAAAGCCCCTCTCGAGGAGAATATCCGGTCATTGGAAAAAGAGCTTAAACAGGTCCAGGGGGCATTGCCGGAACAATTGGCGAAGGCCAAAGAACCGCTTGACCGGGAAATAGCTCAATTGAAACAACAGCTTAAAGATGCGGATAAGGCGGTTAAAATTAAAATTGCGGAAGCTCGGAAACCACTGGATATCAGGATCAAGGCCTTGGAGGAGGAGCTGAAATCCGTTCAGAAGGATACGAATCAGCAGTTGAACGAGGAAAGAAATCAGCATGAGAAAGCCTTAGGCGAAGTTCAGCAGCAGATAAAATCTTTTGAGGACACCGTGCAGAAGAAAGATGCTGAAATGCAGAATTTGTCTAAAGAAGTCGATCGCCTGACGATCAGCCTTTCGGCGATGCAGCAGGAGAATATCTTTCTGAATAATGAATTGGATTCATCCAAGAAGTCCATGCAGACGGTTAAAGACGAATTGACCCAGAAGAATTCAAAGAAAATAACCGAGCTGGAGGAGAAGGTCCGCTTTTTGATGGAGCTTTTGGATCAGAAAGAAGCTCTTGTCCAGGAGAAGACTAAGATATTGCAGGAGAGAGATCAGCAAATTTCAGCGTTGACTCAGGAAGCGGATGAGTTGGCCAAAGATTATTTTTCAATACTTGATAAAAATGTGGCTTTAAGCGAGAAGGTGGAAAAATTAGAGAAGCAGCTTTCGGGGGCGGCTCGTTAGCGCTTCCTTTTTTGGGAAGTGAATCTTTAAAGAATGATGTCTCATAGATTATTTGCAAAAAAAATAAAGATATTCCTGTTTTTTTTCTTGGGAGTTCTTTTCTTTGAAAAGACCATTCTCCTGTCTCAGGTCTATGGAGAAGAAAAAGCCTCCCTGCCGCTGGATTCCCGTCATCAAGTCATACAAGATGCTTTGGATTATCAGGAGGAGCTGGACGATATCGTTCAGCATAAAAGAGCAGAAACGCCACCTCCGCCTTTTGATCCTCGTGCCGTGATCTCAGAAGATGACCTCCTGCCTGACCGCCTGCCGCAATTCCTTCCGGATGAATTTAGTGCGAACCCCAGGACGGTTCTGGACCGGGATGAAGTTGTCCGGGAAGCTTTGAATGAAGTAGAAATCGGCCTCGAAACATATGCCATCAGCTACCGAGAGCCGGGGCTCATGAAGGATCAGGGGATTCTGAGCGGTTTGTACGGCTCCTATACTTACCGTACCAGGGACAATCAGCAGATTCAGAGTTTTAAAGATGCCTGGAGAGACCGCTTCAAAATTAACAAATTTATGGCGGAAGGGCGTTTGGCTCGGGGAAAAGTGGATTATGAATCAGACGACAGCGGGACGCTTGACGGGCTGCCGTATTATACCTTTGAACTGCGCGGTCTTTTGGCGTATGAAATGCCCATGATCCCTTCCGGGTGCATCACGCCTTATTTTGGTGTCGGTTTTAGATATTTGAAGGATGACAGCGGCGGGAAAACGACAACAACCGGACATTGGTCTTATGACCGGGAGTCCCGATATATTTATATCCCTATCGGTTTAGAGATCACAAAGCAGTTGAAGAACAAATGGTCTGTCGGGTTGACCTGCGAATATGACATCTTCCTGTTCGGGAAGCAAAAGAGCCATTTGGAAGACGGCGGGGCGTGGATTCTTGATGACGGACAGTATTATGCTTTGGATACTTTGGAAAACGACCAGGAAGAAGGGTTTGGTTTAAGGGGGTCTCTAAAAATTATGCGGCAGCATGAAAAATGGGATTTTGTTTTTGAACCTTTCGTAAGATATTGGAGTTTAAAGGATTCTTTATTAGCACAATGGACTTCTTTGAGCGGCAGTGTCTTGTGGTATTCTGACCCGGCTTACCGGTATCCCATTTATGGATATGAACCGGAGAACCATACAACGGAGTATGGCTTTCGTCTGGGCGTGAATTATTAAAAAGAGGCGAATATCCGGACGTGTTGTTGCCGGCAAAACAAGCCCTTCTGAATTTTTCAAAAGCCGTTCGGTTAAACTCCAGAATAATACAGCTATCGAGAATATTGTTCCGTTATTGTCCCTGAATTTTGGGGACGCGGAAATTCAGGCCTTATGTCACGATGTCAAAACAGGGCTTGTTCCTCTTCGATGTTCGGGATTCCGGCAAAGTATCGCTCAGAAAGACTTTGTTCCGTCTGAATATTTGTCTTTCGCTTGTTTCAAAATAACATTTAAGATACAATAAGCAACTGAAAGTTGTTTTATAAAGCCTTTCAGCCTTCTCTAAGAATAATCCGTTCAGTTAAGCGACGGCGCGCCGCCCGGGGGTGTTTTCGCGATTTGGAATTGTGTCTGGGAGTGTTAAGTGTCTTTTTGCGGCATATTATTTGTAAAGACTTCTTGAAAAAGATAAACTATGGACAGAACCCTTCACAATAAATTCATGCGCAAAGCCATTTTGAAAGCCCGGGAAGGTTTGCGGCAGGGGCAGACCCCGTTTGGAGCCTGTATCGTTAAAGAAAACCAGGTGGTCAGTTGCGAGCATAATGGCGTCTGGAGAGGCCGGGATATTACCGCTCACGCTGAGGTGCGGGCTATCCGGCAGGCGTGTAAAAAATTGCGGACCATAGATCTCTCCGGCTGTATTATTTATTCTACCTGTGAACCCTGTCCGATGTGTTTCAGCGCTTGCCACTGGGCGAGAATTTCGAAGATCTTTTTCGGGGCCCGCATCCGCGATGCTCAAAAGATCGGGTTTAATGAACTGCCGATATCCAATCAGCAAATGAAGACGCTGGGGGGCAGCCGGATGACAATCATCCCCGGTATTTTACGAGCAGAAAACCTCAAACTGTTTCGGGACTGGCAGAACGGCCGTAATGGACGGAGCTATTAAGAGGAGTGGGCGATATGAAACAGAAATCCTGGGTGCTCGATTTTTTGGCTGTTTTTTTTCTGTTGTTTGGCATCCTTTGGCTGGTGACGATTTACAACCGGTGTCAGGTGATTTCCCCTGAACGGCAAGTTCACTCCGGGTTAAGATATTCTTATTCCCGTATGGGTGTCATGCGGACCGCACGGAGCCTCGCGTCTTTTTCTTCTCATATCCGGCCGGCGCATATCCTGTATTTCTGGGCCCTGGCATCCATGGAAATGATGTGCAGCCTGCTTTACATTGTCGGGGGTTTTGCATTATTCAGAAGATATAAGTTCGGGTACAGCTTAAGCCAGTATGCCTTGTGGTTTGACTTGTTGTACAAGATTCTGACGGCGGCCTATATGTTTTTAATCGCTGTGCCCCTGCAGTGCCTGTTGAAGAACAGCAACAATATACTGCTCAATTATTACTTGCCGGACCGGAGCGCGTTTTCGGATTTTTCAGCGTTCTTCTCCGGCCTCAGGTTTTATTATCCGGAAATTAATTTTTCAGTTATTGTTTATTCCATGTATTTTATTTTTGTTTATGCTTTCATCAAGCAAAGAGTCTGTGAAGTCCGGGAGATGTCATAACCTTTTTTTATAACATTGCGATTGAGGCTGGCCGGACCGCTTGGACACGCATTTTATTTTTTAAAGATGAACGTGACCCTTGCTAAGGAGGTTCCAGTGAAAAAGAATATTCTGTTTTTTATTTTTATGTTTATTGTGTCGGGATGCGCCTCGACCGATCCTTATTCTTACCGGGAGATTCCGGTGGCTTCGCGGCGTTTCTTAAGCCTTCGACAGATCTACGTCGGAATGACCCGGCAGGAAGTGGCCAGTGTGTTGGGCAGCCAGGTTATTGTCGGTTATGAAATACACGATGATACAAGCGACCAGTATTCTCCCATCACGGTTAAGAATCCTTACCGGCAAGAAGAATATGTCAAAGGCAATAAAATTTATAATATTGATTATTATTTTGTCGGCATTGACACCGCGGACGGGACCATCTCCGATCAGGAGCTCGCTCCGCTTGTCTTTGTGAAAGATCAACTGATGGGATACGGCTGGGACTACCTGAATAAAAAAGTCAAAAACTAGTGTCATGACAAGCTGATTTTTGCACCCGAGGGGGTATAGGGGCGACGGGCCTCTCCAGGATTTTGCGGTTTCCCGGCGGGCGAAAGGGGCGCTTCTCTTGGCGGAAGAGCCTTTGCTGAGGGAGAAATTCATTGGGCGGGACACTTGTCCCGCTGAGAAAGGCGGGAAAGGACGCGTCTAGGAAAAGTCTGGGATTGATGTATGTCGCATAAAAAGTATAAAGATATAGCCGTAAAAAATTTTATCCTGCATTACCAGCACGAGAGGCCTATCAATTGGGATTTTCATTTTCAGCAGTCAGCCCCGTTAGATTTAGAGATCGGATTCGGTTTGGGCGAGTTTCTTTTGAGCGAGGCGCAGAAGAACCCGGAACGTAATTTTGTGGGCATTGAACTTGACTGGCAAAGAATAAAAAAAACCTTAAGCAAAATCCGGGTGATCCGCCAATCCCCTGAACAGCATTATAACGCAGATAATATCCGGGTTTTGCAAGTTGAGGCCAAGGTGGCTTTGCTGCGTTTGTTTCAGCCTTTGAGCCTTCATCGTGTTTTTTGCCTTTTCCCTTGCCCGTGGCCCAAGAAGGGGCACGTCAAATACCGGTTGTTTTCTCATTCTTTCTGCCGCCTGGTCAACAGCCGGCTGATTGAGGCCGGTACGGTGCAGATAGTGACGGATTATGAGCCTCATTTCTTGTGGCTTAAGGAAGAAGTCGTTGATGCAGGTTTTTCGTGGGAAGAGAACATCATCTCTCCGAGATTCAATACAAAATTTGAACGAAAATGGCTGTCGGAAGGGCAGAAAGAGTTTTTTGAATTAACCTTGCATAAAGTCCAGCACATTGATATACCGATTCAGGAGGATATACCCTTGACCGTGTATTTTATTGATCAATTCGATGCCGAAAAATTTCATTTTAATAATGTCTCCGGATGCCCGTCCGTGATTTTGAAGGACTTTTTATATGATAGCGGCCGGAAAAAAGCCATGGTCCATCTGGTCGTCTCGGAAGAACATATTACTCAACATTTGTGGATTGTGATCGTTCATAGTAAGCGGGGGTGGTGCGTTGCCCAGGCAGCCGGCCAAACGGTTTTGCCCACGCCGGGGGCGGCCCTGGCGATCCGCATGGTTGCGGACGCCGTACGCCAAAGCGCTGACCAGCCGGAGAAAAAGCATGCTTAAAAACTACAGGATATCTGCTCTTAGAAAATGGAAATTTTCCCGTCACCTGTGTCTTTATCTCATTGTTCTCCTCTGTTGCCCGGCGCCGGTTTTAGCAAAGAAGAAAAAGGGGGCGTACAGCGTAAGCGCGGAGGCGGCGATTTTTTCCAACAGCACGGAAGTTGTCCGTTATTACGGGAAGAATGTCCATACACGCGTGCTTCCGGCCAGCACTGTGAAAGTTATGACAGCTTTGCTGGTGTTGGAACGATTGCCTTTAAATAAAGTTGTCAAGGTCAGTCCGCGGGCAACCTATCCGCAGCCGTCTAAAATTTATGTAAAACCCGGGGAGACCTTCAGGGTCAAAGACCTGCTTTATGCTATCATGCTGAAATCAGCCAACGATGCGAGCGTTGTTTTAGCCGAAGCCGTGGCTGGAAGCGAAGAGAAATTTGTGCGGCTGATGAACAAAAGGGCCAGGCAGCTGGGGGCCAAACATACCCGTTTTGCCAATGCGCATGGTCTGCCCTCCAAGAAAAAACAATATACGACTCCTTATGATATGTATTTGATTTTCCGGGCTGCGCTGAAACATGATTTTTTCCGGGAGCTCGTGGCGACCAAATACCGGACAATTTATTCACAGCAGGGCCGAAAAATTTCTCTGAAGACCCATAATAAAATTTTGTTTATGGACTGGAAGAGAAAACTGTATGGTAAAACAGGTTATACAAAGGCGGCAAAAGCCTGTTTTGTGGGGTATCTTAAGAAAGGGGAGAGTATCTGTATTATCGCCATTTTCGGCTGTTCCCGGAGGTGGACAGACATTAAGCATATTGTGGAGCGTTACGGGCACATTGATCTTTAAGGTTTGTCCCGGAAGACAGCGGCCTCTTTGATTTAAATGTATTGCAAAATACAATTTTATAGAATAAAATTAAACAATTGTAAAGTTAAAGGACGAGAGAAAATCATTAAATTAAGAAAGGAAAGGATGGATATGAATAACCGCACTTTTACCTTGCCGATTATTATTATAGCCGCTATCGCCGTTGGAGTGTTCCTTACTGTGCAGAGAGTTAACAGCCCGGTTATGTCACGTCTTGTCAGTCAACAGAACGAAATTCTTAAAATGACAAATGTTATTCAAACGCAGGTTGCACAGCTGCAAACAAAAAGGCCCGGCTCCGGGCCGGCCGGGGTCGTGGCTGGAAATGTCGCTAACCCGGGAGATCTGCAGCAGCGCGTGGAGGCCCTTGAAGCGAAAGTGGATTTTCTTACCAGGGCCTTGCAGCGGGGCGGCGCCATAGTCCCTGCTGCTCAGCAACAGCAGCGAGGCGCCCGGCCGCAGGAAGACATGGACACGGAATATCCGTTAAGCATCGGCCATTCTCCTGTTTTGGGAAACCCGGACGCACCTATTACCATTTATGAATTTGTTGATATTCAATGTCCGTATTGTTCCAGGTTTCATCCGGTTGTGAATGATGTTGTTGCTGCGTATCCGGACAAAGTGAATTATGTCATGAAGAATTTTCCTTTAAATTTCCATAGTATGGCGAAGCCGGCGGCAAAAGCTGCGTTGGCCGCAGGAGAGCAGGGAAAGTATTTTGAAATGTTGGATTTGTTGCTGGTACACAACCGGGAGCTCTCCGAAACAAAATTTAAAGAGCTGGCCGGTCAACTGAAGCTGGATGTCGAGCAGTTTACCCGTGATTTAAAAGAGAAAGATTCCCAGTATGAAGCCTGGATTAAGGCTGACATGGATTTGGCCGTCCGGTCTAATGTGCGAGGAACGCCGACTTTCTTCCTGCAGAAACGAAAAACAAATGCGCGTAATTTGGCTTCGTTTAAGCAGGAAATCGATGCTCTCTTGAAAAAAATGAAATAGCTTTTTGCTGTAACTGTTTGAATATACGCATATTAGGTTGCTGGAGAAAATTCTGTTTACAATTTTTCGGTTTTTTGTTACTATAAATGTTTTAATTGCAGTTATTAAGTAACAGGCGGCGAGGACCGTTTCATGAAGATCCTGAAATCCTTGTCACCTGAAATTTATTATTGTCAGAGGAGGCTTTGCAGATGTCGAAAGTCGGCGGTTTAACAACAAAATTTTATCGGGAAACGCGTGGCGTTAAGGTATCCGGAGGTCAATTTGTCAAAGCCGGGGCTGTTTTAACCCGCCAGGGGTACAAATGGAAGCCGGGGATTAATGTCATTGGAGACATGCACTTGAATGCATCGTGTGACGGGATTGTTTATTTCAGCAGAAAGAAAAATAAATATAAAAAGGCAATGACATATATTAATGTCCGGCCCGTTGCCAAAGCAGAGCCACAGCCGTAAAGTCTTCTTATCCCCTGGATTCAATATGTCCCTTGTTTTTTCGGCGGTTCTTTTGGCCCCCTGAGTTGTTGCTTGTGCCGGTGCGAGGCATCAACAACAGCTTTGGACCTGCCGATCCTTGGAAGATTGTGTTCACATTTAACATTTTCCTTAGAGACTTTATGGCTTGTGTCGGCCCCGGTATGGCCTGCGGGGCACCCGTATCCAGCAAGGAAAGACATGTCTTCGAATGCTCTACAGAGCATCACGAAGCGTTATGTCTGACGTTAACATCATCATATTAAGAGATAAGAGCCTATGTGCGGTATTATCGGTTATGTCGGTAACCGGGAAGCAGAACCGCTTCTTATAGAAGGATTGAAAAAATTGGAATACCGCGGATATGATTCCGCCGGTATCGGAATAATCCCGAAAGGGAAGCAGCATATTACGGTTCGGAAAACCCGGGGGAAAATCAGCGACCTTGTTCAAGAGCTGAAGACCAAGCCTCTTCCTTCCGGGGTGCTCGGCCTTTCTCATACCCGCTGGGCCACACACGGCGTTCCCAACCGCCGCAATGCCCACCCTCATTTCGACGCTGCACGTAAAATTCTTATTGTCCATAACGGTATTATTGAAAATTACGAGACATTAAAAAGTCAGCTATCCGCCCAAGGCCATTGTTTCCGTTCCGATACGGACACAGAAGTTATTGCCCACCTGATTGAAAGCTGTTTCTCCGGAGATATTTTTGACGCCGTGCGCAAAGCGATCAAAGAATTGCGCGGGGCTTTTGCTTTGGGAGTCATTTCCTCCCACCAGCCTGACAGGATCATCGCGGCGCGGATAGGCTCTCCGCTGATTATCGGTGTCGGGCAGGGGGAGAATTTTATCGCCTCCGATGTCCCGGCTGTTTTGGAGTCGACGAACCGAGTTATCTATCTGCAGGACGGTCAAATGGCCTGCGTAAAGAAAGATAGCGTTGAAGTTTTTAGCTTTTCCGGCAAAAAAGTCGTGCCAGCCATTCATAAGGTTACGTTTAATATTGAGTCTGTGCAGAAGCAGGGATATGCGCACTTTATGTTGAAAGAGATTCATGAGCAGCCGGATGTCCTGGAGCAGATGCTTCAGTTCCGTCTTAAAGGGCATAAGATTGTCCTCGACGGGATTCATCTGACCAACAAGGAGTTGAGGAAAGTCAAACATATTTACATCGTGGCCTGCGGCACGGCGTATCACGCGGGTTTGGTGGGCCGGTATTGGATAGAGAAAATTACGCCCATTCCCGTGACGGTAGATGCTGCCAGTGAGTTCCGGTACCGGAACCCGATTATGGCCAAGAATACTTTGATTATTGCCATCAGCCAATCAGGGGAAACGGCAGATACCCTGGCAGCGGTTAAAGAAGCCAGGGCCCGCGGGGCCAAGTTGATTTCCATATGCAATGTCGTGGGGTCGTCTCTCGTCAGGGAATCTGACGGAATCCTTTATACGCATGCCGGACCGGAAATCGGGGTGGCTTCCACCAAAGCCTATGTGGCCCAGATTTGTATGCTGTATTTGTTGGGCCTGAAGCTCAGCCAGCTGTTTTCCAAGATATCCGAAAAACAGCGTCTGAAGTTTATAAAGGAGTTGAAAAGAACCCCCGACCTTTACCGGGACATCCTTCACCGGAAAAAGGTGATTCACCAAATGGCCAAAAAGAATTCTCATTTCGGCTGCTTTTTATTCTTGGGCCGCAACATTAATTATCCGTCTGCTTTGGAAGGGGCTTTAAAACTGAAAGAGATTTCTTATATCCCTGCCGAAGGGTATCCGGCCGGGGAAATGAAGCACGGCCCGATTGCTTTAATCGACGAGTACCGGGCGGTTGTCTGTATTGCCCCGAAAACCGCTATTTATGAAAAAATGATATCGAATATTCAGGAGATCCGGGCCCGGAAGGGTAAGGTTATTGCCATTGCCACCGAGGGAGACCGGTCCATAAAAAAACACGCCCATCATGTGATATATGTTCCTGCGATACAGGAAGCCTTAACGCCTCTTTTAGTCGCCTTGCCGTTACAGCTTATTGCTTATTATATTGCTGTTCAATTAGGATGTGATGTTGATCAGCCGCGTAATTTAGCCAAATCCGTTACAGTCGAGTAAGAAGAAAAGAATCAGGAACCTTCCACCGGTGCGCCTATTTGATGTTCAGGATGCCTGATGCCGGTCAGGAAAGCATGGCGCGGATTTTCGAGGAAAAGCTGTTTTTCTAAGAGGGCTTTCAGAGAGATTATGTTATATATTGTTTCTACGCCTATCGGCAACCTTAAAGATATAACGTTTAGAGCGGTGGAAACTCTGCAAGAGGTGGACCTTATTGCGGCGGAAGATACGCGTCACAGCCGCATTCTGCTCAATCATTATCATATCACGACCCCGGTGACGAGTTACTTTGAGCATAATAAATTTCAAAAAGGCGAATATCTCCTGAGGATTTTACGTGAAGGCAGAAAAATCGCTTTAATTACCGACGCCGGCACTCCGGGGATCAGCGACCCCGGATATCATCTGATCCGTCTGGCCAAAGAGGATGGCATCGCGGTTACGGTTATCCCCGGCCCCTGCGCTTTGGTCGGGGCTCTTTCTCTGTCCGGCCTGCCGACGCATGCCTTTGTTTTTGCCGGTTTTCTCCCGGTTAAATCAGCAGCCCGCAGGAAAAAACTCCAGGAATATCAATCTGAAACCAGGACCGTCATATTATATGAATCACCGCACAGACTTGTTAAAACTCTGCAGGACATGAAGGATGTCTTAGGCAACCCCAATGTCGTGTGTGTGCGTGAACTTACTAAGAAGTTTGAAGAGGTCCGGCAGGATTCCTGTCAGTCCCTTGTCCGGCATTATTCAGAGGTAAAGCCCAAAGGGGAATTTGTATTATTGTTTAACGGGGACACTTCTGTCAGAACTTAATGTTTTTTAAACAGTAAGAGGGACCCGGTCCTTGACAGCGCGCTTGACAGGACAGGTTTCAGGTGGTATATTTGACTAAACTTATCCTTTAATCCGGTCCAGAGAGGCTGGCAAAGGTATCTCATGACTGATTATCATTTTATACAAACTGATGGTTGCAACTCGCCTTTCCTGAAGGGCGGGTTTTTTTTTACATAATGAGGTGAGAGCTATGGTGCCTATAGGCAAAATTATGGATCATGCATATATCCGCCGTACCATTATGCGTATTGCGCATGAGATTGTTGAAAAGAACAAAGGTGTTGAAAATCTGTGCCTGGTCGGGATCCGCACCCGGGGCGCTGTCCTGGCCGAACGTATCCGGTCGTGTATAGAGGAAATCGAAGGAGAGAAAGTCGCGGTCGGCATTTTGGATATCACCCTTTATCGTGACGACCTGACCTTGGTTGACACCCAGCCGGTCGTTCACGAAACAATGATAGATTTTAATATTACAGGGAAAAAGATCGTCTTGGTGGACGATGTCTTGTTTACCGGCCGCACCATCCGGGCGGCCCTGGATGCTTTGATCGATTTCGGCCGGCCGGCCAACATCCAGTTGGCTGTCCTGGTTGACAGGGGCCACCGGGAACTGCCCATACGCGCTGATTATGTCGGGAAGAACATCCCGACGTCTTTGGAGCATAGCGTGCGGGTTGTCCTTCGGAAAGCGATCATGCGGACGACGAGGTGATTTTAGAGGAGATTCAGCCATCATGACAGAGTGGACCCGGCATCATTTATATGATTTGGAAGAGCTCACAAAAGAGGAAATAGATCTTATCCTGGAAACAGCAAAATCTTTTAAGGAAGTTTCCACGAGAGACGTCAAAAAAGTCCCGGCTTTAAGAGGCAAGACCGTGGCCATGCTGTTTTTTGAGCCGTCAACCCGGACCCGGACCTCCTTTGAGCTCGCCGCCAAACGGCTTTCCGCTGACACGATTAATTTCTCCTCGGGAGGGAGCGCTTTGTCTAAAGGGGAATCCATTTTAGACACGGCGCTTAATATAGAGGCCATGAACGTGGACATGATTGTGGTCCGGCATAAATCTGCCGGGGTCCCGCATATTCTTGGCGGGGGCGTCAAGGCTTCCGTTGTTAATGCCGGTGACGGCTGTCATGCCCACCCCACCCAGGCTTTGCTGGATATATTTACGATGAAGGAAAAAAAGGGTCAGATCGCAGGATTGAAAGTCGGGATTGTCGGGGATATCCTGCATTCCCGTGTGGCCCGGTCAAACATTTGGGGGCTGACAAAACTCGGAGCTGCTGTCACTCTTTGCGGCCCGTCAACGCTGATGCCCCCGGGGATAGAGCAATTGGGCGTGAACGTGACTTATGATCTGGATTGTGTCCTCCGGGACAGCGACGTCCTTATGCTGCTGCGCCTGCAGAAAGAACGGCAGCAGGATAAATTTCTTCCGTCCATTAGAGAATACGCCCGGGTTTTCGGCATTAATAAAGAGAAATTAAAAAAAGCGAAAAAAGATGTGCTTATCATGCATCCCGGCCCGACGAACCGCGGCGTGGAATTAACGGCGGACGTTGCTGACGGAGAATATTCCGTGATTCTTGAACAGGTGACAAACGGGGTCGCTGTGCGGATGGCTGTTATGTACCTTATGTCCGGTAAAAGGAATGTCGAGGGAGAGTAAAGATGATTTATGAAAGCAGCCCAGAAAGAGGAGCGGAAGATTTATGGCTTTATTGATTAAAAATGCCATTATTGTTCATCCTGACCGTATTGAAACAAAACCGCAGGACATTTTGCTTGAGAAAGGCAGGGTGGCCAAGATTGCCCCCCGTCTGGAAGAGCCGCATGTCAAAGTGATTGATGCCGCCGGAAAATATGTTCTGCCGGGGCTCATCGACCTGCATGTTCATTTCCGGCAGCCGGGACGGGAAGATAAGGAAACGATTGAGACAGGATCGAAAGCGGCTGTTAAAGGCGGTTTTACGACAGTTGTCTGCATGCCCAACACAAATCCGGTTATCGACAATGCCATGATGGTTGAGGCTGTGGTAAAGGAAGCCCGGAGGGTCGGGTTGTTAAACGTGATCCCGGCCGGCTCGATTACAAAAGGCCAAAAAGGTGAAGAGCTGACGGACATGTTTGAGCTTAAGGATGCCGGGTGCCTGGCATTGACAGATGACGGCCGGGCTGTGGCCAGCAGCCAAACATTGCGTTTGGCCCTGGATTACGCCCGGATGGCCGGCCTGCTTTTGATGGAGCACTGTCAGGATTTGTCCTTGACGAGCGGCGGGGTTATGAATGAAAGTTATACCTCAACCTTGCTTGGGATAAAGAGCGATCCTTCCATATCGGAGACCGTGATCGTGGCCAGGGATATCGAGATCGTCCATTATTTGAAGACAAGAATTCATTTTCAGCATATGAGTGCCCGGAGATCGGTTGAGCTTATCCGCTGGGCTAAAACGCAGGGGATTGCGGTGACGGCAGAGGTGACGCCGCATCATTTCAGCCTGACGGATGAAGCCGTGAAGTCCTTTAACCCCAACACCAAGGTTAATCCCCCGCTGAGAACCCAGGATGACGTTGCCGCTCTTCATGAGGGACTCAAAGACGGGACCGTTGACTGTATTGCCTCTGATCACGCCCCGCATACCGTTGAAGATAAAGAGGTGGGGTTTGACCATGCTCCTTTTGGGATGACGGGACTGGAAACATCTTTCTCTTTGGGGATAACAGAACTGGTTGCGAAAAATGTGCTGAATTTACCGCAGCTTGTTGATAAAATGTCTGCGACTCCGGCGCGCCTTCTCGGCCTGGAGCTTAAGGGCAGGGTGCAGGAGGGGAAGGACGCGGATTTGACTCTTGTTGATGCCGATGAGGAATGGATTGTCCGGGCAGAGGATTTTGCTTCCAAGTCAACGAATTCTCCTTTTATCGGAAGATCGTTGAAGGGACGAGTCAAAGCAACGATTTACGGGGGGAAAATCGTTTATCAGGATGGGGCGTAGGGAGGTTGTCCTTGATCCGGAATTTTCAGGAATTTTTTTCTCCGATGAAACCTTTTGACTTTTAGTGCGTTATATCTATAATCATATCTTAGTGCTGTTCATTTCAGGGCCCATAGCTTAATGGATAGAGTCCAGGATTCCGGTTCCTGTGGTACGGGTTCGACTCCCGTTGGGCCCTTTTTTAAAATCTAAATATGGTAGTTATTAACAGTTTTTGCCCAAGATGTGGAAAACGAATAATGTCTTCTTCGGGAGGAAGATATGTCTTGTCAAAAGATTACCGTCTCCGTAGTCGGAAGCCATGATTACAATGTCAAAATGGAGGGTTTGATTTATGAAGTTGGCAAAATAATTGCGGATGTGGGGTGCGTGCTCGTTTGTGGCGGCCTTGGTGGAGTGATGGAGGTTGCTGCAAAAGGGGCGAAAGAAGCCGGAGGCCTGACAATAGGCCTGCTGCCGGGAACGGATAAAGCAGACGCTAACCCATTCATTGACATAGCCTTACCGACATCAATAGGATATGCCCGGAATGCCATGGTCGCTTGTTCCGCAGATATTATTGTCGCCCTGCCCGGAAGTTACGGAACGGAATCGGAAATTTGTTATGGTTTGGTTTATAAGCGTCCGGTCATAGATATGGGAAACTGGAATATTCCCGGTATGATACAAGTTAAAGATCCGCAGGATTTTAAAAATCAGCTTCAGGATATTATCAAAGGGCTTCGTGCATAAAGAATATCCTTGTGACAGCGGTCATGTAAAGCCTTGACTTGTTATAAAAATAGATGAAGCCTTTAGCCTTATAATGAAATCTTTTCAGCCATCCAGTCCCCGGTCCCGTTATCCGCTCCGCTCTTTACTCATGCTGTTTTATTTGACCGTTTTTGGCCTGTCTTTATATGGTGTGGTTCTTAACGGGGAATTTATCGGCGATGACTATATTTTTTTAGCTTATAATACCGCTATTAGACATTTCCCTGACGTGACCCCTGTCTGGAAGGCTTTCCCCACGCGCTTTCTCGTGTTTTCCTCTTTTGCCGTAAACTACTGGCTGCATGGTTTTCGTGTCTTTGGTTTTCATTTGGTCAATATCTTGATTCATATCCTGAACAGTTTCCTGACCTTTCAGTTCGTGCTTCTTCTGGGAGAAACTCCTGCCGGACAAAAATTAACCGCAAGGCCTTTTTCTGCCGTTTCCTTCTGGGCTGCGCTCATCTTTTTGTGCCATCCCCTGCAGACTCAGGGCGTATCCTATATTTTTCAAAGAGCGGTTTCTATGGCCACCTTTTTTTATTTGTTAACAATTGTTTTTTATCTGCAGGCGCGTCTGAAGCACAGCCGTATTAAGACTATTTTTGCCTTGGGGAGTTATGTCTGTGCCATTTTCTGCAAGGAAATGGTCGTCACCCTGCCGGCGGCTTTGCTGCTTTGTGAAGTTTTTTTCTTTGAACCCCGGAGAAGAGAGTGGAAAGAAATAACCTTAAGAATTTTTCCTTTTATTCTGATCTCCGGTTTGTTGGTGACTATTTTTCTCAATATAAAAAACGAGGAAGCGGGGCTGAGTCTTAATCAACAGGTTGCCGCTTCAAGCTTTCATTGGAATTTTTTCCTCACCGAGATGAATGTCCTCGTGACATATATCCGTTTGATGTTTCTCCCTGTTGTGCAAAGATTTGATTATGATTATCCTGTTGTCTTGAGCCTGGGGGATGTAAGGCCCTGGCTGTCTCTGGGCCTTCTTTCAGCCCTTTTGGGCCTGGCGGTATGCTTCTTCCGGAAGAAGCGGCTTATGAGTTTTTGTGTTTTTTGGTTTTTCCTCACAACATCCGTTGAGTTGATTGTTGTCAGCGTGGTTCACCGGGCCCTGCTTTTTGAACATTGGCTGTATTTGCCGATGGTCGGATTTTCCATATTCCTGGCGTGTCTTTTATTCGACGTAGCCAAAGACGAGGCGCATTATAAACGGCTGGGGTTCATCATTATTTTCTGTTTGAGCCTGATGACACTCATGAGGAATCAGATCTGGCGCAATGAACTTATCTTCTGGGAATATGAAACCAGGCTTTCCCCCGGGAAAGCGTCGGTCTTTTACGCAGCCGGAGTTGCTTATGACCGGAGGAATATGAAGGACAGCGCTTTGCTCCATTACCTGAAAGCTGTTGAGCTTGATGAACGGAGAAATGCCAGGCTGAAACTAGACCGGGAATCTTTAGCAAAGATTTATAACAACATCGGCATCATTTACGCCCGGCGCGCGGAACCCGCAAAAGCCCTGGAGAACTTTCAGAAAGCCCTGAGTTTGAACCCCCTGCAGGGGATGGTCGAAAACAACATCGGGACATTTTATTATTATCAGGGAGATTACGGGAAGGCCGTTGATTATCTGAGCCGGTCTTTGGAGGTGCAGCCGGACAACCCGGAAACGCTGGAATATCTGGGCCGAAGCCTGCTGGTGCAGGACCGCGCCGGCCAAGCGAGAGAGGTGTTGATGAAATCCCGGGAATTGTTCCTTGCTCAAGACAAGGCGGGGGAGGCCGGAGACATTGACGAAGTTTTAGACTCAATGAATGAGAATGAAAGCAAGGGAGACCCGGGACACAACAGGTGATCAGATATGCCGGAATTGCCGGAGGTGGAAACCATATTAAGGGATTTACAGCGGAAGATCGTTTCTCTGCGCATCGAAGATGTGATTGTCGTTGACGGGCGGGTTATCCGGAATTTGTCCGCAAAACATTTTGTCGGCCGATTGAAAGGTCAACGGGTCGCATCGATCACCCGAAGAGGCAAGGCGCTTATTCTGCAGCTTCATCCCGGAAAGGATTATTTCGTCGTTCAGCTGATGATGACCGGCCAGTTAATTGTTTCCTCCGACAGTCAGGGAGGCCGGCAGACTAAAATTATTTTCAAACTTTCCAATGCCAGGTATTTGCACTATAATGATCAGCGATTATTCGGCCGACTCACCGTGGTCCGTGATCTGAATGCGATCCCTTATTTGACTATTCTTGGTCCGGAGCCTTTCAGCCGGCAATTTTCCCGCGCGTATCTTGAAGAAACTCTGCGGTACAGAAAGGGGCCCATCAAAACATTATTGTTGGACCACAGGGTTGTGGCGGGTATAGGCAATATCTACGCGTCTGAAATTTTATATGATTGCAGGATTAATCCCTGTTCTCCGGCGAACAAATTAGGTGAAGAGGCCCGGGCCGCATTAAGAGCCTCAACACGCAAAATCCTCCGTTGTGCTATCAAGGCCCGGGGAACGTCAATGAACACGTACCGGGACGCGGAAGGACGGCAGGGAGGTTTTATCAAAAAATTGAAAGTTTACGGCCGGGAACAACAGGGCTGTTTTCGATGCGGGGACAGCATTCGTAAAATTGTTTTAAGCGGCCGGAGCACATTCTTCTGCCCGGCATGTCAAAAGTGAGATCAAATGAAAAAACGTATAAAAGTCGATAGCGGTATTCTTTCTCTTGTGATCCTGTTCACGGGGTTTTTGTATCAATTCCCGCACATCTATCCGTCCAGCCGCCTGTGGGATAATATCCTGGACTGGCTGGGTCTGATCATTGTTCTGAAAGGGACGTATATCCGTATGGCGGCCCGCGGGGTCAAAAAGGCTCATTCCCGGCAGGGAGAGGGCCTAGTGAAAAAAGGACTGTATTCCGCCGTCCGCAATCCGATGTATCTGGGCAGTTTTATGATAGGGATGGGGTTTGTCCTCATTGTCTGGCCGTTCTGGATTTTCCCGGCCTTTGCCTGGCTTTTTTATCTGCGCTTCATCCGGCAGATTTCCCGGGAAGAGAAGTGGCTCAAGAAGAATTTCGGCGCGGAGTATGAAGCCTACTGCCGGACCGTCCCGCAGCTTTTTCCGAGATGGGATAAGTTGTGGACGATGAAAGCTTCGACGCTGTTTCCCTGGGAGAAGACGTGGAGCACGAAAGAAGTCAGGGGCTTGATCACCTGGCCGTTACTGGCTGTTGTCTTGGAGACTTTGCAGGAATGGCGGGTGTTCGGGACCACCCATTTCCTGCATACGGTCATGATATTTTCGGCGGCCGTCGCAACTTTTTTTATCGCAATGTGGATCCGCTACCAGGAGAAATAAACGCGATGCATAAAATTCAGCAGACATATACGGTTCTGTCCAACAAGAAAGTTTGCCCGCGGTATTATCATCTTTCTCTTGACGGCGGAAAACTCCCTCAGAATATTTATCCGGGACAGTTTGTTCATATCCGCGTGAGGGAAGGCCTGGAACCTTTTTTCCGCCGGCCTTTTAGTGTTTTCCGCGCCCGGAAAACGGTTGATATCCTTTATGACGTTGTCGGGCAGGGAACGGAAATATTAAGCTCCAAGGGCAAAGGGGACCGGCTGGATGTCTTGGGGCCGCTGGGCAATCATTTTGCCTTGCCGGACAAGAATATCAGGCAGGTCGTCATGATCGCCGGCGGTATCGGTGTGGCCCCGTTTTTAATTTTTTCGGATTATTTGAAATCCCATAAAGCCGAAAAGACATTGTTATACGGCGGCCGGACGAAAGCACATGTTTTTGACTTTAAGCCGTTTGTCCGGAACGGCTGTGACGTCCATGTCGCCACAGAAGACGGGGGGGCCGGGATTAAAGGCCGGGTGAGCCGGCTTTTTTCCAAAATCCGGAAGGACCCGGAGTCGACCGTGATCTATACCTGCGGCCCGAAACCGATGATGGCCGCGGTGCAGGACTTTGCGCGAAAGCATCGCCTGCCGGGACAAGCCTCCTGCGAGGAAGTTATGGCCTGCGGATTAGGGGCGTGTCTCGGCTGCTCTACGAAAACGCACTCCGGGTACAAGACGGTGTGCTATGACGGTCCGGTGTTTGATCTGCAGGAAATATGCTTTTAGGGAAGGCGGAGCTCGCCGGGGAACAGGTCCTGCGGTTCTGAGGGGTGTCAAGAGGGGGAAACGGGGCCAATGGAAATATTATGAATTATTTTTTATACATTCTTATCGGACTGGTTGCCGGTACTTTCAGCGGTTTTTTCGGGGTAGGCGGGGCGACGATGTTGATCCCGATTTTCGTTCTGATGTTCGGCATGACGCAGCATCAGGCGCAGGGGACGACTCTGGCTGTCCTGCTTCCGCCGGTATTTTTATTCGCGGTATTGAAATATTATCAATACGGGCATGTGAAAGTCAAGATGGCCCTTATGATCTCGTTGGCGTTTTTTGCCGGCGCTTATTTAGGAGCCTGTGCCGTGCAGGGGGTGGAAGATACGGCTTTAAAGAAAGCGTTTGGCGTCTTGTTGATTCTCATGGGGCTGCGTATGCTGGTGTTTAAATGACGATAAACGTCAGGGAAAGCGACCCCGCGGGCAGATGGAGTAAAATTCATACCAGGAAAAGGACATGAACCTTTCAGTAAAAATCGGGACAGCGGTTTTTCCTAATCCCGTCACGGTTGCGTCCGGGACCTTCGGGCACGCCGAGAAGTATTACCGTTTGGAGGAAGTCAAAAAGCTGGGGGCTTTGATTCCCAAGACCGTCACGCTTCATGCCCAGGAAGGCAACCCGCCGCCGCGTATCGTAGAGACTCCCGCCGGAATGCTTAATGCCATCGGCATTGAGAATCCCGGCATTGATGTTTTTATCCGGCAGAAATTATCCTTGTTGCAGAATATTAACGTTCCGCTTATCATCAGCATCCTCGGGCATTCGGATGACCAGTTCCTCAAGCTTACGGAAAAGTTAAACAAGGCCGAGGGAGTCCAGGCTTTGGAACTGAACCTTTCCTGTCCGAATCTGCAGAAAAAAGTCCTGGTCGCCCAGGACCCCCGGGCGACGTCCCGGCTTGTCCAGAAGGTCAAAAAGGTTTCCCGTTACCCGGTTGTCGCGAAGCTGTCTCCCAATGTTACGGATATCACGGTTATCGCCCGGGCCGCGGCAGAGGCCGGGGCCGACGGGGTAAGCTTGATCAACACATTGACAGGCATGCAGATTGATACAAAATCCCGGCGGCCGGTTCTCGGCAATATCACCGGAGGATTAAGCGGGCCGGCGATCCGGCCGGTGGCTTTGAACATGGTTTATCAGGTCGCGCAGCGCATCAAGATCCCGATCATCGCCATGGGCGGTATCATGAACGCTGACGATGCCCTGCAGTTTATCATGGCCGGAGCCGCGATGGTTGCCGTAGGGACCTTTAACTTTGTCAATCCGCGCGCGCCTCTGGACGTGCTGCAGGGGATTAAGGCGTATATGAAGAAACAGAAGATTCAGGATATTCATCAACTTTGCGGGAGCGTGATAGCGCCATGAGTGAAAAGAAACAAAAAGCCCAGGTTATTGTCGCCCTGGATGTTAATACTTTGGAAGAGGTCCGTTCCCTGGTGGTGCAGCTGGACGACTATATTGACTGCTTTAAAGTCGGCAGCCAGCTGTTTACGTCCTGCGGCCCGGCTGCGGTTCGGTTTATCGAAGCAAGAGGGAAACGCGTTTTTCTGGATTTAAAATTTCATGATATCCCTCATACCGTTGCGCGCGCCGTTGAAGCCGCTGCGCACCTGAATGTCGCCATCGAGCGGAGTATGAGCGCTTATAAAAAGGAGCCTCCCAGGCATAAAGGATTGTTTATGTATACCCTGCATACATCCGGAGGGCCGGAGATGCTGAAAGCGGCTGTTGAAGCAGGAACGAAAGCCGCCCTGGAGATTGATGTTCCGAAACCTTTGGCGATCGGCGTAACTGTCTTGACAAGTGAACAAAAAACGGATAGTATACTCACTCAAGTTTTGCAGAAAGCTGAGTGTGCCAGGAAGGCCGGGTGTGACGGGGTGGTGGCGTCCTGCCATGAAGCCCCGGTCATTCGCCGCGAGTTCGGCCCGGACTTCATTATTGTGACGCCGGGTATCCGGCCGGCCGGCGGAGATGTTCAGGATCAGAAGAGGACCGCGACACCGCAGGAAGCGATAAAAAGCGGCAGCAGTTTCCTTGTGATCGGAAGGCCGATCATCCGGGCGGCAGATCCCCGGCAGGCAGCGAAGCAGATATTACAGGACATCCAGGCCGTGTGAGTCATTATTTATTAATTACATAGTTAAAAAGCGGAGGGGGGAAACAACCTTATTCATGCTTAGAAAACATGACGGGGCAGGTTTCCCTTTCTTTATTAAACAGGGATTGATCAGCTTGTCTTTGAATAATTAGAGGAAGGTTTTATATTATTTATTAAAAATTACACCGGAGAAAAGAGATGACAGAACGTGTTCAGGAACTGATAGACAAAATTAAAACTGAGGGCATTCAGGCTGCTGAAACGCAGGCCAAGGACATTCAGTCTCAGGCGGTTAAAAAATCCGAGGATATTATTGCTCAGGCCAAAAAGGAAGCCGAGAGTATTATGGCCGAAGCCGAAACGGACCGGCAGAAAATCGAGGAAGCAACCCGGGCCGTGTTAAAGCAAGCCTCCCGGGACATGTTGCTGCGGTTGCGGAAAGACATGCTCAGAATGCTGGACGGGCTCGTGACCCGGAGTTTGGGGGAAGCTCTTACTCCGGAAGAACTTTCCTCCCTTATCCAGAAAGTGGCGAGCGCTTATGTTCAAGGCGATAAGGGCGCGGATATCACTGCGACTTTAAGTGAAGAAGACCTGAATAAACTGAAGGATGGATTCTTGAAAAAATTGCAGCAGGCTTTAAAACAGCCGCTTGTTTTAAAGTCCGCGCAGAATATTCGCAAAGGCTTTACGATCAGTTTTGACCAGGGAAAGTCGTGTTTTGATTTTACGGACAAGAGCCTGGCGGAATTTCTTGGCCAGTATTTAAATGAGCAGGTGGCGCAGATTCTGCAGGAATCATTAGAAAAACAGGATGTGTAAAGATGTATTATTATTTTGCGGCCAGCCTGCCTTTTCTGGAATTCGGGGTGAAATGCCCGACTTGCCTGGAAAATTTTTTGGAGCAGAGTGAAAGACTGCTGCCGGAGCGGGACCGGAGGCTTATTGAACAGGCCCTGCTGATCGAAAAAGGGCAGGACATCAAAGCGGAGCACCGGGTCATTGCGGAATGGCAGAATTTTATGCAGGATCTCCGTAACCAATGGGTTTTGGTCAGGGCCGGTGTGCTCAAAAAAGATCCGTTGTCCTATATGCGGGGAAGCCGGACCGGCCAGGCGGCGGTTGTTGAGGTCATCAACCAGGCCCAGAAAGCGGAGGACCCGTTGTCCGGAGAAAAATTGATCGACCAGCTGCGGTGGGATAAGCTGGAAGATATCGGGCAGGGACATTTTTTTGATTTGGATTTTTTGCTGGTCTATGCTTTGAAGCTGCAGATTCTAAAACGGCTGGAGCGCATAGATTCTGTGCACGGGGAACATACCTTTCAAGAATACTGTACAACCGCATCGCGGTTGAGATAATGGCTGGGATTCGCGGCAGGCAGACTCAGTCATAAGAAACGGAGGATGAAGCGTGAGTCGATCAAGAACCGGACAGGTGATAGGGGTCAACGGGAATATGGTGGCGGTTGCCTTTGCGGACCGGGTTATGCAGAACGAAGTGGCCTATGTCGTGGCAGGGCAGGAGCGTTTGAAGGCGGAGGTTATTCGTGTTAAGGGTAAACGCGCGGACCTGCAGGTCTTTGAAGACACCCAGGGGATCCGTATTCAGGATACGGTGGAGTTCACCGGGGAACTGCTGAGCGTTGAGCTGGGGCCGGGGTTGTTGACCCAGGTCTATGACGGGTTGCAGAATCCTCTCCCGGATTTAGCCGAGCAGTATGGTTTTTTTCTGAAACGGGGAGCCTATTTAACCGCGCTTGACGATGATTCGACGTGGGAGTTCACCCCGGAGGCCAAAGCCGGGGATAAAGTCCTGGCCGGAGAAAAGCTCGGCGTTGTTCCGGAAAAGGTTTTCCAGCACTGGATCATGGTCCCTTTCCATCTCCAGGGAGAACTTGAGGTGACAGAGATTGTCGGCAAAGGCACGTATAAAGTCAAGGACACGATCGCCCGCGTGAAAGACGGACAGGGACAGGTTCATGCCGTAACCATGAAACAGACGTGGCCGGTCAAAGTTCCCATCACGGCGTATGCCCATAAAATCAAACCGACACAGCCGCTGGTCACGAAGATCCGCATTATCGATACTCTGGTCCCGGTCGCGGTCGGAGGAACGTTCTGCACTCCGGGGCCTTTCGGCGCCGGCAAAACAGTTTTGCAGCATTTGATCAGCCGTCATGCGGACGTGGACATCGTGATCGTCGCGGCCTGCGGGGAACGGGCCGGCGAAGTCGTTGAGCTCCTTAAAGAATTCCCGGAACTCAAAGATCCGAAGACCGGGCAGACGCTGATGGACCGCACGATTATTATCTGTAATACCAGTTCCATGCCGGTGGCGGCCCGGGAGTCGAGCGTATATACAGCCGTGACATTAGCGGAATATTACCGGCAGATGGGAATGAATGTCTTATTGCTGGCGGATTCCACGTCCCGGTGGGCGCAGGCCATGCGGGAAATGTCCGGACGTCTGGAAGAGATCCCCGGGGAAGAAGCGTTTCCGGCCTACCTGGAAACCCGCATCGCTTCGTTTTATGAGCGCGCGGGCCTGGTTCAGCTTCATGACGGAAGTATGGGGTCCGTGACGATCGGCGGGTCGGTCTCTCCGGCCGGCGGAAATTTTGAAGAGCCGGTGACCCAGGCGACGCTGAAAGTCGTCGGCGCGTTTCACGGTTTGTCCCGCGACCGCGCGAACGCCCGCAGGTATCCCTCCATCGACCCTTTGGACAGTTGGAGCAAATACGACAGCTTTATTGACGGCGCGAAGGTGCAGAAAGGCGTGGCGATCCTCCGCAAAGCCAGCCATGTCTCCCAGATGATGAAAGTCATCGGGGAGGAAGGGACAACGACGGAAGAGTTTATCGAGTATTTGAAAGGGGAGTTTTTTGATGCCGTGTATCTGCAGCAGAATGCTTTTGACGAGGTCGACGAAGCGACGCCGGACGAGCGGCAGAGATATATTTATGATCTGCTCGAGCAGATCATTGACCAGAAATTCAAATTTTCAGACAAAACAACGGCCCGCAGATTCTTTCAGGAACTGAGGCAGAAATTCATCAACTGGAATTCTGCCGCCTTCCAAAGCGATGAATTCCAGTCCATAGAGAAAAATATCCGGGAACAGTTAACCGCGGATACAAAGACTTTGAACAAAGAACCAGTCAGAGGTTAATACGATGCAAAAAGTTTACAGCCAGATTTTACAGATTGCCGGTGATGTCATTACCGTGGAAGCCGAAGACATCGCCTATGGAGAGCTTGCCGAAATCCAGACCCGCATGGGAATGTCCCTCGCCCAGGTCATCCGTTTGGACGGGAACAAGGTTTCCCTGCAGGTTTTGGCCGGCAGCCGCGGCATTTCCACGGACGATAAAGTGCGGTTTTTAAAACATCCGATGCAGGTGTCGTTTTCCGATAACCTGTTAGGCCGGATCTTTAACGGGAGCGGCGTGCCCCGGGACGGCGGCCCGTCCCTGGACGAGAACATGATCAATATCGGCGGCCCGTCCGTGAACCCTTCCAAACGCATCGTGCCCCGCAATATGATCCGGACCGGAATCCCGATGATCGATATTTTTAATTCCCTGGTGGAATCGCAGAAACTGCCGATTTTTTCCGTGGCCGGGGAGCCGTATAACCCGCTTCTGGCGAGGATCGCTTTGCAGGCGGAAGTGGACATGATTATCCTCGGGGGGATGGGCCTGAAATATGACGACTTCCTTTTTTTCAAGGAGACGCTTGAGCAACACGGGTCCCTTTCCCGGTCCGTGATGTTCATCCATACGGCGGCCGATCCGACGGTCGAATGCCTGCTTGTCCCGGACATGAGCCTGGCTGTCGCGGAGCAGTTTGCTTTGACGGGGAAACGGGTGCTGGTGCTCCTGACCGACATGACGAATTTTGCCGACGCCTTGAAAGAGGTGGCCATCACCATGGAGCAGATCCCGTCCAACCGCGGATATCCGGGGGATTTGTACAGCCAGCTGGCCGCGCGTTATGAAAAAGCCGTGGACTTTGATACGGCCGGCTCCATCACGGTTCTGGCGGTCACGACCATGCCGGGAGACGATGTTACCCACCCGGTGCCGGATAATACCGGATACATCACCGAGGGGCAGTTTTATTTGACCGGCGGACGCATTGAGCCTTTCGGAAGCTTAAGCCGTCTGAAGCAGCAGGTCAACGGCAAGACAAGGGCTGATCACCGGACGATTATGGACCGGATGATCCAGCTGTTTGCCGATTACCGTTCAACGCTGGAAAAGAAATCCATGGGATTTGAAATGAGCCCCTGGGATGAAAAGCTGCTGACGTACGGACACCGTTTCGAGAATGAACTTATGGATTTGAGCGTTAACATTCCGCTGGAAGGGGCTTTGGACCTGGGGTGGCGTATCCTGGCGGATATCTTTGAGCCGGCTGAGACCGGGATAAAAGAATCTTTGCTCAAGGAGTTCTGGCCCAAAAAAGAGGCCAGTGTTTGATCCCCGGGCTCGCCAGGAGGAAAACGCCCGGCTGCGGAACCTGCGGTGAAGCCCTGCTGCCTTCCCGGCAGGGGAGGCGTTATAAGATAGGATGCACAGGTGTCGTTTAATACCAAATAGATATTTTAGCCATGGGAAAAGTTAAATTAACAAAAGGCGAACTGAAACGCCAGCGCGACAGCTTGAAGCAGTTCCGGCACTATCTCCCGACGCTGCAGCTTAAGAAACAACAGCTGCAGATGAAAATCCTGGAGATCCGTAAGCTGCTTAAGGAGAAGGAAGCTTCCCTGGCCAGGCAGAAAGAGGAGATCGGCCGCTGGGTGGGCCTGCTTTCCGATTCTTTGCTGCCGGAGACGGTGGACCTCCGGTCATGGCTTATCCCGGATCATCAGGATGTTCTGATCGGCACAATGAATATTGCCGGTGCCGATGTCCCGGTCTTAAAAGAGATTAAGTTTAAGGTCCCGGATTATGATTTGTTCGTTGTGCCGTTTTGGGTGGACCGCGGGCTTGCGGATTTAAAGAACTACCTGCACGATTTTATCGAGATAGGGATTATTAAAGAGCAAATTCATGTCCTGCAGAAGGAATTGCGGGTGACAACCCAGCGGGTCAACTTATTTGAAAAAGTCAAAATCCCCGAGTGCCTGGAACATATCCGGGTGATCCGTATTTACCTGGGGGATCAGCAGTCGAACGCCGTCGGGATCAGTAAAGTCGCAAAGAAGAAAATCGAGGCGGCAGCCGAATTGGAAGCCGCCGCGGCGTAAAAGGATAGAGGCCAGAATGATTGTTCCGATGAAAAAAGTTTTTCTGATTGTTCAGAACCGGGATGTTGAGCCTGCGCTCAAACGTTTGCGTGAGCTGGGTGTCCTGCACGTGGCTCATTTGCGCCTCCCCAAGAGCAGCGGGATTAACCAGCTGAAAGACGATATTAAGCTTTTAGAGCAGGCGGTTAACTATTTGACGCATGAACATAAAAACCCTCAGCAAGTCGAGGCGCCGGACTGGAAGGAAACGGCTGATGTTGTTCTCGGCCTGGCGGCGCTGATGGACCGTGACCGGGAAGGAATTGCCAAGCGCCAGGTGCAGATTGAACAGTGGGAGCCCTGGGGGGATTTCAGCCTGGAAGATATCGAACAGCTGCGCGCCAAAGGACTGAAAGTCGAACTTGTGGAAGTCCCGGAGAAAGACGTCTCTTCTGCGCCCGAGGGAGTCATCCTTGCGCCGGTCTTTGTCAAACACAAAATCGCCCGGTGTATGGCCTTGTCTTATAAAGACGGGGATATCCCCTATAAAATCCTGCCGCTTCCCCATCAGCGGCTGCGTCGGATTAAAGAAGAACAGGGGCGGCTGCGGAAGCGGATCAAAAAGGCTCATCAGCAGATGTTTGACAACAGCAGGTATCTCGACCATTTGAAAAAAGTTTTGGCCCGGCTGAAAGACGATCTTGACTTTAAAACGGTTTTGGAAGGGCGGGGCGGGGACAAACAGCTGAGTGTTATCCAGGGGTTTTGTCCGCAGGATTTGACCCCGCAGCTGGAATCATCGGCCAGGACAGAACAATGGGGTGTTCTGTTTGAAGACCCGAAGGAAGAAGACCAGGTGCCGACTTTGTTGAGAAATCCCAAATGGGTGGAGACGGTGAACCCCTTGTTTGATTTGACAAACATCATCCCCGGATACCGGGAGCTGGATGTCAGCCCGTTCTTCCTGGTGTTTTTTTCTTTGTTCGTCGGGATTTTAATCGGCGATGCCGGGTACGGCACGCTGATATTGCTGGCGGCGGTTTTTTTCCGGCATAAACTCAGGAAAAAGAATCAGGAGACAGACAAGGTGAAGCTGGCTTTCCGGCTGGGGTTTTTGCTGTGCGGGTGTGTGATCGCGTGGGGCGTGTTGACCGGCACGTATTTCGGGCAAGCCTGGCTGACCGGAAAGATTAAACCTTTGATTCCCTGGTTAACAAATGAAAAGAATGTTCAGCTTGTATGCTTTATCATCGGAGGCGTGCACCTGAGCATCGCGCACGGCTGGCGTGCCGTTTTAAAAATGCCCCGGCTACACTTTCTTTCCGATGTCGGATGGATATTATTCATATGGGGGATGTTTTTCTGGGTTAAGTTTTTTGTGCTTGGCAGCAGCCTGCCTTCTTTTGCTAACTGGCTGGCAGGGGCGGGCATGGTGCTGGTTTTATTCATGACTTGTCCTAACAGGAATCCGTTGATTTCTTTGCGGGATCTCGGTGTGAACATCGTATTTGATTTTATCAGTACTTTTACAGATATTATTTCTTATATACGCCTTTTTGCTGTGGGACTGGCGACGGTGGCGGTGGCAGACGCCGCCAATTCCATGGGGCCTGTATGGATTATTATTTTATACACCGTGAATATCATTTTGGCTGTTCTGGCTTTGGTGGTGCACGGCATACGGTTAAATACATTAGAGTTTTCCACGCATTTGGGATTGCAGTGGGCCGGGTTTGAATACAGCCCTTTTAAAAAGAAAAATTTTTTGAAAAAGTCCGTTTAATAAGGAGAAGAAAATGGAACAAACTTTTTTGACGCAATTAAGTGACCTGGGTGTGGCAGCAGCGGTGTCCATGGCGGCCATGGGGTCTGCTTTGGGGACCGGGGTCGCGGGGATGTCGGCTGTGGGGGCCTGGAAAAAATGTTTTGCGCAAAGTAAAACTGCTCCGTTTATGCTGGTGGCTTTTGTCGGCGCGCCTTTGTCACAAACGATTTACGGTATGATCCTTATGGGCAAAATCGCCACAGCCGCGCAAGCCGGACAGTATTATTGGAGTATCGGCCTCTTGGGCGGCGCGGCCATGGGAATGTCGGCCTGGATGCAGGGGAAGGCAGGAGCGGGTGCGGCAGACGCTTTAGCTGAGACAGGTAAAGGGTTCACGAATTATATGATGGTTCTGGGGATCATCGAAACCGTGGCCCTGTTTGTCATGGTCTTTTTGCTGGGGAAGGTCGGAGCGTAAGACCTTTTGAAAGAAGACAATAAGCTTTATTGACAGATTGTTTGCCATGTTGTATTATGACAGCACTTTAGGGGCGATTAGCTCAGCTGGTTAGAGCGTCTGACTTACATTCAGGAGGTCGAGGGTTCGATCCCTTCATCGCCCACCAAAATTTTGCTTTACAAAAAACTTATTACATAATAAACTTATACTTTCCCAAAAGAATATTTTGGGCCCGTGGTGTAGCTTGGTTAACATATCTGACTGTCGATCAGAAGACCGCGAGTTCAAATCTCGTCGGGCCCGCCAAATAGCAAAAAGGACTTCCCCAGAAGGGGAAGTCCTTTTTGCATGTAAGCCGTGCTTGACAGTTTGAACTCGTATCCTGCGAAGCAGGACGGGTTCGATTACGGGTTACCTTAAATAATAATTTAGGGAAAGCCGGAATCCAGGATGCCGCGAAGCGGCACCGCCAATCGAGTCGGGGACCTTATCTGACAGGTCCACAGTTTGATTTGCCAGCGAAGCTACGGGTTTGATTGCGGCTTGCCGCAACACATAAGGTGCAGGGTTGATCCATAGCATACCGAAGCACCTTGTTTCAATATGATCCCCCGTAATCAATATCCCTCCTTTTACCACGAGGCAGGAGGGCTTTTTCTTGTCCCTTCATTTGTCCCCAATACCCCTTTTTGCGCCACGAAAATCCACGCTCTGGCACGGGAACATTTCAAGAGCGCTTGTAATGCAAAAAAATCGTATTTATGTGAAAAAAGGTCAGTTTTTGGGCGTATCGGGCTATTGACAGAGCGAAAAAGAAGGATGATACTGTGTAGATGATGTCTTATAGTTATAAAGTGTCGATGTGATAATAAAAAATGTAGAAAGAAAAGATAAAATTAAAACCTAACAACTACAGCGGCGTCTTTCGCCACCTTCGACAGGCTACGCGTATCCCCGAGTCCTGTTGCGTTAGATAAAACAATGGTAGAAAAAATTATATTTACATTATTAAGTACCGTCATTGCATTATTAGCTACAACTATAATACAATATATACATAAACAGCTAACAACTTAATTCATCTTAAGGAATCATATCCTCAAAGACAGATTGAAGATTTTTCGGTGATAATTGACCTAATATTTTATTAATCGTTACTTACAGTTTAGCGAGGTGTTATGCCAATAAATGATTCATTACTAAACCGGCTTTATTCATCAGCAGCTTTGAATACGGATGATTTTAAGCTTTTAAGAAAGCCCAACAATCATCCTTATGCAGCCATTTTTCGACAGAATTTTTTTAGTCCAGATTCATGGCGTCAGTCAATTCTGCGAAAATTGAAGGATCGAATTCAATTCTCTAAGGGCGGTGCTTTCTTGGTTAGTGGTTATCGGGGCACAGGGAAAAGTACCTTTTTGAATTATTTGCTTTATGAGTTGGAACCTAATGATAATAATCCGTCTGATCAGGAAAAGGGAAAGGAAACAATAAAATTCATTTCAGCAACCATCAACTTAAGTAGTTTTTCTTTTGAAAATTTAAAGTACGATCTTATTAATTTGATTGCTATTCAATTAGAAGACATGTGGCCAGAGGGGCAAGATAGAAGGTCGTTAAAATCCCTTCAAGAAGCACTTTTTTTTGCGCAGAGTAAAAGTGATACTAGAAAAGAGCTCAATCGACTGAATATAACGCCGAATCTAGAGTTCCTTTCTTTGAAAGTTGGTGGAGAAGTTGAAAGAGAAAAGGTCTCGGAAGCTGTATTGGTTTCTTCGTTAAAGGATAATTTGTATTACGTTGAAAAATTGCTTAAGGAGGCTTTGAAAGACTTAAGTTTGGCCAATAAAAGGCTGATTTTTGTTTTGGACGAATTAGACAAACTCCCTCTTTTTACTCGTGAATCTGAAATGGTTCGTTCAGGGGATTCGGCGGTAAAGGATGAACAACCCCGCTACACGGATTATATGGATCCAAGAAATATACGATCATTACTCGAGATGCTTTCGAATTTGAAGAATATATTTTTTGAAAGTGGTGTTATTTTTATCCTTGTCGTTAATAAGAATGTTTTTGATGTCCTAAAATCTAATTCAAGTCATGAAGATCTTCTGATTCATTTAATAACTGATGCCGTCTATATCCCATGCTACAGGAAAAATGAAATGAGGCTTTCTACTCTTTTTCCAGTTAAAGTACTTACTTCTAATAGGCATGAACATAAGAGCATATTAGAAAACTTTGAACTTTGTCTCTATTATGAATGCTCTGGGAATTTGCGTGTCTTTTTCCAGATTCTCGCTAAGAAAATTAAAGATAAGGAATTAGTTATCACAGCTAATGAAGCGCATTATTTGAAGCAAAAGGTAAAGATATATGAGTTGAATGAACTTATTTATAACTATGTGTACGATGATGACCCGTCCGCATTCTCCCGCCTTTATGAATTTTTCACAAGAATATATAATTGGATGTTGTCTCGCCCAGAGAATAATGCTGCTATAACCGAAGAATCTTTCGGTTGGGAGGACGGGTGCCGTTGGGGGAAAATAATTTCTAGCTATTGTCGAGGCTTTGATAATAAACAAGATGAAGTTACCCGAAATTTAGAAGGATTTTGGCAAGAAGGAGTTGCGTTTAATAACTTTGAAGCTTTATTTACAATACTCAAAGAGAACGATCTTCTTGATAATTTTCCTGCAACAAATTATCTGATTCGTCGTCTTACTGATTTTAGCAAAATTATTGATGAAAAACGCTTTTTAACTATTGAGCGAGTTGTTCGCAACATGGATTTTCAAGAGTTTGAGTTTTCTGACACAATTGGCCGGTATCTTATTTATGTGTTGATTCCTTTAAATATAGCAATTCTTTACAACAATGGTGTGTTGGATATAAAAAATAATTATCTCCAGTACACATATAGTCATACGCCGCGCCTACCGGAGTATCATTCTGGTTACGAATATGAACTTAAAGGTGACCTTCGGGGCGCCTTTGATCTGTACACAAAATATATTGCAGATAACCCTACTGATCTGGAGGCGCATAGGAAAAAGTTAACTGCTCTCTATTACATGTTAAAGTTTGGATTTTATGACCCAGGAATTGATATTTTCTTGCACTGGGGTGATAGTGTTCAAAAGATGCTTCAAAATAATGTTTTGAATAGTCGCAGGGAAAAACCTTATTTAAGTTGCATTTTGTTTTTTCAATATCTTCTAAATCAATTTCAGAGATGGGAAAAAGAGACCAATAAAGACAATAAAAATAAAAGTTTTGAAAAAGATAATTTTGATGTGTTAGAAAAAATGGAGATGTGTTCTGCTGATTTAGGGGCAAGAGTCGAACCTAAAATATGGCATTTTTTCTTTTTGTATTGGACGAGAAATTATTTTGCTGCCTTTAATGTATTGAATAATGTTGTACGTGAGCAAAGAGACCCATTTCTATTTCTTTTAAATGGATTTATTTTAACACAGATAGGTTTTTATGAACGAGCTTGGGAAAATATAAGAAAAGGCATGGAATGTCCCGGGAATTGGTTTATTCAAACACTGACACTGGTCGGGTTGTGGTCCTTAATTTGTAATTTACGTGACAATACTGAGGCTCATAATTTTTTGCTTCATCTTAGAGGAGATCCTTGCATTGAAAATTTTGTCCGAAACATCGGCCGACCAGAGAAGCCTCTTTTAACTGAGTGCAGAGCTATGGCAGATATCTTGATTTTTTTGAATAAGCCTAAAGATGAAGTTCAATATTTCATCGGTCAACAAGAAATGATTCAAAGAAAATTTCAGGGTTCTGCAAAATATGCGCAATTTGAGAGAATATATCAACACTTCCTTGCCCGAGTTGTAGGGCGGCTTGGATGAGAGGAGGAAATTAATTGATATGCGTGAACGTCGGCTAAAATCGTTAGAGGAATTCATTGCAACAAAAAATGCTTTAATTTGTCTGTATTATGGAGAAAGCAATCAAGGAAAATCAGCTTTTGTCCGAGACTTTCTTCTTGAGAAAAGAAACGTTTATCAAGTGTGTGAAATTTGTGCAAGCCATGACCAACCCAACATGGTTATTGAACATTTAAGTAGCATCTTGAATCTTTTGCTTAACAAATCAGACTTAGAAGATTTTGGTAAATATAAAAACCATGTGGATAATTTAAATTTTATAATTCTCGATATAAGAAGGCTGTTTTACCAAGGAAGCTTAAAGAAAAAGATAGTTTTTTTGATTGATAACGCAGAAACGATTTTTTCGCTTCATCATTGCTTGGGTTCTGACTCTTGGCAACAGCATGTCATGGAACAGTGGGAGGTTTTTCTCCAGAAACTGACAGAGTTAAATTGTGAAGAATTCGATGTGAGAATTGTTCTCATCGCGAATAAAGATATTTTGGAACTTACTCGTTTAAGACCGTATTTGGTTAGAGTCGAGCATTCTAAAGAAAAAATTAGTGATGAATCGAGGAAAGTAGTAATACGTCTTCATGAAATCCAAGAAGCCTCTGATAAAGGCGAAAAAATTAATTGTGATGATGGCGATAAAGATCGTCTTGTAAAAAGCGGAAATGCCGAAGTTGTCTTAAGATTGACCCCTGATATAAAAGAATTTATGGCAAAGAAGAAAAACGAGTTGATCGAAAATATTAAAAATATTGCAAGTATGAAAGAACAAGAAATAACAACTGATGATAATTTGGAATTTATACGAGGAACCTATGAATTTTTTCATTTTATACAAGTGTTAGAGAAGATGAGCTCAGAAGAAAGATACAAAAAAGTCGTTCCTGATTGTTATGATTGTCTTTGCGAAATCCTGTGTACACCGAAAACAGAGTCGCATTGTTCAGACATCGGAGATACTTTACGGCAGTACGGTTATGGCAAGCTGTTGTTGAGTATGATTTGTGGCTGTCAACAATATGTTAAGAAATCGCCGAACAACAAAAACAATCGGATGAGGTTAAAAATTTTAGAGGGAAATGTGCTTTATTATGAGAATGATTATGTTAAAGCCTTAAAGTGTTATTCTGCTGTGACGTCAAATACTAAAATGGGCTTTTTGGCTAAATACGAAATTGTTCGGACCCTGCATCAGTTAAATGAACAACGATGGTGGGATGTTTTGTCTGAACAAGAAATAATTTCCCTGCAAGAGATACTTGAGAAATTAAACAAAAAATATAACGGCGATTCTAATCAGGAAAAATTCTTTTTGCTTTATAATAATAAATTTGATGATTCCCAAAAAGCTGCATTACTTTTGCCGTTAATGAAGAAAATGATAAGCCAAATGAAGGAGAAATCTGATTTGAAAAATATTATTTCTCAAGAGAGGATCGATGCAGCTAAAACGATATATTTAAAGAGTGAAAACAAATTGGAAGAAATAAAAAGCGTTTGTGAAGATTTTCAATTGTTTAAGGACTACAAAAATTCTTATTGGCGAGACTATATTTTTTTTCACCAGATTGACTTGTTTTGTAATCTTTTTGAAAAGCAACAAGAAGAAATTTTTGGTTGGTGCAAAAAAATTCGGAATAATCAAAGTAATCAAGAAAAATTATGGGAGTCTCTTTTAAAAAAGGTGAAAATCTTGATAGAAAAGACTGAAAAGGATTCACAAGCCGGGCTAGGTGATAAAATTTGGCGTGATGCTAAATATGGTGATTTGTATAGTAGGATATCCTTGATTAAATGGAAGAAAGAAGCGGAATTGGATAAGGCTGAATTGCCCCAAGTTATAAAAAAGGCTGAAGAATCCGCAGCTAAATATCGTGTTTTAGGTCATAATCAAAAAGCTGAACGGGTCCTTAATCAAATAAGTCAATTAATGCAAGTTCAAGCAACTTTGTAAAAACATTTGTTCTTTCGGTGTATTTTCCAGTTATATCTGTTTATAAAATATTCGTGAAAAATTTAGCAATATGTCAAAAAGAGTCAGCTGATAACAAGTTAAGCAATTGTCAGAAATTTAATTTGTGATACTATAAAATTCTAGCTTACATTTATTCTGTCATTCATGGTTTATTAAATAAAATTTTTAAGAAACTGTTTAATATTTTTTTGTTTATTTTGTTTGTTTCCCCTAATATAAATCCTTCCATAGGGGCAACTGATGACTTTGCTGTTGTGACTTTATAGTTCAGTATATTAGAAAGCATATCAGACCAAGGCAGGGGAAATGTTGAATTAATTATATGCGAACGTCGAGCAAAAGATAAACAAAATTATAAAGAAGGTTTAAAAATTTTAAAAGAATGTGAGAGGTCCAGTGGCATAATATGTAAGATTAAAAAAAGTAAAAATTTTTATTATCGCGAAAAAACCACGGCCATGAGGCCGTGGATGAAGCGTTTCCGAGGTCTTGGTTGCGTATGATACAATGGGTGCATGAGATATTTGAAGCAAGGACACACAGTTTACTATGCCAGATACCATATTGTCATTTGTACAAGATATAGGCGAAAGATATTGCGATGGGGTTCGGCGGAGTATGTCAAAAGATGCGTTTTGGGAGTGATGAGACGGTATCCTGAGATCATCATTGAAAAAGTAAATACAGATTTAGATCATATGCATCTTTTGGCATCAATTCCGCCGAAGATGGCTGTAAGTCATGCAGTAAATCTGATTAAGAGTAACACAGCAAAGCTGATGAGGCGGCGATATAAGTTTTTAGACAAGATGTATGTGAAAAAGGCAGGGATATGGTCAGCAGGGTATTTTGTGTCAACGGTTGGAGCCGACGAAGAATCGATAAAGCGATACATCGAATATCAAGGCCGGGAAGACCGAGGACAAACGCAGATAGAATTTTAGCTGCGTTTGCACAGTCAAAATAGTTAAGAAACCACGGCCGTGAGGCCGTGGAGTTTCATTCAACTCGTATTAGATCCCAATATTATTGTTCGCAGGCAAATTGTGTTTTTAAATAACTAAAAATGGAGGAATTATGAAAATATATTTCTATCTTTCTTTAACTCCTGAATCTTTTATCGCTTCTATGCTACCGCCCATGGATTTTGGTTCTTATTTAGCCGTCGGAACACAAAAACGTGCCAGTGGCCAGGTTATATTTTTTGAGATAGAAGAACCAACGAATGATTCAAGTTTCAACTTGGATAATATTAAGAGCCGCTGTATTAATCATTCAAACGGAGAACCAAAACATTCGGTATATGGATCATGTTATCGTGTCCTTGAAAAAATACCTTTGAGTGACATTAAAGATCTTTATCTAGTTACTCGAGATGGAAAACCTTTGTGTCTTCAGCAAAGCGAGATACTTCCTGAAGTTTCTCAGAATTATTATTTATATCAAGAAATTTGTCCCGTGCATCCAAGTGTTGTTAGCACTTTAAATCCTTTGGAATTCAGTAAATATCTTACTGACGGGAGTCAAAATATTTATTTTCCTAAGATTTGTTTTGTTGATTTGCACCTTGGTGAGTTGCGTGAAGACCCAAAATTTGGAGAAGTACGTAATCTGCCATATCAAAATGTAGAACATCTGCGAGATTGTCTCATTCAGCTTAAAAATAATCCAAAGAAATCCACTACAACAGTTGATCGTATTAGTTCACAGTCATTTCCATTTCGCACTATAGAGAACGGAATTTTTCTCGGGAGCAAGGAAAATCTCCTGTTCTATCCTTTTCCATCCAAAAAAGATCTTCAGGGCAAGTATTATGATTGGTGGCGCTCTGCCTCTATGTGAGGGAGAAGAAGACAAGGGAGTATCTCCCGAAAAATAGTACCAGTTGAAAGTTGGTATTGAGTGTACTATTCTCCCCGGTTATTAAAAAATTTTCCTTTCAGAATATTCAAAAACACACCCTAATTCAAGGACATATCTCTTTTACCCTACTTTTTGTGACGCTAAATGTTATTTAAAAATTTTTAAGGACAAATTAGGTTGCTTTGAAAAATTTTTTTGCATGCATAACAAAAAGTGTCAGCAATATGTCAAGTCAGCCGATTGTAATATTTCGTAAATAATGGATAATACAACCATGCTTTGAAAATAATAGCGTAATCAAGATCTGTTTTGATGGAGGAAATATTTTTTGTGTTTTCGCATGAATTTTTTAAGGTTTAGGCAAATGACCTATCTATTTTCTTGTTTTGTTCAATAAAAATTGACTTTTAAGACGTATTTTTGCAAAATTTCATCAAATTACTTTACCAGCTTTATTTCTTTGAGTTGTTTTAAATATTAAATAAATTACCTAATTACAACAGGGGAGTCATGGAATGATGAAGAAAAGGCCGTTTTTTTATGCAACAATTTTAACAATTCTTTCTTTTTGTTTTGTTTTGCCCAAAGTAGACGCGGAACAGAAAAAAGTTGCCATTGGAAGCATTTCCGCTAATTCTCAAAATAAATCCAATATTACTACTCCTTCTGTTGCTATTGCTCCCGATTCGATTCCTAAAACAATAAATTTTAATAAAGTTGAGAACAAGATAAATTCTGTAAATATAATAAACAATTCATCTTCAACTGCTAGCACCCAAGCAAAAACCAGCTCAACCGCTTTTAGTTTCAAAAGCAATATTTCTCAGGATCAGCAGGTATCTTCTTCGTCTCTTTCAATGACAACTTTATCCTCTCCAATCGGGGAAGATATTTTTAATAATCAACCTCTTGGCCATAGTGGTCTCTTTGTAAACGTCTCCCCACAATTTGGGTCTCTAATCCAATCTTTCCCTATAAAAGTCCCGGCAGGTATTAATGGGATTGAACCGAATATCGTTATTTCCTATAGTTCAAACATGAGAAATGGTTTGTTGGGCGTTGGCTGGGTTATGGAGTTAGGTGCCATAGAGTGCTCAACGAAACGGGGAGCCCCGCAGTACGATGGTAGTGATTCTTTTGTTTTGGTGCAGCAGGGAAGCGCTGCTGATTTGGTCTATGATTCAACCAATCAAATCTATCATCCAAAAATAGAAGGATCTTTTTCAAAGATTGAACATAAAACAAGTCCCGAAGACTATTGGCTTATTACAGATAAATCTGGAACCCAATATTACTATGGACAGACGCAAGCCTCACGGTTAGATGATCCGACAGATTCTTCGCATATATTTAAATGGTGTTTAGATAAGGTGGAAGATGTGCATGGTAACTATATGGAGATAAGTTACTATAAAGACAGTGAAGATAATCAAATTTATCCGGATACGATTGACTATGCTGGGAATCAAACTGCTTCGTTGGCACCCTATGCACAAGTTATATTTGAACGGGAGACAAGATTAAAATCATATAGTGCATATAACCCGGGCTTTTTAGTAAAAACCACTCAAAGAATCAATAAAGTGACCGTAAAAGCTGAAGAACAAATACAGCGTGAATATGTTTTGGGTTATAGCGCAAGTGTTGGGACAGGAAGAGATCTTGTGTCCACAATAACGGAGTTTGATGCTTCTGGCCAATCCTTACCCCCGATTACTTTTTCTTATTATGACAATAAAGGTTTTACAGGAAAGGATTTGTCTTCTGATTTCTCTTCGATAGCGTTCTCTATGTATATAGATGGTCCGGAAGGATTCAGGGACTTGGGAGTAAGGTTTGTGGATGTGAATTCCGATGGTTATCCTGATATCATCAAACATTATGTGAATGCTCTCGATCAGAAAACAAGTATTACCTATCTTGCCGTTGCGGACGGAGATAACATCTCTTGGTCTGCCGAAGATACCAATTGGTATATGCCCACGTTTTCTGGGACCGGCATTTATACTTATTATGGCTCATTGATTCAAGAAGAATTAATGGGAGATACTTTTTCATCCGATTCTATCGTCGGGGCCGATACGGGTGTAAGGCTTTCTGATCTTAACGGCGATGGGAGAATAGATTTTATATGGGCAGAACATATGTCTGAGCATCTGTATGATTTTGACACTGGCGAATATTTGGGCACAGGGTATGGTGTCGCGAACTGGGTGGCGGTGAATAATGGTCAGGGGTGGACTGAAGAAGAGCCATCTTCGTGGGAGTTACCTGCTGAGGAAGGATTTTTTTCTGTTGTCAATGTTATTCTTAGCCGCATAGTGAATAATGTGATGATTAATATTAAATATTACGGTCAGTTACAACATTTAGGAAATGAATTTATCGATGTTAACGGGGATGGATATACAGACTTTATTTCTTCGTATCAGCCTCCTTTGCCTAGTGATACGACTGGCACACTTCGTCGTAGTTGTAATGTATATCTTAATAATATGGTTAACGGAACGGAAGGGTGGACTTTAAGTAGTCCTTGGTCCTTACCGGATTTCAGTTATGCTGATTTAAAAAATGGTGCTAGTTTGGTTGACCTTAACGGCGATTATTTGCCAGACATATTTTATCTTGTTCAAGGAAGCACGTCACACGTATTTATGAATACCGGAAATGGATGGATAGATGATACACAATCACCCTGGCTTGATACTTCTGGATATGGAGATTTAACGGATAAATCAACTCAGTTTACGGATATTAATGGTGACTCTTTGCCTGATATGATTATTGCTAAAGGGAGTCCTGCGGCAGGGAACAAAGTTTTAATTAATACCGGGGATGGATGGATGCCGGATGACAGTTGGACTTTTCCGGAAGGGAGTTTTACAAACCTTGCGACTCGGCTAGTGGATTATAATGCGGATTTAATGACGGATTATATAATTAATCTATCGGGCGAAACCGCTAGGTTATATACTAATGATGGAGAGCCTACTGATTTATTAAAGGCTATTGATAATAGCGTAGGTGGTGTAAGTACATTTTATTATGCTTCTTCAGCAAAATTTGACCACGACGATGGATTTTTGCCGTTTAATATCCCGGTCGTAGAACGTGTTGTCCGAACCAATTCATTGGAAGACAGTTATGAGACAAGTTATTCGTATTCCAACGGATACTGGGCTGCTACCGATCCTGTTGAGGATCGGGAATTTAGGGGGTTCGCAGACATAAAGATTGTTAATCCCGATCAACATTATTCTATCAGCCATTATCTTGTCGCAGATGAAATATTTAAAGGGAAGAAATATGAGCAGACTAATTATAACAGTCAAGATGAACTTCTGAGTTCAACGTACTATTGGTGGTATGCTACCCCGGTAATTGAAGACAGCAGTGATTTTGTATTTTTGGGTATTAAAGCCGATAAGGTTTTTGATGAAAATTTAAACCATAAAGCATCAGTGGAAACATATTCATATGATGAAAATCAGTCTGAGCAGTATGGCAACCTTACCACTCTTCATCAATTCGGGAATGTAGAGTTTATTGATGAAAGCAATTTTACCTATGATACGGATATTACCCGAGTTGTCCGAACGGATTATACAAACAATTTTTCTGACTGGGTTATCGGATTGCCGTATCAGATCTCTATAAGAGATCTGGATGAAGAAAGTCAAGAACAGGAAATACGTCTAACGAAATTTTATTATGATTACAGTGACGTCTTGGGTGATACTCCAACTTTGGGGCTTCTCACCAAAAAGGAAGAAGATGCTAAGACCGGAAATTCAGAGGATAACCCCAAAACACAAATGTTTTATAATGACTTAGGCCTTCTTCGAGAAACGATTGATCCTAGGGGCAAGGAAACGAATATTACTTTTGACAGCGAATACGGAATGTTTCCTGTCGTTGTTGAGAACCATCTGGGACATACTGTAGTCAGTGAATATTATGAAGTCGCTGGAATTGAAACAGAAACTGGCTTATTCGGCTTGTGGGGGCAGTTAAAGAGTTCTGTCGACCAAAATAATAATACAACACAGTATGGTTATGATGGTTTCGGCAGACAGACTAAAGTCGTTTCTCCTCTGGATACAGTTAGTCTCCCTACACAAGAAATCCTTTACGATTATGGGGATACTTACAGTAAGGTCACAACTCGTCAAAGAGTAAAATCCGGTGAAGCAAGCATAATCGATACATATGTTTATAGCGATGGGTTAGGGCGTCACCGGCAAACTAAAGTTCTGGCCCCGAATGGCCAATATATCGTAAGTGGACAGACGCGTTATAACAGCCACGATTTACCCGTAGAACAATATCTTCCTTATTATTCCCAACAATCGAATCCTGACTATATAGAATCCTTTAGTCATGATAATCCGTATGTTGCTTTTGCTTATGACGGTATCGATCGTCTGGTGCAAACCACTAATCCAGATGCATCGACATATACAACGACTCAGTATAACCTTTGGACTGTTGAGTATACGGATGAAAATGGACATCGTCAGGATTCTACTTATGACGGTTGGGGACGCTTGCTTGAGAAAGTTGAAAAAACTGGTTCTGATAACAGATTCCCTGCCCTATATCCCGGTACAGGCGATTATTCTAATTATACAACGACATATTATAAATATGATGTGGAAGGAAATCTCCTTGAAACCAAGGACCAAGATGATGTCACGACCATTATAACGTATGATTATTTAGGTCGTAAGAAACAGATGAGTGACCCTGATATGGGTACCTGGTTCTACGATTACGACCTTAATGGGAATTTAGTTTATCAAAAAGATGCAATGAACCATGAAATATCTTTTGAATATGATGATATAAACCGCCTTAAACGTAAATGGGACAGCAGTTTGAGCGTCAATGTGCTTTATCACTATGATGATTTATCAAAATCTAATTCAATCGGACGTCTGACCTCTGTTGAATATCCCGGTGGATCTAAGTCGTTTGCGTATGACTCCCTTGGTCGAGAAACTGCATCGGGTATCTTAATCGATGGTTATTATTATGAAATTAAAAAAGAATACAATGCCTTAAATAACATTATAAGCATTGAGTACCCAGACGAGAAAAAGGTTTATTATAAATATAATGTTAATGGGCAGATAGAAGGTGTCTCGAATAATCCCGGCCAGCAATCTTCGATTGTTCCAAAAGAGCGAGGAAAACAATGGGCTTTCTTGAACAAAATTAAGCAGGGATTTGTTGTAGCCGGGAAAGCTGTTATAGAGGAGATTGCCGGTTTGTTTACTGTTAAGGCTGCTTATGCAGATACAATAACTCCTATCGACTATACAACGTTCACAGAGCAGGATGTCGATAATAAAATAACTGTGACCAGTTCCTGTATTACTTTTTCAGATATAGAGACAAGAAATACCAGTTCCTTTGTTTATAGAAGCGACAGTATTACAGGGGACTTCACATATGAATTCGACACAATCCTGACAGATTCCGACACATTTTCCGGAGAGACCGCTGTATGGGGTATATCTAATACCGGCGGCGATACATATGATGACTGGTCAGACGGAGCAATAATTTCTTGGTATAAGTCCGGAACAACCATACGTTTGGAAGTCGAAAATATATCCAATCACTTTACGCGGAATTCAACCGGCCTCGACATGAATCAACGTTATTATATTCGAGTTAATCGGCAGGATAGTACGTTATATGTTGATATTTACAGTGATGCCGATAGGACAGTTTTAGTTGATTCATTAGAACGCAGTTTTGACGATAGTTCATATGCTTATTTATACGGATTCAGTATAGACAATAATAATAATTCTAATTATCGGGCAAGCGGTGATGTTTGCAACTTAGGGGTTGAGACAGGTCAGGCAGACACAGAAGCCCCGACGGCTCCGACCAATGCAAGTTTCGGTAACGAAACCAGCAGTAGTTTGACGTTGAGCTGGGATGCCTCGACCGACAATGTCGGCGTGACAGGTTATCGCATCGATGTGGCCACAGACAGCAGCTTTACAAATATGGTCAGCGGTTATGATGATTTGGATGTCGGAGATGTTCTAACGAAAGATGTCACCGGGCTTGATCCAGACACAACGTATTATGGCCGGGTGAGGGCGTATGATGCGGCAGAGAATACGTCTTCGAACAGTAATACGGCAACCGGCGCGACTACATCATCGTCAGACACAGAAGCCCCGACGGCTCCGACCAATGCAAGTTTCGGTAACGAAACCAGCAGCGGTTTGACGTTGAGCTGGGATGCCTCGACCGACAATGTCGGCGTGACAGGTTATCGCATTGATGTGGCCACAGACAGCAGCTTTACAAATATGGTCAGCGGTTATGATGATTTAGATGTTGGAGATGTTCTAACGAAAGATGTCACCGGGCTTGATCCAGACACAACGTATTATGGCCGGGTGAGGGCGTATGATGCGGCAGAGAATACGTCTTCGAACAGCAATACGGCAACCGGGCAGACACTCTCGGGGGGCAGCACAGGAATGAATCCTATTGATTATACAACTTTTACGGAAGTCGATCCCACGAGTCAAGTGAGTGTGACATCTGATTGTGTTAGCTTTACTGATATTGAAACCAGGAATAATGTTACTTATCTGTATAAATCCCAATTAACTGAAGGGGATTTTGTTTATGAATTTGACACGATTTTAACTTCTTCCGACACCTTTTCCGGAGAGACAACTATATGGGGAATCACGAACACAGAGAGTGATACCTATGATGATTGGGATGATGGTGCTCAGGTAGTTTGGTATAAGTCTGGATCAATTATTCGTATTGAATTAGAAAAAATTTATCCTTATTCTGGAGACAACTCAGTCACTTTAAACATGGATCAACGATATTATCTGCGAGTCTCCCGCACAGAAGAAACAATAACAGCAGAAATATATAGTGATTCAGCAAGAACACAGTTAGTAGATACTTTGTCGAAAGATGTCGGCACGGATAGTTACTCTTACCTATATGCATTCAGCACGGAAGATTCTACTCTTACAAACAAGCAGGCCAGTGGTGATGTTTGTAATTTAGCTGTCGAAGGGGAGCAAACAGATACCGAAGCTCCCACGATTCCCGCGAACGTTAACTTTGATAATGAAACTGACAGTAGTCTAACGCTCAACTGGGATGCTTCGACAGACAATGTGGGCGTGACAGGTTACAGGATTGATGTGGCGACGGACAATAATTTTTCTAATATGGTGACCGGTTACGCTGATTTGGATGTGGGAAATGTTTTGATTAAGGATGTCACTGGTCTTGATCCGGACACAACATATTACGGACGAGTCAGGGCGTATGATGCGGCAAGCAATATTTCAACAAATAGTGATACGGCTACCGGAACAACTTTATCGATACCGGAAGAAGATTATATTTCATATGTGGATTATTACCCTTCCGGTCAGATTAAGGAAATTCAATATGCTAACGGAGTGGTAACACAATATACATATGATGATAATCTGCGCCTTCAGCAGATAGTTGCGACAGATGCCGGGAGTAATGAGCTCCAGAATTTTATCTATACCTATGATGGGGCCGGAAATATGTGGCAAATTGAAGATTATGCTAATAGTTCCGGTACACAGGTGTTTAATTATGATGATCTTAACCGTCTGGTAACAGCCGAAGGGAATTATGGTGCCGGGCAAGTATATGAAGTGAAGAATTACATGTATTCCCCGAATGGTAATATTCAGGAAAAAGACAGTCAGACGTATACATACAGTCAGGTCAACGCCGGGCCACACGCAGTGACTTCAATCGGTTCAGATACGTTTAATTATGACGATAATGGGAATATGATTTCCCAGACGGTTTCTGGGGTTATAACCGATTATGATTACGATATGGAAAATCGTCTTATTGAAATCAGCCAGGGTACAACCACAATCGCTGAGCATGGATATGATGAGGGAGGAGCCAGAGTAAAGAAAGCGGCAGGCGGAAATACCACCCGCTTTGTCGGTGCCCTGTATGAGGATGTTTCCTCTGGGTTAACAAATAATTATATTTATCTGGGAGGGATAAGGGTTGCGGTATTAAGTAATAGTACGGTAAAATATTATCATGCTGATCATCTGGGCAGTGCAAATGTTATAACGGACGAGAACGGCAGTATTATTGATGTCGCAGAATATAAGCCGTTCGGGGAGTTTTCCCGGCATGACAGCGTAAATGATGAAGGGTATTATTTTACCGATCAGTATAATGACGAGGAAACTGCCCTTTACTACTATGGGGCGAGGTACTATAATCCGAGAATAGGGCGGTTTATTAGTCCGGATTTGGTAGTGCCGAATCCTGGGAATTCGCAGACATTAAATCGGTATTCGTATGTTTATAATAATCCTGCTAGTTATGTTGACCCTTCAGGAAATTGGACTTTAAAAGGGACTATTGTAAACTTTTTTAATAATATTAAAAACATCACTAGTTCATTGTTTAAGGACCCTATCGGAACTTTAGTTGGACCTTTGTATGAATTTGGAAGTTTTATATCAAGTACGATTATTGATTCGAAACTCGATCCTCAAGGGCTTTCTGATAGATGGGGAACTAATGTCGAAAATTTTGCAGCAAAAGCTCAAACATCAGAAGGTCAGGATGAGATTGCGGCGGATGTTTTAACTTTCATTACTACAGTAGCTATTTTACATAAAGTTGATTCTACTAAATTTGCTAATATATTAAAGAACGAGAAAGGATTTGTAGGTTTACAAGAAGAGAGATTGCAATTTATTTATCGTTCGGGAGGGAAGAACCCGGGTAGTCTAAAATTGCGACCAGGAGAAAGTGGTGTATCTTTTTTTGAATCTTTGGCGAATCCCATTAGTCGAAAGAATAGTCCAATTTTTAGAAGTGGGAAAGAATTTATTGTTGTCGACGTAGGGAAGTTACCGAAGGGATCTGTATTTAAAGATAATTTGTTGCCAGGACATGTTCAAGTTCAAGGCGTTTCTCATAATGATATTATTCAGGCCATAGTTCCTAATAATTCATTGGGGCTTCCTAAAAGATTGCCTTAATTATAATTGTATTTTAAAGAGAGGATTTTGTATGAGTGATAACAAAAACAAAGATATTTGGTCGTTTGAGGGAAACAAGATATTTTCGAATCAGAATATTAAAATTATCAAGGAGGCATTAGAGCTGGGGGTAATAATAGTAGAACATAGATTTTATTGCGGAGGCAGTGCCCCGGGGCACTTAATATTTGAAGATTTTGAGACATTTGAAAAATATTTATCTGATAATTGTACCCCGGGAGACCATATTTGGGTTTGGTCATACGAAAATATATGTAAAGACGATAATGTCCTAGTATTCGGGAAATGGCCTGATATGGAAGGTAGGGTTCCACAAGGAGGAGCGTATTAGAAGGGAATAATGATTAACTTCTGTAGGTGCAGAAAATATTTGGCGAAAAATTCCGAAGAAAACGGATTTTTTTAATTGCGGGGGGGTGCAAAAATTAAATCACCGTTGAGAAAATGGAATTTATGATGCGGACTAATACATCGATTGCATTGAGTAGCCATTGGAAAAGATCAAATAATGTATTTATTGTATTTTTAGATACAGTTTTCCTACAAAGAATAAATACATTAGAAGATATTACTGCGAATAACCAAAACCATCTAAATTAAGGTTCACTGTGCCCGTCTTAATTATGATCGTATCGGCAGCCGAATTAAGGCTGTATGAAAATCGTACGATGAGAAGGGCGTTACCGAATAAAGACTGTCGATTGGAGAGAATTTCAGCCAATATGATCATATGAATTGACCATTTTGGCAATATCATGGTGCACTGGCTCGAATAGACATTCCCCAACCCATCATAGACAGTTTGATGAGTTGGGGAAACTTTTTGTCTAAGGGGTGCGATTTTCGATCAAACAGGAGTAAGCAGAGTTAAGAAAGTGGTGGGTGGAAACACAACTCGCTTTGTTGGTGAACTGTATGAGAACTCTTCCGGATTAACAAGTAATTATATTTACTTGGGAGGGATAAGGGTTGCGGTATTAAGTAATAGTGCGGTAAAATATTATCACGCCGATCATCTGGGCAGTGCAAATGTGATGACGGACAAGAACGGCAGTATTATTGATGTCGCAGAATATAAGCCGTTCGGGGAGTTTTCCCGTCATGATATTGCCGATGATGAAGGGTATTATTTTACCGACCAGTATAATGACGAGGAAACTGCCCTTTACTACTATGGGGCGAGGTTCTATAATCCGAGGATAGGGCGGTTTATTAGTCCGGATTGGGTGGTGCAGGCGCCGAATCACTCGCAAAGCCTGAATCGCTACTCATACGTGTGGAACAATCCGGTAAATGCGACAGACCCAACAGGGAATATCGGGGATTTTCACATTAGTGAATCCTTAAGAAGTCTGGGAATGAGTGACTATGAGCCTTTGGGACTCACTTTTTCCCAAATGCTTGATAGTTTCCAACTAGTGTTAGATGGATTTGGCATGACTGAACCCTTCGGGTTTGTGTTTGATGGATTAAATGCAGGTATAAGTTTAGGCAGGCGCGATTACGTAGGAGCTGCCATTGATGGTCTTGCTGCTATTCCAGCTATTGGACTTTATATCCGAGGAGCTGATTTGGCGAAGACAGGCGTGAACGCGGTAGATGCTGTAGGCAACTTAAGGAAATTAGCTACTGAAAATGTAGTGGATACAGGGAAAACTGTTTTAGGCCATTTCAAAAATACTGGCCAATATTCAGATTATATAAGTAAGGCGAAGCATATGGATGCTAGCTTTTTTGATTTAGGTAAGAATTGGGACACATTAAGTGATGCACAACGTTGGGATGCTAACAAGTATTTTCTAGACACAATTTCAAAAAAGGGAGATCAAATATACTTAAATGTACCTAAGCAACAAATGAAATTAAACAGCCAATTGAGCCGAGAAGTAGATTATCTGATCAGTAATAAAAATTATCAATGGGTTAACCAATGGTCTTTAAGAATTAAATCTAAATAGGAGCATTTATTGTGTTGCAATGTAAAACTAAGGAAGAATGTATTCAAAGCATTTGTCTGTTTCCTCTGAAATGTAAAGAGTATTCGCATTTTTCGCCACTAGAATTAGTAAATAGGTTTCAATATGCTAAATTTTGTGCGGAAATCACAAAAAAGGAAATAATTCAAGCTCTAAAAAAGATGGATGGAGCGATAGAATTTTGGCTAACTTATACAGAAGATAAAAGGTGGACACCAGCATGGGGCATCTCTATGAAGGATAAAGCAGTAAATTTATTCTATATGTCTCCTGCTCGTGAAATAGAATTTGCTCAAGAATATTCTGATCCATTTGAAGCTTGCGCAATTTTAATTAGAATGGAAATGGAAGGATTGATAAGGAAGTGAAGATAGGAAAGAGGAAGCGTTACTGAGAGTGCCAGGCAGCAAGGCATCCCAAACACTGTTGTTCATTCGCAGCCGGAAGGCTCCCCTCAAACCTGGTTAATTTCCTTGCAAGAATATGGAAAACGCCATGATTAATTGTCAATGTGAATATTATGATAAATTAAGTGGAAATGAAGGACAGAATTATGCAAAGGGTCATTTAATTAAAGTATTAGTTGATAATGAGAATTGGTTAATTTTGTATAGATGTCCTAATGGCAATCATTATTGGAAAGAATATTTTCCTCGGGGGAAACAGCATGGAGGAGGGATTTCAGAATTTATACGCATTAATGAACAAGAAAGCGTTAGTGATTTCCAAAATGTTTTTAGAAATACTAAAATGGAAAATACTGCTGAGTATGAGAGGTTAAAGAATATTATAAGAAAGCATTCTTTTTGGGGAAAGTTACAAAGGAGGATTGGGAGATAAAACAAAAGAAATTTAATATAAATCCAAAATTTAGATAAGTTATAAATCAAATATTATAGAGAATAGACTAGTATCCCAAACGCTGTTGTTCATTCGTGGCCGGAAGCACGGCTTCGCTCGTCACTCGGAGGGGGATGCCCCTCCGGAATTCCCTCAAGCCTGCTTTCTAATCTTCCATCAGGCTTTCGGTCAGTTCCGGTTTCCCCTTCACCGGGTTCCGTCGCTCTCGCAACGCGCTTCCGGTTTAAGCTCATTCACAACAGCATTTGGGACATAAATATTTCCACCTGCCACAAAAAAGAAGGGGATAGCCATTTGTCTCGGCCCTTTCGGGCCGCTGCTGCTCGCGTGATTTTTTGAAGCTCGCAACAGTAAATCTCACTCCCGTTCGATTTTAAGCCAAATGTCTATTCCACGCCGATCATCTGGGCAGTGCAAATGTGATGACGGACGAGAACGGCAGTATTATTGATGTCGCAGAATATAAGCCGTTCGGGGAGTTTTCCCGTCATGACAGTGTTGATGATGAAGGGTATTATTTTACCGACCAGTATAATGACGAGGAAACTGCCCTTTACTACTATGGGACGAGGTACTATAATCCGAGGATAGGGAGGTTTCTAACCGCTGATAGCGTCATTCCTGATTATTATAATTCTCAAAGCCTAAATCGATATTCTTATGTTGATAGTGTCGGAAAACCTATTGTAGAAACAAATCTGTACTCTTATACCGGAAATGACCCCGTAAATTGGATAGATCCTTTGGGTTTGTTGAAGAGGGATCATCGTTTCTGGGAGAATGTCAAAGAAGGGGTAATGAATAATCTTAAAAAGAAGTATGCTAAGTTTAAGAAAGAGAATCCCTGTGAAGAAGCTCCGCCAATTGCCGGGGAAGATTTGGAGAGCTCATTAGATAAATTTGCAGAAGCTTTTGCCGATGAATTAACAGAGAAAGAATTCGGTTTCTTGGGCAGGGGCGTTGAAAAAAATAGTGATGCTGTTAAGGAACGCTTAAAAATTAAATATCCTGATTGGCCATGGGAAGAATGGGACATAATTTTTAAATGAGAAATAACCTGAGAGAGCACGTTCCAAGGCGGAAACTAATATTGGGATGTTTTATGGGGTTTTGCTTTGGTATTCTAATAATCGTTTGCGGGGATTTTGTTTCAAATATTCCGAATTATTCAAGCAGCTTTTTCCTGAATTCAATTTATTGGGTATGTACCTATTTAGCCAGTGTGGCGGCAATACTGGCAAAGCTAATATTAGGAACATTCTTTAATAAATGGTACTCAGTGGTATTAAATTTAATCGCATTGATGTATTTTTCAGTATTGGGAATGTGTTGTGTTGTTCTGTTTAGAAGGGGTAAAAAAATTTTTATATTTGTTTTCATTGCTCTTCTGGTCGTTCATGGAGCAGGTCTGTATTTATTCTGAGATGTCCGTAATTTCAAAAAGGGATTTTCCTGTAAAATAATATATAAAACAATAATGTCGTCGAGATTATGAAGTATAATAGAGGTGTCCGAATAAAAGAAAGGAGCCTCTTGAATGTTAAAGAATCCCCAAAACCAAGCCTCATTTTTTGATGCTGAGTATATCTGCGAAGACTTAATCCCTGCCGATAGTTACTACCGCAAGTTCAGGGAAATAGTCTTCCCGCTCATGGATGAGTTGGATTTTGAATCCATGTATTGTCAGGATAATGGCCGTCCGCCGATCTCGCCGAAGTTGTTGGCCATGGCGTTGCTGTTGCAATTCCATAAGAATTTGTCAGATCGGGGAATGGAGCGGGCATGCATGTATGATATTGAGATCAAGTATGCCTTGGGATTAAAACTCAACGAGCGACCGTTCGATCATTCAAGTCTGGGAGATTTTAGGAAGCGATTGTATGAGCATGGACAAAGCAAGAGGGTTTTTGACCAGATACTCAACAAGTTGATTGAGGCAGATTTGATAGAGCGTGATGAAATTCAGCGGATTGATGCGACGCATATGATTGCTGATATTGCGATACCGACGGTGGTGGCGTTGGTCAAGAAAGGCATTCGTGAAATATTAAAACCGTTGAAAGGCCAAAAGCCCGAGTTATACGCTAAGGTTATAAAAAATATCGATGTCGAAGAATATACGCGGGAAAAAGTCAACCAGGCGGATGAAGGACGGCTGGATATTGAGAAACGGCAAAGAAAGCTGGTCAAGGTCGTTACCGATGCGCGAAACCTTTTGAGAGAAGTCGAGGATGTTAACATGAGTCGTGGATTGCGAAAGCGGATTGAATTGCTTCAGAGGATACTGCAGGAGAACGTTAAGGAAGCCGACGAGGGCAAGATTGAGGAACGCAAATATAAAGATAAACCGCCGGACTTGCTGGTAAGTCCGATTGACGAAGACGCGCGGTATGGCGCAAAGTCGGATACAAAAAGATTTATGGGATACAAGGCAAATGTGACAGAGAGTGTGAAAAATCGGTTGATCACAAATATTGAAGTGATGCCCGGAAACAGACGGGATGGTGAGCCGACAGTGAAGATGGTGGTGGAGCAGAAACTGAACGGATTAGTCCCTAAGAAGCTGGTAGGAGACGCGGCGTACGCGGACGGGATGTATAGAAAATTGCTCAAAGATAATGAAACCCTGCTGGTCGCACCGTTAAGAAAAGTTAATGAAAGTGCACAAAAAATTTACCCCAAAAGCATGTTTTATTACGATGAGAAAACAGGAACAGTAACGTGTCCGCAAGGCGTAAAAACAAAAACATGTTTTGAAGATCGTCGCCATGGGTTAAAGCAATTTCATTTTCCGATGAGCGCGTGCAATCAGTGTGGCGTTCAGAAAGAGTGTACAAAAGCAAAAGAAGGACGCCGGACGATAGGGATCAGTATCTTTAATAAAGAGCTGCGCGAAGCCGAAGTATACAACGAAACAGAACAATTCAAAAAGGACATGAAGCTGCGTCCACCGATTGAAGGAAAGCTGTCGGAGTTGACGCGGTATCACGGCTTAAGGCGCGCACGATATCGAAGGTTATATAAAGTGCGGCTTCAGGGTTATTTTACAGCGGCTGCGGTGAACATCAAGCGGTGGTTCAAGCTGATTATCGAAGGAATAGCAAGGCACCCGGAGGTTGCGATGGGCTTTTAGAAGATTGAAGGGCGTAAAATAAGTGCGCCCCAAAAATAATGCTCTTTGAAACTGGACCAAAAGTCCAACGGCGGAAAAATACCGGGTTTTCAGACGGTATCATGTTCTAAACAACCCGGTAAAATATATTGATCCATTGGGACATGAATATCAACTTAATGGCGCTCTTTGGTATGACAGGTTGTCTGATTGGTCAACACAGATAACCGAAACAGCAAAATCATTTTACTTCGACAGGACGCCTGCTAACTCATGGGGAGTTGCAGGAGTAACGTTCCTTACGTCTGCTATTGATTTTAGCATGGGAATGTTCCATTATCCTTCTTCTCTAGGGCATTTAGGCGAAGGGACTGGAGAATTTATTGCGAATCCATCTTGGGAGACTGCTCCTGGGATGTTGATGGATGTTTCATTAGTCGCAAGTGTCGGGGCTACCGTTGCGAGTGCTTTGCCTAGTGGAAAAGTACCAATAAATACTCTTTTCACTAAAAAGACAAATAGTGCTGCTGGCTCAGCCCATAATGCGGCAAATTATCAACGTTTAAAAAACCAACTTGCTTCAGAAGAAATTTCACAAGGACATGCTTTTGGTAAACATGTGATAGAACGAGGTGAATTCCCAGGAATTGCTACAAGACAACAATTTGCTAATGAAATTGAACAAATAATGAATAATCCATCTGCGTATCGATCATTAAGGGCCGGACGATCTGCTTATTGGCATAATGAAAGCGGTACAGTTGTTATAAGAAATCCTGGAACTGCAGATGGTGGGACTGCTTTCAAACCAGATCTAGGTATAAGATACTTTTTGGAGCGCTTAGATTAAGCTAAGTAATTTTAGTAATTGAGAAATTTCTACTAAATTGGGAGAGAGTAATGCATATAAAATTTAATGACAAGGAAAAAAAAATAATCAAAGAATGCTTAAATGCAACAGTTAATGGTCCTTTTTTCCCTGATTGGGAGTTTCATACCTTATTAGGATTTGAACGGTTGTACGTTAAAGATATTTTTGAGAATTGGTCTGAAATGTCAGAGTTGAAGGAAAGTGCTAATGACATTATATTAGTTATTAAAGTCTCTATAGGAAATCTTCTTTCTTATCCTCATGGAAATGAAGATGTATGGAGTGATTATATTTCAATTAGCAAACAAGAACTTGAAGCTTTCTACGAGAGTTTTGTAATAAGTATCAAGAATTAAAAATATAGCTTAGAGTAAATAGGGTGACCTGCCCCCATTAGTTGTGCCAAAAGTTGTGAGAGTTTAACGGAGATGGCTGAAGCCATCTTGGTTGAATAGCTTCCGGTGCCGGAGGCTTATAACCCAATGATCCATGCGGACGGATCGTATTATATTCCCACCGCCAGCGTTCCACCAACACCTGAGCTTCATACAATGTATCAAAAATTTCCAGATTTAACAACTCATCCCGTAGTCGCCCGTTAAAGGATTCAATATATCCATTTTCCCAAGGGCTTCCCGGTTCAATATACAACGTTTCCACTCCGATCCTTCTCAACCACCAACGGACGCGTTCAGCGATAAATTCCGGCCCATTATCCGAACGAATATATAACGGCACTCCTTTTTCAATAAACAATCGAGATAAAACATCAATCACATTCCTGGAATTGAGTTTGCGCCCAACTTCTATGGCCAGGCATTCCCGGCTATACTCATCAATGATCGTTAACATCTTTATTGGTCGGCCATTTGATGTCCGGTCATGAACAAAATCATAACTCCAGACGTGGTTGTGATGTTCTGGCCGTAATCGGATGCAGGAACCGTCATTCAGCCATAACCTCCTTCGTTTAGGTTGTTTCATCGGAACTTTAAGACCTTCCCGTCTCCATAAACGTTCGACTCGTTTATCATTTAATGGCATCCAGCCCGATTCGCGTAACAATTCAGCAACTTTTCGGTATCCATACCGTCCATATTGCTTGACCATATTGATCATAGCCTCAACTAATGCTCCTTCATCATATCGGCCTGAACATCTATATTGCTGTGTTGATCTTGCTTGGCTAAGAATTTTACACAACCGCCTTTCTGATACTTTGGGGAATTTCTCCTTCGCCCACATAATCGCCCGGCGTTTCTTGGCCGGGCTTAGAAGTTTCCCTCATTGACTTCCTTCAAAATAGCGTTATCTAATGATAAGTCAGCCACCAGTTTCTTTAATCGGGTATTCTCCCGTTCTAGCTCTTTATACTTCTTGGCTTGATCTATTTTCATCCCGCCGTATGCCTTGCGCCAACGGTAATAGGTCTGTTCCGATATGCCCGCTTGTCGGCAGGCATCTCCGGTGTCCAGCCCTTTACCAAGGTGTATTTCAACTTCTCGTAATTTCGTAATTATTTCTTCTGATTTGAATCTTTTACCCATTTTTGCCCCTTTCTGTTATCATTATTCTATCACAAAAAGTGGCTCAACTTTTGGGGGGTGGGTCATTATAATATTTATGAGCCCTTGGGTGCTAGTGCCACGCTCGCAGGTGCGGGTGCTTTTGGTGCTGGTGTTGCGCTTGATACTGGGGCACGAATTGGACAACTAAATGCTTCGGGGGCGTTGAGATTCTATTGGAATACGTTTACACGAGGGAATCAATCTATGGAAATTATTGCTAGTTCGAAGAATCTTTCTAAGATCGTTAGTGTAGGAGGGGTGGCTGCATCGACTGCAAATGTCGCTTTTGATGTCTTAAATCCAGACATGTCAAATGCCAGAAAAACTGTTAGCGTTGTTGCCAACTCAATGGCGGTGTTCGGTGGCCCAGTTACGAAAGCAGTTGGGATTGGTGTCTCCGTTACTAATACATTTAGAGGTGAGCAAATAGAGGCTGGTGTTTATGATGCAGTGGATGGTGTTAATCAGCTGAATGATGCAACAATAAAGAGCATTAATTATTACAATGATAATCCGTATAAGCTTTTTCGTGATTTAAGCCGGTAGGTGTCTCATGACCTCTTTTTACCAGTATTTATTCTTTTTGTTCTATTGTCATGGGAAAAAAGTCCGTAATCCTGTTCCTGAATACTATAGTATTGCGGTGCTGTCCTTTATTCAAATAGTTCTCTTTAGTATTTTAATAAAAATGACTTTGATTTCTGGATTTGTTTTGATTGAAAAAGAAATTTTAACCAAATTTTCGTATATTATAATCGCATACTTTGTGGTTTCATTCTTTTTTCACTGGAAGCTTTTTATTCATGATTCTATTTTTAATGATGTCATAAGAAAATTTGCAGAACGAAAAGAAAACGAAATTACGTTGCATACTAAATGGGCAATCTGGATTTGTATTTTGTTATTGGGTGTGGCCATGTTCTTGCCGATTAAGTTTTCATAGTATATGGACAGTAATACAATATTTAAAATTGATTTTATAAGGTCAATGAACTTCCTTGTATTTCTCTTGTTTTTATTTATGGCAATTGGGTTAATTTCTTTGAATACTATCTATTTGAATCAAGCGATGTACATATCAGCATTATTCGTTCCGATATGTCTTTTTTTCAGTTTATTGCTTGGTACTATGCAAAGACTTATTTCGTAGTCAGTCCAGATGCAATAGAAATGGTAAGGCCAGATAAGACAATAAAAGCCCGATGGGAAGATATCAAAAATGTTCGAAGGATTTTTACGATTTACGCTGGATACAGCTATTTCGTTAAAACGAAAAATGGCATCATTGGAATACCCGATACCGTCAAGGATATTGACACGCTTTTAAAGATTATTCAAGAAAGATCAAAAAAAGATCATCGGTGAATTTGCGATGACAGAGTCATAACATTTAAAGCCAATTTTTCAAAACAGCTACAGGATATGACTTCTTTATCATAATGTAATAATGGGAAGGAAATCTATTATGAGTGAGGAAATTAATCAAGTTTCAAAAGCAGTTCAAGAAGTAGCAAAGACCACAGGAAAAGGAATCGATCTGACGAGTGACTTTTGTTCGTTTATTTCGAAATATATATCAGGACCTTTAGATGAAGCAGTTGGTATCTTTGAAGACAAATTGAAATATACACGATGGGAAAATCAAATTCGCCTTATGCAAAAAGCACAAAAGTTTTTAGCAGAATACGATTTGGCAGAACCAGACAAAAGTATCCCATTGAAATTTGCCGTACCTTTATTGCAAGCAGCTTCGCTGGAAGATGATGATTATTTGCAAGATATGTGGGCCAAGCTTCTGGTCAATGCTGCAATTCAAAACAATAAATTTGAGATTCGGCGAGTATATTTAGATGTTCTTGAGAGAATAAGTGCATTCGATGCAAGAATTTTAAAAATAATATACTCCATTCCATATGAGCAAGCTCTTCATAAACAGATAATTACATCGAATTTGCCAGATTCTGTGGAATTGATGGATACGGACAAGAGGAATGTCCTTTCTGAACCCAATGATGAAATCAAAATGGCTTTGTTAAATTTAGACAGATTGAATTGTGTTTCAATTGCTAAATCATTTGAAGGGGGACAACTATTTGATTTAGTCAATCAAACTTTATTAGGCATGAATTTTATCAATGCTTGTGAAATAAAGAAAGGTAAGCGTTGATTAATTCATGAATTTGATTTTTCCTGACCAATCCCGCTATTGTTCATTCACAAGGATTTTTAGATGCTGATCATTATTTTGAAAATATTTCTTATTGCATTTATGGTAAGTGCGGGAACTTTTTTGATTGATTTCAGCCTAAAGAACGTATACGGAAAGCCAGACCTACAACGAAAGACCATCTCTGTAGGTTCTTCAACTTTTATTGTTATGTTGGTGTATTATTTTATTAATTGGAGGCACCTGACGAATCATGAGTTTACGGGCTTGGGAATACTGATTGTCTTCTTTGGCTTTGTCACTTGCTCCTTCTATGCGTTAAGATTTAATTCTAAACAATTTGCTTTGGCATTTGTATACATCCTCATATTTCATATCCTTTTAAGCATATGTACAGGGATGATCGCCGGTTTAATTTTAGGAATACTGAGTGTGCTAGATGTTGTGGAAGGGGGAAAGAATCAGTTTGTTTATAGCTTTATTAGTCTTGTTGACTTTTGCATTGTAACTTATGCCGGATTATATTTGGTGTTTAATGAAAAATTGCCAGGGACAAGAACGTCAGAAGTCAGCAATTCTTCGAAAACAAAATCTAATAGGGTCTGGAATTAACACTTTTTACGATTTCCTACCCGAGGCCGCTGTGACCTGCCCCCATTAGTTGTGCCAAAAGTTGTGAGAGTTTAACGGAGATGGCTGAAGCCATCTTGGTTGAATAGCTTCCGGTGCCGGAGGCTTATAACCCAATGATCCATGCGGACGGATCGTATTATATTCCCACCGCCAGCGTTCCACCAACACCTGAGCTTCATACAATGTATCAAAAATTTCCAGATTTAACAACTCATCCCGTAGTCGCCCGTTAAAGGATTCAATATATCCATTTTCCCAAGGGCTTCCCGGTTCAATATACAACGTTTCCACTCCGATCCTTCTCAACCACCAACGGACGCGTTCAGCGATAAATTCCGGCCCATTATCCGAACGAATATATAACGGCACTCCTTTTTCAATAAACAATCGAGATAAAACATCAATCACATTCCTGGAATTGAGTTTGCGCCCAACTTCTATGGCCAGGCATTCCCGGCTATACTCATCAATGATCGTTAACATCTTTATTGGTCGGCCATTTGATGTCCGGTCATGAACAAAATCATAACTCCAGACGTGGTTGTGATGTTCTGGCCGTAATCGGATGCAGGAACCGTCATTCAGCCATAACCTCCTTCGTTTAGGTTGTTTCATCGGAACTTTAAGACCTTCCCGTCTCCATAAACGTTCGACTCGTTTATCATTTAATGGCATCCAGCCCGATTCGCGTAACAATTCAGCAACTTTTCGGTATCCATACCGTCCATATTGCTTGACCATATTGATCATAGCCTCAACTAATGCTCCTTCATCATATCGGCCTGAACATCTATATTGCTGTGTTGATCTTGCTTGGCTAAGAATTTTACACAACCGCCTTTCTGATACTTTGGGGAATTTCTCCTTCGCCCACATAATCGCCCGGCGTTTCTTGGCCGGGCTTAGAAGTTTCCCTCATTGACTTCCTTCAAAATAGCGTTATCTAATGATAAGTCAGCCACCAGTTTCTTTAATCGGGTATTCTCCCGTTCTAGCTCTTTATACTTCTTGGCTTGATCTATTTTCATCCCGCCGTATGCCTTGCGCCAACGGTAATAGGTCTGTTCCGATATGCCCGCTTGTCGGCAGGCATCTCCGGTGTCCAGCCCTTTACCAAGGTGTATTTCAACTTCTCGTAATTTCGTAATTATTTCTTCTGATTTGAATCTTTTACCCATTTTTGCCCCTTTCTGTTATCATTATTCTATCACAAAAAGTGGCTCAACTTTTGGGGGGTGGGTCAATTTGTTAAGAAAGCAGGGGTGGAAATAAGATGAATTATTTTTACGTATCAGGGAAAAACAATAGTTCTTTTGGCGTTGCTTATACGTGCGATGAAAAGGAAGTCGACCTTTCAAAGCCAGAAGAGATAAGAAACTGGCAGACTCTTTCCTTTAAAATGGAGAAAGGAGTAATGGCTGATTTATTACCAAACAATATTACTTTGAAGCTTTGTTCTAAGAAATTAAAAGATATTATTGAAAAGTATAAATCGGTCAATGACAAAATTCAATGGCTTCCTGTGTGTGTAGATAAGGCCGGACAAAAGGAGGATTATTATATACTTCATCTTTATGAGTATCTGGATGTTTTAAATAAAGAAAATACTATATTCGGGGCATATAATTCAGTAATAAAGCCTGTTATTTCAAAAACCTCCGTAGGTGATCATATGATATTTACATTTAGGGGAAGGGAATCTACTTTTTTTATTTCAGAGGATGTTAAAAAACATATTGAGAAGGAAAAATGTGTTGGAATTGAATTTGATAAAGTATCTGCGACAGAATAATTGCGATGAAAGCGAAGAATAACAAAAGACGTTTTATATAAGTTCTTAACTTAGATAAGTTATAAACCAAATATTAAGGAAATAGACAGGCATCCCAAACACTGTTGTTCATTCGCAGCCGGAAGCACGGCTTCGCTCGTCGCCCGGCGGGGGATGCCTCTCCGGGATTCCCTCCTATTGGTTGCTATGCTACAAATCGGAAACGGCCTAAGCGATTTTAAAAAAAGAATTCAAACCAAGTGTCAAACCGGGGAGGTTAGGTAATTCAGGGAGGGATTCATGGGGTTCCAACTTCAAGAGTTTATTGATGACAGAACAACTATATACAACGTGGATAGCGGAAATCAGAAGGCAATTTCAAACTGCTCCCCCCAGCGGGTGGGAGCTTCATTGGGATGCTGACCGATTTTATGATGATCTAAAAGAAATATTGGGAGGCAACTATAAACTATGTAATTGTACAAATTTCGACTATTCTTTTTGTAACTCTTACGAGTTAACTGTTGAAAACAAAAATGGGAATGAAAAATGGATTTTGGCAATTAAGGTTAGTTTTATTGTTGATGCTTATTCCTTACATTGGACGTATTATCCAAGAAATAAGCAGGCATATGTGTTGATGGATCAAAAGGATGCACAGTTGCAGAATATTGAGGATAAAATCGTTTCTTTTTTAGGAAGTAAAGGTTTTTCAGATGTTTCACATAAAGTTTATAATATGAAGTTGGAAGATGTTAGTTTAGAATTAAGCGATCCAGATGAAGTAACTGTTGGAAAATGTTTATTCGATGATTTTGAATGCCCCATTACCTTCCCGCATTGGAATCGCAATAAAATATTCCAGATGATAAACAATCAATGATTAGAGAATATTTCAGTTTGTATTGAGCGTAGTTTCATGTAATGACCCTAGTTAAGCAAGGATTTTTTTGTGTAGATCGAGTTCTTTGTTAATCCATCTTTTGTAAAACTCTTCAGGCGTAGCGAAGAATAATGCCTGATGAGGGAAATCGGTGTTGTAATCGTTGATCCAACGCTTGAAGTCATCTTGAAGATCAAATGGGTTGTCCCATTCATTGATCCAAATGAAATCTTCTTTGATTCTGCGGATGACGCGTTCGGTGTCAGCATTGCCTTTGGGGTTGGACCAGGTTGAGAAGATCTGCTTGATGCCGGCCAGTGAACAATTAAGCCTGAAGCGCCCGCTGGTGGGCTGACAGCCATTGTCCGAGATCAGGTGCAGGTCATGATTCAGTGTGTCTTTGATGCCGTTTGGGAATCGGTTGTTGATGGCCATTTCCAGGGCATCCAGCCAGTCATCAGTCTTTGACTGGATGTTGAGGCTATAGCCGATAATTTCTTTGGTATACCAGTCTAGGACGATGGTCAGATAGAACCAGCCCCAGGTCGCCAGTTTGATTTTTGTCATATCGATACCCCAGAATTGATTGGGGTGAGAAGCTCGTGGTTTCCGGCGGAGGTTGCCACGCTTGGCCTTCAAGCGATCGTTGGGTTGAACCGTTAATTGATTTTCTTGCATGAGGCGTTGGACACAATTTTTGCCAATTTTGTAATGTTTACGGTTGTTTAAATAGGCCCAGACTGAACGGTATCCCCAGAGGGGATGTTGCTTTTTAATTTGTCGGATTTTGACTAAATGTTTTTGGTCTTGTTCGATACGCTTTAGAGAACGGCGTCTTTTCATAACTCGTACTCGTTTTTTTTTAGTTCAACGGTCAAGTCGCCGATGATGCGTTTGAGTTTGGCGTTTTCTTTTTCAAGACGTTGCTCTTTCTGGGACTGTTGTTTGATGTCAAAGGCCATATGGCATTCTTTGAGGAACTGGTCGCGCCATTTGTAATATTGGGTTTGGCCAATTTGGTATTTGTTACAAAGTTTACTGATGTCGATTTTCCCGCTGAGGCCTTCAAGCACGATTTGGGTCTTTTGTTGGCTGGTCCATTGGCGTTTTTTCATGGGAATTGGGCTCCTTTCCTTGGAACTCAATTCTACACCATTTGTTTAAATTTGTTAACTAGGGTCACTATATTCAGTAGGATGTTAATGAAAGAATGAACGAGTATTTTAGAAAAAATTTATGCAATTATTGCTAGTCTTTCTAAGCCATTAACTGCTGAAGAAAAAGATGCTTCTTGGAATGAGTCGAAAAAGGAAAATTATCTTGATTTTATGAAAATGTTACGAGAGGAAGTAGTTTCGAAAACACCGAATTTAAATAAACCCGAATACGCAGGATTAATTAAACGATTGGATTATATGGGAATTATTAAAGGAGAAATACTCCAAGTGTCTGCGGAGCTTGATCATCTAATAAGGGAGTATAACAAAAAGAATAAGATTAAAAAATAGTTTAATAGTCATAAAGAGTAAACAACAAGAATATGGCCAGCTCAGTTTTAAATTGATTTCTATCCTTAATGCTGTTGTTTATTTTTACCTGGAGAAACTTGCCCCCTTGCCTGATGAGGCAAGTTCTCCAGATGTGCTTCAAGTTTGTCTAATATTCCCAGCCCCCCAAAGTGCTAAGAAAACATTTCCGAACCATACCTAAATATCCTAGAATTACCCTCCGAGAAGAAAGACGGCTTATCGCCAAGGCAAAGAAAGGTTCTCAAAAAGAATTGAATGAACTTATCGGGCGGCATCTCAGTTTTATTCTGTTCAGAATTTATAAAAAAGCCTTTCCTTCCTATATAAACCGTTTCGGTGAAGATATTTTTTCGGAAGCCGTGTTCATCTTGTATGACAAGATAGCAACATATAACCTTCGGTATCGCGATAAAGAGGGGAATTACCGACCTGTCCGATTTTCTTCATATGTCTGGAAGCGAATCGATGGATTTATTCTTGACTCTTTGAAGAAGGAAATTGGACGTGAGAAGCGACAAATATCAGCAGATTGGGAAAGATATGAGGTGGTTTAAAACGATGTCCCCCCTTCCCCGTTTGGACATGTTTAATTGATTAACTATCAAATATTTACAGAAAATTTGGGTCTCCAAAAGTGGACAAATAAGACAAAATTTCAGCTAATTTTTCCCCTTCCAGAAAAGCTCAGGCTGTCGTAATAGGAGAACTCTCGGGGTTGGATAAAGTGGCAGACGGAGACAATTCACATATGGTCTGGTGGAAGATAGGAATTCCGCCTTAGCCGTAAGGCACCCCCGCCAAATATAAAAAAGGGGAGCAATTAGCTCCCCTTTTTTATATTTGAAGAGATCCCCGATTTGAGCCGCAATCGAGTCGGAATTCCTTTTCGTTTGTGCGAAGCATATTCTTTTCTCTCTTTTCTCTTATTATATCTTTTAGAAAAGTAAAGGGGGCTTTCGGGCGGATGTCCGAAAATTTTTAATTAGACATTGACTTTGTGCTTCAAATATTGTATTATCTGGATAAAGTGATTATTTGGGGATAAGAATTATGGATTATGAGAAAGAAAGTGAAATGTTGAAAGCTTTGGGGCATCCTGTCCGTCTTAAAATGGTGGAAGGCCTTATGAAAAATGAGTGTAATGTGAACAAGATCGTGGATGTTATGCAGATTCCGCAGTCAACAGCATCACAGCATTTGGGGATTTTAAAAAATCGGGGCATTCTGGTGGCGAGGAAAGAAGGGGTGAAAACGTGTTATAAGGTCGTTGATGAAAAAGTGCTGCAAATTGTTAAAATTTTAAGGGCCTAAAAATTTTTTGGGCAATAAATCCAATTATTACGATAAAACGATATTAAAGAAAGACAAAGAATAGTATTAAAAGGAGGTTGGAGATGGAGATTACATTAACAGATGAAAATTTTGAAACAGAAGTGCTTAAATCTGAAGTGCCGTGTCTGGTTGATTTCTGGGCGCCCTGGTGCGGCCCTTGCCGCATGGTCGGCCCTGTGATTGAAGAAATTGCCGAAGAATACAAGGGGAAGATCAAGGTGGGCAAACTCAATGTTGATCAGGCGCCTGAAACGGCTTTGAAGTATGGGATAATGAGTATTCCGACGATAGCATTATTCAAAGAGGGGAATGTTGCCGGGAAAACCGTCGGAGCTCTTCCCAAAGAAAACTTGGTCTCCATGTTTGAGAGTTATGTATAGGGAAAGAAATAGAAGCCTTAATTCTTGAAGGAGGCATGTTTATGATTTTTTCATATGAATGTCAAGAATGTGGACACACCTTTGATCTTTTCATCGGTATGACGATGGAAAAACCGAAGATGGAATGTCCGAAATGCCAAAGCAAAGAGATCGTTAAGCTTATTTCGAAACCCAGTATAAAAACCAGCAGCCCTCATCCCGGCGGGAGTTGTTCAACGGGTAACTGCCCTTTTTAAAAGATTGGCCGGAGGAAAAAGCCGTGAAGTGATTTTTTGGGGTATGTCATATGATTTCGAATATCAAATTATGTTTAAAACACAGTGCTTGGATCAGCGGGAGGAATAGTGTCAGGTTCCAGCCGGGTATGAATGTTGTTATCGGGCCCAATGGTTCAGGGAAAAGCGCTCTGTTAAAAGCCATTTATGACTGTCCTGATTGCCGGAAGAAAAACAGCCAAGAAACACAGTACGGTTATTTTGACAGTGAAACAATGAACCCGCATAGGTCTGAGGAACATTTTAAAGGTGTTTCCGGATCAGTCATCCGGGTGCGTGCCATGTTTTCCTCTCACGGAGAAACGATGCGGGATGTTTTACGTCATATGAATTTTAACCCCGGAGACTGTCTGCTTCTTGATGAGCCGGAATCCGGACATGATTTTCATTGGGTGTTGAAAATTCGTAAAGGCTTGGAAAAAGTTGTGCAGATGGGAAGCCAGATTATTGTGGCATCGCATCATCCCCTTTTTTGGGATGCAGAATGTTTGATAGAGTTGAAACGGGGATATAAGGCACATGTTTTAGATAGTCTTAGAAAACAACTTTGTTCGTAAGGAAATAAGCAATATTGTTGTTTAGATTATGAGAAAAGAAGACTCCTCTACCTCAAGGAAGCCGCTGGTTGGATTCATTAAGTGGTGGATTTTGATAACCGGACTTTATTCGGCAGCGGCCGTATGCCCTTTTTGCGGGCAGGCAGGATGTCCGGCCGGAGCGGGGAGTGCCGGTGTTGTTGGAGGATGTCTTGCCTTTATAATGCCGTATGGCAAAGGCGTTTGCCGATATTTGAAGCAAGTTTTCTTTAAGCGCAGAGAATGACGCGGGAATGCTTTTTTAATCGGATAATTCAAAATATAACTTGCAAATTGAAAGGGAGTGTTATGAATTACTTGTTTTTCTTCTCGGGAATGTTTTTTATGGGGGCCTTGGTGTTTTTTGTTATGCCTAAGATGATGTTTGTCACCAAACAAAGTAAATATAATTTTTCAGATACGGTGGAGAAACTGGAGGAGGCTATTATCGCGAATAAGTGGGGGCATCGCGGAACATGGTTTATTCATAATGACCTGATTCAGAAGCAGATTGAATTTAAGCCGCGGATTGCCAATGTTAATCTTTGCAAGGCGCCTTATGCCGCGGAAATATTGAATGTTGAACAGAACCGTTTTGCGGCGGCCTTGATGCCCTGCGCGTTTTCAGTCTGGGAGAATGACAAAGGCAAGGTGTTTGTTACCAAGATGAATACGGGATTAATGGGGCCTATGTTCGGAGGCGCTATCGCCAGAATTATGGGAAATATTGTCAGTAAAGAAGAAAAAGTCATGCTAAAAGATGTTGTCTATGCTTAAGTCAGGAGATGATTATGAAATTTTTTATCAGCATATCCATCGGCCTATTACTCGGGAGTTTGATGGGGTATTTTGGCAGATGTTCAAGCGGTGTTTGTCCTTTAACAAGCACGCCTTTAAGAGGGGCTTTGTACGGAGCTTTTTGGGGCTTCATGTTCAGCTTAATCAGTTAAAGAAAGGAATGAGATGTTAAACACAAATTTAAAACATCTTCAATCCCGTGAGGAAATTGAAGAATTATTAAGGAAAAATGAAAATGTTATGATTTGTTGTGGCAGAATGGGGCCGATGTGCGTTCCTGTTTATGGGATTATGGAAAATCTTGAGAGTAAATATCCGCAAGTACAGTTTAGGGATATGGAATTTGATATTTCTGCCGCGGATTATATTAAAGAACTTCCCGAGTGCGCTAATTTTATGGGATTGCCTTTTACGGTATATTTTAAAAGTGGAAAGCCGGTTAGAGCGACAACAAGCATACAGAGCGAAAAGCAGATTGTCGCTGTGTTGGATGAGGTCTTCGGGAGATAGGAGCTTCTCATGAAAACAGATCTTTTGATTGTAGGTGCGGGGCCGGCAGGACTGCAGGCGGCTATTCACGCATCTCGAAGGAGAATACGCGTGGTTGTGGCCGGAAAGACAGACGAGAGCAGTTTGAAAAAGGCGAAAGTTGAAAATTATTGCTGTATGGAGCTTTTTAGCCAAGGGAAGGATCTGTTAGAAAAGGGGCGCAGGCAATGTGAAAATTTTGGAGTTGTTTTTATGGAAGAAGACGTTATGGCGGTTGGACGCAGCGGAGAGCAGCCTTTTTGTGTCGAAATGGCCAATGGAGAAAAAATAGAGACCACATCGATCGTTATTGCGGCAGGCATTGCCATCAATAAGCTAGGGGTAAAAGGTGAGAAAGAATACCATGGGAAAGGCGTGAGCTATTGTGTTGATTGTGATGCAGGATTTTTTAAGGATAAAAGAGTCGCGGTCGTCGGTAATGGCAGCGCCGCCGTGAGCGGGGCCAGGCTTTTGGCCCTTTATGCCCGTGATGTTTATCTTATTTCAAGAGATATTGATGTTCATGATAATTTAAAGTCACAGCTTAACGCCTCAGAGATTGTGCAGATCAACAATCAATGGGTTAAAGAGATCCTCGGAGACGGGAACAAGGTTGAAAGTGTGTTGTTGGAGAATGATGAAAAATTGAGTTTGGATGGTGTCTTTATTGAGCTGGGGGCAAAAGGGGCGCTGGAGTTATTCCAGCCCTTAGGTCTGGCGCCGGGGGGAGAAAATTTTGCTTATATTGATACAAACAAAAAACAGGAAACCAATATTTCAGGAATTTTTGCCGCAGGAGATATTTGCGGACCCCCTTTTCAGCTTGCGAAGGCTGTGGGGGAGGGCTGTGTCGCCGGCATTAATGCCAGTGATTATGTGAAAATAAAAAATAAATGAAAAAAATATAAAAGTTGTTATTGCCTGTGGAGTCGCCGCCGGACCTGAAGCGGGCCCAAGAATCCATCGTATGTGTCCGAAGTAGACATCCATTCAAAGCAAAGTTTGAGCCCTTGCGAACTTGAAAGACGAAAAAGGGGGCTGAACATGGCCCCGTTACTTGATATTGTTTTTTACTCCTTGTTTTGTGTTGTCCTCCCTTTTTTCTCTCACAAAAGATTAAAAGCCGACCTCCCCCGCGTAGCTTGTGCACGGACGCAAAGAGATGAAAATATCGCATCCTTTTCCATAGGGACGGAGTTATTTTTTTGATGGTCGAAATGTGGGCTTAGATCATTTTGCGGGGGCTATCATATCCGCCGTAAAACAAACAGGGTTAAAAACTGTTGTTATTAAAGCGGATGAGGATGCCCGTCTGGGCATGGTGGCCAAAGTGATGGATATCGTCAAAGAAAATTTCTTTGAGATTGAATTTGCCGCGTAAGAAGAAATCCTGCTTATGTCCTGTCCCCAGACTGTATTGAAGAATGAAAGTTGCTCCGGTCATCTGGTTTTAAGGAATCCGATAGAGGAGCCTTAACATCCGTTGGCCGGGCGGGCCCTTTTCCGCCGTTGTCAGCTGATTTAGAAAAAAGGAACTGGGGTCTGATAAGGACAGTTTCTTAAGATCGGAAATATAAAAAAAGATTGATTTTAAATGCTGTTGTGTTACAATTTTTAAAATCATGACACGACAGGATCCGACGAAATGGCTGATTTATTCAGATTTGGTATTTCTTTACCGAGAGATTTAATTGAAAAATTTGACGGAGCCATCAGGGGAAAGAGTTATACGAACCGGTCGAAGGCGATCGGCGATCTAATACGCCAGGAATTAACCAGAAAAGAGTGGCGTGAAGACCGGGAAATAGCGGGCGCGGTTATACTCATTTATAATCATCGCAAAAAAGAACTTTTCCACAAGATAACGCATTTACAAGACAGCTTCCGTACAATAATTATTTCCGCAGAACACATTTATTTGGATCGTAATCATTGTCTTGAAATAATCGCCATCAAAGGTAACTCTCTGCCAGCGCAAAATTTGACCAATAGTTTAAGAGCCATTAAAGGAATTAAGCGTGTGATGTTGAGTATGGCAGACACAGGGCCGACGGCAGAATAGTGCTTTACTTTTTTTAATATAAGTATAGAATTTATGTTATTAAAATGTGGAAGAATAATCAGGGGATTTTGGAAACAGGAACTTTTAAACGGAGGGAAATATGTCCAAAATATTGATTGTCGATGATAATGACGATTTTTTACAGGCCTGTGAAGCGGTCCTCACAAAAGAGGGATACGAAATTGTATCGGCAAATTCGGTCGCGGAGGCGGAGCCAATCATTAGCGGCGGCGGCTTAAGTTTAATCCTGCTTGATATCATGATGGAAAAGCCTGATGACGGTATATCTTTGGCTCATAAACTTAAAAGAGACGGCGTTAATATCCCGGTAATAATGCTGAGCGGGGTGGGCAAGATTACCGGTTATGAATATAAATCTGATGAAATGCTGCCTTGTTTGGATTTTATTGAAAAACCCGTTAATCCAGACCTGTTGTTGAAGAAAGTCAAGGCCGTTGTTGGGGAATAGCATTTAATTTATGGAAGGTGGATAACATGGAATCTTTCTGCTCTTTAAAGAAAATAGTCAAGAAAAATGGGAAGCAACCTGTCGTATGCGATGATGTTCGGTCATACCTCCTGGCAGAACTTCAAAGGGTTCAGGATAAGGAAGGATATATCTCGGATGAAAATATGCAGAAGACAGCGCGGCAGTTCAAACTTCATCCGGTTGAGGTTTATTCTGTCGTATCTTTCTATTCCTTCCTTTCGACGGAAAAGAAAGGAACGCATGTCATACGGATAAGCAATTGCGTGTCATGTGTCATGAAAGGCAATGAGGCCCTCATCAATGCTTTTGAGAAGAAACTGGGTGTGAAATGCGGAGAAACAACAGGGGACGGTAAATATAGTCTCGAGAAGACCAGTTGCATAGGCATGTGTGACAAGGCCCCGGCGATCATGGTTAATGATAAATTGCTGGGTCCTGTCGGCCCGGATGACGTAGATTCAATTATCAATCAGCTGCAATAAGCGAAGAAAAGGAGTCCCGTAATATGTGTAAAAGGCAAGGTCCAGTAATCTTTAGCGATATCGACCCGTTATCCGGGTTAAAGAAAGCTTTAAATATGTCAAGAATTGAAGTTGTGGAAGAAGTCAGGGCTTCAAATATCCGAGGAAGAGGGGGCGCAGGGTTCCCCACAGGTGTTAAGTGGAATCTCGCGGCAGCGGCTCAAGCGGAATATAAATACGTCGTCTGTAACGCGGATGAAGGCGAACCCGGGACATTCAAAGACAGGATTCTGTTGACGGAGTATCCTTCTTTGATCTTAGAGGGTATGATTATTGCCGCATATGCTATAGGAGCGCAGAAAGGATATATCTATTTAAGGGGGGAATATAAAAGCCTGAAACAGGAATTTGAAAGACTCGCGGAGGAGATGCGGAAGGCCGGTACGCTCGGGGAGAAAATACTCGGCAAAGAAAAGTTTAACTTTGACATTGAAATCAGGCTCGGCTCGGGAGCTTATGTCTGCGGCGAAGAAACCGCGCTCATTGAGTCCATGGAAGGACAAAGAGGTGAACCGCGGAACAGGCCGCCGTTCCCGGTTAATACCGGATTCTTAGGCTACCCCACGATCGTCAATAACGTCGAGACAATAGCAGCGATACCGCATATTATTCTGAAAGGCTCGGATTGGTTTAAAAAGATCGGGACGGAGAAATCGGCCGGGTCAAAGATTTTAAGTGTGTCGGGAGATTGCGGCAAGCCCGGCGTGTACGAAGTGGCTTTTGGAACAACGGTGGCCGAAATACTGAAACTGGCGGAAGCCAAAGACACAAAAGCCGTGCAGATAGGCGGCGCTTCCGGAACATGCATAGGAGAGTCAGACTTTAACCGGAAAATCGCTTTTGAGGATATCGCGACGGGCGGTTCGGTTATTATATTCGACAAAACACGGAATATGCTTGGCGCGGTTGAGAATTTCCTGGAATTTTTCCGGGAGGAATCCTGCGGACAGTGTACGCCGTGCCGGGAAGGGATTCCGGTCCTCCTGGAGGGGACAGCAAAGATTAAAAGCGGAGAGTGTTCCCGGGGGTATCTGAACGACCTTTTTTCTTTGGCAGAGACAATGCAGTGCGCGTCCAAATGTGGGTTAGGGCAGACAGCGCCAAATGCTTTTTTAGCGGTCATGGATAATTTTAAAGAGGATTTCTCGATAAAAAAATAGTCTAAAATACGAGGAGAGTTTTTATGAGTAAAGAACCATTTTCGAAAGAGACTTCCCAGGAGTCCACCAGCCGGAAGTCTCAGGATGTCAATAAGCATACAGCCGAAAGCGCCCTTGGCGGTACTGTGAAAGTCGTGATTGATGATATAGAACTATCTGTCCCTTTCGGGACGACTATTTTAGAGGCGGCCAAAAAAGTGAATATAAAAATACCGACACTCTGCCATCATGAAGATCTTTGCCTGGCGGGTGTCTGCCGTATCTGCGTGGTAGAAGTCGAAGGTCAAAGGACCCTGCAGGCCTCCTGCAGCTACCCGATCTTTGACCCGATAAAGGTACGGACCCATTCCCCCAGAATCAGAAGGGCGAGAAAGAATATCATCAGTCTCCTTTTAAAGAATCATTATGGCGAATGTTATAGCTGTAAAAAGAATGGAAACTGTGAATTGCAGGATCTGGCCAAGGAATACGGCGTTGAGGATTACAAATTCGGTCATATCGCAAAGCCGCGATTCGGGATAGACGATTCAAGTTACGCGATTGTCCGGGATATGGATAAGTGCATTCTTTGCAAACGCTGTGTCCGTACCTGCATTGATCTGCAGGGCGTGGGAGTGCTGGAATCGGAAAACAGAGGGGACAAGACGAAAATAGCTGCGTATATGGACAAACCCATGGGAGAAGTTGTCTGTATTAACTGCGGGCAGTGCGTTAACCGTTGTCCTACCGGAGCGCTTAGGGAAAAGACGGATATAGAAAAGGTCTGGGATGCCATAGATGATCCTGATAAACATGTTGTTATCCAGACAGCCCCGGCCCCCAGAGCTGCTATCGGGGAGGAATTCGGCCTGCCTGCGGGAACATCGGTTACCAAAAAGCTTAATACGGCTCTGAAGCGCATGGGTTTTGATAAGGTTTTTGACACCAATTTTACGGCAGACCTTACGATTATGGAAGAAGGCACGGAGCTCCTTTTGCGTATCAAAAAGGCCCTGGTAGAGAAGGACGCTTCTGTCAAACTTCCTCAGTTCACGTCCTGTTCTCCGGGCTGGGTTAAGTTTATTGAGCATTTTTATCCGGAAAAACTCGATCATGTCTCTACGGCGAAAAGCCCTCAGCAGATGTTCGGCGCTGTTGTGAAAACATGGTACGCAGAACGCAATAATATTGATCCTAAAAAAATTGTCAGTGTCTCTTTAATGCCTTGTACAGCGAAGAAATTTGAATGCCAGCGTCCGGAGATGAATGATTCCGGGTTGCAGGATGTGGATTTTTCTCTCACCACACGCGAATTGGCGCAGATGATAAAAGAAACGGGGCTGGATTTGCCGAGCCTTCCGGCATCGGATTTCGACGATCCTTTGGGGATCGGATCGGGCGCCGCTTTGATCTTTGGCGCGACAGGCGGGGTGATGGAGGCCGCGATCCGAACGGCCTATGAAATCGTTACCGGAGAAGAAGTGCCTTTTAATAATTTGAACGTTACACCGGTGCGGGGCATGGAGGGGATAAGAGAAGCAGCGCTTCCGGTCACAAAAGCCGTGGAGGAATGGAAATTTTTAGAAGGAGCCACTCTCAAGGTCATGATCGCTCACGGAACGGCCAACGCCCGGGAAGTCATGGAGATGTTATGCCGGGGTGAGCTGGACGACTACCATTTTATCGAGATCATGGCTTGCCCGGGAGGATGTCTGGGGGGAGGCGGACAGCCTATCCCGACAACGCCGGAAATCCGCGAGGCCCGGGCCCGGGCCCTTTACAGCGAGGATGAAACTTTAACCTATAGAAAATCTCACGATAATCCGGTCGTTAAGAAAATTTATGAAGAGTTTTTGACCGAAGGACCCTGCAGTAAGTTGAGCCATAAGCTTCTGCATACAACTTATCTTGACCGGGGCAACAAAATAGATCCCCGGCAGACGAAGATGAATGCCCAGGAGGCAAAACCGGCGGGCACGCATCACTGATTGATATATCCGTTGCAGGGTATATAATATACGCTCTACCTGCGGTAAGGAGTTTTATCTCTGATCTTTTAGGGTAGCAGGGGCAGTATTTTTAAGAGTCCCCTTCTTCCCTTTGAAGATTACAGGGTGGAAGGGGATTTTTATTTTCAGGAGGGATATCTTATGGACAGAAGAGTCGGCTTTGTAGGAATCATTATAGAGGACAGAACAAAGACATCGGATGCGGTCAATCACATCCTTTCGGAATTCGGGGATTTTATTATTGCCCGGACCGGGATCCCCTATAAAGATAAGAATTGCTGCGTGATCACACTCGTGGTTGACGCGACCACGGATGAACTGGGGGCTTTGACCGGAAGGCTCGGCAACCTCGAAGGGCTGTCGGTTAAAGCAGCATTAAGCAGAAAATAGGCGGATATAAACCATGAACTATCGGATAGAATCTGACAGCTTGGGGCGCGTTGAGATCCCGGAAAAATGTCTGTGGGGGATTCACACCCAGAGGGCTCTGGATAATTTCCGGCTGTGTCCTTGCCGGCAGAGCCCATCGCTTATAAAAGCCATGGCCCTTGTAAAAAAGGCTTGTTGTCTGGCGAACCTGGAAACAGGATATCTTCAGGAGAATAAAGCCTCTGCCATTATGAAAGCCTGTGACGAAATTATAGAAGGAAAGCATGCGGACCAGTTCCCGCTCGACCCTCTGCAGGGAGGCGCCGGCACGTCTACGAATATGAACATGAATGAGGTCATTAGCAACCGTGCTCTGGAAATTGCAGGCCGTGAGCCGGGAGATTATTCCATGATACATCCTATCAGGGATGTCAATATGCATCAATCGACCAATGACGTATATCCCACGGCTGTGAAGATAGCGGTTATTCAGTCTTTGAGAGAATTAAGCCGCCGGATAGAATCTTTGCAGGCCGCCTTTCAGAAAAAAGAAAAAGAGTTTGCTCATATCGTCAAGATCGGCCGTACGGAAATGCAGGAAGCTGTCCCCATGACGCTGGGAGCGGAATTCTCTGCCTTTGCCGAGGCTATCGCCAGGGACAGATGGCGGGTCTTTAAATGTGAGGAAAGAATCCGGTCCGTTAACTTGGGCGGGACGGCGGTGGGGACCGGGTTAACGGCCCCGCGGAGCTACATATTCCTGGTTATAGAAAAGCTGCGTGACCTGACGGGATTTGGCCTGTGCCGCGGAGAAAACGTCGTTGATCAGACCGCCAATAGCGATAGTTTTATAGAGGTGACAGGCATTCTCCGGGCGCATGCGTCCAACGTCATAAAGATATGCAATGATTTAAGAATGCTGAATATGCTGGGAGAAGTGCGGCTTAAAGCCGTGCAGACAGGGTCTTCCGTTATGCCGGGGAAAGTGAATCCTGTCATCCTGGAATCCGCCATCCAGTCCTGCCTGAAAGCCGAGGCCGACTGCCGGCTGGCCTTTGAGGCGTCTTCCCGCAGCAGTTTTCAGATAAACGAATTTATGCCGCTTCTTGCGTTGGGTGTGCTGGAGGCGCTGGGAATTTTCGTGAACGTCAATGATATGCTGGCGGAACATGTCGCCTGTTTGGAGGCCGATGAGAGCACGTGTCAGGAATATGTGGAAAACAGCCCGTTCATCATGACTGCGTTTGTTCCTCTGCTCGGATATGAAAAGTGCGAACGGCTTCTTGCGGAATTCTTTTCCGGTTCTTCCGCCCAGCCTGATATAAAAAAATTTCTAAAAGAAAAGCTCGGGGAGGAAACCGTTAAAAAAACATTGTCACCACAAAATCTGATGTCGCTGGGATACAGGGAACATGAAAAAAACACCTAAATCTTTACGTTTGCATATCGGCGTGTTCGGACGGACGAACGTGGGCAAGTCAAGTTTCCTGAACATGATTTCGGGCCAGGATGTTTCCATCACGAGCAGCCTCCCCGGCACAACAACAGATGTCGTGGAAAAGACCATGGAGCTCCTTCCTCTGGGGCCGGTGGTGTTCTTGGATACGGCCGGCATTGACGACGTTTCCAGCCTGGCGGAAAAGAGAATAGAAAAGACCATGAAGATATTCCGCAGGGCGGATATCGTTTGCCTTATGGTTGAACCGGGGGTCTGGGGGAATTTTGAAGAAGATGTGCTGGTGAAAGCCGCCGGGGCGGGCATCCCTGTCCTCGGAATCGTCAATAAGATAGACTGCGCCCGTCCGGATAAGGATTTCACGGATAAAATCGCCGCCAAGACAAAAGGGTGCGTTTTGGTTTCAAGCGTGCCGGCGGACAAAAGGGAGAGGGAATCTTACATCAGTGCGCTGAAGAAGCATTTGATCCGTTTATGTCCTGATGATTTCTTGAATCCCCTTCCTTTGGTCGGGGATCTTATCCCTCCGGGTCAAGTGGCCGTGCTGATCGTTCCCATAGATCTTCAGGCCCCCAAAGGCAGGCTTATTCTGCCCCAGGTCCAGGCGATACGGGATGCCCTTGATGCGGACGCCATGATTCTTGTTGTCAAGGAGCGGGAATACAGCCATGCTCTTTCGATCCTGGAAGAACGGCCGGCCCTGGCCGTCTGTGATTCGCAGGTTGTGATGAAGATGGTGGCGGACACCCCTCCGGATATGAAATGCACGACTTTTTCCATTCTCTTTTCCCGTTATAAAGGGGATCTTGTGGAATGCGTGAACGGCGTCTTCAGGATCGATGAACTCAAGCCGGGGGACAGCGTCCTCATCGCGGAAAGCTGCAGCCATCATCCCATAGAAGACGATATCGGAAGGGTGAAAATTCCCCGATGGCTCAGGCAGTATCTTGGGCATGATGTGAACATCGACATATATTCGGGAAAGGATTTCCCGGACAACCTTTCCGAGTACAGCCTTATCATTCATTGCGGGGCATGTATGACAAACAGAAGAGAGATGTTATTCAGGATTAATCTTGCAAAAGAACACGGTGTTCCGATAACCAATTACGGGATCTGCATATCTTTTTTGCAGGGAGTGTTAAAGAGGGTTCTCTCGCCGTTTCCTGCGGCATTGGATGTTTATGAGAGGAAAGTTTCTGGTAAAGGAGTGTTATGAGCGTTAAAAATACAGATATAAAGACTTGGTTGAAAGAACGTATCCGGCCGGAAGAGATAAAGAAATATATGCTTTCCGGTGAGGATTTTATTGATGATGCCTTTTTTCATCGTATCTTGGAAAAAAACCGGCATCCGCATAAGCAGGAGATCCGGGATATCTTGGCAAAATCCCTGGCGATAGAGGCGCTCACTCTTGATGAAACGGCCGCTCTTTTGCATGTCACCGATCAAGACCTTCTTGAGGAGATGCGTGAAACAGCGCTTAAAGTCAAACTTAAGGTGTATGATAACCGCATCGTGACTTTTGCCCCGCTTTACATGGGAAATAAATGTGTCAACAACTGTCTTTACTGCGGATTCCGAAGCGCCAATAGTTCAGCACAGCGGAGGGTCCTTTCAATGGATGAAATCCGTCAGGAAGCCGAGGTCCTGGCCGGAAAGATAGGGCATAAACGGCTTATTGTCGTGTACGGGGAGCATCCGGAAACAAACATTGATTATATGGTGGACTCTTTAAAAACGATTTATGGCGTTAAAGTTCAAACCCGAAAAGGTTTCGGCCAGATACGAAGAGTGAATGTCAATGCCGCGCCCATGCCGGTAGAAGAGCTCAGAAAGCTTCAGGAGGCAGGCATAGGAACATATCAGGTCTTTCAGGAGACCTATCATCATGAAACCTACAGGAACCTTCACCCGGAAAATACTGTGAAAGGGGATTATCCTTGGCGTTTATATGTCATGCACCGCGCTTTTGAGGCAGGTATTGATGACGTGGGCATAGGGGCTTTGTTCGGGCTTTATGACTGGCGTTTTGAGGTTCTGGGGCTTGTGGCCCATTCCCGGGAGTTAGAGCAGAAATTCGGGATAGGACCGCATACGATTTCTTTTCCGAGGATTGAGCCTGCCGACGGGTCTCCCTGCCGGAGTAATTCCCCGTATCTTGTAAATGATAATGATTTCAAACACCTCATAACGGTCATTCGTTTAAGCGTCCCGTATACCGGAATGATAATAACCGCCAGAGAAAGCGCTGAAATGCGCCGCAATGCTTTTCTTTACGGCTGTACCCAGACCGACGCGTCAACCTGTATCGGGATCGGGGGGTATAGAGAGGGGCTGTCATCGCAGGAAGGAGACCGGCAGCAGTTTATCTTGGGAGATATCCGGTCTCTTGATGAGGTCATCCGTGAATATGCTGACATGGGATATATTACTTCTTTTTGTACGGCAGGGTATCGTTGCGGGCGTACAGGAGAGTGCATCATGAATTTGCTTAAAACAGGACAAGAGGGAATGTTCTGTAAATTAAACGCGATATTAACTTTCAGGGAATGGCTTGATGATTTTGCCTCATCGGAGACGAAAAAGTCAGGAGAAGAGGTTATCATAAAGGAGCTGAATGAAGTCAGAGAGAAGTATCCGGACCTTTCTGCCGCATTGGTAAAAAAATATGAGAGGATAAAACAGGGAGAAAGGGATTTATATTTTTAAGAATGAATAAGATGGAAATTATTGAAGACATTAAAAAATTAGCTATTCTCTTGTTCACGATTTGTCATTATCCTCTGTAAATAGCGATGTTGCGGAAAATTAGGGCATCATGAAAAACACGCGGATACGCGTGTTTTTTTGTAACTTTATTATTTCGAATATGTTATGGTTAAATTTTTAAGTAATGCGTGCCCTAAAAATAAATTTCGCAAAAAAACTATTGACAGCAACAAAAATATAGTTTACACTAAATTTAGGTGACACACAAAGGAAAATAACCATGAGCTTTGTTGAAGATAAATATCCTTTAAGAGAGAAAAAACACGCAAAGACAAAACTTGCTCTTACGGAAGCATTTATAAAACGTTTAGAGCAGGAGGATTATGATACCATATCCATCAAAGACATTTGCCAGCAGGTTGAGGTTTCCGAAGCGACTTTTTTCAACTATTTTCCCCGGAAGATCGATGTTATTATTTACTTCCATAATTTGTTTTTCCTTAAAATCTATTGGCGCTTGAAACATGAAAGCCAGACCGACGCTCCGATTCAGCTTGTTATGGATTTGCTGGATTATTTGGCAGAAGAATTGCCGGAACCGAATGTTTTCTTTAGATTTATCGGCGTCTTTGTCAAGGACCGTCAAAGCAGGGATGAGATGCCGCATATTTCAGAGGCGGAAAAATATTACGCTTATCCAGACTTGCCGCAAATAGAGGAGATTCAATCGGTCAACATGGATTTGTATTTACAGGATTTGATTGACCAGGCCGTGGCTCAAAACGTTGTTAAAGAAGGTATCAGCGCAAAAGATGTGTGGGTGGCCGTGAACACGATATTGATCGGAACACCCATGTCGCTAGAGGAAAATTTCGCTGACTTGAAAGAATATTACCGCAAACAGCTTGCCTGGCTGCAGCAGTCTTTGACGCCATAGGGGGGATATGAAGATGAAGAGTTTTGGATGGATAATATTTTTTATTTGCGGTTCGCTTTTGTTGTCCCCTTGCCCGGTCCGTTCCTCTGAACCGCTGAAGCTGACGATACAGACGGCCATTGACATGGCTTTTGAGGCCAGTGAAGACCTTAAGATAAGCGAGAACAATATTCTCAAGAAACAGTCTGAGCGAAAAGAAGAACAGTCTTATGCTTTGCCGCATATCATGGGCGAGGCAGGATGGTCGAATAATTTTGAATACCCTGACTTCCCGCAGACCTCATATACAGAAGAATATCATGTGAATACAGGCGTGACCGTCTCCCAGACTTTGTTTACTTTCGGCCGCATTTCCGCTGCGATCCAGGCGGCCAATAAAGCTATTGAGGTCAGCCGTTTTGACAGGGAGAGCACCCGGCAGGAAATTATTTATAACACGAAACTCGCTTACTACAATGCCTATGTTGCCAAAAGGATTTTTGAGATTGCCGAGGAATCTTATGAAAACGCCAGTCAGAATAAACGTATCCTGGAAGAGCGGAGCGAACAGGGCCGGGTCTCGAAATACAATAATATAAAAATATCATCCGACCTGGCTTCCCGTATGCCTGCGGTCAACAATGCCCGGGCGGATTTTCTTTCGGCCATGGAGACTTTAAAGGTCATGGTCGGGACAGAGGAGCCCGTTGAGCTTTTCGAAGGGTTCCGGCAGGACTGTCCTGATTTCGACAGACAGGAACTGGCCCTGGCCTTGTATCATAATCAGCCGGCCATTAAGGCTCTGGCGGCTAGCATAGAAGAAAAAGAAGCGCTTATCCGCTCCAAGACAGCGACGATTCTCCCGGAAATTTCCGCTTTTGCCAGCTGGAATCATAAGGGGGACGGCGATGAGTACTATGTGGGCCGTGACAATATGGACGGTTACGGAGTGGCCGGCATCGAAGTCAGCATCCCTGTCTGGCTGGGAGGTATCAGCCGGGCCAAGCTGCATCAGGCTAAGCTCGACAAAAGAGATGCCGAACTGCAGTATCAGAAAGGCCGGGAAGATTATCTGCTGTTTCTGGATAAAGCGCTTAATAAATATAATGAATATAAAAAGACGTTGGAAGCGAATGAAGAAGCTTTGCGCTGGGCCGAAGAATCTTTTAAATACAGCCAGGAGCTTTTCGCCTCCGGCCAGGTCTCGGTGACGGATTTGAACGATGCGGAACTGCAGCTTACGAACGCGAAAATGAATAAGGAATCCACCTTGTTTAATTTGAATATCATACTGGCCCAGATTGAGCGGCTGACTTTGATAGGAAACGCATATGAATAAGAAAAGAAATTGGGTTTATCTTTTTTGTCTTATCGGAACCGTGTTTCTTGTTGTCTGGAAACAACAGGTCATAAAGGAAGAAAGACAGAAAGCCATTATCAGCACTTTCTCGGAATGGGAGACGAAAGGGAAGCCCGTGGTTGTCTCCCGGGTCTCCCGGAGAGACGTGCCTTTTTATACAAAGGTTACGTCCTGGCAGGTCAGCGAGCACGTGTTTGAAGGTCATGTCTCCAGAGAGACAAGGGAGAAGATTCATGTGGGGCAGGACATGCTTTTTTATGTGGACGGGGGGGAAGTCCCGGGGTCAATTTCGAGTATCGCCGACGAAATTTCCCTGGAGACCGGGATGTACCGGGTTCAGGTTTATGTTGAGCGCCTGTTCGATTTAAAGGACTGGGTGGTCGCCTACGCGCATACGGACACCCTCCGGGACGTGATATGTTTTCCCAACGAAATCATTAACAGTAAAGACGGAAAGCTGTTTGTCTGGAAATCCGTGAATTCCAGAGCCGTCAGACAACCTATTGCCATAGGGCAGCGCGACGGTTACGGGGCGGTTGTGACGGAGGGATTGCAGGAGGGCGACACGGTTATCGTCCAGGGGTTTACCATCCTTTCCGAAGGGGACAAGGTTCATGTCTTAAAGGACATCACGGACGAGGAGAGCGATCATGATTGAGTTCTTTGTTAAAAGACCGGTTACGACCATTATGTTCGTCGCGGTTTTCGTTATTTTGGGTATTGTCTCGATCTTTAACCTGCGGGTTGAAAAAGAGCCGCAGATTGATTTTCCTATCGTGACAGTGACCGTCACCTATCCCGGAGCAACGCCGCTGGAGGTGGAAACCCTGGTGATCAACAAGGTGGAGGATGCGGTCGCTGAACTGTCTGAGATCAAGAAGATGAACAGCTATTCTTACGAGAATTTCGGATATGTCTCCATAGAATTTCTGATGTCTTCCGACGTGAATATTAAACTGATCGAAGTCAAAGACAAAGTCGAAGCTATTTTAAACGACCTCCCGGAAAGCATCGAGAAGCCGGTCATCGAAAAGTTCGACCCGCTCATGGAGCCGGTCATGGACCTGGTGCTTTCAAGCGAAAGCATCGACGGACGGGATTTGTATGAGTTCGCCGACAAGAAACTCAAAGACCGGTTCTCTTCCATTGAAGGGGTGGCCAACGTTGATCTCTACGGAGGGAAAGAACGGCAGATCAACGTGACCGCGGATCCGATGCTGATGAAACAGCGGTATGTGGTGATTACGGATATTATCAACAGCATCAGGGCCAAGAACCGCAACATCCCGGGGGGACTGCTTGAGAAGGACAAGTCCTCGTTAAGCCTGCGTTTCCTGGGAGAGTTTGAAAGCCCTGAGGAAATCGCCAACATGCTCATCGTCTCCAGAGACGGCAGCCGTTTTCCGCTTAAGGAGATCGCCCGGGTGGAGGACAGCTTTAAAGAGGTGGAAACCATAGCGCGGTATAACGGCAAAGATGTGGTCGGCATGTCCCTGAATAAAGTGTCCGACGGAAATGCCGTGAATATATCACGCGAGGTCCGCAAGCGGCTTCCGGCCTTGCGCGAGATGTTGCCGGAAGGGGTGTCTCTTGAAATCGCCACCGACACGACGGTTTTTATCATCAACGAAACCAATCAGACCTACATTAATATTATTATCGGGATTTTCCTGACCGTCCTTGTCCTGTATTTTTTTACCGGGGAGCTCAGTCTCACGTTTATCGCTTCGATCGCCATCCCGACGTCTATCGTGTCGGCCCTGTTTCTCGTGGACGCTTCCGGCTTTACCGTTAATATGATGACCCTTTTAGCCATGGCCACCGCGCTCGGAACTCTGATCGCCAACGCGATCATTATTGTGGAAAACGTGCTGGTGCATCTGAGCCGGGGGGATGACCCCCAGGCGGCCGCGATCAGCGGCACAAAAGAAGTGGCCTCGGCTGTCCTGGCATCCACGGGCACCAACCTGGTTGTGTTCACGCCCATTTCCTCTATGGGGGGGATCATCGGCCAGTTTATGCAGTCTTTCGGTTTAACGGTTATTTACGCGACGCTGTTTTCCCTGCTGGCCTCGTTCAGCCTGACGCCTATGCTGTGCGCGCTGCTTCTTAAAAAGCCGAAAAAAGACGCCGAAGGAACGAAGGCCCGTTTGTTTAATCCTTTTTCCTGGCTTGTTGTCCTGACCGACAAACTGATGCAGGGACTGAAACGCGAGTACCAGAGGATCTTTAATCTCATCTTCAGGTTCCACTGGGTCACCGTCCTGTTTGTCCTGCTGTGCTTTTATTCTTTGAAATTCATCATGCCTTATGTGGGGAACGAATTTTATCCGGCTTCCGATGAGGATATGATCACGGCCAAAGTGGAAATGCCGCAAGGGTCCACGATCGAGAAGACCCTGGAGACCGTTCAGATTATTGAGACGCGCCTGCAGAAGATCCCCGAACTCGATTCGCTGCTGACGTCGATCGGCGAAGACGGGGTCGAAAACGCGGCCGTTGTCATGAACCTGGTTCCGCTGGCAGAGCGCCAGCGGGGCGACGTGGATATTATTTATGAACTTATCCCGTTTATGGCCCAGATTCCGGATGCGGAGATTAATATAGAACGCGGCGAAGCCCGGGGCGGCATCGAGGGGGATGTTACGATTAATCTTTACGGCCGCGACTATGATCGGATGATCGATATCTCCAAAGCGATGAAAAAGAAGATGGAGGAAAGCGGCTATTTCCGCTCGGTGAAATCATCGTATAAGGTCCCGAAAAAAGAAATCCGTTTTATCCCTGGCCAGGAGAAACTCGTGGAGGCCGGGTTGACAGATGCGGAGGTGGGGGGCATTGTGCGGGCGTCTGTCTACGGGGATGATTCCAACATTTATAAAGAGGCCGGCGAGGAATATGATATTAACGTGGAGCTGGATGAGAAATACACCGAAGACTTCGATGATCTGAAACAAATAAACGTTATTTCCAAAAAAGGCCTGATCCCTGTAAGCGAGCTCGGCCGGATTGAGGAAGACAAAGCCTATCCGACGATCCGTCACCGGGATAAAGAACGGATCATCACCCTGGACGGTTATTTGTCCAAGTCCAATGCCGGGTATGTCCGGCGCATTCTGGATGAGTCTTTTAAGGATATTGCTTTTGAAGACGGCTACGGGTATGTTTACGCGGGGAGCGCTGAATATCAGGAGGAATCCGCGCAGGAAACCGGCAAGGCGTTCCTGCTTGCGGTCGTCTTGACCTTTATGCTTCTCTGCGCCCTTATGAATTCGTTCCTTTATCCCATCCCGATCCTGTTGGCCGTGGCCACGTCTTTTATCGGGGTCTTTTACGCGTTTTTCTTCCTGGAGCAATCCATCAATATCGCCTCCATGCTCGGTATGATCATGCTTGTCGGACTTGTGGTGAACAATTCCATTTTGCTTTTGGACTACACTTTGCTGAAAATGAATGAAGGGGTTCCGGTTGTGGAGGCGCTGTGGCTGGGCGCGTCAGAGAAATTCCGGGCGATTATCATGACGTCTCTGGCGATCGTTCTGGGTGTTCTCCCGCAGCTCTGGTCGGTGGTGCCGCTGAAATCCGCCATGGGAACGGTTATGCTCGGCGGCATGCTGGCGTCGATATTTTTCACGTTCATCTTTACACCGATAGCGTTCTGGTATGTTGTCAGCATCAGACGGTTTTTTTCATCCCGAAAAACCGGATAAAAAAACAGGCTTTCATCTTTAAAGGAAAACGGAGGATCTCTGTGCGCAGGAAATTGATCATGACGTCTCTTCTGGACATGATAAAAAAACATCAGGATAAAGAGATTGAATATATTGACGACACTATTATTTCAGACAATTATCTCCTTATCCGTTTAAAAGGCCCGATTGACGCGCAGACCCTTCCGCTGATCGAGAGAAAATCCATGGATGAAGACGCCTTTGAAAACAAACATATTCTTTTGAACTTTGAAAAAGTGAACCATGTGGACACCGCCACACTGGCGACCCTTGTGAAGGTTTTTCATGACCTTAAAAAGAATGACAAGGAACTCGGCGTCATTCATGCCAGCGCGACTTTAAAGAAGTATATTGAAATTCTGAAACTAGGTTCTGTGGTGAAAACTTTTAGCGATGAAGCAGCAGCCTTAAAAGCCTTTCATCTTCAAAACTAGCCGAACCGCTCTTTTCTGTCACGATGCGCCGAACGGCCTTTATGCCGAGAGCAGGGTGTCCAAAGGGCTCTGCGCGCAAGAATCCAGCCCTTTGATGACATGGGTATATATCATCGTCGTCTCAACGTGCTTGTGCCCCAGCAGTTCCTGTACTTCCCGGATATTCACTCCGTTCAACAGCAGATGCGTGGCGAAACTGTGCCGCAGCGTGTGCAGGGAAACATGTTTAACAATCCCCGCCTTTTTTACCGCCGCTCTCATGCCCTTCTGCAGAGGCCGCATGCTCATGTGAAACCTCCGTATTTTGCCTGTCGTTGATTCAACCGATAATTTGGACGAGGGGAACACGTACTGCCAGGCCCAGTCCTTGCCTGCCTTGGGGTATTTACGGCTTAAAGCATAGGGTAGAGACACTTCCCCATAGCCGTTTTTCATATCCTGTTCATGCAGGCGTTTGACCTTTTCAAGCTGTTGTTGCAGCGGGACTTTTAACTGCTGCGGAAAAAGAGTGGAACGGTCTTTGTCTCCTTTGCTTGACCGGACGAAAATAAGGTTGCCTTCAAAATCAAGGTCCTTGACTCTTAACTTTACAAGTTCGGAAACCCTTAACCCTGATCCGTAGAGCAGCTGATGGACCATCAGGTTCTTTCCGCTTGAGTGCTGAAAGAGGGCGCGCACCTCCTCAACAGAAAGCACGACCGGAAGTTTCGGGCCCCGTTTGGCCCTTACCGTGCCCTGCAGGTTTTCCAGATCGCGGTGTAAAATGTCGCGGAATAAAAATAGTAATGAATTGAACGCCTGATTCTGTGTCGAGGCGGATACCCGGCGCCTTAACGCCAAATAGGTGAGGAAATCCTGGACATCTGTTGCGCTCCATTTATCTATCTCTTTTCCCATGGGATCGATTTCCATGAGGTATTGCTGGAATTTATATATCCAGTGGGTGTAGGTTTTTTCCGTGCTCACGGAGTAATGCTTGATACGGATAACCTGGCGGACTTTCTGAATGAGTTCTTCAAAGGTTTTGCATGAGGACGCAGGGAGGATGATCCACGGCGGGGATTCCTGGGCCGGTCTTTGTTTAAGGTATTTGTAGAAATAGAGTTTGACGGCTGAATAAGCCTGCCGGACCTGCCATTCTTCCCTTGTTCCGGAGTCTCTTAAGAAATCCATGAACTGGTGAATGCGGATATCCAGTTCGATCTGCTGTTCAGCGCTTTTGTTGGCGAATTTGAGAAACTGGGCGGCCCAGGAAGCATAGAACGGGATGCATTTCTCCTCGGTCAGCTTGCGGGAAGATAAGTATTTCTGGAATTCAGGAAGTACGAGTGTTGTTTTCATGTTTATTATGACTGTCCCGGGTTAGAGAGAAGGACTCGTGGTATTATCTTTGCCCCCCCATAAGGCAAAATTTTCAACCTGACAGGGGAGACTGGTTTTAGGGGACAAGGTAATCATTTATTCTTTTTTAGTTATTCTTGGCCCTGTTAGAGAGTAAGGGCAAATTATAGTATCATTTTTTTATTTTGTGGGGATTAGTAACGGGAAAGAAGGGGGCGTTGAAATATTTTATATATTATACGACGTACCTATATAACGAATATTATAAAGCAAACGCGACTTTTTTCAAGAGTAAATAATATGGGGCGCCCATTTTTTAAGAAAAGTAAGTGATTTTAACCTTAGGAGTTGTGTCCAATTAATTCATTTATAGATTATTGGGCATACCTCAATAAAGAATTCAAACGACTTTAAGAATAATTATTAATTATTCATGAAAAATGTCAAGAAATGTCAGTTTTTGGCCCAGTCCGGCCATTGACAAAGAGGAGGATAAGGGCTAATAATAGAAAATATTTGGCTCTTAAGCCGGCTGAAAAGGCTTTTTATACAAAATTTAATGTTATACGACGTCCCAATTAACAGTATAAATAAGGGCAAATGCGACTTTGTTCCAGTGGAAGTGGCACGAAAACAAGCATTTTTCAAATAAAATAAGGTATAATAAAAAAAACACACTATAGGGAAGGGAACGAAATCCCCGCCCTTAGTCACGACGTAGAATAATTGTTGGGCATCGATAGAAAGGAGATAAATGATGATAAAGCCGGGCATTGAATTCATTGCTCCTTTCAGAATATACCTTCCAGAAGAATTCTATGAGATAGCATTGGAAGGCAAAATGCATCTCGTCAAACCCGTAGCGTTGCCTCCTGTAAAAATAGATGAAGGAACACAAGTACACGGGAAGAATATTGAAATATCCCACGATATCTTTGGTTATGCAGGAAGAACGAAATTTTCAGTAATTATAGATGAAGATGTCGATATTAAATCAGGAAGTTGGAAACAGGATTTTTGTGATAATGAATCCTCATTTATAGATGCAGCAATTTTCGCTGTAAATAGAATGCTCGATGTGTATATGACCCACCCCCCAAAAGTTGAGCCACTTTTTGTGATAGAATAATGATAACAGAAAGGGGCAAAAATGGGTAAAAGATTCAAATCAGAAGAAATAATTACGAAATTACGAGAAGTTGAAATACACCTTGGTAAAGGGCTGGACACCGGAGATGCCTGCCGACAAGCGGGCATATCGGAACAGACCTATTACCGTTGGCGCAAGGCATACGGCGGGATGAAAATAGATCAAGCCAAGAAGTATAAAGAGCTAGAACGGGAGAATACCCGATTAAAGAAACTGGTGGCTGACTTATCATTAGATAACGCTATTTTGAAGGAAGTCAATGAGGGAAACTTCTAAGCCCGGCCAAGAAACGCCGGGCGATTATGTGGGCGAAGGAGAAATTCCCCAAAGTATCAGAAAGGCGGTTGTGTAAAATTCTTAGCCAAGCAAGATCAACACAGCAATATAGATGTTCAGGCCGATATGATGAAGGAGCATTAGTTGAGGCTATGATCAATATGGTCAAGCAATATGGACGGTATGGATACCGAAAAGTTGCTGAATTGTTACGCGAATCGGGCTGGATGCCATTAAATGATAAACGAGTCGAACGTTTATGGAGACGGGAAGGTCTTAAAGTTCCGATGAAACAACCTAAACGAAGGAGGTTATGGCTGAATGACGGTTCCTGCATCCGATTACGGCCAGAACATCACAACCACGTCTGGAGTTATGATTTTGTTCATGACCGGACATCAAATGGCCGACCAATAAAGATGTTAACGATCATTGATGAGTATAGCCGGGAATGCCTGGCCATAGAAGTTGGGCGCAAACTCAATTCCAGGAATGTGATTGATGTTTTATCTCGATTGTTTATTGAAAAAGGAGTGCCGTTATATATTCGTTCGGATAATGGGCCGGAATTTATCGCTGAACGCGTCCGTTGGTGGTTGAGAAGGATCGGAGTGGAAACGTTGTATATTGAACCGGGAAGCCCTTGGGAAAATGGATATATTGAATCCTTTAACGGGCGACTACGGGATGAGTTGTTAAATCTGGAAATTTTTGATACATTGTATGAAGCTCAGGTGTTGGTGGAACGCTGGCGGTGGGAATATAATACGATCCGTCCGCATGGATCATTGGGTTATAAGCCTCCGGCACCGGAAGCTATTCAACCAAGATGGCTTCAGCCATCTCCGTTAAACTCTCACAACTTTTGGCACAACTAATGGGGGCAGGTCAAGAACATATTATGGATGACAGTTAATGATAATTTTATATAATTACCCCCCGACCGCAAGGTACCGGGCTAAATTTAAAAACAATAAGAAGGAGTATATATGAAGTTAATTAAAATCCTGTGCTTTCTTTGTATCCTTGGTATTTTAGGCGGGACAGGCTGTGCTGCTAGAAATGCTAAAACGTATCTTTTTGGCGCTCAAAAAAGCTCTCCGATATCGTCATTGGCTATTGTTGATATACAATTATTGTACACAGGCGCGTATATCCGCTCAACGGAGAACGAACTCATCACACCGTTCACGACAGCCTCACAGATTTATCTCCCACCTGGCTCATATATTGTGAAGACGAACTGGCTCGGGGTTGATCGTAAAAAAGAATATGACAATTTAACAGTTATGGGACCGGCCTATCATGAACTTCCCATAACAGTACAAGCTGGCAAAAAGTATATTCTTAAGCGTGTCGGACGTAATTTAGAGGAAGAAATAACGATTCAAGAAACTGCACAATAAAATTGCTGCGCGCCAGGAGGAAAAAATGGGCCACACAAAACAAGGGAATTCTGCAGATGATTTAATCCCAGTTAATGTGTCATCTGAACGGGAATATGCAGATATGCTATGTAGTAGATTAAAATTTTTAGATACTAAATTTTTAAAATATTATGCGAATGATTTAAAGGCATAAATAAATGAGGTTCATCTATGGAGTAGTCCAAGAAAAAGGAAAAAACGTCACAGGAGAAGGCAATGAAAAAACAAGGCAAACCGTTCAAGCATAGAATCAAAGGCAGTTATAAGTGCGCTCATTGCGGAGCTGAAATTGATTGGAATGAGCCGCATTTGGTCTGCAAGAAATGTGATTACTGGATATGTTATATGAACTGTAAACCATGTCCCCCAAAATAATATCTTAGGATAGAAAAATTACATAACTGCCAACAAGCGCATTCACGCTGAGCGCCGCCCGCTGATTTCGCGACGCAGGAAAGAATCATTATGAATAATAAGACAAAACAAAATGAGGAGCTTTTGCTAAAGAAAGCATTCAGGTTTTTGAACAAACAGCAATTTGTGAACCTGGGATCTTCTTCATTATCTGCAAAACCTCATACATCACCTAAATCCATTGTTTTATTAAAGGATAAATATATTTACCTTGCTGACGATCTCCTGGAAAAGACGTATAAGAATATTAAGGAGAATCCTTTCGTGTCACTCTCTTCTTTTGATATTCAATCCATGAAAGGTTTTCGATTATATGGAAAAGCAGTTATTGTCAAAAACGGTAGAGAGTATGAACATCTTATAAAGAAAGAAGAAAAAAGACAGGTAATGATGGCCACAGAAAGAGTGGTTGAGAAAGTTCAAGGTAAATCCAATGTTAAAAGCCTAACAATGACATTTCTTAAACCAGTATTATTTTATAAATTTTCACCTAAATCTGTTGAATTTATTGACAGGACCAAAAAACAAATTAAAAAAGAAGAGACTTGAAATTAATTAGCCTATAACAAATCACTTCAGCGGTCCATGCTTCGGCAGCTGCGCCGCCAACGCAAAGCCTTTGAGTTCCTTGCGTTGTGTGCGAGCAATAAACATGAAAGATCCGATGATGACTACGACTATCAGACAAATTTCGGAAAAAGAAATCCCGGTGAGTATATTGCTACAAGCCGACCCATCAGAAAAATGTGTCGATAAATATCTTCCAAACTCTAAATGCTTTGGTGCATTTGTTGAAAATGTTTTGGTCGGTGTATGTGTAACAAATTTAAATGAAACAGGTGTCTGGGAAATATTCAATATCGTGGTGATTCCAGAAAAGCAGAAACAAGGTATTGGAACAAAACTACTGAAATTTGTTATCAGACATTTTGAAAATATTGGTGAAAAGAATCTTGAATTAGGTACCGGCACATTTGGTTATCAATTGTTGTTTTATCAACGATTGGGATTCAGAGTTGAAGGTGTTTGGAAAAACTTTTTTGTCGATAACTATTCTGATTCCATTTATGAACAAGGCGTACAGCTCCAAGATATGCTTAGATTAAGCCTAAAATTGAATCAGACATGCACATAACAACTGCTTCAGCGGGACACCAACCCACGCATCCGCGCGGTCAGGCGCCCGTTAAGTAGAGCGTTATGCAAAAGTGTAAATATGAAATATGAAGATACGCCTATCCATTCTGTCTGGATTTGAGTCATGTTAATCTGGAGGACAAATAATGCCGAGAAACGTAACGAAAACCTACAGCCAAGAGGTGTCTGTAGGCCGGACCTGCTCAGAATGCGCACATAATTGGGTGTATTCAGAAACTCTGAAAGTGAGCGAAACAAAGGCAGGGGATTTTTGGGAACCCTCATTTGACGAGGAAGGGATGAAAGAAAAACTCAATAAAAGTATAGAGGCTTTTAAAAAGAATTGTTCGTCCCGCTGTTATTGCCCTAAATGCAAGGCTCTCGCCGTGCAGACTATGAACAAATATCTGCCCAGCGGGTTTCTTGCCGCTTTCAAACAGGGCTATGTCCTTTCGAAAAAAGAAACCAAAAATGTGTTTATCTGGGGCACTATCATAATATTGGCTATTGTTTTAGCGTTTGCTTCAGGCCTGGATTTAAGCGGTGTCATTGATTCTTTGGATATTGACGGCGATTCTTTTCCTGCGGTTGTAGGTATTATTATAGCCACTCTGGTTTTTGGGCTATTTATTATTTGGATTTTGGTGGTTTATGTTCAAAACACCATTGATTTTTTCAAATTGAACTCGGTCAGAGAGTCCGATTTGGAAATTTTTGATGAAAAAGAAGCAAAACAATTTTTCCGGGATTGCCGTTGCGAGCCCTTTGATCTTGGTGCTGTCGGGACAATGATCCCCGGATATCTTGATAAGCATAAAATGAAACACGCCGGAGCGGAGGCGTCTTAAATTATGTTTTATGTTGATTTTAACAAGGCAGAGAAATTGTTGAAAATAAAGTTAACACATATTTTCGATGAGAAGGACGCTGAGCAATGGCTGGCACAGATCAAAGTTTGTTTAAAGAATGTGCAGCCAGGTTTTAAAATCCTTACTGATTTAACAAGCGTGGAAAGGGTGGATGCGGCAACAATTCAATATATCGAACAAGCTATGGATTTTTGCAATCAAAAAGGGGTATCTAAAATTGTAAGAATAATTCCAGACTCTGCCAAAGATGTCGGATTTAATATAATGTCTATTTTTCATTACGATAATAATATAGATATAATTACTGTTTCCAACATGGATGAGGCTATAAATAGATTATTTTTTAAACACAAATCATTTTAAGCTTTGTCGATAGCATCAGGAAACATTTAACAAGCCACTTCGTCGTCCCCGCCTTGCCGCGGCGGGGACAGCTTTGCGGCCCCCGCCGCGTTCGTTGCGTTATGTTAAGGATAAATAAATGAGATTATGGTCCCTTCATCCCAGATACTTAGATCAGAAAGGATTGGTTGCTCTTTGGCGGGAAGGCTTATTGGCACAAAAAGTTCTTATGGGAGAAACAAAGGGCTATAAAAACCATCCTCAATTACTGAGGTTTAAAAACACAATAAATCCTGTGGGAGCTATTGCTTCATATTTAGACGCAATATATAAGGAATCTTTGGATAGAGATTTCAATTTTAATGAGGAGAAGATACATAAAAAAAGAACAAAGAAGAAAATTGGCGTAACAAAGGGGCAGCTGGAATATGAGCTGGAACATTTGAAAAGAAAATTAAAAAATCGGGACAAGAAAAAATACCATGAAATTATGAGGGTGAAAAAGCCTGAAGCTAATGCAGTGTTCCGGGTGTCTGCGGGTGATGTGGAAGAATGGGAAAGAAGAAATAAAACATAACAGGTCATTCCGTCGTCCCCGCCTTGCCGCGATGCGGCTGCGTCAGGCCCCGCAGCCCCGCTTGAGTTCCTTGCGTTAGACAAAAAAATATAAAGAGGAGTTTTCAACGCGGCATTAAGGATGATTTCGAAACGTTAGGGGGCGGGTCCTGGGGCGCCCGCCGTTTTTAAGCCTGAAGGCCTATGAACGATAAGACATTGACTCGACTAGAGAATAAAAGAGACATTTTATGCGCCATTCTTCTGTTGTCTCTGCTTGGTTTTATATGCTCTTATGGGGAGCTCCTGCCTTATCCGCATCGAAAAGATATTGTTGATCAAGTTTTAAAGGAGCCTGTTCAGACACTTGCCGATGATGTGCCTTTTTATGTGAAAAGTGAGGGCCGTGAATATAAGATTGTCCCGATATATAATTATGAATTGTACGGGATGGTTGTGTCGGTCAATAATAAAATGGCATTGAAGGGATTATTGAAGCTGTTTAATTCGTACGATTTTCTTAATGTGAACGACTTGTGCGTTATTTGGGGCGCAAATATAAATACAGCAGTATATAAATATATGAAATTTTCTCAAGGAGCTTACACGTGCTACGCTCAATTTGAGGGAAAAAAAGCCTGGGCATGGTCGCGGATTTTTGATAAAAGTAAGTTGAGCCATAATCATTTGTTAAGCAATGATCCTGGAATCATCAGGATTTTATCGAATGTCAAAAAAGGTGACCAAATATATCTGCGGGGAAAACTTGCCGACTACTATTTTGGCGATGAGCATTTGATACGCAGGACAAGCACTTCAAGGGCCGACCGAAGCAGCGGTGCCTGTGAAACAGTGTTTTTAACAGATTTTAAAATCATAAAATCAGCCCATCCGGTAGCGAAGATTATAAACCGGACATCTTTTTACCTTATTATTCTTTGTGTGTGCTGGATAACTCGGATTTGGTTAAACATCGGGAAAACACGAATAAGATGATATTTGAAAAGCGGGATATGTGCCGGATATCGCGGCCGCGCAGAATGAGTTGACGGGATTTTATTGGCATGCCCGCCAAGGGGCAGCTGTGAGTTTGACGGTGCGGCTGCGGCAGGGCCTGACGAGGTCCTTGCTTCAGGTGTTAAATAAGGGGCGGGGATCAAGTCTATATGTAAGGGCAAAGGAGGTCTTATGTTGTCACGTGATCTTGGGCAATCAGGGATTTCAGTATCAGCCATTGGACTTGGATGTATGGGGCTTTCCGAGTTTTACGGGGACCCCGCGCCGGAGTCGGAGGCCATTAATTTACTTCACCGGGCCGTAGACCTGGGGATCACTCATTTTGATACCGCGGAAATCTACGGCCAGGGACGCAATGAGCAACTCCTCGGTAAGGCTTTCGCCGGACGTTGGGATCAAATTGTTCTGGCGACCAAGTTCGGTCCCCAGCGGGACCCGGCCACGGGCGCCTTCGTGGGAGTGGACGGCTCTCCGGCCAATGTCCGGAACTCCTGCGAAAAGAGCCTCAAGCGTCTGGGTACCGAAAAGATTGACCTGTATTATCTTCACCGTGTTGATCCGGCCACGCCGATCGAGGATACTGTGGGCGAGATGGCGAAGCTGGTTCGCGAGGGCAAGATCAGGGCTATTGGCTTGTCAGAGGCTTCAGCAAAGACTATCGAGCGGGCACATGCTGTTCATCCCATTGCCGCCCTTCAGACCGAGTATTCGATATTCAGCCGTGATATTGAGAAGGACATCCTCCCCACATGTGTGAAGCTCGGCATAAGCTTGGTCGCCTACTCCCCCCTGGGCAGGGGAATGCTGACCGGCCGTTACACCTCAACCAGCGACCGCCCCACCGGCGAGGCTGATTTCCGGGCCAGGATGCAGCCCCGGTTTCAGCCGGGAAATATCGAGTCTAACCTCAAACTGGTGGAGGCGATCAAGGAGATTGCTGCCCAAAAGGGATGCGCGGCAGCGCAGGTTGCTTTAGCCTGGGTGCTGGACCAAGGGGATCATGTTGTGGCCATTCCGGGCACGACCAAGCTCGCCAATCTCCAGACCAACCTGGGGGCCATTGACTGTCGCCTCACAGAGGAGAACCGGGCTGCGCTCAATGTCTTGGCAGATCAGGTGCTCGGGGATCGGTATCCGCCTGAGGGGATGGCGCAGGTCAACCAGTAACAGTCGCGGGCGCTGACGCTCTGCCCGGGGGCAGCAGCTTGCCGCCTGACAGACCGCAGAAGCGGACGCATAACCGCCGCGCGGGTGCGCTAGCCGTTACAGGTGAAAAATTATGAAAAGCAGAATTCCCTTAATTGTTTTGATAATAGGGCTGGCTGTATTCAGTAATTTGCTGTTGGCGCAACAAGAGAATAATGAATGCAGAAAACTTGAGGAAGAAATCCGTGATTTGATTGGCGAATGCCAGACCTGCGTAAGCGATGAGGAATGTTTCTTGGATGAGAGTTTTGACTTATCCTGTCCTTTCGGATGCCATTTTATACGGAGTTATACGGAAGATGATGGAGAATATTTAGCTTTGATCGGGGAAAAAATTAATAAGTATAATAAAGAATGTCCCAGTTGTTTATACAGATGCCCTGTTGCACCGGAAAAAAATGAAGCCGGTTGCCGCCGGAATAAGTGTGTGGATTTAAGATTTTATGAAAGATGAAAAGCTATAACAAGTCCAGCGTCCCCGACTTGCCACGATGCGGCTCCGGCAGGGGCCGCTGAGTTCATTGCGTTATATGAAAGGAGAATCATGAAGAAAATAATAGGAATCTTATCAGTAAGCCTCATTTTGTCAGGATGTCTTACATATCAGGAATATTCGTTTAAGTTTGATTTTAACAGCGGGAAAGCAGAAAAGGTGTATCACGATATCCGGTCTCAGAAAGGCGTTGACGAAAAAGATTACAGCCTTGAAGGCGATTGGGTTGGATTGCAGGAACTCGCGGGGGAGGATTTCGGGAAGGAGTTTGACAGAGACGTGATAAAACCCATCACGGCAGAACTGTTCCAAGAGGAGAATGTGCTGTCGGGAAGAGAAGTCTTTGAAGTGCAGGCCCCGAAGGCTTTTCCGTCAAAAACAGCGATTTTGGAAAGACTGCATAAGGACGGGAATGAAGAATTTGAGTTTAAAATATTAAACGGCGAAATTTTTATGTTTGTCAATAGCGGAAAAATTAAGACGGCAAATGGAGATATCATAAAGACTGAAAAAAATTACATGGTTGTATGGCCGGAGGAGCAGGTTGTGTTTGAATTTGTCATTGATAAAGGCGGAAACAGAGGGGAATCACTTTTGCCTTTTTATTTAAAAGAAAAGGAAATGGAAAAGGGCCATGAATAAAAACACGGAATAGGTCGCCCCGGCGGAGCGCCCGGCCCCTTGCGGTTTCAGACGGCTAATGAATATCCTGTATGATGAAATACCGGTTGAATAGTTTTGACGTTGAGCTTAAGATAGGAGGAGAAAGATAGGTCATATTCTGCGCGAACGCATGACGTCTAGAGTTGCTGAATTGGTAGACAACGTGTCGTTTTTATGCATTTTGGGCCGGAAATGCTCTGTGTATCGATATCGTTTATCGAAGCCAGAAAGATAGATCTGCTCTCGATCAATGCCTTGCAGGTCATGGTTCCCAAGGCCGAGCGGCAGCGGCTTTTCCAAAATCTGATGTCGTTGATTTACGCTTTTGCCATGCCCCTGGGCTTTACGCTGCACTGCTGCAAAACGATTATCCGGAAAGGACAGGTTTTTGAATGAAAAGGCTGCTGTCTTTTGTTGTTGTCTTATCGGTCGTGGCCAGTGCCGCCGTCGCCGATGAAAATGGATGGACGCTTTCCCGCGACCGCCAAAACATCAAGATTCACACACGTAGAATTGAAGGCATTTCATCACCGACTGGAAGCCGGACTGATGAACATTGAGCAAATAGAAAAATGCCAGATTTGTAAGGGGGAATTCCTTACCGAGAAAAACATCGTTAGTATCCGCACAATTCGAAGAAGTTTTAATTTAAAAAAAAGATTTGTATGTGAAAGATGTTATCAGCAATGGACAAAAGAGGAGCGACGTCTCCAGAATATTTTGAGTGTAGGAGCATCTTTGTTGTCGATAATGGTAGCGATTGTGTTGTGTATGGCTGATTATAAAATAAAAAGCATGCCGTTCTTTTTTATCGGCGCGGCAGGTTTATTGCTGTGTTTTAAAAACAGAAGGATGATATAACACGTCGCTTCAGCGGCCGCAATTCCGGCAGCTGTTGCCGCCTGCGGCAGACCTTGCCGTTTCATGGTGTTTTTACCTTTATGCAATTTTTCCAAGAATGGAACAAATATTTTTATGTCTTTTTAGGCGCAGGATGGATGATGTTTATGGCATTTATTGCTTTGCGCCATTACGTTTTTAAACTGGGAAGAAAAGGAAAACGTCTGAAAATTCCCGGCATGCTCATCCCGTCCTTTAATGAGGCCAGCCTTTTCTTGATGGCATTCACTTTTCTTTTGCTCCTCGTCTTGCACGGGCCGTTCCGCAATAATGTCGCAGGGTTTTTCCTGAAGCCCGATTCCTGGGAATCGGTTGTATTATCATTGATTTTCGCGGCAGGGCTCTGGTTCTCCTTAATTCATGTTTTTATGAAAAAAAGGAAATCTTCGTTTGAGAAGTCCGTGATGTTATGTTTCGCGGTATGCGTTAACGCAGGCATGGGATTGATGAGCGGTGTGTATCTGCTGCGGACCGCGCAAGGCCTGTCGCTGTTTTTTTCGGCATGGAATTTTCTTAACGCCTTCCTGTTGGTTTACATGTACGATTCCAGGACTCTCAATAACGGTCACATAACAGACGAAGAAGCCGGGTTCCCGGGAATTTTCTGGGGAATTCTCATTGTAATAGTTATATTCTATTTTACGCAGCACGTCTTCCATACTCACTGGACTGTGACTTTTTCGAACTGTGTAATTTATGCTACGTCTTTTAATGATAAACTGTTAAAATTAATCGATAATAATTAAAAACCAGATCGTTTGTCGCTGTCCGATAACGTTCTTAAGCGGCAAGCCGCCCTTCCGGTACGTGCTGAGGTCTGTAATGCCGCGGAAGGAGTTCATGATGTTTGTTGCGTGTTTTGTTCTTGTCGGGGCTGCATTTATGATAATCAGCCCGGCTGTGTTTCCGGGGCGGCCTGTATATGGGGCGGGAATCTATCTGGTTTTAATTATGAAAAGATATTAAAATAAAAAAGGAGAAGAAATGGCGGATTGTGAAATATTAGCAGATTGCATCTTTTTTAATGACAAAATGCAAAATATGCCCAGCGTTGCAGGGATGTACAAGCAGCGGTATTGCCGGACGGATAACTCAACATGCGCCCGTTATATGGTCATGAAAAAGCTGGGCAGGGAGAATGTCCCGGCAGATCTTTTTCCTAATATGTTAGACAGGGCTAAAGAAATTCTTTCGTAATCAAAACAATTAAAAAGACAGCCGACAATCCGTTTTGCGGAGTCCTGCGGCAGGCTTTGCTCCGCGATGAATTCGCGTTGCGTTGGCTGATAGGTTGGAAAGAGATATGCAGGAAATAACTTGGAATGATTTTTCAAAAATCGAATTAAGGGTCGGCAGGATTATCCGTGCAGAGGCTTTCCCCGAAGCACATAAGCCTGCGTATAAACTTGCGGTCGATTTCGGTCATGAAATAGGCGTGAAAAGATCAAGTGCTCAAATTACTGATTTTTATCCGGCAAATGAACTTCTGGGGAAATTGATAGTAGCGGTTGTTAATTTCCCTCCGAAGCAAATCGGGCCTATGATGTCAGAGTGCCTGGTGACAGGATTTCATGATAATGAGGGGCATGTGGTTTTATGCGTTCCGGAGAAAGACGTGCCGCTTGGAACCAAATTATTATAATGTTCATCATTTGACAAGGCGTTTTCAAACTGGCGCACAAAGGGCCGCGTGTCTGCCCCGGCAGCCGTCCGTGAAACATAGCGTTATAACGGAGAAGGAGGAGAATGTGATTTGTCCTCATTGTCATAGAAAGGTCAAAATAAATTCCAAAGCCAGGAACGGTGTCGGAAGAGTGCGGGTTTGTGACTATTGCGGAGGAAAATTCAGACTCAAATATAATTATGCGAAATTATTCGGTGCTATCTTGTTGGGGATCCTTTTGTGCGGGGGCTTAGCCAATGTCATGAACGAAAAAGCCCTGGTTATTATCTTCATGCTTTCAATGCTTGTGGGGGTTATCATATCTTCTAAAACGGTGAAAGCATAAACGATAACAAGTCATTGCAAGGGGACTGCCAGCGTCGGAGGCTTCGCAACACCGCCGTATGTCCCGTTAGGATAGAGGAGAAGACGATGAAAGAAAAACCCACGGTCATTTGCTTTATCGATGACGATCCCGTTGAAGTCCAGGCCTTCAAAGACGTTTTTGGCGAAGACTTCACGGTTATCGCTGACTCTACTCCAGACCCCGTGCTCGCGGAACTGAAAAGACGAAAGCTGCGGGCCAACCTTTTTGTCCTGGATTTATATTTTGCGGAAGGGAGGGCGAGTTCAGATAAGGAGCGTGACAGGATGATCGCCCTCAAGGCCGAGGTGGACCGCAGCCAGAAGGCGCTCAGCGATTATCTCAATGCCATCGGCCAGAGCCGTGACGGCGGCCTGAGGATCCTGCGGCATATCCGGGAGAACTATCCGATGACCCCCGTTGTCTTTTACACGCGCAAGGGGACTCTCGCGGATGCCGTCGCCTGCGGGGATGCCGGGGCCGATGGTGTCCTGCCAAAGGCAATGCCGATGGAGTTTGATTCACACGGTAATCGGCTTGAACAGATCAGGCAGGCGGCGCGGGATCATCATGATGCTTTGGCCACACATTTTTTCTGCAAGGCATCGACATCCAATATTTTTAAAAAACTGCTCCGGATAGCCAAGTTCATATGGCGCAACTGGTCAAAACTGTGAGAACCGGCTGCGCCGGACAAGGCCCCGGAAGGAATAGCGCAAGTGGCCTATATGAAAAGGACGCTGCGGGCACGGAGCGATAAGAGGCGAGACATTATGTGCAAAGCCCGGGTATTTATTGTTGGAAATGGCAAGCTTGCGAAAGAGCTCCTTGAGAATCTCTCCGGAGAAAATATTTCCGGAGTCGTTCAGTGGAATAATGGCCGTTCCTCATCACTGGAAAGAAGTGTCGTTGTTCATGCGGGTTCGGGGCGGGAATGGAAAGATGTGCTGGATTACTGCGCTGAGACAAAGTCAATATTGTTTGAACTCTCTACGGCAGGGTCTCCCCTGCCGGATTCGGTCGGTTTTCCTGTCGTTGTCTGTCCGAATGTGAATATCCTGATGCTTCAATTCATGGCCATGATAAAACAGGCAGCCCCTTTATTTTGCGGTTACAGGATTGAGATAGCAGAATCTCACCAATCTTCAAAAAAGTCAAAACCGGGCACGGCTGTTTATCTGGCGGAAACACTGGGAATCCCGGAAAACGATATTCGCTCTGAGAGAGATCCTGATATTCAGAAAGCGGACATCGGGATTCCTCAGCCGTATCTGGACCGTCATGCTTATCACAAAATAGTCATTTCAAATCAGGATACGGAGCTGAAATTCGAAACAAAAGTCTTTGGAAAAACGGCGTACGCCGGTAGTTTATCATTCATTATAGATAAAGTTTTGCGAATGGAACTGCCCGCAGGGCGTTATGATATTGTTGAGTTGTTGCTGGCAGACCATAACGGGAGTAAATGAATTTGCCGGGATTGGCGTTTTTTTGAAACAACAAGCGAAAACAGCTGATGAGGTGCTTGCCTCCATCATCCGAGTCAGTAAAAGTTCAGGCTCTTAGAAGTATGCGGGATGACCCTTCTGATTATGCGAGGAGACAGTTGAGGCTTGTTGAAGAACAGCTGGAGTCGGCTACTAAGTGTGATGAAAATACGGTCCGCGACTATAAACGATTTAGAAAAAATAGCAAGAGCTCATAAAGCTTCTATCCGGGAATTATGCAGGAATGCTTATGATGTGGAAAGCATAGAGAAATGGACGGCTATTCTTGTCCCCAAGATTTATGAAAACGCCATAAAAGAAAAAGTTGTTATTGTCGCGGAAGAGAAAAATGAAATACCGGGCTTTGGCATACTTGATGTCCGTAATGCGGAGTTGAGCGCGCTTTATGTGCATCCGGGGTATGCCGGCAGAGGGATAGGTAAAGAAATTCTGTCGAGGCTGGAAGCCATTGCTTTAGAAAACCGTATCGGCCGATTAAATTTATGCTCTACGATCAATGCTTTTGGATTTTATCAGCATCATGGTTATATTGAGTGCGGCAAGACCTTTCATGATTTGCCTAATGGAGCGAAACTGGAATGTATAAAGATGTATAAGCCGATAAGCAAACCGCGACAACAAAAATAAAGGATTTTAAAGGAGACGAAAAAATGAACAGATTGTTATTTCTTGTTGTTGTGTTGGCCGGATGCGTCACGACAAATGACCGCCCCTCCGCGGTTCGGTCCGGTTCCTACACGGACCGGAGAATGAACGAATCGGTTCTTAAACATATCCGTTTCCTGGAAAAGGCCGACGGCCGGGGAGACTGCGCTATTGAAGTGCTCCGGATAGAGGACCGCGGAAAAGAGCTGTCTACCCTTATAGAATTCTGGATTGTGAGGAGCTGCGGGGTGAAGACCGTTTATAAGGTGAGGAAAGCGCCGCTTAGCCCCGGGCGTTACAAATACATTGTGACATATCCTTCCGCCGCGGACCTGATGACGGTCGAATAGATCTCAGGCGAAGAGATGAAAAGCCGCTCCGGGCTGCGCAGCGTTTTCCGTCACGGCTTGTAAAAAATGAAAATAAAATTTATTCCCCGCCTTATTTTTTTTCTAATATGTCTGCTCCCTTTTAGGGATGTTATTCAAAGAAAGGCCGGTATGCTTAGCCAATATGCTGGAGGGAAGAAAACGGTTGAAGACAGGCTTAACGAGTTTTCTGAAACAGTGCATCAGAGATTGCGGCCTTATTTTGAAAAGCAGGGTGTTGAATATCCGCCTGATGGCCTTATATTGGTCGGCTTAAAGAATGAAGCAAGACTGGAAATATGGGGTTTTAACGAAGACTGCAGCTTAAAGCTTATTAAAATTTATCCCGTCCTTGCCGGGAGCGGTCAAATCGGCCCTAAATCGGCTGAAGGCGACCGGCAAGTTCCGGAAGGGATTTATAAAATAGAATCTTTAAACCCCAACAGTTCGTTTCACCTGTCTCTCAAAATTGATTATCCGAACCCCTTTGACAAGGCCGTTGCTGAAGAAGAAGGCAGAAGAAATCTCGGCGGCGATATTTTTATACACGGCGATGCCGTTTCTGTCGGCTGTTTAGCCGTAGGGGATGAGGCGGCCGAAGACCTATTCGTTTTGGCGGCGGATACCGGGCTGGAAAGGATTAAGGTTGTTTTGGCTCCGATAGATTTCAGGGAATCCGATTTATCACAGGAACAAATGGAGGAACTGCCGTCATGGTGTGGAATCCTCTACGCGCAAATAAAGAATGAATTGAACCATTTGAGGGGAATTTAGCAGGCCGCTTCCCGGCGGTTGGTGCGGGCAGGAGCCGCAGCCCCGCCGGGTTATCCTTGTTGCCGGAGGACAATAATGGAAAAGAAAAAAATAATTATCTCCGAAATCGCCGGCTTTGTGTCGGTGATCCTTTTTGTCTGGCTCAATGAAATCATCGATCTGCCTCACGTCATGTTGGGGGCGCCGGCCACTCCCGTTAATTATGCCGAAAGTGTCTTGGAATCTTTTGCCGTTCTTGTTGTCGCCGCTTTGACCATATCCATAACAAATAAACTGCTGAAAAAGATAAAACATCTGGAAGGCTTTTTTCGGATATGTTGTGTGTGTAAAAAAATATATGACAGCCAGAAAAAAGAATGGATAGCCTTGGAGGGATATTTTGATGAAAATTCCAAGCTGGAGTTTTCTCACGGGCTTTGCGACGACTGCACAAAACTATACAAAAAAATGGTATAATGATATTCCCGCACAGATATTCTCAACATGAAATGAAACGGATAAGGGTGGGGGCGGAGTTGTTAATATTTGATGAAAAGGGTGACATTTAAGGGGGCAAAACTAAGGAGCTGTATCATGAACGTGAAAGAGCTGTCAGGAGCGTTTACCACCGATAAAATTCAGGAGACAAAGGCCTTTTATGAAAAATATTTTGATGCCCGGGTTATTTTTGACTGTGGTTGGTATGTTAATTTGGCCTTCGGCTCCGGGACCGCAACCCTGCAGTTTATGTCTCCCAAAGAGCCGGATTATCAGCTTTCGAATAGCGCGGGTTTAATGTATAATTTTAAGGTGGATAACGTGGATCAGGAATATGACCAGATAAGAAAGCGAGGTTTAAATTCAGTGTCGGATATCGAAGACCATCCTTGGGGGGACCGCGCTTTTTGTGCCGCGGACCCTAACGGGATAATTCTTTATATTTATTCGGAAAGAGAGCCGGCGGAAGAATTCAAAAAATATTATAAAAATCCGTGCTGAATTTATAAAAATATGAAACCGAGAATCAAAGCAGAAATCACATTCCTGTCAAGAGATGCCGGCGGCCGCAAGAAGATGCCGGACAAGGATTACGTGCCGCATTTGATGATCCAGGACCCGACGGTGAAGAAGCAGGCCGTTGAGAATAATAATTTCGTGACCGAAGAATATCTTGTGGTTCGAATGATAAGCTATCCCAAAGAGGGCGAACTTAACGAGAAGTATCTTTATGAACTGGAACTGTTTAATTATCCTCAAATGGATTATGCCGAATTAAAACCCAACGTGACGTTTGCTGTCCGGGAGGGTTCCCGGACGGTGGGCTTTGGAAAGGTTCTGGAATACATTAAAGCTTCTTAAGTTGCCATGGAGTATCCGTCCGCTTCGGCGAGTCGTGTCCCCCCTGCTGAATTTTTGCGTCAGCTGTCAAAGAGGATAGGCCATGCTGTTGATTAGTCTGTGCATAATTTCAGGTGTGTGGTTCTTTTTCAGGATTAAAGAAAAACCTCTGAATTTCTGTGAACGCTGCCTGTGGTCATTATGCGGATTTGCCGTCTTTTTTGTCCTTCAGGCATTTTTCCCTCGCATTTTTGCGGATATTTTTCACGCCTTTTGTCCCGGCGCCCCTGTTGTCGTCATTGCGGCGCTTATGTTATGTGCTCATTGTCCGTCTTCGTGGCAGGGCGATTCTTATCGGAAAGGTTTTTCTGAGCGCTTTTCCGTTCTTTAGGCTTCGGAATAAAAAGTGCCGGATATGGGTTGTCGCTTCTTTGCTGTTTTATTTTTTAACGGGATACATTAAGGAAATTTATGAAGATGAAATTTATTTTATGTCTTGCCCTGATCCTCGGCGCTTTCCCCGTGGCTTCCGTGTCAGCGGAGGATGCGGATGACCTGCGGATAATGGTGAGCGGAAACGGGACTTTTGCTTTTGATCTTTATCAGGCCGTTAAGCACAGGGACGGGAATTTGTTTTTTTCTCCTTACAGTGTTTCCACCGCTCTTGCCATGACCTACGCCGGTGCGCGGGGAGAAACCGCAAAGGAGATGGCCGATGTGTTGTCTTTTTCGTTAGAGGAAGAATCTTTGCACGCATCATTTTCTCTGCTGCAGTCAAACCTCAACGCTATTCAGGATAAAGGTCATATTACGTTAAATGTCTCCAACTCTTTATGGGCGCAGGAAGGGTATTGTTTTCTGGACGACTTTATCGGTTTGAATAAAAAATATTACGGAGCAGGGTTGCGTGTCGTTGATTTTTTGAAGCACACCGAGGAGGCCCGCCAAACGATAAATGCCTGGGTGGAAGACGAAACCCGGCAGAAGATACAGGAACTGCTTAAACCCGGGATGCTTGATTCCTTCACGACATTGGTCCTCTGCAATGCCGTTTATTTTAAAGGGGATTGGCTGACGCAGTTTGACAAGCAAAAAACAAAGGATGCTGATTTTTTTGTTTCTGCTGACAATGTCATTGAAGTGCCGACGATGAATCAGGAGTTGAAATTGCCGTATAAGGATTTTGACGGTTTCAGCGCCATATCTCTTCCGTATCAAGGCCGGGATCTGTCCATGATCATTCTCCTGCCGGAAGAGAAGGACGGCTTAGCAGGGCTGGAAAAGAATTTGATTTATAATAATGTGAAAGGCTGGATAGATGGCCTCGCGGAAGCGGAGGAGGCGGACGTGCTGGTGAGTCTTCCTAAGTTTAAAACCACATCCGAGTTTGATTTGTCCAAGGTCCTTTCTGACCTGGGTATGCCGCATGCGTTTAGGGAGGCGGATTTTTCAGGGATGACCGGAAAAAAAGACCTGTTTATCAGCCGGGTGGTTCATAAAGCTTTCGTGGATGTCAACGAGGAAGGAACGGAAGCCGCTGCCGCAACGGCTGTCGTCATGACACGGACCGCGGTCATGAGCCCGCCGCGGGTGTTCCGTGCCGACCATCCTTTCCTGTTTTTGATCCGAGATAATCAATCCGGATCGATTTTGTTTGTCGGGAGGATTGCGGATCCGCGCCGGACATAGCGGAGGGGCCTATGGTTTTGTGCGCCGGATGATGCCGGATCAAGGGCTCACGGGAAACATTCCGAAATTTTTGGGTTCAGGCGACAAGGAGTTTGTCTTCATGGCTGTATGTTTTGTGTTTTGGCCGAAAGTGAATATAATAAATAGTAATTTTGTAGAAATGCGCCATGAATTAAAATAGTAGCCGGAAAAAACAGCGGCCGGCTTTTTTAAAAAACAATTGAAAGTCACGACAGCGTTTAAATATCATGTTTGGGAAGAACAGGACGGCATCCTTGGGCGTGCCTCCGGGCCGTTCAACAGGGTGGGGAATTTCTTCGCGGAAATAGAAAGGACCTAAAAATGGAATCAGTGTTTGAAGCCCAGAAACGAAGTGTTTTTGTCAGAGTTTATGTCTCGCTGCTCTGGCTGCTGCCTTTTTTGATTATCACCAGGATGATTGTCGGCGGTATCGTAGGCGGAGTCACGTCATCTGAAAATGTCCCTCAACACAGGGCAGGCGCCTCTTTTGAGGAGGAAGTCGCGGCGGATTATGCCTCCGGGAAAAATGCCAGTGTTCAGTTTTTTGAAAGAAACGGGGGGAAGGTTCTCTTGGCGCAGGTTTTCTTATGGCTGGTGTTGGCCCTGACAGGCCGCTTCCCGGGAACGGGTAAATATATCAAGGAAAAGGAGCTCAATAAAACCCGGGGCCGGAAGCTTCCGGTGAAGTCTTGATCGGAATATTGAAAGCCTTTGGGCCTTGTCGTGACGGTGTCGCGTTTAACAGGGCGGGATGTGGCAGACGGTTATTATAAGAAAGGGTTTTAATATGGACTCCAATATCCAGAATTACAGGACGATACATTTCCTGGGGATAATTTTATTTCCCTCTTTTTTCTTCTTGGATTTAATCATTTATCCGCAGGACAAATGGGCTTTATTGACGATAAGGTCCGTCCTGACCCTTTATTCGCTCATTGCTTTCTTTGCCATTGATAAAATGAATGCGGCCAACGCCAAGAGAATGATGCATTGCTCTTTAATTCTTGCTCCCGCGACGATATCTTATATGTGCTTTCTGACCGGGGACGGCTCCAGATCCCCTTATTATGCCGGCTTGTTTTTAATCATGTTGGCTTTCCCTTATTTTATGAATTTGGGGTTCAGGGCTCTTGTTATCCATCTGCTGCTTATTTTGGGGATTCATTTTTCCTTTCTTTTTGCCTCATATGCGGATTTTCACGGCATAATGATCAACCTTTTCTTCCTTTGTTCTTTTGCCCTGATGGCCGTGTTGTTGCACGGCCGCAACCAGAAGTTTGTGCGCGAGATAAAGACCCTGCAGGGATTTCTGCCTATATGCATGCATTGCAAAAAAATCCGGAATGATAAAGGATACTGGGATAAAATTGAAAAATATATTAGCGCGAGGACCGATGTGTCCTTCTCTCACGGGATCTGCCCCGAATGTTTGGAAACCCATTATCCGGAGGAATTGAACGGCGGGTAAGCAGCCAGCCTGCAAAGCTTGCTTTAAAGCAAGGGACTATGGCATTAAGAATATTCAGAGACCGCCGATGTGTCAGTGTATGAATCTTTTTTCTCATTTAGAAAACACTTCCAGCAAGCAAGTGGTTTTATATGCTGTGCTTTTTTTTGTCTTGACCCGCCTGCTGTTCCTGCTGGCCGGATTCCCGTTTTATTACTGTTTTAACATGCACCTTGATGAACAATTATGCAAAGATAATTTTCTGGAATGTCTTTATTATACGCATCATAAGCCGCCGCTTTTTTTGCTGTTTCTTGGTCTTGTTTACCTGCTCCCCGCAACGTCTTTTATCCCGATTTATCATGCGATTTATCTGCTGATGGGGATGATTTTCACCGTCACCCTTTTCGGGGTCATGGATTTGTTTGATATCCCGAGGAAATGGAGTGTCCCGCTGACCGCTCTTTTTATGCTGGGACCGTCGGTCATTGCCTATGAACATTGGCTTTATTATACTTATCCCTGCGCATTAATGCTTTGTTTGAGCGTGCTTTTTTTACAGCTTTATTTTAAATATGATAAGCACGGATATCTTTTTGCCTATTTCCTGCTTTTAGCTGTCCTTATTTTGACAAGAAGCTTGTTTCATCTCGCCTGGTTTATGCTTTTTGTCCTGATTCTGGCGGTGTATAGAAGAAGATTCTGGAAAAAAATTCTTATGGCAGCGGCCCTGCCTTTCCTGTTGGTTTTAGCGTTTTATGTGAAGAACGCCTTGCTTTTCGGTTTGTTTACCACAAGTTCCCAGGCCGGATTCGAATTGAGCATTATGGCGATGAACCAAATGCCAAATGAGCAAAGAGAACAATTGATCCGGGAAGGAAAGCTGTCCGAATTTGTCGCCATGGGGTCTCATGAATCCGTTGAGACTTATGAAAGATTTTATCCTCTGAAGGAGGCGGGCATCCCTATCCTGGATCAAAAAGTCAAATCCAACGGCCGTGTCAATTACAGCCATCAGATTTATCTGCCTGTTAACCGTCATTTTTTGGAAGATTCCTTTTACGTTCTAAAGCACTATCCCGGGTATTATCTGGAAGCCCTCCGGTATTCCACATTCAGATATTTACTGCCCGGCCCCAGCAAGCTTGGGGGGGAAGGACGCAATGCCCGGTTGATGAAGCGGATGTCTTTGTACGAGCGTGTTTATAATATGATTTTTCTGGGGCAAATCCTGCCGCGTACCCCTTGTTGGACATTTCGTCTGAATCACAGCCTTTATGAGGTGAGGGCGTCCCTGTTTTGGCTGGTCGGATTTCCTCTGCTTATGGTATGGATAGGCATATTCCTGGCAAGAATTCTTTTTGGGGATGATAAACACAAAAAGAATTTCATCCCCTTATTGTTTATGTGGCTTACGACGGGATATATTTCGTTTATTTCCATTGCCTTAAACGGCAATAACAGGCATCGTTTCCTGGTCGAGTCCTTTGTGGTGATCTTTGTGGGACTGTTCTTAACATCTTTGGGCTGTAGGTTCGCGGAAGGAGAGGATTCGGCCCGGGGAAATTAGCTTTTTAAAAATGAAGGTGAGGTGATATGAAATCAGGATGGATTGTATACAAAAACAGAAGAATTCTGTTGGCAGACTACTCTGAGTATATTCTGGATTCAGACGGCATCATGGAAGAAATCGCGGAGGTGAATTCTCTGGCCTTGAAAGAGCGAACGGATTCAGTCCTTTTATTGGTTTATGTTGAAAACAGTGTGGGATCCAAAGAAATCCTTTCCTGTTTAAAAGATTCGGCCTTTACAATTAAGAATAATGTTTACAAAACAGCCGTGGTCGGGGTGACAGGGGCTAAGAGCGTGCTGATGAAAATGATTTCTAATTATTCCGGACTCAAGATGAAGGCTTTTGACGACACGGACGCGGCCAAAGACTGGCTTATCGCCGGCTAAGACAAAAACACCGGTCTGTTGTCTTGTGGAATGCCGGATCGCGGCATATTATGGGAAACGGATGAGGGGGTGTTGATGTAAACCCTTATTTAACAAAGACTTTTGACTCTGTCGGCCGTGCTTTTTAAAGCATTAGGCGAGTTGGGATATTAGGTGTATAATAAGGGTCGGTGGTCTGATTATGAGGATAATATTCATTATAACTTTACTCCTATCCCTGTGTTTTTCCGTATCCATAAGTTACGCTGAACCGTTCGAGCTGTTTCCTTTTGATCCATCATTAAGTCAATATATTCAGTCATACCATTTTAACCCCGACCCTTCCGAAGCCCTGGACCGTTTCTTCAGCATTGATATGCGGGAATTTGAAGAAAAGGCAGAGGAAAAAGGCCTGCCCCATTCCAGAGCTGTCTTAATGGCTTTTTATATCCATATCCTTCACGACAATGATGAACAGGTCCTGCCGTTTGCGCACCGGTTGTCCTCTGTCACTCAAGAGGAGAAAGCGCAGTTCGGTCTGGAGGCCATTGCCTACGGCGCCAAAAAAAACCGGAGGGAAGCTTTGGCTGTGCTTGTTGAATCTTTCCGCCTTCCCCCGGAGAGTTTAGGGGAGTATGCGGCTTTGCGAAGTTACCCTTATCCAACCATGGAGGCAGATCATTGGCGGACTCTTGATGTCCTGTGGGTGAGTTATTTTGCGACAGGCGACTGCAGGTATATTCGGAAGATTGCGAAGTCGTTGACGGATTTTCGGGTTATGGATGAAGAATATAAAGAACAGCTGCGGCTTTTCAGTGAAATCAATCCCAAGCCGGGGTCTTATGAATACCGCGTATTGGTCGGCGGATTAACGGCTCAGGCGTCTTTATTCAGCTTGACGGTTAATGCGGCCCAGGACCCTGTTGTCCTGGCAGAGCTCCGGGAAGTCGCCGGGAACGGCAATCGCCGCATGAATAAATTGGCTAAGCAAATAGTCCAGAGAGTAGATGAAGCAAGAGGTAGGATGGCTAATAAATAGGCTGTCGAATCCTTTCCTGTCCATAACCCCACCCTTGGTGAAATGGCCCGTCCGAGAACATTATCCGCAAAAATGGAAGCGGAAGATCACGCCCCGGAACCCGGGGAAAAGGGAACGTTCTGTGTTGCCCATGAAGGAGGCGGTCCACGCTTTGGGCCGGGTATCCTGTGCTTGAAACCAGGAATCGTTGTGACCGCAATTAAAATAGCTGCGGGGGAAGGCGGTCGTTGAAAATATTAAGGTTGCGGATTGAGGAAATGCCTAATTGGTTATAAAATGTTTCCGTCAGGCTATCCGCCTCTGGTCCGCCAGAAGGTACGCATATTGTCAATAATCAGAGAAGAGGAGAAAAATGAAAAAATCAAGAATGAAGATCACGGCCGTGTTTGCATGTGGAATCTTATGTGTCACCTTGCTCTGCTCCTGCGGTAAACCGAAAGATCAGAAGATCCTCGATGAAGAAACTGTCGAACAGATACGGACGGCCAATGAAAGTCTCCCGGTGATGCTTGATGACGATACGAGGTTAGAACGCATCGAAGGCGGTCCGGGCAACCGGATGACGTATCATTGTACTCTTGTTAAATATTCTTCAGAACAGCTCCCTAAGGAGCTGTTCGATAAAGAAATAGCCCCGATTATTAAAAAGAACAATTTGTCGAATTACTCTTTATTGACTTATTTCAGAAAAGGGATAACGGTCATCTACAGCTATAAAGGAAATGACGGCGTGCATATTTCCGACGTTGTCTTGGATCCGGGGAACAGGTATTAAGTTTTGCGGGGGCTTTGGCCTCCCGGGCGGGAATCTCGCCAATAATTCAGAAAGCATGAAAAGAGGCGTCCGCAGGCTCTGAGTCAAGGTGCCCTTTTGGGCGGTGGACGGTCATGACCGGCGAATATTTTTCCGGCAGGTATGCGTTATGCAAAAAAAGATGAATTTGATTCATGGGGAGATTCAAAAGACAATAAAGACCCTTCAGTTGAGAATCCAGGACCGGTTTCCCAGCTCAGGTCTCGCAAGAGTCTGTCAGACTCTCGGCGACATATCCCAGGAAACGAACAATACTGTTCAATGGATCGAGAGGGCTAATTATCCTTTGCGTATTTGTATTTATTCTTTAATGGCCTTTTCCTGTATGGCCGTTTTCCGCTCTGTCATCCCGCTGAATATCAAAGTCAGTAAAATAACGATCATTGACCTTGTCCAAATAACGGTCTCGGCGCTGGATGGCCTGGTCCTCATCGGAGCCGGGGTGATATTTTTGGTGACCTATGAGAACAGGAGGAAAAGGAAAAGAGTTATCGGGGCGATCAATCAGCTGAAGGGGCTTGCCCACATTATTGATATGCATCAACTCACGAAGGACCCTGACAGCGTATCGAGAATCAATATTCCCACGCCGCACTCTCCGTCACGCTCGTTTAATAAATATGAACTGGGCCGTTATCTGAATTATTGTACGGAGATGTTGGCTCTGATCAGCAAAACAGGGTTTCTTTATGTCCAGGATTTTCACGATCCCATAGCCACCAACGCTGTTGACGAACTGGAGGATTTGACGACGGGTCTATCGAGAAAAATATGGCAGAAGATCATGATTATTCAATCTAAAGATAATGGATGAGGGGGCTTTATGCCCGCTGATGTGTGCCGGCGAATTTTTGGGGGTGCCGAGAATAAAGACACCCTGTTTTTTCCCCGGGACCTTTTTTATGTTTAAGGGGATGTTGTTATGTCCGTGTCACAATTAAATATCCGGACGGAAATTGTCAGGGGGCTCCTTATCGTCATTTTTGTCTTCTCCCCGGGCTTGAGCAGGGCGGAAAGTCTGTATTTTGAGAATGATCCGGAGTCCGCAGGCGGGATATCTTTGGGGGAACACATTTCCGAATACTGTAACCGGATTTTGCCGGATTTTAAAAATCTGAAGGAAAGTCTGCAGCGGCGGCATCCCGGATGGTCTCAATTTGAGCTGGCGCTTAACCTTATGGAGTTAGGGAGAGCCCAGACGTCCGGAATCGATGCCCCCTCCCCCAAAGACGGGGAGTTCATTTTGAGCTATGTCAGATCTCTTAATTTTGAAAATTTTAATGCTGCTTTGTTTTCTGCTTATTCGGGTGGCTGCATCATGGGGTTGGTGTTAAAGGGAGAACTGAAGGCCCAGTATTTTATAGATGCTTTGAAGCTGTCGTCGCACATAGCCCAGATGACATTTGAACCGTAATATGTGATGCTTGTGGCGGGAGACTATACGGTAAGTCAGGGGGATGTTGTGTTCAGAATTATACATGAGAACGGGCGCCCTGAATCTGTCCGGGGAAAGATTGTCCTGAACGGAGATGAGTTGATCCTGACTTCCGGGGACGACCAGGAGAGCGAAAGATGCGCGAAAGTAAAAACAAAATCTTTGCCGGACTCGGATGCCAGTGAATTCGATGATTGAACCATTTTTTCCCGGGGGGAGTAAAAGAGTCTATGAAAAAGTTTTTGCTTGTCTTTGCCGCCATACTGGTATTCTTCTTTTACAGTTTGGCCGCAGATACTTTTACTGATAATGCTGATGAATTGATCGGGTATCTTGTGAAAGAGGGCAATGCTTATTGCACTCCGCAGGCTAAGAAAGCGCGTGTGAAACTGGAATATTTAGGCGTGGATGTTTTCCCTGAACTTGTTGACAATGTCCATGATGCCCGTCCGGCCTGGCCTTGTCTTCAGCAGGAGACCATAAATGAGACGACGGTAGGTGATGTCTGTTTTGAACTGGTCCGCTGGCAAGTGCAGAAGTCCTTTTATACGAAGATGGGGCCGCATTTTCTGACGAAGGAAAGCCTGGAGGACTGGTGGGCAGAAAGACGAGGCCGGAGTCTGTTGGAGTTGCAAGTCGAGGCTTTAGAATGGGCTATTCAGGAAGTGAAAACGAACGCGGCCTACGGAAGGTATCCCGAGGATTGGCTGGAGCGCATGGAATCAAAGCTGAGACAATTACGGTAGAAGCTTTAGATATGAAACCGTATTGATACATTGTATGAGGGATATCCCGTGAAACGGGACGGGATGATTTTTCCCTGTTCTCGACCCCATGTTAGAATATGGCATACGAACACACACAAGAAGGCATGCTGCATTATATATTGTACGGGACGAGTTTTATCCTTGTTTTCCTGGGCTTAAAGCTTGGAGCAGAACCTTTTTTTTCTGTTGTTTTTTATATCGCGGCATTGTTCCTTTTGCTGCTCAGCGTTTCCTGCCAGTCGCTCACGGTTAAAGATGAAGGGGATTTCTTGAGTATTTATTCCGGGCCGATGGCGCTGTTTAAGAAAAAGATCAGGTATTCGGGAATCCGCTCGGTTTCCCGCTCAAAATCAACCATCCTGGACGGATGGGGGTGGCATTATAGGTTAGGGAAGGGCTGGATCATTAATGTCGGGGGATTTGACTGTGTCGCCATAAAGACCGAAAAGAGTCAATGGCGTATAGGGACAGACGACCCTGAAGGATTAATGGATTTTTTACGGGGAAAGGTCGCTCCGCCGGAAAAAGATCATATTTAGTTCAAGGCGGGGCTTTTTTAAAAAGATTTTGGGGAGGTGCAGGATGAAAATATGGTTGGCAAGAAAATGGAAGTGGAACATCTGTGTTGTTCTGTGCAGTTTTATCTGTCTGTCCGGGGCTGCCGTTATGGCTGAAGAGGAGGCTTTGAAGGCCGCTAAGATTTTTTTTGAAAGTTTTGTGGAAGGCGGCGAGAATGTGGAGCCGAACATCGTCGATTATTTCGCCGATGACGCCAAAATTATCGCCATCCGTCAGGTGGGGGATAATGAACCCCAGCGGATTGTCACCAACGGCCGCAGGCATAAAGAATACCTCCGCCGGGCTTTCAAGCGGGCTAAGATTAAAAAACTGACCGGAAAAAAGGGGAGCAGTTTCTCCGATGTTTTTTATGCCATGGAAGGGGAGTGTGTCAGGATTTCCGCCCTCCGCCATTCCGAGTTCAGAAGGACGGAGACGCTATATTCCCTGCTGGTTTGTCAGGATAGCCAGGGGGAATGGCGTATTATGGAAGAAATTAATGAAATCAAAGAATAAAAATTGTCGGGGTTAACAGAAAGGTTGTTTGTTGTGAAAGTTATATATGAAAGAATGATTTTAAAAACAGCCGGTGTCCTGCTGCTGTGTTGGGGCCTGGCCGTATCAGCTTTTGCCGTGCCTTTCAGGGTGGGGTGGGGCGGCCCGGGATATGATGATACCGCAAATCCGCCGGACCGTTTTGTGGCCTATCTTGATCCTTCCCGTAAAGTCATTCAAATAAGCGTTAACACCTATGAGACGTCCAAAGAAGTTTCTCTTATTCGACTTGTCCCTTTCCAGGGACAGCAGGAAATCAAGTCAGATACTTGCCGTAAGACCTCCCGGCATTTGAAATCTCCGTGGGAATGTTCGTTCCTGGTTTCTGATATTAAAAAATTATCGGATTTGGGGATGATTATCGTTGAAAATGAAATAGGCCAGAATATCCTGACGGATGACATTGATTTTGATCAGATTAATTTAATGATTATGGGTGAAGGCCAGCAACCTGATCTTCAGGGCGAAGGCATCCCAGACGGTCATTATTAAGAATGGGGCTATAGGGATGGTTCATGTTTTGACTAGCCGTATTTTCCCCGGCATAAAAGGGTTTGTGTCTTGACGGGGAACTCATATATGATTTATGAATATGCGGGGCAACAGCCGTGCACGTCTGCTTGTTTTTGAGGAGCCGGCTTTCATTTAAAAGATGATCATCGTGATCCCAGGGAAAAGAATATTATTATTTTCGTTATTGTTTCTGCCGGCCTTCCTGCTCGGCGGTTGTTCGGCGGTGAAGACAACCGGGAAAGCGGTGGGAACTGTCGGGAAAGTCGGCTATCATACGGTAAGGGTCGCGGGGAAAGGTGCTGTTGCCGTGGGCAAGGCGACGGGCAAAGCCACGAAGACTGTTGTTCATATGGCCAGCGGCACGCAAGTCGTTCCTTTGGAGCGGAGAGGCGGTTTGATCGCGGAAGTTCAGTTGAATCGAAAGATCACGGCTAAGTTCCTTGTTGATACCGGCGCATCCCAGATGCAGATCTCTCAATCCCTGGCCCGCCGTTTGCATATTGATTTGCGGAAAGCCGAGGCTGTTCCCGTACGGGTCGCAGGAGGGAGAGTGGTCTCCGCCCGTTCCGTTGTTTTGAAGGAAGTCAGGATCGGGCGTGCCCGGGTAAAAAATGTGCAGGCGATTGTCATCGACCGGGAAGGCGCCATGGATTATGACGGACTTTTAGGCATGTCATTTCTTAACCATTTTAATTTTCAGGTCGATACGGAAAACGCCCGTTTAATTCTTAAAAAACGTTCTTAAGGGAGACCGATATATTGAATGATTTTTTGCGTCAAGAGGCTCCTGCCTCCTGGCCGTGTCCGAAATGCGGTGCGCTGCTGGATCATCGGGGGGAGTATGTCTCCTGTCCGCAATGCCGCAGTATCCCGCTGCTTTTAGATGCCCTTGATTATATAGGAGTTTTGATCATTACAAACAGGGACGTGTCTGAAGATATCCAATGGTGGAATGAAAATGGATGTATTCAGGCGTTCATCCTCGCTAACCCTTTATTGGCCGATGTTCTCAAGAATCTTTACCTGCAGGGGCCGGATAAAGTGCGCACGGCTTACCGCAGCGGTGTTGTTGTGACAACACAGGAGATTGCCGATCCTCTGCTATGGACGGAGAAAGCCTTGGAGCTGGTTAAGGTCAAAGAGGGGGAAATCATTTTGATTCAGCACGGGATCATTTATATGACTTTGCCTGACGGACAAGACGTTAAATGCGGTTTGTTGAATGTTTTGGCTTGTTCAGATAATATTTTGCTGAATCCCAAACAGAATGATTCGCCCCCGGTGTATATTGTGGCCATGAACAGGCAATTTGTCCCTCTTTCCGGGCGTCCCGGTTGATGTGATGGCATAAGGTCTTTCCTTCTTTTCATCCTTTCCCGGAAAAATTTTTTATTAAAAACACCCTTCCTTTTTTGTCCCGTCCCCCCCCGGTGACGGATTTTGTTCCGTTTGTTGACATTTTTTTTACAGTTTTTTTGCACCCGGATGACATCCGTCAGGGTGTTTTATGTCATATTCAAGATAGATTTGTTTGTAACTTTTTTGCACAAACCACGTTTATCTTAAGAGGCCACGCCGGTGCGGGGCACGGGAGAAAAACGGCATGAAATTCCGAAGACCATATAATCCAGGGAGATATAGCCATTTGTACATCCATCACATGCTTTATTTCCCCCGGACGAATACGGTTCTCGCTGCTGCCCGGGACAGCTTAACCGGAAAGATGTACTTGTTTATGGTGAGAAGAGAGCAAAAAAACGTATATCTGCGGAACGCGCTTCAGGATATCTGGGAAGCCGTAACGGATAAAAATGAGTATCGGAGCATTCTGCAGCTTATGAACAAGGCCTTGGCCGGCAGGAAAGCCCTCGTCATTATTTGTAATTGACCGTTGTTTTATTCTATCAGCTTGTTGAAGCTGTTCAATTGTTTAAGTGTCGGGAAAACCTTACTCAAGGAGGCGTTATTATGATACGAAGAATCATGGCAAAGATTGCTGTTTGGGGAGCTGTTATTGGCCTTTTCTTTTCTCCCGCTGTTCACGCTGAACACCCGCGGGATATCCGGGATTACATCCAGTCGCTGGAAGTCGGGGAGCCGGTTTACCATGATAACCTGACGATCATTCCTGTTTATTCAGCTCATATCCAGGACCGCAGGGATTACACGACGCTGGATGATGCCCTGGCCAGCAATTGGCTTAGTGTTACGGAAATAGGACAGGGAGGTCAGGTGCCGCAGGTTGAACTCAACAATTACTCGAACAGAACGATTTTTATTATGGGCGGGGAGATTATTTCCGGAGGCAAACAGGACAGGATTATCGGCCGGGAGGTCCTTTTAAGCCCGAGAGCGCGTCGTGTTGTCGTTCCGGTCTATTGCGTCGAACAAAACCGCTGGCAGTATCAATCAGAAAAATTTTATAGTAAACAGAATCTGGGAACGTGGAATTTGAGATCAACCGCTCAATATGCTCCGGTCGGCGCCCAGTCCGCCATCTGGGGCAATATCGAAACAGCGCAGAGGGAAATGGGCGTCCGTTCCAGCACCAATGCCTACCAGGATACGTATGATCAAAAAGGCGTCCGCGATAAAATCGTGAAACATGAACGGCATTTCAGCCGTATCCCGCAGCTGCGCCGCGATACGGTCGGAGTCGTCGTCGGCGTGGGAGGCCGCATCGTTAATGCCGACCTTTTCGCAAATCCGGCGCTGTTTCAGAAATTATGGCCTAAAATACTGAAATCATCGGCTTTGGCGGCCATCGGGTCTAGAAGGAGCGGTAGCGTAAGCCAGGAAGATGCGGCCTGGTTTATCCGCAGACTTTATGACACGTCTTATCAGAGGAAATCGGCTGTTGATCTGGGGGCGGAATTTTCCGCTTACGAAGGCAGCAATGTTAATGTCATCGTTTGCCGGAATGCCGTCATTCATCTGTCGGCATTCTTGGATGAGACCGGCACGGAGTATGTTCCTGTCAGAAGAGATACCGAACGGAGAATCCCTGTGATGAGAAGGTAAGTATATGAACCACGATAATTTTTAGGATTTTAAAGGGGAATATGTTTATTATTCCCCTTTGCTGTTAAAACGGTAGCCGACGCCGTGCACGGTCAGAATATGGCGGGGTTGCGCGGGATTGTCCTCGATTTTCTTGCGGAGATTCGCGATATGCTGGTCAAGGGTCCGGGTTGTTCCTGTATACTGTATGCCCCAGATTTCATCCAGGAGTGTCCAGCGGTCCAGCACCTGGCCGTCATGATTCGAAAACAGCCTGAGAAGTTCCACCTCCCGGGGGCTGATATCAAACTCTTTCTTCCCTTTATACGCTTTGAGTTTTTTGATATCGACGGTTATGTCCCCGAATTGGATCGGGTCCTGGCTGGTGTGCGGCCTGCCCTTAAGTTGGCTGCGTCTTAAAACCGCCCGAATACGGGCCAGGAGTTCATTGACGCTGAAGGGTTTAACTATATAGTCATCGGCCCCGAGTTCAAGCCCGACGATTTTATCGACTTCCTGCCCTTTGGCTGTCAGCATCAGGATAGGCGTACGGGGATCTTTTTTCCGTATTTCTTTGCACACGTCATATCCGCTTTTCTCCGGGATCATGATATCCAGAAGGATGAGGTCAGGGCGTTCGGCCCTGTAAAGGCTCAGGGCCTTTTCTCCGTCTCTGGCGGAAAAAACCTGGTAGTTTTCATCCATAAGCAGATCATTCAGGCCGGTCAGGATATGGACGTCATCTTCAACGACGAGTATTTTCTTTTTCATGGAAGATCCTTTTGTAAGGGTAATTGTATCTGAAACATGCTTCCGTCTTCTCCGGGAATGCAGGAGATGTCCCCCTGGTGTTCCCGGATGATTTGCCGGGCGATCGTCAGGCCCAGTCCCGTGCCCCGGGTCCTGGCCGTCAGACTGTCATCAACACGGTAAAAGGCTTCAAATATCTTTCTGGCATTGGACGCGGATATCCCGATCCCCTTGTCTTCGACTTTAATCAGGACGGAATAATTGTCCGTTTCTATATTGATATCTATGACCTTCGTATCCGCGGAATATTTTTCCGCGTTTGATAAAAGGTTGACTAAAACCTGTTTTATGGCTTCTTCATCAGCGTGAATATAAAGGGGCTCTGTTTGCGCCCGCAACGTTACGGTAAATCCTTTATACTCCAGCCGGATCCTCTGGCCTTCGGTGACCTGCCGGCAGAGCTGGACGATGTCTATTTTTTTCATTGTGTAACGTTTTTTCTTCTGCCCGATTTTCGTGAAATCCAGGACATTATTAATGAGCCGGTTGAGCCGTTCAGTTTCAGACAAAATAATATCGAGATACTGCCGGCGTTTTTGTTCCGTGATTTCGCGTTTCTGTCTTAACATTTCGGCAAACATGCTGATGGATGTTAGAGGGGTTTTAAGTTCATGAGAAACATTCGTGGCAAATGTTGTTTTCTGCTGGGCCAGGCGAATTTCACTGAAAAGGGAGCGCAGGATTAATATGCTGCCGAGGACAATGCTGATCAGTAGCAGAGAAATCAGCAGCCAGACCAGCATCGCGGTAGAGTTGGCCTTGGATATGATCTCCTGAGGGTTGGTCAAATAAGCGACCACCTCCCAGTGAGGGAGGACTTGGCTGATCTCTCCGGCGACAAAAGGGCTCCTCCAGTCCCGCTGACTTTCCTGGTGGGGCGTGATCAGCGGGTTGCCGTTCTCATCGAGAATGGTCAGGATCCTGACCTTGGAATACACGTCCGGGAGCAGTTTGATGATCTTTTCAACCAGCCGGTCCTGGTCAATAACGCATCCTGATATGTAGCCCTCGGTTTCTTTTTTCCAGAAAAACAATCGCAACCTTCCGTCAAGAATCCGCGGGAAAATCCCGGCATCCTCCCCGGTAATGATCTCGCTGAATTTGCGTGACTGGGAGATAAAGATCGATTCCAGCGGGGGCGGGGATGCCTTTTCTCCCTTGCCGGAAAAAGATTTCGAAAAGCTGTTCTTCCCTCCTTTTGGGGGAAGATTCACTTTCCGGTAGACAATTTTCTGCCCCTTGGATTCGGCCTGCTGATAGACTTTTTCCCGAAGAGGGGAATACTGTTCAAATTGACTCTGGGCGTACTGGTCTTCGATGTCGTTTATGATTTGATAAGAGCTGTTTTGGGTGCTGCTCTGCCACATTTGACTGTTGGCTGCCAGGGTGTTTTGGTTGAGGATTTCATCTTTATAGGCGACAGCGATGTTTTCATAGACGGGGATGGATTCCTGGTCCTTGAAAAAGGCCGTATTCCATCGCAGGAAAAAATTTTCTTTGGGACCCAGCCGGTAAGACGTGTTTGGAAAAATGATGTCTTTTTGCGGAGACAAGACAAAAGGCGTTTCAATGAACGAAGAGCGCCGTTTCCATTGAAAAGCGATTTGATTGTAATCATGGTGCGGAAGGGAGACCGTTTGGTCAAGTTCGGTGTTGAGCTGTTTTAACAGACCGTTGATCAGAGATGTGATATGCCCCACTTCGGCCCGCAAGGTGTCTTCGAGCTGTTTTTTTAGATAAGCTTCTTCCCGTTCAACGCTTCGTACAGCAAGGAAGCTCAAGGCGAAGCTTGGAATGATGACGGCAAGAAGAAAATAAACGCTGAGATGAGGTTTGAAGATGAATTTTTTCATGGTTTATTCTAAGAGAGCTGCGGGTTCCGCCCGCAGCTCTCTTAGAAGTAAATTCCCTTTTTGAGATTCGGAAAGGATATCAGCGGCTCTGTTGTTTTTGCAGATTCTGGTCGTAAACGGACGTCTGATACCCCTGCTGTGCCGCCGCCGGGCTGTTGAGCGACGGCCCGCTGTTATATGACGCATCCAGATAATACGGTTCATACTGATTTGTTTTTTGTATCCAGCTGGAATTTTTCATCGATTTCCGCTGATACTTTGTCATGCGCTGCCTTTCATTTATTTCTTTGGCGAATTGTTTGTTGCCCTGAGCTTCGCTTAACAGTTTAGGATCATTATCACATATTTGGGCTAGCTTTTCTAGTTCGGCCCCCTGCTTTTTAAGAAGGGAACTCGCTTCCTGGTATTGCCCTTTATCGGCCAGTTCGATGGCCTGGTCCTTTATTTCCGCTGTGCGTGTTAACGCCACATCCCGGAGGATGTCCTTGTTCTGGGCCCGCAGTACCGTATGCGTGTTATTGTCGTATTGGATCGTGACGGTCCGTCTTTCCGTATATGTTTTCTTGCTGTAAGGATCAACGTAGTCGATTTGAACACGCGCGATTTCCATGGTGGCTCCCGGTCTTTGCGGCGGGACCCGCACTTCAAATAAAGCATATTTTTCGTTAAGCCCGTAAAGGTTGGGGATGCTGAGCTGCATGGCGTTGCGGGAAACCGTTCCTTCCCGGCCGATCGTTTTTAAGGGGATGACTCCCCGCGGACAATGAACCCGGATATTGATCGCTTTAGCCGTCAGCGTCATGGCCTCGCCGACTTCCTGAGCAAAGATCTGCGGAAGTTCATCGCTGTTTTGTGCAAAATAAGAATTGCCGCCGCTCTTCTGAGCCAACGCCGTCATGAGGTCTTCATTGTAATCCAGCCCCACACCTACCGTGGAGACATTGATCCCGTCCCGGTCAAGGGACCCTCCCAGGTAGGAGAGCTCTTCTGTCGACTGGGGCCCCACATTCGCGAGACCGTCAGACAGCAAGATGATTCTGTTTATAAAATCTTCATTGAGATTCCGCTGCAGTTCCCGGGCCCCCAGAGTCAGTCCGCCGTAGAGCGCGGTTGATCCGCCGGAGCGGATTCCTGAAATGGCACGGATGAAAGTGTCTTTGTTCTTTAAGGGGCGGGCGGAAAGCAGGACATGAGGCGCTGAATCGTAAACGACGAGAGAAACGATATCTTCCCGGTTCAGCCGGTTGATGATTTCAATCGCGGCGCTTTTGGCATTCTCCATTTTGTTTTGACTTCCCATGGATCCCGATTTATCCAGAACAATGGCTAAGTTAAAGGGCAATCTTTCCCTTTGCCGGTCCGGCTGCAGGGCCTCGAGAGCGACTTTGATAACCACCTGATCGTCTCTTCCGGCAAGGACAAGGGGTTTGTCGGTTTCCGTTGATATCCTGATCTGTGTCGTCGGTGTGTTATGCGCTGCCAGAGGCAGGGGCTGGTAAATCAAAGCTGTCGTAATAACAAAAAGGATGGTGAGGGGCGTTTTTTTCATCTGGTCCTCCATGGAAATGGGTTGATTTTTAGGGAACGGCCGGTCTATCCGGGCCCCTTTATCCTGAAATCAGGTCCTGTCCTGATGCCTTTTTCGCAAGAAGAGCTGCGTTCATGTTTTAATTGTGACATGTTATGGCCGTGCCGTTGTCAGTCGGGAGTAAAAATAATGTAAAAGAAATGTAAAAAGATGGGACGGCTGTTTAACGTTTTTCGGGGGGTGCTGATGTGAGAAAATTTCTTTAAGATGTCTTTTAATTGGTTTCGTAGGGTTCCTGATTTATGTTATACTACCGATATTGTAGAATAAAACATGAGGTTGTTTTTGAACATGTTATGGAAAAATAGCCGTGGAAGGCCCCCAGGGGCCTGCGGGAAGGGACTTTTTTAAGGAAAGGGAGACGTTATGACAAAAGAGGAGGTTTTGGATTTTATAAATTCTAACCTGTCATGCTATCTTGCTACGTCCGAGGAGACTCAGCCGCGTGTCAGAGGGATGATGGCTTACCGGGCTGATGACCACGGCATCCTTTTTCATACAGGCAAAAGCAAGGACCTTTATAAACAGCTCCTGGCCAATCCGCTGACAGAGGTATGCTTTTATAATGAAAATAAAAGCATGCAGGTCAGAGTGCAGGGAAGGGCTGTTATTGAAGAGAACGATGGTTTAAAGAATGAAATTGTTGCGGCGCGTCCGTTTTTAAAACCCTGGGTTGATGAGATGGGGCTGGATATTCTGGTCGTATTCAGGATCACGGAAGCCCGGGCGTGTGTCTGGACGTTTGGGACAAATTTCGCCCCCAAGACGTATATTCAGATCACGCAATAACGCCGGTTAAAATAGCTGTTTTGGCTTTTCCTGGAAACGCCCCGGAGTTTTAGGGCATAGCGTTTTCAGGAGGTCATAATATAAAAAAAGGAAACGAGAGTTTTATGGCTGTCTTAAAAAAAATATGCGCCTGGTGCGGGGCTGAGCTGGGAACCGTTGAGTCAACGGCGGTGAGTGAGCATCCCATAACGCATGGTATGTGCCTGATGTGTGCCAGAAAGATTCTGGAGAGAGAAGGGGATTTTATGGATGATTTTTTAAACGAGCTGGGAGTCCCCCTTCTGCTTGTTAAAGAGGATACGTCTCTGCACGTCATGAACAAGCAGGCTGTAGACCTGATTGTCAAGAGACTCCGGAAGCCCCAAGGGCAGACTCTGCGTCCCGGGGAACTGCTTTCCTGTATTCATTCAAAGGCTCCGGGGGGATGCGGAAAAACCGTTCACTGTAAATCCTGCGCGATCAGGAACGCCGTTTTTGAAACCTATGCAACCGGAAACCCGCTGGTGAAACTTCGGTCTTATCCGGATGTCCAGGTTGATGACGAAGTCAAAACAATGTGTTTCGAAATAACGACCGAGAAACTGGGGGAATTTGTTTTGCTGCGTATTGATGACCTGAGAGAGAAGGTGAAGGACGGCGCCCCTTCCGCATCAGGAGGGGGCGAATAACGGACGCACTGCCGGCTGTGTTTCTTGTCCAGCCTGCTTTTTATGTTTTATAACGAGTTTTTTCCCTTTGATATGACCCGATCCCTATCTGTCAGAATCTCCCGCAACCTGTTTTTGGGGGTTCTTGTTCTTCTGTTTTTATATGAAGCCAGTTATATTTTCTGGAGAGCAGGACATGCCTATCGTAACTTTAAGGCTGCCGGCTGGAATTATGATGAGCGGCGGCACGATTTTGCCGAAGCCCTGCCGTATCTGACATTAAAAAGGTTTTTGCCCGAAACTTCTCTTATAGATGTGCCTGCCCGGGGCTGGGATATAGAAAATGTCGCTGCCAAATATTTTCTTTACCCCATAAGGTTTCAAAAAGGCGGGAATTATATTTTAACTCATAAAGACGATGCCTCTCAGCCTCCTTCAAACTGGCAGAACAGGAGCCTTCCCCGGGGCATGAACGTGTATGCGAAGCCGGGCTATGGGTTTGCCGATCAAACGCGGCGCAATAGTGTTTCTTTGCCGTTGGGTATGACATTTATTTGGGTGTGTGTTTTTGCGGTTTTTAATATCCTGATCGGGCTGTCTTTCCTGAAAACATTGGAGTTCCCCTTGAGGGAAGGGGTGCCTTTATGGATTTGGGGATGTAGCTATCTGCTGGGTTTCCTGCTTTTGAGTGTTTCCCTTTTGGTGCTGGCTGCGGCAGGGAGAGGGTTGATCGATATGAATATCATCCTTATCGTTTGGGTGGCTGTTATATGGATGGTATACATTGTCAAGCAAACGGTATGGGCTGATGTCTTTTCCGGGGGTGGGAGGATATCGCTCCCGGACCGGATTCCCTTAGCTTGTTTCAAGGAAAACTCTCTGCACGGGTTTTTGATTTTTGTTTTAATCGCCGTCATCATCATTTCCGTTTTTACTCCGGTTGTGGACTGGGACGGGATGGCCCACTGGATCATGAAATCCAAAATTATGGCCTGTCAGCACCGGCTGGATTTTTCCTATACGCATAATAATTATCACCCTATCCTCTGGCCTGTTTACGTGGCGGTGCAATTTATCATAAGCGGCGGAATTCATGATCAGTTCGCAAAATGGACGTCGGCATTCTTGTTTGTCGTCTTTGCCGGGTTCCTCTGGCAGGGTTTCCGGGCCGTCTCCGGGAAGGGGAAGACGGCGACTTTGTTCACCCTGGTCTTTGTCGTTCTGAGCTTTCGTGTGCCGGTGAAAGATTTTTGGTTTTACAATTACATTCATGCGAATGCCGAGAATTTATTTTTATCCTTTCTGACAGGAGTAACCCTCGCGGTCATGCTGTGGATCCGGTCGAGAGAAAAATGTTATTTGTCTTTGGCTGTTTTCTTCGGCGCGGGGTTGTCTTTGACGAAATTAGAAGGCGCAGCCACGGTCCTGCTTTTGGCCGTGCCGTTATGGGTGTTGTTTAAGAAGCTGAAGATGTCGAAAAAAGAAATACAGCTGTTATCTGCCTTGAGCTTCAGTGTCCTGCTGTTGGTGTTGTGGGTTCTTTGGGTGAACCTGCACGGTTATGGAGAGGCCACCCTGCATGCAGGCTCCGGGGTGACTTGGGAAAAGGCCGGTATTTTGACGCACAGGCTGACAGATTATATCCTGCATAATCAGTTTATTCTTTTGAATCTTATTTTCTTTGGCGCGGCCCTTGTTGTTCCGAGGAACAGGTTGTGGACGGTGAGCGAGAAATATCTGCTTTTCAGTTCCGTATTGTTAATACTGTTTAGCTGTCTCGCCATGGCCGGTTGGCCGGCAGAAAAACTGAAGTCTACGTCTCTGGAGGTGTTTCAGAGACTCTTTCTTCATGCGGCTCCGGTGGTGGCGTTTTTTTGTGTCAGCCGGTTTTCGGGTGACTCCAAAGAAAGCGCGGAAGACTGTTGCTGACGATCGGAAACATTGCTGTGAAATTTTAGAAAAGCATAAACCTTGTTTGTTGAAGGATCCGTTTCATGAAACATCTTTCGGGCTTGCTGAAAAACAAAATATTTATGCTGTATTTTAAAGGAGTAACCCTGTGTTCCTGTATCATCGGAACACCATTATTCCTTCACCAGTTCCCTCACGTGAGGTCCGGCTTTTTTTGGTATCCGGTTTTTCTGCTGATTTTTATTGCGGCAACGAGTCTCCTGTTAACCCTTGTCAGTGGCCGGGCCTTCCAGCAGGACGACCCGCCGTTTTTCCAGCGTATCTTGCTGACTCTTGCTTGCAGCAGCGCCGGTTTCTTCCCTGTCTGGCTGGCTACCTTCGGCCCGGAAGTCCTGGGGCGTAATGCCTGGCGAGGAAATGTTGTGTCGGTAAATATCATTATGGGATTTCTCGGCTTAACAGGGGGGATATGGGCTTCGCTAGGACAACGCTGGTTTCAACAAAAACCTTTTTCTTGCAAAAGAACCGCTCTTATAACAACAGGAGCTTGGGGACTCTATTTTTTTACCGGGATTATCAGCCGGGTGCAGGGCTCTGCTTCTTTCAGCGCGATGTTCAAGGTTTTTACCCAGGGAGTTCATGATGACTATTTGTTCTATTTTTTCTGGGAAGCTCTTGTTTGGCGGATCATTTGGCCGTTCGGTTTTATCTCCGTGTTGACTTTGTATGTTTTTCAAGAAAAAATTTTTTATGAAGACCCGAAGGATAAAGGCTTTAAAGCCAAAAGGCCCTCATCCTGGTGGGATTGAAAGGAGGTGTTTTTTTGGCGGAACTGACCCCTTTTTTAATTTTTGCCGCTGTCATGGTCATTGTTTCTGTTGTTATGAGGTATGAGATCAAGCGGCAGGAAGCCCTTTTTGAACAGCAGGCGTTGAAACGCGGCGGGCGCGTGCAAAAAGGGCATTTCTTGTCGTATCCCCGGCTAAGGCTGCCTGTTCATGACGCTGAAATGGAAGTGTATATGACCCCCGGTTCCCGGAACCGGCCTCCCTATACGTATATAAAAATGGATTTAGCCCACCTAAGGGATTATAATATCAGACTTTACCGGGAGATTCGATTCCTGGGCATCGGAACTGTTTTTGGCCAGGATATCTTAATCGGAAACCCGGATTTTGACGATGCCTATGTTATCCAAGGCAGTGATCCGTTGATCGTGCAGAATTTTTTGCAACACGGGATTCAGCAGGGATTGCTGAATATCAAAGATTGGCAGCCTACTTTAGAGATTCATAACGGCCGGTTCAGCCTGCACGCGACCAGGGCTTTGAGGCAGACGGAGGACATGGATGTTTTTATCGAATTGGGACGGGAGATGATCGGTCGGCTGCGGGAGATAGGATGAGGCTTCGGGAGCCCGGTAAAACAGGAATTTTGGAAATATCATTATCATGAGAAGAGTTGCGGCGGCTATTATTAAACAGGACGGGAAGATTCTTATTGCCAAAAGGAAAAGAGGCGATGAGATGGGAGGGCAATGGGAATTCCCGGGCGGGACCGTCCAGGAAGGGGAAACCCCTGCGCAGGCTATGAAAAGGGAATTAAAGGAAGAGCTGGGGGTGAATGCCGAGGTGGGGCGTTTAATCGGACGGGAGCTTTATCCGGTCAATGATGATGTCCTTGAATTATGGTTTTTCGAGGCGTCTATTGATTCGGATTCTTTGACTTTAAGTGAACATGAGGAAACAAAATGGGTCTGTCCTGCTGTTCTGGAGGAATATGACTTTCCTCCGGCAGACAGAAAAATCGTACAGAAGTTAACGTCGTTGGAAGACGGTCATTAAGGTTAGAAAGTTATTGTCTTTTATGGCCGGGAATCATGCTTATGGCCCGATGCAGTGCAGGAATATTAATGTATCGTCTGCGAGGTCCGTCCCTTGAAGTTCTGCTCGGACATCCCGGAGGCCCTTATTGGGCTAAGAAGGAGGAACATGTCTGGTCGATTCCAAAAGGAGAATTTTCAAAGGAGGAAGACGCCTTGACCGCGGCCCGCAGGGAATTTGAAGAAGAAACCGGATTCCCGGTCGGCGGGAACGGTATCCCCTTGACACCGCTAAAACAGCCGAGCGGCAAAATCATTTATGCTTGGGCCGTGGAAGGAGATCTGGATGCCGCTTCTGTTAAAAGCAATACCTGTGCCGTAGAGTGGCCTCCCCGTTCGGGCCGGCTGATTGATGTGCCGGAGATTGACAGGGCCGAATGGTTCTCTCCTGTCTGCGCAAGAGAAAAACTGGTCAAAGGACAGGTTGGGTTCGTGGATGAACTGCTGTCCCTTTTAGGGGTCGAAGACGTTTAACATGAAGTTTCCGGATGCTTGCATGACGGGGATGAGCGCGTGCCAACACAGGGGAAGAATAAATATTTCCCCGGAAAACGAAAGGTGTTATTATGGGACATAGGTCTGAAGTTCTCGAATTCATAAAACTGATTGATTATCAGCCGCAGGCAGACGGCCCCGTTTGACGCCTGTGTGTTTATTGTTGAAGGGGAGGCGGAAATCATTTGAAAATGGTTTTGACGATGATCAAATCCTGACCGGAAGAATTTTGCGGGCGGCTACTGCCGCCTGAACAAAGCAAGGAGATTGTTATGCCTGAAAATATCCCCGCACAGGATATTTTTAATCAATTTAAAACCCGGAAAAGAAAACAGTGGATGGCGACGGGGCCTGCTGTTCTCGCTATTGTTTTGATATTCCTGGCGGAAGAGGGCGGGGCAGAGTCGGTTGCCGGGGTTCCTATCCCCGTCTTGGGCCCGTTTTGTTTTATTGTTATCCTGGGCGTTCTTGTCTTTTCATTTATGAATTGGCGTTGTCCTTCCTGCGGCAGCTATCTCGGCAAGAAAATCAATCCAAGATACTGCAGCCATTGCGGCGTTCAGTTATGTGAATAAGCAAAGACCGGAGGAAATATCATAAAAAAAGTTGGCGGTAGAGAGTCAGGTTTTGATATGCTTCTTGTGAAAGGCAGCGCTTTTAAAAAGATTCCCGGATAAAATTTTTTGCATTATTGAAATCGTATGGAAAAGTCATGAATGGGAAGAAAATTTTAATTGTAGATGATGATCCTAATATTATTAAATTATTAGGCATTGTTTTAGAAAAAGAGGGATTTATAACGGAGCACGCGCAGACCGGAGAAGAGGCGATGCAAAAAAGTCGGGACTTTGTTCCGGATCTTATTATTATGGATCTGGTTTTGCCGGATGTGGACGGCGCAGAAGTTGTTACCCGTTTAATAGAAAGGACGTCTTTTAAAAATATGCCCAAAATTATTTTTGTTTCAGGGGTGATTTCTAATAATGACGCCAGCTCGGAATTTATTACTGTTAAGCAGTGGCAGTTCCCGATCATTGCCAAACCTCTTGATATTAAGAGAATCAAAAGCGCAGTGAAAGAAATTCTGCAATAAATTTTATCATGAAACAATTCGTTCAATACCTGGAGAATATGTTGCAGGCGCACCGCCGTCCCGCTTTGTGGAGCGCTGCTTTTTTATTTGTCTTTGGCAGTGCCGTGTACGGATTGTTGCTGGCACAAACAGAGGCCGCTTTGACACATTTTGTCGTGCTGCCCTTTTGCTTCTCGATAAGTTTGTATGCCTTCTTTTTGGGTATGGGTATGGTATCCTCTGGGCAAAAGACTGCTTGTTGTGATATCCGGAAAATTTTAACAGCTTTCGTGATTCTTGTTTTCAGCGGCAGTCTCCCGGTTATATTTTTAAAAATTTCTGCTTTCTGGGGGATCAGCCGGATTATTTTTATATGCCTATCGTACCTCTGCATCGCCGTCGCCGGTTATGTCTCGGGGAAAGGATTCTCCGCCTTTATAAATATCGTCCGGGGGCAGGACGAGAAGGATGTCCCGCGTCTGTTGGGGGTGGGGGCCTGCGGGATTCTGTCCGGGATGTTGTGTTTTGCGTTTTTCTTTTTCCCCCGTTTAGGCTTGCTGCGGGCATCTTTGCTCGCCGCTTTTATCACGGCCGGAGCGTCCATCCTGTTAACCTCACAGTATCATCTTGTCGCTCCGGAGAAGAGGGCAGAAACGGATGGTTTTGTTTTCTTGCATTTTGGGATATTTATTCTCTCCGGGGTTTTGTTTTTCCTTATATAAGGGGAGCCGGGGCTTTGATGAAGAATCATGGCCCTTTCAGATGTCTTTTGGGGCTTCTGCGGCGGGCGTCTGTCCGGCCGGGATTTGCCCGGAGGCCCGGTTTAAACACTTGTTCGGAGGTTCATCGATTCTTTTGTAGATCTTGACCGCATGGTTCCATCCCCAGCCTGCCTTTGTGTTCCACGAACCGAATAAAGCCTCGGTTTTAAAGTGATCCTGCATGTACTGATAAATGAGAGGACAATATGTCCTGCCAAATACCCCCAGATGCTCTTGCGAGGAAATCGCCCTGTTGGAAAGAATGATGTACCGGACGCGGTGTTTTTCCAAATCAGCGATAACGTTTCTTTCCTGTTCCGGCGTGATGTTTTTATGATCAAAAAAGATCAGCTGCCGGCTGGCCCCGTCGCGTCCGGTTAAAAAGTAATAAAGCGGATCAAAAGGCAGAGCAAAAATTTTTTCATCGTCCTCGGTGTGGTCCTGAATGTATCGGCTGGCCCGGGTTACGGTCTGTGTCCAGTCAACGGGGGAAGTTACGTAAACATTGCTCGCGCCGCAGACTAAGTGATTCAGGGGGTAGCTTTTCAGGAACTGCACCAGGACTCTTTCTCTGTAGATGTTTGTGAGGGACAAAATAAGAAGGGTGATAAAGATGAGGAATTTTATCCAGGGGTTGGATATCATCCGCGTTCCGGTCGAGATAATGATAAACATCAGGATCATAAAAGGGGGAATGATCCACAAGAGCCGGTAGTGGACGCCGCTGGCGATAAATTCATGAAGGGAAACGATCATCAGAAATATAATGGCCGAAGAAGCCAGTATGATATCGGAGCGTCTGGATGGATCGATTTGCCCTTTACGGAAGGATATGATGGCCTGGATCAGGGACAGCAACAGAAGCAGCGCAATAATAACCCGTCCGAAATCTTTCGTGCAGTTTATGATAATGGTTCTCCAGAGCATGCTCAAAGAACCTCCAACTCCGGTGGTTGTGTCTGTCCGGTAGCTTTTGAAAAAGGGAAAGGTCTGGCCCAGAACATAACCGGGGAGCGGGTATAATAAATAGCCGTAAATAAGGGTGACAATAAAGATGAGACCGAGAACAAGGCACAGGTAAATTTTGCGGTTTTTACCCCTTTGAGGATTTTTTTTGACCCCGTCTATGATCAGGAGGCTGGTGAAAAAAGCCGCAAGAGTGGAGACGCCCAGGTTGACGCGTATCAATAAAATCATCAGCACACTCAAAGATCCCAGGAGGACGAACTTCCTTTTGGGCTTACGGATATATTTCAGAATAAAATACAGGGCTGTGACCAGAAAAAGCAGGGCCCCGGCATGGTTGTACGTATAAAAGAATTCCACGCCGCGGTAAGCCCAATACCAGGTGGCGCAGACAAAGGCGAGGGAGGGGGAAATAAAGATTGTACAGCACAGGTAAAGCACAAGTCCGATGAGCAGGATAAGGATATTCTGGCCCAGGAGAACGCTCTGAATGCTGACCCCGAATAACCGGTAAAAAATAATATAATAATAAGGCATGAGCGGCCCGAAGAGCCAGGAGTAATCACGGTAAGGCAGGGCCCCTTCCATTGTTTTTTTAAAACAGTATAAATCCCGGCCATGATCTCCGGTTGAGATCATAAACTGGAAGTCGTTGAAAGGCCATAAGGTCAGAATCCCTACAAGGAAAGAGAGGAGAAAAAATATTTTTTTTGAGCTTGGTTTCCTTTTGGTTAATATATCTCGGATTCGGGCATAGGTTTTCATGAGAGACGGTCCTTGTCTGTTGAACAATCACTCCTTGATTGTCCGGAATGTTTTTTTGAATGTCGCATATCATAAAATATGATAAAATGAAATCTTTCTCACGCCCTGCGGCAAGTCTTCAGACCTCTTCCGAGCGCTGAATGAGGCCCCGGCAGAATCAAAAGACCGTGAGAATGATAAACTTAACTAACGATATCACACAATCCTTCATTTATGGATAAAAATCGTAAAAGAAAACAGTAAGGAGTAGATCATGGTTCAGTTGCAGGATTTTCAGCAGATAGAATTAGTCGTGGCCCGAATTAAAGAGGTGCAGGACCATCCCAAAGCCGACCGTCTTTATGTCTTGAAGATTGATACCGGACAGCAGGAAAAACAGCTGGTGGCCGGCATCCGGTCTTCCTATTCCAAGCCGTCTTTGATCGGCCGCCAGATCATTGTTATCAATAACCTTGAGCCGGCTGTTATCCGGGGTGAAAAGTCTGAAGGCATGCTTTTGGCCGTGGGGGATGAAAAGGGCGTGGCCTTGATAAGCCCGGACCGGGACATGCCTCCCGGTACACGCGTGCGATAACTTCGAAAGTCGGCAGCCCTGCCTTTCAAAACTTCCGTTTAATAATGATGGTGCCGTGATGTTCGACCCATTGCGCAGGAGTTTTCCAGTCACCGAAAGCGGCAACCTGCTCGAAATTATCAATAAAATATTGTGCCAGGAGCCGGCAATGGGTCCTCCCGAAATAGCCGAGGCGGGACTCTCCGGTGTTTACACGGTTGGATAAGACGACGAACCGGACCCTCTGTTCCTGGAGGTCCTGAATGGTTTCGATTTCCTGTTCCACGGGAATGTGATTGTTGTAAAACAACATCAGCTGCCGTGTCGGGGCTATCCGGTCCGTTAAATAATAAAGAGGATCATACGGAAAGACAAAAAATGTTTCTTCCGGCTGAAGATGTTTCTGCAGGTAGGCGGCGGTCTGTTCGACAGTATTGATCCATTGCGGGCTGTTCTGAAAATAGATCTGCGCCCGGGGATGCGACCAAAAGCGCCCGGAGGCTTTGAGCTCTCCTACGTCCTTCCGTATGGATGTCAGGCCGAGGAAAACCGAGAAGAACAGGTACAGAAACCATCTGAAATACCGGGAGCTGTATGTCGCCAGCAGGGAAAAGAGAGTGAACATAAATATGATGTGGAAAGGCGAGGCCCAGAAGAGCCGGTATTGAACGCCGCTGAAAAGATATTCATGGAGATGCGTTATGGAAAACAGACCAAGGATAAGGATGGCTGTATAAACGTAGGGGGAAACTGTCTTGTTTTTTTTCTTTTGAAAAGTGTGCAGGACAGTGGATATGGCGGCGATGCTCAGCAGACTGAAAAACAGTTTTGAAAACCATGTTTTTGTGATTTCTTTTATGAGGTGTGTTTTGTAAACTTTCGCGGCCATAGATGCGGGCAGGCTGAACTGCCGGTCAGACCCCAGGAAGGGGAAGGATTGCCGGATGACATAAAAGGGAAGCCCTTTAAAGAACAGGTGGTAGAAGAAGGCTACCGCGAGAGGAAGAATGACGCCAGCCAGGAGGTAGAAAAGCTTTTTGTCAGAAAATTTTCTGCGGTGAATCAGGTCCGTTATCCCGACCGAAAGAGTGAAGCTGAAGAGCGAACATAACCCCATGTTCAGTTTTACAAAGGACAGCAGAAATATACCGAAAAGCCCTTTGTAAAGAGCAGAGGGTTTATTGTGAAAAAGGTACTGAACAAGAAAAAAGATGATCGCCGTAATTAACGTTATGCCTCCGGTATGATTATAGGTGAAAAAGAAGTAGGGGTAAAAATTCCAGAACCAGAGCGCCGCCAGCATGCCCCAGAAAGGACGGGCCAGGATGCGTAATGTGCGGTAAATGAAAAGACCGGCGGTGAGTTTCAACATGATTTCCCCGATAAGGATGCTCGGTATGGATAAGCCCAGGATCTTAAGGAAAAAGGCATAATAATATGGCATCAGCGGACCGTAAACCCACCAGTAATCCTGATAAGGAACCTGTCCTTTTAACGTCGCTGCGTAACAGTAATAATCCCGGCCGTGATCCCCTTGGGCGATATTATTTTGATAGTTGTACAAAGGCCCCAGCATAATACATCCCAGTAAAATTAATACGGGAGGCAGGAATTGGGCCGTGGGGATTCTCCGGATACGGCGGAGAAAATTATGAAATTTATTTAAAATGAGGGATGTTTTCATATGAGTGTTTTCAAACAAAAGCGTAAGGACAGAATTTCAGTAATGCCGACAGGGCTACAATGTGTTACAATAGCAACGTTTTTAAAATAACATAAGCCCGGCTTAAATGGAGAATTTATATAAAAACTTTTTGAGGCCGGATGAGGCCGCGAAAGGAGGGGGCGTGACGGTTCATACAGCCTATATTCATTTATCGACCAACGGCCATGCCGATGTTGAAGATGTGACGCAGCAGGTGCAGCAAAAAGTATCGGCTTCAGGCCTGCAGGACGGAATTGTTACGGTGAGCGTCATCGGATCAACGGCGGCTGTCACAACCTGCGAGTTTGAACCCGGCCTGGTCAGGGATATTAAAGATATCCTGGATGCCCTGATCCCTCGAGGCTCTTATCATCATGATCAGACCTGGGGCGATGGGAACGGCCATTCTCATTTAAGGGCTTCGCTGATCGGCCCGTCTTTGACCATCCCTTTTGCGGCAGGAAAGCTTATTTTAGGGACATGGCAGCAGATTATTCTTGTTGATTGCGACAACAGGAGCAGAAAACGGCAGATTGTCGTGCAGATTTTGGGGGAATAAGGCGTGGAATTCAAACAATTCGTCCCTTCTTTGGTTTGTTTGTCCTGTGACGGCTGCTGCCGTTTTCATGACCCTGCGAGCGGCTGGCGGCCCAAACTGGGAGCCGGGGAGCAGAACTCGGCAGGGCCTTTGGCAGGCTGTCTGGATCTGGCCGCTGACAGCCGAGGGCTTGATGAAGAGGGCTTTATCCGTACGGAAGCAGACCAGGGCCAGCATCGTTGCCGTTTTCTTCAATTCAAGGACAATACCTGCCAGGTTTATTGTTTTCGGCCGTTTGAGTGTCAGCTTTATCCTTTTCTCCTGATAAAGGAAGGAAAAGATTTCTTGGTCGGCCTGCATTTGAGTTGCCCGTTTGTTCAGAAATTTTTTGGAAAAGAGGAACTGGAAGCGTATAAGCTGTACCTGAATGATTTTTTGCGGCATCCGGAAATGATTCATTTTCTGCGGGATAATATTTCTTTGTTTGGCGATTATCAGGCATGGGCCCGGGAATGGGTCCCTGTCTTTTCCCTGACGGAATTGCTGTCATCAACATGTGATGGATAGAGAACTTGAGCATTATAAGGATTTGGTTGATAAATATTTGCGTTTAAACCGCTATGCGCTTTGCGCGTATTCATTTGTTTCCGTTTTTCTCTGGAAAGATTTTTTTCAGTTTCATTTCGAGATTATTGACGGCCAGCTTTGTATCTTCGCTGAGAATGATTCGGGGATTTTTCTTTATCTGCCTCCTTTAGGAAGGGAATTCAACCCGGAAACAGTGCGGGATTGTTTCGCTTTGATGGGGCGGAGGAATTCCGGGCAGGGGGTGACGAGGATAGAAAATGTTGACTGGCGTCAGATATCGTTTTTCTCCGGGGACAGCCTTTGTTATTTAAAGGGGTACGAATTTCTTTATTACAAAAAAGATATCATTCAGTTGAAAGGAAAATCGTATAAATCGAAACGTTCGGATTATAATCATTTTATCAAAACACATAAATACCTCTTTGCCCCTTTTTGTGAGACCATGAAGGATGAATGTTTGAACCTTTACGACCAGTGGCAGGAGGACCGGGCCAGGAAGCACCCGGATGACATTTACCGTCATATGCTCTCGGAGAACCGTCAGGTTCATGCCCTGGGCATGCAGAACGCACGGTTATTGGATCTGGTCGGACGGGTCGTTATCGTGGACGGAGAGATTAAAGCGTATACGTTCGGGTATTGGGTTCAGGATGCTGTTTTCTGTGTTCTTTTTGAAGTCGCGGACTGTACGTGTAAGGGGTTGCCGGTGTTTGTTTTTCATGAACTCTGTGCCGATGAGGAATTAGGGAGAGCCCGTTTTATCAATACGATGGACGATTTCGCCATGCCGCAGCTTGAGAGAACGAAGGAGTCCTTCCGGCCGATTATGAAGCTTCCGTCTTACACCGTTTCTCCGGCGTCGTAGGGACCTGTGCATATGGAATAAAAAAACAGCAATGTCGGGACAGGAATTATGGAGCATATTCAGGACACTTGTTTTGTCATTCTCGATGTCGAGACGACAGGGCTGTCCACCCGTAACGGGGATAAAATCATTGAAGTGGCCGGACTGAAACTGCAGGGACTGAATATCGTCGACCGTTTCGAAAGCCTGATTAATCCTCTACGGCCTCTTTCCTATGAAGCTTTCTTAGTCAACTGGATCACCCCTGAGATGGTGGAAGGGGCTCCGGCGGCCGCAGAAATTTTACCGCAGTTTTATGCTTTTTTGCAGGACAGTTGTCTGGTGGGGCACAATATCAAATTTGATTTGTCTTTCCTGTCGTATGAGTTTTCTTCGCTGGGGTTGGACCTGGATAAAAAGATCCCTGCGCTGGATACGTGTAAAATGGCCCGCGGTCTTATGCCGGAATTAGGACGGTATGCCTTAAAAGCCGTTGCGTATGCTTTGGGTGTTGTTGAGCCCCAACGGCACCGTGCCATGGCGGACGTTGAAATGACATACGAGGTTTTTCGTTCCCTGATGGATATGGCCGAACGTCGGGACATTTATGCCCTTCCCATTTTGTTGCGCCTTTTTGGCCGGCCCGGCAGTTGTCCCGCAACAGAGCGACAGGGATTTGTGGAAATGATCCGGGAAGCGATGAACACATCCCGGTCTTTAGAACTGATTTATTCCGGCCGCTGCGGCAGAGATATCACATTCCGAACGGTCACTCCTAAACAGATCGTCGGGAACGGGCCCCGGGCTTTTCTGGTCGGTCATTGCCATCTGCGGCAGGAGGAACGGATGTTCCGGTTGGACCGGATCGTGTGGCTGGCCAAGAATCGGGAGGCAGATTCATGAAGGAAAGCCGCCGCAACGCATGTCAGGGTATGTTGAGGGCAGGGAGTCAATATGGAGTATAAAAGTTTTGTTTGCAAAAACAATGCGTGGCAGGTCTTTAGGGCTTTTTCAAAACAGCCGCATGCTTTTCTTCTGGAAAGCAGTTTGCGGGAACCGCATTTAGGCCGGTATTCCATGATGGGGTGCCAGCCGTTTGAATTCTTTTCATCCTCAAGCAGGAATGCCTTACAGGACTTGAAAGACCGTTATAACATCTATGCCCGGGATTCTCGTCAGCCCGGAACATTACCCTTCACTGCCGGGATAACAGGATATATCAGTTATGACTACGGCCGGACATTGGAAAAGATCTCTTCTCAGTGGCCGGGGACCGGCATCCCGGACGTCTGTTTCGGTTTTTATGATTGCGTGGTCCTCTTGGATCATTTAGCCGGCAGACTTTATGTGGTATCCAGCGGTTTTCCGGAGAGAGTGCCGTCTCTGAGGGCCAAACGGGCCCGGGAGCGTTTAAAAGCCATGACCGCGTTATTGCGGCAAACAGAAATTTCCCCGGGCCGGGAAAGACAGCCGCCGGGACAGTTTTTCCCCTCTCCCTCCGGGGTGAAACTGGAGAGGGAAATGACGTCGTGCCAGTACCAGAAAAGCGTCAAGCGGGCTCTGGATTATATCCGTAAAGGCGATATTTATCAGGTGAACCTGTCGCAGCGGTTTTTTGTTAACGGGAAAATGCGCCGTGCCTTGCCGGAAGCCCTGCCGTTATACGAAAAGCTGCGTGTTTTGTCCCCTTCCTGTTTTAGTGCCTATTTTGACGGGGGGGCTTTTCAGATTGTCAGCAGTTCTCCGGAGCGTTTCCTGCGGTTAAGGAAGCGGCAGGTTGTCACCCGCCCGATGAAGGGGACACGCGCCCGGGGAAGAACGCGTCAGCAGGACAGGCAGAACCGGCGGAAACTTCTGGACAGCAAAAAAGAGAAGGCGGAGCTGCTGATGATCACCGATCTTGAGCGGAATGACCTGGGGCGGGTGTGTGAATATGGCTCTGTGCGGGTTGATGCCTTAAGAACTCTGGAATCCTATGCGACGGTTTTTCAGGCGACTTCGACGATCAGCGGACGGCTTAAAGATTCCCTGGACGGGTTTGACCTTTTACAGGCATGTTTACCGGGGGGCTCCATTACCGGTTGCCCCAAAATACGGGCCATGCAGATTATTGATGAACTTGAAGTTTCCCGCCGGTCCATTTACACCGGGGTTTTAGGCTACATGGATTTTAACGGGGATTTGGATTTTAATATTCTCATCCGGACGCTTTTAGTCCGGCCCCGGACGATCTCCTTTCATGTCGGGGCCGGAATTGTTTCAGACTCGAAACCGGAAGCGGAATATGAGGAAACGATCATTAAAGCACAAGCGATGTCCCAGTGTTTGCAGACGAAAGGATGGCGCCGGTGAACCGGAGAAAGACTATGTATATGGTCCTGGATGATGTTGTCCTGAACGTTGATGAGGATGCCCTTCGGGAATTCACTCCGGGCTTAATGAAGGCCAGGGGCGTTTTTGAAACGCTCCGCGTCACGCAGGGGAAGGCCCTTTTCTGGAAGGAGCATATTCTCCGTCTTAAAAAAAGTTTGCGCGCTTTGCAAATGCCTTTCCCGGCTGTGGAGAACATCCTGTCCCGGAGGACGGCCCAGCTGATCGATTTGAATCATATCGATGAAGGGCGGCTGCGGTTGTCCGTGTGGACAAAACACCGCAAGATTCATTGGGCCGTTTGTACCGCTCCATGGAAAGGGATGTCCCCTCGGAAATGCCTCCGGGGTTTAAAAATGATTATTGCTCCTCAAAGGATCGATGAATCCGATCCGGGCGTGTCGCTTAAAATGATGGCTTACCGCCCTTATTATCAGTCTTTTCTGTATGCGCAAACCAACGGTTATGACGAGGCGCTTCTTCTTAACAGCAAAAAGGAAATCGTCGAGGGAAGCCGGACAAATATTTTTTGGGTTTCGGACGGGCTCCTTTTCACTCCGGCTTTGAAGACAGGGTGTCTTCCGGGGATCGTCCGGTCGCAGGTTTTGAAAATTGCCCGGCGGAAACACATTCCCTGCCGGACGGTTTGTGCTCAGCGTGAAATATTTTCTAAAGCGGAAGAAGCGTTTTTAACCAATTCATTGTTGGGGATTGTCCCTTTGGCGGAAGTCGGAGGGGTGAGAATCGGCCGGAACAAGAAAAAGGGAATCACGGGAATCCTGGAAAACGCTTACCGGAAACTTGGGGGTTGAAACTTTTTTCGTCAGGCCGTGAAAGACCGTTTTTTTTTTCTGCGCAGACCAGCCGGGAAGAATGTCTCCGGTCATCCCCCATGCCTTTGTTTATTCGCCGCAAGATGGGAGGCGGGAAGCTTTATGAAACTATCCTTAAGAAAATGATAAGTTTATGATTGCTCTCATAATGCGAACTCAGTATAATTAAAATCATGAAAAAATATATCTGGATGATATGTCTTTTGATCTTGGGAGTTCCTTTGCGGCCGGCATTTTGTCAGGAGGAGGACACGTCATATGCCGCCGATGACGGTGGCGGGGGGGCGAAAGTCTGGCAGGAATCTGTGGGATCATTAAGAAGACAAACCGAAGCCTTGCTGGACCGTAACAGGGAATTAAACGGAGAATATACATCCTTGCAGGAAAAAATCACGAATATTCAGATTAACATGAAGCAGATGAAAATCGATATTGAGAATTACCGTCAGGAAAATAAACAGTTGCAGGAGGCCCAGGAAAAGAATGCCCGGGAACAGAGAGAACTGGAAAAAAAGTTTTTGCAGGATCAGAAAGTTATTGAGCCCTTGGAGACACAAAATTCCGATTTAAAAAAGGAATGGATGGACGTCAAAAAGGAGACGGAGAAATGGCGGGAACGCGTTGCGGACCTTGAGCAGGAAAAACAGGAGTTGATCAGACAATTAAAAATGCGGGAAGAGTCTAAGGACGATATGTCGGGGGCCTTGGATGATGAGATAAAAAAATTGGACAGTATTTTAGCAGGCTATGAAGACGAAGAAGCGCTTTTGGATCTGGAGAAGCAGTCGTATGACAAAGAAGAGGAAGAAATCGCCCGCATTAATGCCATGTTGGAAGGAGATATTGAAGATCTTGAATCTGAAGGGGATCAGCTGAAAGCTGAGATATCCGGGCAGAAAGAAGAGATCGCTCAAATCAAGCAGCCTAAAAAAGATGTCCGGATTTCTCCGGAAATGATTAAAGAGAAGAAAAGGCTTGAGGCTCATCTCGGTCAGTTGGAAAGTCAGCTGGAATCGATCAAAAAATCCGTAGAGGAAACGTCTTTGATTTTGGAAAAGAAACGCGCCTTGATGGATAAAATTATGGCCATAGATTCTGAGAACCGTGAATTAAGGGCGCAGGTCTCGGATTTAATGGATCAATTAAAAGACCTGAAACAGGAATCCCCTTCTGCGGATGCTGATCCTGACGTGAAGTGAAGGCCCGATAATCTTTCCTGATTCACTCCCTTCCCGGATTAAGGTGTTCGTCGTCAAAACTGCCTGCGGGGCTTTCCGCAATAAATCATTAGAACAATTATTAATATTGATATATAATTTTAACCATATTCTTTGTTAGAAATATTACAGAAGGGATTTTTTATGGACGAGATATTGGAAATATTATCAAATGATGCCAGGGTTACGCCGGAAGAAATCGCTAAAATGACAGGGCAGGACCTCGCAGCCGTAAAGAAAAAAATCAAGAAATACGAGAAAGACGGGACCATCGTCAGGTATAAGGCGATCATTAACCAGGAGCTGGCCTGCGATGCCAATACTTTTGTCCGGGCTTTGATAGAAGTGAGCATCGATCCTCAAAGGGACGTCGGCTTTGATAACGTTGCGGAACGTATTTACAATTTTTCGGAAGTGAGCAGCTGTTATCTGGTTTCCGGGACATATGATCTTTTGGTTATCGTTGAAGGGAAGAATTTGCAGGCGGTTTCAAATTTTATCGCTTCAAAACTGGCTCCTTTGGCGCATGTCAGAAGCACCACAACGCATTTTCTGTTAAAGAAATACAAAGAGGACGGGCATATATTTAAGAAAGCCAAAGCACAAAAGAGGTTGAATATTTCCTATTGATAATTTTATTGTTTATCTTCGAAACAGCAGAGAGAAAAAAATGAATGCAAGAATTTCTAAGACAGTCGAACATTTGGCCCCTTCCGGGATCAGAGCCTTTTTTGACCTGGTCCTGAATATGAAGGATGTTATCTCCTTAGGGGTCGGTGAACCGGATTTTGTTACGCCCTGGCGTATCAGGGAGAAAGCTATCTCTTCCCTGGAAGAAGGGTTTACGTCATACACGTCCAACAAGGGGATGATCGGGCTCCGGCGGGAAATTGCCCGGTTTTTATCAGCCCGTTACGGAATTCATTATGACCCGGAGGACGAGATTCTCATTACAGTCGGCGTGTCAGAAGGCGTTGACCTGGCTGTCCGTGCCATTTTGAACCCCGGTGAGAAAGTTCTGGTTCCGGAACCCGCTTATGTCTCCTACGGCCCTGTTGTTGAACTGGCGGGGGGGAAGCCGGTGTATCTGAAAACCAGTCTTGAGCACGGCTTTAAATTGTCGGCACAGCTTATTGAGCAGGCTTGTGCGAACGGCCGGGTGAAAGCCCTGCTGATCAATTATCCGGCCAACCCGACCGGAGCTTCTTATACCCGCCGGGAATTATCGGCCATCGCTGCTGTTGTTAAAAAACATGATCTGCTTGTGATCAGCGATGAAGTTTATGATGAGCTGACGTATGATTTTGATCATACGCCCCTGTCCTCTTTGCCGGGGATGAAGGGGCGGGTCATCTACTTGAACGGCTTTTCCAAGGCTTACGCTATGACGGGGTTCCGTCTGGGCTGGGCAAGCGGCCCCGCGGATTTGGTCGGGGCGATGACGAAAATCCATCAATACACGATGTTATGCGCTTCTATCACAGCGCAGATGGCGGGAGGAGAGGCCCTAAAACACGGCATGCGATCCGTTCAGGAGATGAAACGGGAGTATGACCGTCGCCGGCGTTTTATCGTTGATGCTTTGAACGATATCGGCTTAAGCTGTCACTTGCCTCAGGGGGCATTTTATGTTTTTCCTTCCATAGAAAAAACCCGGCAGTCTTCCTTGGATTTTGCCCAGGGGCTTTTGAAAAAGAAAAAAGTTGCGCTTGTCCCGGGGACGGCTTTCGGTCCTTCGTGCGACAATTTTGTGCGTATTTCCTATGCTTCGAGTTATGACAATCTTAAAGAAGCTGTACGCCGGATAAACGAATACGTTCAGACACTGTAAATTTTTTGTGGGAGATAGCTGTTATGGCGCAAAGTCAGAACGATGATTTGGATTTTCAGATCGCTTTTTATGAAGGGATCCTGGAAAAAAGTCAGGATTTCCTGCAGGCCCTTATGGCGCTGGGAGACCTTTATACGAAAAAAGGATTGTACGAAAAAGGCTTGAACGTCGACCAGAAATTAGCCGAGATCCGGCCCAAGGACCCGTTAGTGCTTTATAACCTCGCTTGCAGTTACTCATTGCTGGGACAGGTGGATTTGGCTTATCAAGCCATGAAGCGCGCGCTGGCCTGCGGTTATAATGATTTTGAATATTTGCTTCAGGATAAAGACCTTGCCAATCTTCTCGCTGATAAGCGTTTTCAGCAGGTGCTTGCCCGGGCCAGAGGGCAGTCCATGTCTCACGATAAAAAATAATATGACACATTCGGAAGATCAGGGACAACGATACCATCAGGTTAAGAATCAGCTGTTGTATTTGACCATAGGGATGGATGTCGTGCTGTTGGTCCTTTGGGTGACGACAGGTCTTTCTGTCTGGCTGGCTCAAATGGCGCAGAGATTCTTTCCCTCGGTATGGATGATAAATGCTGTTTATCTGGCAGGGTTTCAGCTGGCTTTTTCCGCTGTCCATTTCCCTTTTGATTTTTTTCTTGATTATTACTGGGAGCATCGATTCGGTTTGTCCCGTCAGTCATTATCGCAGTGGCTGAAAGATGTGGCGAAGAAATTTTTGTTGAGTTTCGTGTTCATCCTGGTCTTTGTTGAAGCCGTTTATTTCTTCCTGAGGCATTTTGCCCCTGTCTGGTGGGTGCTGGCCGCGGGGTTTTGGCTCTTGGCCTCTTTATTCCTGGCGCGTATACTGCCGCAGGTCATCATCCCTTTGTTTTATAAATATATTGAAATCGAAAACCCGTCACTTAAGGAACGGCTGATGTCTCTTTTCCGGAAGTGTGCGGTTCCCCTGCAGGATATTTACGCGATCAATATGTCGGAGAAAACCAAGAAAGCCAATGCTTTTATCTGCGGGATCGGCCGTAGCCGGCGGGTTGTCCTGAGCGATACATTGATAAATAATTTTTCTGAAGAACAGATCGAAACAGTCGTGGCCCATGAATTAGGACACCATAAGAAGAAACATCTTCTTAAACTCATCGCCGTTAATGCCCTCCTTACCTTTGTGGCCTTCTTTGTCGTTCATCATGTCCTTTCCTGGGGGCTGGGCCGCTGGGGGAATATTCCCCTTGCTGATATTGCCGGGTTCCCTCTTCTGGTTTTGACGCTTCTTTTGTTCGGTTTTGTGACGACGCCTTTGAGTAACGCCATAAGCCGCGCTTTTGAAATAGAGGCTGATCGTTTCAGCATGCAGCTAACTCAGGAAAAAGAGCATTTTATCTCCATGCTGCAGAAAATCGGCGAGTTAAACCTTGCCGAGGTCGCCCCCCACTGGTTTAACGAAATGATGTTTCATGACCATCCTCCTTTGGAGAAAAGAATCAAACTTGCACAAGGGTATGATTATTCCCATGACAGGAACAGATAGTCTTCAATCAGGGGTAAGACTGCTCCTCATCTTTGCCTGGATGTTTTTGTCCGGAAGCCCGGCATCCGCCGGGCAGGCCCCCTCCTACAGGATCAGCGCGGAACTGGACACGCAACAAAAGACACTTGCGGCAACAGAAGTGCTGTCTTGGCGGAATCCGGGGCCGTCTCCCGTTGATCATATGGTTCTGCATATTTACCCGAACCGCCGGTATTCACAGGAAGAACAGGATTTCATGTTCCGTTACGGAGGCTATTTTAAAATCAATCCCTATCCCGAGGGGTTCCCGGAGAAAACGATGGATGTCATCAGTGTCCGTCAGCAGGGCCGGGGGCTTGATTATGAAATTTCAGGAGAAGAAGCAACTCTGCTGACGGTCAAATTGCCGCATCCCCTGAAGAAGGGCGAGACGGCGGAGGTTGAGATCAGGTTTAAATTATTCCTGCCGCATGCTTACGGCCGTTATGGCTGGCATGAGAATATCATTAAATTATCCCGGTGGTACCCTATTCTTGCGGTTTATGAAAAGGAAGGCTGGAACGAAAATCCCTTTTTCCCCTTTCACCGGCCTTTTTTCAGCGAAAGCTCTCTGTATGACGTTGAATTGACCGCTCCAGCGGACCAGGTGGTGATTCATACGGGGCGGAAAACCGGAGAAGAAAGGCTCGGGGCCGTAAAAAAATACCGCTTAAAGACAGACCTGCCTGTCCGGGAATTTACCCTGGCCTTAAGCGAAGATTATCTGCTTAAGGAAGACCGGTTCGGCGACGTGAGGATTAAATCCTATTATCTGCCCGGCGATGAAGATGCGGCCCTTTTGGCTATCTCTGATGTGAAAGATTTGATGGGGTTTTATTCGGAGCTGTTCGGCCCGTCCCCTTATAAAGAGTTCAGCCTTGCTCCTGTTCATCTGGGCTACGGGGGAGAGCAGATGGGGCAGATGGCTTTTATAGATACGCGGGTTTACCGACTGCCGAAATTTCTCGACAAGTATTTTGATTTTCTGATATCGCATGAAACAGGGCATTTGTGGTTTTATAACTTGGTCGGCATGAACGAGTATACGCAGATGTGGTTGGAGGAAGGGACGAACGCTTATTTTAACAATGAATATCTTTATTCTAAATACGGGGAAGACGCCGATATCCTGACTTATCCGGACTGGTTTAACGGGGGCTCGGTGTTGCTGCCCAGGTTTACCTTCAAACAGACGAGGATGTTCCGTTACCTGATGCTCGAACGCAGCGGCTGGGACCATCCGGTCGTTGACAAATTGTCCAGTTTCCAAGAGCCCACGAGTATTTTTTCCATTACCTACGGGAAAGGGTCCAGGATCGTGGGGATGCTGGAAGCCGTGATCGGCCCGGAGACCTTCCGTAAAGTTTTTCAGCGTATTTTTAAAGAGTACTGTTTTAAGAATTTAGAGCTGCAGGACTTTATCCGCATTTGTGAAGAAGAGAGCGGGCAGGACCTTTCCATGTTTTTCGAACAATGGCTTTATAAGGCCGGCCGGTATGATTATGCCGTTGCCGGGGTGTCAGGGCAAAACATTATTTTGAAGAATTTGGGGGATATTGAAATGCCGGCTCCTGTCAAAGTGACTTTTGCGGACCAAAGCACCCGGACATTTATCTGGGACGGACAGCAGAAAGAACAGAGCATTCCTATGGAAGGCCCGGCCCCGATAGAACGCGTCAGCATCGATCCCGAAGAGACTTTACTGGATGTTGACAGGGTCGATAATCAATGGCCCAGAGCTTTCCACGTCAATGCTGTCCCGATTTATTGGGGACTTTACGATATCCCGCTGTTTCTCCCGGAAGACGGCTATAATATTGTCATCGGGCCGGAATCGGCTAATTCCGGCCTGGGGCTCAAGGCATCCCTGCACCGTCCTTATGACTGGGTTCTATATTCCGGAACAGATTATGAATTCGGCGAACAGCTTCTTCATTCCCGGCTGGGCTATCAATTAAAGAATGTCTTCCGTTCCCAAACGTCGGCCGGTTTTGAGTTGGCCAATACCCATGACTTTGATGACGGAGACGATGACCTGGCCAGCGGCAAGGTTTATCTGCGCCAGGAACTTTGGCCGGCGGCGTATGGCGTGTTTAAGGATAATGATCACTGGACGCTTTATTTGATCCGGAACCAGCGGCTGGGGGATCGTCATGATGCCATCGTTAAGCAGGAAGAGGATCAGTATTTGGAATATTCCCGCCGTGAAGAAGCCATTGTGGGAGCCGTGCTGCATCTGGACCGCACCGGGCCTTATCCTGACCCGAGACAAGGCTGGGGTGCGCATGCTTTCCTGGAAAGTGCGGGGCATTTCCTGGGCGCGACCCAGTATTTTTACCGTTCCGGTTTTGACGTGCGGATCATCGAACCTGTCAGCCCGCAGACCCGGCTGGCCCTGCGGGTCAAGTACGGCTGGGGTTATCCCCGGCATAAGGAACTTTTTCATTTGGGCGGGATGGACGGCCTGCGGGGATATCAACGAAAAGATGTGCGGGGCGCGAACATAATTCTGGGGAGCGCTGAATACCGGTTTCCTCTGCTTCCGTCTCTGGATATCTCGGTCGCCGACCATCTTTTCGGAATCGAGTCGTTAGGCGGCGTGATATTTTTTGACGCCGGTCAAAGCTGGATGGAGAATTTTTCAGACGCTGATTTCAAAAAAGATGTCGGGGCCGGCTTGAGGGTTCAGGTGAATATCGGATCCTTTCTGGAAAAGATCACCGTGCGTTTGGATGTGGCGCAGGCTTTGGGGGAACCCCAAGAGGACACAAGGTTCTGGTTCGGCCTGAATCATGCCTTCTGATTTAGAAGAAAACCCGAATCTGTCACGGGAAAACAGGCCTCAGAAGGTCCGTCCCGTGCGAAAGACCAGTTCATTTAAAATTTTTAGGGAGGCGTGTTATGAAAAGTTATCGAGAAGAACTCTGGTTTAATACCAGTTCCCGCAGGAATTACCTCAATATTACGGATAAGGTGCAGGAGGCTATCCAGAAGAGCGGGATAAAAGAAGGACTGTGCCTCGTCAACGCTATGCATATCACGGCCAGTGTCTATATCAATGACGATGAGTCGGGCTTGATCCAGGATTATGATGACTGGCTGGAGAAGCTGGCGCCCCATGCCCCGGTGTCTCATTACCGGCACAACCGGACCGGGGAAGACAACGGGGATGCGCATCTTAAGCGTCAGATTATGGGGCGGGAGGTGGTTGTGGCCGTTACTCAGGGGCGTCTGGATTTTGGCCCGTGGGAACAGATTTTCTACGGGGAGTTCGACGGCCGCCGCAAAAAACGTGTTTTAGTGAAGATCATCGGAGAGTAATCTGTTTTTAAGGGATCTGCCTTTCTCTGAATTTGTGTTTTATGCCGTCTTGCCGGCGTTATAGCGTGAGTTTTTCTGGGCGGTGGGGCCGGGCCGCGTGGCTCCGAAAGAATTCAGGAACGTCTGCCGCTGAATGAAAATTTGCTAAATCTTATTTCTTCTAGAGATAATATACGTTAGAATACTTTTTGAAAAGTCAGGCGTTTTTGCATATCTTTTTTTAATATCCTGAAGATTAACGGGGGACATATGTTTCATCGCCGGATCCTTATTATTGAAGATGACGTAAACCTGGGGAATTTAGTCGGGGAGTTGTTTAAAGAACGCAACTTTGATGTTGACTTGGCTCATAGCGGTCAGGAGGCCATTGAAAAAGTAAAATTGCATCCGGATATTATTTTGCTTGATCGAAACCTTCCGGATATGGAAGGCCTTGATTTTTGCCGTATGGTTCGGGAAGACAAGCGGTTCCGGGGTGTTCCGATTATTATTATCAGCGGACGGGACACGACGGAAGATAAGATTCAGGGACTGTATATCGGGGCGGATGATTATATTACAAAACCGTTTTTGCCCGCTGAGCTTATGGCTCGTGTTGATGTTATATTACGCCGGGTGCATTTTGCCAATCAATTGCAGGAAGAAAGAGAGGAGTTCCTGGCTGAGTTGGACAGGATTATGAAAGAGGATCTTATTACGATCTTTTATCAGCCTATCTTTCATTTTCAGACTAACCAGCCGTTGGGATTTGAAGTGTTAAGCCGCCCGCCTCAGGACAGCGTTTTAAGCAATCCGGAATTTCTTTTCAAGGTTGCTCTTTCCTGCGGAAAATATTATGAATTGGAAATGTATTGCTGGAAGAAAGCTTTTTCCCAATGGAAGAAAGCTGCAAGATTTGAGAACCTTTTCCTGAATTGCAGCCCTTATCTGGTGGAATGCGGAGAGTTTGATAAGAGCATCTTGGAAAAAGCCGGGCTGGATCCCCAGCAAATCGTTATGGAACTTACCGAACGCATTGCGATCAACGATTATGGATATTTTTACAGCAAGCTGCATGAGTTCAGGAAAATGGATATCAAAATAGCGGTGGATGACGTGGGATGCGGATACGCCAGTCTGAACATGGTGGCAGAAATAAAACCGCTGTTTTTGAAAATAGACGCTCCTTTAGTCCGGTCTATAGAAAAAGATAAATTAAAGCAGGATATCGTTGATGCCATTATCGGGTTTTCCCGGAAAAACGGTATGATCACCATCGCAGAAGGCATTGAAACCGAGTCGGAACTTCAACAAGTCCGGTCCTTAGGTGTGGATGCCGGGCAGGGGTTTTTCCTGGCCAGGCCGAACCCCTCTTTAACCGCTACCTATCAACTGAAGTCTTAAAAAATTTTTGTTTATTTGTTTTTTTGGGAATCTGAGTTCTTCTGTCGGTTTTGTATGCTTAACCTGCTTAGTTGCAAATATTTTCCTTCCTGTTATAATATTCCATCTTTAAATTTTGTATCAATATTCAGAGCCGGGACAGAAGCCGATAAAAAAGTTGGCCTCACACGGACGGGAAATAAAATCTTTTGTTCTCTGCCGGGCGCTTGGTTATGAAAAACGCTCATGATGAGGTCGTGCACTCTGTCGGAAAGCCGCGCACGCCGGGGGCCGAAAAAATAAAGCAGCCTCTCCGGCCGCCGCTCGGCAGCGTAAAGGCTTGGAGCTCGATTACCCTAAGGAGCAGGTATGAGTCTTTTGGTTTTAGGAACAGTGGCATTAGATAATATTAAAACGCCCTCGGGATTCAAAAAAGATCTCTTGGGCGGCTCCGCAGCCCATTTTTCTATGAGCGCGCGCCTTTTTACCGATGTCCACCTTGTTGCTGTTATCGGGAAGGACTTTCCCAAAAAGCATGCGCAGTTTCTGAAGCGTAAAGGCGTCAACTTGACGTCCCTGCAGGTGGGTGAAGGAAAAAGTTTTCGCTGGGAAGGAGAATATAAGAAAGAAGATTTGAATTCCGCGTTGACGCTGGCTACGGAGTTAGGGGTTCTTGTCGGCTTCCGTCCCCAGGTGGCGCAGGAACAGAGGGGCATCCCGCATGTTTTTCTGGCCAACATTGATCCGGATATTCAGATGGAATTATTAGAGGGGATGAAGAATCCCCGGCTTGTTGGTCTGGACAGCATGAATTTATGGATTACCCATAAGTTGAAATCCCTGAAAGCTTTGATGCGGCAGGTCGACCTGTTTGTGGCGAATGATGGAGAAGCCCGGGCCATCAGCGGGGAGGATAACCTGATACGGGCGGCGCGCGCACTGCGCCAGTTAGGCCCTAGACTCATTGTTATCAAAAAAGGCGAGCATGGCGTTTTATTTTATTGCGACAAGTTCATGTTTTCTTTTCCTGCTTACCCGGTCGATCAGGTCATTGACCCTACAGGAGCGGGCGACACCTTTGCCGGCGGTTTAATGGGGTATCTTTCCCAGGCGGGGAAAATTAATGAAAAGACTCTGAAGAAGGCGGTCATTTATGCCACGACTTTGGCGTCTTTTAATGTCGAAGGATTCGGAATGTCCCGGACAGCCCCTTTAACGATGACTGAGGTTCACCGCCGGATGAAGACGCTTATGCGGTTTATGCATCCGGGGGAATAAGGAAACGGACAGGTTAGAAGATGGTGTTGGATTGGATCGACAGAATAGGGTTGCTGGCCTCGATTATTCTTCCTTTATGGAATATCCCCCTTATCGTGAAGATCATCCGCCGGAAGTCCTCCCGGGACATCAGCTTGGCCTGGGCTTTAGGGGTCTGGTTCTGTATCATCTTAATGGCGCCGTCCGGATTTCGGTCGGCGGACATTGTCTGGCGGACCTTTAATATCATTAACTTAATTTTTTTTAGCGGAGTCGTTTTTGTAACATTGAAATTCAGAAATGGAACATGATACCCCCGAAAAACCTTATGAATCTGATCCCGGCGTTTTCCCGGAGGCCGGCCCGGATTATCGTTGCGGCACTGTCTCGATCGTCGGGCGTCCGAATGTGGGAAAATCAACGCTGTTGAACCGCATCGTTGGGGAAAAGATCGCCATTGTCTCTCACGTCCCGCAGACCACCCGGAATCAGGTCCGCGGGATATACACCGAGGAACGGGGGCAGATCATTTTTGTTGATACCCCGGGACTGCACAAGAACAGCGATAAGCTGGACCGCTTTATGAACAAAGCTGCTTTGGGGACAACCGCGGATACGGATTGTATTATTCATCTTGTCGACTGTCAGGACCCTGTTGGGGCGGAAGAAGAGGTGATCGTGCAGAAACTGGCCCCTTTAGCCGTTCCGGTCATCCTGGGGCTCAATAAGGTCGATATCACAGATAAATATATCCCGGATTATATCTCTCTCTGGGAGAAAGGCCGCGGAAGACCGGTGACCGAGATGGACTGTTTTGTCCTGATTCCTTTATCCGGACAGGACGGAATACATTGTGATAAACTGCTGGATATCCTGTTTGATATTCTGCCGCCGGGTCCGCCTTTATATCCGGAAGATATTGTCTGCGACGTGCCCCAGCGCATGGCGATCGCAGACATTATCAGAGAGAAATTTTTTCAGATTATGCGCCATGAAGTTCCGCATGCTTTGGCTGTCCTGATTGAAGATATGCAGACAGCCAAAAGGAAAGTGCTTCATATCCGGGCGCTGGTTTTGGTGGAAAGGGCTTCTCAGAAAAATATTGTTGTGGGCAAGAACGGGCATGTTCTCAAAGAAGTCGGGACATTGGCCCGCAGTGAGCTGGAAGACCTTCTGGGCTGCAAGGTGTTCCTGGAGCTATTCGTTAAAAGCAAGCGGAACTGGCGGGAGGATAATTCTTTGTTGATCGAAATGGGGTATCACGACACTTAAAACAGACGTGCTGTCCCGGGGTCTGATTTCTCTTCTTCTTTTTCGGAGACGGGCTTGTTTCTAGACGGATAATTGCTGATTTTTCTTTTAATTTATCTGTCTTTAGCTTATACTATTTTTAATCTGCAAAAATTTTCAGGCGGCATATTTTATTTTCGGAACATGAAAAGGCTTCATCAGAATCAGCGGGCCGTGACGGTTGCAGCCATACAAAAGCTTGACACAATGGCTATTGGAAAATACCATGTCCCGTCTATTGTCTTGATGGAGAATGCCGGGAAGGCCGTTGCTGTCGAAGCGGTGCGATTGCTGAAGAAAATTCCCCGGCCGCACTGCACCGTTGTCTGCGGTTTAGGGAATAACGCCGGGGACGGTTTGGTGGCCGCCCGGCATCTGTTCAATGCCGGCGTGCAGGTTAATGTTTTTCTGGCCGGCTCACCGGAAAAGCTTAAGAACGATGCGGCGGCCAATTATCGGATATTGGTCAACTGTGGATACCGCATAAAACCCGTTCAGAAAATAACAGCGGCTTTTAAGAATGAACTTAAACGCACAGATTTGATCGTCGATGCCATTTTCGGGGTGGGGTTGAACAGAACTGTTGATAACCCTTTCGCTTGTGTTATCGAAGCGTTGAACGGCTCCGGCCAGAAGATATTGTCGGTAGATATCCCTTCCGGGCTGGATGGAACAGACGGTTTTATTTATGGAACATGTGTTAAAGCTTATAAAACAATAACTTTCAGCTGTCTTAAAAAAGGCCTTGTGAAGAAAGACGGCCCTAAATATGCCGGGTGGATTGAGGTCGCGGATATCGGTATCCCGCGAAGGCTGTTCTCGAAAATATGAGTCATGGCGGTTACGAATAAAAATATCCATCGCGTTATTGATTTGATTCGAAAAGCCCTGAAAGATCATCCCGACCCATCCGTCACTTTGGTCGGGAAAAAATGGCAGGACCCTTTTTTGGTTCTCATCTCCTGTCTGCTGAGCTTGCGGACCAAGGATGAAACCACCCTGCCGGCGGCCGAACGCCTGTTTCGCCTGGCGCGTACCCCGGAAGAGTTGAGCCGGCTGGATATTAAGACGATTGAGAAAAATATTTATCCGGTGGGTTTTTACCGGACAAAAGCCCGGACGGTTCAAAGAATAAGCCGGGATATCCTAGGAAAGCATGGCGGTATCGTTCCGGACAGTTTGGATGAGTTGTTGGCTTTGAAGGGGGTCGGACGGAAGACGGCCAACCTCGTGTTAACGGAAGGGTTCCAGATTCCGGCCATGTGCGTCGATACGCATGTGCACAGGATTTCTAACCGTTTCGGTTATGTCTGTACGGACAACCCGCATCAGACGGAATGGGCCTTACGAAAGAAGTTGCCAAAAAAGTATTGGAAGGATTATAATGCTCTGCTTGTCACCTGGGGGCAGAATATTTGTAAACCGGTATCGCCGTATTGTTCAATGTGCCCGATTGCCAAATTTTGTGACCGGCACGGCGTTCATAAAAGCCGTTAAGGAATGATTATCATGGAGAAAACACACGGTTCCCTCATATCTCCGCAGATTCAGGAAATATTGAAACAGCCTGATAGAGAGCCCAAGTTGCGGCAATTTTTTGCGGACATGCATCCTTATGATATTTTTGTCCTTTGTGAAGACTTGACGAACTATGAAACGGCAGAATGCATCAAGGCTTTGGGCCTGCCTAACGGCATCGAAGTTTTTGAATATTTCGAAGACGACCAGAAAAAAGAGATTTTTGAATGTTTTTCTTTGGCCTGGATGGCGGATATTTTAGAAGAGATGGCCCCTGATGAGCGGGCGGATTTTGTGAAGTATCTTCCCGAGGCCAAGCGGGAAGAGATCCTTCCCCTGGTGGCCCGGGCGGAGCGGCTTGATATTAAGAAGCTGATCGAGTATACCGAAGGCACAGCCGGGTCCATCCTGACGACGGATTATGCGTCGCTCCCCCCGGATATCACGGTGCGGGAGGCGATTGAAAAGATTAAGCTCCAGGCTTTTGACCGCGAGACGATTTACTATATTTATGTGATTGATGCCGAAAGGAAATTGCTGGGTTTTGTTACGCTCAAAGATGTGATTGTCGCGCCGTCACATAAAAAGATCGCCGACATCATGCATAAACATGTGATCAGCGCCAACGTCAATGAAGACAAAGAGGAGGTTGCGAAAAAATTAAACGATTATGACTTTTTGGCCATTCCCATTGTGAATGATAGCGGTCAACTCAACGGCATCGTCACGGTTGATGACGTCGTTGATGTTGTCATCGAGGAAACCACAGAAGATATCTATAAATACGGCGCCGCCGGGGAATATATCGACTACATGAAAGCGGATTCTTTTCATGTGGCCCAGCAGAGGGCCTTATGGCTGCTGCTGCTTATTTTTGTGGGATTTATTTCGGCCTGGGTTTTGGAAAAGAATTCTTCTTTGATAGAAACGATCGTTGCTTTAAGTTTTTTTACCCCGTTGCTTCTGGGGGCCGGGGGGAACGCCGGGACACAATCTTCCACCGTTGTTATCCGGGGGCTGGCCACGGGTAATATCAATATTGAAGATTTGTTCGCCGTTATGAAGAAAGAGCTGTTCGTCGGCATTATCGTCGGGACTTTTATGGCGGTTCTTGTTTCTCTGCGGGCCTGGCTGCTTTTAAACGGGGATATGCGCCTGGGCATAACCGTAGGACTTGCCATGGTGGCCAATGTTTCTTTGGCGACAACGCTGGGGGCCGTTCTGCCGATGCTGTTTAAAAAGTTGAACCTGGACCCCGCGCTTATGTCAGGCCCTTTCATTACGAGCATCGTTGATATTTTTTCTCTGCTTATTTATTTTAAAATTGCCACATGGGTTTTCTAGGATAACCCGGCAGAAGGCGCAGGGGGTGTCCGCCTGAAAGGAAAAATGTGCCCAGAATCCTTGACAGGCTTTCGAGGCTATGGTAAGACCTAATTAGTTGAGCCCGGTGAAACACCGGGAAGAAGGTTCAGGGAATGTAATAAAATCGTTATGGATTTATCTTGAGAATATATGAAGGAAAAATCAAACATTATCGTTTGGGCTTTTTATTAGGGATTTTCCCCGGGGGATGAATCTGTTGAATGTCAGGTATCAATGAATGTTATAGAAAGGAACCTTAAAAACAAAGGTTCTTTTTTGTTTAAGGAAGGAAAGAATTTTACGCCGGATGAAAATAGGTTTTACATATGATTTGAGATCAGACTGGATCTCGGCAGAACGAGATCCTTCTGATGCCAACGCAGAATTTGATAAGCCGGAGACCATTGAAACGATTAGTCAGGCTCTCGCGTCCTGGGGGCATGAAGTCTGCCATATCGGGAACCTGGCGGGTCTCTTAGATCAACTGGATACGTTGGATGTGGACATCGTTTTTAATATTTGCGAAGGGCTGAGCGGGCGTAACCGGGAGTCTCAGGTCCCGGTTCTTCTTGAGGCAAGGAACATCCCTTATATAGGTTCCGACGGTTTGACGATGGCCTTGACGTTAGACAAGATAATGGCCAAAAAATGTTTTAGAGCCGATGGCATCCCCACGCCGCGTTTTTTTGTCGCCCGGGATTCTTCTTCCCTGAAATCCCGATGCCCCTTGGATTTTCCTTTGATCGTTAAGGCCTCTGCCGAAGGGACGTCTAAAGGCTTAACAGAAGCCTCCCGTGTGGAGGATATGCCGGCTTTAATACGGCAGGTTGATCATATAACCCGGACCTACCGGCAGCCGGCACTGATTGAGGAATTTATTGCGGGTCAGGAATTCACGGTGGCTGTGATCGGGAATGATCCCCCGCAGGCCATGCCGGTCGTGCAGATCAGTATTGATCAGCGGGAAGATCTGGGAGATAGATTTTTCACCTATGAAATGGTCGTTAATGAAGATATCGTGACATATGTTTGTCCTGCCCGTATTTCAACCGAACTGAAACAGACCCTTCAGGAATGGGCCGTGCGGACCTATACCTCGGTCGGGTGTTTGGATTTCGGCCGCGTCGATTTTCGGGTGGATCGGGAAGGACAGCCTTATGTGCTGGAAATTAATCCCCTGCCGGCGTTGGGGAAGAATGATATTTTTAACATTTTCCCGTTTACCATGGGGCTCACATATCAGGATATTATACAATGTATTCTTGAACATGGTCTTAAACGTTACGGCATGATCGATCAGCTGGCGGATAAGTTTCAGGCTGCTTTAATTCCCTGATGTCCCCGAAAGCGTGTGTCCTGCCTTTGAAAGACAGGGGGAGAGGGGAATCCCTTGTGGATCACGGATAGTAAATCAGAAAAATTATGACGACAAGCCCGGTTATCAAAAATATCAGCGAAAAGAAATTCTCCCCTTCTCAGGGAGAAGACTCTTCCTATGAATATGAATTATGGATTAAAGAAGCTTTCCCGGAGATCACGGAGCAGGAATGGGAAGACTGGGGCTGGCAAATGCAGCATCGTTTTCGGACCCGGGAGGCCTTGTCGGAATTCATTCCTTTAACCCAGGAAGAAAAAGACGGTATAGAGCATTGCGGGCAGAAGCTCACAATGGCGATACCTCCGTATTTTGCCAGTTTGATAGACCCTCAGGATCCGCAGTGTCCGATACGCCGCCAGTGTGTCCCGACGAGCCGGGAGCTTGTCACGGCCCCGGAGGAAATGAGGGATCCCTGCGGGGAGGAGAAACATTCTCCCGCAAGAGGGCTGGTGCACCGCTATCCTGACCGGGTCTTGTTCCTCGTGAGCGATCATTGCCCGATGTACTGCCGCCACTGTACCCGTTCCCGTATTTTAGGAGAAACAAAACAGCTCTTCAACTCTTCGACCTATGAAGAAGCTCTGCATTATATCCGGGAACATGAAGAGGTGCGTGACGTTCTGATTTCCGGGGGCGATCCTTTGTTGCTCAGCGACCACCTGCTGGAATACCTGCTCCAGAGTCTCAGGGCGATTCCTCATGTCGAGTTTTTAAGGGTTGGGACCAGGGTCCCCGTGACCTTGCCTCAGAGAATCACGCCGGCTTTTGTCGATATGTTGAAGAAATATCACCCGCTGTGGCTGAGTATTCATTGCAATCATCCCAAAGAAATAACTCCCCGGGTGAAAGAGGCCTGTTGTTTGCTGGCGGACAGCGGCATCCCGGTCGGAAGTCAAACCGTGCTTTTAAAAGGCATCAATGATGATGCGGGCATTATCAAGTCATTAATGCATGAACTTCTTAAAATCCGGGTACGGCCTTATTATATTTACCAATGCGATCCCATAACCGGCTCCCGGCACTTTCGCGCTTCCATTGAAACAGGACTGCGTATTATGAATCAATTGCGCGGATACACGAGCGGGTATGCTGTCCCGACTTATGTCCTTGACGCCCCGGGCGGAGGAGGAAAGATACCTTTAAATCCGGATTATATATTGAAAAAAGAGAACGGAAAATATATTTTCAGAAATTACGCCGGAGAAATTTATTTTTACCAGGATAACCCCTGATGTGTCCCCCCGCAGCCTAATCTTTTGTCCCGGGCCAGAGAAGTTCCGCTTTACAAATTTGGAATGTGTAATATAATACTCCTACTTATAAATAAGAACGGACAATTTATAAAGAAAATTGGAAGGTGGTGAATACTTTTTATGGTTGAAGTTAAAATCAATGATAAGAATGGCTTCGAAAAAGCTATGCGGTTATTTAAAAAACAATGCCAGAAAGAAGGCTTTTTAGTTGAACTGAAAGAAAGACGTTATTATTCCAAACCTTCGGAGAAAAAGAGACGCAAAAAAAGCTGATTTTTCAGGCCCGGCAGAACTGCCGGGCCATGATTTTTTCTGCCCCAAACAGGTTCCTGCTAAAGGGGTGTTCTTGTGACAGCGAAATAAATATTCCTTGATAGTCTTAATCCAGTCATAGGAATTTATCCCCTTGCATGTAAGCCTTTGATGACGTTAATGTGAATCAGGAGTTATTGCTGCAGGTCCCTTCCTTAAGTGTTACATTCAATGAGCGGGAGAAAATTATGATTAAAGTCAAAAGGGCTTTAATGAGTGTTTCAGACAAGACGGGCCTTGTCGAATTTGCCAGAGGACTTCAGGCTCTGGGCGTGGAGATTGTGTCGACCGGAGGGACGGCCAGAAGCTTAAGACAGGCGCACATTCCGGTCGTCGAAGTTTCCGACTATACAGGTTATCCGGAAATCCTGGACGGAAGGGTGAAAACCCTGAACCCCGTTATTCATGGAGGACTTCTTGCTGTCCGGGACAATCAGGAGCATATGCGGCAGCTCGAACAGCAGCATATCGGCTTGATTGACCTGGTCGTCGTCAACCTTTATCCGTTTGAAAAAGTCATTCAGAAAAGTCATGTGCCGCTGGAAGAAGCTTTGGAAAATATTGATATCGGAGGGCCGACTCTCTTGCGGGCTGCGGCAAAAAATTTTAAAAGCGTCGCTGTGCTCTGCAATCCTGCCCGTTATAAAAATATTCTGGGGGAACTGCAGCGTAATCAGGGGATTTTGCCGGACACGGTTTTAAAAAGTCTGGCGCTCGATGTTTTTCAGCACACGTCACAATATGATGAAGTGATCTTTAACTTTCTCGATCAAAGGATGCGCAGCGGGGAGCTGACGGGATTGGCACGAAGCATGACGGTGCGTTTGAATAAAGTCCAGGATTTGCGTTACGGCGAGAATCCCCACCAGGAAGCCGCGTTTTATAAATATACGCGGGAAGCTGCCGGCCTGGCCCGTTTGAAACAGCTGCACGGGAAAGAACTGTCATTCAATAATTACCTGGATCTGCATGCTGCCGTTCAGGTCGTTAAAGACTTCTCCTCTCCGGCCGCGGTCGTCATCAAGCATAACAACCCGACGGGGGTGGCGGAGGACGGCGTTTTAGCGAAAGCCTACGAAAAGGCCTGGCGGTGCGACACGCTTTCGGCTTTCGGCGGCATTATCGGATTGAATAAGAAAGTGGATGAGGATACCGCCAAGCTTATCAGCAAGAGCGGGTTTATGGAATGCATTATTGCCCCGGGCTATTATCGGGATGCCTTAAAAATTTTGACGCAAAAGAAGAATGTCCGTATTATTCAGCTGAAAGGGAATGAGCTGGAAGCAAACCCTTTTGATTTTCGGCAAGTTGACGGCGGCATGCTTGTGCAGGCGAAAGACCGCAAGACGATTACGGCTCCTCAGTTAAAAGTTGTCACGGCGCGAAAACCCACCAAGGCTCAGGTTGAGGCTATGCTGTTCGGATGGAAGGTCATCAAACATATCCGGTCCAATGCGATTATCCTTGTGAAAGGAAAACGGACCGTCGGGATCGGCTGCGGCCAGACATCCCGGGTTGAGAGCGTTTCTCTGGCCATTCGTAAAGCCGGGCGGCAGGCCGCTCAATCCTGTCTGGTTTCCGATGCGTTTATCCCGAAGACAGATAATATTAAGCTCGCCGCTCAAGCCGGGATTAAGGCGATTATTCAAACAGGCGGCTCTGTCGCGGATGAAGATGTGATTCGCGCTGCCGATAAACATAAAATAGCCATGGTCATGACCGGCCTAAGGCATTTTAAACACTAATCCCTCCATGAATCCTCAAGAAGCCATACGGTATCTTGATTCATTTATTAACCTGGAAAAAATTAAAGCACCTTCAGCTCATCCTGTCTTTAAATTGCAGCGGGTGGCGGCCGTCCTTGATCTTTTGCATCGTCCTCACGATAACATCCCTTGCATTCATGTCGCCGGAACAAAAGGCAAGGGAAGCACGTGCGCTTATGTCGCGCATATATTGCGGTGCGCAGGCTGTTCGGTGGGGTTATACACATCCCCTCATTTATGGGATTTCCGGGAAAGGATCCGCATCCTTCGCCCTGATTCCCCGCCTGTCCCCGAAGGGGAGCTTTTCGGGGGCTGTATCAGCGAGGAGGATTTTTGTTCTGCCCTGCAGGAGATGCAGCCTGCTCTGAAGGACGTGCAGGCCCGGGAAGAGGAGTCCGGAGGTCCTTTGACGTATTTTGAGGTTTTGACGGTGCTGGCGTTGTACTATTTCCGGCAAAAGAAGGTTCATTGTCTTGTGCTGGAAACGGGCCTGGGGGGGCGTTTAGACGCAACGAACGTGGTTGACGCGGACATCTGCGGATTAACTCCGGTTAGCCTGGATCACACGGCGATTTTAGGCCCGTCCCTTAAGGAGATCGCCAAAGAAAAGGCGGGCATTGTTAAATCCCGGAGTCAGGCGGTGCTGGTGGCTGACCAGCCGGAGGAGGTCAGGGCTGTTTTGGCAGAACATGTCCGTCGTGCCGGCTGTCAGGCTTATTTTATGGGCCGGGACATTCAACTCAAGGACGATGAACAACAGACGCGCGCAGGGTTTCAGCATTTTAGCGTGCAAGGGCTTAAGCGGGATTATAAGCTGTGTACAGGACTGCTGGGACGGCATCAGTCCCAAAATGCGGCTATGGCCGTGGGGTTGGCGGAAATGTTCATGAATAAAACGCAGACCCCTGTCTCACGACAGGCTGTTCAGGAGGGCATCGGGGAAACATTCTGGCCTGGCCGGTTTGAGAAAATGGGCTCGGAACCGGATGTCGTTCTGGACGTCGCCCATAACCCCGATTCCATGCTCGTGCTGGCACGAACGATACGGCAATATTATCCCCGGAAACGGATCGTTCTTCTCGTGGGCATTTCCCGGGACAAGGATCAGCGGGAGATCTGCCGGACGTTGGCGACAATGGCCGAAGAGGTTGTTATAACCCAGGCGGATCATCCCCGGGCAGCTGACCTGGATGTCCCGGAAATCCGCAACCTGTTTTCCGGCCGGCATTTTTATGTCTCCCAAAACGTAAAAGAGGGAGTCTCTTTGGCTTTAGCGCGGGCGCAGCGGGATGATTTGATTTTGGTGACCGGTTCCATTTTTGTGGTCGGAGAAGCCAGGAAGATTTTTTTAAAAATGACTCAAAGATAATGGTTTAATCTTTATGAAAGATTTTGTTTCAGGAAGAGTATGACAAGAACTCCTTTCGGGATGCCCGGAGGGGAGATGCGTCTGAAAGAAGGGAAGACTATGGATGAATGGCATAAGTTAGACGATACGATTGTGGCCATATCCACGCCGTTGGGGCAGGGGGGGATTGGGATCGTGCGTTTAAGCGGACCGGAAGCATTGTCTATCGCTGATCAAATATTTTTGATAAAAAAAGGCGTCCCGGTGTCCCGTTGTCCGTCACATACTGTCCATTACGGACATGTTGTAGAAAGGCCGGCAACGGCCCGCTGCCCGGGGCCGGAAGAAGAGGAACCGGAGATCATCGACGAGGCATTGGCCGTCATTCTGAGGGCCCCCCGGACGTATACCGGAGAAGATGTTGTCGAGATAAACTGTCACGGAGGGATTGTCGTCCTGAAAGCGGTTGTTCGGCTCGCTATTGAACGGGGCGCCCGGCTGGCGGACCCCGGGGAATTTACCAAGAGGGCTTTTTTGCACGGCCGGATCGATCTGACGCAGGCAGAAGCTGTTTTGGATATTATTCAATCCAAAACAGAGGCTTTTTTAAAAGTCAGCACCCATCAATTAAAAGGGGAACTGACCTTGCAACTGGAACAGATCAGAGAAGTTCTTATGGCGGTTTACGCTGAACTGGAAGCCCTGGTGAACTTCCCTGAAGAGGACATTGAAGGCCAGATGACAGAGTCCTGCCAGCAGAAACACTCTCCGCCCGGAGAGGAAAGGCCTTTGCACAGGCAAGGGTTCAGCCGAACTATCCGGCAGGTTTCTTCCAAAGTGCAGACATTGATCCGTTCTGCTGATCAGGGCCGCGTTTTAAAAGAAGGGATAAAGGTTGTGATTTGCGGAAGGCCTAATGTGGGCAAGTCTTCGTTATTGAACCGTCTGTTAAGATCACCCCGGGCTATCGTAAGTCCCATTGAAGGCACGACCCGGGATACGATTGAAGAAACCGTGCAGATTCAGGGGCTTCCTTTTCAGATCGTTGACACGGCCGGGATTCTCCACCCCAGAGGGCTGATTGAGGAAGAAGCTGTCAAACGCAGCCGTCTTTTTATCGAAAGTTCGGACCTCGTTTTGGTCCTGCTGGACGGATCTCAACCGTTAACGCCCGAGGATAAAAATATTCTGGAGAGTTTGCAGGGAAAAAACATTCTCGTTGTCATTAATAAATGCGATTTACCTTTAAAGCTGGAAGAAGTTTCTCTGCGGGACACGTGTCCGGGGCAGGAAGCCTTCCGTATTTCCGCTTTGACCGACAAGGGGATCTCTCAGCTTGAGACAGGCATGCTGCAGAAAGCCTTGCCGGAGGAGTCCCATTATGTCTCAAATGTTCTGATCAGCAACCTCAGGCATCTTGAGGCCCTACAAAATGCCGGGCAAGCTCTTCAGCAGGCGTCCCAGCACCTGGAGAAAGGCTTGTCGTGGGAGTTTGTTTCTGAGGAGCTGAAGACGGCGGTACATTTTTTAGATCAAATAACCGGACGGGATATCGACGCGGATCTGCTGGACAGAATTTTTGCGGAGTTTTGTATCGGGAAATAATGCTTGAACGATATGCCCTGGCGGCCGTTTCTTGTCTCCGGCGTGAATGTTTTTTCGGAGAAATGTTTTATGCGGCGGTTACTTCATGTTTTCAGCAACAATGCTATCACTGAGTTTCGTAAACTTGGACATGAGTTCATCGTCCTGAATGATGGCTTTGACTTTCGGATGAGTCAGTAGCTTGGCATAATTTTGCGTGTCAACCAGTTCTTTGATCTCGGCATCATTCATCAAGTCCTTGACCTTGGAATCCGACGAGAGCTCCTTATACTCTTGGCTTGTGACCAAGCGCTCCATCCTTGCCGGATTTTCAAACACTTTAAAGACCTGTGTCATCTTTTTCGCTGCAGGAATCCGGCTGATGACCAATTGGTTGACAGCACTGTAGGAGAAGGAGTGCTTTATATCCGTCTTGATGACATCCAGGTTGAGGATGTTGAAAGGAATGAGCGTGATCAGAAAAAGGACTCCCATCAGCATAGCGCCTTTCCAGCTCAGGTTGAGCAGCCCTCCCAATAAGCGGCTGATGAGCAAAGTCTTTTCCTGGCCTGTTTTTCCAATAGCCGACTTGCTGAGCATAAGAACCAGACGCAGGACGATCGACAGGATAACGGCCCCTCCCAAGGCGATCATAATCGATTTGATAAGGTTGTGGGTCAAATCATAATGAATGAGGGCGATAAAAGAGCAGACCAGCAGAGATATCGGCCCCAGAATCGTCCGGAACAGGCCTTTCCTCCACCCGGTGAAGAAAAAAAGAAGCCCCAGAAGGCTTACGCTGTAATCGGTATACGTCATGATGTTTGTTTTGTCCTCCTTGATTTTGCAACTTCAAATACGCCATAAGTCGCCGGAGTTTTTCAGGAAACATGATTTTAAACATGAGTCGGCTGATAAAGGCATTTTTTAAAAAAGCGTATAGATTTTTGCTTAACGCTCGCTATCTTTTTTGCTTGTGCGGTCCTTCTCCTCATTGACGACCTGCCTTTCCTTTTTGCTTTCAGAAGATTTTTCGGGAGGAGAGAACCAAACGACATAGAGCATCCAGGGGATGAAAAAAACACCGTATCCGAACAGAATCAGAAAAGGGGTTCCTAAAATGAATTTGACATGCAGGGGCAGAGACAGACCTTTCCGGTTCTTTTTCTTCTCCTTCAAAGCCATGTATTCTTTGTAGGAGAGAGTCTGCGCCCCTTTTTTCCGGTATGCTTCTTCAATGTGCGCGCGTTCTTCCGAGGAGATTTCCGGTGTGTCATTTTTTGAGTTTTTTTCTTCTGCCGCCACGATGCCCCCTTTGGTTCGCAATATAACATGTTAGGAATCGCTGTTCAATATTTAATCAATTTATTGTTTTTGGTGCTTAGAGGCTTTTTATGGCCAAGCGAGCGGGCAAAATTTTACCCGCTCGCTTGAAGGCAGTGAAAAATTTTCCGTGGAGAGATGAACAAAGGGAAAGAATCCGGGAGAGTATTTCCCGGGAAAAATTATCTAATAATTCTGTTGATTATTCGAGGTGTAAAGCATAAAATTAAATTGAAGATTAAACACTAATTTATTCGGCCAAAGGAAAGACTTATGAAAAAGAAGGCTGAACAGAGAAGAATGCCAAGACGATTGTGCGGGGTTCCTGTCGAAGGGAAAGAAGGAAGTTTTTTCGAGGGAATCCAGACTGTTGATATTTGCCAAGGTGGGGTTGGGCTCATTTCCGCAAAATCCATTCCCGTGAATGAGCAGATTGTCGTGCAGCTCGATCTGGATCCTGACGAAGAACCTGTGTTGGTTTTAGGAGAAGTGAAGTGGATTGTCAAGATGAAGGATTCCGAGTATTTCCGGGTCGGGATGTCCTTTTGCGAGGAGGTCTGTTCCGGCTCCCGTTCACGCCTAAAACATTTTTTCAAAAAAGAATCCTCTTAATTTCCATAGTTGAATAGCATGTCATGGAAAGATTTTTTATGCTCCCCATAAAAGACGATAATCGTTTGTTTGAGCGCTTCCCTGCGCGGTTTCCTGTCAAATACCAGCATGCCCGCAAGGATTATGGAACAAATGTTTTCCTGCGAAACGCTTCAGCGCAGGGAATCAAGGTCGCGACTTCGGAACGGGTCTATATTAAAGATAATATTTCATTGCTTGTAAAGCTCCCGGATGGAGGAGACCCTATGTTGTTGAACGGGAGTGTTGTTTGGGTCCAGGAAAAAAATCCTCGTCTTTGGGATGTCGGGCTTAGATTCCACAAGACAAACTTAATGCAAATGCAACGCATGTATAGACTTGTTCGAAAACCTTCCTTTATCTTTTAATAATATTAATATTAATATATATATATTAAAAGTTGGTTTTTTATTATAAAATCAATTGACCAATAAACCATAATTTGGTATATTACATGCGTTTATAATCCAAAAAAAAGGAGTCTTTCATGATAGATCGTTATACTTTATCCAAAATGGGTAATATCTGGACCGATGAACACAAATTTTCTATCATGCTTCAAATAGAGGTTCTGGCCTGTGAAGCACTTACAAAGTTAGGAGTCATTCCTAAGAAATCGATGGAAAAAATCAAAAAAAATGCCAAGTTTGATATAGATGAGGTTCAGAGATTGGAAGAGAGAACCAAGCATGATATTGTCGCTTTCATTAATAATGTGGGACAGTATATCGGACCCGAAGCCAGATATTTACACATGGGATTAACTTCTTCGGATTTGCTGGACACATCGTTGTCCGTGCAATGTGTCGAAGCCAGCGATATCCTCATCAATGATTTGAAAAAACTTTTGGCCGCTTTGAAAATTAAAGCGAAGAAGTATAAAGACACTTTCTGTATTGCCAGAACGCATGGTGTCCACGCTGAACCGATTACGTTCGGGTTAAAACTTGCTGTGTGGTTTGATGAAACCAAAAGAAACATCGAACGTTTAGAACAGGCTCGCGAAATGATGCGTATAGGAAAGTTGTCCGGCGCTGTCGGAACCTTTGCGAATATTGACCCGTTTGTTGAAGAATACGTTTGTGAAAAGTTAGGGCTTAAGCCGGCTAATATCGCTACCCAGATTATTCAGCGGGATGTCCACTGCCAGTTCGTAACCACCCTGGCCCTGATCGGGTCTTCTCTTAATAAATTTGCCACGGAAATCCGTCTTCTGCAGAAAACAGAAGTCCTGGAAGTGGAAGAGCCCTTCTTCAAAGGGCAGATCGGCTCATCGGCCATGCCGCATAAACGCAATCCCGTAACGTGTGAACGTATTTCGGGGTTGTCCCGCATTCTCCGGGCTAACGCTCAGGCGGCCTTTGAAAATATCTGTCTCTGGCACGAGAGAGATATCAGCCATTCGTCCGTGGAGCGTATTATTTTGCCGGACAGCACGATTGCTTTGCATTACATGCTGCATAAGCTGATCCCCATTATTGATGGCTTGCTGGTTTATCCGAAACATATGATTGCCAGCCTTTCAAAAACGAAAGGGCTCATTTATTCTCAACGCGTATTATTGGAGCTTATGAAGAAAGGGCTGACCCGGGAAGACGCTTATGAAATTATTCAGCACTGCGCGATGCAGGTCTGGAAGGAAACCTCTGATTTTAAGGATGTGTTATACCGGGACAGGAAAGTCAGAAAACATTTAAACACGGCGGAAATTGATGCTTGTTTTGATATTAAATACTACGCCCGGCACCGCGATATGATTTATAAACGAGTGGGATTAAAATAAAGAGGCTGTTAACCTTTATTGGGGGCTGCGCTATGGAAAAAGGCAATAAGATTTACGAAGGCAAAGCAAAAATTCTTTATGAAACAGATTCCCCTGATTATGTTATCCAGTATTTTAAGGATGATGCCACGGCTTTTAACGCCGCCAAGAAAGGAATCATCCAGGAGAAAGGGATTGTCAATAATAAAATTTCCTCCAAGATTTTTGAGCTCCTGAAATCGGAAGGCATTCCCACTCATTTTGAAAAGATGCTGAGTGACCGGGAAATGCTCGTTAAAAAAGTGGCTATTGTTCCGCTGGAAGTTATTGTGCGCAATGTTGCGGCCGGCAGCCTGTGCCGGTTGCTGGGATTGCAGGAGGGGACGGCCTTGCGGTATCCCACGCTTGAGTTCTGTTATAAGGAGGACCGGCTGAACGACCCGATGCTGAACGACACTCACATCCTAGCCCTTGATTTGGCAACTCAGGAGGAATTAGACGTTATTAAAGAGCTCACGTTTAAGATCAACGACCTTATGACGAGGTTTTTCAAGTCTTTGAATATTACTTTGGTGGATTTTAAGCTGGAGTTCGGACGTTATAAAGATCAAATTATTCTTGCGGATGAAATTTCGCCGGATACTTGCCGCTTATGGGAAATTGGGACTGGACGAAAGCTGGATAAAGACCGTTTCCGAAAGGACTTAGGCGATATAGAAGAAGCCTACCAAGAAGTTTTGTGCCGGGTAAGCCGTTAATCTATCTGCTATGAACCTTCCCGTGCTTCTGTATTCATTACAATGTTGACAGATATAACATTGGTTCCTTAAGATCCGGTGTCTGGGGAACAAACGCTCATCAAAGATAACCTGTTTTATTTTAATAAGTCATGTCCAATGATTTGGCGTATTGAGATCAAAGAAAAATCAGAAATTTTTGATGCTTTAGGAGAAAGTGTTCTAAAGGACATCCTCGGCCTGGGCATTTCGACGATAACCCGCGTGGGCGTCACGCACGTCTATACGATAAAATCCGCCTTAACAGAAAAACAGATCCAGCGGGTTGCCTCTCAGCTTCTGGTTGATCCTGTTACCCAGGATTACCGGTGTTTTCCTCTGGAGCGATATGCCTCCGTTGAGCAGAAAAACAGTTCCCGGACCGAGATAGAAATCGCTTATAACCCGGGGGTCATGGATCCTGTCGAGGCTTCGACCATTAAAGGGATCAAAGACCTGGGGCTTGAAAGCGTGGCTTGGGTGCGGACTGCCAAAAAGTATTATTTGTATGGCCAACTGACCCGGAAACAGACTGAGTTGATTATTGAAAAAGTCCTGTCGAATAAACTTATTCAGCATGCCGTGGAAGACCCCGTTTCCTCTTATGGCGATATTTCCGTTGCCGGCGCCTCGAAAGACAATATTCACACGATTGATATTTTATCCATGTCGGACCGTCGCCTGTCGAAACTGAGCGAAGAGGGGCAGCTGTTCCTGAACCTGGAAGAAATGAAAACGATTCAGGAATATTATCAGGCCAGGAAACGGAACCCGACGGATTGTGAATTGGAGACTATTGCGCAAACCTGGAGTGAACATTGTCATCATAAAACGTTCCGGGGCAAGATACATTACGAGTATGAAGAAAACGGACAGACCAAGACGAAGCTGATAAGAAATCTTTTAAAGTCCACGATTATTAAAGCGACAGAGAAAAATAATAAATCGTGGTGTGTGTCCGTGTTCCATGATAATGCCGGAGTTATTAAGTTTGATAAGGATACGAATGTCTGTTTCAAGGTCGAAACTCATAACCATCCTTCGGCTCTGGAACCGTTCGGCGGGGCGAATACCGGCATCGGCGGCGTGATCCGCGATATCTTGGGGACGGGACTGGGGGCCAAGCCTATCTGCAATACGGACGTTTTTTGTTTTGCTCCTCCTGATTGCGCGGCAGAAGATCTTCCGGCCGGGACATTGCATCCGAAACGTATTATGAAGGGGGTTGTCTCCGGGGTGCGGGATTACGGCAATAAAATGGGGATCCCGACGGTTAACGGGGCGATTCTTTTCGACAAGGGGTTTATCGGAAATCCGTTGGTTTATTGCGGCAATGTCGGGCTGATTCCCAAAGGAAAGGAATTTAAAAAGGTTTCGAAGGGGGACTGCATTGTTGTGGTCGGAGGCCGGACAGGCCGGGACGGTATCCATGGGGCGACTTTTTCCTCGGCGGAATTAACCGATGCCTCGGAAGTTGTGTCTTCCGGAGCCGTACAGATCGGGGATCCTATTCAAGAAAAGAAGGTCCTGGATTGTCTTTTGCATGCCCGGGACAGGGATCTTTATCGTGCTATCACGGACTGCGGGGCCGGAGGGCTCTCCTCGGCTGTCGGGGAAATGGGCGAGGATCTTGGGGCGCGGGTTGACCTTGAAAAAGTCCCGTTAAAGTATCAGGGGCTCTCTTACATGGAGATCTGGATTTCCGAATCTCAGGAACGCATGGTTTTGGCTGTCAGTCCCGGTAATGTTAAGGCTTTGTTAGCTGTTTTTGAAGAAGAGAATGTGGAAGCCACCGTGATAGGAACTTTTTCCGGCACCAGGCGGCTGGAACTGTTTTTTTACGGCCGGAAGGTCTGTGACCTGGATATGGAGTTTTTGCATCATGGTGTCCCGGACATCACAAAGAAGGCCTGCTGGAAACCGCTCCGGAGAAAACAACCGCAGGTTCAGTGTGCGGAGGTTTTAACCCCGGACCTTTTAGATGCGCTCTCGCATTATAATGTCTGCTCCAAGGAGTGGGTGATCCGCCAGTATGATCATGAGGTTCAGGGAGGGAGTGTCATTAAGCCTTTGGTGGGGGCGCAATGTGACGGCCCTTCAGATGCCAGTGTCATCCGGCCTCACCTGAATTCCCGGAAAGGACTTGCGGTTTCTAACGGGATTAATATCCTTTACGGGAAAATCGATCCTTACTGGATGGCGGCTGCCTGTATCGATGAAGCTGTCCGTCAGATCATCGCTGTAGGGGGGAACCCCGACCGTATCGCTATTTTAGATAATTTTTGCTGGGGCAATCCGGACAAACCGGATCGTCTCGGCGGGCTTGTCCGGGCGGCGCAGGGATGTTATAAGGCTTCCGTCGGATACGGCGTCCCGTTTATCTCCGGGAAAGACAGCCTGTATAACGAGTACACCCTGGATAAGAAATCCATCGCCATCCCCGGCACCCTGCTTATTTCTGCCATCGGAGTCGTTGAGGATGTCTCCCGCTGTGTGACCATGGATTTCAAGAAAGCGGGGAATTTGATTTATCTTATCGGAGAAACATATGATGAATTAGGCGGGTCGATTTATTATGATACTCTGGGTGTTCTGGGCTGTGATGTGCCGCAGGTTCGTCTCAGCAAGGGGAAGAAAAATTTTGCTGCGGTTGCCCAGGCGGTTCGTCAGGGATGCGTGGTTTCTCTGCATGATTGTTCGGAAGGAGGCCTGGGGGTGGCTCTGGCTGAGATGTCTTTCAGCGGCGGATTGGGGGTCACGGCTCAGCTGAAGCATGTTTGTTATCGGGGAGAAAACCTACGGAATGATCATATACTATTTTCGGAATCCACATCCCGTTTCCTGGCGGAAGTCAGCCCCGGGCGACAAAAAGCTTTTGAGAAGATTATGGGAACAGCGGCTTGCCGGTGTATCGGCCGGGTGGAGGAAAGTCCGGAGTTCGTCATTTACGGGATTGATGAGCGTGTCTGTGTTAATGTGTTGATCCAGGATCTCAAGAAAGCATGGCGGCAGCCGTTAAGCTGGTGATCATCGGCGCAGGAATATGGGCGGGGAGTGTTTTTACGGTGAAAAGAAGGGAACTTTAAAGGCAATAACAAAAAGACAAGGTGGTGCGTGATGACAGCAGGACGAAGATCGGCGGACGAGATCAATAATATGGAAGATCCGTGGCGCGTTTTTCGGATTATGGCCGAGTTTGTCGACGGGTTTCATCAGCTCTCGCAGATAGGGGACGCAGTGACTATCTTCGGATCCGCCCGGACAACACCCAGTCATCCGATGTATAAAAAGGCGGTTAAGACCGCGGAACTGCTCGTGAAGGAAGGGTATAGTATCATTACCGGCGGGGGGCCGGGGATCATGGAGGCCGCCAACAAAGGGGCGTTTGTTGAGCCGGAGCGGTCCATCGGGTTGAATATTGAACTGCCTTTTGAGCAAAAACCGAATAAATATATTTCCCGGCTTATTAATTTTCATTATTTCTTTTGCCGTAAAGTTATGTTCGTGAAATATGCCAAAGCTTTTGTCATTTTTCCGGGGGGGTTCGGAACCTTGGATGAATTTTTCGAAAGCATCACGCTGATTCAGACCGAACGCATTAACCGCTTCCCCGTTGTCTTGTTCGGGACAGATTACTGGAAAGGTCTGGTGCAATGGCTGGAAAACACCTTGCTGACGGAAGGTAATATCCATAAGAGGGATATGGATATCTTTTCTGTCGTCGATAAACCCGAGGATGTCATTAAATCTATCCGTCGTTTTTATAAGAGAAAGTAAGATGAAAAACAAAGCGCGAGTTGTTGTGTTGCGTACGGCAGGGACAAACTGCGACGCGGAGACGGCCTATGCTTTCACGGAAAGCGGCGCGTGTGTTGATCTAGTCCATATGAACAGGTTTTCCCGCCGACAAGTCCTGTTGAAGGATTATCATATCCTGGCCATCCCGGGAGGCTTTACCTACGGCGACGACATTATGTCGGGGCGTATTTTGGCGAACGAGCTGCGGTTGAGCTTGGGGAAAGATATCGAGGACTTTATTGCTTCCGGGAAATTAATTATCGGAATCTGCAACGGATTTCAGGTTCTGGTCCGTGCAGGTATTTTGCCCGGCCCGCTTGAGGGGGACAGCGTCTGGCATCAGGGTGTGCCGCAAACGGTGAGCCTTTGTCATAATGATTCGGGAAAATTTGAGGACCGCTGGGTTCATCTCCAGCTTAGCGGGGAGTCTGTCTGGACAAAAGGACTGCCCAACATCGTTTTTTTTCCTGTCGCCCATGCGGAAGGAAAGTTCGTTCCCGGAGATGACCGTGTTGTAGATATCTTGAAAGGGAACGGACAGGTGGTTTTCCGTTATTGTTCCGCAGACGGAGACGCCGTGTCTTATCCCGGCAACCCCAACGGTTCGGTTGATCATATCGCCGGGATTACGGACAGGACCGGCCGTATCCTGGGGCTTATGCCGCATCCGGAACGGCATTTTCATTTTACGCAGCATCCTTTTTGGACACGGCTGGAGAAGAGTTCTGACTATGGAGACGGGGCCGGAATTTTTGAAAACGGCGTCAGGTATGTTCAGGAGAATTTATTATAAGGACGCCACAGGATATATTATGAAATCAGTCACATATAAATCAAGCGGGGTGGATATTGACCGGGCTAATGCTTTTGTCCGTTCGATCAAAAAGATGACCCGGACGACGTTCTCTTCTCCGTTGCCTTCGGCTTTAGGCGGGTTCGGAAGTTTGTTCCCGTTCCCCCGGCAGAAGTACCGGGAGCCTGTGCTGGTCTCATCCACGGACGGCGTGGGGACAAAACTTCTTATCGCCCAGGCTTTGGGCCGGCATGATACGGTCGGGATTGACTGTGTGGCTATGAATGTTAATGATATCTTGTGTTCCGGTGCCCAACCGCTTTTTTTTCTCGACTATATCGCCTGCGGAAAGTTGCAGCCCGGAATTCTGCAACAGGTCGTCAAAGGCATCGTCAAAGGTTGCCGTCAGTCCGGGTGCGGTCTTATTGGCGGAGAAACGGCTGAGATGCCCGGGATGTACGGTGCGGATGAATACGATCTGGCAGGATTTTCCGTCGGGGTCGTTGATAAAAAGAACATTGTCGACGGCTCCGGTATCGTTCCCGGAGATCAGCTGATTGGGCTGGCCTCCAACGGGCTTCATTCCAACGGATTCAGCCTGGTTCGGAAAGTTTTTTCGCCGGAAGAGCAGAAGATGTTATCCAGGGAGTTGCTGAAACCGACCCGCATTTATGTCCAGGAAGTGCTGGAAGCTTTGAAGCTTTATCCTATTAAAGGAATGGCCCATATAACGGGAGGGGCCTATTATGAAAAATTAACGAAAATTGTTCCGCCCGGACATTGTTTTGTCATCAACCGTCAGGCCTGGCCTGTCCCTAAAATGTTTCAGATGATTCAGACGAAAGGCCTGGTTCCCGATGAGGATATGTATAAGACTTTCAACATGGGGCTGGGAATGGTTTTGGTTGTCCGCCCTGAGGATGCGCAGCCTGTGAAACATTTTTTTGCCAAAAAACGCATAAAAGCCTATAGGATAGGAGAAGTGGTTAAAGATAGAAAGAAGAAAGTTAAAATTGTTAAGGGCCCATAGCCCTTGTGGCATGATTTGACGGGAGCGCGGGAGCCGTGTCAACTCATGAACGCTTAATGGATAGAGGGAGTGATTATGAATGTCCTGGTGGTTGGTTCCGGCGGACGTGAACATGTTCTTGCCTGGAAGCTGAAGCAAAGTGCGAGAGTGAAAAATGTTTTTTGTGCTCCGGGCAACGGGGGGATGGCGGAGTTTGCGGAGTGTCTGCCTGTCGATGCGACGGACATAGACGCTTTAGTGAAGTTAGCCAAGGGAAAGAGCGTGGATTTGACAATCGTAGGTCCTGAAGCCCCGCTGGTCAAAGGGATTGTTGATGCTTTTCACCTGAAAGGGCTGACGGTTTTCGGGCCGAGTCAAAAAGCGGCTATGCTCGAGGGGAGCAAGGTTTTTGCCAAACAATTTATGCAGCGATATAAAATACCCACAGCTGATTTTAAGATTTTTGATCAGGCGCAAGAAGCCAGACGTTTTTTGGAGCAGACACGTTTCCCCATCGTTATTAAAGCGGATGGATTGGCGGCGGGGAAAGGGGTTTTTGTCTGTCAGAATCTTGAGGAAGGGCTGGAGGCTCTTGAGCAGACGATGGTTCAAAAGGTCTTTCAGGACGCGGGACAGAAAATTGTTGTTGAGGAATGTCTGACCGGAGAAGAAGTTTCTATCCTCGCCGTTAGTGACGGCATGAATTACGTGCTTCTGGATTCTTCCCAGGATCATAAAAGGATATTCGATGATGATCTGGGGCCCAACACCGGAGGGATGGGCGCGTATTCCCCGGCCCCGGTCGCCACGAAAAGCAGGCTTTATCATATTGATAAATATATTATTGCTCCGACGATCAGAGGCATGTCGCAAGACGGGTGTCCTTTTCAGGGCGTGCTTTATGCCGGCCTGATGATGACAGCTGACGGGCCTAAAGTTTTGGAATACAATGTCCGGTTCGGTGATCCGGAAGCCCAGGTCGTTTTGCCGCGGCTTAAGAATGATTTGGCGGACCTTCTGCTGGCGGCGAGCCAGGGACAGCTTGACGACGTATCCTTGGAATGGGATCAAAGAAGCTGCGTCTGCGTTGTGATGAGCTCGGGAGGGTATCCCGGAGACTATGAGAAAGGTAAGGTTATATCAGGATTGGATCGTTTTTCTGACTCTGAGGATGTTGTTGTCTTTCATGCCGGCACAAAAAAGACAGAGTCCGGGGTTGTGACATCCGGCGGCCGGGTCTTGGGAGTGACCGCTTTGGGTGAGGGGGTTGAGGCGGCGATTCATAAAGCGTATCAGGCCGTTGAACAGATTCATTTCGACCGTTGCTTTTTCCGCCGGGATATCGGGGCCAAAGCTTTGAAAAAGTGTCAAATGACATAAGAGAAAGTTTTTTGTCGTTTATCCTTTTAACGTAAGGAACAAAGGTATGGAATCAATCCAAGTTGCAGTCATGATGGGAAGTCAGTCCGACGCCCCGACGATGCAGGAGACAGTCAAAATCCTTAAAGATTTTGGTGTCGGATGCGAGGTCAAGATTCTTTCAGCACACCGTACTCCGAAAGAAACGGCGGAATATGCCGAAGGCCTTCAAGCCCGCGGTATCCAGGTGGTTATTTGCGGTGCGGGAGGGTCCGCGGCTTTAGCCGGAGTTGTGGCCGCGCATACGTTGTTGCCCGTTATAGGAATTCCGATAGAATCTGTATTGCAGGGGATGGATTCTTTACTGTCCACGGTTCAGATGCCTCCGGGCGTTCCGGTCGGCGGGGTTGCTATCGGTAAGCCGGGAGCGAAGAACGCGGCTTTGCTCGCATTGAGAATCTTGGCCTTACGGGACGGGTCCCTGGGGTCGAAGTTGCGGGAGTTCCAGGAGGCACAGAAACAGAAAATTCTGCAACAAAAGGTGGATTTTTGAAAACCGAAATAGTCCCGATTAATTCAGATTTCCCCGAACTGGATAAGATCGCTTATTGCGCAAAGGTCATCCGTCACGGGGGATTGGTGATTTTTCCCACGGAAACCGTCTATGGAATCGCGGCTGATTATAATAATCCCAAAGCGATGGGCCGGTTGCGGGACGTTAAAAAACGGGCGGAGAATAAGCCTTTCTCTATCCATATTGCTCAAAAAGGTCTTGTGTATAATTATACATCCATGACCGACCCGAGACTTTATAAATTGATCGATCACTGTTGGCCCGGCCCTTTAACTGTCATTGTCCCTTCCCGGGAAGCGGATCAGACTATAGGTATTCGGATGCCGCAGAATAATATCGCCTTGATGCTTGTGCAGGAATCTCAATGTACGGTTGCGGCTCCATCGGCCAATTTTTCCGGCCAGCCTCCCCCTTCGACCTGTCAGGAGGCCTTGCGTGATCTGGACGGGTTGGTGGACGTGGCTATCGACGGAGGTTCAGCCCAACTTGGACTCGCCTCCTCGGTGGTTGATTTTACTCAGGGAGATCCGAAAATCCTGCGCGCAGGGGTCATTACCCAGGAAGAGGTGGATGCGATCACTCAAAAGAAATCCATTCTTTTTGTCTGTACCGGCAATAGCTGCCGGTCGGTGATGGCAGAATATTTATTGAGAGATTTTTTGCGTGGGCGCAATGATGTGGAGATATTTTCTGCGGGGACGGGGGTTTTCCTGCATTCCTCGGCCAGCAAAGAGACGCTGCATGTCCTTAGCCAGGAAGGGATCGATGCTTCTCTGCATGTGTCTCAGCCCGTAACGAATATTTTATTGAATAAGTCGGATTTGATCCTCGTCATGACGCGTTCTCACCGTCAGCAGATCCTGGAGCGTTTGCCGGTTGTGGAAAATCGCGTGTACTTGTTGCGGGAATTTCATGACGAGCCGCTGTCGACCCACTTGAACCTGGATATCCCTGACCCGATTGGCAAGCCGGCTGAGGCCTATGAAGAATGTCTTATCATGATTAAGGAAGCTATACAGAAATTGGTTCATTTGATTTGATTGGTTCAGGAATTGCCCGGTCTTTAAACAATATAAATATAAAACAGGACAAAAGAATGAAGATTTTTATTGCCGCAGATCACAGAGGATTTTCCCTTAAAGCTTCCCTGAAAAAGATATTGTCGGGGAAAGGCCATGAGGTTATTGACGAAGGTTGTTATGAGGAGGGGCTAACATGCGATTATCCCGAATTTTCGTATAAAGTTGCGACAGCGGTAAGCCGTACGTCTGATTCCAGAGGCATTTTGGTCTGTTTGACGGGGATCGGGCATACGATTGCTGCGAATAAAGTTCCCGGTGCTTATGCGGCTTTATGTTACAATAAGCAAGCGGCGTTTTTATCCCGCGCCCATAACAATGCGAATATTCTGGTCTTGGGGGCGCAATTTATTCCGGAGACGGATTTGAACGATATCGTGACGACGTGGTTGGAGACGGATTTTCAGGGCGGGCGGCATCTGCGTCGAGTCGAAAAGATCCGGGATATTGAAAAGAATTTTTTAAAAGTTATTCCGGCTCAGGAAGAGTCTTCCCCTTCTTAAGGGACAGGGGATTTTTTTGGGGAAAAGGGTTTATGTAAAGGGGACACGAATGAAGCACATTAAGATGACAGATCCGGAAGTCTATCAGGCGATTTTTAAAGAACTGCAACGGCAACAGAACAATTTGGAGCTTATTGCCTCAGAGAACATCGTGTCGGAAGCTGTCCTGGAGGCTCAAGGTTGTATTATGACGAATAAATACGCCGAGGGATATCCGGAACGGCGCTGGTATGGAGGCTGTGAATACGTTGATGTCGCCGAACAGTTAGCTGTCGAGCGGGCTAAGAAACTTTTCGGCGCGGAATACGTTAACGTGCAGCCTCATTCCGGTTCTCAGGCCAATCAAGCTGTTTACAATGTCGCTGTTCAGCCGCATGATACTGTGCTCGCCCTGGATTTGGCTTGCGGAGGACATTTGACGCACGGTCATAAACTGAATTTTTCCGGAAAGATGTTTAATATGGTGGCGTATACCGTCAATCCGGATACGGAAATGCTTGATTACGATGAGATCGCCCGCTTGGCCCGGGAGCATAAACCTAAAATGATCCTTGCCGGCGCATCCGCTTATTCCCGGTTTATCGACTTTCAGAAATTCCGCGAAATATGTGATTCCGTCGGTGCTGTTTTATTCGTTGATATGGCGCATATTGCCGGTTTAGTCGCCGCGGGTTTGCATCCTAGCCCGGTCCCTTATGCCGAATTTGTCACAACGACCACGCATAAAACTCTCCGCGGCCCCCGCGGCGGGATGATCCTTTGCCGGTCTGAATACGGCAAAAAGATTGATATGAATGTTTTTCCGGGAATTCAGGGCGGACCTCTTATGCATGTCATCGCCGCCAAAGCCGTGGCCTTTAAGGAAGCTCTTACGGATGAATTTCAGGAATACCAAAAACAGATCCTTGCCAATGCCAAGACCCTGGCATCCTCTTTGGCAGAAAGAGGCTACCGTATCGTTGCGGGAGGCACGGACAATCATCTGTTCATGGTTGATTTGCGTTCAAAGGATGTCACCGGAAAACAGGCTTCGGAAATACTGGATCAGGTCCATATCACGGTTAATAAAAATCTCATCCCTTACGACCCGCAAAGTCCTATGGTGACCAGCGGTATTCGAATCGGCAGCCCGGCCTTGACAACACGAGGCATGAAAGAAGCTCAAATGAAACAGGTGGCGCGATTCATGGATGAAGCGATAGAGAACAGAAATGATCAGACGGCTTTGAAGAAGGTGAGGGCTGGGGTTTCCGAATTGACCAGGGCCTTTCCCATTTACCATGATTTGCTTGCCTCGGGCGAGGAGCTTAAGGCATGAAATGCCCGGCTTGCGGACACAGAGAAACCAAGGTGGTCGATTCCCGTATCAGCGGGGACGGCTGTGCCATCCGGCGCCGCAGGGAATGCCTCAAGTGTGAAAAAAGATTTACCACCTATGAATATATTGAGCAAACCCCTCTGATGGTGATTAAGAAGGACGGCCGGCGCCAGCCTTTTGACCGGACAAAGATTATTTCGGGACTTGTCAAAGCCTGTGAAAAAAGACCCGTCAGTGTCGATAAAATTGAGGAATTGACGCTGGATGTGGAGCGTGCGATTCAAAAAAAATACGACCGGGAAGTGCAGTCCAGTGAAATAGGGGAAATCATTATGGAGAAACTGGCGGCTTTGGATCAGGTCGCCTATGTCAGATTTGCTTCTGTCTATAGACAATTCCGGGATGTGAATCATTTTATGACTGAAATTAAATATATTTTAGAGAAGGATAAGGTTCCGGTGCGAAGGAAGTGACTTGATTGCAAACAAATAATGAAGGAAGGTTTTTATGGTTCAGGTGGAGTTAACAAAAATTATTATTGATGAGCGGAGACAGGACCAGATCATTGTCTTGAAGGAAAAAGAAGGCGACCGCCAATTCCCGATCGTGATTGGTTTCATGGAAGCCTCGACAATAAAAATGAAATTATCCGGAGTGGAAGTCCCCCGGCCCATGACGCATGATCTTCTGCTGTCCACTATCCAGGGGCTAGAGGCTAAAATGGAAAGGCTTGTTATTGACAAGCTGGTTGATAACACTTTTCATGCCAAGCTGATTTTGTTGGCCAAAGACCAGGACAGAAAAATTGTTGATGCCCGCCCGTCGGACGGCATCGCTTTGGCTGTCCGGGCGCATGCTCCCATTTTTGTTGAGGAAGCCGTCCTGCAAAAGGCGTCGATATTTAAAGTGGACTGATCCCCGTCCTGTGCGGGGACATATCGGTTAACGACAAACCGTATCTTCTCTATTTTATGACTTTCCTGGAACAATATCCGCACATGAAAATCATCCGAGCTTTGGCCCGAAGACGAAAACAGGACGTTTTTTTGGTCGGAGGTTTTTTGCGCGATTTTATGCTTGGACGGGATTGTCATGATTTTGATTTTGCCGTTTCAGGACAGGCCATCCCCCTGGCCCGGACCTTTGCCCAAAAAATCAAGGGCGCTTTTGTTTTGTTGGCTCAGGAGCATCATTGCGCCAGAGTGGCCAAGAAGGAAAAAGGGCGTATTTTGACTTTTGATTTTGCCGGTTACCGCGCTCCGACATTGCGGCAGGACCTGCAGCACAGGGATTTTACGGTGAACACTTTAACCGTTCATCTGAACGAATGTGATGATCAGACTGTTCTGCCGAAAGCAGTCGTCGGAACCCGAAAGGCTTTGTCGGATATCCGCGCCCGGAGGATCAGGATGACGTCCGTTAAGGTTTTCGAGGAGGACCCGTTGCGGATTTTAAGGGCCTTCAGCCTTAAAGCTTCCCTGCCGTTTGAAATAGAGCCGTTAACCCGCCGTCAGATCAAGAAGGATAGGGCCCTGCTTTCCCGTGTTTCTGCGGAAAGAATCCGGGACGAATTGTTCAAAATATTGGAAACGGAGCGCGCCGCCCGTTGTCTTAAGGAACTGGACCGGATAAAAGTCCTGGATCTGATTATCCCGCAGATCCGGATTATGGATCAGGTGAAACAAGGCACTTATCATCATCTTGATGTCTGGCCGCATTCCCTGGAGACTGTTGTTCAGCTGGAGAAGCTTTTCCGAAAAATTATAAAGATTCCCGGTATGACAGATTATTTGATGGAACCTTTGGGCGGGCATCGGACCCGGTGGGCGCTTATGAAACTGGGAGCGTTGCTTCATGACATCGGCAAGCCGGAAGCGAAGAGAAAGCAGGATCAGCGGACGTTGTTTCACGGCCATGAGCGGATCGGAAAAGATATGGTGAATGTCATTGCCCGGATGCTAAAATTATCCACAAAAGAAAGGTTCCGGTTGATGGATATGGTCCTGTGGCATTTGCGTCCGGGTTATCTGTCTAATTTAAAGAACCCTAGCGCTAAAGCCCTTTTTCGGTATTTTCGTGATACGAAGGAAGAAGCTGTCAGCATTGCGCTCATTGCCATGGCTGACCAGAAGGCGACCCGCGGCCCGCTTACAACCGAAGAAGACCAAAAACATCATGAGGCGATTTGCTGGCGGCTTATTCATAATTATTTTGAACAGAAAAAACAGGTCCCTTGCGCCCGGCTTATTTCGGGACACGACCTCATCCGGGAACTGCAGCTGTCTCCTTCGCCGCTTTTTGCTGTGATTTTACAAAGGGTGGAAGAACAGCAGGCTTTAGGGAAGCTTAAATCAAGGCGGGAAGCTTTGGCCCTGGCCCGAAGAATGGCAGCATGATGTGCATTTTCACAAAAGGACAGGATCATTCATGAAAATCAAAGATACCCAGTTAGATATTATTCAAGGGGATATTACGGATCTCAATATCGGTGCCGTCGTTAACCCTTGCGGGCCTGACAGGGCCTTGGCGTCTCCCTTGGCGGGTCTTGTCCTGAAAAAAGATCCTTGCCGGAGAGAGGGGGGGGCTGCCCCCTCCCAGGTTTTGCCTGCCGGGGCAGTGATGTGCTTTCAAAATCAAGGACCGCAAATCCGTTACATTATCCATGCCGTAAAGGTCGATGATGAGGGGAAGACCGGAGAAAGGGTGTTGCGGCAAGTTTGCCGCAACGTGTTTCGATGTGTCCGGGAATTGGACGTTGATTCCTTGGCCTTTCTTCCTCTTGTGGAAAATCCGGAAGAGTTCCCTGTCTTAGGTGCCGCTAAAATTATGGCCCAGGAAATTTTAAAAGCTGTGCGTTATGAAAGCACCCTATTGCGGAAAATCGTGATTTGTCTGCCTGAGGCTGCGCTTTATGATGTTTATGTGAAGGAACTGACGAGTTATATGAATCATATCCTTTGTGATTTGGGGGCAGGCCCCTATGTGACCGTTGATATCATCATTGAAGTGCCGGAGGGCATTGTTGTCATAGAACGCTCCAATCCCCCTTATGGGTTGGCCTTGCCCGGAGGTTTTGTTGATCCGGGAGAGTCCCTTGAGCAGGCGGCATATCGTGAAGCTAAAGAGGAAACAGATTTGGACCTGGTTGATTTAAGGCAGTTTCATACTTATTCTGCTCCTCAGCGGGATCCGCGATTTCATACCGTCAGCACCGTTTTTGTAGCCCGGGGAGAAGGGGTCCCGCATTTCGGGGACGATGCCAAAGGGCTGCGGGTCATCCCGAGAGAAGAAATCCTCAAGTGTGACTTTGCCTTTGATCATGGCATCATCCTTCGGGATTATTTGTCTGGAAGAAAACGGCAGAAAGGTTATTGATTATGGGAGAACAAAGCGCCCCCGGATTATCGAATGCGGTAGGAGGGCTTATCACCGTTGCGATTGTCGTGATTTTGTATGTTCTGATCCGCATTCTTCAGAAGAAGACCTGACGGAAAACAGTGAAGTTCTGCTTCACTGTCTTTCTGCCGGTTCCTCCCTGGCCTCGTTTTTATTTTAAGGAAGGACACTGCTTTATCCTGCCAGAATATCCCGTGAAAATATTGAATAAAAACTAGCGTAAGGCCCACCTGAGGTTATAATTATTTTGAGTCGTTTATAGTGCTGGAGTTTATGTCTCATTTTTGTTTTGGCGGCAACTCCGCGGCAGAATGTCGCGCCCGTTTAGTGCGTGCCGGAGAAACGAGAAAGCGCTTTCTTGTTGCTCCGGGAGGCATTCTTTTGGAAAAAAGAGGGTATGGTTCCTTGCAGCTTTAAGTTTCTCGTCGATGCGTGTCAAGGAAGCGGGAAGAGAAGGCGTTTGAAAGATGGAATAAGGTAAGAAAAGTATTGTATACTTTTTATAGTAGGGCCTGACCACGATTTAATTATCGGGAACAAACTAACCGAGCAGGTAGGAGAATAATGATGAAACACAAAAGAAAACTGTTTGCTGTTTTTGCGGGGGCCGTTTGTTGTCTGTTTCTTGCGGGCATGGTCTATGCCGGAACATTAACTTTAACGACATATTATCCCGCTCCTTTTGGTTCTTATTCCCAGGTGCGATTAGTGCCGCGGGCCGCCATATCAGGAGCCTGTGATGTGGGGAGTATGTACGTTGATGAAACAAACGGGTTATTAATGTATTGCCGTGATGATTCGACCTATGGCCTGTTGCCGACAGCCTGGACGCAGGACAGCAATTCTGTTTTCTTAACAGATGTGGCCAATTACAGCACTTTAAAAGTCGGGATCGGGACCATAAACCCTGACAGCCAGCTGCAGATCGAATCCCAGGGAAGCGGCGCCACGTTTAAAGTCGATCAGATGGGAGGGAGCGCTTTTACCGTAAACAGCCAGTTAAGCAACTCGGTGATAGGAACGGAGGGGAACACGTCCCTGGAATTGAAGACAAATGGCACGTCCCGCATATACATTACATCAGCAGGCAAGGTGGGTATCAATTCCGCCAGCCCGACGCATGATTTGGAAATTAACGGGGATGTGGAAATTTCCGTTGAGGCCGGGGAGGACAGCCAGGTTACTTTTTCAAGGGGTACGACCTTTGTGACGATGGGGCTCGATGCCGCAGATAATTATTTTAAGATAAATTACGGGTCCTCTTTGGGAGCCACGACAGAGCTGACATTGCTCCCGAGCGGTAAATTGCGCATTAACGGACCTATTGAAGTCAAACTCGGAAGTGATCCTGTTGGAGAAATAAAATTACGATATATTGATACGGGCGATCCCAACACATCGGGATATTATGCCATGTACGCCCCTTAATCAACACGTTTAACAGGGAGATGAGAGAGATATGCTAAGTTACAGAAAGATTTGGCGTTTTTGCGCGATGGTTGTCTGTACGGTGTTTTTGGTCCTTCTGTCTGAATACGGCGCGTTTTCTCAAACTTGGACAGATGATGATCTGGCGACCGCCCAAAGACCGGTCAAGCCTATTCATATCCGGGAAATGCGGCGGGCTATTTATAACAAACGCATGCTCTGCGGGATGTCTTCTCCGACATGGCAGGAACCCAATATCATTGAAAAAGTGACGCCTATCCGGGCTCAGCATGTTGAAGAATTGCGGCAGGCGATCAGAGATGTTTATGACATGCCGCCGTCCCGTACTCTCCCTGACGGTGTGATATTGGCGACGGATGTCCCGGAGGAATCAGCTATCAGGGCCGATCATATTTTTGAAATAAGACTCTCTATCGAAGAGGTCAGTTGCTGCGGGGACGGGGAATGCAACCCGCCGTTTGAAGACCTGGATAACTGCCCGGTGGATTGCGGGGCCTGCACCTATAGCGACTGGGTGATTTTGGGTTGTGGCGTGTCTCCTTGCGATGGCAATGAAATTCAGCGCAAAAAAACGGCTCCGGAAGACGGCTGTCAGGATCTGATCGAATGTATTGCGGCTTATGACACATGCTGCAACTACGGGGCGTGGGAAGATTATGACTGCGGCGGAGGCGAATGCGACCCGACAGCGATGAGGCAGATTCAGCAATCAGCCACCAGTGTGGCGGGCTGCGAGGACCGTTACCGCTGCCTGGAGCTTGAATCCTGCTGTGATTATGCGGGTTTTGTCTGGCAGTGCGGCTATGATATCCTTTATCCGGATACACAATGGCTGGAGGTTAACATCCCTGATAATTCCGCGTGTGAGCCAGAGTTCGGGACGATTTATGAAGCGGATGATCCCATATCAAAAGCAAACTGCTGCGATTACGGGGCGCAAAGCAGCAGCTGCGGCGGGGAAGTCGAAGGCGTGACCTATCCCGACTCCACCCTTATAACGCAACGCGCGGCGGGCAATCCCAATTGTGAAGATGATATCACCATCACTCCCAATGCCGATGATTGTTGTGACTACGGACCGATTGAGACGCCTCCCAGCTGTGGGGCGACATTAAGGGTGGATGGAGTCATGACGACGTTCCCTGACACGACGTTCCTGCAGTTCCGGACACCGACAAATCCTAACTGTGATCATAAAATTGTCCAGGAACTCGCTATTGAAGAGGATCCGACAAAATACTGCTGTCAATACAGCGGTTTTCAGGGAGATTGCGGTTATGATCCCGTATACCCGGATACGGACTGGATCGAATATAATATCGCGGGAGTTGTCGACGTATCCTGTCCTGTGGAATACAGAAATCATCTGCCGAATGCCGACAGCTGCTGCTGTTACGAATCGACCTCTATATGCGGAGACGGGGTCACCTACCCCACGTCCAGCATGATCACGTCGAAAACTCCGACGTGTAATCCTTCCTGCTCGACCGAGGTAACAGAGGATACTTTTAATGAAGCCTGTTGCGGTTACGGGCCTTGGCAGTATGATCAGTGCGGATATGCCGGATATTATGACGATACTTATCTGGTGGATTACCGTTCTCCGACCAATCCTCTGTGTGATCCTATCTTCGGTGATGTCTGCGGCCCGAATCATGAAGACTGTTGCGGTTACCCGGAAAAAGATGTTGTCTGCGGAGGAACCTGGGAAGGGGTGGTTTATCCGGAGACCACCTGTATTTATGATGCCGCTAAACCGGCCAACCCGAATTGCCCGGATAAATGCGGTTCTATTGAAGAGATGTGCGATTATTGCTGTGATTATGAAATTACGAGTTCCCACTGCGGGGACGGGGTGACGATCCCGGTCACCACTCAGGTTGTCACCAGGACGCCCAATAACCCGAACTGTGACGTGATCGTGGACGAACAGATCCCGGATGGCTGTTGCGGTTATCCGGCAGGGTCGAGCCGGATTTGCGGATACGACGGGCGCCCGGCAACGACATCCGTTGAAGTCATGGAACCGACCCAGGACTTTGATGATTGCGAAACGATTATACAGAATGAAATAGAGAACGATCCGTTCTGTTGTGATTATGCCGGGTTCCAGGCCTCGCAATGCGGGTATTCGGGGTGGTATGAGGCGCACACCCGGTTAGAGGTGAATGAGCCTAACAACGCCATAACAGGCTGTGATCCTCTGTTTCAGAACGTTGTTCCCTATGAGTATGAGTGCTGTGAATACGGGACCGCAACGTCGACCTGCGGGGACGGGGTAAGTTATCCGACGAGTTCCTGGGTGACGACGCAAACATCCGCCGCGGGGTGCGATGCTATCGAGGGAGAGGAGACGAATCATCAAAACTGCTGCAATTATCCGGCCTCCCCGACCACGGAATGCGGGGCCTTGGGATATCCCGAGACTTATTTGGTTTCGTACCTGGAATCATCAACGAATCCGACGTGTGAAATTCAGATTATCGGAACACCGGCTTATGACGAAGTGTGTTGCCAGTACGGATCTTTGCAGCAGGGGTGCGGGGACGGGGTCCAGTTCCCGTTGACAGACTATGTCAGCTGGCATGAGCCGGGGCTCGTGCACGTTGATTGCCCGGTTAAAGTTATCAGCCAGATCGAAAATGACGACACGTGTTGTGGGTATCCGGCGGAGTATACAGCCGTTTGTGGATATTCAGCCTTAGGCTATCCGGAAACAACATTAGTGGAGATTAAAGAGCCGACGCTGGCGGAATGTCCGGTGAAATCACGGAATCCGGTCCCTTATGACGACACATGCTGTGAATATACGACAAATTATTATTGCGGGTATCCGTCTCCTTTGGACATCCCGGACACCAATTATGTTGAAGTGAAAGAACCGGGAGGAGGAAAAAGTTGCCCGGTAGAGGCTGTGAATGAAACAGCGTATGCTGAAATATGCTGCGGATACACGACCGGAACCGTTCAGGATTTGGGCTGCATGGCCTCATATGACGGTCTAACCTGTTCGTACGATCAACGATTGATTGTGACCACTCCGACGAACGCGAATTGTCCTGAAGAAAAAGAATGTAATTATGATGTGTCCTGTACAACATGTACGACCGGAGACACCCTGGCCTGCGCTGACGTAAACGGCTGTCCCTACCAGCGTATCTGCGAAGACGGTTACTGGAGCAGCTGTCAGCAGGTTAATCCTCTTTGCACTCCGGGAGAGATTGTTGATTGTGAGCCCAATGCCGACGGGTTTATTTCCAAAAAGACCTGTAATGTCTGCGGGACAGCCTGGGGACCCTGCTGGTGTGACCCGCAGGAAACACAAAGCTGTACAACCTCCGCTTCCTGCCCCGGGATCGGCACATGTTCCGGAGGAGGCTGGTCTCCTTGCGAGCAAAGCAACCCGACATGTATTCCCGGCTCGACCCATGACTGTACTTTGGGCGACGGAAACCCGGGGGTCGAAGATTGTAATTCCTGCGGAGACGGCTTTGGTACGTGCCGCTGCTTGGCCGGCGCGGTTTATTGTTATATCGAAGGGGTTCTGGGAACCCAGACATGTAATACGACGACGGGGTTGTATGAGGATTGTGTCTGTATCAGCGGATCAACCAAGCAATGTACCACGACTTCGGGATGTACGGCCGGGGTTATTTATTGTAACGACGGCACCGGGCTCTTTGACGGCGACTGTGAATTGCCGTATTCTGAATGTACTCCGGGAGAAACCAGGTCTTGTCTGAAATACTTTATCATCCCTGGGACGGAGACATGTATGTCCTGCGGGAACTGGAGTGGTGTGTGTGAGTAACGCAGGTTAAAGAGAAGTTCTACATAAATAAACAAAAAGTCGGCGAATCCTGGCTGACTTCGTGTGTCTCCCTGTAATTTTCAGGTGGATTAGGTTGACGTGTCTCAAGAACCAGAATCCCAGCTAAATCAGATTTATTCGGATCCGGATGTTTTGCTTATGCTTGAGGTCCAGAAAGGCCACCAGGCCCCTTTTGAGAGCCTGATGCGTAAGTATTATAAACGGATTTATAATTTTATTTACCGTTTTGTCGGACATCGACAGCTGGCCGAAGATTTGACACAGGATGTTTTTATCCGTGTGTATAAATCGGCGGATTCTTACCATCCCAAAGCAAAATTTCAAACCTGGATTTATACTATTGCTAAGAATTTGAGTCTTAATGAATTAAGAAAAAAGAGCTCTCGAAACAGTATTTCTTTAGAACAAGAAATTCCGACTTCCCGTGGGGCCGTGCTGCCCCAGGTCGAAGACCCTCGTGCGAAGAGTCTCTGGGAATCCATGGCGCAGGAAGAAAAACAGTCTGTTGTCAGGGAGGCCATTCAGAGTCTTCCTGAGAATCAGAGGATGGCTGTTATTTTGCGGAGATACGAAGATCTTTCTTACGAACAGATTGCTCAGACACTCCAATGTTCCGTGCCTGCCGTTAAGTCTCTTTTGAATCGGGCTAAAGAAGGGCTGAAAGGGAAGCTCAGGAATGTTATGGGAGATTATTGACGCGAGACAAATAAATCGCAACTTTTCCGCTTTTTTTGTGTTAAATATATAGAAGAGGATTTTATTATGAAATGTCATGAAATCAAAGAACTTCTCCCGGCCTACAGCAATTCTGATGTCTCTCCAGAAAAAGCTATGGAAATAGGAGAGCATTTAAAGGTCTGCGAGGATTGCCTGCAGGAATATAATCTTATTGTTAAGAGCTGGGAGTCTTTGGACGTCTGGCCGGATATTGAGCCGGAAGAAGGATATGTTTCAAGGTTCTGGACGCGTTTGTCTGCAGAACAGACCTGGAGAGAACGGGTTATGAGCGGAATGAAGAACCTGCTTGCAAAAAGAGCTCTTGTCCCGGCCTATGCCGGAACGCTCGTTGCGGTCCTTGTTGCTTTCTTGTATTTTCAGGTCCCTTTATCAAAAAACCGGCCTCCTGAAATGATCATTGAAGAGGATGTCGATTTTGTTGAATCTCTGGAATTGACAGAGCAAATGGATATATTGCAGGAGATGGATTGGTTAGAGGATTTGGATGTTATCGAAAAACTTGATGCTGTTTAATCAGCAAAACAATTTTGTGCTAAAAGGAAGGGCTATTTTTGTGCTGAGCCTCTGTGCTTTTATCTTTATGGGGGGCCGGAATGGAGATTGCGGGAAAGAACAACAGAAGGATTCTTTGAAAAAGAAAACACAAGATGAGTCTGTTGTCGAATATATGGATATTTTAGATATATTGGAAATTCTGGATGAGCGGGACATTGATTTCTTTCAGGATGATTTTTTTAGTTATCAGGAATTCGAGGGAGAGAAGGATGGAAAGGACAAAACAAAAAAGAAGTAGGTGTTTTTCGTGTGTTTTGTTTGTAATTCTGATTTGTTTTATCGGGCGTCCGGCGGCTGCTCAAACAACCGGGCAGGCCCGTGAAATCCGTGACGAAAAACGGTTGTCGGAAAAATTCGAAAGGTGGCAACAGCTCAGCGAAAAAGAGAAAGCCCTGTTGCGCCGGCGTTTTGAAAAATGGCAGGCGATGTCCCCTGCGCGGAAAGCAAGAATTCAGGAAAGGTTTAAACGGTTTAAATCCCTGCCTATAGAGAAACAGCAGGAGCTTCGGAAGAACTGGCGGCGCTTTATGAACATGACCGAGGGGCAGAAAAGAGAAATCAATGCGCGTTATGCCCGATGGAAGAAAATGACTCCGGAAGAACGCAGAAGACTAAGAAACCGGTTTTACCGGTTTATGCAGATGTCCCCGGAGGAACGCAGGCAGCTGCAGCAAAAAAGAGAGCGGTGGCAGTCTCTTTCTCCGGAAGAACGGCAGAGAATACGTCAAAGAATACTTGAAAAAAGAAGACAGGCCCAGGAAATGTAATCATCTTAAGGGATCAGCGCCCTTTTTTATAACTCAAATAGAACCAGGACGCTGATCCCTTTCATTTTTCTGAATTGTCGGCCTTTTTATTGTACCCTCCTTTTTAAATATCATCTTCCAATAATTTACAGCTTTTTAAAAATCCAAATAAGTTCTGGCCTCTTGTTGTCGTTCAGTTTTTTTCGCCCTCTTTTTCTTGCCTCTTGACAATGGTGTATTACTGTATTACACTTGTAATACAGGTAGCATCAAAACAAGAGTAAAGAAAGCCATGACAGCCAAAGCAAAATTTTATTTTAATATTTTAACAACTTCCGGAGTCCCGATCTACCGGCAGATCATTGATCAGGTGAAAACTCTTATTGCGGCCGGCCGGTTGTCGTCAGGGGAGTTCCTGCCTTCTGTTCGTCAGGTGGCGCAGGAGCTGGAAATAAATCCTATGACGGTTTCCAAAGCCTATTCTTTATTAGAGAAGGAAGGAGTTCTGGAGTTTGCCCGCGGGCAGGGCATGAGAGTGAAGGGAAAAACTATTCCTCAAAAAGATCTGAAACAGCGGGAAGAGGCGCTTATTCCTTTATTAAAAGAGGTCATTATGCGGGCTTGTCAATTGTCCGTTCAGCCGGAAAAGGTTATCTTACTTATGGAACATTTGTGGAAGGAGCAGCGTCATGAATAATTTTGTGATAAACATGCAGGGCGTTACAAGGCGTTATCGATCTAAAACGGTTTTGCAAAATTTGTCTTTGCGCGTTCCCGAAGGGTCGGTGTTTGGCCTGTTGGGGAAAAACGGGGCGGGGAAGACGACCCTCATTAAATGTGTTTTGGGTTTATTGCATCCTCATGAGGGCCAGATTTCGGTCCTGGAAGATCATCCCGGGGATTTCTCGAATCAAACTAAAGAAAAGATCGGCTATGTCCCTCAGTCAGACCGGATTTATCCCTGGTTAAATGTCAGGCAGCTTGTTGCTTATACGGCTTCGTTTTATTTTCACTGGAATACAGGTTTGGTTGAACGGTTGCTGAAAGAGTGGGAGTTGGATGAAGAGGATAAAGTGGGTTTGCTGTCAGAAGGCCAGGCCCAAAAACTGGCCATCATCCTTGCCTTAGGACATGAGCCGAGTGTATTGATATTTGACGAACCCGTTGCCAGCCTGGATCCTGCCGCCCGCAGGAATTTCTTAAAGACCATTCTGGATATTGTCGCTGACCGGAAATGCACGATATTTTTCTCCACCCATATCACCTCAGACCTTGAACGGGTCGCCGACCGTGTCGCTTTGCTGAAAGACGGAAAAATTGATTTTTGCGGTGAGCTTGACGTGTTAAAAGAAGAAGTCAAAAGACTGCGGGTGGTGTCTTCTGTCCCGTTGTCCCGGGAATTCCAGCTTGACGGCCTTCTTCACTGTGAACTGTCAAAGTATGAGGCTATTTTGTCTGTGCGCGGCTTTCATCCGGATCTGAAAAACCAGATAGAGAAAAAAATCGGAGCGAAAATAGAAGTCGAGGATCTGAATCTTGAAGAAATTTTTCTGGAGCTCCATTCATGAGAAATAAATATTATCAGATTTTCAACCTTTATTATCAATACATCCCTTTCCGTATCTTGTCGGCGTGTTTAGTGGCCACAGCTTTGCTTTCAAGATTTTCCCTTAAGCAGAAATACTATTATGTCGCCGATGATTTTTTCACCTTTTTTCTGGTTGTCAGTGTCTGGCTGGGTTTCACTTCCGGGGTGTTATTAAAGAGACAGATGGCGCATCCCCGGGCCGCACTGCTGCCGGATTACCGTATCCCCCATATCATTGTCCCTTATAGTTTTTTTGCCTTCTTTATCGCGGTTTACTGTTATTGGCTCAGCAGCCTTTACCCGCTTATTATCCTGGAGAAAGCAGCTGTGTGGTCGGTTTTTCTGTTAAGTGTTCTTATCATCAACCTGATTATCTGGGTCGGATATCTGTCCATTAGTTTGCTGGTCTATGTCTCGTATTTTCTTCTGCTCGTGATTTCCTGGCAGACGTTTAACCTGGTTATCCTCATTACCGAACAGGCGCATTGGCAGCTTGCCCTGGCTCTGGCGAGTGTGGCTTTGCTTCTGCTGCTCGCTTGGCGAATGACGGTCTTAAATGAGGACAAGTTTGAATACGGCTATATTATTTCCTGGCCGCATAAGGAATTCCTCCACAATCAAATCAAAGCCGGAGAACTTTATGTCCGGGCGATACATTTTATTAAAAGCCGGCTCGGGCTTAAGCCCCGCAGAGTTGCCGTTCCTCCTTATCCGAGAGAGGCGGCCCTTTGGCGGAGGGCGTACCATTGGCATTATTTGGATTTGGCTGAATTGAAAAGTATTTGGATTCTGCTTGTGGTTTTGACGCCGGTCTATGTTTACCGCATCCCTGGGATGTCTTTTTTTCATGACTTTTACAGGGATCCTTACAGTAATTTTTTGCTTTATGCCATTGCCCCTGTCCTGATCGTTTTATGCTCGAATTATCGTAACATGAGCACCTGGCCGCATGATCTTCTGAAACCGGTCCGAAAAAAAGACTTTATTAAAGAGCAGGGGGCGGGACTTTTGGCGGGGCTGGGGCTGTACTGGCTGTTGTTTGTGATGTACTTGGTCTTTATCCCGCATTGCGTGCTTCAACCCGCTGCCTTGTTGAGCAGCCGGTTCTGGGGATATTTGGCTTTGTCAGGAAGTTTTGCCTTCTTGACATTGTCCTGGGTCATTTTTATGAGCACTTATTCATCCCGGCCCTGGTTTGTCCTGGCTAACGGAAGCGTTCTTGTGGGGCTGGCGCAGTTGTTGTTTGTGGTGGCCGGGAAACAGCCTTTCATGATCAATATGTTGAATAGTGCTCTGTGTTGGGTAGGCATTTATTTATTTTTGAAATGGGGTTACCGGAAATGGTGTCAGGCTGAGACAGCCTAGGAGGGTTTGATATGAAAGTCAAAATGATTTTACCCGCGTTGTCTGAAGCCAAGAGTATATACTGGCGGCCTTTGAAATATTCTTTGTTCCCGCCTTTGGGTTTAGCGACTTTAGCCGGTTTTCTTTCCGCTGAGGATGATATCGAAATCCGGGATGAACATGTTGAAGATTTATTCCTGGATGACGATCCTGACCTCGTTGCGATCCAGGTTTATATTACAGCCGCCCACCGGGCTTATGAAATAGCCGATCATTACTGCCGGAAAGGCGTTTACGTTGTTTTAGGCGGTTTACACGTAACCTCTCTGCCGCAGGAAGCCGCTCTTCATGCCGACACGATTTTTTTAGGTCCGGGCGAAGATACCTGGCCGCAATTTTTGCATGATTTTAGGCATGCGCGTCCCCGCAAAATTTACTCATCAACCCATCGTTCCCTGACCGGCATCCCGCCTTTGCGGCGGGATCTTATTAAACGGCATTTGTATCTGGTGCCTAATTCTTTGCTTGTGTCCCGGGGCTGCCCGCACAGATGTGATTTTTGTTATAAAGAATCTTTTTTCCAGGGGGGCAGATCTTTTTATACCCAGACGGTCGATGATGCGCTTCATGAGATCCGCCGTCTCCCGGGGAAGCATCTTTTTTTTCTTGATGACCATCTCTTCGCTGATGAACGCTTTGCCTTGTCGTTGTTTGACGGAATGAAAGGAATGAAACGGGTCTGGCAGGCTGCCGGGACAGTGGCTTCCGTATTAAGGCCTCGTTTAATTGAGAAAGCCGTTGATTGCGGATTGAAAAGCCTGTTTGTCGGGTTTGAAAGCGTTAGGTCGGATACCCTCGCGGCATACAATAAACAGCATAACAGCAGAAGCGATTATGATGATGCCATCAGAAAGCTGCATGATTTGGGTGTCATGATCAACGGGAGTTTTGTCTTTGGCTGGGATGAGGACGGCCCGGATGTTTTTGACCGGACGGTCGAATGGGCCATAAGTCACGGGATTGAAACAGCTACCTTTCATGTCCTGACGCCGTATCCCGGAACCGCGCTTTTTAAACGCTTATTATTTCAGAAACGTCTGCTAAAAAAGAATTGGGACCTGTATGATACCCGGCATGCGGTCTTTGCTCCGGCACAAATGTCGGCTGAAGATTTGGAGAAAGGATATGGGAGGGCGTATCGTGATTTTTATAAGTGGGGATCAATCTTTCAGGGGGCGGGGAATCATGCCTCAGGAAAAGATGCTTTGCGGCACCTGGCTTATGCCGGGGCCTGGAAAAAGTGTGAGCCATTATGGAATTTTATTATCAAGATTCGGCAGATTCAGAAAATGCGTCCTTTCCTGGAAGCGGTCCTTTCCGGGGGGCGGCGGGAGGAAGGGCGGATTCTTCCCGCCGTAAAAGACAGGGGGGTGCTGCAAAAGGAACGGATGTCATTTAAAACCGCCGGACCGTGAATGTCCCAGCATATCCGTTGAGCGCTCAGGCGGGGTTCAGAACATCATAAAAGAAAGGAGGGAGGATTATGACACCGGAAGCCATCAGAAGTTTATGCAAAGCGGCATCTCTGGTTTCGGTTGTGGCAGGAGCATACGGAATGGTCTTGTGCGTGCCGTTTATTGCAAGCCCCCACGTGACAGTTATTGCGGCGGCCAGCCTGCCCTTTATTGCCGGAGCTGTTTTGATTGCCGGAGGATTGGTGAGCTACACGATGCTCATTCGCAAGGAAGCATGAGTTTGACCCTTAGGCGGCGCCGCCTATTATAAAAAGATGATATGCTTTTGCGATTGTGCCGCAGGCATAAAAAAGGACGCTCCTCATGAGAAAGAGTCTTATCCCATTGCTGCTTGTCGTAATGGTCTTTTATTCCTGTTCTTGCGAAGAAAGGCCTGGCAGAGAAGATCCTGTTGCTTTCCGAGATAACAAACTGACTTTCAAGCTGGAAAACGTTCCTCTAGCCGAGGAGCCTTTGGAAGAGACGGATTATGCAACAGTCATAAAGAACATTTCTTACGAATTGCTTGAGCCTCAAGACGGTCATTTTATAACGGATGAGCAGATAGCCAAAGTTAAACTTGAAGCCAGCGGATTCAAAAGGAAAGAAATCATTTCTTCCCATAACCATCCTTTTATAAGTGCGCTGACATATTCATTCAATGATCATCGCCCGTTAATCCTCTCCCCGGATATGATATGGCTTTTGATTTGTCAGGGGTTCGGGGAACATGTTAATGCCAACGCTGAAGAGCTAAGAGACAGATTTGTCGATCATCCCGGCCAAAAAACACTCGTTGTTAAAAGGCATGATTTTGTTAAAGGTCATGAGGCGAATCCCTGGCCCGAAGTTTTTCCGTTATTTTCAAAACAAATAAAGAAATACTCTAATAATGATTTGTATGACATCCTGGTTGCAAACTATTCTACAACCACGCAAGCCGAAAAAACCGCATATGAAATGACATTTATGTACACCAATAAATTTTATTTTGCCTATAGATTCGAAACCTGGTGCGGAATTCCGAGCATTACTTTAGAAGGGACGAAAGAGGACTGGGAAAAGATTCTTTAAAAGAAAGCTTGAGTTCGGGGATTTTCCGTCCGGCATATATATTGCACCCCTGGAATGGTGTTATTTGGGTGAGACTTTCGATATGAAATTAGTGGCGGGCTTTGTAGGCATGACCCAGGATAAAGATACCAAAGCCGTACGCCCGGAAATAAACTGGATCATATACGATGTTACTGATGTTTCGGAAAAATAGTGACCTATGAAATCAAATTTGTCTCATAACGTATTGAAATTGACTCTTCTGTTTTCGGGCGTCTCTACTTTGGGCCTGTTTATAGCCATGGCGATACATGAATTGGGTCATATCATTGTTGTCCTTTATTACGGGGGGCGGGTGACAAATCTTCATTTGCAGCCGTTTTCCCGTTCTGTCGTATCGTATTCCGTCCCGGCATCAGCGTCACAGTTATGGATCGCCTCCGGGGGCATTGTTTTCAGCATGATCATGGGCGGACTCGCTTTTTTGCTCGCACGTAAAATACGGTCTCCATACGGGTTGCCGGTCATTATGACAGGAGTCGCGGCTTTCATCGGGAATGGTTTTTATTTTGTTTTTGGTGCAATCATGTACGGCGGCTTCGGTGATCCGGCAAAGTTAATGGCTTCGGGGTGCCCGGCCTATGGCCTTGTGATTTGGGGCGGTGTCCTTTTTATTCTTGGCTGCCTAGCTTTCCTTGCGAATCTTCCTTTGCTCGGGATCGGTCCGGAAGATTCCTGGGGACGAAGATCTGTCATCTTTGCCGGAGGTATTGCGCCTTATTTGATATGCGTGATGGTTTATAACGCTGTTTTTGATGAGACGCGCATTCCGCATTATTTTACTTTTATTGTTGGAACTATTTTTATGCTGTTGGCCGGGGCTTTTATGACCAGGTTTTTGTCTGAGCGTTTGAGATGGCTCCAAAGACCTGCTGTAAGAGTTTGTTGGAAGCATGCATGGTTTGCTGTATACTTAAGTGTGCTTGTGATTACGATAGAGCTGGTTTCTTTTTAGCGGAGCCTGCCGTAAAGCCGTCAAACTAAACGAAAGAAAACCGGATGACCGTGTTTATTTCATAATTTTTTAAAAGTGTTCTATGCAGATTTTATTTTCATTTTTTCTGGCCGTATTGCCGGCTTTGCTTTTAGTCCGGTATTTTTACAAAGCTAATCCGGCCCCCAAAGCCCTGATCATTAAGCTGTTTCTTCTGGGGATTATATATACTCTTCCGGTTTATATTTTAGAAGAGATTTTGGCCCGCTTTAATGTGTATACGGAAGGCTCTTTTATCCTGTATTATTTTTTTGAAGCCTTTATCGTTGCCGGGCTGTGCGAAGAATACATCAAGTTAAGAGTCGTTAAGAAATACGGATATAATTCCCCGTATCTGCAGGGAGAAGGCGACGGGATCATCCTTACTGTTGTGGCCAGTATGGGTTTTGCCTGTATGGAAAATATTTTGTATGTTATCAATAATTCCTGGTATATGGCTTTAGCCCGGGGGTTTACGGCGGTTCCCATGCATGCGATTTGTTCCGGAGTCATGGGATATTATCTGGGGCTCGCCAAACGCGCCCGGATAGCCCAAGAACCGCAGACAGAAAAATATCTTATTAATAAAGGATTATGGCAGGCCATTTTAATCCACGGGTTATATGACTTTTTCTTGTTCATTTCTCCTATCCTGGGTTCAGTTTTTGCGACATTCACCGTTCCCCTTATGCTTTGGTATTATTTTTCCTTGAAAAGAACAATTCATAATGCTGTAGAGGATAGACTGCGGTTTTTTAAGGAGGGACAGGCATGAGTTTTATTTATGCTGTTTTTGCTTATCCCGCTGCGCAAATGGCGGCCTTTTTCTGGGGGGCAGAGCTTCAGTGGCTGAAAGGAGAGGAAATTCGGATATTGATCTCTCCGCAGCCTATTCAAGTCACAGCTTCCTGCAGCGGTTTTGGATTTTTTTCTTTATTTTATATTTATATTGTCTTTTATGTGGTACGGTATTGTCAAAGATCCCGGATGTGGGCTGCGGTCCTGATTCCTTTGCCGGCCGTTTATTTAGCTACCGTTGTAACTAACGCAGCCAGGATGATTTGCGCTTATCATATTGCCCGTGTCAGCGGGGCCTGGTTGCCGTCTTTTTTTCAGCCCATTATTCATATGGGGGTCGGGGTGGCTTTCTTTCTCGGTGTTTTTATCGTAAGCACTTTATTGTTGGAGAGAATATTGCCTTATGGAAGACAATCATAAAATGACGATCCTGCCGGTCTCTGTGAAGAGCCGCATTCTTGTCTTTTGGGTTTTTATCCTGCCTCAATTTGTCCTTTTCCTTTTGAATGTTTTTTCGTTCTGGATTATCCGGGAGGACATGGCCGCTTCCCATCTTTACAAAGTCTTTACGATAGCCGGCTGTGAGATTTTTCTTCTGCTTATCATGTGCGTCCTGTGGATGTCCTGGAAGCGTGCGGGGCTAAATTCCATTCCCTGGAAATGGAACTGGTTTTTTCTCCTGATGCATATGGCGTATCTCTGGTACGTGAGCTATGAGATTCCCGCCGTCATTCCTGCGGGAACCGAAGCCTGGATTCTTGACCGGGGCCAGGTTATTTTATCCCAGTATGCTTTCATGATGCCGGCTTTGTTTTATTCGGCCTTGCGCTTAGCGTGTTTTGAGACGCGTTTAACCCGGGGGGCGGATATCGGACGCAGCCTCCTGGTTGCGGTCGGCATGCCGATGCTCTGGTATACAGCTATGCTGGGGCTGTCAACCTTTTACCGCTGGACCTGGATGTGGTTCCCGACGGCCATCGGAATGGTGTTCTTTGTCGGAAGCAGCGTCATCACACTCATAGCCCTTATCCGCCTAAGCGTTTTGATTTATAGCTGGTATCAGGGCCGGGATGCCTGGACTCACAATACCGTTATTGCTCTGGTCGCTTTGGTTGGGCCTTTGGCCGGGTTGCTTTTAAACCGGAACATCCCTTTCCCGGCTGACTTTCAGTCAGAAATCATTTATGGGCTGGCCGTCGTTAACGGGCTTATCCTGCTTGTCCCTTCGATCTTTAGAATGAAATATCAGCGCGTACGGCTGTTTTTGCGTGCATGGGCGTATCCTTTTACCCTTTATTTCTTTCTCGTGTTTTTACCTTTTCTCCCTTTATCCCTGCTCGCCATTTGTGCCTTGGGATTGGGATTCCTTTTTTTGATCCCGGTGCTTTTGTTTTTACTTCATACGAAAATACTTATTGAAGATTATCAGTCCTGCGCGCAGCAAGGTAGCCGTATGACCGCTGTTGCCCTTATCTTGTCGGCATGCCTTGTTTTGCCCGGTGCTTTTGTCGCTGAGACGCTTTGCGATAAAACCGCCGTAGAGCAGGCTCTCGATTATGTCTACGCATCTGATTATGAACAACCTCAATGGTATCCCGGGTCTGCAAGAGCTGTTGAGCGGACTTTAATAAAAATGCGGCAGGCTAAAGACGGGGCCCAATTGCCGTACCTTTCTGCGCTTTACAACCGGATTGTTTTTCACGGTATGGTTCTGCCTAATTCCAAAATGGAGTATATGTTCCGGCTTTTTACCGGAAAGTCTTTAAACGATGTTTATGAAAAATCGGCCGGCTGGCGCAGCCGTATCCGAGGGAGAGATGGTGCCATGTCCGCGGGCCGGCGCAGAAGGCCTGAACGGGACCGGAATGTTGTTCTTTTTTCAACGACCAAGACCAGCCGGAATGAGGGGGTTTCAACCGTAACGAAAATGGTGTTTTATTTTATAAATATCGGTCATGATAATGCGGCGGAATTTTTCAGGGAATGCACGCTTCCCCCGGGCGTTCTGATTACCGATTTTCGTTTGCAGCTTAATAACGAACTGGTGCCGGGGCAAATATTCGAACAGAAAACGGCCACATGGGTTTATCATATGATCCGGGACTGGACCCGGCGGGATCCCGGCCTCATTGTCTATAAGTCTCCGCAAGTGTTTGAGCTCAGCATTTTTCCTTTTCGCACGAGAGAAACCCGCTATGCCGAAATTGAATTTACCTATCCGCGTGATGCGGCACCGGTCATCTATATCGGCAGAAAAGGGATTGCTTTGCGTTCCCGGGATGAGGGCCCGCCCAGCCCGCCTGTCCCGTTAACGGGCCAGGACGCTTCAGGGAACAATTATTCGCTGGTTTTCCCCGAAATGTTGGAGTCTCTGGCAAAGATTAAAAGAAAGCCTTATTTGCATTTTATTCTGGATTTTTCCCTGGGAGAGGATCCGTCCCAATATGCGCAACAGATGATGGATGTTGCCGCTGAGTTCCCGGATATCCATAAGGGGAAAATCAGTGCGGCCAATTTTGAAGTTGAATCTTTGACCCGGGATTTTATAGATTTCAGAAACAGCGATTTAATAAAACAACATCTGCAACAGGTCCGGCTCCCGTCCCGCGGGGCTCTGGAGCTTTCCAGAGTTTTTAAGCACGAATTGACGATGTATCAATCCCGTCTTGAAAGCGAGGATTTTGCCTCATGGTCCGAGTATCCTGTCTTTGTTGTTTTATCGCAGAAAAAAGATAACGTCATATCCCCGGAAGACATGTCGTATTTTCAATTCCTGACTCCGGAAAATGACAGTTATTATATCAAAACGCCGGATCAGCCGGCGCAGAAACATCCGCTTTTCCGGGCGGTTCTAGACCCTTACCTGCCGGAAGATGTGGTTGTCTTCAGGAGAGGCCCTTATGTGTCATTCGCTCCCGGACCGAGATGGGAGAGATGGCAATGGCATGTTCTTATAAACCAGGGAAAGGGGAAGCAGCAGCCTTTGGAGGTTTATGATCCCAATCAAAAATATTTTGTCCCGATTTTATACGAAAGGATTCCCGGGGGCTCTTTTTACGGGCAAGCCCTGGGGCTGTACGTGAAGAATTATAAGGACATTCTGAACCCTTCTAAACTTAAGCGGTCGCTGCCGGCACTCGTGCAGCAGAGCAAGTCCTTGGGGGTTTTGATCCCGGCCACAGCTCATATTATTGTCGAACGCAGTTCCCAGTGGAAAACTCTTCAGTTGAGAGAATTTCAGCGGTTGCATAGTCAGCAGGGCCTGGAGTTTGAAGAGGACTTTGAAACACCTGCCCCGCCTTTCTGGCTGCTCGCGATAGCGTGCTTTTTGTGGCTCCGGAGCAGACGGGCGGGCGCAAAACATCCCATGATACCCTTCCCGGTTAGCGATTGTTGTTCGTCCTCCACGAAGAAAGCTGAAAAAGAATAGCGTGTGGTTTTTCATAGAAAAGTGGTTTTATTTCTGTTAAGATAAACGCCATGAACAGATTATTTTTAATCCGCAAAATCATGTTCGTCGGATTTTGTCTGACGTTTTTGCTGGGTTTCTCGGATATTAAATTGCAGGATATCGAAACAGCTGTGATTGAAAAAGATTATGAAACGGCCAGGAATCTTGCCCAGACATTCCTCGCCTCCAATCCCGGCCGCGCCCAGAAGAATGAAGCTTCTTATTATCTGGGGTTAAGTGAATTGTTTTTGGGTGAGCCGGAGAAAGCCAGACAGATATTTGTGAAGATTATTGAAAGTGACCCGGATGCCCCGCTGAAGGGGAAAGCCTATATCGGCGAAGTTGACGCTTACTTTTTTCTGGAGAAGTACGAGGTCGCTTTGCATAAAGCAGAGGCTTTGCTGAATAAACGGGCGGGCCGGGGATTCTCGGGGTTAATCTATCTGAAAATGGCCCGTGCCCATCTGAAGCTTGGCCGTTGGGACGAGGCCCGGAAGTATTTAAATAAAATTATCTCTTATGCCCCGGACAGTGTGGAAGCTCACCGGGCAAGGCAGCTTCTCCAGGAGCGGCAGTTTTTTTCCGTGCAGTGCGGTTCCTTCCTGCACCGTTCTCATGCCGAGAATCTGGTGGAAGAATTGAAAGGCCGGGGGGAATATGCCTATATCGTTGAGACCGTCGATAAAGACGGTACGGGATTTTACCGGGTGCGGGTCGGTCAATTGTCAACCCTTATTGAGGCCAAAAATTTAAAAAAGAAATTAGCTGATTTAGGTTATCCTGCCTTGATTTATCCTTAGTATGCATCATAATAAAATTATTTTCATCGTCGGCCCGACAGCCGTCGGCAAAACAGAAGTGGCTTTTCGTTTGGCTCAGCAGATGCAGGCGGAAATTGTTTCCTGTGACGCTATGCAGGTTTATCGGGAGGTTTCCATCGCCACGAACACCCCTTTGCCGGAGATGCTCCGCTCCGTGCCGCATCATTGTGTTCATGTTGTTGAGCCTTCCCGGGAATTTGATGTCGCGGCGTATAACGATATGGCGCTGCAGGCTGTCCGGGATATCTTTCAAAGACAGAAGACAGTGGTGATCACTGGCGGCAGCGGATTGTATATGCAGGTTTTGCTGGACGGCATTTTTCAGGGAGCGCCCAAAGAACGCTATATCAGGGATGAGTTGTGGCAGAGATTTGAAGCAGAAGGCCGTGAAGCGCTTATCCGTGAATTAAAGGCCCGGGATCCCATGGCCGCTCAACGCATTCATCCTCATGATACCCGGAGGATTATCCGGGCCCTGGAGGTCTGTTTGGCGACGGATCAGCCTTTTTCCAAGCTGCAAAAGGAACGGCAAGGGCTTTGGGGAAAATATGAGATAAGTCTTTATGCCTTGACGCGGGAGCGGGAGGACTTATATGATCGGATTAACCGGAGGGTTGATCAGATGTTTGAGCAAGGGCTTATGGAGGAGATCGGCCGTCTCCGGCAAAGGTCTTTGAGCCTTACGGCTCGGCGCATTATCGGTTTCAGGGAGGTTTCGGGGTGTTTGGATCATGAATATGATGAAAGCCGGGCCCGGTATCTTATGAAACTGCATACCCGGCATTATGCCAAAAGGCAGCTGACCTGGTTTAGAAAAGACAATCGTATTCAATGGATTTTCCTGCGGCGGGATGCGGGGGCGGCAGAGCCGCTGGCGGCCCTTGCCAAAGCGGAACATTTGTGAATTTTAAAAGGATTGAATATTATGAAGTCTGAGAAAGAAATTGTCTTTATTGTTGTGATTGATTATGACCTTAAACGGGGCTGGCACGTGGACGATCTGGCGAAAGAAATGCAGGAACTGGTCGTGGCCTGCTATGGAGAAGTGATTGATACGCATATCTGCCGTCTTGAGAAACCCAGCGCGGCCTGCTTTCTGGGGCAAGGTAAAGTGCAGGAATTGGCCGTGCTGTGCTCTCAGCTTCGAGTCAATACTGTTGTTTTTAGTCATGATTTGAAAGGGAGTCAGCAGCGCAACCTGGAAGAGATATTAAAAGTTAAAACGATTGACCGCACACAGCTTATCCTGGACATTTTTGCCCGTCACGCCACAAGTCAGGAAGGGAAGATGCAAGTTGAATTAGCCCAATTGGAATATTTGCTTCCCCGTTTGGTTGGGAAAGGCATTGCTCTTTCCAGGCTGGGTGGAGGTATCGGCACCTTGGGGCCTGGGGAAACGAAATTAGAAGTTGACCGGAGGCGCATCGGGCAAAAAATTGCTAAGCTGAAAAGAAGTTTGAAAGATGTCTCTTCGAACCGGGCGATTAAGAGAAAAAAAAGGCAGGAGCAAGCTGTCCCTTTGCTGTCGCTTGTCGGATATACGAACGCGGGTAAATCAACTTTGCTGAACAGGCTGACGGGAGCGGAACAATTGACGCGGGACGGGCTTTTTACAACACTGGATTCTCTTGCCCGGCAGTGCGTCCTGCCAAACAGGCAGAAGATGGTTGTTTCGGATACCGTCGGTTTTATGCAGAATCTCCCGCATGACTTGATCGAATCTTTTAAGGCCACTTTGGAGGAAGTGATTTTTTCCGATATCCTTTTGCTGGTGCTGGATGTCAGTGACCTGAATTTCAGGAACAGACACAATGCCGTTTTGGATGTATTAAAGGAGCTGGGAGCAGAGCAAAAATCGATTATAACGGTGTTAAATAAAATTGATCTTATTCAAGACAGAACGTGGCTCAGTGACCTTAAGAGCGTGTGCCAGCATCCGGTTCCTGTTTCGGCTAAAACAGGAGAAAATATAGAAGAACTGCTGCTGAAGATTCAGGAGATGCTGTCCGCCCTGATCGTGGATGTTGAAGTGAGTCTGCCGATCAGCCGGATGGACCTTGTTAATCTTGCCTATTCGGAAGGGCAGGTCTATGCCGTGAAGTATTATAACGATACAATTTATCTCCGAGCTTCTCTTCCTACCAGAATTTCCGGAATATATTTAAAAAATCAGATATTCCCGGAGCGTCATAGTTAATTTTAGATATTTGTTATGAATTTGGCCATGGTGTTAAGCCTTAAGTTTATGTATATGAAATGCTTGCAAACACAATCCTTGTGCGGTTAGAAAATCTAACTGTATTTGTTAGAATTTCTTGACACAGGCATTATTTTGTGCTAAATTTTTAGTGAGCATAAAAAGGTGACGAATATGGATGACATGTCTTTTGAAGATTTTGATGTCGAGATTAATCCTTTGGAGCCATTGTTTATTATCAGCGTCGTCAGTGAAATGGTGCATATCCCTATCTGGACATTGAGAAAGCTGGATGAAAAAGGGATCGTCTGTCCCCAAAGGATTGGCAAGAAAACCCGGTGCTATTCCAAGCAGCAAATTAAGAAGCTGAATTATATTCATTACTTGATTTTTGAAAAGGGCGTAAATATCAGCGGGATCAAAATTATTCTGGAAATAGAGGGGAATGGCTGAAATTTTTTTGAGCAAAAAATAGCACTCAAGCATGCAGAGTGCCAGTTAACAGGAAAAACTGTTAAGCAAAAAAGGAGGTTTAACATGACATTAATTAAATGGAGAAAACAACAGCCGGACGTATGGGATGATTTGTTTGCCTGGGGGCATCCTCTGTTGGGGTTGTCGCTTTTTCCTCCCGTCACGGAGAAAACAGAAAAAACAAAACCGGTCTATATCCCGTCTTTGGATGTTGTTGAAAAAAAGAATCAAATCATTGTTAAGGCGGATTTGCCGGGATTGCAGAAGGAAGACATCGAAGTTTTGTTAGACCGCAACAGGCTTACGATCCGCGGTGAAAGAAAAGCCGAACAGGAAGAGAAAGACGGGAATTGCCGCAGGGTTGAACGTTTTCATGGCCTGTTTGAGCGCAGCATACAACTGGGGTCGGATATTATCCTTTCTGACGTTAAGGCAAAGTATAAGAATGGAGAACTTGAATTAATTATACCGAAGAAAGAAATTCCGCAGGTAAAGACGATAAAAATTCAGGAGGGATAATAAAAATTGTCCCTGTAGCATATCCTGGCGCACCGGGCGGAAGGGAAGATGCGTGTCCTCACCGCCCGGGGAGCCCAAGCCAAGGAAGAGAGGGCGGGAAAAATGTTGCCTTTAAATAAATTCACATTAAAGAGCCAGGAGGCTCTGCAGAAATCCCTTGAACTGGCCGAGGAGTTGCATCATCAGCAGATTGAGCCCGAACATTTCATCACAGCACTTCTGCATGATAAAGAAGGCGTGTTCCCCGCCATGCTGGAGCGTTTGAATCTTCCTCTGGCTTCCCTTGCGCAGAGCTGTGAACAGATGCTGGGAAACAAAGCTAAGGTTGAAGGGCAGGCTCCGTTCTTGTCCCATCAGCTGCATAAAATATTGACCCAGGCCCATAAGACCGCCTTGAAAATGAAAGATGATTATGCGTCCCAGGAGCATATTCTTCTGGCTTTGGTTCATGACGGGAACAATGCTTTGAGCCGGGAATTGCAGAAACATGGTCTCGGGGAAGAGGATGTCCTTCGTGTTCTGAAGGATATCCGGGGAGGTCAGCGCGTGAAAGATATGAATCCGGAAGATAAATATCAGGCTTTGGACCGTTATGGCCGGGATTTAACGGCTTTGGCGCAGGCGGGGAGCCTGGACCCGGTGATCGGGCGGGATACGGAAATCCGGCGTGTCATTCAGGTCCTGTCCCGCAGGACCAAGAACAATCCGGTTCTAATCGGAGAGCCCGGCGTGGGGAAGACAGCCATTGCCGAAGGTTTGGCTCAGAGAATTTTTTCCGGGGACGTTCCGGAGGGCTTAAAGAACAAGAAGGTCGTCACTCTCGATATGGGGGCGCTTATCGCCGGGGCGAAATACCGGGGAGAGTTTGAGGACCGTCTTAAAGCTGTTTTAAAAGAGATTGAGACCCGTAACGGGGAAATCATTCTGTTCATTGATGAACTGCACACGATTGTCGGGACCGGGAAAGCCGAAGGGGCGATTGATGCTTCTAATTTGCTGAAGCCGGCTTTGGCCCGCGGGTCCTTGCGCTGTGTCGGGGCAACGACCCTGGACGAATACCGGAAATATATTGAAAAAGATGCCGCCTTGGAACGCCGTTTTCAGCCGGTTATCGTGAATGAACCCGGCGTGGAAGACACGATCGCCATTCTCAGAGGCCTTAAGGAAAGATATGAGGTCCATCACGGCGTCCGGATCCAGGACAGGGCACTTATCGCCGCTGCGACAATGTCTCAGCGGTATATTACCGACCGGTTCCTGCCGGACAAAGCCATTGATCTTATCGATGAGGCGGCTTCCCGTCTGCGTATTGAAATTGACAGCATGCCGCAGGAGCTGGATATCAATGAGCGGCGTATCCGGCAGCTGGAAATTGAAAAGCAGGCCCTGAAGAAGGAAAAAGATGATGCTTCCAAGAAACGGCTGGGTGATCTGGAGGCTGAACTGGAAGAGTTGAAGGAGCAGAATAAAAAGCTGCGTTTGCGCTGGGAGGCGGAGAAACAGTCGATTGATAGGATTCGCAATATTAAAGCGCAGATAGAAGATCAAAAAAGCGAGGAGGTCCGCGCAGAAAAAGAGGGGAATCTCGGCAAGGTTGCCGAAATACGTTACGGGATTCTCGTGAACCTGGAAAAGGAATTGCAGAAGGAGAACAATGTCCTTGCTGAATCTCAGAACAAAGGTTCTCTTCTAAAGGAGGAGGTCGATGACCAGGATATCGCTGAAATCGTGTCTCATTGGACCAAGATCCCTTTGTCCAAATTAATGGAAGGGGAGACAGAGAAATTGATTCATATCGAGGAAAGTCTTAAATCCCGCGTTGTCGGACAGGATGAAGCGATTGATCTGGTTTCCTCGGCTATAAGGCGTTCCAGGACGGGACTGAGCGACCCTAACCGTCCGATAGGCTCGTTTATTTTTATCGGGCCGACCGGAGTGGGGAAGACCGAACTGGCAAAGTCATTGGCGTGGTTTTTGTTCGATGATCCCGAGGCGCTGATACGTATTGATATGAGTGAATATATGGAAAAGCACAGCGTGTCCCGACTGATCGGGGCTCCCCCGGGATATGTCGGGTATGATGAGGGCGGGCAGCTGACAGAAGCCGTCCGGAGACGTCCTTATGCCGTTATTTTGTTTGACGAGATAGAAAAGGCCCATCGGGATGTGTTCAATGCTTTATTGCAGATCCTGGATGACGGCCGGCTTACGGACGGACAGGGACGCGTCGTCAATTTTCGGAATACGATTATTATCATGACCTCCAATATCGGTTCTGATGTTATTGCCGATGTCGATGACCGCAGGGAGATGGAACGCCGTATGGCAGAAGCCTTGAAGACTTGCTTCCGTCCGGAATTCTTAAACCGGGTGGATGAGAAAATCATATTTAACCGTTTAAGAAAGGATGATATCCGTAAGATTGTCGATATCCAGATCCGTATTCTTAAGGGCCGTTTGGGGGAAAAGGGGATAGGTCTGGATGTGGGTGCGGACGCTTTGGCTTGGTTAGGGGAAAAAGGTTATGACCCGGTTTTCGGGGCCAGGCCGTTGAAACGGGTTGTACAGAAGTACGTCCAGGACCCGATCGCCCTGATGATACTCCAGGGAAAGATTAAGGAGCAGCAGACGGTTGAAGTGTGTGTGGATTCAGAAAAAGATAATCTTATTATAAAGAAATAAGAAATATTAATAAAATATATAATATTGTTAAATTTAAGTAATCTGTTAAAATAGAAATACTTATCAGAAGGCTTGCTTTGAAAAAGGTGGAGACTTCGCTATGGCAGGCACTTCCGCAAGAGCGTGGTGAGCGGGCTTGGCGTAATACGGCGGGAAAGTGGCAGTCCGGGGCAGTGCCTGGTCGTCGGCACATGATTTAATTTGTCAATTTAGGAGCATGATGGGAAATTTTATTTTTCTGCTTATCATAGGCCTTGTCGCATTTATTTTTATTAAAAAAGATGTCAATAAACCGTCAACGGCGAAAAGGTATATGAAAGCCATGGCGAAATTCCTGGGGTACAAGAACCCGGAAGGAGATAAGGATGCTTTGCCGAATAGAATTGAGTTTACCTACGAGGGGCATCCTTTTGTCTACGAGCATATTGAAGAAAGTGTTTCCCGGGGGAAAGTTCTGCACCGGGGGTGTTTGAAAGCCAAAACTTCGTTAAATTTGACTATAAATTTTACTGAGCGCAGCCGGCAGAGTATCCGTGTGAATTTGGATACACTTCTGGATGCCTCGACCCCCTCGACCCCGGGACAGATCCCCCTGCCGAAGATTTTTGAGGACTTTGAACTTATTACGAATGACAGAATAAAAGCGATAGAATTATTCAGTGATAATCAGATGTTGAAGATGTTTCAGAAATTCAAGAACCGGGATTCTGTCGGGCATCCTGTTATGTCCTTGGAGATTGTGGAAGGTTTTGTTGTCCTGCATTTTCATCCCCCGGGAGGGCTTAAACCCAGCTTGATGAACCTGCAATTGAATGTGACATCCATTGAAGAGTATATCCGCACGATTCTCCCGCTTGTTAAAAAACTGAACGATATGAATTAATATTGACGGGGCGGTTATGATATCCAAATTAAAGATATTTTTTAAAACATCTGTCATCGGCGGCCTGACGGTTATTCTGCCGGTTGTCATCCTTGTGGCCGTCTTCAGCTGGCTTTTTACCTTTATTACGGGCTTGATACAACCGTTAACGAAGCTGCTTGTTGCTCATTCTACCCTTAAGGAATTTATCGCGGATTTTTTGGTCTTGCTGATCATTGTCTTATTATGTTTTTTTGTGGGTGTTGTCGTCCGTACAGGATTTGGACGATTGGTCCATTCTCTTATTGAGGAGAAATTCTTTAAAATTGCGCCAGGATATAATCTGATCAAGGAAACGGTCCTGCAGCTTCTCGGCGGTCATAAGCGTTCTTTTTCCAAAGTGGCTCTTGTGAATATTTTCGGGACGGATTCTTTGATGACGGCTTTTATTACAGATGAACATCAAGACGGCAGTTATACCGTTTTTGTCCCTACTGGTCCTAACCCGACAAGCGGTCTGATTTATCATCTTCCGGCAAAAGATGTGACTTTGGTTAATGTGTCGGTGGAAGAAGCCATGCGTTCCATTATCAGTTGCGGAGCGGGATCCAATCTTTTGATAGATGAGTACTGCAAGTCCCGAAACAAGGTTTCATGAATAGTCGCGGTGGTCCCTCTTTTTTCTGAGATAAATATCCTATATTCGGGGTTGTGAATAGCCGAAAAACGATATTGACAAGGAAATTAATTTTGTTATAATAGCGCTTTAGCAATCAAAGGCATTGAGTGCTAAAATGTTGAATTTAAACAGTATCAAATAGTTACAATTATATGGGTGAAAACCATGACAGCAAAAAATATTGACTATCAACTGCGCAAAGAAAGAGTTCTTGGGATTGTGGTGAATGAGTATGTTAAGACCATTACCCCGGTGAGTTCTTCTCTCATCGTGCAGGAGTATTTGCCGGACTTGAGTTCCGCAACGATAAGAAATATTTTGGCTGAATTGGAAGCTGAGGGGTATCTCACTCATCCGCATGTTTCGGCGGGCCGTATTCCCACACAGGAAGGCTATCGTTATTATGTGGACAATCTTATGGCCGAAATAAAACTTTTGGAAGAGGAAAAGGCCAGGATCAGACAGGAATATGAGCGTGAAGTCAAAGATTTGGAACATTTACTGGAAAAGACTTCGGAAGTCCTTTCTGATGTTACGCAATATACAAGCATTGTGTCTGTCGACTGCTGGGAGGGGCGCCTTTTTTGCCGGGGTACGAAATATATCGTGACTTACCCGGAATATCAGGATATTCAGAAAATCAGGGATATTCTTATTATGCTGGAGGAAAAAGAACGGATTTTGTCTATTCTTAACCAGGAATTGGAAAAAAAGGTGAAGATCCTGATCGGACAGGAGATCTCTTGTGAAATGATTTCCGATTCATGCTCCTTGGCCGTATCGGAATTTAAGACCTCTTTGGGGGCGCATGGGCGTATTGCTGTTCTGGGCCCCACCCGCATGAATTACGCCCGGGTCGTTTCTACGTTGAATTATTTTAAAAGCGTCATTGAAGAAATTATTTAATATATTGGGATAAAAAGAGATATGAACGAAAAAAACCGCAAAACCACAGCATCAGAAAGTAAGCCGCAAGAGCAAGATGCGTCTCTGGAGAACGAAACTCTGCAAAATAATAAAGAAACAAATTCCGGGAGACCTCCGGAGGAAAAAGAAAACCTGCAGAATCAGGTTCAGGAGTATAAGGATAAATATATACGCCTTTGTGCCGAGTTTGACAATGTCCGCAAGCGTTATGAAAGAGAGAAGACGGAATATTTAAAATATGCTAACGAACGCCTGCTGGTCGATTTCCTGTCCATCATGGATGATTTGGACCGTTCTGTTGCCGTAGCCCGCGCCCAGCATCAGGATTATGCTGCTTTCTTAAAGGGGATTGAAATGGTTATGGCCAGAGTGAGAGACATCCTGAAGACTTATCAGGTTAAGCCGATTGAGGCTGTCGGTCAGAAATTTAATCCTCATTTTCATGAGATCCTCATGCAGGTCGAGAGTGAAGATGTGGACGGGGTGAAAGTCATCGAGGAGTTTCAGAAAGGCTATTATATGGCTGACCGGGTGATCCGCACGGCCAAAGTCAAGGTCGCCGTGGAGAAATCTTCCCCGGGAGCTTCTTCAGACCCGGCGGCACAGGACACGTCTGTCGAAGAAAGTGATGATCCGGAAAATATTATTCATAAGGAAAATTCTCAAGAAAACAAATGATTTATTTAAAGATGGAGGACAAATCATATGGCAAAAGCAATAGGTATTGATTTAGGTACATCTAACTCGGCCGCTGCTGTTATGGAAGGCGGCCGGCCGGTGATTATCCCTTCTGCGGAAGGAGCCGGAGTGGCTTCCGGGAAAGCCTTCCCTTCGTTTGTCGCGTTTACAAAAGAAGGAGAACGTTTGGTCGGAGAGCCTGCCCGTCGGCAAGCTCCGATCAATTCCGAGGGAACGGTCTATGCGGCAAAACGGAAGATGGGCACGAGTCATAAATTTAAAGTGTGGGACAAGGAGTTTACGGCTCAACAGATCAGTGCGTTTATCCTGCAGAAAATTAAAGCCGACGCCGAAAAATATCTTGGGGAAACGGTCTCGGAAGCCGTGATCACCGTCCCGGCATATTTTAACGATAATCAGCGCCAGGCGACGAAAGATGCCGGGGAAATTGCCGGACTTAAAGTTTTACGGATTATTAATGAGCCCACGGCGGCCTGTCTGGCTTACGGTCTGGACAAGGCCGGCAAGGAACAGAAGATCATGGTCTTTGACTTCGGCGGGGGGACCCTGGATGTCACGGTCCTGGAAATGGGCTGGGATGAGGAGAGCAAAGCCGCGACATTTGAAGTCCTCTCAACGAGCGGAGACAACAACCTCGGCGGAACGGATATGGACAACCTTCTGATCGATTATATTACTGAGGAATTTAAAAAGGAGTCCGGGGTTGATCTGAAAAACGACAAGATGGCTTTTCAGCGCCTCAGGGAAGCCGCCGAAAAGGCCAAGGTGGAATTGTCCAGCACGATTTCGACAGACATCAATTTGCCTTTTATTACCGCGGATCAATCCGGGCCCAAGCATCTTAATATGACCATAGAGCGGGCCAAATTGGAAAGTTTAATCAGCGGAATCGTTGACCGCTGCCGGGGCCCTATTCTTCAGGCGTTAAAAGACGCCAGCGGGAAACTGGGCGAGCAGGTGAAGATCGACCGGATTATTCTCGTGGGCGGGCCGACCCGTATGCCGATCGTACAGCAATTTGTCGAGAAGGAGGTCGGGCAGAAGATTGAACGGGGTATCGATCCGATGGAATGTGTGGCCATGGGCGCGTCTATCCAGGCGGGTATCGTCAGAGGAGAGGCCAAGGAAGTGCTCTTGCTGGACGTCACTCCGCTGTCTTTGGGGATCGAAACTCTCGGCGGGGTCTGTACGAAGTTGATCGAAAGAAACACAACCATCCCGACGAAGAAGAGCCAGGTTTTTTCAACGGCGGAGGATAATCAGCCGGCTGTGACGATCCGGGTCCTGCAGGGGGAACGCCAGATGGCTAATGATAATACGGAATTAGGCCGTTTTGATTTGGTCGGAATCCCTCCGGCTCCGCGGGGTGTCCCGCAGATTGAAGTGGCTTTTGATATTGATACCGACGGTATCGTTCACGTTTCGGCCAAGGATAAAGGGACCGGGAAAGAGCAGTCTATCCGGATTACCGCTCCGACAAAGTTATCCGATGATGATATTGACCGCATGGTTAAAGAAGCGGAAAAATATGCGGAAGACGATAAGAAGAAAAAAGAGGAAGTCGAGGTCGTTAACCAGGCGAACAGCTTTGTTTATTCCACGGAGAAATCCCTGAAGGATTATGGGGATAAAATTTCAGCCGGGGACAAGGACAACATTGAAAAAGAATTGAATAACCTCAAAGAGGCTGTTAAGAACAAAGATCTGGACAAGATTAAAGCCGGCATGGAATCACTGCAAAAAGTGAGCCACAAACTGGCTGAAGAAATATACAAATCCACAGCGTCTCAACAGGCGGCACAACAGGGAGCGGGGGGGGCTCAGGCTCAAGCGGAGCCGGAACAGCCGCAGGGGCCGACACCTTCTTCGGATAAAAAAGACACAGGTCCGAAAGAAGATATTATCGACGCTGATTTTAAAGCAGAGGATGATAAGAAATAGAAGATCATCAGAAGGGGTTCTGCTGTTTAAATCCAGGCAAACGGTGAAAGTTTGGGAGAGCCAAGCGCCCATTTTAGGAATTTAATTTTTTAACTGATTATTCTTATGAAAAAAGATTATTATGAAATTTTAGGCGTACCCAAAGACGCGAGTGCGCAGCAGATCAAAAAGGCTTACCGGTCTTTAGCATTGCGCAACCATCCGGACCGTGTCCCTGATGAAAAAAAGAAAGAGGCGGAAGAAAAGTTTAAAGAGATTTCCGAGGCATACGGCGTTTTGTCTGATGCCCAAAAGCGTCAGATGTACGATCAGTTCGGTCATGCGGGTATTGATCAAAGATACACCACGGAAGATATTTTCCGGGGGGCGGACTTCAGCAGTATTTTCGGGGAAGCCGGTCTGGGAGATATCTTCAGCCAGTTTTTCGGGGAATCTCTTTTCGGGGACATTTTTGGCGGGGCGGCAGCCGGGGGACGCCGGGCCCGGGCCCGCCGGGGAAGGGATATCCAGTATGAACTGGTTGTTGCTTTGGAGGAAGCCTTTTCCGGTGCGCATAAGAAGATTAAAGTTCCCCGGGACGAGTTATGCACTCATTGCGGAGGCAGCGGAGCCCAGCCCGGGACACAGCCCAAGACTTGTCCGACCTGCCAGGGCCAAGGGCAGGTTTTTATGACCAGCGGGTTTTTCCGTATGGCCCAGACTTGTTCGACCTGCCGCGGACAGGGAAAGGTTATTGAACATCCCTGCCCGAAGTGTCAGGGCCGAACCATGGTTCGGGTCACGCGGAATATTGATGTCAATATCCCGGCCGGTGTTGATAATGATACGCGTTTGAGAATCCGGGGGGAGGGGGAAATCGGCAGTGCCGGTGCGGGGGACCTGTATCTGTATATCGCCGTTAGGCCCCACAAGTCGTTCGAACGTAAGGGAAAGGATATTTATTGCCAGTTGCCGGTCAGTTTTGTCGTTGCCGCCCTGGGCGGGGAAGAACCAGTCCCGACCTTAAACGGCCAGGTGACGATGAAGGTGCCCTCCGGGACTCAGAGCGGAAAAGTTTTTCGCTTGCGGGGCAAAGGCATGCCGGATCTGCACGGCGGATCCCCGGGAGACCAGTTTGTGAGCGTGATGCTTCAGGTTCCCACGCGATTAACGTCTGAACAGCGAAGGCTTTTAGAAGAATATGCCAAAGTCAGCGGTCAGGATATCTCTAAAGGCGCTGATTCCATAAAGGATAAGATTAAAAGCGTTTTTAAATGAAGCCTTAAAGCCTCCTTGCCCGGGAAGGCGGATATTAAGGGGTTTCTTCAGAAATTTTAGAAAATATATCAGGGAAGAGGTGAGAACAAAATGCCGACATATCAGTATGAGTGTGAATCTTGTGGTTATCATATGGAGAAGATGCAGTCTATCAAGGATGAAAAAATAACCCAGTGTCCTAATTGCCATCAAGAGACTCTCCATCGTCTCATCGGAACCGGAAGCGGGATCATTTTCAAAGGCAACGGTTTCTTTGAGACCGATTATAAAAGAAAGCCTGCCAAGGCAAATGCGCCGCAAAGCTGTCCTGTGGCTGAAGGCAAGACAAATTCCTGTCCGTGCCCCTGCGACGGATCTTCGAAATCTGACGGATAAATGGGGGGATTTTAAGGCAGAAACAGGTTCCCCTTATATGATTTTTGCCGATCATGCTTTCTGTATGCCCGGGCCGGCATCGGCTGTAAGGGCTTTTTTTATAAATTTTTATTAGTATTATTTGTAGGCAGGGAAACGTAATCCTTAACGGTTGGCCTTTGCCCTGAGACGCTTTGTCAATACTGGGGGAGTTTTGATAAATTTCAGAGAAATCAATTCCCAGATTGACTTAATTTTGCTATCATGGCATATTGATCTGATAATATTCCCGTATCCCTGATTGGTGAAAAAGGCAGGAAGATCGAGTCTTTTATTCTATATATGCGGAGGTCCGGAAAAAAATGAGTGAAATAAAACCGTTTAAGGCTGTTTATTATAACAAGGAAAAGCTGGGTAACCTAAACAAGGTCGTTTGTCCTCCTTATGACGTGATTACGAAGGAGCAGCAGACGGATTACTATAATCAAAGCGAATATAATTTTGTCCGCATTATGCTCGGCAAAGAGTACCCGGATGACGACAGAACGCATAATAAGTATTCCCGGGCGAAGGATCTTTACCAGCAATGGCAAAAGGACGGGATCTTTATCGAGGATGACCAGCCGAGTATATATTATTATAAACAGGATTATAAAGTCATGGGAGAGAAACACAGCCGTTTGGGTTTTATTTCTCTTATGAAGATTCATGATGATCAGGCTGCCAAGATTTTCCCCCACGAAAATACGCACCTTCATGCGAAAGAGGACCGGTTAAAACTTTGGAAGACTTTGTCGGCAAACCTCAGCCCCATTTTTGTCTGCTTTTCCGATAAAACAAAACGCGTCCAGAAAACTTTTCAGGAACATGTCATTCAAACGGAGCCGATCATTCTGGTCAAGGACGATGACGGCGTACAGCATACTGTCTGGCGTCTCAGCGACCCGGCCCTTATTCAAAAGATCATTGAGTCTTTGTCCGATCAGCAATTGTTTATCGCGGACGGGCATCACCGTTACGAAGTCGCAAGAGAACTGCGCCGTATTTTAAAGGAAAAAAGTTCTCATTATTCCGGGGAAGAATCTTTTAATTATCTGATGACCTATTTCACTGATATTAATTCCCGTGATTTGAAGATTTTCCCTATGCACAGGATTGTCAAAAAGATTTCTTTAGAAGCGGAATTGCTGGAAGAGTTGTTCAGAATTGATAAATTCAAATCAAAAGAAGACCTGGTCCTTCGCCTGGCGAAGGCAGGGAAGAATGAACACGCTTTTGGTCTGTATACGGCAGATGGCGTCAGATTGCTGCGCTTAAAGAATAAAGCCCTGATTGATAAATATGTCCAGGAAGGATCGGATGAATTCAGGCGTTTGGATGCGACGATATTAAAATATTTTGTCTTTGACCGTGTCGGAGTGGCCTCGGAAGATATTACCTATACGAATGATTTGGCGCGCGCAACCCGGGACGTTGATCTTGGGTTGGCGGAAGCCTGTTTTATTATGAATCCGGTGAAGATCCAGCAGCTCAAGGCCATTGCTCTCAAAGGAGAGCGGATGCCCCCCAAAACAACATATTTTTATCCCAAAGTATTGTCCGGTCTAACCATTCATCAAATAAATTAAGCATAAAGGATGTCAGCCCTTACGATGTCGTTATTTGGCAAGAAAAAATATACGTTAATTAGTGTTAAGAAAAAGAACATCCCGGAGGGTATCTGGTCAAAATGCCCGGAATGCCAGTCTCCGACCTATGTCAAAGCCTTAAATGACAACTTGAATGTTTGTCCGAAATGCGAACACCATTTTCCGCTGACGGCCCAGGAGCGGATAGATTTATTGATTGATAAAGACACTTTTGAAGAGTTTGATGCCGGGTTGCTGTCAAAAGACCCGTTGGAATTTAAGGGGCCTAAAACATATGTTGAAAAATTGACGAGCGACCAGAAAAGGACCGGTTTGCTGGATGCCGTCATCACCGGGAAAGGAAAGCTTTGCAGCCGCCCGGTTGCTTTTGCCGTGACCGATTCCCGTTTTATCATGGGGTCGATGGGGTCGGTGGTCGGAGAAAGGATAACGCGGTGCATCGAGTATGCGACCCGGGAAAGATTGCCGGTCGTGATTGTGTCCGGATCCGGCGGCGGCGCCAGGATGTACGAGGGTTTGTTTTCTCTTATGCAAATGGCTAAAACATGCGCGGCGCTGGCCAAGCATCATGAAGCCGGCTTGTTGCATGTGTCGGTCTTGACGAACCCGACCATGGCGGGGATTATGGCCTCTTTCGCCGGAATCGGTGATGTCATTATGGCCGAACCCAAAGCCCTGATAGGTTTTACCGGCCCGAGGGTCATTGAGCAGACCATTCGGCAGAAGTTGCCGGAAGGTTTTCAGCGTTCGGAATTCTTGTTGGAACATGGGCTGATTGATATGATTACGCAGCGAAAAGACATGAAACAAACTTTAAATCATCTGATGGAATACAGTCAGCAGGATTCCTAAGTGCTTTTAAATAAGAAGTTTGCGGAAATGCGAATTCCTTATTAGAATTTAGGGGATATTTTTTTACAAGAGGGTTGAATTCTGGCGCAAATCAGCATTAAAAATGTCAGTAAGATATATAAAGGCGGAGTCCGCGCCGTAGATAATGTGTCTCTTGGGGTGGAAAACAAAGAGTTCCTCGTTCTGGTCGGACCATCCGGCTGCGGGAAATCAACGACACTTCGCATGATCGCCGGTTTGGAAGAGATATCCGAAGGGAATATCTGGATCGGAGACCGGGTTGTCAATGATGTCCCGGCCAAGGACCGCAACATTGCGATGGTCTTTCAGAATTACGCTCTTTATCCGCATATGACGGTATTCGAGAATATGGCGTTCGGCCTGAGGTTGCGGAAATATCCTAAGGCCGAAATTTCCCGCCGTGTTCATGAAGCGGCGGAAATCTTGGGTATCAAAAATTACCTGGACCGTAAGCCGCGGCAGTTGTCTGGCGGGGAAAGGCAGCGCGTCGCATTGGGACGCGCTATTGTCCGCAAGCCGGAAGTCTTTTTGTTCGATGAGCCTTTGAGCAACCTGGACGCCAAGATGAGAGTCCTCATGCGAACGGAAATTCATAAGCTGCGTATGCGTTTGCAGACGACATTTGTTTATGTGACGCATGACCAGACGGAAGCTATGACGTTGGGTGACCGTATTGCCGTTATGCGCGGCGGAAAGATTCAGCAGTGCGATGATCCGATAACCATTTATGACCGGCCGGCGAACAAATTCGTCGCAAGTTTTATCGGTTCCCCTCCCATTAATCTTATGGAAGGGCGGATTATCAAAAATGACCGGAAGTATTATTTTGATGAGGGAAAAATCCGGGTTAAAATTGTCGAGGAAATGTTTAAGCCCATAGCTCCTTATCAGGGGAAAGATGTCATTCTCGGAATACGGGCGGAAGATATTTATGATAAACTTTTTGTTTCCGAGGCTTCTCCGGAAAACACGATTAAAGCCACGTGTGAAGTTGTAGAGCCTATGGGGTCCGAGGTTTATTTATACCTCAATACCGGGAAGAACACTTTCCTGGCCCGGGTGGGAGCTCATGACCGGCCGGAAGTCAATCGTGACATGGACCTTGTTTTTGATATGAGTAAGGTGCACTTTTTTGATAAGGAAACTGAAGAGACAATTATTTAATCAAAGGCTTTCTTCTCTCGTCTTCCTCTCTCTATTGCTTGTAGGTTTTTTTCTCTATTCCTACCTATTTAATTCTATCTATTTTTATCTCATTGCCTCTGGAATACTGCTGAGCTTGTGTTACCTTGTTTATATTCATATTGATATCACCAGGCAAAAGGCTGCTTTGGAACTGGAAAAGCAGGATTTGACGGAAAAGTCTAATATTATTGAAGTCGAAATGAACCAGGAATGGAAAAGCATCGAATCTTACTGCAAAAAGATCCTGAATTATTCCCAGTTAAAAGGCCTGACAGAAAAGTTGTGCACAAGTTTTACCCTGCAGGACACGTCCGCTGTCCTTTCTGCCGAAGTGAATAAATTTTTTGGCGATAAAGAAGTCACAGTTATTTTGTATTTGTTTCATTCCCGGACAGGCGAACTGGGGTTGTCTTCCTCCCAGAAGGGGGAAATGCGTATTAATATTGAAGCGAAAAACGGGGATATTTATGATCAATGGGTCGTTAAAACGATGAAACCCCTGCTCATTGAGGACAGCCGGACGGATTTCCGGTTTGACGTTGAGAAACTGGAACATGCACGCTCTAAAGCTGTCCGGTCTCTTATGAGCGTCCCGATTGCCTTAGACTCAAAAGCCATTGGTATTCTGAGAGTTGACAGTTCAAAGGAAGGGTATTTCTCCACGGAGGATATCCGTTTGTTGAATACCATTGCCGACCTGGGGGCCATGGCTATTGAAAATGCCCAATTGTATGAGCGCGTAGAGGATCTTGCTGTGCGGGACAGCCTGACCGGCTTGTTTTTAAGGAGACATTTTTTGGAGCGCGTTACCATGGAAATGGCCCATCATCTCAAATACAACAAGCCTCTTTCTTTTCTTATGATTGATCTGGATGAGTTCAAGCAATACAATGACCGTTACGGACATCCTGCGGGAGACATTGTGCTGAAAACCATAGGGACTCTTTTGCAAAAGATATTCGATGACCCGCTGCATTGTATCTGCCGGTACGGGGGGGAGGAGTTCGCGGTTCTTCTCCCGGAATGTCCCAAGGCCAAGGCTTTAAGTTTTGCAGAGCAATTGCGTCAAAATATTGAGAAGCAGTCCATTGTTCTTCGCCGGGAGAAAACATTCGTTACCGTTTCTATCGGTGTCGCGACATTTCCGCAGGATGCTCAACTCAAAGAGGAACTGGTGGGCAAGGCGGATTTCGCCATGTATAAAGCAAAGGAAAGCGGGCGGAATCAGGTGTGCAGTGCATAAGACAGAAGCATACTATCAAGGGCGTGTTTTGTGATGGAATTTACCAATATTGAACTTCTGGCCGGAGGCGGTTATTTTTCCTGTGTTTTGTGGATTTTGAATTCTATTCACAGGTCTTATATCCGGCAGTATGCCCGGGAAGCGAAGGATGCCAAGAGGTTGTTCCGGTCTTTGCAGCAGAAGAAAATAGAAATCGATGAGGAAAAAGTGAATTTTGCGGAGGAGGCACAGGAAATATTCACGTTATACGACATGACGAAAGAAATCACGAAAAATTTCAGCGAAGAGGATTCTGTGCGTATTTTTAAAAGCAAATTGTCCGAGAGTGTTTATTGTGAGGACTGCCAGTTTATCCTCCCGGATACGGAGGAGGTAGAAGTATATGCTCATAAAAAAGGCTTTTCTGTGGTTCCGCTTATAGCCCAGAAACAAATATTAGGTTATTTGATCATTAAAGGGTGTTCTCCGGAAGACCTGGAAAAAGTCTCTATCTTGGCCCATCAGCTGGCCTTGGTGCTCCGCAGGGACCGTTTATATAAACAGGTTGAATCTTTAGCCATAACTGATAGCTTGACGGGAGTTTACACTCGAAGATATATTATGGAACGTTTTAAGGATGAACTGGCCCGCGCCCGGACACAAAATATCCCGATATCATTTCTTATGGTAGACGTGGATTATTTTAAGCATTTTAACGATCAGTACGGTCATTTAACGGGAGACCAGATATTAAGAAAAGTTGCGCATCTCATACGGGAAAATATCCGGGAAATTGATATTATCGGTCGCTATGGGGGAGAAGAATTTTCTGTTGTTTTGCCTGATGCTGACGGCAGCGGAGCCCAATATGTGGCAGAACGTATGCGGTTGGCGGTTGCAAAATCGGTCGTAAAAGCATATGATACAAAGGTTCGATTAACAATAAGTATCGGGATATCATGCTTTCCTGCGGACGGAAAGCATCTGGCGGAGCTGATTGACAAGGCTGACTGGGCCTTGTATCGTGCCAAAAAGATGGGCCGAAATAAAGTGTGTGTCTTTGGCATTTATGATGAGGATGAAAAACATTGAGATGTTGAGGAGCCGGAGCACAGCAGTATTCTGTCCTTCCTCTTTAAGTATGTCTTTTTAAAAGGTTTGAATAATATAGCAGAGTGATCCCCTGATCATATCTCACAGAGTTCCCTGCTTTTTCGTCTTGAATCCCCGGGGAAATTCAGGTAGAATGAAGGCAATTTTTATTAAATAAATATACTATTATGAATAAGATTACTATTGGGATTGATGTCGGTGGGACCAACACGAAATGCGGTCTGATTGACTTTAAAGGGCGCATCCTTGTCCGGAGCCGTTTTGAAACGAAAAAATATCTTTCTCAACGGAAGAAACTCGTTGATGCTATTGTAGAAGCCTCTTTAAGATTAATGGATCAATATCAAGGCCCCCTTAAAGACATTCAAGGTGTCGGTATCGGCCTCCCCGGCTTGATTGATACTCAGCAGGGCCTCGTTAAATTTCTTCCGAATATCCCTGGGTGGAAAAATGTTCCTTTGAAAAAGATACTGGAACAACGTTTGGGCCTCAGGACCGCTGTTGAGAATGATGTCAACCTCATTACGCTCGGAGAATGGAAATTTGGGGCCGGCCGGGGTTTTAAAAATATTATTTGCGTTACCTTGGGGACCGGTGTCGGAGGAGGTCTTATTCTGGATGACCGTCTTTACCGCGGAGAGGGGTTTGCCGCGGGGGAAGTCGGGCATATGCCCCTTTTCCGCAAGGGGGCTCGCTGTAATTGCGGGGGAACAGGATGCCTGGAAAGGTCGGTAGGCAATAAATATCTTTTGCAGCGTGCCGTAAAATTATTCAGAGACAACATGATAACTTTGGAAGATGTTTTTGCCCGTGCCTCCCGGGGAGATCCTCGGGCATTACGATTTTGGGAAGAAGTATCCGAACTCATCGGAGACGGGCTGATAGGTGTCGTTAACCTTCTGAACCCCAGACTTATTATTATCGGCGGCGGGGTTGCGAAAAGCCATCGCTTTATGTTTCAGACGATAACGAAAGTTATTAAATCCAGAGCCATGATGGTTCAGGGGGCTATGTTTAAAATTAGAAAGGCAAGATTGGGGGATGATGCCGGTCTTGCGGGAGCGCGTGTTTTGGTTGACGAATTGAATCAAAACCGTTTGAACGAGATGTCATGAACAGGAGAATCTATAAAAAAAAATTTCTATGGAGCACCTTCCTGATCCCCTGGGCCTGTCTGGGAGTGACGTGCTGGTTCAGTCTATCCCTTTTGATGTCTGCGGGAGCGCAAGAGGACGTCGCCCCGGTGGAAATTAACGGCGATCAGGTTGAGTACCTCATCAATGAAAACAAGGTCATTGCCCAGGGGCAGGTGTCCGTTAAGAAAGAGAACGTTACGTTATTGTGTGACAAAATGGAATTTTCCAACCAATCCAATATGGCTTTGGCTGAGGGGAATGTCGTTCTCATTCAAGGGGATCAGCGGCTCACGGGGGATAAACTGGAGTTTAATTTTTTCACGATGAAAGGCCACTTTCTGGATACGGCTATGATGGCCAAACCTTTTTTCGGAGCCGGGGAGAAAGTGTCTAAGATCGGAGATGATCATATGGTTCTTGACCGGGGGTTTATCACAACCTGCGATCATGACAAGCCGCACTTTCGTTTTGTGGCTAAGAGGGTTGATATTTATCCGGGAGACAAAGCCGTGGCCCGGAACGTAAAACTGAAAATAGGCGAAGTGCCTATTTTGTATATTCCAAAATATACCCAGGATTTGACGGGAAAAGAGCCGGCGTTTCTGATAACCCCGGGATATGACAATGACTGGGGGGCTTTTTTCCTGACCCGCTGGCGGTATGAACTTGTTCCGGAGGTTAAAGGGACTGTTCATCTGGATTACCGGCAGAAAAAGGATTTGGCCTGGGGGATTGATACAGATTATGATACAAAGCGTTTCGGGTACGGTCTCATCCGTACTTACTATATGAATGAGCGGGATGTTTCGGCAGACCATTTTTTTGATGAACGGACACCCCCGACAGTTGAACAGGAAAGATTCAAGGTCGAATGGCGGCACAAGTGGAAAATTTCTGACGACACGGACGCGATTCTGCAGTATTACAAGCTTAGCGACAGCAATTTTCTTAAAGATTATTTTGAGCGGGAACACGAACAATCGTCCTCTCCGCCCACGTATTTTTTGCTGACCAGAAACCTTCCGGTCGGGACTTTGAGCTTTCAGACCGACGCGCGTGTTAACCGTTTTGTCAGCACGGTCGAGCGTTTGCCGGAAATAAGCTATGACCTGCCCAGCAGGAGGATTGCCGACACGGGATTTTATTTTAAGGATACGGCCACATATTCTAATTTGAGCCTGAAACCGGCCAGCCCCTCGGACAGTTCGGCCAAAACGATGAGGGTGGACACGGATCATGAATTGTCTTATCCATTGAAGGTCGGGTTTGTTGAGATGAAGCCGTTTGCCGGGGGAAAGCACACCTATTATAGCCGGACGATCGATCCGGACAATTATCATTCCATCCGCGGCATTTTCCGTACGGGAGCTGATTTAAGCACCAAGTTTTATAAGATATATGATACCCACACGGACCGGTGGGGCCTGAATATCAACCGCCTGCGCCATGTCGTGACGCCGTCTATCTCCTATCTGTACCGCCATGATCCCACGGTCGACAACGAGGAGCTCAACCAGTTTGATGCTATTGATTCGCAAAACAGAGCCCACTCTATTAATTTTAACCTGGAGAACAAGTTGCAGACCAAGCGGGACGGGAACAGTGTTGATGTCGCCCGTATTATCCTTGGGTCGGCTTTTTTATTAAAAGAAGATCCTGGGAAGGGGGGATTCAACAACGTCTCCGGGGATTTTGAAGTGCATCCTTATGACTGGTGGTCGCTTCACTTTGACACCAATTACGATACGATAGATGAGCATTTGAGCACGGCTAACGTTGACCTGTACATCAATGAGGTAAGCGACAGGTGGTACGGCCGGTTTGGTAAAAGATATAACCGGGAGGTGGACGATCAAATCACCACGGAAATGGGATACCGGTTGAACCAAAAATGGAGTTTTAATGTTTATCAACGGTATGATATCGATTCCGGGACGTTAAAAGAACAGCAATACGGTTTTAAACGGGATCTGCACGCATGGACCATGGACCTGACATTTAACCAGACGCGGGGGGAGGGCAGCGAAGTATGGGTCGTCATGACGATGAAGTCCTTCCCGGATATAGGATTTGACTTCGGGACGAGTTTTAACCGGAGGAAAGCAGGTTCGCAGAATTAAAAAGGAGAAAATAAGGAAGAAACAACAAAAGGATGTCGCATGAAAATTTCAATTATCGGATGTGGTTATGTGGGTTTGGTTACGGGGGTGTGTCTAGCATCCATAGGACATCATGTCCTTTGCATTGATAATGATTTGGAAAAAATCAAAAAACTGAGGTCCGGGAAAGTTACGATTTATGAACCCGGTCTGCAAGAATTGATGAAGAACGCTATCAAGAAAAAGTATTTGAGTTTCAGCAGTTCAGTGCGGGAAGCAACAAGAAAGACCGACGTTATTTTTATCGCTGTCGGGACGCCTTCCAAGAAAAACGGAGAGGCGGATTTGACCTATGTGGAAAACGTCGCTAGGCAGATCGCGGCGAATATGTCTTCTTATAAGTTGATTGTCGAGAAGTCAACGGTTCCGGCCGAGACAGGAAAACGCATTGAACGGACCATCCGGTTGAACCTTCCGAAACGAAGCAAAAAGATTGATTTTGATGTCGCCTCAAACCCGGAATTCCTCCGGGAAGGCTCTGCCGTTGAGGACTTTATGAAGCCGGACCGCGTTGTCCTCGGGGTGGAATCAGCCAAGGCGGAAAAAATACTCCGTGAAATCTACCGCCCGGTTAAGACGCATATCGTTGTGACAAACATCAATTCGGCTGAGATTATTAAACATGCTTCCAATTCTTTCCTGGCGACAAAAATATCTTTTGCCAATGCGCTATCCCAGATTTGCGACAAGGTCGGAGCGGATATCCTTAAAGTGGCCGAGGGGATGGGGTTTGACAAAAGAATCGGAAAAAGCTTCCTGCAGGCCGGAATCGGGTATGGGGGCAGCTGTTTTCCAAAGGATGTTGATGCGTTTATCCGTTTGAGCGAGAGAAACGGGTATTCTTTTGCTCTCCTGCAGGAGGTCCGCCGCGTGAACGAAGAACAGAAAAGCGCGTTTGTCCAGCTGATCGAAGATAAACTGTGGATTCTCAAAGACAAGGTTATCGGGGTGCTGGGGTTGGCCTTTAAACCCGATACTGATGACATGCGCAACGCCCCGTCCCTGGACATTATCGCGGCCCTGCAGAAGGAGGGCGCTAAAATCAAGGCGTATGACCCGCAGGCCATGGGGAACGCCAGGAGAGTTCTGAAATCCGTAACATTCTGCAAAGACATCACGAGTTTGGCCAAGGGGTGTGACTGCCTTCTGCTGCTGACGGAATGGGATGAATTCAGGAAGTGCAATTTTAAGAAAATCAAACCGCTTATGAGGCAGGCTATTATTTTTGACGGCCGGAATCTCTACCATGCGGATCGTTTAAGCGAGTTAGGGTATGAATATTATGGTATTGGGCGCGGGATGTTAGCGTAGAAAAGGAGGACGGGATGTCGACTGCTTTAAAGAGAAAAATTAATTCAAAAAAAGCCAAGATCGCCGTGTTGGGATTAGGGTATGTCGGGCTCCCCCTGGCGGTGAATTTTGCTAAAAAGGGTTTCAGGGTTTTTGGCCTGGACAAGGACCAGGACCGGGTTCAGCATATCAATCGTCAGGAGAGTTATATCTCGGATATCCCTCAGCGGGAACTCTCGCGGGTCGTGCAGCGGGGGCTGTTAACAGCGGGGACGGATTTTTCCGTTATTAAAGATATGGATGTGCTCATCATTTGCGTGCCCACACCGCTGAAAAAGAAATACACCCCGGATATTTCCTATATCGTCGGCGCTGTAAAAATCATTCGGAAGTATCTCAGCCGGGATACCTTGATCGTTCTGGAAAGCACGACCTATCCCGGGACGACCAAAGAATTGATACTGCCGGAAATAGAGAAATCCGGGCTGAAAGTCGGGCAGGATTTTTACCTGTCCTTCTCCCCGGAGAGAATAGATCCCGGCAACAAGGTTTACGATGTTACGAAGATTACAAAGGTCGTGGGAGGGGTGACCGCCGAAAGCGGGAAGCTGACAAAATGTCTTTACGAAAAGATTATTCGTGAAATCTGTTGTGTCTCCTCTGCTGATGCCGCGGAAATGACAAAATTGCTCGAGAACTCTTTCCGGATCATTAATATCGGCTGGATTAATGAGCTGGCGATTATGTGCCATAAGTTCGGCATTGACGTTTGGGAGGTTATTGATGCCGCCAAAACAAAACCTTTCGGCTTTATGCCTTTTTATCCCGGCCTGGGTGTGGGGGGGCACTGCATCCCTGACGATCCCCTGTACCTTTACTGGAAGGCCAAACAATACGGGTTCGGGTCCAAATACATAAAGTTGTCCGCCGACACGAATTCATATATGACACAATATGCCGTGGATCGCTTAAAAGATCTTTTGAGCCAAGAAGGGAAGTCTTTGGCGGACGCCCGTATTCTTATCCTGGGGGTGACATATAAAAAAGACGTGAAGGATTTGCGGAAGTCTCCGCCTTTGAAACTGATCAGTCTTTTGCAGGCGGCTCATTGTCAGGTGGATTATCATGATCCGATTATCCCGTATCTCGAATTTTCCAAGATTTATTTGAAATCCGTGCCGCTTACTCCTAAGATATTAAAGTCTTATGATTGTGTTGTGGTCGCTACGGATCACACTGTGGTTGATTATGCTCTTGTGCATCGCCATGCCCGTCTGATTTTTGATGTCCGGAACGTTTACAAGAAGATTCAAGATAAAAAAATCATTAAATTGTGAAATGTTTTAAAAGGAGTTGCTTGTGGGAACTCGAAAAAAAATTGCCGTCGTTACCGGAGGGGCCGGGTTTTTAGGCAGCCACCTCTGCGACCGCCTGATTGAAGAAGGCTACAAAGTTATCTGCCTGGACAACTTCCTGACGGGAAGCGAAAGTAATATTAAGCATTTATATAAAAATAAGAATTTCCGTTTTATGCGACATGACGTTTCCCGGGAAATCAGCATCCCCGGGCCGGTTCATTTTGTGCTGCATTTCGCATCTCCGGCCAGCCCTATTGATTATCTGCTTTTCCCTATCCCGACTTTGAAAGTCGGCGCTTTGGGGACGCACAACACTCTGGGCCTGGCGAAATTGAAAAAGGCCCGATACCTGCTGGCTTCCACATCCGAAGTTTACGGCGATCCCCAGGAACATCCGCAAAAGGAGACCTATTGGGGCCATGTGAATCCTATCGGGCCGCGCGGGGTATATGACGAGGCCAAACGTTTTGCGGAAGCCATCACGCTGGCCTATCACCGCTATCACAAGATCGACACGAGAATTGTCCGGATCTTTAATACCTATGGGCCCCGGATGAGGATCAAGGACGGGCGAGTGGTTCCTAACTTTATTTTTCAGGCCCTTCACCGTAAGCCGTTGACAATATACGGGACAGGAAAACAGACGCGTTCGTTCTGTTTTTACACCGATCTTATCGACGGCATCGTGCGGCTGCTGCATTCCCGTTACACCGGTCCGGTCAATATCGGGAATCCCAGCGAGTTTACCATTTTGCAGTTTGCGGAACTGGTCATACAATTGTCAGGATCGGCCTCCAAGATCACTTATAAACCCCTTCCGAAAGATGACCCTCGTCAGCGGCAGCCGGACATTTTTCTGGCTAAGAAAGTGCTTAAATGGAAGCCCGAGGTCCCCTTGCAGGAGGGATTAGAAAAAACCATGGTGTGGTTTAAACAGCAGAAAATTTGAGCGGTTTATATGAACGAATTCCCTTCCGACAATTCTGCCGGCGTCATTTCAACAGACCAGCTGATCGGTCTCTACCGGGAGATGGCCCGTATCAGGCTTGTTGAGTTGAAAGTTGAAGAGCTGTATCATCTTGATGAAATGAAAACTCCTGTCCATTTAGCCCTTGGCCAGGAAGCCGTGTCGTCCGGGGTCTGCGCTCATCTCGGAACGGATGATCGTATATTCAGCAATCACCGTAGTCATGCCCATTATTTGGCTAAGGGGGGAGACCTCAAAGCCATGATTGCCGAATTTTACTGTAAGGAAACCGGCTGCGCCAAAGGCCGGGGCGGATCGATGCATTTGATTGATACGGCTGTCGGTCATTTCGGCTCTTCGGCCATTGTGGGGGGCGGGATCCCGCACGCCGTGGGAGCTGCTTTGGCTTTCAAGATGCAGAAAAAGCCGTGTGTGGCCGTGTCCTTTTTCGGAGATGCTGCCAGTGAACAAGGGGTGTTCTTTGAAAGTATGAGTTTGGCTGTTTTAAAACGGCTGCCGGTTATTTTTGTTTGTGAAAATAATGCCTATTCTGTCTGCTCCCATATCTCTGTCCGGCAGCCCAACCCTGACGTGGTCATGCGCCCGCGGGCTTTTGATATGCCGGCAGCACAGGTTGACGGCATGGATGTTTCAGCTGTTTTTGCCAAGGCTAAAGAAGCTGTGGAATTCTCCCGGCAGGGGCATGGTCCGTATTTGCTGGAGTGCCGTGTGCAGCGCTGGCGGGGGCATGCGGGCGCCGGTGATCCTTTAAGGGAAAAGTACCGCGCCCCGCAGGACTTAACCCCGGACTGGATGCGGGATCCTTTGGCCGACTGCGAAAAAATTTTAATGGCCGATAGACAGGTTAACGGCGAAGCACTCGAAGGTATCAAAGCCGAATTGAAAAAAGAAATCGATCAGGCTTTTCAGTACGCCCAGGAAAGCCCTTTGCCTGACAAAGGTGATCTGGAAAAGTTCTTGTTTAAATAATATATAACCACAGGGAAAGATTTTTATGCCTTGGACAAAGTTGCAGATAGAACGCGAAGAGCCGGCTTTTGATGAAAATTTGGGACAGGATATCCGCAAACTCAATTTTGGAGAAGCCCTGCGGGAGGCCTTAGACCAGGCTTTGGAACGGGATCCCAGGGTTTATGCGATGGGGCAGGGCATAAACGATCCCGGAGGTATTTTCGGGACGACCGATGGCTTACGGGAGAAATATGGGAACGAACGGGTCTTTGACACTCCCTTAGCGGAAGAAGCCACCATTGGCATGGCCATTGGTTCAGCTATGGCGGGATTGCGTCCGGTGTCTATCCATAACCGGCCGGACTTCCTTATGATGGCGATGGATCAGATTGTCAATGCCGCTGCTAAGTGGTGCTACATGTTTGCCGGGCAGGTTCCTATCCCTCTTGTCATCCGGGCGTGTATCGGACGGGGATGGGGGTCGGCGGCACAGCATTCCCAGTCCCTGCACGGTTTGTTTACGCATGTCCCCGGGCTGAAAGTTGTTCTGCCCAGCACAGCCTATGACGCCAAGGGCCTGTTCATCACAAGTATCGCTGACGAGAATCCGGTTATCTTTATTGAGCACCGCTGGCTTTTCAAGCATCAAGGCTCTGTTCCCGAGCATGTTTATTCGATCCCTTTCGGTCAGGCCACAGTAAAACGCCCGGGAAAAGATATTACGGTGTTAGCCATTTCTCACATGGTTATTGAATCTCTTCGGGCGGCCGAGGAACTGGAAAAGAAAGGGATAAGTCTGGAGGTTATTGATCCCCGGTCATTACACCCTTTTGATGAGGAGACATTGCTGCAGTCACTTTCTAAAACCGGCAAGCTGATTGTCGCGGATGTGGACTGGAAGACCGGCGGATTTGCCGCGGAGGTCGTAGCTACTGTTGCTGAAAAGGGGTTTCATGATTTGAAAAAACCGCCGGTCCGCGTATGTCTCCCGGATGTCCCGACCCCTGCGAGTTACGTCCTGGAAGAAGCTTTTTACAGAGGGGTTCCGGATATTGTGCAAGCGGCGGAAAAATTAATGCGTTAAAGCGTCCGGGATTTCCCGGAGGCAGAAGGGTTTAAATTAATCAACAGTGAGGTGGGGGTAAAATGAAAATACTTGTTACAGGGGGGGCGGGATATATCGGCTCTGTGTTGGTCCCGCAGCTGTTATGCGAAAGTTATGAGGTGGTTGTCCTGGATAATTTTATGTATAACCAGACATCTCTTTTGGACTGCTGTTGTTCGCCCCGGTTGTCCATTGTCCGGGGGGATGCGAGAGACAAGCCGCTGCTGACGGATTTAATGAAAGATGTTGACGCCGTTTTCCCGCTGGCTTGCCTGACGGGCGCCCCGTTGTGCAAAAAAGATCCCTGGGCAGCACAATCTGTTTTGCTGGAAGCCGTGGAACTGATTCTGCAATTACGCAGCCGGGACCAGATGATTATTTTCCCGACCACCAACAGCGGATACGGCGTGGGGCAGAAAGAAAAATTTTGTACGGAAGAAACGCCCCTGAATCCCATTTCTCTTTACGGCCAGCTTAAAGTACAGGCGGAACAGGCTGTTTTGGCCGCCGGCGGAATTACGCTGCGGCTGGCAACGGCTTTTGGTGTCAGCCCGCGTATGCGGCTGGATTTATTGGTTAATGATTTTGTCTACCGGGCTGTCTTTGACCGTTTTGTTGTGCTGTTTGAAGCTCATTTTAAAAGAAATTATATTCATGTGCGGGATGTTGCCAAAGCCTTCGTGCATGCTTTGCAGAATTTTGAAACCATGAAGAGCGAGGCATATAACGTGGGGCTCAGTGAGGCGAATTTAAGCAAGAAAGAGTTGTGCGAAGAGATTAGAAAGCAGGTCAGGGAATTTTATATTGTTGAATCTGAGATCGGGGAAGACCCGGATAAAAGGGATTATATTGTGTCGAATGAGAAAATAGAAAAAACCGGATACCGGCCGGACGTTTCTTTGCAGAGCGGGATTGCCGAACTTATTAAGGGGTATCAGGTGATCAAAAGAAATCAGTTTGCGAATATTTGAGCGCTTTTTTGAGGCTGGCTCTCCTGAGACGGCTTCCCCGGATGGCCTTGACCAGCCGGCTGATTCCCCCTATAATTAAAAAATATTCTAGAAAAGGAGCTTTTGTTTGCTATGACGGATATTGTCCTCGTAAAAGCCAATAATCAAAAAAAGATTTATCAGCATCTCAGCCGTGATTTCACCGGTCTGGAGCCCCCTTTATGGATCATTCTGACAGCCGCTTTTTTGCGGGAACAAGGCTTTCAGGTTCAGGTGATTGATGCCGAAGTGGAGAATCTCAACGCCCAGGAAACCGTGCAAAAGGCCCTGTCCTATCAGCCGTTGCTGGTAACGGCCATTGTTTCCGGAACCAATCCTTCGGCTTCAACTATGAATATGCCGGGAGCCAGCGAATTTTTCAAGGAAATCAAACGTGTTCAGCCCCAATGTCCTACCGCCATATCCGGACTTCACCCGTCTTCTTTGCCGGAACAAACCATGCAGGATGAAGTCATGGACTTCCTCTGCGAGGGGGAAGGATTTTCGACATACGCCGAACTTATTAATCAGCTGAAGTCCGGCCGGTCGTTGGGAGAGGATTTTCCGATTGACGGGCTGTGGTACCGGAAAGGGGACCAAGTGGTTTCTAACCCCCGTGCGGCGAACATCCCTGATTTAGGCGCCCTTCCTATGGCCGCGTGGGACCTTTTGCCCATGTCCAAATACCGGGCCCATAACTGGCATGCTTTTGATGACGTGGACAAGCGTCAGCCTTATGCTGTTATATATACAAGTCTCGGCTGTCCTTTCCACTGCAGTTTCTGCTGTATCAACAGTATTTTCGGCGGGCCGGGCATCCGCTACCGCTCTCCGGAGAAAGTCGTCGAGGAAGTGGATTACCTTGTGAAAAATTTTGGCGTAAGGCATATCAAAATATTGGACGAGATGTTCGCCTTAAAGATCAGTCATGTCGAGGAATTGTGCGACAGGCTTATTGCTCTCGGACATGATTTGAACTTCTGGGTGTACGGCCGGATCGATACGGTCAAAGAACACATGTTGCACAAAATGAAGCAGGCCGGTATTAACTGGATCGCTTACGGGATAGAAGCCGGGAGCAAAAAAGTGAGGGAAGGCGTTTCCAAAGGACGTTTTGATCAGGAACAGATCAAGCGGGTCGTTGAGATGACTCATGCCGCGGGCATTCACATTGTCGGCAACTATATCTTCGGCCTGCCGGATGACGATATGGAAACCATGCAGGAGACTTTAGACCTGGCCAAGGATCTGAATTGCGCCTACGGGAATTTCTATTGCGCCATGGCCTACCCCGGGTCCCATTTATATGATGAGGCTATCGCCCAGGGGATCCCTTTGCCGGAAACCTGGAGCGGTTATTCGCAGTTCGGAGAGGATACGCTGCCTCTGCCGACAAAATATCTTGCCAGCGGGGACGTGCTCCGCTTCCGGGACCGCGCTTTTCAGGAATATCATACAAGCCCGGAATATTTAAATATGATCGAAGAGAAGTTCGGCAGCAAGACTGTCGAACACATTAAACAAATGTGCGCCATGAAACTTAAGCGGAAACATTACGATGATACGGAAGGGATCCATTTTCATAGAGAAATTGATTAAGATAAGACCTGTTTACCGAAGGGGTAACGATGATTATTAGCCGGACGCCATTTAGAATGTCTTTTTTCGGGGGAGGCACGGATTATCCTGCCTGGTTTGAAAAACATAAAGGGGCTGTGTTAGCCACGACAATTGACAAGTATTGTTATATTACCTGCCGTTATCTTCCTCCTTTTTTTAATCATAAATCCCGTATCGTTTATACAAAAACGGAACTTGTACAAAAAGTCTCTGAAATTGACCACCCGGCGGTCCGGGAAATCCTGAAATTCCTCAAGGTGCATCAAGGGATTGAAATCCATCACGACGGTGATTTGCCGGCCCGGACAGGATTGGGGTCCAGCTCTTCTTTTACTGTGGGCCTTTTAAACAGCCTGTATGCTTTAAAGGGGGTTATGCCGACCAAAGAACGTCTGGCCAAAGAAGCTATCTGTATCGAGCAGGAAAAATGCGGGGACAATGTCGGGTGCCAAGACCAGGTCCTGGCCGCTTACGGCGGTTTTAATTTTATTGAATTTGGTGGGGCGAAACACTTGCAGGTCCGGAGAGTAACTTTTAAACAGGAAAAAGTCAAGGAGCTGCAGAATCATCTTATGCTTTTCTTTACGGGTTTCTCCCGGATGGCATCAACGATAGCGGCTCATCAGATAAAGAATATCCCTAAAAAGAAATCCGAGCTCAAAAACATGTATCAGATGGCTTATCATGCCCTTGACCTCTTGAGTCAGAATGAGATGGCGGCGTTCGGCAGGCTGCTGGATGAATCCTGGCAGATTAAAAGAAGTCTTTCTGACAGGATTTCAACGCCCTATGTCGATGATATGTACGCGGCTGCCCGAAAGGCCGGCGCGGTCGGAGGTAAATTGTTGGGTGCCGGCGGAGGCGGATTTCTGCTGCTTTTTGTCCCTCCTCAACGCCAAAAAAAGGTCCGGGAGAGATTGAAGAAATCCCTCTTGATTCCTTTTAAATTTGAAGATTTGGGTTCGCAAATTATTTTTTATCAGCCTTACAGCGGAAGAGTCTAGTCCGACCGTCATGTCCGAATCATTGAATCGCGTGAGACATTTGGAAAAAATCGATGCCGTTATCTTGGCCGGCGGCTTAGGGACGAGATTGCGGTCCGTTGTCGGGCCTTCACAGAAGACAATGGCTTCGATCGGAGAGCGGCCTTTCTTAGACCTACTTTTAGAGTATTTAAAAAAACAGCTCTTTTCACGTATTATCTTGTGCACGGGGTATCAGGCCGATGCGATTGAGCGTTATTACCGTAAGTCTTCCCCGGGATTGGATATTGTCTTTTCCCGCGAAGAGAGCCCGCTGGGAACTGGGGGCGCCGTGAAAAAGGCGGAGGCTCTTATCCGCAGCGATCCTTTTTTTGTCCTGAACGGAGATTCCTGGTGCGAAGTGGATTATAGGGCCTTGCTGGCTTTTCATCTGAAGGAGCAGGCCGTGGCCACTTTAACGTTGTCGCGGGTAAAAGACAGCAGGGATTTCGGCCGGGTTCTTCTTGGTAACGACGCGAGGGTTGTCCGCTTTCAGGAAAAATCCGGTCCGGCTGAACCTGAGGCCGCAAGAGCTTCTGCTCCGGTGTATGTGAGTGCCGGGGTTTATTGTTTTGATAAAAACATATTTTCCCTGATGCCCCGGCAGGAATGTTTCTCCATAGAACGGGACCTGTTCCCTCATGTTCTGCAGCAGCGCGTCTACGGGTTTACGGATGCCGGAGATTTTATGGATATTGGTACCCCGGAAAGATATGAAGAGGCGAAAAGAAAATTAACTGATAATTGAAATTTGCCGTTTAATCGTTTCGGTTTTTGCATAAGAAAGGCAGGGAGTATTTTGGACCCACAAAAAGAACAGAGCATTGAAGTTAAAACCCAGTATAAAGTCCCGTTCGGCACAGTCTCTATCACGGAAGAGGCCAAGGCTCTCATTCATGAGGCCCTGGAAACAAAATTTGTCACCCGGGGAAAATATGTGGCGGAATTCGAGAACCTGTTTGCCAAATTATTTAAAAATAAATTTGCCGTTGCGGTATCCAGCGGCACGGACGCGGACGCCATTTCTTTAGCGGCCTTATATGATTTCGGGGCGGAGCGGGGGGATGAAATTATTGTCCCGGCGCTGTCTTTTGTCGCGACCGGGAATTCTGTTTTGCAGGCGGGGTTCAAGCCTGTTTTTGTTGATATCAAAAAGGAAACATTGAATATTGATGTGGATAAGATTGAAGCTGCCATAACAGAACGGACCCGTGCTATCATGCCCGTTCACCTCATGGGCAAGCCGGCGGATATGGATCCGATCATGGCTATAGCGGAAAAACATCGCCTCTTTGTGATTGAAGACGCCGCCGAAGCCCACGGGGCAGAGTACCGGGGGCGACTGATCGGCACGATTGGGCAAATGGCGGCTTTCAGCCTTTATGCCGCCCATATCGTGACCTCGATTGAAGGCGGGATGATCGTCACAAATGATGAAAGAATCGCCGAAGCCCTGCGGTCTCTCCGGAATCACGGTATTGTCAATAAATTTGAATTCCGGCGTATCGGGTTTTCCGCTAAAATGAATGAAATCGAGGCTGCTGTGGGTATCGGGAATATTAAAATGTTTGATAATATCCTGGATACCAGAAGGCGTAATCTGCTTTACCTTATCGAGCATTTCAGGAAATTTGAACCTTATTTTATAACTCTGAAAGAAGAGGAAGGCGAAAAGATCGGCCCGCACGCTTTTTCGATTATTCTGCGGGAGGGATGCAACTTTACTAAGGATGAGATGGTTGCTTTTCTTGACGGGGAAGGCGTGGATTCCCGTAATTTGTTTTATTCGATGCCAACGCAATGTCCGAGTTATGCGTTTCTCGGTTATAAGCTGGGGGACTTCCCGGAAGCCGAGTATTGCGGCGAACATGGATTCCATATCGGAATTCATCAGGATATCGGGTTGCCGCAGCTGGATTACACCGTGGAAGCGATTGAGAAATTTTTGAATTCCAAAGGCATTTTTTGCTGAAATTTTTATCATCCTCCCTTACGGTACTACCTGTTATGCGTATAGCCATAAACTGCCGGTCGTTTTTAAAAAAGAATGTGACGGGTATAGGCCGATATGCCTTAAACCTTGTGCAATCGCTGAGTGAGATTGACCGGGATAACGAATACTGGCTTTACGCCCCCAAAAAGGTCGTTGACCTGAAACGGCGTATCCCGCGTTTTCCGCAGAACAATTTTAAAATTAAGACAAATTATTTTAACCGCGGTCTTAATGATATTCTGCAGGGAGCGGAGCTGTACCATTCCCCTAGCCTGGATTTTGTCGACTTTACGGGGGGGAAAGTCGTTGTCACGGTGCATGATCTTATTTATAAAGTTTACCCCCAGGGGCATACACCGCAGACGTGTGAGATTTGCGAACGGCAGATGCAGGATATCGTTCGACGGGCCGATAAGATCATCTGCGTCTCGCAGACAACCAGCGGCGACCTGCAGAAATTTTTTCCCTTGGCACCGGATAAGATATCTGTCGTTTATCAAGGCGTCGATAAGAATGTTTTTTCCCCTTTGCTCCCCGAGCACCTGTCCCGGGCCCGGCGGGCTGTCTCGGAAAGAGGGGTGGACGGCCCTTTTTTGCTTTTTGTCGGCACATTGGAGCCCCGCAAAAATGTCTATGCTTTGCTCGAGGCCTTTGAAATGATAAAAGAAAAGAAAGCCTTTGACGGCCGGTTAGTGCTTATCGGCATGAAAGGCTGGATGGCGGAAAAGCTGAAAGAAATGCTGTCCCGCATGAAGGCCAGAGAAGACGTGCTGTTCCCGGGTTTTGTTTCGGATCAGGAATTGAGATGCTTTTATAACCTGGCAGAAGTTTTTATTTATCCTTCTTTTTATGAAGGATTCGGTTTCCCGGTGTTGGAGGCTTTCTGCTGCGGAGCGCCTGTTGTTACGTCCAATATCTCCGCCTGTGCTGAAGTGGCGGCTGACGCTGCCGTGACGGTGGATCCGTCCTCTCCGGAAGATATCGCGGGGGCGATTATCAATCTTGTTAAGAACAGGGAGCAAAGAGATGTTCTGAAACAAAAAGCCCTGCGCCGGGCGGAAAATTTTTCTTTCCGTAAGACCGCTGCAGAAACCCTGGCTGTCTATCGTCATGTTTGCGCCGGGGACAGATAAATGAACTTTTGTCCGGGGGCATTTGGCGGGGCCCCGGAGTAAAGTTGTTAAGATACAGAGGTTGTGACGCATCAAAAAAAGATAAAGGGGTCAAATGAAAATCAGCGGATTTACGATTGCCAGAAATGCGGTGAAATTTCAATACCCGATTCTTGAGTCCATCCGGTCAGTTCTGCCTCTTTGTGATGAGATGGTCGTCAATGTGGGGGATTCGGAGGACGCCACCCTAGAGCTTATTCAGTCCATAGGTGATCCCAAAATAAAAATATTGCGAAATACCTGGGATATGTCCTTAGGTAAAGAAGTTTTGTCCGTGCAGACGAATCTGGCCCTGCAGGCCTGCCAGGGGGACTGGGCGGTTTATCTGCAGTCCGATGAAGTTCTGCATGAAAAAGATTTGCCGGTATTGAAGAAGTGCATGGAGAAGTTTTTGTTCCAGGATGATGTTGACGCCTTGCGTTTTCGCTGGATGCATTTCTACGGAAGCTATCACAGGTACAGGATTGACCGGGGATGGTATCAGAAGCAGGACCGTATTATCCGGAATAATGGGCAGATTGAATCGTTCGGTGATGCTTATAGTTTCAGGCGGAAAGACGGCCAACCTTTGCGGCGCAGGAACACACGGTGCCTTCTCTATCATTACGGGTGGGTTCACTCCGAAGAAATCATGGCCCAAAGGAATAGTAATGCCAAAGAGATCGGGTATGCTTCTGCCAATCAGGCCGACGGGCCGGAGAAATATTCTTACGGAGATTTGAACCGTTTCCCGGCTTATTTCGGTTCGCATCCGGAGGTTATGAAAGAAAGAATCGCCGCTCACCTGTTAAGCCGGGAAGACGGACAGGTGATCCGGCGAAAATACTGGTGGCATCCCATGAAGATGTTGAAAGTCCGGTATAAAACATTTAAGCGTTGCAAGACAAGAATAACTTGAATGATCGTCCAATTTTATAATTATCCGTCTTTTCTGCGTCATCGTTTCTTATGGTTCAGCTTTTTCTTCTTTTTTGTTTTAGCGTTATTTTTCTCGGCGACAACCTCCCTTTATGCTCAGGGTGTTGCGGAGCCCTCCCGGGAAAATGAGGAACGGCCCGACAAACGAAATGCCCCTGCGGCAACCGCTCCCGGGACGTTTTTTACCTACCCGAAGGAAGACGGGACGGGAAAATATATCATCTCTACAGATGCTTTAAGGGAAGAGCTTTTTCTTAAGCGGAGCCAAGAGTCCGGCCGTTTGTCCCAGGAAGCCATGAAATTGATGCGGCAGCGTAAGATAGAAGAAGCCCGAAAGGTTTTGTGGAACGCCTTGGCGTTTGCCCCTAATAATTCTTTAGCTTATTCTTTGCTGGCACAGATTTATTTCTGGAAAGGTGAAGAGGACCAGGCCTTTCAAGTCCTGGAGCAGGCGGGGAGATACCTTGTTAAAGGAGACGTTGTTTACGGCTTTCTGGACCGGGCGTTGATTTTCTTCCAAAAGCAGCAAAAGGCGGATCCTCCGTATCCGTTAGTTTCCGTTGCGACGTTTAAAGATAATAAGCGGTGTGCGTTATCTTTTAACTTCGACGACGGCTCCAAGAGTGTTTATTCCGTGGTCCTGCCGATTTTCGATAGGTTCGGATATAAGACCACAATTTTTATCAATCCTGGATGGACGACGGACACCCCCAGTAATCCTTATTACGGCAGTTGGGAGGAGTGGCGGGATGCCTATTCCCGCGGGCATGAAATCGGAAATCATTCGATGAACCACCGCTATCTAACGGATCTCCCGGAGGATATCTTTGCGGCGGAGATATCCGAAAGTTATAATGCCATTGTAAAGAAAATCGGGAAAGCCCCACTCTCCTTTGCCTTCCCTTTTGACCAGTCCACCCCCGGGATGGTCGGAAAAGTTGCGGAGACTCATCATGCCATCCGGGAAAGACAGTATTTAAAAAAAATACATGAGAACGTTTTTCTCCCGGTTTACGGAGGAGATAAATTCTCTTCTTCCGTGGGGCAAAAATTGATCGACCTGGCTATTCTTAAACGTCTTTGGGTTGTGTCGGAATGTCATGCTGTTAAAACGGAAGAGGTCATGACATTCAAACCCATTACGATCGAATTCCTGGAAGATCATTTATCATATATCAAAGAACGGGAAGATAGGATTTGGGTTGATACTTTTGCCCAAACTTATTTATATCTCACGGAGAGACAGGCGAGCCGGATTAAGATATTGGAGCACCGGCCCGGCCGGGTCTTGTTTGTTTTGGATCATGGTTTAGATAAAAGCCTTTACAATGTCCCGCTGACGGTGATCGTCGACGCTTCTCCGGATTATCCTGATGCCGTCACGGTCAGACAGGGCCGAACGTTGCTGCCGGCGGATATAAAAGGGAATCTTGTCCTTATTAACATTGTTCCTGCCCCTGTCCCGGTCCTGGTCCGCTGGAAATAGCGGGTATGGCGTTCCCGATCTGGTGCGGATGTTGTTTAGCCGGATTCTCTGGAAATGATAAAAGCTGTTGAAAAAATATTTTCATTTTAGTAGGCTATTTATAATGACCTGTTAATTTTTTATGGCAAGGAGGGTACTATGGCTCGCAGTGATGATGAGGTGAAGGGCATTTTTTTGGAAATTCTCAAGCAGGCAGGGGTCACCCGCAGCATCAATGATGTGTATTACCGGGACGATTACCAGGATTACCGCGTGATTGTTGATGACGTTCACCGCTGTGAAATCAGGGAAAAACTGGTGGATGATTATTGCGAGTTTCATCATAAAGACACGTTTAATGAAATTTGCTATCTTATAGAGCATGCGGTGTTCGATGAAGAACTGGAGTTTGAAAGAAACCTTGTGAATGACGAGGGGAGTGACGGCATGATTACGGATGATAATAAATATGATTTTTTGTAATAAGACGATGTCCCGGTAACCACTATAAAAGAGCCTCATGTCAAAAAAGAAGAAAAAAGTTATTTGGCATAAAAAACAGGGCAAATTTATCCCCTCATCGCTTCTTAAATCCCGGGATCCTTCTTCCTCCAACCCATCTTCCTGCCAGGACTCGGGGCAGGTTTCTCGAAAGATCGCTTTCAAAAAAAAGCTGACGGAACAGATCAAACGGGCAGCGAAGTCGGCGTAAAATTTTCTAATGAACAGATCCTTTTTAAAATATGGCGTATGGAGCTTATGCGTGGCCTCGGTTTTTTTGAATGTTTTGAGCCTTCATCCGGGGCATAACTGGGGAGGGGACTTTGCTCAATATATCCTGCATGCGCGTAATTTGGCGACGGGCCGGCCTTATTCTGCGGGTATTATGTTGGATAACCGGGTTCTTTTTCCTCCGGGCTTCCCGTGTCTGTTGATGCCGGTCATAAAAATATTCGGCCTCAATTTAAAGTTGATGAAGTTGTGGAATATCCTTTTCTGGTATGGGGCTGTATGGCTTTTGTCCCGTTTCGTGACGGGGCAGTTCTCTAAAAGAATCTCGTCTTTATATGTTCTGCTGTTTTGTTTTAGCGCCTATTTTTTCTCTTTTAAACAGAATGTCCTCTCTGATGTCCCGTTTGTGTTTTTTGTTTTAGCAACGCTGGCGATGTTTTCCGAATATGAGAAGAATATCGGACGGCCTTTCCCCGGGAGACCGTCCTGGTTGACCCTGAGTCTGGCTGTGGCGTCTTTGTCGATAGCTTTTTGTCTGCGCGCCGCCGGGGTGGCTTTGGTTTTCGCCGTTATATATTATTTTATGGTCATCCGGAGGAGGATCAAACTCGCTGTTTTTCTCCTGGGCGTTTTCTCGGGGCTGTTTGTGTTTTTGAATCTTACCGTCGGATCGGCCCCCGGAGACATTTTGATCCTGCTCGAACAGCCTCTTTCGGCTTTGGAGTCTATTGGGCAGAATTACCCCCTGATGATCAGAAGTCTCTGGGTTCTGTCTTTCCCTGTTCAGTCCAAGCTGTCTCTCGCTCTCTATCTGGGGGTTCTCCCGGCCCTGGATGTTTTGGCGCTTGTCTTTTATGTCGGGTTTTGTTGCTGTTTTGCGTATCGGTCTTTTGAAAAAAGACTTTCGCTGCCGGAGACTTTTTGTTTCTTTTATTTTCTGCTTCTTCTGATCGGTTCGGCATTTGCTAATACCCCAGGGGAGTTCGCCCGATTCGTTTTGCCGCTTTGGGGATTTTTTTTAATGGCCTTTATGAAAGGGCTGTTATGGATAGGAGAAAACCCCCGGGCATCCGTATTCCGGCGGGGGAGCATGAGCCGCTTCATTCAAGCTTGTTTGATTATGATGATCATCGCCAACATGGCCAACATTGTTGTCACCTATCCGCACAAGGACGATGTCCTGTTTGAAAAGGAACAGCAGGAATTGTTCTCCTGGGTGAGGGGCCATTTGCGTCCGGAGGATCATTATATGTTCTGGCATCCCCGGACAATGGCGTTAATGACAGACCGCGTCGGAACCGACCGCTGGAATCATCCGTCGCAACAGGGACAGCTTGTTGAGAGGGTCCGCGACCTGGACATCCGTTATTTGATCCTTGACCGGGGAATAGACCGCGATCTTATTCTCTTGTTGGCTAAGGGATATCTTGACGCGGAACTTGTTTGGGAGAACCGGCAGTATCAAATTTTTGAAATTATGTGATACAATAAATATTCTGAAACGGAAAACAGCCCTTTGCAGCGGTTGGAAAAATTTTTTCTAATCTGAGAAACGAAAGGATCCGGGAAAATTTCTATGGTCCATCAGCCACAGAACAGAGACGGAATCTCCTGGCGAGAGCGCGCTTATGAAATTATCTTCGGCACGGAAACAAAGGAAGGAAAAGCTTTTGATGTTTTTTTGTTATGGCTCATCCTGTCCAGTATTTTTGTCGTTATCCTGGAAAGCATGTCGGAACTGCGCGCTGTTTATGGGCCGATATTCAAAATTTTCGAATGGATCTTCACGCTGCTGTTTACGGCAGAATATCTCCTTCGCTTGCTGAGTATTAAAAAGCCTGTCTTATATGCGAGAAGTTTTTACGGGATCGTTGACCTGCTGGCCATTCTTCCTGCGTATCTCAGTCTTTTTGTCTCTGGCGCTCACTCGCTTTTAGTGATCCGGGCTTTGCGGCTGCTGCGTGTTTTCCGTATTTTTAAACTTGGCCGATATATTAAAGCGGGGCATTTGCTGTTAATTGCTTTAAAAGCCAGCAGAGCCAAAATTCTCGTGTTCCTGGGAGCTGTTTTAACTCTGGTTTTGCTGTTAGGAACGGCCATGTATCTTTTGGAGGGAGAAGAACATGGCTTTACGAGTATCCCTAAAAGCATGTATTGGGCCATTGTCACGTTAACGACCGTGGGCTATGGAGACATTGCCCCCAGGACGATCCTGGGCCAGATGCTCGCCTCTATTCTTATGGTTCTGGGGTATTCTATTATTGCCGTGCCGACGGGATTTGTTTCCCTGGAAATGGCGGAAATGTCGCGGGCAGAAACAGAACATAGAGTCTGCGGCCACTGTTCTCTTAAAGGGCATCAGCCGGACGCGGTCTTTTGCCGCAGGTGCGGCGAAAAATTAGGCGGAGGGACCTCTTCGCCGCGAGCAGACGAGGATCTTTCTGATAATACCCGGAATGAGGCGGAACCTGAACCGTGAGTTTAAAACCGAAAATCACCGTTGAGAAAATCGCAGTTGTTGTTTTAATCCTTCTGCTGCTGGTCATCGCTTGGTTGAGATTCCGGCCGGCAAAATTCAAGCAGGACGTGACTGTCCCTTCCGAGCCCTGGCAGGAAAATATGGATGAAGGGGAGGTCTTTTATCACCTGGATTATGAGGTGACGCCGCTGGCTTCTTTTGAAATGGAAGGGCTTGTGCTGGGCGCTAAGCATTACAACTGGGGCCGTGCGGCCAAGCTTGTCCCCGTGGACTTGGCGCTCGGCTGGGGACCGATGTCAGACGGCCGTATTGTCAGTAAAATAGGCGTTCATCAGTATAACCGTTTTTATCATTGGTGGACCGACGGCCAGATAATCGACCGGCGGGATGTTGAGACACACAGCGCCAATATGCACCTTATTCCGGCCGACGGAGCAATTGCTAAAAGGATCAAACGGGCTAAACGCGGCCAGGTTGTTTCCATTAAAGGGGCCCTCGTTAGCGTTAAAGGGGAGGACGGTTTTACCTGGACGTCGTCATTGACGCGGCAGGATATCGGGTTCGGGGCTTGCGAACTTATCTGGGTGGAGGATTTTGCCGCCTGGAATCCCTGATGGTGGCGGGGATTTTATAAGGACGGGTGTCCTGTGCCCTGGTCAGAAAAATACAGTTTTGTGTTTTTCCACGCAGACTTGACATGGTTCACGAATTGTTCCCAGAGATAAGATTGCCACCGTTCTTTGAATTCCAGCTTTTGAACGAGATTGTCAAGGTTGTATATCTCTTCGGATTTTATAAACCCGTTATTATAATAGCTCCGGATAAGCCCGTGTAGTTTCCCTGATTTAAATGTCCCTTCCTGGAGAACCGCGCCATCTTCATAATACATTTTGTAAGGCCCTTCAAGCTGCCCGTCTTTAAAAGTGAATTGGACTTTAGGGTCCCCTTTCGGGTAATATTCCCAAACCACCCCGACAACCTTGTCTTCATTGAAAGTCTTAACATAATGAAGATATCCATCGGTATAATACTCCTTGACCACGCCCTGCAGAAGGTCTGTTTTGTATTCCCCTTCGCGTTTAAGAACTCCGGTAACATAATATTCTTTGAAGGGGCCTTCCAGGTGCCCGTTGACGTAAGAGGCCTCCCGTGTCAGTTGTCCTTTCTTGTGGTATTCCAGCATCAGCCCGTTCAGGATGCCCTGCTCATAATTCACGTAGAGTTTCAGTTTGCCATTAGGGTAGTAAAACTTCCTTTCTCCGTGAATTTTTTCGTTTAGAATTTTTGTCTCTTCTTTCAGGGCGAAATTTTTATGAAAAATTTTGTATCCCTTCAACTCGCCGTTATCATAAATCATCTGCATGTAAATTTGCCCTTTTTCATCAACAACCTTGGCATCACCCTGCAGGACATTTTTCTGATAATTATAATAGTCCGTATCGCCGCTGTGATAATACCTGTTCTCTGAGCCGGTTTTTTCCCCGTTTCTGTAGCGGACCTTAAGCTTGGGCGTGCCATCCGGAAAATATTCTATGTAGACGCCATTAAGGACGCCTTTGCTGTAAAAACTTTCGATTTGCAGTTTCCCGTTGTCATAATATTCTTTCATGCTGCCGAATTTTTCTCCGTTTTTATAGCTGGTTTCCATCTTGAGAAAACCATTTTCATAATATTCCTTGTAAAAACCATCCAGGACGCCGTACTTGTATTCAGCTAATAATATGATCTGGGTGTTGGGGGCCGACTTCTTCATTGTCCCGTGCAGGACATCGTTCATGTATTCCCGGGACTCTTTGATTTGTCCATTTTCATAGTATGTGTTAAATCTTCCGTGTTTTTTCCCTTCGGAATAGTGAGAGACGTTTTTAAGGTTCCCGTTTTCGTAGTATTCGACAAAACGGCTGTTTTTTTTGCCGTCGGTGTATTTCCCTCTTTTCCAGACTTCCCCGTTGTCGAAATACACCGTATACCAGCCGTTAGGGGGGGCTTTATCTTCTGCTTTGAGAGCGGACGGCCCTGAGAGAAGGAGGATTAAGAGGATTGTCCATTGAACGGTCTTGGGTTTCATGGTTTATTTTCCGAGTGATAACGGGCCGGCGGTTAAACTGTCCCCTTGGATATTGTCTGTCTTAAATTCTTTAAGCAGACGGTAGAATTCTTTATAATAGCGTTTGATATGACGGAAATATTGGTAAATTAATGAAATTTTGGGCTCCAACGGTTCCAGCTCCAAGACGATTTCCTTCATGACCTCATCCTGACTCATGTCCAGAGTCTCCTTGAACTGGTCCTTCAGCATTTCATGAAACTGCCGGAAGATATTGCTTTCGCTGAAAGGCATCTGATTGAACGTGTCTTGAAAGTATTTATGGACATGTTCTTTCTTGGAAAGAGCCGATTGAATGCATTCTGATTCATAGTGCTTTTGAGTGATCAGCATGGCCCGCCGTTTCCGGGCCGGGGTGAGGAAATTGTCTAATTGAGCGAACTGTTCTGAAATGATCTGCAGAAAGAATTTATAGGGAAACTGAGTAAACCCCACGATGCCTTGTTGTGTTTTTCCCCGCTGGAGTTTCAGCAGGACATTGTCCATTTGCGCGAACGAATCGGAAAATATCTGGTAGCTGGGAAGAATAAGCTCGCTGTACAGTTTGTCCCGGCCGGAGAAAGGGGCCAGTTCATAGGTTATGAGGGCTTTAAACTCTTTAAGGTTTAAAGAATATAATAAAGGCAATCCGACGGCCAGCACCCTTTGTTTAATCAGGCCGTTGAAAGTGTTCAGATTGCTTTTGCGGACGATAACTTTAGGTTCTGCGTGCAGGATCAGAGTCTCGGGCGCAGGTATGCGAAGCACGATGCAAATTTCGTTGATGATTTGTTTGAGCCTGGGGTTCGTTTCGAGATTAATCACCAGACCCGGCTGAATGGGGGGGTCAAGGACAAAGGTCGTGTGTATCGTTTGGGTCGTGATCAAGATGCATATGGTTTGAATCAAGATAATAAAAATCCATATCAGTTGAGGCATGTCCGGACTGTTCTGCGCTAATAAAAGGAGCCATAAGGCGAAGCAGAGAGGGGATAATATGAAAATAATAAAGCTTAAATAAACCATGGGGAAAGAGAGGATCGAAAACAGGAAGAGGAACAGGGAGATTTTATGCGATGCACTTGGGTCGACCAGGATCTCTTCCGTGTCGTGGCGGATGTTCATGTCATCGCTGGATGAAGACATGGCGATATAGAGTCCTAAAAAGGCCCCGATCGCCGTGACACAGAGCCGCATCATGCTTTCGGTGAGTTCCAGAAGTTCCTGAGTGTTGCGAAAGATATCGAAATATAAGATCGCCAGAAAAAGCAGGCTTATAAAAAAAGTCCCGGCCAGCATTTTCAGCCTCTTTTTAACAAAAAGAAGGCTTAGCCATATAGCCGGAACGATCGAAACGGCATCGACCAGAATAAACTCGACCCCTGGAATTTTTTCCACGCGTAACCAGCTGGTAAAGTTGTCCAGGGAATTGACGAAGAAAAGGTAGATCAAGGCAAAGATGCAGGCAGAGAACGAGAGAGAAAGAAAGTCCAAGAATGAAAGCTGTTTATTGGCTTGTGGATTCATCGAAATATAAATCTCTGGGTTGCCAAGGAAGTAATTTCCCCAAAATGAAAAACGTTGTTATAATAGAATTTTCTTGAGAGCCGTTTCCTGCACATGCATCCGCAGGGGGGTAAGACTTCTCTATATTATACAATAATAATGCTATTATGTAATAGGGTTTATTAAAACTCTGGCATCATTAAATTTATATTATATCAGGAAGAGTTTTTTTCGCCGGTTTTCCCAGAAGGCGAAATGATTATTTTAAAAAAGGCTGCACCATGATGCTTGAAAAAGATATGATGAAAACTTCCGGAGCCCGGCTGTCCCGGACAGGCCAAAGGATTTCTTCTAAAATCGGCAAGGCGATAGGAGATTATCAGCTGATTGAGGAAGGAGATAAAATTCTCGTGGCGGTTTCCGGGGGAAAAGACAGCCTGACGATGTTGCATTTGCTGAAGGCCAGACAGAACTGGTCTCCCGTGTATTTTGAAATTAAAGTGGCGCATATCAAGCCTGACATGTCTTGCGGAACAGGATGCCCGGAGGCAGAGATGAAGAATCTCCTGGAGAGAATCGGCGTGCCTTTTTATTTGCGGGATATTCAGGTGTTGAATGATGAGCAGCGGACAAACTGTTTTTGGTGTTCCTGGAACAGACGCAAGGCTTTGTTTGAGTTGGCGGAGGAAGCCGGCTGTAATAAGATCGCTCTGGGCCATCATAAGGATGATATCATCGAGACAATTCTGCTGAATTTATTCTATAAGGGGGAGATATCGACTATGCAGCCCCGGCAGGTTATGTTTAAAGGACAATGTGTCCTTATCCGGCCGCTGTGCTACGTTGAGGAATATATGACACGCAAGTTCGCGCAGGAGAACGGGTTCCCTTCCCATCGCAGCGAATGTGCTTTCGGCCAGAACACCAAAAGGCAAAAGATGAAGCAGCTTATTCTTGATCTTCAGAAAGACACCCGGGGGACCAATATTAAGACAAATATTTTTAACAGTGTGGCCAGAGTGAATGCCGAATATATTTCGTTAAAGGAAGAAGATGCCTGATGTGGCCGGCCGTGCGGTGTTTCATGAGGATGTCTTCGTAAAATTTATTAATAATAACGATATAGGAGTTTTAGATGAAAGCTCAAAAGGATCATTACGCGGTCATCCTGGCCGGCGGTTCCGGCACCCGTTTCTGGCCGTTGAGCCGTCAGCAAAGGCCAAAACAATTTTTGAATATTGTCGACAGCCAGACATTATTTCAAAAGACGGTTGAAAGGGTCCGTCCGTTAATTCCCCCGGATCGTATTTATATCGTCACGGGATCGGGATACAAAAAAATGATCCGGCAGCAATGCCGGTCCTATAATATCCCCGGAGAGAATATCCTTCTGGAACCCAGCGGAAAGAACACCGCCCCGGCTATTCTGTGGGCTGCGGCAACGCTTTTTCGCAGGAACCCTCATTCGGTTATGGCGGTTTTGCCGGCCGATCATTTAATCCTGAAGCCGCAGGCTTTCCGGAAGCATTTGAAAGAAGCTTTTCGTCTGGCGGACCGCCAGTACCTGGTGACGATGGGGATCGTCCCTCACCGCCCGGAAACAGGCTATGGATATATGAAGTGCCGGAAGGACAGTCGCAGCCGGCCGGTTCTCTGGCCGGTTGATAAGTTTGTCGAGAAGCCGGATTTGCCCAAGGCCCGGCGTTATCTGAAAGAAAAGAAATATTTCTGGAACAGCGGCATTTTTATCTGGCGGACGGATAACATCCTGACGGAATATTCCGTTCATTTGCCGGAAGCCTATCATCTTTTGTTCAATAAATCAAACCGGCAGGTTCTGAAATCCTGGTCTGCTTTGCCGAACATTTCTGTTGATTATGCTATTCTGGAGAAAGCGGATCGCGTCGTATGTATCCCGGCCGCTGATATGGAATGGTCTGATTTGGGGAGCTGGGAAGCTCTTTTTGATGTTCTGCCCAAGGATAAAAACGGCAACCACAGCTCCGGGAACATTCTTCAGCTGGACTGCCGCAATACTTTTGTGCGCTCCGAGACCTGTCAGGTCGCGGCTATCGGCTTAGAGAACATTGCTGTGGTTGTTACCGGCGACGCTGTTCTTGTCTGCCGCACTCAGGATTCGCAGAAAGTCCGGACTGTCGTGGATATTCTTAAGAAGAAAAACCGAAAGATCGTTTGACGGGAAGAACTGTTCAAGGCCGCATATGAAGACGTCCTCTGTGAAAAAAATATTAGTTGTTAATATCTTTGGCATTGGAGATGTGCTTTTTTCAACACCATTGTTAAGAGATATCAAGGAGACTTTCCCCCGTGTCCAGCTAACCTATTTGGCGAACCGCCGCGGCGCCGAGGTCTTGTCGCAGAATCCCTGTGTCAACCGCATATTGATTTACGAAAGAGATGAATTTTACGAAGTCTTTAAAAGATCAAAGATTTCTTATGTGCAGAAAATCCTGGAACTGGCACAGACGATACGCAACGAACATTGTGATCTGGCTTTTGACCTGTCCCTGAACAGCGGTATGAATTTTTTGTTATGGTTCAGCGGAATCAGAGACATTGTCGGTTATAATTACAAAAAGCGCGGATTTTTTCTCACGAAATCATTGCCTTTATCCGGTTTTGAAACTCAGCATGTTGTGGATTATTATCTTGACCTCGGAAAGGTGATCGGCTGCCAGGGGAAGGCCAGACGTCTGGAGATGCCCGTTGCGATTGAAGATATGAATTGGGTGGAAGGTTTTTTGCGCGACCATCAACTGAAAAAGAAAGATCGCGTCATTGCCTTTTTCCCGGGCGGGGGGGCCTCCTGGGGCAAAGATTCCGGTTATAAGCAATGGCCTGTTGAAAATTATGGAGCCCTGATAAATAAAGTCATTGAAAAATTTTCTGCTAAGGTTATACTGTTGGGTGATTCAAAAGATCATGCTTTATGCCAGGAGATTCTCAGGCAGAAGCCTGCGTCCGTGATTGATGCCAGCGGCCAGGCGACATTGCTGCAAACGTGCGCGCTTTTAAGCCGGTGTGCTTTGGCTGTTATGAATGACGGTGGTCCGCTGCATATCGCGGTTGCGGCCCGGATACCCACGGTTTCCGTTTTCGGGCCGGTGAACGAAACCATTTACGGCCCTTATCCGGCAGAAGGCCACGCCGTGGCAACGACCGGCATCATCTGCCGGCCGTGTTACCGTTATTTTCGCAGGGCGCAATGTTCCCATGTTCATTGTTTAAAGAAGATAAAGCTTGAGGATGTTTATCAGAAGGTTGAACAATTTTTATCTCCCAAAACCGAGAAAGTCCACACGCGTTGAGTTAAACGCGTGACCGTAGACTCATTGCAAGAGAAAGGCAGGATATTCATGAAGGTACCGTTTATTGATTTTTCCGGACAATACGAAACGATTCAGGATGAAATTGATGTGAATTTAAAGGCCGTCTTTAAAAAAGGCAATTTTATTTTAGGCGAGGAGGAGAAGAATTTTGAAGCAGATTTTGCCGGATATTGCGAGGCTCAGTATGCCGTTGGCGTTAATTCCGGTACGGACGCTTTGTATTTAGCCATGGCCGCTTTAGGCGTTGATGCCGGGGATGAAGTTATCCTCCCGACGCACACGTTTATTGCCACGGCTCTGTGTATATCTTACACGGGGGCTACCCCGGTATTTGTTGATATAGAAGAAGATACGTATAATATGGACCCGGAAGCCTTGCAAAAAGCCATTACGGATAAAACCAAGGCGATCATTCCGGTTCATATCTACGGCCAAGCCGCCAACATGGACAAGATCAACGAAATTGCCCAGGCTAAGGGGATAAAGGTGGTGGAGGATGCCGCGCAGGCTCATGGGGCGCGTTATAAAGAAAAAAGAATCGGCTCTTTGGGGGACATCGCCTGTTTCAGTTTTTATCCGACCAAAAGTCTGGGGGCTTTCGGTGACGGGGGTATTGTTGTGACAGACAATGAAGAATATTATAAAAAATTATTGATGCTGAGGGATTACGGGCGGGAAGGCCGGTATGAACATAAAGTTAAAGGCTATAATTCGCGTTTGGATACTGTGCAGGCTGTTATTTTGGCGGCTAAGCTTAAGCATTTAGATCAATGGAATCAAATGCGGAACACAGTGTCAGCGTATTATGCTGAATGCCTTAAAGATACAGCAGATGTTATTACTCCGGTTATCCTTCCGGACCGGACACATGTCTTCCAAACGTATGCCATAAGAGTCAAAAACCGGGATAAGGTCTTGGAAGAATTAAAACAGAGAGACGTGGGTGTTTTGATCCATTATCCGATTCCTGTACACCTTCAGGAAGCCTATGACGATGCAGGCTATAAAAAAGGCGATTTCCCTGTTGCCGAAAAAGTCGCGGACGAGATTCTGTCTTTACCCATGTTCCCGCATATGACAAAGGAGCAGGTGTCTTACGTATGCCAGTGTCTGAAAGACATTGTTTAAAAGACTGGCCCGCGGGGCAAGAGCCGGCGATTTTCTGTAAAACTTTTTGTGTCAAAAACTAAGGCTATCGGGACGCCGGACAAAGAATTCCTGCCGTAAGAAAAGTGCCTTCCGGTTCGAGATAAATTCATTTTGACCCAAACCGTTTTTATTTTTTCTGTGTTTTAACGGTCTTCCCGTGTTTCAGTTCCGTCCTCAACCCCACTTTTTTCCCCTTCAGAAGATGCATTAAAAAAAACGCTATTTGCATTGATTCTCATTCTTCCGTTTTGTATACTTATACAGTGATTTTGTCAATATGACGCCAATTTCATTAACAGTTGTGATTCTTGCAAAAAATGAAGAGGAGTGCATTGGGGACTGCTGTGAAAGCGTATACCAATGGGCTGATGAAATTATCGTTATAGATGATTTAAGCACGGATCGCACCGTTGAAATAGCTCAGGCCTATACTCCGCGGATTTTCACCCAGGCTATGCTGAATGAAGGACAGCACCGCAATTGGGCGTATTCTTTAGCCGCCAATGACTGGGTCTTAAGTTTGGACGCGGATGAAAGGGTTTCGGAAGATCTTAAGAAAGAAATCAGCGAAGTTTTAGCGAAGCCCGGGAAGGTTAAAGCCTGGTCCATACCCATCAGAACCTATATCGGTGATTATTGGGTAAAGTATTCCGGCTGGTATCCTGCGAGCAAATTAAGGCTTTTTGAGAAGAATTTTTTTCAATATGAAGAAGTTGAGGTGCATCCGAGAGCCTTTGTTGACGGCCCGACCGGGGAGCTTTCAAAAGATATTTTTCATAAAGGTTATCCGGATTTTGAGCATTTTCTGGCAAGTTTGAACCGGCAAACCACGCTGGAAGCCAAGAAGTGGCTTCGTACAGGCGTTCATATGCCGTTAGGAAGGATGGTGCGCAGAACATTTGACCGCTTTTTGCGCTTGTACTTGCGAAAAAAAGGCTTTAAAGACGGATTTATGGGGTTTATGATTGCTTATTTTGCATCTCTTTATCAAATAATGAGTTATGCAAAATATTGGGAAATGAAACGGTCAAGTAAGGAAAAAGTCTAAAGCGAGAGGAAGTGAATGTTTCGTGGCAGGTAAAGAATTGAAAATTGTTTTTCTGGATCGAGATGGCGTTATTAACGTTTTTCCGGGACACGGAAAATATGTGACGAAAGTCAAGGATTTCCATTTTTTGCCCCGGGCCCTGGATGCTATGAGAATGCTTTCGGATGCCGGATATACCATCTTTGTCGTTTCCAATCAGGCCGGGGTGGGGCGCGGCGTTTTCACTCAAGACAAACTTAACCGGATTACCCGCAAAATGTTAAAGGGCGTTGAAAAGGCCGGGGCCAGAATAAAGAAAGTCTATTATTGTACGCATAGACCGGATGCGGGGTGCAGCTGTCGCAAGCCGGATATCGGATCGGTTCGCCGGGCGCTTAAGTCCGTTGATAAAACCATGGATTCCGCAAGAAGAACATATTTTGTCGGAGACACCAAGCAGGATATTGAGACCGGCTATAATGCGGGTTGTAAGACAATCTTTGTCCTGTCCGGCCGTGAAAATCGCCGTTATATGAACGGATGGATTGTTAAGCCGGATTATATCGTCAAAGATCTTTATGATGCGAGTAAAATTATTTGTGGCTTGAACGGGTTTCAAAAATCAACAAAAGTTTCAAAAAAAGCCTCCGCAATCCAAAAGAAAAGTAATACCCTGAAAAGGAAATAACCTCTTTCCAAAATTATCAATAGGAATCCCCGGGGCCATATGAAAATTTTGGTGATTTATGCTACGGCTGGAGCAGGGCATCGAAAGGCTGCTGAGGCTATTGCTCAGGGTTTAGCCTGTTGTCCGGACCATCAGGTCCACCTGGTGGACGCCCTTGACTACACCAGCCGTCTTTATAAATTTGTATATACCCGGACTTATACATTTCTGATCAGCCGGGTTTCCTGGCTGTGGGGTTCCTTATTTTCTATCCTTGATTGGCGTCCTTTGCTCCCCTTTATCCGCGTTTTACGAAGGATTCAAAACACCGTTCATGCCGGAGCCTTGGCCCGGCTGTTTCTTCAAGAGCAATTTGACGCCATCGTCGCCACTCATTTTTTCCCCTGCGAAGTGGCGGCCTATTTAAAAAGAAAAGGAGCCATTGCCTCCCGTATAACCTGTGTGATCACGGATTTTGATGTTCATACGATCTGGTTGAGTGAAGGTGTCGCAACTTATACGGTGGCTTCGGACTGGACAAAGCGTAAAGTTAAAATGCTGGGGGTCAGAGAAGATATTATAGCTGTTACCGGCATCCCGACGGATTCAAAATTCTCTGAAGATAAAGACATCGGCCCTTTGAAAGCACGGTTAGGGTTAAAACAGGATGTCATGACTGTTCTGATCGCGACCGGTTCTTTTGGTATTGGCCCTATAGAAGAAATTATCAGCCGGTTGAAGAACCTGCAGCTTATCGTCGTTTGCGGGCATAATCAAGGATTATTTAAGAAACTGAACCAGAACAAGAAAGAACTTGTTAAAGTCTGCGGTCTGGTCGACAATATGGATGAGTTGATGGCGGTCTCGGATATTATGGTCACTAAGCCAGGAGGGTTGTCCATATCCGAGGCCCTGGTGACAGGGCTGCCTCTCGTTTTCTTTAACGCTATCCCGGGACAAGAAGCAAACAATGTCAAAGTTCTTGATACTTACGGTGTTGGGCATCTTTGTCCTCAGGTTGATCAGATTGCGCAAATCCTCAATCAGTTCCAAAAGCATCCCGAGACGATGCAGGCGGCCAAGACCCGGGCACAGCTCTTGGCCAAACCAGAAGCCGTTAAAGACATCATAAACATTATTGCGGCATAAAAAATTTCCTGCCGGTTTCCTCTCTTTTTATTTTTGTGTTAACAGGTTTTTAGGATGGGTAAGGTTTTTGTTTTATTTGGCTCCGGTTTGTATTAAAATCTCTAAATGATACAGTTATAGTAATATTAAGAAACACAGGGAATCCTTCCGTTGAATCCGGTGTTTGTTCCTGTGCGCCGGGAAGCGGGAGGAAGTATTTCCGGCAGAGTTTTAATGATTTTTTACAGGGTAGGATATGCATCAGAATATCGCTGAAATTGTTGTTCCTTTGCCCGTGGCCGGGCCGTTTGATTATCTTATAAAGGATGAGATGCGGGGCCGTGTTATGGTCGGACAAAGGGTTTATGTGCCGTTTGGACACCGGTATGTTATCGGTTTTGTCATCGGACTTAAAGCACGCGGTACGCCCCGAAAGTTAAAGCCTGTTCATTCGCTTCTGGATCTTGAACCTACGTTTAATGACCCGGCCTTGTCTTTGGCTAAAGAATTCGCAAAATTATACGGATGTCAGCTTGGAGAGGCCCTTGATGCCAGTTTGCCGGCAGCGTTGCGAAAGAAAACAATAACTCAGCGTCCGCTTCAAAACATACAGGTTGAAAGAGGCGGGGAAAAGTGCCGTTCAACCCTGTGTCAAAGTTTCCTTGACCAGGAAGGGCGGGGCTGGATTGTTGAACGTATGGCGCTGATTCGTAAAGCCGGACAGGGAGTTCTTGTCCTCGTCCCGGAAACGGCCCGTATTCAAGGCATGAAAACGTTTCTGGAAAAGGAATTCAAGGAGGAAATTCTGCTGTTGGACCGCCGTTCAACAGCTAAAAAAGAATTGGAGGCGTGGAGCCGGATTAAAGATGGCCGGAATAATTTCGTCATAGGGACCCGGTCAGCCGTTTTTGCTCCTGTCAGGGATTTGGGCCTTATTGTCATGATGGATGAGGAGCACCGGGCGTATAAACAGGAACAGTCCCCTTTTTACCATGCCAGGGATATCGCTCAAATGCGGGCCCGTCTGGAACAAACAGAGCTTGTTTTTTTCACCCCGGCCCCTTCTTCTGAGATTATGTATCAGGTCAGGAACAAGACCTGCGAAAGAGTTGTTTTCCCGCCGTCTTTTCAGGCGGACATGCGGACAATTGATTTGTCGAATTATAAGCCCAACAGGAAAACCATTATTTCTTTCCCTCTGCAAAATTATATTCACGAAATATTGCAGAATAAAGGCCGGGTGCTGCTTTATTTAAACCGGCGGGGGTTCAGTCTGGCCACCCGGTGTCATCAGTGCGGCCATGCGATGCGGTGTCAAAGGTGCGATGTTGTTTTGTCCTATCTGTTCTCTAAAAAGAAGCTGATCTGTTCTTTATGCGGCTGGTCGACGGCTCTTCCGGAACGCTGTCCGCAATGCCAAAGCAAGTATCTGCGTTCCTGGGGGATCGGGGATGAGAAAGTCGAGAGTGAATGCGCCAGGATTTTCCCGGCAGCCAAAGTTTTGCGTGTCGACCGGGATATGAGCCAGCTGTCCCGGGGGGCGGATATCGTCGTGGCCACTCAGGCGGTATGGCGCACTCTTGATGAAAAGATGTTTGATTTGATAGCTGTTTTGGATTTTGATGCGGAAATCCACCGTCCGGATTTCCGCAGTGAGCAACAAGCCTTTGCTCTTCTCCTGCGCTTGCGGAAATGTGCCCGGCAGCGGCTCGTCGTGCAGACGTATCATCCGGACCATAAGGCTCTTCAGGCTGTCTCTAAAGACAAGGACGAATTGTTTTATAAGCAGGAGTTGAAACAGCGGCAGGAATCGGGATTGCCCCCGTACAAACATTTGATCGAGATCACATTCCGCGGGCCGCGGGAAGATGCTGTGCAGGCACAGATTTTCAGTCTTTATGAGGAATTGCAGAAAGTCAATAAGCAGAATGTTGAAATTATGGAGCCGCAACCGGATTTTCATCCCAAATTGCGTGATCAGTACCGATTTATTATAATGCTTAAAAGCAGCTCGGTTAAAAAAGGCCATGCCCTGATTCAGCAGGCTCAGAAATCTCTAAGAAGGCGTAAAGACCTTATCATGACTGTTCAGGTTGATCCTTAAAGCCTCTGACGCGGAAGGGCGGTGTCGCCCTGTTCGGTGATGCCGGGCATAACACAGACGGAACATAATATTTAAATTTGTACAAAGCAGGGAATATGAAGATTGTTTTTTTTGGCAGTGATGATTTTGCCGTTACGAATTTGGAGCAGCTTGTGCTTTCGGGACGGGAGATTGCCGCTTGTGTCACCCCTCCGGACAAGGCCAGGGGCCGGGGGATGCACACGCAGGCCTCTGAGGTCAAACAATGTGCCCGGCAGCACCGTATCCCCGTTTTTCAGCCGGAAGATATCAGCCAGAAGAGTTTTCTGGAGGATATTGCTTCATTGCGGAGCGACCTTTTTGTCGTCATTGCTTACGGGAAAATCCTTTCAAATGAACTTCTGGCCATCCCGCGGTTGTTTTCCGTAAATGTGCACGCATCCCTGCTGCCCCGTTATCGCGGTGCGGCTCCGGTCAATTGGGCCCTGATCCGGGGGGAGCAGGAGACAGGAGTTTCTGTTATTAAAATGAATCCTCAATTGGATGCCGGAGACATATTATCCCAGGCCCGTTTGAAGGTTGAAGATGCCGACACGGCTGTTTCTCTGCGGGCTAAATTGGCCCGTTTGGGTGCGGATTTGCTGAATCAAACAGTGGCCGATATTCAGGCCGGGCATGTTCAGGCTATTCCCCAAGATAAAAGTCAGGTGACGTTTGCTCCCAAGCTGACAAAAGATTTGGGGCTGATCCATTGGCAGGATTCCGCGTTTAAGATCCACAACATGGTCCGCGGCTTACAGCCATGGCCTTCTGCCTATACATTCTATAAAGATAAATTGTTGAAGATTCTGGAAACAGAAATCGTCGGTTCCTTCGGGGGAGTCCCCGGGACAATCGTGGAAATTCTGCCTTCGGGTTTTGTCCTGCAGACAGGGGACAAAAGCCTCCTGGTGAAGAAAGTCCATTTGGCGTCCGCAAAGGCCATGCCGGCCAAAGATTTTATTCTGGGACATCGGCTTGCTGTCGGGATGACATTCTGATGCCCGCCAAGGAAAGACTTTGGGAGAGATGGATCCCCCGGCTTTTTTTCTAATGCCATGATCGTTTTTTTTATCGGAACAATATGTATTTCCGCCGGGTTGGGCACGATTGCCTGGCTTATGTGGAAGGAAAAAAGGATAGAAGACTCTATCCGCAAGAAAAACGCCCCGGTCTATAATCAGCCTGTCACAACCTCGGAGCTTTTGGACCGGATAGGTTTGCGCCGTGAGCCGCTACCGTCCCCGAATTCCCCCAAGGCTTCCCCGGGAGAAGAGTCGCTGGACGTTTTTTCCGCTTTAGATGATACGAATAAAGAAGATATCAACAAGGCTCTGGAACTTTCAATCCAACATGATGATTTAACGAAAGAACACCGCCATATGCAGGAGCATCATGAGAGGCTGCAGGCGTTGATTGTTGATAAGAAACGTATTTTAAAGAACACGCGCAGAGCTCTGCGCAGCGAACGCCGGTATATTCAGGAGTTTGACCATATGCGGGACCGTTTGAATCATAAGATCGAAACAGCGAAGGAAGAGCGCCGGATGATTCAAAATAATCTTAAAGAAAAACAGGCTTCAGGCCGGGCTTTTCTGACGCGTGTCAATAATTTGGAACAAAGAATTAAAGAGCTGGAGACCTCTTTCCGGGAAAAGGAGCTGGCCATCAAGGATAGTATGATAACAGTCCAGAAAGACCAGAAGCGGGCTGCTGAAATAAAAGAGAAGATACAGGAAAGAGAAAAGACCGTTCAGGAAAAAAGCGATAAATTGCTGGATTTGATCGGCCGGATAAAAAAGAGAGGCGATACGGCCATGGAATATGTCCGGCAGCAGATCGGTATTGATATCCGGATATGGGAGGAAGAACTCTTGGCGCCGCCGGTCGTCGAAATTCCTGAGCCGGAAGAGAAAATGGTCCCGGCCGGGGAAGCTGCCGGTGAAGGCCTGGAAGCCGAACAACCTCTTGAAGAGGGCGTTGAGGCGGCCGCTCAGGAAGCCGTCCCCGTTGCCGGGGAGGCCCAGCCTGTGCCAGAAGAACGGGGAGGGGATGCTGTCCTGGCTGATGTCCGGAACATCGGGATTATCGCTCATATCGATGCCGGTAAAACGACGACCACGGAAAGAGTCCTTTATTATACCGGGGTCATTCATAAAATGGGGACGGTCGATCAGGGTAATGCGACAATGGACTGGATGGCCCAGGAGCAGGAACGGGGGATTACGATCACATCGGCCAATACCACATGTTTTTGGAAAGGCAAGAAAGTGAACATCATCGACACTCCCGGACACGTTGATTTTACGGTTGAGGTAGAGCGTTCCCTGAAGGTTCTTGACGGGGCGGTTGTTGTGCTGTGCGCCACAAGCGGCGTGCAGTCTCAGACAGAGACGGTATGGCGGCAGGCCGACCGGTATCATGTCCCGAGGATATTTTTTATTAATAAAATTGACCGTATGGGTGCGGACTTTTTCCGGGTGCTTGAACAGATTGAAGACCGTATCGGAGCTAATGTGGCGGCCGTCCAGATCCCTGACGGCACGGAAGACCAGTTTAAAGGCATTGTGGATGTGATCCATCAGAAGTATATCCATTACCTTGATGACGAAGGAATGAAGTTCGAGGAACAGGACATCCCGGAACCCCTGAAAGCGAAAAGCCAGGAGGTGCGCAAGATCCTGTTGGAAAGATTGTCCACGTGTGATGACGATATCATGGAAAAAATGCTGGCAGAACAGGAAATCTCCGCAGAAGACATTGTCCCTGCGATCCGGCGCGCTGTTGTTAAAAACGCCTTTTTCCCCGCTTTGGTCGGAACAGCCCTGCGCAACCGCGGGGTGCAGAAAGTCCTCGATGCCATTGTGGATTACCTGCCTTCGCCGTTGGAGGTTCCTCCGGTGTCCGGGACACGGCCCAGGACAGAGGAAACCCTTGAACGGCATCCTTCGGTCGCGGAACCTCTTAGCGCGTTGGTTTTTAAGATTGCCTCCGATCCTTATGTCGGGAAGTTGTTCTATACCCGGATTTATTCCGGAATCATTGAATCCGGAGGCACGGTTTACAACTCATCCTCAGGCAAGCGGGAGCGCGTTGCGAAGATCGTTGTGATGCATGCCAATAAGCAGGAAATTGTCCCGCGCGCCGGTGCCGGGGAGATCGTCGCTTTAGTCGGCCTTAAGACAACGAAATCCGGTGATACGCTGTGCGCTGAGAACCAACCCATCCTCTTGGAAAGTATTGAATCTCCGGAGCCGGTTATCTCAATGGCCATTGAACCGCAAACCAAGGCGGACCAGGATAAGATGGGGCTTATTTTAAGGAAATTCCTCGATGAAGACCCGTCATTGAGGATGTCCTATGATCATGAGACCGGCCAGACACTCCTGTCCGGGATGGGGGAACTGCATTTGGAGATTATTATCGACCGTATGAAACGGGAACATAACCTAGAGACGAATATCGGACGTCCGCAGGTCGCTTACCGGGAGACGATTAAAGAGAAAGTGGAGAAAATCGAGGGCAAATTTATTTCCCAGACAGGCGGTCGCGGGCAATACGGGCATTGTGTTATTGAAATGGAACCCAGTGAAAAACCGGGAGACGGAATTAAATTTATCGATAAAATCAAAGGGGGCGTCATCCCGCGCGAATATATCCCTTCCGTTGAGAAAGGCATCAATGCCGGTTCGGAAAGCGGTATTCTGGCCGGGTATCCGGTCACGGACTTTACTGTGACTCTCGTTGACGGGTCTTTTCATGAGGTTGATTCGAGTGACATTGCTTTTCAGCTCGCGGCCAAGGCCGCCCTTAAAGAAGGGCTGAGGCGCGGAAAATCCGTATTCCTTGAACCGATCATGAAGCTGGAATGTGCCGTCCCGGAAGAATTCATGGGAGCGGTGATCGGGGATTTAAACAGCCGCCGGGCTAAAATTATTAATATGGGCGTGCAGGGAAAGTTAAAGACGGCTTTGTGTGAAGTCCCCTTATCAGAAATGTTTAATTATGCCAATGCCCTGCGTTCTTTAACTCAAGGGCGGGCGTCTTTCTCCATGGAGCCCTGTTTTTATGCGGAAGTTCCCTATCATATTTCTGAAAAAATAAAAGCGGAGAGGGAAGAATTGATGAAGAAAAAGGAAGATGGGAAATAGGCCGCCCGTTCAAAAGCGCTTAAAGCCGTCTTTTTTTTCTTCGGACGCCTTTGTCGCGGAAAAAAAATTTTCGCAATCCTATTTTTTATTTGCATCCCATTCCCTTTGTGATATAATTCGTTAACTTTTCATAAAGGCATGACTTGCGAACCGACGGAATTAAGGAAGCGGGCACATTCTGGAACATGTTTCGTCGCTGAGAGAAACGGGTCGGTCGTTTGCTGAAAATATCAGCCCCCTGAGCAAATTTTATTAACTGGTATTTAAGGGTGTTTTATTTATGCCAGAATTTCGTAAAGATCCCGTAATTGGCCGTTGGGTGATTATTGCGACGGAACGGGCCAGACGCCCGGGAACGATTATTGATCCTCAGCGCGTCGATAAAAAAGACTCTCAAGAGTGTCCTTTCTGCCATAACCAAGAGCCGGAGATATACACCGTCCCCAATAAAGACCCTCAAGCCTCCAGCCCCTGGAGTGTTAAGGTGACTCCCAGCGGGACTCCGTTATTAAAAATGTCGCCTCAGTTCAAACGCCGGGGCCACGGACTTTATGATGTCATTAATGATTACGGAGTGCATGAGGTCGTGATAGAAACTCCGGATCATATCGCGAATATGGCTGATTTGAGTGAAAAGCAGATCGCGTATGTGATGAATACCTATGTCTACCGTTTTAAGGAGTTAAGCCAGAACAAAAATTTTCTTTATGTGATTGCCTATAAGAATTACGGCTGGGCCGCAGGCAGCCGTAATATCGGACATTCCCGTTCCCAAATTATCGCTTCCTCTGTGAATCCTTTGGCTGTGAAAGAACAAATGTCCCGGGCTAAAAAGTATTTTGATTATCATGACCGGTGTTTGTTCTGTGACCTGATCCGTCAGGAAAAAAATGACAGGAAGCGGGTTGTGACCGAGTCGGAGCATTTTATCGCTATTACACCCTTTGCCCCCAGGTTTTCCTTTGAAATATGGATCCTTCCCAAAGAGCATCATTGTGATTTTGTGCATGGCGTGGCGGGCAAGGAACTCGATTTAGCCAGAATTCTCAAAGATACGTTAACGCGGTTGAAAATCGGGCTGGCGGATCCGTCCTACAATTATGTTATTCAAACGGCGCCGTTCCGCAGTCAGGAGCGGGGGGCCCGCTGGCCGACCATTGAAGAGGATTATCATTGGCATATTGAAGTTATGCCCCGTTTAACCCGGGTGGCCGGATTTGAGAAAGGCTCCGGATTTTATATTTGTTCTATCCCCCCCGAACACACGGCGGAATTTTTAAGGGAGGTAGAGTTGTCATGAGTGAATTACGCCGTGATCCTATTATCGGCCGGTGGGCGATCGTTGCGGATAAAGAAGAATCCTGGGGACCGGATAATTACGATAAGGAAGTTCACGAACGTAAACATAAGGCCATCTGTCAGTTTTGTCCCGGCCGGGAGAAACAAACACCTCCGGAAGTTGACGCCATCCGGCCGCAGGGATCGGCTCCGAATAAACCGGATTGGATAGCGCGGGCCGTCTCCAATAAATTTCCTGCTTTGCGTATTGAAGGTAATTTGGACAAACGTGCGGACGGTATTTATGATGTGTCTAACGGTGTGGGGGCGCATGAAGTTCTTATTGAAACGCCGGATCATGACCGGGATTTGGCGGATTTGTCCGTCGATGAGATTGTGAATGTTATCCGTCTGGCCCAAAGCCGGTCTATAAGTCTTGCCAAAGACCGGAGATTCAAGTATATTATGCTCTTCAAGAATTACGGGCAGTCCGCAGGAACGTCCATTGAGCATGCCCACAGTCAAATTATTGCTTTGCCCCTGGTGCCCCGTTATGTCCTGGAGGAGCTGGAAGGTTCTTTGAACTATTTTAAATTCCGGGGTCGCTGCATCTATTGTGATATTATTGCCCAGGAACAGCAGGAGCAGGAAAGAATCATTTTGGATAACGAGGCGTTTATTTCTTTCTGTCCCTATGTCCCGAGATATCCTTTCGAGTGCTGGATCCTGCCGAAAGAACATTCCTCGGATTTTTGCTATCTGTCGGATCATGACCGCCATCAACTGGCGTTGACCTTGCAGGACGTGTTAAAGCGGATAAAAACGACTTTAAAAGATCCGTCTTATAATTTTTATTTGCATGTTCCCCCGGTCAATTACAAGGAGTCACAGAGTTACCACTGGCATATTGAAATTGTTCCGCAGTTAAGCCGGGTCGCAGGTTTTGAATGGGGGACGGGGTTTTATATCGTCCGTACGGAACCCGGGGTCGCGGCTGAAACACTACGCAATTATTCTCCGGAATAGGTCTTTGAGGTAAAACAAGAGAAAAAAATGAGTATAATTATTAAGTAATAAGGAGGAGAAAGATGGCTATTAAAGTTGGTATTAACGGGTTTGGACGGATTGGACGGCTGGTTTTCCGGGCCGCCATGCAGGATGACCAAGTAGAGGTCGTGGGCATCAATGATCTGTTTGATGCGGATTATCTGGCCTATATGTTGCAGTACGATTCTACTCAAGGCCGCTTTAAAGGAGACGTGAAAGTCGAAGGCAATAACCTGGTTGTGAGCGGCAAGAAGGTCCGGGTCACCTCCGAAAGAGATCCGGCAAACTTGAAATGGGATGCCGTCGGTGCTGATTATATCGTTGAATCGACCGGTATTTTTAAAACAACGGAAACAGCCGGTGCGCACTTAAAAGCCGGGGCCAAGAAAGTTGTTATCTCCGCCCCGTCCAGCGATGCCCCGATGTTTGTCATGGGCGTTAATGAAAAGACTTATAAAAGCGACATGAACATTGTTTCCAACGCATCCTGCACCACCAATTGTCTGGCTCCGGTGGCTAAGGTTCTGAATGACAACTGGGGCATCATCGAAGGACTGATGACGACTTGCCATGCGGTTACATCCACGCAGAGTCCTGTTGACGGGCCTTCCAAAAAAGACTGGCGCGGCGGACGCGGAGCTTTTCAGAACATCATCCCTTCTTCAACCGGGGCCGCCAAAGCTGTGGGCAAAGTTATCCCGGACCTGAACGGGAAGCTGACCGGTATGTCCCTGCGCGTTCCGGTGGCTGACGTTTCGGTCGTGGATTTGACCTGCCGTCTGGAAAAAGCGGCGACTTATGATGAGATTAAAGCCGCCATGAAGGCCGCTTCTGAAGGCCCGATGAAAGGCATTCTGGGGTATACCGAAGATATGGTTGTCTCGAGTGACTTTATCGGGGATTCCCGCACATCTATTTTTGACGCTGGTGCGGGGATAGCTTTGAACGATAATTTTGTCAAAGTGGTTTCCTGGTATGACAATGAATGGGGTTATTCCTGCAAAGTGATTGATCTCATTAAGTATATTGATAAGGCTTAAGATTTAAGTCTGATCATTAGGTGTTTTATTGAAGGGGCGGATGATTCCGCCCCTTTTTTATGGGTTTTTAAAAAGTCATCATCATTGACGCATATTTTTTCTTGTCAATCTTTCTCCCTGCCGGTAGAATAAAATCGCTTTAAAGATTGTTGTTAAGTTTTACCATGTTGGGGAAACACCTGCGTAGAACATGTTATTCGAGGAAATGGACGTTATTATGGGAACCCCGGAACATTTTGAAAATGAAAACAGGCGGTTAAAGCAGCTGGTGGCGGATTTAAAGGAGGAAATTGAAAGACAGCAAGAGGACCTAGAAAAAGTTGACCGGTTAAAGGGGGAGTTTGTCGACATGGCGGCTCACGATTTGCGAACGCCGGTCACGGTTATCAAGGAAAGTCTGGCTCAACTGCAGGACAGATTGTTCGGCGATTTGAACCCGGGGCAGGAGCATTTGCTTGAACTGGCTTTGCTGAATACCGAAAGGCTTGCGGATTGTATCAATCAATATATCTCATCGGCAAAGGAAAGATGAACGGGTCTTGTTGGGGAGGGAGAAAACAAAAAGGGGGAAAGGAAAATGGCACATAAACTATTGCTGATTGATGATGAGTCTGATATATTAAAAATTCTTAAACTGCGATTGGAAGCCAATGATTATGCTGTCATCACGGCGGAGGACGGGGAGGCCGGGATGCAGGCTCTGCAGGCTGAGCGCCCGGACCTGGTCGTTTTGGATGTGATGATGCCCAGGATGGACGGATTTACGTTTGTCTCTGAACTCAAAAAGATGCAGGAGTTCCGGCATATTCCCGTCATCATGTTGACGGCAAAAGAAATGATGGCTGATTTGTTGCGTCTGGAAGGGGTCAGCGATTACATCATTAAACCGTTTCAGGCGGAGCAGGTCTTAGCGGCGATTAAGAAAAATTTGCCGGAATAAGCAACCCGGAATACGAGCCCCCGGCTCTTTTATCCCCGGAATGGCGGACGGGAACCCCATTTAATATTACTTTAAATTCAGATAAATTAAGGAGAGAATGGATGAGTCAGCAGCCGGCCAAAACGACGAGCCCTTATACCGTTGTCAAATTTTCCAAGATACACAATAAAGGGGTTTATGCTAAAAAATTTATCCCTGCGGAGACCAGAATCATTGAATATGTCGGGGAGCGGATCACGAAAGCCGAATCGCAACGCCGGGCCGATATCCCCCTGGAGAAGCATAAAAGAAATAAAAAGCACGGAGCGGTATATATCTTTGAGCTGAACAAAAGACATGATATTGACGGGAATGTCCCTTATAACACGGCCCGTTTTATCAATCATTCCTGCGACCCCAATTGTGAGACAGAAATCGCCCGTGGCCATATTTGGATTACCTCTTTCAAGGATATTCAGCCCGGAGAGGAAATAACATATAATTATGGGTATGATTATGATGATTATGAGGAGCATTTATGCAACTGCGGCACGAAACGCTGTGTCGGTTTTATCCTGGATGAAAAACATTGGCCTAAATTAAAAAGGAAATTGCGCCGTCAGAAACAGGCTTTGGCCGGCGTGACTTGAAAAAATCTCAATCCACGTGTTGAATGCGAAAGCTGTCCCATCAAGAAATTGTTTCCCGCCAGCAGGAGCGGATGAAGGCGCCTCCGATTCCCCTAACAGTTGTTTTGAATGATATCCGCAGCCTTTATAATGTCGGCACCATTTTCCGTACGGCTGACGGCGCGGGTGTGGAGAAAATCTGGCTTTGCGGCATTACCGGCTGCCCTCCGCAGTCCCAGATCAGCAAGATCGCTTTGGGGGCGGAGGACCGTATCCCCTGGGAATACCATTCCGACGTTTATTCGGTTGTGCAGCAGCTGAAAAAAGACGGTTATCAAATTGTGCTTTTGGAGCAAATGGATCAAAGCGAGGAGTATCACGCGTACCGGCCTGACGGTCCGGTGGCTTTGGTTGTCGGGAATGAAATAGCAGGGGTGGATGCGTCCTTGATTCAGCTCTGCGATGCCGCGATTGAAGTGCATATGGCGGGGATTAAGAATTCCCTGAACGTCGGGGTCGCTTTTGGGGTGGCGGCTTACCATATTTCTTCCAAACTGAAAAATAGTTGACAAGTTAATTATTGTATTGTAAACTTTCTGATAGGGGGGCGGTCGTGGATTATTTAAAATCATTTGGAATAGACACAAACAAAAAAGCTTATCAGGAAGAGATTGTCTACAGTACGGCTTTGCTTTATAACCTGTTAAGCGGGGCTATAAGCGATTATTTGAGGCAATATCAATTAACAATAGGGAAGTTTAATGTGCTGATGACCCTGCGTCATCAGGCCGGCCCGGAAGGGATAAGGCAGGTTGAAATGAGCAAGCACCTGATCGTAACGCCGGCCAATATGACCAAAATGGTGGATAAATTAGAGGAAGAAGGCCTGGCCATCCGCAGTGCCTTGCCGGGAGACAGGCGGGTCAATATTATCCGGATTACTTCAAAAGGATCAGAATTGCTGGATGATTTGTGGCCGGGATTTGTAGAAACTTTACAGAAGTTAACAAAGGCTTTGTCCGGGCAGGAGCAGGAAAGGTTGGCCAAGACTTTTCGTAAATGGATTTCAGTGCTGGAGCCGAAATAAAAAATTTTTTTGTCAAAAGTTAACCGATTGAATATGTACTGGTAATCTGATATGACGCAAAAAACATGTGAAAATATGATCATTGCCGGCACTCCATATTTATCAGGGAGGAGAGACGATTGCGGCATAAAAAAGAATAACAGGAAAAAAGCCAATATATTTCAACGATTTGTTTTGATGCGGAAGAGATCCCGGTATAATAACTTGGCTGGCCTTAAGGCGTTTTGTCCGGCATCCCAGAAAACAAGCCGGAAAATCATGCCGGTCCCGGGGCACAATCAAACGGTATCCCGGTCAAGGAGAAGCAACTCAGGTGTCTGTGTCTTTTCCCCGGGATACAAAAATAAGGGAGGCGACCATGATTAAACAAGGATATAGGAAAAGCGGGTTTTACGCACTGATTATCACGCAATTCTTAGGTGCTTTTAATGACAATGCCTTTAAACTGGTGATCGCCTTTATTGCTGTCGATCAATTCGTTCAGCAGCAAAGCGGAGCCCTTTACTTATCCCTCTCCGGAATGGTCTTTGTTCTGCCCTTTTTGCTGTTTTCCACCTTTGCCGGCTATCTGGCCGACCGGTTCAGTAAACAGCATGTCATTATCGCGACAAAAATCCTGGAACTTTTTATTATGCTGCTAGGGTTCTGGGCCCTTTTAAGCGGCGGGTTCTTGGGCTTATTAACCGTGCTGTTTTTTATGGGCCTGCAGAGCGCTTTGTTCAGCCCTTCCAAATATGGCATTCTTCCGGAAATATTAAAAGATGAGAAACTTTCCGAAGGGAACGGTCTTATTCAGCTCTGGACCTACGCCGCTATTATCCTTGGACAAGCCGGCGGCGGTTATCTGATTCACATAACACAGCCTCACGTCTACAAAGCGGCGTATGCTTTTATAGCCTGTTCTGTCTTAGGCCTTATCGGCAGCTTCTTTGTCTGCCGTGTCCCGGCCTCTGGCACGCAAAGGTCTTTTGAGAGGAATGTTTATAAAGAAATGATCACCAATATTAAACTCGTGAGAACGTACCAGCCGATATTCCTCTCGATCCTGGGGTTGTTGTTTTTCGGTTTTCTCAGTTCCCTGTTCCATCTGAATATCCTGCTTTATGCCCGCAAGATTATGGGGATCGGCCATATGGATACAAGCATTTTGCTGATCGTTCTGGCCGTGGGTATAGGCGGCGGCAGCATGCTGGCCGGAAAATTGTCTGACCGGAAAATAGAGCTTGGGCTTGTGCCTTTCGGATCGATCGGGTTGGTCGTTTTTTCCATTATGCTGGGATTTGTTCATCATTCTTATCTTCTGGTTGCCGTGACGTTATTTCTTTTGGGCTTGTCCAGCGGTTTCTATATCATCCCTTTAAACACTTTGATCCAGCGGGAAAGCCCGGTTGACCGCCGCGGGCAGTTTCTGGCAACAAACAATTTCCTGTCATTCTCGGCGATACTGGCCGGCTCGTTTGCCGTTTATCTGTTCCGTGATCTTCTGCATTTTAATGCCGCGGATATTTTTGTCGTTGCCGGACTCATTACAGCCTGCGGGGCCGTTTATATCTGCTGGCTGCTTCCTTACGCTCTGGTCCGTTTTGTTATTTTGATATTGACGCACACGCTTTACCGGATACGTGTTATTCACAGAGAGAACGTCCCGGAACAGGGCGGGGCCCTGCTTGTCAGCAATCATGTGTCCCTGGTTGACGCTTTAGTCATCCTTGTTTCGATTCAGCGGCCGGTCCGTTTTTTGATCGGCCGGGCCTGTTATAAAACGAAATGGGTAAATCCTTTTTTCCGCCTGGCGAAAGGCATTCCCATCTCCAGCGATGACGGGCCGAAAGAGCAGCTGAAATCCTTGCGGATTGCCAGGGACGCCGTAAAAAACGGGGAACTGGTGTGCATTTTTGCCGAGGGACAATTAACCCGCACCGGGAATATCTTGAAATTCAACAAGGGGCTGGAATATATCATGCAGGGTATGGACTGCCCGGTCGTCCCGGTGCATCTGGACAGGATTTGGGGAAGCATTTTCAGCTTTGAAGGGGGAAGGTATTATTATAAGATTCCCAAGATTATCCCTTACCCGCTCACAATCACTTTCGGGGAGCCGATGCCCGCCCGTTCATCGGCTTTTGCGATACGGAACCGTGTTAAGGAATTGGGGGCAGAGGCATTCTCTTACCGTCTTGAGGAGCGTTGGACACTCGCGGAAGCGTTTTGGCGTGAGGCGCGCTATCATCCTCAGCAGCTTTGCATGGGAGACTCCTCCGGGAGGAAAATGACTTACGGCCAGACACTTGTTGCGGCCGTAGCCCTGGCCGACAGGCTGAAAGAACTCCTGGCGCAGGAACGTTTCGTCGGGGTGCTTATCCCGCCGTCCGTGGGGGGCGCTTTAACAAACATTGCGCTTTCCATGTTAAGGAAAGTCCCGGTCAACATGAACTACACCTCTTCTCCGGAGGCCCTGCGTTCCATGTCGGAGCAGTGCGGGATGAAATGTATTATTGCATCAAAAAAACTCCTGGAGAAGACCGGGCTGGAACCCCCGGGACAGACGGTTTTCATTGAAGATGTTTTTGCTTCGATTCGTTTGAAGCATAAAATACAGGCGGCGTTTAAGTCCATCATTTATCCGCATTGGATATCCTTCGGGCTTACCTTCGGGCGGAGGACATCCCGCTCTATAGATGACCTGGCCACGGTGATGTTCACCAGCGGCAGCACCGGGGAACCCAAGGGCGTTATGCTGTCGCATGCCAATGTGACAAGCAATCTGGAAGGATTGTACCAGGTTTTTAATGTCAACAGCCGCGACGTGGTTTTGGGCGTCCTGCCTTTTTTCCATTCTTTTGGCTTCACGGCGACACTCTGGTTCCCGCTTATCAGCGGTATGAGTGTCGTTTTTCACAGCAACCCTTTAGACGCCAAGATGGTGGGCCGTCTCGCAGAAAAGCACCGGGCCACGATATTGATGAGCACCCCGACGTTTCTCAACACGTATGTCCGGCGTTGTGAGCCGGAAGCCTTCTCAACTTTAAGGCTTGTTGTTGTGGGGGCCGAGAAGCTAAAGGCGAGTATTGCCGAAGCTTTTTCAGACAAGTTCCGTATAGACGCCATGGAGGGGTACGGCTGCACTGAATTGTCCCCGGTCGTCTCTTTAAATCTTCCCGACTACCGCGACAAGGGGCCGGTTCAGAAGGCTCATAAACCCGGAACGATCGGCATGCCTCTTCCGGGGGTGGCCGTGAAAATTGTTGACCAGGATACCGGACAGCCCAAAGGGCCTGATGAGGAGGGCCTTTTGCTGGTCAAGGGGGCGAATATTATGAAAGGTTACTTGAACCGGCCCGAGAAAACGGCGGAAGTTGTGCAGGACGGGTGGTACGTAACCGGGGATATCGCCAGACTGGATGAAGACGGTTTTATCACGATTACTGACCGTCTGAGCCGTTTCAGCAAGATTGGCGGGGAGATGGTCCCTCATATTAAAATAGAAGAGCATCTTCACAAAATACTGGATTCAGAGGAGCCGGTGTGTGTCGTGACAGCCGTGCCGGATAAGAAGAAAGGGGAACGGCTCATTGTTTTGCACAAGAAGCCGTTCAATGTTGAAACGGTGCTGGAACAACTGCAGACAACTGATCTTCCGAAACTTTGGATACCCGATAGAGAGGCCTTCTTCCCTCTGGAAGAGTTCCCGTTGTTGGGATCAGGGAAATTGGATATCGGGGCTGTTAAACGTACGGCTTTGGCTTTGGCCGGAGAAACGGTTTGAGCGGACGGGAGGCGAGGCCGTGGAAGGCGCCGTGTTCCGGACGATCCCCGGTTTTAAGTCAGGACGGAAAACGTCATCTAATACTCTGAGAGGCAGGAAAACATATGAAGATAAAGAAGCCTGAAAAATGTATAACAATTGCCAGGGACGGACAGGAAGTTCATTTTGACCATTACCGGTTCGGCCACAAGAAGGTCATTGTCATAGCGCACGGCTTTTTCAACAGCAAGTCTTCCGTCCTGTTAAAGGAGCTGGGAGCCGCTCATTGTGACCAGTATGATGTTGTTCTCCTGGATTTCCGCGGGCACGGGGAAAGTAAGGGGCTTTTTTTCTGGACGACCAAAGAACCGATGGATCTGGAAGCTGTTTTGCAGTATGTTGCCCCGCTGTATGAACGCGTGGGCCTGATAGGATTTTCTCTGGGAGGGGCGATCAGCCTGATTGTTTCGGCACGGACAGATCTTGTGCACAGCTTGATTTCCGTCAGTGCTCCCACAGAATTCGAACGGATCGATTACCGGTTTTGGGAACTGGATATGGAGACAGACATTATTTATAACCTGGTCGGCGACGGACGCTTCGGCAAGGGCGTCAGGCCCGGCCCGTTCTGGCTGAAAAAGGAGAAACCCATTCATGTTGTCCCTCGAATAAAAGTTCCGGTGTTCTATATGCATGGCGAGGCCGACTGGCTGATCAAGCCCTGGCATGCCCAGGAATTGTACGACAAAACCGTTTCTTACAAAAATTTGATGATGATCAAAGACGGCCCTCACGCCGAATATTTAATCATGAAAAACCGGGGCGAGACGGTTCAGGCCATTAAGACCTGGTGGCAGGAAACGCTGGTCTCCGACAAGAGGGAGGAGTTTTTATGAAATCCTGGATGATGACTCTCGGGCAGATATGTTTTACCCTTTTTATGTATGTCATGGGAGCCCTTTTTTTCGGCATGGCCCTTATGCCGGGTTTGGCTTTTATATTCCAGGTTTGGAGCGCGTCCCTGTCCCTGCCGATCCTGGCCCGGACATTCTGTCTCGGGGTATCTTTGGCCTTGGCGTACTTTCTTTTCGGCTTAACCCTGATCCTGTTAGTCGGATTATTCCGCTGGCTGTTCCGTCTGCGTCTGACGGAAGGGAATTACCCGATATTCTCTTTGCCGGCGCTGAGATGGGCTTTTATCAGCTCCCTTTACCTGATGATTAATTTCACGTTTATTGATTTTATTCTTTTGACCCCTTTTGCCAATCTTCTTTTCCGTTTGCTGGGCGCCAAGCTGGGGAAAAATGTTCAGTTCAATTCTAAGTTCGTTTTTGACGCGACTCTCCTGGAAATAGGGGATAATACGGTCATCGGAGGCGGGGCTATTATTATCGGGCATATCGTTGAGCGGGGTCTTCTGAGATTGAAAAAAGTCAAGATCGGGCGGAACGTCACCATCGGTTCTCACGCTACGATTATGCCGGGCTGTGAAATCGGAGACGGAGCGATGATCGGGGCCAGTGCCGTTCTCCTGAAGGATACCCAGGTCGGCCGAAGAGAAATTTGGTTCGGGATTCCGGCGGAACAGATGAGACGGAACAGCCTGCCGCAAACGCCCGGAAAAGATGAGGCGGGAGCCCCCTGACCCCGGGGTTACTGTTTTAATAAATCTTTTATCTTCTGGCAGGTGTCGTGGGGCAGATTCTGGCCCTTGAGCTGGTCGCTGTCGTTGAAATCCGGGTAATGGCTGAAAATTTTTTTTAAGGCCGTAATCTGCCTGCGGTAATAGCAGCAGGTCAGGCACACCCGCAGATGCAAATGGACGAGCAGCCGTTTATAGAGCGGCAGGGAATGATCCAGCCCTTCTGAAATGAGTTTTGATGTTTCTTTGCAAGATAACATGAACAGGCACTCCGTTTTTCTGCTATTTAGTCGGCCGCCTTTTCTTTTCCTTACGGGCGCCGGGCCGTTCTCCTTCAAACCAGTTTGCCTCAAGACAGGCCCGAAGCTGTGTCCGGGTCCGGTGCATAATAACCCACAAGTTCGTCGAAGTGATTTTAAGGATTTTGCAGATTAGATCACTGGACATCTGTTCGATTTCCCGCAGTAAAAATGCGTCTTGATTGATTCTCGGTAATTTTTGCAGGCAGGATCTCAGAACATCCCAGAACTCTTTGCTTTCCAGGACTTCATCAGGATTCGGCGTCCACGGGGCCGGGAACTGTTTGGGTTTGCCGACCACATCAAAGAAGCTGTTGACCGTTTCTTCGTTTTCATGAATGTCTGACACGGGTTTTTCCCGGTAAGAGTGACGGATATGATCGATAATTTTATGCTTCAGGATGCCGACCAGCCAGGTGCGTTCCGAGGATTTCCCGGCAAAGTTGTCTTTGGATTTCAGCGCCGCCAGAAATGTCTCCTGCACCAGGTTCTCTGCTTCATCGGGATTTCGCAGACGGCCCAAGGCATAGCGGTAAAGATATGTCCCGTAGAGGTCGACCCATTGGGCCGGGTCAGAAAGTTTATTTTCCGGGGAAGGCATATGACATGTATCCTGATTTAGTTTATAGATTAACAAAATCTAAAAATCAAAGCAATAGAATTTTCCGTTTCATGCAGCAATCCGTTTTGTCCGAGAGGATATTTCCACTTATCGGGGGAGTTGTCCGGCTCCGTTCGGATAGGTTTTCAAGCTGCCTATTATCCAGCCTATTATTTAACAAAACATAGTTTTGCGGAAAATTAGTTTTAGATTGTCTCCTTTTATATTAATATATTAAAATCACGTTTATCATTACTGAAAGGAGTTTCTTGGCATGGGAGATAAAATAAAGATTGTCATGCTTGATGATGAAAAAGATTTGACTATGATTACGAAATCCAATTTGGAATTTAGCGGAAAGTTTGATGTCGTCACATTGAATGACCCGTTGAAAATAGAAGAAACGGTCATCCAGGAAAAACCGGACGTGATTCTTCTGGATGTTGTTATGCCTCAGCGGAAAGGGAATGAGATCGCCCTGGCATTGAAATCAAACCCGCAGACGAAGGATGTCCCGATTGTTATGGTCTCTGGCCGGGGAGAAATGGTTTATCACAAAAAGAAGGATGCGTTTAAATGGGAGCCGAACAGAAAGGTTGTTGCCGAGCGGGGTGATCTGCCGGAAGGGCGGAGCGCGGAATCGCTCAGCGAAGCTTACGGCGTGGATGATTATGTCGCCAAGCCTTTTTCCACCCAAGTGCTTATGGATGTTATTGAAAATGTCTTGGCTGAGAGAAACAGCGGCAAGGAAGGCAATGAAGACGACGGTGGGGCTTCGGATTCCTGACGGGCAGGCTCCTTCGGGGGCGAAAAACGGATTATAAAATTATGGATTTCCAGGGGACAGTGGCTTTATTGGGGACAGGATTGCTGGGGGCAGCCTTGGCTGAAAGATTGCTCGAAAGAAAGCAACCTTTGGTCGTTTATAACAGAACTCCGGAAAAACTGTCTGCTTTGAAAAATTTGGGGGCGGAATCCTTTGAGACTCCGCAGGAGGCCATCCGGCGGGCGTCTGTTATTATTTTAATGTTAAGCGACAGCCGGGCCATTGAGGAGGTCCTTTTCCCTGACGGCTTTAAGAATTTTTCCGGGAAAACATTCATTCAGATGGGGACAATTGCTCCGGCTGAAAGCCAGCGTCTCCTGTCCCGGATTCAAAGCCTGAACGGTGAGTATTTTGAATGTCCTGTCCTGGGCAGTATCCCGGAGGCCAGGTCCGGGAATTTAATCCTTATGGCCGGGGCGTCTGAGGAACAGTTCTTGCGGTGGAGGGATTTTCTGTCCTGTTTTGGTCCCCGTCCGAGACGGGTCGGTGCGGTCGGGCAGGCTGCGGCTATGAAACTGGCGCTGAACCAGCTTATTGCCGCCCTCGTATGCTCGTTTTCTGTATCCCTCGGTATTGTTGAAAAAAGGAGCATAGATGTTCAGCAGTTTATGGATGTGTTGCGGGAGAGTGCCTTGTACGCCAAGATGTTTGACAAAAAACTGCCCCGGATGCTTAAGAGAAATTTTGTTCAGCCCAATTTCCCCGTTAAACATCTTCTTAAGGATGTTCTTTTGATCCTGGATGAGATCGATAAAAATCAAATTTCGCCACTGCAAACAGCGGGCGTAAAAGGTATAATTGAAGAGGCTTTGCAGGAAGGGTTGGCGGAACAAGACTATTCGGCTGTTTTTAATGTCATCTGTCCGCGGACAGATTCGGGAGACAGGCCCTGATATGTTCTTAAAATCAAAACATTATCACATTAAAGGAGCTGTTTTGGAAAAAGGTCAACGTGTGCAGGGTATAAGAGTGGTGGCGGGGCTTCTTGTTATTTCAAACCTCCTTGTCCTTGTTTTTCACTATATACTTCCCCATTTTTTTCAGCAGCAGATTTTTGAGGCGTTTATCCCTTTTATCTCCACTCTGGCCGTTTTCCCGTTTGATTTTTATCAATCTTACCTTGTCCAGCAATGGGGCGCTCAGGTGGGCTGGATACTGGTGATACTCCTTTGCGCCTGGGGGATTCTTATCCATAAACAGTGGGCCCGCATGACTCTGATCGTGCTGGGAATTATCCATTGTATTATCCTCGCTTTCATTGTCATCATGAAGCTGAACCAGTGGTATGTGATTATGCTGCAGTATTGTTTCCGTCTTTATTTCAACCTGGTGGCTATCGGGTCTTATATCGGATTTTTGACCATGTATGAAGTCCGGAGCCAATTCGTTTCAGACCCGTTTTTTGACAAGGTGAATTTTTTGTTCAGGAAATTGTTCTGGAGGAACACCCCGATCGCCAGCGCCAGAGGTTATTACAACTTGGGGTTGGCTTATCGGCGGTTAGAACGCTTTTCGGATGCTTTGCATTTCCTGGGGAGAGCCGTTGCCGAAGAACCGCGCAACGCGCATTTCCATTTTGAGCTGGGCCAGACACATTTTTTGCTGAGACATTGGCAGGAAGCCGTCGAGTCTTTTCAGAAAGCCGCGGCGTGTGATGTTGTTTTTCTCCCGGCGTATATTTTCCTGGGACGCGCCTTTCTTAATCAAGGCTGTGCGCAAGAGGCGGTCGCGGCGTTTTTGAAGGCCTCTCACGTGAGAAACGAAGACGGTGAAATATATTATTACCTGGGAGTGGCCTATCAGCAGGGGGCGAACATGACAGAAGCCGAAGACGCTTTCCGGGAAGCGGTTCAGAAGGGCTTTCAATCCGTGGACAATTATTACCGTCTGGGGCAGGTGCTTTTCCATCATCTGGAAAAATATCATGAGGCCGAAAGCGCGTTGCTGAAAGCCGTGCAGGTTGATAAGAATCATACGGAAGCCCATTTCCTTTTAGGGTTAACGGCTATTAAGCTGTTGAAATATAAAGAAGCTATCCGTTCCTTTAAGAACACCCTTTCGCTAAGCCCTGAGCATAACCAGGCTCATTACCAGCTCGGTTTTTCTTACGCGATGATCGAAGACTTTGATTCGGCCCGCCGGGAATATTCTTACTTGCTGTCCGCGGATAAGGATTTAGCCGAAACTTTAAAACTGGTGTTGAAGTGATTCAAGACATATGAAGAAGATACTGCTTATCGGCCTGGCCGTCCTGGCGGCCGTTTTGGCGCATGATGTTCTTGGCGCCGAGACCACACATCCCGGGGACACCCGCCGTCACCGGGCACAGGCTGTAAATGCCTCTGCTCTTTCTGCCGCCCCGGCGCCTCGCCCTGACGCTGACGGGACCTCGCAGAATCAATCACCGGCGTTCCCCGAAGAGATAGAATCCGCGGATTTGATGAAATTAATCCCTCTTCATCAAATCAAGACAGCCCCGGGGCCGTATGACTGGCTGGCCACGCACCCGGAACCCGGCCAGGATTTTGATGATTACATCTCGTCGAGTCCCGTATCGCCGGACGCTGAGAGGAAATGTATCTATATCGTTCTGTTGGGGGATTTTGACTCTGTCAGAAAAACGATCATTGAAAAGACAGCGAGGTTTATCCAGGCGTATTATACATTGCCCGTCAGATTCCTGCCGCCGATACCCATGTCTGTTATCCCCCCGGAAGCCAGGCGAGTGCATCCGCAGACCCGGGATAAGCAGATCCTGACAACGTACGTTCTGGAATCCTTGTTAAAGCCCCTTGCCCCGGAAGACGCCTTTTGTCTGATTGCCTTTACCTCCTCGGATTTATGGCCGGGAGAGGGCTGGAACTTTGTTTTCGGACAGGCGTCCTTGCCCGACAGGTTAGGGGTCTGGTCTGTTTACCGTAACGGCGACCCTCACGAAAGCGATGAGATGTACCGCTTATGTCTTTTGCGGAGCATCAAAACGGGGGTGCATGAAATCGGGCATATGTTTTCCATGCATCATTGCATATATTTTGAATGTAATATGAACGGGAGCAATCACCGGCAAGAAAGTGACAGCCGGCCCGTCTGGCTGTGTCCTGTTTGCTTAAGAAAATTGCTCTGGGCGGTTCATGAAAATCCGGTTGAACGTTATAAAAATCTTGTTGAAATTTGTGAGGAATTCGGGTTAATGGCTGAGAAAAAATTTTTTGAAAGGTCCATTGAACTTTTGACGAGCCCCTGAATGAATTTCGTTTTTGCGGGACAGAAGAAAAGGTTTGCCGGGATTGTTCAGGCAACGGAAAAATTTGAGATAACAGGATAAGATTGCAACATGTTGTTATACAAGTATTTATGTTTTATACGCAAGAAACGCTAAACACTATTTTGCTGAAGAGATATATTGTGCTATAATTTATATAAACAGGATTCTTTAAATATAAAGGATGATCTTTCCATGCTGCACCGCCTAAACCGTAACAATGCCCAATCAATGATAGAGTATGTCACTGTGGCGACGCTGGTTATGATTGGTATCTTAGTTATGGGTCCTTATGTCACCCGTTCCATTAATGCCTTTTTTAAAAATATTGAAGATGATGTGGATGATGCTTTTAAGGAAGAGATGACGCAGGGTGATCCGAGCGTAGAGCTTCCTGACTGTTATTGCACGAACTTAGTGGACCAGGCGTGCGGGGGCGGGGGCTGTAACAGCCGGCAGATGTGGTTAAGAAGAGACTGCTATCCTCTGGGCTGTGAAATTGCTTATCAAGCCGCAAATCCGGGCTGGATTTATGAAGATTGCGAATACCGCGACTATTGCTGTACGAACTGGGCGGAAACCGGTCTTTGCGGCGTTAATGCGACTGTCCCGGGCGCATGCCCGAATGGAGAAATGGAATATGAACATTATTGCGGGGCGGCAAATACCCGGACCGTTGTGTGCCAGAGCACGTGTCAGGGGCAGGTGGGCTGTCCGGCGCCGCCGCATCCGCTGTGTATATTTTTCTGTACAGACACGGCAGGAAATGAAGTCACTCCTGCGATGCTGCCTTTCGCATCGTATTGTACAGATGATACAACAGACTTGCCCGGTAATCTGGTCGTAACCTTTGTGCCAAACGGAGCCTGTACTGACCCGCTTAAATGTGAAGCGGAATGTTATTCGGGGTTTGTCCCGGCGGCAACCTGGGGGTGCACATGCCCGCCCCATTCACATGCGGTCGGTAATCACTGTGTTTGTGACCCGGGATATTTCTTCCGTGATGGGTGTAATTCGGATGAATGCTTGCAGGACGGCTGCCCGGCCGGCCGGTGCTACGGCATCCTGTTCTAGTCTTTAAAAGACCTGTCTTTTCCCTTCCTGTTTTTAAACCTTTTTAAATTGAATCATTTTAACGGAAGAAATTTTTTATTGTGTTCGTTTATACATTACGTTATGATGAAACGGATTTATGAATATAAAGTTTTATGCCGACAAAAGCTTAAAGAATATCTTCTGTGAATTTTATGTACCAGGAATATATTGATAAATTTTTTGAGAAGTATCCCAAATACCGGCCGCTTTTTGAGAAAGCCAAAGAAGAGAAATATTCCATTCTGTTGGGATTCCTGATTCTGCTGGCGATTATCCCCATATTTTGCTCGTCCGGCAAACCCCGCATATATTATAACGAAACTTTTGGTTATCAAATCCTCATCCCGCCTCAATGGCGGGACAAGCTCTCTGCTGATAAACGTGTCCTCACCTTAAAGAAGCGTCAGAGAAGGAGTTTGGGAAAGGCGGAGATAAAAGTCCACGTTGATGTGGGGAACCCTTACGGGACAAAACCTTTTGATTATGCTTATTACGGTCTTCTGCCCCGGGTAAAATATATGTATGCAAAGAAGGGGCGTAAAGAATTTACGATCCGCGATTATCCGTACACGAAAATATTCAGCGGTAAAGAATGGGGGGTTTTGGCTTTTACCCTTGATTATAAAGATCTGTATGTCATGTATGTCACTCAAAAAGGTGACTTTGTTTTTGTCTTTACTTTAATCACTTCCGGAGTAAAACAAAAAGAAGCTGAGGCCGATTTCCAGGGCATTGTCCGTTCAGTCTTGATTGAGCGCAGGGAACGGGTCAATGTTTTTACCGACCCTGAGGCTGATGTCCTTTTTTCGCATCCTTTATAATTAAAAGCCGGTTTTTTAAAAAGAAAGCATCCCGTTCGTTCATTGGACGGGATGCTTTTCTTCTGTATGGGTTGAAATGAAGGCCCCCAGCTCAAGGCTTTCCTATATCCAGTCTTCCTGCCGGCGCAAATTTTCCCTGATGTCTTTTCTCCCGACCCGGCGGTCTTTCCTGAACTGCTGCCGTTGTTGTTTCTGGGACTTGCGGTGATCCTGTAAAAGGCTTCTTGCTTCTTCCTCAGTCATGTTAGGGGTGTAGGCGATTTGATTCAGGACGGACAAATTCTCCTGATGCTGCTGTTCCTGGAAGCGTTTCCTTCCCTGATAACGCGCTTCCACAGAGTTCAGGATATTCTGTTTTTCCTCTTCGTTTAAATTGTCATTGTCAGCCAACCTCTCCGTCAATGCCACTTTGGCTTTTTGATGAACCGTTTCAAAAAAAGCAACATTTTCTGCGTATTGTGCTTGCCGGTGCCGGCTCATGGCCTTTGCCTTTTCCTGTACGCTTAGTTCCCGGATGCTTTCCCGGAAAGCTTCATTTTCTGTCTTTTGCTGTCTGAAATGCGCTTTAATTTTTTCTTTCCCTCTGTGCCGCGGTCCTTTATGACATCCGGGTTCGGCAAAACTATTCACCGGGACAAGACCCAGGCCGAGACATATTATAAGCGTTATAATATTTTTCATGATGATCTCCTTTCTTGTTACGGGACATGTCCTATCCTGTGTTTACTCATTCAAACACTCCGGAGACTTAAAAGTTCCGGTTTTTTTGAAAATAATGCGTGAGCCGCTTCCGGATACGCGTTTTGAAAAAAAAGGCCGTTTCTCCCGGACAGGAGGAGCCGGCATATTGACAAATAATTATATTAATTATAGTATTGCCGTAGCAGTAAATTTCAGGACGTGCTTTGCCTGATCGGCAAAGAAAATTTTTTCAATATTCTGCGCCAGGCGGTTCATCGGGCCGGGACCGATTGTTCGGATAAAGCCAAGGCGTTCCGCCGCCCGCATAAAATTTACACTTGTTCCGGGTATGAATAAAAACAGACCAACAACACCGCCGCCCGTTGTGCTGACTCCGGCGTCTTTCCGCTTTTACGGTGAGCTGAATGATTTTCTCCCCCGGGACAGGAAACACCGGACGTTCGAATATGTGGTGAAAGGCCGTCCGGCGGTCAAGGACACATTAGAAGCTTTAGGGATCCCGCATACAGAGGTGGACGTCATTCTGGTGCGCCGGAAATCCGTTCGTTTTCATTATCAGCTGAAGCACGGTGACCGTTTCGCCGTTTACCCGGCCGGTTTCTCGGTTAAAGTTTCCCCTTTGCATCATCTTCGGCCCAAGCCGCCCCGCAAAGCGCGTTTTGTTATTGATTCCCATTTAGGCAAACTGGCCAGACATCTGCGGCTGCTGGGATTTGACTGTGTTTATGAAAAAGTCTTTCCCGACAGCCGGATTGCCGGTATTGCGCAGAAAGAAAAACGGATTGTTTTAACCCGGGATATCGGCCTGCTGAAAAACAAGATCATCAGCGAGGGGTTGTGGGTCCGTTCGGACGACCCTTTACGTCAGCTTAAGGAAGTGCTACGTAAATATAACCTTGCTCCCCGGATCAAACCGTTCCGTTTGTGCCTGGAATGCAACGGCCGTATTCAGAGAGTGGCTAAAAGCCGGGTTCTTGACCGGCTGCCGGATAAGGTGCGTAACTATTATTCGCGTTTTTACATGTGCCGGTCCTGCCGTAAAATCTACTGGCAGGGCTCCCATTACGAAAAGCTGGCCAAACTCGTTGAGAAAATAAAAAAGATCCGGCCCCGCCGTTAAGGGCCCCCCGGGACTGTCCTTTTTTTTCATGAGTTGTGGACCTGCGATTGTTGAGATATAATACGCCCTATGACATCATGTCCTTCCCATATTTTCCGTTTCCCGGAAGTCCGCGTCGTAGAAGCCTCCGCAGGGTCGGGCAAAACCTATGCCTTGGCCAAACGCTATATCCAGCTTGTTTTTTCGCAGCCGCTGCATCAGCAGAACACGCCCATGCGTCATGTCCTGGCCATCACTTTCACCAATAAAGCGGCTTTTGAAATGAAACGCCGCATCCTGGATTTTCTGAAGAAGATGGCTTTGGGAGATCTTTCGGCTGTCGAGGAAGAAACGATCCTCAAGCCCCTGGGGCTTTCTGCCGGCCAGGCGCAGGAGAAAGCCTTTGCCATCATGGAGATGCTTGTGCATCAGTACAATTATTTCCAGGTCCAGACGATTGACAGTTTCATCAATGCCCTGCTCTCCGGCTGCGCTTTTAAAATCGGGCTGTCGGCCAACTTTAAGATTAAAACCAATGCGCTGGAGTACCTCGAATACGGCCTTGATCAGATGATGGACCGGGCTTTACGGGACGCGGAGACAAAGAAAGTCTTTGAAAAATTTCTGCACCAGTACCTTTTCCTCGAGAACAAGCCGAACTGGTTCGCGAAAAAAGACATGCTGGCTCTTTTATACGGCCTTTATCAGCAGGGCAATATCTACGGCCAGACGTTTCAAAGTTATCCGATCGAGGACAAGGCTCTCCTGGAGCAGAAGATGCATATCCTGGCATTAATGCGGGAACTGAAAAGCGCCGCCGCCGAAGCCCTGGACGGGCGGTTTGTTAAAAGCCTTGATAAATTTTTAAGCCAGTATCAGGCGGCTTTTGACGTAGACCGGGTTTCTGATTATTTCGCCCGGGAAGATCTCCCGGTGAAAAAAAAGGCCGATGCCCCCCGCCGGGCCGATACGCTGTGGCAGGATATCCGCAAACAGCTTAAGACATTATGCGAAGAAGAAGCTTTAACGGTCTTTGACCCGTATATTGAAATATTTCACGAGCTGTCCCGGGAGTTTGAACAGAAAGCCAAAAAAGATGACCTGCTGTTTTTGGAAGAGCTCAACAAAAAAGCGAAAGCCTTGTTTGATGAAGGCGCGGTTACGGTGGAAGAGCTTTATTACCGCCTGGCCACACGGTTTCATCATTATCTTATGGACGAATTTCAGGACACGAGCCTGCTGCAGTGGGAGAACCTGCAGATGATGGTTGAAGAGGCTTTGTCCACGGGCGGGTCCTTGTTTTACGTGGGGGACAAGAAACAGGCGATTTACGGCTTCCGCGGCGGGGAAATGAAGCTGTTTGACAGCATCCAGCAGCAGTTCCGCAGTTTTAACGTCTGCCGGGAACAGCTCGGCCGGAATTTCCGCAGCCAGAAAGCCATCGTGGAATTCAATAATACGGTCTTTTCCCCCGCCAATCTGCGCCGGTTTATTGAAGCGAAACAGGCTTTTGAACAGGAAAAAAAGAAAAAGGACCCGGTGGTTTTTTCAGAAAACGATTTTCAGGCTTTGGACAATATTTTTTATTCCAGCCGTCAGGCCCATCTTCCTCAACATGACGGAGGGGTTGTGCAGGTTGAAGTCATTGAGAATGAACGGAAGGAAGATAGGGACGAGCTGGTCCGTCTGCGGGTTCTGGCTTTTATCTTTGAGGCGCAAAAACGGTTCCGGCTGAAGGACATCGCCTTACTGACCAGAAGCAACGACGAAATCGAACTTTTAACCCGCTGGCTGATGGAAGAGGGGATCAGCGTTCAGTCCGAACGCACAATGAACATCCGGGAAAACCCGGTTGTCCGGGACCTGACCGCTTTGCTGGAGTTTTTAAACTCCCCCATTGATAACTGCGCCTTCGCGCGGTTTATTCTAGGGGGTGTTTTTACCTCGGCCAGCGGTGTCAGCAAAGAGGAGATCCAGCGGTATTTGCTGGGGCTCCGGGTGAAAATAACGACAGAAAAAGATTTTTATATTTACCGGGATTTCCGTGTCGCACATCAGGAGCTTTGGGAGTCCCTGCTTGACGATTTTTTCCGGCAGGTCGGCCTGTATCCGCTGTACGAATTGATGATCAGCATCCTGAAACGTTTTGATGTCTTTGCCCGCTTCCCGGAACACCAGGGCTTTGTTATGCGTTTCCTCGAACTGATCAAGGAGCAGGAAGAGGACCATACCGATGTCGCCTCTTTTCTGGAAAGTTTTGAGAACCTGCAGAATGAAAAGCTGTACGTGCATATGACGGATTCGGACGCGGTCAAAATTTTAACGATTCACAAATCCAAGGGCCTGGAGTTCCCGGTCGTGATCATCCCGTTTCTGGGCATGCGTATCAAAGTCGGCGCCGGAGGCGGGGTGGGCCAGTTAAGCTATATCCTGGATTTTCAAGAGCAGAGGCTGCAGCTGATGCGCATTAAGGAGAAATATTTGAAGTTCTCCGGACAGCTGCGGGAGATATGGCGGGATGAATATATCCGTTCTTTTTTTTACGAACTGAACAGCATGTACGTGGCCCTGACCCGGGCTTCGGAGGAACTGTATGTGCTGGTTCCGCACAAGACGGGAAACAGTTTTAATCCGGCCCGGTTTCTTATCCCGGAGGAATGTTTTCAGATGGGAACGGTTTCCGGCCGGGGGTATCAGGAGCCGGAGGAGGCTCCGCGCTTTTTTCTGCCGCCGCCGGTTTATCATGACTGGCTGGCCTATCTGAAAGAAGAGTTCCTGGCCGGGGATAAGGTTTTTCACCGGCAGGCGGTTTTACGGGGGGATCTCCTGCACGCTATTCTGTCGTTTGTCGGGAACCTTCGGGATGCGGAGCCGCAGGATATGATCGACGACGCCTATAAGCAGGCGGCGGCTTTTTACCCGCAGTTGAAAGATAAGGGAGAGTATAAAGACATCATTTACAAATTTATACAGCAAGAAGATATTAAGCCGTTTTTCTTTGTCGGCGATGGGGACGTTTTTCAGGAATGGGAAGCGGTGAACCCGTGGGGGCAGACGCGCCGGTTTGACCGGATGATTGTCCGGCCGGAGGATATCTGGATTGCCGATTTTAAAAGTGCGAGGGACAGCAAAGCGGATTATGCCCAGCAGATGCAGGAGTACATGCTGATGGCCCGGGAGATCTTCCCGAAGAAAGACATCCGGGGTTTTTTGCTGTATCTTGATACGGGCGAGGCGGAGGAGGTGTGACGTGTTCATAAAAAGACCGCGGGCCGAGACGGCCGGCGGACAGTGCTTCTTCCTGCGCAGCCAGCCTTTTAGCGTGAACAAATTGCCATGATAGATGAAAAGCAAAAAAATGTTGTGACGTTTTCTTTCTGTGAGCCGTTTCTCGGTAACTTGACCCGGCTGATGGATGAGGAATATATAAGCCGGGGGAAAGATCTTAGACGGCTGGCCATTGTTTTCGGAGGCAAGCGGCCGGAGTTATTTTTAAAGCGCCAGCTGGCGGAAAAAATCGGGCGTTCTTTTGCCCCGCCCCGGTTTTTTACGATAGATCATTTCACCGCCTATATCATTCAAAAAGATCAGGTCATTCAGCGGGGAGCGGATCTTGATCAGTGTTATGAGCTTTACCAGCTGGCCAAACGGCTGGCCCCGGATATCTTAAAAACGCGGGCCACCTTTGCGCAGTTCCTGCCCTGGAGCCGGGAGATTCTGCATTTTATCGAACAGCTGGACCTGGAGCTTATGGACAATCAGGAGTTAAGGCACGTGAAAGCCCATGCGGAGATCGGATACGATGTCCCGGACAGTATCAACCGTTTGCTGCAGAGCGTTGCTCTCCTCCGGGAGGCGTATCATCGGGTGATGATGCAGAAAAGCCTTTATTCCCGCGGTTTTCAGTATTTTCAGGCCGCGGAACGGATTTCCCGGACAGCATTCCCGGAGTTCGATGAGATATGGTTCTGCAATGTGTTTTATTTTAACCGGGCCGAGGAAAAAATCATGAAAGACCTTTGCGGCCGCGGGCAAGCGCGCCTTGTTGTGCAGGGGGATGAACGGAAATGGCCGGTGTTTCAAAGAATGACCGGAGCTTTTGACTGCCCTGTGCGTGAAGGCGAAGTCCCCCCGACGCCGCAGTTTGACCTGAACCTTTACTGCGGTTTTGACCTGCATTCCCAGATCGGCCTTGTCCGGGATATCCTTAAGAAAATCGAACGGCCGGATCAGGCCGTCGTCGTGCTGCCGGAAGCAGACCATATGATCCCGTTGCTGTCAGAGATAGCTTTTCATTTGAAGGATTTTAATGTGTCTATGGGATATCCTCTTAAACGGAGTTCCCTGTACGCGCTGTTCCGGCAGGTGTTTCAGGCACAGCTTTCCCGGAAGGACGCGCGGTATTACACCAGAGACTACCTTAAGGTCCTCAAGCACCCGCTGGTGAAGAATTTAAGGCTATCCGGCCCGCCGGCCGTAAGCCGGGTGCTGGTTCATAAAATCGAGGAGATCCTCACCGGACAGCAGGAAACGCCTCTGTCCGGAATGCTGTTTATTTCCCTTGAGGCATTGTCGTCCTGTGACGAGCTGTTTCAGCTGACCCGGACCACTCTGCAGGGGATGGGAATGGAAACGACGAGAGAAGACCTGAAGGGCCTGCTTAAGTCTATTCATGAACATATGTTTGCTTTGTGGGAAACAGCCGGCAGCTTCCGCAGTTTTGCTTCTGTGCTGGAGACCTTTCTGGATTTGCTTGTACAGTCAAGCGCCCTGACCCATTATCCGCTGAACCTGAAAATTACCGATAAGATGTTTGATATCAAGGATGAAATTATGCAGGCGGTGTTCTGCGAAGATCCTTTCGCGGCGGAAGACATTTTTAGAATATTCTCCGACAAGATCGAGCGGTCCATCGTTGCTTTTTCCGGCTCGCCGTTAAAAGGACTGCAGATATTAGGGCTGTTCGAGACCCGGGCGCTTAATTTTAAGCAGGTGATCGTCATGGATGTCAACGAAGGCGTTCTGCCGCACGTGAATCTTTATGAACCGCTTATTCCCCGGGAAGTGATGATCAGCCTGAACCTCGACCGGCTTGAACAGGAAGAGGAGATCCAGCGTTATCAGTTTATGCGGCTGATTTCCTCGGCCGAGACCGTACATTTGGTTTATCAGGAAAGCCGGGACAGGGAGCGCAGCCGGTTTGTGGAAGAACTTATCTGGGAAGAAGAAAAGCGCACCCGGAAACGGGACAGCGTGCCTATCCTGCGGCCGAGTTTCAAGGTGGAGGCTTTTGCGGACCAGGAAGAGGTCGTTAAAACCCCGGAGATGATAGCGCTTCTGCGGAGTTTGTCGTATTCGGCCTCCAGCATCAACACCTATCTGCGCAATCCCATGGATTTTTATTTTAATTATGTCCTGGGCCTGCGGGAAAAGGAAGACCTGCTGGATGAGCCGGAAAACCGTCAGGTCGGAACTTTTGTGCATGCCCTGCTGGAGAAGACTTTTAAAAAATTTATCGGCCAACAACCGAAACTTGACCAGCATTTTCAGCGGTATTTTCAGAACGTGTTCGAAGAAATTTTCGAATCCACCTTTGCCCGGTCCATGAAGGCGGACGCGTTTCTGCTGAAAACGGTGCTGGAAACGCGTCTGGGATTATTCCTGCAGAACGAGCAGGAAAACCCGGACCGCCGGGTTAAGGAAATCCTCTTTATTGAGAAACGGTTCGCGGACCAGCTGGCGTTACCCTGCGGGTCTTTTCCGTTTGTCTGCCGGGTCGACCGGGTCGACCGCCTGGAGGACGGGCGGGTGATGATTCTGGATTATAAGACAGGAAGCGCCGACCCGATGCCGAAAGGGGTTGATGTCATCGAGCGCATGAGTTTGTCGCGGCAGACAATCCTGGAAAACGTGCGCTCTTTTCAGCTGCCCCTGTATTTTTATTATCTGCAAAAATATTTCCCGGAAGATTCCCTGAATGCCGCGTTCTATAATCTCCGGACGCTTGACCTGGCTTACTTTATCCGCCGTAACGACACGGATGATTATGAACGGATTAACCGGGTTTTCCTCAACGCCCTGGATTATATTATGGCGGAAATTTTAAACCCGGATATCCCTTTTGTGAACGACCCGTTATCTTGAGTTCAATACAGGCCGCCGTTGACTTTATGGCATCAAGTACGTGTTTAAACAACCCCGGCAACGCTCCGCTATCCTGTTTGATGGCGCGGGGCGGCCGCGGAACTGCGCGCGTGATTTGCTGCCACAAGGACACGGCTCCATTAAAAGTTTTTTTATAAAAGCCTATCCATGTCTGTGAAAGAAAAGACGACTCTGTTTTTGATTTTTGCCCTGGCCTTGGGTCTGCGGCTGGGATATACAGTCTTTTTAAGACAGCATTATCCTTTTTATAATAACCCCAGTTCCGATGTGTATTATTATCAGCAATGGGCTGACAGCATCGCCCGGGGGGACTGGTCCGCCGTGACACGGCTGCAGGGCCTGCCGCTGTATCCGTTAACCTTAGCCCTTCTGAAACGTTTGACCCTGAATCACGCGGGCCTGATCCGTTTTCTGCATCTTCTGCTGGGCTCTTTAAATTGTGTTCTGGTTTATTTTATAGGCAGGGCCTTATTCACGAAAAGGGTGGCCGGGCTGGCCGCCGGGCTTACGGCTGTCAACCTTCCTCTGATATATTATGACTGGCTGATGATGCCGGTGCCGTTCATTATAGCCCTTTCCCTGCTCCTTGTTCTTGCGCTGGTGCAGGAGGAAAAAATATCCCGGAAACGGGAATGGTTTATGGTAGGGCTGCTGGCCGGCTGGCTCGTCTTGGGGGACGGGAAGGTCTTTTTGTTCTTGATATTGCTGTGTCTGTCTGTCCTGTGCGGCCGTTCGTGGGCTAAAAAGAAAGAACAGCTTCTGCGGCTGGGGCCGGTGTTTTTGGGTGTCGCGGTGATCCTCGGGGCGCTGACCTTGTATTATAAACGTACAAGCGGGGAATGGGTTTTCATCTCCTCCAAAAGCGGGTTCAGTTTTTACGCAGGAAATCATCAGCAGGCGCAGGGATATTACGTGCATCCGCTTTCGCTGCGGGCCAGCCACCATGCCCAGGATGAAGACCAGAAAAGGATCGCCGAACAAAATATGAAGCGGCCGCTTAAGCAGACGGAAGTTTCGCAATACTGGACACGTTTGGCTTTTAAGTATATCCAGGAGAACCCGCTGGATTATCTTGTCCTGTTAGGAAAGAAATGCCGGTTGTTTTTCACGGACACGGAAAAGGCGCATGACCTGGATTTGCTTATGCAGAAACAATGGGTGCGGCGCTGGGATATCAATCCTTTCGCGGTCTTGTTTCCCCTGGCTTTGTGGGGGATGTTTCTGGCTCTGCGTTCCCGGGAAAGAACTCTACCGCTTGTATTACTGGTTGTCAGCCAGTGGCTTTTTACCTTAATATATTATCTTACCAGCCGCCACCGTGTCAGTATTTACCCGGCGCTGTTTTTGTTCCAGGCGTTCGCGCTGGACTGTTTTGTCCGGGACATTTATAGAAGACAGTATAAGAACCTCACCGTACCTGCCGGTTTCTTTCTCCTGTATCTCTTTTTATTCCCTCCGCAGAAAGAAGATCCCCGTTACCTGGATTACCTTTATTCGCTTAAGATGGGCCAGAAGCATGAGCTGCTTAAAGAATACCCGGAAGCCCGGCAATTTTATTCGCGGGCAGTACGCCTTCATCCGCAGAATGCCGATGCGTGGTTCAGCCTGGGCAATGTGTGTTTACTGGACCGGCAATATGCCCAGGCGCAACGGTATTATTGGCGAGCGCTGAAAATAAATGCTTTGCATACGGATGCGCTTTATAACCTTGGATTTGCCTATGAGAAGGATGCAAAACCTGAGAAGGCCAGGCAATGCTACGCCGTTATCCTGCAGACGGACCCGGAAAGCGTGGATGTTCATTACCGGATAGCGCAGGTGCTTCAACAGCAAGGGCAGTGTGCAGCAGCGCTCCGGCATATGAAAATTGTGGTCCGGGCCAGGCCCGACATGCGGCCGGAGTTCACGGAAATGCTGCAGAATTGCAATGGGATAGGAGGGGAGGAATAGGAGTGTTAAGGGTATTAAGAGTATTAAGGGTATTAAGGGGAGCCTGGATACTTTCCTGATTTATACCCCGATATTATACGACCTGCCATTTAACGGATAATAAAGGGGAAATGCGACTTTCTTAGATGGAAATTGGGTATTATTCTGAAAAATTTAATATTTTTAGTCAAAGATGGCATGACTCATTAAGTATTTTTCAGATCATTGGGTATACCCTAATAAATAATTCATGCGACTTATTACTTTTTTTGGGAAATAGATAAGAAAATGTCGAAAAATGTCAGTCTTTGGCCCAATCCAGCCATTGACAAAGAGGAGGATAAGGGCTAATAATAAATAATATTCAGCTTTTAAATTAGCAGAAAATGCTTTTTTAGCAAAATTCTAATGTTATACGACGTCCCAATTAACAGTATAAATAGGGGCAAATGCGACTTTGTTCCAGTAAAGCTGGCGCGAAAACAAGCATTTTTCAAATAAAATAAGGTATAATGAAAAAAACACACCAAGGAAAGAGAACGAAATCCCCACTCCTCGGTCACGACGTAGAATAATTGTTATGAGGTAAGAAGATGAAATACAGAATAGATTTTACAGGAATACCGTGGGAAGAACCAATTAAAGGCCTAAGGTTCAAAGCTACTGTTCAGGATGGGACAAGGATCCGCCTTGCTGAATTTTCAAAAGATTTTATAGAGGCAGAGTGGTGCCTGAAAGGGCATACAGGATATCTGCTGGAAGGAAGTGTGGAAATTGATTTTAATGGAGAAAAAATTATTTTTAATCAAGGAGATGGTATTTATATCCCTCCTGGAGAACAATCTAAACATAAAACGAAGGTTCTTTCGGACAAAGCTGTCGCAATATTGATAGAAAAAATATAAATAGACTCATAACAAGTCACTTCATCGTCCCCGCCTCGCCACTGTTGCGGCTACGGCAGGGGACGATGAGTTCCTTGCGTTAGCTCTCAAAATAGATGAGAAAATATCAACTTCCAAAATTTTTAGAACGAATGGTTGATCAAAAAGACTATGAAAAATGGTTACGCAGAAAAGCTGTAGCCCATGTTCGCCGCGATAGAAACCGAGGATATAAATTAGCTACGAATGAAATATACAAGATTGCTATTCACAAAGCAGTATGTGAATCTGAAGGAAAAGATGCATACACAGAAGAAAGATTAGATTGGTCATTAATTAGTAAATATGATAACGAACAATCAAAAAAATATGGTAGGAAATACAAAAAACAATTTGCTTTATTGCCTTCTGTTGATCATGTGGGAGATGGAAAAGGAACAGCAAATTTCAAGATTTGTTCATGGCGTACCAATGATTCCAAGAACGATCTGTCTTACGTTGAGTTTTTAGGATTATGTAAAAAGGTTATAGCAGCAGCTAACAAGTCACTCCAGCGGGGCCTTTCGGCACCTTCGGCAGCCTCAAGACCCCGCTGAGTTCCTTGCGTTCGCCAGTAGAAGATCGAAACAACCATAAGGAGGAAACATGTTCGGTATACGCTTCATCAAGGTTGAACCTACGGAATTCGTACTCCAGTTCAAGCGGGGCAAGGTCGTGCGCGAGGGGGCGGGCATCTCTTTCTTCTACTTCGCGCCCACGACGTCGCTTGTCCGCATCCCAATCGGCAGCGTGGACGTACCGTTCATCTTCGAGGAAGTCACCGCCGACTTTCAGGAGGTGACGGTTCAGGGGCAATTGACCTACCGAGTCGCAGAGGCGAAGAAGCTATCCCAGCTCATGAACTTCACGCTGGCGCCGAACGGGCGGGAGTATGCGTCCGACGATCCTAAGAAACTTCCCCAGCGGCTCATCAATCACGCTCAGGTTCTGACTCGCGCATCTCTGAAATCCCTGCGCCTTAAGGAGGCGTTGGGCCAATCGGACGCGCTTGTGGCCTCGCTACGCGAGGGACTCCAGTCTGCGGAAGCGATCGCTTCACTCGGCATTGAAATCCTAGGACTCTCCATCTTGGCCATCAAACCGACGCCCGAGACTTCCCGCGCACTGGAAGCAGAGGCACGTGAGCAGGTTCTTCGTGAGGCCGACGAAGCCGTATATTCGCGCCGCAACGCTGCGGTCGAGCAGGAACGGGGTATCAAGGAAAACGAACTCAACACCGAGATTGCCGTCGAAAACAAGAAGCGGCAGATCAAGGAAGCCCAGATGGATGCCGAGAAATCCGTCCAGCAGAAGAAGCGAGAGATCAGAGAAGCGGAGATGGCTGCCAAGATTGCGATAGAGGAGAAGAACAAGGATCTTGTGGCTCTCTCCACGGCCAATGCCCGCGAGGAAGCAGACGCGAAGGCATACGCCATCGCTGCGGTGATGAAGGCATTATCGGAGACCGATCCGAAGACCCTACAGGCTCTCACAAGCGTGGGCATGGAGCCGGGACAACTGGTCGCACTGGCCTTCAAGGAACTTGCGGAAAGCGCTGACAAGATCGGCCAACTGAACGTGTCGCCGGAGTTGCTCCGCGAACTCCTCCATCGAGATTCTATCAAGTGACAGAAAGACGGACAGAGAACAAGATTGTGATTGTCGTCAGGCGAACGCGCCTCGACGACCTGATCGCTCGGTTCAACACCGAGGACCAAGCACGGTTCTATGTTGAGCATTTAGGATCAGACTTCTCCGACTATCAGGCAGAACATCGGGTGTACAAGCAGGTTGTTCGTGATGCCGAGAACACCCTTTCCCGTCATGGGCGAGTGCAAGTTATCGACCGAGCATTTGTTCCGAATTTTATTTTCGGATCAAAGGACACAGTCGTTGCCATCGGTCAGGATGGTCTGGTTGCAAATGTTCTCAAGTATCTCGACGGGCAGCTACTCCTTGGTGTCAATCCCGATGTCAAGAGATGGGAAGGCGTTCTGTTGCCCTTCACGGTGGCTGACCTGGACTCGGTCATGCCGGAGGTCTTTGCGCGCAAACGACCCGTAGCCGAGGTGACGATGGCGGAAGTTAGGCTCAACACAGGCGAGACTCTGTGTGCGGTCAATGACCTTTTCATCGGTCCACGCACGCACACTTCAGCGCGTTACTTGATTCGAGTCGGGGAGAAGATGGAGAACCATTCGTCAAGTGGGATCATCGTGTCGACGGGTCTCGGATCAACCGGCTGGTTGCGAAGCATCATGGCTGGAGCGACAGGAGTTACCTCTGTTCTGTCGGGCAGACCACTGAAAATCAACGAGAGAAGGGCCGTTGCGTGGGATGCCAACTATCTCTACTTCTCGGTGCGGGAGCCATGGCCGAGCAAGACTTCTGGAGCGGAGATTACCTTCGGCAAGGTAACCTCCACCACGCCGCTCATTCTTGTCTCACAGATGCCGGAGAACGGCGTTATCTTCAGCGACGGGATTGAGACAGATTTCTTGCAGTTCAACTCAGGCACGGAAGCCACTATCACAATGGCCGAAAGGAAAGGGCATCTTGTAACGTGAGAAGATGGAGCATGGCGAACAACAGCTTGGACCACTACGTTTCACACCGCGCGGACGCAGCGTGAAACGAGGGTCAAGCTGGACGTTATGTCTTAAAGGAAGAATAAATGTCGAGATCAAAGTCTGATATAGCTAACAGTGCAATAAGAATATTTTTGCAAGATGTTGGTAGATTTTATGACCAAGCCAGGGGTTTTGACCCCTTTATTCCAAAGAAAAATCAAAAAGAAGAACTATTGTCTTATTTTGAAAGTCAATGTTGCTTTTGCGGCTCTGAAATTAATCAGAAGTCTTTCTCACTGGATCATTTAATACCCTTGAATAAAGCTTCTTTAGGTCTTCATGCTTGGGGAAACGTGGTCCCTTGTTGTAGGGACTGCAATAATGAAAAGCAACAAAAACCTTGGCAAAATTTTATGAAATTAAAGTGTAGGGGCTCAGAATATAAGAAAAGAAGATCTCGAATTGAAAATTTTATAAAAATAAAAAAATATGATCCAAACCTTAATTTACATGAATATGCAGATAATTTATATGAAGATGTTGGTGAGGTAGCTACAACACTTATTAAACTTCGGTATAAACAAGCGGAAGACGGCATTAAAAACTTATTAGGAAAATAAATACATAACAACTCATCCATGAAAACAGTCATCTGGTCAAGCATAAAATAGAAAGGCCAAATCATCCATTCGCGCTATATTCCCCAAAAGGACTTATGCGCACAATAGCGTATTATGACAGGGCGTGCCAATCACTACAACGGCCTTAAATATGCCAGAGTTGTTAACAGCATCACCCATTTATACTGACCGATATTTATACTCACAGTTGTTTTTCAAAACAGCAAAAACAGATTTTAACAGCTTATGAGCAACAGCAACTATAGCGACACCGTAACCTTTTTTAGTTCGAATCTTCTGAAAATGAGTTTGTAAATATATATCACGGCGCACAGCGGTTTGAGCCGCTTCGACAAAAGCAGTGCGTAAGTATTTATTGCCATCTTTAGTAATAGGGCCTGAATAATAGCTTTGACCTGATTGATGGACACGAGGAACAATGCCGGCGTAACGGGCAAGTTTATGCGCATTCTTAAAGCGGGAGATGTCACCGATTTCAGCCAGGATGACATGAGCAAGAATAACCCCTATACCAGGGACAGTGTAGAGTAACCGAGCCTTAGAATCGACTTTGATGTTCAGACGGAGACGAGAATCGATTTTGTAAATATGCCGGGAGAGAATATCGATAAAGGAGAGATAATCGGCAATCATGGAAGAATAAGGTTGCCGTAAGGATAATTGATTTAAGAAGAGTTTGCCGGAAACACCGAAGAGGTCGCTGAAAGAATGCTGAATACCCTGATAATCAAGGATAGCATGAATACGATTTTTGAGGCTAGTGCGAATGGCGATCAAACGGTGGCGATACCGCATCAAAGCACGAGCATCACGATGAAAGCGGGAAACACGGTAAGCTTTGGGCAAGAGATCGGCTCTCAAGAGGTCAGCTAAAACAGAAGCAGAGATTTTATCGGTTTTAATGCGTTGTTCGGCAATAGCCTTAGTTCGCGCGGTATGAGCGAGAGAAACATCTAAGCCGGCCTCTTCAAGCAAGTCACCGAGCCAAAGGTCAAAGCCAGAGGCTTCCAGTGCGACAGAAGAGTTATGAGGAAGGGCTTTAAAATAATTTTTCATAGCATCTTTCTGGAAGTGATATAATTTTGTTTGATCGATGCGGTTGCCATTCTGATCTTTAACGACAACATACGAATACTTTTTGTGTTGATCGATTCCGATGTAATACATACGTGCCTCCTTTCTGGAAGGTTGTGGTTTTTGGCTTAAAATCATTATACGCCTTCCAGAGGCACGTTTTCATACTATCACTCCAGCGGGTCCCCTTGCCACCTGTGGCAGGCTCGGGACCCCGCTGAGTTCGTTGCGTTATGCATAATAAATAGAAGAAAAGGATGGTAAGCAAATGTGGTATTGGATTGTTATTATTTTCTTAATGTTTGTGACGATGTCGAAAATAACGGTATTACAAGATACTGAGAGAATAGTCATCTATACATTAGGAAAGTATAAAGCAATGGCTGGCCCAGGCCTATTTATTAAAGCATTGTGGGGATCGGATTTTTATGTGAGATTAAGATGTGGTATTCGGGGTCAATTGATTTCAAGGGAATATGGAAGATTTAAGGATTGTGATGTTCCTGTAAGATTTGCAGAACATATAGAAACAGGATCTCAAATAAGAATAATTGGATTCGAAGAGAATAATGCGATAGTCGAAAAAGTAAAGATGCGGATTGTCCGTTGTGAAAAATGCGGACATAAAAATGAGGTTAATGCATAACAAGTCACTGCATCGGCTGCGCCTCGCCACGTTGCGGCTTCGGCAGGGGCCGATGAGTTCCTTGCGTTGTGCCCGGGTAAAAAATAAGTTGTCGGGGCGCGGAATTTGAGCGGCATTAATGCGACACTGGCGGTACAGACAATATTCTGTTTGGGCGCTGACGTGCGAGCGCGGAGTCCTGACAGAATAGCGAAGCGCATGTGAGCGGTGGGAGAATCATCCCTGGCGAAGAAAAATAAAATTGGGGTCTTGTTGTCCCAATGTTTCAAATCCGCATGACCCCAATTTTGAGCATAAAAGTGGCTCAGCAAACAAATCGCACAACAAGGCACTACAGCGGTCGCAGCTCCGGCAGCTTCGCCGCCTGCGCACGACCGCTGAGTTTCCCACGTTATGAGAAAAAAATAAAAAAGGGAGGGAGCATGGGCATATCAAAATTTGAAATGTATCATGGCGCAGTATTAACCCAAATCGTAAGAAATCCAGAAATTAGCCTCAAATTAATTGAGCGAGACAGCGCAAAACATAGCTGGGGTATGTATACTATTAGTTCGGGAAGAAAAGACTACGTAATACTCATCAAATCAACAGCAAAAATAGATAAGGCAAAGCGAACAAAAGAATATTATTCAGGATTTAATTTTGCCTTAGAGCATATTAATAAATTAAATAAACATTTAGATAAAATGCTTCTCGTATGTCTTGTGTGTCACGATCAAAACATTTGCCTTCTCACTAAAGATGACATTCAAGAATTAAAATTACTGGAAAGTAAAAAATCTTGTAGAATTGCTGTATATTGGAAATCAGGTTCGGAATTACGAGTAACATCCCCTTTCGCAGAATTAAGTCATAAGGTTGCGAGAAATAGACTGAAAAATTACAATTGGGAACAATAAAAAACCTCATAACAACGCACTACACCTGACTGTTACCCGCCGCCTTTCAGCGTCGGCTACCAGCAGGTGAGTTTGAATGTTAGACACATAAAAATGAAATTTATTAATAAAGTAGAGGCGATAAGGTGGTGTGAAGAACACAGCATTGCCTTAAATCAAAAAGGATTGCCAGTAATAATTGAAGATAAAATAAATCAATTTTCTATTCCTCCAGATTCTGGAAAGAAAATAGCTTTAGTTAAACAGCAGTTTGAACAATTTAGGAGTGAGGAAGAAATATTGATATGGATTTTAGAATGGGGTGTCTGGCTTTCATCTGAACGTATGCATATATTTGACCGATTTCGTGAATCTTACGGAGAGAAGAGAAAATTACACGAAATAGAAGCCCATATATTTAACAAAGATGAATATGAAGATGCATTATCGTTTTTATCATTAGCAGTTCTATTTTTCTGGGATTGCTATGTTCTAAATGGCAGTGGAAATAAAATTATATTTTATTCTCACGATGAATATGGATTAACAAATGTCTAACAACTCATCCATGAAAACAGTCATCTGGTCAAGCATAAAATAGAAAGGCCAAATCATCCATTCGCGCTATATTCCCCAAAAGGACTTATGCGCACAATAGCGTATTATGACAGGGCGTGCCAATCACTACAACGGCCTTAAATATGCCAGAGTTGTTAACAGCATCACCCATTTATACTGACCGATATTTATACTCACAGTTGTTTTTCAAAACAGCAAAAACAGATTTTAACAGCTTATGAGCAACAGCAACTATAGCGACACCGTAACCTTTTTTAGTTCGAATCTTCTGAAAATGAGTTTGTAAATATATATCACGGCGCACAGCGGTTTGAGCCGCTTCGACAAAAGCAGTGCGTAAGTATTTATTGCCATCTTTAGTAATAGGGCCTGAATAATAGCTTTGACCTGATTGATGGACACGAGGAACAATGCCGGCGTAACGGGCAAGTTTATGCGCATTCTTAAAGCGGGAGATGTCACCGATTTCAGCCAGGATGACATGAGCAAGAATAACCCCTATACCAGGGACAGTGTAGAGTAACCGAGCCTTAGAATCGACTTTGATGTTCAGACGGAGACGAGAATCGATTTTGTAAATATGCCGGGAGAGAATATCGATAAAGGAGAGATAATCGGCAATCATGGAAGAATAAGGTTGCCGTAAGGATAATTGATTTAAGAAGAGTTTGCCGGAAACACCGAAGAGGTCGCTGAAAGAATGCTGAATACCCTGATAATCAAGGATAGCATGAATACGATTTTTGAGGCTAGTGCGAATGGCGATCAAACGGTGGCGATACCGCATCAAAGCACGAGCATCACGATGAAAGCGGGAAACACGGTAAGCTTTGGGCAAGAGATCGGCTCTCAAGAGGTCAGCTAAAACAGAAGCAGAGATTTTATCGGTTTTAATGCGTTGTTCGGCAATAGCCTTAGTTCGCGCGGTATGAGCGAGAGAAACATCTAAGCCGGCCTCTTCAAGCAAGTCACCGAGCCAAAGGTCAAAGCCAGAGGCTTCCAGTGCGACAGAAGAGTTATGAGGAAGGGCTTTAAAATAATTTTTCATAGCATCTTTCTGGAAGTGATATAATTTTGTTTGATCGATGCGGTTGCCATTCTGATCTTTAACGACAACATACGAATACTTTTTGTGTTGATCGATTCCGATGTAATACATACGTGCCTCCTTGCTGGAAGGTTGTGGTTTTTGGCTTAAAATCATTATACGCCTTCCAGAGGCACGTTTTCATACTATCACTACAGCGGGGCGCTCCGCCACCTACGGCTGGCTACGCAGCCCCGCTGAGTTCGTTGCGTTGTACCGAATGAGAAATAAGCGGCGGGTGGCGAGAAATTTTACATGAGAGTCGAGGTGGCGCGTGCGGTTAAGAAATTCGTTTCTGGTGACGAAAAACAAGATGAGGATCCCTGCAGAAGCCTCGAAGTAGCTGTTGCGGTGGGAGAATCATTCGAGAGAAAATGAATTAAAATTGAGTTCATATTTTGAACATTGTTATTAGGAAGCATGACCCCAATTTTGGGAATGTGTTTGATTCAGCAAACAAAGCGTACAACAAATCACTTCAGCGGTCACAGCTCCGGCAGCTTCGCCGCCTGCGCACGACCGCTGAGTTCTCACGTTGTCTGGCTGGAGAGATTGGTGGCGGGAAATTTTACATGAGAAGCGGAGTGGCGTTTGCGTTTAAGAAATTTGTTGTTGGTGACGAAATACAAGATGAGGATTCCAGTCAGAAATTCGAAGTGTCGTTGGAGGCGGGTGGCATCACAAAAGAGAAGAGATAAATAAAATTGGGTTCATGTTTTGAACATTGTTATTAGGACGCATGATCCCAATTTTGAGAATAGATTCGGTTCAGCAAACAGTTCAGACAACAAGTCACTACAGCGAGGGCGCTCGGCCACCGTTGGCAGGCCTCGCACTCCCGCTGAGTTCCTTGCGTTAGATTTAATAAATAACACATGGGAAAAATGAAAAAAATCAATGTTACAGTTTTACTAGTAGTATTCATGTTTTTAAGTGGCTGTGCGGGGTATATCCCTTATGGAACGGCAACGCTTAAAGCCCATGACAAAATAAATTTTAAAGTGAATACGTTTAGTGTTACGCAAGCTAGTGAATTACAAATGTCATATAAAAATCATTTTAATCAAAGGATATTAGATAGATTTAAAAAAGTATTGGAGAAAAAATTAGTGCAAAATGGTTTTGTTGTTTCAGATAAACCGGATATAGAAATTAGAATAACAGAGTTTAGTTTGGTAAATAAGGAGATTATTTCATTAACATTTGATATGAGATCAGATGATACAATTTATAGAACGACACAATACCGTCCAAAGGTTGGACCAGGATATTATCAAGGTGTTTCTTATTTTAGGGCAACCCCAGGAATAGGGAAAGCTACAGATATAATTTTAGTTAGTATAATGCGTAGAATTAAACGATAAATATGATAACTTAAAATTAAAATAATCTAACCAGTCAATCCACCGGATCTGATTACGCACCTGACGGCGCTCCATCAGTCCGGTGATTTCCGGCGTTAGGTGTAATAAATGAAAAAAGAAATCGCACTAATTATATTAGCTTTAACATTAAGTAGCTGTGCCACAACTGGATTAAGTCTATCTAAAGATCAGGATTTAGCTGCAAAAGGAGACGCAGGAGGTCTAAATAATATGGGTAGCAGATATCAGTTTGGAGATGGTGTTCCCCAAAATTATGACAAAGCAGTAATGTATTATCAAAAGGCTGTAGATGAAGGTCTGTCTCTTGCAAAGTCAAATTTAGGATATATGTATGATCTGGGGTTGGGGGTTGTAGAAAATAATGATAAAGCCATATCTTTGTACACGGAGGCGGCAAATGATGGATGTCCTAATGGCATGGTTAATTTAGCAATAATGTATGCAAATGGTGATAACATTGAGCAGTCTTTTGAAAAGGCCTACTTTTGGTTAGAGATAGCTAGGTTTTATACCCAAAGGGAATCGAATATGCAAATTAAATGGAGAGCTCGAGGTTTACGAGATCAAGTAATTACAATGCTTAACTCTGAACAAATTAAAAGCATTAACAAAATGGCGCATGATTGGATAGAGGAAAACAGGTAAATCATATTAAAATTATAATAATTCAATAAACACCTAACAACCGCATTCACGCGGACGCCTCGCACGCCGCAAAAAGCAGCGGCGGCTCGGCATCGGTGATGCGCAGGCGTTGTCTGGCTGGAGAGATTGGTGGCGGGAAATTTTACATGAGAAGCGGAGTGGCGTTTGCGTTTAAGAAATTTGTTGTTGGTGACGAAATACAAGATGAGGATTCCAGTCAGAAATTCGAAGTGTCGTTGGAGGCGGGTGGCATCACAAAAGAGAAGAGATAAATAAAATTGGGTTCATATTTTGAACATTGTTATTAGGAAGCATGACCCCAATTTTGGGAATGGATTTGGTTCAGCAAACAAAGCGTACAACAAATCACTTCAGCGGTCGCAGCTCCGGCAGCTTCGCCGCCTGCGCACGACCGCTGAGTTCTCACGTTATTTTTTGAAAAATTATGAATAAACTTCCAGTCATAAAAGGTGAAAAGAACTATTTTCCAACAAAAGCTTTATGTCCTATCTGTAAAAAGAATAAGGTTCTAGAGCCTCATTCTATGGCAATAATTAGCGGTGGTGCTTTATTAATGAATCGCAAGGATGATTCAGGAGGACCTTCAGGTAATTTAGAAAGCTATTTAAATTTAAGTTGGCACGGGGCACATGATGGAGGAGAAGGCGAAGACCGAGAAATTGGATTGATTATGGATATTGCACAAGATGTCAAAGGTGGGCAATTTGATTTGTATTTTTGTTCTACATCATGTTTGCGAGAATTTTTAAATTCTTGTGTTGATGAACTTGAAAAGAGAATAAGAAAAGAAAAAAAATAACAAGTCATCCATGAAAACAGTCATCTGGTCAAGCATAAAATAGAAAGGCCAAATCATCCATTCGCGCTATATTCCCCAAAAGGACTTATGCGCACAATAGCGTATTATGACAGGGCGTGCCAATCACTACAACGGCCTTAAATATGCCAGAGTTGTTAACAGCATCACCCATTTATACTGACCGATATTTATACTCACAGTTGTTTTTCAAAACAGCAAAAACAGATTTTAACAGCTTATGAGCAACAGCAACTATAGCGACACCGTAATCTTTTTTAGTTCGAATCTTCTGAAAATGAGTTTGTAAATATATATCACGGCGCACAGCGGTTTGAGCCGCTTCGACAAAAGCAGTGCGTAAGTATTTATTGCCATCTTTAGTAATAGGGCCTGAATAATAGCTTTGACCTGATTGATGGACACGAGGAACAATGCCGGCGTAACGGGCAAGTTTATGCGCATTCTTAAAGCGGGAGATGTCACCGATTTCAGCCAGGATGACATGAGCAAGAATAACCCCTATACCAGGGACAGTGTAGAGTAACCGAGCCTTAGAATCGACTTTGATGTTCAGACGGAGACGAGAATCGATTTTGTAAATATGCCGGGAGAGAATATCGATAAAGGAGAGATAATCGGCAATCATGGAAGAATAAGGTTGCCGTAAGGATAATTGATTTAAGAAGAGTTTGCCGGAAACACCGAAGAGGTCGCTGAAAGAATGCTGAATACCCTGATAATCAAGGATAGCATGAATACGATTTTTGAGGCTAGTGCGAATGGCGATCAAACGGTGGCGATACCGCATCAAAGCACGAGCATCACGATGAAAGCGGGAAACACGGTAAGCTTTGGGCAAGAGATCGGCTCTCAAGAGGTCAGCTAAAACAGAAGCAGAGATTTTATCGGTTTTAATGCGTTGTTCGGCAATAGCCTTAGTTCGCGCGGTATGAGCGAGAGAAACATCTAAGCCGGCCTCTTCAAGCAAGTCACCGAGCCAAAGGTCAAAGCCAGAGGCTTCCAGTGCGACAGAAGAGTTATGAGGAAGGGCTTTAAAATAATTTTTCATAGCATCTTTCTGGAAGTGATATAATTTTGTTTGATCGATGCGGTTGCCATTCTGATCTTTAACGACAACATACGAATACTTTTTGTGTTGATCGATTCCGATGTAATACATACGTGCCTCCTTTCTGGAAGGTTGTGGTTTTTGGCTTAAAATCATTATACGCCTTCCAGAGGCACGTTTTCATACTATCACTACAGCGGAGCCCCTCGCCACCTTCGGCAGACTCGGGACCCCGCTGAGTTCTCACGTTATAAACAAAAATTAAAGAAAAAATGTTTAAATTCAATTTCGATTTACTAAAAAAATCAAAAAATGTTCTATCCCAATATAAAAATATTTATTGGATTATCGGGGGAGCATGTTCTGGTAAATCAACCATATGTAAAACAATTGCAAAACAAAAAAAGGCACATTTATACGATATGGATGAATATATATTTAGTAAATATATGAGCCGTTATACAAAAAAAAGACATCCTGCAAGTAAAACATGGTTTTCGTCAAAGAACTCTCTAGATTGGGTATTATCTTTATCTTGGAAAGATTTTGATCAACTAAATAAAGCAGCCAATGCAGAATACCTGGATTTATTTTCTGAAGATATGAAAAAGTATTCCTCTGATGATTTAATATTTGTTGATGGTGGCATCAGTTACCCTTCTGTACTAGCAAAAGCTTTTCCAATTAAGAATATTGTCTGTTTATATATTCCACCAACTCAAAGTAACATGTTATGGAACAATACTAAAGAAAGAAAACCAATGAAGGATATGATCCTAGATCTACCTCAAGGTAGAAAGAAATGGGAAAAATTCTTATTCTGTGACAAGAAGATAGCAGAAATCAGCTTGAGAGAATCTAAAAAACACAATATAAAGATATTTCGTAGAAATAATAATGTATCAATAAAACAATTATCGAAAAAAATTTTAAATTATTTTGACCTTTAACTAAGTTTATAACAACTCATTCCACCCGACCGTATTCGCGGCTTCGCCGCTCATCCGGCGGGTGAACTCGGGCTAGAAATGGGTTGAATTATACGTATAATTATGGTATACTCTATACGTATAAAGGAGGTATTAAAATGGTAACAAAATTAACATTAGCTTTAGATGAAGCTGTGGTTAGAAAAGCAAAACAATATGCGAAAAAACAAAAGCTTAGCCTGTCAAAATTAGTTGAATTTTATTTCTCATCATTAGTATCTGATAATTATTCGGAACAATATAACATGCCGCCCATAACAGCAGAACTTGCAGGTATGGTCAAATCTAAATTGTTCAAAAGTGACAAGGATTTATTAACAGATACCTTGATAGAGAAATATGTATGAAAAATAAAATATTTATTGATACAGACATTTTTTTGGACACAATTCTTGATAGAAAACCGCATTCGAATTATTCAAATAGAATAATAAGCCTTTGTGAACAAAATGAAATTCAAGGATTTACATCTAGTCTTGTTATTGCAAACATTTATTACATCTTAAATAAGTTGTCGAGCCACAACAAAGCCCTTCAAGCAATTAATAAGATTCGAGCTATAATTAATATCCTTCCCTTTACTGATAAAGAAATTGGTGAATCAATTAATGCCGATTTCCAAGACTTCGAAGACGGCGTTCAGTATTTCATTGCGATTAACAATAAGGTAGACAGAATAATTACACGAAATGTTAAAGATTTTAAAAAGGCCTCAATAGGGATATTGACTCCTAAAGAGTTCCTGCAATCAATAAATACGTAATTATTAATGCATAACAAGTCATCCATGAAAACAGTCATCTGGTCAAGCATAAAATAGAAAGGCCAAATCATCCATTCGCGCTATATTCCCCAAAAGGACTTATGTAATGACCCTAGTTAAGCAAGGATTTTTTTGTGTAGATCGAGTTCTTTGTTAATCCATCTTTTGTAAAACTCTTCAGGCGTAGCGAAGAATAATGCCTGATGAGGGAAATCGGTGTTGTAATCGTTGATCCAACGCTTGAAGTCATCTTGAAGATCAAATGGGTTGTCCCATTCATTGATCCAAATGAAATCTTCTTTGATTCTGCGGATGACGCGTTCGGTGTCAGCATTGCCTTTGGGGTTGGACCAGGTTGAGAAGATCTGCTTGATGCCGGCCAGTGAACAATTAAGCCTGAAGCGCCCGCTGGTGGGCTGACAGCCATTGTCCGAGATCAGGTGCAGGTCATGATTCAGTGTGTCTTTGATGCCGTTTGGGAATCGGTTGTTGATGGCCATTTCCAGGGCATCCAGCCAGTCATCAGTCTTTGACTGGATGTTGAGGCTATAGCCGATAATTTCTTTGGTATACCAGTCTAGGACGATGGTCAGATAGAACCAGCCCCAGGTCGCCAGTTTGATTTTTGTCATATCGATACCCCAGAATTGATTGGGGTGAGAAGCTCGTGGTTTCCGGCGGAGGTTGCCACGCTTGGCCTTCAAGCGATCGTTGGGTTGAACCGTTAATTGATTTTCTTGCATGAGGCGTTGGACACAATTTTTGCCAATTTTGTAATGTTTACGGTTGTTTAAATAGGCCCAGACTGAACGGTATCCCCAGAGGGGATGTTGCTTTTTAATTTGTCGGATTTTGACTAAATGTTTTTGGTCTTGTTCGATACGCTTTTGTAATGACCCTAGTTAAGCAAGGATTTTTTTGTGTAGATCGAGTTCTTTGTTAATCCATCTTTTGTAAAACTCTTCAGGCGTAGCGAAGAATAATGCCTGATGAGGGAAATCGGTGTTGTAATCGTTGATCCAACGCTTGAAGTCATCTTGAAGATCAAATGGGTTGTCCCATTCATTGATCCAAATGAAATCTTCTTTGATTCTGCGGATGACGCGTTCGGTGTCAGCATTGCCTTTGGGGTTGGACCAGGTTGAGAAGATCTGCTTGATGCCGGCCAGTGAACAATTAAGCCTGAAGCGCCCGCTGGTGGGCTGACAGCCATTGTCCGAGATCAGGTGCAGGTCATGATTCAGTGTGTCTTTGATGCCGTTTGGGAATCGGTTGTTGATGGCCATTTCCAGGGCATCCAGCCAGTCATCAGTCTTTGACTGGATGTTGAGGCTATAGCCGATAATTTCTTTGGTATACCAGTCTAGGACGATGGTCAGATAGAACCAGCCCCAGGTCGCCAGTTTGATTTTTGTCATATCGATACCCCAGAATTGATTGGGGTGAGAAGCTCGTGGTTTCCGGCGGAGGTTGCCACGCTTGGCCTTCAAGCGATCGTTGGGTTGAACCGTTAATTGATTTTCTTGCATGAGGCGTTGGACACAATTTTTGCCAATTTTGTAATGTTTACGGTTGTTTAAATAGGCCCAGACTGAACGGTATCCCCAGAGGGGATGTTGCTTTTTAATTTGTCGGATTTTGACTAAATGTTTTTGGTCTTGTTCGATACGCTTTAGAGAACGGCGTCTTTTCATAACTCGTACTCGTTTTTTTTTAGTTCAACGGTCAAGTCGCCGATGATGCGTTTGAGTTTGGCGTTTTCTTTTTCAAGACGTTGCTCTTTCTGGGACTGTTGTTTGATGTCAAAGGCCATATGGCATTCTTTGAGGAACTGGTCGCGCCATTTGTAATATTGGGTTTGGCCAATTTGGTATTTGTTACAAAGTTTACTGATGTCGATTTTCCCGCTGAGGCCTTCAAGCACGATTTGGGTCTTTTGTTGGCTGGTCCATTGGCGTTTTTTCATGGGAATTGGGCTCCTTTCCTTGGAACTCAATTCTACACCATTTGTTTAAATTTGTTAACTAGGGTCACTATACTTTAGAGAACGGCGTCTTTTCATAACTCGTACTCGTTTTTTTTTAGTTCAACGGTCAAGTCGCCGATGATGCGTTTGAGTTTGGCGTTTTCTTTTTCAAGACGTTGCTCTTTCTGGGACTGTTGTTTGATGTCAAAGGCCATATGGCATTCTTTGAGGAACTGGTCGCGCCATTTGTAATATTGGGTTTGGCCAATTTGGTATTTGTTACAAAGTTTACTGATGTCGATTTTCCCGCTGAGGCCTTCAAGCACGATTTGGGTCTTTTGTTGGCTGGTCCATTGGCGTTTTTTCATGGGAATTGGGCTCCTTTCCTTGGAACTCAATTCTACACCATTTGTTTAAATTTGTTAACTAGGGTCACTATACTTATGCGCACAATAGCGTATTATGACAGGGCGTGCCAATCACTACAACGGCCTTAAATATGCCAGAGTTGTTAACAGCATCACCCATTTATACTGACCGATATTTATACTCACAGTTGTTTTTCAAAACAGCAAAAACAGATTTTAACAGCTTATGAGCAACAGCAACTATAGCGACACCGTAATCTTTTTTAGTTCGAATCTTCTGAAAATGAGTTTGTAAATATATATCACGGCGCACAGCGGTTTGAGCCGCTTCGACAAAAGCAGTGCGTAAGTATTTATTGCCATCTTTAGTAATAGGGCCTGAATAATAGCTTTGACCTGATTGATGGACACGAGGAACAATGCCGGCGTAACGGGCAAGTTTATGCGCATTCTTAAAGCGGGAGATGTCACCGATTTCAGCCAGGATGACATGAGCAAGAATAACCCCTATACCAGGGACAGTGTAGAGTAACCGAGCCTTAGAATCGACTTTGATGTTCAGACGGAGACGAGAATCGATTTTGTAAATATGCCGGGAGAGAATATCGATAAAGGAGAGATAATCGGCAATCATGGAAGAATAAGGTTGCCGTAAGGATAATTGATTTAAGAAGAGTTTGCCGGAAACACCGAAGAGGTCGCTGAAAGAATGCTGAATACCCTGATAATCAAGGATAGCATGAATACGATTTTTGAGGCTAGTGCGAATGGCGATCAAACGGTGGCGATACCGCATCAAAGCACGAGCATCACGATGAAAGCGGGAAACACGGTAAGCTTTGGGCAAGAGATCGGCTCTCAAGAGGTCAGCTAAAACAGAAGCAGAGATTTTATCGGTTTTAATGCGTTGTTCGGCAATAGCCTTAGTTCGCGCGGTATGAGCGAGAGAAACATCTAAGCCGGCCTCTTCAAGCAAGTCACCGAGCCAAAGGTCAAAGCCAGAGGCTTCCAGTGCGACAGAAGAGTTATGAGGAAGGGCTTTAAAATAATTTTTCATAGCATCTTTCTGGAAGTGATATAATTTTGTTTGATCGATGCGGTTGCCATTCTGATCTTTAACGACAACATACGAATACTTTTTGTGTTGATCGATTCCGATGTAATACATACGTGCCTCCTTTCTGGAAGGTTGTGGTTTTTGGCTTAAAATCATTATACGCCTTCCAGAGGCACGTTTTCATACTATCACTACAGCGGAGCCCCTCGCCACCTTCGGCAGACTCGGGACCCCGCTGAGTTCGTTGTTGGCCTAAATGGAGAATATCATGGTTGAAGATGTGGTCGTAGAACCGATGACAGAGGAATCCATCCTGTGGCGTTGTCTTCATGGTGGGCCGATTGTGCTCGACACTATTGATCAATCCCCTCTTGGAGGCTCGATACCGTGGGTGTGCTATCGGGATCGAAACACCTCACTCTTGGTGAAACTCACCAGAACCTATGGAGCTTGCGCTATCTTAGCACGCGATGGCGAGCAGATTGTAGGCCACCTTCGTTTCTATCCCAAGTTTGTCTGTGACAAGGAGGGGGCAGGTGGTCTTTGCCTTCAGCAAGATTCTCCTACAGGTCCAATTGAAGACTTTGCCGACAGCAACTTTCCAGAACCTATACAGATAGAAGACAAGACACTTGTCGTTCATTGCCTTATGACAGGAAGCTCCCAGCAGAAAGAGAATCCGTACCAGCGGGAGGGCATCGGCACACGCATGGTCAAAGCTTTGATTGAGTGGGCCAGAGTAAACAGCTGGGAACGAATTGAGGCGAACTCCTTTGAGGACCTTTCCATTATTTACGATACTACAGGAAGTGCTGGCCATACATTCTGGGAGAAATTGGGATTTCACCTTGTTGATCGGCATCCACACCCGGAGCTGCAGGATCGTAGCCAGTTCGGCGGGTTTATCAAGACGCTCGAAGAACAGGCAGAGACTATCGGAATTCCCGTTGAGCGAGCAAGAGATCGACTCGTTATGCGTCTCGATCTGTTATGATATAAACTGGATATGCCAACAACGGGCTTGACAAGGAAGCGCGAAAAAGGCAGCCGCGCTCCTGTCAGCCCGAGCGTTGTGCGGTAAGATAATGAAAATGAAGAATATCATCAATAAACTTCTTGGCCCCAAATGTGCAAAATGCAAGAAAGCAGCACTTAAATTATTTGAATCCCCATTCACGGGAGAAACATTATTTCAAGCTCATAAATGTCCACAATGTGGTTCATTATATTGTGATGATTGTTATCCGTCTCTGCCTTGGACATCATATCCGATGGGATATTCTAAATGTCCAGATTGTGATTTACAGCTAGAAAGATATTTAAAATAGAAGAAATAGATAAAAAATAAAAGAATATAGATTAAGCAAACTTTGCGCACAACAAGTCACTACAGCGAGGGCGCTCGGCCACCTTTGGCAGGCTCGGGACCCCGATGAGTTCCTTGCGTTAGACGAAAAAATATTATAATTATGATATAATGACCTTATGAAAATTAATAAACAAATAGTAACATTAAAGAAAATCACTCAACAGGACGACTGTTTTGTCGACACTTCTCCTCAAGAAAGGGTATTATTTGTTTGGGAGCTAACGGCAGAATTGTGGTCTTTGAAAGGCAAGGAACATGTTGAACGAAGACTACAAAGAGATATTACAAATCTTATTAAAAAATGATGTTCAATTTCTTGTTGTGGGCGCATATGCAATGGCTGCTTATGGATATCCTAGGGCAACAGGTGATTTTGATATTTGGGTAGAATCCTCAATAGAAAATTCAGAAAATATTTATAAATCATTGCTTGAATTTGGAACTCCATTGACAGGAATAACTAAAGATACATTTTCAGAAGATGGGCTTGTTTTTCAGATCGGAGTTGCGCCCAGAAGAATAGATATTATAACAGGTATTGATGGGGTTAATTTTGAGGATGCGTTTAAGGATAAAGAAGGTATTGAGGTCGAGGGTTTAAAATTGCCTTTTATATCGAAAGAGAACTTAATAAAAAATAAAAAGGCTACAGGCAGAGAAAAAGATAGATTAGATATTAAATATTTAGAAGATAAATAAATCGTCTAACAAGGCAATTAAGCGGCACAAGCTCGCACCTTTTGGCGCTCGCTTACGCCGTTTATTTTTTTGCGTTACTCTGAGCGTATTAATCGGGAAAATACTATGGCTTCAACTGATAATGAATTTGTGATTGGTGCAACAATAGTTAAGTATGGCCTTTTTGAGTCTGCCGTTGCGGAGAAAAAGAAGAATGAAGGACTTCCATACTCATCATACGAAGAAAAAGCAACAATAATGCATTTACAAACCACAGATATTATTAAGGGAAAGATCGGGATAGAATTTGGTATATCATATGTTGTTAATTCAGTAAATCAGATTCATCTTATGGCTGAGAATCAATCTATTGAAATAAAAACAGTAGTGATATATCCGAGTCCGGGTATCAGAGATGTTGAAAATAATAAGATTTATCATGATTCAATAACATATAGAGATGTTCCTATGGATGCTGAAGTGTATGAAGGTTATTTTATCGGTGGTGAGACAGATATTGTGGCCGGAGAATGGACATTTCAAATATGGCATAACGATCACAAGTTGGCAGAAAAAATATTTGATATTACAAAAGATAAATAAGACAACATCTAACAAGTCACTCTGGCGGCACCGTTGGCAGGCTCGGGACCCCGCTGAGTTCGTTGCGTTGGATTGGAAAAGAGAATGTATTGTCCAGATGATGGTTTGAAATTAAATCGACTTGAAAGAAATGGCATTGAAATTTATGAATGCACCGAATGCGGGGGGCTTTGGACTCCCGTCAGAGCGATTGATTATAAAAATACTTTAATTGACCATAAAGGTAGCAGTGATTTGTTGTGCCTTTCCTGTCAAGAACCAATGAATGAAAAAATATACAGAAGTTATCAAATAATTGTATGTGAAGACTGTCAATATGCCTGGATTGGCGGGACAATCATTAAATCCTTATTTGTTAAAACTGATAAAGCAGAAATAAGAGCAAATGATAATTGTTTAACAGATGCTTTGGGGGCATTTAAAGAAGGACTGCCTCAATGGGTGATGGAGATCTTTGTGAATTTGCCGGATAAAGAAACATTGAATGCTCTGGCAGAAATTGCAGGAGAAGCGGGAGAAACGGTCGTGGAATTTTTTGCGTTTTTGTTTTCTGATATATCTAATTAACAAGACATCCAACCATTCCCTGCGGCGTGGGCCCGGCCCCCTGCGGCTTCGTCAGGGGCCGATGAGTTCCTGGCGCTATGTTTAAAATTCAAAAATGACTAGCTTTAATAGAACCAAATGGATTTTGTTAATATCAATCGCGACCTTATTTGTAGGTGTCGTGCCTGTATATTTGAACAGAAGCATTGCTTCAAAATATCCTGTGTGGGAATCGGGTTGTTTTCAATATCAAAATAACCACAAAATTGAGCCCGTATCTGAATACTGCGATTTACCAGCAGGCGAGAGGCGTTTATTATTGTTGGGAGAATTAATAAAAAGAGAGTGTTCCGAGTTATTATTTTACGCATATATATTTTTTGGTATAGCCGCTGTGGTTTTAAGGAAATTTAAATTTTTCTTTTTCCCGGTAATAATACATTTAATTCTTTGCTTGGTGATTTTATTAATATTTGGAAACATAGGAATTTGATTTTAGAAAAATTAAAAACATAACAACTCCCTGTGGCGGCCCTTGCTCCGGTGGCTGCGCCGTTGAGTATGGTTTGTTGTGCCAGAAAATGAAAGAAAAAACATTTAAGCTTTTAACATTTTCCTCGCTTGCTATAACAGTCATCTCTTCTGCATTTTTGATCCATCGCATAAGATATGCTTTCTGGGGGATCAAAATAATTCCCATCCGAAATATCCTGAATGATAAAGAAATCCTTTTTATTAATTGCTGTCTTGATTTTATCCTTTCTTTGCCTTTGTCGATGCTTGTCTCTTATTTTCTCTTGCTGAAAATTGATTCCTTAATTCCTGAAACTTGTCAGGATTTTCTTAAGCGTTTTCAGCGGCATACTCCTTACGGCGTAGTTAAGAGAAACGACCCGGAACTATTTAAAATTGCCGGTTCAAAATCTCCAGCCAGAGGTGTGCTTGAAATATCGGCCGGATTAATTGTTTTGGCTGTGTTTATCGCGTGTGAAGCTTTTGCTTACTACGCAAGATATGAGATCCTCGGGATACCTTTTATTTCAGCCGGAGCCGGTGTGCAGCCAGCAATCAATTCATTAATCAATTTTATAATATCGATACCATTTTTGGGTGTAGTGGCTTTTTTGTTGATAAAACTTATTAAGTTGTTCGAAAAAATTTTAGGGGAAAGTATTATTGATTTTTATTCAACCATATTACGATAAAAGCGCAACATCAGGTTCAGCATGGCGCGGGGAAACTTCGCCGCCTGCGCATGGCCGCTGAGTTGTCGCGTTACGTGAAAGATGGAATCTCCCCGTTAAAAAATTGAGGTCACCAGAATGAGAAAAAAAGAAAGCAATCCAAAAGAGGACAAACTTAAAGGGACTGTAAATGCTGGGTACAAGATCATTGCCGTTAAAGAGGCCCCGATGAAGTACCCCATCCCACTTGTCCCTGCGGAAAGTATTGTCTTAGCAAAACGCGTGAACAATTCGGCCCCAACCAATTACGTGGTATGGGAGTATGTTGGCCATGGCGAATTCAGGTCTGGTATTTACGAAGATAATAGGGCGGAAGCAGAGAATATTTTTAATTCACAAACAAAATAAGACTGTATGTATCTCAAATATTCGTTGAACATGTGGAATAAATATAACAAAAACACGCAACAACCTGCTCCTGCAGCCACTGCTCCGGCCTGCGCACGGCTGCTGAGTTCTTACGTTAGGAGAAGAGATTGAGTGTATATCGGAATTTAATGATGCAAGTGGCATGTGCACGTTCACTGTCACCGGTAAGGTCCGTAGTCCCGAGGATGGGTATGAACTTCAATGCCGCGCAAACCAGGTCTCTATCCAGCATGAATGCCGTTTCTTTCTCATCGACATGAGACAGGCCGAGATAATAACTAAAACGATGCCTGCATTCGAAACGGCAAAAGTGAAGGATGAGTTCCGCCAGGAACTCCGAAAGCATAAGACGGCAGTGCTTTATTCAAGACTTGCAGAACATGAGCGCTTCTTTGAAACTGTTGCGGTGAACAGTGGTTTCACGCTCAAAGTGTTTGACAGGTATGATGAAGCCGTTGAGTGGCTTGCAAAAGATTGTATCTCGGTCAACAGTGTGTGAAAAAAACGCCTCACAAAATTTGTGCTGGAACGCCGGCAAGCCGGCTTCGGTGAGCCGCGCCGTTTTGGAATAAAGACGGAAAAGATGCATAAAAATAAAATTTTGCGGACGAAGTCCAGAATAAGACAAGAAAGGGACATGTTATGACAAAAATACCGGAAGAAGTTAAAGTCGCAATAGATAAAACAAGCCCTATATGTGTGGCCACAGTGAATAATGAATATGTGCCGAATATAATATATGTCACTTTTTTAAAATATATAAATGACACGACAGTGGTTATAGCAGATAATAAACTTGTAAAAACAAAAAATAATATATTATCTAATTCCAACCTTTCCTTTGTTGTCCTTGATCCTGAAACAAAAAAGTCATATCAATTAAAAGGGGAAACGGAATATATACAAGAAGGGGAGAAATATCAAGATGTTTTTAACTGGGTGCAAGAAAGAAGACCGGATCTCCGCCCCAAAGGTGCTTTGTATGTAACTATCAACGAAATATTCTCCGGAGACAAGAAAATAGCCTGAGAATTGGCTTGAAGTTTTGAAATTGGATCAAAACACATGAGAAGTCGCTCTGTCGTCCCTGTCTCGTCACGTTGCGGCTTCGTCAGGGGCCGATGAGCTCCTTGCGTTAAGAGAATTAGCATGCACTACACATATGAGTTAGACAACGACAGTGGCATTTGTATCGTTCGCGTGACGGACACGTTCAAGCGTCCGGAGGATGCTGCGGAGATGCAGCAACTTGTGTGCAAGCTCTATGAAGAGACCGGGTGTGGGGCTTTTCTGTTTGACATGCGGAGGGTCGATGTCGTTGCCAGTGTTTTATTCACATATGATACCGTCGTGTTCGAAGCTGCAAAGTTACATGTGCTTCGGAAGCTGAAGGCAGCTGTTTTGTATTCGGAAGTTACCGAAGAGGAATGTTTTTTTGAAAATGTGGCGGTGAATCGCGGGTTCCCGTTGCGTGTTTTCGACAGTCTTGACGATTCGCTTGACTGGTTAAGCGGGAAGGGTGGGCGCACCTAAAATATCCAACAACTCATTCCAATGTGGCGTTCCACCTGGCGGTGTCGGTAGCCTTAGGCCCCCGCCGGGTGCTTTGCGCGTAGAGGGAATTATGAAAAGCATAAAGATTGTGGGCACATCTATTGTGATATTGACTGTTCTTGGCGGTGTTTGTGTGGCTCAGACAGAATGCGAGAAAGCAAAAGGGGAGATAGTAAAAATAAAAGAATGTGACGGGTCTGAAAGCGAATGGTGTGTCATTTCAGAGAAAGAACAATGTTATGCGGATCAGGTGAAGAACGGCAGATGCACTGCCGGGAAATATTCAGAAAAGTATAAAGGGATTGTAGGAATCAGCCCCCGGGTGCTTTGTGATAACTTTGATGGTCAATAAAATAAGGGGAGAAGACAATGGATAAAATTTGTATTGCCTGCGGAATGCCGATGAAAAACAGGGAAGATTATGCCGCCGGAGATATTAACAAAAGTTATTGTAAATTTTGCTGTCGTTCAGACGGTTCAATGCAAAGTTATGATGAAAAAATGGATTCCATGAGCAATTTTATAAGTAGAACAAAAAAAATAAATTATGAAGCTGCGAGAGACCTGGCCAGGAAGGTGATGGCTGATCTTCCGGCGTGGAAGGATCATTGAGGCCCCGCGGAGTCCCTTGCGTCAGATAACAGAATGAAAAGAATATTAACTGTAATGCTCGCGACATGTTTGATTTCCTGCCACACAAACAAATTATATGAAAAATATCCGGAAAGAACGCCCAGAGATCCCGCATGGGCAAAAGCAATTGAATTGGAGGGCGTTCCTAATTTTTATAAAGTGTCGGATGACCTTTATCGCAGCGCGCAGCCTTCTGCCGAAGGGATGAGAAATTTAGAAAAGTTGGGGATAAAAACTGTCGTTAATCTAAGAGCATTTCATTCTGACAGCCGCAAGCTTGAGGGAACTCATCTGCAATATAAACGAATATACATGAAGAACTGGCATCCTGAAATGGAAGATATCGCCAGATTTTTTAAGGTAATGTTGGATTCCAGGAATACTCCCGTGCTCATTCATTGCGAACAGGGCGCTGACCGGACAGGAATGATTGCCGCCATGTACCGTGTTCTTGTTCAAGGATGGTCACAGGAGGAAGCTTTGGAAGAAATGAAGTGGGGCGGTTTTGGAGCGCATAAAATATGGATACACTTGCCCCCTTGGATTAAGAATTTGGATATCGATGAATTAAAAGAAGAAATTCAAGAAGAAATCAAAGATGATTAACAGCTGACAAATCCCTGCCGCGGGTCAGCCTGCACCGCCGACGCCACCGTTGGCAGCCTCGAGGCCCGCGGAGGTCCTTGCGTTAGGAGAGATGATGAAAAGAATTTTTATATTAATATTATTCATTGCGACTTCATGGATTGTCCCGGCGCAGGGAAGTGTCTTCCCGGGAATAAAAGAAGAAGATGCTGCGAAATTGGCAGAAGGCCTGTCGGAAATTTCGAATGATGCAACGTACGGATTTGACTCTTCCAATCCCATTCAAGTGGGAGGAGGCCCTTCTAATGAAAGAAAATATTTGATGATGATATGTGGCCCTGAAGGGCAAGACTTGAGCTTCTCGAGAATTGGCAGTTTTGGCGGCTTTGAAGTTATTGTCGATGGGTATATGGTTTCCTATGACGGGATCGAGGAGCCGGTTATTCTTTATGTTGATATGTATAATTACGTTAATCCCAAAGCGCCAAAAGGTTTCCGTATCAAGGATAAATATAAAAAAGTAAAATAATGACTCCTAAGGAGGCGCTTTGTCGTCCCCGCCTCGCCACAGTGCGGTTTCGGCAGGGGCCGATGAGGACATCTGTTTTAACTTCGAGGCTTTATGAAGATTCCCGGAAAAAAGTTTCTTTTTGACATTCTTACCTTTTGTCTGGTTATAACACTGCTTGAATTGTTTCTTACCATAGTGTGTTTCTTCTCCCCCATGGTCAACGTGCTTTTAACCATGGATTCCATCTCGCCCAGCGTCCCGGATGAACGCCTCGGGCATCGTCCTAATCCTGCCCTGCCGGGGCACGACGATAAAGGATTCCGCAACGCCTCAGTGCCGGACGAGGCTAAAATAGTAGCCCTGGGGGATTCGCAGACTTATGGCGACGGTGTCTTTTGGCAGGATGCCTGGCCCAGCAAGCTGGAAGAATTATCCGGAGACACAGTCTACAGCATGGCCTTCGGGGGCTATGGGCCCGCCCACAGTCTTATCCTGTGGGAAGAGGCGGCCCTTTTCAACCCGCGGATATATATAGAGGCCTTCTACTCCGGCAATGATTTGTTTGATTCCTTTAACTTGGTTTACAATTTAGGACAGCTGCCAGAGTTGAAGACAGCAAATAAAGAAATAGAGTTAGAGATAAGAGAGATGGAAAAGGCGGAATCCGTCGCGCAACATGTTTCGAACCTGTATAAAATGGGGAAAAATAAAAAAGGAACCCTGGGGTATTATTTATCCCTGGGCGATGATTTTTTTTCGTCCCATTCGAATATATACGTATTGCTGCGCCGGGCTAAGCGCGAATTGTTCCGGCTTATTGAATCGGGGAAGACTGAATCGGATTGGGGTAAGGCAAGGACATTTGCCGAAGAGAATTCCGATTACTGTCAGGCTTTTGAGGACGGGCCGTTTAAGACAATCTTTACACCGGACTACCGGCTTACGGCCCTCGACTTAGAAGACAGGCGGATTGCCGAAGGGTATCGTATTTCCCTTGAGGCTATAAAGCGTATGAACGAACTTGCTTTGCAGCAGGAAAGACAGTTTTTGGTCGTTCTCATCCCCACGAAAGAATTGGTTTTTAAAGAGCTTATACGGAATCCTTCTGAAAAACACCTCGCCCTGATCAGGAATGAGGAGCTGTTATGGAAAAAGGCGAAGGAGTTTTTCCGGGCGCATGACATTGATTTCGTGGACGGGTTGGCGGCCTTCCGGGAGATGCTCAGCCAGGGCATTCAACCCTACCTGGTGTCGCATGACGGACATCCCAACGAATACGGTCATTACGCTATTGCGGGATTGATTTATACAAAGCTGCTAAAAAACCGCGGAGATGGCGAGGCTGGCATCCGCGGGTTTCAAGATGAGTGAAGGGGATAAAATGAGTTTGGAGCAAGAGGTGTCTTGGGCAAAGACTGACCGGAGATATCTTTGGGTGGCGGTGATATCCGGAAATTTTCCGTCGTTTGCGGCGGAAGATGCAACGCCGGCGGATGTGTCTGTTCTAAAAGCCTAAAAAAGCATGATTTTAACCCGCTGTCTCATATTGCTGCTTATCCTTTCCGGGGGCATGAAATCCGCCAGCGCAAAAGAAGCCGTCTCCTGTCATAAAGATTATCTCAGGAAAATCACTTTTGATATTAACAAAATCAACGATGACGGTTTGACCGGGCCGCCGGAGGGGTTGGTCTCCGTAGACTATGAGTTTTGCATACCTGCCGGCAAAGATTATGCTGAAGAAGTCAAGAGGATTGACCCCAGTGCCGTCATCCATGAAAGTTCTTCGGGCAGGATAGGCTGCTCCCCGGAAGAATATCTCTGTATCGGAAACACGCACCAAAAAGACTTTAGAGCGGTTTTATGCCGGTTGGCCGGCTTGACGTATGTCCGGCGCATTGATATGTGCTTCTGGGAATAAGCTTGCCAATCCGTGAGGACGGGCTTTTCGTCGTTCTTATCCTCCCTCTGTGCCCCTTCGGAGCGCTATTTCGTTTTTAAAAACAAGAATACATTAAGAAATGTCAGTTTTTGGGCGAGTCTGGCCATTGACAGTTCTTTAAGAGAAGACAATAATAGCCGTAATGTGCTTTCCCCGAAACTGAAACCGCCTTTTAATGAATTCTAATGATTTGAAACGTTTCAAGGGAGGAGTATTTATGAATTCATTTGGAAAGATATTTGAAACTTATGAAGTCCCGGAAAATGTGGGAGGATATCTGGAATGGGTTTCAGGTATTCTTTATATCAATGCATCAAAACAGCAGTGGAAAGAATACCTGAACGTCCAGGCGGGTGAGACACGTTCAGCCTCTCAACGTGAGTTGTGTCAAACCGTCACCCATGAAACCTATCATTTCCTGCAGATCGCCATGACCGGCTATCTTTACAGGTTTGCGTGCAGGCTTTTTACAGGTTTCCGGTCACTTTTGTCCCCGCTATTGAGCAGTTCAAAAATAGAGCAGCTGCTCTGCGATCCGCCGCCGCTTCCGCAGAATCTTATCGAACTGGTGAGAGCTTTGGACAGCCCTGGCCCGGAGGGGCTGACTGTCCGCGATATCGTGGAATCCTCGGCCTACCTGTACGAACACTTAATGCATTATCCGGATATGAACAAATCCTTTTATGACGAAATTTTAGCTTCGTCTCATATCGGCCCGGAGTATAAAAAGGCATATTCTATGGCGGAGGATATCCTTGGCCCGCATGTCATGGACACATTTCTGACGGCATCTTTTATTTCTCTTTGTTTTGAGCAACCTGCCGGATGTTTTTTAGATGTCCTGAAGGCGATATCTGAAGCGGGGCCCGAAGAATTGGCATCAGGCTGTGATTTCAGCCGGATATTTTCGATCACACAGGAAGTCTCCCAAAGGCATAAGCCTTTAGGGCCGTCCGAAGAAGTCGCGGCAGGGGGGATGTCTCATCCTGTCTATACGCTGTCTTTGGAACTTATGAACGAGTCTTTGGGTCGGGAGCAGGCCATCCTGATGTTGCTTGCCCCCCGGAGCATGAACTTGTACGGTGCCGTTCTGGCCGTGCGGCCGGCCTTGTTTAAAGACCCCGCCCTTTGGGTCCCTGAAAATTTCAGGCAGAAAATGCCGGAACAGGATGATGCTAAACTTTTTATTGTCGCTCTTCTGGGGGCTTTTGCCCTCACCCTGCTTAACAAAGGGCAGGACCTTTCAAGATATAGATAAACCGGGCACGAAGAAGTCTGCCCCGCCAGACCGGGGGCTGGCATGAAAAATTTTAACGTTGATGACAAATAAAAACAAAGGAGGGGGATATGTCATTTTTAGGTCTTTGTGATGGGGATCCTTTAGTCACGGTTCTGAAGGATTTGTTCGGCTCAAATATCGTCAAGGTCCCGGAAGAACGCATCAAACCTTTGTGCGTGGTTGCCAGTTCCGGCCGCCGGACAGCTTTCCGCGGAAAGTTATCCCCTTTGTTGGTCGGTAATCCGGAGTTGAATATTCAGATAAGTTCATCCAGAATGGCGGATTTGTCCGGTAAAAGTTCAAGGAAAGTCAACCTTGCTTTAGGGCTGGAAATACTTGAGGGTTTTTTAAAAGGCTTTGGAATCCCGTCTGCCGGAATAAATTTAAAACTTCAAGGGGCTGAAAAAGTTTCGTTCCATTTTAAGAATGTTGTAAGAGATTTCCTTGATGTCAATGTCCTGGGAAAAATGTTGAGCGAGCAAATAGTTGATGAAGACAGTCCTGCGGCAAGTATATTTTTCGGAGAAACGGCTTATGCCTTTTTGGTCATTGATTCTGTGATAACCAGCAGTGATTTTGCGATAAACCTTGAAAAGGGGCATGATCATAGTTTTAAATTAGATGTCCCGGCCATTCAGACTCTGGTTGCGCAAGCCAATGCCGGGATGGAGGTCAACACGACTACGGGCTATGACTTGATATTTAAAGGTCCGGAACAGCTGGCTTTTGCTTTTTCTTGCGTTAAATTGTATTTAGATCAGGCTGGGAGAATTACCTCCATGCCGCCGGCCGGTGAGATCCCGACCTTAAGGGTTTATTTCGGGAGAACCAAAGAACATAAAATTGATTATTCTCCGGATAGGGTTCTGTTGAACCCTGAGCCAGCCATGCTTGCCTGGGATGAATAAACCCTGTCGGGCATTTTAGCCTTTGTCCGGGATATAAGGTCTCCCCGGGATATCCCGGAAACCAGGCAGACAGCCGTTGGGATCTTCAGGTTCTGCGCGGGTTTTCCGTTATTTTTATGGCCTGAAACATTTTGTCGGCAGCGGAAGGCCCTTATCCGCAGCAAGCCCTCCGACATTGAATCTTAAATTTACCTCTTACCAGAAGACCTTGTGCAGGGGGAGTTCCCTGAGTTTTTAACGCCCCGGAATATCCTCCGGGGAATAGTGTTTGTTATTGGTCGGCTTTCTGGTATATTAATTCTGTCTGTTATAAAAAAGGAAAATAAGAAACAAAAGGAGGAAATTGTGCCTCTATTAATATGGCAGGAAGATTTTAGTGTTGATGTTAAGGAGATTGATGAACAGCATAAAAAATGGGTGGGATTTATCAATAGATTATACGATGCCATGATGGAAAAGAAGGCGAATAATATTCTGGGAGATCTTTTGAATGATTTTCTTGATTATTCAGGCACGCATTTTAAAACCGAAGAGAATTATTTCGATCAGTTTGGATACGCAGAGGCCGCCGAACACAAAGAGGCCCACGCCGCCTTTACCCGGAAGGTCCTTGGTTATAAACAGGAAGTCAAGGATAAGAATGTGTTTATTTCCATTGAAGTTTTGAATTTTATCAAAGAATGGCTCGTAAAGCATATTTGTCACACGGATCGGAAATATGCCGAATGTTTTCACGAGCATGGTTTGAGATAGGTCTTTTAGCACTTTGCCCTGCGAATCCGGAATCGCGTACGGACTTGACAGCTTTAGCCGTTTTGTGTTTTACCGCCGCCGGGATGGCTTCGGGGAGGAAAGATGAAAAGGATATCCATAGATACTTTTGATAAGCTCAGTTTGTTGTTGATCGGATTTGTGTTTGGGTTCAGTTTCGGAGTGGCATTATCTGAATGGCATTGGTTCCCTGTTGAGGATGAATGGACCCGCATGGCCAATATCCCCCAGACGAAATTGAATTATGTGGCCCTGCTTTCTCCCGGGGTTGCGCTGTTGATGCTTTTATGGCTGCGCAGAAGATTTTTTGGGGGGAGGCCCATCTGATTTCCTGATGCTCCGTCAGGGAAAGCGGAACATGCCCCGCGCGCGAAAGGGCTGGTAAACAGCAAGGGGGAGGCCAGGATGTCCGGTTATGGATAATTTAAATGATTAAGAAGGGAGTTTTTTTATGCGACATGGTGTCAAAATTCAAGTTGTTTTATTTTCCTTGATCCTCGGGGCCATGGCTGTTTTTCCGCTGTCTGCCGTGTCTCAGGATAATGAGAAATCTTTGAAGATCAGCGGATTTACTAATAAGAACATTGTTGAAAATGGTCAACCGAACGGCCCGTTAACCATGGTTTTTGAAAGCCATTCCGGTTCTGCGTTCATTGCCCAAAAAGACATTGCCGCGAGTGCGGAAGGGCAGCCGATGTCAGGGACGGTCGCCATCGCTGAACCCGATAAAGAGTCGCAGGAAATTGTTGTCCTTGATCTGGATGCCGGGAAACTGTCCGGGACGAAATACGCTGATGTCAAACTGGTCATTCAATCGGACGGCCGAAACGGCAGACCGCTCGTTGGAGAAGGAGCCACCTATATTATAAAAATAAACAAAGAGAAAGTCCGTCTGGGCGACTACTTTCTGAGTTCGTCAGGGGCAGAACAATGGGTGCGGGTCAAAATGCGCGGCCCGTCCGCACCCCCGGAGGTTGATTCTGATCAGGTCACCGTAACAAAGCGGGAAGAAACAGAGAATCTCTAAATAATGCAGGAAAAACAGAAACGATAAATAATGGAGAAGCGGCAGTTGATCCGGGGTCCCGGATGCCGCTTTTACAAGGAGACTGTTATGGCCAAATTCATTGAGACTCCTTCGGAAATAAAAGCCTGCGGAAACAAAGAAAAAGTCATTAAAGAGTTTATCGGGAACGTTAACAGCGGGACAGCAACAATAAGTATCGCTAAAATGGACAGCCCCCAGGGGTGGGAAGAGCCGGGGCAGACACCCCAATTCGATGAATATGCAGTTGTATTAAAGGGGGTTTTAAAGGCGGAAACGCAAAAGGAATCATTTGACATTAAAGCCGGACAGGCGTTTATTGCAGAAAAAAATGAATGGGTCAGGTACAGCACTCCTTATGAAGGAGGGGCGGAATATCTTGCCGTTTGTCTTCCTGCCTTTAGTCCCGGACTGGTTAGTCGAGATAGATGATAGAAATATCCTGAGGGCCGGGAAATTTTGATATATAAATAAATTCTGCGCTAATTTGCGCTTTTAACAGCGCAGGGCTGATGCGTTTTTGTGTCAGAATAACGAAGGAGAATTTTATGAAAAAACAAACGACGCTGATATTGAGTTTGCTGGCGGTCATCTGTTTATTAAACCCGGCCTTTGCGCAAGACCCGGAACAGCCTTTACGGGAAGACGGGGTTTGCTTGGCCCGGATATTGAAGAGTCCCGGAGCAGTGCTTGTCCGGGAATCCCATGAATTGGACAGGATCGTTCCTGTTAATGGGGAAACTATTAAATCGGAAATTTTGATCGTCAGGCGTCTCTTGGATCCGTCAACCGAAAACGAGGATTGTTGTGCCGGTCTTGTCTTTGAAATAGAGGAAAAACACCAGATACGCAGAATTTCTTTGGAAGGGGATGAAATAAATGCCTTTTTGGCGGCATTGGCTCTGTTGGAAAAGGAGGGTGAGAAAATTATGACGTCTCCCAAGCTCACTCTCCCGGAAGAATTGTCCCATGATATGGAAGTCCATTTTTTAACCAGAGAGGGGCTGATGCTGGGGGTATTTGCGAGCGGAGACTCATGGAAATATGCCGTAAAGACGTCCGCGGTTTCTGATTGGTCTTTTTTAAATAAAACGGCCATGAAAACTCTTGTTGAAAATTTGAAAGTGGCCAAACAGGTCATAGAGGCCTTGGGCCCCAAAGATGCCGGTGAGGCTGCCGTCGGGCAACAGGAGCCGGCGCCGGCAGACAGTGGCGGTCTGCCCGAGACAGGGGAAGAATAGCGGTTCGCTGGCTGTGCTTTAAAACTCCGCGCCTCATAATCATCGGAGAAAGTCCGTCCGGGCGGACTGTTCGTATAAGATATCTGTCCGTGGGTGAGGCGTATATGAAAGGATTTGCGTCGTTAAAAGAACCTTGGTGATATTATTTATTTTGTTTTCCTGCGTAGGCTGCGATCAGCTGACAAAAGCCATTGCCAGACAAAATGTCCCCAAAACAGGATGTATAAGCCTGGCCAATGATCTGTTCAGGTTTCAGTACGCAGAAAATCCGGGAGCGTTCTTAAGTGTCGGGGCGGATATCCCCGAAACGTTACGTTTCTCGGTTTTTATCCTTTTGCTGGGAACAGCTCTTCTGGGCATGTTGGTCTATATTTTGAGAACCCGTCATTTTTCTGAAGCACAAGTTATAGCCCTGGCTTTTATCCTCAGCGGCGGTTTCGGTAACTTGCTCGACCGGATTTATAACGAAGGGCGGGTCATTGATTTTATGAATTGCGGGATCGGCCAGCTGCGAACGGGCGTTTTTAACGTGGCTGACATGGCCATTACATTTGGTGCTGTTGGTTTCTTTGTCGTTTCCCTCAAGACGCCAAAAGAAGAGTGATGTTCCCTGTCCCGGATCACTACGGCATTTGTCCTTGGAGGAATAATGTATGGAAAAACATATCTGTCCCGTATGGATCGGTTATCTTCTCTTGAGTCCCTTGAGAAAGCTGTCCCAGAATCCCGAGAAAATTCTGCGGCCGTATATCCGCGAAAACATGACGGTCCTTGATGCCGGGTGCGCCATGGGTTTTTTTAGCCTGCCGGCAGCCAGAATGGTGGGGGCCGCCGGGAAGGTTGTCTGTGTTGATCTGCAGGAAGGGATGATTAAAGGCCTCAGAAAACGGGCGGCAAAATCCGGCTTGTTACCGCGTGTTGAAACCCGTCTGTGCCGGGAAAGTTCCCTGGGGCTTGATGACCTGCAAGAAAAGGTTGACTTCGCTTTTGCTGTCGCCGTAGTGCATGAAGTTCCAGATGCCGCGGCTTTCTTTTCGGAAATATATTCCGCCTTGAAGCCGGGAGGCCGTTTGTTGATGATCGAACCCAAACGTCACGTCCCGGAAGAAGAATTCGAAAGAAGCATACAGACCGCTCAGGAGCAGGGTTTTGTTGTCATGGAAAATTCAAGGGCGCGGGAGGGCAGCGTGGCGGTCTTTAAGAAATAGATTTTTTTGTTCCTGTGGCGGACTAAGGATGAATTGTCTGAAAAGTTTCAGCGATGGCCTTGGAAAAAATCACTAATCATTATTGACGAATATGCCGGGGGAATAGTATTTTAAATAAAGGTGTTTTGGGAATGCCGGAAATTTTTCCGGAAGGTTTCCTGCCTTTTGGCCCCATATGTCAGGAGGGTTGACGAGGAGTGTTAACCCTAAATTTTGAGGAGGAGAGCGTATGATTTTGTCAGAGAATGATTATGTCCTTATCTCGATTGATGAAAGCGTTCCCTGCTTGGAATGGATAGGCAAGAAAGGGTTTGTCCCTTCGGAAGAATTCCGTTTGTCTGAAGAGGAGAGCCTGAAATTTTATCGTCAATATAAAAAACAATACCCTGCAATACAATGGTTTGTTGATGCCCGTTTTATCGAGACGGTCTCCCCGCATGACACTCAATGGTTGATTGATGAGATCCTGCCGCTATTCGCCGCCGCTGGTCTGACCAAAGAAGCTTTTGTGGCTCCTGCCAGTGCTTTAGGAAAAATGACGGTTAACCACTATAAAACAACGGCTGGCCAGGTCATAGAAATCCAGACATTTGATTCCGTGGATGCCGCAAAAGCCTGGCTGAAAGCTTAACAGGATTGCGCGCTTGCCGCCTAGCTGTCGCTGGTCGCGGAAGGCGTCCTTTGTTACAGGGGCCCCCGCAGGGCCGAAAGAGCCGAGCGATGCCTGTATGGAGCGGAGGATAGCTTTGTTTTATGCTCCGCGGGCCGGCTAATTTTGTGAAAAGAAGAAAGGGTCGAAAAAAATGGCAGGACAACGTATAATAAAAAGGTAAAAGGAGCAGGATTTGCCTCCCGCTTAGGCGGGGCCTTTGAGGTTTTCCCCCTGGCTTTATCTCGGGGTTTAAGGATGGGAATGCTATTTAAAAATATCCGAACTTTATGCCTGAGACCGGCTCCAAGAAGAATAAATGAGGCGGCCTGTCCCGTGTCGGTTTCGGAAAGTTCAGTATATATATCTAAAAATAGCCTGTTCCCCCTGCGCTTGTCCGGTGCAGGGGGGGAAATAAGAGGTGATGAAAATGCTCTTTTCCCCTTGTTCTTGTCCCCGGGCCGTCTCCGGCTGTTTCATGATTGGGTTTGTCCTGACGCTTTTTTTGAATTTGTTCTCATCCCATGCCTTTGCGCAGTCAACCACGGAGTATCTTATGTTACAAAGTCAAGTGGCGGGGGGCCTCCAGCAGGAGGCTTCTCAAAGGGGGAGAGTTTACGCCGGGCCGCAAGATATTCGAGAGTCGGGCCGGATGGATTCGAGAAACCAAGTTCATCATTCCTTTAAAAATATTTTAGAACAATTGACTCCCGTGCAGATTTGTGTGGCATTGGTTTTGCTGGCGTTTTTGTGGCTGTTTTTGCACAAATAATGTTGACAGCGTCAGCGCAATATTATGCGTACGAATGATAAAAATTAAAGCCAAGCGCCCGGCCGTATGTTATGATGAGTTTTATCGTTAACGACTCGGGAAGCACTTTTGGGAGACAGCTCCCGCCTTTTACGGAGCTGGCACGCCGGACTTCGTGAAACAAGAAGAGTCATGCAGAATTGCGGGATAAACGAAGTTATCAAGGTTGTTATATTGTTTGCCGTTGCTTATCTTCCGGGATTGTGGGTTGTGAAGAAATGATTCTTCTGCTTTGCATTGCCTTTATGACAGAGCCCTGCAGAAGAAGATCAAAAATTTTAGCCACCGCCTTTGCCGCTGTTGATAGACCGGAAGACAGACTTTTTTTAACTTAAACATTTCAATTATGGAAAATGACCAACATGATGAACTCAAGCCGTCCGGCTTCCGGCCGTAATTTGCTGTGTTGTTTTGTCCTCGTCCTGAGCTTGGCCTTGTTCCCGGGGAATGATGCCGGAGCCATCACAGACGAGGGCGCCGATATTTTTGAACAGTCAAAAAAGAGCGTCTTTCAAATTCGTGTTATTGATTTGGCCAGTGATGAAAAATCAACAACGGGGTCAGGGTTTTATATCAGTCCCCAGGGGCATATGATTACAAACTACCATGTCGTTTCAGAATATGTCATGAAACCTGACCGCTACAGCATCAAATTTATTAATGAGGACGGGACTTCCGGAGATCTGAGCCTTCTGGGGATTGATGTTATTCATGATTTGGCCATTTTGACCACCGGCCAAGAGACGGATTTTTTTCTCCGCCTGGGCAATTCCCAAATATTCAAAGGGGAACGTATTTTCAGCATGGGCAACCCGCATGATCTCGGCATGTCTATTATTGAGGGCACATTCAACGGTTTGATGGAGAAATCCATGTACCGCAAGATTCTTTTTTCCGCGTCTTTGAACCCCGGGATGAGCGGCGGCCCGGCATTAAACCGCAACGGGGAGGTTGTCGGGATTAATGTTTCAACGATGGGCAACGATGTCAGTTTTTTAGTGCCGGTGGAATTCTTGACAGCTCTTTATCATGATGTCAAGGCGCAGGTGGCAAGTCCTGTCGCAGAATGGGAAAGCATTATAGAAAAACAGCTTTTGTCCCAGCAGGACCAGTTTATTGCGGATCTGTTGGCGTCTGAATGGGAGCATTTGACTCTGGGGGATATGTTCATCCCGGGAGAAATTGCTGTCCCGATCAAGTGCTGGGGGAATTCGATGGACAAGGAAAAAGAATTGATGGTCAAAGTCCGAACGTCCTGCAGCAGTGAGGACAGCGTATATCTGAATCATGAGGTGTACACGGCTTATTATTCTTTTTGGTTCCTGCATCATACCAGCAAGGGGATGAACACGTTCCGTTTTTATAATCATCTTGTTGATGATTATGTGGGCGCTTTTTCCTATTATGATGAAGATGATGAGTTTTTCACCAAATTCCAATGCCGTAATGATTTTGTGAAAATAGCCGGCAGGAATTGGAAGGCGGCTTTATGCGTCAGGAAGTATAAAAAATTCCAGCAGCTTTTTGACCTTAACCTGGTCATGAGTACCGTTGATGAATTTGATAATGGTTTGATGGGGGCCTTCGTGGTGAGGGGCGTCGGGAAGAAAGCCGGGCAAGCTTTGATCCGGAGGTTTATGGAGGAAATACAGTGCCAAAAATAATTGTCGAAATCACCCCGGATTCCAAGTCTGTGAGAGAATATAAGGTTTTTGACTCCGAAGAAGTGTGTGTCGGCAGGGGCTTTGATTGTGACGTTATCCTTCAGGATGTTTATGTCGCGGCACGACATCTGCTCATCACCCGTACCGGGGACAGCATCAAAGTCAAAGACCTTGGTTCCGAGAACGGGACGTTTCTGCCCCCAGCAGAGCGGGTTAATCCCGAGGCCACGCTTTTATCAGGGGATGAGGTGACTTTGGGGAAAACCAGGCTGCGGATTTATCTTGACTCCCATCCTGTCCCGGCTGCCCGTATCTTATATGAACGTCATAAATTTTTAAAGCTCGCAGGAAAACCTCTGGTGGCTTGGGGCTGGGTGGGGGTCATGATGGGCTTTACCTTGCTGGAAGTGTATTGCCACACAACGAAAAATGAGGATTTTATTAAACTGCTTTCCACCCCGATTGTGGTCTTCTGCACGATTTTGCTGTGGGGAGGGTTTTGGGCTTTTATCGGGCGATTGCTTCGGCATAAAGTTTATTTTTATGAACACCTTTCGGTGTGTTGCGCCTGGCTTTTTTCCAGCGCGGTGCTGGAAAATATCATTGACTATATGAGTTTCTATGCCAACAGCAAGTTGCTGAACACGATTTGCGCTTATATCCTCAACAGCGGGCTTTTTATCATCACATTGTTTGCGAGTTTGACGTTCTCGACGAATATGAGCAGAGCGAAGAAGATCACGTTTGCCAGTATTTTTACTTTTGTCCTGGTTGCCTCTTTTGCCGGCCTGAAGTTGTCGGCTTCAAAGTATTATACATGGGCGCCCCCCTACGATACGATCCTTAAACCGCCTGTTTTAGGGTCCCGGAACGGACGCCCCATTGAAGAGTTCATTGAGAATACAGATCCTTTGTTTATATTTAAGGAAGAAGAAAAAACCGTTAAATAACCTCCCCAGGGAACATAACGTATGCGTTGCCTGCCACCGCGGAACGTCCTGTGCCGGTTTGAGCCTTCACCCTGGGGGCAAAAAAACAGGAGGTGTTGCCATGTCTATTCCGGTCATTCGTGATGTGTTGTTTGTGTGCTTTATGATTAATTTTGGACTATTGCTGTGGTGGTTCTGTATGTTTATTTTTGCGCATGATTTGATATATAAGATGCACAGCCGGTGGTTCAAAATTTCTGCGGAGAAATTTGATGCGATTCATTATGCCGGGATTGCTTGCTATAAAATAGGCATCTTTTTTTTCAACGTCGTCCCTTTTTTCGCCCTGCAAGTGGTCGGCGATTAGAAATAATGAATAACGGACGTGGGTTATCCCCGCATGAAATTTTTTGATCATCCCCGGATTCGGGATTTGGGGCAGGCATCAGCTCCTTATTGGGCTGTTTTCATAGGATTGTATTGTTTCCGGAACGCCTGGTTCAGTTTGCTTTTATATCATTTCCAAATTGTTCTATACGCATGTTTTTTAAAGCCGGACATTAAGAAGATATTGTGCTCCGGGTTTTCCGGAAAAGAATTTTTACGCTTTGTCCTGCCGGTTGCGCTGCTCGGGCCATTTCTTTTTTATTTTCTGCCCGTGATGATGTGTGAACACGTTTCTCTGGCCGGGTGGTTGCAGTCGTACGGCCTGACCGAGAAAACGTTTTTTTGGCTCTTCCCGTATTTCGGAGGCATTCATCCCGTCCTGGAGGAAATTCACTGGTCGCGGTTCCGGGGAAGGGGACGTTTTTCCTGGATGATGTATGTCCTGTTTGCCGGATACCATGTCCTGGTCCTCGGCGATGTATTAAAGCCCCTGGGGCTGGCGGCCTGTTTTTTTGTCCTTGTTGCAGCCGCTTGTGTTTGGGATTTTCTTTATGTCAAATTGAAAGGGGGCTGTATCCCTTTTTTGTCGCACCTTGCCGGAGATCTCGGGATTATCGGAGCGGCGGTTGTCCTCCTTCGCGGGTAATACAACAGGGCCGGCGAGAGAAATGAGGCCCTGTTTCGTCATTTTGGGAAAATGTCGGCGGGAACGCCAATAAAATAAAAGAAGACGGCATCGGCGGGGATGCCGGATATAATATCACTCCCTGTTTATGTGCTTATGAACCAAATGCAAGATATTCTCCGGTCGTTTTACCATCCGACAGTGAATTCTTTTTTTTCTGCGGAAATTTTTCATATCAATATTAATATTGTATTGCTCTGCCTGTTTTTGCTTGTAACCATCAGTTTCTATGTGGGGCAGTCTGTATTATCCCGCAAATGGCCCCGGATGTTCCTGTCTCCCTGGATGTTTAAGGGGCTGTTTGGCATTTTTATTTTGTATTCCTGCTGTCAGCTGCCCGGAATGCATTATTATTTTAAGAAAGGCCTGGCCTTTTCCGAAAAGCCGGAAAGAGAAAGGACCGCCGCTCTTTTTGGGGACAGGTACCTGTTCCCGGAGAAAGCCCGGGAGATGCTCCCTGACGGATGCCGCGCGGATTTGGAGACGGATTTAAATGTCTCTGCCGACCCGGGCATGCTGCATCACCGCGTTTTAAGCTATTTTCTTTATCCGATTGATATCCGGGGTGTTCAGGACGGGCCGAAAAACTGTATGATATTTTTTCAGAAAGAAGGGGCTGCTGCCCGGGTGCCCGAAGATTATGACGTCCTGTTTATGTATAACTCTGAGAATCTGCTGGCTGTTAAGAAGGAAAACCGTTAAATTATGTTTTTTGCCGCATTCAAAGCCTTTATAATCGTCTATGCTTTTGGTTTATCCTTGACCCGTTTTCTGCTCGGCCGCCTCCGGGTCGGACGCTTGCTGGAATGGAGCCTGGCTTACGGCCTCGGTCTGGGATTATTTTCTTACTGGATGTTTGCGGTCGGAGTCCTTCGGATTCCGTATTCTTTCTCGGTCCTTGCGTTCCCTGTTCTGACGCTTACAGTCTTTATCTTTTTTTTCTCGTGGAGAAAACCGGCCGGGGCTGTCCCTGCCGTTCCCCCGGAAAAAGACAAAAACGGCTGTCGTGATATCTTGTGCCTGCTGGGAGTCCTTTATATATGCTGGAATTTGGCTTATGTTTTCAACCTGGCTTTGAACACCCCTGTTAAAAGCTGGGATGAATTGGCGACAGTGGCTTTTAAGGCCAAGGTTGTTTTTTTTGATCATTCGCTGAGATACCTGAAAAATTTGCCGCACACCGCTTATCCGCTTCATGTCCCGCTGTCGGAAGCATGGGTGGCCCTTTGTGCGGGGCAGTGGAATGATTATGTTATCAAGCTTTTTTTCCCGTTAGCGTATGTCTCTTTTCTGGGCATTCATTTTAGTTTTTTAAAAGAATTGACGAACACCCGCTGGGCCGTGCTTGGCGTTGTTCTGCTGATTTCTTCCAATTTATTCACTTTGCATGCCACAATATCTTACCGTGATTTTTTTGTCGCTTATTACAATTGCACGGCTGTTTATGTTTTGCTTCTATGGAGAAGGCGTAATGACGTTCCTTTATTGATCCTGTCCTCTGTCTTTGCGGCGCTCGCGGCCTGGACAAAAATTGAAGGGACGATATATTTATTTATTGTTCTGTTTGTTCTTCTAGCCATCGTGGCAGAGAAGAAAGCGGGCTTTCGGCCTGTAAGGCTGCGGCCCCTGATGCGTTTTGTCCCTGTCCCGTTGTTTTTGGTGGGAGGGCATCATTTATACCGCATTTTACTGGCTATTGAAATTGAAAAGAAATCCCGGCTGGTTTTTCAAGGCCCGGTGCTGGAGAGATTCCTGGATTTCTGGGAGAAGTTTGCCTTGGACATTTTCGGTTCGGCTAACTGGAATATCGTTTGGATTTTATTGTTGGTCAGTCTGCCGAATATCCGGGCATGGAGGAGCTGTAAAGAGATCAGATTCCTTTTTCTTGCACTTTGTTTGTTCATCGGAAATTTGGCTTTTCTTTCCACGTTCACAGAAAGTTATGTTTATATCGGAGGCCATCAGTGGATCACAGGCCTGCCGCGCCTGATCCTGCATTTTTATCCCCTGGCCCCGGCCTTGATCGTCTTGCTGAATGCCCCGTTGAAACCGTTGGCCTCCGCTCAAGGAAGCAGGTCATGATTGACAGGGAGACGGCTGCGGCAAGAAATGTCCGGGGGCCTGAAGTGTTGTGGAGATGGTGGACCCGGGCGGTGAAGCCGGGACGAAACCGGGTTATAAAAACATATGGGTGCGGATTCTGAATTACCGGTGTTATCCTTAAACAGGTTTTAGCTGTAAAGACAGCGGAGCTTTGGTCCGGTTCCGCCGGAGGAAATAATAGGAGATGATTTCTTGTGACTTTTCAGTATAATAATATTGTGCCTTGGGGGCGGAATTTTGATGAATATGTCCGTATGTTTGATTTGCAGGAACATGAATGCCGCCTGAAAATTTTAGGATGCGGGGACGGACCGGCCAGTTTCAATCACGAATGTCGTCAGCGGGGCGGCCGTGTTGTGTCGGTCGACCCGATTTACGCTTGTTCGCGGGCGGAAATCGAGCAGCGTATCCGGGACGTTTTTCCGGATGTCTTAAAACAGGCGGAAAGCCGGAAAGAAAAATTTGTCTGGACCACAATCAGATCCGTTGAAGAATTAGGCGCCGTCCGCATGGCGGCCATGACAGTGTTCTTGAATTCTTATGAGGAGGGAAAGAAAGATAAAAGGTACATCCCGGCGTCTTTGCCGGAGCTGCCTTTTGCCGACAATTCCTTTGATCTTGCGTTAAGCTCCCATTTCCTTTTTTTGTATTCAGAGAACCTGTCTTATGAATTTCACGAACAGGCGGTGCGGGAGATGCTCCGGGTAGCCCGGGAAGCGAGGATTTTTCCTCTGCTGGATATGGAGGGGCGAAAGTCTCCTTACGTGGACAGACTTTTGACAGATTTCAAGGATTACGATATTGAGATAAGAAAAGTGAATTATGAATTTCAGGCCGGCGGGAATGAAGTGTTTGTTGTGAGGAAAGCCCGGCAGGCTATCAGAGATAAATAATAGAGGTCCGTTCAGCCTTGATGAGGAGGGATGAGGAATGAAAAAGAAATATTTCTTTGGCATTAAAAATCAGCAGGTGGGCCCGTTGGACGCGGATTTGATCAAGAAGCATATTGTCGAAGGCGCCATTACCGAAGATACGCTGGCCTGGTGCAAGGGCATGAAGACCTGGCAGCCGGTCCGCAACATCCCGGAACTCGTCGAAACATTCGGGGCATTATTGGACGAACATATTAAGCCTCCGCCTTTGCCGAAGACGCCTCTTCCGGAAAAGCCTCCGGTTCCTCCGCCTTTACCCAAGAGTCCCGAGGTTAGGACGGCCGGCGTCGTGCCGGAAAAGCCGGCTGCGGCGACAGAAAATCAGGATGACGGGGAACCGGAAGGATTGAGTCCTCTTCACCAAAACGCGTACCGTTTTGTCACCTGGTGTTTCCGCAGGGGGAAAGGCCGCTCGGTGATCCTGGACTATGTTGATAAAGACCCGCGCCGGGCCCTTTCGGTCGCCGTGCTGACGGTGTTTTGTTTGACGACTCTTTTGCTGTTTTCTGTAACGGTTGTCATGGAATCCGTGGAAGAAGGCCAGGATTATGAGCGCATGCCGGTCCTGCAGCAGGGGGGGGCGCCGCAGGGCTCGGGAGACTGGCAGCGCAGATACCAGATCTGGCAGGAACAGCAGCGGGACTCGCAGCGTGTTATGGATGATGTGTATCAGTATAAACGTGATTCACAGGACAGGATGGATGAGACTTACCGTCGGGCCAATTATGACTGGTATCAGGACAAAAATGATTGAGCCGGGCGCCGGATATGTCCCTCGTCCCGAAATGATTCAAGGACAGCCGTCATGACAAATCTTATGGAATATGATATCGCTGTGGGGCCCACGTTTGCTCCCTTGCCGTTTTATGATCAGATATTTTTTAAAGGGTTGATTTCCAATCATGTCCAGCTGTTTGAAGCCTTGAAAGAGGGGGAGGTTGATTCCGTTTTTGCCGTCAATATTATACGCCAGGATGAAAAATTTGTCTGGGAATCGTGCCTGGACCTGCTGAACGTCAGCATAGAATCCGGGTCACAGCTTGTCCGGGGTGTTTATCATTTTAATTTGCTGAATTTTGATGTCCATAAGGAATTGCAAACCTTTAATACTCAGGAACTGACTCATTTGCTGGTCAGCCGGTCCAGGCGTTTGGCTCCGGGGCAACAAAAGCTCATCAAGTACAGTTCCCTTTACGGATTGCTGCAAAAGCTGGTTGAAGAGGAGTGGGGAAAGATTATTTTTAAAGCTGCGGTCGAAGTTTTTCCTCATCCTGCGGAGAAACTGGACCTGTATATCAAGAAAATTTATAAACTTATGGAAGCGGTCGACACAAGAAAAATTGCGGTCATTAACGATTTGAGTCAAACGCCGCTTTATGATCAGACGAATACCGTTCAGCAGGACAGATTAGCTAAAGAAATCCGTCAAGGAGATCTCTTCCATTCCGTACCGGATATTATTATTCATGACAAAAACGGGCATAGGGTTTTAAACCACGCATAAGCCGTCGCCCCTTGTTAAAAAATGAAACTGTCCGATTCATCGAAGTCACAATATTTCCCCTGGATTTTTTTCTGGTTGGCTTTACTCGGGCCCGGCCTTGGCTGGTTCGGGCGCTGGCACTGGTTTCTTGATTTGTTCAGCCATTTCCGCCTCCAGCAGCTCGGTATGCTGATTTTCAGTATCCCTTTTTTGATCCTTTGGAAAAAACGCCTGCTACTGGTTATGGCCCTGGCCGTTATTTTTTCTGCGGGATGGCCTCTGCAGGCGTACTGGCCTAAGCCCGATAGCAAAAGGGCCGCCCCGGCCCGACAGCTTAAGATCGTATATGCTAATGTCAATGTCGCGAATCTCCGGTATGAAAGCATAGGGGATTTTTTCGAACGGGAAACGGCTGATATCCTGGTCATTTCGGAGATCAGCCAGAAGCTTTTTGAGGCTTTGACTCCGATATTGAAAGATTACCCTTTCCGGGAGGTCATTCCCCGGGAAGATTGTTTCGGTTTGGCCGTATTCTCCCGCCTCCCGGTGAAGAGCATGCAGGCCAGGTATTTGGGAGAGGCGCAACTTCCTTCCATTAAATGTGTTATTGCCCGGGAGCCTCAGGATATCGTCCTCTGGGCAACGCATCCGGTTCCGCCTATGGGGCAAAGAGGCTGGGAAATGAGGAATGAACAGCTGCTCATTCTGGCTGAAGAGATCAAGGGGGACAGCCGTCCGCATATCGTGGTCGGTGATCTGAACACCGCGCCTTGGTGCTATTGGTTTGATGTCCTGCTCAACAAGACCATGAAGGATTCTTCTTTAGCCCGGGGCATCATTCCTACCTGGCCGGCCTATTTCCCGTTCTTTTTAAGAATTCCTCTGGACCATATTTTAATCGGCCGGGACATCGGGGTTTTGGAGCGTAACGTTTTGCCGGTGTCCGGCTCTGACCATCATTCGGTTTCTCTTGTAATAGGACTATAACTATAATTAATATCAAATATTATAGCATTTGCCGATACGCTTTATTCATTGACGCTTTTCTTCATTTATGATAGTTTATGGCAATGATTCAGGAAAATCTTTCAGCTCTGCGAGCTGATATTATGAAAATTTGCCAGGCCTGCGGACGGAATCCGGAAGATATCACTCTGGTGGGTGTCACTAAGTTTGCGACAGGCGAAGATATCCGTGAAGCCATCCAGGCCGGATTAACCGATATCGGTGAAAATAAGGCCCAGGTGGCGCGGGATAAGTTTTTGACGTTAAAAGATTTAACCGCCAGGGTGAAGAAACATATGATCGGGCACCTGCAGACGAACAAGGTGAAACTGGTGCTGGATCTTTTTGATATGATTCAGTCTGTTGACAGCCTGCATCTGGCGCAGGAAATTCAGAAACAAGCGGAGAAAAGGCAGCACCGCACGGACATTCTGATTCAAGTGGATTGTGCCGGCGAAGAGCAAAAATTCGGTGTTCCGGAACAGGAAGCTATGGGGCTGATAGAGCAGGTCTCCCGGATGAACCGCATCAGGATTTGCGGTTTAATGACGATCGCGCCCTTTACGGAAGATACAGAAGTGATCCGGAACTGTTTCAGGAAAGCAAAGGCCCTTTACGATAAAGCCGGGACGGAATTCCGTCCGGTTCCTCATGTTGAGCTGAGATATTTATCGATGGGCATGACCCATGATTATACGATTGCCATTCAGGAAGGGAGCAATATGCTACGGATCGGGACAGCCATATTCCGTTGACAGCCGCATACCCGGAAATCATTTTATTTAATTTACCGCGATAAGGGGATGGAGGAAGCATGAAAAAGATCGGTTTTATAGGCGGGGGGAATATGGGTTCCGCCATTATGAGCCGCATTTATCAGCACTATTCGGTCTGCGTCTGCGAAAAAGACAAAAAAAAAGTTCAGCAGCTGCGGAGGAAATACCGCATTAAAAACATGGAGCTTCCTGACCTGGTTCGCCACGCTCAGGTGATCGTCCTGGCTGTGAAGCCGCAGGACAGCGGGGCCGTTCTGAAAGATGTCCGCAGGGATTTTGGCCGGGACAAGCTTCTCATTTCCATTGCCGCCGGCTTAACAACAGGATTCCTGGAAAAGAGGCTGCCGCCCCAAGCCAGGGTTGTCCGCACCATGCCCAACATGCCGGCGCTTATTGCCGAAGGCGTAACAGCTATTTGTCCGGGTAAGCAGGCTAAAGCCGCGGATATCCTTACGGCCCGGCGTATTTTTAAATATATCGGCGCCACGGAAATCGTTCAGGAGAAATGGATGAATGCGGTGACGGCTGTTTCCGGCAGCGGGCCGGCTTATGTTTTTTTGTTTGCTGAATGTTTCATGAAAGCGGCGCAGTCTTTAGGGCTGAGCCGGGACCTGAGCCGGCTTTTGGTCTCGGAAACACTGAAAGGGAGCGTTGATCTTCTTCTGCAGTCGCAGGACGACGCGGCGCAGTTGAGGGCCAAAGTCACGTCAAAGGGCGGGACGACCCAGGCTGCGACGGAAGTTTTTATGAAACATCGGTTGGACAAGATATATGACCAGGCTTTAAAAGCTGCCGAAAAAAGAGCCCGGCAGCTGAGCCAATAGAACTGTTTGATTTAATTGTATCCTTTACTATTTTATTCCATGAGGAGGCCCCTATGGCTAAAGTCGGCATTATCGGTGGCAGCGGTCTGTACCAGTTAGACGGGATGGAAACGGTTGATGAACGCTCAATGTTGACCCCTTTCGGTGAGCCGTCCTGCAATTTCGTTTTAGGGCGCTTTAACGATGTGGAGGTTGTTTTCCTGCCCCGGCACGGAAAAGGCCACCGGATATCCCCCAGCGAGATTAATTACCGGGCGAACATCTGGGCGATGAAGAAACTGGGCGTGGATGCTGTTGTCGCTGTTTCTGCCGTCGGCAGTCTTAAGGAAGAGTTGCAGCCGCAACACTTTGTTGTCCCTGACCAGCTTTTTGACCGGACCAAGGGGAAACGGGCCGACACATTCTTTTCGGACGGCATTGTCGCGCATATCCCTTTTGCGGAGCCTTTCTCCCCGGAGATACGGGATGTCCTGATTCGCAGCGGACAAGAGGCCGGAGTCACGATTCATGACGGAGGCACTTATATTAATATTGAAGGCCCGCAGTTTTCCACGAAAGCGGAATCGAATGTTTATCGAGGCTGGGGCATGGATATTATCGGCATGACCAACCTTACGGAAGCCAAACTGGCCAGGGAGGCGGAAATATCCTATGCCACGCTGGCGGCGGTCACCGATTACGATTGCTGGCATCCGTCCCATGAATCGGTCACTGTTGAAATGATCCTTGAGAACCTGAACAGCAATGTGAGCAACGCCAGAAAAATACTGGAAAAGGCGATCCCGCTTATCGGCGCACTGACGGAATTCAGCGCCGTCGGAACACTGAAATATTCTGTCGTGACGGACCGGGAGATGATCCCGGAGGAGAAAAAGAAGCAACTGGAGATTTTTACCCAGGAAAAAGTCTGAAAAGAGGGCGGGATGCTTTTTAAAACAGTATTTTATTAAATGTGAAATTAAAAAATTTTTATAAAATATAAAATAAGGAACATATTTTCAAATGGATTATCAAAAAACACTCAACTTGCCCAAGACTGAATTTTCAATGCGGGCCGGCCTGGCCCAAAAAGAACCGCGGTGGCTTGAACGCTGGGAAGAGCAGGGGCTGCACGAAGCCATCCGCCGGAAGAGCGCCCGGCAAAAACCCTATGTTTTGCACGACGGGCCTCCTTATGCCAACGGGAATATTCATATCGGACATGCCCTGAATAAAATTTTAAAAGATATCATTGTCAAAATGAAGACCATGCAGGGATACGATGCGCTTTATGTCCCGGGGTGGGACTGCCACGGCCTGCCGATCGAGCATCAATTGTTTAAGGAGCTGAAGAAAAGGAAAGCGGACGTCGATACGGTTGATTTTCGGAAGAAAGCCCATGATTATGCCATGAAATATGTGGGGATTCAGAGAGACCAGTTTAAGAGACTGGGGATTTTCGGCCAGTGGGACGAGCCTTATTTGACTCTGTCCTCACAGTATGAGTACTGGATTTTATGGTCTTTTGCCCGTTTGGTCCGGGAGGGATATGTTTATCGGGGGCTGAAACCGGTCAACTGGTGCGCTAATTGTGAGACAGCTTTGGCCGAGGCGGAAGTCGAGTATGAAGATCATGTTTCCCCATCCATTTATGTTAAATTCAAAGTCAATAATCCTCAGGCCATCCCGGGGCTTCCGCAGGAGAAGCCGCTGTATTTAATGATATGGACGACCACGCCCTGGACCCTGCTGGCGAATGTCGCGGTGGCTGTGCATCACGCCTTTCGGTATGTTTTTGTCGATACCGGCTCCGAGATTGTGGTCCTGGAAAAGACGCTTCATCAGAATGTCCTGGAAAAAGTCGGACTGAAAAATGGCGGTGTTCTTAAAGAAGTTGCCGGAGATGCCCTGCAGACCCTGGTGTATACTCATCCTTTTGATCTTAAGCAGGATTGCCGGGTTGTGGCGGTGGATTATGTTTCCCAGGAAGACGGGACGGGGTTGGTTCATACCGCGCCGGGACATGGGCAGGAGGACTATGAAGCCGGTTTGCAGCACAACCTGGATATTATTATGCCGGTTGACGACCGGGGGCTGTTTACCGGCGAAGCCGGTGCGTTCGCCGGTCAGCATGTCTTTAAAGCTAATGACAATATTGTTGCTGATTTAAAATCCCGGAACATATTGGCCGGGGTGGAATCCATTAGCCATTCCTATCCGCACTGCTGGCGCTGTAAGAAGCCTATCATTTTTCGTGCGACCTGTCAGTGGTTCATGCGGATTGATCATAAAGAATTGCGCGCAAAGTTGAAACAGAACGTTCAGCAGCAGGTTCAGTGGATTCCGCCTTCGGGGCAGGAGCGGATTTCCGGCATGATTGCGTCCCGTCCCGACTGGTGTCTGTCCAGGCAGCGTCATTGGGGTGTTCCTATCCCGGCCTTAGAGTGTGCGGGCTGCGGGGGAGAACATAAACTTTTTTATGACGTAGTGGCTCATTTCGCGGAAATTGTCAAGACAGAAGGGACGGATGTCTGGTTTCAGAAAGAACTGGCCGCTTTGCTGCCGGAAGGTTTCCAATGTCCGGACTGCGGACAGAAAGATTTTAAAAAGACGCATGATATCCTGGATGTCTGGTTTGATTCCGGGGTCAGCCACCAGGCTGTTGTGGGCCCGATGCTTCACCAGGACATCCCCGTGGATCTTTACCTGGAAGGGTCCGACCAGCACCGGGGCTGGTTTCAGTCTTCTTTAATCCCGGCCGTCGCGCTTGAAGGGAAACCGCCGTTTAAGGCTGTTTTGACGCATGGTTTTGTCGTTGACGGACAGGGAAGAAAGATGTCCAAATCCCTGGGAAATGTGATCTCCCCTCAGGACGTCATAAAAACAAACGGGGCCGACATCCTGCGTTTGTGGGTGGCCTCAAGCAATTATCACGATGATATCCGTCTTTCTAAAGAGATTATGGAAAGAATTATTGACGCGTACCGTAAAATCCGCAATACGATCCGTTTCCTCCTGTCCAATCTGAACGGTTTTGCCCCGGAGAAGGAGATTCTGCCTTATGAGCAATTGATCGAGATCGATCAATGGGCGTTACACCGGCTTTCGCAGATGAGTTCCGAACTGAAAGACGCCTATAACCTTTTCGAGTTTGCAAAAGTCTATAAAATTATTTACGCCTATTGTAATGAAAACTTGTCGGGATTTTATCTTGACATTCTTAAAGATAGACTGTATACTTCACACACTTTTTCGCGGGAGAGAAAATCAGCGCAGACCGTTCTTTACCATATTCTTAATCATTTGGTCCGTTTTATTGCTCCTATCCTGTCATTTACAGCAGAAGAGGTCTTTCACCTGATGCCCGGGAAGGAGCAGGGAGACGATGTCCAGAGCGTGCATTTGCTGTCGTGGGGTGATATCCCTGATGATTGGGACAATAAAAACCTGGAGAAAAAGTTTCAATTTCTGGAAACATTAAGGCCGAATGTTCTTAAGGCTCTAGAAGATAAGCGGCGTGATAACGAAATCGGCAGTTCTTTGGAAGCCAAGGTCATCTTCAGAACAGCCAGTTCAGGAGACGCCGAACATTTAAAAACCTTAGAACCTATTTTGCCCCAAGTGTTTATTGTGTCTCAGGTTGAGATCCAAACAGTGTCAGAGGTTGGCCAGGGAGTTAACGAGGCGTTCCCTCAAACGGAGATCATTATCCGGAAAGCAGACGGAGATAAATGTGTCCGTTGCTGGAATTACAGCCCGAACGTCGGACAGAACCAGGAGCACCCGCAGTTGTGCGAACGGTGTCTGCCGGTTGTGGAATCCCTGCAGAGAGAGGGGTTGGTTTGACATCCAAGCTGGAGCGGGCTTCAAAATTTAAATTTTGATCTTGCTCTTGAATCATGTATACTTGGCTATGGGTTTATTTTTGAGTATGAGATTTAGGCAAATTCTTCTCCCTAAGAAATAATTGTGGGAAGCTAGAAAAGGAGAGAGGGGAATGACGGAAAAGAAGTTAGGAAAACGGCAAAAAGATCAGTTTAAAAAGGTTCTGATAGAGATTAAAGAGAATATCCTTCATGATATTAAGAACATGACAGGAAGCAACGGAGAGTCCTCGGAACCATCTGAAGAATTGTCAGGCGGGCATGGTTTGCATATGGCGGATTTTGCCACTGATATGTATGACCGGGAATTCAACTTGGGGCTTGCTTCTAATGACAGAGAGCTGTTGCAGAAGGTGGATAATGCCCTAAAACGCATGGAAGATGATAATTATGGAATTTGTGTGGAGTGCCAGGAAGTTATTCCTGCGGCTCGTTTGGAAGCCATCCCTTATGTAGAGACTTGCCTTAAGTGTCAGGAGAAGCTGGAACAGCAACGCCGATGATTTTGCTCCCAGTTGCATGATCTCAATATTTTAGATATCCGTAATTTTGATCATCGCGGGTTATCTTCTGGCAAATCATAGTATTTTTTTAAAAAACGATACAACATGAAAAATGCTGTACGCTCCCAGATAGATATTTTTCTTTCCCTCATTACTGTTTTCTCTATTGTTTTTGTTGATCGCATCACGAAAATTTTCTTTTCCAATATTTTGTCTGAAGGGGAATCCTGGCCTGTTATCCGCAATGTCCTGCATATGACCCTTGTTCACAACAGCGGGATCGCTTTCGGTTTGTTTAAGGACCAGGGGATTGTTTTTATTATCGTTCCGTTGATTGCGATTGTTCTGCTTATCTATAATATTTATTACTATAAATATAATGACGAAAAATTGAGCCGTCTTTATATTATTGCTTTTTCTATGATTTTGGCCGGTGCGATTGGGAATCTTATTGACCGTATTTATTTTGGTTACGTCATTGATTTTATTGATTTCCAGGTCTGGCCGGTTTTCAATATCGCCGACAGCGCTATTACCATAGGGGCCCTGATTATCGCTTTTAAATGTATTCCCCGGGCAGATATCCATAAATAGGAATTTTCTCGGAGATTTTTGGCACGGCGGGCTGCTGTGGCAGGCAGAATAGCGCGTCAGGAATAACCTTCATGATTAAGGAGCTCGGGAGCCCGATGAGGGACACCGTCCTGCGGTGTCGACCGGGTTTTACCGTGATTGTGTTATGCACCCTGTTATTTGTTCCATTGGCCCTTTGCAGATCTATTCCTACGGTTTGATGCTGGCCGTTGCGATTGTTGTTTGCTCGCTGCTCCTCAGCCGCGACGCCCGGGTTTATCATATCCCGGCAGATACGGTTTATGACCTGGTGTTTTGGACGGTTCTGGGGGGCATTGCCGGAGCCCGGGTTTTTTTCGTTGTATTGCATCTGGAATTATTCCAGGATAACCCGATTGAAATGGTGATGCTTCATCAGGGCGGCTTATCCTGGCAGGGGGGGCTGTTTCTCGGAGCGCTCGCCGCTGGAATTTTTATCCGCCGCAAAAACCTTTCGTTCCGTACGACCGTAGACCTTATTGCTCCTTATCTGGCGCTGGGACAGTCTATCGGACGAATAGGCTGTTTTCTTAACGGATGCTGTTTTGGCCGGGAAGTTTCCTGGGGGATTTATTTCCCTGTTCACCATGCCCGTCTTCATCCCACACAACTTTATGCCAGCGGGGCCCTGTTTTTGATTTTTTGGGCTTTAAAGGTATATCAGAAAAGACCTCATCGGTCCGGCCAGATTTTAGCCATGTATTTTATGCTGGCCGGGACGCAAAGATTTATTATCGAATTCTTTCGGGGGGATCACGTGATGACCCCGTGGGGTGTCAGTGTTTTTCAGCTTGTGAGTCTGGCTATTTTTGTGACAGGCTTCGGATTAATGGTTTATTTTAAGAAAACATGAGGCCGATGTAAGCAAAACGTCCCTGCACGTTAAGGCCGTGGCCCAGACAGTCCGCGCAGTTCTTTAACCTGCGGTTTTTTTATTTTTATGACAAAAAAGAGTTTTATCATTGATGAAGAACACCATTTTTTGAGGATTGACCTGTTCCTTTCCCGGGAACTTGCCGGAGAACTGTCCCGCACCGCTATACAAAAGTTGATAGAGGCGGGGCAGGTAACCCTCAATCAAAAGACAGTCAAGGCCAACCATAAAGTCCAGGCCGGTGATGAAGTTATGGTTGATTTGGATGCCTTGGCGGGGCCGGACTCGTCACATATTCATCCCGAAAATATTAGATTAGATGTCTTTTATGAAGATAAGGCTATTTTGGTCCTGCGGAAGCCGGCCGGCATGGTCGTGCATCCGGCGCAGGGGTGTTATTCCGGAACATTAGTCAATGCCCTGCTTTATTATTGCCGGCAGACCGGACAGACGCTTTCCGACGTTAATACCGCGGAGCGTCCGGGCATTGTTCACCGTTTGGACAAAGAGACATCGGGCCTTTTGGTCGTGGCCAAAAGCAACACGTATCATATCCGGCTGGCCAGGCAGTTTGAAAAGCATAAAGTCCGGAAAAAGTATATAGCCTGGGTGCAGGGATCCGTGGCGTTCGATGAAGGGCAGATCGATGCTCCGGTGGGGCGGCATCCGATTCACCGGGAGAAAAAAGCCGTTACGTATGAGAAGGGCAGCCGGGAAGCTAAAACATATTATAAAGTCTTGAAGCGTGTTGGGAAGGAAGCATCCTTAATGGCTTTGTTCCCGCAAAGCGGCCGGACGCATCAATTAAGAGTTCATATGGCCCATTTGGGGCACCCGATACTGGGAGACAGCAAATACGGGGATCAGAGACGTTTTCCCCGGCTTGCCCTGCATGCACAGGGGCTGGGCTTTTTTCACCCGGAGACAAAGGCCTGGGTGGAGTTCTCCTCTCCTCCTCCGGACATCTTTTTTCAGGAAGACCTTTTGAGGTAAAGCCGGACGTGAAGATTTCCGGAGAAAGTCTTTACTTCCTTAAGATTTGCCATATAATAAGTTATAGTTTATCGGGCCATAGATAACAAAAGGCTTCTGCTGTCTGTGAAATTATAGAACGGCGGCAGGCTTTTTTCTCATGCCCTTTTCTTATATACTATATAGAGAATTAAGGAAAGGGGCGTAATTTATTTCAGGAAGAGAGTTTATTTTTAAAAGGAGAAAAGGACAATGAATAATACTGGTAAAACATTAACTATTTTCTTGGTCGTTATTGCCGTTCTTCTGTTGTGTTTAACCGGGATATCCGTTTTTTTCTTTGTGAAGGAAATAGATCTGCGGAAATCGGCGGAAGTGAACCTGGAGCAGCTTCGCATTGTGGAGGCGAGCCTCCGGGCTGATTTGCAGGAAGCGGAAAAGCAGATTCAGCTGCTTGGAGAAAAAAATAAAGAGGCAAATGGCAGAGTGGAAGACCTGATTGAAGAGAAGGCTTTGGAACAGGAATTAAAGGAAGAGCTGAAGCGGGAAGTGCGGCAACTGAAGGACAAGTTGAGTACGGAGGAAAAAGCCAAAGAAGAGATACGTCAGGAATTGATGGCTGAATTGGATTCTGCCCAGGAAAAAGTTTCTCAGATAGAAGCGGAATTGAACACCACCAAAACGAGAAATACGGAATTAGAAACGATCCGTCAGAATTTAGAAACACAAGTGACCGATCTGCAGAATCAAATTGATACTTTAACTCAAAAATTAACAATCTCGGGCGATGCGGATGTTCCCTCCGACGATTCTTCGGCCGTCAAAGATAGTGTGAATCTTGACCCTATTGTTATTAATCCGGGGGACAGTCATAAGGGAGTCGTTATCAGCGTGGACCGGGAAGCTGATTTTATTATTGTGAGTTTGGGGGAAAAACACGGAATTAAAAAAGGAATGTTGCTTTCGGTTTATCGTGGTGATAAGCACCTCGGGGATGTAGAGGTGTCCCGGGTTCTCCCCGAAATGTCCGCGGCTGACTTTATCCCCCCTTTAAAAAGTAAGAAAGTCCAGAAAGACGACCAAGTGGTTCTTCAAGAATGAAATTAGTCCTCCATCCTGTCGCTGCTCTCCGTGGCCCAATCCTTCTTCCTGCCTCCAAGTCTTATTCGATCCGTGCTTTTATCATAGCGGCTTGCGGCGGGGCTTCTGTTATTGTCCGCCCTTCGGATTGCGATGATGCTAAAGTGGCCATGAAAGCGGCCCGTTTCCTCGGCGCCCGCGTTAAACGGGTCGCGGATAATACCTGGGCCGTGCAGGCCGGACCGATGAAAAAAGGGATCAGAGATATTGATGTCCAGGAATCCGGAACGGTGTTGAGATTTTTGTTGCCGTTGTTGTCGGTAAAAAGTGAAGCCATAAAAGTGAACGGACAGGGGACATTGATCGGCCGGCCCAATGCGCATTTGACCGCGGTTTTGCGAAAGCAGGGCGTTTCCATCCGGGGACAGGGCCGGAATGAATCCGTTCCTATTCATTTGCGGGGCGGAAAATTTCGGGGCGGCAAAATTGTTATTGACGGGACAATGAGTTCTCAATTTATCTCCGCTTTGTGTATCGCCTGCCCGCAGCTGCTGGAAGATACGTGGTTGCTTGTTAAGGGCAAACGCATGGTTTCAGTCGATTATATTGAAATGACACGGTTGGTCCTGGCCCAGAGCGGGGTTCATATTAAAAAGGTCAGCAGCCGTTCTTTCTCCATCGCGGCCTCTCAGAAATTTCAAGGCTTAAAAAGGTTTGTGGTCCCTTCAGACTACGGCCTGGCGGCTTTCTTAATAGCCGCGGGACTTTTGACGGAATCTTCTTTGGTTTTAAAGGGTGAATTCAGCCGCACATTTATTCAGGCGGACGGAAAAATTCTTGAATTTTTGAAAAAGATGGGCGTCCGGATAATCTTGACGAAAAATACGTTAAAATGGCAGAGGAAAGGCCCCTTGCGGGGAGGGGATTTTTCTCTGAAGGATTGTCCGGATCTGGTCCCGATTATGGCCGTGCTGGCGCTTTTCGCCAAAGGGACGACGCGCCTGAAGAACATTAAACATGCCCGCGTGAAAGAGTCCAACCGGATTTCAGATTTGCGAAGGGAATTGCTCAAGGCCGGGGCGCGATTAACGGAGACATCCGATACTCTGACAATTCACCCGCAAGCCCAGTATAAGACCTCCGCGTGCCTTAATCCGCATCATGATCACCGTTTAGCCATGGCCTTTTGTGTTTTAGGTTTGAAACTCGGGGCGGTCATTGAAGATATTGAATGTGTTTCAAAATCTTACCCGGGATTTGTGCGGGATATTAAAAAGCTTGGGGCCAAGGTCAGATTCTGTTCCTAGCCGTTTTTCCCTTTTGCACGGTATGCCTGAGATTATCTATTTTTTTCTGGAATAGGGGTCTTAAATGGAGTATAAAATAGAATAATAGATAATAATAGACTAAATAAAATGATTATTCGTTGACAGTAAATTTCTTTTCATATATGATGTTTCCTGTTGCATAGCAACTAGTTACTAGTTATTTCTCCTCGAGAAATATTCCATTAATATAAAAAAAGGAAGGACTCAGTTGCTAAAATTTATCCGATATATCCAAAGAACCATCAATTATGTCTTAGGTTTGTTTTCCAATGACATGGGCATTGATTTGGGGACCGCCACGACGCTTGTTTATGTGAAGGGCGAAGGCGTCGTCCTGTGCGAGCCTTCGGTTGTTGCCATTGAAAAAGAAACGAACCGGGTCGTGGCCGTGGGGGATGAAGCCAAGAAAATGTTGGGCCGTACTCCGGGAAATATTGTCGCGATCCGGCCGATGAAAGACGGGGTTATTTCAGATTTTGAAATCACCGAAGCGATGTTGAAATATTTTATCAAGAAGGTCCATAAACGTCAGGTTCTGGTTCGGCCGGCGATGGTCATTGCTATTCCTTCGGGCATTACCGAAGTGGAAAAGCGCGCCGTAAAAGATTCTGCGGAAAGAGCCAGCGCCCGGTCCGTGGAGCTGATTGAAGAGCCCAAAGCCGCTGCGGTCGGAGTCGGGCTTCCGGTCGAAGAAGCCGCAGGGAATATGATTATTGACATCGGTGGTGGAACGACGGAATTTGCTGTTATTTCATTGGGAGGACTCGTTTATTCCAAGTCGATCCGGATTGCCGGTGATGAAATGGACCAGGCGATTATGGAGTATTTAAAGAAAACTTATAATCTGATGATCGGAGAACGAACAGCGGAGGAGATTAAGATCCGGATCGGATCCGCTTATCCGCTGGAGGAAGAACTGACAATGGACGTGCGGGGCCGGGATCTTATTGCCGGGCTGCCAAAGACAATTACAATTTCATCTGAAGAAATTCGGGAGGCACTGCAGGAACCGATTCAGGCCATTGTTGATGCTTCAAAAATCACTTTGGAAAATACTCCCCCGGAACTTGCTGCGGATTTGATTGATCGAGGGATTGTTATGGCTGGCGGCGGCTCCCTCTTGCGGGGATTAGACAAGAGAATTGCCGAAGAGACAGGCCTTCCTGTTCACATTGCCGATGATCCTTTAACGGCTGTCGTCTTGGGAACGGGGCAGGTTCTTAACATGCCCGTGAAGCTTAGAAGACGTGTTGTTGTCCCGACCAAATTGGATTTTTAAGTTCGTGCTTTCTCATTCTTGCGAGAGGTTCGTTTTTTTCCTCTTGTGGCCGGAACAACGAGGCGCCAATCCCTCCCGATGTCTACGGGGAGGGATTTACTTTTTTTAAAATGATTATTTAATATTTACGTGAGTGTCTAGATACCATAAAAAAACATTAATTTACGGCTTCATTATCCTCAGTGTCGTTTTGTTGTTTTTCCTCCCCTCCCGTTTTGTTGCGCCCTTGAAATTCAAAATCATTGAAGGCACGTCTTTGCCGGTACGCATTATTTCGATCCCGTTGCTGGAACTGAAAAAGATGGTTTTTTATCACAAAACACATGCCGACTATGTCAAGCTGAGGAAAGATTATAACACGTTAAAGGCCCGTCTGGTCGGCATGGAAGAGGTTGTCCTTGAAAACAATCGGTTGGAGAAACTGCTGAAATTCAAGCGCAGTCTGGTTTATTCATCTATCGGGGCCAGTGTCGTTGGCCGGGATCCCTCCAATTGGAATGAGACCGTTATTATTGATAAGGGAACGAGCGCCGGGGTTGATGTCGGGATGCCGGTTGTGAATGCCCAGGGGGTCGTCGGAAAAGTTGCAGAAGTGAGCGAAAAGAAAAGCAAGGTGATCCTTTTGACAGACCCGGGATTCGGCTCGGCCGCGCTGGTGAAGCGTTCCCGGGAAACGGGACTTATTTCCGGAACCCTCCAAGGCCTCTGCCGTATGCGTTATCTGTCAGCCGACGCTGATGTGAAAATAGGAGATCAGGTCATTACGTCTAAGCTCAGCTCTTCTTTCCCGGAAGGATTGCTGGTGGGAGAAGTCATCGCCGTTTATCGTAAAAAGAACAAGCTTTCCCTGGATTGTATTATCCAGCCGGCCGTCCCTTTGTCCCAGATAGAAGAGGTTCTGGTTATCCAGACACGCTAATTATGTATCTTATTGCCATTATATTAGGACTGGTTTTTGCCACTTTTGTCATAGAATGTGCGCTAGCTCAATTGATGAGTTACGCTTATATTCCTAATTTGCTTATTATCCTTATTGTTTTTTTCAACCTGTACCGGGGGACTCGTTACAGTCTGACAGCCGCGATCTTTGCCGGAGTGTTTAAAGACAGTTTTAGCGCCGGGCCTTTTGGCTTGTATACATTCTCATTTATCATTGCGGCATTTCTCTCGACGTTATTTAAGATGTACATTTATCAGACAGGCTCAATGCCCTCCCGCGTTTTTCTGGTCTGCGTCGTTACGACCGGTTACGTCACCACGTTTTGGGTCGTGCAGCTTATGTTTACGTCTTTAACTTTTCCATCGGTCTTTTTCCATATTTTCGTTCCGGAAGTCGGTTTAACAACTCTCATAGCTCCTTTGGCTTTTAAGAAATATCGGCAATGCGCGTTAAGATTATTCGCATAATTCTTTTTTTGGGTTTGCTCTGCGTGAGCTTAGACCTGATCTATATTCAGGGTATCCGGGGGAGTTTTTATTTTCACCAAAGTGTCAATAACCGCATCAGGGTTATCCCGATGGAGGGCATCCGCGGCCGTATCCTTGACTGTAACGGAATTGTTCTGGCGGATAACCGTTTGTCTTTTAACGTGGCGGTTATCCCGCAGGATATTAAAGAAAATGAGAAAGTCTTCCATTATTTAAGCCAGGTTTTAAATGTAAAAAAGAAAAAATTGCTGCAGCAGTATTATCAGAAAAAACTGGCTCCTTTTGCTCCCGTCGTTGTGGCGGAGGATGTTGACAAGCGCGTCGCGATGATCCTGGAAGAGAACCGTTTCCGCTTCCCGGGCCTTTACGTTCAGGAGCATTACCGGAGGTCTTATAACCTCAAAGAGATCGGCGCGCATATCCTGGGGCATGTGGGAAAAATTAACCGGATCAGGATGGAGAAATTGAAAGATTACGGTTACACGCCTTTGAGTGTCGTCGGTTATTCCGGCGTGGAAGAATACTATGATAATTATCTGAAAGGGCAGGAGGGCGGCCAGCAAATTGAAGTGAACAACCGGGGGCAACAGGTCAGGCTGCTCAGTATCCGGGAGCCGGAAAGCGGACAGGATGTCCAGTTGACTATTGATGCCCGTATCCAGCAACTTGCCCAGGAAAGCCTTACGGGACGGAACGGGGCCATTGTCATCATGGATTTTGACAGCGGAGCTATTTTGGGTATGGTGAGTTCGCCCTCTTATGATCCCAATATTTTTGTCGATAATCGTCTGAAGAAAAAGATAAGCTGGGCCATGACAGATTCTTCGTCCCCTCTTCTTAACCGGGTGATACAAGGTCAGTATCCTCCCGGGTCGATTTTTAAAACGATTGTCACCATTACCGGCTTGGCCCATAAAAAAATCAGCCGTCACACGAGCTTTAACTGCCCGGGTTATTATGCTTTGGGCCGGAGGAAGTTCCGCTGCGCGCACGTCCACGGTTCGCAGAATCTGATCCAAGGCATTGCCCACTCATGTAACGTTTATTTTTTCAACGTCGGTTTGCTTGTCGGCCCGGATTTGCTGCATAAATATGCCAGACTGCTGGGGCTGGGGCAGCTTACCAATGTCGATTTGCCGGCGGAAGAAAAGGGTTTTGTCCCGAGCCGCAGGCAAAGGAAGATTAAGAATCCGCAGGGCTGGTTTAAGGGCGACACCTTGAATTATTCCATCGGACAGGGAGAAGTCCTGGTCACGCCTCTGCAAATAACGCGTCTTATGACGACGATCGGCAGGGGGGGCAAGGAAGTCCAGCCTTTTTTAATAAAGAAGATCGGAGACCAGGATATTGTTCAATTTTCAACGATCAGGATTATCAATGTCGACCCGAAGATTTTTGACACGCTCCAAGAGGGGTTAAAGGAGGTTGTCAAGGACCCCTACGGCACGGGACGGCTTTTGGATATGCCTGATTTTGAAATTTCAGGAAAGACCGGAACCGCGCAGTCCATTCCCGGCCATGAGGACCACGGATGGTTCGCTGGCTATAATCTAAAAGGAAAAAGACGCATATCTTTTTGTGTTTTTCTGGAATTCGGCGGTTCCAGCTATAATGCCGTTGTTATTGCCCGGGAATTATTACAGCGACTAAGGCAGGAAAATATTCTGTAGAAGGGATGATCGACCGTCATAGGTCCCTTGGCCATTTTTTATAAGGAGCGAGGAAGTTTATGCGCAGGGATTTGGGTTTTATTATTCTGTTATTCACCATTATCATTATCGCTATTGGTTTGGTCTGTCTTTACAGCGCGTCCTACCAGAATGTCCGGGTGTCCCATAAGGTTTTTTATGATCAGCTGGTCCTTTCCATTGCCGGGGTTTTCTTGCTGATTTATTTGAGCCAGCTTGATTACCGGAGATTTTATGACCTGGCTTATTTTTTTTACGGCGGAAGTGTTCTTCTGCTTATTTTGGTTTTAATCGGCGGACGTCACGCCTTGGGCGCCCAGAGATGGTTTACTGTCGCGGGCATCAGTTTTCAGCCGTCGGAATTGGCCAAGCTGACGTTAATCCTGGGTCTGGGACGATATTTCAGTGACCGTCGTTCTGCTCTTTCCGTCAGGCCACGGGATCATTTCGGGGTTTTATGGCACGATCTTTTTATCCCTTTATGCCTGACACTCGTTCCGATGGTTCTTATTTTCAAGCAGCCGGATTTGGGGACAGCACTTTTGTTTTTTGGTATTTTTATATTTATGCTGTTTGCCAGCGGGCTGCGGTACCGGTATGTCCTCGGCTTCCTTTTCCTCTGTTTATCGGTTCTGCCGTTTGGCTGGAACATTATTAAGCCGTATCAAAAGGACCGGCTGCTTGTATTCCTGAACCCCAATATCGATCCTTTAGGAGCCGGATACACAATCATTCAGTCCAAGATCGCGGTCGGTTCGGGGCGGCTCTGGGGCAAAGGCTGGTTAGCCGGGACGCAGAATCAGCTCAATTTCCTTCCCGAAAGGCATACGGACTTTATTTTTTCCGTCATTGGAGAAGAGTGGGGGCTTTTCGGAACGTTGATTTTGTTGCTGTGTTATGCGGTTATTATTCATGCCGGATTAAAAGTCGCGGAACAAGTCAAGGACCGGTTTGGGATGCAAATTGCGGTGGGGATCATTGGCATCTTTTCATTACAGGTCTTAATTAATATCGGGATGGTTCTGGGGATGTGTCCTGTGGTCGGGTTGACCTTGCCTCTTATCAGTTACGGCCGGTCCTCTTTTCTGGTGTCCTTGATTATGATCGGTATACTATTGAACTTAAGTAAGCGGCGGACTATCTTTTAGGTTAAACGGAGACAGTCGGCAGAAACCGGAAGCGGAGAAATCTTGTCTTGCGGGGCAATTCATTATAAATTATATATATAAATAAGATAATCTGTTGTATAATAGGCCAAAATTCTTATAGCTAAAAGACAGAATAAAAAAAGATATAAAATTTTGTGATGAATTCCAGATGAATTGAAGAATATGAAAGACTACAAACGGACATCCAATAAACATTTAGGTGAATTACTCGTTGAGAAGGGTGTTATCGACCGGGAACAGGTCGCCATGGCCATGGCTTATCAAAATGAGAATGGCGGTCTTATCGGCGAGATCTTAGTTGAATTGAAATTCGCCACCGAAGAAGACATCGCTCAAGCCCTTACCTGCCAATATGGATTCCCCTACCTGCCCTTATCGAACTATGAAATCGATCAAGAAGTCATTAACGCCGTCCCGGAGAACGTCTGCCAGAAGAATTGTCTTATCCCCATTGATAAGATCGGAAAAAGTTTGACCGTGGCCATGTCCAATCCTTTAAATCAAACAGCTGTCGAGGATATTGAAATGCTGACCGGTTGCAGTGTGCAAACCTTTGTGTCAACGACAAGCGATATCAAAGAAGCTATCAAAAAATACTACAGTATAGTTTAAGGACCCTATGTTTTCCTTAAAAGAGCGATTACAAGAAATCCTTCTGCGAGATAACATTATTAAGCAGGAAGATTTAGACAGGGCTTTACAAGAACAAAAGAAATCCGGCGGTGATCTGAGTAAAGTCCTGGTGGAGTTAAATCTTATTGGCGAGGATGACTTAACGCATATTCTCAGTGAAGGCTTGGGCCTCCCCCCGATTGACATATCCCGGCTGACAATCGACCCCAATGTCGTTAAGCTTATTCCCCAGGAAGTCGCTGTCAAGTACCAGATTATGCCTATTTCCAAAATGGGCGGGAATCTGACGTTGGCGATGGCGGATCCGTTGAACATTTTTATTATTGATGATGTCAAAACCTTAACGGGGCTGAACATTACACCTATTATTGCCAGGTCCACACAGCTTCAGCAGGCGATTGAGCATTGTTATACGAATGAGGGTGAGTCTGCCGAAACACTGGAAAGCATTATTAAGGATATGCGTGATGCCGAGGAACTGGAGTTGGTGAAGGATCTGGAAGGGGACGGGGAGAAAGTATCCGTTGAAGATATTACCCAGGATGCCCCGATGATCAAGCTCACGGATACGATCATCCAGCAGGCTGTTATGGCCAAGGCCAGTGACGTTTTTATTGAGCCCTTGGAAAAAACGCTTCGTATCCGTTACCGTGTGGACGGGATTATCCGGGAAATTGATCAGATGTCGAAGGCGTTGCATCTTCCGATCATTTCCCGTATTAAAGTCATTTCCAACCTGGATATTTCCGAAAGGCGGGTTCCTCAGGACGGGAGATTCCGGACGATCCTTTCCGGAAACAGGGAAGTGGATTTCCGCGTGAACGTTTTGCCGACTGTTTTCGGGGAAAAGATCGTTTTGCGTGTTCTGGATAAATCGGCCGGGATGGTCGATATCGCCCAGCTGGGTTTTCAGCCGGCGGACCTGAAGAGGCTCCAGGAATGCTCCCAGAAACCGCACGGGATGATTTTGTCCTGCGGTCCGACGGGCAGCGGGAAAACGACAACACTATATTCTATTTTGAAATTTGTGGACTCCCCGGGCAAAAACATCGTGACCGTTGAAGATCCTGTGGAATATCAGATGGTCGGGATGAATCAGGTGAACGTTAAGCCTTCGGTGGGCCTGAGTTTCGCTTCGACGTTACGTTCTATTTTGCGCCAGGACCCGGATGTGATCATGATCGGAGAAATCCGGGAGAGGGAAACCCTGGATATCGCTGTTAAGGCCGCGTTGACCGGGCATCTTGTCGTCAGTTCTTTGCATACCACGACCGCCCCAGGCTCTGTGATCCGTATGGTGAATATGGGCGTTGAACCTTTCCTTATCTGTTCTTCTGTTATTGCCATTGTCGGCCAGAGATTATTAAGAAGGATCTGTCCGAAATGCAAACAGGAGAACGTGGTGTCAAAGGAAATGGCCGATAAATTAGGCCTCCAGACAAAAGGGCAGAAGGGAGAGTTGACCCTTTTTCGCGGCAAAGGTTGTAAAAACTGTTTGAACACAGGGTACAAGGGCCGGGTGGGGATCGCGGAAGTCCTGGTCCTGACCCCCAAGGTCCGGAAGGAAATTTTACAGCATTCCGGGGAACTGCAGATCAAAATGACCGGGAGAAAAGAAGGTATGACGACCATGCGGGAAGATGCCGTGGCCAAAGCTTTGGCGGGTTTGACAACGATGGAAGAAGTGTTGCGGGTGACGGCCCCCGATGAGCCGCTGCCGTAACCCGATACGGAAAGCAAATACATACACCATGCCGGGCACACGACGTCCCCCCTTCGGGGACGCGGATCCGCCCATAAAAATTGTCAGATATGTCACAACCACTTAAGACAAAGATTATTCAAACGCTGATAGAGTCGCTCAATATTAAAAAAGAGGACCTGAACGAGGCGATGGAGCTGCAGAAAAGCAAGAACATCAGCCTGGACAGGGCTTTGATTGAGAAAGGCCTTATCAAAGAAGAAGACCTGATGGTCCTGCTTGTCCGGGAACTTCATATCCCTTTTATTAATTTAAAAAAATACAAGATCGACCTTTCTTTAAAAGAGGTTATCCCCGAACGGGTCGCCCGGCAATACCGTATAATTCCTCTTTCCCAAATGGAAAAGACTATTACGATTGCGATGTCTGATCCCTTAAATATCTTTGCCATTGATGATCTCAAGAATCTGACGGGCAAGGATGTGGACGTTGTCATGAGCACGGAATCAGATATTATGAATACGATCGAAAGTTATTATGGCGGGAAGATTTCCAGTTCGGTCCAGGACGTCAGTAAGGATATCGACGTGGGGGGGCTGGAAATTATTTCTGACAGTGAGCTGATTGAGGGTGCGGAGATCGCCGCTGATGAAGGGGAGCAGGCGCCCATTATCCGGCTTGTGAACCTTGTCATCCGGGAAGCCATAAAACAGCGGGCTTCGGATATTCATATCGAGCCGATGCTCGACAGCATGCGCGTCCGTTACCGTATCGACGGGACTCTTGTGAACGCCATGAAAATCCCCAAAGACAATCAAAATGCCATTATCGTCCGTGTCAAGATCATGTCCCGCCTGGATATTACGGCCACCCAGGTGCCGCAGGACGGCCGTTTTAAAATGCGGGTCGCCAACCAGGAAGTGGATTTCCGCGTGTCTCTTTTGCCGACGACTTTCGGGCAGAAAATTGTCATGCGCGTCCTTGATAAAAAGAATCTGCGTGTCGGGCTGGACGGTCTTGGTTTCTCAGAGGCGTCGATCGAGAAGCTTAAAGATGCCATTGCGCAACCTTTTGGCATGATCCTCGTGACAGGTCCTACGGGGAGCGGGAAATCGACAACCCTGTATTCGATTATCAATGAGTTGAATCAGGTTGATAAGAATATTATTACTGTCGAAGACCCGGTTGAATATGTCGTTGATGGTTTGACGCAGATTCAGGTTAAAGCGGATATCGGATTGACTTTCGCGGAAGGCTTAAAGGCGATCCTCCGGCAGAGTCCGGATATTGTTATGGTCGGGGAAATCCGTGATTTTGAGACGGCGGACATCGCTATTAAGGCGTCGTTAACGGGGCAAATGGTTTACTCGACGCTGCATACCAATGATGCTCCGGGGGCGTTAACGCGTTTGGTTGATATGGGCGTAGAGCCTTTTTTGGTGTCCTCGAGTCTGGTGCTGGTCTGCGCACAAAGACTTTGCCGTAAAATATGCCGGCACTGTAAAGAACCTGTCACGATCCCGGATAAAGTTTTGCAGGAGTTGGGCATCCCGGTGAAAAAAGGACAGATTTTTTATCAGGGAAAAGGTTGCGATGGCTGCCGGCAAACAGGTTTTTTCGGAAGAATAGGCGTTACAGAAATGATGCCGTTGGACGATCATATCCGGGAGCTGCTGATTATGGGGAAGTCTTCCGATGAAATTAAGAACTATGCCAGGGAAAAAATGGGAATGCTGACATTGTGGGAAGACGGCGTGCAGAAATTTCTGCAGGGGGAGACAACATTGGATGAGGTCCTGAGGATCAGCTCCAGCGATTAATAATTATATTATCATTTATTGAAAATTTTTGGCAGCGGGCAGAAAAAATTTCTTATGCCGCAATGAAAATATGCCCGACGTCGTATCGAATTTTAAAAAAACAAAAAAATTCCATGAAAGACTTTTTATCTCCCCCAAAATGATGTTATATTATGGGTGGATGATTTTTACATAAGGACAGAAAACATGCCTACCTATAAATACGTAGCAAAAGACCAGTCGGCGCGTAATGTCGTTGGCAAAATTAACGCCGAAAGTCAGTCGTCTGTCATCGAGGAGCTGAGAAAACGGCAGCTCACCATTATCGATGTCAAAGAAGTAAAGTCGGGTACTTCCAAAGCCTATTTTGTCAGGAAATCCGTTAAGCCCGAAGATCTCGTCGTGTTCTCCCGGCAGTTATCGACCATGGTGGACGCCGGCATCCCCATATTGCAGGCCCTGGATGCTTTGCAGGAACAGATCACACAAGCCTATTTCCAATCTGTGGTGATCGCGGTCCGTGATGATATCCAGCTTGGCAGCAGTTTATCCGCCGCCTTTGCAAAACATCCCAAAGCGTTTGATACGCTCTTTGTTAATATGGTTAAAGTCGGTGAGACCGGCGGTGTTTTAAGCTCGATCCTGGACCGGATATCTTCTTACCTGGAAAAGACCTTAAAGTTGAAACGGAAAGTCAAATCCGCGTTAATATATCCCAGCGTTGTTATTTTTATGGCGGTTGTTATCACGGTTATTCTGCTTGTCAAAGTCGTCCCCACGTTTGCTTCCATTTATGATTCCTTCGACTCAGAGCTGCCGGCCATGACCCAGATGCTGATCAATGTCAGTGACCTGCTTAAACATAATTTATTGTATTTGCTGGGAGGGCTGGTGCTGTTTGGGATCCTGGTGACACGGGGGTATCACACCGATCGCGGTCGGGAAATTATTGATAGAGTGTCTTTACGCGTTCCTATCTTCGGCCCGCTCATCCGTAAAGTCGCCATCAGCCGTTTTAGCCGGACGTTGGCGACGTTATTGCAGACGGGCGTCCCGATCCTGGAATCCCTGGATATCGTTGGCCGGACCAGCGGGAACCGGGTCGTAGAAAATGTTATCGTGAATGTCAAAAATAACGTCCGGGAGGGGGAGAGTATCGCGACTCCTTTGGTGAAGAGCGGTGTGTTTCCTCCCATGGTGACGCGTATGATTTCTATCGGGGAAAAATCGGGCCAGTTGGAAAAAATGTTGGGTAAAATTGCTGATTTCTACGATGATCAAGTCGATGCTGCCGTTGCCGGTTTAACGAGTATTATTGAACCCCTCATCATTGGTTTTCTTGGTATTGTCGTTGGTTTTATTGTTATCGCGTTATTTTTGCCGATTATTAATATTACTCAGATTATTTAAACCCAGTGTTCCGTCTCTGGAATTTTCTTAAATTATGGTTTTTACAAAAGAAAAGATTTTTGTTTGTTTTTTAAGCATTTCTCTGTTGTGTTTCCGTCTCCCCGGACTTTTCGCAGAAGAGGAGGCTCCCGCAGAGAAAATGCCTGCCGAACTGATGTTGGAGAACGCTATTGTTGATTTAAAGCAGACCATGAAAGACGCTATCCGGAAGAATGAAGAGATTGAACAAAGAAATGGTGTGTTGCGTCAGGAGATTCTGAAGTATAAGGAGGACTTGCTCGAGCTGGAGAAGGAGAAAGACCAGTTCCTGGATGAACAGAGAATCCTGCAGGAAGCTTTGAGATTGCAGGAAGAGAAAAAGGACCTGTTGCTGAAAAAAACGGCGTCTCTGGCGGAAGAACAGAAATACCGGGCTGAAAAACAGGGGGATATGCAAAAGGAAATAGAGATTTTTATTAAAAAGCAGGATGCCTATCAGAAAGAAGCGGTTTTATTGGAGAACGAGGTGGATTTTTTTCGGAAGCAAGCCCGGAAAAAGGACCTGCAGGCTTTTTTGCGGGATAAGGATAGCAAAAGAAAAGAATTGGAAGAGCAAATAGCAGAAAAGGAAGAAAGTTTCAGGAAAAGAAAAGAGGATTTTCAGCGGGCGAAACAAAACATTGCTGAAGCATGCGATAAGAGAGACCGCCTTGAATCGGAAAAGGCAGAGAGGCAGCAGGCCATGGCTGAATTACATAATCAACGGGATAGTCTCGTGCGGGAGAAGGATGTTCTAGAAAAGCAGCGGGCGTCTTTTCAGACTAAAGAAGAAGCCCAGTTGCAGGCCTTTCAGGAAGACCTGGCCCGTCTGCGGTCCTATAAAGAACAATTGGAAAATGGTATTAACGATATGAAGGAAGCCCGGGAGCAGATAAAATATTCCTTTTCCCTGCAGGAAAAACAGTTCTCTGCTTTCAAAAAGTCGTTCGTTCAAGAGGCCGCTTTGCTGCAGAGGCAAAAAAGAGAATTGGAGAGTCTTGTCGCGTTGCAGAAAGCCATCTGCGATTTCTTACCCGAGGACAAGGCTTCGGACAGAGATATTTCCCTTGTCCGGGAATCTCTTCAGGATGAGATTCATAATACAAAGCTGGCCATTAAGAAGGCGCATATTTTTATTAGGGATTATCAAAAGCAGGAAAAAAAGCTTGTCCATGAAATCGCCCGCTTAGAAGCCAAGAAGAAACAGGTGGAGCGCCAGGCGTCAGAATCATCCGAGTCGGCCGAAGACATCAAAGAAGAGCTGACCCGTTTATTATCCGACGTTGAATTTGAAGATGATGTTCCGGCCGAGGCTCCGGCAGCGGCCCGTGACGATAAAAGTCCTAAACCGCGTTCTGAGACAGACCGGACCGTAGAACGGGAAATTGAAGCTATGCAGTTAAGAGAGGCTGTTTTGTCGAATTCTTTGTCAATAATTCAGACACGTTATGAACAGGAAAAAGCGGTTGTCGATGATTTTCACAAGGAAGAAAAAGAACTTAAGGAATATTGGCAGGTTCTGCAGCAGGAGAATCGGGCCCTCCAGGAAAAAGTTTCCGGGCTTATTCAAGCCGTCGAAGCCGGCGAGTAGTATAACTTATTTAATATTAAGTAGTAGCCGGGGGCAATGGCAGGAAATTTTCCCGGCCTTGACAAGGCCGTTTTGAGGATAGTATACTTTCAGTAGGTTTAGACAATTTGGAGATGTCAAAGGTAAACCATTCGTAAGGATGGGACACAAAGCTAGAGGGCCCTACCAGAGGGAGAGATATCCCCGGAGGGCAGCCAGTTGCCATCAGAAGGTTGTATTTACAAGGCAAAAACGATAATCTGTCCATCTTACGAAGGACAGATTTTTTTTTGGAATTGAATTGACAGTTAGAGGAACTATGTTAGCATGGAACTAAAGAAAAAGCCGACCTGTAAGCTAAGACAATGCCTCAGAGCAAGTTATGTGAACCGTCATTATTCGTATTTTTTGCTTTTGTTCTGTCAGGGTTGTTGATGGCTTGCGTGGTTAATCCGGGCTTGTGAAAGGAGGGAAAGAAAATGAATAAGAAAGGTTTTACGCTCGTTGAAATCATGATCGTCGTCGCCATCATCGCCTTACTGGCAGCCATCGCTATTCCTAACTTGCTAAGAGCCAAGATCTCTGCTAATGATGCGTTGGCAAAGAGTACATTGCGTTCGCTGTCAACAGCTTCCGAGACCTTCGCCACGGCAAATACGGGTAATTATCCTGTTGACATTACGTCTTTGACCGGCGCTACGCCGCCGTATATCAACACGGAATATTGTGCAACCACAGTGTCCGGTTTTAATTACTCCTGTACTTTTGACGCCAGTGGTGGACACTATACGTATACTGCAACTCCGGTAACTGTTGGAACATCAGGGACAACGACTTACACGATTACAACGGGAGGTATTTTAACTCCGTAGTTTTAGACAGCATGTGCGAAACAGCTTCTAGGGGGGGCCAGCATGGCCCCCCCTATTTTTTGGAATCAATTGATGAGTAAGGGTTTAGGGGATATAAAGATTTGCTGTATGTTAAAAAAATTTTTTAACCAAAACACTGGGCTTTCAATTAAAAGGTGCTATAATGCACCGATTAAGGAGGAAATATGAGGCCTCCCCCATTAAATACAGTTATTATTATTATACTTATACTCGGATTTATTGCCTTTGCCCGGTATCTTGTGATTGTTAACCAGGATATCCAGCAGCAAATCACTCTGGTCGGTCATACAGCGAGGTAAGACAGCAAGCGGGGGGCGTTGTCCTTAGTTCTTTTGCTTCCTAATGTTGAGATGCTGGTGGCGCATGTTTGATAGCTCAGGGCGGCAAGGTGAATTCCTAAAGAGATGATTGAAAAAAAAGCATATTGGGCTTTTAAATGGGGTATAGTTTTTGTTACAATAGGGAATGTCTTAATTACTAGAAATAAATACTTTATAAGATTCTTCACTTTAACCGGATGTAAAAAGGTATTTCAATATGGCAGGTTTTCTTAAGCGTGTTATCCCGGAGCGGGCGGCAGTTCCGATGCTTGGTTTAGATATCGGGACCTATGCCTGCAAGGGCGTTAAAATGAAAAAAACGGGTTCCGGGTATACCTTATTAGACTGGGCCGTCGTTCCTGTAGAGGCGGGGGATCAGAAGAAAGCTATAAAACAGATAGTGCAAAAAATGTCAGCTGACCATATGGCTCCTTTAACGGCTGTCAACGGGAAAGGGACTCTTATCCGTTATATTGAACTGCCCCGTATGCCGCTGGCTGACTTGAAAAAATGTTTCGCCATAGAAGCTGATAAGTATTTTCCGTTTCCTTTAGACCGTATTTACACCGATTGCCATATTCTGGACACCACCCTGAAAGACAATAAAATGCTGGTCTTGGTCGCGGCATCCAAGAAAGAAATTGTTGATGACCGGGTGTCCCTGTTAACGGAATTAGGGTATCATCCTGATTTTATTTCACTTAATGCCGTAGCCATTTCTAACATTATTAATGTCCTGAACCCTAAGATGGATGAAAGTCCGGAAAAAACCGCAGACTCTGCCAATCACGCGGCTGTCGCTATTCTGGATATCGGCGAGGTGGTCAGCAACTTAACGATTATGGCGCAGGGCATGCCTCTTTTCACCCGTGATGTCTTTATCGGAGGGCGGGATTTTACGAAAGCTTTAACAAATTCTTTAAGCCTGCGTTACGAAGAAGCAGAAAAACTTAAAGGGAATCCGGAGAAACAACTTGGGAAAGTCTTGGATGCCTGTGAATCTGTTATCATTAACCTGGTGTCGGAATTGAGATTGTCGTTTGATTATTTCATGACGGAAAAGAATATCGGTATTACCTATTTGCTGCTTACCGGAGGGACATCCAAACTCGAAGGGATGGATAATATCATTGCCAAGAATTTGGATATTAAAGTCTCCCGGTGGAACCCCTTTCCCTGGGTGACCCTGGGAGAGAAGATCCAGGCGGAAGAGATTGAAGGCCAGGCGCCGTTTTTGGCTGTCGCCCTGGGATTGGCCTTGTATTCTTGACGCGGCCCGAGGCGGTAGGCATAACAAAAAGAATATTATAAAATGATTGAAATAAATTTAGTACCACCGCAGTTTAAAAAGAAAAAGAAAAGCCGCCAAGTCAGCGAGTCGGCATCGAGCCCTTCTAAGAATAATATCATTGGGTTTGCCAGCCTTTTTATCGTTTTTCTGGCTATTGTCGCCGGAGCCTTGCAATTTATCATTTCGCAGAAATTAGCCCAGCGGAAAAAGTTGATGTCAGAACTGGCAGAATTGGTCCCGCAGAAGATAAATACCGACAGATATGTCGGACAGATCAAGGATATTAATAAAAGATTAGAGCCGCTGGAAGAGATCCTGGGACAGAAGGATATTATGTGGTCGAAAAAATTGCATGCTGTCAGTGAAAGCTTGCCTCGGGGTGTATGGCTGACCAAAATGCATCTGGACGAGGATGTTTTGCTTATTAACGGCAGTGCGGTATCGAAAGTCCAGACCGAAATGATCAGCGTGCATAGTTTTAATACAAGCTTAAAAAATAATGAGGATTTTATGGCGGATTTCAAGGAAATCGAACTCGAATATATCAAAAGCAGAACGATTAACGGAACCCCTGTCGCGGACTTCACGATCAGGGTTGATTTGTAGCCTCCGGGCAGAAAGAGGTTGATCCATGGGTGGCATGACAGGACAGATGGGATCAGTTGTTAATAAGATGAACGAAAAGAATCCCTTTATGGTGATTGCGGGGGTCTTTACCGTGATCCTTGTTGTTTTTTATCTGTTCCCCCTGCAGTTTCAGATCAAGACGCTGCAGACCGTCAACCCTAAAATCGAGGAACTCACAAATGACGTCACGGAGACGAAGAATAATATTCTTCGTGTCAATCAGTATAAGAAGGAAGTCGCTAATCTGGAAAGCAAATACGAAAATTTGCAGCGAAGAATTAAGCAAAAGGAAGACATCCCGTTTTTATTGGAAAATATCTCCAGAATTGCGGATAAACACGGCGTGAGGATTGAACAAATTATGCCGCAAACAGCGATTGATGAACCTCTCCTGGAAAATGATGAGGGAAAATATTTCTCCATACCGATCATCATTGAGGCGCAAAGCGGTTTCCATAATTTTGGTATGTTTCTTAATCAGCTGGAACGGGAGGGGGTTTTTTTGCGGCTGACGGATTATTCGATTCAGACGGGTATCGATGACCCTCATCTGTGTTTGATTAACTTGTCCATTGAACTCGTTGTCTTTGAAGATGGGGGCAAGGGATGAAAACTATGACGATCATGCGGGTTTTTATCTGTACTTTGATTCTCTGGGGCTACCGGGGGCCTGGGCTTCAAGCCGAAGAGGCTATGGAAGAGGAGCCGGAGTTTATTTATGCCCCTAATGACAAAAGGGACCCTTTTTGGCCTTTGGTCAATTCCAAGGGGATGATTATCAGCTTTGAAAAAGATTTGCTGGTAACGGATTTGATGCTGGAAGGAATATTTGTCGGTGAGGCAGGGAAGAACGTGGCTATCATTAACGGAAAAATTCTGCAGAAAAACGAATCAATCGGTGTATTCACCGTTAAAGATATAAAGGAAAATCGGGTAACATTACAAAAAGGTCAAGAACGAGTCATACTAAAACTCAAAAAGGAGGATTGACATGTTTAGGAAATGGGTAACACTGGTTATTTTTTTGGCCTTGATGATGACTCCTGCCTATGCACAAGAAAGCACCACGGCTGGTCAGCCTGGCTCGCAAGATAGTTTGTCTTTCTCCGACGAAGGGCATGTGAGCCTGGATTTTAGGGATGCAGATATCCAGAACGTGTTGCGTATCCTTTCTTATAAGAGTGGAGTCAACATCGTGGCAGGTCCGGAAGTGACAGGATTAATCACGATCAAACTGCAGGATGTCCCTTGGCAGAAAGCCTTGCAGGTTGTTTTGGAAACCTACGGCTATGCCTATGAACAGCGGGGCAATATTATCACGGTCACAACGATTGAGAATCTTAAGAAAAGGCGGGAGGACGCGAAAGCATTGGCTGAGCAGGAACCGTTAATCACGAAAACGTTTGTTCTGAATTATGCGAAAGCCACGGAAGTCATCGGCTCTGTTGCCAAGATGAAGACGGACCGGGGCAGCGTTAATCATGATGAGCGGACCAACGCCATTATTGTGCGGGATATCCCGGAGAACCTTGAGTTGATCGCAGAAGTGATTTCAAAACTGGATGAGACAACACCCCAGGTGCTGATCGAGGCCAAAATTGTTGAGACAACATTGAGCAACAGCGATAAATTAGGTATTGACTGGGTCGCCCAGGCTTCCATTACCGGGTCGGCCCGGCCGCATATCTGGCCTTTTTCAAACTCGACGGAAAATAAATATATGAAGGATGATAATTTCCCGTCAGCTTCCGAATCCGACTTCACCTTCGGGACTTTGAGTTTCGCCGAGGCGCAGGCGGTTTTTGAAGTGTTGTCATCTCGTTCTGATACGAATATTCTGTCAAACCCGCGTATCGTAACGCTGGATAACAAAACAGCAAAAATCACCGTGGGGAGCCAGTATCCGATCCCGGAGTACAACTACAATGAGGAACAGGCCACATTGCAGGTCAGCGGCTGGGAGTATAAAGACATCGGTATTATTTTTGAAGTTACGCCGCATGTGAATAACACCGGCCATGTGACCCTGGATATTAATCCGAAGATTACGGCCATCCTGGATTATGTCACGGTAGAAAACACGTCGCTTCCTCAATTGAGTGCCGAAGAGGCTCAGACGAGTGTTATGATAAAAGACGGTGAGACTCTTGTTATCGCGGGCTTGATCAAAGACCAGGTCTCCGACGTCGTAAGGAAAATCCCGTTATTAGGAGATATCCCGCTTCTGGGACAACTGTTTCGTAAAAACGAAAAGACAACGACGAAAACAGATCTTCTGATTTTCCTGACGCCGCATATTATTACGGATGAACAGGAATAGCCGTCTTTTTTCGGTGTAACGTATTGAAAAAAAGAAGATTATGAGCCTCTGCCTCCAGTTGGGATTGTCACAGCTAGGGGGCAGAGGTGTCCTTTTAGATTAGAATATTGTGAGGAATAGGAGGTATTGTGTCGAGAGAGATTTTGATTCAGATCGGGACGGGCGAGACCCGGGTGGCGATCATTGATGAAGGAAAGCTGGATGATTTTTATATTGAGAAAGTGAATGATCAATCCATATTAGGCAATATTTATAAAGGGAGGGTGGAGTCTATCCTTCCGTCTATTAATGGAGCTTTTGTGAACATCGGACAGGCGAAGAACGGTTTTCTTTACTTGACGGATGCGATCAATCCTCTGCTGGAAGAGGATCTGAACGGCCCGAGGAAACTGTTGCAAAGAATTCTGAAGCGCAAAAAGAAAACACTGGCCAAGCAGAGCACATCCCCGCAACCCCTTAAAGAAGGGCAGGAGATCCTTGTTCAGGTTGTTAAGGATCCTTTTAGCAATAAGGGGGCCCGCTTAACAACGCATATTTCCCTGGCGGGCCGGTTTATTGTTTATATGCCGTTTGACAAGCATAATGGTGTTTCAAAAAAGATTATTCACGCGGAGGAACGGCAGCGCCTGAAGGATGTTTTGAAAAGTTTTACTTTTGCGCGGCAGGGGGGATTTATCGTCCGGACTGTTTCTTACGAGCAGGGCAAGAGAGAGCTGTTGCGGGATGCCAAGTTTTTATATAAAATTTGGCAGCAGATCGCCAAATTGTCGGAAAATAAAAAAGCCCCGGCTCTCATTTATAAAGAATTTGATCTTATCTGGAAAGTGGTGCGGGATTATCTGAACTCCCGAATTGATAAAGTGATTATCGATTCGCCGGAGGACTTCGCGAAGCTCAAAAGATTTGTGCAGAATCTGATCGGGAAAGAGGAAGTCCGTAAAATTCATCTTTACCGGGGGACAACGCCTCTCTTTGAATCCAAAGGGGTTTCCAAAGAGCTGGATAAAATATATAATCCCAAGGTGCATTTGAAATCAGGCGCGTATATTGTCATCGAACCCACGGAAGGTCTGATTGTGGTTGATGTCAACAGCGGAAGGTTTAAGACCAAAGCATCTCCGGAAGAGGCGGCTTTCATGGTCAATATGGAAGCTGCTCCGGAAATAGCCCGTCAGCTGCGTTTAAGGGATTTGGGCGGCATTATTGTTATTGATTTTATAGACATGTCCCGGGAAATGCATAAACGTAAAGTGCTGGAAGCTTTGCAGGTCGCTTTAAAGAAAGATCATGCGAAATCAGAAGTTAACCGGATTTCTTCTTTGGGATTAGTGGAGATGACCCGGGCGCGTACCGGTAAAGCCTTGGAATCCATAGCTTTTGGAGTGTGCCCGTATTGTGAAGGCCGGGGCCGGGTTAAGATCAGTTGATTTTGGGAACCGGTAGAATGAGATGTCTTTATAGCCCAGCAGAGAACGGCTGAAATCGCTGGGCTATAAAAATTTGTTGACATTTTTGAATAATACGCTTTAATTAATTACTTAAAAAAATATTAATATTTTTAAAAAATAGGATACTGAAGGAGGTTGAAGGATGTTTGCTATTGTGAAGCTTGGGTCAGCCCAGTACAAAGTCAGCGAGGGGGATGTGATTCATCCCAACCGGTTAAAAGGAGAAAAGGGGGATGAGGTAACGCTTGATCATGTCCTGCTTTTTGCAGACGGCGCTAATGTGCAGATCGGCCGTCCTTATTTGGAGAACATCAAGGTCCAGGCGAAGGTCGTTGATCATGGTGCCGGGGATAAAGTTGTCGCATACAAGTACCGGTTGCGAAAAAGCTCAGCTGTTAAGAAAGGCCATCGGCAGAAATTAACGGCGCTGAGTATCAATAAAATAACAGTTCAGTAGATTTTTTCGCTTGAAAAGAGATTCTAGATTGTAGGCATAGGAAGACATCGTTTATGGCATTTGTTGATGAAGCAAGGATTTTTGTTAAGGCCGGAGACGGCGGTAAAGGTTGCGAAAGTTTTTATCGGGATAAATATATGCGGCGCGCCAGGCCGGACGGCGGAGACGGCGGCAAGGGCGGTGATGTTGTTTTTCAGACTGACCGGTGCATCCAGACATTATTAGATTACCGTTATAAACAGCATTATAAAGCCCGCAGCGGCGGGCATGGCAGCAGTAAAGGGAAAAAGGGCAAGACAGGGGCCGATTGTGTTTTGAAGATCCCCTTGGGCACAATCGTCCGGGACCACGACACAGGTTTGCTCATAAAGGATCTCACCGAGGAAGGGCAGTCGGTTGTTGTCGCTCAGGGCGGAGTCGGCGGCCGGGGAAACATCAATAACCGGACCCCCTTACCGCCGGGCCCCGGGGAAACCCGGACCATCCATTTGGAATTGAAGCTTATTGCTGACGTCGGAATCATCGGGTTCCCCAATGCCGGGAAATCGACATTCATTACGGCCATCTCGAAAGTCAAGTCAAAGATTGCCGGATACCCTTTTACAACCAAAGCTCCCATTCTCGGCGTTGTGATAGGCGAGTACGGCCCGGACTTTATTGTCGCCGATTTGCCGGGGTTGATTGAAGGGGCCCACACGGGCCGGGGCCTGGGTGACCGGTTCCTGAAGCATGCGGAGCGGACGAAAATTCTGTTGCACATGCTGGACATGGCCGCCACGGAGGGGCGGGACCCCTTTGAAGATTATGAGAAAATCAACCGGGAATTAATGGCGTATAGCGACCAGTTGTCTTTTAAGACAAAGATCGTTGTGGCCAATAAGATGGATCTCCCTTCGGCGGAATCGTATTTAAGAGATTTTCAAAAACGGTATCCCGGGGTTCCCGTTTATCCTGTTTCCGCCTTGAACCGGGAAGGCGTAGACGCCGTCCTGGAGCAGATTAGAAGAGATTTGAACAAGTCAACCGTAATATAACCACTGTCCATGCCGAGAAAATTTCCCAGACAAATCAAACGCATCGTTATGAAAGTCGGTTCCAGCATTATCGCTTCTTACCGGATGAAACCCCGAACAGCCCTTCTTCGTTCTCTGGTGGCCCAGATCAGGGCCTTACAGCAGCAGAGTATAGAGGTTATTCTTGTCAGTTCCGGGGCCATCGTCCTGGGGATGGGTGAACAGAATTTGAAATACCGCCCCGGGGATGTCGCTTCTTTACAGGCTTTGGCTGCTATCGGTCAGATGGTTCTTATGCGGACGTATGCGGATTTGTTCAAGCCGAAGAAGATGACCTGCGCGCAGGTTCTGTTAACCTGGGATGATTTCTCCGACCGGACTCGTTTCAACTGCGCCCGGAACACGCTGGAAACGATCATTGAGCAAGGCGTTATCCCTATTATTAATGAAAATGACACGATTTCGACGGAAGAGATTAAGTTCGGCGACAATGATAAACTTTCTGCTCTGGTTGCCAGCATGCTTCATGCGGATCTTCTCGTGATTTTGTCTGACGTCGAAGGCCTGTATGATCTTAAAAGCGGCCGCAAAAAAGTCTTTCGGGAAATCAAGGATATTACAGAAGATATTGAAGGCCTCGCGTCCGGCACGGCGAACAAACATATGTCCAAGGGGGGGATGTCCGCCAAGTTGCAGGCCGTACAGATTGCGACGCATGCGAACGTCCCCTGTGTTATCGCCAACGGCCGTACGAAAAACGTTTTGCCGCGTATCTGCCAGGGGGAGAGGATCGGGACATTATTCGTGGAGAAAGAAAATAAACTTTTGGCCCGGAAGCATTGGATATCTTTCGGCGCCAAGGCCAAAGGAACGCTGTTTGTGGACGAAGGAGCGCAAAAGGCTCTGTTGCAGGGCGGGAAGAGCCTGCTGCTTCCGGGGATTGTCAAAAGCGAGGGGCATTTCAAAGTTCAGGATGTCGTTATTATTTGCGGAAAAGGACAGCAGGAGATTGCCCGGGGGATCACCAATTATTCGGCGGCGGAATTGCATAAAATTCTGCACAGCGCCAGCGGGGAAACGAAACGGGGGCAGCGGGAAGTCGTCCACTGTGATAACCTCGTCTTATGTCAGCGGTAGTCCGTGTTCTCCTGCCAGCCTTTTGTCCGGGAAGGATTTTCGTGGAATTCAAGCAAGCCGTTGTATACGATTTTAGAGGTAAAACTATAAAAGGACAAGCAGAGGTGAAAATATGACAGCCGAGAAACAGATCAGGAAGACAGCGGCAACGGCTAAATCCGCCGCCCGAGAACTGTCATTGTTGACTTCAGCGGAAAAGAATAAGGCGCTTAAGGTCATGGCGCAGGCCCTCGCACAGAACAAGGATTTCCTGGTTCAGCAGAACAAAAAAGACCTGGCCGCGGCCGCAAAAGCGAATTACCCGAGAGCCTTGGTCGACCGCTTGACTTTGAATGAGAAGCGTATTCAGGGTATGGTTGATTGTCTTAAAGATACGATGAAATTAAAAGACCCCTGCGGGGAAGTTCTGCAGGTCTTTAAGCGTCCGAACGGATTAAAAATCAAGAAAGTCAGAACACCGATAGGATTAATCGGGATTATCTATGAATCCCGTCCCAATGTTACGAGCGATTGTATCGGACTTTGTTTGAAGTCCGGGAATGCCGTTATTTTAAAAGGAGGCAAAGAGGCTCTTCACTCCAACCAGGCTGTTTTTAAAGTGCTCCGGGACGCTTTGGGACAGACCCGGATCCCTTCCAACGCTATTCAGATGATCGCTTCAACGGACAGGGGTTCTGTCCATGCGCTGCTGAAATGTCATGATACCGTGGACCTTATCATCCCCCGGGGCGGGGAAGGGCTCATCCGTTTTGTCTCGGAACATTCTTTGATCCCCGTTATCAAGCATTATAAGGGCGTGTGCCATACGTATGTCTCGGATAAGGCTGACCTGAAGAAGGCTCATCATATTTGTTTTAACGCCAAGGTTCAGCGTCCGGGTGTGTGCAATGCGATGGAAACGATGCTGGTCCATGAAGGCGTGGCGGCGCGGTTTCTTCCCGTTATGCTGGATGCTTTTATAAAAGCCGGGGTCGAAATCCGCGGATGTCCCCGGACGCGACGGATGGTTAAGGGGATCAAACCCGCCAACCCGGAAGACTGGAGCGAAGAATACCTGGATATGATATTGTCTGTCAGGGTTGTGAAATCTCTTCAGGAGGCCATTGAACATATCAATACCTATGGCTCGCATCATTCCGATGCCATTATCTCGGAGGATAAAAAAGAATCGCAGTGTTTTACTCGCAGTGTTGATTCCGCCTGCGTTTATACGAATGCCTCAACCCGCTTCACCGATGGTTATGAATTCGGGTTCGGCGCGGAAATCGGCATCAGCACCGATAAACTGCATGCCCGCGGGCCGATGGCCCTGGAAGAGTTGACGACATATAAATTTATCATCGAAGGAACGGGCCAGATAAGAACTTGAGGGGTTTTGAGCTTAATGCCACCTTTACGCATCGGTATATTCGGAGGGACATTTAATCCCATTCATCTGGGGCATATGGCCATGGCGCAGAAGGCCATGGAGAAATGCCGCCTCAGTAAAGTGATTTTTGTCCCTACGGCTTTGCCTCCGCATAAAAAGATTGCGCGATTGGCGTCAGCCAGGCATCGTTATCATATGGTGGCTTTAGCGATCAAGGGGAATCCGCGGTTTGAAATTTCCGATTACGAAATTCAAAAAGGCGGCAAATCCTACACGATTGATACGGTCCGGCATTTTCAGCGTGCCTTGCCTCGCGGGGCAAAGGTGTTTTTCATTATCGGTGAAGACAACCTTGCCGCGCTTGATACGTGGAAAAATATCGATGATATTCTGGAGATCGTAACTTTTATTGTTGTTAACCGGCCGGGATTTAAAAACAAACAAAAGAAGATCCCTTTTCAGTCTGTCAACATGCCGGGTATGGATATTTCCTCGTCATATCTGCGCAGAGGGATCGTTCAGGGCAAGACAATAAAATATCTTGTGCCGGAGAATGTCTTAGAGTATATTGAAAAACATCAGTTGTATAATAATTGCGAAAAAAAACAGGGGGCATGATATGAACCGTAAAAAAGATATTATTAAGTTTGGGACCGACGGGTGGAGAGCTGTCATAGCCGACACCTTCACTTTCGAAAACGTCGAGATTGTGAGCCAAGCCATCAGCGAGTGGATCAAACGGGATTTAAAAAAGATCGGAGGACGGAAAAGAGTCGCCGTCGGGTATGATTCCCGGTTTATGTCTGCCGAGTTCGCGGAAATCGTTTCCTGCGTCCTGGCGAAGAACAATATCGAGGTGCTGTTGTCGGATGCGCCGATCCCCACCCCGGCTTTAAGTTACGGCGTTACGGTCAACCGGTGCGTCTGCGGGGTCATGATCACCGCGAGCCATAATCCTTATAAGTTTAACGGCATAAAAATAAAAACAGCTCAGGGCGGAGGGGCCTCCAAGGACATCACGAATAAGGTCGAGGACTATCTCTGCCTTGTCCCCGTCCAGACCATGGAGTTTGCGAAAGCTGAAAAAGCCAAAAAGATCCGTCTTTACAACTATAAGACGGAGTATATAAAATTTATCAAGAACTATATTGACCTGAAGAAAATAAAAGCCACCCGTTTTAAAGTGCTCATGGATGCGATGCACGGCAGCGGTAATGGCCTTATCGCCGAGGTCTTGAAGGGGTCGAAAGTTCAGCTGTCTTTGATGCGGGAGGACATTAACCCTTATTTTGACGGGAAAAAGCCGGAGCCGGTTGTGGAATATCTTGACGGGATTCTGACCAGGGTCCGGAAAGAAGGTTTTGACCTGGGGCTTGTTTTAGACGGGGATGCGGACAGAATTGCCGCGGTCGCTTCCGGAGGGGAGTTCCTGCATCCGCAGAAAATTTTGGGGCTCTTGATTCTGCATCTGGTCAGGAACCGCGGCCGGAAAGGGGGAATCGTTAAGACGATTTGCGGGACGACCATGATGGATAAGATCGCCGCTAAATTGGGGGTGAAGCTTTACGAAACCCCGGTGGGGTTTAAGTATATATCCGATTTGATGGTGTCGGAAAATATTGTTGCCGGCGGTGAAGAGGCCGGGGGTATGGGCTTTCAGGATTATATCCCGGAAAGAGACGGCACTCTGGCCGGGCTGTTGTTGCTGGAAATGATGGTGTATCAGAAGAAAAACATCAAGAAGATCGTGCAGGAGATGGAACAGGAATTCGGCCGGTATTATTATGAAAGAAGCGACGTGAAGCTGGGGAAGAAGCCTTTCAGCCCGGAGAAATTCAAGGAAACCAAGGTTCTTTTAGGGAAGAAAGTCGTTGATGTTAAGGCTTTTGACGGTGTCAAGCTGATCTGCGAAGATGAAAGTTGGCTGATGTTGCGCCCTTCCGGCACGGAACCCCTCGTGCGCGCTTATTCCGAGGCCAAGACTCTCAAGAGAGCTAAAGATCTTATTAAGTACGGAGACAAACTCCTGAGATCCTAAGAGAGGGAGCTGTGGGCGAATGATTTATTGGGTGAGTTACTTTATCATTAAGCTTTTCAGCGCTGTTCTTTTTCCCTTTAAGATTGTAGGCAGAGAAAACATTCCCTCCCAGGGCGGGTTCATTTTTGCGAGCAATCATTTGAGTTATCTCGACCCTGTCATCGTCGGTCTGTGTGTCTGGCGGCGAATCAATTATATGGCCAAGGCCTCGCTTTTTAAAAACAAAATGTTTGCCTGGTTCCTGCGTCGCGTAGGTGTCTTTCCTGTGCACCGGGGAAAACCGGATATCGGGGCTTTGCGGGAAGCCATGCGCCGCTTGAAAAAAGGCTCGCCGCTTTTATTGTTTCCGCAGGGCACCAGACTGGAACAGGGCAAGGTCCCCCAAGCCCACTCCGGGGTAGGGTTCCTCATCGCGAAAAGCCGGGTTCCGGTTGTCCCCGTTTATATCCAGGGGTCCGGCCAGGTTCTGCCGCCGGGGGCCAAGTGGTTCAAGCGGCACCCTATCCGGGTCATTATCGGCCCGCCCTTGCGGTTGTCCGAAGTTTCCTCTTATGAAGCGGCTTCCCGGCAGGTTATGGAGGCTATCCTTTCCCTTTCCCCCTGCTGCTGATTATTATTTAAGGAAGACAGGATGCTTTTTTAAGTCTTGCGGGGCTATGGCCTGCAAGTTTTTTCTTGGGTGGACGAATTAAATATCAGATATGATAATAATAGTGTTTATTTAGTTGTCTCGTCGAAGAAAAATGGCCTGTCTTAAAAAGATTTTATTTGACAAATCTATAATAATTGAGATAATATGGGCACTTTGAAGAAATTTGTTATATCTTCAGAGAATTTGAATAAAAGAGAGGGATTTTTATATGAATAAAGAATCACAATCAGTTATGTCAGAACTTTATGATAAGTCTGTCAAAGTGATCAAGGAAGGAGAGATCGTTAAAGGCCGGATCGTGGCCCTGACAGACAGCGAAGCTGTTGTTGATATCGGATTTAAGTCAGAAGGCTTTGTGTCTTTGGAAGAGTTCCGGAATAAAGAAGACATCAAACTTGATCATGAAATTGACGTTTTAGTCGAATCTATAGAAGATGAAGACGGCCGGCTTGTTTTGTCTAAAATCAAGGCAGAGAAGGTTAAAGGCTGGCAGAAGATCATGGGCGGGATCGAAGAAGGCGCTGTTGTGGAAGGCCGTGTTATTAAGATGGTCAAAGGGGGATACATGGTTGATATCGAAGGGCTGGAAGCGTTCCTCCCGATGTCCCTTTCCGCCTTTAAGGGCTATGCTCCGGATACGATTATGGCCAACACATTTAATTTTCAAGTGGCCAAGATCAATAAGCAGCGACGCAACCTCATCCTTTCCCGAAGAGATATTTATCAAAAAGAACGCGAACAGATCCGGGAGAAACTGTGGGACGAGCTCGAAAAAGGGCAGCGCCGTAAAGGCGTTGTTAAGGGCATTACCGATTTCGGCGCCTTTATTGATTTGGGAGGCGTTGACGGTTTGCTGCATATTACCGACATGAGCTGGTCGCGGATTAATCATCCGTCAGAGATCGTCTCCATCGGTGATCAGATTGAAGTGCTTATCATCGACTATGATCAGGAAAATTCTAAAGTGTCTTTGGGGTTGAAGCAGATAACCCCCAACCCATGGGACGATATTTACGATAAATACCCTGCCGGAAGCCAGATTAAAGGAAAAATCGTCAATATCATGCCTTACGGGGTTTTTGTTGAGATCGAAAAAGGCATCGAAGGGCTGCTGCATTCTTCTGAGATTACCTGGCAAAAGAAGCTGGTCAATCCGCAGGAAATGTTTTCGGTCGGAGACGAAATCGAAGCCCAGATTATTAACGTCGACAAAGATTCCAAAAGAATATCATTAAGCATGAAAGCTCTGGAATGCAACCCCTGGCTGGAAGCCGAAAAAACGTTGCCTGTCGGGACAAAGGTGAAAGGCATCGTGCGGGGATTTACGGATTACGGAGCTTTTGTGGAGTTGAAGTCCGGGTTGGAAGGCATGATTCATGTCTCTGATATGTCCTGGACAAAGAAAGTCAATCATCCTCAAGATATCCTCGAAAAAGGACAAGACGTTGAAGTTATGGTGCTGGGGATCGATGCAGATAATCGGAAAATCACACTGGGATTAAAACAGCTGTCGGACAACCCGTGGCCCGTTATCGCCGAGAAATATAAGGTCGGGGACGAAGTTGAAGTGGAAGTTGTCCTGAATTCCAATTTTGGCGTTTTTGTTAAGTTGGAAGATGATGTGGAGGCCCTGGTTTATTCTTCGGAGATAGATAAAGACCAGGCCTCGGCTCTTAACCCCGGTGATAAATTGCGTGTCAAGATTATTAAGGTTGATGTAGAGCAAATGAAGATTGGTGTCAGCACGCGTTTGAGTTAGCCGTTCAGGCGCGTGCCGGCACTTGCCAGCTACACGTCTTTCTCGTCAAATCATCAGGTATATTCTTTTGCCCCTTTGCTAAAGCAGGGAATGCGTTTGCCGGTCTTGCATCCTTAAGCTGCGGGGATCCTTTCTATGGATATCGATAAACATATAGCATCCATCCTCCGGGGGACAACGGAAATCATTAATTTGGAAAATTTAAGATCCAAGTTAACGAAATCTATGGAAACGCGGGAACCCCTTATTATTAAGGCGGGGTTTGATCCTACCGCGCCGGATATTCATCTGGGGCATGTTGTTCTCCTTCGCAAACTCAAACAGTTTCAGGACCTGGGGCACCGGGTCTTTTTCCTTATCGGGGATTTTACGGCGCAAATAGGCGACCCGTCCGGACGGGACCGGCTGCGTCCCAAAATGTCTCCGGAGATCGTGGCTCAAAATGCCCGGACGTACAAAAAACAGGTCTTCAAAATTTTGGATCCCGACAAAACAGAGGTGGTATTCAACAGCCATTGGCTTTCGTCTTTAACGGCTCAGCAGATGTTGGAGCTGTCGGCTTTTTCGACCGTCGCGCAGATGCTGGCCAGAGCTGATTTCAAGAAGCGTTTCGAGGAGCAAAAAGAGATCAGTATGCTGGAATTTTTTTATCCTCTCTTGCAGGGCTATGATTCGGTTGTTTTGAAGGCGGACATTGAATGCGGAGGCTCGGATCAGAAATTCAATCTTCTGATGGGCCGGCAGTTGCAGGAGTCTTATCGGCAGGAACCCCAGGTCGTTATCATGACCCCGCTTTTGGAAGGAACGGACGGTGAGAAAAAGATGAGTAAATCCCTGGATAATTATATCGGCATTGATGAGGCTCCGGATAGTATCATGGGGAAGGTGATGTCGATTGATGACGAATTGATGATGCGGTATTATGAAATTTTAACCGAGGAAGATCTTGCTGACATAAAAAATATGCATCCCAAAGAGGCTAAGCTTTCTCTGGGAGAAAAGATTATTCAGTTGTTTCATGATGCCGACACCGCCCGGACAGCACGCGCTAACTTTGAAAAAATATTCAGTCAGAAGCAACTGCCCGATGAGATGGCGGAATATGTTCTCCCGTCGGATAACTCTACGCTTTTGGTGGATATCCTGGTGGAAACCCAAGTCGCCCCTTCCAAAAAGGAAGCGCGGCGGTTAATAACGCAGGGCGCTGTCTCCTGGGAGGGGGAAAAAATTTCGCAGGAAGACTGGACGCCGCAAAAAGGTGTTCTGAAAATAGGGAAAAGACGTTTTCTCAAAATTGTTTGAAACAGGCCTCCTTCCTAACTGCAATGTTGGGAAGATGATATATTTCTGGCAAAAAAATAAAATACTTGACAAAATTAGGCTTGACATATATACTTTACTTTCATTTTATGATTTCATTGTAGGGTGTCCATTTACTAACTACAATGATATTTTTTTGTAAGTTAATTTTTGTGATTTTAAGTAAATAATAAATATATTGGCCCTTGCGCGAACAAACCATGACATTGCGATCATCAGATCGCCCCTGTAGCTCAGCCGGTAGAGCACGTCCTTGGTAAGGACGGGGTCACCGGTTCAAGTCCGGTCGGGGGCTCTGCGATAGAAAGAGAAAACAATGCGAGAGAACATACAGTTTCAGTGTACTGATTGTAAAAGGATTAATTATCAGAGCACGAAAGATAAAAAGAAAAAGCCGGAGCGGATTGAACTGAAGAAGTACTGTCGGTTTTGTCGCAAGCATACGTTGCATCGAGAAACAAAAAAATAACATTATTTTACATCAGGCTGTGCTTCCAGTTTTTTGTCGAACACGGTGTAAAATAGGCCTGTAGCTCCAACTGGCAGAGCAACGGTCTCCAAAACCGTGTGATGTAGGTTCGAATCCTACCAGGCCTGCTTATAAAGATTATGATTGCAAAAATAGGTAAATTTTTTTCCGAAACCCTTGTTGAATTAAAAAAGGTGTCTTGGTCCACAAAGCAGGAGCTGAAGGATTCGACATTGATCGTCTTTGTCAGTTCGGCATTCTTGGCTTTATTCATCTGGATCACGGATATGCTTCTTTCTAACTTTATCCGAATCCTCATTAAATGATCGTGTTATGGCTATGAAATGGTTTGTTATACATACTCAAACGGGCGCTGAAGAAAAAGCTAAAGCTGGTCTTGAAAGCCGAATGAATTCAACGAATCTTAAAGATTTTATTGAAGAGATTATTGTCCCCACAGAACAGGTCTCCGAAATCCGCGGTGGCAAGAAACGCATCACAGCCCGCAAGTTTTTCCCGGGATACATCCTTGTGAAAATGGAAATGAATAAAGAGAGCTGGTATTTGGTCAAAAGCACTCCCGGGATCACGGGATTCATCGGTCCGGGACGTCGGCCGACGCCTATCTCCGAAGATGAAGTCAATGCTATTGTCCGCAGGACAGAAGACACCGAAACCAAACCAAGTCCGAAAGTCGTTTTTGAGGTCGGAGAGGCGATAAGGATCGCCGAGGGGCCTTTTTCGAATTTTAACGGGACCGTTACAGAAGTTTATCCGGATCGAGGCAAATTAAAGGTCAGTGTTTCAATCTTTGGGCGGTCAACATTAGTGGAAATGGAATATTGGCAAGTGGAGAAAATATAACATGGCAAAAGAAGTCGTAGCGCAAATCAAATTATATGTTCCAGCGGGGCAGGCCAACCCGGCGCCGCCGGTGGGGCCGGCTTTAGGTCAGCACGGGGTCAACATCATGGGCTTCTGCAAGGCCTTTAATGAAAAAACCAAGGGGAGAGAAGGGCTGATTCTCCCGGCTGTTATTTCTGTTTATAAAGATAAATCTTTTGATTTTATCATTAAGACCCCCCCGAGTTCGGTCTTGATTAAAAAGGCTGCTAATCTGGCGAAGGCGTCCGGAGCGGCAGGGAAAGAGAAAATAGCGACTTTAAATCGAGCTCAGGTAACAGAGATTGCTAAGACTAAAATGGAAGACTTGAACACGCAGGACATGGAGCAGGCAGTCAAAATTATCGAAGGCACGGCTCGGAGCATGGGAATTGAGGTGGTTGATTAATATGGTCAAATTATCGAAAAGAAAAAAAGAATTGAACGCTATCGCTAAAGAAAAACCGTCGTATACGTTGGAAGAGGCCATTCAGAATATCGACAAATTTCCACAGGTTAAATTTGATGAGACCGTCGAATTGCATTTAAGTTTAAATATTAACCCCAAAAGTTCCGACCAGGCCATCCGCGGAACCGTGATGTTGCCGCATGGGACAGGGAAAAAAATCCGTGTGGCTGTCTTTGCTAAAGGGGAAATGGTTCAAAAAGCGGAAGAGTGCGGGGCTGATATTGTGGGTTCCAACGAATTGATCGATAAAGTGGCTAAGGGATTTCTTGATTTTGATACTGTGGTCGCCACTCCGGATATGATGAGAGATTTAAGCAAATTGGGTAAAATTCTTGGCCCCAGAGGTTTGATGCCGAGCCCCAAGACCGGTACGGTGACAAACGATTTAGAACGGGTCATAAAGGAAGTCAAGGCCGGCCGGGTGGAATTCAAATCAGACAAGCAAGCGGGGATTCATGTGGGAATAGGAAAGAGGTCTTTCCCGAAAGAAAAATTGCTGGAAAATGCCCGTACGCTTATTGATGCGATCCAGAATTTGAAACCGGCTGCGGTTAAAGGCCATTTATTCAAAACGGTCTGTCTTTCAACGACAATGGGGTCTGGGTTAAGAATTTTTGGTGTTTAAATAATATTCCTTAAAAATTGATAAAGGTGTGATTATGGGGAAAGTCGGGCGGTTATATAGAGAGAAGTTAGTCAGCTCCGTAAAAGACGGGCTGGAAAACAATACAAGTGTTTTTATGCTGTCTTATTCCGGGGTTTCGGCCTCGCGGATGAGTGATTTGAGAAAAGATCTCAAGCGCATCGGCGCTAATGTTTATGTTTCAAAAAACCGTATTGCTCAGATTGCGTTGAAAGAGGTTCAGCAGGAGTCTTTGGCGAATACTGTCGGTGCTCAAACGGCTTTTGTCTGGACTAATAGTGATTCTGTGGCTGTTTCAAAGGCTTTGATGAAGTTTATAGAGAAATGTGAAACAGCTTCGGTTCAGGGAGGCCTGCTGGAAGGGGCCTTTTTGAGTAAGAGCGATGTCAAGCGGTTATCAGATCTCCCGACCAGGGACGTGTTATTATCGCAGCTTTTGTCGGTTATTGTGTCGCCTTTAACCCAGTTAGCCAGCGTATTGAACGGCAAAACTCGGGAACTGTTATCAATTTTGAAACAATTAAGTGAAAAAAAGGGAGGTAGTTAAGATGTCAGAGAATGGTAATACAGTGGAAGAAAAACAGGAGCAAAAGGAAAGCGTTGAGCTCTCGCCGAAACTCGAAGAAGTGGCGAAAATGATCGAAGGGTTGACCGCTTTGGAATTGGCCGACCTCGTTAAAGGGTTGGAAGACCGGTTCGGTATTCAGGCTGCTGCCCCGATGCCTGCGGGAATGATGATGGCGGGTATGCCGGCTGCCGGCGGAGCCGCTGCGGCAGAAGAAGAGAAGACTTCTTTCACCGTTGTTTTAGCGGAAATCGGTGCCAATAAAATATCGGTTATTAAGGAAGTTCGCGCTATCACGAACTTAGGTTTGAAAGAAGCTAAGGATTTGGTTGAGGGAGCTCCCAAGCCGATAAAAGAAGACGCGACGAAAGAAGAAGCTGAAGAGTTGAAGAAAAAATTGGAAGCGGCTGGCGCCAAAGTTGAATTGAAGTAACCTTTCGCGGCACTTGAGCTTATTATGGCAGCAGGCATAAAGTGCCGCTTGTTTAATCATAATATCTTTGGGATTTCTTCATGGCTGATGGCAGGTATGAGGGATTAACCAAAATCAATTCCATAAACAAAGTACCCCTAAATCTATATGAAAAAATTAAAAGTTAGAAATTTCGGTAAGATTAAAGATAACTTTGTGTTGCCTAACTTGTTAGATATTCAGCTTAAGTCATATGAGGATTTTCTGCAGTGGGATGCATCGCCGGAAGAAAGACGTGATCAAGGGCTGGAGGAGGTTTTTCGGGAAGTCTTTCCGTTGGAGAGTTATGACGGCCAGATTAAACTAGAATATATCAGTTATTATTTCGGAAAAGAAAAATATTCCAGCGCTGAATGTCAAAGACGCAGCATGACCTTTTGTTCGCCGTTGAAAGTCAAGTTAAGGCTTATCACTCCCATTGATATTAAGGAACAGGAAGTTTATTTCGGTGATTTCCCCCTTATGACGGATACCGGGACGTTTATTATCAACGGTGACGAGCGCGTTGTCGTTTCCCAGATTCAGAGGCCGCCGGGCGTTTCTTTCGAAGAAGAAGTCCATCCTACGGGCAAAAGCATTTACCACGGCCGCATCATTCCTTCTCGGGGGGCATGGTTTGAAATCAAGTATGATCTGAACGATAACCTTTTGGCGTATATTGACCGGAGACGGCACTTTCCGGCGACTCAAATCTTGCGGATTATGGGGCTGTCCAATGAAGAAGATATGCAGAAGCTGCTCGGCGATGAATTTACCAAGATGAAGAGCACGCTGGAGAAAGATCATACGACCAATAAAGAAGAGGCTCTGCTGGATTTTTACCGTAAAATGCGCCCGACAGAACCGGCGACCATTGAAGTCGCCGAAGCTCTGTTTTTCCGTCTGTTTTTTGATCCCAAACGCTACGATCTCAGCAAAGTCGGGCGTTACATCATTAACCGGAAACTGGGGACAAACGTTGCCCTTGATAACCGGGTTCTCGATATTAATACGGTTGTGGCCGTGATTCAGTATTTGTTCGGGTTGCGTGAAAGCCGTGGGGAAGTGGATGATATCGACCATTTAGGGAACAGGCGTATCAAGACCGTCGGCGAACTTGTTCAGAACCAGGTCCGGATCGGGTTGGCCCGTCTGGAAAGATCCATTAAAGAACGGCTTGTTGTGATGAGTTCCTTTGAAAATCTAACGGCTCATCATCTTATTAACTCCCGCCTTTTTTCCAACCAGATGCATGATTTTTTTGCCAGAAGCCAGTTATCGCAATTTATGGATCAGGTGAATCCTTTGGCTGAAATGACCCATAAACGACGTTTGAGTGCGTTAGGTCCCGGAGGTTTGTCCCGGGAAAGAGCCGGTTTTGAGGTCCGGGATGTCCACCCCACGCACTACGGCCGGGTTTGTCCTATTGAGACGCCGGAAGGTCCGAATATCGGGTTGATTTCTTCTTTGACGACGTGTGCGCGGGTGAATGATCTGGGTTTTATTGAGACGCCTTATTATAAGGTAGCCGATGGGAAAGTGACGCATAAGGTTGAATATTTGACGGCGGATATTGATCAGACAAAATATATCGCGCAGGCCAATGCGGAAACCGAGGCCAACGGGGACATTATCGGTAAAGAGATTATCTGCCGCTATAAGACCGATTTCCCCCGGGTGAAGCCGCAGCAGATTGATTATAAAGACGTTTCGACAAAACAGCTTGTGTCTGTGGCGACGTCCCTGATCCCGTTCCTGGAGCATGACGACGCCAACCGTGCTTTGATGGGTTCTAATATGCAGCGGCAGGCTGTCCCGATCATGTCGACTGAAGTTCCTTTTGCCGGGACGGGGATGGAAGGGAAGGTGGCCCGGGATTCCGGGGTTGTCGTTATTGCCAAGGAAAGCGGAAAAGTCACCAAGGTTGACGCTCAGGAGATCGTCATCGGAGACTGTGTTCATCCGTTGAAGAATTTTCTGCGGTCCAATGCCAACACCTGTATTCTGCAAAAACCTCTCGTTAAGCCGGGAGAACACGTGGAGAAAGGGGATGTGATTGCTGACGGAATGGCTACGAGGGACGGACGGATTGCCTTGGGCCGGAACGTTCTGGTCGCGTTTATGCCCTGGCGCGGGTATAATTTTGAAGACGCGATTCTGGTGAACCAGAAACTGGTCCGGGAAGACATTTTTACGTCCATCCATATTGAAAAATTTGAAGTGGAAGCCCGGGAAACACGTCTGGGGAATGAGGAAATCACCCGCGATATCCCGAATGTCGGCGAAGATGCTTTGAGAAATTTGACCGAGGACGGGATTGTCCGTGTCGGGGCCGAGGTGAAAGCCGGTGATATCCTGGTCGGAAAAGTCACGCCCAAGAGCGAAAAGGAACTGTCTCCGGAAGAAAGGCTTTTACGGGCCATTTTCGGGGAGAAGGCCGCTGATATCCGGGATACCTCCCTGACATTGTCTCCGGGGATAGAAGGCGTTATCGTTAACACGGAAATTTTTCAGCGGACAGAGCGCGGCCGGAAGTCCAAAGCGGATAAGGCGAAGGAACAGGAAGCCGTAGAAAAGATCAAGGATTACTATAAACAGGAAATCGAGTTTATAGAATCAGAGAGAGAAAAAAAGCTCTGTCAGCTTCTGAATATCTCCGCGAAAAAGTTAACGACAATGAATCTGAGTGATTTTGACGAAGACTCCGAAGTCCGGCAGACCGTGGAATTTTTTGAAAGTAAAGTCAATGAAATGCTGGAAGAGCAGCAGCATGAGATTGAAAGGGTTAAAAGAGGTGATGAACTCCCTGCCGGAGTTTTAAAGCGCGTGGTTGTCTATGTGGCCACAAAGAGAAAGTTGCAGGAAGGGGATAAAATGGCCGGACGCCACGGGAACAAAGGGATCGTGTCCCGTATCGTTCCCGAAGAGGATATGCCGTACCTTGAAGACGGAAGCCCGGTGGATATTGTCCTCAACCCGCTGGGAGTCCCTTCCCGTATGAACGTCGGGCAGCTTTTGGAAACGCATCTCGGATGGGTGGCGCATGCTTTGGGATTTTATGCGGAGACCCCGGTCTTTGACGGAGCGACAGAACAGGAGATCCGCGACTTAAGCAAAGAAGCCGGATTGCCGGAAGACGGCAAAACGCTTGTTTTTGACGGATTTACCGGAAAGAAATTCGACCAAAAAGTCACTGTCGGGTATATCTACATGCTTAAGCTTAACCACTTGGTTGATGAAAAAATTCACGCCCGTTCCATCGGGCCGTATTCACTCGTCACGCAACAGCCATTAGGCGGAAAGGCTCATTTCGGAGGTCAGCGCTTCGGTGAGATGGAGGTTTGGGCTCTGGAGGCTTACGGCGCGGCCTATACGCTTCAGGAAATGCTGACGGTGAAAAGTGATGATGTCAGCGGCCGAAGCCGTATCTACGAAGCGATCGTCAAGGGAGAACAAAAGTTGTCAACGGGCATACCGGAATCTTTTAATGTTCTGGTCAAAGAACTTCAAGGCTTGTGTTTGGATATACGGTTGGAAAAAGAAGAGCAGGACCAACATAATATCAAAGAGACAAAAGGGTCAAAAAAATAATTATGGCGACTATAAAAAAAGAACAGATACAGGAAGATCGTATTACGATTAAAATTGCTGCTCCGGACATTATCAAGTCGTGGTCTTACGGCATTGTCAAGAAAGCTGAGACCCTGAATTACCGGACCCTAAAACCGGAAAAGGACGGCTTGTTTTGCGAGCGTATTTTCGGGCCTGTCCGGGACTGGGAATGTAACTGCGGCAAATATAAAGGCATCAAGTTCAAGGGGATTACCTGTGACCGCTGCGGGGTCACCGTCACCCGTTCCTCTGTCCGCCGGGAGCGGATGGGGCACATCGAGCTGGCCTGTCCCGTGACGCATATCTGGTTTTATAAGGCTGTCCCGAGCCGTTTGTCGGCTTTGATGCAGATTTCGCTGCGCGACCTGGAGAAGCTGATTTACTATGAAGAATATGTCGTGATCGATCCGGGCGATACCCCTTTAAAGAGAAAAGAATTTTTATCTGAAGATAAATATCAGGAAGCGATCGTGAAATACGGCGGGGCATTCAAAGCCAAAATAGGCGCCGAGGCGGTCAGGGAACTTTTAAAAGATATTGATCTAAGTGCCCTCTGCAAGAAACTCAGAAAAGATTTGGAGAAAGCGACTCCTGCCGGGACAAACGCAAAAAAGATTGCCAAAACACTTAAGATTGTCGAGGACTTTAAAATTTCCGGGAATAAGGCGGAATGGATGGTCCTGGATGTGATTCCTGTTATCCCGCCGGATCTGCGGCCATTGGTCCCGCTGGAAGGCGGCCGGTTCGCAACCTCGGATTTGAACGATCTCTACCGCCGGGTCATTAACAGAAACAATCGTCTTAAGAAACTGATAGATTTAAAAGCCCCGGAAATCATCATCCGGAATGAAAAAAGAATGCTGCAGGAAGCTGTTGACGCTCTCCTGGACAACGGCCGGCACGGACGTCCTGTTTTGGGGTCCGGCAATCGACCGCTGAAATCATTATCCGATATGCTGAAGGGGAAGCAGGGGCGTTTCCGTATGAATTTGTTGGGTAAGCGTGTCGACTATTCCGGTCGCTCGGTTATCGTTGTGGGCCCGACACTGCAGCTGCACCAGTGCGGTTTGCCTAAGAAAATGGCTCTGGAGCTTTTTGAGCCTTTTATCATCCGGGAGTTGCGGGAAAAAGGCTTTGTCCACACGATTAAGGGTGCTAAGCGCATGGTGGAACGGGCGAAGGTTGAAGTCTGGGATATTTTAGACGAAGTCATCAAAGATCATCCCATCATGCTCAACCGAGCGCCTACGTTGCACCGTTTAAGTATTCAGGCTTTTCAGCCGGTGCTGGTGGAAGGCAAGGCCATAAAATTGCATCCGCTGGTATGTACCGCCTTTAATGCCGATTTTGACGGGGACCAGATGGCTGTGCATTTGCCGTTGTCTTTGGAAGCGCAGATCGAGTGCCGTCTGCAGTTGTTGTCGGTCAACAATCTTTTTTCGCCTGCGGATGGGCGCCCGATCGTCTCTCCCACCCAGGACATGGTTTTAGGCCTGTATTATCTCACAAAGGACAGGGAAGAGGAGCAGGAGGACCGGATCTTCGGGGACAAAGACGAAGCTATCATTGCTTACAATGACGGGCAGATCCAATTGCACACCGGCATTAAACTGCGGCTGGAGACCCAGGTCTGGGGGGATGAAAAACCGTCCTTGATTATTTCTCAGGAAAAAGCACTTGTCGGGGAAAAACCCGAAGAAAGAAGGAGAATTTCCAATAAGCAGATTATTGAAACGACCGTCGGAAGAATTTTGTTCAATGAGCTTCTCCCCGCGGCATATGGTTTTGTGAACGACACCATGGATAAAAAACGCATCGGGGCTGTTATCGCCGATTGCTATAAACGTTTCGGTCAGAACACGACGGTTAACCTGCTGGATAAGCTTAAGGAGTTCGGGTTCAATATGGCGACGGAAGCCGGGATTTCCATCGCGATCGCTGACTTGACGAGCCCCCAACAGAAGGAAGTGCACATCAAAGAAGCGAAGCAGGAAGTGGCTAAGGTTGAAGATCAGTACCGGAAGGGGATTATTACCGGCCGGGAGCGTTATAATAAAGTTATCGATATCTGGACCCACACAACGGAAAAGATTTCAGATTTGGTGTTCAAACAGATGGATGCTTTTAATCCGGTTTTTATTATGGCGGACTCCGGAGCCCGGGGTTCCCGGCTGCAGATACGCCAGCTTTCCGGTATGCGCGGGCTGATGGCGAAGCCTTCCGGAGAAATTATTGAGAACCCTATTACGGCGAGTTTCCGTGAAGGGCTGACGGTTTTGGAATATTTTATCTCAACGCACGGCGCCCGGAAAGGTCTGGCGGATACGGCTTTGAAGACCGCTGACGCCGGATACCTGACCCGACGGTTGGTTGATGTGGCTCAGGAATGCGTTGTGACGGAGTTGGATTGCGGGACAGTAAACGGGATTACCGTTTCGGCTATCGTTGAGGGGGACGAACTGGTTGTCAGCCTGCGGGAACGCATTATCGGACGGGTGGCTTTGGACAGTATCGTTGATGTCATTACGGATCAGGTCGTTGTTGAGGCCGGAGAACAGATTACCGAGGAGAAGGCTGCCATGATCGAGCAGCTGGGTATTGAGAAGGTCCGCATCCGCAGCGTCTTGACCTGTGAATCTGACCGAGGAGCATGCCAGAAATGTTACGGACGTAATCTTGCCTCGCAAAGGCTTGTGGAGATTGGGGAGGCGATCGGCGTTATCGCGGCGCAGAGTATCGGGGAGCCGGGAACACAGCTGACCATGCGTACGTTTCATATCGGTGGTACGGCCAGCCGGGCGGTCGAACAGTCATTTTACCGTTCCAAAAATAAAGGTATTATCAAGTATCACCAGCTTCGCGTGGTTGAGAGAAACAAAGAATTTGTCGTTTTGAACAGGAACGGCGCCATCAGTATTAACAATGAGTATGGCCGGGAATTTGAGCGGTATCAGCTTCCGCAGGGGGCCACCATTAAATACGGCGACGGTTCCGATATTAAGGAAAATGAAATTTTTGCAACATGGGACCCGTATACCATTCCGATCATTACCGAGGTGAAAGGGATTGTCAATTCCGAAGACCTTATTCAGGACGTTACGGTCCAGGAAGAACAAAATCCGATTACCGGTATTACGGAGCGCGTCGTTGTTGAACATAAGCTGGAATACCATCCGCAGATCATTATCACGGACGACAAGAAAGAGGTCGTGGGGATTTATTCCATCCCGGTCGGCGCCCATATCCTTGTCAGCGATAAAGGCACGGTGAGCGCCGGGGATCTGATCGCAAAAATCCCTCGCGGTGTCGGGAAGACAAGGGATATTACGGGTGGTTTGCCCCGTGTGGCGGAGCTTTTCGAAGCGCGTCGACCGAAGGACCCCGCCATCATATCGGAAATTGACGGGATTGTGGAGTTCGGCGAGGATCGTAAAGGTCTGCGTACGATTGTCGTGCGAAGCAGTACGGGGATGTCCAAGGAATACACGATCCCCCACGGAAAACATCCTACGGTTTACAAGAATGACCGGGTGTTCGCCGGCCAGCAGCTGACGGACGGTCCGGTTGTCCCGCATGACATTTTGCGCGTGTGCGGGGACAAGGTCTTGCAGGAATATCTCCTGAATGAAATTCAGGAAGTTTACCGCCTGCAGGGTGTGCGTATCAACGACAAGCATATCGAGCTGATTATTTCGCAGATGTTGAAGAAAGTTAAAATCGAGGATTCCGGCGATACAAGTTTTTTGGTCGGCGAACAGGTTGACCGAATAAAGTTTAAAAAAGTGAATGAACAAACATTAAAGAAAAAAGGTAAGCCGGCCCAGGCCACACCGCTTCTTTTAGGGATCACAAAAGTGTCTTTGACGACGGAGAGTTTTATCTCTGCCGCAAGCTTTCAAGAGACGACAAGAGTCTTGACAGAAGCAGCCGCATCTGGTAAAATCGATCTCTTACGCGGCCTAAAAGAAAACGTTATCGTGGGGCATTTGATCCCCGCAGGGACGGGCCTTAAGGTTTATGATCAAGTAGAAATGGTGAAATATGCCGACGATACAACAGCTGATTCGCAAGAGTCGCAAACTGAAAAACAAGAAAACTAAATCTCCCGCTTTAGACGAGTGCCCGCAGAAACGCGGGGTGTGTCTGCAGGTGAGAACCATGACGCCCAAAAAACCGAACTCGGCTTTGCGGAAAATCGCCCGTGTCAGATTGTCAAATCGTATTGAAGTGACAGCCTATATCCCGGGAGAGGGACACAATCTGCAGGAGCACTCCATTGTTCTGGTCCGGGGCGGACGCGTAAAGGATTTGCCGGGAGTCCGCTATCACATTGTCCGCGGGACATTGGATACGACAGGCGTGGCGAAGCGGAAAAGATCCCGTTCAAAATACGGAACCAAGAGAGAGAAGTAATGCGAAGACGAAGAGCAGAAAAAAGAGATACGATATCAGACCCAAAATATAACAGTCCTTTGGTCGCTCGCTTTATCAATACGCTTATGATTAAGGGAAAGAAGACTACGGCTGAAAAGATTGTATATGGAGCCATGGATATTCTGAAAGAACGAACACATGAAGAAAGCGGCTTAAAAGTTTTTAACAAAGCCGTTGATAATATTCGGCCCCGTCTGGAATTAAAACCGAGGCGGGTTGGCGGAGCAACCTACCAGATTCCTGTGGAAGTGAATGTCCCTCGCGGAAATTCATTGGCTTTGCGCTGGGTGCGGGATTTTGCCCGTAAGAAAAAGGGTAAGCCGATGATGGTCAAATTGGCTGATGAGCTTTTGGCTGCTTATAAATCAGAGGGGCCTGCCATTAAGAAACGAGACGAGACGCATAAGATGGCTGAGGCGAATAAGGCTTTTGCGCATTTGAGGTGGTAAACTAATGGAACAAACTCCTTTAAATGATGTAAGGAACATAGGGATTATTGCCCATATTGACGCCGGCAAGACAACGACGACCGAGCGTATTCTCTATTATTCCGGGGTTATCCACAAGATGGGGACCGTTGATGAAGGCAACGCAACCATGGACTGGATGGCGCAGGAACAGGAGCGGGGGATCACAATCACGTCGGCTAACACGACCTGTTATTGGCAGAAGCGGAAGATTAATATTATTGATACCCCTGGTCACGTTGATTTTACGGTCGAGGTGGAGCGCTCTTTGAAAGTTTTGGACGGAGCGGTTGTGGTGTTGTGTGCAACCAGCGGTGTACAGTCTCAGACAGAAACAGTCTGGCGGCAGGCCGATAGATATCATGTCCCGCGGATGATTTTTATTAACAAAATTGACCGCATGGGCGCTGATTATGATCGTATCATTGATGAAATACATGACCGTTTGGGCTGTAATGCCGCAGCGATAAATTTTCCGGATGGGGCGGAAGATGATTTTAAGGGTGTCGTCGATGTTCTTCACCGCCAATATATCACATACGAGGATGATCAGGGCATGGTTCTGAAACGCACAGCTATTCCGGAGCACCTTCAGGAGAAGACGGCGAAATATTATCACGAGCTTATAGAGGCCTTGTCGGACGTTGATGATGAGATTATGATGAAGTTTCTTGAAGAAAAAGAAATAACTCCTCAGGAGATTAAAACGGCTATCCGCAGAGAAGTTATTAAGAATAAATTTATTCCGATTATGGTCGGCACAGCTTTGAGAAACCGCGGTATTCAGCTCCTGCTGGACGGAATTGTCGAATATATGCCGTCCCCCCTTGATGTCCCCCCTATAACCGGCACAAATCCCAAAACACAAGAATATACAGAACGCAAGGCATCCGCAGAGGCTCCGTTGGCGGCTTTGGTCTTTAAGATCGCTTCAGATCCCTATGTCGGGAAACTGTTTTATACCAGGATTTATTCCGGAGAGATTTCATCCGGGTCCACGGTTTATAATCCGACCGTTCGGGCGAAGGAACGTATCGCGAAGATCGTTGTGATGCACTCCAATAAACAGGAAATCGTGCCTAAGGTCGGAGCCGGAGAAATTGTCGCCTTGGTAGGGTTAAAAGAGACGAAATCAGGGCACACAATATGTTCGGACTCTCAACAAATTCTTATTGAAAGCATGAAAGTGCCTGAGCCCGTAGTCTCTATGGCGATTGAGCCGAAATCCAAAGCCGACCAGGATAAACTTGGTCTGGCTTTAAGAAAATTTTTGGATGAAGATCCGTCCCTGCGCGTTCAATATGATCATGAAACAGGCCAGACGATTATTTCCGGAATGGGGGAACTGCATTTGGAAATTATCATTGATCGTATGAAGCGCGAGAATAACCTGGAAACCCATATCGGCCGGCCGCAGGTCGCATATCGGGAGGCTATTACTGAGAAAGTTACCGGCATTGTCGGAAAATTTATCTCACAGACCGGCGGCCGCGGTCAGTACGGACATTGTGTCATTAACATGGAGCCGGCAGAAAACCCCGGGGACGGGATTATTTTCCATAACCGTATTAAGGGAGGCGCTATCCCGAGAGAATATATCCCGGCGGTTGAGAAAGGTATCCGAGAGGGCGCGCTGAACGGTATCTTAGCCGGTTATCCGGTGACGGATTTTGTGGTGACTTTAGTTGACGGGACATATCATGAAGTGGATTCCAGTGAACTGGCTTTTCAGATGGCCGGAAAAATGGCGCTCCGGGAAGGCCTGCAAAAAGGGCGGTCCGTGTTTTTAGAGCCTGTTATGGATTTGGAAGCATCCGCTCCGGAAGAGTTCATGGGGGCCGTGATGGGGGATTTGAACACCCGCCGGGCGAAAATTGTCAATTTAGGAACTAGAGGGAAATTAAAGACGGCTCGTTGCGAAGTGCCTTTGGCCGAAATGTTTAATTATGCCAATGCCCTTCGTTCACTCACTCAGGGCCGTGCTTCTTTTTCAATGGAGCCAGCATTTTATGCTGAGGTCCCTTATCATATCGCTGAAAAGATTAAAGGTTCAAGACAAGACGTTATGGCAAAAGCGGGTCGAACATAAAAAGAATTTAAATAAAAAGGGAGGAATGTCATGGCTAAGGAAAAATTTGTAAGAAATAAACCGCATTTGAACATCGGTACGATTGGTCACGTTGATCATGGAAAGACAACGTTAAGTGCGGCCATAACCATGATTCTGAGCAAAAAAGGTCTGGCGGAAGTTCGCTCATACGATTCTATTGACAATGCTCCGGAAGAGAAAGAACGCGGGGTTACGATTAATATTGCTCACCTTGAATATGAAACAGATAAGCGCCATTATGCCCATATCGACTGTCCGGGTCACGCCGACTACATTAAGAATATGATTACCGGTGCTGCTCAGATGGACGGGGCGATTCTGGTTGTTTCCGCTGCTGACGGTCCTATGCCTCAGACCCGCGAACACATCCTGTTAGCCCGTCAGGTGAACGTTCCCCGTCTCGTCGTATTCTTGAACAAATGCGACCAGGTTGAGGATCCGGACCTGCTGGAACTGGTGGAACTGGAAGTCCGTGAACTGTTGTCCAAATATCAGTTTGACGGGGATAATACTCCCATTCTTAAAGGAAGCGCTTTGGATGCCTTGAACGACATGGAAAATGAAGAGAAGATTAAGCCGATTCTGGATCTTATGCAGGCTGTGGATGATTATATCCCGGAACCGGTGCGTGATTTGGACAAGCCGTTTTCTATGGCCGTGGAAGACGTCTTTTCTATTTCCGGCCGAGGAACAGTGGCCACCGGCCGTATCGAAAGAGGGAAGGTTAAGGTTGGCGAAGAAGTGGACTGCGTCGGCTTGCGTCCGGAAATCCAGAAGACGGTTGTGACGGGTGTGGAAATGTTCCGTAAAGAACTAGATGAAGGGCAGGCCGGGGATAACGTCGGTTTGCTTTTAAGAGGTATGGATAAAGATGCTATTGAGCGTGGCATGGTTTTGGCCAAGCCGGGATCAATCACCCCGCACACCAAATTCAAAGCCACTGTTTACGTCCTGAAGAAGGAAGAAGGCGGACGTCATACGCCGTTTTTTAAGGGGTATCGTCCGCAATTTTATTTCCGTACGACGGACGTTACCGGAACAGCGACTCTTCCGGAAGGTGTGGAAATGTGTATGCCGGGTGACAATGTTGAATTGACCGTAGAGTTGATTATCCCGGTTGCGTTGGAAAAAGAATTGCGATTCGCTATTCGTGAAGGCGGCCGGACCGTTGGTGCGGGTGTCGTCTCTGAAGTTATAGCTTAATATACGTTATGACAACTTAATTGAGGTGTTTGGGGGTTTTGCCCAAAACCGGCAGGAATCTCAAACAAAGCTTATGCAGAAAATTAGAATAAAATTAAAGGCTTATGATCATCGGCTGATTGATCAGTCAGCGCAAGAAATTGTCGATACAGCTATCCGCACGGGAGCCCGGGTCTCCGGCCCAGTGCCGTTGCCGACCAAAAAGGAATTATACACGGTTTTGCGGTCGCCGCATATCGACAAGAAGTCTCGGGAACAGTTTCATCTGGCAATTCATAAACGTCTTATTGATTTGCTTGATCCAACTGCCAAAACCGTTGAAGCTTTGCGCAAACTCAATCTGCCGGCCGGGGTCGATGTGGAGATAAAGCAGTAAATCCTGGCCATTTTGTTGATATGGAGAATTAAGATGATACGCGGATTACTGGGAAGAAAAATAGGTATGACTCAGATTTTCGATAAGGAAGGGAACGTGCTTCCTGTTACAGTCGTGAAGACCGGCCCCTGTGCGATTTTGGCTCTTAAAGATTCTCCCGCTAAAGTTCAGGTGGGGTTTGAGTCCGTTAGGGAGTCGAATTTAAAAAAACCGCAGGCGGGGTATTACAAAAAATTGGGTGTCAATCCTTTGCGTATCATCCGGGAATTTGATTCCACCGATAATAAGGATTATAAGGTGGGGCAGGAGCTTAAAGCCGATGTCTTTAAAGCCGGAGATTTCGTGGACGTCTCCGGAATATCAAAAGGAAAAGGTTTTTCCGGAGGGATGAAGCGCTGGAATTGGTCCGGCGGACCTAAAGGTCACGGTTCCATGCATCATCGCCGGGTCGGTTCGATCGGTGCCAGTGCGGACCCGTCACGGACGTTTCGAGGAACTCATATGCCCGGACAGATGGGGTCGGAAAGAGTCACGGTTCAGAGTTTGCGGGTGATGGAAGTGAACGCCGAGCAGGATTTGCTCCTGATTAAAGGCGCTGTCCCGGGCCCGAGAAATGCTATCTTAGAGATTCATATATCGAAAAAGAAGAAATTCCAATCTCTGGAAGAGAAGAAAGCTGTTGTTATTCATAAGAAGAATCCTATGAAACAAAGTAAAGCAAAAGCTAAAGGGAAGAAAAAATAGATTTAAAGGACTAGAATGTCAACATTACCTGTATTAGATAAAAGCGGAAAAGAAATAGAGCAGCTGAACCTGCCGGAAGAGATCTTCAGCGGTCATGTTAACACGGCTGTGATTCATCAGGCTATTGTCATGTATCAGGCCTGCTTAAGGCAGGGGAATGCTTCGACCAAGGAGCGGGGTTCTGTTTCTGGAGGAGGCAAGAAACCCTACCGGCAGAAAGGTACGGGACGGGCGCGTATCGGTTCTAACCGCGCACCACAATATATTGGCGGCGGTGTTGTCTTCGGCCCGCATCCGCGTGATTACCGGTATTCTCTTCCGAAAAAAATGCGGTTAAAAGCTCTGCAGGAAAGCTTGAACGCCAAATTTCAAGCCGATGATTTGTTGTTCGTGGCAGAATTGACGGACAAGTTTACCAAGACAAAGGATTTTGCAAAAATATTGAAGACATGGGTTGAGCGGGGAAAAATCCTGGCTTTATTAGATGGCAGTGATTCCAGTGTTCATCTGGTGAGCCGTAACATCGACCGGTTCCAGATGATCCGCGCCGAAGATGTCAATGCTTACGATGTTATGAAGAATAAGAAGTTATTATTAACGAAGACGGCCTTGGATAAAATTTTACAACGTTTAGGGACAAAAGAGAAATGATTACAAGTTATGATATTGTTCAATCTTTAATCAGGACAGAAAAGGGATCCGCCTTAGAAACACAGGGCAAATATCTCTTTCAGGTGGCGTTATTCGCCAATAAAATTGAAATTCAAAAGGCTATAGAAGAAATTTACAATGTCAAAGTGGATTCCGTTAACACGATTATTATGCCGTCCAAACGGAAAAGAGTCCGGCAGCAGTTCGGGCACACCTCCCAATGGAAGAAAGCGATTGTGACATTGAAACAGGGATTTAAAATCGACGTAACTTAAGAGTGAGGAACTATTTGTGGGTATAAAACGTTATAAACCAACAACAAATGCATTAAGGCATACGGCTTTGTCCGACTTCTCCGAAATCACAAAATCCAAGCCGGAGAAATCTTTACTGCGTCCGTTAAAAAAATCAGGCGGCCGGAATATGTACGGCCGGGTCACGGCCCGTTACCGCAGCGGCGGACATAAGAGAATGTACCGGCTCATAGATTTTAAACGGCAGCGAACGGATGATGTTGCGAACGTTTTGGCCATTGAATATGATCCTAACAGGTCAGCGCGCATTGCTTTAATTCAATATCAGGATCAAACTAAAGCTTATATTTTAGCCCCTTTGGAATTAAAGGTCGGCGATCAGGTTGTCAGTTCCATCGAGGAACGCGTTGAGATCAAGGCGGGGAACTGCATGCCGCTTTACAATATTCCGTTAGGCACGGCTGTACACAATATTGAACTTGTTCCCGGTAAGGGCGGGCAGATCGTTCGTTCTGCAGGGACTTCCGCTCAATTGATTGCCAAGGAAGGGGATTTTGTTCTGTTGCGCCTTCCTTCCAGCGAGGTTCGGAAAGTGCGCGGTCATTGCCGGGCTACGATCGGTCAGCTGGGAAATGTAGAGCATGAGAGCCAGTCGCTAGGAAAAGCCGGCCGCAGCCGCTGGTTGGGTCGAAAGGGCAATGTCCGGGGTGTGGCCATGAATCCCATCGACCATCCTCATGGAGGCGGTGAAGGAAAGGCCCCGCAGGGGAATCCTCATCCGGTGACGCCCTGGGGCAAAGCGACTAAGGGGTTAAAAACAAGAAAAAGAAAGAAATATTCTGATCGTTTTATCGTTAAGCGAAGGACTAAGTAACATGGCTAGGTCAATTAAAAAAGGCCCGTTTGTGGCCGAGAAGTTGGAAAAAAAATTAAGACGTATGATTGAAACGGGACAACGGCAGCCCATCAAAACCTGGTCAAGACAATCAACGATTACTCCGGAGTTTGTCGGGTTCACGATTGCCGTTCATAATGGCCGAAGGCATGAACCTATTTTCATCACAGAAAATATGGTCGGTTATAAATTCGGCGACTTTGTCCCGACCAGGACGTTCCGTAAACACGGCGGGGTTAAGGCCAAGAAAGCACCGGCGAAAACTTAATGAATACAAAGTCTAAAGCTTTAATAGAAAAGAATTGAAAAATGATAGCAAAAGCACAGGGAAGATATATTAGAGTTACATCCAGCAAGGCGAAACAAGTTGTTGATCTTATCCGCGGACGGGATGTGGTAACATCATTGGCTTTGCTCAGGCAAACGAACAAACGGGTCACGGATATCCTGATCAAGATTTTGAACTCGGCCGTCAGTAATGCCAAACAAAAAGGCTTAACCGAAGATCAGCTGTATATTTCCAAGATCACCGCTGATCAGGGACCCATGTGGAAGAGATATCGGGCGGCAACGTTCGGCCGTGCGACCCCGATTCTTAAAAGGACGACACATTTGACAATAGAATTGGATCTTATTACTAAATAGGAGAATTTACGCCGTGGGACAAAAGGTACATCCTTACATTCAAAGAATCGGATTAATCAAGAATTGGCGCAGCCTTTGGTATGCTGATGGCGTAAAATATGCCCAGAACATCGCTGAGGATTTTAAGATCAGGAAGTATATTCGCAAGAAATTTATTCATGCCGCAGTCTCTTATATTGTCATAGAACGGTTAGCCGCTGATCAGGTGAAAATCAAAATAGCTTCCGCGCGGCCGGGCATTATTATCGGACGCCGGGGAGCGGATATCGATAAACTCAGGGATGACTTAAGTAAAATAACGAAGAGTGAAATTGCCATCGATATTATTGAGATCAAGGATTCTTTTTTGGAGTCCCAGCTGGTCGCCCAGAATATCGCTTTTCAGCTGGAAAAACGTGTGGCTTTTCGAAGAGCTGTCAAGCGGGCCATCGATCAGTCAAGGCAAGCCGGGGCTTTGGGTATTCGAGTTAAAGTTTCGGGCCGTTTGGGTGGTGCGGAAATGGCCAGAAAAGAAACGTATAAAGAAGGCTCGATCCCCTTGCAGACTTTTCGTGCGGATGTGGATTATGGATTTGCCGAAGCTCACACAACATACGGGGTCATCGGCGTGAAAGTCTGGATTTATAAGGGAGAAATTATTCGGGAAAAGAAAAGGGTAAGACCTTCAGAGTCCAAGAGTTCTTAAAGGAGTAAACGATCATGTTGTTAATGCCAAGAAAAGTCAAATACCGTAAAGCCCAGAAAGGAAAGAATCGTGGCATTGCGACACGCGGCAGTCATTTGCGTTTTGGTGAGTACGGACTTAAGGCCCTTGAAAACGGTCTTGTCCGGGCGAATCATATGGAAGCCTGCCGGTTGGTCATTGCCAGGAAGCTTCGGGGGACGGGCAAGATGTGGATCAATATGTTCCCCTGCAAGCCGGTGACGAAAAAACCGGCGGAAACACGAATGGGGAAAGGTAAAGGCGATTTGTCCCACTGGGTGGCCCCGGTTCAAAGAGGAAAAGTTCTTATTGAGATCAGCGGCATCCCGGAAGATTTTGCCCGTACGGTTCTTCGTTTGGTCTCTTTTAAGTTGCCGGTAAAGACAAAGTTTGTTACCCGGGCTTCACAAGGTCACTAAGCTAAAAATATCGAGTTCGGATCAAAAAGGCGCAAAAAATAATGAAAGCAAAAGATTTAAGAAGTTTAAGTACCGAAGACTTGCATCAGAAAGAGAAAGCTCTGAAGAAAGAACTTTTTGAGCTGAGATATCAGCGTAAAATCGGACGGGTTGAAAGACCGTCCATGTTCAAACTGACCAAAAAAGATATTGCACGTATTCAAACTATATTGAATGAAAGAGATAAAGATGGAAACAAGGGACAATAGAAGAAAATTCCTTTCCGGGGAAGTCGTCAGTGACAAAATGAATAAAACGCGTGTTGTGCAAGTCCGCTGGTCGACGAAACATTCCAAGTATAATAAGACGATGCGGCGGGCCGTTAAATACAAAGCGCATGACGAGAAGAACGCCAGCAAACTGGGGGACGTTGTGAAAATTATGGAAACCCGGCCGTTGTCCAAAGATAAACGCTGGGTCATTATGGAAATTGTCAAAACGAGTTAAAGAGGACACTATGCTTTATATGAAATCAATATTGACAGTTGCAGATAATTCCGGAGCGCGCCGGGCGTCCCTTATCGGTGTGTTAAACAGTAAGGGGCGGCGCTGGGCGCAGGTAGGAGATGTTATCCGCGTCAATGTGAAAGAATCTGCTCCGGATGCTGCTATTAAAAAAGGGCAGATCGTGACCGGCGTCATTGTCCGGACGAAATTTCCCATTAAAAGATCCGACGGCACAACGGTGCGTTTTGATTCCAACGCTCTGGTGATTATTGATGATGCGGGAAATCCAAAAGGGACTCGCGTTTTCGGGCCGGTGGCCCGGGAACTCAGAAACCTGGAATTTATGAAAATCATTTCATTAGCTCCTGAGGTAGTGTAATATGTTGCGTATAAAAAAGAACGATAAAGTCATTGTCATTACGGGAAAAGATAAAGGGAAGACAGGCAGGGTTTTAAGGGTTTTGCCCGACGGACAACGGGTTGTCATCGAGAAAATTAATTTGATTAAGAAGACCAAACGCCGGACTCAGCAGGATCAGCAGGGCGGATTTGTTGAACTGGAAGCTCCTCTGCATATTTCCAATGTCATGCTTGTTGACAAAAAGACAAATAAAAGGACGAGGTTCGGAGTTTCTAAATTAAAAGACGGCAGCAAAGTTCGTATTGCAAAAATAAGCGGCGAAGTTATTTAACTGATTATTCCAAAAAGAGGTAAGAAGACGTGGTCCCGAGACTGTTAATAAAATATAAAGAGGAAATCGTTCCTCAGATGACGAAAACATTTGGCATTCCCAATATATTGGCTGTTCCGCGGCTGGAAAAGATTGTTGTGAATATGGGGGTCGGGGAAGCGATTACGGATATTAAAATTCTAGAAAATGCCATGCAGGATTTGGCGAAGATTACCGGACAAAAACCGATTATTCGCCGATCCAGAAAGGCTATCTCGAATTTTAAACTCAGAGCAGGCATGCCGGTAGGCTGCAAGGTGACGTTGCGGGGACATAAAATGTATGAATTTCTTGACCGCTTTGTCAACGTGTGTTTGCCTCGTATTCGAGATTTCAACGGTGTCTCCATAAAATCATTTGACCGGCAGGGGAATTATGCCTTGGGGGTGGCGGATCAGGCCATATTCCCGGAGATTGAGGTCGGGCGTATTCAGCGCAGCCAGGGGATGGATGTTTGTTTTGTATTTACCCGGGGGCCGCAGGAACAGACCATGGAGTTGTTGCGTCTGTTCGGCATGCCGTTTAGTAAAAGTTAATGATTGAGATTTAAAGAGGATACTCTATATTATGGCGAGAAAAGCCTTAATTCTAAAAGCCCAACGAAAACCGAAGTTTTCAACTCGGCAGCATAACCGTTGTACTTTGTGCGGTCGTCCTAAAGGATATTTGCGACGTTTTGGAACATGCCGTATTTGTTTTCGTGAATTGGCCTGGAAGGGAGAAATCCCCGGGGTCAAGAAAGCTAGCTGGTAAAAAACTAACTGAGAATATCTTATTAGAGGAATTGATTATGTCATTGAATGATCCTATTGCTAATATGTTGACGTGCATTCGTAATGCCATTCAAGCTAAAAAGCAAACTGTGGATATCCGTGCGTCAAAATTGAATGGGAATATTTTGGAAATTTTTAAGAGTAATGGCTATATTGAAGATTTTCGTTTGATGAAAAATGATGTTCAGGGATCATTTAAGGTCTATCTGAAATACAGTGGCAGCAAAGCTGCCATTATCGGACTAAAAAGGATCTCAAAGAGTGGATTAAGAGTGTATGCAACACGGAACAAGATCCCCCGCGTGTTGAATGGTTTAGGGACGGCTGTGATTTCGACATCCAAAGGGGTCTTGGACGACAATGAAGCCCGACGACAAGGCGTTGGGGGAGAGGTGCTTTGTTATATCTGGTAAAAAATTATGTCTAGAAAAGGAAAAATACCCATATCTGTTCCAAAGGACGTTAAAGTTTCCATCGATAAAGGGCAGGTCTTGTTAGACGGGCCTAAAGGAAAAAAGGATTTTAGAATCCCGCAAGGCGTTAACGTAGAATACAAAGAAAATCAGCTTGTGGTAAGCCGGTACAATGATGTTAAGCAAAGTCGGGCCAATCACGGTACGGCGCGGGCATTATTGGTTAATATCGTGGACGGTATCACCAAAGGGCATAAAAAGGAACTGGAAATCCGCGGTATTGGTTACCGGGCTCAGCTGCAGGGCAATACCTTGATTTTTAGCTTGGGATTCAGCCATCCTGTTGAATTCGAGATCCCTAAAGATATCAAGGTGACTCTGCCCAAACCCACTTCGATTGTCTTGGAAGGCCAGGACAAGGTTCTGTTGGGACAGATTGCGGCTAAAATCAGGGATTTGAAACCCCCGGAACCCTATAAAGGGAAAGGGATTCGATATTTAGATGAAGTTGTTCGAACTAAACAAGGTAAATCCGTAACGAAATAATTAAGATATGGCACAGAAAACAATTAAAAAAGAAGTTAAGCGGTTAGCTCGACACAGCCGTTTACGGAAAAAAGTCAAAGGAACACCTGAAAGACCGCGGCTTTGCGTCTGCCGAAGTTTGAAGAATTTTTCTGCTCAGGTCATTGATGATTCTTCCGGGAAAGTGCTGTTTGGGTTATCAACAAAAAATAAAACTGTCATGCAGAAGATCAAATCAGGCGGCAATGTTCAGGCGGCTTCCATTTTGGGCGAGGCTTTTGCGGCTGAAGCTGCGAATAAAGGAGTGAAAAAGGTCTGTTTTGATCGAAGCGGTTATGTTTACCATGGTCGGGTCAAAGCGTTTGCAGAGGCGGCCAGAAAAGGCGGGTTGGATTTTTAAGTTTAAGGATGTGACTTAATCATTATTTGGAGATTACTCTATTATGGATAACGGGAACAGTCAACAGAATCAGAATGAGGAACAGAAGAACGCATCTCAGCCTGATACTCAAAATGAAAAAGAATCTTCTCAGGGGAAGGGTGGAGAATCGTCATCCCGGAGACAGGGCCGGGGGCGGCAGCCCTATCAACGGAAGCCTGTCGCCGAATCCTCGGAATATATGGAAAAGGTTTTATCTATTAAGCGTGTTACGAAAGTTACGAAGGGGGGAAAGAAATTATCCTTCAGTGCTTTGGTTGTTGTCGGTGATATGAAAGGCCATGTCGGTTATAACTTGGCCAAGGCCGGGGAAGTGGCCATCGCCATCCGTAAGGCCTTGACGCGCGCCAAGAAGAACATGATCAGAATCCCTTTAAAAGGCACGACGATCCCTCATCAGATTGTCGGGGTCTGCGGCGGGGCAGAAGTCTTATTGAAGCCGGCGTCTGACGGAACCGGCGTTATCGCATCCGGGGCTGTCCGGGCCGTTTGTGAAGGTGCCGGCATCCATAATATTCTGACAAAATGCCATCGCAGTAATAACCCGATCAATGTCGTTAAAGCGACGATGGACGGGTTAACGAGAATGAAGTCAAAACAATATAAAGAATTGGAACAGGTACAAACAGATGCAAGTTCATAATTTGAAACCAGCTCCCGGAGCAAGAAAACGAAGAAAAATTGTCGGCCGTGGCAACGGATCCGGTCATGGAAAAACAAGTTGCCGGGGACAGACCGGGCAGAAATCCCGTTCAGGCAGGGGTATTCTCAGGCATTTGGAAGGAGGGCAAATCCCTCTTATCCGCCGGTTGCCCAAAGTGGGATTCCGGAGCAAGAGACCGGTTCTTTATCAATTGGTGCCCTTAAAGAAGCTGGCAGAACTCAACGAGGCCAAGATCGATGCCCAAACCTTGCAGGATTCCGGGATGATTAAGAATATGTTCAAGCCCTTTAAAATTGTCGGCAACACAGACATTAAGAACGCTATTCAGGTCGAAGCTTACAGCTGCTCCAAACGGGCGGAAGAAATTATTAAAGCGGCCGGCGGGCAGGTTGTCCTCATAGATAAAAAGATTCTTAAAGAGAAAAATAAAAATTAAAGTTCGTTTGTATTTATTATGATATCCGGTTTTGCCAATTGTTTTAAGATCCCAGACTTAAGGAAAAGAATCCTTATCACTTTAGGAATCATTGCTCTTTATCGCGTCGGATGCTTTATCCCGACGCCCGGGGTTAACGGAGCCGTTCTCACGGAATATTTTCAGAAATTAAGTACGTCTAACTCTGGTTCGATCTTTGGAATTATTAATATGTTTTCCGGTGGCGCGATTGCGAAAATGACCGTCTTCGCCCTGGGAATTATGCCGTATATTTCCAGTTCGATTATTATGCAGCTTTTAACCGCCGTTATCCCTGCTTTAGAAAAGTTGTCGAAAGAAGGGCAGGCCGGTTATCATAAAATCAATCAGTATACGCGCTATGGGACGTTAATCCTTTGCTTGGTGCAGTCCTTTTTCATTTCTTTATGGATGGAGAAGGGTTTTGGCGATGTGAGTATTGTTAATAATCCGGGATGGCCGTTTCGTATCACAACAGTGCTAACGTTGACCTGCGGAACATTGCTGCTCATGTGGCTCGGGGAGCAAATTCAGGAGCGCGGGATCGGACAAGGCATCTCTTTGATCATCACAGCGGGGATTATTTCATCAGCTCCGCAAGCCGTCCAGACTCTTGTGATGCTGATGAATGCCAAGACCGTAGGAGCCGCCCAGTTGCAGCCTTTGACGTTGCTTATGATGCTGGTTTTCCTGGTGGGAGTCGTCGTTGCGATTACTCTTATCACACAGGCTCAGCGGAAAATCCCCATTCAATATGCCAGAAGAATCGTCGGACGGAAAGTCTATGGCGGGCAAAGCACCTACCTTCCTCTTAAGGTCGATACGTCGGGTGTTATTGCGATTATTTTTGCCCAGTCCATTATTTTGTTCCCTGCGACGTTGGCAAGTTTTATCCCTTCGCAAGGATTTCAAACCTTTGCCTCCTTGTTGCAAAGAGGTGGATGGCTTTATTATATGTTGTATGGATTGCTGATTATTTTCTTCTGTTATTTTTATACGGCGATAGTTTTCAACCCCATCGATGTTGCCGAAAACTTAAAGAAACACGGCGGGTTTATCCCCGGTGTCCGCCCGGGAGCGCAGACAGCGAATTATTTGGAATTTGTGCTTGAACGTATTACGTTAGCCGGTGCCTTTTTTATATGTTCCATTGCTATTATGCCGGATGCCATTATGGCGTCTTTCCGGGTGCCTTACCTGGTGGCTTCCTTTTTCGGCGGCACAGGCGTTTTGATTACCGTGGGCGTTATGCTGGACACCATGAAACAGATCGAGTCTCATTTGCTGATGCGTCATTATGACGGATTTATGAGGTCGGGTCAATTAAGGGGGAGACGATGAATCTTGTTTTGCTGGGGCCTCCTGGGGCGGGAAAAGGAACTTTTGCCGGCCTGATCAAGCAATCTTTGGGGTTGTGCCATATATCCACGGGGGATATGTTGCGGGAAGCCATGAAAAGCGGTTCTGATCTTGGCAAAACGGTAAAGTCTTATGTTGAGAGCGGCGGCCTTGTCCCGGATGAACTGATTGTCCAGATTATCGAACAAAGGTTGAAACAGGATGATGTGCAGCAGCACGGGTATTTGCTGGACGGATTCCCGAGGACAACCCCACAGGCCCAGGCCTTGGATGATATTCTTGACCGTATCCGGCAGCCCATTGATCTGGTGGTTTATATGGAAGCGGGACTCCCGGTCATCGTCCAGCGGCTGACTGGACGCAGGATATGCCGGCAATGTAATGCGATTTATCATATTGTCAACATGCCCTCCAAACAGGAAGGCATATGTGATGCCTGTGGAGGTGAATTGTATCAGCGGCCGGATGATAATGAAGAAACGATAACGAACCGTATGAACGTTTACACACAAAGCACGCAGCCTATTGTGGATTATTATCAAAGTCAGGACAAGTTGCGTAAGTTTAATGCGGAAAACAAGACGATTGAACTTTTAAATGAGTTAAAGAAAATTCTGAATGAATCAAAAACATCAGATAAAGATCAAGTCGCCTCAAGAGATTGAAGAATTAGCGCACGCAGGAAAAATCCTGGCTGCAATTGTTAAAGATTTAATTTGCTCTTTAAAATCTGGAATGACAACAGGAGAGCTGGACGCCATTTGTGAGGATTTGATCGCGCAGAAACGTGTCAAGCCAGCCTTCAAAGGGTATCGCGGTTTTCCCTCTTGTGCCTGTATTTCGGTCAATCAGGAGGTTGTCCACGGAATCCCTGGCCCGAAAGCCATCCGTGACGGAGATATCGTCAGTGTCGATATCGGGATCATTTATCATGATTTCTTCTCCGATATGGCGGTGACCGTCGGCGTTGGAGATTTCTCCCCGGAGCTTGAGGAGCTCCTCGGCGTTACGGAAATGGGCTTGCATCAGGGAATCGCTCAAGCCCGTGAGAACAATCATCTGTCAGATATTTCGAATGCCATTCAGACATATGTTGAGTCGAGAGGATTTTCTGTCGTTCGTGACTTTGTGGGACATGGCATAGGCCGGAATCTTCACGAGGAGCCGGAGATACCTAATTTCGGAGCTCCCCATGAAGGGCCTGTCTTAAAGGCCGGAATGGTTTTGGCGATTGAGCCTATGGTTAATATGGGAACTTGGCACACAAAGATATTGGACGATGGATGGACCGTAGAGACCCTGGACGGGAAGCCATCTGCTCATTTTGAACATACGGTTGCCGTTACAGAAGATGGGCCGAGAATCCTAACATTATCATAGAGATCGTTTATGGCTAAAGAAGATTTAATAGAAGTGGAAGGAACAATTGTCGAAGCTTTGCCCAATGCCATCTTCCGGGTTAAGCTGGAAAACGGGCATGAGGTCAAGGCCCATATATCCGGGAAGATCCGTATGCATTTCATCCGGATATTGCCCGGGGATAAAGTGAAACTGGAATTATCCCCATATGATCTTTCAAGGGGAAGAATTACTTACAGGTGTAAATCATGAAAGTAAAATCGTCTGTTAAACGTATTTGCAGTAATTGTAAAATAGTGCGGCGTAAAAATGTCGTTAGAGTGATTTGCTCTAATCCTAAACATAAGCAAAGACAAGGTTAAGACAAGGTTTACGAAGGCCCGAGTTAACAACATTAATTGTTTGAGGAAAATAATATGCCAAGAATCTTAGGTGTGGATATCCCCAGAGAAAAAAGGATCGATGCGGCGTTGCCCTATCTTTATGGGATCGGCCCGACAACAGCCCGGAAAGCGCTGGATGAAGCCAATATTGAATATCATCGCCGCGCCAAGGACCTTTCTGACGAAGAAATTGCCCGGCTGACAGGCGTTATTCAGAATAATTTTGTGATTGAAGGGGATCTCCGCCGGGAAATGACCCAGAATATTCGCCGTCATATGGATATTGGAACCCATCGCGGTTTGCGTCACCGTAAAGGATTACCGGTGCGGGGACAAAGAACCAAGACAAATGCCCGCACGCGCAAAGGGCGCAAGGGCTTTATCGGCGGGAAGAGGTAATAACAGAGGCAATACAATTTTGAGGATACGACATGGCAAAAGGTAAAATTTCAGCAAGGAAAGAAAAGAAACTCAAAAAAAAGATGCTTAAAGGCATCACTGCGGGCATCGTGCATATCAAGGCGACTTTTAATAATACGCTTATTACGATAACGGATAAGCAGGGCAATGCCATCACCTGGTCCAGCCCTGGTGCCGTGGGTTTTAACGGCTCCAAGAAATCAACGCCTTTTGCCGCTCAGGTTGCTGCCAGTTCTGCCGCTAAGGAAGCCAAGGAATTGGGATTAAACAGTGTGGATATATTAGTCAAAGGCCCCGGCTCTGGCCGTGAGTCAGCGATTCGTGCCGTTCAGGCGGCGGGTTTAAACGTTATGTCTATTAGAGACGTGACTCCCATGCCGCATAACGGTTGCCGGCCGCGCAAGAAAAGAAGAGTCTAAAGGGTCGTCTGTTCAAAGGACATAAAGGAAAGGAAAAATCGTAGCATGGCAAGAGACTTAGAGCCAAGTTGCAAGAAATGCAGACGGGAAGGAGAGAAGTTGTTCCTGAAAGGCACGCGATGCCATACGCACCGTTGCGCTTATGACCGCAGGGAATATGCCCCGGGCGACCATGGGAACCGAAGAACAAAGCTGTCGAATTACGGGTTACAGCTCCGGGAAAAGCAAAAAGTCAAAAGAATTTACGGGCTTCTGGAAAGACAGTTCCGTCTTTATTTTGGGAAAGCCGCTCGTAAAAAAGGGGTTACAGGGTCGATTTTGCTTCAATATCTGGAGCGGCGCCTGGACAACGTTATTTATCAGCTTGGTTTTTCCGTTTCTCGTAAGCAAGCCCGGCAGTTTGTTTCGCATGGCTTCGTTTATGTCAATGACCGGCGAGTCAATATCCCGTCATATCTGATAAAACAGAATGATGAGATTTCCATGAAGTTTGATAAAAAAGGCAAGGAAAAAGTTAAGGAAAATATTGAGTCTTCGGAAGGCCGTGCCGTGCCGGCTTGGCTGATGCCTGATCCGGAACATTTCAAAGGAAAAGTCTTGCGTTTGCCTGAACGGGAAGATATCGATTTCTCGGTCAACGAACAGTTGATCGTCGAGCTTTATTCAAGATAAAACTCTCTCAAGACCAGATTTTAATTTAGGAGGATAATATGGGAGTCAAGTGGCGAGATTTCCAAATGCCCAAACGATTAGATTGTGAAGAAGCAAATTATACGTCGCGATACGGCCGTTTTGTTGCGGAACCTTTTGAGCGAGGCTACGGGGTCACATTAGGTAATTCTCTTCGAAGAATATTATTGTCTTCTATTGAAGGAAGCGCCGTTACGTCTATCCGTATAGAGGGAGTTCAGCATGAATTTTCAACGTTAGCCGGGGTCTTAGAACCGGTCACGGATATTGTCCTCAATATCAAGGGCCTGGTCCTGCGTTCCCATTCCAAAGTCCCTAAGACGGTTTACATTAAGAAAGATAAGAGCGGTCCGATACTGGCCAGAGATATTATCACAGACGAGACCGTTGAAATTATGAATCCCGACCATCATATCGCGACATTAACACAGGATATCCCGTTTAACATGGATATGGAAATCTGTAAGGGGCGCGGATATGTCCCGGCTGAAGTTCATAAGAATGAAGGGTTAACCATCGGTTCGATCGCGGTGGATTCTATTTTTACTCCGATTGCTAAGGTTAATTTTTATGTCGAGAACACGCGTGTCGGGCAACGGACAGATTATGACAGGCTGATCCTGGACATTTGGACCAACGGCGGCATTGAGCCTAAAGAAGCCCTGCTCTACGGCGCGAATATTTTACAGCGACATTTGGACGTTTTTGTCGCTTACGGACAACTTCCGGAAGAAGAAGAGGAAGAGGAAGAAATTTCCGCTGAAGAAGAAGCGATGTATGAGAAATTGCGTCTGCCGATCTCCGAGCTGGAATTATCCGTCAGAAGCGCGAACTGTCTGAAAGATGCGAACATAAAGACCATAGCGGAACTGGTTCGAAAAACAGAGTCAGAGTTGTTGAGTTTTAGAAATTTCGGTAAGAAATCCTTAACAGAAATAAATGATTTACTTAAAATCATGGGGTTGCATTTGGGGATGAAGGTCGACCTGAAGAAACTGAAAAAGACCGGAGACGCATAATCAACCTCACGACGATGCTAGACAAAGGAAACGATGTTTTATGAGACATGGAATCGCAGGAAATAGGTTGGGAAGGAATTCAAGCTGGCGAAAAGCGACCATTCGGGATATTGCCAAAGCGACACTGCTCCGCGAGAAAATCTGTACGACCAAGGCCAAAGCCAAAGAATCTCGCAAATTGGTTGACCGATTGATTACCATGGGAAAGAAGGGTACGTTAGCCCACAAAAGACGGGCTTTTGCTGTCCTTTGCGATCATAAACTCGTGAGCGAATTATTTAATAACATTGCTCCGCGTTTTCAGCTGCGGCGAGGCGGATACACCCGCATTATTCCTTTAGCTCTGGGGCGCCGGGGCGACAATGCAGAGATGGTTTTTTTAGAACTCACCGAAAAGAAGCCGGTGCCTGTGGGGAAACCCAAGAAATCTTTATCATCAAAGAAGAAAAAAGCAGCTTCTGATAAAGAGACGGCTCCTCCCGTTGATCCAAAATCCGACTCAATGACGGCCGGAAAAACCAAGTTTAAACCCCCGAAGTCAGTCCAGGAATCCACCAAACAAGAAAAGAAGGAAAAGGGCAAGACAGAGAAGAAGTCCATGGGGGGCATTAAAAAGATATTTAGAAGAAAAAAGACATCCGAATAGTTCGAAGGGAGACCATCGTGGATATTAATCGAAGGATCAAGACACTCGTCGGCTCTTCCACTCTGGCTATTACAGCTCGGGCTAAGGAACTGCGTGCGCAGGGGAAAGACGTTGTTAATTTTGCCGGAGGGGAGCCTGATTTCGATACGCCGGAAGAAATTAAACAGGCCGCTGTCCAGGCTATTCAGGAAGGCTTCACGAAATATACGCCCAGCATCGGTATGCCGCAACTCCGGGAAGCCATCTCGGAAAAATTAAAGAGAGAAAATAACCTGCCATATTCCCCCGCTCAAATCGCTGTCTCCTGCGGGGCAAAACATTCCCTTTTCGGCATCATTCAAGTTTTGGTTGATGACGGAGATGATGTCCTGATCCCTTCTCCTTATTGGGTGAGTTATCCGGAAATGGTTAAGGCCGCGGGGGGCGTGCCGCACTTCGTCCCTACGGATGCTTCGACACAATTTAAGCTCAACGTCGCATTGCTGGAAAAACATATATCAGCGAAGACAAAAGTCCTTGTTTTAAATTCCCCGTCCAACCCCACGGGCATGCTTTACAGCGAAGACCAGCTTCGTCCGATCGTCGATTGTTGCGTCAAACATAATATATGGATCATCAGTGACGAGATTTACGAAAAACTGGTTTATGACGGGGCTCCTTTCACGTCCGTCGCCGCTTTAGGAGACAAGGCCTATGAACGGACCATTACCGTTAACGGGATGTCCAAAGCGTTTTCCATGACCGGATGGCGCATTGGATACTGTGCGTCCGGCTCGGAGGAGCTGATCGGTTATCTTAAGAAATTTCAGGATCATTCGACGTCCAATCCGTGCTCGATCAGCCAGAAGGCGGCTCTCCAGGCCCTTAAATCTCCTGCGGAGACTATTCTGGCGATGAAAGAGGAGTTTGAGAGCCGGCGCAATCTTATTATGTCGCTTATGGATGATGTTCCGGAGGTCACGTATATCAAGCCGGAAGGCGCTTTTTATCTTTTCTGTGATTTCTCTTCTCTCGGGGATTCCTTTTCTGTTGCAAAAAGTATTTTGAATGACGTAAATGTTGCGCTTATCCCCGGGGAGGGATTTGGCGCCCCGGGTTTTATGCGTTTAAGTTTTTCCACGTCTCAGGAAAGAATTCGTGAAGGGGTCAAACGTATTGCGGACTGGACAGCCAAGAACCGTTAGTCCGTGCTTCCCGCGAATTTCATGTCCGTCTGAATATAATGGAAATCAAAATTAGCCAAAGGAGCCGATATGGAGTTAAGAGATCTTCTTCTTTTAACAATAGAAAAAAGAGCTTCTGATTTGCATTTAACTTATGATACGCCGCCGGTCCTGCGTATAGACGGGAAACTTGTTCTGACGAACAAGGATCCCCTGTCCCGCGATGAGTTGAAAAAAATGATATACAGTATTCTTACCGACAGCCAAAAGGAAACTTTTGAGCGTGAACGGGAACTGGATTTTTCTCTGGCCTTATCGGGAATGGACCGCTTCCGTGTCAATGTGCACTTGCAGCGCGGAGCGGCTGAAGCGGCCTTCCGGCGTATTCCGATTTTTATCCCGAATATGGAGGAGCTGGGCCTTCCCCCTGTTATTGTTGACTTTGCCCGCAAGCCGAACGGGCTGGTGCTCATCACCGGACCTACGGGAACCGGAAAAACAACGACGTTGGCCTCGATGATCAACTTGATTAATGAGGAACGGGAAGAACTGATTATCATGATCGAGGACCCTATTGAGTATGTCCATTTTAATAAAAAGTCCATTATCAAACAGCGAGAAGTCTTCCGGGACACCAACTCTTTCGCCGAAGCGCTCAAGCGCTGCCTGCGCCAGGACCCGGATGTTATCGTCGTGGGGGAGATGCGTGATTTGGAAACGATTTCTACGGCTTTGACGGCTGCCGAAACCGGACATTTGGTCTTGGCGACGCTGCATACTCCGGATGCTCCGCAGACGATAGAACGTATTATCGATGCGTTCCCGCCTCATCAGCAACAGCAGGTTAAGCTGCAGCTTTCCTCGGCCTTGCAGGGTGTCGCTTCTCAGATTTTGTTGCCGCGGGCTGACGGACAGGGGCGTGTTCTGGCTACGGAAATCATGGTCGCAACCCCGGGTGTCAGGAATTTGATCCGTGAACAGGCCATTGAACAGCTTCCTACGGCCATACAGACCGGAAGTTCTTACGGTATGCATACGATGGACAAATCATTGCAGCGGTTGTATCAGGACGGCGAGATCACTTATGAAACCGCCATGGTGTATGTTAAGAATAAAGAAGAGTTTGCTCAATTATTAGATAAATCAAACTAGGAAAGGTTCGTATTTTTTATGTCTATACCTGTTACATTACTGCCAGGAGATGGTATCGGCCCGGAAGTGTCTTCGGCCATGCGCAAATGCGTGGATGCCACAGGCGTTGACATCGCCTGGGAAGAACATCCCGTGGGTGAATTTGCGGTCAAACAATTTGGAACCCCTTTGCCTGATGAAGCTGTCGAGTCGATCCGGAAGAATAAGGTTGCTATTAAGGGGCCGATTGTCACTCCGGTCGGGTCAGGCTTCCGTTCCGTGAACGTCCAGTTGCGACAGGTCTTGGATTTGTTTGCCTGCGTACGCCCGGCGAAATATTATAAAGGGACAAAAGCGGTTAATCCTCACGTGGACATTGTTATCTTCAGAGAGAACACGGAAGATCTGTATGCCGGAATAGAATTTGAGCTCGGAAGCGATTCCGCCAAACATTTGATCTCCGAAATCAACGGCCTGCAGGAAAAGACCATCAGGGATGATTCGGCCATATCGATTAAGCCGATCTCGGTTTCCGGCTCAAGGCGTATTGTCAAATTTGCATTTGAATATGCTGTAAAAAATAATAGGAAGAAAGTGAGCGCGGTTCATAAAGCGAATATCATGAAATATACGGACGGACTTTTTCTGCAGACAGCCAGGGAAGTCGCCCGTGAATATGAAGGCAAGGTTGAATTTGAGGATGTCATCGTGGATAATATGTGCATGCAGCTTGTCCAGCGGCCGGAATGGTATGATGTCCTCGTTTTGCCGAATTTGTACGGAGATATTGTTTCTGACTTGTGCGCCGGGCTTGTCGGCGGTTTGGGCATCGCTCCGGGGGCCAATATCGGGGACGGGGTGGCTTTGTTTGAACCTGTCCATGGTTCAGCGCCGAAACACGCGGGCAAGAATAAAGTTAACCCCACGGCTACGATATTATCCGGCGTTATGATGCTTCGTTATTTGAACAAACAGGATGAAGCGAATCGTTTAGAGGAGGCCGTTAAAGAGGTTATTCGGGAAGGAAAGGATGTTACCTACGATCTTAAGCCTCAGCGCGATGATCCTTCTGCCGTTGGCACACAAGAGATGGCTGAAGCGATTATCCGTAAGCTGAGTTAAGCGTGTCCTGAAATTCGTTTTTAGCTAAATCTTTTCGGCCCCGGCCAAGGCCAGATACGCACCTTGGCTCGGGGTTATTTTATTGCTTAACGATGATGAATGAAAAGACGACCCTCGGTCAAATCCGGACGGAGGACTGGGGACTTATTGATTACCGGGATGCCTATGAACGTCAAAAGAAGCTTGCTCAGGAGGTGGGGCGGGGGCACGATTCCTGTCTTGTCCTTTGTGAACATCCCCCTGTTTTGACTCTTGGCCGACTGGCTTCAAAAAACAATATTCTGGCCCCGGGAGATGTTTTGGCCCGTCAGGGCATGGATGTCCTTGAAATCGACCGGGGTGGGGATGTCACGTTGCATGGCCCGGGACAGCTTGTCGCTTATCCGATTATGGATTTGAAAAACTATCGTCGTGACTTAAAGTGGTTTCTTTTCAAATTAGAGCAAGTAGCCATTGATTTCTTGAAAGATTTTGATATATTGACTTGTAGATATGCTGGCAGGACCGGTGTTTGGATTGAATCAAAAAAGATTGCCTCTATTGGTGTTGGAGCAAAACACTGGGTTACCTTCCACGGCCTGGCCGTTAATATCAATACAGATCTTCAGCTTTTTAATCTGATTAGGCCCTGCGGTTTAAATGTTCAGATGACGTCCCTCAAGGAGCTGAAAGGGGAAAAAATGAATATGCAGGTTGTGAAACAGCGGTGCATATATCATTTCTTGCGTCATTTTACCCGGGATGAAATCCGGAAGGTTTGAAAAAAATTTTTGAAAGAGTTCATCATGCAGATTACCCTGCCAGAATTAGGAGAAGGTATTGCCGAAGCCGCTGTCGCTTTTTGGCATGTCGGTGTGGGTGATGCGGTTAAGAAAGATGATGATCTCGTGGAATTTGTTACGGACAAAGCCACGTTTACTATCTCAGCTGAACGTGACGGTACTATTAAAGAAATTTTTTTTCAAGTGGGAGAGCAGGTCAAAATCGGAGCGCCGATTGTTCGATTGGACCCCTTGTCTTAAATGAGTTTATCTCTAACGAAGAAAGAGTCTATGGAAAAAGATAAGTGCCGGGTTCTGCTTATGTATATTACCAGAGTTTCGGGCCACCGGCAGGCAACAGTCTCCATTCAACGGGCTTTGAAGGAGTTGGCCCCGAACGTCGAAGCCCCGACCGTTAACGGTTTTGGCTACACGTATCCGCTGCTGGATAAGGTTGTTCACCGCACGTATATGAGCGTGATTAAGCGTACACCCAAGGTGTGGGACTATTTGTATGATAATCCCAGCATTGTCAAAAAATCCGAGCCCGTTAAGAAGTATCTGCACCGCACCAGTCACGCCAAGATCGACAGGTTGTTTCAACGATATCGTCCGGACACGGTCGTCTGTACCCAGGCGTTCCCCTGCGGCATGGTTGCTGACTATAAAAGAGAGAAAAAACTGAATTTCAACTTGATTGCCGTGCTGACGGATTATGCCCCGCATTCTTACTGGCTGAATCAGGGGGTCGATTACTATATTGTGCCTTCCTCCGAAGCCAAGGAGCGTTTTATAAAAAAAGGTGTCCAGGCAGACGACATTAAGGTCTATGGAATACCGATCAAACCCAAATTTGCTGTTCAATTGGATAAAGGTCCTATCGCCCAGTATTTGGGTTTGGACCTGAAAATCCCGACAATCCTTATTATGGGGGGAGGGCAAGGGCTCGGCCCTATAAAATCCGTTGTCAATTCTCTCTGTAAGATTAAAATGCCCCTGCAGATTATTGTTTTGACGGGAACCAATAAAAAACTGGTCAAATGGCTCGATAAAGAGGCCCGGACCTTATCCAGTCATCAGGAAGTGAAAGACAAGAAGGTTCTGTTTTATGAATTTGCGAATAATGTCGATGAGCTTATGGAGATCGCCACATTGATTATCACAAAACCGGGGGGGATGACGACCAGCGAATCTTTGGCCAAGGGGCTTCCCATGATTATTGTCAATCCGCTGCCCGGTCAGGAGATGCGCAATACAGACTATCTGCTTAAAAAAGGCATCGGTATCCGTATTGACAAGACAAGTGATATCGGGGAAGAAGTTGAGTTATTGCTCAAGTCTCCCGAGCGCTTAACGTCTATGAGTAAAGCTGCTTATGCAAGCGGCAAGCCTCATGCGGCTTTGGATATTGCAAAACTTATTTTGTCTATAGATAATAAGACGGGCTTTGACGGCTTCTGAGATGGCCTCTGGCATGAGAAGTGCGGAAGGCTTCATGGCAAGACGGTATGTTTGAAATAACTTAATATTTTTTCTGCCATGTTTAAATTTATTCTTTATAAATTTGGGCAATTTCTTGTTAATCGTCTCCCCCTTAAGGTGTCGTACCGGTTGGCGACTTTTATTTCCGACCTGCATTACTATTTTTCCTTCCGTGACAGACGGACAGTCAGAAAAAACCTGCGGATTATTTGTCCCGGGAAAACCGATCTCGAACACCGGGTCCGTGAGGTCTTTCGGAATTTCGGAAAGTATCTGGTCGAATTTTTCCGCATGGCCAATGAAATTGACGATCAGTTTATCAAAGAGAGAGTCATCGCCGAGAACTTGCATTACATTGATGAGGTGCTGAAAAAAGGCAAAGGGGCTATCCTGCTCACAGGACATATCGGGAACTGGGAGCTGGGAGGTGTTTTGTTGAGTCATATGGGCTATCCTTCCGTGGCCATTGCTTTGCCGCATAAAGAGCGACCGGTAAATAACCTTTTTAACAAACAGCGTGAAGCCCGAGGTGTTGTTATTGTCCCTCCGCAGGCGGCTACGCGCCGTTGTTTGACGATTCTTAACCGGAATAAAATTATTGCTGTTGTGGCCGACCGCGCTTTTGGTCCTAATGGGATTGTCCTGGATTTTCTGGGGAAGAAGGCCCTTTTCCCCAAGGGGCCGGCGATATTTTCGGTCAAGACCGGCGCTCCGATTATCCCGATTTTTCTCATCCGTACCGGTGATGACCGTTTCCGGCTTATGGTGCAGAAACCCATTGACCCGGGCTGTGAGAGCAATAACGGCAGAATTGACGAAGATGTCCTGTCCGATATTATAAAAAAATATCTTCGGGTCATCGAAGGGGTTATTCTGGAATATCCTGAACAGTGGCTTATGTTCAGGGATTACAGTGTGGAAGAAACTTATAAAGTCATTCAGGAACTAAGTTTGGAGTCAACGGCCAAGTGAAGATTTGCCTTATCATCCCTGTTCATAATGAAATCCAACATATCGGTGCCCTGGTGGAGTCTATCAAGATAGAAGGCCTTGACAGACTTGTTATTGATGACGGCTCCTCAGATGAGTCGGGGGCAGCGGCTTCTTCCCGGGGGGCTATTGTTTTAACCAATGAGATGAAGAAGGGGAAAGGGCGTTCATTGCAGCTCGGATTTGAATATGCGCAGAGTCATCATTATGACGGTGTGATTACAATGGACGGAGACGGGCAGCATGACCCGAAGGATTTAAAACAATTCCTGGCGCTTATTGAAAAATATCCCTGTTCTGTTATTACCGGCAACCGCATGGGGGCTCATAAAGGCATGCCTTTTATCCGGGTGATAACCAACTGGTCCATGTCCTGGCTGATTTCGCAGATCTGCCGTCAAAAAATTCCGGACACGCAGTGTGGATACCGTTACATTGGACGGGAAATTCTGGAAAAATTGCGGCTCACATCAAAAGATTTTGAAATTGAGTCCGAGGTCCTTATCCAGGCCAGTCAGTTGGGTTATAAGATTTATTCCGTGCCGATATCCACGATTTACCGTAATGAAAAAAGCAAAATCAATCCGTTTAAGGATACACTGCGTTTTTTTGCTTACCTGATGAGAGAATGGCGAAAATCCCGCAAATAACTCTTTCCCGTTGTGTATTTTCCTGATAAAGTCATTGCGTAATGCTGAGGGATGACGTATGATAAATTTGTCAGTTTTTTGTAAGAAATGGGCAAAAGAGGTTGGGATGGCGCATAAAAATGCCTTTTAACAGGATCCCGTTTTTTTTATTATGAAAGAAACAAAAATATTCAGCCTTTCCATGACCACGTCCATATTGTTGCATGCTTTGGTTTTCAGCAGTTTGCTTTTTGCCCGGCTTTATTATACGGAAAACACGCCTCAGGTGATGGAGGTCGTTTATCAGCGGGCCGTTAAGGAATCTTTGCCGGCCGAGCAAGTTCAGCGTGCGATTAAACCTTTGAAAGAAGAGCCTTTTCAGCCGGAACCAAAGATTTTGACTCCTAAAGAATTGTCCAGCGTTGCGATAAAATCACAGCAGGCCGTCAAAGAACCTATGCGGATAGCAAAGCAGAAGAAAATTCCTGTTCATTTGCCGAGTTTGAACAGCAAAAGACAGGTTGTCGTGCCTTTTTTGAGTTCTGAGAAAATTACGAATCCTAATTATGTCAATTATCAGGACCATATCCGCAATAAAATCAAGAACCAGGCTAATCATTTTGTCAATGACCCCCAATTTCAGGACGGAGAAGTTTATCTGACTTTTATTTTGCACTCGGACGGGGGGTTGAAGGATATTAAGATCATCGATCAGAAGACGCATGCCAGTGCCTTTCTGCAGAGTATTAGTATGCGGAGCATCAAAGAGTCAAGCCCGTTCCCGCCGTTCCCTTTTGAGCTTAAGTATCCGGAACTTTCCTTTAATGTGATGATATCGTTTGTTATGAATCAAGACCAAAACAGATGATTCTTCTGCCGGGGCTTTCCCCTGGCCGGGTGATGTCGTTTGTTTTTATGGGATCCCGGGGGCGTGTTTCATGGGTTGACAATAGAATATGGGTTTGCTATTTTAATCTGGTATATTAATTATTTTAAAAGGGAGATTTTTTGATGACTGAGCATGAAAAGTATGTTGATGAAGCATGGAAGGACAGCGTCACCCAGGAAAAGGAAACGCGCAAAGGAGATTCTGCTTCGGATTCCAGCCCGGTCTCCGGGGAGGCCTCTGCGCCGTCTTCCTCTGAGGACCTGGCCCAGGAAGACGAAACGCAGGACGTTGAGCTTAACTTTGTTAATTACATCACCAGCCTGATTTTTCAAGCAATGATTTTCTTGGGGGAGGTTCCTAATCCCATGAATGAAAATACGATTGAAAAAAATCCTCAACAGGCAAAATTTCTTATTGATACGCTGATTTTATTGCGTGACAAGACAAAAGGGAATCTTACTGCGCAGGAAGACAATATTTTGAACTCGAGCATTTACGAATTGCAGATGAAATATGTCGAATGCATGAAACAACAGGATGGGGTTTAAGTTAACATCACATCACAATATTCCGTCTTATGATTAATGAAAAATTGCTGGCCATTTTAGCCTGTCCGGTTTGCAAGACAGATGTCCTCCTGGAAGGGGAAAAGTTGGTTTGTGTCAAGTGCGGGAGAAAGTATCCCGTCCGTGAGGGCATCCCCGTCATGTTAGAGGAAGAGGCTGAGCAGTAAGCGGTTTTGGCCTTAAGAGACCGGCCGTTGATGCTATAACAGGTCTCCGGCATAGGCTAGCCGTGAGTGACGTATGGTGAATTCAAAAAGGCGTAAGATAAGGAGGTCGCTGTGAAAACAGTGCTCGTTATTCACGGTCCCAACCTGAATCTGCTGGGACAGCGGGAAACTCATATTTACGGAGTTTCAACATTGGATGATATTAACGCCCGGTTAACGGAGCAGGTTGAAGGTCAACCCATAGAGCTCAAGTTTCTGCAGTCCAATCATGAAGGAGATATTGTGGATGCTATTGGTCGCGTGAAAGAGGACGGCATCTCCGCGGTGCTTATAAATCCTGCCGCTTACACGCATACGAGCGTGGCCATCCGCGATGCCGTTGCCGCTGTTGACGTTCCTGTGGTGGAAGTGCATTTGTCTAATATCTATTCCCGGGAAGAGTTCCGGCACAAGTCATTAATTGCCCCGGTTAGTTATGGACAGATCTCCGGATTTGGCGTACACAGTTATGTGTTGGGTCTGCGGGCCATTATGTCGTTACTCTCAAATTGAGGATTTCTTAATCTGTCACTGATTATCAGGATATATTTGTGCAACCGCGTATTCATGCTTTCCAATCTCAATTAGCAGCGTTAAGAATTGACGCCTATCTTGTCATGAACCCCGTTCAGGTTTCCTATCTGACCGGATATCCCAGCGAGGATTCGTGGCTGCTTGTCTCCCCGCACAAAACCTATTACTGTACCGACGCCCGGTATTACTCCGCAATAAAGACATCGCTGAAAGACGTGATCCCTTTCCTGTGCCGGCAACTTTTAAAGGACACCTGCCGCTTGATTCAAAGAAAATCCATCAAACGTCTGGGATTTGATGAGGCGATGCTCAGTCTGTCCTTGTTTAAATCTTTTAAGCGAATGCTGTATCCGGCCGTCAGGCTGTGTCCGCGCAATTACGTTATCGAACGCATGCGTGAAATAAAGGATGAAGAGGAATTAAACAAGATCCGTTCATGTCTGAAAATCAACCAAAAGATTTTTGATCATATTGAGCGGTTTATAAAGCCGGGTTTATCGGAGCAGGACATCCTGGAGCGTATTGATCATTTTGTCAGGGCCAGGAAGGCACGTTTTTCTTTTTCCCCGATAGTCGCTTCCGGCCCTAATTCGGCTTTCCCTCATGCCCGCGTGACGGAACGAAAATTGCTTCGTAACGATGTCTTGCTGGTTGACGTTGGTATTGAACTGGCCGATTACAAGTCTGACTTGACACGAATGTTCTTTTTAGGTAAAATAACTCCTCTTATTCGAAAGGTTTACGACGCTGTGGCTTTAGCTCAAAAAAAGGCCATTGCAAAAATAAAAACCTCGGTCAGGGCCGCAGATGTTGATTTGGAAGCCCGAAAGTCTTTGAAAGATAACGGCTTAGCAAAATATTTCTGCCATTCTTTGGGGCATGGGGTTGGCCGGGAGATCCATGAGTCTCCCAGGATTTCTCCGCAAAGCGACACGGTCCTCAAGCCCGGGATGGTTATAACCGTTGAACCGGGTGTTTATTTGCATGATCAATTCGGGATTCGCATTGAAGATATGGTTTGCGTGACGGATACCGGTTGTGAGATTTTAAGCAGATAATTTTTTTTAGGTAAACATAGTATTATTAATATTATTAATTTTTAGATGAGGGAGCTATGACGATATCGATTAATCAGCTTAATTCCGGAATGGGGTTGCTCATTGATAATGACATATTTATTGTGAACGAATATCATCATGTTAAACCTGGCAAAGGCAGCGCTTTTGTGCGGGTCAAACTGCGCAATTTGAAAAACAATACGGTGATTGAACGCACTTTCAAAACCGCCGATAAACTGGAAGATATCCCCCTGGAGGAAAAGGAGCTGGAATTTTTGTATGTCTCCGGGGATGAATATCATTTTATGGACCACACGACCTATGACCAGGTTTTTTTGAGTTCGGAAGAAGTCGGTGACGTCAGAAAATTTTTGTTGGAAAATCTCATTGTGACAGGTTTGAGTTGTGATGGTAAAATTGTAAAGGTCATATTGCCGAATTTTATTTCCGCCAGAATCGCAGAAACCGAACCGGGCATAAAAGGAGATTCCTCCCGTGCAGGGACGAAGCCTGCTAAAATTGAAACAGGGACCGTTGTCCAGGTGCCTCTATTTATAAATATCGATGATTGGGTGAGGATTGATACCCGCAGTGGAGAATATGTTGAAAGGGTGAAAAATGAATCTTAAAGAGATTAAATCTATTGTTGAATTGATGAATGAAAATGATTTGACAGAGATTGAGGTGGAACGCGAGGGGGTCAAGCTTAAAATAAAGAAAGCTGCCGGAGAGATGCTGGAAACCGGTTTCCGTCCCGTCGTCACTGAATACCGGGCTCCTGCTCCGGCTGCCGTCCCTCATCCTGTTGAATCAGGCAGTTCTGCTTCAGGCGCGCCGAGTAACCTTAAGCTTATTTCTTCCCCGATGGTGGGGACGTTCTACCGGGCTCCGTCTCCGGAATCTCCGCCTTTTGTCGATCAGGGGCAGATTGTGGAGGTCGGACAGGTTGTGTGTATCGTCGAAGCGATGAAGTTAATGAACGAGATTAAGTCGGAAGTCCGGGGGAAAGTCGTCAAGATCGCCGTGGATAACGCAGAGCCGGTCGAGTTCGGGCAGACATTATTTGAGATTGAACCAGCATAAGATAAAAGGCTTAGGGTGATTCATGTTTTCAAAAATTCTAATTGCAAACCGCGGTGAAATAGCTTTACGTATTATACGGGCCTGCCGTGAAATGTCCATTCCGACAGTCGCCATATATTCCGAGGCCGACCGGAATTCCCTGCACGTGCGTTTTGCCGATGAAGCTGTGTGTGTCGGCCCGGCGCGGAGTTCGGACAGTTATCTCAACATCCCTTCGATTATTGCCGCGGCTGAAATTACGGATGTCGAAGCCATTCATCCTGGGTATGGTTTCTTGGCCGAGAATGCGCATTTTGCCGAAATTTGCGAATCCTGCAACATTACGTTTATCGGTCCGACGCCGGAAACAATACGATTGATGGGGGATAAAGTCCAGGCCAGGGAAACCATGCGGAAAATCGGGATTCCGCTGACGCCCGGCGGCAAAGGTGTCGTAAAGAGTCAGGAAGAGGCGCTGGATGTGGCCAAGAAGATCAAGTATCCCGTTATTATTAAAGCCGCTGCCGGAGGCGGAGGCAAAGGGATGCGGGTCTGCCATAATGATGTCACTTTAACGAGTTCCTTTGCTATGGCGCAGAAAGAAGCCGAGGCCAATTTCGGTAATGCGAGTGTCTATATTGAGAAATACATCTCGGATCCCCGTCATGTGGAATTTCAGATTCTGGCAGACAAATACGGCAATGTCGTGCATTGCGGGGAAAGGGACTGCAGTATTCAGCGAAGACATCAGAAGCTCATTGAGGAAGCTCCGTCTCCGGCTTTAACGGAGAGACTGAGAAAGAAAATGGGTGAGGTGGCGGTAAAGGCGGCGAAAGCGGTCAATTATCAGGGCGTCGGCACCATTGAATTCTTGCTGGATTCCAGCGGGAATTTTTATTTCATGGAAATGAATACGCGCATTCAGGTTGAACATCCGGTGACGGAAATGGTCACCGGCATGGACCTCGTCAAGGAACAGATTTCCGTCGCTGCCGGGAAGAAACTTAAAATAAAACAAGAACAGATTGAAATTAAAGGGGCGGCGATTGAATGCCGGATTAATGCCGAAGACCCTTATAATAACTTTATGCCTTCTCCCGGGACAATCGAGGAGTTGAATCTGCCCGGAGGCCCGGGTGTCAGAGTTGATACTCATATTTATCCCGGATATGTCATTAGCCCTTATTATGATTCGATGGTCGCTAAAGTGATCAGTTACGCTCCGACCCGTTTGGAAGCTATTAAAATCATGCGGCGGGCGTTAGATGAATTGTATGTGAATCCTGTCAAAACAACCAGTGCCTTGCATATGGAGATACTCGATCATCCGTTGTTTAAATCGGGTGATGTGTCAACGCATTTTCTTGAAAAACACTTCCGTAAAGATGAAATGACAAAATAAGACATCATTATTTTTGCTGTCAGATTGTTGGTTTTATCATCAATTATATCTTTTTGTAAAGGAGGCTTGCCCCATGAAAGACCTTAATAAGGTGGATCTGGGTTCCATTAAAATCCATAAGCAGGTCCTGGCGGATCTTATTTACTCCTCTGTGTTAACGGTTCCGGGGGTGAGTTTGGTCGGCAAAAGCTGGGAGGCGCAGGCTTATGATTTGCTCGGCGTAAAGAAATATCCGGGAATTGCCATCACGATCGAAAAAGACAGCCAAGTCACGATCGAAGTAAAAGTCAAGGTGCGTTTTGGCCTCAACATTCATGACGCGGCCCGGCAGATTCAGGAAGCGATTCGCACCGCGATTGACAAGACCGTTGACATAGATTTGAAAGATATTAATGTCAACATCCAAGGAATCGAGAGGGGGGAACCATGAGGATAATAGCTCGACTGGCCGTATTGTTTTACGCATGTTTGACCATGTTTATCGCTGTAGCGCTGGTTTTATTTGTTTCACACGGAGTACCGTGGGTGTATGAAATCCCGTTTGAAAAAGGCCTCACGATTCTCCATTTTCTTTACTACGATGATCAGGCCCGTTTCCTTGTGTCTATGGCGAGCATTTTTATGCTGCTTTTGAATTATATCTTCATTAAGTCGATCTCCGTCGAGAATGAAAAAGAACGTACCGTTGCTTTTGACAACCCGACAGGCCGGGTCAGTGTGTCTTTGGATGCGTTGGAAGATTTGACCCGGAGAGTGATCGCCGGAGTCGATGAGGTCCGGGATGTCCGCGCTCATGTCCGGGTTGGGAAGAAGAAAAAAAGGCTGGAAATTGATTCCAGGCTGATTTTAAATACCGACGTTCATATTCCTGCCATGACGGCTCATCTTCAGGATCTCGTTAAACAGAAGGTGCAGGACACGATCGGAAGCGAAGAGTCTCCGGAAGTCCGCATTCATATATCCAAAATTATCCCTGGTCAGAGAAAAGTTAAGAAACAGAAGGAAGAACCTTCTAAGAAAGAGGAACAGCCAGCCGTTCCGTACCAGGGTTACCGTATATAAGCAATTATCTCACTTTGGTAAAGCAAGGAAAGGGTTATGAAAAAGGTCGGAATATTAACAGGCGGGGCTGATTGCCCCGGATTGAACTCCGTGATACGGGCCGTGGTGCGCAGCGCCATTCAGGAAGGTTATTTAGTGACCGGCATTAAGAACGGATGGCTAGGTTTAATTGAATATGATATGCGTGTCCTGGATATTCGGCTGACATCAGGCATCTTGGACAAAGGCGGGACAGTTCTGGGAACAAGCCGGATTAATCCTCTGCAGAATCCGGAACACGTTAAACAGATAGGGGAGAATTATAAACGCAGCGGTTTGGATGCTTTGATCGCCGTCGGGGGTGAGAGGACGTTAAAGATTGCTTTGGAACTTTTTCAGAAAGGGCTCATCAGGGTTGTCGGCGTTCCCAAATCGATTGATAATGCTTTGTCCGGGACGGAATATGCTTTTGGATTCGATACCGCGGTCAATGTGGCGACGGAATGTATTGACCGGCTTCATACAACGGCGGAAAGTCATCACCGTATTATCGTTATTGAAGTTATGGGGCGCCATACAGGATGGATTGCCCTGGAAGCCGGCATAGCCGGAGGGGCGGACGTCATTCTTGTCCCGGAAATTGAAGCGGACATGAATCATGTCTGCAAGGAATTGCAGGAAAGGCATAAAAGAGGAAAAACCTTCAGCCTGGTCGTGGTGTCTGAAGGGGCCAGGATCAAAGGGGTCTCATCAAAAAAGAAAGCCGAACAAGATCAGACTTCGCGGCGTTTCGGGAAAATTGCCGAGATCGTGGCGAAATTTATTGAAGAGAAAACAGGTTTTGAAACGAGGGTAAGCGTTCTCGGACACATTCAAAGGGGCGGCACCCCGACGGCCTATGACCGACTCATCGGGACCCAATTCGGAGTGAAAGCTGTGGAGCTTGTGAAAAAGAACCGCTTCGGTCAAATGGTCAGCCTTCGGCACAATAAACTGCATTCCGTTGATATTGAAAAAGCAGTCCAGAAACACAAATCCATTGATATGGAACTTTATAATATGTCAAAAGTTTTTTGTGTGGGATAACCTTTATGAAAAAAAAAGAGCATCAGGACATCCTGACCGGGATTTTTGAGGAATCCATTGCGGTAAAGAAAGAAACTCTTGTACAGAATAAGGATGAAATTTTAAAGGCGGTGCAGCTTATTGTTAACGCCCTGCGCCGAAACAAAAAGCTGCTTGTCTTCGGCAACGGCGGTTCTGCTGCCGATGCCCAGCATATCGCGGCGGAATTTATCGGCCGGTTTCAAAAAGAGCGGAAGTCTTTTTCCGCCATCTCCCTGACAACCGACACATCGGCCTTAACAGCTTTGGGAAACGATTATGGCTATGATATCGTTTTCTCTCGTCAAATGGAAGGCCTGGGCCGGAAGGGGGATGTGGCTTTGGCTATTTCCACCAGCGGGACGGCGGCCAATGTGATCCAGGCTGTGAAAACAGCAAAGAACATGGGACTGAGTGTTATTGCCCTGACCGGACGGAAAGGAGGCCGTTTGGCCCCTTTAGCCGATGTGAAGATTATCGTCCCTTCAGACAATACGGCCAGAATTCAGGAATCGCATATCTGTATCGCGCATTGTATTTGTGAATGTGTTGAAAATTCTTTAAGCTGAAGAATTTTTTGAATACCTTAAGGTGTAAAGCGTGGTCTCCAAGATCGTATCCATTAAAACTTTGCAGCGGTGTGTCCGGCAAGCCAGACAGGAAGGGAAAAACATCGTTTTTACAAACGGATGTTTTGATATATTACACGCGGGGCATGTGCGGTACCTTAAGAAAGCGAAGCGGACCCACAGGTGCCTGATTGTCGGCTTGAATAGCGACCGTTCTATCAGACGCATTAAAGGACTGCGAAGGCCTATTATTCCTGAAAAATACAGGGCCGAGCTCCTGGCTGCACTGGCCTGTGTGGACTGGATTACGCTCTTTCATGAAGATACTCCCTATAACCTTATTACGGCTGTTCAGCCGGATATCCTGGTTAAAGGGGCAGACTGGAAAGGAAAAGGCGTGGTTGGAGAGGACGTTGTCCGGGCGAGGGGCGGTCGCGTGGAGTTTATAGAGTATGTGGCGGGGCTTTCCACCACCGAGATTATCCGAAAGATCAAGAACAAGTGCCGTTGAAAATACGCAACAAAATTTACCGGGTTATCGATGCCAATTTTAATAGAGCCAAAGAAGGGTTAAGGGTGTGCGAGGACGTTTGCCGTTTTGTGCTTGATGACCGTTTTTTGACAAAAAAATTCAAGGAGGCCCGGCATATCCTATCTTCTGTTGTCGGGGCCGTCTGGGGGCAGGAGGGGCTCAAGCATCGCAATATTTCAGAGGATGTCGGCCGGCCTTCCATAGACAAGGAATTTGACCGAAAGAATGTTCAGGATATTTTTTACGCAAATTCCCAGAGAGTCAAGGAGTCTGTCCGTGTGCTGGAAGAATTCGCCAAATTGTTTGATCACAAGCAGGCCGAAGCTTTAAAGACCCTGCGTTACGATATATATTTTTTAGAACAGAAAGGCATGCTTCGGATGAAGGCGGGCCCGAAGAAAGATGAAGATGGCTGATATCGGCGGGTGATTTAAAATGAATATTCATAGAAGACGGTTGCGCGAGGCCAGACTCTACATCGTTCTGGACACCCAGGTTCAGGGGTATGCGCAGCTCTTTAAAATTTTAAAAGAATCTGTACGGGCCGGAACGGTTGTAGTACAATTACGGGATAAAATTGGTTCTAGTCGGGAAATGCTGTCATTCGCGGAGAAAATCGTCGGGTATTTGAAGTCATCGGTGCCGTTTATTATGAATGACCGGATGGATTTGGCCCTTGCGGCTCAGACCCAAGGGGTTCACTTGGGCCAAGATGATTGTCCCGTTGAATATGCCCGCCGGATATTAGGGGAAAAAGCCCTTGTCGGGATTTCTTGCCAGACACTTGCGCAAGCCCGGCAGGCACAAAAGGCCGGGGCTGATTATATCGGTTTCGGGTCAGTTTTCCGTACCTTGACCAAGCCGGAACGGAATCCGATGGATTTGGGCTTGCTGGAAAAAGTCACGAAAGAGTGCTCTATCCCGGTGTTTGCTATTGGAGGCATCAATTTAGACAATCTTTCTCAATTGACGGATCGCGGAATTCATCGTGTTGCTGTTACGCGGGCAGTATGTCTGAGTGACTCCGTGGCCCGAACGACAAAGCTCTTTTTGGAACGGTTAAATTCTGTTAGAATAAGTGATCATTCGGTCAGTTAAGTTCGAATTGTTTTCAAAAATTTATGACAGATATTTATAAGCGAGGGTGATTCAATGGTAGAATATCAGCTTCCCAAGCTGAATACGCGGGTTCGATTCCCGTCCCTCGCTCCATTTTTTTTGCCGGGCCCGGAAGCGTTCGGTTTTTAAATGCCAGATATGTTATCCAAAAGATGGTGTTGTCCCCGAGCTTGTTTATCGCGCTACAGAAAGTTTTTTTGAGAGAATGATATGCGAATTCAATTGATAAAGCCAGTTGCTCTGACCGTTTTTATGCTGGGGATGACTGGGTGTGCGCCGACCGTTAGATCTGTAGATGCCCCGGTGACTATGGCGAAGAAAGGGCAAGGCGTTTATCATACGGTGCAGCGGGGGCAAACATTATGGCGTATTGCGCAGAATTATCAGGTCAGTATCGATGAAATTATAAGAATCAATAAAATTCCAGATGCCGCCCGTCTTGAGGAAGGGCAGCTGTTATTTATCCCCGGAGTTTCAGAGGTCAAGGCTGTACCCGCAAAAAAGACTGATCCGGATAAAAAGGAGTTTGCCTGGCCGGTCAAAGGACAGGTTGTCCATTATTTTAATCAACACAAGCAGGGGTTAAGCCATAAAGGGATAGCGATTAAAGTCCCTCCGGGAGAACCTGTTAAAGCTTCCCGGGAGGGACGCGTTGTTTTTGCGGATTATCTTTGCGGGTATACCTATACGCTTATTTTAGATCACCTGGACGGATTTCATTCCGTCTATTCCCTGAATTCCAAGATGCTGGTTAAAGTCGGGGATTATGTGTTTAAGGGGGATCAAATTGCTTTGGCGGGGTCTCAGGGCAGAGAAACATTGTTGTACTTTGAGATCAGAAAAAAAGGGCAAGCCAATAATCCTTTATATTATTTACCCAGATAACGAGGGTGTCTTATGAGTCGTTTTAATATTGATGGTTTTTTCGGACGGGAGGAAACCATTGATTTGTTGAAAAGACGTGTTCTTGATTTAAAAGAAGGGTATCGTCAGAATATCGCTTTTTTAGGAGGGCGTTACCTGGGGAAAAGCAGTATTCTGGAAAAGTTCATCTCCGACCTGGATGATCCGCAGATCGTTTCGCTTTATTTGGATTTGGAAAACAAGGATTTTGAATATTTTTATTTTAAACTGGTCGGAGGGCTTCTTTATCATTATTGCCGGTTAAATAAAAAGCCCGTGCATGACGATATCGGGCTTCTGCTGGAGGGGCTTAAAGCGGATTTGCCGGCGACAGCCAAAAGCATAAAAAGAATCCAATCCTTGCTTTCCCATCAGCGGTGGCAGGACGCTTATAACGACATTATCGCTTTGCCGCAGATCTTTACCAAGGAATCGAACCTGTTTTGCCTTATTGTGCTTGATGAATTTCACGCCATGGAAGAACTGGGGGCGGAAGCGGTTTTCAGTGAGCTGGGAAAATGTATTATGACACAGAAAAAGTGCCTGTATGTCGTCACGAGTTCTTGTCCTGTCCTGGCCTCGAAAATTATTTCTGAGCGGCTTTCCCTGCTTTTTGGGAATTTCGAAATCGTTCCCGTTGACCCCTTCTCGGCGAAAACAAGCCGGGAATATATTAATTTCCTTCTTAAAGATATCAAGCTGAACGAAGATCTTAAAAGTTTTTTTATCGATTTTACCGGGGGCCATCCTCTTTATCTTTATATCATCGGGACGGAGCTGATCACTCTGTCTCGTCTGCACGGCCAGACCGAGATATTCGCTCCTTTATTGATTCAGGCCATTGAAAATGTCCTTTTTGATTCCTGGGGCGGGTTGAGCCGTCATTTTGAATTAACGATTAATGCGCTTTGCGAAGGGAAAGGGAACTGGATTTGTGCGGCTGTTCTTATGTCTTTGGCCAGGGAGAAACGCAAAGTCAATGAGCTGGCGGAACAGGTGGCTGTGAAGCAACGCCTTCTGGCTCCCAAGCTGAACCGGCTTATTGAGCAGAATTTCATATCGAGAAACGGGAAAGTTTTATATATTAAAGATAAATTGTTCGGGTATTGGCTTAATTTTGTCTCGCAGAAAAAGCTGAAGATTCTGCGGTTTGACCGGGACCGGCAGAGATCCGGTTTTAAGGAAGAACTCGGCCAGGCGATCCAGGAGTTTCATCATTGTTCCAAGAAGGATTTTCCGTCGCGGATTATTGAACTGCTCTATTGTTTTGAAGACGAGGCTGTGCAGATTAATAACCGGAGGTATAAGCTGCCGCTTTTTCAGACGATCACCTCAACCAAGGCGCGTAAAGGACAGGGGAGGTATTACGATTTGATTAAAGCTTCAACCGAGGACGGGGACTGGTGCATTGTGCTGAACGGAGAACAGATGACGGAACAGGATATCACGACGATATTAAAAGAATCCAAAAAGGTTGTCCAGAAACCGCAGAGAAGGATTCTGATTTCTCTCTGTTCCTTGGATGAAAACACGCGGGTGAAGGCTCTGCAGGAAAGCATGTGGATCTGGAGCGAGGAAGAATTGAACGTGCTTTTGAATTTTTATAACAAACCTTTTATTGTTTCTGCATGAACGGTCAAGAAGTTATAAAGATAGGCGTTGTCTCAGACACTCATGGGCGTCCTCTGCCCGAGCAGATGCTGGCGGACTTTAAGACGGTAGACCTTATCGTTCACGCCGGGGATTTGTGCTCCATCCGCGATCTGGAGACATTGTCCTGTATCAAGGAGGTCAAGGCGGTCTTCGGGAATATGGACGGGGAGGATATCCGCAGCCAGTTGCCGGAGGATGTCGTCTTCCGTTGCGGGAATTATTCTTTCGGTGTTTATCACGGGGGCGGGGCGCCTAAACAGCTGCTTGAAAAGGTGAGAGATCATTTCAAGAAAAAGAAGCTGGATGCCATTATCTTCGGGCATTCCCATGAGCCTATGAATGAGGTTGTAGACGGTATCTTATTTTTCAACCCCGGCAGTCCCAACGATCATTTCTGTGCTTCGTGTTGCACCTACGGGGTATTGGATATTTCTGAACAAGGGATTCAAGGCCGGATCATAAAAGTGAAATAAAGTGAATGGATAGATTGTGGGCTCCGTGGCGTTTGCAATATGTCACGGTTGAAATACATAAAAAGAGCGGCTGTGTTTTTTGCTCGATTCACAAGGAACGCAAGGATAGCAAGCACTTTATCTTTGCGCGCTCCCTTTACAGTTATGCGGTCTTGAACCTGTACCCGTACAATAACGGCCACACGCTTATTCTTCCCTACAGACATGTGAATGACCTGGATAAACTTCGTCCGGAAGAACGAATGGACTTTTATGATCTTATGTCGCACAGCAAAAAATTGCTTCAGATGGTCCTGAAGCCCGATGGATTTAATATCGGGATGAATTTGGGGAAAGTGGCCGGGGCCGGCTTCCCGGGCCATCTCCATATGCATGTTGTCCCCCGGTGGAAAGGGGACGTGAATTTTATGCCCATCTTAAACGGGACAAGGGTGATTTCTCAGTCGATGAAAGTCCTTTGCCGGCAACTGAGGGCCGCTGATGTCCAGATGAAAAAAGGTCCCCGGAAAAAATAGTCTGTCTTGACAATGTGAGGCGTGCATGCGAACCAGATGCGATATTGAAGAATTTGAGGTTAAAAACCTAGCCCCGTATGCCATGAAAAGCCGGGAGTCGTCCGGGAGAATTTACCAGGAACCCCAGCACGATATCCGGACCTGCTACCAGCGCGACCGGGACCGTGTTGTGCATTGCGCGGCTTTTCGTAAGCTGGAATACAAAACGCAGGTTTTTATCGTTACGGAAGGGGATTATTACCGGACCCGTCTGACCCATTCGATTGAGGTTGCCCAGATCGGCCGGACGATCGGGCGCAGCCTGAAGTTAAATGAGGATTTGATTGAGGCGATCGCTTTGGCCCATGATCTGGGACACCCTCCTTTCGGGCATGCCGGTGAGGAAGCTCTCAATAAAATCATGCGGGATGCGAAGCTGGGCGGATTTAATCACAACCGGCACAGTTTTGAGATCGTGCATCAATATGAAAAACGCTATTTGGATTTTGACGGCCTTAATCTTTCCCGGGAGGTTCTGGTGGGTATCTTAAAACACCGCAGCCTTTATGATGTCCCGGTCCCGGGAGCCAAAGGGATCAGGGAAGGGACGACGGTCGAGGCCGAGGTGGTGGACGTCGCAGACTCTCTGGCGTATTTAAATCATGATGTGGATGACGGCCTGACGTCCGGGTGTATCCAGGAGGAAGACCTGATGTCGAGCCGGCTGTGGCAGAGGGCCTTGCAGAATATCCGCAGGTTTTCTCCCCGGCTGAACAGGGAGCTTCTTAAGAATCAGGTGGTGAAGCAGCTGATTGACCTGCAGATCAAGGACCTTCTGCAGACAACGGATCAGCGGCTGAAAAAACTCCGGTTGAAGTCTGTACAGCAAGTTAAGAAATATCAAGGGACCATCGTCGGGTTCAGCCCGACCATGGAAGAGGAACGGGACTATCTGCAGGCGTTGTTGAACAAGAAATTGTACCATCATTACCGTGTGCTCAGAATGACGAACAAGGCTAAAAGAATCCTGAATGACCTCTTTGATGTCTATGTTAACGATCCGAATCAACTGCCCTATAACATATACTCGCGGGACAAGAAGTATTCCAAGAAAGAAAAGTATCAGGCCATTTGTCATTATATCGCTTCCATGACGGACCATTTTGCCCTGGAAGAGCACAAAAAATTATTTAACCCTTACACGAAAGTGTAACCGTTCTGAGATAAGGAATCGCATGGCACAGAAGAGACTCGGATTTTTTAAAAATCAATACACCATTAGTCCGCAGGAACGCTATAAGCGTATTCTCATGGCCGTTCATATGGTGTACCGCCTGGTAAATTCCACCTATAATGTCAAGGAGCTTTCTCTTCGGTTAACGAGGCTGCTGTGCCAGTTTGTCCGCGGGAAGTCGGCCAGAGTTATTATCCTGGACCCGGACAAGAAGAAAATTGTCCTGGTGGCTATCTTTGACAATAAAATCAATATTTTAATCGATAAAAAGAAGGACCTGCAGAAAATCCCTTTGAAGGAAATTAAGGTCACGGAAGGTTATGCGATTTACGAGCAACGGCTGTTGGGGCTGCCCATGGTGGCCGATGAAAATGTCGGTGCTATTTTTATCCGGCGGGGCCGTAATGAACCCTGCTTTACCGAATTTGACCGGGAAATGCTTTCGGTCTTCGCGGAACAGTCTGTCACAGCCATAAAGAATCTGCAGCTTTATGAACAGCAGCAAAAAATTATTCTGGGCAGCATTAAGCTCATTGACAAGCTTCTGGAAAAACAAGGCCGCCGGGCCGGCCCGCATACGCCCGTGTATTTTTATATCGCCAAATCTATTGCGGAAGGATTGAACATCGGCCAGGAAGGCATCGACTGTCTTTTTTACGCGAGTGTCCTTCACGATGCCGGAGCGATTGATGTCCCTTATGATATTCTCTCGAAGAACAGCCAACTGACGCCGGACGAATTTAAAATCATCCGGGAACTTCCCAATAAGAGCGCCGAGCTTATCCGGCCGGTAGAATTTTTGGGCCCTGTCCTGCCGCTGGTGCTTTATCATCATGAGAAATATGACGGGACGGGATACCCTTCCGGCCTGAAAAAAGAACAGATCCCAATCGGTGCGAGAATCATGGCTGTGGTCGACGCCTTTGAAGCCATGGTGCGCGGGCGTCCCTACCGGAAGAATTTAACGATCCCCGAAGCCGTTAAGGAGATCCAGTTGCATAGCGGGACACAGTTTGACCCCAGGGTCGTTGATGTGTTTTGCGGTCTTTATAAACAAAAAAATTTCAGAAATTACTTGAGACGCATTAAAAGATAAACTTATAATAAGCTGTATCTTTGTTGCGTCTAAGATTCTCCGTGTTTTTTCCAGGGGGAAGAACATTCATATCCAGAATCTCTGCCGATATCTTAAGGAAGGCTTCTTGATGAAAAAACCAACACAGATTGAATTGTTCCCGGGATCTTCTCGGGAACAAGTTCCTCATACCCCGTCATCTTGTCTTAAGGGAAACCTGACAGTCTCTTTCGAGAGCATCGTTGTTTTGACTATTGCTGTCGTTATTGTTATGATTGTCTCCTTTTCCTTGGGCATAGAAAAGGGCAAGAGGCTTAGTCAGGCCGCTGAAAGACCGGTCAGAGAGGTAGCGGTGATAGCGCCCCGGTCGACGGCTGTTCCGCAGCCGGAGGAACGGCCGCAGGCTTCTAACTATCAAGTTGCCAATAAGATAGAACAAATTGTGCCTTTGTCGGTTGCCGTAATTCCGGAGCAGAAAACGATTGAGACTTCTGACGCTCAAGTTGCCGTTGAAGAGGTGCCGGAAAAAACTGTTGACAAGTTCTATACTATTCAGGTAGCATCTTTCAAAAAAAGGAAATTTGCCCAGGAGGAGGCGATGGCGTTAAAAGACAAAGGGTATGATATCATGGTTGTCCCCAAGGGGAAATATTCTATTGTTTGTGTCGGCAAGTTTTCCTTAAAAGAAGATGCGAAAATCGTTTCGCAGGAATTAAAGAAGAAATACAAAGACTGTTTAATAAGGAGATTGTAACAATGTCACTACATCCATCATTGCGAGTTGATACGGCCGGAGCTCAGCAGCGTACAGTTTTGACCCGTATTGAAAGAATCAAAGACTTGATGAAAAAGAATCTTTGGCAGGAAGGTCAGGACGTCACGTGTTTGCCCAAGACCAAAATCGTTAAAGTTAAAGCCAAAAAGACGAAAGTTAAGAAAGAAGAAGGAAGTGAAACAGCCAAAAAGTAACGCCCGCTCCATTCCCTGTTTCTCCTTTTGCTTGTTTGCTATTCGAACAAGCTTTCTGTCGGCACTCTTTTTATTCTTATCCCTTGCGGGAGGCTTCGGAACGCTGTTGGGGGAGCCTCTTTTTTTATGTGCGGAAGAATCTCAGATATACCCATTTGTCGGTGAGGTTACGGCACAAAACTATTTGAATATTCGGGCGGGGCAGAGCACGAGTTTTGAAAAGGTGGGAAAGTTGCTGAGTGGAGAGAAGGTCGTTGTTGTTGACCAGGATTATAGCTGGTATAAGATTAAACTCCCGGAGAATGCCGACAGTTATGTCAGTGCACAATTTATCAAAGTTCTGGGGGAAGGCATTGCCGAAGTTCAGGGGGGGCGTGTCAATATCCGGGCTCGGGGGCAGATAGGAGCCTCTATTTTAGGCCAGATTGAAAAAGGCGTGCTGATCCGGGTCCTGGAAGAGCCGGAACCGGAGGCGGAGTGGCATAAGATTGAACCGGTTGATGAGAGTTACGGTTGGGTCTCGGTGGACTTTATCAAGCGTACGGACATGGCTGTGCCTCCCCCAAGAGTGGTCCAGTTGCCCACGAGAAATATTTATGTTAAAAAGCAACTGGCAGAGCAAAAAGAGCAAGCGGAGGCCGCTCAAGCCCAGGCGGAGGCTGCCCGGCGAGAAGAAAAGAATAAAAATTTGATTTCGCTGCGGGGAATTATTGTTGATGTCAATCAAACGTCTCTTTCGTCTGATATCCGCCATCGAATCGTGTTAGAAAATAATGAATCCTATTATTTAAAAGGATATCGGCGTTTATTTGATATTTTCCTCCACAATAAAGTGAACGTCGAAGGGGTTCTCCTTCCTGATGCGGACGCTTCGATCCCTGTTCTTTTCGTCAGTAAAATCAGCTATGTGCTTTAATGCCTTTTGAGGTCTCTATCCTCTGATCTCCCTGTCCTATGGATGAATTTATACCGGTCGTTACAGTTTTGTTTGTTTCTGTGGTTTTTCATGAAGTCGCGCATGGATGGGTGGCCTACCTTTTGGGCGATTCCACCGCTTATCGGTCCGGCCGGTTGACTTTAAATCCTTTGAAACACATTGATCCCGTCGGAACGCTGCTGGTCCCGACGGTCTTGAAATTGATGGGGCTTCCCCCTTTCGGGTGGGCCAAACCGGTTCCCATTAATTTTCTTAATTTCAAGAGGCCGCAGAAGGATATGATCTGGGTGGCGTTGGCCGGGCCGTTGACGAATGTGATACTTGCTCTTTCTGCCAGCACCTTTTTACGTTTATGGCCTTTGCCTTTGGGGTTCGGAAGGGATCTGTTGACCATCATTGTTTTTCTGAATCTTTTATTAGCCATCTTCAACCTTATCCCGATTCCGCCTCTGGACGGCTCGCGCATTGTTATGGGGCTATTGCCGATGTCTCTAGTCAGGAAGTACGCCCAGATAGAACCGATAGGATTATTCCTTGTCTTTGCCGCTTTGTTGCTGGGCTTGTTGGACGTCCTGGGCTCGGTGGTCTTATTTTTGTGCAAAATGCTGGGGCTGCATATCATCAGGCTGTAACACGTCTCTTTATCCCGGGGTTGCGCGGTATCGGGGAATGAATGCCAAGACCCGATTGAGAAATGCGCTTTGTGACATGCCGGGAAGAAGTCCGCTTGTCGTTTTTCGGGCGGCGTGGAGACGTTCAGGGGATTATTAAGATTAATAAGAATGGAAATATGAGGAGGACGTCATGATCAATATTAAGGTTGATCTGGGCGAAAACAGTTATAGCATTGTCATCGATCATAAGAGCCTGCAGGAGGTGGGGGGCAAGCTTAAGCCTCTTAACGTGGGAGACGACGCTGTCATCATCACGAATCCTGTCATTAAGCAATTGCACGGAAAGACTTTGAACGCAAGCCTGAAGAAAGCGGGCTTCAGCACAAAGTTTTTTGAAGTCCCGGACGGGGAAGAAAGCAAGTCCGCTGACCAGGCCTTTGATCTTATCGAAAAGATCGCCGGATACAACGTAAAAAGAAAAATTTTTATCGTGGCTTTCGGCGGAGGCGTTATCGGAGACTTGGCCGGTTACGTTGCCGCTGCGTACCGGAGGGGTATCCCCTATGTCCAAATCCCGACGACGCTCCTGGCGCAGATCGATTCAGCTATCGGCGGTAAAGTGGCCATAGATCTTCCTACCGGAAAAAATCTGGTGGGAGCCTTTTATCAGCCCCGTCTGGTCTTCAGCGACGTTTCTCTTTTAGCCACTTTGGATAAAAGGCAGATTTGTAACGGCCTGGCGGAAGTCATTAAATACGGGGCTATCTGCGACCGGAACTTCTTTGATTACATTTATCAGCATGTCCAGCAGATCCTCGATTTGGACCCGAAGGTGCTCAAGGAAATCGTCGCGAACTGCAGCCGGATCAAAGCCAAGGTTGTGATGAACGACGAAAGAGAAGTGAAGGGGGTCCGGACGATCCTTAACTTCGGGCACACGGTGGGGCATGCGATCGAGGGGGCCAACAAATACAAGGATTATCAGCACGGAGAATCTGTGGCCCTGGGTATGCGGATTGCCGCCGATATCTCGGTCCGGATGGGCCTGATCAGCCCGAACAGCGTTGAAAGGCTTAATGACCTGATTACGGCTGTCGGTTTACCGGAACGTATTAAATACGTATCCCTGAATGATATTCTCAAGTTCATGGAACATGACAAAAAGTTTTCCGGGAAGAAAAATAAGTTTGTCCTCCTCACCGGCCTGGGAAGCGTGAAGGTGATTGAAGGCGTTGAGAAGGAGTATATTGAAGCCGCTATAAAGAATTATTTGTGATTGGACGGTTGTGCTAGTTGCCGAAAACCTTAATGATCGAGATGTTCTGGTCCTGGTCTGCGAGGTGAACTTTATCCCGTTCAATCTCAACGATGCGTTTCCCGGCAACGATATCTCCCAGTTCATAAATGTCATCATTGATCAGGGCGACCCTTTTTTCCCCCATCGTCATAATTCCCGATAAGTGCAGCCCGCCGTCCCCCTGAGGCCTGTTCTGTGTTCCTGCCGTGTGACTGTTCTCAGCGGAGAACGGCAGAAGGTTAAAGAACCACAGGCTTCCCGCGGTCATAAGCAGGACGAGACCGATGCTTATCCCCAGCCATTTTTTTGCGGAGCCTTTTCTGGGCGCGCTTTGTTTTTCCGCCCGGGGAGGACTTTGCGGCTTTGCGGCCGGAGACAGTTTTGCCGGCTGCTTTGGCTGAGGCGTCTCTGCCTGTTGTGCCGGCCGTGCGAAACGTTCGTCTCCCAGTTTGGTTGAATTGTCGGTCTGCGGATTATGCGTTTCTGCCCCTTCCAGAGGAGCGTTGCTTTTTTCCTGATTCATGCGGTTTTGTGCTTTTTTTAAGGCATCATTGATAATGCTCATTTTAGTTTACCTCTCTGGCGCATTTGTAGATGATTTTTTCATCAATTGTGTAAGTCTCTTGAGTGAACCCGGCTAATAAAGCCCGGTCACAGATGATATTAATAACCCGAGGGGTTCCCTTAGATATTAAAAAAACAGCCTCGACGGCTTGGTCGGTAAAACAGACCTGCGGCGTTCCGTTCGTCTGCGCCCGGGCTGTTTTTAAGCGGTAAGAAATATATTCCCCGATCTCATGCTTCTCGAGAGGGAGGATATGATAGCGTACAGCGACGCGTTGATTAAGCTGCCTTAAAGAAGGCAGCTTGAGCTTGTCCAGCAGTTCCGGCTGTCCCACGAGAATGATTTGCAGCAGTTTGAACTTTTCCGTTTCAATATTGGACAGCAGCCGGATCTGCTCCAGCTGGCTGGGTTTAAGGTTTTGAGCTTCGTCAATGATGAGAACAATGTTGCGGCCAAGTTCGTTTTCCTGTAAAAGGAATTCGTTCAGGGCGTTGATCAAGGCGAGTTTGTTTTTGTGGTCCCCCTTGATGCCGAAATCGTTCAGGATAAGCTGAAGGAGCTGAATCTCCGAGAAAGACGGGTTAAGAATGAGGGCCGTTTTGATGTTTTCATCCAGCCGGGTCAATAAGGTGCGGCAGAGGGTTGTTTTCCCGGTCCCGATCTCGCCTGTGACCACCATAATCCCTTTGCGCTGCCGGACCCCGTAAATCAGATGTGAAAAAGCATCGTGATGATGTGCGCTGTCAAAAAAGTACTCGGGATCGGAGGTCACATTGAAGGGGAAATCTTTAAAGTCGTAGAATTCTTTATACATGCGCACAATTATATCATGCGGTATAAATGCGGACAATGAGGATTTCATGAATATTTGATGTGTTGTTCGGCTTCGCCGGCACTAAGTCTTTGTCCTATAAATTGTTGGAAAACAGAGGCCCCGGGGGCGGTGCTTCTGGGGCTGCGGCGTTTCCTGCAATGAAGGGGAAAAAAATAATTGTCTATGAATGATAATATGTTATAATTCTGCAAAAGACGACTCTTAAATTTAATCAATATTTTTGTGTTTGAGAAAAGAAAATACAAGCGGGTCAATTTTAGAGAGGCCATAGAATATCACGTTCTGCCCGGAGCGCCAGGTCACGGTCTGCGCCTGCAGCCTTTCGGGGGGTGTCTCAGTTGGGACTTAAGTGAAGGGGGGATCCGTTTCCGGGCGTATTCGTTTATTCCGCTTAACACAGATTTATCCCTGCAATTTTCTTTGAATAAGGAACGCACGTTAAAATTGGTTGCCCGGGTTGTTTGGGTTCAGAAACTTCCTCATTCTGAGCAGTATAATCTGGGCTTGGAGTTTGCAAAAACCCCGCAGAACATCCAGGGGCAAAAGAGTCTGCACAATTATTTCAGGCGGTGTATGAACCCTAAACGGAAACGCCTCTGATTTCCTGCCGGACACGGCTTATCGGCAGACGATGGCTGTTGAGGTCCGGTTTGGGGACGGCCGGCAGAAGAGATTTTAAAAGTTGTTAAAAGAAGGAAGCTCGCACAGGACAGTGTCATTATTCATATCCGGAGAAACACGGCACTTCCGGATATAAGTGCGAAATCATATGTGGAGAAAGGAGTTAACGGTTTTATGGCTGATCAAGATGAAGCTTTGAAAAATTGCGGTGCATGTAAAAAGGCTGTTACGAAAACGAAAAGATATTACCGAAACGGTAAATATTATTGCAATCAGAACTGCTGGAAGAAAGCCAAGGCAGCGGCGGCTGCCAGTCAGGCAGAAAGTTCATAATAAGCTGGTTCATGCAAGCTTAAGGAGGAACTGTGTGCCAAGAATTTAGCGGGATGGACCGCAGGAAACATCCCCGGACAGAAGGAAATATCCCTGTTAAGATTTACAGCGATGATTTTGATGTCGTGACGGAAACGAAAAATTTAAGCCGTGCAGGGGTGTATTGTCAGGTCGATAAGTATATTGAACCCATGACAAAGTTAAATATCCACCTGCTCCTTTCCTGTAAGAAAGACGGTAAGATTACGACAAAGAAGGTGTCTTGTCAGGGTGTTATTGTGCGCACCGAGTCCGTGCCTGGAACGGATATTTTTAATGTCGCGATATACTTTAATGAAATCAAAGCGAGAGACGCGGAAAATATCGCGGACTTTGTTGAAATCATGTTGGATAAGAATTCCGACACCTCAGAGTGTTCATAATAACGGAATATCGACAGGCTGTTTTCTGTCTTTGCGTTTCCTTACATTTGGGAGTTTTATATGGAAAGCGTATTGAATTTATCTCCGGCTCAAATGGTTTTTATGATGCTTTTACAAATGTGGATTTTTGTGATTTTCCCGGTTATTATCATTAAGAAGTTGAACTATATGACCGATCTGCTGGAAGGTCTTTATGTGGATAATGAGCAAGATGCCGGATCTATTTAGGGATACCTGATCCTGTCGTTCGTCCCCTCCAAATTATTACTTCTGCCATGATTGAGATCCTGTACGAAGATGATGATTATATGGTTTTTAACAAACCGGCGGGTCTTCTCGTCATCCCTTCTCCCCGGCAAACGACGAATACTCTGCTTCATCTTGTCAACAGGATGAAGCAGCCCTTCGGCAAAGATTCTGCTCAAACGAATGTCGTCGCGGATAAGCGCAAACTGTATCCGTGCCATCGGTTGGACCGGGAAACTTCGGGGGTTATTCTTTTTGCCAAAGGGAAACGGAATCAGAAAATCATGATGGAATCTTTTCGCCGGCAGGAGGTGAAGAAAACTTACATTGCTTTTGTCCGGGGCCGGATTGCTCCTCTCCGGGGACGGATTGCCCTGCCCGTGAAAGACCGTTATGCCAAGGCCACGGTCAGCGCCGGTAAAAAAAGCGGCCATTTTGGGCAGATATCCCGGCCGGTTGAAAAAGATGCCGTAACGGAATATTCTGTTTTGTCCGTGCTTGAATCTTTTTCCGTGATTCAGGTTTTTCCCAAAACAGGCCGTAAGAATCAGATCCGTATTCATTTTAAAAATATCGGACACCCTCTTTTGGGGGAACGGGTCTATGCTTTTCGAAAGGATTTTCCTTTGCATTTCAAGCGTTTGGCTTTGCATGCACAAACCTTGAACTGGAAACATCCCGTGTCCCGCAAAAGAATCAATGTGCGGGCGCCTTTGCCGGATGATATGCAGCAATTCTGGGACAAATATAAGACTTAAAATATCTCTTTATGAAAGGACGGTACGGTTTGGATGCGATAACAGAAAAAAAGACTCTGAATGAATGGGCTGAACTATGCCATGCGATTGCCAGAGAGAAGGGGTTCTGGGATGAAGAAAGGAACATCGGTGAGGCCCTGATGCTGATTGTGACTGAACTGGCGGAAGCCATGGAAGCCCACCGGACGCAGGACGATGAGAATTTCAGGGAAGAGATCGCCGATACCTTTATTCGCTTGCTGGATCTTTGCGGGGGCCTTAAGATAGATATTGAAGGGGAGATTGAAAAGAAATCATTGAAAAATAAAAAGAGACCGTATAAACACGGAAAGATTTGTTGATCTTACGGGACCCTAATATCAGCGGAAGATCAGCCTGGGGGTATCATCCTTGTCCTGATTTGAGGTTTTTAAAGATATGCTGACAAAAAAATTGAGTGTGTTTATCTTTATTCTGTTCTTTGGATTTTGCGGCTGCGCCAAAAATTACGTGCCGCATTATCTTCAGAAACACCACCCGTATATCCGCCGCTTTCACGGGAACTTTGAACTGTCCCGGACGGCCGTGACACAGGCTCTGCAGGATATGGGATGGACGATCTCCGAAGAGACGGAACCGGAGGTTTATGAACACCATCCTTATAACGACTTGGACGCTCAGCAGATTCTTTTGATTACAGACAAGAAAGAGATAAAGTCCTTCTGGGGACGGCGGTATTCCATCGTTAATGTGTTTCTTCGGCATAAAAATAATGTCTCGGAAATAGAAATACGTATTATGAAGGGCCATTCCGTGTGGCTTAAGGAATTCCGGCGTTACCGTGATGATAAAACGGCCGACCGTCTGTTTGAAAGCATCGAACAAACGCTGGGGGGCAAGACCGTCCAATAAGGGCTGAGCGTGGATATGCCGCTTCACGGTGCACTCCCGCATCAGCCGCAGGCAATATCTATCCCTTATGGAAAAATTCATACTTAAAAGCCCGTTTCGTCCTGTCACCGAACAAAGCGGCGCTATCGATAAACTGGTCGCGCAGGTTGCGCAGGGGCAAAAAGCGCAGGTTTTGTTGGGGGTGACAGGAAGCGGCAAGACGTTCACTCTCGCCAACATGATCGAACGGCTTAACCGGCCGGTTCTGGTGATTTCCCATAATAAGACCCTGGCGGCTCAGCTTTACAGTGAGTTTAAAGGTTTTTTCCCGGACAATGCGGTTGAATATTTTGTCAGTTATTATGATTACTATCAGCCGGAAGCGTATATCCCGCAAACCGACCTCTACATTGAAAAGGATGCTTCCATTAATGACCGGCTGGACCGTCTGCGCCTGGCCGCGACAACCTCTCTTATGACGCGCCGCGACGTATTGATCGTGGCCAGCGTTTCCTGCATTTACAATCTCGGTTCTCCGGAGGATTATCGGGAGCGGCTGCTTTTTATCGAGAGCGGCCAGACGATGGACCGGGACGAGTTCATTAAACAACTCGTTGATATCCAATATGAACGCAATGATTATGATTTCTCCCGGGGAAAGATCAGGGCGCGCGGGGATGTCGTTGAAGTTTTTCCCGCCTACCGGCAGGACGCCTTAAGGATAGAATTTTTTGGCGATGACATTGAAAAAATTTACCAGATGGATCCGCTGACCGGGGAGGTCAAGACCGTTCTTAAGAAGGTTGCCATTTATCCGGCCAAACATTTCATCGTGTCTTCTCCCCGGATTGAAGCGGCCTTGCAAGAGATTGAAAGCGAGCTTGAAGAGCGGGTCGCCTTTTTTAAACAGCAGGGGAAGCTGCTGGAAGCGCAGCGCTTGAATGCCCGGACACGTTTTGATATGGAGATGCTGAGGGAGATGGGCTATTGTCACGGGATTGAAAACTATTCCCGGGCCCTGTCCGGCCGGCCGCCGGGCAGCAGGCCGTATTGTTTGCTGGACTATTTCCCGGAGGACTTTCTTGTTTTGATTGATGAATCTCATGTGACGGTCCCGCAGCTCAACGGGATGTATGAGGGCGACCGGGCCAGAAAAAAAACACTGGCCGAGTACGGGTTCCGGCTGCCTTCGTGTCTGGATAACCGTCCGTTGCGCTTTGAAGAATTCCTGCAGATTATCCGGCAGCGTGTCTATGTGACGGCCACTCCCGGCCCTTTTGAGTTCAAAGACAGCGGCGGGCAAACCGTTGAGCAGATCATCCGGCCGACGGGAATTATGGACCCGCCGATCATCGTGAAGCCGACAGCCGGTCAGGTGGACGATCTGGTCGCGGAGACGCAGAAGCGGGCCCGGCGCAATGAAAGGGTTCTGGTTACGACTTTGACCAAGAGGATGTCCGAGGATTTAGCGGAATATTTACAAGAGCAGGGCATCAAGGTAAAATATTTGCATTCGGATATTCACACCATTGACCGGGCGAAAATCCTGCAGGATCTGCGGATAAAAAAATTTGACTGTTTGGTCGGCGTCAATCTGCTCAGAGAGGGGCTGGACCTCCCGGAAGTGTCCCTTGTGGCTATTTTTGATGCCGATAAACAGGGGTTTTTACGGTCCAAGACGTCCCTGATACAGGTGTCCGGCCGGGCGGCCAGGAATATTCATGGGCAGGTCATTATGTATGCGGACACGATAAGCGCGGCCATGCGGGAGGCTATCCATGAATGCGAACGGCGCCGGGAAATTCAGGAGGAGTTTAACCGTAAACACAACATTACTCCGCGAACCATTGAGAAAGCCGTGACGCAGGGTATTGCCGATCTGGCCTATGAAGAGGCCGAAAAATTTGTCTGGGAGACGGCCGGGCAGGATGAGGCTGAATTCAATATCGCCAGCACCATAGCCGAGTTGGAACGGCAGATGGAACTGGCGGCCCGCAATTTACAATTCGAAAAAGCCGCGTTTCTTCGTGACCGGATTAAAGAACTGCAGGAAGGCGTAATCCCGGAACCGGAGCCCGGCCGGAAGAAAAAACACAGGCCCTGAGGGCTTGCCCCCGGAGCGGGATGCTCCGGGGTATATAAGGAGTTGCAGAACATGACGGGGAAAAGCCATTTTAAGGGAAAAAATTATTATCTTATTGCTGTTGATATCGGCAATACGAGTATTCATCTGGCTGTTTTAAGAGGCGCCCGCCTTATCGCCGCAGAGGTGATTTCTTCCGGGCTGAAGCATAATGACATCAAGAAACGCATCTTGTCCATTTACCGGGTCTGGCTGAAACGATATCCCCAAATAAACGGGATTATGATTTGCAGTGTGGTTCCGGCTTTGACGCGGAAAGTCAAAACATTTTCGCAAACGGGCTGTTCGAAGACAATCCCGGTTGTCGTCATCGGAAAAGACATTGTCCCGCCGATTAAGAACCGGTACGCCATTCCTGCTCAGGTCGGTCAGGACCGTCTCGTGGTCGCTTTTGCGGCCAAATGGATTTATCAGCCTCCGTTGGTTGTCATTGATCTGGGGACCGCAACGACATTCGATGTTGTTTCGAAGAACGGGGATTACCTGGGAGGGCTTATCGTGCCGGGCATTGAACTGTCCGTCAAGGCGCTTGCCCGGAATACCGCGTTATTGCCGCAGGTCAACATCCGCAAACCGAAAAAACTGATTGCGAATAATACAGAAGAAAGTATCCTGGGGGGATTATATTACGGCCATGCCGAAATGATTAAGGGCATCACCCGGCAGCTTAAGCGCCGGATTTCTCCGCGGACAAAAGTGATCCTTACGGGGGGGTATGTCGGTTTGTTTAAGCCGTGTCTTAGGCAGAATGTCGATTATGTGGATCACAATCTTATTTTTAAGGGAATGAGCTTGTTGTGGAAGCTGATTTGCACCGCGGGGTTTCTTAAAGATAGGTGATTCTTTTCTTCAGTCCCTTCCCAGGGAGGTTATCCGCTCCCTGTTTTTCTCGTCGATAAAATAATCTTTTTGAAAATAATGCTTGACAATAAAGGGGAATTTTTATAAATTAGCACTCTGCTAAATAAAGTGCTAAACAGGAAACAGGCATTAACCGAAACCCATTTAATAATATTTTAAGGAGGTGCTGAGGTGAATATCCAACCATTAGCCGACCGAATTATCGTCAAACCATTAGCGGCAGAGGAAAAGACTAAGGGCGGGATCGTGCTGCCTGACACGGCAAAAGAAAAGCCTCAAGAAGGAGAAGTTGTGGCTGTCGGAAAAGGCAAAGTCCTGGATAACGGGAACGTTCAAGCTTTGGAAGTTAAAGTGGGAGATCATGTCCTTTACGGAAAGTACAGCGGAACAGAGATTACGACCCGGGAGGGGGAAGAAGTTTTTATCATGCGGGAGGACGACGTATTAGCTATTATTAAAAAGAAGTAATCCTCACAGGGTGGCATCACGGAACAGTATCCGGGTGTCCGGATTCCCTGCATGCTTTTGGAAATAATTGGTGTATAAATGCTGAAAAAAAACAAGGAGAAGTAAAATGGCAAAACAACTGAAATACGGGGACGAGGCCAGAAGATCTATCCTGGATGGGGTGGAAAAGCTTGCGAAAGCCGTTAAAGTGACCTTGGGCCCGAAAGGTCGTAATGTAATTCTGGATAAAAAATTTGGTTCTCCGACAGTCACCAAAGACGGTGTTACCGTAGCAAAGGAGATCGAACTGGAAGATCCTTTTGAAAATATGGGCGCGGCCATGGTCAAGGAAGTCGCGGAAAAGACATCGGACATCGCGGGAGACGGAACAACCACCGCCACCGTTTTAGCCGAATCCATTTACAGGGAAGGGTTGAAAAACGTCACTGCCGGAGCCAATCCCATGGCTTTGAAAAGAGGGATTGACCTGGCTGTAGAGAAGATTGTCGAAAAGATTTCCCAGCTTTCCAAGAAAGTTGACCTGAAGAAAAGCAAGGAAGTCGAACAAGTGGCGACCATCGCCTCCAATAACGATCAGTTGATCGGGAAGAAGATTGCGGAAGCTTTCGAGGCTGTTGGAACAGACGCTCCTATTACCGTTGAGGAATCCAAGACGATTCATACAGAATTGAAAATCGTTGAAGGGATGCAGTTTGACCAGGGATATCTTTCCCCGTATTTTTCCACGGACCTGGAAAAGATGGAATGCGAACTGGAGAAACCGTACGTTCTTATTTATGAGAAGAAAATCTCCAATTTGAAGGATGTGCTCCCCTTGCTGGAAAAGGTCGCAAAATCCGGAAAACCGTTGGTCATCATCTGTGAAGATGTTGAAGGCGAGGCTTTGGCAACGCTTGTTTTGAATAATATGCGCAAAACTCTCGTTTGTACCGCGGTAAAGGCTCCCGGGTACGGCGACCGCAGAAAAGCCATGCTGGAAGATATCGCTGTGTTAACGGGCGGAAAAGCGATCAGCGAAGATTTGGGTATTAAACTGGAAAATATTGACCTTTCTGACCTGGGCCAGGCCAAGAAAGTCAAGATCGATAAAGAGAACACAACGATTGTCGAAGGCGCCGGAAAGACAGAAGAGATTAAGTCCCGCATCAATCTTATTAAGAATCAGATTGATACAACGGAATCGTCTTATGATAAAGAAAAGCTGCAGGAAAGACTGGCGAAATTATCCGGCGGAGTCGCTATTATCAATATCGGCGCGGCTACGGAATCGGAAATGAAAGAGAAGAAGGCCCGAGTGGAAGACGCCCTGCATGCGACCCGTGCGGCTGTGGAAGAAGGTATTGTCCCCGGGGGAGGCGTCGCCCTTCTCAGAGCCATTGAGATTCTTGACAGCCTGAAGCTTTCCGGAGATGAAGCTACGGGAGCGAAAATTGTCCAAATGGCGTTGGAAGCGCCTGTCCGTCAGCTGGCGAGCAATGCCGGGCTGGAAGGGGCTGTTATAGTTCAGCGTTTGAAGAAAGAAGCTGTGAACATAGGTTATGATATCAATAAAGATGACTACGTGGATATGTATGAATCCGGGGTTATTGATCCGGCCAAAGTCACCCGTTCTGCCCTTCAGAACGCTGCGAGTATCGCAGGATTGTTATTAACGACAGAAGCTATGGTTACGGATCTTCCGGAAGAGAATAAAGCGGCTATGCCTCCGATGCCTCCGGGCGGTATGGGCGGCATGGGCGGTATGTATTAATATCCGTTTCCCAAGAAAAACTGAAAAAAGGCAAGGACATGTCCTTGCCTTTTTTTCTTCCTTTTCACATTATTATTGACATTATTCCCTAATTCCATTATATTAATGCAATTAATGAAAATGGGGTTTTTAATTTCTATTAAATCAATAATAATTAGGAGGTTTAAGGTATATGGCAGAATGGATTGGCATAGGTCGAAGGGCAAGAAGGTGTTATGGATTTGATGAAATAGCCCTGGTGCCCGGAATGGTTACCGTTAACCCCAATGAAGTTGATACGACTTTTAAATTGGGAGGCATGAAATTCAATGTTCCTATCTTAGCCGCAGCCATGGATGGTGTTGTGAACGTGAAGTTTGCGATTGCCATGGGAAAATTGGGTGGTATTGCCGTTCTAAATCTGGATGGCGTGCAGACCCGTTATGATAACCCTGAGGAGGTTCTGACCGAAATAGCAAATGCCACGCCGGAAGATGCGACAAAACTGGTGCAAAGCATTTATCTTAAACCTGTTAAGGAAAAATTGATCGCAACCCGGGTTGAGGAGATCAAGAAGGCCAATGTCCCGGCTGTTGTCAGCTGTATCCCTCAAAACGCCAAGAAATATGGCCAGATTGCCAAAGAAGCCGGCTGTGATATTTTTACCGTACAATCAACGGTCGCAACAGTTAAGCATATTTCAACAGAATACAAAGTCCTTGATTTGGAGAAGTTTTGTGCATCCATGAAAATCCCGGTTGTTATCGGCAACTGCGTAACTTATGCTATGGCTCTCGAATTGATGGAGATCGGGGCTTCTGGCATTTTAGTCGGGGTCGGCCCCGGGGCGGCGTGCACAACACGCGGTGTTCTGGGTATCGGCGTCCCGCAGATAAGCGCTACGGTTGATTCCGCTGCTGCAAGAGATTTTTATTACAAGAGAAAAGGAAAATATGTTCCGATTATTACTGACGGCGGCATGAGGATCGGGGGGGAAATCTGCAAGGCCTTTGCCGCGGGTGCGGATGCCACGATGGTGGGCTCCGCTTTTTCCAAGGCGGAAGAAGCTCCGGGGCAAGGCTGTCATTGGGGTATGGCAACATCACATGCGAACTTGCCGAGAGGAACGAGGATTCGTGTCGGCACAACCGGGACATTGGAAGATATCCTGTTCGGCCCGGCCAAAGTTGATGACGGTTCCCAGAATTTGGTCGGAGCTTTAAAGACATCCATGGGGTCTTTGGGCGCCCGAAATATAAAAGAAATGCATGATGTTGAGATTATTATTGCCCCCTCGATTCAGACCGAAGGGAAGGTGTTCCAGGTCGGGCAGCGGGTTGGGATGGGGAAATAACGTTTTCTTATATTTCAGATACAAGATAGTCGGCAGCAAAAGAATTGATGGCCGCGTTGCGGCCTGTCCGAACGGGTGTTTTTCGGGAGAGAGACCCATATAATTTGAGGAAGGGGTCTTTTTAGTTTCAAAGTCAGTTAAACAAGGTGGTAAAAATGAGAAAAGCAACAAAAAAATCCCAGGCAAAAAAAATACCTAAGAAAAAACAGACGGCCGCTTCTTCCCGCTCAAGATTGGAAACCAAAGTTTTCAAAAGGAAGGTGGTTAAGAAGAAAAAGCCTTTAAGGATAAGATTGCCCAAAGGTAAGAGTAAATTTACCGTGAAAATTACCAAGCCGCGCCATAAAGATCTTATCCTTGTTCTGGATTTTGGATCACAATACACTCAACTCATAGCCCGCCGGATTCGCGAAAACAAGGTCTTCAGCAAAATCGTCCCGTTCAATATTAATCCGGAAAAGATCCGCAAACTTAATCCTAAAGGACTTATTCTTTCCGGAGGACCGCTGAGTGTTTATGATAAGAATGCCCCTCTTCCTGACCCGGAAATATTTAAGATGGGGCTGCCGATTTTAGGTGTCTGCTACGGCTTGCAGGCGATCGCGCATATGTTTGGAGGGAAGGTCCAGAAGAGCAAGGAACGGGAGTTCGGCCAGGCGGAACTTTTTGTCGACAGCAATAAAGACCTTTTTGCCAATATGCCGACAAATTTGACCTGTTGGATGAGCCATTCCGATATGCTGACGAAACTGCCGGCGGGATTTGTTTCTATCGCGCACACATTGAATGCTCCCATGGCGGCTATGGCTAACAGGAATAAAAGGATTTTCGGGGTCCAATTCCACCCGGAGGTCGTTCACTCGCAAAGAGGCACCCAGGTGCTTATCAATTTTGTTTATCAGATTTGCGGCTGTTTGCCGCGCTGGACTATGGACAAATTCATCAACTCTTCCATGAAGCAGGTGCAGGAGACGGTCGGCAAAAAGAAAGTCGTCCTGGGGTTAAGCGGCGGGGTAGACTCTTCGGTGACGGCGATGTTAATGCAGAAGGCCATCGGGAAACAGCTGACCTGTATTTTTGTCGATAACGGTCTTTTACGGAAGAATGAAGTGTCGTCCGTGCAAAAAACGTTTAAAGGTAATTTTAAAATGAACCTTGTCATCGTCGATGCGGCCAAGCGGTTCATGACCAGGCTGAAAGGCGTTGAAGACCCGGAATTGAAACGGAAAATCATAGGCGAGGAATTCATTAAAGTTTTTCAGGAAACGGCCAGGAAAATTAAGAAAGTGGAGTTCCTGGCCCAGGGGACTTTGTATCCCGATGTCATCGAGTCGATGTCTCCGCTCGGAGGGCCTTCAGCCGTCATTAAAAGCCATCATAACGTCGGCGGCCTTCCGAAGAGTTTGAAATTTGAACTCATCGAACCTTTGCGGGAATTGTTCAAAGATGAGGTCCGGGTGATCGGTAAGCACCTGGGGCTCCCGGACTCTCTTATTCACCGGCAACCCTTTCCCGGTCCGGGTTTGGCTGTGCGCATTATCGGCGAAGTCACCGAGGAGCGTGCCGCCATCTTGCGGGAGGCGGATGAGCGTGTTCTGGAAGAAATCAAAAAGGCCGGCTTGTACCAGGAAATCTGGCAATCTTTTGCCGTCCTTTTGCCGATAAAAACCGTTGGCGTTATGGGGGACCAGCGGACCTATGAAAATGTGATTGCGATCCGCTGTGTGTCCAGTGTGGACGGGATGACGGCGGATTGGGTCAAGCTTCCCTACGAACTTTTAGGCAAAATCGCCAACCGGATCATCAACGAAGTGTCCGGCGTCAACCGGGTTGTCTACGATGTCAGTTCTAAGCCGCCATCGACAATAGAATGGGAATAAATTTCATCTTCTGCCCGTTATCTTTCCTGCCGACGACTGCTTAGCCCCGTTTCATTTTATCCGTTGAGAAATAATGTGATATAATAAACGCCGGTGCTCAGGCACAGTGTTTAGAGTTTTAACGGCGTCATGGGTTAATATCTTATGAAGTACCACGCAGATTTTGTCCATCTTCATGTTCATACGCAATACAGCCTTCTTGACGGCGCCTGCCGTGTCAAAGAGCTCGTCAAGAAAGCCGCCGAATACAAACTGCCCGCCTTGGCCATGACCGACCACGGGAATTTATTCGGGACGGTCGACTTTTATCAGACAGCTGTCAAGCACGGGGTCAAACCGATTATCGGCTGTGAAACATATATTGCCCCGAACAGCCGTTTCGATAAAGGGCCCCAGCAGGCCAGCCCTTCGCACATTGTCCTTTTAGCCAAAGATGAAAACGGTTACCGGAACCTCATGAAGCTTGTGTCCTCCGGGTACCTGGAAGGTTTTTATTACCGGCCGCGTATCGACAAAGACATCCTTTCCGAATACCGTGAGGGGCTTATCGGGACATCCGCCTGCCTGAAAGGCGAAGTGGCGCAGAAACTTCTTAAGGAGGATTACCAGGCCGCTTTGAAAACCGCCGATGAATACCGGCAGATTCTCGGCCCGGAGAATTTTTACCTGGAATTAATGCAGCACGGAATTCCCGAACAGAAGACCGTTAATGAAGGCTTGATGAAAGTCTCCCTCGACTTGGGTATCCCCTGTATCGTTACGAATGACGTGCATTATCTGGAGCAGTCGCAGGCCAAGGCCCATGAGGCTTTGTTGTGTATCCAGACCCAGTCTTTTTTGAACGACCCCAATCATATGCGGATGAAATCCGACCAGTTTTATTTTAAAGATCCCGAACAGATGAAAAGGGAATTCAGCTGGGCCCCGGACGCCCTTACCCGGACGCTGGAAGTGGCCGATAAATGCAACCTGCAGCTGCGTTTCGATCAGTACCATCTGCCCCATTATGATATCCCCGGAGGGGCCACAAAAGAGGATTTCCTGAAGGACCTCTGCCTGGAAGGGATTAAGAAGAGGTTCGGCGCGATCAATCCTCAGATCCAGGAACGGCTGGATCATGAGTTGGCCATTATCAGGAAGATGGGGTTCATTTCTTATTTCTTAATTGTGTGGGATTTTATTCATTATGCCAAGCAGCGCGGCATCCCCGTCGGGCCAGGCCGGGGGTCGGCCGCGGGAAGCCTGGTGAGCTATTTGATCGGGATAACGGACCTGGACCCCCTGAAATACGGATTGCTTTTTGAACGGTTCCTCAACCCCGAACGTTCCGGGATGCCGGATATCGACATAGATTTCTGTTTTGAACGGCGGCCGGAGGTTATTGAATATGTCACGAATAAATACGGGAAAGATAATGTCGCCCAGATTATCACGTTTGGAACGATGCAGGCCAGAGCCGCGATCCGTGACGTGGGGCGGGTGATGAGCGTGCCTTATGCTGACGTGGATAAACTGGCGAAAATGATCCCCTCGGAACCCGGGATTACGATTGATCATGCCCTGCAGATCGAACCGCAGCTCAAGAAAGCCGTGCAGGAGGATCAAACCGCCGCCGAAGTCCTGGAAACGGCCCAGGTCCTGGAGGGCCTGAACCGGCACGCGTCCATTCATGCTGCGGGCGTTGTGATCGGCGACCGGCCGTTGACGGAATATGTGCCGCTGTTTAAGACTGCGGACGGACAGGTGACGACGGGATTTTCGATGAACGGGATTGCGAAGATCGGCCTGCTGAAAATGGATTTCCTGGGGCTGCGCACGTTAACCGTGATTGATAAGGCGGTAAAACTCGTGCAGGAGCGCCACAACATCGATCTTGATATCAGCCGGATCCCGTTGAACGACAAAAAGACGTTTCGTCTTTTGGGGGATGCGAACAGTTTCGGGATCTTCCAGCTGGAAAGTGCCGGGATGCGGGAACTTTTGAAAAAGATCCGGCCGAACCAGTTTGAAGATCTGATCTCCATCCTGGCCCTGTACCGTCCGGGCCCCATGGGCAGCGGGATGTTGGATGATTTTATCAAAAGGAAAAGAGGCGAGATCCAGGTCAAGTACCCTCACCGCAAGCTGGAATCCATATTGAAAGAGACGTTCGGAATCATCATTTTTCAGGAACAGGTTATGCAGATGGCGAGTATCCTGGCGGGATTCAGCATGACGCAGGCCGATCATCTCCGAAGGGCTATGAGTAAAAAGATCCCGGAGGTTATGGAGGAGATTCGGAGAAGTTTTGTCGAGGGATGCCAGAAGACCTCTTCCATCAAAGAGGGGGAGGGAAATAAACTTTTCGATTTGATCGATTATTTTTCCGGCTACGGTTTTAACCGCAGTCATTCGGCGGCGTATGCCTTGATTTCCTATCAGACGGCGTATTTGAAGGCCAATTATCCCGTAGAATTCATGTGCGCTCTGCTGACCTGCGAGAAGGATAATACGGATAAAATTGTTGAATACGTGAAGGAATCAGAACAAATGGGCATCACGGTTCTGCCTCCGGATGTGAATGAAAGCGTCACGGAATTTAATGTCGTGGACGACCATACGATTCGTTTCGGCCTTCTGGGCGTTAAAAATGTCGGACAGACGGCGATAGAATCCATCGTTGAGAAACGGAACGCAGACGGCCTTTATCAAAGCCTTTATGATATGTGTGAACGAGTGGACCTGCGCCTCGTTAACCGTAAAGTCATAGAGAGTTTGATCAAAAGCGGTTCCTGTGACTGTTTTAAAGTGCTCCGTTCTCAGTTGATGGCTGTTGTTGAGCAAGCCCTGGATACGGGGGCTAAAGCGCAAAAGGATAAGGCTTCGGGGCAGTTTTCATTTTTCAGCATGGACAATGATGCCGCCGGATTTAAAAACGGGAAAGAGACTCTTCCGGATATCAGGGAATGGCCGCAGAATGAGATTTTGGCTTATGAAAAAGAGGTCCTGGGGTTTTATATCTCCGGTCATCCTTTAGCGCATTATCACGCGGAAATCCGGGAATTCGCTGATTTTACCACCAAGACATTAAGGCAAGCCACAGAAGGGCAGGAAGTCAAAATAATAGGTATTATTAATAGTATTAAATATACTACTACCCGTAAAACCAACGAGCGGATGGCGATCATAAAATTTGAAGACATGGAAGGGGGGATTGAAATTGTCGTGTTCCCTTCAACTTATCAGTCTGTAGCTCCGACTCTGGTGGAAGGCCAGGTTGTTGTGATTGTCGGCCGGGTTAATTTCCGTGATGATGTCCCCGGGCTGGTGGCTAATGAAATAAAAAAGATCGATGAGATATATAAAGTTATCAAGGCCATCAAAGTTGATTTGTCCGGGCTGGATGAAAAGTGTTTGGAAAAACTTAAAGGGAAGCTCTCTCTCTCGCCGGGAAAAACTCCGGTTTATTTGAATTTGAATACTAAATCACGAAAAAGTGTCCAAATTCTTGTAGGAGAAGATCTTTTTGTAACACCTAATGAAATTTTGATGAATGAAATTAAAGATTTGATCGGGGAAAGCCGGTTAAAAGTCAATGTTTGAAGTGTTTTCCTGGGCTTTTTACCGCAAATCAGAGCTGATGTTCCGTTATAAAATATCCTTGACATCCTAACATCCTGTTGATACTATACTTAGGATTAGGAGGTGAATTAAATGACAAAAAAGGATATCGTTTTAAAAATAACCGATATGACCGGCATCAAGCAGGTGGATGTCAAAACGATCGTCCAAAAGACTTTTGACGTCATCGTTGAGAGCTTGGTTCGTAATGAGAAAGTCGAATTACGCAACTTCGGAGTTTTCAAGGTGAAAGAACGAAAAGCCAGATTCGGACGAAATCCCAGAACAGGTGAAAGTGTTCCTGTTCCACCGCGAAAAGTTGTTGTGTTTAAGCCTGGTTTGGAGATGAAGCAAAGGATAAAATAATTTCCTTTTGCAGATTTTGTCATGGTTGCTTATATTTATAAGCACCACTTTAGATAATTTATATTTATGTCTAAAGGGCGGAGGATGATATATCCTCCGCCTTTAAGATTAATAGTCCCTTATGGTTAAAAAATTTTCTATTCCCAGAGGCACAATAGACATTTTGCCGGAGGAAGCAGCTTTAAGGCAGAAGATTGAGGGGGTTTTTAGAACTTGTCTGCGTGCATACGGTTATAAGGAAATCCGGACTCCCGCTTTTGAGGAAACAGCCCTTTTTATCCGTTCCATCGGGGCAACGACAGATGTCGTGCAGAAACAGATGCTTCAGTTGGCCGCGCAAGGTCCTGATGAGGACGTCCCGCGTTTAAGCGGTTTGTCCCTGCGCCCGGAAGGAACGGCTGCCGTGGCCCGCTCTTACATTGAGCATAGCCTGGATAAACAGGAACAGCTGTCGAAGTTCTACTATATTTGTCCTATGTTCAGAGGTGAACGGCCGCAGAAAGGGCGTCTCCGGCAGTTTCATCAGGCCGGGGTTGAAGTGATGGGGCCCCAGTCGTCTTCTCCGTACCTGGATGCAGAAGTCATAACCCTGAGTGTCCGTTTACTGAATCTGCTGGGGCTTGAAAACTTCCGCCTGAAAATCAATTCTTTAGGAACCAAAGAAGATAAAGAAAACTTTTCCCGTATCCTGCGGGAAAAATTAGCGCCCCGCAAACAGGATTTATGCCAGGATTGCCAGAGCCGTCTGCAGCGGAATGTTTTCCGTATCCTTGACTGCAAGCACAAAGCATGCCGGGCGATTGTTAAAAAACTGCAGATCAGCGACAGCCATTTATCCCCGGAAAGCCGGCAGTATTTTCAGCAGGTTTGCCGTATTCTTGACCAGCTTAATATCCGTTATGAACATGTTCCGTCCATGGTGCGGGGACTGGATTATTATACCCATACGGTTTTTGAGATTTCGGATGAATCTTTAGGCAGTCAGGATGCCTTGGGCGCCGGCGGCCGTTACAATAGCCTTATACGCGACCTGGGGGGGCCGGAGATTGATGCTGTGGGTTTTGCCCTGGGGATTGAGCGCATTATTCTGGCTTTGCCGGAAGACCGGAAACGCGCGACCCCGGAGACCGCGGATGTTTTTCTGGTGGCTTTAAATGAGTCCTGCCGGGACAAGGCTGTGGAAATCCTTTATGCTTTGCGCCATGCCGGCATAGCCAGTGACATGAGTTACCGCAGGGCGTCGGTTAAAAGCCTCATGCGGCAGGCAGATAAAAGCGGGGCGCGTTTTGTGATGATTTTAGGTGAAGATGAACTGGCTAAGGATGTTGTCACGCTCAAAGATATGATTCAGGGAGAACAGAAAGAAGTGCCGTGTTCGGAGATTGAACAGGCTGTCCGTCAATATATTCTTCAAAAGAAAGGTTGAGATTGTATTATGTTAAGAACACATACTTGCGGAGAATTAAGAAAAGAACATAAAGACCAGATCGTAACGCTGTGCGGATGGGTGCATAGGCGGCGGGACCATGGTAAATTGATTTTTATCGATATCAGGGACCGCTACGGCATTACCCAGGTTGTTTTTGTGCCTTCGGTCAGCCCGGAAGCCCATGATCTCGCGCAGACTTTAGGTCCTGAATATGTCGTTAAGATTACCGGGAAAGTCGGCGTGAGGCCGCCGAAAAACGTGAACCCGGATATCCCCACCGGAGAAACCGAACTCTGTGCGGAAGGATTGGAAATTTTAAATGCGAGCCAGGTCCCGGTTTTTGAAGTGGACGATCAGGCGGAAGTCTCCGAGGAACTGCGCCTGACTTACCGTTATCTGGACATCCGCCGGCCGAAGTTGTTGAACTCTTTGATCCTCAGGGATCAGTTGTGTTCGGTTCTAAGAAATTTTCTGCACCAGCAGAAATTCCTTGAAGTTGAGACGCCTGTCCTGACGAAGTCCACCCCGGAAGGGGCCAGGGACTTCCTCGTGCCCGCCCGGCTGAACCCCGGCCATTTTTACGCTTTACCGCAGTCGCCCCAGCTTTTTAAGCAGATGCTGATGGTCTCGGGCATTGACCGGTATTATCAAATCGTCAGGTGCTTCCGGGACGAAGACCTGCGGGCTGACCGCCAGCCGGAATTTACTCAGCTGGATATGGAGATGTCTTTTGTCTCCGAAGAAGATATTTTCTCGGTGACCGAAGACATGTTCCGGACCGTTTTTAAGGAAGTTTTGGGCATGGACCTGCCGACGCCTTTCCCGCGCATGTCCCACGCCCAGGCCATGGAGCAATACCAGTCAGATAAACCCGACGTCCGCAAACACGATAATGAATTTGCGTTTCTTTGGGTTGTGGATTTCCCTATGTTCAAATATAATGATGAAGAACAGAGATGGGAGAGCGAGCATCATCCTTTTACTTCCATGAAAGAAGCAGACTTATGCTATCTTGAAAGCGAGCAATATGATAAAATAAGGGCAATGTCTTATGACCTGGTTTTAAACGGACACGAAATCGGCAGCGGATCGGTCCGTATTCACCGTAGAGATATTCAAAAAAAGGTGTTTGAAATTATCGGCTTGGACAAGGAAGAAATTGAGAAACGTTTTGGTTTCCTTTTGAGAGCATTTGAATTTGGCGCGCCCCCTCATGCCGGGGTGGCTTACGGGATTGACCGCATCGTCAGTATTTTAGCCGGGTTAGACTCGATCAGAGACACCATTGCTTTTCCTAAAACGCAAAAAGGGACATGCTTGGTTACGGACGCCCCTTCCAGTGTCGGAGAGCGGCAGTTGGCCGAGTTAGGTGTTATGACTCTTAACCAAGATCAATAAGCCAAACATTTAAAGGTTAATACCAGGAGGTGAACATAATGTTCAGAACAATGAGTCGCGGGATCAGTATCCTTATTATTATGGTGTTGCTGGCCGGATGTGCCGGATCAGGCTCAGCGATCCGTACGCGTTCTTATGTTGTGGAGAAAGAACGTGTTGACCAGAACATGGAGGGCGGCAACTACGGATACATTTTCGGAACTCCCGTGCCGGAAGACCGCAGCAGCTATAAAAAGACGCGGGAAGTTTATGTCTTGGAATTTACGAAAGAAGATGTTGATGAACAGGAAGAGAGTTTTGATACGTTATTGCCTCCGCCCCCGCCCCGGCCGCAAGTGACAAGCACGCCTCCGCCCCGCCGGGAACCCCGCCGGGAACCGGTTGACGAATATGACGCGATCAGCCTTCCCAACTTCGATGACGATATCCCCGAGAGTGAGCCGGAACCGGTCATGCGCGCGATGGATTATACGGATTATACGATCCAGAAGAATGATACGCTGCAGAAGATCTCCAAGAAGTTTTATGATACATACCGTAAATGGCCGCAGATCTATGAAGCCAATAAGGACAAAATTAAAGATCCGAACCGTATTAAACCGGGCGTGACCATCCGTATCCCTGCCGAGTGATGGAAAAGATATTATATTTAGACAGTATCCGGGACCTGCAGGTCCTGTGCGGCCAGTACGACCAGAATCTGAAATTAATCGAACATGAGCTGAAAGTCCGGCTTGTCAGGAACGACAACGGGCTTAAGGTTATCGGGAAAAAAGATCAGGTTCAGAAGGTCAGCGAACTGGTCGATTATCTGTTGAGTATTGCTGCCGACGGACGGGAGGTCAAAAAAAGAGATATCTTCTACGCCCTGCAGCTGACGAAACCGGAAAAGGGCGTTGATTTCAAACGCCTTTCCAAAGAGAAAATCGAGGTCCCCACCAAGGGGGGCTTGATCACCCCCAAAACCAAAGGCCAGATAGAATATATCGAGGCGATCAAACGGTACGATATTGTTTTTGGCATCGGCCCGGCCGGGACCGGAAAAACGTATTTGGCCATGGCGATGGCGGTCAATGCTTTAAAGAAAGGTCTCATCCGCCGCATCGTCCTCACCCGTCCGGCGATCGAAGCCGGGGAAAACCTGGGATTTCTCCCCGGGGACATGATCGAAAAAGTCCTGCCGTATTTGCGCCCTCTTTATGATGCCCTTTATGACATGATGGACCCTGCCAAAGTGGAGCAGTATACGGAACAGGGCATTATTGAAGTGGCTCCTTTGGCCTTTATGCGCGGCCGCACGTTAAACGATGCTTTCGTTATTCTGGACGAAGCCCAGAACAGCACGCCGTTTCAGATGAAGATGTTTCTGACCCGCCTGGGTTTTGATTCGAAAACCGTCATTACCGGAGACGTGACGCAGAGCGATCTCCCCAAAGGAAAACAAATAGGATTGGTCCACGCCCAGAAAATTCTTCAGGGGATCGAGGGGATCAAATTCATTGAATTGACCTCCGAGGATGTCGTGCGGCATGAACTGGTCCAGAGGATTATTGAGGCCTACAGCCGCAGTGAAAGGGAGGATTTGTCCTGATAGCCGGGATAAGGATTTTGTCTTATGAAAGAATTCATTCAGTCACATGTTTCCTTTAAAGATGCGATTCTGATTATTTTCACGCTCCTGCTGCTTATCGTCTTCTGCCAGGTGGTCGGCTTTTCGCTGATTATTCCTTTCCTGCTGCTTTTCCTCGGTGTGCAGATCTTTTTTCTGCAGAAAGCCGACTATCGTCTGTTCCTGCAGTTAGGTCTGCTGTTGTCCTTGAACGTGGCCGGGACGAACTATCTCATGCAGCACACGAGCATTTCCCCGTTTTTTGTCCCGGTGGCCGCTTTTTCGATGCTGGTGATTCTTCTGTACAATGATACGGTTCTGGCTTTTATCATGGCCTTTCTCACCAGTGTCATAACGAGCCTGCTTTTGAACAACAGCCTTTACGCGATGGAAGGCCGGGCTTTGATGGGCAGCGAACTGGAGATCATGCTGATTTTTTTCCTGGGAAGCCTCGCCGCGGTGTATACGGTCAAGGAAGCCCGGACCAGGGGGAGTATTATAGCGACGGGAATTTACGTGGCCATTATTCAGGTCGTGGCGTTTTTGCTGTTTCATCACGAAACGGACCTGCTCATCAACCGGGAATTCTATTCCAAATATATTTATCCGCTGGCGATCAACGGCGTTGTTTCTTCTTTCGTCGTTATGGCGACTTTAAAAGTTTTTGAAACCTGGTTCGGCGTCTTAACGAATTTCAGTCTGCTGGAATTGACGGATTTCAATCAGCCGCTCTTAAAACGCATGATTCTGGAAGCCCCGGGCACTTACCATCACAGCCTCGTTGTGAGCAATATCGCCGAAGCGGCTTCAGACGCGGTCGGGGCCAATGCCCTGCTGACGCGCGTCGGGGCTTATTATCATGACGTCGGGAAGATGGTCAAGCCGGAATACTTCACCGAAAACCAGCAGGTCGGGCGGAACAAACACGATTTCATTGAGCCGAATGTCAGCCGGCTCGTGATCCTTAACCATGTCAAAGAAGGCCTGGAACTGGCCAAAAAATATAAACTCAATCCCGTGATTTATTCTTTTATCGTTCAGCACCACGGGACAGGCCTCATGTATTATTTTTACCAGCGGGCCCTGGAGGACGCCGAAGACCAAACCTCGGTCAAAGAGGAAGCGTTTCGTTACCCGGGGCCGAAACCGCAGAGCAAGGAAACGGCCATCGTGCTTTTAGCCGATTCTGCGGAAGCTGCGACCCGGTCTTTGGACGACCCGACGCCCAAAAAGATTGAAGAACTTGTCCGGAAGATTATCAATAATAAGTTTATCGACGGGCAGCTGGATGAATGTGATTTAACCCTTAAAGAAATTGAACTGATCGCGCAATCATTCACCCGGGTTTTGAGTGCGATGTACCACAGCCGGGTGAAATATCCGGAAAAGAAGAATGGCAGTGACAGTCGAAATCAGAAATCAGCAGAGAAGAATCCCCCTCCACCTCCATCCGGTCGACCGAATCATCAAGACGGTTCTGCAGGCTGAAGGCATTGTTCAGGCGGAACTTTCGGTCGTCTTTGTTACGGACACTCAAATCCGAGCTTTGAACAAAACGTATCTTCGTCATGACGGACCGACTGACGTGCTGGCCTTTGATTTAAGCGGACCGTTACTCCCGGAGGGGAAGGGGACGCCCCGGCGGCGGAACATAAAATCCCTGGAAGGGGAGCTAGTTATTTCGACGACAACGGCGGCCCGTCAGGCGAAAGAATATCAGACCAGCCCTTTTCAGGAAGTGGCTTTATATCTTGTGCACGGCATTCTTCACTTGTGCGGATATGATGACCATTGCCAGAGAGATATCAGTAAAATGCGCAAGAGAGAACGGGAATTGATGGAGCTGCTGGGAAGAAAGAAATATTTGGCATAGGATATAAAGAAAGAAGCAGGGCGTTTTCCCTGCTCAGACAGTCCTCGCTGCGGATGTTTTCCTGCACGAGAGTGAAACATCCGGCTGCGGAACTCGCGATGAAAAACCCCCTGCTTCTTTCAGGGGTAGTGAGGATGGCGGAGGCCGCCTTTTGTCGGGTACGGAGGATGCAAGATATTATGCCAGGAAAAGAGGAAAGCAGGGAGTTTTCCCTATAGCGTAGCTGAGTGCCTGGGGCAGCAAAGAGGGTGTAGGGGATGATTATAAAAACCCAAGGAATTGTTTTAAAGTCTTTCGATTTCCGGGAGACGAGCCGTATCGCAACTTTTTTTACCAGGGAGCAAGGGAAAGTCAGCGGTGTTTTGAAAGGGATCCGCAAGGATCACCGCAAATTCGGCTCCAGCCTGGAGAGATTCAGCGAGAATGACATTGTTTACTATCAGTATAGAAATTCCGACCTGCATCTTATCAGCCAGTGCGACCTGATCCGGTATTTTCTTGCGGTCCGCCAGGACCTTAAAAAGTCTTTGGCCGCAAGTTATATCCTGGAACTGGTTTATATTGTTATGCCTCCGGAAGAAGTGAACAAGAACGTCTATCAGCTGATGCTGGACTTTCTGGCGGCATTGGAAGAGACGACAGATATCAACCAGCTTGTTTATATTTTTCAGATCAAAATGTTGTCTTATTCCGGTTTCCGCCCGCATCTGGATGCGTGTTTGAAATGCAAGCGGGAAGTTTCCGGAACGGTCAAATTCAGTCCCCAGGAAGGCGGGCTGATCTGCTTGAAATGCCGCTCTGCCGACCCCAATATCCAGATGATTTCTCAGGGGACGGTGTCTTCGATCCTTCATGTCGAGAAAAGCGACTGGGCGGGGTGCCTGAGATTAAAGTATTCTCCTTTTGTCCAAAAAGAGTTAAAATATATACTAAATAATTTTCTGGTGTTTCATTTAGGGAAAAAAATCCGTTCAGCAAAATATGTCTAATTAGAAGTCCTTTCAAGACCTCTCCTCGATGAATCCGGTTCCGCAAGGAGGTCTTGGGACGGCTTCCCATGGAAAAGGAGTCAAGCATGAGAAGAAAAGCACAGGGATTAATGAGTATTTTATTTGTTTTGACGCTGCTGACAGGCGCCTCCGCGGCCGAAGCGCAGGAGGGATCCCCCATCCTGGATGCCGCTCAGCAGGCTTTAATGGAAAAAACACTGCAGAGCGGGACCCTGGATATTTTTGATGCAGAGAGTAACCAGGTGAGAAATTTGCAGAGGATCAAGGTTTCCGATCAGGTGACCCGTCAGGATGATGGGCATGTGGTGCTCGCTGATTACCGGGATATCAACACCGGTGATATTGTGGAAATTGAAGTCATCGTTGTCGAGGACGGGGCTGATTATCAGGCCGAAGATATAAGGATTAAAGGGGTCAAAGCGTTGGAAAAAGATGAATCGCTTAAAGATAAAGAGTATACGGATGAAGAGATCCAGGCGTTCATGCGCAATGCTCTGGAGAAGCAGGGGCAGTTCACTGACGGCAAAATCATGCTGTTTGACGAGGATGCCGCCAAGATGCGGAACCTGGAATTGCTGGAACTGAAAGACGAAGTCCGCCGCATGGGTATTTTCTACAACTGCCGGGGCCAGTTCCGTGATGCGGACAGCGGCGACCTTTTGGGGATTGACGTTTCTGTTGAAAACAAAGACGGGGTTTTGATGATGCAGGCGCTGCGCATCAGGAATGTCCGTAAAGCCCCGAAAGAGTAAACCTGCGGCCCTTCGGGCGGTCTTAACGGATTTTGCACTCGCGGCCGGACGCCCTATGGTGAATTTAAATATGAAGGGCAGGTGAGGAGATTTCCGCTCACCTGCCCTTTTTGATTAAGAGGCGTCCCGTAAGGATGGCGTTTCTGCCCCGACTATTGGGTGAGCCCGAAGAAAAAGGTGTGTTATGGAAAACAAAATTTTATTTTTTGATACCAAGCCTTACGACAAGAAATCTTTCGAAGAAAGTAATGAGCCGTTTCATTATGAAATAACTTATTTGAAGACCCATCTCAACCAGGAAACGGCCAAATTTGCCTCGGGCTATCCCAGTGTGTGCGCTTTTGTGAATGACGAGATTGACGCTTCGGTGATCAGGATTCTTAAACAGGAAGGGGTGAAGCTTATCGCTCTTCGCAGTGCCGGGTATAATAACGTGGATTTAAAGGCCGCGTATGATAACCGGCTTCATGTTGTGCGTGTGCCCGGTTATTCCCCGCATGCCGTGGCCGAGCATGCCGTGGCCCTTATGCTGACGCTCAACCGCAAGACACACAAAGCGTATTTCCGGACGAGGGACGGGAATTTTTCCATTAACGGATTATTGGGGTTTGACATGCACCGGAAGACCGCCGGCGTTGTGGGCACCGGACAGATCGGCCTGTGTCTTATTAACATCCTGCGGGGTATGGGGATGGAAATCTTGGTTTACGACCCTTACCCTAATAAAATTCTGGAGGGCAAGGAAGGGGTTTCTTATGTCGATCTGCCGGAGCTTTACAGACGGTCTGATGTGATTTCCCTGCACTGTCCTCTGACCACTGCGACCCATCACATGATCCAGGAAAAAAGCATAGCCCAGATGAAAGACGGCGTCATGCTGATTAACACCGGGAGGGGAAAGCTTATAAAAACAACGGCGCTTATCTCGGGTCTTAAACAGGGGAAGATCGGCTCGGCCGGCCTGGATGTTTATGAGGAGGAGCACGAATACTTTTTTGAGGATTTTTCCTCCTCTTTAATCAGCGATGATCTTTTGGCCCGCCTTTTGACATTCCCGAATGTGCTGATCACGTCTCATCAGGGTTTTTTCACCCGCGAGGCGCTGGCGAATATTGCCGACACAACCCTGCGGAACATTTCCGCTTTTCTCAAGGGGGAATTTATGGAGAATGAAATTTGCTATAGATGCGGGAACGTCTGCCGCAAAAAGCAGGGGAAAAGGTGTTTTTAACGCGGGGGGAAATTTAACATGAACACTCCTTTCAACAGAGAAACAATACACCGTTATCTGAGCCGGACCGTTATCTTGTTTTTTTTCCTGTTCTGCCTGTCCGCGTCCCGAGGGGAGGCCGTGGAAGAATACCGCATCGATCCGGGGCCGTCGCATATTAAAGGTTCTATCAAATACAGCGTTGTGGGCCGGTATCACGCGGAGTTCAATAAATTCTCCGGCGTCCTTTATTACGACCCTGCCCAGAAGAAACTCGTCGGAGTAAGCCTGACGATCGAAAACGCATCCCTGCAGTCCAGGTTCGACAATTTAGACCGGATCGTGCAGTCTCCCCGGCTGCTGTACGTCGAAAAATACCCCACGACCACGTTTCATAGCAAATCCATGGTCCCGGTTGAGAAGAATAAATATATTGTTACCGGGGATCTGAGCCTTCACGGCGTTACCCGGGAGATCTCTTTCCCTTTCTCAGCCGAAGGGCCTTTGCCGAAGGATGCGCCTGCCGGCATTTCGGCTAAAGGGCTCTGGATTATCCCCCGCAAGGATTATGATATCTATTGGCATGAAATTTTAGACAAGGGGGGGATATTGGTCGGGAATCATTTGAAGGTCGATTGGGAAATTCATGCTTTTAAGGAATAACGCCTTTTTTCTCCGGTTCATTGGCCGGACGGATTGATGTTGTCCGGGGCATTAGTCGCCGGAACGACGGCGCCCTGGGACAGAAGCTGTCCGGGCACGATATTATGACGAACACGGCCGTGTAAAAACAGCGACCCTGACGGCCGGGATTTTCATTTATCTATTTTTTGCCGTTAATTTTTAGGGAGGATTTTATGCGGAAAATAAAAGAGCAGATATTATATGAAGGCCAATGGCTCGTTCTTCTGGAATCGGCGAGCAGGGCGAGGAAGTGCTTTGGGAGAGCATACGGCGCAAACGGCATGGCCAGAGCATTATTGTTATCGCGAAAATGGTCCCTTCGCAACGGTATATCCTTATCAAACAGTTCCGGCAGACTTTAAACGGGTATGTCATCGGTTTCCCGGCCGGCATCTCCTATTCTGATGCCCGTCACGGCCTGCAGGAACTGAAAGAAGAAACCGGATTCATAGGACAGATCATCGAAGAAAGCCCGGTCCTGAAAGCGACGATCGGGCTTATTGATGAGGATTGTCAGGTGATTACAGTGGACGTTGATGAACGTCATCCGCAGAACCAGGCTCCCGTGCAAGACCTGGATTCTTCCGAAGAGATCGAAGTGCTGGTGCTTCCTAAAGATGAAATCAAAACAGTTCTGCTCCGGGAACAGGAAAACGGAACCCATATCGCTGCCGGTGTCTGGTATATTTTCGGATTGTCCGTTTGAGGTCATTGCCTCTTAAACAGCGGGAGCTGTCCCAAACAAAATTATCGTATTTTTTTTAACCTTCCGTTTTAACCTTTATATTTTCAGATTCTTTTTGCACATTTTGGCGATATTTTTTTACAGATCGTGTGGACGAATGTTTTTAAAATATTGTTTAAAAACAAGAAATTTTTCTGTTCGTTAAGCTTGGCTTGATTTCCTGCCTAATGTTATACGTCGTTCCTGAATAACAAAGAATAAAACACAAAAGCGTCTTTTGTTAAAATTAAATAGCTGAAAATGGTCATTTTTTTAGATAATTAAGCTATTTTATCTCAAAAAGTTAAGTCTATTTAACTTGTTTGCGTATTTTTAAGGATACTTAAATAAATAATTAAAGCGACTTGATGATTAATGCGGAAAAATATTGGAAAATGTCAATAAATGTCAGCTTAAGGGCGCCTGAAGCCATTGACAATATTTGAAACATCAGTTAAAAAGAAGAAGCAATACTATAATTATCCATATATTTTTATTTTATAAAAATTTACTAATGTTATACGACGTCCCAATTAACGGTATAATTAAGGGCAAATGCGACTTTGTTGCCGTAAAGCTGGCGCGAAAACAAGCATTTTTCAAATAAAATAAGGTATAATGAAAAAAACACACCAAGGGAAGGGAACGAAATCCCCGCCCTTAGTCACGACGTAGAATAATTGTTATGTGTAAAATTATGAAAAATAATGGAATAAAAATATTTGGATTAGTTTTGTTGCTTATTGCATGGGGCGCTGATTATTTCATACTTTCAAAAGCAAAAGAAAATCTGAAAAAAATTGAATTTGCGGTCGTAAATAGTGGGATCGTTGATAATAGCTCAAAGCTAAATTTTATAAAATATATAGAGCAAGAAAGAATTGAACCCAAATTATTGAGTCTTTCATACAGGGATAAACTTGAGGGCATTGCAGCTACAACTCTACTTTTAAAACAATCTGGAATCAAACCTGACTCGATAGATTCAAACCTCCTTAATGAGATCAACGCATTATTAAGATTTGTTAATACCGCATATGACAATGGCTCTTCTTTGGAGCCAAAAGACATACAAAGGGATATTCGACATGAGATAGTTGTTCTCGAAAATCGAGTTCATAAATACCTCACTAAATGCCTAAAACAATCGAAGGATAAATATAAAATATGGGATATTGTTTTTGTGGCAATGTATAGCATTGGAACAATTTTTTTGATTATCGGAGAAACTAAAGAAAAAAACACATAACAAATCGTTCCAAGCGGAGCCAAAAGAGCGCGCGCTTGAGCTCTGGCGTTATGCAAGAAATAGAAAGGTAAAGGATGATAGAAAAAGTTGATTTGCTCACAAGAGACAACTTGACTCGTCATATTAAAAAAAAGATCTCAAATTTATCCGAAATCTCAGACCTTGTTCCTACCAATCAAAATCTACTAATTTTGAAATCATTTTTGCCGCTTATTGTAGCCTATTTCGAAGCATCTATAATTGATACTATAAAAGAATATTCATTGGCCAGACCTTATGAAATCGTAACATCAAAGAATGTAAAAGAGATATTAAATGATAAGCGTTTCACACAAAATAGGGATAATTTTGAGGAAAAACAATTTGAAGAATACGTCTTAGAAGAATATCTTTCTCAGATCGAAAATCAATGCCTTAAAGATAAGATTAAGAAGCTTGGTGATTTGTTGCAAATAAAAGTTGACCTTGGTGACGAAAGCTGGGAGCAGATCAAAGAAATAGTCGCAAGAAGGAATTGTTTGATACACAATGATTTAATTGCAAATGAGGTTTATTTTAAGCAAGCTGGAGCACAAGCGAAAAAGACGTTAAAGATAGACATTCCATATCTTTTGGCGACTATTCAAATAGTGTCTACCTTTCTTTCGAAAATTCAAAAGAATATAGATGAAAATTATGGTTCAAATTCAGAAGTTGCCGCAATAGAGCGATTATGGAATTATTTTTTTGAAGGTCAGTTTAAATTGAAGTTTAATGATTGTTGGCAAGAAGAAAGAGGACACGTTAGCTATAAGGGGCCGCAATTGGAAGGCTTGAAAGATTGCCATTCGCCGCGGACTATTTTTTTGTGGTCTGCATGGATGTCTTTTTTCAATGGTAGTGATCTAAAGAATTTTTATTCGATATTTTCTCTTAGCGAAGAAGAAAGGGAAATTTATTTAAATAAATTTATTTTCTTGATGAGATGCTTTGAGAAAATAAGTTTTCAATCTTTTAAGGTTCATATTTATGATAAAAAGTAATTTTGTTAATGATTTTGTTAAATTAATTGCATAACAAACGCGTCCAGCGGACGCCGCTATGCGCCGCCAATGATGTGCAAGCGTTATGCTAAAAACTTGGAGAAAAAATGAGTGAATCTGAAGAAATTGCTAAGGCTATCCAGCAGTCGGCCAAACTTGGAGAAAAGGGGTTAGATGTCGCAGAGAAAGCCGGTGGTTTCATTGCTAAAGTATTTAAGGAACCCATATCTGAAGTTAGTGGCCTAATTACAGACAAACTAAGGTTTGTACGTTGGAGAAGACTTGTTAAGATGTCAGATGAAGTTAATCAGATTCTCATTGAAAAAGGAATCAATGAAACAAAAGCTGTTCCACCAAAATTAGCACTTCCGATTTTTGAGGACTCTTCACTTGAAGATGACCAAGATATTCAGTCTTTGTGGAATCATCTCTTAGCAAATGCTATGAATCCTGAGTTTAATGATGAAATCAGGTTTGGCTTCATTGATATGATTAAAAACATTACCGGAACCGAAGCACAACTACTTAATTCATTCTATGAAATTTTAAAAAGAGAAAATAAGCTTAATCCAGTTGAAAATATAAATCAATACACTCTTACCAAAGAGCAGTTGATTCAAATTCTAAATATCTCAGTATCCAAATATGTGATATCAGCCCATAATTTGATGAGGATGCAATTGATTGAACCTGCAATTCTAACCGGGGGTATTAGAATGGGATCGGAACCAGTTACAATATACAAAGGAATCGATGTTATTACTTTAACCCCTCTAGGTGTTAAGTTTATTGAAGCTTGTATCAAATAAAGCATAACAATCGCATTCAGAGCGAATTCACCCGCCGCTCCTTCGTCGCTCTGGGTGAATCGCCTGATGCCTGCGTTATACTAAAGGAGAGCAATGTCCTTCTTTACACGAATTGAATCGGGAGATGATCCTGAATTTATGGGACTTCTTGAGCAATTTATTGAATTCCTTACTGGTAAGATTGATCGGCCAAAACTCTTTGTGATCCGCGTTGATAATTGGTTCGACCATAAATGGCTTGGCTTCGCTGGGAAAACCCATAGGAGGCACGAGGAGTTTCCAAACATAGTAGTGTCTGCAGCGAGATGGTATCCTAGGGATGAGTTTACTTTGCCACCCTTTTCGCCAAATCGCATTCTCGATCAGAAAGAGTTTGATTTAGATGCCGATAAGATTACACAGGCAACTTCTTCTACAAAGATTCATAGATCTAAAAAAACACCGAGTTCCCAAAATATCCTAAGAAATCTACGGGAGCTATGTGGCAGGGGTCTGTTTATTTGGTTTTCATCGCAGTCAAGTCCGAACGGTCGTGCAAGCATGATGGTTTACCAAACCAAGGACGACAATGTCGGGGGATGGTACGTGTCATTCTTGAAAAAAGACCGATGGCAGGTAAATCAGGTGAAGAACATCAAACGGGACATTGTAGCCGATGCTTTCTCTGGATTTTATGAAAAATAATTTGTATAACAACTCATCCATGAAAACAGTCATCTGGTCAAGCATAAAATAGAAAGGCCAAATCATCCATTCGCGCTATATTCCCCAAAAGGACTTATGCGCACAATAGCGTATTATGACAGGGCGTGCCAATCACTACAACGGCCTTAAATATGCCAGAGTTGTTAACAGCATCACCCATTTATACTGACCGATATTTATACTCACAGTTGTTTTTCAAAACAGCAAAAACAGATTTTAACAGCTTATGAGCAACAGCAACTATAGCGACACCGTAATCTTTTTTAGTTCGAATCTTCTGAAAATGAGTTTGTAAATATATATCACGGCGCACAGCGGTTTGAGCCGCTTCGACAAAAGCAGTGCGTAAGTATTTATTGCCATCTTTAGTAATAGGGCCTGAATAATAGCTTTGACCTGATTGATGGACACGAGGAACAATGCCGGCGTAACGGGCAAGTTTATGCGCATTCTTAAAGCGGGAGATGTCACCGATTTCAGCCAGGATGACATGAGCAAGAATAACCCCTATACCAGGGACAGTGTAGAGTAACCGAGCCTTAGAATCGACTTTGATGTTCAGACGGAGACGAGAATCGATTTTGTAAATATGCCGGGAGAGAATATCGATAAAGGAGAGATAATCGGCAATCATGGAAGAATAAGGTTGCCGTAAGGATAATTGATTTAAGAAGAGTTTGCCGGAAACACCGAAGAGGTCGCTGAAAGAATGCTGAATACCCTGATAATCAAGGATAGCATGAATACGATTTTTGAGGCTAGTGCGAATGGCGATCAAACGGTGGCGATACCGCATCAAAGCACGAGCATCACGATGAAAGCGGGAAACACGGTAAGCTTTGGGCAAGAGATCGGCTCTCAAGAGGTCAGCTAAAACAGAAGCAGAGATTTTATCGGTTTTAATGCGTTGTTCGGCAATAGCCTTAGTTCGCGCGGTATGAGCGAGAGAAACATCTAAGCCGGCCTCTTCAAGCAAGTCACCGAGCCAAAGGTCAAAGCCAGAGGCTTCCAGTGCGACAGAAGAGTTATGAGGAAGGGCTTTAAAATAATTTTTCATAGCATCTTTCTGGAAGTGATATAATTTTGTTTGATCGATGCGGTTGCCATTCTGATCTTTAACGACAACATACGAATACTTTTTGTGTTGATCGATTCCGATGTAATACATACGTGCCTCCTTGCTGGAAGGTTGTGGTTTTTGGCTTAAAATCATTATACGCCTTCCAGAGGCACGTTTTCATACTATCACTACAGCGGAGCCCCTCGCCACCTTCGGCAGACTCGGGACCCCGCTGAGTTCGTTGCGTTGTCTGGCTGGAGAAATTGGTGGCGGGAAATTTCATATGAGAAGCGGAGTGGCGTTTGCGGTTAAGAAATCTGCTGTTGGTGACGAAATACAAGATGATGAGGATTCCAGTCAGAAATTCGAAGTATCGTTAGAGGCGGGTGGCATCACAAAAGAGAAGAGATAAATAAAATTGGGGTGGTCTTTTTTAAGAGTTTGTTAGAAGCGAAACCCCAATTTTGAGAATAGATTCGGTTCAGCAAACAGTTCAGACAACAAGTCACTTCAGCGGAGCGCTCGGCACCTTCGGCAGCCTCGCGACCCCGCTGAGTTCCTTGCGTTAGAGCCAAACAAATAAAAGCCTTGATCTACACATTATAATGTGTTATATTTTGTGTAGAAGGAGGTGTGAAAAATGGCCACAAATTTAGCTTTAGATGATAAATTGATCGTTCTTGCGCAAAAAATAGGTCACCATAAGACGAAAAGGGAAGCTGTTACCGCGGCACTGAAAGAATATATTACGCACAAAAAACAGCTTGAAGTTAATAATTTTTTTGGAACGATTGATTTTGATAAGAACTACGATTACAAAAAAGCAAGGAAGAGATGAAAATTCTTGTGGATACATGTATTTGGTCAGAAGTTTTACGACATAAGAAGCCAAATGCAGACCTGATATCAAAATTTAGAGATTTGATTGAAGATGGAAGAGTAACAATAATTGGTCCAATAAGGCAAGAATTGCTCTCCGGAATCCCCAATCCTGAACAATTTAAAAAACTAAGAAAAGTTTTATCTGCTTTCCCCGATATCCCCCTTAATACAGAGCATTTTGAGAAAGCTGCAGAATTTTGTAATATTTGTAGACAAAAAGGAGTACAAGGTTCGACTATAGATTTCTTAATTTGCGCGGTTGCTTCGACAGAAAAAATTTTTATTTATACAATAGATAAAGATTTTGAAAATTATATAAAATATTTACCTATAAAATTGTTTAAATAAAGCTCTAACAAGTCATCCATGAAAACAGTCATCTGGTCAAGCATAAAATAGAAAGGCCAAATCATCCATTCGCGCTATATTCCCCAAAAGGACTTATGCGCACAATAGCGTATTATGACAGGGCGTGCCAATCACTACAACGGCCTTAAATATGCCAGAGTTGTTAACAGCATCACCCATTTATACTGACCGATATTTATACTCACAGTTGTTTTTCAAAACAGCAAAAACAGATTTTAACAGCTTATGAGCAACAGCAACTATAGCGACACCGTAACCTTTTTTAGTTCGAATCTTCTGAAAATGAGTTTGTAAATATATATCACGGCGCACAGCGGTTTGAGCCGCTTCGACAAAAGCAGTGCGTAAGTATTTATTGCCATCTTTAGTAATAGGGCCTGAATAATAGCTTTGACCTGATTGATGGACACGAGGAACAATGCCGGCGTAACGGGCAAGTTTATGCGCATTCTTAAAGCGGGAGATGTCACCGATTTCAGCCAGGATGACATGAGCAAGAATAACCCCTATACCAGGGACAGTGTAGAGTAACCGAGCCTTAGAATCGACTTTGATGTTCAGACGGAGACGAGAATCGATTTTGTAAATATGCCGGGAGAGAATATCGATAAAGGAGAGATAATCGGCAATCATGGAAGAATAAGGTTGCCGTAAGGATAATTGATTTAAGAAGAGTTTGCCGGAAACACCGAAGAGGTCGCTGAAAGAATGCTGAATACCCTGATAATCAAGGATAGCATGAATACGATTTTTGAGGCTAGTGCGAATGGCGATCAAACGGTGGCGATACCGCATCAAAGCACGAGCATCACGATGAAAGCGGGAAACACGGTAAGCTTTGGGCAAGAGATCGGCTCTCAAGAGGTCAGCTAAAACAGAAGCAGAGATTTTATCGGTTTTAATGCGTTGTTCGGCAATAGCCTTAGTTCGCGCGGTATGAGCGAGAGAAACATCTAAGCCGGCCTCTTCAAGCAAGTCACCGAGCCAAAGGTCAAAGCCAGAGGCTTCCAGTGCGACAGAAGAGTTATGAGGAAGGGCTTTAAAATAATTTTTCATAGCATCTTTCTGGAAGTGATATAATTTTGTTTGATCGATGCGGTTGCCATTCTGATCTTTAACGACAACATACGAATACTTTTTGTGTTGATCGATTCCGATGTAATACATACGTGCCTCCTTTCTGGAAGGTTGTGGTTTTTGGCTTAAAATCATTATACGCCTTCCAGAGGCACGTTTTCATACTATCACTACAGCGGCTCCGCCTTCGCCACCGTTGGCAGGCCGCGCGCCCCGCTGAGTTCGTTGCGCTAGATGAATGCAGAAAATAAAGAAGGAATTTTATGCCCAATATACTTTTGATGTTTTTGTGGTATTTTGTATTTCTTTTTTCTCTAGTAATGCATGAAGCTAGTCATGCATGGGCATCAATGAAATTGGGGGATTATACTGCTTATGAAGGAGGTCAAGTAACGCTGGACCCAATTCCACATATGCGACAGGAACCATTTGGGACAATCCTTGTGCCGATATTGACATATTTTTTTTATGGCTGGATGATGGGGTGGGCTAGTGCCCCATATAATTTTCGTTGGGCTTTAAACTATCCTAAATCCGCGGCTTTAATGAGTCTTGCCGGGCCTTTAGCAAATTTGGGTCTTGTAATAATATCTGGAATAATAATACGTATTGGAATATTGTTTGGTTTATTTTATCCTCCTGATTATATGAATTTTATAACTATAGTATCCACAAGTCATGGAGGCCTTATTCACTCATTAACAATTTTATTAAGTATAGCATTTTCTCTTAACGTTTTATTGTTTGTTTTTAGCCTTTTACCTTTTCCTCCTCTTGATAGCAGTGGAATTGTTCCTTTATTATTTAAGTATGAAGAAGATTCAGTGAAATATCTGCATTTTATCCGTAATCCAACTTTTTCAATTATAGGTATTATAATAGCTTGGCATATTTTAGATATTATCTTTAATCCTATTCATACAACATTCGTGAATGTTCTTTATTCAGGATTAGTATATTATTAAAGAAATTATAAAAACATCTAACAAGTCACTTCATCGTCCCCGCCTCGTCACAGTGCGGCTTCGGCAGACCGCCGGTGATGCGCAGGCGTTGGATTAAGAAAGGAGTAATAGGATGAGACGCAATAAATATATTATTTTAGGCGTGTCTTTAGTGATTTTACTGAATCCATGTGTTATAAATTTATCTTATGCAAATGATGACGGAGTGATGTCTTATATTGAACAAGGGATAGCCTCAACAAAAGTAACAGAACAAGTGTATTGGTATAAACAAGCTCATGAGAAATTTCCTTATCACCTGATGCCATATGGTCTTTTAATCAGCATTTATATATCGCAAGCAATAGAAAAACGTTCTTCTGGGGATTTGCCGAGTGCTCTTAATCTATTAAAAGAGGTGAAAGAATTGGATAATAAGTTGTTAGATATACTTGAGAACGAGCCTGATAAGTTTCTTAAAGAGAATGCTGAGTGGATCGCAGAAACTCCCAATTTTACAATAGAAAAACAAATACAAGTTATGAAAGAAAAAAAGAGGAATCTTAAGATGATGGAGAAAGAGTGGAAAAAGATTAAATAATTTGAATAAATTTTTTAAATAAAAAAATAAAGCGAACAATGATCTAACAAGTCATCCCGTCGTCCCCGCCTCGTCACGGTGCGGATTCGGCCGGGACCAATGATGCGCAATTCAATCTTTAAAAGGAGTTCATGATGAAATATAAAGTATCCATGTGGATTGGTGTGCTGTTGCTTGTTGGAATGAGCGTTGTCTCCTGTGGAAGAGGGGGTAATGAAAAAAACAACAACGCAATCAGTCCTGCGAATAACCTTGCGTCAACGGGTTCAGCCATGCCGAACGCAAGAAAAGTCCCGGAGATCAACATAGACTTAGAACCGTATAATGCCGGTTTTTTTACGATACAAAAGCCGGCAGGATGGCAGATTTATATCGCGGGACATTGTTCGACACTGGCTTTTCTGATGCAGGACCCTAATCAACCGTTGCGCCGGTGCTTTATGTTCAGCGAGATCGGCCCTTTTTATATCAGTGATATGCAAAAGACAATCGATTTGCAGTATATGAACAGCGGAGGATTCCCTGTGGCATGGATTGAAATGCCGGTGGTCGATCCGCTCACGCCGGAGAATTTTTTGGCGCATTTTAAGGATATCGCCGACACCGGACTTGCCCGTCAATTCATGTCCATGGTTCCGCAGCTTGAGAATATTCAGATTGTGTCTTCCGTTGAACAATCAAGCCCTTACGGCCAAAATTTTCAAACTTCCCTGATGCGTGCGGTGTATGAGGAGAATGGAGCAGCCGGCGAAGGGTTGTTCCTTGTGTCCGTTGCGCCATTTATGCCGTTCATGAACGCGCCGGGAGGGGGCAATGCCTGTGCGTTGTCTTTTGTCGGTATCTCGGCGCCGCAGGACGAATTCGCGTCATTACAGGAGAGCCTTCTCTCCTGTGTGCGCAGTTTTAACTTGAGTTCGCAATATGTGCAAGATTGCCTTCGACAGCAAGCAGAGACATGGCAGGGAGTCATGAGAGCCGGTGAGACATTGAGTGAAACGGCTGACATTATTATGGAAGGGTGGGAGAGGCGAAACCAAACGGATGATATTATTGCAGAAAAACGCAGCGATGCAATCCTGGGGAACGAACGGTTATATGACCCGGATACTGGACAAGTATATGAATTTGAGAGCGGATTTTATGATAAATATCATTTGGAACGCCAGCACTATAAACTATTCAATCTGCAACCGTTGCCTGACGATGATTATACTCTTTGGACTGCCCCGGCCATGGACGGATATCGAGCGTTGGGCAATTAAGAAAGATGAACGAAATTCAATATCCATCCAGCCGGCGGTTCACATTTGATGTGGGCAGAATCGGGCGCGAGAAACATCATGTTAAAGCGCTGCTGGAAGTTGACATTACCGACGTGCGAAGTAAAATCAAGCAGAACCGGCGTTCCGGCAAAAAGAGATCATTCACGGCCTGGCTGGTTAAAGTAATCGCCGACTGCGTCGCCCTCCATCCTCCGATAAACGGAATAAACTGTCCCGGGAGAAACAGAGCCGTGGTGTTCGATGATGTCGATATCTCGCTTATTTTTGAGAAGGAGGTCAACGGCACACGAGTACCGCTTCCGTATGTGATTAGAAAAGCGGATCAAAAAACACTCAGTCAGATATATTCCGAAATTGAATCAGTGAAATCTCAGGTCATTGAGAATGAAGGTGATTACGTGTTGGGGGAAAGGCATAACCCTTCGGGAATGAAGTTGTTCTCCGGCCTGCCGCAATGGCTTCGGCTGCTGTTAATGCGGATATTTGTTTTCAGCAGTCCATATCGATTAAAAAATATGATGGGTACGGTGATGGTCACTAGCTCCGGGATGATAGGCCATACAAGGGGATGGATAATCCCCTTTAGTATGCATCCTCTTTGTTTGGCTTTGGGTTCCTTGAATGCGCAACCTGTAGCCTGTCGCGGAGAAATCAAAATCAGAGAGATCCTGCATTTGACTGTGCTGATTGATCATGATGTGATTGATGGGGTGCCGGCGGCAAAGTTTGTCGATGATTTGGTGAGGAAACTGGAAGGGGGTTTTGGTCTATGAATGAAGAACCATTCTTGCTGACGATAGCCGGAATATTGGACGGGCCGCCGGACAAATCACTCAAGTCGGCCGTAACGCATGACGCGGCCTTTGAATAAAAAGCAAATCCTGCGCCACGCTTTAAGCGGGCATGTGAAATCCCGTTGGCAGGGATTTTAAGAGAAAGGAGGGGAAGATGAGTTCGGATGTCAGACAAAATATCATTGAAATGTTAAGATTTCCTCAGCTGTCCAACCTGGCGACAATAACGCTGGACGGCAAGCCCTGGACCCGTTATGTCATGATAAAGTCAGATAATGAATTTCACCTTCGGTCTGCCGTTTGTATTCATTCAAGAAAAATCAAGCAAATAGAGAAGAATCCGGAAGTTCATTTGACCTTTGGGATAAATGATCCTCAGGATCTAAGCAAGCCATACGTACAAATACAGGGGAAAGCCAGAATAACGACCGACCAAAAGGAAAAAAGCGATTACTGGTTTGATATGCTTTCAGCTGTTTTTTCAGGGCCGGAGGACCCCGATTATTCTATATTGGTTGTTGAACCTTACCGTGCAGAATTCATCGGGCCGGGATCAATGACTCCTGAAGTATGGGAGAAGTGAAATCTTGTCATGCGTCACTCCATCGGCCCCGCCTCGCCACGATACGGCTTCGGCCGGGGCCGCCGGATTCCTGGCGTTAGGATTTAAAAATATTTCATGATACTTAACCGTAATATTGACAGGAACGAAAATGGAACGTCAGAAACTGATCTTGGCTTTAATTGCCCCCGGAGGAGTCGCCGTCATGGGGCTGCTGTTGGGGATAGATCAGCTTTTTATAGCCGGAGCGTGCTTTACCGGACTTGTTTTAGTCGCTGCCGTGCTTCGGAAAATGTCTTAGGGGAAGTGAAGACACAGGCTTGCCGCTGATTGAGCTGAACTGAGGGCCAGGATTCATCTGGAGACAGGGGCTTTTTCATCGCCGGGGGCATCTTTTTTTTATGACGACTTTTCTCGGACATCCGGCAGGTGCTTTTAGGATTTGGATCGTGCCCGCGGACACCCGGCGTACGGACGCCCCGGGATCACCCCCGAGATCGGCAATGGTTTTCTGGCATTCCGAATATGCCGTTTGATAAGCTGCCTTGAGGGCCTGCTCCTGCTTTTTCCACTCTTGCACGGCCAAACGACGGGCATCCCGGTCATTCCCGGATTTTTTTATGTCATTTAATTGATCTTTAAGCTCGTCACGCAACCGTTCCCTTTCCCTTGAATAAATTTCCTTGATTTCCTCCAGACGCAGTTGCGCTTTTTCCAGGGCTTTTTGTTTTAAAATATCCGGACCGGCAGGGCTCTCTTTTTCCCCGCTTTGTTCCTCCGGACCTTTTACAGGATTGTTTTCAGCCGGGCTGTCTTGTGTCTCTCCTGAGCCCCCCAAAAAGACAGAGACAGCGATTATAATAACCGCGAGCTGTCCTTTTTTATAAAAAAGTTTTTGTATCATAACGGCGCCTGTCTCTTTATTATCCCTATCCCTGTTTATTCTAAATATACCGTTTTGAGTCCATTTGTGCAAGATGTCTCTGCCGTCCGCCTCCGGCACGCCTTCTCTGACACACGCCGGAACCCGCAGGGCCGAGCCGGTGGACAGACCGCTGCTCCAGACAAATCAGACTTGTTCCGGCTTTGCGGTCTGACGGCGGTTGTTCTGAAGATTCACCCGGGAAGGCCGGGAAGAATACGGCATAAAAAAAGCTAATATTCAATAATACGGCGGCTTTTTGATATAATAAGCTATTCCCTTGTCCCGGGGGAGAGGTCCGTGATATAGACAAATAATTTTTAATGATACAGGGAGGAGTTTTATGAACAGAATATTATTCCCGGTCTGTCCTTTAGTGTTGGCGTTTGTTCTTGCTTGCACGCTTGTGACGGCTGCTCAGGACGTTGAGCCGGTCCGGCTTTTAACTCCGCAAACGGACGGGGGCCGACCCTTCATGCAAGTGTTAGGAGACCGGAGTTCTCGGCGCGCATTCAGTTCTCAGGAACTGTCCGGGCAGATGCTTTCCAATCTGCTTTGGGCCGCGTTTGGTGTCAACCGTCAGGATTCAGGAAAGCGTACGGCGCCGTCTGCCGTGAATTGGCAGGAGATTGATATCTATGTGGCTCTCGCTCAAGGGCTTTATCTGTACGATGCCCCGGAACATATCTTGAAACCGGTTCTGGCGGAAGATATCAGAGCGCTGACAGGACGCCAGCCTTTCACCCAGGATGCTCCGGTAAACCTTATTTACGTGGCCGATCGTTCACGTATGGGTTGGGCCGGAGACGAGGATAAGGATTTTTATTCCGCGGTAGATACAGGATTTATCAGCCAGAATGTCTACCTGTTCTGTGCTTCAGAAGGACTGGCGACTGTTGTTCTGGGCATGGTTGACAAGCCGGTCCTCGCGGAAAAGATGGGGCTGCGTTCTGACCAGCAAATTATGTTGACGCAACCCGTAGGATATCTGAAAAAATAGCCGGAACAAGCGGCTTAAAGTTATAATATGAATTCTGCCCTTCCCGGGGGGGGGCAGCAACCTTTGAGTTTCTCAGCCCGGGAGTCCTATGAAAAAAAGAATTTTATACAGCCTGTTATTCGCATTGGGCACGATTATTTGCAGAAGATACGTTTGCTTTTACCGGGGCTGTTTCTGGGGATGGGGGTTCCCGTTTTTTGTCATAACGGCGGATTCCGCGAAGTCACCTCTTTCCATAACGCTGCCTGTATATCTGGATCCGGCCGGGGATATCCAGGCCTTGGGGGGAGGATTAGCTTTTGATTTCCTGCAGTTTTTTGCGAATTTCGTGTTTTATTTTGTTGTGATAAAATTTTTTGTTTCCAAGTATATGAAAAGTTGATTTGTTCCTTGATGAAAAGGTGCTGCCGGGGGAGGAAGCCTTTGAGGCTGTCTTGACCCGGTCCGGGGCTGGTGGTGAAACGGTCCCGGAGAAAGGAGGAGGCATGAAAATGTGTTCAGGTTTAAAAAAGATAAGTCCTGTGATTGTTTTTTCCCTGTGTTTCTGTGTCAGCACGGTTGCGGCCCAGGCCGCTGAAAAAGTTTCTTTTTCCTTTAACCCGGAGGACGGGATCACGTTCTTCCAGATATTGACCACAACCCGGGAGAGAGACACCGGCGGGGCCGGCCGTCAGGTGGATGAAGCGGTTTCCAAGACAAAAATAACCATGAACAGGACGGACACCGGCTGGGACGTCGTGACGGAACCGGTATCCACGGTCATGAAACGGGACGGCCGGGAGATCGAGAATCCGTTCGTAGATGTGCTGTCAAAACTGACCGTGACTTATAAATTGGACCCGGAGGGGCATATCCTGGATATTGAAGGATATGAGGCTGTTGTGGACGCCTTGAAAAGTCAGTTCCCGCCGCCTTTGGGGCAGCAGTTTGCCAAAACGATGAATAGCGGCATATTAAAAGAAAAAGCGACTTCTGAATGGAACAGTTCTGTTGGGGACTTCGTGGGGAAGACGGTTCAAATCGGGGACATCTGGTCGGCAGCCGTTCCTTATACGTTGCCTGACGGATCTGTTCTGGAATATAATGTCATGACCAAATTTCAGGCCCTGGAACCCTGCGCCCAAACACAGTGTGTCCGTATCGAGCAGGTATCTGCCAATGAGGATGCTGATTTAAGTTTTGTCAATGAAACTTTGAAGGACGCCGCTGAAGCCGCCCGGCAGACGGGAGAGCAAAATGTCCCGGAAATCCGGGCCAAAGATTCCACCATGGAAGGCCGGTCTGTCAGGCTGATCGACCCTAAAACCATGTTGATTTATCATGAGGAAGTGGAGAGAACAACGACCATCATGGTTGATTTCCCGCAGGTAGGCGTGGTCCCGACAACGATGAAAGAAAAAAGGCTGTACGAATTTGAATATTAATTATAATAATCAAATGTTATAAGGAATTGTCCGCAGATTTGACAGGGGTGTGCGTTCATATTGATAGAGAGTGGATGCCTTGCCTGCCGGAACAGTTCATCATTCAGGAATGCACAGCCTGTAAATTTTTTTACCCGTCCGCCGGACTTGCGGGCTGCTGAAGAAAAGAGTATCATAAAAAGATGATGTCCCCACAACAGCCAGACAAAGTCTCGAGTTTCCCCACTTTTATCCGAACGCTTCAAAACGATTTTTATTCCCGCCAATGGTTCTCGCATCTTCTATGGCACCCTGCGATAAGCTCTGCCTTGATCTCAGATAAAAATAGACGGGAGACATACCGGACGCTCGCCCGTATCGAGCGACAAGAGCTTGGGCTTTATGTGTTGTCTTTATTGCTGCTGCTCGGGATGGCAACGCCCTTCCGGCTTCCGGCTGTCCTGTGTCTGCTTCTTGTTTTAATGGCGCACAGTTACCTTTCGAATAAGAAGAAAGCTCTCGTTGTTCAACTGAGTGCCGTCTGGCTGCGAACGGAATTCCCCCCGGAGACTTTTGACCAGAAAACCCTGTATCAAATCACGGAAATATTAAGCAGGAAGTATGACACCGTGTCGTTGGTGGACACGCTGTATTTCAGTGATTCCATTTTAAGAATACTTTACATAGGGTTATTCGTGTTCTTGCTCATCCCTTATCCTGTCCTGAATTTTTTTCTGTTCGCGGCCTGGGTCGTAACCGGGATTTTTTTGATCCGGTATATCCTGAATAACCGCCGCATCTATCAGAACCGCCGTCTTATGGACATGATTTAAGGCTGCAGGCTGGTGGCGTACAGAAAGAATCCGGTGGCTTTCCAGAAAACAATGACAAAGATGTTTATGAGCAGCCAGCCGTTGGGGGAGGTGGTGAGGGAGAAAAGCCCTGTTATAAGGGGGAAAAGTATTTTCAGCCGCAGATACCCCATGTGTTTTGTTTTAAACATCAGCCAGAAGGTTGTATACCACCGCCAGTTGATATTCATCAGGCGTTCCTGCTCCAGCATATCGCGATAAAATTTGGACCCCGGCAGGGGGGTGAGTAAAGCCATGACGGAGAAGAAAGGAAAGATGGCGAGGCCGCATTTCCAGTAATTCCACAAGTTTTCAAGCCGGTCCGAATCGAACCCCAGGATAAAATGCCCTTTAATAATGATTCCTGTTTTTTTGATCCTTTTGGTGTATTCGAGATATTTATGGGCCATGGAGAACTTCCCACCGTGTTCTTGCTCTTTTGAGGCGTCCCAGATTTCATAGCCGATGGTCAGGCCGATGCATCCGCTTTCTTTGGCTAACCGGAGGATCCTTTCATTGGCGGCAATGTCGATACTGCTGCTGGCGTACCACTTTATTTTCAAAGGCTTTAAAGCCTCGAACAGTTCGGCCGTATACTGGGGGTCGGAATATATGTTGCTGTCGATGAAATTGAACACCTTGTACCGGGGACGGAGTTTTTGCAGAAGTTCAACAAATTCGGCGACGGGTTTATGCCGGACTTTTCCGTCGCAGAGCGTGTTAACGGCACAAAAGTCGCAATGGAATTTGCATCCATGGGTCGTTTCCAGGTAATCCTTGACTTCCGGAAGCGGCGCGGACAATAAGTACTGATGCACTTTTTTGTATTGGGCGTCTGTGGCTTCGGCCTGGTAGACGGGTTTGAGCGAGCCCGACTCATAATCCTTGATGATGTCTTCCCAGACCCCCTCGGCGTCCCCCATGACAACACTGTCGCAGAATTCCAAAGCTTCCTGCGGGAGGCATGCGGCATGCGGCCCGCCCATAATGACTCTGGAGCCGCGTTTTTTAAACTCTTTTGCGATTTTGTAAGCTTCAAAGCTGTTGCATGTGTGGCAGGTCAAAGCCACAAGAGTGTTCGGGCGGTAGTAGCGTTTGCGCCAAAAGAGCCGGGAAAAGGTCCTGATATGATAACCCGGGGGCGTGAGCCCCTTCAGGACCGCGAAGACAGAGGGGTGATACCGGAAACACAGGATCGACAGACTCACGAGAATCGACCCCCCGGCCATGGGGTTGATGAGGAATATTTCTTTCCGTGATTGGAAATGGTCCGGGATTTCGGGGCAGGCCTTGAGGACGATTTTAATTATTAAGATCAGCAGCAGCAAATGCAAGTATTTTGTCAGGAGGATTAAACTCAAGAAAGCGCTGAGGGATATGTCCAGAGTCATCCTTGCCTCAAGGGAAGCAAGCGTCTGCGCAACGACCAGCCCCAGGAGAACACATCCTTCGCTGTAAGATAATTTGAGGAGTCCCGGTTTGACCCTGAATTTTTTGGAATATTTCTTCCGGATGATAAGAGCCGCGAGCCCGAAGAACAGCGGGATATCCAGCCATAAGCCAAAAGATATCATGTCGAATTCCGGAATAAACGCGTAAAAGCCAAAGATGACAGCTATTTTGATGATTTGCAGAAACAGACAGGGAATCCAGAAATCGTTCACATTACGCCAAAAGCGTTGCAGCGAGACGCAGTATTCTTCATAAGAACATAACTCGACCAGCGTGCCGTAAATGCCGCTGTAAATGATGAGCTTGAGGAGATAGGTGAGCGCAAGCAGAATGATACCGGAAGGCCCCAGGGAATCCGGCTGCAGGTAAAGGCTCCAGATATTTTCTTCACAAAAATAAATGAGAATGACGGCGGAAAAATAAGTGTTAAGGAGATGAAAAGCCGATTGAACTAGGGAACGTGTCTTACTCATGAATTCTCATCAAGTGATCTTTGGTCAATTCTGCGATCCTTCCCCTTGCTTGTCAGTGGTAGGAGAACCTTTATTATTATCTTCTATCGGCAAAGAATGTAAAGTGTTTTATGGCTGGAAAGCCCGCCTCAATTATGAGGGAGGAAATATGCGAAATTGTCCTGAATAGAATTGTATATAAAGGGGTATTTGGGTATAATCAAGAAAGGAAGCATTCTTCCTATGATCCATGAAACGGTTTAATATGATTTTACGCGATCCTGCCCGGACTTGGGGTGGGGGAAATTAAGAACAGGAAAAAACAGTGCCTGAAGACAACATGTTCCCCAAAGGAATGAAGCAATGGACTTTCTGGATTCTTGTGTCCTTGCTGGTCCTGTTGGTCATGTCCGGGTTTATATGGGTGTCGATGCATAACCCGGTCATATTAATCATTTCTCTGTTCGCGACGATTTATTTTGTGACGAAAAATTATGAGCGCAGTCAGCTTGACGTAAGCTTGCGTAAGAAATTCGTCCTGGTCTTGATTTTTGTTTTATCACTGACCCTCTACGCCTTTAAAGTCACCATCGACCAGAATTCCGCCTGTTTTGAGCCGGTCCATGTTCTTACGGTCTATTGTGACGGGCATGCCTGTTCCGAAGGGCTGCAATCCATGACCAGGATCAATCCCTTTGATAAGCTGTCCCCCTGCGGGCGGCTGGTCGTGAAGGATGCCCCGGCCTCCCTTGTCCATGCGTTCGGTGCTGTCCTGGACCGTTTCGGGGACTATAAACCGCAAGGCATTTATGAACTTCTCGTCAATGCTCCCTGTCTGCACGTTTCTGGTAAAAGGATGGATTTCGAGAATATTCTGCATTTCTTTGATTCCCTGGAGCCTGTTATGATCAAAGAGTCCAGGCCGTCGTTGAAGCCTTTTTCCGCGGTATATATTCACGATAAAACTTTGAATATCCCTTGTGAAATGTATCCTTATAAAATGCCTCCTTCCGAGGCCCCTTACCTTTTTGACAATGTCATGAGTATGATACGTATCCAAAAAGCTCCGTGGCCCGAGAGGCACTCTAAGGCTGTGTTTGATGCCTATAGAAAAAAGATGCGGCACACGGCTTTTATGCTGTATTTTTCTCCCCTGAGGATCATTTATATTGTTTTTTCGGTTGTGCTGTTGTCGCTGGTCAGCCGGTTTATACTCAGTCATATGGGAGCGTGATGCGTCGCCATTTTTCGTGCCGGGAAGTCCAATGTATTCAAAAATTAATTATAAAGATATCACAGTCCGTTTTTTATGGACCCTCAACGGGGGCGGCATCCTTTTCGCGCATGAATTCGTTCATGTCGTGTCCCGGAAGATCGGGAAAGTCGGGCATGTCTTTGAATATTGTGCGGGGCCCGGGTTCATCGGTTTTTCTTTGCTTGCGAATCATTTGTGCGACCGCTTGACGCTGGCGGACGTTAATCCCAAAGCCGTTGAGGCCGTTAAGGCCACCATCAGAGAAAATGACCTGCAGGATAAAGTCACTGTTTACCAGTCCGATGGCCTTGAGGCCATCCCGGAGCATGAACAATGGGATTTGGTGGTCGGAAACCCTCCCTGGGTTCTTAATTCCAGTAATAAGCGGGAAATAAAGGTCTGTGATCCGGGCAGCCGGGTTCATGAGGGCTTTTACCGGGATATCGGTAAGTTTCTCAAGCCCAACGGTTCGATTTTATTTATTGAAAGTTTTTGGTATACAAACGTCAATTCTTTTAAAGGCATGATTGAAGAGAACGGGTTGGAGATCAGCGAGTCCTTCCGGTCGGTTTCGTTCTCGGAGATCTTTAAAAAGACGGATGAATACGAAGGGGTTAACCGGTCTTTGATCCTTTTTTTGCGTTTAGCCCTGTTTCTCCGGGACGCTTATTTTATCCGGTCAAGAAAGCGGGCATGATCGTGAAAAACAGATAAGTTGAGTGCCCGTAATTTTTGTTTTAGAGTGGAGCAAAACCCATGAAATACGAAATATCCGTGTCGGAAGACAGGACATACATAAAAGTCACGGTTTATGGCGATATCACAGCAGAACTGCAGAAGGAATTTGCCGGGAACGCTATAAGAAAATCCCAGGAGCATAATATTATAAATTTTCTGGTTGATGTCAGCCAGGTGATTAATACCGCGAGTGTCCTTGATAATTACAGGTTTGCCCATGGAGATATGATGCGTTTCGGTCAGCCGAGGGCTGCGAAGATCGCGGTGCTTGTTGCCCCGCATGATTCGTCGCATAATTTTGTGGAAACGGTTTTTAAGAATGCCGGGTATAATTTTCGTTTGTTTAAAGAAAAAGGCGAAGCTTTGGCTTGGTTTAGAGAATGAAACAGCCGGCCGCAGGATTCCATGGCCTTGGCTGCGGGAAGGGGCTTGGGAAAGGAAGGGAATCATGATCGTTGAACTTGAAATTTATGAGGATGATGAGGGTTTGACGTCCTACTCGGGAAGCGTGGATGACGCTGTCTTGACGAAACTGCTGGAGGGGACATATGACAAACCTTTCCTGAAATTAGAGGATGTCTTTTGGCATTATACGAAAAAGCCCAGGCATGACTGGGAAGTCGAGGAGAAGGTGCTGTTGCAATACGGGCAGGGAGAGTACGCGAATTATCAGCAGTGTTTGTACGTGAGGGTGGAAAGAATTATTTATATTCATCCTTTAAAAGCGGTGGCCAAGAGGAACGGACAACTTTAAAGCAGGCCGGTCTTTTTCCCGTGAAGCGTTTTAGGCGTCATGCCCCCCGCCGTCCTTCGCCATGAGGCCATCAGGCTCATCGAAAGAAAGCCTGCATATCTCAGACGGATTTGGTTTATCATTAAGTGAAAAACAATAGAAACTTTTTAATTTTATGATTAAATATTATATATAAACGGCAGGCTTTTAAGAGAAAGCGCTGTGTTTTCAGAAAGGGCCCCGCTATGAAGACAATGAGGAGACAAGATGACATATTTTCATGAGAAGGAATACCTTATCCGCCGAAAGGTCCTGAAGTTGTTCGGGGGGGCGTTTCACGTTTTTAACGTTCAGGGAGACACGGTGGCCTACTCCGAGATGAAAGCTTTTAAGCTGAAAGAGGATCTGCGGCTGTATACGGACGAAGGGATGAGTCAGGAGATCTTCCATATCCAGGCCAGACAAATTATTGATTTTGCGGCGACATATGATGTCTATGATTCGAACAGCCAGACGAAAATCGGGGCGTTGCGGCGGAAAGGACTGAAATCGATCTTTAAGGATAAATGGGTTATTCTTGATGCGGGGGATCAGGAGCTGGGTTTTATTGAAGAGGACAGTATGTTCAAGGCGTTTGTGAGAAGGTTTTTGGTCAACCTGATCCCTCAGGAATACCGGTGTGTTGTGCATGGCACGGAGGTCCTGAAATATCAACAGAATTTCAACCCGTTTGTTATGAAGATACGTGTTATCTTCGGAGACACGAACACCCCTTTTAGCCGGGAGCTTGCTATGGCAGGGGGGATCCTTCTCTGCGCCATAGAAGGAAAACAAAGCTGATATTCCCGGCTGGTATCCTGCCGTTTACGGCTATGAAATAACGATGTGCCTTGGCTGTGTTGTGAGCTTTTAATAGGATTCTTTATCGAGAGGAGATACCGCATGAGCGCGAATTTAACAACAGTGAAAGATTATTTTCAGACCCGTTTTAAAGTATTCCAGATAACTTCTCTCGGTGATCAGGTGAGTGTCAATTATCTCAACAGCGAGGGGCTTCTTTTTGTTGTCACGGCCCGAGAACGTGAAAATGAGCTGTGTTTCGGCGTCAGGACGCCTTTGTTGTTGAGCAATCCCATTTCCTTGAAAAAATTTGAAAATCACCGATCCGATCTGGCCGAAAGCCTTTCCAAAGGCCTGTCCCGGAGACTGGCCCTCACCGTCAATCAGGACGGGTATGTTTGTACCGAAATTAACCTCGGATCCAGCCAAATCAGTTTCCCCAATGAAGAGGTTGATACATTTATTGAGTCGTCTTTAATACTTCCTTTTCTGTATAAAAAGTCATCCGGTTGATCATAAGATATTACCGTTGTTTTGACGGGACGCCTATGTCATCTTACGGCATTATTCCTGATAAAGCTATAACCGCCCGGGGCCCTGCAGGCCGGGCGTTCCTGACCAAAGGGATTTTGACTTTTCACGGGGCGTGTGAACATGTCTTGAATTTGCCTTACGGACGTACTTCTCAGCGGGCGGATTGGATGCTGGTCCTGGAGGAGGGGCGGGGGACCTGCAGTACGAAACACGCGCTTCTGGCCAGTCTCGCAGAGGAGCTTGGTATGGATGTCCGGTTGATGCTGGGGATATATTTTATGAATGAACGCAATACCCCTGGTGCAGGCCGAATATTGCAGAAGTCCGAATTTGATCATTTCCCGGAGGCGCATTGTTACCTGCTGTATGAAGGGCAGCGTGTTGACGTGACGAGGAGGCCCGGGACGTCCGAACCTGTGCCTGCCTTTCTGCAGGAGCAGCAGATCAGCCCGGCGCAAATAGATGAGTATAAGGAGAATGTTCATAAAGCTTTTATCCGTCAATGGGCCCCGGATGAAAACATCGATGAATTATGGGCTTTGCGCGAAGCCTGTATAAGGTCATTAAGCCGGCAGGATCTTTAGAAATATTGAAATTTCCCGGGACCTGCCGGGGCGAAATCCTGTGTCCCTGTTCTTGGGTGAGTTCCTTGGCCCGGATGTCTATAATCGTAAAACCTTCAGGATGTTTTTCCCGGAAGAGGCGTTATGAAATATAAAGTATTTTTTCTCTCCCTTTGTTTATTATCAGGCTGCGGCAGTGGCCCGGACAACAGTCTGCATCATGCGGCGGCTCAGGGGGATTCGGCTCTTATAGCGCGCCTCCTGGCGCAAGGGGCTGACGTCAACGGTCAGGACGAACAGGGAAACACGCCGATCCATTATGCGGCAGACCAGAACCGCACGGAAGCGATATCGCTCCTTGTCGAGGCCGGAGCCGATCTCAATGCCAGGCAGAAAAGAGGCACGACGGCACTGCATCATGTTATTGCCGTTGATAACCCGGATATGGTTCGGTTCTTGCTTGAACAGGGGGCGGATCCGAACATCCGGGCCAACAATGGCCTGACAGCTCTTGATGAAGCAAAGATGATGAAACGAACGGCTATCGTAAAAGTTCTTAAAGACCACGGCGCCCGGGAGGCCGGATTTCAACTAGATGCCGTGAAGGACAAGCCTCAGGTCAAACAGAAGGGCAAGGCGCGATATAAGCTGACCGTTTACACTCCCGGCGGACAAGAGGTCCCGAGGTTTTCCAGGTATGGCACGCAGGTGATCCAGTCCCAGTTCGGGCAGGCCATACTGGTGACTTTGGACAAATCCCAGGTATCTTTGGCTTTACAAGATTTCCCCCCGGGAGCTTACGCTGATATCGTGGATCTCCGTACGGGAGAGGTTGTCTTTCGTCAGAAATATTGATATAGCAGTCCGCCGGGTCCTGTTTACTAATTTTATTTGGATTTTTTCCTGGTAGCGGTATAATTGCATTGTATAGTCATTGTTTGGAAAGTTTTCCGCGGGAGCAGTGCTTAAAAGCAATATTCTGTATTAAAATTATTCGCGCTTGAGAAAGATTAAGACCGGGGTTACAAGGAAACAGGTTAGAAAGTTTTTTGCGGAATATTAATATTAATAAATATCGTAAAACGAGGAGACTACATGTTTGGACTAGGGTTCCAGGAAATATTATTGATCTTGATCGTTGCTCTTCTTCTGTTCGGCGCCGCAAGGCTCCCGGAAATCGGACGCGCTCTGGGCAAAGCGTTGAGCGAGTTTAAAAAAGGCATGCATGACATCGGGGAGGCGGATCCCAAGGAGAAAGACAAGCCAGAAGATAATGTTTCATGAATGAGCTCTATCCCCCTGAATCGCAGAATCTTGATATCGTCGGGCACTTGGAGGAATTGCGACGCCGTATTTTGATTTGTCTCGGGTGCCTGGTCATCGTGAGTGTCGCCCTGTTCGCCAAAGGACGTCTTCTCGTCCAATGGGTCAAACAGCCGGTCATGCATCTGGTTGAAGATTTGATTTTCATTACTCCGACAGAGGTTTTTGTCTCTTATTTGAAAGTTGTTTTGTTGTTTGCCTTTGTTCTTTCTTTTCCGGTGATCCTTTATGAAACCTGGGTGTTCTTGGCCCCTGCCGCGTCAACAGGTTTCAGGAAACGGGCGATGGCCTGGCTGGCGCTTGTCATGATCTTTTTTTTGTCAGGGTTATGGTTCTCTTACCGGATTGCGTTGCCGGGAGCTTTGCGGTTCTTGTTTGCTTTCGGACAGGGCATCGCACAGCCGCAGATCACCCTGGCGAAATATATTTCTTTTTTCGTCGCCTTTATGATTATCGGCGGGGTCGTCTTTGAAACGCCGATAATCATCGGTTTGCTGACGGATATGGGATTTTTGGAATCCCGGATGCTGCAGGCCAAACGGAAATACGCTTTTTTGCTTATTATGATATTCTCTGCCGTGATTACGCCTACGCAGGATATTTTCAATATGCTGGTCTTCGCTGTCCCGATGCTTGTTCTGTTTGAAGTCGGTATCGTGCTGGCCCGTTTTATCGAGCGGTTAAAGCGGTCTGTTTGAATATTTTAAAATGAGGAGGAGCTTTAGCCCTGTCCCTGAACCAGGGGGGGATGAGGTATAGATATTGTTCCGACCATTACGAAAGAAGATCGCCATGGAAAAAATTTTATATCATCTGGAAAGTTTTCTTAAGAAACAAATGACGCGCAAAGGGTTCCTGAAGGTCTGCTGCGCGGCTCTTTTATCCGTCATCGCCGGGAATCACTTCCTGAAAACCGTTTTTGCCAAAAGCTCTGATTCCGCCGGCCGTAAGAAAAAGGGCATTAAAGGCCTGCACGACATCGTGGCCGTAAAAGGGGATGACCCTTATGCCAATACCATGAAGGCCGTTGAGGAGATGGGCGGGATGGCCCGTTTCGTGCAAAAAGGGGACGTTGTTGTTATCAAACCGAATATGGCCTGGGACCGCTCTCCCGAACAGGCCGCGAATACCCATCCTTCGGTTGTCGCGGCTTTGGTGGAAATGTGTTTTAAGGCGGGCGCCAGAAGGGTGAATGTTTTTGATATCCCCTGTAATGATGACCGTCGCGTCTATGAAAACAGCGGGATTGCCGCCGCCGCAAAAGCCAAAGGGGCCCAGGTTTATTTCGCCGACCACTGGAATGTTGTGAAGGCCAAATTCGCTTACCCCAGTTCGATGGAGGGCTGGCCGGTTTTGCGGGATGCCGTTGTCTGCGACAAGTTTATTAACGTGCCGGTCCTGAAGCACCATGGCTATACAAAACTCACGTTATCCATGAAGAATCTTATGGGTGTCTGCAGCGGGAAAAGAGGGCTTATGCATTTGGACATCGGGAAGAAACTGGTGGATATCACAGATTATATCAGCCCGGATCTGACCGTCATTGATGCGAGCCGGGTTCTTCTGCGCAACGGTCCCAGCGGGGGAAATGTCGCGGATGTTCAGGCGTTTAACACGGTTATTGCCGCGACAGACCCGACTCTCGCCGATGTTTATGCCTGTTCTTTAATTAAACTGGCCCCGGAAACAGTGCCTTATATTAAGGTGGCTATGGACCGGGGCTTCGGGCAAAGTGATCTTGAAAAAGCGGATATTATGCTTGCGAAAGCTTGATATGTATTAATAACGATAAGAGACTTGAGGCTTCGTTGTCTTCAGCCTGTCCGGATGATGCTCTGCCGGAATGATCATACACTTTATGAAAAAACTAGTTTTTCTACGGCGTTCTTCTCAGATTCTTTTTCTTCTTCTTTTTATTTATATCCTTTGGTCTACAACCTACCCGTTGCAGGGCGGGATCTCTCCGGAAATTTTTTTTAAAGTCGATCCTTTGATCATGCTGCTGACGGCGGTGAGTCAAAGGGTCCTGCTGTCCGGTCTTCTGTTTTCTTTCTTGATGATCGGGCTGACGCTTGTTCTGGGCCGGTTTTTCTGCGGATGGGTGTGCCCGCTCGGAACGATGATAGATGCGTTCGCTTATGTCAGATGCCTGTTGTCCGGCCGGAGGAGCAAAGGTCGCGGAATTCTGGCAAAAGTCAACCACGTGCCCTCCTTTGAACAGAACCAAAAGATTAAAAATGTCAAATATTTTTTCCTCGGGGTATTTTTTATATTCGCGCTTTTAGGGGTGCAGGTTTCCTGGATGATGGATCCGATTGTCACTCTGGCCAGGGTGGTGTCCCTGAACGTGATCCCCGCTGTTACGTATTCTATTGATCAGGTTTTTATTCGTCTTATCCAGCAGTTCGAGCTTTACGGTCCGGTCTATGATTTTTACCGTGATTTGAAAGCCAATGTCCTGGGCGTCCGCATTCATTTCTTTGCCAACTCATTGATAACTTTCTTTATCTTTCTCGTCATCGGCTTCATGTCTTTCTTTGTCTCAAGGCTGTGGTGCCGGATGCTGTGTCCTTTGGGGGCTCTTTACAGCCTTTTTTCCTCTTATGCTTTGCTGGAGCGGAGAGTGGACTCGTGCCGGCAGTGCGGCTTATGCCGCCAGCGGTGCCGGATGGGGGCGATAAAAGAAGAAAACCAATATTTGAAAAGTGAATGTATTCTTTGCATGGATTGCATTTATGACTGTCCGACCCGGCAGACAAAATTTGTCTGGCACCGTAAGAGCCCGGTCCCCGCTGAGGGAAGCCTTCCGCGGCAGGGGATGAGCCGCCGGTCATTTTTATTTTTAATAATATCTTCCTGGGCCAGTCTGGGGGCGGGCTGGAAATCCTTTGGACAGTCTAAGGCCATCAGGCCTCCGGGGGTGAAGGAGGAAAAAACGTTTTTGAACACCTGCGTGCGGTGCGGGAACTGTATGAAAGTCTGCATCACAAACGGTCTGCAACCGGTGATGCTGGAGTCCGGCTGGCAGGGGATCTGGACCCCGCAGCTCGTCCCGGAAATCGGTTATTGCGAATACCAGTGCACGCTCTGCGGCAACGTTTGCCCGACGGGGGCTATCCCCAAACTTCCGGAGGAGAAGAAAAAAAAGGCCAGGATGGGAGTGGCTCAGGTTGACCGCTCTTTGTGCCTGGCCTGGGCGCAGGGCAAGCAGTGCATCGTCTGCGAAGAGCATTGTCCGGTCTCCGACAAGGCCATAAAACTGGAGACCCGCAACAGCAAAATCCCCCTGCCGGTTGTTGACCCGGACAGATGTATCGGCTGCGGGATTTGTCAAAACAAATGCCCGGTGAGCCCCGTGCGCGCGATCCGGGTGACGTCGACCGTGACCTAGGGGTCTGGAAGGAGAACATCTGTGCAGTTTGAAAGAAAAATTTCCCCTGATAAACTGAGAGCTTTCTCGGAGGAACATCTTTGGTACGAGGTCAACATGCTTTACGGGGTCGTTGACCTCTTATTGAAAGGGGCGGACGATTATTACGTCTATAATTCCCTGCTGGAGGCCTTTGTGCTGCATGCCAGCAATATACTGGATTTTTTCTACAAGCCTCCGGCTAAGCCGGACGATGCCCGGGCCGTGCATTATGTCCGGGATGCCGAGGCTTTTAAAAAAGCCCTGCCTTCTTTTACGCGGAAATTCGGAGGATTCACCCGCAAGCGTAATAAAGAAGTGGTGCATCTCAGCTATACAAGACTGTATGTCCGTCCGGAAGAGAAGCGCTGGGGGTCGCCGAAAATCACAAAGGATATCCGTAAAATTGTTGATCTTTTCCTTGATCATGCCGACCCTGAACTGCTACATTCAAAGATGTACAGTTTGCGGACGACAATTTAAAGGGGGGATATCATCAGAAAGAAACGCTCATTGCTTAAAGGATTGTTCAATAAAGGAGAGCCCATGAAAAAGGTCTTTGTGCTGGACACCAATGTTCTCATTCATAACCCCATGGCTATTTATTCATTTGCCGATAATGTGGTGGTCATCCCGATCACGGTCATCGAAGAACTGGATAATTTGAAAAACAGCGTTGACAAAAAAGGCATGCATGCCCGTCAGGTTCTCCGGGAGATCGATTCCCATATCAAACGGGGCGCTTTGAAAAGAGGGGCTAAAATGAGCAATAACGGCAAGCTGATGGTTTCTTTGAGCCTGCCGGCGGAAGATTTCCCCCAGCTGGACGAAAATGTTAATGACAATAAGATCCTCAGCGTGGCCTGGGATTTTCAGCAAAAAGGGGAGAAGGTCTTCTTCATTTCCAAAGATGTCAACGCGCGCATCAAGGCCGAGGCTCTGGGAATCAAGTCGGCGGATTATGAAAAAGAGAAAGTCGAGTACTCGGCGCTGTATCAGGGGTGGAAAGAGATCACTCTGCCCAAGAGGGACGTGCAAAAACTGAAGCAGGGGCAGCGGGTTGCTCCAAAAGGGCTTGCGTTCAACAGCAATGAATATGCTCTGGCCGCGGCACAGAAAGACCCGGACCTGGAAGCTTTATGCAAGTATGAGGAGAGCGACGGGACGCTGGCATCCTTATCCGATGACTGCAATGTCATGGGGATCGTCCCGTTGAACACGGAACAGCGCATCGCCTTGGACCTGCTTCTCGATGACCGCATTAAACTGGTCACCTTGGTGGGGCAGGCCGGCACGGGGAAGACCCTGCTTGCTTTAGCCTCTGCCTTGGAAAAGATTTTAGCCCGCCAGCCGGTTTACGAGAAGTTGCTGGTCGTTCGGCCTATTGTTCCTTTAGGGAAGGATTTGGGGTATCTTCCGGGCAGCAAGGAAAAAAAGCTGAACTACTGGATGCAGCCGATCTTCGACAATTTGACGTTCATTCTTAAACAGTCTATTAACGCGGAGAATAAAGACTGGTCCACAAGCGACCTGACACTGGATAACCTGCATAAATCGGAACTGATAGAAATTGAAGCGGTCACTTACATCCGGGGCCGGAGCATCCCGAACCAGTTTTTTATTGTTGATGAAGCCCAGAATTTAACCCCGCACGAGATCAAGACGATTATTTCCCGGGCCGGGGAAGGGACAAAGATCATCCTGACCGGAGACCCGGCGCAGATCGATAACCCTTACCTGGATGCCAACTCGAACGGTCTGGCTTATGTGGTCGAGAGGCTGAAAAAGTTTGATCTCTTCGGGCATGTGCTGCTGACCCGAAGTGAACGTTCTCAGCTGGCGTCTTTGGCCGTAGAGCAATTATAGAATACGGCTCTTCCGAACAAAAGGGTTTATTCCCGGGAGGATATGTCTATGACGGACCGGAAGGTTTTCGTGAATTGTCCGCAGTGTGAAAGAACCGTTAGTCCTTATGCCTTCAGCTGCCCGCAGTGCGGGCACCCGTTAAGGACTTTTCAGGGGTTTGAATGGAAAACGCAGAGGACCATTAACGGCTGGCCGCTCGTTCATATCGCCTTTGGCCGGGATAAGAAAACCGGCCGTTTTCTGGTGGCCAAAGGCATTGTCGCCGTAGGACAATTCGGGGTGGGGCTTTTTACCGTGGCCCAGTTCGGGTTAGGGCTGTTGTTCGGTTTCGGCCAGTTGATCCTCGGAGCCTCGGGCGTGGCCCAGATTGCTTTAACTTTTTTCTTCGGGGTCGGCCAGCTCGCCGCCGGGCAAACGGCTATCGGCCAGCTTGCTTTCGGCAAATTTGTTTTGGCGCAGTTGGGGTTCGGACAGCATGTCTGGTCGGTGAAAGCCCAGGATCCCGTGGCGGTGGAATATTTCAGGCAGCTCTGGTTCTCTGTCCAGAATTTCTTCGGGCTGGGATAAGACCGGGCAGGTTTTGCCCGGAGGGATAATTCTGCGGGGAGAGGTATTTGTCTGCTTTCCTGGTGACAAGCGATGGATATGTTCAGTCAGAATAATGATCAGAAACACATTGAGAATATCGCCGCGCTTCTGACGGAAGCGGAGAATGTTCTTTTTATCACGGGCGCCGGAATATCCGCCGAATCAGGACTGCCCACGTACCGGGGCGTGGGAGGACTGTACAATGACCGTTTGACGGAAGACGGTATCCCGATTGAGACAGCGCTGGCCGGAGAAACTTTGCAGAAAAATCCGGAATGTACCTGGAAATATCTTGCCCAGCTGGAAGAGCGAAGCCGGGGAGCATCCTTCAATCAGGCCCATAAAATCATCGCAGACATTGAAGCGGCGAAACAGCGGGTCTGGGTGCTGACTCAAAATATTGACGGGTTTCACACCAAAGCCGGTTCGAAGAATGTCATTGAAGTTCATGGGAATATTCATAAACTTGTCTGTTCTTACTGCGGGTTAAGGTTGCAGATTCAGGATTTCACCGAGATCGACATCCCTCCGCGCTGCACGGAATGCCGGCAGATCATGCGTCCGGATGTCGTTTTTTTCGGAGAGATGCTGCCGCTGGAGCAGGTCACGACTCTCTTGTCGCAGGTGGAACAGGGGTTTGATATGTATTTTTCCATCGGCACAACGAGTGTTTTTCCTTATATCCGCCAGCCTATGGAAGACGCCAAAAGGAGGGGGCGCCCAACGGTTGAAATTAATCCGGGACAGACAGAAATTTCCCGCTGGGTTGATTATAAAATACCTTCGGGAGCTGTTGACGGGTTAAGCCGGATATGGGGGCGTGTTCAGCAAGGGAGGTCTTTATGAGCCGGTTTCCCGGCAAGTCTTTTTTTCCGCAGCACTTATGCAGGCCTTTTATCCGTGTGTGTCGGGAATTTCATTATGGCTTGTTTATTATAGTCATGATATTAAATTTTATAAATCAAGAGGACCCGCTTATGGCCCAGAATCCATCTGTTGTTTTGCCTGCTGCCCAAACCCAGGGACACTTGACGGTTGAGGAGGCGATATCCCAAAGGCGTTCTCAGAGACAGTTTAAAAATATCAAATTGAGCCTGGCGCAAATTGGACAGCTTTTATGGGCCGCCCAGGGAATTACGGGCGAAGAACAGGGAACGCCTTTGAGGTCTGCGCCGTCAGCCGGGGCATTATACCCCATGGAAATTTATGCGGTCACCCCGGAGGCTGTTTATCTATATGTGCCGGAACAACATAAACTTCTGCTTGTCGAAGCCGAGAATGTTATTCCGGCTCTGGCCGAAGCTGCTTTGGGGCAGGCTGCTGTTGAGGAAGCGCCCTTGAATATTGTGGTTTGTGCTGTTCAGCAAAGAACAGTGTCCAAGTATGGGGAAAGAGGCCGGCAGTATATTTACTATGAAGCGGGGCATATTGCTCAAAATATTCATTTGCAGGCCCTGGGATTGGGTTTGGGATCGCTTCCTATTGGAGCTTTTGACGAACAGGCCTTAAGAAATATTTTGTCTTTGCCGGCAGATCAAAGGCCGCTTTATATTATCCCTGTGGGGTATGTCGAAGAATGAGGTTGTCTTTCGGGGGCGGCCCACTCATGTGAGCGGACTATGTCCGGAAGACTTTATGTGGAAGATCCTCTTCCGGCAGTGGCAAAAAGTTTCCCAGGCAAAATTAGCATTTTTGGCCTCCAGGCTCTATAATTGTAGAGGATGCTTATGCGCGCCGTCCCGTGAAAGGTTAAAAAGAATTTTTATTTCCAGGAAAGGAATGAATTTTATGAAGAGGTTATTTATCTTTTTTTTAATTTTTTGTTTTCCCCCCCTGACAGCAGCCGCTGTTTGGGCTGGCGAACCGCAGCAGTTTGAGCGCAGGCTCAAAAAAAATGTGACACAGACCTATCTGCTTCAGACGCCGCAAGGATATGATCCTGACAGGAAATATCCTTTACTGATTGCCGTACACAAGGAAGGCGGCGACCCGCTGGATCAGGGGCATCTTTGGAGCCCCTTGGCCGATCGGGAACAGTATATCCTGCTTTGCCCGAAGTTTAACGAAGGGTTCCCCACGATGGAAAGCAGTGAGGATTTGACGCTCATGCTCATTCTTCTTGAATTGCAGAAAGATTTCCCGTATGACCCCAGCAAAGTATATATGGTCGGTCTTTCCGGGGGAGCAGAGTTTGTCCATCGTTTTGCTTTTAAAAGACCCAATATCGTTCAGGCGGTAGCGGTTTTTGCCCTTGGAACATATGATCCCCCGCCTCGTCTGTTGCGCAACCGGCAGGTCAGGTTTTTTGTGGGGGTCGGGGAAAATGACTCTTACATTAAAGATAATCGGGTAGAAAAGGCGGAAAATTTTTACCGGGTGCTGAAAGATTCCGTTTACGATGTGACGTTTAAAATTTATCCTCTTGTGGGCAGGGAGCTTTCAGCGGAAATGCAGGAAGATACCATAAGGTTTTTTAACACATTACAAAAAAGCGAATAGAACAATAAAATTCAGAGAACCCGGTGATATGGCCTGCGGATCCGGGGGCCGTATCAGCAGGCGATATCCTCTTATCTCGCACAAAGCGTATTTTACAGTTCATCATACGGATTTAAAAAGTTCATTTTTTCATTCCCCTTATTCTCCCGGCGAATTATATTAAGTATGAGAAACCCCTCTGTATTAATCAGTCATTAAAATTTTTCAGATTCATGTTGAATGCCATTTTGGACAAAACCTTCCGGATTTCAGAACAGCATACGAATATTCAAAGAGAAATATTAGCCGGCCTGACAACCTTCCTGACGATGTCCTATATTATCTTTCTTCAGCCCGGCGTCCTTTCAAAAGACTTTGCCGGAAATCCTACGGGTTTGGATTTCGGCGCCGTGTTGCTGGCCACATGCCTGATTTCGGCTTTTTCGTCTGTTTTTATGGGACTCTATGCCAACTACCCTATTGCTTTGGCTCCGGGCATGGGGGAAAATTTCTTTTTTGTCTCGGTCATTATGGCCCTGTCCTCCCTGGGGATCCCTGAAGCCTGGAAGGTTGCCCTGGGAATCGTTTTTATTTCCGGAGTGATATTTTTCATCCTTTCCATCCTGAGGGTCAGGGAAGCCATTATCAGCGCCGTCAGCATGAGTTTGCGTAACGGAATTGCCGTGGGGATCGGTCTTTTTATCACGTTTATCGGCCTGCAGCACGGCCACATTATCATAGATCAGCCGGGGACCCTGGTTCAGCTGAATACCCGTTTTATTGCCCCGGAGATCGCCGTTTTTTTCTTTGGTCTTATTGTGACCAGTGTGCTGAGAGTCAGAAAAATCCACGGCGCGATCCTTTGGGGCATCCTGGCGTCCGCCATGCTGGCTATGAGCTTCGGGGAAATTACGTATCAAGGATTATTCGGCCTGCCGGATATCAAACAGACGATTTTTTTGAAAATGAATCTGGCCGGCGCCCTGCGTTTAAGCTGTCTTCCTTTTATCGTTGTATTTGTTTTTATGGATATGTTTGATACGGTGGGGACCTTGATTGGCGTTGCGGAAACAGCGGGCTTTATGAAAGGGAACACCCTGCCCCGGGCTGACCGGGCTTTGATTGTGGATGCCGCCGGGACAGTCGGCGGCGCTTGCCTGGGAACGAGCACTGTCACCAGCTATATAGAGAGCGCCGCCGGCGTTGCGTTCGGCGGGCGTACGGGATTGACAAGCGTGACGGTCGGCGTATTGTTTGTTCTGGCTCTTTTTTTCAGCCCGTTTATAGGAATGATCGGCGAGTATCCCCCTATCACCGCGCCGGCCCTTGTTATTGTCGGGGTTATGATGATGGAAAACGTGAAAAAGATACAGTGGGACGATGCCTCGGAAAGTATCCCTGCCTTTTTAACGATGATCGGGATTCCGTTCTGCTACTCTATTGCCGACGGACTTTCTCTGGGGTTTATCAGTTATCCTGTTATTAAAATGTTAAGCGGCCGGGCCAGGGATGTCAGTTGGCTGATGTATGTTTTGGCGGCGCTGCTCTTGTTGTATTTCATCTTTGTCCGGGCGCGGTTGGCTTGAGTTGCGGGCCGCAGGATATTTTTGGTCATATATATTATTTCTTAATAAAAACGAAGGAGGGCTGCCGATGTGTTTGCAAAGCGCCAAGGTCCCAGAATCCATGATCCCTGTGTTTGAAAAGGCAGAGGAATATGTGCAGAGTTATTTTTCCACTTTTACCGCAAATAAAAAGGAAGGGACCATCACGATCGGGGACGACCGGTATATTCTCGTGAGAGCAAAATCTTTACGTCTGCATTTTGCCAAAAGTCTTGGGGAAGCTATGGGCCTTTCCGAGGAGTTCGCGGAAGACGCGGTGGATAATCTTCTTTATATCATGGCCAAGTCGATCGGGAAAGAGGACGCCAAACATTTTGCCTCGGTGCAAAAAGTTGCTGACCCTGTTTCCAAACTGGCCGCGGGGCCGATCAGCTTTAATTATTCGGGATGGGCCTTTGTGAATATTTTCCCGGAGAGTAAGCCGTCCCAGGATGACAATTACCTGCTTCTGTACGATCATCCGTATTCTTTTGAGTGCAACGTTTATCTGTCCACGTATGGCCCCGTGTCTAAGAAGGCTGTTTGTGTCATGAATGCCGGTTATTCTGCCGGCTGGTGCTCGGAGAGTTTCGGGGTTGATGTGGACGCGAGGGAAATCTTGTGCCAGGCCAAGGGCGACAAGGCCTGCCGGTTTGTTATGGGCGTCAAACACAAGCTGGATGAATACGAAACCTGGGCGTTAGCGCATTTAAAATGATATTCAAGGAACGGATACGATGGGTTCTTTCTATGATAAAGTTTATAAGGAGTGCGAGGTTTTCTTTGCCCAGGGGACAAAACGTTTCCTGGACCGGCAAATCGAACATCATCTGAATAAAAAGGCTGATAGGCTCGATTATGCAGATAAAGAAGAGCTGGCTAAGTGGATCAGGATTTCCGCCGGGCTTGTCCTGAAGAGAGAGGATGCGGAATCTTTATCGAATAAAGTACGGCAGATGAAGCCCTGATTTTTTGCCCCCCTTTTTGATTGTCCGTCCGCATTGAGGCCATTTCCTTAAGAATTCCGAGAAATTGCTTTGTTTGGCATGTGGATGCCCTTCCTTTAATATGAGGATTCCCAAAATAAAAAGAGTTCGTAGGACGGGAAATACGGGTTTTTAAAATCCGGAGATGGCGTCCAGCAGATTGATGAGTTTTTCCTGCAGCAGGAGAACGGCGAGGATATAGACATTGGTCAGGATGAGCAGATTTCTTAGGGAAGGGTGTTTTTTGTTGAGCCGTAATTTAAAGAAAGTTATATTGATAAGGGTCAGGGTCAATATCTGAGAAACGAGGATGCTGGGAATGAGTCCAAGAAACGGGTTTAAAAAGAACGTGAAAATAAGGATGCCCACACAGGCTCCGAAGTAATCACTGGTGAGAACTCCGATAATGGGTTTCGAGACATGCCATTTTTCTTTCTCAATGAGTTTGGAAAAGAACGGCAGTTCCGCTCCGGAGACCATTCCTATCAGCGTTGTTAAAACAATGCCTAAAGGGAATAATAAAAAGAGCAGGTCTTTTTGCTGCGCCCGGAGCAGATATCTCAGGATCTCGTTCAGGCCCATGATGCCGATAATGCCGGGATTGGCCAGCAGAATTCCTATGAGGCTGTTCAGAATAATCAGGGAAACAAACCGGTCGCTGTCCCCTTTGATTTTTTCAACGAACAACGTCCCGATTCCCATAGACATTAAGTATAATCCGGTGAAAAAAGAAAACACCAGGATAGAGTTGCTGAAAATGTAGCTCAGGGCTGTCGACAAAGCGATATAGGCCAGTGTGCAGTGACTGGATGTCACGAGGTTGAGGGTGATGAGCCTGAGAAACTGTTTATGGTTCAACATGATCTTCGATAATTAATTGTATTTGTTTTTTAAAGGGAAGCCTGGAAATAAGAGGATCATAAAAGCTGAGGTAATGCTCCGCTTCCTCCACCGTGAAATATTGCATCATACCGAAATCTTCCTGCCGTTTTGGCCGGTATTTTAAATGACGGTGATAATTTAGTTTATAATTGTTCAAGAATTCGTCCCGGCCTTTTTCCGAATTAAAAAGGATGATATGCTCCAGCCGGCTCCAGGTCCCTTCCTTTCCCGGGTAATAGCCGATCAGGGGCGCGAGTTTTGCCATGCGGGCGGTTTTGGCCTGGATAGATAACCTTAACTTGGATGAATGGGTGTTGGAGGTGACGACGGCAACCCCGTTGTCAGATAATATTTTCTTGAGATCCCGAAAGAACTGAACGCTTAATGTCCGGATTTTAGCCAGACTGGTTGGTTCGGAAGGGAAGTTCACAATAATAAGGTCGTAACGGTTGCGATCGCGCAAAACCCATTTAAACGCATCCATATAATGCACTTTGAAGCGGGGGTCATCCCAGACATCTTTGGTTAAGGCATGAAGAAACGGATTGCTTTTGGCCAGTTCGACCCATTCTTTATCCAGATCCACCATCGTAATTTTTTTAATCGAGGGGTATTTAACGGCCTGCCGGGCCGGCAGGCCGTCCCCTCCGCCGAGAATGAGAACGTTTTCCACCTTGGGATGGAGCGTGAGATAAGGATCAAATAAAAAGAAATGGTTCGGGTCGACTTTAGAGTCAAAAGGCAGGAAGAATTGCAGAGAGCCGTTCAGCAACCCGAAAATGTAATATTTATAGGGTTTGGCCAGGATTTCTTCCTGTGTGTCAAAGACGGCATGACCGTTTTTTTTTGAAATAAATAACAGCACTTCCTGATACGGGGTGTGTTCTTTGGCAATGAGGGCGGCGGGGCGGATGCCCAGATACATTTTCCTTAACATCGCATTCTCTATCTTGTCAATATGAAGACAGAGGGCGAGAAAAATTCCTGTAAAGACAGAGAGCCCCCAGACCCAGTTTTGGTTGAACCTTATGTCATTTTTTTGCTGTATGATAAAAATCAGGACGACCAGCATTAAATTGATAAAAGAAATCAGTATCGATGTTTTGAAAAATCCTAAATGGGCAAAAAAGACCAAAGTACACATCAGGGAAGCGAAAAAGCTCGCCAGGTAGTCAAAGAAAATGATTTTTCGTATGTGTTTTTGCTCCATGTTTAATGAGGAACAAAAATGGAAGAGCAGCGGAAGTTCCTGTCCGCTTAAGAACCCGATAACCGCTGCGATAACAAGGCCGAAAACAACACCTTCAAGATTAATTATATACAGGGAATTGAATAACCAGTGATTGATTCCGGAGATGCTGAATATCCCGGCTATCGTCAAACCCAGTTCGATATTTCTGAGTTTCCGCAGCGTCCTTGAGATGTCGAGCGGTTTCTTCCGGTACCAGCGGGCGCTTCCCAGCCCCATGAAAAGGATAAATATCGCAATAACGGTCGGATAGACAAAAATGCCTTCCCCGAGAAGCCTAGACAGCCGCGAAGCCACGAGGATTTCGTAACAAATGGAGCAGAAGGCCATAAGAAAGGCGGTGAGGTTGCCGAGAATTTGATTGTGGGATGTGTTTTGATTCATTTTTTCCGTTCGTAATGGCAGCAGAACCCTTGTTTAGAACAATCTATCAATTTTATCGTTAAGTTCGGCTTGGTTCAACAATAAATATTAAGAAAAAACTGAATCTTCAATATTTTTAAAAACACTTCCTGAAATAATAATGCAATAATACCTGTTGCACATGCTGAGGATATTGATAAAATATAGAAAACTTTTCACGAAGATTTCACATTATTCCTGAAAATTTTGGTCTGATGAAAGGACTGGTTTCAGCATTAAACCCTTAAATTTCTAAAAGAGGAGAAAAGTAAGTTTATGAAAGACATTGTGTTTGGGCTCATGGGCGGATTGGGGATCTTTATTTTCGGCATGAAATATTTGTCAGATGCCCTGCAAAGGATTGCCGGCACAAAGCTCAGAAGGACATTAAGATCTTTAACGCAAAACCGGTTGCGCGGTGTTATTCTGGGGACAACCGTAACGTCCCTGATTCAAAGCAGCAGTGTGACAACGGTCATGCTGGTCGGTCTGGTCAATGCCGGGATCGTGAGTCTTGAACAGGCGGCGACCGTTGTCATCGGCGCGAACATCGGGACGACGATCACGGCCCAAATCATTGCTTTCAAAATTTCCAAGTACGGTCTGCCGGCGATAGGGCTCGGGGTGGCGATGATGCTCATAGCTCGTCAGCGCAAGACCCAGTTCTGGGGGCAGGTTGTTTTATCTTTCGGTATGGTTTTTGTCGGGCTGTCAACGATGTCCGGGGTCATGAAACCTTTAAAGGATATCCCTGAGGTGACGGAATTTTTTGTCAATTTAAGCGGGACGCCTCTGCTGGCCATTCTTTTGGGGGTTGTTTTCACGATAGCGGTTCAATCGAGCAGTGCTTCCATCGGTATGGTCCTGGCTTTGGCCAGCAACGGGCTTATTGATTTTCAGACATCACTTTTTCTGGTCCTGGGGGACAATATCGGCACGACGGTAACGGCATGGCTGGCCAGTATCGGCGGAACGATTTCCGCCCGGCGCATGGCCTGTTTTCACACGGTCTTTAACATCCTCGGAGTTATCTATTTTTATTTCCTTGTCCAAAGCAGTGTCTTTCCCCGGTTTGTTGATGCGATCACCCCGGGAGAAATCACCCCGGATACCATTTCCCGGCATATCGCCAACGCCCATTCCTGTTTTAATATCGGGAATGCGATCCTGTTCCTGTTTGTTCTATCCCCCATGGTTCTGCTGGTGAAAAAAATTATCCCGGGAAAAGACATCTATGTCTCCACGGATTTCAAATTTCTGCAGGACCGGCTGCTGTCCACCCCGGAGATTGCCATTGAAAGCGCCAAAAAGGAATTAACCGCCATGGCGGAAATGGTTTTGAAAACAATCAAGACAGCCGTCGACGGATTCTTCGCTCATGATATCAAATCCATCCCTCATGTGCAGACGCAGGAAAGCGCTACGGATCATTTGCAGCACGACATCACTTTTTATCTCGCCAAATTAGCGGCGCAGGCGTTGACCCCTCAGCTGGCCCGGCAGCTTCCGCCGTTGCTGCATTCCATTAATGACCTTGAACGGATCGCTGATCATGCTGTCAATATCGCGGAATTGACGGAGAAAGTCCATGTCCAAGGCTTTAATTTTTCCAATAAAGCCCTGGCGGAGATGCGGACGTTGTACGCCAAGATAGACGATATCTTTGAGGAGACGCTGCGTGCGGTCAGAGATGAGGATCAATTCGCCCCCGACCGCGTTATGCGTTATGAAGGGGAAGTGAATTTATTGCACCGTCAGTATCTGGCGGAACATTCGGAACGCCTGTGTCAGCAGAAATGTGATCCGATGAACGCTTTGATTTTTGTGGATTTTATTAATAACCTGGAAAAGATTGCCGACCATTTGACCAATATTGCCCAGGCCTCAAGGCGGAGTTTTGAATTTACGGACAGCAAAGAAGAAGATAATTAAGACCGTTCTGATTTGAAGTTCTTGATAATAAAAAACGGCCGGTGAGTTGCGGCCCGGAGCTTGATTCTCCCTGATGTTGAGGGGAAGAATTTCAGGGGGTGGAAACCTGCTTGAGGATATCCTGGGCCAGAGAGATGCTGATTTTGTCCACTTTGGTTAGCTCCTCTTCGGAAGCGTATTTCAGATCGCTGATATGCTTATATCCTTTGTCGTAAAGATGCCTCGCCCGGATCCGCCCGATCCCTTTTAACTGCACCAGAGAGATGAGTTCTTCCCTGATCCCGTATTTGACACGGTTTTTTAAATTAGATAAAAGATACGTCAGCTTTTTGTACTTGAAGAGCTCGGCAAATGTGATGGAGGCGTATAACAGCCATTGAATGGCTTCCGTGTGCCGGTAGATGTCTCCGGGGCCGATGTTGAAGTCATCGCAGATTTTTTCTTCCGACTCTTCTTCAATCCATTGGGATAACATCATGGTCGTTTTCATGATGGACATATTCAGCCCCATGTCCGTCAGCATGGGAAAATCTTCCTGCTGCAGAATGATTTCATCCTGACAATTATAGGCAAAAGCATCAATTTCCTCCCATTGGCGTTTCCAGTTCCTTAAGAGGGGGCTGTCCGGACAGCAGCACATCAAATGCAGAAGTCCTATATAAGAGAAGGATTTCCCTTTGGCCATTTTATGTAGCCCGTCGCGGATAATAATGCTGGAGGCCGGATCAATATAAAGGCGGCTCGTATACTGCCCGAAAGGGGTTGCCAGAAAACGGAAGCCCCGCTTTTCGATAAAATCCTCCTCCTGGAGGAAATCAAAAATATTCCCGATCAGCTCAATGAGGTTCAGCGTTTTTTTCTGATAAGCTAAAAAGGTGTGTGAGATGAAATCAAAGGTGTCATTAATGTCGTAGACATATCCACCGGCAATCGAAGCCAGGATATGCGTCCGCAGAGCACTGTCCGAGCCGAGATGGGAGGATATGGGTTCCGGGGTGGCATTGATATACCGGTCAAACAAGGTTTTTGTTTCCGCGGCGGTCTTGGCCAGCAGCACGGCTTCCCCGGAATCGTCATATTGCGGACGTCCGGCCCGGCCGGCGCATTGTTTGTATTCGGAGACGGGGATGTATGCTGAGCCCAGTCCGTTCTCGAAACGTTTGTAATCTTTAATGATTGTCCTCCGGGCCGGCAGGTTCACCCCGGCGGCCAGTGTGGGCGTGGAACAGATGATTTTAATAATGTTTGCTTTGAAATTGTCTTCTATCAATTTCCTCTGTTCGGGTTTCAGTCCGGCATGATGGAAGGCCACGCCTTGCGCGACGACGTCTCCCAGCTTCCGGCAAATGCGGGTGGCCCGGGTTTCTGATCCGACCAGGGCTTTGGCTACCTGGGTGAGATGCTGCCGTTCATTATCTGTCAAAGAGGGGCCCACGGCTTTACAAAGCGCTCGGCTGGTGGCTTCGGAAGACCTCCGGGAGTTCACAAAAATCAGCAGCTGTCCTTTGCCGTCCAGAGTGTCCTTGACCAGTTTGTGGAGATCGTCCCCGGGGCCCTCGATGAGCCGGCGGCCTCCCTGGTTGAATTTGATTTCATTGTGGAAATAAATTCCCTCTTTCAGGGGGATCGGCCGCCATTGACTTTCGACCAGTTCCGCCTTCAGCCAGGCAGCAATGTCTCCGGCATTGCTGACAGTTGCGCTCAGGGCCAGGAACTGCACTTCCGGATTCAATTGCTTGATACGGGCGGCAAGTATTTCCAGCGTCGGGCCGCGCTCAGAGTCGTTGAGGAAATGAATCTCGTCAAAGATCACGACATTCAGCCTGTTGACAAGCCATTGCGTGCGGGCCCGTAATAAAGCGTCAACCTTTTCGGCCGTGGCGATTAAAATATGGTAGCCGTTTAAAACATTATTAGGCGCGTCCGAGTCTCCGGTGGCTAAGCCGACTTTAATACCCAAGGGGGAATATTTTTTCTTTAAGTCTTCATGTTTTTCGCTGGCCAAAGCTTTGAGGGGGACGATGTAAAGACACCGGCCGTGAGTCGCCGACAATGAGCGTAACATGCATAATTCGGCGATAAGGGTTTTTCCGGCGGCCGTTGGCACGGATAAAACCAGATTCTTTCCGTCCAGGGCCCCGGCTTCAATAGCTTTGGCTTGCGGCGGGTAGAAATCCTGGACGCCCGATTGGATAAGAACATCTCTTATTTCTCTCGGGAGATTGTATTTGAAAAAAATAGTATCAATATTCATTTCTTGATTTGCTGCCCTCAATGGCCATCGGGGAATTTCAGGCTTATCTATTTTGTCATAAATTTATTTAATAGTAAATAGGTAAGACATTAGATTATGATATTTACCGCTGGTTGTAAACATGATTTTGGGAAAGAATCCCTGTTGAAGAAATTTTTAATTTCTGGGGGATAATTCAGTTGACCGGGCTGATGATTCTCTTTATAATCGTTTCTATTCGGTGAATTTTTTATAAATACCCGTTCGATTCCTGATAAAACATGCGTGTTGTCGTTCAAAGAGTTAGAGAAGCCCGGGTCACTGTTGACTCTCAGGTTGTCGGGAGTATTCAACAGGGGGCCTTGGTCTTTTTGGGGGTGGCCAAGGATGACACTGGGCAGGATGTGGATTATCTTGTCCGTAAAGTATCACAAATGAGGATGTTTGAAGATGTGAACGGGAAAATGAACCTTTCCGCGGAAGAGGTCGCCGGAGAGTTTTTGGTCGTGTCCCAGTTTACTCTGCTGGGGGATTGCGCAAAAGGAAGGCGCCCTTCCTTTGATAAGGCGGCGGATTTATCGAAAGGGGAGGAGTATTACAACCTTTTTATTCAGCGGCTTCGCGCTCAGGGATTTAAAGTCGAAGGAGGCCGTTTCAGAGCCATGATGGATGTTGCTTTGATCAACGACGGTCCGGTCACATTCATTATTGACAGCCCTCAGCAACATTAACTCATCTTTCCCCGGAAATCATGTTATGCATATCATTGACACCCACGCCCATTTAGACCATGTCGAGAATCTACCTGAAGTTTTGGCCGAGGCTTCGCGGGCGGGGATTTCTTCCATTATAACCATGGGGGAAGATCTGGCCTCCAATCAAAAAAATTTTCAGATCAGCCGGGACTTCTCCGCTCCCAGAATTTATCCGGGGTTCGGAATGCATCCGGGAAGCGTTCATCGCGAAGAATGGAAGCCTTGCCGGGACTTTATTCTGGAACACATCGCAGATGCCGTGGCCATTGGAGAAATCGGTTTGGATTTCTGGTATCAATGGGTCAGAAAAGATCCTGTTTTGCAAGAAAAGCAGAAAGATATCTTCCGTTGTCAGTTGCAGATAGCGCAAGAACACCATTTGCCGGCCGTTATTCATTCCAGGGGAGCTTGGAAAGAAAGCCTTGAGATCACGCAAGATGTCGGTCATGCAAAGGCGCTTTTTCACTGGTATAGCGGACCGCTGGATGTACTAAGCGGGATCATCGAAAGCGGCTATTATATATCCTGCTCTCCAAGTTTGAGTTACAGTAAACCCTCGCAAGAGGCCGCCTGCCAGGCGCCTTTAGAGCGGATTTTGATAGAAACGGATACCCCGGTTTATTACCGTACGGATGGCCGCAAGAGCGGTTTTACGGCAACTCCGAAAGATGTCATCAGGACATTGGAGGCCTTGAGTCATTTGAGGCAGGTCCCTGTTGAAGAAGCGGCGGAAATCCTCAATGCCAATGCCTGCCGGTTTTTTGAGCTAAAATAAACATACCTTTTAATTATATTTTTTTTATGTATAATTAAGAGTGCTATTAAATCTATAAATAAAAGATGAAACGAAATTTAAAATTGAGGAAAGGATTATTATGAAAAACTTTAAAGTCGTTCTCCTGATATTTTTAGTCCTGATTGTCATTGTCGGAGGGGTATTCTTATATAAGCGCAGTACAACCCCTCCTTTGACCGTGAATGCGATTCTGCCCCAACAGCCGGTGCTGTTTTTTCACGTAAAGAATATTGAGCAGAATCTGAATGAGATGAGCCAGACCAAGTTTTGGAAAATCATGAGCGGTATTGATTATATTAGAATCATGCGAGAAGGAGGGATGGATGAAAAGCTTATTGAGCGTTATGCGCAGATGAAATCCCAGGTGTTTTCGGAAGAATTCAAGCTGTTCATGAACATGTTTTTTGGAAGAGAAATCGCCTGCGCGGTTTATTCTCCGGAAGGCAGCCTTGTGGATTCGGAGAACATGCTGAACGTTGTTTCCAAAATGTATATCGTGACGCGTTTGAAACCCAAAGTGAAATTCGCGGAGAAGTTTTCCGGGTTGCTCGAAAAGGTTGACCCGAATATCGTTGTGGAAGAAGTTGAACATGAAAAGCATAAATTCTATATGATTTCAACAAAAGGTATGCCGTTTAAAATTTGTTATACGAGAATTCAGGATTTCCTTATTATCGGTCTAAGTGAAGAAGTGGCACGCAAGACGATTGAGATTTATAAAGAGAAAATCCCGGCATTAAAAGAGGACAGCCTTTATCAGCAGGTGAATTCCGGGGCGACACCGCAAGCGGACCTTCTGGCTTATATGAATTATGCCAGGCTGGTTGGAGATTTAAAGAAACAGATTATGGGGTGGCTGGGCGCGCCCGAGGATGTTCATGATGTTTTGAGACAGCAAATTGATGAAACCTTCAAACAGTCCTCAGGCTTTCAGACCGTCAGCTTTTCCGCGCTTCTGAACCCCGAGTTAAAGCTGAAATTAAATGTTTATTACAACCCGGCCGAACTGGCCCCGGAAATCAAACCCCTTTATGAATGTCAGGCGCAGGATAACGGTACGCTTCAATTTGTGCCGCAGGAGGTTCTCGGGTATCAGTGGAGCCCTTGCTACGATCTTGACGCTTATTGGAGGCAGTCGCAGGATGATTTGCAGCGTGCGTTATTATCCAAAGGCGTGGATGTTGTAAGTTCAGAAGAGGTTGTCGCCGGCTTGGAACAGAACCTCGGGCTCAGTATCGAACAGGACATCCTTCCGGCTTTGGGCCGTGAATTCGGCTGGTACTGGAAAGACGTTAAGGTCGGGAGTGTTATCCCTGTGCCGCAGGTTGTGGTCTTCCTTAAAACCAGGAATCAGAGCAAGGTCGATCAAATCCTGAGGGACCTCATAGGGAAACAGCCTTTGCTGCGGGCCGACACAGAGGAATATGAAGGTGAAAATATCCGCTATTTTAATGTCCCGATGATTGAAGGGCTGGAACCGGCATACTCTTTTATCGACGGCTATTTGCTTATCGCTTCCAGCCGCGAGTCCATAAAAGAAGCTTTTGAAACAAGGAGCGGGAAAAACCCTTCTATTATCAGCCAGGCCGATTTTCGGAAGGAAGATTACGGATTAACTCAAAAGAATAATGCCATAATCTTTTTGAATTTTACGGGTATTGCGAAAAAGGCCTCGGATCTTTTAGCCTGGAGCCAGGGCTGGGTCGATCAGCAAATGGCCAAGCACCAGGCTTTTAGAGACGGCACGGAAAGAAGAATGAAGGACGTTATCGATAATATCATCGCGGATAAAGACCTTATTGCCACATTAGAGTCCGAAATAGAAAGTTTAAAGGATCAAAAGGATTCTATCAAAGAGCAGCCGGAAGAATTGGCCAAAGTTGAAAATGAAATCGGACGTATTGAGAAATTTATGAATGTCTTAGAAAAAAGTTTGGAGCCTGATTTGAAGGAAGAGGCCGAATTGAAGTCCGTTCAGAATGACGAAAATTTCAAATTGCCGCCGGCGGGGGTGGCGCGCCTGAAATTCCTTAAGGACAGTATTGAAAAGAAACAAATGAAGCTGCAGTCCTTGAAAGATGAAATGAAAATGTATGCCGACCAGAGGCATGAACTGACCTCCATTGACGAGAAAAAAGCCCAGGTTGAGAAAACGATTGCGGAAAAGGCCAGAGAAATAGAAGAATTGAAGGTCCGGATTGAATCCTCCGTGGACACGCAATCCGAGCTGGAAGAAGTGATTAAGGAGCTTGATTCCCGGAGGACATTGACCCCGGAACAGCGGACAGATATCGTTGAGATGTTTGTTAAGCCTGTCATCGAGGCCGTGTCCCAGTTGACTTCATTTGCTGCGAAAGCCTTGCTGGGGTCAGGTATGATTGAAATAGAAGCCTTTATGAGAATTAAATAACAAGTTTTTGGGCTTTGCACATGAATTCATTTGATAAAGGGGTGGCAACCCTTGAACAGATAGACAAAACAGCCTGCGCGCGCATCAGCAAAATGTTTGAGGACATTGCGCCGGACATGGCTCGCTGGATCATAGAATTCCCTTACGGTGAGATTTACTCCCGTCCCGGCTTATCTCTAAAAGTCAGAGAACTTTTAACCATCGCTTCGTTAACGACATCAGGGACAGCTCCCAGACAATTGGAGGTCCATATCCAGAATGCTCTTAATGTCGGGTGTTCCCCCCAGGATATTGTTGAAACCATTATGCAGATGGCTGTCTACGCCGGATTCCCCAAAGCTTTAAACGCCCTTTTTTCTGCAAAGGAAATTTTTTCTAAGAATAATCTTAATAAAGAATAATTTGATTTCATGACAGATGAAATCAAGCCGGTTTGATTCAACATGTGGGATTTGTAAATCAGAAGATTTTGAGGGCCTATGCTGTTAACCTACGGACAAGGGGAATATTTTGAGCAAGACAAGCATTTTTCCGGCCGTATTATCCTGAGTGAGCATAAATTGTATCTGACGGATTCACAAGGAGAATTATCCGCCACCTTTATCCCTTTGGAAAAAATAGCCGGAGTGAAGATAACCCGTTCCGGTGTCGAGATTTTTGTCCGTCCGTCTATCCTGGAGCGCTATCAGGTATTACTGAAAGGGGATCGCCGGACATTGACAGACCTGGCAAAGGAGATCGCGGAACGGAGAGGCATGAAAAAAAAGTTTTTAACTCGTGAATGGAATGACCCTGCTTTATGAATGGTTCACGTTATGGCCAATACGGGCTTGTTTTACTGTCTATGGTGTGCTTGCTGTTTTCCGGCTGCGCTCTTCTTCAGATACCCTTTCAGCTTGTCTCTGCGGCTTTGAAAATCGCCAGTCAATTGCCCATGCCGCCGCCCGGTGTGTTTTAGCAGATATTTTTTGGCCGTATAACAGGTCTGAACGGGGAGGTTTTTATGCCGTTTAAACTGAAAGTTTTTCGAACAGCAGTGTTGTGGACTGTTTTTTTCTTCCTCGGGATAGGGGCTTGGGGAGCCTATAAGCTGTATTCCCAGTATATTCTTAAGAATGAAATCCTTAATCAAATCATCGATCGTCTGGAATCAGAGTCCCGGATCGCCGAAGTCCTGGTGACGGATGTTGTTTTTAACCCCCTGACACAGAAACATATGACAACGATAAAATTTCTGGAATACAACAGTCTTCATCAGCCGATGAAGCCCCGGTACTTCACGTTCAGCCATAATATTATCCAGTTTCAGTCTTTGGTGATCCGTTTTGACGACATTTATATTGAGCAGGGGGACCCTTTAAAAGGCAAGAGCGTTTATTTGTTCTGGAAAGCCTTTGTCCTGGACGGGAAAAATACGGAAGAGTTTGTTATTACCCCGGTACATGAAATTCCTGAAGGTTATAAGGTTGCCGGCGGGGGCGGGGAATTTGAACGGAGGCTGTGGAGCAAATTCTGGGACTTTGCCCTGGACTCTGATAAGGCCATTAGCAAAGGGATCAAGAATGCCCAGATAGAAGCTCCGGGAACCAAGTTTGTCCCCGGCATCCTTTATACTTTAAAAATTGAACATGACGGGGGCATCAGAATTGATTCGCAAAATATCCCGGAGGTTTTAAAGGGGGAAAATTTATAGGGACGGCCCTTTCCGGTCCCGTAGCCCTGTTGTGTCCTGCGAAACGAATTTAGGAGTTGATAATATTATGGGTCATTTTTTAAAACGAAAAAATTTTATCAGAATTTTTTTCCTTGCGGCGTTTCTGCTTTATCCCCGGGAAACCCCCGTGGATTCAGCCGAACAACAGGATTTCTTCCGGAAAGCCGTTGAGGCTTTCAATCATCAGAATTTCGAATCAGCTTACAACTTCTATAAAGTTGTGCTTGAAGAAGATCCGGGCAACCTGGAAGCTCAGAGCGGGTTGTTGATTTCAAGAATAAATTTACAGGAGTCGGTTGAAGAAATCCGGATGCAGGACGCCGCGGTTTTAAAAGAAACCCCCGGGGATTATCTGGCTAATTACCGGTTAGGTCTCCTGTTCGATATCCGGGATATCCCCGATGAAGCTGAAAAATACTATTTGAACGCTTTGGCCGAAGCTCCGGCCCCGGCAGCGATTTATGTCGCCCTTATTAATCTCAAGTCGGAAAAGCGGCCGGACGATCCCGAGATCAGCCAATATCTGGAAAGCCTGGCCAACGTTGCCCCCGAGTCTTATCTTCATTACCTTGGCCAGACGAGTTATTATTTAAGGCTGGCGCAGAAGGAGACAGACTACGAGTCTCTCGATTCCCTGGTGAATCTGGCCGCCCAGACAGCTTTGGAAGCTCAGGCCCATCGGCCCTACTCAATCACACCTTATTATTTTTTGTCTTACTGCAGCCTTATGCTGGAGGATATGGAGAAGACAAAGGACCTGTTGACGGAAGCGTTGTCTTTAGCTCCTATGGACAGTTTGCTTCATCTTATCCTGGCCACGGTTTATATGCAGGAGGAAAATTTCGCCGAGGCGCGGATTCATCTGGTGATGGCCAAAAAATCTTTAACCAGACTGGACAGATTATCCGGACATGATAAAACTATTCAGACGCAATTGGATATGATCCAGGTTCACAAAAAAATGAAACCTGTTGTGCTGCATGTCGCAAGCTTTGTGATTCTGATCTTTTCCATTATTTTGCATGAATTCATGCACGGCTGGGTGGCTTATAAGCGGGGCGATGCCACGGCTAAGATCTTGGGCCGGTTATCGCTTAATCCTCTTGTCCACATTGATCTGTTTGGCTCTATCATTCTGCCGGTCATTCTCATCCTCAGCCAGGCGCCTTTTCTGATAGGCTGGGCTAAGCCGGTGCCGGTTAATCCGGCCAATTACAGGAATCCCCGGAAAGATGACGCCTTGATTTCTTTGGGAGGGCCCGCAGCGAATATTTTTTTGAGCCTCATATTTGCCGGCTGTTTGTTTTTCCTGGGATACTACCTGAAAATTCATAATTATACCTCGTTCGGATTCGGGCTGTTAGGATACCAGACGATTATTGCGGGAACGCAAGGGACGGATTTGGTGTTAACGTATATGGTGAATATTTTCAAGTACGGCATCATGATCAACTGCGTCTTAGCGGGGCTTAATCTTCTGCCTATCCCTCCTTTGGACGGTTCTCATATTGTAAAGGCGCTGTTGCCTTTCGCCTGGCTGGATAAATTGTTCGCCTTTTTCAGCTCATCCGGACTTATAATGATAGCGTTTTTGGCTTTCTTCGGTGTGCTGAATTATTTGCTTCTCCCGGCGCTTATTTTTGCACAGCTTCTTATGAGTTCCGTCGCTTATATTTTCGGACTGGGGTGAGAAAAACATGAATAAAGGTCATCGATATTACGGCGAATTCCGTTGGCAGCTTTTCCTGGGCTTGATCCTGCTGAGCTTATCCGCCTTTTTTTATCTGATTCATTACTTTATTTTTCATGACATCCATCATATTCTTATTTATTTTATCGGAGATATTGCCTTTGTTTTCTGTGAAGTCCTTTTGGTCGCCCTGGTCCTGAACCGATTGTTGGTCTATCAGGAAAGGAGAACGGTTTTAAAGAAACTCAACATGATCATAGGGGCCTTTTTTAGTGAAGTGGGCTTCCCGCTTTTAAAACTCCTGGCCGGATTCGACACGCGGATAGCTCAGGTACAGCCGAAGCTCGTTATCTCGGCCCGGGATACAGAGCAGGATTTTAAGAATATTCAAAAGATTCTGCTGTCCTATCAGCCGGCTGTCGAGATTAAAAAAGGGGATCTTGCGGAGCTGAAAGAGTTCTTGTCCCGCAGAAGAGATTCCCTCCTGAATCTGTTGCGCAATTCTAATTTGCTTGAGCATGAATCCTTCACGGATACGCTTTGGGCTATTTTTCATTTAACAGAGGAATTGATGTTCCGGCCCCAGTTAACCGGCCTGCCGGGCCATGATTATGAACATCTCGCGGGGGATGCTGAAAGAGCGTATCGTTTGCTTATTGTCGAATGGCTGGCTTATATGAAGCATCTGCGCCGGGAATATTCCTATCTGTTTTCCCTGGCCATACGCACGAATCCGTTTGACCGGAATGCTTCGGTTGTCATAAACGACTAGTGCGCGTCTAGGCCGTGTTATTTAAAACAAGGAGAATTTCATGAAGGATAAAAGAAGATGTCATCGTTTAAACGTGGAGCTGCCGGTTACGTTTCTTGCTCCCGGCAAAGAACAGGAACTGGTCTTGGCTGCAACCATGGATATCAGCGCGACGGGTATTTGTCTTGTCACCAAAGAGCCCCTGGATATCGGCCAGGAACTGGTGATCCGGGTGGAGTTGCCGACCGGGGAAAAGCCCCAGATCCATGTGAACGTGATACGTGTTGAGGAGATGATTCAGATGGCTGAATTGGGAGGATTCAAGGAATACAAGATCGGTCTTCTTATCACTGGTCCGGTTGAAGCGGATGAGTCGGTTTTTGTTAAGTATTATGCTGAGAAACTGAAAGAAGTCTTCAATAAAAGTTGACATATGAAAAATCAATCCTTGGCCGATATTTTTAATCGCATGGGCGTTCTCCTGGAAATTCAGGGGGAGAATGTTTTTAAAGTCAGAGCTTACCATAAAGCCGCGGACAATATTTCACAGTTGGGGGAAGACATCCAGACTTTAAAAGATCAGGGGCGGCTCGGTGATATCCCCGGTATTGGCAAGGCTTTGCAGGATAAAATTTCAGAATATCTCGATACCGGAGGAATTTCCGCTTATGAAAGGATTCTTGACGCGGTCCCGGAGACTCTTCTGGATGTCGTCCATGTCCCGTCAGTCGGGCCGAAAAAGGCCAAGCTGTTTTTTGACCGGCTTCATATTCAGGACATTGCCGGCCTTGAATCTGCGGCGAGATCCGGGGCGATGCTGGGGCTCCCGGGCATTAAGGACAAGACTGTCAATAATATTTTAGAAGGAATCCGGATTTTCCGGGCCGCACAGTCACGCATGACTTTGGATGAGGCCTTCATCGTCGCTTTGTATTTTGTTGATCAGTTGAAGACATTGCCGCAGGTATCGCGTGCCGAGATCGCGGGGAGTTTAAGGCGCCGGAAAGAAAGCATCCGCGATATTGATATCCTTGCGGAATCGCGGGAGGCGGACAGAGTCATGGATGTTTTCGTCGGGCTGCCGGCGGTGGAGTCTGTGCAGGCCCGGGGCGAGACAAAATCCTCTGTGCTGGCCCGTGATCATATCCAGGTCGACCTGCGCGTCGTTGATTCGGACTGTTTCGGGGCGGCTTTGCTGTATTTGACCGGTTCGAAAAATTTTAATATCGCCTTGCGGCAAATAGCTATAAAACAGAAAAAGAAGATCAGCGAATACGGCGTTTTTTCTGCGCAAGGCCCGGTTGAGAAAAAAATAGCCGGAACAACGGAAGAAGAGTGTTTTGCCGCTTTGGGCCTTCCGTATGTCCCCCCGGAACTCCGGGAAGATATCGGTTTGGACCATATTCTTAAGGGGGCGGAGAATCCCGCCGGCCTGCAGCTTCCTGATTTGATTCAGCTGAAAGACATTAAAGGCGATCTGCACGTGCATTCCTTGTGGTCGGACGGACGTTGCTCGATCCGGGATTTGGCCCAGGCGGCGGTCGCGAAAGGATATGAATATATCGGAATCAGTGATCATTCCGTAAGTTTAAAGGTTGCCGGCGGGCTGGGGCGGGAGGACTTAAAAAAGAAAAAACTGGAAATCGATGCCCTGAATAAGGAGTTCAAGAACCTCCGTATCTTATTCGGGACGGAAGTGGAAATCGATGCGGACGGGAACATTGATTATCCCGATGAGATATTAAGTCAGTTCGATATTGTCATCGCTGCCATTCATAACGGTTTTGAGCAAGGCCGGGTTCAATTGACGCAGCGGATCATTAAAGCCTGTCACAATGACCATGTTCACGTGATCGCGCACCCTACCGGATTTCACAAGGGCAAGAGAGAGGCTTACGATATTGATTTTGAAGCTGTTTGTGATGCGGCCGTCAGCAGCCGAACGTGTCTGGAAATCAACGCCTTCCCGGTAAGGCTGGATTTAAACGCGGTCAATGTCCATTTCGCCCGCGGGAAAGGCGTGTCTTTCGTCATCAACACCGATGCTCATGATATCGGTCATTTGGATTATATGAAATACGGTCTTGCCGTAGCCAGGAGAGGGTGGTTGACAAAACAGCAGGTTCTTAATACACTGTCTTTAAAAGATTTGCTCAAAGTTCTGCATAAATAATTGCGGGCGTATTTTTTTCAGCTTTCATGTGCTAATTTATGTTCCCTATTATCAACAAACAGTTATTGGCGAAAGACGTGAAGCGGCTTGATATCGTGGCAGAAACGATCGCCGCCAAAGCCCAGCCCGGGCAGTTTGTCATCGTTATGCCGGAAAGAGGCGGGGACTGGATTCCGCTTTCCATTGTTGAAAGCGATCCTCTGCGGGGCACGGTTTCGTTTATTTTTCAGGAGAAGGGCCCGGCAACGCGTCTGCTGGGTTCTTTATCCATTCAGGAATCCGTATCCGTTGTCATGGGGCCTCTGGGGAAACCCGCGACGATTAAGAACGCCGGAACGGTTGTCTGTATGGCCTCTGGCACGGGCATTGCATCGATTTTGCCCATATGCCGCGCCATGAAAAAGAAGGAAAACAAAGTCATCGGGCTGATCGGGGCGGCGCAGAAGAAATCTCTGCTGCTTGAGACTCAAATGAGGCTGGCGTGTCATTCGCTGATGATCACAACTGAAGACGGTTCTTACGAACGGAAAGGGAACATCGTTGAACTGTTGAAAGAGGTGCTGGATAAAGAACGGGTGAAGCTGGTTTACGTCATCGGCAATGCGCAGACGATGGAAGAGGCCTGTCAATTAACCCGTCCCAGGAAAATTGAAACGTTGATCCAGGCCAATACGATCATGTATTGCGGATCAGGGCTTTGCGGCTCCTGCCGTCTGGAAGTTCAGTCTAAATCTGTTTTGTCCTGTGTCGAGGGGCCTGAGTTCAACGGGCATAAAGTGGATTTCGAAAAATTGAAGATCCGTCTGCAGGCCCACGAAAGGACCGGGAAGAATTCGGGGCCTGATAATAATGCTGCCGGGGTGATGAAAAAAATCATATCCGGATTTTGGGACAATTAACCCTGTGCCCGGGAGGATATCCGGACTGGAAGCTTGTCCGGGGCCCGGCATCCGCAGAGGTTTTAAATATGTTACAGCCTCCTCAGAAAATTCAGTCTAAAGAAAAACGCGTTAGGAATTTCCGGGAAGTTTGTCAGGGATTCTCCCGCAAGAATGCCGTGAGTGAAGCGCGCCGTTGCCCTCAATGCAGTGACCCGGTTTGCATGACGGCCTGTCCTTTGAAAATTGATATCCCGGGATTTATCCGTCTTTTAAGGGAAGGGGATTTCCCGGCGTCTTTGCAGAAAATCAAAGAGCAGAATCCTTTGCCGGACGTTTGCGGCCGGGTATGCCGGGCTCCTTGTGAGCAAGCCTGTGTATTAAAAAAAGAAGGCGATCCCATTGCGATCCGGACCTTAGAGCGTTTTGCCGCGGATCACGGCCGGTCTTTTTCGGTGCTGAAGAGAAAACCCCGGCTTCACGGTGCCAAAGTGGCTGTCGTCGGATCCGGGCCGTCAGGATTGACGGTGGCTTCCTGTTTAGCCCGGCAGAAAATGAACGTTACCGTTTTTGAGTCCTTCCCGTTCCTCGGCGGAATCCTCCGCTACGGCATCCCGGAATTAAGAATGCCGCAAAAAGTTCTGGACACGCTGACGGATGACATAGAGATGGAGGGCGTTGATTTTAAGACTCTGACACGTATCGGCCGGTCTTTATCCATCGAAGAACTGTGGAGCCAGGAGTACAAGGCGGTTATATTAGCGACGGGAACCGGAGGCGCCGCATTGAATCAGATCCCCGGACACGACTTGGGGGGCGTCTTTTTCGCGGAAGAATTCCTCATGAAAATGAATGTTGCGGAAACGAGTTACAGCCGCATCCAGGCCGATTTCCACCGTTATAAGAGAATCGCCGTTTTAGGCGCCGGTCATAAAGCTCTGGACTGTGCCAGATTGTGCCGCCGGCTGGGTAAAGACGTGACACTTGTTTTTCCTTTATCTGAAGATGACCTGCCTATCCATCCTCAGGAGCGCCGTTTAGCCCTGGAGGAAGGGATCGAGTTTGCCGCCCGGACAAGGCCCCTGGACCTGATAGGAGATGAAACTCATTTCGTTCAGGGGGTTCAATGTGACCGGCTGGATTACGCTGATCCTAAAGCTGACGGGCACTGGCAGCTGATGGTCGTCCCGGACTCGGCTTTTATTTTTGCCGCAGACGCTGTTATCATCGCATCGGCTCATAAGCCGGACATGTCTTTATACGATGTTATTCCGGGCTTAACCTCAACAAGGGAAGGGTATGTCTGGGTTGAGGAGCTTTCCATGAAGACGCCGGCCGCCAATGTCTTTGCCGTTGGCGATGTGACGTGCGGTCAATTTGATATTGTTCAGACAATGGCTTCGGCCAAAAAGATTGTTGAATATGTTGAAAGAGGTCTTATCAGATTATGAAAAAGCGATTGACCCCCGAGGATATTCTTGAAAAGAAACGGCAAGGTCGCAGGCTGACGATGCTTACAGCGTATGACTATGCGTTCGCGCAGCTCATTGACAGCTGCGGCATTGATATGATTCTGGTCGGGGATTCTTTGGCGAATGTTGTCCTGGGCCTGGGTTCAACAAGGGACGTTGATATTGATATCATGCTGCACCACGCTAAAGCCGTTAACCGGGGCGTGTCGAAAGCCCTCCTGATAGGAGATCTTCCGTATTCTTCCTGTCATGCAGCTCCGGGGCAAACGGTCAAAGACGCCCGGAGATTCTTGGATGAGGCCGGATGCGATGCCGTTAAGATAGAATGGTTTGAAAATTGCGCGCCGTCTGTTGAAGCTTTGCGGCAGGCCCAGATTCCGGTGATGGGGCATGTCGGTTTGACGCCGCAGACCGCTGAACAATTGGGCGGATTTAAGGTTCAGGGCAAGGGCGCTGAAAAGGCTCAGCAAATTCTGACACAGGCCAGATGGCTTGAGGACAAGGGGTGTTTCGGTGTTGTCCTGGAATGTGTCCCCGACCGTTTGGCGCAGATAATTACGGGCCAGCTGACCATCCCCACGATCGGAATAGGGGCCGGTCCCTATTGCGATGGTCAGGTTCTTGTAACGCACGATGCCCTGGGGCTGTTTGAAAGTTATCAGCCGAAGTTTGTTAAAACCTTTATGTCCGCAGGGTCCTTGATCCAAAAAGCCGTTAAAGAGTTTCAGGATGAGGTTGTCAACGGAACTTATCCGGATGATCAGCATTCTTATCATATGCCGGATGAAGAGTTTGCAAAGCTGCAAAAGGGTTGAAAGGAAACGCTTTTTAAACTTTCCGGAACAGGTCATCTCTGTATGCTGATAGATGAACCATCGGGGTTATAGATGAAAAAATGTCCGTTTTGCGCAGAAGAGATTCAGGATGAAGCGATTAAATGCCGTTACTGTAATGAGTTCCTCGATGGCAGGAAACTCAAGGGACGAAAGTCTCCGGACTGGTACTTCAGCAAGACCTTTCTTGTGATCGGTTTTTGCTGCGTGGGGCCTTTGGTTTTACCCCTGGTCTGGCTTCATCCCCGTTACAGCCGGAATACGAAAATCATTCTTTCTGCGGTGCTTATTATTCTCAGCTGGATGCTGGGTAAGATGGTTATGAATTATTTATCTTCTATTAGTCAGTATTACAGTATTATTTTTAACTCCATTTAATGCGTCAGGAATAACCCGCAAATCCAGCTTTGATAAACCCCTTGCTTTTTATAAAACTTTTAGTTAGAATATGGCTTCAATTAAATCCTCTTGACTTTATTAAGCTGAAGTGTTGTCATGCAATCCACTGTTGATATGGACAAAATAGTTTCCCTCTGTAAGCGCCGGGGCTTCATTTTTCAATCATCAGAAATATACGGTGGTTTAGGAAGTGCCTGGGATTACGGGCCTTTGGGTGCCGAACTGAAACGCAACGTCAAGGCGGCCTGGTGGAAAGCCGTGGTTCACGACCGGGATGATGTCGTGGGGCTGGATGCCAGCATCCTTATGCATCCCATGACATGGAAAGCGTCCGGTCATACGGAAAATTTCACTGACGTCCTTGTTGACTGCAAACAGTGCAAAAAACGTTTCCGGCAGGACCATGTCGGAGATACCTGCCCGAACTGCGGTGCGAAAGATTTTACCGAAGGTCGGGCTTTTAATTTAATGCTTAAAACTCATCTGGGGGCTGTTGAAGATGAGGGAAGCGTTGCCTATCTCCGCCCGGAAACCGCGCAGGGTATCTTTGTGAATTTTCCCAATGTCGTGAATGTGACCCGCCGCAAACTGCCTTTTGGCATTGCCCAGATCGGCAAGTCCTTCCGCAACGAGATTACTCCGGGGAATTTTACGTTCCGGACCCGGGAATTCGAACAAATGGAGATTGAATACTTTACCCGTCCGGAAGAGGCTCGGGCTTGTCATGAAGAATGGATCCAGGCCCGATATAACTGGTATTTACAGCTGGGGATTCATAAAGACAAACTGCGCCTGCGTCCGCATGGGGCCGACGAGTTGGCCCATTATGCCGCCGGGTGTACGGATGTCGAATATCAGTTCCCGTTCGGCTGGTCGGAACTGGAGGGGATAGCCAACCGTACGGATTTTGACCTGCGGCAGCATGCCCAATTCTCCGGCAAGGACCTCAGTTACCAGGACCTCGTGTCACATCAGAAATTTTATCCCTATATTATCGAGCCTTCCGGCGGTGTCGACCGCGCCACGCTGGCGTTTATCGTTGATGCCTATCATGAAGAGGAGGTCAAAGAGACAAAGAGAGTTGTGTTGAAGCTGCACAAATCCCTGGTTCCTATCCAGATCGCTTTTCTGCCGCTTTTGAAAAAGAATTCGGATATTGTCACTCTGGCCAAAGCCCTTAAGAAAGAACTGCAAAAAGATTTTACCTGCGCCTATGATGACACGGCCTCTATCGGTAAGTTATATAGACGGCAGGATGAAATAGGGACGTTTTACTGCGTGACTGTGGACGTTCAGTCTCTGGAAGACAAGCAGGTAACGGTCCGCTTCCGCGACACCATGGCTCAGGAGAGGATCGCCGTGGATCAACTTCGGGATTATCTTAAAGCACAATTAGAATCTTAAAGGTTACACATTTGAGTTTAACAATTATAAAGAAAGGTTGAGAAACGATGGCTAAAAAATATGTTTATTCCTTCGGAGGAGGGAAAGCCGACGGTAAAGCTGAGATGAAAAATCTTTTGGGCGGCAAAGGTGCCAACTTGGCCGAGATGGCCGGGCATAATGAACTGCGTTTGCCGGTTCCTCCCGGTTTCACCATTACAACCGATGTCTGCACCTACTATTATGCGAATAAAAAGAAATATCCGGCGGAGCTCAAAGGGCAGGTAAAATCGGCTTTAGAGAAAGTCGAGAAGATCACCGGTAAAAAATTCGGTGATGCCAAGGACCCTCTGCTTGTATCCGTCCGTTCCGGCGCGAGAAAATCCATGCCCGGGATGATGGAAACTGTCTTAAACGTCGGGTTGACCCAGAAAACAATCCCCGGGTTGGTGGCTAAAACAAACAACGAACGGTTTGTTTATGACGCCTATCGCCGTTTGCTGACAATGTACGCGGATGTCGTTATGGAAAAGGCCGCAGGCATTGAACCGGCAGACGGCCAGGGCATCCGCCGTCAATTAGAAAAGATCCTTGACCGGTATAAAAAAGAGCAGGGCGTCAAAAATGATTCTGATTTGGGCGCCGATGTTCTGAAGAATCTGTGTGCTGATTATAAAAAGAAAATCAAAGAGGTCTTGGGGAAGGAATTCCCGGACAATGCGATGGATCAGCTGTGGGGCGGTATCAGTGCGGTCTTTTCTTCCTGGAACGGAAAGAGAGCTGTGGCCTACCGGGTGATCGAAGGCATTCCGCATGAATGGGGGACGGCTGTGAACGTCCAGACGATGGCTTTCGGAAACATGGGCGAGAATTCCGCCACCGGTGTGGCCTTTACCCGTAATCCCGGTAACGGGGAGAATGATTTTTACGGAGAGTTTCTCATTAACGCGCAAGGGGAAGACGTGGTGGCCGGTATCCGGACCCCGGCCCCGATCAACGCGTATTCTCAGACGGAATATAACAAGAACCTCGAAACGCTTGAGCAGAATTCCCCGCAGATTTATAAACAGCTGGTCGATATCCGCAACCGTCTGGAAAAGCACTATAGAGACATGCAGGACATTGAATTCACCATTGAAGAAGGCGTTCTGTATATGCTGCAGTGCCGGGTCGGCAAGCGCAACGGGCCGGCGGCTTTGAAAATGGCTATGGATATGCTTAAGTCAAAGCTGATCACGCCGGAAGATGCGATCAGCCGTGTGACACCGGCTCAGCTGGATGAGCTTTTGCATCCTATTATCGATCCGATGCAGGAAAAAACGGCAACACTTCTCGGGTCGGGGCTGCCGGCAGGCCCCGGCGGCGCAACCGGACAAATCGTGTTCACGGCGGAGGCAGCCGTCGCATGGAAGAAATCCGGGAAGCAAGTCATACTCGTCAGAGAGGAAACAAATCCGGAAGACGTGGAAGGCATGCGCGCGGCTGAGGCTATTTTGACAGCGCGAGGGGGGATGACCTCCCATGCCGCTTTGGTCGCCCGCGGGTGGGGTAAATGTTGTATCGTCGGGTGTTCGGAAGTGGAAATAGACCACGCTACCAAGAATATGAAAATCGGAGACAAAGTCCTCCCGGAAGGCTCCTGGATCACCTTAAACGGAACCAAGGGAAAAGTCTATGAGGGCCAGTTGGCGATGATTGACGCCGCTTCTGAGAATCAGCTTTTAAACGACTTCCTGAAGGTGTGTGATAAAATCCGCACATTAAAAATACGGACAAATGCCGATACTCCGGATGATGCCGCTAAAGCGCGGGCTTTTGGGGCGGAAGGGATCGGATTGTTCAGAACAGAACATATGTTTTACGGGAAGAATTCTGAGCAGCCCTTATTTAAATTGAGAAAGATGATCGTTTCTCAGAAACTTGAGGAACGCCGGAAGGCTTTGGATGAATTGTTCCCTTATGTCAAGAATGATATCAAGGGGACTTTGGCCGCCATGGACGGGTTCCCTGTTACGATCCGTTTGCTGGATCCGCCGCTTCATGAGTTTGTGCCGCACAATGAAGAGGCTTTGCAGCAGTTAGCCGAGAGCCTGGGGATTACGATGGACATCCTCGAAAAGCGGGCTTCGCTTTTGAGGGAATCTAACCCGATGATGGGACATCGCGGTGTCCGTCTGGGGGTGACTTATCCGGAAGTTACGGAAATGCAGGTCCGCGCTGTCCTCGAGGCAGCCGTGGAATGTACCAAGGAAGGCAAAAAAGTCTTTCCGGAGATTATGGTCCCGGTTGTCTGCTCGGTTAAAGAGTTGGAGAATCAGAAAGAGATCGCTAAACGCGTCTATAAAGAAGTGTGTGAGAAATACAGTGTCAAGACCATTAAGCACATGTTCGGGACAATGATTGAAATCCCCAGAGCGGCCTTGACGGCTAATAAAATTGCTGACGTCGCGGAATTTTTCTCTTACGGAACGAATGACCTCACTCAGATGAGTTTCGGCTTCTCCCGCGATGATATCGGCGGGTTCTTGCCGGATTATCTTGAAACGTCGATTTTGCCGGAAGATCCTTTTGCCAGCATCGATGAAGAGGGCGTGGGCGAACTTATAAGCCTGGGGGTGCAGAGGGGCCGTTCTGTCCGTCCGAACCTGAAGATCGGTATCTGCGGGGAACATGGCGGAGATCCCAAGTCGATCGCATTTTGCCAGAATGTCGGCATGGACTATGTCAGCTGTTCGCCTTTCCGTGTTCCGATCGCCCGCTTAGCCGCAGCGCAGGCTGCTTTGGCCGGCGCAAACAAGCCGAAAAAGAAAGCACAGAAAAAAGTTGCCAAGAAAAAGAGTAGACGTTAATATCATATATTAGCCCTGGTGGACAGAAAAGTTCACGGCTTTTCTGTCCACCGGAGATTCTTTCGTGTATAATATTTCTACCCCGCCAACAGAACTTCACCCCGCAAGATGTCGGGCTGCGATTTCCTTAGGGGCGTTCACCGATAAGGATGTGCTGGGCGGGTGAAGCATAGTGACCGCCTCCTGTAAACGGAGAGCGTCTAGTGTCTTTTGTAATTTCAGTATTACTTTAATAAAGGAGTTTCATGGATCCGATTAAAGCCTACCTGAAAGATGTTCGTAAAATTCCGTTATTGACTCCCAAAGAAGAAGTCGAATTGGCCCGCAAAGCCAAAACCGGGGATCAGGAAGCCCGTAATAAAATGATCCGCTCGAATTTACGCTTGGTGATCAGTATCGCCAAACGGTATATGAATCTTGGGGTGCCGCTCAGTGATCTCATTGAGGAAGGGAATATCGGGTTGATGAAAAGTATTGAGAAATTCGACCCGGAGAAAGGTTTTCGTTTCTCGACATATTCCGCCTGGTGGATCAAGCAGGGTATTTCCCGCGCCATTATTGATCAGGGCAAGATGATCCGTGTCCCTGTCTACATGAATGAGGAAATCTTAAAATATAAAAAGGCTGTCGAGGCTTTAACGCATAAACTCAGACGAAAACCCCGCATGAGTGAAGTTGCCAGAAAATTACAGACAACGGTTGAAAAAGTGCGGGAACTGGAGCGGTCTATCGCCAAAATGTCCAGTCTCGACGCCCCTATCGGCAGTGACGGAGACAGCCAGGTTAAAGATATTATTGAGGATCAGAGTTCGGTCAGCCCGGACGAACAGTTAGAGGTGTTTTTCAACCGTGAACGCGCCCAGAGTTATTTGAATATGCTCAATGAACGGGAACGTAAAATCCTCACAATGCGTTATGGCCTGGAAGACGGAAAAACTTATACCCTTGCGGAAATCGCCAAAAAACTGGGCGTGTCCCGCGAAAGAGTCCGGCAGATTGAAGCGGCGACAATTAAGAAAATACAGTTGCTTATACAGCAACAGGAATCTGAACAAGATGAAAAGTAAAAAGAGGAAAAATACTTTTGTCCTGGTGATTCCGAGTTTTGAGGACTTTTTTCATTCATTTTATGCCGGTGAGATTATTAAAGGCGTCAGTTTCGCGGCAAGCCGCTTGAAGATAGATATCCTCATTCATATCACGAACCGTTACGATCATCGCGGCTGGCTGGATTCAACCCTTTTAGACCGGAATTACATCGACGGGATTATTTTTGCGGATATCGATAATGATGTGCATATTGTCAAAAAATCCATTTGCCGCGGCATCCCGACTTTTGTTTTGAATAATTCCCTTAAGGAGCCGATCAACTGCATTTCAGTTGACAACTATAAGGCTTCTTTTGACATCGTGACCTATCTTCTGGAACTCGGGCATACAAAGATCGCCACTATCGCCGGGGACCTGACGACACAGGCGGGAGAAAAGCGGTTGGAGGGCTATGAAAAAGCTTTGGCCGCCGCCGAACTTCCTGCCCTGAAATCCTATGTGACCCAGGGGGATTTCTTGCGCACGTCGGCACGGGTGGCGGCGAAAAAGCTGCTTAAACTCAAGGACCGTCCGACGGCGATTTTCGCCGCTTCTGATGTGATGGCGTTGGAAGTGATTGATGTCGCCAGGCAGTTGGATCTGCGTGTCCCTGAGGATATCTCGGTCGTCGGGTTTGATAATAATCCCCTGGCCGCCACCGGTTCTGTCCCTTTAACCACAGTATCTCAGCCGCTGGTCGAAATGGGGCGGTTGGGAACCGAACAATTGCAGCTTGTCCGTTGCGGAAAAGCTCAGTTGCCTGTCAAAATGACTTTGCCGACAAGACTCATTAAGAGGAAATCATCGGCCAGGCCTTAAAAAACGCAGGCCCTGAAAAATAATTGTTTTAAGCATCTCAACGCAAGGAAACGGATTATGAAAAAGCACGTGAGTTCAAAAAAGCTGGGCACCCTGATCCGGGATGTCCCTGATTTCCCTAAGAAAGGGATTATTTTTAAAGACATTACGACATTGCTGCAGGATGCGAAAGCTTTTAAAAAGGCTGTTAATGTTTTAGCGAAAGTGTATAAGAAAGAGAAAATTGATACGGTTGTGGCGATTGAATCCCGCGGTTTTATTTTTGGCTCTGTTTTAGCGTATAAACTTGGGGCCGGATTTGTTCCGGTGCGTAAAAAGGGGAAATTGCCGTATGAAACAAAGAAAATCACCTATTCTTTGGAATACGGGACAGATACGTTGGAAATGCATATTGACGGGGTCGCTAAGAATGCCCGAGTATTGATTGTAGATGATCTTTTGGCAACAGGGGGGACGGTTCAGGCTGTTGTCAAACTTGTTAAGGGATGTAAAGCAAAGATTGTCGGGGTTGCCTTTTTAGTTGAACTGGAATTCCTGAAAGGCCGTAAGAAACTGAAAGGGTTACCGCTTTATTCGGTTATAAAATATTAATAAGAAGGGGGGGCTCCGAGAGGCTGTTCTTCTCCCCGGGAGTCTTTCTGGCATTTGATTTTTTAATTTCTCTCCCAAGAGCGCATGTTCCTGTTTGTGTGAATCCGCATGGGCTGTCTTTATGTTTCAGACCTTCGATAAAAAGAAAGTTCTTATCACCAGCTTAATTGTCTGTTGTGTCTTTTTTGTGCTCAGCCCGGTTCTCAGGAATGATTTTGTTAATTATGATGATAATGTCCATCTGCTCAACAATCCTTTTCTCCGGCCTTTAAATTCAGAAAATTTAAAACGGCTGTTTTCCACGACGGTCAATAAAACGTATATCCCGTTAACTTTATTATCTTTCTCCGTGGAATATGCGTTATGGGGTGCGGACCCTTTTGTCTATCACCTTAACAATCTTCTTTTCCACTGTGTGAACGTGGCTTTGGTGGTCAGTTTGGCCTGGCTTCTGGGGTTGTCCTGGCAGGTGGGGTGTTTGGCGGCATTGATTTTCGGCCTGCATCCCATGCATGTCGAGTCTGTGGCCTGGGTCACGGAAAGAAAAGATGTTCTGTATTCTTTTTTCTACCTGATCGCCGTTCACTGTTATGTTTTTCACTTGTTCCGGGTTTTCGCGCTTCAGAAAAACGCCTCCGCATGCTGTTCATCTCCAGGGAAGGGCGTGTCCCGGATCTCTCTAAAAGGAAAAGGCTGGCTGTGGGGCACAATCGTTTTCGGCGTTTTAAGCGCCTTTTCCAAACCGATGGCTTTAAGTTTGCCGTTTATCTTGCTGTTGATTGACTGGTATTTGAAAAGGCCCATAAATGTTTACGTCCTGTTTGAGAAATTTCTATGCGGATTTTTTCTGTTTCCTGTTATATGGATCAGTTATTCTCTGCATATGCGTGCGGGGGAGATGTCTTTTCCCCAATCCGTTCTTATCTGGTTGTGGTGCTTTGCTTTTCATCTGAGAAAATTTTTCTTCCCGGATTCTTTTGCCGTGTTTTATGCCCCTCCGTGGCCTGTCGTCTTCTGGAATCGTGATGTGCTGCTGGCCTTGGGCATCGTGATTCTCGTCATCTGCGCCTTGATCCGCTTTCGGAGACAGCGTTTATTGCTGCTGGCGTTTTTTTGGTATTTCCTTTCGACATTTTTTCTTTACAGGTTTGACTACGGGGCGGATTCCCACGTTGTGGCAGACCGTTTTATGTATCTGCCGAGTTTGGGGTTTTGTTATGCGGCGGCGCTTTTTATGGCCCGCTTTGTATGTGAATATAATAAGAAACGGAGTGAGCTGGCGGTTGCTTTTGTGTTGATTGTGGCGGTCTTCTTGTTCCTGTCCACTCAGGCGCGCAAACAGCTTTTTGTGTGGAGCAACAGTGAGCGGCTTTGGCGCCATCAGATTTCCTGGCAGTGGCAAGGGCAGCCCGGCTTGGTCCAGGCTGTGATCCTCACAAATTATGCTGATGCGGTTCTTCATCAGATGGGGGTGCGGAACCTTTTTCGGCCGTATTCTGACCGGGGGATCTCCGCCCTTAATAAAAGGCATGGCATCTCTTGTCATGACAGACGGCAGATAACGCAGGCTGTTTATCTCTATCAGAAGGCCCTGGAAATTCGTCCTCAATACGCCAGCGCTTCTTTCGGTTTGGCCAGGCTTTACGATCTTCTGGGGCAGGGCCGGGAAGCCGAGAGACATTACGGGCAGGCTGTTCATGCCGATCCCGCGCATTTCGACGCGTATTATTATCTTGGCCGTATTTTATTAAAGGAGAAAAGGGTTGAGGAAAGTGTCCGGGGTTTCCGGGCTGCGATTGAGGTTAATCCCGGAAACTTGCTTTTATTGGAACAGGTTATAAAGGAATACCGGGCGGCATTGGCTTCTTCTCCTCACCCCGAATTGATTGAAGAAGAACTGTCCCGTTTGATATCCCGGAGCCGAAAGACAAGATAGCCCGGAGAATTTCTCGGGGCGTTTAAGGGGAAGAACAGGAAATCTCATTGACATGCGGTTTGATTAATGTTTAAATGGAGCACGAAAACACACATCCTTTTCAGACACCTTGTTGAAAATTATTTTTGCGCCTGTAGCTCAGATGGATAGAGCGCGGCTCTCCTAAGGCCGGCGTGGGTGGTTCGAGTCCACCCAGGCGCATATTTTTTTGTGAAAAATACGTGAAATTTTTTTAACAACGACCGATAAAAAAATCTCGAAAATCATTGACTCTGTTATATCTATGTGTGACAATAGTCATCATTTATTTTTTTAACCCAGTGATGATTCCAATCTGACAAAGAAAGGAGGGGATGCAGCTATTTACGTCAGGAGTCATCGAACCCTGGTCTAATGAAGCCATTAGCTAGACCATAATATATCTAGTTTATTATATAATTGTCAGCTTGCTGACAATCAGGAGGAGAGGTAAATATGAAAAAATTAGGTTTATCATTACTCGCTGTTGCTTTAATGGCCATGCCGGCTTCTGCCAGCGTGCAGAATATTAAACTCAGCGGGGATGTGGACTCAACTTGGTTGGTCCGGGACCAGTTTGATCTCGGAGCCCAAGGATCTGTTACAAATGATAAGCAATTCTATCAGAATCTTTTGCTTACACAAACCCGTCTCAGAGTGGATGCCGACTTAACGGACAACGTCAGCGCCACCATCGCTATGATTAATGAGCGGGCTTGGGGGACAGATGATGAAACAGCGAACGGGAACAACGACATTGATATCAACCTGGCTTACGTAACATTAAGGGAAATGCTGTATTCTCCTTTAACCGTTATTATCGGTCGCCAGAACTTTGCTTACGGGAACTCCTTTGTCGTTGATTCCGCCGGAACTAACAATGAAGTTTCTGTCGGCGGATTGAAGGGCGTTGCCGAAGACCTTACAAAACGTACGGCTTTGGACGCCGTCAGAATGGTGTTCGATTACAGCCCGCTGACCATTGACATCGTGGCCGCAAAGTACGACGCCAATACTTTAGTCGGTGTTGGCAGCCAGGATGACGACATTGACATCTTCGGGATCAACGCGAACTGGGAATTAGGCGATGACTTGGGTACGGTCCTGGAAGGTTATTTCTGGAGCAAAATTGACCAGAGCGTTAAGGATGACGCTATCGGGAATAAGGCGGACACCGTTTACATGCCTGGTATCCGTATGGAAACCAATCTTCTGGACGGCCTTTGGCTTTCCGGAGAACTGGCTTTTCAGTTCGGTATCAAGTCCTACGGGGTTCAGGATATCGTTGCTGAACGCGAGGCTGCGGGCGCTCAGATCATTGCAAATTATATGGTTCCTTTTGAAAGCACAAAGGCTTGGAGCCCGGTCCTGACAACAGCGTATAGCTATTACTCCGGGGACAGTGATCCATCTGACCTCACCGATGTCTATGAGGCCTGGGATCCGGTCCTGGAAAATCAGGGTGGCGGAAAGATTTTCAACACCCTTTTTAATGCCACTAACTGTCACGTTGTAAAGGTTCGCGGAGCTATTGTTCCTATGGAAGATCTGACTGCGGCTTTTGAGTGGAACGGCTTGTGGTTAGATAAACCGTTAGCCGATACAGACGGAGACGGCCTGACATCTCTGACGTTGATGCAGCCGGATGACAATGACATCTCTGTATCAACAGATACGGATAAACATATCGGGGATGACCTTTCTCTCGAGTTGGTCTATGACTATACTGAAGATGTCAAGATCGGCGCGAGCTATGGATGGTTTTTCCCGGGAACAATGTTCACGTCTGACAATGATCAAGTGGCTTCCCAGTTAATGCTCAATGCGATTGTTAATTTCTAATTAACAATATACATTGTTGTTGTTGATGTACAAGCCCCTGCTTAATTTAAGCAGGGGCTTTTTTGTCTGTGTCGTTGGGGCCGGGGAGAAATGTCGGAGGTGAACGGTGGCTTGGGAGATGTCGGGCAGCCACGGGGTGCGGCGTTCGGCAGGAGCTGTTATCGACCGGACGGGAGCAGAAAGACGTGAATTAGTCGGGGAAGATCATCCGTCCCCTCATGGATTATAAGTCCCGACGAGAATTTTTTCGCGACAGTGTTAAAAAAAACAAAATTATATTTTAAAAAGATTATTTATTTGTTATTATAAAAATAAATATCTAAAAATTAAACGTTTTATCGAGTTCTAAATCATTAAAATAGAGGAAGTTAAAATGACCAGAGATGAAATTTATGACCATCTGGCTCAGGTATACATAGGGAAAAAGAGTAAAAACGATAAGGAAAAGAAAAAACAGCTCAGCGCCTGGCTTGTTATTAACATTGTTATTACTGTTGTTATTTTTGCGAGCGCTTTTTATGGCTTTACGGCCTTTTTAACTCACCGGGGAGAATCTTTCGAAAACAAGGTGATCTATTCCCTGAATAAAGGTCCGTTGCGTGTTAATTATGATCTGACATACCCATATCCTCCGGTCAAGACCTTTTCCTTAACAACCCCACATGTTAATGCCGGTAAGTACCAGAAATTGCAATTTGCCATCAGAGGATTGGAGGACGGATATCCCGGAATTGTCCGCATAGAAATCAAGAATGCCCGGAATGAAATATCTTCTGTCTTTGTCGACGGGGTCAACCTGGGGTGGAAACGTTTTGAAATCCCTTTTGCCGAGTTTGATAAAATTACCGATTGGACCAGTATTACCGAGGTGTCTTTTATCCTGGAATCGTGGAATACTGATAAACAAAAAGGAATTATCCTTATAGACGAAATTTGCTTTTCCAGCTAAAAAGGAGGCTAATGTAAAATGAGAATCATATCCATTGCGAATCAAAAAGGAGGATGTGGGAAAACCACGACGGCGATTAACCTCTCCTCGGCGCTGAGTCATAATAATAAAAGAACATTGTTGATTGACTTGGATCCGCAATCGCATGCGTCCCTGGGGTTGAATTTCGAGAACCAAGACAGCCTTTATAATGTGATTTCTAAACTGACGCCTCGTAAGCTGAAAATCCGTAATATTATAAAAAATGTCGACACGAATTTTGATATCGTCCCTTCAAGCATTTTGGTCGGGACGCTTGAGCAGGAACTGGCCGATGAGATCGGGCGGGAGACAAAGATTCTGGAGATCATTAATGAAATTAAGGAAGACTATGACTACATTCTTATTGACTGTCCGCCAAGTCTCGGTATCCTAACCGTGAATTCCATCAGAGCCTCGGATGAGGTCATCATACCCGTCGAGACAAGCCGTTTTTCCATGCAGGGGGTTGAGCATCTTATGGACATTATCCATCTGATCCGCGACCGGCTGAATCACCAGGTGGACTATAAAATATTGATCACGATGTTCGATTCGCGTTTGAGACATTCATTTTCTATGATGTCAAGCATAAGAGAGAAGTTCAGGGATGTCTTGTGTGACACAATTGTGCATATTAACGTTAAGCTGAAAGAGTCGGCGGTTATGGGGCAGACCGTGACAGCGTACGATAAATACTGCCGTGGTTCCAAAGATTATTTCAGCCTGGCCAAAGAACTGATTGCCGCTGAACAGACGGTGGAGAATCCTGAGGCGGCCGTTTCTGCCGGGCGGGAGGTTCCTGCGGAGACAGCCGGCAGTGAAATTCCTCAGGCACTTTCAGAAAGAATGCAGGAAACGATCAGGGTCCATGCCGGAGAGATGTGCATGACGACATTTACACTCGCTGCTCCGGATGCCAGGTCTGTCTACGTTACGGGCAGTTTCAATGACTGGTCCTTGGATGAAAATTGCCGGATGCGCCTTGAAGGAGATTCTTGGGTCGTCAAGGTGCCTTTGCGCCCTGGAACCTATAAATATCAATTTATTGTTGATGGCCGATGGAAAGAGGACCCGGCAAATCCCCGGCAAGAGCGGAATTCCTTTGGCGATATTAATTCCTTGCTAGAAGTGGTCCCGGTCAATGCCTAGAAAGCAGGCCCTGAAAGAAGACCCCATTTCCGAAGGAAAGATTTTTGCCATTCTGGCCTATCTGTCGATACTCTGCATCATTCCCTTATTGTTTAAAAAAGATAATCAATTTGTTTTATCTCATGGGAAACAAGGACTCGTGTTATTTATCGGCGAGGTAGGTGTTTTTGTTCTCAGCATTATCTTCCCGTGGCTGTTGAGGATAGGTTTGTTTTGCCTGGGAATATATTCTTTTGTCGGGATCATTTCTGCTTTGCAGGGACGAACCATAAAACTTCCTTTTATCTCGCGTATGGCAGAGAACATTACTCTTTAGCTGTTTTTCCGTTTCCTGTCCCTTCGTTTCTTATTAACATTAATATTATTTTCATTGAAATATTATGCCTATAATAGAGAATATTATTTCCTTTTTCGAGAGAATGCTTGGGACCCCTCATCCCAAGAAAAAGAAACGAAGTTTGCCCAGGAATAAATCGGTAAGCCGCAGAAAAACAACCCGGGCAAACGAAGGAGCCCGTAAGCCGGGACCGGGCCGGCTTTCTTCCCCTGGACAGCAAAGCCGGAAGCCTCAGGCAAAGAAGGGCGCTTCAGCGGCCAGGAAAGTCAAAAAGAAAGTTGTTGCAAAAGAAAAGGTCGCGGCGCGAACAAAACGATATAAAGGTGAAAATAAAAAGACCGGGACAGCCCCTTCAGTTAAAAAGAAGGCCGTCCATACGCCGAATAAGGCTCGGCAGAGCCCTGTTCGTGGCAGAGCCCTGCCTGAGGTAAAGAAAAAAAATTCTGGGAAGCCGGTAAAGCAAGCGCAAAAAAAAGTTAAAAGGCCTTCTGCGGGCAATGTGGGAGACAGGTGTGGTTCAGCGGCGATAGAGTTTGACCGGGTGGGGCAAGTAACTCATTATTTTTCTAAAATTATGGTTTGTGTGGTTAGGGTTGAGGCGGCGGCCATCTCGCTGGGAGACCAAATTGTCATTAAAGGGAAGAAAACCAAGCTTTCTCAAAAGGTTCAGTCTCTTCAGGTTGAGAGTGTTGACGTGAAATCGGCCAAGAGAGGTCAACTGGTGGGCCTCAAAGTCGTCAGTCAGGTTTGTCCGGGTGATGTTGTCCAGAAAATAAGAAAATGAACCAATAATGCCAGGCCTCCCAAAGATGCGAAGAAGGAATTCATCGGAAAGATAGATGAGTATCTATTTAAGGTCTGGTGTATCTATTTGACAGAAATATTCTTTTTGTTATAATTTTCTCTATAAGCTTCTCGGGCGGAAAACGTTATGTTAATTGGCGCAGGCTTGATGAGGGGCAAACAAGATAAACCCGGAGAAGGACGTTAAAAAAATCACGCCTATTATTAAAATATGCATTATCATATTTTCCCTGATGCTCCTCGCGCAAAGTCATTGGTTTTCATGTAAGACAGAATTGATAATTCACGGCTAAATTTAAAACTGTGCCTTCATAGCGGTGGGAAGGATAATAAAGGAAAATGATATATGTCCAACGTCAATAAGTCCCCCATGCCTTCCAACGGAAATTTATTTATGATTTTTTCGGCTTTAAGGCCCTATCAATGGATTAAAAGTGCCTTTGTTTTTCTGCCGTTGATTTTCGGCGGCAAACTTTTCCATGTCCCCACGTTTATAAAGACAGTCTGGATGGCTTTAATATTCGCCCTTGCCTCCAGCGCCGTCTATGTCCTGAATGATATTTATGACTTAACCGAAGATCAAAAACATCCGGATAAATGCCGCCGGCCTCTAGCCGCGGGGGTTATGACCCTGTCCCGGGCCAGGATGATCATTGTTTCTCTCTCGCTTATTACGCTTGTCTTGTCATATACCGTTAACATTCATGCCGCATTCATCATTATGGCTTATTTTCTTTTGAATTACCTGTATTCGAAATATTTAAAGCATATCGTCATTATTGATGTTTTTTGTATCGGAGCTTTTTATTATTTGCGCATCCTGGCCGGGGGGGTTGCCAGCGATGTTTATTTGTCAAACTGGATCATTATGTGTTCGGTTTTGTTGGCTTTATTCATCGGATTTAATAAACGCAAATATGACGTTGATTTTGAAAAAGACAATCACGCCCAGACAGATTCTTATACCCGTTATTATATTGACAGAATGATATCCGTCATTGCCTCCTCCTTAATTATGAGTTATGCCCTTTATGTCATGGACCGGGAAACGATTGCCAAATTTCATACAACGGCCCTGATTTATACGGTGCCTTTTGTTTATTACGGGATTTTCCGATATATTTATCTGGTTGATATGAAATTACTGGGAGGCGATCCGGTGCGCATTCTCTGGAAAGACGGAGTTTTGAAATTGACCGTTTTGTTGTGGCTCCTGACGTGCACCGTCATCATATACGTTTGAACGTGCAGATGAATTAACAGGGCGTTTTTGAAATTTTGTGATGATGTCTCCGGCACATATGAAATTATCCGTTATCATCCCTTTTTATAATGAAAAGGGGAACATCAGCTTTGTTCTTGATGAAATCAACGAGGTCATGGGGCCCCTGGATATCCCGTATGAAGTCATTGCCGTGGATGACGGAAGCGAGGATGCCACCCCGGACATCCTCCGGCGCTACTCTCAGGATTGGGAGCAGATGACCGTTGTGACTTTTCCTGAAAATAAGGGAAAGGATGCGGCCATGTTCGCCGGTTTTCATGCCGCCGGCGGGGATGTGATCGTGACTTTGGACGGGGACGGCCAGAACGACTTTCACGATATCGTTCTGATGCTTCCCTGGTTAAAGGACTATGACGGGGTTTTCGGCGCCAGAGTCAACCGGCAGGACCCTTTCAGCAAGAAAATCGTTTCCCGGGTGGCGGCTTTTTTCCGGAAGTTGATTCTCAAGGATGACGTGAAAGATACGGCTTGCGCTTTAAAAGTTTTTAAACGCCACGCGCTCGCGAGCCTCTTTCCGATGAGAGGGGTTCATCGTTTTATCCCGTTTTTATTCCATCTCTCAGGATTGACTTATAGAATCGTTCCGGTGCATCATCGGCCGAGAAGGGAGGGCCGGTCAAAATTCTCTCTTAAACGGTTTTATTTCGTTTCGACCATTCTTGATCTTATGTTTATGTGGTGGTTTAAGTTGAACTATATTCGATGTCAGCGTGAGGAAGGCGGTCTTGGTAGAAAATAACTCTCAACCGGGTATGTCAAAAAAGATTTGTCATGGATGGTTTCTTCCCCCTGTCCTCATTTTAACCAGCTTTTTTTTAACAGTCATTTTTTTGGAAATCCTGGCCCGTCTTTTTTTGCCGGTTCCTCCGAGACTCGTCATCGAGAATTTGAACAAACCCGGCCAGAGCGATTATACGGAATATGGAGACTTCCATGTTGACCAGGATGGGCATATTGAGAGTGAACGGCTTCCGGGAGGATTTTTTCTTTACTCGCATACGGGCACGCGGCTTAAAAGAAATGCCAGGGGAGTGGTGCGTAACCATGCTGTTTCGAATACCGATGTGGACATCTCAACCAATTCTTTGGGATTCCGTCACCGGGAACTTGGCCCGAAGAAAAAAAATGAACTGAGGATTTTGGTCCTGGGAGACAGTATCACTTTCGGAGACTTTGTCCCGCAGGATCAGACATATCCTGCTTATCTTGAGCGCCATTTGCGGGCGATGTTCCCGGCCAAACATATTGAAGTCATTAACGCCGGGGTCGGGGGGGTTGATCTTCAGAACGAGTTTGCCATTCTCATGGAAAGCGGTCTTTCCGTTGAGCCGGATATTGTTCTGGTAGGCCTGTACCTGAATGATGCCCATGAGTCCCCTTTCTTGAAAATCAGCCGTTTGCCCTCCTGGCTGGACTGGAGTCATCTCGCAAGATTTGTCCTGGGCAAGGTGGATAAATTGCGTGCGTTATACCGGGAGCATAAGTGGGAGGAGCAATCTCCCGAGGCTTGGAAGGAGGCCAGGGCAAGGTTTGCCAGGCAGAACCCTTTACGGGAAGGCGGCGGTAATACAGATGCGTCCCTGAATTGGGAGATTCACCATGCGTTCAGGGACTGGGGCTATGCCTGGGATGACGGGTACTGGGATAAGGTTCTGGACATTATTGATATGATGGCCGATGTCAGTCAGGACCATCATTTTAAATTGGCTTTCTGTTATTTCCCGGTTCGTTTTCAGATCACAGCCGCCCATCTGAAGAATGAGCCTCAGCAAAGATTTGAAATGGAAATGCAGCGGCGGCGTTTGCCGCATTTGGATTTGCTGCCTGTTTTAAGATCCAAATATTCCGGAGATCAGCAGGACCTGTTATATGATCATTGTCATTACCGGCCGGAAGGTAATGCTTTTATCGGGGAAATGTTAGCCCGTTTTATGGCAGATCATTTGCTGTGAATTTCATCACAGGCCATGAGGGCTTTATCCCGGACGGAAGCTGTCCGGGCAAACCCAGGAGAACAAAATGGAAGGACCTTTAACGTTGATCATGCCGGTTTTCAATGAAGCCGAAACCATAGAGAAGGTGATCCGTGATACTTACGGAGAAGTGAGCCGCTGGCAGACGGCGGTGAACTTCATTATTGCGGAAGACGGCAGTCAGGACGGGACAAAGGAAATATTATATGAACTTCAAAAGGATATCCCTTTCACCTTGGTAAGTTCGCAGGAACGTAAAGGCTATACCCGGGCCTTCAAGGATGCCCTGGCTTTGGCCGGGACCCCCTGGGTCCTTTTCAGCGACTCGGACGGGCAGCACGACCCCCGGGACATGAAGAAGCTCGTTGATGCCGCGGAAGGGTATGATATCGTCAGCGGATGCAAGACCCCGCGGCATGACCCTCCGCACCGGCTGATGTTATCGTTTTTTTATAATTCTTTTATTCATGTGCTGTTTGGCCTGAAAATGAAAGACTGCAATTCCGGTTTTAAGCTCATCCGGAAATCCGTTATCGATCAGGTTCTCCCGCAGCTTCAGGATATGCGGGATTGTATTATGTCAGAATTTATCTTGAGGGCCTATTTATTAGGTTTTAGAATTAGGGAAATCCCCGTAACGCATTATGCCCGGCCTTTCGGGCAGACGGCTATTTTTCAACTGAAACAGTTGCCGGGTATCATCTGGGGGCTGCTTAAGGCCTTGGTTCATATTAAACGGGAAGATCAAAGAAGAAAAGCGATATGAAGATCCTTATATTAGGCGCGGGGCTCGCCGGTTTAGAGTGCGGGCGGCAGCTCCGTCAGCGGGGGTGTGATTTTGCAATTCTTGAAAAAGAGTCGCAGATCGGCGGCCTCGCCAGGACCAACAAGACGGGGGATTATGCCTGGGACTTCGGCGTGCATGCTCTTTACAGCCGGCATCCTCATATGACCCGGTATCTGCACAGCCTGCCGTTGGACTACGTTCCGTCGGAACGGAGAGTTTCCATTTATCATACATCAGGCAGAAACGCGCCCCCGTATTTGATTAACTATCCTTTTGAGGAAGGCATCAAGGGCCTGCCCTGGAAGGACCGCTGGGAATGCATCGGCGGATATTTCATTTCGAAATTTCGGCATCAATCCGAATATTGTCATTTGCAGGATTGGATCGATCACGGGCTGGGCTTCGGGATCGCCAAGCATTTTATGACGCCCTACAACCGGAAAATCTGGAACTGTCCCCTTGAGGACATTTCCATGGATTTGGTCAATGCGAAGATTCATCCCGCTTCACTCAAGAATTTTCTTATGGCCGCTTTCGGCAGGGAGGTTATCGGGCGAATCTATCAATGGAAATTTGTTTATCCCCGCAGGGGCATTCAGGCCTTAATGGATTACACGGCGCAAGACATCCGCGATAAGATACGGGTCAAAAAGCAGGTGGAGAAAATAAGACGGCAGGGTACGGGCTGGGAGGTTTTAACGACCGACGGGGATATTGAGAAGGCGGATAGGGTGATTTCTACGATCCCTTTGGTGGAATTATTGAAAATGGTTGAAATGGAAGGCCTGCACAAGAGTTTTTCTCAGCTGAAATGGAATGACACGTATTTCATTCTTGTCGGATTAAGAAAGGGATGCCGGTTTTCATTGCTGAACGACTGCCACTGGGCTTTTTTTAAAGAGCAGGAAATTTTCTACCGGATCACGATGATGCATAATTTCAGTGAGGAGTTTTTGCCCGCCTTGGTTGCGGAGGTGACAAATAAGGAAGCCGTCCGGCAGATGTCCCCGGAACAAATACAGGCCGGGGTCCTCAAGGACTTGACGCGTTTGAACATTATCAAGAACTCCCGGGATGTCGCTGTCACGGACATACGATACGTTCCTTATACGTACCCTATCCCTACGGTCGATCTGGATTCCGTCAAGGATACGATCACCCGGCGACTGGAAAGGGAAAATATATTGCTTGTCGGACGAAACGGGCGCTGGGATTACCTGAACATGGACGGGATACTCCGGTCCGTTTCCGAATTTATCCGGGGCTATTTTGGTGATGAGCCGGACGGCCCGCCGCTTTAGGGCCGGTTTATCTCCAGGGCGCTGGCTTTTATAACAGTCCCCCCAGGAGGGCGGAAGGGGGGGAACGGACACGGGCAGCGACTGGCCGTGTGTTTGTGAAATCAATGAATGGATACATTGCTTCTGTAAGATCTCTCCTTTATGAAAATTCAATTAAGAAAAATATCCCCTGGGGCTGTCTGTCACAATGAATGTTTCCCCGCTGTTCTGTTTGTGATCTTTTTTGTCTTGAGCTGGCTGTTCATGCAGCACACTTTCAGTTATAAAGACGATACATTTTTCCTGAGACATAAAGTCTGGAGCGATTTCGGGGCGCATATCCCTCTCATCAGATCTTTTTCCATGGGAGATAATTTCTCCCTCGAACACCCCCTGTTCCCGGGAGACCGGATGCGCTATCATTTCCTTTTTTATTCCTGGGTCGGACTTCTTGAGCAATGGGGGCTTAATATCGCTGTGGCTCTTAACCTGCTCAGCGCCTTTGGTTTGGCTTTGTTGATGTGGCTCATCTTTCGTCTGAGTGAAAAGATGTTCACCAGCCGTTTAGCCGGGCTGCTCGCGGTCCTGCTTTTTCTTTTTAACGGATCCCTGTCCTGCCTGTTTTTCTTCCAGAAACATCCCTTGCACTGGAGTTCCTGGCAGGACATTATCACGGCAGACTCTTTTGCTTCGTTTGGGCCCTGGAACGGGATCGTAAGTATTTTCTGGACCCTGAATATCTACACCAATCAGCGGCATTTGGCTTTAAGTTATGCCGTGATCCTTTTATGTTTGTGGCCGCTGATGACCCTGGCTTTTGAAGGGAGAAAGATATCCTTAAGGAATAAGATCGCGATCGGCATGGTCGCGGCGCTTGCCCCGTTTCTTCATCATACGATTATCCCCGTTGTTTTTACATATGTTGTGATGTGGATGATATTTTGTCCCCGGATGGCAAGGGCCATAGGCCCTTATTATCTGTTCATGTTCCTTTGCGCGGTCCCGGCATTATGGTATATGAACGACGGCTCTTCCGTTGATTTTGTCTATTCCCCGGGGTTTGTTCAGCAGCCCAAAAACTGGGTGGAGTGGGCGGAATACTGGATGTATAATCTGGGGCTTTATACCGTTCTCATACCCTTTGTCTTTATATGGGCGAAGAAAGGGGGCCGCGTCTGGCTGGCTTCGTCTTTCATCCTTTTTATTGTCAGCAATATCTGGCGGTTTTCTCCGGACATGTTTAATAATCACAAGCTGATCAATTTCTTTATGATTTCTGTGCAGATTGTCGTTGCCGGATTTCTTGCGCAATGGCTGCGGAAACCCGGTCTTTTCCGGGCAGGAGCCGTGGCGTTTTTGCTGACTTTGACTTTTTCCGGAGTGATTGATTTTTTCCCGATCCTGAATGACGGCCGGGGGGCCCTGCGGGACTTCCGCAGATCGCCCGCAGCTGTCTGGATTCAGGAGAATACGTCTCCGCAGTCCGTGTATTTATGTACGAACGGGATGAACTCTCCCCCTTCGTTCCTGGGGCGCCGGATTTATATGGGGTACGTTTATTTTCCCTGGTCCGCCGGCTTTCCCGCCTATGAAAGACTCCGGGCGATTGAACCCGTTTTTCATGAGGATACGGACCAGGAATCGGTTTGCCGGCTGCTTCAGCAGGAGCATATCGATTATATTGTCGTCGAACCCGGCACCGATGCCTGGCCGGAGATCGATATCCATGACAGTCTGTTATTAAAGACATGGACGCCAATCTTCAAAACAGATGATCGCTACAAGATTTATTCTGTCAAGGAGGAATGTGCTGAGACACGTTAATTTTATGACAAGGAAACCATTTATAACAAGTCTTTGTCTGGCCGCTATTCTTCTTGCGGCGGCTGGCTTTCGTTTTGTCGGGATCAACTGGGATTACGGATATCAGCAGCATCCCGATGAACGCATGCTGATGCTCGTTGCGAGCCGGATCCGGTTTTTTGACAAGCTTGACCCGGATTTTTTTAATTACGGAAGTTTTCCGGTTTATTGTGTGCGCGCCGTCGCTCAATTAAGCGATGCTTTGTTTCACACCCGGTGGGCCAATTATGACGGCATGCTCTTTGTCGGCCGGGTTTTGGTTTCCCTTCTTGACATCCTGATGGTTTATTGTGTCTATCGGCTGGCCGACAAGCTTTTCCGTGTCCCGAGGCTGTCCCTTTGCGCCGCGGCGTTTTATGCTTTAAGTTTTTTCCCTATCCAGAACAGCAATTTTTATATCGTTGATAACTTTGTAAACTTTTTCCTGACATTATTATGCGGCCTTCTTCTGCTGTATTTAAAAAAGGCCTCTTTAAGCAAGGTTGCCGGCCTGGCGGCCCTGTTCGCCGTTTTATTAGCAACAAAAGTGACTCCGGTGATTTATTTACCGGTCATTCTTTTAATGCTGTTTTTTCAGGTCCGGGGTTTTCGGTGGCATCTTTTGCGTCCGTGGTACAGGCCGTTTCAGTACCAAGTGTTGTTTGTGTTGCTTTGTCTGGCCTGCCATTTTGTCCTCATGCCGTATGCCTATATCCGGTTTGATAAGTTCTGGAGTGATATCACCTTGCAGATGCAGATGAGCCGGGACCCTTATGTGTTCCCTTACACGCTGCAATACGTGGGGACAAAGCCTTACAGCTACTATTTTATCAATATGTTCTTCTGGGGGCTGGGCCCGATGCTGTCTTCGTTTTTCCTCCTGGGGCTTTTGTCGGTTTTTCTTCCGGGTGCGCAGCAGGCGAAAAGACAGGGACGAGTGTTTGTCTTCGTCCTGGTCTATGTTTTATGGAATTTTTATTATTTTGCCGTTTTGGGCCGGTCGGCGGTCAAGTTCATGCGCTATATGCTGCCTTTATATCCTTTCGCAGCCGTGATGGCGGCGGCGGGATTTGAATGGACCTTAAGCTTATTTAAAAGAAAAAAAATGCAGGGGCTTTATTTTGTTGCCGCCTTCGGGTTCATTTTCCTATGGACCGTCTGCTTTGTTGATATTTATTCGCGTCCTCTCACCAGGATTGAAGCCTCCAAGTGGATTAACCGGCACATCCCGGCCGGAGCTGTTTTAGCGGTGGAACACTGGGACGAACGTCTGCCGTTGTTCGGTGTTGACCGGTATGTTTTCGTAGAACTGCCGCTGTACGAATATCCGGACCAGGAGAGAAAGTGGGCGGGGATGAAAGATAAACTCCGGCAAGCCGATTATATTATTATCGCCTCACAAAAATTGTTTGTCCCTTTGCAGAAGCTGGGAAATTGTCAGGAGGTCGCAAGGTGCTATCCGAGAAGCGGGGATTATTACAGAAAGCTCTTTGCCGGGCAGCTGGGTTTTGAGAAAGTCGCTGAGTTTACCTCTTATCCGGGATTAACGGTTTTGGGCCGGCGGTTTGACTTTCCTGATGATCAGGCCGATGAATCCTTTTCCGTTTATGATCATCCGAGGGTTTATATTTTTCAAAAGAGGGGCTTTTCCCAATCCGAACGGCAGTATCCTTTTCCCGCGGAGTCACCGGGGCGGCAGTGACCCTGCTTGGGCGTGGGGGAGGAGAGACGAGCCGGAGAAGGACGCGTACTTTTAAAATAATGATTCTGTGCGTGGGCCAGGATCAAAATATGATATAATTCCCTAAAATTAAGGAAGAATGCCGGATTCCTAAAATTTATAAATATTTAAAGGCCGTTTCCTTGTCCCGGGTCCTCTGAGGCCGCATGTGATTTCCTGTCCATGGATACAAAAAATAATATGATATGTCCTCAAAACCGGTTTTCCCTGAACAGAAATTTTCTCCTTTTTATCGGTTTTTTTATCTTGATTATTATTGAGTTCTGTGCCTACCAGTGGCAAGGCAAGCTGTCCTTCATCGCTTCAAGGCTTTGGCTGCTGCATGGGAGCTTTTATGTCCTCTGCAGTCTCGGTGTTATAGTCAAAACCTTGAAAAAAGATTTTCAGGAAAGAAATTTCCGCGGGCTGTTAATTTTTTTCCTCTTTGGTTTGGTCCTTTTTCATACGGTGGGTTCCCGGGGAATAACCATAAATCACGAAAGCACGCAACAGGTGGCGGACGGCTGTGGTTTCTTTAAGCAGCCGGATTTCAGCTACACCAAAATAGGTTTTCTGGGATATCCGGCCCGTCAATATCTGCTCCTGGCCCTTCCGTCCCTGATGTTCGGCCGGAGTCTCATAACTCTCCGGTTGCCTTATGCCGCAGCCTTTTTTCTTGGGGTGATGCTGTTTTATTGCGGACTTAACCGGTATTTTGACGAAAGGAAAACAGGCCGGACCCTGCTGGCCCCGTTTGTCACCCTGTCATTGCTGTGTTTCCCCGTCCTTGTCAGTATCCTGATTTCCTTTGAACAGGCTGTCCTGCCTTTATCCTTTACTTTGCAGGCGACGGGGTGGTTTTTATTGTGTCTGAAAACGATAACCCGTCTGCGGGCTGTTTGTCTGGCGTTCATCGGCGCCTTGTTGGCGACGGCGTACACCCCCGGGCTCGCTTCATGGGGCCTGCTTATTGTCCTGCTGGGCGTTCAAATATGGCGTGAGGGCCGATTGAAGGATTTTAACTCAACGGTCCTTTGGATAAATGTCCTGTTATTCGCTGGTCTTGTCGGAGCATTTTCGTTCTTTACGCGTATCGATCTGTTTTCCCGGGAGAGCGGATTATGGATTCCCCATTATTTGATAGGCCCCTATTTGTTGGATGTCTTCAAGGCTCTTTTTATCCCTTTCGAACAGGCCTTTCTTCCTGTTCCCGTCGTTATTTATTTCATGTTATCCTTAATGTCTGTATTCCGTCGCCGGGATTTTGCCGTATCTCTCTGGGCGATGCTGACAATTTTTCTGGCCACGCAGCTGGGAGGATTTGCCAAACCGGCACCCCCTTACAGCCTGCACAGGGCCCTGGTGATCATTCCGCCGCTTTTGACCTCTATGGCCTTGACCATAGAGTCCTGGGTGGCGGATAAAGGTGTCAGAGTGTTGAAAAGGGTCGTTTTTTTCGCCCTGTGCCTGGGGGTTTTGTTTGCCGGCAAGAATTTGTACGAAAGTTTAAAACTTTGCCGCAGCGGTCCCCGGGATGTCGTGATATTTAATGTCCTGGATGCGGTCGAGGAGTTCGGGGTTGATAAGTCCGGTAAAATGAGGATTCTTGTCGCTCCCGGCAATTTAAATTATAGCAACCTTTATGACTGCTTCAGATATTTTCTGCCGAAGTCCGAATTCTTATGGCACCCGACCACCGTTGGTAAGCTTGAGAATATGGATGCCCCTGCTTTTGTTTATCTTGATAGACCGGAGTGGCGTGCAGGAATTATGGACATGATGAAGGGAGGGCAGGGCCATTATGCCATCATTAGATTTCATTATGATAATAAAGAGATACAATTTCTCAGAATTATTTGCGTCTCGGAGAAAAACAAAGACAGAAAATGATTCCGCTGCCATGAATTTCCTGGGGGTTCTATGACCCGGCTATTTATCAGTTTCCCAATGTTCCGCGGTGTTTTTCTGGGTGTGCTTCTGTCTCTGTTGTGCATCCTGAAGAAGGAATGCTTTGTCCGTATTCAGCTAATAAGAAAGATTCTTCTTGCGGCCCTTGCTTATTTAGCCATCCCTTCTCTGTTGTTTTGTTTTTCTTTGCCTCTCCCGCTTCCTCATCGCAGCGCGCTTTGTCTTCTGGTCATGTACTGCTTCTTTTCTTCCGTCCGGAAAATTAAGAACCACAGAACTTTCCCGCCGTGTGATTACGAATATAAAATAAGGCTCGATTTTTTCCTCATGGGTATTTTGTTATTGGCGTTGAATCAAGGGGCTATCTTTTTTGACCTCAGTGTGGTGGGGGACTGGCATAAACATCGCAGTGTTTTGATGAGCCTGTACGAGAATCCCTGGGACCCCTTGTTATGTACAGGCTTTGATTGCTCCGCCCAGGTCGCTCCGGGCATGCATCTGGTTTATTATTACGCCATGTATCTTCCCGGCGTGTACGTTTGCAAATTGTTGGGAGGAATGGTTTCGTCTTTGGCCGGGCCGTCCCTTTGGAGTATCCTGTCGGTGTCTTTCCTGATCTGGAATCTTTTGGGGATGATGATTGTTTTTCTCCTGTTGCCTGTCGTGTGTCAGGTCCTGTTTAAAACAAAAGACAGGGTGTCCTGGGGGATTTTTTATCCTGTCTTAATATTTTTCGCGGGCATGGATTATTGGTTCATCTGGATTCACAAGAAAACCTGGCTGATCGGTCATGCCGAATGGGGGGCGACGGCCTATAATGCGCAGATGAGTTCTTTTATCAGTATGTGGTCATGGGTCCCTCATCAGCTTGTTGTCGGGTTCTTAGGGATATCCCTGCTGATCTTGTTCAGCCGGAATTTTTCTTTGTTCCCTTTCTGTTTGTGGACTGTTTTCCTGCTGTCCGGGGCCAGTCTGGCCTGGATCGGCAGCATTCCGATATTGGTTTATTTTCTTGTCGTCCGGTTCCTGGACATCCGTCAGGAATTGTCCTGGGGCTGTCTGCGGAATATTTTTGCCGCGAACCTGATAAACATCCTGGCCGGACTTTTTATAACGATGACCATTTTTCTGTTTTACAGCACGAAGGTGGAGGCCGAGGGATTTGATATCTTATTAAAGAGGACAACGGTGGGGGATTTCCTGCTGTTTCATTTTATCGAATTTTATCCGACGTTTATGCTGGTTGTCGCGTATCGTCTGTTGCGCCGGACTGTCCCGCCCATTCTAGGGTTTTTATTCGGATGGATTGTCTTTATTGCCATGTTTCACGGCGGCAACTGGAATGATCTGGTGATGCGGGGAAGCCTGCCGGCGTTGTCTGTTATTATGATTTTCTGTGCTTATGCCGTTCAGGCCGTGATTCAGAAAAAACGGACCGCATCCCTTATTTTAGTGCTGCTTGTGCTCCTGCTGACCTTCCCTTTATTTTTAAATGAATATTTTGTCGCTTTGGAGGGGATGCATCCTCAGCTGGAGGAAGGCTACGCTGTTTATATGCAGTATGCCGGAGACGGCCGTGTCCGGGGGGTTTGGAAACTGTTTAACCTGTAATGTGCTCCCCTTGCGGTGCAGAACCCTGAGATTGAAATCTGATGAGCGGGAGGTTGAAATCAACGCTCACATGAATTTTTTCACCAGCCCCAAAAGCCCTTGCTTCCAGGCCGCTGTGTGGGTGATCCCTGCTTTACGGCTTTTGATGTCCTGATAATTCTCCAAATACCAGGCATAGGTCTTGATAAGAATCTGTGCGTTGGAATAGCGCGGGGACCATTTCAGGGTGTTTTTAAGTTTGTCAATGGAGACATAGGAATCTTTATCCGCGGTATCGTAAACCCATTGATAAAGAGGAGAGAGCCGGATAGCTTCCAGGAAACGCAAGAAACCTTTAATTGTGTTCGCTGAAGTGGGGAAGAGGGTGGAGCCCGATTCCGCAAAATGGAATAAGGCTTCCAGGTCATCCTGGACCGTGCTGAATTTTTCTGCCGCGACATTAAAGACGTCGTTGAACGCTGCGTCCTGTTTCTGAACAAAAAGCGCGATGACGTCAACCAGATCATCGACCGCCAAAAGCTGGTAGGAGTTCTGTCCGTCTCCGATAACCGGAATCTTCTTGCCGTCATGCACCCAGTCAAAAAGGATTTCAAAGACGCCCAGCCGGCCGGTGCCTAAAAATGTCTTTGGCCGTAAAATCGTTACGTTAAGGCCTTTTTTTATATATCCAAGACACAGTTCTTCTGCGGCGATTTTGGATTCGCCGTAAGGCCCGACGCCCATTAACCGGTCGCTTTCTAGAATGGGATGTTTTTCCGGAATGCCGTAGACAGCCGTCGAAGAGATATAAATCACTCTCTGAACATGGTGGGTATGCGCGGCATCCAGGATGTATTTTGTCCCGCTGACATTGGTGGAAAAAATATCCGCTTTTTTCCAGAGGGGGAGCGCCGCAGCGGCATGAATAACGATATCCATCCCTCTGACAAGCTCCGGGATGTTTTCTTCCTGCCGGATATCCCTGCGGATAAAACGGCAGGATTTTTTTAAAGGATTGTCGACCGAAGCGATATCCACCAGCGTGAGTTTATGATTTTGTTTAAGCAGGGAATGCGCACAGTGTGTGCCCAGGAAACCGGCTGCGCCTGTAATGAGAATATTCATGGAGGCCCCTTCTTTAAAAATGAGAGAAAAAAGATATTTTTGTTCCGTTCAGGAAATTAGTGTTTTATTATATCACAGAGGAAAAGTCTTCCCAAAAGCCAAACGAGGTAATTTGTCGGTTAAAAAATAAATGAATCCTATCCTGATAAATTTAGGTCTTATCGTTTTTGCCTGGTTCATGACGCTCATTCTTCAGCTGTTCGCTGTCCCGGTGATCGTCGTGAAGCTCCGGAACGTGTTGTTCGACGCCGGATGGGCTTTCGGCCGGCTGGTGTCCTGGTTAAGCCTTGGCCTGCCGATATGGTTTTTAGCCCATTTCCAATGCCCTGTGAATAATCAGCCCGGGCTGTTTATCGTTTTTTTCCTTTGGGCGGCTTTGAGCTGGAGAACTTTTCATAAGAATAAGGATGAAATAGTGCTTTATCTGCAGGAAAAGTGGCCCTGGCTCCTTGCAGAAGAAGTTGTTTTCGCGTTTGGCTTTTTCTTTTTCAGCCTCATGCGGGGTTTTGCTCCTGATATCCTTGATTTAGAGAAGTTCATGGACATGGGCCTGATGGCCTCTTATCTCCGCGCTGACACTTTCCCGGTTTTGGATATGTGGTTTGCCGGAGAAACCATGAACTATTATACATTCGGGCATTTTTTGGGTTCCATCATGACGAGGTTCTGGTCGGTGCCTTTACATTACAGCTATAATTTATTATTGGGCCTTGTGTTCGGCCTGACAATGGTCCACAGCTTTGGTTTTGTTTTGAACCTTTTACAGAGAAGCGGGGATGAAACAGCCCCGCCCCTGGGCCCGCTGGTCTGGGGAGGGGCTGTCGGGGCTTTTTTGATTGTTTTTGCCGGGAACAGCCATGCGATTTGGTACGGGATCAAAAACCACGGCTGGCAGGGATATTGGTATCCGGACGCGACGCGATTTATTCCCTACACGATTCATGAATTCCCGGCGTATTCATTTATTGTCAGTGACCTGCATGCCCATGTCTGGAATTTCCCCCTGGTGATCGCCTTATTGACAGCGATTTTTTTGTGGTACCGCGCGGTATTGATTTCCGAACAGCCGAGACGGATTTATCTTCGGGCTTTTTTTGTGAGTTTGATGTTCAGCATCTGTTTTATGACCAGCGCCTGGGACGGGGGTATCTATGCGCTACTTTTAGGTGTTTGCGGAGTGAGCCTGCTGATGTTTTATCCGAAACGTTTCCGGCATATTGCCGCTTCTCTGGGGCTCATGGGGTGTCTGTCGGCCTTGATTTCTTCAGCCTGGTGGTTGCATTTCCGTCCTATTTCCGAAGGGGTCGGGATAGTGGAAACCAGTACTCATTTCTGGCAAATGTTGATTGTCTGGGGCGGGTTAGGCCTCGGGAGTTTTTTGGCTTTCAGCATCGCTGACCATCAAAACAGACATTTGATTTATATGGCCCATGTCGTTAAAAGAAGAAAGCAGGCTGTCTTAGGTCTTGTGATGGCGCTTATTGCGGCGGCCTGGATTCTCATATTGCTCCCGGAACTTATTTATGTCAAAGACATTTATCCGAATCATCCCCGGGCCAACACGATGTTTAAATTTACTCTGCAGAGCTATATCTTTATGTGCCTCTCAACAGGCTGGGCTTCGGGTTTTATTTGGCTGAAAGAGTTTCTGCCGCATAATAAATACCGCTTATGGATCAGGGGTTTTTTGTCATTCGTTCTTATTGTTGTTGTTTCTTCGCTTTTAATTTATCCGTATTTCGGCTATCGGGACAGATACGGTCAGTTGAAAAATTTTAAAGGACTCGACGGATTAACCTGGCTTAAAGAAAAATATCCTGATGATTATGCGGCTGTCTTATGGCTGAATCAAAATGTCTCCGGACAGGCTGTTATATTAGAGGCGGTGGGCACCAGCTATTCTGAATTCAGCCGGATATCGGCTTTTACCGGCCTTCCGACGGTCGTTGGCTGGCCGGTCCATGAATGGTTGTGGCGGGGTTCATACGATATCCCGGGTTCACGCATCGAAGAAGTCAGGAGGATGTACGAGAACCCGGTCTCTTATAATTCGGCCATGTCTTTTGAAAAGTACCTGGTGGATTATATATTTGTGGGAGCCAAGGAGCGGGAGGCCTATCCTGAGCTTAAAGAAAGGCAGCTCCGGGCGTTAGGAAAGGTGATTTTTGAACAGGGAGACACGTTGGTCGTTAAACGTAATATAAGCCCTGCGATGTATCCGATTTATTAATTATTTTTTGTCGGGGAGGGGAATTATGAAAAGAATAACTAAGATGACCAGAGATGAAAAAAATTTGTATAAACGGTATCTTCTTTGGTGTTATAAGACGACCCGCGAATCCCTGGAAAGGATTGACAGGAAATTTACGCAGTTGGATATCGATAAGTTTGTCTATGACGATATCTGCAAATGTCCTGAACTGCGAGACAAGTCTAAAGAGAAAAAATATCAAGGGAAACTTGTTGAATTTAAGCAGTATATAACGCATAAAGAGAAAAGTGCTTATGTTGAAAAATTTGAACGGGGCAAGATCCCGGAGTTAAAAGCAGATTACTGGTATTGGGATAAACGATTAAAAGCCATTAAAAAAGCCGTAAGACATTTCTTGGGGGCAAGAGCTTTAACCCAAATTGAGCGAGCTTATGAAGAGGAAATGGAGCGGCGTATTTTGGCGGCACGGGAGCATTCCTGAAAAAATATTTTAACAATGGACGTTTTAATTTGTTTGTTATTTTGTAAATTATTGCAATTAAATATTTTACGGCTAGACAATTTGTTAAGACTTCTTCAATTCAGATAAAAATATGTTATAATATAACTAAATGAAGAAAGAAATGCTGAAGAAATTATTTAACAAGAAAGCCCAGCAGACAGTTGAGTTTTTGTTGGTGTTTACGGTTGTCGTCGTGGTTATTTTTGTCTTTATGAGGCCAGGCGGTGAATTTCAGACCGAATACCCCAGGGCTCTTAATGCCCCTGTTCAAAGTATGGTCGAAGTTGCCGATATGGTTTGGGGAGACGCAACCGGAACATTGCAGGTCTCCTCTCCGGGCCCTCCGTGATCCGTATCCTTTTATTCCCGTAGAATTTTACACTGCCTTTTTACATAATAATACTTTTGAGAGCAGGCTTTTATCCTTATTAGGCCTTATAAAGGCCTTGTGTTTGCTGTCTCATACATATCAAAAAATCCGTTATTGGGGCGTTTCCCGTATAATAAAAGCGATTCGGGCCTATGCACGCATCATTTTATTGGTTTATGGCTTATGCCCAAGTTATTAGGTAAATCCAGAGAGAAATACAAAATTTTTTATTGATTTTTGAAAATTATGTTATACTAATATTAAATTATCTCTATAAAAATTGATACTTCATTAAACCATGAAAGTTGTTAATAAAAAAGCCCAACAAATCATAGAGTACCTTTTGCTTGTTGCTGTTGTGGTTGTTGGAATCTTGTCTTTTGTCGGGCCTTTCGGGCCTTTTCGTCCTGCGGTAGAGGACTCCATAAAACAGTCTTTAGCGCAGATTAATGCTGAAACAGCAAAACACTGCAGTGATCCCAGCTGTTTCTCCGTAATCGCCTGCCCGGATGCCCTTTTCTGCCAGCTGGCTTATATGGGTGATGTCGGCGCGTGTCAGCAGTGTGAAGCCTGTTGGCCTTGTTGCGGCGACGGGACCTGTGGTGCAGGGGAAGACAGTGGTAGCTGCCCGGAGGATTGTATCGCCTGCGGGGATCCCGCCTATGACTGCTCGACGCAAGCCAATTGTGCGGCCTGTGCAGCCTGTTCTCCCTGCTGCGGAGATGGTGTTTGCGATGCCGGGGAAACGGCACTTTCTTGTCCTGTTGATGGCTGTGCCGCTGCCTGCGGGGAACCGGGTTTTGACTGTGTCGCTGGCTGCGGCAGTTGTGCGGCCTGTTCTCCATGCTGCGGAGACGGCGTTTGTAATGAAGACCCGGCGTCATGTGTCGCAGACTGTCCTATAGGCTGCGGTCATCCTTCGTATGATTGTAGTATTCCGGCAAATTGCGCCTCATGCGGTTATTGCCAGCCCTGCTGCGGTGATTCCCAATGTACCTCGGGGGTTGAGACTTATTGCGGGACAGGCGGGACAGATGCCTGTACATTGGATTGTACCGCTGACTGTCCTAATGGTGTTTGTGATGACTGTGCCGGAGAGAACTCGACGAACTGTCCGGAAGATTGCGGGGCGCTGTGCGGGGATGGCACGTGTGATTATCCGGGGACGGAAGACTGTGACGCCTGCTATCAGGACTGCGGATATTGCAGCTGGTGGACCGGTGCCTGGGGGGCTTGTCTCGGTGACTGCACGATCCCTTCCTGTATTCAAACGAGAACGGTCGAATGCCGGGATTTCGGTTCCAACAGCGTTCTTTTCGGATACTGTGAAGCCTCTGGAGAACCTGAGCCGACCCAGACATGTACTTGCCCTACTTGTACGCCGACGCCGACCCCAACGCCGACGCCAACCTCAACCCCGACTCCGACAGTGACGCCGACCCCGACGGAAACTCCGACTCCGACGCCGACTCCGACAGTGACGCCGACCCCGACAGTGACGCCGACGCCGACGATTACCCCGACCCCGACAGATACCCCGACGCCGACCCCAACGCCGACGATTACCCCGACCCCGACAGATACCCCGACGCCGACCCCAACGCCCGGCTGATGCCTGAATCCTGTTATTCTTAGAATATCCCTTTTTGTCCGTAAGCGGGGTTCTTTCTTCTCGTGAGACTCGGGGAAAGAGGCATTTTTGTTTTGCAAGCCTTTACGTCATTCACTTCTTTTCTTGCAAAACTTAATGAATATATTAAAATATTAAAAGTTGTCTCTGGATTTTTTTCGGTATAAAGGTCTGTCGCCCGGGATAATATCTTTTCTGCAGACAGGATGAGCCTGTCTGCAAAATTTGTTTATGAAGAGGCTGAATAACGTATTGTATTAAGAATGGTTGTCCCCATGATGATGAATTTTTTAACTTTATTGTTATCAACGTGTTGTCTTTGTTATGTGTTCATCCTTGCGCGGGCTATGAGCTTATGCCTGCATCAGGAAGTTTTCTGGCTGAGCCTTGCTCTGGGAGGTTTTTTCAGCGCGGGATGTGCGGGGTTTTTCTTTTGGATGCGACGTTCTAAAACCGATAAAAATTCTTTGATTTTTATCGAAATGGGCCAGACAACAGCCGGAGCGCTTGCCGTTCCTTTCATGTATTTGAGTTATTGTTTGAGCCTATATATAGGGGAAACATTGAATTACTACGCGGGTCTGTTTTTGTTTTTCTCTTTATATTTGTTTGTCGTTCTTTTTCTGGGTCTTTGTTCGGGAGGGGCTTTGTTTCTCTTGTCTCGAGGGAACGGCAAAGATTCAGCCCGGAATGAAATCGTTCCGGAACGCCTCAGGTTCCACTTTACAGGGTTTCTGTTGTCTGTCATCGTTTTTGTCGTCTTCTGTTGGCTGCGCCGTGAATTGTTTGTCATCGGATTTTGGTTGGGTTTATTGAACCTCGGTATTGTCTGGGTTTTGATTTTTATCCTAAGACCCCATGAGCAGAATCGGACGCGTAATATTACGGCCGCGAGTATTCTCCTTTTTTTGCTGACGGTCGCTCTGGTCCGTCAGGCCTCTCTGGAACAGTATTTTTTAAAAAAGTTGTATTTTGTCAAGCCTGTGCAGCAGATTATGGATGTGTTCCGCCTGGACCCGGAGTGGCAGGATATTACCCGGTATAGAACATCTCATAATAATATTGATATTGTTCCCTTTAACCCTAATCCTTTTGATATTTGGCTGTTGTCTTCATACAGCAGGAAATATTTAGACAACCCGGCCTATCCCTGGGCCTATTTTATACTTTTAAATCATCAGCTTCTTCAGAATGCCCAGTGGGATGAATTTCATCATGAATATTTTATTCATGTCCCTATTATTCTCCAGGGACAGGTCCCCAGAAAAGTTCTCATATTGGGAAACGGGGGAGGGTTGTTATTAAAAGACCTTATTCAATATGATTCTATCGAGAGCATCACTTGTGTTGAACGCGATCCCGAGATAATGGATTTCTTCCTGAGTCATTCCATGATGCAGTATATGGGCAGTGGTTCCCTGGGGGACCCCCGGGTTGAAATCGTTGATGAAGAAGGCCTGTTATTCATGCAGGATAAAGCCCGGGATTACGATGCTATCTATATAACGTCTCCGGATGTTTCGGGTTATGAATTCAGTCAATATTATAGCCAGGAATTTTTCCGTTTTATCGGAGAACATTTGAATGAGAACGGTTTTATCGTGATTGATCCTAAAGGGATTGTTGGTCCCGGTCCGGAGACCGTTACGGACCGACGGCTTAACCCCTGGCCGAAATATTTAAGTACTCTGATGTCTTCCGGGTATAAAACAATCGTGCCTTATGCCATAAATTTGGAGCCCGACAATCCGAAAATTCTTGAGAAAATAGGAATTGTCCTCTACGGCCGGGACTTTTTTGCGTCCGGTTCCTGCGACCCTCAAATTTCATCTTGTGTGCCTGAAGAAGAAAAATTGCATGCTGTCAAACGCATTGTTTCATCATTCGTTAAAAGTTTCCGGCAGGGATTTATTTTTATGAAGAAAAAAGAGACTCCCTTGTATTCGGATGTTCCCCTGGCAGGCGTTCCTTGGCAGGTTTTAAATCAGAACCGGGTTGACCGGGCCCTGGCATGGCGTCCGGCTTTCCCGGAATCCTTTGATAGCACGCAAGTCAATTCTCTCCTGCGGCCCACGTTGCCCGTGTTCCGGTTGCGTTCTTTATTGCCCATATCCGAATAATTTCTCCTGAAATTATATTTCTAGAAGAGGAATAAAAACGGCCTCTTTTTTCCCGGCCGGCAGAAGGCATCATATTTTTAAATAGGAAAGCCTGTGTTTTCTTTGAGATTTTTAAAGGAGAAATAATTTATGCGAGGGGGCTTATTCAGATGGTTTGTAAGACTCCAGCCTTTTTTTCTGCAGTTCCTTTTGCTGTTCCAGCAGCTTGCGTTGCTGTTCTTTTCTTTCAGCCTGCAATCTTTCCATGTCATTCGAACCGGAAAAAATGTTTTCTATGGCGGAGGAACTGGAAGAGTTTTCTGCGGAGGAAGAATCAAAGGGCTGCGAGCAGCCCGTGCATAATATTATACATAAAAATAAGCTAAAGAATTTCATCGTGAGAAAGGTCAGGGGTAAAAAATAGTTGTTCCGGTGCGGCCGATTTTAACGTCTCTGCAGATCCTTTATCCTCTGTTCCCTGTCTTGTTGGAGCCGACGTTGGCGTTTTCTGACCTCCTCGGCTGTATTCTGGGTGTAACGCTGCTGCTCTGCTGAAACGGAAGCATCGACTTCTGGTTTGCTGTTATAAGTTTTTTCAACGAAGTACAGCCATCCGAAGTAGAGGGCCAATAACCAAGCGATTCCTGCTACTAGAATAATAAATCCTCGCATAGAAGTAGTATAACTAAAAAAAACAGAATCTTCAATAGCAAGATAATAGTTCTTGATCTTTAATAAAAATTATGTCAAATTGGTTACGTTACTTCCTGGGGAATCGGGGGTTCCGGTTCTCTGCAGCCGTTGATGGGCATTATGGAATGCCTTGGGATGCAGCCTGTCGCGCAACGGCAAGATGTCAATGCCGATGGTCTTTTCGCTCGTTGAGTCATTACGTCATTCGTAAGAATAAATTTAACAATTCGCAGTATTAAGGAGGAGTGCGTTATGGATGAAGGATATGATTTTAAAAAGGAATGGCCTAAAATTCAGAAAGAATTGCGACGAATGAGTGACGAAGCCCTGAAAGTGGTTAAGAAAGGAGAGAAGGAATTAGTCAAATTTTCTAAAGTCAGCAGGGTTCATGTTGATTCCGCTGCCTTGCGGCTGAAACAAGAACATTTGTTCCATCTTTTGGGCAGGGAATATGTTAAAGCAAAATTCCCCGGGACGCATTCCCCGAAAATGAAAAAACTTATAGGGGAGTATAGTAAGCTGGAAAAAGAACTGACTGTTCTCAGGCAGGAGTTGAAAGCAAAGGGCCCCGTGAGGAAGAAGAAAACTTCAGGAACAAAAAAAAGGACTAAACAGGCGTCTTCAGCCGGTAAGAAAGCTTAGCTGTCCCGGCATAATTCGTTGATTTATCAGATTTCGGGAGTATGGAGTTATAAGGCTTGACTATTCTGAGACCTGATAGTATAATACACGCCACGTTTATAACTATTAATAATTAATATAATTAGGGAGGAAAAGGTAAATTGGTGTTAATTAAGGAAAGAAAAACTGAAGTGATCGACAATTTTAGAGTGCATGCGAAGGACACCGGGTCGGCAGAAGTCCAGGTGGCTTTGTTAAGTGAAAAGATCAAATATCTCTCGGAACATCTGAAGGTTCATCGCAAGGATTTCCATTCTAGACGCGGTTTGCTTATGATGATTGGAAAAAGACGGCGTCTTTTATCCTACCTTAAAAAGAAGAATCCACAGAGATACGAAGAAACCATTAAGAAACTCGATTTACGTAAATGAGGTTAATACATGACGTTAGGACGAATTGAAATCCCTTTCGGTGCCCAGAATCTAATTATTGAAAGCGGCAGACTTGCCAAACAAGCTAATGGTGCAGTAACAGTGACTTATGGCGGGACTGTCGTTCTTGTAACAGCCTGTATGGCTAAAAAACCCAGAGAAGGAATAGATTTTTTCCCTCTTATGGTTGAATATCAAGAAAAAACATATTCTGCCGGCAGAATTCCGGGGGGATTCTTTAAACGGGAAGGCCGGCCGACGGAAAAAGAGATTTTGACAGCCCGGGTCATTGACCGGCCGTTAAGACCGTTGTTCCCGGAAGGATTATATAATGATGTGCAGATCGTTGCTTCAGTCTTGAGCAGTGACGGTGAATATGACCCGGATATCCTCGCTCTGGTCGGGGCTTCGGCCGCTTTGATTGTTTCGGATATCCCGTTTGACTTCTCTCTGGGGGCTGTGCGGGTCGGCTGTATTGAAGAACAGTTTATTTTAAATCCTTCTTATGCGCAGAGAGATGAGAGTGATTTGGATTTTATTGTCGCTGGACATGAAGACGGAATTGCGATGATTGAAGGCGACGGGAAGTCTATTTCTGAAGAAAAAATTTTGAATGCTTTGAAATTCGCTTATGAAGCCTTAATCCCTATTGCCGCGATTCAGAATGAATTGCGCAAAGAAGTCGGAAAGCCCAAACAGGAGGTGGAGGTCCGCCTGCCGCATCCGGGCCTGATTGATAAAATCAGAAATTTGGCGCAGGGACGGTTGACGGATGTTTACAAAATCGGTGACAAGGAAGAACGCGAAGACGCTTTACACGAAATTTTTGAAACCCTTGTCCAGGATATGTCTGTTTTTGATGAATTTAAATCAGAAGAGGATGATGAGATTAGCGAATCCTCAATCCGCCGGATTTTTGACCAGATTGAATATGAAGAGGTGCGGCGTCTTATCCTTAAAGAGGGCCGCCGGGCAGATGGCCGGGGGCTGAAAGATATCCGTCCCATTACCTGCGAGGTGAACGTTTTGCCCCGCACGCATGGGGCCAGCCTTTTCACAAGAGGGCAGACACAAAGTCTGGCCATTGTGACTTTGGGGACGAAAAGAGATGAACAGCTGATTGAATCGCTGGAAGAAACGTCTTATAAGAATTTTATGCTGCATTACAACTTCCCCTCTTTCAGTGTCGGAGAGACCCGGCCTATGCGCGGACCTGGCCGTCGGGAAATCGGGCATGGAGCTTTAGCCGCGCGGTCTCTTGTCCCTGTATTGCCGACTAAGGATGAGTTCCCTTACACGGTCCGGGTGGTTTCGGAAATATTGGAATCTAACGGATCTTCGAGCATGGCTTCTGTCTGTGCCGGCTGTTTATCCCTGATGGATGCCGGGGTTCCGATCAAGGACACGGTTGCCGGGATATCCATAGGATTAATCACGGATGAAGAGGATCAGCTCCTTATTACGGATATCATGGGATTAGAGGACCATTTCGGAGATATGGATTTTAAAGTGGCCGGGACACGAAAAGGGGTAACGGGTATTCAGCTTGATTTGAAAATCAAGCAGGTCAACCTGGATCTTTTAGCTAAGGCGCTTGAGCAGGCCCGGGAAGCCCGTTTATTCATCCTGGACAAAATGCATGCGGCGATTGCTTCTCCAAGAGAGGAGTTGTCGGAATATGCGCCAAGAATTATGAGTTGTCAAATTCCGACAGAGAAGATCGGAGAAGTGATCGGGCCGGGCGGCCGTGTTATCAAAAAGATCATGGAGGAGACCGGTGTGACCTCCATCGACATTGAGGATGACGGGAAAGTGCTTATAGCATCTTCTGATAAGATCGCTGCCGAAAAAGCGCTGGAAACCATAAAAGCTATCATCGAGGAGCCGGAAGTCGGAAAAATTTATATGTCGACGGTTAAACGCGTCACAAACTTCGGCGCGTTTGTCGAATTTCTCCCCGGGAAGGAAGGCTTGGTTCACATATCCGAGTTGTCAGACACTTATGTCAAAGACTGTAATGATGTTGTGCATGAGGGAGACCGGTTTAAAGTAAAACTTATCGAGATTGATAAGTTGAAGAGGGTTAACTTGAGCAAAAAGCAGGCAGAAGCTGCTGAATAAATATATTTTGCTTCTTAGGCAAAACGGAATTTGGGAATGCGTTTGTTTTATGAAAGTTCCGGAAGCGAAATGGTCTTTAAAGAGAACTATAAATATTAGAAATAGATTGAAAAATTTCTAATGTGATAGAAAATAAGATAAGAAAGCAACAACAGACTCTCAGGTTTCTTCAATAAACTATTGTATCTGTGTGTATAATCCTGAATATTTTCAGGCTTGCCGCTCCTGGATGAAATCAAGACCGCAATTTGTATTTAATTGATTCGTTTTTGGTTTTTATCGATCTCCGATGAAAAAGGAACTCCTCAATGAAATCCAAGGAATTGTCGTTCTTGCCATTGGCTTGATTCTCCTCGCCAGTCTCATTTCTTTTGTTCCGGAAGACCTCCCCTGGTACAGCACGCAAACCCAGGGGGCCGTGAGCAACCTTGTCGGTATCGTCGGTGCTTATACCGCCGGGACACTTTTTTTCGCTTTTGGTTACAGCGCTTACTGTCTGGTTATCTTCCTTTTCTTCTGGAGTTGGAACCAATTTTCCCAGCAGGAACTGGATTTCACTGTCCCGAAGGTCCTTATTGCATTTATTCTTTTTTGCGTTGTGAGTTCTCTGCTGGCTATGGCGGGGGATGGGGCGAGTGTCGCCCGTTTTGAACGGGGCGGCCTTATTGGCTTTGTTTCGGCCGATTATCTTGTCCGTTATTTAAGACCCACCGGAGCGTATATTATCCTTTTAACATTGGGATCGCTCACCCTGGTTTTAACAGGGGAGTTTTTAGTTTCTCCCCTGCTTTTTAAATTAACCGAATGGGGCCGGCGGTTCCTGTTTTATTGCCGGGACGGATTGCTGGAATGGGTTGAACAGAGGAAAGCCAGGGCGATAACAACTCCTAAAAACAAGCCGCGTTTTAAAATAAATATTCAACAGCCGCAGAGAAAGAAAGAGACGGCCGAGGTTGCTGAGGAGGACGAAGAAGAGGATGAAGAATATGAAGAGGAGGAATATGAGGAAGCGGAAGATTCTTTCCAGCCTGCTCCCGGTCGCCGGAAGCCCAGAATACGCATTGCAAAATCTAAAGGAAAGTCGCCTGATCCTGAATCTTTGACCCCTAAAGTCGTTGGGGAATATATTATCCCGAGTTTAGAGCTTCTGGCCTCTCCGCCTCAAATTCCGACTTCAAAGCTGGAGAGTGATCTGGAGGAGGGGGCGAGGACATTGGAAAACACGCTGGGAGACTTTAACGTCAGTGCTCGGGTTGCGGATATAGAGCGGGGGCCGGTTATTACGCGGTATGAACTGGAGCCGGCGCCTGGGGTGAAAATTCAGAAAATTACAACATTATCTGACGACATCGCTTTAGCGATGCGGGCGGCCGCGATACGGATCGTTGCTCCTATCCCGGGCAAGAACCGCGTCGGGATAGAAGTTCCCAACAGTTCAACGGCAGCGGTTTTTCTTAAGGAAGTGTTAACGGAAAGCAATTTTCAGAAATCCAAGTCAAAACTTATGCTGGCCATCGGGAAGAATATCTCGGGGCGACCGATTATCGCAGATTTGGGGGAAATGCCTCATTTATTGATCGCCGGGACCACCGGAGCCGGCAAGACGGTTTGCGTGAACAGTTTAATTATGTCCATGTTGTTTAACGCCACCCCCGATGAAGTGAAATTTCTTATGGTTGACCCGAAAATGGTCGAACTTGCCCAGTATAATGATATTCCCCATATGCTTTGCCCGGCCGTAACCGACCACAAGAAAGTCTCTTCGGCTCTTAATTGGGTCGTGGGGGAAATGGAAAACAGGTATCAGATGTTGTCGAAAGCCGGTGTCCGGAATATCAAGGCCTATCATGCCAAAGGGATGAGTCTGCCGTATATTGTGATTATTATTGATGAGCTGGCGGACCTTATGCAGGTGTCGGCCAAGACCGTTGAAAGCGCTATTACACGTCTTGCCCAATTATCAAGAGCGGTGGGGATCCATCTGATTCTGGCGACTCAGAGACCTTCGGTCGATGTCATCACCGGGGTCATTAAGGCGAACTTTCCGGCCAGGATATCCTTTAAAGTGGCCTCAAAGGTCGATTCAAGAACCGTTTTGGATATGAACGGGGCCGAGACTTTGCTGGGGAAAGGGGACATGCTTTTTATGAAGCCGGGTGATGCCAAGCCGACCCGGGGGCAATGCAGTTATGTTACGGACGACGAAGTTCATCAGGTGATTGATTTTATCAAGAATCAGCAAGAGCCGACTTATGACAACACGATCCTTACGTCACAAAAAGGGGGCGGGGCCGGGGATTCTGACCATAAAGATGAATTGTACGACGAGGCCGTCCGGTTGGTCATCGAGACCAATCAGGCTTCGGTCTCTATATTACAGCGGCGCATGAGACTGGGGTATACGAGAGCCGCCCGTCTGATCGACATGATGGAGCAGGACGGCCTGGTAGGCCCTTACTGCGGGAGTAAGCCGAGAGATATTTTAGTCGACCGTGAAGAATGGCTTATGGAACATCTGAACCAGAATGAAAGTGAAGCATAAGCATGTCTGATGCCCAACAAAAACATCGTCCAAAGGGCGAAATACTCAAGGAAGCCAGGGAAGCCCAGGGGTTATCGTTGCTGTCGGTTCATGAAGCCACAAAAATCCCTTTGGATGTCCTGAAGGCTATTGAAGAGGGCTATACGGTCAGAACCCTGTCGCCGTTTTATCTTAAGGGGTTCGTTAAAATGTATGCCCAGCATTTGGGTGTCGATATCCATCAGGTCATTGATAATTATCACCGGGAAAAATTGCCGAAAAAAATAGAAGAAGAAAAAGAACGCGTTTCGGTCAGTTTTGATATTCAAAGATTCTGGACAAAGAATATTCAACAGCAGTTTTTTAAAGGGGCTGCCGTTCTCCTGGCCCTTTTCCTGGTTTTCCGGGTCGTCGGGTGTATTAAGAATAACAGGCAGCAGCGGGCTCAGAAGGGAGATACGGAAGTTTCTGGCACAGCTCCTTCTTCCGAAGAGGATGCTTCTCAAGCCGGACAGCAAGAGGAGGGAAAGGAACAACCGAAAACTTCTGCTCCGGCCCCGACAGTTCCGCCCAAGAAGGAAAAAACTCCTCCGGAACCTGTTGCCTCGGTTAAAGAAGTTCGCTTAACGGTAAAAGCGAAAAAGAGCGGTTGGTTGCAAGTTAAGGTGGACGGGAACCTGGTGTTTCAGTCGATATTAAACAGCGGCGCGACTGAGACGTGGGAAGCCGAGCAATCCATAGAACTTTCCGGTAAGAATATTCATTCCCTGGAATATGAAGTGAATGGGAAAGTTCTGGGGGAACTCGGACGCACTGACCGTTCAGCCAGACGGGTGGTTATTACTAAAGATGGATTTACCGTTAAGCAGTAATCCTCAAGTTTGCCATTCCAGTCTTTTTTTCATATTTTAGAAAGAAGGGTCGCCCGTAGCCTCGGGGAAGAAGTCGTAACCAAGAAAACGGCTACAACATACGTCCAATGGATAAAGATTTTTTTACTCAACATATTCATCCCGGTGAGAAAGTGGGAATGATTAACCTGGGATGTGCCCGCAATCTGGTTGATGCTCAGGAGATTTTAGGACGGCTGCAGGAGGAAGGCCGCCTTGTCGTCAGCCCTTCAGACGCGTCGGTGATTATTCTCAACACATGCGGTTTTATTGAAGAGGCCAAAAGAGAGTCGATCGACAAGATCCTTGACCTGATTGATCTTAAACAAGAGGGTAAAATCCGAAAAATATTTGTTGCCGGCTGTCTGTCCGAGCGGTACCCTCGGGAGTTGTCCAAAGAGTTCGCCGAAGTTGACGGGATAACAGGGATCCATCCTTTTCAGGCGCAAGGAGCTCCTTCTCAGATATATCTGACTCCTGCTCATTTCGCCTATCTTAAAATATGTGAAAGTTGTTATAATCATTGCAGCTTTTGTGCTATCCCGCTTATCAAGGGGCCGTTTCGATCGAGAACCCAGGAAGCCGTCATTGAAGAAGTCCGCCGTTTAGACCAGCGGGGCGTGAAAGAAATTAACATTATCGGCCAGGATATCACAGCGTATGGCATGGATCTTTATGGAGAAAAGGTCCTGGCGTCTTTGCTGCGAAAACTGTGCCGGGAGACGCGGAATGTCGAGTGGATACGGCTTCTTTATACGTATCCGGCCCATATAACCGATGAGTTGATTGACGTTATCGCAACGGAGAAAAAAATATGTAAATATCTGGATATCCCGTTGCAGCATATTCATGACAGGCTTCTCATGCTGATGGGCCGTAAAATGAAAGCAGGCCAGATCCGGGAACTTCTGGGCAGGGTACGGAAACGCGTCCCCGGGGTTCACCTGCGATCCAGTTTTATCGTGGGGTTCCCGCAGGAAACCGGGGAGGAATTTCAGGCTTTGCAGGATTTTATCGAAGAAATCCGTTTTGACAGGGTGGGGGCTTTCCTTTTTTCCCCGGAAGACGGGACCCCGGCTGCCCGGCTGCCCGGGCAATTGCCCCTGCGGGTGAAACGCAAACGTTACGATAGCCTTATGTCCCGGCAGCAAAAGATTTCCCGGGAATTGTCTCAGGAGAAGGTCGGAGCAATTTTTAGGGTTTTGATTGACGAAAAACAAAAAGCAGGAGAAAATAGTTATATCGGCCGCACAGAATATGACGCCCCGGAAGTGGACGGACTTGTTTATGTCGCTACCCGGCAGTCCGTACAAGCGGGAAGCTTTGTTCAAGTTAAAATAACAGATTCATTAGAGTACGATTTAGTAGGGGAAGAGGTATGAATGTCCCAAACGTATTGACATTGTCACGTATTTTTCTGACGTTAGGATTTATTTTCTTTATTAAACAAGGGGATGTTATGTCTGTTTGTCTGGCAGGCTGTTTTTTCGTCTTGGCCTCTGTGACAGATTACTATGACGGCTACTTTGCCAAAAAAAGGAACCAGGTGAGCAATTTCGGAAAGATCATGGACCCGATTGCGGACAAATTCCTGATCCTCTCTGCGTTTTATATTTTTATGCGCATGCATATCGTTGCGGGATGGATTTTTTATTTGATCGCGTTAAGAGAAATCCTTTTGACAGGATTCAGGTTGACCGCGATGTTACTGGGTAAAGTGCTGGCGGCTGAGCGTGCCGGTAAAATTAAGACGGTTTTGCAGATGTCATCGATTTGCGTTATCCTGCTGTCCTTGGTGATGCAGGACCTTAACCTGTTCCCTTCATGGAATTCTTACGGGAGCCAATTCTTTACGCAGTTTTGGCAATTGAGTATCGATGTCTTGCTGGTGATGACCGTGATTGCCACCTTGTATTCCGGTGTCTTGTACCTCCTGAACAACCGGATGAGTTTCGTCAATACATAACTCTTGTTCCCCATTTCAATAACAATGATGTCTGACCGATTGAGCAAACTTTTTGCAACCTTTTTTTACTGCGGATATGTCCCCGGTGCTCCCGGGACATTCACCAGCGCCGTCGGGGTGCTGATTTATTTGAGCCTCTTGGGGCATCCGTTTCTGTACGTCGTTGTTCTGGCCATCATAACCCTCGTGGGGTTCCCGGCCGGCGGCCGAACTGAAAAGCTAATCGGAAGAAAAGATCCCGGCTGTGTGGTTATTGACGAAGTTTCCGGGGTGTTGCTGGCCCTTTTTTTGTTGCCGCCGGTTCCGAAAGTCCTCTGGACGGCCTTCTTCCTCTTCCGGGCCTTTGATATGTTCAAGGTCTATCCGGCCTGTAAGTTTGAAGAATTCAAGGGCGGCACGGGAATCATGATGGACGATATCGTTGCCGGAATTTATACCAATGTCATTATGCATTTGGCCATCCGAATCGCTGGAATTGTATAAACCCTTCCTGTTGAATTTTAGATAATATCTATAAGCTCTTTAAGCCGTCTGTCCCGTCCCGGCGGGGTAAAACTGTAAGTGGCGCTGCCGATACTTGGCAAAGTGCGGATCCCCGGGCATCGATGGATGCGGTCAAGTTTCTGGGATGGGAGGCGGAGGGTTTAATTCAAAGGGTTAGCGGAGCGTTTGAAAGGGCTTCATAGATAGGCCCCTGAGGCGTGAGTGTGCTTTTGAATAAAGTGATCATTTTAACCGGCTGTTTAAGCCCCGGGGGTATCTGAACGCGGCTGATTGTCTCAGCGGGGAATATGTGGTTTGTTGATCGCACCCGGCCGATCGTGATATGTGCCGTAAAGGGGCGTTTTTCTTTCTTGAATCCCAAGGGCTTCAGGCCTTGTTCCACCTCTGCGGCTAGCTCGGATAAAAGCAGGCTGTTGTCCTTTGATACCCCGACCCAGATGACGCGCGGATGTTTCGTGCGGGGGAAAGCCCCTACAGTATCAAGGGTGAAGTCGAAAGGCCGGATTTTCTCAACATAGGAGGGAAGTTGTTCTTTGATAGACTGAAGAATGGGGAGGGAAACTTCGCCAAGGAATTTGAGGGTCAGATGAATATTTCCCGGTTTAACCCATCTGATGTCGGGGATATGGCGCTGCATGTCTTCCTGGACATCATGAAGGTGTGTTTGAATGCTCTTATCCAGTTCTATCGCAATAAATGACCGAAGGGTTTCATTCATAATTCCCGTCATCGCCTTTTGATTCGCTGTTCTTGAGATATAGGCTTTTTATCCCAGAAATTCCATGAGCAGATTGAGGGCGGTGGCTGTCGCTGCTTTTTTGATTTCAAGCCGTTGTCCCGAAAACTGACATTTCAGGCATAAGGTTTCGAGCGGGGTGGACACCGCGATATAAGTTAACCCTACGGGTTTGGTCTTGGTTCCTCCGCCGGGGCCGGCAATGCCGGTAATCCCGATCCCATAATGGGCCTGAAATAATTTGCGGACGTTTTGGGCCAGCAATTCCGCGACAACCTCTGAAACAGCGCCATGGGCCGAGAGGGTCTTCCCCGGGATCTTCAGGAGTTTTGTTTTGGAAATATTGCTGTAGCAGACCAGATCCGCCAGCAGAAACCGGGAGCTTCCCGGGATGTTGGTTAACCGATGTCCCAGAAGCCCTCCGGTGCATGATTCGGCTACAGCCAGGGTTTCTTTTTCAGATAATAGCCGTGAAGCGACTTTTTCTTCTATGAGCATGAGGTTATTATAGGGATGTTTATTGATTTTGACAAGATTGTTTTTGGAAGCTTTAAAGTGGTTTGGATGTTTTTTTGTCCCCATGATATTTATAAATTATTAATTATTAATGAATTAATAATTTTTTCCCTTTGGGGGCAGCCTTTTATGGCTTGTAGGGTGTGGCACATTTTGTTTGCAAATGTCAACAATTTGTATTATATTTAACTAAGAAAGGGTTGATCGCGTAAGCGGTCCACTAATGCACATTTAGCGAAAAAAGCAAACCCGTTGTAAGACGGGGACGCAAAGCCAAGGTTCCTGATAAAGGAAAGCCCGGCTGCCGAAATAAATGATGAAAAACCTATTCTCTGACCGGGAATAGGTTTTTCATTTTTCTTCAGCATTCTGCCGTCCAATATTTACCATTTCAAAAATAAATCATTTTGCCAGGAGTACGGATGAAAAGAGTTGGCGCTTTCGATTATTTCAGATATGGTCGAAGGAAGCAAGGACGTCTTATCGGGAAACACTTCTTTAGCGGTGTTTTGAGAACCGGATGTCAGGAACAAAGGAGAAAGCATTGGCTTTTTAAGTGATTATTTACTATAATTTTTCAAAATAAGGTTTATAAATCAATTATGAAAGCTTTGCATATCAAAAATCTAAGTAAGACTTACGCCAATGGCACGCAGGCTCTTGATCATGTCAGCCTGACGGTCGAAGCGGGTGACTTTTTTGCCCTTTTGGGGGCCAACGGGGCCGGTAAGACCACGTTGATAGGCATTCTAACCGGTTTGGTTATAAAAAGCAGCGGAGAGGTCAGAATATTTGAGCAGAGCATTGAGTCAGAATTCAGCCGGATCAAGAAGATGGTCGGAGTCGTGCCGCAGGAGATGAATTTTAATATATTTGAAAAAGTGCAGGATATTTTAATGACCCAGGCCGGATATTATGGTATTCCCCGAAAGCAGGCGGTTCATCGTGCAGAGGAACTGCTTCACAGACTCGGTTTGTGGGAGCAGCGGTATAAGGTTTCCAGGCAGCTGTCCGGCGGCATGAAGAGGAGACTGATGATTGCCCGGGCGTTGATGCATCAGCCGAAGCTTTTGATCCTTGATGAACCGACGGCGGGCGTGGATGTCGAATTAAGGCACGGGATGTGGGATTATCTGAAGCAGTTAAATCAGCAGGGCATTACGATTTTGTTGACGACGCATTATCTGGAAGAAGTGGAACAAATGTGCCGGCATGCGGCGATGATCAAAGAAGGCCGCCTTGTCAAGTGTGATAAGGTGGATAATCTTCTGAAGATTATTGATAAGGAACCGTTTATCCTGACTGTTGACGAAGTCAGGAACACGAACCGTTTAAAAGGATATGCTGTGAGCGTCGTTGACCGGCATACGATGAAAGTTGAGTTGGATAAGCGGCATTTGCATGCCTTTATCCGGGACCTGGAAAAAAACGGAATGTCCCTGCAGGATATCCGGCCCCAAGGACATAGACTAGAAAGACTGTTTTTGCAACTGCTTCGCGAGGATGAAATGGCCGGGTGAAGCCCGGCCATGAATATCCTCCCCCGTCAGTCAGGGAAGGTTTTGTATGATCCGCGATCAAATTATAGCTTATCAAACACTCGTCCGCAGAGAAGTGTTGCGTTTCTTGAGGATCTGGGTGCAGACACTGTTGCCGCCGGTAATTACCCAGACCTTATATTTTGTCATCTTCGGTTCGTTTATCGGGTCCAGAATCGGAGACGTTCACGGGGTGAGCTACATGGCGTTTATTGTGCCGGGCCTCGTCATGATGGCCGTTATTAACAGCTCTTACTCGAACGTTGTGAGTTCTTTTTTCAGCGCAAAATTCCAGCGCTGTATTGAGGAACTGCTTGTTTCTCCGACGGCTGACATCGTGATCTTGCTGGGATACATTACCGGAGGGATTTTAAGAGGCCTGATCGTCGGCCTGCTGGTGTTTATTGTCTCTGTGTTTTTTGCGCGCCCCGTGATTTGTCATTTTGTGCTTATTGTTTTCTTTATTTTTTTAACAGCCGTGGTTTTTGCTCTGGCCGGGCTGCTCAACGCCATATTTGCAAAAAAGTTTGATGATATTTCCATCTTCCCGACGTTTATTCTTGTCCCTTTGACTTATTTGGGAGGGGTTTTTTATTCGATCCGCAGCTTGCCGCGGTTTTGGCAAAATCTGTCTCAGTTAAATCCGATCCTTTATATGGTCAACGGTTTCCGTTACGGATTCTACGGCTTTTCTGACGTGAGTGTTTCTTTCAGCGTACTTATTCTGGTTTTTTTGGTCCTGTTGCTCACAGGTCTTAATCTGTTCTTTCTCCGGAAGGGGACCGGGTTAAAGACTTAAGAGCAGGGGAGAAACGGATTCAGGCCCTGTTGGTTGAGAAGAGGGGGGACAAGAGGGCTTTCAAAATTCTTATCGGTTGACTTTTCCGGGGAATTCCTCTATGTTGAATGCTATGAATAAAGATACGATACATCCTGTAGAAGCGTTGCTTAAGGACAGAATTCTGATCCTCGATGGAGCCATGGGCACCATGGTTCAGGAATACAACCTGGATGAAGAGGCTGTCCGGGGCGAACTTTTTGCCGATCATCCTGTTGACCTCAGGAGAAATAATGATGTGCTGTCTCTCACGCAGCCCCAGATTATTGAGGATATTCATCTGAAATATTTTTCTTCTGGAGCGGATATTATTGAAACCAATACTTTTAATGCCAATGCCATAAGTCTGGCGGATTATCAGTTGGCGGACCGGGCCTATGAACTGAACGTGGCCTCCGCCCGAATCGCCCGAAAGGCCGCTGATGCCGTTAGGCAGCAGGATCCGGAGCGCCCCTGTTTTGTTGCCGGATCCATCGGCCCGACCAACCGGACAGCATCCATGTCCCCTGACGTCAATGATCCCAGTTATCGTGCGGTGACATTTGATCAGCTGGTGGCCGCGTATTCCCAGCAGATTCAGGGCCTGTTAGACGGGGGGGTTGATTTTCTTTTGATCGAGACGATTTTCGACACATTGAATTGTAAGGCGGCTCTTTATGCCGCTGAGTGTGTTTTTGAGAGAAATCAGCGGCGGCTTCCTTTGATGATTTCGGGCACGATCACAGATGAAAGCGGCCGGACATTATCCGGACAAACCGTGGAGGCTTTCTGGATCTCGATCATGCACGCCCGGCCGTTCTCTGTCGGGTTGAACTGCGCTTTAGGGGCGGATAAATTACGTCCTTATATCGCGCAATTGTCCCGAATCGCTCCGTGTTACATCAGCTGTTATCCTAATGCCGGCCTGCCGGACGGCTTCGGCGGCTTTGACCAGACTCCTGAGCAAATGGCAAAGTTTCTGGCTGAGTTTGCCCGGGAAGGTCTTCTAAACATCGTCGGCGGATGCTGCGGAACAACTCCGGAGTTTATCCGGAAGATCCGGGATGCGGTCAAACCTTTTAAGCCGCGCATGATTCCTTCTGTCCCCGTACAGTCTTCTTTCAGCGGGCTGGAACCCCTCATGGTCCGGCCCGACAGTAATTTTATCAATGTCGGGGAGCGGACGAACGTCGCCGGTTCAAAGAAATTTGCTAATTTGATAAAGGAAGAAAAATACGAAGAGGCTTTGTCCGTGGCGCGCCAGCAGGTTGAAGCCGGAGCCCAGGTTATCGATGTGAGTATGGACGAGGCGATGTTGGATTCAGAAAAGGCCATGGTGACCTTTCTCAATCTTGTGGCTGTTGAGCCGGACATCGCCCGTGTACCGGTGATGATTGATTCATCCCGCTGGCCGGTTATTGAAGCCGGGCTGAAATGTGTTCAAGGCAAGTCGATCGTCAACTCTATTTCTTTGAAAGAGGGCGAGGGCCCTTTTAAGAAACAGGCTGTTGAATTGAAGAGGTTCGGGGCTGCTGTTGTGGTTATGGCTTTTGATGAACAGGGACAGGCGGATACGAAAGAGCGCAAAATTGAAATCTGCAGGAGAGCTTATAAAATTTTAACGGAAGAGGTCGGCTTCCCTCCTCAGGATATCATTTTTGACCCGAATATCTTCGCGGTTGCCACCGGGATTGAAGAGCATAGCCGTTATGCCGTCGATTTTATTGAGGCCACACGGACGATCAAGCAAACCTTGCCGCATTGTTTAATCTCCGGAGGAGTCAGTAATATATCTTTTTCTTTCCGGGGCAATAATGCCGTCCGGGAAGCCATGCATTCGGTCTTTCTTTATCATGCCATTCAGGCCGGTATGGACATGGGAATCGTCAATGCCGGGATGATCGCCGTTTATGACGATATCCCTAAGAATCTGCTTGAACGGGTGGAAGACGTTCTTTTTAATAAACGTACGGATGCCACGGAACGCCTGATCGCGTATGCGGAACAGGTGAAGCAGCAGGGGCCGAAATCGGCGCAGGGGGACCTTTCCTGGAGAACCCTGCCGGTCGAAGAGCGGCTGGCTCATGCTCTGGTCAAAGGGATTGTTGAATATATCGAAGAAGATACGGAAGAGGCGCGGCAGCAGACCCGGCGTCCGCTTGATGTGATTGAAGGGCCGCTTATGAAAGGAATGAGTGTCGTGGGCGATTTGTTCGGTTCCGGGAAAATGTTCCTTCCGCAGGTTGTCAAAAGTGCCCGGGTGATGAAAAAATCCGTTGCCTATCTTACCCCTTATATTGAAAAAGAGAAAGACAGCGGGCTTGTTCATAAGCTGGGGAAGATTCTTTTTGCGACGGTTAAAGGGGATGTCCATGATATCGGGAAGAATATTGTCGGCGTTGTTCTGGCCTGTAATCATTTTGAAGTCCTTGACTGCGGGGTTATGGTCCCGTATGAAAAGATCATTGAGACAGCTCTGAAGGAACAGGTTGATATGATAGGCTTAAGCGGTTTAATCACCCCGTCTCTCGATGAGATGGTGCATGTCGCCGAAGAAATGGAGAGGGCCGGCCTGTCCGTCCCGCTTCTCATCGGCGGGGCCACCACGTCTATTCAGCATACGGCGGTTAAAATCGCGCCTTGCTACAGCGGTCCGGTTGTGCATATTAAAGATGCGTCCCGCTGCGTTCAGATCAGCCGGCAGCTTCTGAACCCCCGGCAGAGACAAGAGATTGTTAAAGACCTGCAGGCGGAATATCAGCGAGTCCGGGATGAGTTTTATCAGCGGAGGAGCGAGAGCCGGTTCCTCTCTTTATCCGAGGCCCAGGACAAAGGATTGAAGACAGACTGGACGCAGCTGCAGATTAAAAAGCCGTCGTTCCTGGGGACACGTGTTTTTTCTGATTTTGATTTAACGGATATCCGTTCCAGGATTGACTGGTCGCCTTTTTTTATGGCCTGGGAGCTGAAGGGCCATTTCCCCCGTATCCTCGACGACCCCCAGCAGGGGGAAGAAGCCCGCAGGCTTTATGAAGATGCCCAGGCCCTGCTGGATGACATGATCCGGAATCATCAGCTGACGGCCCGCGGTATTATCGGTTTTTTTCCGGCCAACAGCGTAGGACATGATATTGAAGTCTATGCGGATGATCACCGCAGCAAAGTTTTAACCGTTTTTCATACTCTGCGGCAGCAGGCCGTAAAATTTGATAAACGGCCGTATTATGCTCTGGCCGATTTTATAGCGCCTAAGGAAAGCGGCCGGAAAGATTACCTGGGCGGATTTGCTGTGAGCGCCGGTTTTGGCGCTTCAGAGCTTGCCCGGAAATACGAACAGGAAAACGATCACTACCGCAGTATTCTCGTTAAGGCTTTGGCGGACCGTTTGGCAGAGGCTTTTGCCGAGCGCATGCACGAGCTGGTCAGGAAAGAATACTGGGGCTACGCCGCCGGGGAGAAATTATCCAATGAAGAGATGATTCAATGCAAATATCAGGGGATCAGGCCGGCCCCGGGTTATCCGGCCTGTCCGGATCATAGCGAGAAGCCATTATTATTCCGCCTGCTTGATGTGGAAGCCCAGACGGGAATACAGCTCACGGAAAATTTTGCGATGATCCCGGCGTCATCGGTATGCGGTTTTTATTTCTCCCACCCCGAATCCAAATATTTCTGGTTGGGAAAAATTGTCGCAGACCAGGTTGAAGATCTTGCTGCGAGAAAAAACATGCCTTTAAAAGAACTGGAAAAATGGCTGGGGCCTAACTTGGGATATGATCCGTCATAACCCGGTTTTGTCTCATGTCCCCGGAACCCCGGCGGTCCTGTCCGGAAGACAAACCCCCGGAGTTGGGAAAGAAAACAGGGGACATGGGTGTTGGTGTCCGGTCTTGCCGGACAAACGCTTTCTTGATCAACGGGTTGCAAGGTAAAAGAGTCTTGCATAATTCCTCATTTTGTCTTGTCTTCGTCCTCTGAAATAGTTAAAATTAATCTACTATGAGTGCGGAAATTCATAAAAGAAAAATTCTTATCATTGATGACGATCTGGGTGTTTTACGTCTTGTCGAAACATTGCTGGGAGCCCATGGTTATGCGGTCTCATCGACCAATGATGCCGCACAGGGTTTAGAAATGGCGATAAAAACACCTCCGGATCTCATTGTTCTGGATGTGATGATGCCGATCATTAACGGTTTTAATATTTGCCGTCTGCTGAAATCCCAGGAAGAAGCCAAGGAGATCCCGGTCGTTCTTCTGACATCAAGGTCCGCGGATGAAGATTTTGCGATAGGGCAGGAAGTCGGGGCTAATGCCTATCTTTCCAAACCCATTGATACGAGTGTATTCCTTAATAAAGTGAAGGAACTGCTGTCCGTCTCAAAATGACAAATCCGTTTCGGTGTTTTTCAAAATGTCTCGTCATTCATCCTGAATTATAAGAAAGCCAGCAGAGAATTATGGATAATTTTTTTGCAAAATTAGGCCGTCCGATCATGGAATGGATCAATGTCCTCAAGGGTTTTATGCATTTGAGTCTGCAGACTTTTTACTGGATCATCTTCGGCCCTTTTCAGGACAAGCCCGTGAAGCGTCAGACAGCGTTCGAGCAAATGGTTTTTATGGGCATTCAGTCCATTCTTATCGTTTTTTTCGTGATGTTTTTTACCGGCGTCGTTCTGGCCATGCAGTCGGCGTATCAATTATCGAAACTCGGCGGGACAATTTACGTCGCGAGTTTAACCTCGGTCTCCATCTGCCGGGAACTGGGACCCGTTTTGACCGCGTTAGTCGTTGCCGGCCGCATCGGGGCAGCCATCACAGCCGAAATCGGTTCGATGCAGGTCAATGAACAAATAGAAGCCCTGGAAACGATGGCGATTAATCCGATCCGCTTCCTCGTCGCGCCAAAACTTGTGTCCCTGTTCGTCATGCTGCCCTGCCTGACGATCTTGGGCAACCTTTCCGGGATTTTAGGAGGATATGTGATCGGTGTTTATAACCTGGGGATTAACGCGCACCTTTATGTGCAGACGACTTTTAAATATTTAACCTTGAAAGATATTTATACGGGTCTTTCAAAATCCTTCGTTTTTGCCATTATCATCGTTTTGGTCGGCGCCTATCAGGGGCTAAAAACCAAGGGCGGCGCCGTTGGCGTGGGGAAGCATACGACCATCAGTGTCGTAACGAGTTTTATTCTGATCATTGTGGCGGATTGTATTGTGACCGGGATTTATTATTTTCATAATATGTGATGTGCGCAAGATACGGGATTCCGGCAGGGGGTATTGGAAACAGGACTTAAAAAAGAGAAAGGTTTTTCCATGACAGACAGGCCGATCGCGATATCTGTACAGAATCTGGTTAAGACTTTTGACGGACGGACGGTCTTAGAAAATATTAACCTGGATGTTTATCAGGGGGAAACTTTTGTCATTATGGGCGGATCGGGATGCGGAAAGAGCACGCTCCTGCGGCATATGACAGGAGCCATTCAGCCGGACTCAGGGAAGGTTTTTTTTCACGGCAAGGAAGTGACTTCGATGACGGAGCAGGATAAGGAGAGAATTAAGCGACGTTTCGGAATGAGTTTCCAATCAGCGGCTTTGATCGATTATATGACTGTCGCGGAGAATGTCAGCCTGCCTCTTCTCGAACATACGAAACTGGATCCCAGAATTATCAATATCATTGTAAGAATGAAGCTGAGCCTTGTCGGAATGCAGGGGTTTGAGCACTTGATGCCGAGCATGTTGTCGGGGGGGATGAAAAAACGCGTGGGGTTAGCCAGGGCGATTGCGATGGATCCGGAAGTTGTTTTCTACGATGAGCCCACAGCCGGCCTGGACCCGATTGTTTCCGCTGTGGTCGATAAGCTGATTTTGGATTTGAACAAAAAGTTGCTTTTGACATCGGTCGTTGTCACGCATAATATGGAAAGCGTATTCAGGATTGCCGATCGTGTCGTCATGCTGCATAACGGACATGTTTTACAGATCGGTACTCCGGAAGAAATCCGAAGCTCGGGTAATGCCATCGTTCAGCAGTTTATCCGGGGTGATATCAACGGTCCTATTAATATTATGGACCAGAATTCCCTGGAATCTTTGCCTCAGGCATGACAGGAGACTCGGGCCATTAAAAGGGGAATATCATGACAATAAATAATGAAACAAAAGTGGGGATTTTAATCGTCATTGCGCTGGCCATCCTCGGGTACATAACGGTTAACGTCGGAGATTTCCATATCACGGAAAAAGGGTATGAACTTAAAGTCCATTTCATGAATATTGACGGCATTGACTTAAACTCCCCGGTCACGCTCAACGGATTGGAAATCGGCCGGGTGAAGGATATCCGCATCATTTACGGCGAAAAGCCCAAGGTGGAATTGACGTTATGGATTAAAGATGAAATTAAGGTTCTCCGGGGAGTTCAGGCGCATGTTAAAAACTTGGGTTTTATGGGAGAAAAGTATGTCGGGTTGACCATGACGGAAGAAAGCCAGGGGTACTTGTCTCCCGGGGAAGTTGTCGCGGGGATAGAGCCGACCAGCTTTGAGAATTTGCTGAAACAGGGAGAAGTTATTGCTACCAATATTAAAGAAATATCCGGAAACATTAACGAAAGGCTAAAGGTCAATTCCCAGGCCATTGACGACGTTATTTCGGATATGCGTTCAACGATGAAAAATGTGAATGCCATATCAGAAAATATTAACGAGCGCTTTGCGGTTAATGAACACTTGGTTGACGAAATGATGCTGCATGCCAATAAGACAACCCAGAACCTGGAAGAGCTCAGTTATGATTTGAAAGAAAATCCGTGGAAGTTGCTGTATAAATCTAAAAAGGAAAAAGAATAGTCAGGGTATTGATGCAAGGGAATTGTTATGGAGTATAAATGTCCGGTTTGCGGTAAGAATTTGAAGGAAGATTTGCCTGAGTATATGGATCATACAGAAAAACATATCATTGATGTCATTAAAGAAAAACATCCGGAATGGGTCGAAAAGGACGGGCTGTGTCATAAATGCCTGGAGTATTATAAAAAAGAGATGTCGGGATAAAATATTTATAAAGGACAACGATACACAAGAGAGGGTTGTAAGACAATGAAAGCCTTTAAATTTTTATTATTTTTGTTGATATTCATGATCGTTGCAGTTATTTTTACGAAAAATTTTGTCGTTAAAGCAGGTATTGAACAAGGCGTTAAAATTGTTACCGGTCTGCCGTTGAAGATTCATTATATGAATATCAATCTGAGGGAGTCGTCTGTCCATATCCAGGGATTCCAATTGTATAACCCTCCCGGATTTTTTGACCCGATCATGCTTGATGTCCCGGAGGTTTACGTGAATATTGATATGCTCGCATTATTGAACAGGAAAATTCATGTTGAGGAGATTCGGTTCCATCTAAAGGAATTTGCCGTTATCACAAACAAAGACAAGGAATTGAACCTGAATAAACTGAAAGCTTTGCAGCCGCCGGAAGACCGTTCTCCCGCGGAAGAATCAGCTCCTGCCGAGAAACAGGAGCTTCCTGATATCCAAATTGATTCCCTTCAGCTGAAAATCGACAAGGTTGTTTCTAAAGATTATTCCAGGGGGGATAAGCCCGTCATTAATGAATACACCGTTGGAATAGATGAGACAATTGAGAATATTGATGACCCGTACCGTTTGGTCCAAATTATTGTCTTTAAAAGTTTAATAAAGACTCCGCTGGCGAATCTTCCGGCATTGAATATGGAGGAGCTGAAGTCAATGGTAGGAGACACCATCGATACGGCGAAAGGCCTTGCACAGGATATCGTGGATTCGACAGGTGATGCCATCAAAGGCACCGTCAACGAGATTACGGATATTATTCAATTGCCGTTCGGGTCGAAATGAGTTCCGGACGAATTTTAAATTATTGTTAGGAAATATTACTTGGATTATTATTGTGCGGTGATGTCCCTTCGTTAGGATATATTTATGCAATTACAGGGCAATTTTTTTGATTATTTTGTCGTGTTTTGGGCCGGAGTCGTGGTGAGCTTTACACCTTGTGTCTATCCTGTGATCCCTTTGGTTGCCAGCGTTATCGCCGGGGTCAATACAAAAGGGACAAAACTGATGGGATTTGTTATCTCCCTTGTTTATGTGTCCGGGATGGCGGTGACCTATTGCGGGCTGGCGGCCGTGGCGTCGTTAACAGGAAAAATTTTTGGCCAAATGCAGAATACGCCTTTTATTTTCCTGCTGGTCGGGAATGTCTTGTTATTGTTTGCTTTGGTTATGCTGGATGTGATCCCCTGGCCGGTGTTTGGCATGAACTGGCAGAGCGGTGTTAAAACTAAAAGTCTCGGGTCGGTCTTGTTGCTGGGATGTGTTTCCGGGTTAGTCGTGGGCCCGTGTACGGCGCCGATTCTCGGCACAATCTTGCTTTATGTCGCTTCCAAGCAGAATCTGGCCCATGCCATGAGTCTTTTATTCGTTTTCTCTTACGGTGTGGGGGCATCATTAATCATCGTTGGAACATTCAGCGGCATCCTCAGCCAGATGCCCAGGTCGGGGACGTGGCTCGTGAGAATCAAACAGCTTTGCGCTTTGGTTCTTGTCATTCTGGCAGAATATTATTTCGTAAAAGCCGGCCGGTTGATGCTTTGATTTTTTCTTCCTCCCGGGCTTTGCTCCTTTAGAATATGGTCGCGAATAAAAGACATGCTCCGTTCGAGGGGAAGACTCCGGACGCCTGAATTTTCATGATGATTTTCAATGAAAAAATTTTCCGCCGCTGTCTTACGGTCCTTTTTCTTGTCCTCTGTCTTCAGGGGGGCTGGTTTCTCGCCAGAAAAGTCTATATTTCTGCAAAAATGTTCGCCGACGCCGGTTTGGATTATGACACATTACGCCGGCAATCAGAAGTTTCGCTGGCGGCTTTGCGGACCCGGGAGCTGTTGCCGCCTCGGGCCGATGTGTCGCTCCCCCCGAGTCAACGAACCCTTTCCAAGGTCCTGATTACTTATCTCCTTTTCCCGCATCGTATTGTAGAATCGAGTCATTATCTCCTGGACTGGAACCAGCGGGTCACTGTTTATCCTCCCGGATGGGAGAGAATCCCTCTTACTTCGAATATTTTTTTATATGTGCATGGAAAAGAAGTTAAGCCCTTGTCGCCTTCTCCGTATCCTAAGTTGCCGCTCGCCGTTCTCCTGCCGGGCGTCGTTTGTTTTTTTGCGTATAATGTTCTGTTGGGCAGTTTTGTCCTGCAAGCCTTGCATATCGCCCGCTGCCGGTATGATGATGCCTGGTATTACATGACGAGTTATTTGTTGGGATATGTCGTATCAACGACGATGATATGGCTGCTTCTTTTAGCCGGGATGAAGTTGACGGCCGGTTCGGTGCTTTTCTGCTGGGGGACGCTGTGTGTGCTTGCGGGATGGATCCCCTGTTGGCAGCGCACATCCCGGGAAAAACAAATTTTACAGAGTCAGGATAATGTTGCAACGCAGGGCAAAATCTTGACTGCGGTTACGGGCTGGATATTGTTTTTGGTCCTGAGCGCTATATTTGTGGTAGCTGTTTCAAGCGGCGTTTCGGATTGGGACGGAATGTCACATTGGATCCTTAAATCCAAAGTATTTTATTATTATCAGGGGCTGAGATTCGATGCCACCCACCTGAATTCTTATCCGCTTTTATGGCCGTTAAACATCGCCTGTCAGTTCGTTTTGATGGGCGGGATGTTCGATGAACTAGCGAAATGGACGGCGGGTTTTTTCTTCCTGGCCTTCGTTGTGCAGCTTGAAAAATCCCTGCAGTATCTCGGCCTGAAGACACATTGGCGCCGTTTGATTCTTGTTTTTTATGTGGTTTCCGCTTTTCACGACATTTTGAAACCCTGGTGGTATGTGCATTTTGTGTTCGCCAATGCCGAGAACATGTTTTTGGCTTTATGGGCGGCTGTTTTGACGCTCGTGATAAGATGGGTAAAAGACAAAAAACAAACAAATGCCTTGTGGCTGGCGCTTATTTTTATGGCCGGCTTAAACCTGACAAAAGTTGAAGGCATGGTCGCGACAGGAATCCTGGGCGTCGTCATGAGTGTCCTTTTCCGTCGGGAAATATTTTGTCGAAAGGGACGGTTGAGTTTATGGCTGTGTTTGGCTTTTCTGTCCCTGGCCGTTCCGGTAGGCTGGTGGCAATGGCTTAAATGGCAGGGATATTCCCCGAGTTTTTCCCATATGCAGGAAGGATTGTCCTTGGTCAAACTTTTTTTATTATTTAAGATCAATTTAAAGCATTCTTTTGTCAACAATATGCCTATCCTGACGCTCCTTCTGGGGATATATGTTCTTGTTTTCCGCCGGGCCAGCCGATGGAGCGAGTCTGATATCCTGTTGGGGCTCATATCTGCGGGGATGATTTTTTTCACCTGGGGGGCGCATATCGGATATTCTTCAGATGAGATGAAAGTTATTCCCCCGGAAGTTTTTATAAGACTTTTTCTTCACGCAACCCCGCCGCTGGTCCTTTTCTTTTCAAGCCGGCTGTCTTCCGCACATTTTAAGGATTGAGAAAACAACTGCGGGTTCAGCGGAATACAGGGGCATTGCGGTGAGGAATGTTTTTCTGTATAATGTGCTCAATTATAGCGAGCCGTTATGTTAGGCGTACGAGGTTTCCAAATAAAATTATAAGAAAATTCAATGTCATTCAAATTTAGGTGTTGTTCCTATGAAATATTACGCAGACTTTCATATCCATTCTCATTTCTCCCGGGCAACAAGCAAAGAACTCAATCTTGAACATTTATTTGTTTGGGCCCAAATCAAAGGGATTCAGGTTGTCAGCACCGGGGATTTTGTGCATCCCGGATGGTTGAAGGAGCTGAGGGAAAAACTTGTTCCGGCGGAGGACGGTTTGTACCGGTTAAGGCCGGATTTAGCCAAGCCCATGCAATCCCGTGTCCCTCCGGCTTGCCAGGGGGAAGTCAGGTTTATTTTATCGGCGGAGATTTCCAATATCTATAAAAGAATGGACAAGGTCCGTAAAGTGCATAACGTGATCCTCGCCCCTAATTTATCTGTCGCTGAAGCTGTTCAGGGCCGGTTGGATGAGATAGGGAACATCCGTTCAGACGGCCGTCCTATCCTGGGGCTGGATTCCCGTAATCTGCTGGAAATTGTCCTGGAATCTGATCCTTTGAGCTTTCTTGTCCCGGCCCACATCTGGACGCCGTGGTTTTCAGCCCTGGGCTCCAAAGGCGGCTTTGACCGCATCGAGGATTGTTTCGCCGATTTGACTCCGGAAATTTTTGCCGTGGAAACCGGCCTGTCTTCCGATCCTCCCATGAATTGGCGTTTGAGCCAATTGGACCCTTTTGTCATGGTTTCTTGTTCGGATGCTCATTCTCCGGCAAAACTGGGGCGCGAGTCGACCATCCTGGAAACGGATTTATCTTATCCGGCTATGTATAAAGCTTTGAAAGACCGTTCCGATAAAGGGCTGATCGGAACAGTGGAATTTTACCCTGAAGAAGGGAAGTATCATTATGACGGGCACCGGCAATGTCGGCAGCGCCTTCATCCCAGGCAAACCATAGCGAATAAAGGCCTTTGTCCGGAATGCGGGAAACCGGTTACTGTCGGCGTTATGGCCCGCGTCGAGGAATTGGCCGATCACCCGGACGGCCGGAAATCTCCGAATGCCCGTGAATATTTCAGTTTGATCCCTTTGCCGGAAATCATCTCCGAGGCCCGGGGTGTCGGAGTCAATTCCAAAGCTGTCCAGACTGTTTTTATGGAAATGCTTGCAAAACTCGGTAATGAAATGGCGATTTTACAACATATCCCTGTTGCGGAAATTCAGAAGGTCAGCGGCAGTGTCATTGCCGAGGGGATACGGAGAATGAGGGAAGGACAAGTTGAGATCGCTGCGGGCTATGACGGTGAGTATGGAAAAATTAAGCTGTTCTCGGAAGATGAACGGGACAGCATCGACAACCAGCTCACCTTATTTGGGTAAAACTTTGATGGCGAATTTCCCCCAACCTGAAAATGTCAATGCGGCGCAATGGCGGGCCGTCAGCGCGCCGGGAGGCCGGTTGCTTATTATCGCCGGTCCGGGAACAGGCAAAACGCACACATTAACCTACCGCATTTTCTGTCGTCTTAAGGATTTAGCTCTCCCGCAAAAATTCTGCGTTATCACCTTCACGAATAAAGCGGCCGGTGAAATAAAGGAGCGGGTTCGGTCCCTTTGCGGGGAGGAGAAAGCCGGGCGGCAGTTAACCGTGGGCACATTTCATTCTTTCTGCTGGCAGATATTAAATGAGCATGCTCAAGACGCCGGCTTGCCGGCCCAGCTGCAATGTGCGGCTCCCCCGGATATCGCTGAAATGGCCAAGGCCATTTGGCCGCAAACAACAGCGGCGCAGCGGAAAAATATTTTGGCGCTGGTTTCATCCTGGAAATCCTGTTCTTACACGGCCCCGGTGCCCGATGAGGTTGTTGTGTACAACAGAGAGCTCAGGCAGCGGGGATTCCTGGATTTTGATGATTTGTTGTTGGAAACGTTAATTCTTCTCAGAAAAAATCCCGTATTATTACGTGAAATTCAGAACGGTTATCCGGAAATTTTTGTCGATGAATATCAGGATATTAATCCTGTCCAGCATGACCTGTTGAAGCTGCTGGTGGGAAACAGCGGCGGGATCACCGCTATCGGGGACCCGAACCAGGCGATTTATGGTTTCCGCGGATCGGATACGCGTTTTTTTGAAAGTTTCTCCGGAGACTTCCCGGGCGCACAGGTTATGACCCTGCAGGAAAATTACCGCTCGGGAAAGAACATCCTGTCGGCCTCAAGTCAGGTGATTGAAAAGAATCCGGATTGCCAGGTCCCGGCCTTAACGGCGCAGATGTATGTTGACGGAAGACTCACGATTTATGAAGCGGCAACGGATAAGGCAGAGGCGGAATATGTTGTCCATAATATTGAAAAATTTGTGGGCGGGACAAGCATGTTTTCTCATGACTCCGGGAGGGTGGATAGTCATGCGGAAGGGGAGTGGAGTTTCGGAGACATTGCCGTTTTATGCCGGTTAAAAGCCCAGATGAGACTTCTTGTAAAGGCTTTTGAGCAGTTGGGCATTCCGTCTCATGTGTCAGGACAGGAGGTGTCCGAGGAAGCCGAAGGCCTAGATTTTATCTGCCCCTCGCGGTACGATGATATTACGCTGGACGTGGAAAAAGTGACTTTAATGACATTACACGCTTCGAAAGGACTGGAGTTTCCTGTTGTTTTTATCGTGGGCTGCGAGGAATGTCTGCTGCCGCTGCATTGGGAAAAGATGGTGTCGGACCGGGAAGAAGAACGCCGGTTATTTTATGTCGGGATGACCCGGGCCAAGGAACGGTTGTTTCTTACACGGGCCAGAAAGCGCGTGCTGTTTGGGAAGACCTATCAGCCGCGGATATCGCCGTTCCTGACAGATATCGAAGACAGCCTGAAGGACTATGAGGAGGCTATTTTGAGAAGCAAAAAGCGAAAAAAAGAAGACGAGCAGATGAGTCTGTTTTAAACGGGGACAGGCCGTCAAGCCGTTTAGAGGCTGTAGGGAGTGAACCTGTTTTTAAAATCTCTCAGCCAGCACGACGTAAAGCAACAGGCTGATTTAAGATAAAAGAGTTGTTTTTTAACCTGGAAAAGAGAATCATATGTTCATGAACTTACGCAAGAATAAAGAAAATATTATTTATTTCATTGTCTCTCTTTTACTGCTTGAAACTGTGCGGGTCAAATATAATAAACTCGTCCAAAAAGAACAGTTTGAAAAGCAGGCCGGGGGAAGCGTTGTAAGAAGACAAAAAATGCTTCTTATGAAAGCGTCCTTCCTCTATGCCATATTCCTTTTTTGGCTGATGTTTGATTATTTCACGACCCTCTCGGGTAAAATTAGCCTGGTCTACCCGCAGGCCCATTATTTGAAAACGAATATGGCCTTATTTTTAAATGGTATCCTATCCTACGGGCTCACGGCCTGGCTGATACGGTTTCTCTTGGAACTGTATATCATGAAAATGAATGAAGCGTTCGGTTTCTGGAAAAAACTGGGGCGGTCGGCCATTGACGGAACAAAGGCGATTGTTCACGCTCCCTTTAAAGCCGGCGGAGTCGTTAAAGATAAACTGGTCGATGGTGTTAAATCGGGGTCAGAAAAAGTCAGGGATACCGCCTGCGTCAGCGTTTACGCCGCCGGACGGCTTCCGGAGAATATGAAAGAAGCTGCGCAGGACAGTGAAAACTGGAAGTACGATGAACTTATCGCCAAAATTTCCCAATTGGGGATTCCGGCTCTTGTTTTGATCATAGCCGTTGAGTTTACGGGACTGGTCGGCGCGGCTGCGATAGCCGAGGCCCTGGCTCTGCTGGGAGGCCCCTGGGGCATTGTCGGCGGGCTTGGCGTTTTGGGGATATTGGTCGTCATATCGAAGGGAATAGGGCGGTATGGATTTAAAGCCGTATTTGAAGGGGTTCTGAAAAACCTGTATAAAAAAGGTCATACGAAACAGGAAATTTTTCGGAAAGTCGAAGGATATAAAATGACCCGGAAGATGAAAGCTTCTTTGTTGAAGTATATTGAAGAATTAAGCGATAAACAAAACAGCGGGATATCCAAAGACAATCCCGGTGTTTAATTAACGCAGGGCACTCAGAATCGTGTCGACCGGATGGAGTTTGTTCAGGGCATAAAAATGTAAGCCAGGAGCGCCGTGTTGCAAAAGCTCCTGGCATTGCCGGATGGCGAACTCGATGCCTTCTTTGAGACAGCGGTCAGGATCATCTTGAATCGGTTCGAAAATGTTCTGTACTTCTTCCGGGATGGTTGTCCCGCATGTCCGGCAGAAACGGACAAGAGCATCGTAATTGGTGATAGGCAGAATGCCCGGTATGATACGGGCCTGCACGCCAATCTGGCGTAATCTTTCGACGTAATGAAAATATTGCTGGTTGTCGAAAAATAATTGCGTGATGACAAAATCGGCCCCGTTATCGATTTTTATCTTGAGATATCGGGCATCCTGATCTTTATCCGGACAGAGCAGATGTCCTTCGGGAAATCCTGCCACCCCGACACCGAAATCGTCCCCGAAATATTCGCGAATAAACGCACATAACTCACTTGAATATTTAAAATTGTTTTTTCCCGGCTGCCAATCCGGATTGTCTTTCGGGGGGTCGCCTCTTAAGGCTAGGACATTGCAGATACCCCGCTGCTTGATGTGTTCGAGGATATGTTTGATTTCCTCTTTTGTGTGGCAGACACAGGTCAGATGGGCAACACTCGGCAAAGCATAGGTGTCTTGGATATGCTGGACAATGTCGAAAGTGCGTTCCCGGTTCCCGCCGCCGGCTCCATAAGTGCAGGAAATGAAGTCCGGCTGAAGATTTATGAGCTTTTCTATGGTTGCAAGAAGGTTTTGATACCCTTTTTCTGTTTTGGCAGGAAAAAGTTCGAAAGAAAACGTGCGCTCTTGCTCCGGGAATAGATCTGTTATCTTTTTCATTTTGAATATAGGACGGTTCGTTAACTTTTGGATATTGTATCACGGGGCTTTATCTTGGGGTATCGGAATTTGAAAAAAATAAGCGACATAAACATTGCAAGGGCCGGGGTGAAATACCGGCAGAATCCTGTTGTAAAATGATAAAATGTGTTTTCAGCGGACCTGGATTTGTAATACAATGGATTCATTCCCAAGAGGCGGTGTGCTGTCGTGAAACCGGAAAAGACTGTTAAAACGAAAATGTAACATATGGGCCTTATTGATTATTTAAAGCTGCCGAATCCGGAGACATTTGATAACCTGGATGATCCGAGAGCAACGCTTTGGCATCGTCAGGTTATTCTCGAAAAAGGGTTCTTAAAGAAAATCTACCGGGATTTTTATCAGCGTATTGCCCGCAGTCTGTCTGCGGGGCCTGACGGACCGGTGATTGAACTGGGCAGCGGCGGCGGTATTATTAAAGACGTTATGCCGCGGGTAACGACCTCGGATATCCTGTTTCTCCCTCATGTGGACTTATGTTTCCGGGCCGATCAAAGTCCTTTTAAAGACGAGTCTGTCAGCGCTTTTGTCATGCTCAATGTTTTTCATCATGTCAAAGATACAAAGTCCTTTCTCGGGGAACTTGACCGGTGTTTAAAGCGGCACGGAAAAATTATTATGATTGAGCCGGCCAATTCCGTTTGGGGCCGCTGTATTTACCAGAATTTACATCACGAAGTCTTTGATCCTTCGGCTGAGTGGGGGGTGGAAGGCGACGGGGCCCTGTCCTGCGGGAACGGGGCTTTACCCTGGATTGTTTTTCAGCGGGATGCTGAGAAATTCCGTGATATGTTCCCGCGGCTCAAATTGAAAAGAATGTCTCCGTTCGCCCCTTTCCGGTATTTGCTGAGCGGAGGGGTGTCCTTCCGGCAATTGCTGCCCACAAGTTTTTACGGTCTGGTGAAGGCCGTCGAATGGCTGCTAAGGCCTTTTAACCGCTGGCTGAGCATGTTTTACTATATTGAGATTGAAAAAGAATGATTCATGAGATTTTATTGCCCGAGGGATCCGGCCGCGGAGGTCTTTCCTCTGTGCGCCCAGCGGTTGTCTTGCTTGCGCGGGTGAGCCGCTGTCCTGTGGCTGGCGTAACTGTTAACAATACATTCGGGTTAACTGCGTTGTTCCGGAAACAGTGGGAGTTGAAATGGATATTGCCCTGATAACCGGCTCAGCCGGACTGATAGGCTCCGAAGCCGTGGAATTCTTCGCGCAAAAAGGGTTCAAGGTGATCGGAATAGATAATGATATGCGCAGGTATTTTTTTGGTCCCGAAGCTTCAACGCAATGGAATGCTTCCCGCCTGGAACAGGATGTTCTTTCGTACGTGCATAAGAATATCGATATCCGGAATTTTTCCGGCCTGGAGCCGTTATTTAAAGAATACACCGCTGACATTAAACTTATTATTCATACGGCCGCGCAGCCTTCGCACGACTGGGCGGCCCGGGAACCGATAACGGATTTTACGGTCAACGCCAACGGCACCCTGAATCTTCTGGAATTGACGCGGCAGTGCTGCCCGCAAGCGGTTTTTATCTTTACCAGCACGAACAAGGTCTACGGGGATCTTCCCAACGCTTTGCCTTTGGAAGAGACGGAAACGCGTTGGGAGCTCAGCTCCCGGCATCCTTTTTTCGAGGGGATTGGCGAGACGATGAGCATTGATCAATCAAAACATTCTTTGTTCGGGGCTTCGAAAGCGGCGGCGGATATCCTGGTGCAGGAATACGGACGGTATTTTTCTCTGAAGACAGGATGTTTCCGCGGCGGCTGCTTGACCGGGCCCCGGCATTCCGGAACGATGCTGCACGGATTTCTAGCTTATCTGATGAAGTGTGTTATGACCGGGACTCCGTATACGGTTTTCGGGTATAAAGGCAAACAGGTCCGGGATAATATTCACAGTTTTGATCTTGTGAATGCATTTTATCATTTTTATTTACAACCCCGCCCGGGAGAAGTTTATAATATGGGAGGCGGCCGCAAGAACAACTGCTCCATGCTGGAAGCGATCCGGTACTGCGAGGATATTGCAGCGAAAAAATTATCCTGGACGCTTTGCGAGCAGCCACGGGCGGGTGACCATATCTGGTATATCAGTAACCTGGGCAAATTTAAAAGGCATTATCCCCGGTGGGAGCAGAAATATGATATCCTGGAAACGCTTCAGCAGATCAGGGATATTAACAAGGAAAGATGGACCTTAAAGGAGGAGCCTGAATGAACAAGTCAATCGCGGAACATTACGACAGCCTGGCAGACCAGCGGGATGATTTTCATAATAAGCATAAATATTATTATTCCCTCCTGTACAAACAGTATCATTATTTGATCCCGGAAGGGAAGAAGGTTTTGGAAGTAGGATGTTCGACGGGAGACCTGCTCAATGAACTCAAACCCTCTTTGGGGGTCGGCATAGATATCAGCCGGCAGTCGGTTCAGAAAGCCGCAGAGAAATACCCTCATCTGCAGTTTGAAGCTTGTGCCTTGCAGGATTTTTCGTCCCCGGAAAAATTTGATTTCATTGTTCTTTCCGGTGTCTTGGGCGAGCTGGATGATATTCAGCAGTTTTTCCTGGACTTGAAGCCGTTTTGTCACGCACAGACGAGAATCATCATCGAGTACTACAGTTATTTATGGCAGTACATTTTAAAATGGGGCGAAAAGACCGGGATGAAGATTCCGCAGAGGATACAAAACTGGATTACGTATCATGACCTCTGTAACTTTTTAGCTTTGACGGGGTTTGAGCCTGTTAAAACGGAAAGAGCTGTTTTATTCCCGGTGAATATTTGGGGGGTGAGTTATCTTATCAACAGGTTTATGGCCCCTTTGCCGATTTTCAATGCTTTAACTCTGAACCATATGGTCATTGCCCGGCCGATTCTGGAGTTTGAACGGGATTTCTCTGTTACGATCCTTGTCCCCTGCCGCAATGAGAAGGGGAATATTGAGCATGCTATCACCCGAACCCCGGCTTTCGGCCAGCACCAGGAGTTTATTTTTGTGGAAGGCGGTTCCAAAGACGGGACGTATGAAGAAGTGGAAAGGGTCATCCAGGCCTATCCGGAAAAGGACATTAAACTTTTCCGGCAAAAGGGCAAAGGGAAGGGCGATGCGGTTCGTTTAGGTTTTAGTGAAGCCTCCGGGGAAATCCTGATGATCCTGGATGCCGATTTGACCGTGCCCCCGGAAGACTTGCCGAAATTTTACGATGCGATCCGTCACAACCGGGGCGAATTTATTAACGGTTGCCGGCTTGTGTATCCTATGGAAAAACAGGCGATGCGGTTTTTAAATCTTATTGCCAATAAATTTTTTGGTGTTTTCTTTTCCTGGCTGCTGGGGCAGAGATTTAAGGATACCCTTTGCGGGACGAAAGTCCTTTTTAAGCGGGATTATGAATCCTTGGTGGCCAACCGGGCTTATTTCGGGCATTTTGACCCGTTTGGGGATTTTGATCTTATTTTCGGAGCTGTGAAGTTGAACCTGAAAGTCCTCGAATTGCCGATCCGTTACAAAGAAAGGACTTACGGAACCACGCAGATCCAGCGGTTCCGGCACGGCCTGCTGCTTTTCAGGATGTGTTTTTTTGCGATGAAGAAGATTAAATTTCGTTAAGTTCTTTACTATTAATATTTTTTGTTTTTTCAAAAACAATAAAAAGAGACCGTACTAAAGCAAGAAATACACTTGACAATTAATAATATTATTAATAATATGTTCAGGACTTGAACACGTATAACAGAGAGATCCCTTGTGATCAAAAATACCCTGAACGATAGAGAATTTGAATTAATTAATATTATTGGGTCAGAGCTTGCTAATAATCAAAGAGATCTTTCCCGCCATCTGAATATCTCCTTAGGCACAACCAATATGATTATCCGTCGGCTTATTGATAAGGGGTATATTCGCATCCGACCTTTAAGAAAACGTAAAGTTGAGTACACATTAACTCCCAAAGGTTTTTCCGAAAGGCTGGAACAATCCATACATTCAACGCTTAAAACCCTTCATTCTATTAAGCAGGTTAAACAGAATATCCGGGATATTATCAGAGACTGTTATGCCAGGGGGGAAAGAATGTTTTTTGCTTGCGGGGATGACGATATCTCTTTTTTAATGGAAACCGTGTTTAAGGAACCTGAATTTCAGGATTGTACGTTCCGTTGCTCATCTCAGGAACCGTTTCCTGAGGCAGAAGGGGTGGTTTTTATTTGTCAGCCGCAACCTGAATCATGGATGTCAGGGAACGGTAAGAGAATAAATTTAATCGAAATGTTAGCCAAAAAAGTTAATGATGAACAGTGAGGTCCGTGGTGGAAAAGAAATTTATCATCAGAGAGGAAGATAAGATTTTTGTTGCCGGCCATAACGGCATGGTGGGCTCCGCAGTGGTCCGTCAGTTTCAAAAGAGAGGCTTTACAAATCTTGTCTTGAAATCCAGAAAAGAGTTGAATTTGATAGATACCGGGGCTGTTAAACGGTTTTTTGATGAAGAACAGCCGGATATTGTCATTGACGCCGCTGCCCGCGTGGGCGGGATTAAAGCCAATAATGAACATAAAGCCGAATTCCTTTTTGAAAATCTGGCGATTCAAAACAACATTATTCACCAGGCGTTTCTTCATAAGGTGAAAAAACTGTGTTTTTTGGGCAGCTCGTGTATCTACCCCAGAGAGTGCCCTCAGCCGATGAAGGAAGAATATCTGCTTACCGGGGCTCTGGAGCCGACGAATGAGGGCTATGCCCTGGCCAAGATCGCAGGCTTAAAAATGGTGGAATACTATCACCGGCAGTATGGTTTTCCCGGCATCAGCCTTATGCCGTGCAACCTTTACGGAACCAATGACTGTTTTGAACTCGATAAATCACACGTTATTTCCGCCTTGATTAAGAAAACCGTTGATGCCGTTGATGCGGGGAACGACCGTGTGCCCATTTGGGGGACGGGGAAAGCCTTGCGGGAATTATTGCATGTTGATGACGCCGCTGCGGCGATTGTTTTTATGCTGGAATATTATGATGAACCGGAATTTATTAATGTCGGTTACGGGGAGGAGATTTCCATAAAAGATCTGGCTGAACTGATCGCCGAAAAAGCAGGGTTCAAAGGGGCGTTGGAATGGGATGCCAGCAAACCGGACGGTATGCCCCGAAAATGCATGGACGTCAGCCGGATGAAAGCCTTGGGATTTACCCCGCAGATTTCCTTGACCGAAGGCATCGAAAGGACTATTGCTGAGTACCGGGAGCTCAAGAAATCTTTTTCGTAGTTTTATAAGATATAGCATAATTTTATTATTAAGAAGGAGTCTTCATGCTGAATCAAAAAGTCATTTTAGTTACCGGAGGGACAGGGTCGTTCGGAAAGAAGTTCACCGAGACGATACTTAAACAATTCAAGGTCAAGAAACTGATCATCTTCAGCCGCGATGAGTATAAGCAGTTTGAGATGGCGAGGCTTTTTCCGGAAAAAAAATACCCTATCCGTTACTTTTTAGGAGATATTCGGGATAGAAACCGGCTTTACCGGGCCTTTGAAGGCGTTGATTACGTGGTCCACGCGGCCGCGCTCAAACAGGTCCCGGCTTTGGAATACAACCCGACCGAAGCGGTCAAAACAAATGTCAGCGGCGCTGATAATATTGTTAATGCGGCGATAGACGCCGGGGTTAAAAAAGTTGTCGCTTTGTCTACGGATAAGGCGGTGAACCCCATCAACCTTTACGGGGCCACAAAACTGGTGGCTGAGAAAATATTCATCGCGGCCAATGCCTTTGCCGGAGGCCGGGTGAAATTCTCCGCGGTCCGGTACGGGAACGTCGTGGGCTCCCGGGGCAGCGTTATCCCGCTTTTTCTTCAATTGAAGAGCAAGGGATGCCATGAGTTTCCGCTCACTGATGAACGCATGACCCGTTTCTGGATTACTTTAGAGCAGGGCGTTAAACTGGTGATTAAAGCTCTGGACACATCAGAAGGCGGAGAAGTTTTTATCCCTAAAGTGCCTTCGATGAAGATTGTTGATCTGGCCCGGGCGCTTGACCCGGCATGCCGGTTTAAGACGGTCGGCATCCGGCCGGGCGAAAAAGTCCATGAAACGTTGATTTCGATAGACGAATCCCGCAACACCAAGATTGACGGGGATAATTACGTCATCCTTCCCCAGTTTTATGAAACGAAGGATGTCCACCGTCATTATGATAAATTGCCTCCTGTGCCCGAAGAGTTTTCCTATACGAGTGACAACAACCAGCAGTGGTTGACGGTTGAGCAGTTAAAGAAAATCATTTCAGAGCTCTGAAGCGATATGAATGTAGCCTTTGTTTTCTCTTCTCAAAATGTTTTCTCTCCGGAGAAACCTTTACAATATCAGGAAGAAATGAATTTTGGTATTTCCTACATATCAGCATTTATAAAAAAACACGGGCATCAAACGCGGCTGTTTATAGTGACCAAAGACACAAAAATGAAGACTTTTCAGGAATTTGTAGACTCTTTTCAGCCTGAGGTTATCTGTTTTTCCAGCGTGACCAGCGAGTTCCCGTTTATAGTCCGCTGGATCAGAGATATCAAAGGATCCTACCCGCATATTTATTGTGTCGGAGGCGGCTGTCATATAACCTTGAATCCTCATGACGGCCTGGAGACATCTCTGGACGCCCTTTGCATCGGAGAGGGGGAATGGCCGATCCTGGAACTTGTGGAGCAACTGGATCAGGGACGCATTCCGCAGGGAATAAGTAATTTATGGATTAAGCGGGACGGACAGGTTGAAAAGAACCGTATCCGTCCGTTTTTGGAAAACATTGATGATCTGCCGTTCCCGGACCGGGAGATGTGGCATCCCTGGACATTGGATCTGGACAGCCGGCCGGCGGTTCTTTTAGGCCGCGGATGTCCTTTTCAATGCACGTACTGTTCAAATCATGCCTTAAAGAAACTGGCATCAGGCACGTATGTCCGCTGCCGTTCCGCGGAGAATATTATTGCCGAACTCAAAGAGATCACGTCCCGGCAGCCTTCCGCCAGGGAGGTTTACTTTGAGGTGGAAACATTTAATGTGAATCTCCCCTGGGCTATCGGTTTGTGTGAAAGATTGGCAGAATTTAACCGGAAAAGGGACATCCCTCTGGAGTTTGGCGTGAACATCCGCGTCACGCCTAATACGGATTTTGCTTCGCTTTTTGCGGCCATGAAGAAGAGCCGGTTTTCTTTTATCAATATCGGGGTCGAATCCGGCAGCGAACGGATCCGCCGGGATATTATGAAGCGGCGGTATTCCAACGACGATATTATGAAGACCGTTGCCCTGGCCCGGGAGCATGGATTAAAAGTGCATTTTTTGAACATGATCGGTCTCCCGACGGAAACAGAGGAGGATATCCGTCAGACGATTGCTGTTAACCGTGCCTGCCAGCCGGATATGTGGCCGTCCCATTCGATTTTTTTCCCGTACCCCGGGACAGAAATTCACCGTATGTGCCGGGAAATGAATTTATTGCCCCCCCAGATGGATGTCGAACGGGAACGCTCCCGGGCCGTGCTTAATCTGGACGGGTTGTCAAAAAGCAGAATTATGCATTATTTTGTCTGGTTTGACTATTATGTTTATAAAGGTCACCGCCCTTTATGGAAACTGCTGGCCCGGGTTTTTGTGGCCCGGCTGCATTGCTCGTACCGGTTGATGCGTATTTACCGGGGGCTGACCGAACGGGGCGTTCTTAAAAAATTGAAGGAGTTTCTCAAAAAATAAACATGGCGAACGAAACCAAAAGAAAAGTTATCCCTTACGGACGGCAAAGCATTTCCCAGGAAGATATCAAGGCTGTTGTAAATGTTTTGCGTTCGGACTGGATCACTCAAGGGCCCAGGATTCAGGAATTTGAAAAGGCGCTGTGCCGTTATACGGGAGCGAAATACGCGGTTGCCGTGGCCAACGGAACCGCGGGCCTGCACCTGGCCTGTTTAGCGGCCGGAGTCGGCCCCGGAGATGAAGTCATCACATCCCCGATGACTTTTTTGGCTTCTGCCAATTGTGTTTTATATTGCGGAGGGACCCCGGTCTTTGCCGACATCCAGCCGGATACGGGGAATATCGACCCGGAGGAGATTGCTAAGAAAATCAGCGCAAGAACCAAAGCCGTTATTCCTGTACATTTTGCCGGCCATCCCTGTGATTTGAAAGAGATCCGTCGCATGGCCAGGAAGCACAAACTGGTTGTGATTGAAGATGCCTGCCATGCGTTAGGGGCTGAATACCAGGGGAAAAAGATCGGCGCCTGCCAGTATTCTGATATGACGGTCTTCAGCTTTCATCCGGTTAAGAGTATTACGACCGGGGAGGGAGGAGCCGTCTTAACGAATAATAAAAGGATGTATGAAAAACTTGTTCTATTGAGAAACCACGGGATGACGCGGGACAAGGCCAAAATTAAAAAGGGACAGGGGGACTGGTATTGCGAAATGCAGGCGTTGGGATTTAATTACCGTATCACCGATATCCAGTGCGCCTTGGGTATAGGGCAGTTAAGCAGACTGGACCGGTTCCTGGCCAAAAGACGGCAGCTGGTTCAAGTCTATCAGAAGGCTTTGGCGGATACTTCGCACATTCAGCGTCCGGTTGAGCTCCCCGGGGGGCGTTCGGCCTGGCATATTTATCCCGTTTTTATTCACCCCTCAAGCCTGAAGCCTGTTGTTTTCAAGAAATTAAAGGCGGCCGGAATCAGACCGCAGGTTCATTATATGCCGGTTTACTGGCATCCTTATTATTATTCCCTGGGGTACAGAAAAGGGTTATGCCCCGGGGCAGAAGAATTTTATCGCGCGGAAATCACGGTCCCGTTGTATCCTTCGTTGAAATTACGTGAGGTTCATTATGTTGTCCGGACGTTAAAAGATATCTTGGAAGAGGTGAGGTAATGAAAACAGTGGCTGTCATACAAGCCCGGATGAATTCTACCCGTCTGCCCGGGAAAGTCCTTATGGATATTGCCGGGCAGCCGATGCTGGCACATGTGGTCAGACGGTTGACACATAGCAGCCGGATTAATGAAATTGTCGTCGCTTTAACAACAGATACCGCTGATGATGTTGTGGAAATGTTTTGCCGGGACAGTAAAATCAAAATTTTTCGGGGGGAAAGTCATGACGTGTTGGACCGTTATTATCAAACAGCCCGATCTTTTCAGGCGGATTGTATCGTCCGGATCACCTCAGACTGCCCTTTGATCGATCCTCAGGTCGTGGATCACGTTATCCGTGAATTCAAAGATACTTCCGCTGCTCTGGACGGGGCCACGAATTGTCTTCGCCGGACATATCCTCGCGGACTCGACTGTGAAGTGTTCGGCTTTTCCGCCCTTGAGCGGTGCTGGAGACTGGCGGAGAAAGATTATTGCCGTGAGCATGTCACGATATATATGTATGAACATCCTGAGCTTTTTAAGATGAAAAATGTTGAATATAAGGAAGATTTGTCTTTTTACCGGTGGACCGTTGATGAAGAGCTTGATTTGAAATTGGTGCGGGAGATTTATCTGAGACTGAGATCGGCAAAGGAGATGTTTTTTATGCAGGATATTCTGGAGGTGTTTGAAAGAGACCCGGCCCTTAAACATATCAACGAACATGTCCTTCAGAAACACGTTTAGAGAAATTTATTTATGTCAGAACAGGTTTTGATTTTAACAGAAGGAGGAAAAGACGTCGGCCTGGGGCATCTGTCCCGATGCTCCGCCTTGTACCAGGCTTTTGCGCAGAAGGGCGCTTCTCCGGTCCTGGTGGTTAACGGAGAAGAACATATCCTGGATTTTATCCCTGGTTTGCAATGCCATATTCAGCCCTGGCTGGACAAAGATGTCCTTTTGTCTTTATTGCAAGAAACGCCGGATATCGCGGTGGTCGATTCTTATTTAGCCGGGGAAGATCTTTATCAGATCATTGCGCGTAAGTGCAAGGTTGCCGTTTATATGGATGATAATAAACGTATGGATTATCCTCCGGGAATCGTGGTGAACAGCGCCGGAAACGCTGAGGCGTTGGGATATCCTCCCTGTCACGATAAGGTTTATTTGTTAACAGAAAAATATGCGTTGTTAAGAGCCCCGTTTTGGCAAGACTCCCCCAGGAGAGCCGGACAGGCGCTTGAAACAATTTTGTTGACAATGGGTGGGAGTGACATGCGCAATCTGACTCCAAAGATTTTACAGGTTTTAACGCAGGAGTACCCGCAGGCGGAAAAGATTGTCATCGTGGGGCATGGGTTCAGCCGGCAGGAAACGATGTCATCATGGATCGATGATAGAACACAGATTGTACAATCTCCAGATGCGGAAGCTCTGAGAGCCTTGATGCTTCAGGCGGATATGGCTGTTTCCGCTGGCGGGCAGACATTATACGAACTGACACGGTGCGGGGTTCCGGCTTGTGTCGTATGTGTCGCGGATAATCAGGCGTCGCATATCTCCTGGTTTCAAGAGAAAGGTCTGGTAAAGGATTGCGGACGGTATGATGCTTCTAACCTATCAGCGCGTGTGCGGCAGGCCTTAGGAGAATTGGCTGATGAGGAGCTTCGCAGCCGGATTTCGGCGGCAGGCAGAAAGATTGTCGACGGCCGGGGCGCGTTACGCCTCGTGGACGAAATATTAAAATATTTGCCTCTGCAACAGCATTATTGAATTTTACATTAAAAGGGGAAGAATGAGTTATGGAAAAAGTCAAGATAGCTATATATGGCGCTTCCTTAGGGGGTGAGACCGTTAAAGAATGTCTTGCTCTGGAAGATACCTGTGATATTGCTTGTTTCCTGGATGATGACCCCCGGAAGTCGGGAATGGAATTTTGCGGTTTACCTATCCGGTCCTCGGATGATCTGGAGAAATTAAGCGCAGAGGGCGTGTCCCGGGTTGCCCTGGCCGTTGCCAATGCCTCGAAGAGACTGGAACTCCGGGGCCGGCTCATGGCATGCCGCCTGGAGCCGATGAATGTGATACATCCGCGCACTTATATAGCCCCGTCTGTAAAGATCGGGAAAGGAAACTATATTAAAGCCGGCGCGGTTATTGAGACAAATAGCACTGTTGGTGATTGCTGTATTATCGATAACGGTGTCATTGTCGCTCATGACAATGTCATTGAAGACGCCTGTCATCTTGCACCGGGTGTCGTTTTGGGAAGCAGTATTGTGGTCGGATCAGGGAGCATTATCGGAATAGGGGCCAGTATATCAACAAAGATCCGTATCGGAAAAAATGTGATTGTCAGCGTGGGAACCAGTGTCACCAGAGACGTTCCGGATAACAGTATTGTAGAAGGCGTTCCGGGAAAAATCATTGGAAGACGAAAATAAAAAATGCTTCCTGTCCCCGGGCCGCGGAAGCGGGTGAGGGCTTACAGTTAGGGTGTATGATGAAAACAGAAGTGTTGTATGAAAAGATGTTGTTAATAAGGCTCTTCGAGGAGCAGGTGGGTCTTTTGTTTACCCGGGGAGATTTATTCGGGACGACACACGCCTGTATCGGGCAGGAAGCCGTTGCTGTGGGTGTTACGCAGGGGCTCCATCAAGATGATATCATCACGAGCAATCACCGCGGCCACGGCCATTATATTGCTTTCACCGGAGATGTCGAAGGCCTGCTGGCGGAACTGATGGGCAAAAAGACCGGAGTTTGCGCCGGTCGCAGCGGCAGCCAGCATTTGTGTTATAAAAATTTCTTTTCCAACGGAATAACCGGAGGCATGATCCCGGTGGCAACGGGCATGGCTTTGGCGGAAAAGAAAAAGAAGAGCGGAAAAATCGTTGTTTGTTTCTTGGGAGACGGTGCCTTGGGAGAAGGCCCGCTTTATGAGTCTTTGAACATGGCCTCTTTATGGGGGCTGCCGATTATTTTTGTTGTTGAGAATAACAGTTATGCCATGAGCACGCATATTTCCGAGGCCGTGGCCGGAAAGATTTTAGAGCGCGGGAAAGCCTTCTCGATCAAAACAGAAGAGTTTTATACTCAGGATGCCGGGAAAATTTTCTCCGGGTTTGAAAAAATTATCAGCCATGTCCGGACACAGGTTCAGCCGTATTTTTGTCTTTTTCATACATACCGGTTTTGCGGGCACAGCAAGAGCGATGATTGCTGTTACCGCGATAAGAATGAAGAACTGGAATGGCGTAAGAAAGATCCGCTGCTTATTTTAGAACAGCGTTTAGAGCCGCAAACCGTAAAAAGGATTCAGGAAAAATGCCGCCGTCAAATTGAGGAAGCTTTAAGCCAGGCGGCGGAAGCTCCCTTTCCTGACCCGGCTTGCTTGTCTCAGGGATTATGGGGTTGAGGAAGATGTATGAAAACATTTGCGCAATCGATTAATACCGCGTTGGAGGAAAAATTAGCTGAAGATCCCCGGGTGCTTTTGCTGGGCGAAGATCTCCGGGATCCTTACGGCGGTGCCTTTAAAATCACAAAAGGACTGTCTTCCCGGTATCCGGACCGGGTTCTCAACACGCCGATGAGCGAGTTTTCATTAGCCGGAGTGGCTGCGGGGCTGGCCATACGGGGTTTGCGGCCGGTCTTGGAGATCATGTTCGGTGATTTTATGACATTTTGCGCGGATCAGCTGATCAACCATGCCGTGAAGTTTCGCTGGATGTACAACGGACAAGTGGATGTCCCGCTTGTGATCCGGACTCCCATGGGAGGGGGACGCGGTTACGGTCCGACCCACAGCCAGTCTCTGGAGAAGATTTTTATGGGCATTCCGGGGCTGAAGATCATTGCTGCGAGTCATTTTCATGATGCCGGGACATTGTTAAAAGACGCTATTGATGACGACAATCCGGTTTTATTTATAGAACATAAACTTTTATATCCCCGTAAGATCGGCCAGCCGGTGGACGGTTACATTTCGGACTTTGCCGTTAAATTTTCTGACGGCAGGTATAAAACATTGAGATTATCTAACACGGACTTTGACGATCCTCAGCTTACGGTGCTTGTTTATGGCGGAATGTTGCCTTGGGTGACAGAGGCTGTTAATGAACTGCTCGTTGAAGAGGAGGTCGGAGCGGAGATTGTTGTCCCGAGTTATATTAACCAATCTTTCATCCCGGAGATGATGGAATCCGTTAAGACAACAGGGAGGCTGGTGATTGTGGAAGAAGGGACTCTGTCGTTCGGCTGGGGGGCAGAAATGGCCGCCAGGATTGTGACACATGAAAGCATAGGGTCCTTGAAGGCGCCTGTCAGGCGGGTGGCCGCGAAAGATCTGCCTTTGGCGAATTCACGTGTTTTAGAAGAAGCCACATTGCCGCAGGTCAGGGATATCAAAAAGGCTGTTCAGGAGGTCTTAGCGTCATGATACACGATATCCTTGTGCCGCAGTTGGGCGTTAATGATGAGTTCGTCACCATTGTTGAGTGGCGTGTTAACGACGGGGACAAAGTTGAGGTTGGGACGCCGTTATGCATCATTGAGACAACGAAGGCGGTCGTAGACCTGTTAGCTGAAAATCCCGGGGTTATCGTCAGGATACGCTGTGAAAAGGAGCGGGTAGCCATAAAAGATCTTTTGGGATACATCGGCGATTCTTGGGAGGAGATCCAGCGCCTTATCCCGGAGAAACAGGCGACCGGAAAAAAGTCTGTGGGCGGCGAAGCCGATATTAAAGCCACGCAGAAAGCCCGGGCCCTGGCTGAATCCCTGGGAGTGGATATCGGTCTGATTCTTAAGAAAGGGATCATCCGCGAAAAGGATGTGCAGGAATTTTATGCTTCCCGGCAAAAGGAATTTTAAGGTGAAAAGGACGAACGAGACAACCGGAAAAAGATTTTTTCACGAGGATAATTCGGTCTTTATTATCGCGGAGGTCTCTGCTAATCATGGGCAGGATTTTAAGCGGGCCGTCCAAATGATCAAGACGGCCAAAAAGTGCGGCGCGGATGCCGTGAAATTTCAGGCGTACACTCCTGATACGATGACGATGGACGTCAACACCCGTTATTTTCAGGTCCGTCATGCTCAATGGAGCGGACAGTCTTTGTATCAGCTGTATCAAAAGGCGTATACGCCTTTTGCATGGTTTAAGAAATTGAAAAAAGTGGCTGATGATATCGGTATTTTGTTTTTTGCCACGGCGTTTGATAAAACGGCCGTTGATTTGCTGGAAGAAATCCGGGTGCCGGTACACAAGATTGCATCGTTTGAACTTAACGACATCCCTTTGATCCGGTACATGGCCAGGACGAAGAAGCCGCTGATATTATCCACGGGGATGGCAACGCTGGCTGAGATTCAGGCGGCCGTTGATGCCGCCTGTCAAAACGGAACCCGTGATATATCTTTACTAAAATGTGTCAGTGATTACCCGGCTTCCCCGGAAGAGATGAATTTAGCGACCATCCCGGATATGAAAAAAAGATTTCCTGCCGTTATCGGCCTTTCGGACCATTCTTTGGGCATAGGGGTGTCTGTGGCCGGAGTATCGTTAGGGGCGAAGATTATTGAAAAGCATTTTACCCTTTCAAGAAAGCACAGGACGGCAGACAACTTTTTTTCCCTGGAGCCGGACGAGTTAAAGGATCTGGTGGATAATATACGGGTGGTAGAAAAGGCTGTGGGGCAGATTCATTACGGATTGACCAAAAAGGAAAAGGCGAGCCGAATTTACCGGCGTTCGTTGTTTGCGGTTCAGGATATTCGGAAAGGGGAGAAGCTGACCGAGCACAATGTGAGGTCGATCAGGCCTGCTTACGGTCTGGACCCCGAGGCTATCGACGAGGTGCTGGACAAAACGGCCAGCAGGCATATCCGGAAAGGGGTTCCTTTAAGATGGGACATGATTGAAACATGATTTCACTGAAAAATAAACATCAGAATCAGCGTGCTCTTGTCATTTTCGGAGGGCCTTCTATTGTCGCGAACCGGTATCCTCTGCAGAGCATTGACAAAAGCCGGTATACGGTCTTCCTGGAATCAAAGGCTTTAACGCCGTATTTCTTGAAATCAGGCCTGGTCCCGGATTATTATTTAATGTTTTTCCTTGAGAAATGCAAGTCGAATGCGTTCCAACACGTGGTTTTCCAGTCGTTCCTGGCCGACATAAAATTGGATGACCTGCTCCGGGAACAATTCCTGGCAGAGTATCACTTTATGAAAGATCATTTTGACATGTTCTTTGAGCCTTTCCGGCCGCATAAAGGCCCGCATAAGAAATACCGCTATAGACCCGATGTGTTCCTGAAAAACAGTCCTTTGGATCTGCTGGCAAATTTTCCCGGGGTGGCAGGGCTGTCTATAGAAAGTAATTTCCAGGACTACGCCGGAAGTTTTTCTTATCAGAATCCGGTCCATAAATTTCATGTCAGGAAAGCGGAAAAGCAGTTTGATCTTGATGATTATTTTCATGTTGATGACGAGGGCGACATCCCGTCTCTTAAAGATTACAGTTTCTTAAACTCGGCGGCGATAGCCTTGTTCCCCATCCTGAAGTATCTGGGATTCGACAGTGTTTTTTTTCTGGGGATGGATATGTCCATGCTGGGGAGCATGGAGTTTGCCGCCTGCTATACTTTTAAATCCATGAAGCATTATGAAAAATTTTTCAAAAAGGCGCAACGGGTTTTCAATGCTTCGTTCAGGGAGAATAAGAGAAAATTCATGCGTCCGCCTTATGACTTTGAGGCGGTAGAGCAAATTCTCTCTTACCGGGGAATGACATTTCTCAATATCTATGAACCATTTGAATATGCGATGCCTGTGCCGGGTATTCGCAGTATCTCATTTAAGGAATTTCTTAATGGAACAGTCCAATAATCATTCGGTTGGCGTTTTTTCTTTCGCAAGGGTGCAAAGCGAACGATGTTCGCAGAAAATGATCCGCCCCTTTGGCGACACGACATTAACTGATATCGTTCTGAAGAAATTGAGGGAAATCGGGCCGGACACCTTTTTCGCCGGCTACGAAAAGGTGTTCGCCGATAAATGTCAGGAGGCCGGGGTCTCTTTTGTCCGCCGGAGTGAGCACTCTGTTCATATCGATGGTCCTATTACTGAAATCCTCTCATTTCTGAAAGACCTCCCGTATGATTACTTTCTGATCATCAATGCCTGTCTGCCCTTTCTGCCGGTCCGGACCATTAAGGATTTTCTGCAGTACTGTCAGCAGGATTTTCGTCCCGTCTTTGCTGTTATAAAAAGGCATAATTTTTATTTTGATCATAAACAGCAGCCGCTTAATTTCAATTTATCTTTAAAAACGATCAACACAAAAACCGTGACCCCGGTGTTTGAATTTGCTCACGCGTTATATTTTTTTAAAAAAGACTATTTTTTTGAAACGGGACGCTACTGGGACTGGCAGGAAGTGCGCCTGTTTGAACTGCAGAGCAAATTGGAATTGTTCGACATTGATACGGAGGAAGATTTTTTGATAGCAGAGGGAATGAGGAGAACTTATGAAAGTCGTATTCTTGGTTCATAGAACGAATTACTACCGGTATTTGACTCCGGTTATCCAGGAAGCCCTGAACCGTGGCCATGAGGTGGAATGCTGGCATGATTACAGCGCCCCTCGTCATGGCCTGAAAGGGTATAGTTTCCCTTTCTTGGAGCATATGCCGGTCTTTTCCGGAACCCGGCAGCCGACGCCTAAAGCCTTTGCCGGCATCGCCGAACTGGAGCCTTTGCTGTATTCCCGGCAGATCGATGTTGTTTGTTCCATTTATCCGCTGAAGTTGTCTTTGCCGCATGCCTCTTTAGACAGTTTTTCTTTTACTTGGGTGACGCTGATGACCGGCCCGGACAGTTTTTTCCAGATCCCCAAATTTGAATTATTAAAGAAGCGGGAAAACAAAGAACTGTTCATGGCTTACAGTGATTTCTTTGTTGAAAAAGGCCGGGTATTTCTGGAAAAATATTATCCCTCGCATAAAAATTATCTTGATAGTGATTATACAAAAGTTTTTGTTCCGGGCAACCCGGAGTTTGATGCCTTTCGTGATATTCAGGAAGAACATGTCCGTGATAAATACGGCCTGCCTTCGGGGAAAAAGATTTTGCTGTATCTGCCGTTCCCTTATTGCAACCGCAATAGACATTCTGCCTGGGAGAGGGCTTTTTGCGGACGGTTAACAGATACGGCGGTCAGTCCGGGAGGTTTGCTGGTCCATGATAAAAGAAGAGCTCCTCTGAAACGTTTTATGACGGATGTCAGTCATTTCCTTCGGATTTGCCGTGATCCTTTGAGCCTGGACTATCTGCTCAGGAAGATTGATGAAGCGGGAGTCTTTAAATCGATTAGGAAATTTTGCGACAGGAACGATCTTTATCTCGTTGTCAAACCCCGGTTGAAATTCCCGGTTGCCGAATATGTTAAGGAAACAGCCGATTTGGTTGTTTGGGATAATGAACAGGAAGAGAATCCTCCTATATTGAAAGAACTGTTGTCCGTGACGAAAATCTGCGCCATGTATTTCAGCTTTGCGTCTCTGGCGTCTATATATCATCAGGTGTTTTGTCTCAACATCAATCTGCCTGACGAATTCTTCGTGAATGACGCCCAGCGGTTTTGGTTTTCCAATACTTTGGGGGGGAGTTTTAATTATCCCGGAGTTATAGAGACGTGGGAAATGGTCGATGTTATACAAAAATTGCCGCAGACGCCCTTAGAAACATTTGATGTCGATGCCGGACAGCATAGGGAATTTGTCAGGAAATTTGTTACCCATGATGACACCCTTTCCAGCCGGCGGGTATGGAATATTGTCGAATCAGAAGTATCCCAAAAAAAGGATATTGTGGCCGTATGAGAAACAATGTTGCTGTTGTTTTGTGTTGCCATCATAAGCCGTGGTTGATCATGTCAACGTTGATCACTTTGGCGGTGCAGGATTATCAGGATTATGATATCTTTGTCCTTTTTCAAGAGGGTGACGGGAAATGTCTTGATAAGCCGTCTTATAGAGAATATTTTCATTTGGCGGAGAAACACGGGGTGAATATTCAACTGAGCCCGCATGACAGGCGGGTTCGGGATATTGTCCGTCAAGTCAGTGGTAAGAATGTCCAGGAGATCTTCTTGGAAAATGATCATGCTCTTGATTCCGGTGCTTGGTATAAGTTTATCCGCACGAGGAAATGGGAGGAGTATGATTATATTTTTATGATCCAGGAAGGGACATTGCTGACGCGGGATAACGTTTTATCCTCATCTTTAGGGTTTGTCCGGGAGCGCGGTATTCATTTCCTTTCCGCAGGGCATGAAAAGCGGAAAATGTCTAAGAACCATTTTTTGAATTATAATACCCAGGGGGAGCATTCGAGCGAATTTGACCTTTACCATGATGAACAGATTAAAAAGGTTTTTCAGATGTTTTGTCGCGACCCTGAATTTAAGGAAATCTTTTTGTCCTGGCGCCCTGATTGTCCTTTGACAACGCAGAATCACGTGCCGGATGTTTTTGTCCCTTGGAGAATGAAATGTTACCAGATTTTACAAACTGTTAAGCACTTCGGGGAAATTTCTGCTTTCGGGCCGGCTATTCATGAAGACACTTATCGCCGTTCTTTGAAAAATATTGTCCGTGATTTTAGTGTCTGGGACAACATCATTTTTCACAAGGATAATGCCCCCGAATGGTTCGGGTGTTCTTGCCAGCATCTTTTCAGCCGTGAGTTCCTGGAAAAGTTTTCCGCAAAGCTGGAAAATTATGATATTTATGATGTCCTGGATATCCCTTTTGCCGGGACCCCTCTGGAGCCTATTTGGGGATTTTTGCCGCAATGGCTGGGGTATGACAAATGGTTTTTTGACGGCATTCACCGTATCAGGAAGAATTTTGTGACCTATGCCAGAGAGGATGATCCTGCGGGTATGTGCCGGTATATTCATGCTTATTACCGGGACAGGATAAGATTAAAAGTGGAGGGGGATTATTTAAGAATAGGGACACTGCATAAGAAGTATTGTCATGCTCGACATATGCTGGGGGCACATTTTTGGAGCGATGTTGAGCACAATGGAAAATCGAAAGTCGAGGGTGCCAAAAATTATTGGAGAAATCTGGCTATCCCGGCAAGAAATGCTTCTCTCATTTTTGATGCTGTCCAGAAATATTATGCTCGGCCGCTTCATCGAGTGCTGGAGTTCGGCTGTGGAGGAGGTGGAAATTTAAAATATTTTATGGATAAAATCCCCGGGCTTAATACTTGGGGGATAGATGTCAACAGCCGGGTCAATGAGTTGAGGGAGCAATATCCAAATTTTACGGGAATAGTTGGGGATGAAAAGAGTCTGGCTCTGTTTGACCGGAACGAATTTGATGTGGCTTTTACGATTTCCGTCTTAGATCACATTCCTTCTGATTTTTTAGTCAAACAGGCTATCACTGATTTGACGCGCGTGGCACGGTTCGTGATATTGCTCGAACCTTATATTGAAGGGGTGCATGGCGATGTCTCGGATAAGAAGAGAGGGCAAGTCAAGAAAGGACTTATCAGGCCGGACAAGAAATTTGCGAAGCATTCTTATATTTGGAATTATGATGATATGTTAAAATCTATCGGCGTTACCTACATAAAGTATCCTATGTCGCTACACGTCTCTTCGTTAGGGCCATTTTATTATCTTTATGTAATAGAGGCATTCTCCTTAGGAGAAGAAGGTCCAACCAGAGATTCTCATCTGACAGATGCCATAGGGGCCACTAATTTAGAAGAGTCCAATTAACGGCATTGGGAACGATTTTTTGATTGGCCTTATCAAGCAAGGAGGGGCACATGAAGGTTGTTATTCTGGCCGGGGGGCTTGGTTCGCGGTTAAGTGAGGAAACCTATTTGAAACCCAAGCCGATGATTGATGTCGGGGGCCGGCCGATTCTTTGGCATATTATGAAGTTTTATTCCAGTTACGGGTTTAACGATTTTGTTATCTGCCTGGGGTATAAGGGATATATGATTAAAGAATATTTCGCGAATTATTTCCTTCATGAAACGGATGTGACCATTGATTTGAACTTTAATAATATGCTGTTTCACGATTCGAAAGCCGAACCCTGGAAGATCACTCTGGTGGATACCGGCCTGGATACCATGACCGGGGGAAGAATCAAACGCATACGGAATCATATCGATAATACAACATTTATGCTGACATACGGCGACGGCCTGGGGGATGTTCCTCTGAAAGAATTGCTGTCCTTCCATCAGTCGCACAAAAAGATGGCCACGCTCACAGCCGTACAGCCTATCGGACGCTTCGGTGCTTTGGACATGGCCGGCCAGGCCGTTAAGTCTTTTATTGAAAAGCCTAAAGGGGACGGGGGATGGATCAACGGCGGGTTTTTTGTCCTGGAACCGAAAGTTTTTGATTATATTGAAAATGACCAGTCTATCTGGGAAAAAAAACCGCTGGAAGCCATTGCCGCCGAACGGCAGCTGAATGCCTATCAGCATACAGGTTTTTGGAAGCCCATGGACACTCTTCGGGATAAAAGGGAGCTGGAAGAGTTATGGAATACCGGCAAAGCTCCCTGGAAAGTTTGGAATGATTAATTCGTTTAACAATATTTACCGCGGAAAGAAGGTCCTTATCACCGGGCATACGGGTTTTAAAGGGTCCTGGTTAAGTCTTTGGCTGAGAGAATTGGGGGCGGATATTGTCGGTTATGCTTTGGCCCCTGCCACGCAGCCGAACCATTTTGAGCTTTTAGACCTGGATATGGTTTCTGTCATTGACGATATCCGTCATCAGGAGAGCCTTGCAGCCGTTTTCGCTCAACACCGGCCGGAAATGGTTTTCCATATGGCCGCCCAGTCCCTTGTCCGGTATTCCTATCCCCACCCGGCGGAGACCTTTGAAACAAACGTTATGGGAACGGTACATGTTCTGGAAGCCGTAAGGCGGTGCGCTTCGGTTAAGGCGATTGTGAATGTGACCAGCGATAAGTGCTATGATAATAAAGAGTGGGTCTGGGGATACCGGGAAACAGATCCTTTGGGGGGATATGATCCTTACAGCGCTTCCAAAGGGTGTGCGGAAATCGTTACAAACGCTTATCGCAATTCTTTCTTCCCCCTTCACCGGTATGGAGAGGAGCATCATGTTCTGCTGGCCAGCGTCCGAGCCGGAAATGTTATCGGGGGAGGGGACTGGGCCGAGGACAGGCTTGTCCCGGACATCATGCGGGCAGTGGCAGACCATAAACAAGCTGTGATCAGAAATCCTCAGGCGACACGTCCCTGGCAGCATGTTTTGGATCCTTTAAGCGGGTATCTTTTGCTGGGACAGCAGTTGCTCGAGGGGCGGAAAGAGTTTGCCGAAGCCTGGAACTTCGGACCGGCCGATGACGCTGTTCTGACCGTAGAGGATGTTGTTCTTGCGGCCCGTTCTTCCTGGGACAGGATATCTTTGAAAATGAATGGCCCGGAAGAACAACCTCACGAGGCGCATGATTTGAAGCTGGACTGTTCCAAAGCGCACCGTAAACTTCAATGGCAGGGGCTGTGGGAGACCTCCCGGGCGATACAGCAGACGGTTGAGTGGTATAGGGCTTATTTTGAAGACAAGACAATACTGAGTCGTGAACAGTTGAAATCCTATATGAATTCGGGCAGGCAGAAGAAAGCTGTGTGGGGGGAATAAATGCAATTTTCTGAAACTAGAATTCCCGGTGTTTATATCATTGAGCCCAGGGTTTTTACGGATGAGCGCGGGGCTTTCATCAAGATTTTTCATAAAGAAGAGTTTCAGAATCACGGCCTGGCATGCGAATTTAAGGAGTCATTTTACTCGATCTCCCAAAAGGGCGTTATCCGGGGCATGCATTTTCAGACCCCGCCGCATGAACATGCCAAATTGATTTATGTGACCCGGGAAGCCATCAGGGACGTTATTGTCGATATCCGCCGCGGATCGCCGGCCTACGGGGAATATGTTTCGGTTGAACTGTCTGAAGAAAACCGGAAGATGCTTTATGTCCCGGCAGGCTGTGCTCATGGTTTTTCCGCTTTGCAGGACGGCGCCTGTGTGATTTACTCGCTGACGTCGGTCTATGCCGAGGATCATGATAAGGGCATCCGCTACGATTCATTCGGTTTTGACTGGGGGAGGATTGAAGCTCCCATCGTGTCTTTAAGAGACCAGGGGTTCCCTCCTTTGAAAGATTTTCAGTCCCCTTTCCGGTACGGGGGATCATCATGAAAGTTTTTATAACAGGCGCAACGGGGTTCATCGGAAGGCACTTGACGGAAACGCTGATACGTCGTCATACCGGTGTTGTCGCGCTTGTCCGTCCGTCCACGGACGTTGATCTCCTGGTCCCGGGAACAACCTATTATTGTGACCAGGGGGACACTTCGGCTTTGGTGTCATATGTTCAGGAACAGAAATTTGACGGTATGATTCATTTGGCGTCCCTGTTCCTGCCGCAGCATAACCCGGGAGATGTTGAGCCTTTGATTCAGTCCAATATCACGTTTGCCGCCAGGGTCCTTGAAGCGGCGGTACAGGCGGAGGTCCCCTGGTTTATTAACACGGGAACATTTTGGCAGCATTACCGTAATCAGGATTATAGCCCGGTGAATTTTTATGCGGCCACCAAACAGGCGTTTGAAGTGATAGCCCAGTATTATTTAGAGACAGCCGGAATTAATTTTGTTACTCTTAAACTTAATGATACATTCGGCCCCGGTGACCGGCGGCCTAAAATATTCCACTCCTGGATGAAGATGGCCGAAAACGGGGAAGCCCTGGACATGTCCGGCGGGGAGCAGGTGATGGATGTCAGTTACATTGACAATGTTATTGATGCCTACGTTCAGATGGTAGACCTGCTGGCCCGGGATCAGGAACGGAAATTCAAAGGCCGGTCTTTTGCGGTCCGTTCCCAGGAAAGAATGACTTTAAAAGAGTTGGCCGCGGTTTTTGAAGAGGTCACCGGCAAATCCTTGAATATCCGCTGGGGACAACGCGACTACCGTGAACGCGAGGTGTTTAATCCCTGGGATCAAGGGCCGACCGTCCCGGGCTGGCAGCCGAGGGTGTCGTTGCGGGAGGGTATTGTAAAGACATTCAAGCAAGGAGTTGAACATGATCATTATCGCTGAAATAGGGATTAATCATAACGGAAACATTCATCTGGCCCACGAACTGATCAAACAGGCCAAATTATGCGGGGCGGATATCGCCAAATTTCAGTTTTATGATCCGGACAAGATTTTCGGCCCTAAAGGCGCCTACCCGGATAAAGATAATTACGAATTTGCATTGACGGTGCAGTTCGGTTTTGAGGAAGCGAAAAGGCTTAAGGCCTGGTGTGATGAGGAAGGCATAGAGTTCATGGCGTCTGTTTTTGACGAAGAGAGGTTTGAGTGGATGGAGGCCCTGGGGATGAAAAGGTATAAGGTCGCCAGCCGCACCGTGCAGGAAGAGAGTCTTTGTAAAAGAATTTTTTCCACTCAAAAAGAAGTTTTCATTTCTTTGGGATTCTGGGAGAATGCGGATGTGCCTTATGATTATGAGAACGCCAAATACCTTTATTGCGTGGCGAAATATCCGGCGGAATATAAGGACATCCATCTGCCGGTGTCTTTTAAAGCCACGCCCTATGACGGCTTCAGCGACCATACGATCGGCATTGAAGCCGCGCTTGTCGCTGTTGCCAGGGGCGCGAATATTATCGAAAAGCATTTTACGCTAAATAAGGGCCTTGTCGGTCCGGATCATGTTTGCAGTGCGACTCCGGAAGAGCTGAGCATCTTGTGCCAGCAGTCGCGGGAGATGGAGAAATTTATTAATGTGGCCGAAGATTAGTCCGCAAGAATCATTCGTGGAAAATCGGGCCCCGGTCAGCTGTGAGGGAGTAAGATTATGCGCTTAATTGATATTTCGGTTATTGTTGTGAATCATAATTATGGCACGCTTATCCGCCGGTGCATCCGGTCGCTGCTCAATCAGGACCTGGATAAATCTCATTATGAAATTATTGTTGTCGATGACGGCAGTACGGATGACTCCATAAAAGCTTTGGATACCTTTGTCAGGGCCGGGGATATTAAGGTCATTAAAAACGAGGAGAATTTAGGCATCGGGGCCAGTGCCCAGATCGGGGTGGCGAACTCCCGCGGGAAATATTTTGTCCGGGTTGACTCGGACGATTATGTGCAGCCTCCTTTTTTGTACATGCTTTATAATTTTCTGAAATTTAACCCGAAATACGTCGGTGTTTCCTGCGATTATTATATGACGGATAATGAAGAGCGGATCATTTCCAAGGAATCCTTCAAGGATAACGGCATTGCCTGCGGTCTTATGTTCAGGACATCTTACCTGGAAATCATCGGCTCCTATAATTCCGAGAAAAAAGTCTTTGAGGACAAAGATTTATCTAGGCGGATGGAGAAAGATAAAATTTTTCACCTTCCCGTTCCGCTTTATAATTATGTCAAACACGGGAATTCCATGACCGATAAACATGTCGTATCTGTCTATAAGATAGGAGAATCGGATGAGTCAAAATCATAGCCATAAAGCCACATTATTTTCCTTATTAAGCCATTATGCCAGACCGGTTTGGAAAGAAATTTCCGTTTTGGTTTTTATCACACTAATTGCGAACTTTTTTACAGTCGCACAACCTGTTATTGTGTCAGGCATCATTAATGTGATTACAGAGTACAAATCAGGAACTGTCTTGGCTTCCAGAGAGATGAACTCTTCTGTAGTGCAGACTAATTTTTTTAACTTAAATAATATCGGGGGCCGGGTTAAAGACTTTATGCAGGGGGTTATCCCTTATGAAGGAGCGGGAATTTGGACGATGTTGCTTTTTATGCTGACAGCCTTTTTGCTGTGTGTCCTATTGTCTGCGGCTTTGAATTACCTTGCTCTGGTTATTACCCGCTGGGTTCGCACCCGCTGTACTCATCTTATTCGGAGAGACGCTTTACAACATCTCCTCAACCTTAACTTGGGGTTTTACCATAATCAGAAGTCAGGAGAATTGATTTCCCGGATCATTCAGGATTCGCATAATACCGGGCAGGGGTTAGGCCCTCTCGTGCGGGGATATCTTCATCATTCTGTATTAATTGTAATGTACAGCACTTATCTGATCAGCACGAGTCTGTGGATGACGGTCTGTACTTTTTTTATGATTATGCTTCATTTTGGCCTTACGGAATTAATCAAACGTCCGGTCAGACGGACGACAAGGAAATTTTTTGATAAAGTGGCTGATTTGACATCGACATTACAGGAAACCTTAACAAGTATCCGCGTTGTGAAATCGTTCGGTGTCGAAGACTATGAGATGGAAAAATTAGATAAGGATTTGAATAATGTCCGGAAGGCCGGTTTTAAAGAGGGGGTTATCCGCCATATTGAACCCCACGTTCGTGAATTCCTCGATGCCGTAGCTTTCGTCGGGATTTTTTTGGTTGCGGCAATTCAATTGATGAACGAAAGCCTTTCCCTGCAAGGATTTCTTTTGTATATTTACGTCGGCCGTTTGTTGATTCAGCCGGTTAATAAATTTGCTGTTGCTGTGACCTGGACTCAAGCTCTTTTAGCTTCTTATGAACGGTTGAATGAATTGTTTGCCCATACATCACAGGTGAAAGACGGCCCTGTTTTTAAGCCAGATTTTAGGGAAAGCATACAATTTCAAAATGTAAGTTTCACATACGATATCTATAGTGAGTTTTCGCTCAAGAATCTTAATATTAATTTCAAAAAGGGCGAAAGCATTGCTTTAGTAGGCCCGAGCGGGGCCGGGAAATCCACATTAACGGACTTGATTTTGAGGTTCTATGATCCCCAGGCCGGGGAAATTCTGATGGACGGGATGGACCTTAAGAAACTGAGAATTTCTTCCTACCGTAAATTATTCGGCGTTGTCCCTCAGGAGAGTCTGTTGTTTAATGATACCGTTGCCAATAATATTGTTTTCGGCAGGGACGGACTCACCCGTGCAGATGTGATGGAAGCCGCTCAGCTGGCCAATGCGCATGAGTTTATCCAGGATCTCCCTGAAGGCTATGACACGTATGTCGGAGACCGGGGGGTGCGCCTTTCCGGCGGCCAGCGGCAGCGTATTGCGATTGCCCGGGCCATCGTGGCTAAACCGGAAATCTTGATCTTTGATGAAGCGACGAGTTCGCTGGACAGTCATTCTGAAAAGCAGGTGCAAAAGGCGATTGACAGCGTTTTGGAACGCTGCAGCGCTATCGTTATCGCTCACCGCTTATCCACGATACTGCATGCTGATAAAATCATTGTCCTTAACAAGGGCCGTATCGAAGCTATCGGGACGCACCCGGAACTGCTGAAGATTTCCAGCTTATATCAGCAGCTTTATCACCTGCAGTTTGAAATGCAGAAGAATATTTTTGAGGGGCAGAATGAAGAATTGTCTGTTAAATCTTAAAAGAACATGCGGTAAAAAGGTTAAGCGGTATCTACGTTCCCAAAGACGCAAATACAAAGAAGCGATTTATTCTCGCTACCCCAGGAACCATATTTTTCATATCTGCGTGGACGAAACGGCTTTCCAGATGACCTTTTTAGATTATCGGCTGGATTACGCGATCATCGAGCGTATCGAAGGGCTGCGGGAACCGGTAACAACGGCGGTTATTAAATCTCTCGTTCAGCGGGGGAGCCGCGTTCTGGAAATCGGAGGATGCTACGGATATTTTACAGCTATTATGGCGCAATGCGCAGGAGAGGAAGGCCGGGTTGTTTCTGTTGAAGGAACGCCCAACAACTATAATATCCTGAGGGAAAATATCCGTATCAATAATTTTTCCCGGGTTGAGTGCTATAATTTTTTTATAGCCGCGGGACCGGACCAGATCCTCTTTGATGAGGGGGATACCAGCCCTTATAAAGCCATGGAAAGGTTGCAGCAAAAGGAGGATTCTCTTGAGCGGTCCGTCAAAGTCCCGGTCAGGACAATAACAGCGTTCTTAAAGGAAATCGATTTCTCCCCGGACTATATTTTTATGGATATTGAAGGATATGAGGCGGACATTTTTGCGGACTTTTTAGCACAAAAATATTTGCAGCATCACCGGCCGGTCATTGTCTTTGAGCTGCACCCGGATTATTATCGTCCTGAGAAGGATCTGGTTTATATCGAACGGATACTGACCGACCATAACTATACTTTCAGAAAGATTGCGACGAATTATATTTGTTTCCCCCAGCAAAACATAAACAGGAATAAAAACCTTTTTTCAAATGTCGTGCATTCATTCTCTCAGAGCCCGTCTCCTGATTAAATCATGAAAGACAGGGGAAGAAGACACCTGTCTGATGTTTAAAACATTATTATGATAGAAAATTTAAAGAAAAAAATCGGATGTTTTTATTCCCGTTCATTGCACAGACAATACCTGGATGCTGTTATCTCCCGAAAAGCTCCGCTGGTGTCCCGGACCGTGCTGGATGTCGGCTCTAAAAACAGACGTTATGATCATCTTTTTCCCCTGGCCGACCCCCTTGTGGCGATTGACCGCCGTCCGGGGCAAGACAATGTTATGGCCGCCGATGCCCTGCAACTGCCTTTTAAGAATCATAGTTTTGATGTTGTGCTATCATTTGAAGTCCTGGAATATATCCCTTCCACGGATGTGGCTTTAAGCGAAATCGCCCGGGTCCTTAAACCGCGGGGGGTTTTTATTTTTTCTGTCCCGTTCCTGGACCCGGTTCACGGGGACATCGATTATGTGCGGCACACGTACAGGTCCTGGGAGCGTTTGTTGGCCCCTTATTTTAGCGTTCAGGAGATGATTCAGCTCGGAGGCCGTTTTGCGTGTATCTGGGATTTTTATTTCGAAAAAGTGCGGAACCATTATGGGAAATTTGCTAAACTGATTGTCCTGCCTTTTTTGTATGTGACAAAAAAGATTGTGTTATGGCTGGATCAGAGAGAGAAAAGCTGGAGGTATCCCATGGGGTATTTTTATGTTTGCCGGTCCCGTCATTGAGTTGGTAATCGGAATGAATTTAAGGAAGAAATATAAGAATGCAACAAAGCAAATTAGCACAATCGGTTCAAATTATTAAGCAGCGAGGCGTCAGGGATTTTTTAAGAATTGCCAGCAATTATTATCTTTATAATTCTCATACCCGGAAAAATCTTCCTGCCCGCTGTCTGACAAAACCGATTCATTTGCAGGTCGAAACAACAAGGTTATGTAATCTTCGCTGCAAAATGTGTGAATACTCATATCGTAACGGCGAGAGAAGTTTCATGTCTCTTGAGACGTTCAAGAAAGTTTTCGGCCAGTTCCCCCAGCTTCGTTCGATGGACTTAACCGGCATTGGGGAACCGTTCTGCAACCCTGATTTCATGAAAATCGTACGCTACGGGAAAAAACATGGCGTAAAGATCGAATTTTCGACCAACGGACTTCTTTTAACAGAAGCTCATATGGATGAACTGATAGAACTGGATGTGGATAAAATATCTTTTTCCGTCGATGCCTCAACCCGGGAAACGCATGAAAAGATCCGGCAGGGGTCCTCTTTTGAAAAATTAACAAGTCATATTAAATTGTTAAGCCGGAAGAAGCGGGGTTTGAGACGGCAGAAACCGGTTGTTTATTTGAGTTACATCGTTTCGCTTGAGAATATCCTGGAGGCCGAGGCGTTTCTTGATCTGGCCGGGGAGGTCGGGGCCCAAACCGTTGTTTTCCGTGATCTGCTGGTTTTTGAGTCCGGGGATTATTCGGACAAGGATAAGGTTGAGAGTCTGTCCTTGCAATGGCGGCAAGATTTGGGGAGGAAAATATTGGATAAGGCACGGCATCTGGATATTGAGGCAGCTTTGCCTGATTCCCTGTCCATCTCTGGTCCGAAGAAAAAAATATTCTGTTTCCGCCCCTGGCGTTCAGCTTTTGTGGATGTTTTCGGCCATATGTATCCCTGTTGTCGTTTGACGCAAAAGAATGTTAATATCATGGATTATTCTTTCGGCCACCTGCTTTCCCAGGATGTCAATGAGATATGGAATAATCCCCGATATGGCGCGTTGCGGAAGACCCTGGTTCATCCCACCGCGATCCCCCGTTTGTGTGAAGGGTGCGGTTGCCTGAGAAAATAACTCCGGCCGGAAGAACTCTTCATAAGGAATTTTATGAAATTATTTTTTATAGAGCCGCCGCTTATCAATGCTTCCAACGAGGCGTGTCTTGCCCGCGGAGAACTGGCCGCCCCGGATGTTGCGCCTTTCCCCAATTTAGGCATCGCCTATTTGGTGGCGGTTGCCGAACAACTGGGGCATCAATGTCGCGTTGTTGACATGAACGTCTCCCCGGGCGGCTTTGAGCAAAAGGTCCTTGGCTTCTCTCCTGATATTTTGTTTTTAACCGCCCTGACGACGCAATACCGGGCTGTTAAAATTATCATCAATACGTTTAAAGGGCGAATTCCCATTGTCCTGGGCGGGCCGCATGCCAGCATTTTTGAGGAAAGACTTTTAGACGACGGGGTGGATATTGTTGTCGTGGGAGAAGGGGAAGAGACCTTGCGTTCCCTGCTGGCCCGTTTCCCTGACCAGCTGGGCAGTGTGCCGGGAGTAATCTTTAAGAAGGAAGGACAGGTTGTCAAAACCGGCCGGCCGGAGCGCGTGTTAAATCTTGACGATCTGCCGTTCCCGGCCTGGCATCATTATCATCTTGATTTATACGACAATATGTACGGCGGCCGGAAATGTTTGCCGGTGATATCGAGCCGTGGCTGTCCCTTCCATTGCGTTTATTGTTTTAAAGGGGTTTTTGGCGATAAGATCCGGATGAGAAGCGCGGCTAACGTTGTTGAGGAAATAATGTTTTTTAAAAATAAATATGATATCGGAGCCGTGCTTTTTTGCGATGATTTGTTCACTGTTAAACGGAAACGCGTTGAGGAATTCTGTCATCTTCTCCTGGAGAAAAAAATGGATATTATCTGGCGGTGTCTGGGGAGAGCGGACCAGGTTGATTACGATCTTTTATCCCTTATGAAAAAGGCCGGATGTCGCTCGATTGCTTTAGGTATTGAATCCGGCAATCAGGAAGTTCTGGATAAAGTGGGGAAGCGGATCAGCCTGAAGCGCGTTGCGGAAGCGATTCAGGCGTGCCGCCGTGTGGGGATTGTTTCCAAAGGTTATTACATTATCGGCCTGCCCTGGGATACCCATAAAACGGTGCAGGATACGATCAATTTTGCTAAAAAGAACCGGACGACGCAATCGCAGTTTACGCTTCCTCTGGCTTATCCGGGAACGGAATTGTGGGACATTGGAAAGCAAAAAGGGCTTCCGGTTGAAGACTATGTCGAAACTTTTTCCTGGGATAAGAATCTGCCCCCGTATTCATTCTCGGATGATTTGAGCGAGAAAGATATTGAATATTATATCCGGACGGCCCGCAGGATTGATGCGTGGGCGTATGTCGTTAAAAGATTGCGGAAAATGAAGTGGCAAGAATATCCTGGTTTTATAAAATGGATTTGTATTAAAAGTTATGCCCTGCTCAGAGCCAAATTGGCTATGATGTTCAGATTAGCTAAACATCATGCCTGATAATCTTTGGCGGGGAGGGTGTGGGAAGTCAACATAAAGGACCTTATAAGGAGTTTCTGGTGGAAATAAAGGTTGGTCATATTTGTCGGCTGAAAGATCCCGAGCGCATTTGCGCGGAGACGCCCGTGGACGCGGTTTTGATTGTCGATATCCTGGCTTTTAATAGTTATGTTTTTATCCCCCTGGTGCCGGCCGGCGCCCTGCCAGGGGACAAAGATATCATTCTTGAAAGCCGGGAAAGTCTTAAGGGCTCCCTGCCGCAGGTGAAGGCCGCCTGTGCCTGCATGTCCTCGCTTAAAGGGGAGGATATCGCGGAGGTGGTGGATGAGCTTAAGAAGCCGGCGTTGGAAAAAATTCTAAAGATATGTATTAAACGTTCAACGGAGAATTATTATGAATCCGTCCACGCTCCTGCTCAGTCTTCGGCTTTTGTCCCGGGGCAGTCCCGGATTCCCTATGCGGGCAGGGTTTATACCGCAGAAGAGATCGGGAACCTGGTGGATTCTTCCCTGGAATTTTATCTGACCGCCAGGCGTTATGACAAAGCCTTTTGTGAAAATTTCAATAATTTTTTATCAGGAGCCGGGCTTCCTGGGGCGGTCCGGAGCTTGACGGTTAATTCCGGGTCATCGGCCAATCTGTTGGCCTTGGGCGCGCTCACCTCTTATAAGCTGGATGATTTGAGCCTGAAGGAGGGGGATGAAGTCATTACGGCTGCCGCCGGATTCCCGACAACGATTGCGCCGATCATCCAGCATAAACTGACGCCGGTTTTTGTGGATGTTGATTTGGGGAGTTATAATATAAAGACCTCACGGCTTGAGGAGGCGGTCACGGAAAAAACCAAGGCGATTTGCGTGGCGCATACTTTGGGTATCCCGTTTGATTTAGAACGTGTGCTGGAGCTGGCCGAAAAACATCGTCTTTGGATCATTGAAGATAATTGTGACGCGCTCGGGGCCGAGTTTCAACTGAAGAAGGAATATCATCTTATCAAAGGGCGGTGCGTTTCCGGGAAAAGATACACCGGGACCTTTGGACACATAGGAACATCGAGTTTTTATCCGGCGCATCATATTACAATGGGAGAAGGCGGGGCTGTTTACACTCAGGATCTGGAGCTTTATCGGATTTTATTGTCCCTGAGGGACTGGGGCCGGGACTGCTGGTGCGAGCCCGGACAGGATAATACGTGTCAAAAACGTTTCGGCTGGCGGTTGGGAGATTTGCCGGTCGGCTATGATCATAAATACATATATTCCCATTTGGGATATAATCTGAAGATTACGGATTTGCAGGCGGCGGTTGGTTTGGCTCAATTGAAAAAGCTGCCGTCTTTCATCGAAGCCCGGAGACGACACTGGCAACTGCTCTGCGACGGACTGAAAGATTTGGCGGATTATTTTATCCTGCCGAGCTGTCCCGTTCAGGCTACGCCGTCCCCCTTTGGTTTTGCGCTAACGGTGCAGCCCGGGGCCGGTTTCAAGCGAGACGATATCACTCAGTATCTGGAGAGCCAGGGCATTCAGACCCGGACGGTTTTTGCCGGGAATATTTTAAAACAGCCGGCTTTTGTTTACACCCGGCCCGGGCACCGTGTTGTCGGAGACTTGGCCAACACGGACCGTGTCATGAACGATACGTTCTGGCTGGGCGTTTATCCCGGGTTAAATGACGAGAAACTGGAATATGTTATGGACCATGTCCGGAGGTTTATCAAGTGCAAGATCAAAGTCTGTTAACGGTTCTCATCACAAATTATAACACCCTGGACTTTGTTAAGGTCTCACTTCTGGCCCTTCAGAAGCTTACGATCAACCCGTATAAAGTTTTTATTAATGACAACGGTTCCCGTCCGCGGGAAACGGCGGAGCTGAAAAATATTGCAAAGGACAATCCTCATGTTTGGGTGAATTTTAGAAAGAGTTCGCGCAAACAGACATCTTACGCCCATGCCGAGGCCCTGGATTTGCTGATCAGCCGTGTTGAAACAAAATATGCTGTTGTCCTGGACAGTGACTGCACGTTCCTTATGAAAGGGTGGGACGAGTATATGATCCGTCAAGTCGATGATGCGGTGAAGATTGTCGGTTCTCCGCTGGCCAAAGGGCGAAGCGGTCTGAAACCCGATGATTTTCCTTTTCAGTTTGCGGTTTTATTTGATACGGCTGTTTATAAAAGCCTTAACATCAGCTGTATGCCGGTGGATATCGCCGGAGGAAAAGACACCTGCTGGGAATGGAAACATAAGTTTACAAACGGAGGATATAAAGGGAAAGTCTTTTCCGCGCTTTGCACCCGGGATTATAAGGAAGGGCCGTTCAGGAGCATCACCGGGGTTGCTGAATATTACACCGAGGACGGACGTCTCATCGGGTCCCATTACGGGAGAGGCTCCACACAGGGCATTACGAAATTCCGGGCCGGAATATACCGTATCCCGTATCTTTCGAAACTGTTGAACATTTATGTCGGGTTAAAAGAGAAAAAGGACTGGTTAGGAATTTGCCGGCGGATTATTGAAGAACAAGCGGACCTTTGTCCCGCCAGCACCCCGGCCGCCCGGCCCGTCATGGCAGGAAGATAAAAATTTTTGTTTAAAGGTGAGATCATGAAAAAAAGAATCGCCAACCTTGTCGCCGGTAACAGCTGTTTGTTTGGGGCGGCATCGGCTTTGAAATTTGTTAATTTCAGAAAATTTAATAAACTGCATTGTTTCCGCTCAGCACGGAAAAATGAAGTGAAAGCGACCTGTTTGCCCTGCCGGGGGGTTTTGAATTTAACAGATATGTGCAATTACCGCTGCGCCTTTTGTGAAATTCATTATTTTCATGATAAGTTTCCGGAGCTGCACAAAAATTTTATCGATATAGAAGTGGTCAAAAAGTATGAAGATTGGATTAAAAACCTGGACAGCCTGGCTTTCTACGGTTCTGTGGGCGAACCCATGATGAACAAGCAATTCGCACACATCGCCCGGTACTTAAAGACCAGATATCCGTCCCTGCAATTAAGCGTGACGACAAACGGATATTTTCTGAATCAGGAGACGGCGGATATCCTGATCGATTGCGGTTTTGACCATGTCCTGGTTTCTCTGCACGCGGCGAAAGGGGAGACGTATAAAAGACTTTTAGGCGGAAATTTGGACAGGATCCTGAAAAATATCCTCTATTATACAAAGCATAAGAAGCCGCAACAGGAAGTGGCCGTGAATTTTATGCTGAACCGGATTAACGCGCAGGATATTTATTCAGTTGTCGACCTGATCCTGGACCTGCAGTGTGATTACCTTGTTGTTAATAATTATTATGACGTCCGCAATAAATTGGAGCGGGAAATTTCTTATTATTTCAGCCCGGAGGAGGGGAATCATATCCTGGACAACCTCTACTCCTATGCCCGTAAACAGGGGCTCCGTCTGATGCCCCTTGCCCCGCCGTATTATTATGAGCTGAAGGACTATAGCGATCTTGATTATGATGACTTGACCGTTTCGCAAGGTGTCTGCCCGGAGCCCTGGCGTTCGGTTCAGTTTAAAGGAACCTTGGAACACGCGGATTCGCATTATATTTCTGTCTGCAACCGCATTGAATTGATGCGTTTGAACTATAAAGAGTTTTTTGCGGACGGGACAAAAACTTTTTCCGATATCTGGAACCATCCTATCCTGCAGTTTTTGAGAGAGACAGTGAATTCAGAAAACATGAACCTGATATGCCGGTTATGTAAATCCCAGGAATACAAAGTCATCCGGTGTCTGGATAATGACCGTTATCGCATCCTGCGGGACCATGCGGTGAATGAATTTTACCGGAATTTCAAAAAGCATTGCGCCGGGGCCTATCAGCCTGTCAAGGGGCTGTATCTGCTGGATGAAATTCCTTTTAGTTAAATTTTTTGGGTAAGGATTTTTGATTGTTGAGAAAGGACAGATGTTAGAACGCACAAAAGATCAAGTGAAAATTTTGTTGATGTACCCCCCGACCGGATCGATCGGGACCTACAATACGCCGACAGGATTGCTTTATATCGCAACGGTCCTTCAGCATCATGGATATTTCGTCCGGCTTGTCGACTGTTCGGTCGAGCCGCGCTATCAGGATATTTTAGACCGGGAAATACCGGACACGGATTTGCTCGGCATTTACGCGATGAGCGTGCATATCCGTTATCTTCTCCCGGAGCTCAGGCGACTGAAGGCCTTGAATCCACGGCTCAAAATTATCTGGGGCGGCCCGCATGCGATCCTTTTCCCCGAACAGACGGCCAGCAGCCCTTTGGCGGATATCGTGACCCGGGGAGAGGGGGAAGACTTGATGCTGGAAATTGTCCGGGAATATGAAGCCGGCACCCTGGATTACCGCAAGATCAAAGGAATTTATTTTAAGGATAACGGGCAGATCACTTCAACCCCTCCGCGGCCTTTTGTCGACGTCAATCAACTTCCGTTTCTGGACTGGTCTTTTTTAAAGAAAGACGTCCTTGATACGGTGCGTAAAGGAATTATCCGGGTGCAGGCCAGCCGGGGTTGCCCTTACCGATGCGCCTTCTGTATTAATGTGCTTACGAATAACAGAAAGATGCGGTATCGGGATCCGGAAAAGGTCGTTGATGAAATCGAATACTTAACCCGGGAATATCATATCCACCGGGTCGGCTTCCGGGATGAGGTCTTTATGTCCAACCGTAAACAGGTGAAGGATATTGCCCAGGGGATTCTTGACCGGGATATCCATATTACCTGGCTGGCTAATCCCCGGGTCGAGTATCTCAGGGAATCCTATATCGACGATGCTTATTTAAAACTGCTGGCCGATTCCGGCTGCAACAAGCTGCAGTGCGGAGGAGAATCCGGGTCCCAGCGGATTCTGGATATGCTGCATAAAGGGATTAAAGTGGATGATATCCTTAATTTTGTCCGGAGAACCAAAAAATATAATATTTATCCGCTGGTCGCTTTTATGACCGGGATTCCCACCGAGACAAAAGCGGAGCAGATGCAGACGCTGAGGCTTATCAGGGATATTTTACGTATACAGCCGGTAGCTTTTATCAACGGCCCGGCGAATTACCGCCCTTATCCCGGAGGGGAACTGTATGATATGTGCGTGAAGGAGTATCATTTGAAGATGCCGGATTCCCTGGAAGGCTGGGAGAAAGCGGAAATTCTGGGGGGGAGTGCGCCTCCGTGGGTCGAAGACGTCTGTTTCAACCAGTTTTTGTGGACCAGCACGAAGGCGGCGACCTATTCTTTCTCCTATTTGTGGAAACAGATCCGCCGGAATCCTTTGAAAGGGTTGGCGATTTCCTTTTTAAGCATAATTTCGAGGATGCGTTTACGCTGGCTTTTTTACCGTTTCCCTTTTGAATTTTATCTGTTGAATTTTTATTATCAAAGAATCCTTAAAAAAGTCCCGGAATACAGTTAAGGACAATGATTATGCTGAACGGCTTGCGGCTCGCTTTGGGTAACGAAATCAAAGAAGGCCCCTGGGGAGGAGGCAATCAGTTCCTGTCTTCTTTTAAAACGCATTTAGAGAGTAAGGGAGCCAAGGTTTTCTTCCGTTTAGAAGATGATCTGGATGTGATTATTTTGTTTAATCCCCGCAGAGAGAGCGGGACGTTCCACCATAAGGATGTTAAACGGTATAAAAAACGTTTTCCTAAAGCGAGAGTGATTCACCGGATCAACGAAACCGATAAGGCTAAAAACACCCGGTTTATCGACCGTTTACGCCTTGAGGCCAATAAAGTGGCCGATGCCGTTATTTTTATCAGCGAATGGGTCAGAGACTATTATATCAGCAAAGGTTTTGACCAGAGGATCCCTTCCTTCGTCATCCGCAACGGACCTGATGAAAATATTTTCAACTCGCGGGGATACACCCCGTGGCAGCCCAACGGGTCCCTGAGAGTTGTTACGCATCATTGGTCGGATAATCCCATGAAAGGTATTGATATTTATCAATATTTTGATAGACTTCTGAATGATCCCTGGATGAAGAGGTTATTCAACTTTACGTATATTGGCCGTTACCCTAAAGGGGTTCAATTGCAGCAGACACAGTGCGTCCCCCCTTTATTCGGTGCGGATCTGGCGCGTGAACTGAAAAAGCATCATGTTTATTTGACGGCGGCCCGATGGGAATCCTGCGGTATGCATCAGCTGGAAGGCGCCTGTTGCGGCCTGCCGGTTCTTTATATTGATGAAGGCGGGGGCGTCGTTGAGACCTGCCGGGATGCCGGGATTAAATTTACCGTTGAGACCTTCCCGGTCAGCCTTTTCAAAATGAGGGAAGAATATCCTTCCTTGCAGCCGAAGTTAAACGCGTTCCCTTTTAATGCCCGCTTGATGTGTCAGGAATATGAGAATGTTATCGAGAAAATTCTTATGAGCTCCTAGCGAAAGGAGATTCAGTTGAAGAAAATAAAAGAAGGTTAATTGTTACCTGAAAGGAGATCGGCCTGTGAGTGCTAAAGCCTATAATACGGGAGATAATATTAATGTCGGTAATGCGCAATGGAATTTTTCGGCTGCCGCAAAGAATTTTGATGAACATGTCAAAAAGTCGGTTCCGTTTTATGAAGCCGGGCACGATTATATTGCCCAGCTGGCCAGTTTCTTTTTGCGGGATCAGGCCGTTGTTTATGAAATCGGCTGTTCGACAGGGGAACTGGCTCATCGAGTCCTGCGGCACAATTCAGAGAAAAAAGTCAAATATGTCGCTATTGACAATGTGGCGCCTATGGTCACACAGGCGAAGAAACGGCTCAAAGACGATAAAAGGGCCCGGGTTGTTCTGGGAGACGCTCTGACCCATTCTTATAAACCCTGTTGCCTTTATCTTTCTTATTATACGATTCAGTTTATTAAGCCCTGCGTGAGACAGGAACTTATCAATAAAATTTACAATGCCTTGGAATGGGGCGGGGCTGCCATTATTTATGAAAAAGTCAGGGGCACGGATGCCCGTTTCCAGGATATCCTGACCCAGCTTTACACGGACTACAAGTTGGCCCAGGGATTTACGGAAGCAGAAATTATTCATAAGACACGGAGTTTGAAAGGAGTTCTGGAACCGTTTAGCACGGCCGGGAACATGGATTTATTTAAAAGGGCCGGTTTTGTGGATATTATGATGATTCAGAAATATCTCTGTTTTGAAGGGTATTTGTGTATTAAATGATGGAAAGAGGAAAGGGGGTAGGGGTATTTTTCCCCTCCGATGAATTGGCCTGGGATAATGAAAATGTATTTAAAATCATTTTCATGAGCTCCTAAAGAAAGGAGATCTGATGCAAACTTTTACAGAAAAACAAACTCGGCAGGAATACTGGGATATTCAAATCCAGTATTCAAGATTGAAATTCGCTTTCTGTAAAGTGAGCATCCCGTGTGTCAAGCATTGGAAAAGAATTATCACTCGCTGCCAAAAAGGATCGGCTATCAAGGGGCCGATCCTGTGCCTGGCGACCCGTAACGGCAGGGAAATCGATGTTTTTCGTAATGTTTTTTTCGGGCACCCTATGAGGGTCGCTTTCATGGGGCTTTTGGAACAACATAAAAACGCTTTTTCTTCCCGCTGGCGTTTTCTGGAAACGATTAATAAAAGTAACATTAATAATATTAAAGAAGGCAGTGTTGTCGGAGTCGAGATAAATCCAGATGGGAGAAGACAGGATGTGTTAATCGCGAGCTTTGACGAACTTCCGGCAGAATGGGGGGGGAAGTTTCAGGTCGTGTACTCAAATTCTTTGGATCATGCCCAGGACCCTTATCGGGCGTCTCAAGAATGGTTCCGTGTTCTTCAGCCCGGCGGCTATTTGATCCTCGGTTCTCCGGGGGAAAATATTAATCCTTCCAAGGTTGATATCGTCGGGAATATTGGGCTTGCCGATATTCAGGAATTATTCCCCGGGGAACTGCTTTATCATAATAAGTACGGGAATGCTTTCCAGGACACCATTATTAGAAAGCGGAAATAACTGAGGCAGAAAATGTCTGCTCATTCAGTACGAATTTACTTTTTAGCCTGTATGATTTTTCTGTGAATATCATATGAATCTTCAGCAAACGACGAAATATTACTGGCGGTTTCTTCAGGAGGGAATTAAAAACCGTTTGGTCAAAAAACCGACGGTTTTTTATATTACGGAATCAGCGGACTGGGTCGTTAAAAGAATCGGCGATATCCTGAGTGCGGGTACGGTTCCCGGTTTCCGGACAGCTGTTTCAACAGCAGGGATCAGGAATTCGGTCATTCACTACGGGACCCCCTACGGATTGTGGGGCCCCCAACAGATACGCCTGCCCCACCCCTCTAATGCCCTTGTTGTCACCTGGTTTCATATCCCCCCTGATGACGGACGTCTTCCGGTATTGCCCCAAGTCATCCCCCATGTGTCGCTCTGGCATACGGCCTGTACGCTCACCCAAGAGAAGCTCATTCAATTGGGCGTCCCTCCGGAAAAAATAGTCCTGATCCCTTTAGGCGTTGACACCAGATTGTTCAGACCCGTGAACGACGCAGAGAAAAAAGAGATACGGCAGGCGATGGGATTGCCTTTGGATAAGACCGTTATCGGCTCTTTTCAAAAAGACGGTGTGGGATGGGGCGAAGGGCAGGAGCCGAAACTCATTAAAGGGCCGGATGTGTTTTGTGACGTTGTGGAACGATTAGCCCGGCGGCAAGATGTCTTCGTCCTTTTGACCGGACCTTCCCGGGGCTATGTCAAACAACGCTTAAAGGAAAAAGGGATCCCTTTTCAGCATTATTATTTTGATCGATATGAAGAAATCGTGCGCTGTTATCAGGCCTTGGATTTATATCTGGTCTCTTCTCGTGAAGAGGGCGGGCCTTTGGCTGTGCTTGAGTCCATGTCCGCGGGAATCCCTGTCGTCTCGACCCGGGTGGGATTGGCCCCGGATATCATACGGGACGGAGCTAATGGGTTTCTTGCCGAAGTGGAAGACCGAAGCGCCCTGGAATCGAACATAATGACTTTGCTCGAACAAAACTCCTTGCGCGAGGCGTTTGTCGAGCAAGGGAGACAAACTGTTCTTGCATATGACTGGGGGGAAATTGTCGGTCTTTATGAAAAACAGATTTATCGGGTGTTGATGGGCAGATCAACCTGCTGTCATTGACCGCCCCGCATGACATACTGGCGGCTCCTTGACAGATTTTGGGGGAGCGTGAACGCTCCGTGGAACCCGGGGGGAAGTTTTGAAAAAACAACAGATGGCCTTACGTTTAGATGACGTGTTTGCTTCAACGAAAATGTTTGAAATTTACGGAAAAGAAACTGTCTCCGTAGGAGGCAGGGTTATCCCTGTTTCCATGATCTCTAATTTTTTATTCATGAAATATGTCCCGGGTTTCAGGCGGAGGCTCCCTTACCGGGAAATGACGGCTGAAGAATGGGAGAGTGTTTTCCGGTTGCTGGAACGATATAACGCGAAATTAACCATAGGTGTTACCGCGACTTGGGTCGAACGGGACGGGGCACAGACCCCGTTCTTTGAAAAGTTCCCTCAAGAGGCGGCCATACTTAAAGAAGGCGTTAAGGCCGGCCTTGTTGAAATTGCCAACCATGGGCTGACCCATTGCGTTGAAGGACGCCATTTGCCGCAATGGTTTTCATCCAACCGGAAATTCCATAGGGAATTCTGGCCTTGGATTCCTGAAGACGTGCAGAGGGATCATATTCAAAGAGCCCAGGCTCTTTTAAGCCACTATTTTGAAATTGATGTTGTGACTTTTGTCCCGCCTGGAAATGTCTGGACAGAGCAGACGGAACGCATGGCTTTTCATCACGGGCTCCGTGTCCTTTCTTCTCTGGAGACCAAGTGCCCTACCGGGGAAAAAAATCATGGTTTAGTATATATCGGGGATGCCGCTGTCTGCGCTTTTCATGATAGGGAACTCGTTTTGTGCGGGATAAAATGGTTTGAAGATTTGCTGAAGCAGCATGGCGATTATGATATTATAACTATCAAAGAATTAGCGGCGGGCTTTGACGCGCCTTGTTAAACGTGGACTTAATTCCATATGCATATTCTGGTGTTTCTAACATTTAATATTTCATTGAAAAAATGGGATGTTTATGGCCTTTTAGACCGGGAAATCGCTCTTTACCGGCAGCTCGTTGAAGATGGTCTTAAGGTGAGCTTGTTAACCTACGGAGATGAAGAAGATCTGGACTATCAGGAACGTTTGGGCGGCATCGGGATAATTCCCGTTTATCAGTTTGCCTCCAGGCCAAAATCCACGCTTTTACGTTTCCTGCAGAGTCTGATCCTTCCGTTTCGTTTAAAAGCCCAATTGCGCCAGGCAGATATTTATAAAACGAATCAGATGTGGGGTAGCTGGGTTGCTGTTGTGGCCAAGATCCTTTACCGGAAGACACTGGTCATACGGTGTGGATATGAACAGTTTCGCTTTGGCCTTTTGATGAAAATGCCGTGGACTTTTAAGATTTTCACCTACCTTAATTCTTTCATCTCGTATCGGGTTGCAGATAAGATTGTTATTTCATCCGAGATCGGGAAAAATTTTATAATAAAATTTTTTAAAATACAGGAAAATAAGATTAAAATACAATATAATTATGTTGAAACGCAAAAGTTTAAGCCTCTGCCGGAAACAAGGCACCCGGACCGTATTTTGTTCGTGGGCCGCCTGGAAAAGGAAAAAAATTTATTCGCTCTGCTTGATGCCATACGGCAGACGCCCCTGACTCTTGATATTGTTGGGGAGGGGCGGCTAAAAGATGAGTTGACAAGCTATATCAAAGTCAATAAGATAAAAGCCCGTTTGCTCGGCCGTATGGCTAATAGCCGATTGCCGGAGACATATAACCGTTATCCGGTTTATATTCTGCCTTCCTTTTGCGAAGGCATGCCCAAAACCTTGCTGGAGGCCATGTCCTGCGGGATGGCTGTTATCGGCAGTGATATTGAAGGAATCCATAATATTATCAAACATAAGGAGTCGGGATACTTATGCGATACAACGACGGAATCCATTAGGGACGCTGTCCGGGAAGTTATGGGGGACCCGTCTTTAAGGCAAAGATGTGGCTCCCGGGCAAGGCGGTATATAGAAGAATATCATAGCCTTGACTCGATTGTCCGACAGGAGAAAAAAATTTACGGTTTTGATAATGAAAATAATAAAAAAGATTTTGTTAGCACTCTTCAGCAGGAAACTTGTTGCTAAAATCATTGTCCGCAAAGCCCTGCAATGTCATACGCTGGCCTATAAATATGCCGGGCGTTTCAGCTGTTTTCTCGAACCTGGGGGCCTGCATCCGAAACACCGGCTTATGAATTATCATCAGTGGTTTATTGACCATATGAATAAAGACTGGACTGTCCTGGATGTCGGATGCGGGAACGGGGCCCTTTCGTATGACTTGGCATGTTCCTGTCGGCAGGTTATCGCCATCGATAAGAATCCCTTGAATATAGAAAAGGCCAGGAGAAATTTTGCCTTGGGGAATATCGAATATATTTTAGGTGAAGTCCCTGCCTGTTTTGATGACAGAGTTTTTGACGCTGTTGTCCTTTCTAATGTCCTGGAACATATTGCCGACCGGAAGGTCTTTTTGACTGAGATTATGAAAAAAACGAAAAGAATTCTCATACGCGTTCCCATGATCGATCGTGACTGGATTACCTTGTATAAAAAGGAATGGGGCTTGGAATGGCGTCTGGACCCTACCCATGAAATAGAGTATACCTCTGATCTGCTGGTTGCTGAACTCAGAGCGGCTGGCTTGGATGTTCAGACATGCGACAGAAGATTTGGAGAGTTGTATTGTCTGGCTGTCCCACTAAGTGAATCAAGAAAGGATCCATCAGATGAGCGTCTCCCCATTGCGGCGGGTTGCGGTGATTATTCCCTGTTTTAACGAAGAATTGACGATAGAAAACGTTATCTGCGATTTTAAGGATAAAATCCCGGAAGCGGATATTTTTGTCGTTGATAATTGTTCTTCCGACCGGACGGGGCAGGTCGCGGAAGCGGCCGGGGCTAAAGTGTTGCACGAACAGGCCCCGGGGAAGGGCAGTGTGATGCAGATCGCTTTCAATAAGATTTCTGCCGATGTCTTTGTGACGGTAGACGGGGATGCCACTTACAGCGCCTCTGACGTTAAAAAAATTCTTGCGCCTGTTATCGAAGGCCGGGCGGATATGGTTGTGGGCAACAGGCTGAACAATAGAAATGCCGAAGTCTGGACCCGTCATCGCGTCTGGGGGAACAGATGTATCTGTCGTTTCTTCAATCTGTTGTACGGGACAAAGTTTTCCGATATCCTTTCGGGGTACCGGGCTTTGTCCGCCGAAGCTGTTGAAGTGTTGTCTTGCCAGAGCAAAGGTTTTGAGATTGAGACGGAAATAACCGCAAAAGCTGTCATTCACAAACTTCGTGTACAAGAAGAACCTATCCATTATTATCAAAGACCGGAAGGCAGCAGTTCGAAATTAAGTGCATTCCAGGACGGGCTGAAAATTGTCGGTACAATGATCAGGCTTTGGCTTGCGGCCTAAAATTTCATATAAAATGCAGAAGGAAAATAAAGAGAAAAAAGAATGAATAAAAGCGTGGGATGGCCAGATATCCTTGACTTTATAATTCTTGGTCTTCTCTGTTTATTCGGGGCCGGATATTCTTTATTAAACCGGACATTCGCACAGCTTCATCTTCAGCTGTCTTTTTTGCCTTTCCCTGTGTTTATCGGTGAAATCCTGTTTGCTGTATGTTTGATTCTGTTGCTCCTGAAAGAGCGCCTTCAGGGGTATCCTTTCCTGAAAAACAAACCCAGAAGTTTTGCGGCGGGGCTGATATTTTTTTTGCTTTTCATCGGGTTGAAAGCAGGAACAGGATATCTTGCGTATGGCCCTTTGGCTTTCCGGAATGCCGCTTTGTTTTATTATATTGTGTTTGTTTGGATTGCCGCTTCCGCTTATAACAGAAGATTTTTTCAGCCGGCTGTTATTTTTTCTTTGATTTTTTTCTTCACCACGTCTATCGTCATCCGCCCGCTTAATTGTTATATGTATTTTATGTTCAGTTATATCCTTTTAAGTTTGCTTCTTATCATTCGTCTGCCGCAAAAAAGAATACGGTGGATGATTGTGTCTGTTTTATTTCTTTTCATCCCTTATCTGTATATCCTCGGCAGTTCCCGGGCTAATATTGTGGCGAGTATTGCCGGTATGTGTGTTTTTCTTCTGTTGTATTTGAGCAAAAGTATGGTGAAGGTCCGTTTCCTGAGGATTTTTGTGTCCATCCTTGTTTTCCTTTTCGCTGCGGCTTTTTTCGTAATGACTTTCAGCCGGACGGAAGAGATTCGCAGTCTTACCCGTATTAAGGGATTCCTGGCGCAGTATCGGGAAGCGAATCGGCTGATTCAGGAGAAGAAAGATGATTATGTGATGAGGGATGTCCCCGTACAGTTGTATTCACATAATAAAACAATTGATTTCATGACAAGCGACAGCCGGATCATCGAAACAGACACTGTCAAAATGGTGAATAAAGTTAAACAGAATATGAAACAGCATTCTATAAGCATGTCGGTCCGGCTGGCCGCGGGGCCTGACGCTCAAGATGATGCACAGATTTTGGATTCGGAAACATACGACAAGTCCCGAAATTTAAAAGACACGGCCGGTTCGCAGGCAGAGGCCGGGAAGGGCGATACCGCTGCGACAGCAAAAGCCTCTTTGACCAATGAACCCACGAATAATATATTGTGGCGCATTCTTGTTTGGAAAGACATGTTGCAGGAAGTCTGGGCTGTGAATCCCGTTTGGGGTGTACCTTTCGGGAAACCTTTCCGTTCTTGCAGTATTGAAATCCTGGGCTGGAACAAAATGGAAGTTGACGGCGTGGGGTGGCTGGAGCCGCATAATTCTTATGTGCATATTATTTACCGTGCGGGGGCGCTTGGGGTTTGCCTGATAGGTCTTATCCTGTTTTTGGTCGTACGCCTGGCGATATTTTTTGTCCGGAAAGGACGAACAACCGGGATTCTGCTTGTTTCGATCCTGGCATACTGGCTGGTTGTGGCGAATTTCCTGGTGACTTATGAGCTCCCTTTTTTCGCTATCCCTTTCTGGAGTCTTATGGGCTTGACCGTCGGGTATTATCGGGATATTCAGGCTCATGCATAGTTCTTGAAACTCTGAATCCAGCCGGAATTTCTGTCGGCCGGCGGCGGATCTGAATTTTTCCGGAATCCCGAAGGCGGGTTTGCTGATGGCAGCACGAAAGACATCCGGTGTTTCATGCTTGTAAAATTTTAAGAATAATGTAATATACTTACTTAAATTGTTTTTACGAAGGAGAAAATGTCCGTGAAGAAGGCTTTAATAACCGGGGTGACAGGACAGGACGGGAGTTATCTGGCTGAACTTTTGCTCGACCAGGGCTATGAGGTCTATGGCCTCGTGCGACAAGAAGCTTTGGAAGATCCTAATCACAGGATGGAGAGATTTTTACATATCAGGGACAAGCTGAAATTGTCCGCCGCGTCTTTGGAAAGTTTTCCCAGCATTTTTAAGATCATTCAGGACGTCAAACCGGATGAGATTTATCATTTGGCCGCGCAGAGTTTCGTTTCTTATAGTTTTGATGACAAATTTTCCCCGCTGTTGACCAATATCAGCGGAACACATTATGCGCTTTCTTCCTGCAAATCCATGCCCGTTCCGGCCAAGTTTTATTTCGCCGGTTCGAGTGAAATGTTCGGGAAAGTGGATGCAGAACCCCAAAATGAATCAACGCCTTTTCATCCCCGGTCTCCTTACGGAATTTCCAAGGTGGCGGGTTTCCATTTGACCCGCAACTACCGTGAGTCTTACGAAATGTTTGCGTGTAACGGCATCTTATTCAATCATGAGTCTCCGCGCAGAGGATTTGAATTTGTCACCCGTAAAATCACATCCGGCGTGGCTAAAATTAAGTTCGGGCTGGCAGACAGGATCAGTTTAGGCAACCTGAACGCAAAACGCGACTGGGGATTTGCCGGGGATTATGTTAAAGCCATGTGGCTCATGTTGCAGCAGGAGAAGCCGGATGATTATGTTATTGCTACCGGTCATGCGCATACGGTGCGCGAATTTGTTGAGCTTTCGTTCAAGACGGTTGATATGGAGATCCTTTGGGAAGGGAAGGGCATACACGAAAAAGGCATTGATGAGAAAAGCGGACGCGTTTTAGTTGATGTGAACAAAGAATTCTTCCGGCCCGACCAAGTCCATGTCCTGAGAGGGGATTATACAAAAGCAAAAAGAATTTTAAACTGGGAACCAACCATTCAGTTCCATGATCTTGTCCCGATGATGGTCGAGGCGGATTGCCGTTTGTTCTCCCAGGACAAGATGCGATAAAGGTGCGCAAATCATAACATTCGTCCTTAGAGTTGTTGGGTGACACGGCCGTAGCTACTGTTCTGTCAGCCCCGCCGCTGTGTTTAATGTGATTTTTTTGCTTCTAAGATACCCCTGCCGCTGGCCGTGGTTTTCCCGGGCAGACCGGGGTGAAAACATTAAACTCGTATCCACGAAGGAATGAAGCCTCATCCGTTGACCCCGTAGGTTGCCATGGGGAAGGCAGAAGGGTTTATTTATTTTCTCCATGCAGAATAATACATGTCAAAAAAAGACGCGAAAGCAGAAAGGGCTGGCCGTTTTCTGTTTGGCTCTGGCGCTGTTCGTTTTGTTCGCTCCCGTGTTGACCGGGAAAAAAATTTTATTCCCATCCGACCTGCTGCACACGATGATCTCCCCTTATGCTGAGGGACGGTCTGTTCATGTTTACAATCATTTTTTGAATGACATTGTCGTTCAGTATTTCCCGTACAAAAAATTAACTCAAACAGCCCTGCTGCAAGGGCGATGGGCTTACTGGAATCCTCTCATCCTCGGCGGGTATCCGCAATATGCTTTAACGATGGCGGGAAATTTTGACGTGACGAACCTTCTGCTGGTTTTTATCCCTGACCCGCTTCAGGCCTATTTCGTTCAGATTCTTGCTCTGCTGTTCATCGCCGGCATCTCCATGTTCGCCTTGCTTCAATATTACCAGCTGCCTGTAAATGCCAGCCTGCTTGGTGCCGTCTGTTACATGCTGAACAGCATGTTTATTTGCACGATCTTTTTCCCCTGGATTATGGGGGCGTTCTGCTGGATGCCGGCGGCGGTTTTATTCCTGGATAAAAGCCTGAGGGATAGGTTATTGCGGGACCAGGCGCTTTGCGCTTTATTGACAGGCTGTGCCATGATGGCCGCTTCTGTTCAGACGATGAGTTTTATTTTTTTCCTGACGTTTGTGTTTTCTGTTATGTACGGGTATGTCTTCGCCCGGACTTTCAGAGATGTCGCAACACTGGCTAAGATTTATTTGACGATACATGTCTGGGCCATAGGCCTGACAGCGGTCATGTTGTTGCCTACATTAGAACTTTTCTATTTTGACGCTATCCAAGGCGGACAATGGGGCAACGTAGGGCAGGGGGCCATCCCCTTTGTCAAGAGGCTGTGGGGAGTCGCCGGCGTGATTTCCTTTGCTTTCCCGCAATTGGCCGGGAGTGTCAGGGCCTTTGATCTAACAAAATTAGCATCCTCAACGATGATGTTTTATAACGGTTTTATCGGCTTTCTTCCGCTGCTTTTCGGATTGTTAAGTGTCCGGAATATCAAGAAAGACAAAAGAATCATCATTTATATGACCATCACGTTGTTCGGCTTGCTTGTGCCGCTTGCTTCGCCGTTCTTAAAATATGTTTATCACCGTTTTTTTATTATTTATATTTTCGGCATGTCTGTCCTCTCAGCCTTTGGGCTGACATATTATTTGCAATGGCAGGATAAGGATAAGATGGCTTCTTTTTTAAGAAAGGTCACAGCCCTTTTTGTGCTGGTGGTGCTTGTTCTGCTGGCCGGTCATGTGTTCATTCAGCTTTTTTATGATGACGTTCTTAAGCACGGCCGGAAATTTGTCGAGGCTCATCTGCACATGGCTAACTTGCTTGCCGGCAATCGGGGCTGGTATTTGGGGCGCGTGGAGAAACTCTTGCAGCATTTCAACTTTTTTGCTCCGGCCATTTTCATCCCTGTCGCCACCATGGCCTTGGGCCTGGGAGCGCTTTGGGCCCACAGGGCCAACCGGCTGAAATCATCATTCACAGGCCTCATTTTATTTATCACAGTTTTTCAGCTTTTGTTCTTTGCCTGGAGCTGGCTGCCCATGGTCAGCCCTCAGGAATACCCTTTATATCCTGAGACGCAGTCGGTTAATTTTTTAAAAAAAGATCAAGATTTATACCGGGTTTTGATTTATAACAATAATACGAATAGGAAGCCTGTTTATTCTCCGAATATTCTTTCTGTCTACGGCATCGAAACGATCAACGGTTATGAAAGCGTTGAGCCTAAAACGATAAGATATTTGATTCAGGGTATGGACCCTGCGGTTTTAGGCTTGTGCAACGTCAAATATATTATCACGCATGATGATCCTCCTTTACGGAGTCCTCATTTGCATTTAACATGGGAGGGGGAAGGCCTGCATATATATGAGAATGAACTGTTCGTCCCGCGGGCTTTTTTCCGGTGTCAGCATGAAGTCAGATCCGAGACAGATATCCTTCAGGGCATTCGGACAGGCCGGTTGGATACCAGCCGGAAAGTCTTTTTCAGTGAAGGGTTGGGCGGGCAGGCCGGGGGGCAGCAAGGGGAGAATTTGCGAAAGCCTTTGATAAAATTAAGGCAATATTCCCCGGAAGAAGTTTTATATGAGGTCGAGACACAGGTGCCGGGCTATTTCGTGCTCAGTCAATCCTGGTATCCGGGGTGGACCTGTTATCTCGACGGCCGGCAGGAAGAAGTCAGAAAAGCGAATTATTGTATGCTGGCTGTCCGCGTCCCGGCCGGGAAACATAAAGTCCGGTTTGTATTCCGTCCGCGTATTTTTTATATAGGCCTTGCTGTAAGCTCGATATTTTTTCTGTTGATTCTTATTTCATTAAGGAAGAAAAGACATGCCTCTTAAAGAATTGCCATTCGTCAGTATTCTGATGGCCACCAAAGATGAAAATCCGCAGTATTTGAAAGAAGCGGTCGATAGCATCTGCCGACAAAGCTATACAAACTGGGAGTTTCTTATCTTGGATGACGGGTCTTCGACCCAGGATAATTATGATTGGCTTGTGCACAGATCGGAAGAAGACAAGAGAATTCATGTTTTCCGTGGCCCGGGCGTGGGGCTGGCCCGGGCGCTTAATTTTCTTATTCCCAAGGCGCAGGGAGAGTTTTTTGCCAGGATGGACAGTGACGACAGGGCTTATCCCGAAAGGATTATGAAGGAAGTTGAATATTTGATGCGGTATCCCAACACGGTCTTGGTGGGATCCTGGATCAGAATCATTGACGGGACCGGAGAACCGATTCATCAGTCATGCCCTGCCGATTATTTCAGGCCTCCCTGGTCCAGGGCCGCGCATTCCGGCTGGTGCGGCCGGTTGGATGCTTTGAAGGCTATCGGCGGATATTCTCCGGATTTCCCGGTGAGCCAGGATTATGACTGCTGGCTCCGTTTGCAGCGGCAGGGACGGGTGGGGGTGGTTGAGGAAATCCTTTTGGATTATCGGTGGGGCCGGATTAGCTCCGAACGCTCGGTTGAGCAGTTACAGTATTTCTGGATTGCGAATCAGATACACCGGGATAACTCAGGGATTCCCAAGGTCAGTGTCTCTTCGGTTAAGGCCAGGTTAAAGAAATATGATTTTTGGTACGGCAGGATGTTTCAATCCCAGTCTATCAGCCAGCAGGCTATGCGGCTTTGGCAACAAGGGGATTACCGCCAGTCTTTCAAGGAATTCCTGGCGTCTTTGAGAGTATTCCCTTTCAGCCTCCGGACATGGCTTTGTTCATTCCTCGTTTTGATATTTCATAAATATCCTGCCCATATGACGCAATTTTTAAAATTGCGGGTGCTTTTGCCTCGCATACTGTATTTGAATCCCAAGCCGCCGTCTGCGGCTGTCTGTCTGCATTTTTCTGAGAATGGGGGCCGGGGTGGTTATCGTCTGGCTCTCGTTATTCCTACGGCCGACCGCCGGCAGGTGCTTCATCGATTTTTAAAAAGCGTTGAACCGCAAAAAAACTGCGTCTCCCAGATTATTATTGTTGACGGGGGCAGGAAACCGGTGGAGGACCTTGTCCGGGAATTTTCCCAGTTGCCCATTGATTATGTCCGGGCCCCTTACCCGTGTCTGACCAGGCAGAAAAATCAGGGGATTGAGCATCTCCGTCCGGACATCGATCTTGTATGTTTTTTTGATGATGATATTATCCTGGAAGAAAATGCCTTGGATAACATGATCCGTTTCTGGAAGAGCAGCGGGCAGGAGGTCGGCGGCGCGGCGTTTAACATTATCAATGTGGTCAAAAGGAAAACCTCTTTCATGAAGCGGATTTTTTTGACAGGAAGTGAAGCCAAGGGCCGGATTATGCGTTCCGGTTACGGGGCGATGCTTTCCCCCGTGGATGACAGTATCTTTACAGACTGGATTTTCGGCGGAGCCACTGTCTGGCGGCGGGATATTTTTTCGACATATAAATTCGACGAGTGGTTTGAAGGCTACGGTTATGGGGAGGACCTGGATTTCAGTTACAACGTGGGTAAAAAATATAAACTAGCGGTCATCTCCGAAGCCCGTGTGCAGCATATCAAAGACAATACAGAAGGTATTGATTATGTCCTTTTTGGGAAAATGCAGGTTGTTAACCGGTATTATATTGTCAGAAAGTTTAAGGAATTTTCCACGCTGCTGTTTTTGTGGTCGTCCAGCGGACAGATGTTGGAAAATTTATATATGTTTCTGTTCAGAAGAAACAAAACCTACTTCTCCAGGCTTTTAGGCAATCTGTCCGGATTATGGCATATTATCGTTCAGCCTCCCCGCGTATGAACACCGGGCTATTTATGAGATGATGTATGAGTCGAGTTATCCTGTGTTTGCTACATCTTCCTCCACCGCACATCGGGCCGTCAGTCATCAATGAATCGGTCATCCAGAGCCTTTCTTTGAACCCGGAATTCGAATGTGATGTTTTCCCGATCAATACGTCGAATCATATACAGCAGATCAACCGGTTTTCATTAAAGAAAGTTTCTGTCCTTTTCACAATGAGCTTTAAGCTGATCAGGAGGTTGCTGAACAGAAAGTATCATTTGGTTTATATGTCCCTGACGCCTACGGGAATCGGATTCTTAAAAGATTTTATCCTGGTGATGATCTTGAAAATGCGGGGTGTTTGCCGGCTTTACCATCTGCATGGCAAAGGGGTTCATGAGAAACAGAACGTATTCATGACATGGCTTTACCGCCTGTGTTTTAAAGGAAGTCATGTCATTCTGCTGTCGGAAAGCCTTTATCCGGATATCAAGTGTTATGTTCCTCGTGAGCAGGTTTCGGTCATCCCTAACGGCGTCCCCGAGGATATTGATGCGAAAGCCTGGGAGAAAATAAGAGAGCGGCGGAGACAGCCTCATGTCTTTCATGTCCTTTTTTTAGCGAACCTGGTGAGAAGCAAGGGGATCTTCACGGCGTTGGAAGCGGTGCGTCAACTGCAGCAGAAGGAGCTGAAGTTCCAATTTTCTGTTGTCGGTGCGGATTTTGATGTCACACAGGCCGAACTGGTCGAATGGGTGGAGCAAAATGACCTGCAGGAAACGGTTTTTGTTTTAGGATACAGAAGCGGGGCGCAAAAACGGGAGATATTTGAAAGAGCGGATATTTTTATTTATCCGACACAAAAGGATACTTTTCCTCTGGTCCTTTTGGAAGCTATGCAGTACGGTTTGCCGGTCGTTTCGACTTTTGAGGGGGCTATCCCTGATATTGTTGACGCCAATCAGACCGGGTTCTTGGTCGCTCCCGGATCAGCAACGGATCTGGCGGAGAAGATTGAATTTTTAATGAAGGATACGGAATGGCGGAGCAACATGGGGGAACAGGCACGCGCCAAATTCGTCCGGGAGTATACATTTTTTATCTTTGAACATCGGCTGAGCGCTGTTTTTAAAAAGGTGTCTGATGATCGTGCAGCGCTATCTTAAGGAGATCTCATGTGCGGCATAAACGGATTAAGTGGATTCCCGGAAGGGGCCGCGCTTGTCCAGAATATGAACCAGGCTATCAGGCACCGGGGGCCTGATGCCGAAGGCGTGTGGCAGGACGAGTGTTTGACGCTTGGGCATCGGCGGCTTTCGATTATCGACCTGTCTCCGGAGGCCAATCAGCCGATGGCGAGAGACGGTTTTATTATCGTTTATAACGGAGAAATATATAATTTCCGGGAATTAAGGGAAGATTTAAAACGAAAAGGAGCCCTTTTTAAGACGCGTTCGGATACCGAAGTCGTCCTGGAACTTTTTCGCCATTATCGCGAGGAAAGTTTTTCTAAACTTCAGGGGATGTTTGCCTTTGGCCTCTACGATTGTAAGAATAAAGAATTGTATCTGGTCCGGGACTATTTTGGCATTAAACCTCTTTTCTACTGGCATGCGCCGCCTGACCGTTTGGCTTTCTCCTCGGAATGTAAATCGTTCCTGAATCTTCCGGGGTTCCGGAAGGAATTGAACCCCGGGGTTCTCGTCTCCTGCCTGAATTATCTTTGGCCGGCAGGGGATGAGGCTATTTTTAAGGATGTTTTCAAGGTCCCTCCGGCCCATTACCTGAAAGTGCGTTTTCAGCGTAACGGGATCGCTTTGACCCAAAGACGGTATTGGGAATGGCCGGATCCCCTTTTTTCTCCGGGGCCGGAGCAAGAACATATAGAGGCCTTATCCGCCATTCTTGAGAAGAGCGTTGAGGAACATCTTGTTTCCGATGTGCCTGTCGGAGCTTTTTTAAGCGGGGGGTTAGATTCTTCATTAATAACGACGTTGGCCCGGAGGCATAATCCGGATTTGTCGACTTATACCATATCGATCTCGCGGAAAGCCCAGCAGGTGGAACGCATGCCGCGGGACAACTTTTATGCCCAGGCGGTGGCTTCGTATTTGGGTGTCCGTCATACAGATATTCCCGTAGAGCCTTCTGTGATCGACGCTTTGCAGAATATGGTTGAAATTTTGGACGAGCCGATCGGGGATCCGGCCGCAATTAATACTTATCTTATTTGCCGGCTGGCCCGGGAAAGAGGGATAAAAGTGCTTTTGTCCGGCATGGGGGCCGATGAAATATTTGCGGGGTACAGGAGGCATTATGCCACGCTCCTAAGCCGAAAAATACAGCGGTGCCCGGGGTTCATGAAAAAGGCCGTCTCCCGGACCCTTTCCGTTCTGCCGGTTCGTCTGGGCTCTTACGGCCTGCGGCCCGTCCGCTGGGCCAAGCGTTTTTTTTCTTTTGTCGACATGCCTTTCGCAGAAGCCTATATGCGCAGCTATTCCTATTATGACCGAAACGAGCTGAGAGAAATCTTTAACGGGCGGTATGATGCCGAGATTGATGAGCTATTCGATCACCATGACCGGCTTTTTAACGACGCCAGAAACTGGGATGAGATCAATAGGATGTGTTTTACAGATATTCATATGTTCATGACGGGTTTGAATTTGACGTATACCGACCGGGCTTCTATGGCGGCTTCGGTGGAAGTCCGGGTGCCTTTTATTGACAAGAATGTTATAGAATGGGGCATGTCTTTGCCGGGTTCCTATAAGATTAAAAATAATACTTCAAAATATATTTTAAAGAAAGTGGCCGAACGGGATTTGCCGAAACGTATTGTTTACCGCCCCAAAGCTTCTTTCGGCATGCCTTTACGGGCTTGGATGAATGGAGAACTTCGGGAATTAGTGGACGATGTTTTATCTTATGATAATATAAAAAAGCGCGGGATTTTAAATCCTGACCTGGTCAGGACAATTATCCGAAGAGACCGGGAAGGGCGGGAGGACCATGCGTACAGGATTTATCAATTTTTAACTTTGGAATTATGGTTGCGGAAAATCACCGGGGTATAGGAAAACAGGGAATTTTTTGGCCCCCGAACGCCAGGAAGCTCAGTGTTCCTGAAAAATAATTGCGAGGAGGTCTTTTGAGATATGAGACAGATTGTTCAAAACTTGAAAACCGGAGAGCTGATTTTAGAGAATGTCCCGGCGCCTTCCGGGCAGCCCGGCAAGGTGCTTGTACAGAACAGATATTCTCTGATCAGTGCCGGAACCGAACGCTCAACGGTTCATACCGGGAAATTGTCTCTGCTGGGAAAGGCTAAGAAGAGGCCGGATCTTGTCAAACAGGTTATGGCAAACATCCGGAAGGAAGGCCTGGCCTCGACCATTCACAAAGTCAAAAATAAACTCAATTGGCCTAAAGCTTTGGGCTACAGCAGCTGTGGCATTGTTCTGGCTTCGGACCGGCAGGGCCTTTTTCAGGCCGGTGATCTTGTGGCCTGCGCCGGGCAGGATTATGCCTCTCATGCTGAGGTTGTCTGCGTCCCGCAGAACCTTACGGTTAAAGTGCCGCCAGGCGTGTCTCCCGAAGAAGCCTGTTTCACGACAGTGGGCGCCATTGCTTTGCAGGGTGTGCGGCAGGCGGATGTCCGGATCGGGGAAAAGGTCTGTGTTATCGGGCTGGGGCTTATCGGGCAGCTCACCGCTCAGATTCTCAAAGCCAACGGCTGTTTTGTGTTCGGGATCGATGTCAGCGATCATGCGCTGAAGCTGGCTGAGGATTTGGGGATACAGGCAGCGGCGCATAGAAAGGCGGCGCATCTTCATCAGAGTCTGAATGCCTTTGCCGGTCCGCACGGTTTTGATAAAGTGATTGTCGCGGCTTCGTGCCAGAATAATGATCCGGTCCTTTTGGCCGCGGAAGTGCTCCGGAAGAAAGGCCTCATGGTCGTGGTGGGCAACGTCCCGGTGGATATCCCCCGGGAACCGCATTTTTATAAGAAGGAACTGGAACTGAAAATGGCGACCTCCTACGGGCCGGGCCGGTATGATCCTTCTTATGAGGAGCACGGCCTGGATTATCCTTACCCCTATGTCAGGTTCACGGAAAACAGAAACATGGAGGTTTTCCTGCATTTAATCGTCCAGGGTATGGTGCAGGTCAAGCCGCTTATAAGCCATGTTTTCGACTTCGCCGAGGCTTTAAAGGCTTATGACGTGATCATGGAACAAAAAGAGCCGTATACCGGCATACTTTTAAAATATGATGAAAACAGCAGGGCCGTTGAAACGCGGCAGGTTGCTGTTCATCATGATCCGGTCAAGGCCATCAATGTCGGGTTTATCGGGGCGGGGAGTTTTGCCCAGGGACATCTTCTGCCTGCCTTGAAGCAATATGATGTTTCTCTCGATACGGTTGTCACGACACAGGGGGTTTCCGCCAAAAACGTCGCGGATAAATTCGGCTTTCGTACGGCTTCCACGGAGGCAGAGGCCGTATGCTCGGCCAAGGATATCAATACAGTATTCATTGCCACCCGGCACAACACGCATGCCGGTTTTGTTTTGAGATGCCTGGCAGCCCGGAAGCATATTTTTGTGGAGAAACCTTTATGCTTAACGGAGGACGACCTTAAAGAGATCGCGTCCTTAGGCCCGGGAGGGCGTTTGTTTATGGTGGGGTACAACCGCCGTTTTGCCCCGCTGAGTGTTTATGTGAAGGAACATTTGCCGTCTGATATGCGTCCGGTCATGATGAATTTCAGAGTTAATGCCGGATATATCCCGGCAGAATCCTGGATACAGGACAAAGAGGTCGGGGGCGGCCGCATCCTCGGAGAACTTTGCCATTTTGTGGATCTGATGCTGTTTTTTTCCGGATCTGTCCCGCGCCGGGTTTCGGCTTTCGGGGTGACCCCGAGGGGCAAATGGCAGAGGGATGACAATCTTGTCGTACAGTTGGAATTCCAGAATGGCTCTGTAGGGCAGATTTTGTATACAGCCATGGGGTCCTCCCGGATGCCCAAAGAACATCTGGAGATTTTTGCCGGAGGGAGTTCTTTTGTCATCCATGATTTCCGGGAAGCTAAAATATTTGTTCAAGGCCGCGAATCAAACGTGCGCCGGCCGGGGAAAGGGCATAAAGAGGAAATCGCCGCCTTCATATCATCCCTGCGGGACGGGACGGAAAGCCCTGTCCCCTTCGAACATATCCTTTCGGTGTCGCTGACAACTTTTAAGATTATAAAAAGCCTGGAAACCCAGTCATCACAACTGGTCGATATTCATGAATGACATTTATGAGTCTTTGGTTCGTTTAAAGGATTATTGTCAAAAGGCCGGTTATCAAGGATGGGATCCTTTTGACGGGTTGAATTCTGCCTTTTTTCAGGCATCTTTTTTAAGAAATTCCCCTTTGTTTCGGATGTGCTGGATTCAGTTCTTTAAGCGAAGCCCGGTTAACCTGCGGTCGGTCTTTCGTGTCCCCAAAGGATTCAATCCTAAAGGCATAGCTTTGTTCTTGCGCGGTTATGTCTGTCTGGCCCGGGCTTTTCAGGATGAAGCGGATTTCGCGGTTATTCGTTCCCTCGCGGAGACATTGCGTAATTCTGTTTCGGCCGGATACTCCGGGTCTTGCTGGGGATATAACTTCGACTGGCAGTCCCGGGCTTTTTTTGTCCCCCGCGGAACCCCGAATGTGATCGTCTCGACTTTTGCGGGACATGCTTTACTGGATGTTTATGAACTTCAGGGGGAAAAAAAATTCATGCAGATGGCGGTGTCTGTCAGCGATTTTATCCGGCAGGATTTAAACCGCCAGGAGGATCAGCACGGCGGAATGTGTTTCTCCTACACGCCTTTAGATCACTCACGGATTTTCAACGCATCTCTTTTGGCGTCGGCTTTTTTAGCCCGGGTTTACCGTTTAACCCGCGACCCCGCGCTTTTTATTGACGCCCAGAGGTCCGTGTCTTTTTGCTGCCGGCAGCAAAATGCCGACGGCAGCTGGTTTTACGGTATGAACCCGAATCAGCGATGGATCGACAGCTTCCATACGGCGTATAATCTGGAGGCCCTTTTTCAATATCAGGATTGGACGGGAGATGATCAGTTTCAGGGATTTTTTGAAAAGGGTTTTTCTTATTATGCGAAAAATTTCTTTACCGAAGAAGGGGTCCCTAAATATTATCACAATCGTATTTATCCTGTTGATGTTCATTCCACGGCCGGCCTGATTTCTCTTATGCTGATATCCGGCCGTCATGCCCGATATGCTGATCTGAATAAAAATGTATTGAAGTGGACAATTCGGCATATGCAGTCTAAAATAGGATACTTTTATTACCAAATTCACAAATGGTGCAAGATTGACATCCCGTATATCCGCTGGACGCAGGCATGGATGTTTTATGCGTTGAGCTTTTACGTGTATTATCTGAAAAAGAACCGTTTGGCTTTTTCATCCGAAGGAGATTGTCAGGAAGAATGACACGAAGAAAAAAAGTCGTTTTTGTCGCCGGGGCCAGACCGAATTTCATGAAAATTGCCTGTCTGCTTAAGGAATGCCGCAAGTATAAGGCGATCCGGGCTATTGTTGTCCATTCCGGCCAGCATTATGATAACGAGATGTCGGAACAGTTTTTTAAAGATTTGGACATTGCTCCTCCCCGGTATTTTCTGGGGGTCGGGTCAGGGAGCCATGCCGAGCAGACAGGTCGTGTGATGGTGGCCTTCGAAAAGATCTGCCAAAAGGAGCGTCCCGATTACGTTGTGGTCGTCGGTGATGTCAACTCCACGGTCGCGGCCTGCCTGGCCGCCAAGAAATGTCATATCCGCGTAGCCCATATCGAAGCAGGGTTGAGAAGTTTTGATATGGCGATGCCGGAAGAGATCAACCGCATGGTGACCGACAGTATTTCCGATGACCTCTTTGTCACGGAACAGAGCGGTGTCACCCATTTACGGAAAGAGGGGCATGCTGCGAAGAAAATTCATTTTGTCGGAAACACCATGATAGACAGCCTTATCCTGGCGATGAAAAAGATTCAACGTATGGACCCGCGGTCCTGGACGAGTTATCCTTTGCAGGAACAGTTGTCTTCTTATGGCTTGCTGACTCTGCACCGGCCCAGCAATGTTGACAGCAAAACGCAGCTTAAGCGATTGCTGGCTGTGGTTGATCAAGTGGCCCAGGAGATTCCCATCATATTCCCTGCGCATCCCCGGACCCGTAAAAGCATCAGAGAGTTTAAAGTTAAATTATCAAAGAATATTCATCTTACCCATCCGTTAGGCTATTTGGAGTTTATCTTTTTATGCCAGAAAGCCGGATTCATTTTGACGGACAGCGGGGGGATTCAGGAAGAGACGACCTTTTTGAAAGTCCCCTGTTTCACTCTGAGGGCCAACACGGAACGTCCGGTCACTCTTGAAAAAGGGACGAACATCCTTGTCGGAAATAACATAGAGCAAATTCCCCGCCTCGTTCATCAGGTCCTCCGCGGTCAGTCCCGGGCGGGCCAGACGCCCCCTTTATGGGACGGGAGGGCCTCTCAGCGGATCATAAAAATTTTGGTGCGGAAATTAATGATATGATAAGAGAGAGACGGATTAATATCCTGGACTGCCCCATTGATAACCTGAGCCGTAAAGAAACGGTGGCTCTGATTGAAGATATGATCCGTCAACGGCTCTCTTGCCAGCATGTCGTTATTAATGTTGACAAGCTTTTAAAAGTGCGGCGGGACCGGAAACTTCATGATATTATTTCTCAGTGCGACATCATTAATGCTGACGGCATGCCGATTGTCTGGGTTTCCCGTTGGCTGGGCCAGCCTTTGCCGGAAAGGGTGGCCGGTATTGATCTGATGCATGATCTGGTGTCGTTGTCTGCGCAAAAGAACTATAGGATCTTTTTCCTGGGAGCCCGGCAGGATGTTGTGCAAGCCGTTGTCGGGAAATATCGGATGCTGTACCCGGACATTAACATTGTGGGGTTCCGGAACGGATACTGGCCGGAATCGGAAGAGGAAGACGTGGTTAACGAAATCAGAGCCGCGGCCCCGGATATCCTTTTTGTCGCGATGAGCTCCCCGAAAAAGGAAATGTTTTTAAACAGATACCGGCAGAAACTTCGTGTCCCTTTTGTTATGGGCGTCGGAGGCAGCTTTGACGTGGTGGCCGGATATACGCAACGGGCTCCCCTTTGGATGCAACGGCGTGGTCTGGAATGGCTGTTCCGTCTTATGCAGGAACCGAAACGCATGTGGAGACGATATTTGATCGGTAACACGCAATTTGTTTTTATCGTGGCCCGCGAGATGTTTGGTCCCAAGGCCAGAAGAAACAGCCCGCAGCATCAGTAAGAATTTTATCCTGTTGCGCCCACGCGCTATTTTATTATCCCTCTACAATATAAAATAAGCCTGCCGTTCCTTCCCGTTCCGGATGGGGAAAAACTCCGGAACAGGAAAAATTATTGGCAGGTGTTTTGAAAAATGCTGTATGGATGTATAATTGATATTGCGAAATTAAAAATGAATAGGTAAAATGTAACATTATTAAAATTTATCATTCTAATACTAATAATCTTTTTGTATGATCACTTCCATCAGAAAAATCTATCCTCTTTATATCTTCATTGATTTTGTCTTGATCTGGAGCAGTTTTATCATTCCGTATTTTTTAAAATACAACGCCATTACGGATATTTTCCGGGTGATCACGCTGCCCAACCTTGATCAGTATATTTTTATCTTCGTTCTTTGGACGATATTTATCGTCAGTTTTTTTCAGGGAAAAGGTCTTTACGCCACGGACCGGAGCCTGCCCATCCCCAAAGAAATGGCGCGGGTGGCCTTAAATCTTTTTTATGTCAGCGTGATCATGGCCGCCATCATATTTTTCGCTCAGTATAAATTTTTTTCCCGGAAGGTCTTCCTGGAGAACTTTTTGTCTTTATGTTTTTTGCTGGGAGGGTGGAGGGTCATCAAGAGGCTTATTCTGCGCAAGCTGATCGCCGGCGGCTTTCATAATATTAATGTCTTGATTGTCGGGGCCGGAAAAGTCGGGGGCGTCGTTCTGGAGGAAATCCGGCAGAATCCGCAGTGGGGATTCCATATTGTCGGATTCCTGGACGATCGTAAAGAGGAAATCGACGGATTCCCTGTCCTCGGGAAGGTGCGGGACTTTCCCTCGGTGGCCCGGAAACACTTTGTCGATGAAATTGTTGTGACAATCCCGTCTGTGCGGGAACTTATCGGGGATATTATCAAGAAGGCCAAAACCATGCATCTCGGGGTGAGAATCGTTCCGGAGAATTTTGAAGGGCCGCTGTCTTTTATCGAAATCAATTATATGGGCATCATTCCCTTGCTGACATATAAACAGCGGAAACATCATCCTACGGAGTTTGCCCTTAAACGGCTGTTTGATATCATGCTGTCATTCGTGTTTATTGTTTTGTCATCCCCTTTATTTGTTGTTATCTCCCTTTTGATTAAATGGGATTCTCCGGGGCCGGTTTTTTATGTCCAACAGAGGGTCGGATTAAAAGGGAAGCGTTTTAATCTGTTTAAATTCCGTTCCATGTTCGATGGCGCTGAGCAAATGAAGTCCAGACTGTTAAATAATAATGAAGTGAAAGACGGTGTTATTTTTAAAATGAAAAAGGATCCCCGGGTCACCCGTTTCGGGAAGTTGTTGCGGAAGTACAGCCTGGATGAATTGCCGCAGCTTTTTAATGTTTTTAAAGGGGACATGAGCCTGGTCGGCCCCCGGCCGCCGACCCCGGATGAGGTTGAACAATATCAACAGCAGGATTTGCAGCGCTTGTCCATCCGGCCGGGTGTTACGTGCATTTCTCAGGTCCGGGGCCGAAGCGACCTGTCGTTTAAAAGATGGGTTAAATGGGATTTGTGGTATATCAATAACTGGTCTTTTGGTTTAGATATGCAGATTCTGCTGTGGACCGTGCCCGCCGTCATAAAAGGAAAAGGAGCTTACTGATGCTGGAAAGGCGTGGACAGGTCAATGGCCGGAAATATTAATGTCTCTGCCATCATCCGTTTCTTGCTGTTCGGCCTTATTGTCTGCCTGCCTTATAGCAAAGCTATTATTGAGACATGTGTCATTCTTTCCCTGGTGCTCTGGTTCTCAGTGCGCCTGAAGCTTCTCGTTCATCCCAAAGGCCCTGACCGGCAGGGGGGGGCTTCCCGGAGCTGGGGTGATGTTATAAAACCTCCTCCAACACCCCTCAACACAGCGATTTTGTTTTTTGTCATCATTTGTTTGTGTTCTGCCGTTTTCAGCATTAATCCCGCGAAATCTTTCCATGGTTTTATCACAAAAACGCTGGAATGGTTTGCCGTATTTTATCTCATGGTCGGGGTCTTTACGACCAAGAGACAGCTGGCCACGGCGGTTGTCCTTTATCTTGCGACATCATGCGTGACGTGTTTGGACGGCATCGTGCAATTTTACTGGTTAGGGCATGACGTGATCCGTCAGCGTTTGTTGATCCGGGACGGAGCCACAGCTGCTTTCTCTCATCCCAACAGCCTTGCCGGTTATCTGACCATTGTCGTGCCCTGCGTATTTTCCCTGTGTTTTTCCCCGGGGCTAAAAGTAAGGCTTCGTCTGGCGTTAATGTCTTTGTGGAGTATTATGAGCTGGGCCTTGATCCTGACCTTCTCCCGGTCGGGCATTTTCGCCGGTCTGGCGGGGGTCCTGTTTTTTATTTGCCATAAGAGCAAGCCCGTATTTATCTGGATATGTATTCTCGCCGTTTTGCTCGCCGGAAGTTTTTTGCGTTTTGCGCCTCATGAGGTCCGCAAGCGTACGCGTACCCGGCCGGAAATTGTTTCGGATGATGTGAAATGGCGGTGGCATCTCTGGCAGGACAGCTTGGCTTTGGTCCGGGAGAGGCCGTGGGTGGGCCACGGATTGAATACTTATATGGATCTGATACATCGCAAAAGACCTGATGCGGCTCCGGTTTATGCACATAACTGTTACGTTCAAATCATGGTGGAAACCGGCGTTCTGGGCCTGGCAGGTTTCCTGTGGATCCTGTTCGCCCTTGGAAAAGCCGTATTCGGAAGCCTGTCAAGCCCGACGGACCGTGTTGCCGACCGGCGGCTATCAGGCCTTATTCTAGGTTTGTATTCAGGGGTGGTCGCGTTTTTGGTCCACAGCTTTTTTGAAGTCCATTTTTATTCTTTGCAACTATCAGTTTACTTTTGGCTTATTGCCGGTATACTAATCTCTGGAATCTCTATGCAGACGCATTATAAGAAATGTGAAGAAAATATTATTATTTGAAGAGGGAGGCTCATCCATGAAAAAGAGAAAAGTGGCCCTGATCACCGGTATTACGGGACAGGATGGCGCTTATTTGTCGGAATTATTGCTTAAAAAGAAATATGATGTTTATGGACTGATCAGACGGTCCAGCACGTTCAATACAACACGCATTGATCATCTCTATCAGGATCCTCATGAAAAGGATGTTCAATTGCGGCTGCTTTACGGGGATCTCAATGACGCGAGTTCTCTGAACCGGATTATCAGGACTATAAAACCGGACGAGATATATAATCTTGGAGCGCAGAGTCATGTCAAGGTCAGTTTTGAGATCCCGGAATACACGGGAGAGATTGTCGGGCTGGGGACGACGCGTCTGCTGGAAGCCATACGGGATTCAGGTATTAAAGCGAAATTTTATCAGGCTTCAAGCAGTGAAATGTTTGGTAAAGTTCTCGAGATCCCTCAATCTGAAAAGACCCCGTTTTATCCCCGCAGCCCTTATGCGGCGGCGAAAGTCTACTCTTATTGGATGACCGTCAATTACCGGGAAGCTTATAATATTTTCGCCTGCAACGGTATTCTTTTTAACCATGAATCTCCCCGGAGAGGGGAGACCTTCGTGACCCGGAAAATTACCATGGCCCTGGCCCGGATTAAACACGGAGTGCAGGATAAGCTTTTTTTAGGGAATCTGGACGCTAAAAGAGACTGGGGTTTTGCCGGGGATTATGTTGAAGCCATGTGGTTGATGTTGCAGCAGAAGACCCCGGCTGATTATGTCATCGCGACCGGCCAGACGCATTCTGTGCGGGAATTTCTTTTAGAAGCGTTCTCCTATTTAAAGATGGATTGGAAAAAACATGTCAGGATCGATAAGCGCTATTTCCGGCCAACGGAAGTAGATCTCCTCATAGGCAACAGTTCAAAAGCCCGCAGAAAATTGAAATGGAAACCCCGAGTGAACTTTAAGCAGTTAGTCCGTATGATGGTTGATGCTGACCTGGAACTAGTTGAACGTCAGCTTTACGGCCAGAAGAAATCTTAAGATCCTTTAGAGATCATCATGATGAATAACTTTAGGAACTGGACTGAAAAAGGCATCGTCTACTCTTTCTATGCCTTGATTTATTTTTTGCCTATCTCTACGGCTTTAGTCGAAATTTTCTCTACCTGTATTATTTTGTGTTATTTGTCGAGGATGGGGGTTCTCCTTCTGAATCGGGGCGCCGTGGCCGATGGGGCCGGTGGTCCGGTGCGGGATTCTTCTCCATCGGAGAAGATGTTTTTCGGAGCCTGTGTCCTGTTCCTGGCCGCGAATATCCTGTCCACCCTGACGAGTCAATATCCCTGGGTGAGCTTTAAAGCCCTGTTTTTTAAGCTGAGTCAGGGGCTGGTGCTGATGCATGCGTTTTCTTTGGTGATGCTGACGCAAAAACGGATAAAAATATTTATAACCGTTTTTTTGGTTTCGGCAACCTTATCGTCTGTTAATGCCATTTTCCAATCTTTTTCCGGTCATGGTTTCGTGAGAGGTTTTTCGCTGGTGGAGGAGGCCCGGGTTACGTCTTCCTTCAAACATCCCAATGATTTTGGCGGATATCTTATTGTTGTCAGTTCGGTTGTCCTGTCTTTGATTGTCACAGGGATTTATGAAGCCTTTTTTTATAAAAAACAGCAGGAATCGGTCGGCGGGGCTGCTTCGACCCCGGTCTTTGTCTGGATCTGGATCGGGAGTCTGTTGATCCTGACTTTATGGAGTTTGGGGCTGACTTTTTCCCGGGGAGCCTGGCTGGGATTTATTATCGCGGTGTTATGCCTGGCTTTTTACAGGAAGAAAGTTTTTTTCTTGTTGATAGGGCTCTGTGTGCTTTTTCTCCTGATCTTCCATCCTCAGTTATACAAAGTCCGGGGAAGGAATTTAAGAGTTTATAACCCCAAAGGCGTTGTTATAAAACCTAAAGACGTAAAGAAAATTATGGCGCCGGATCAGGAGCCTCCGCCTTCGGCACAGGACCGGTCTTTGAAGAATGACCTGGAATCCCAAGGGCATAAAAATTATATTCAGGCCGTTTTTAAGAAAGTATTAACGGTTTTTGAGGTTCTTGCCGGAAAAAGCATGGGCAGGTTTGGTTTTTGGAAAGAAGCCATGCTTATTGTCAAAGACTACCCTTTGTGCGGGGCCGGGCTGAACACCTATTCCAAGGTGGCTCCCCGGTACAAGATTAACTGGGGCGGGTATCCGCATAACTGTTACCTGCACATGGCAGCTGAAACCGGTGTGTTAGGTTTGGGCCTCTTTTTAGGCCTTGTTGTGATTTTTTTGTGTCACGCATGGACGAAAATTCATTTGGTGACGCCGCCGTATTTATTGTCCGTCTCCCTGGGAGGCGTGGCCGGGTTGTCAGGCTTTTTGGTGCAATGTTTTTTCGATACCAACCTTTATTCTGTGCAGTTAAACAGTCTTTTTTGGATTTTCATCGGGTTGGTCTTAGCGGCTATAAGGACCGGCCGGCCGTACGGTTCAGAGTCATGAGGGCCCCTGTCCCATTTCATTGACAAATCGTTTTGCCTGAGTATAATATATCGAGTTATTTATTAGTATAGTCTTAGTTAATAAGTTAATAGAAAGAGGAATGAGTATGCAAAAACAAACAGTCAAGGATGTCGAACTTAAAGGGAAAAAAGTCATTGTCCGCGTTGATTTTAATGTCCCTTTAGATAAAACTCAAAATATTACGGATGACCGCCGTATTAAAGCGGCCCTGCCGACGCTTAAGTATATTCTGGAACAGCACCCTGCTAAGGTTATTCTCATGAGCCATTTAGGAAGGCCTAAGGGAGAGGTTATTGAAGCGATGCGTTTAACACCTGTGGCCAAGCGGCTGGAGGAACTTCTGGGGGAAAAAGTTCTCAAATTGGATGATTGCGTCGGTCAGGCTGTCAAACAGGCTGTGGAGGGTAGTCAAGAAAAGGTTATCCTGTTAGAAAACTTGCGTTTTCATAAAGAAGAGACCAGGAACGATCCGGATTTTTCTAAACAGCTGGCGTCTTTAGCGGAGATTTATGTGAATGATGCTTTCGGTTCGGCTCACCGGGCCCATGCTTCAACAGCAGGTATTACGGCCTGCCTTCCTGCCGTTGCCGGTTTTCTGCTGGAGAAAGAAATAACCTATCTCGGCAAAGCCGTAGAAACACCGGAAAAACCTTTCGTGATTATTCTGGGAGGCGCAAAAGTATCGGATAAGATTGCTCTTATTGAAAACCTTCTGCCGAAAGCCGATGCCTTTATCATAGGCGGAGGCATGGTCTATACATTTCTTAAAGCCTTGGGCAGGAATATCGGCAACTCTTTATTGGAAGAAGACAAGGTGGAGACCGCTAAATCTGTTATGGAAAAGGCAGGGCAGGCCGGGGTTAAGATGGTCTTGGCAACGGACTTTGTTGTTGTGGAGGATTTTGACAAGCCGGAAACCCTCAAGATCGTTAGCGGAGAGATCCCGGACGGCTGGGAAGGGATTGATATCGGTCCGGAAAGCCGGAAAGCCTTCAGAGACGTTTTGTCAACGGCGAAAACGGTTATCTGGAACGGTCCTCTAGGGGTTTTCGAAATAGACGCTTATGCGGAAGGGACCAAAGACATTGCCCAGTATATCGCCGGTCTTGAAGATGTGATTTCGATCGTGGGCGGAGGGGATTCCGCGGCCGCTGTTGCGAAATTTAACGTGGAGTCAGGCATGACACATATTTCCACGGGCGGCGGAGCTTCCCTGGAATTTTTGGAAGGCAAGGAACTCCCTGGGGTTGCGGCATTAAACAGTTAAAGAAAAATATTACTAGAGGTGAATCCATGAGAAAAATAATTATTGCCGGAAATTGGAAAATGAATAAAACTTCCCTGGAAGCCATTGAACTGGTGAATTTACTGAAAAGAGAAGTGTTGGACATCGAAGCGGTTGATATGGTTGTTTGTCCTCCTTTTACCGCTTTGGCGGACATCCGGGATGTCCTGAGCGAATCGGATATCGGATTAGGAGCCCAAAATCTTTACTGGGAGGATTCGGGCGCCTTTACCGGTGAGGTTTCCGCTCCGATGCTGAAAAATTTGGGCGTTCAGTATGTGATTATCGGACATTCGGAGCGGCGACAGTTCTTCGGGGAAACCAATGAGACGGTCAATAAGAAAATCAACGCTGCTTTGAAGCACTCCTTGTTGCCGATTGTCTGTATCGGCGAGACTTTGGAAGAACGCGAGAAGGGCCAGACAATGGATGTTATTAAAACTCAGTGTGAGGGGTCATTGAAGGATTTGACTCAGGAAGACATGGGGAAGATCATTTTGGCTTATGAACCGGTATGGGCGATAGGAACAGGCAAGACAGCGACCCCGGAACAGGCCCAAGAAGTCCACAAGTTTATTCGCGAGCTTTTGATAAAGATGTTTGGCGCTGAGTGCGCGGCCGGGGTCCGTATCCAATATGGCGGGAGTGTCAAGCCGGAAAATACGGAGGAACTGATGTCTCAGCCGGACATCGATGGTGCCCTGGTCGGAGGAGCCAGTCTTAAAAGTGATTCTTTTTCCCAGATTATAAAAAATTGTTTAGAGATTAAAAAATGAGGTGTTTATTATGGGCGCGATACTGATGGTGGTTCATGTTTTAACGGCGGTACTCTTAATTACGGTTATTCTGATGCAATCCGGGCGAGGGGGAGGCTTGACCGAGAGCTTCGCCTCCGCGGAATCTATGTTCGGGGCACGGACGAACGAGTTTATGGTCCGGGCCACAGTGATATTAGCCGTGGCTTTTTTGGTGACGAATTTGAGCCTGGCGTATATGAACGCAAAAGAAGAAAGATCCTTGATGCAGGAGATGGGGCAAATGAAGACCATTAATGTGCCCCTGGAAAAACCTGCGTCCCCGGCTACAGCAACATCCCCATCCTCGCCGGAACCCGCAACAGCTCAGTAGGGTCGGGCGAAAAGGGGCGTTATTTAGTAGAGAACCTTTTCTTAGCCAAAAACCGGTCTTGAAGAAATACCTTTCCAAAAAATGGTGTCTTAAGACAGCTTTCCCTCAACGGGTGAGTGCGTCTTTGCTTTCCTGTGTTTTGCCCTTCTGTCTGTTTTTTTTCCTGTCCTTCTGCTGTTCGGCGGCTCAGAGTGACCGTCACGGGGGGACCCTTGTGATGGCCACGACGTCGGACCCCAAATCGTTCAATTCCGTCATGGCCAAAGAAGCCTCCTCAACGGCGGTGACCGGGCTTATTTTTGAAGGATTAACCACGACGAATGCCTTTACGCTAAAGGTCGAACCGCATTTGGCCAGGAAATGGGATGTGAGCAAGGATGGATTGACCTGGACATTTTATCTGCGGGAGGATGTCCAGTGGAACGACGGATATCCTTTTACGGCGGATGATGTTGTCTTTACCTTCAATGACCTGATTTACAACGAAGACATCCCCAGTTCGGCCCGCGATATATTCACGATTAACGGGCAGGAATTTCAGGTTGAAAAAATAGATGATTATACGGTCCAGTTTACGCTGCCGGTTAAGTTTGCTCCTTTCCTGCGGGCCATGGCCCAGCCCATCCTTCCCAAACACAGGTTGTTGCAGTCTGTCATGGATAAAAAGTTCAATTTTACCTGGGGCATCGATACTCCGCCGCAGGACATTGTCGGGACCGGCCCGTTCAAGCTGACGCAATACCGTCCGGGAGAACGGCTGGTTTTCCATCGCAACGAACGGTACTGGAAAAAGTCTTCGGAAGGGGAGGTCCTTCCTTATCTGAATCGTATTATTTATCTTATCGTCCAGAATATTGATGTGGAAATATTAAAATTTTTGGACGGCGAAACGGATTATTGCGGCATTAGCCGGGGCAGTGATTACCCTTTGTTAAAGCCTTTGGAAGCAGAAAAGAATTTCACGGTATATGAATCCGGACCGAATTTTGGCAGCAATTTTCTTGTTTTCAACCAGAATAAGGGGCTCAACCCTGGAACGCAAAGGCCTTTTGTTGATCCTGTTAAATTGAAATGGTTTACCAACCGTGGATTCCGCCGGGCGGTCGCGCATACTATCGACAAGCAGAAGATGATAGATATCCTTAAGAATCAATTGGGATATCCGCAGGACGGGCCGTTGAGCCCGAGTGCCGGATTTTTTTATAACCCGGATACAGTAAAATATGAATTTGATTTGGAGGAAGCCAAAGCGATTCTTTCGGAAAACGGCTTCCTTGACCGTAACGGGGACGGCATCATAGAAGACCCGGAAGGCCATGATGTTCAGTTTAATTTATACACAAATTCCGATAATTCGGAAAGGGTGCAAATCGCTGCCATTATCCGCCATGACCTGCAGGAGTTGGGGATGAAGGTGAATTTTCTGGCCCTTGAGTTTAATTCTTTGGTCAGTAAACTCAACGCTTCCTTTGACTGGGATGCCATTATCATCGGCCTGACCGGAGGCGTGGAACCTCATTTCGGGAAGAATGTCTGGTCTTCCGACGGGCAGCTGCATATGTGGTATCCCCAGCAGGACAAGCCGGCCACGGGATGGGAGAAAAGAGTCGATGAGATTTTTACCGCAGGAGTCCAGGAGCTTGACGATGAGAAACGGAAAATCCTTTATGACGAATGGCAGCGGATCGTTTCCGAGGAGCTCCCGTTTATTTATACGGTTTTAGGGAGCAATATTTTTGCTGTACGCAATAAATTCGGGAATTTAAAGCCTTCTAGTTATGCCGGGGCTTTCCATAATTTGGAAGAGATTTATATTTTAGAGGAGAACCGCCGATGATGCTGCGTTATGTCATAAGACGCTTTGTCGTGGCCGTGCCCTTGTTGCTTGTCATGACGTTGCTGACCTTTGTCCTCATGCAGAAAACGACGGGGAGTTTTTATGATATGTTGCGGCTGGATCCGCATATTTCCGAGGACACCATTAACCGGTATATCAGGCTTTACCAGCTCGATAGGCCGGTTATTTATCAGTATAAACAGTGGGTGTTGAATTTGCTTAGAGGGGAGTTCGGCTATTCTTTTTATTATAATATTCCGGTTGTCTCGCTTATCTCGAGCCGGCTGTGGAACACGTTTATCCTTTCTTTCTCCAGTATTGTCTTAACCTGGACGGTCGCGATCCCCCTGGGGATCATGGCTGCCGTTCATCACAACCGCTGGCTGGACCGCCTCATCCAGTCTTTGTCTTATGTGGGGCTGGCTACCCCGAGTTTTTTCCTGGCCCTCTTGCTGCTGTTTTTTGCCAGCCAGACGGGATTGTTCCCTTTGGGCGGCATGCATAGCGCGCAGTATGACGATTTGACCTGGTGGGGAAAGTTTTGGGATTTGTTGCGGCATTTAGCCATCCCCGTGATAACGTTGTCTGTCGGTTCGATAGGCGCCCTGCAGCGGATTATGCGGGGCAACATGCTGGAAGTTTTGCGGCAGCAGTACATCCTGACGGCCCGGGCCAAAGGATTGCCTGAAAACCGTGTTATTTACCGTCATGCTCTGAGAAATGCGATTAACCCTTTGATCACTTTAATGGGATATGAATTCTCGCGTCTCTTGAGCGGTGCCGCTTTGCTGGAAATCATCTGCAGTTGGCCCGGCCTGGGGGCGTTAATGTTAACGGCTGTGCGCTCCAAAGATATCTACCTGGTTATGGCGAGTTTTATTATGGGGAGTGTGTTGTTCCTTTTAGGAAATCTTTTCGCGGACATCCTTCTGGCCCGCATGGATCCAAGGATAAGATATGAGTAAAGATCAGTATTCTGTTCAATCTCAAAACGGCTTTCAGCGTTTCCGCAAGAATGGCTGGGCGGTATTCTGTTTGAGCGTCCTTGTCCTCTTGTACGGGGCAGCCCTGTTGGCCGATTTTATCAGCCCTTACTCCTATCAGAATGAAGACCGGAATTATTCCTATTGTCCGCCGACAAGCATTCAATTTCATGATGAACAGGGCCGTCTCAGGTGGCCGTACATTTACGGCTTTAAAATTTATTTTGACGAATATCATAAACGCGGGTATGAGATTAACCGGGAAGAAAAATATCCGCTTAAATTGTTTACCCGAGGAGATCCGTACAAATTTTTGGGGTTCCTCCCGGGGACCATACGCCTTTTTGGTGTTGAGCGCCCCGGCCGTCTTCTGATCTGGGGGGCTGATTCGCGCGGACGGGACCTTTTTTCCCGCATTGTCTATGGCGGACGGATATCTTTATCGATCGGATTGTTCGGGGTGTTTATCTCTTTTTCGATCGGACTGCTGGTGGGCGGTATTGCCGGCTATTACGGAGGAAGGGTTGATGATATCCTGATGAGGATTTGTGAAATGATTATGATGATTCCGGGGTTTTACCTTTTACTGGCCTTAAGGGCCATGGTCCCGGCGAGCTTTAATTCCGTCCAGGTTTATTTCTCCATTGTTATCATTCTTTCCTTTATCGGCTGGGCCGGCTTAGCCAGAATCATCCGGGGAATGTGCCTTTCGATTAGGGAACGGGAGTTTGTCTTGGCTGCGAAAGTTATGGGCCTTTCTGATCTTAAGATTATCGTCAGGCATGTTTTGCCCCATACATTGTCTTATTCTATTATTGCGATTATGCTTTCGATCCCCGGATATATCTTGGCCGAATCAGCCTTAAGCCTGATCGGGCTGGGGATCCAGGACCCGTATGCGTCCTGGGGAAATTTGTTGTCAGAGGCGATGGGGATTATTCAGATACATTTCGCCCCGTGGATCCTTTTGCCCGGATTGTTTATCTTTTTGACTGTCATGTGCTTTAATGTGATCGGCGATGCTTTGAGAGATTGTTTGGACCCGCGGTTTAGGGTCGAGGAGAATCTTTGAGTTTTTCCCGGGGCAACGATTAAGGTTTCAGTGGGTTTTGATATGAAAAAACACAAAAAAATTATCCCATTATGTTGTTAGAGATCCAAAAATTAAGCATTGTCGCCAAAACAGAGCAGGGAGAAAAGCCGATTGTGGATCGGGTGAGCTTCCAGGTCCAGGAACGTAATATTGTGGCTTTGGTCGGGGGCTCCGGCAGCGGCAAGACGACAACGGGGCTGGCCGTTATGAGACTGCTGGCGCCGGGATTAAACATTGTTTCCGGCTCCATCTATTTTAACGGGAAAAATATTCTGACCTTGCCTGAGCAGCAAGTGCGGGATCTCCGCGGCGGCCAGATCGCGATGGTTTTTCAGGAACCCCTGTATGCCTTTAATCCTGTCTTCCGTGTCGGATACCAGATCGATGAAGTGTTGCGGTTTCATACGAGTTTGACGGTCTTGCAGCGTCAAAGACGCGTTGAAGAATTGCTGAGGCAGGTGGAAATTAAAGAACCGATGAGAATCGCCCAATCTTATCCGCATCAGTTGAGCGGCGGATTGCGCCAGCGGGCGATGTTGGCGCAGGCCATGGCGGCGAATCCTCAATTAATTATTGCCGACGAACCTACAAGCAATCTGGATGTCACCGTGCAGGCAAGGATTCTGACGTTATTCAAGAAACTCAGAGATGAGTTCCGTTTGACGCTTTTGCTTATTACGCATGATTTGGGGCTTGTGCAGTATTTATCAGATCATGTTGTGGTTTTATCCGGGGGGAAAGTGGTCGAACAGGGGCCGGCGTCCGACGTTTTGCAGCGTCCCCAGGAACCGTATACTCAAACACTGCTGGAGGCATTGAAATAATATGTTGCTGGAGTTGCAGGGGATACAAAAATATTTCCCGGTCAAACACAGCGTTTCTTGCGGGGCAAGAGAAGACAGCTCTCCCGGAAATCTTGGCGCTTCTGTCGAACAGGCGGTCTCCGCCCTTGCCTGGTGGCAAAAGAGTTATGTCCGGGCGGTCGATGGAGTTGATTTAAGTATTGAGCAGGGGGAAGATCTGGGCTTGGTCGGAGAATCCGGTTCCGGAAAAACAACGTTAGGACGGCTTATTGTCAGGCTGTATTCTTTAGACAAGGGACGAATCTTCCTGGAGGGGAAAGACATTTCTTCTTCCCGGTCAGCTGTCCAGTTATTAAGGAAAAAAGTCCAAATGGTCTTCCAGGACCCTTATAGCAGTTTGAATCCCCGTTTCCCGGTAAGGAAAATTTTAAAGGAAGCCTTTCATCAATTGCGCCCTTTCCCGGACAGAAATTATCAAGAGCTTAAAATGATTGAAATGATGAAAGCGGTGGGGTTGGAAGGGGAAAATCTTAACCGGTTCCCTCATGAATTTAGCGGCGGGGAGAGGCAGCGTATCGCTATTGCACGGGCGCTGCTGATGAACCCGAAGCTTCTCATTTTAGACGAAGCGGTTTCTTCTTTGGATGTGCTCGTCCAGCAGCAGATCATTTCTTTGTTGAAAGAACTGCAGAAAAAGTTTAATGTCACGTATTTTTTTATTACGCATAATCTTCGAGTGGTCAAAAAATTGTGCAGACGTATTGCCGTTATGTATAAGGGGAAAATTGTTGAGCTGGGATATGCGGAAGACATTTTTGAGAATCCGCAACATGTTTATACAAAAGAATTATTGTCCGCTGCGGTGAATTATCAGGCATCGCAAAGTGATTTGGAAATAGAGTTTGATAAAAGTTCCCGTTTGGTTGACTTGGGGAACGGACATTTTGTAATAAAGTGACGGAAAATTTGCTATAATAAATGTTTTCAGTAAGAATTTTAAATATCATTTATAATTTGAATATTATCTTCTAAAAAATTTGTTAAAATAGACACGACTAAGTTTCCCTAATAACGGAGAAAATCTATGAGTAATGCTTTCTGGAAAAGATTGAGTCTTATTTTTGGGCTTTTAACGTTAGCCTTTATATTCGGGCTGCTTGTTTTTGTCGCTAATTTGGAAGTCAAGGATTTGGATTTGTGGCTTCATTTAGGCATGGGCCGGCACCTGGTTGAGAACGGATTCCGTGTCCCGGCAGCGGATATTTTAACCTGCACGTTTGCGGGCATCCCCTGGGTGAATCACGAATGGCTTTTTCAGGTCATTGTATACCTTATCTACTCCCGGTGGGGTCCTGAAGCCCTTATCACCATGCAGGTGATTGTTGTGACGCTCACGATGACGATATTGTTGCTTATGGGCTACAGCCGGAAACGCCAGCTCGGCTCTATCTTTATGTTTCTCCTGGTTTCGCTCGTTTTTCAAAACCGTTTTACGATACGTCCGGATCTTTACAGTTTATTGTTTTTTGTCCTATATATCTTTATTTTATCTTTCCATATTGACAAGAAATGGTCTTTGTATGCTTTATTTATTGTGCAGCTTTTATGGACGAATATGCACGGTTTCTTTTTCTTCGGTCCTCTTTTTGTCCTTATCGGCTTGGTGTCCGAGTGGATGAAACGGCATGTGCCTTTGCCTTATGAATGGAATAAAATCGGCCGGTTAACAGATGATGAATACAGTCGAATGGGCTGGATTTTTGCTGTTGTTATTTTGGCCTGCCTGCTTAATCCTTTGACATTCGAAGGGGCGTGGTATCCGATCGGGGTCTTTTTTAAGATTTCCGGAGAGCACAAAATCTTTTTCGATAAAATTATCGAACTTAGGAAGCCCATCACGAGTGACACGCTGTTTTTGCCCACAGAATACCCTTATTATAAACTGCTTATTATCTTGTCATTCGTCAGCCTCTTCTTTAACCGTTTCCGGCTGGACATCGCCGGATTGTTTTTTTGGCTGATCTTTCTGTTCTTTTCCCTGGCCGCGGTCCGCAACCTGATTTTTTTCGGTTTCGCGGCTTATATCGTTTATATGAGTAACGCCCTTGTCTTATCCATGCGCGATATTGTGCCGATCCGGATCACGGACAGGAAGTTTTTATATTTGACAACAATTCTTGCAAAGATTTTTCTCCTGGTCTGGATCATGCAGTACTGGACCACTATTTCCACGAACGGTTATTTTGATTTTGACAAGTATGAGCGTAAAAGTGAGTTCGGGGGGGTCTCTTTGCGGTCTTATCCCAATAAAGCCGTGGATTTCCTGGTTGAAAACAAAGTGAAAGGCAATTTTTTTAATGACTTTAACACCGGCGCTTATCTTACCGGGAGATGTTTTCCTGATATAAAAACGTTCATTGACGGACGGACAGAAGTCTATGGCCCGATTTTCTTCAAGTATTATGTGTCTTTGTGGGAAAAGGACAACCCGGAACTTTTTGCCGACGCTTTGGAGAAGTTCGGCATTACCGGGGCTCTGATGAATTCCGTTCAGCAGCCGATTCCGCCGCGGGTCCTTAATTACTTGGAAAATAATCCGGAGTGGATTCCCGTCTATTTTGATTATGACGCGGTGATCTATCTTAAGGATGTCCCGCAAAATCGGGATATTATCGAAAAACATGCCATTGATTTTTCCAAATGGGAGGGGAAATCTCTGGATATGTACCGGCTGGGGTCCAAGAAGGTTACCCCTTATCAGAACATGAACCGGGCTTATACTTTAGAGTCCATGGGCTATGATAAAGCGGCTTTGAAAGAGATTAACTATGCTTTGGAAGTTACCCCGGTTTATAATCTGCCGTATCTGTTGTTAGGTAAAATTTATGCCAAACATAAGAATTATCAGAAGGCGTACGAAAACTTCCGTATCGCCGTTTTATTCTCCCCCGGGAACAGGAAGGCCCGTTATAATATGGCTCTGGCTCTTTATGACCTGGGAGAATTCAAGTATGCGGCAGATCAATACCAGCGGCTTATTGACCAGTCGCCCCGGTCGGCCAAAGCCCATTTTCTCATGGCCAGGACTCTTGTTAAGATGGAAAAATATGACAATGCCCTGGAATTTATCCAGGTCGCCCATGCCTTGAAGCCGGGGGACATTAAAGATATTCTGGATCTCGGGAAGATGCTCGAAGAAGAAGAGGCTTATGCGATAGCGGTGGACGTCTATAAGCTCGGTTTAAATACGAAAAAAAATCTTGATGAAGTCCACCGTCTTTTGGCTGGCGTCTATGAAAAATTAGGACAGCCGGAGAAAGCGGCAGAGCATCTTCGCGCGGAGAAGCGAATTATTTCGGAAGAGAAATATCAGACTCAGTTGCCAGATGTCCTGTCGGGGCCTGAAGATGAGCCGGAAGAATAATCAGGCCGGTTTTTACGATACGACAGGGCATCCTTTTGGGAAAGGACAAGGGGACATAATTCTATGAGAGAGGTTTTGACGTTTATTTTAGCCGGGGGAAAAGGAGAACGGTTGAATCCGTTGACCCGCGACCGGGCGAAGCCTGCCGTTCCTTTCGGGGGAATTTATCGCATCATTGATTTCACATTAAGTAACTGCATCAACTCCGGATTAAGAAGAATATATATATTGATCCAATATAAATCTTTTTCCCTGCAGAAACATGTCCTGGCCGGCTGGGGCGATATCGTTTCCAGTCAGTTGGGGGAGTTTATTGATGTTATCCCCGCGCAGCAGCGGATCAGTTCGGACTGGTATCGCGGAACCGCGGATGCCATTCATCAGAATATTTATACGATCCATGACCATGATCCAAAATTGATCCTTATCCTGGCGGGTGACCATGTTTATAAAATGAACTATGAGAAAATGATTTCTTATCAGAAGAAAACGAATGCGGACATGGTTGTCTCCTGCATCCCCATGCCGGCGGAGACGGCTGTGAGTTTTGGGGTGATCGAAGTGGACCAGGAGAACAGGGTGTGCGGCTTTCGGGAAAAACCCAAAAAACCCAAAACGATTCCCGGGGATTCGGAGCATATTTTTGCTTCTATGGGCATTTATCTTTTCAAGAAGGATGTCTTGCTGCAAGAACTGGAAATAGATTCAAAGAGCATGACATCAGAGCATGATTTTGGAAAGAATGTCATTCCGCAAATGTTGAAGAACGGTAAAAAAATATTGGTTTATAATTTTGTGGATAAGGATAACAAGCCGTGTTACTGGCGGGATATCGGGACGCGGGATGCGTATTATCAGGCTAATATGGACCTTGTCCAAAGAGACCCGGAATTCAACTTGTATGAACGGACGTGGCCGGTCAGGACTTTGCATGAGCAATTCCCGCCCATTAAGCTGCTGCATGCCGAGGAGAACGGACAGCTTATTCACGGTGAGCTTGACGACTGCCTGATCGCGGGCGGCTGTATTATCGACGGGGCAAAGATTAAAGGATCCATCCTTTCCACGAACGTTTGTGTCCACCCCCATGCCAGCGTCATCAATTCTGTTATTATGGAGGGGGTTTCGGTCGGTTCTCATGCGAAGATAAAGAATGCTATCGTTGATAAAGAGGTCGTCGTTCCGCCGGGGGCGCAGATAGGGTATGATCTCAGTCTCGACCGGAAAAGATTTGACGTAACAACATCAGGCATTGTTATTGTGCCCAAAAGAGTCAAGATTCAGGGATGATTATGGCGTAATAAATATAAAAAGAAAGGAACTGTATGATTGTGCAGCCAAAAATAAGAGGGTTTATTTGTACGACAGCCCATCCTGCGGGCTGTGCTAAAAATGTCCAGGACCAGATTGACTATGTGAAAGAGCAGGGGCTTATTCAAGACGGCCCCGAAAGGGTTCTTGTGGTCGGAGCTTCAACAGGCTACGGCCTGGCGAGCCGTATCACGGTCGCTTTCGGATGCCGGGCTAAGACCATGGGTGTCTTTTATGAAAAAGCAGCGGAGGGGCGGCGCACGGCGACGGCCGGGTGGTATAACTCGATTGCTTTTGACCAGGCCGCCATAAATGAAGGGCTTTACGCGAGAAGCTTTAACGGCGATGCGTTTAGCGACGAGATGAAGGATCGGGTCGTCTCGACGATCCGGGAGGACTGGGGAGGCGTTGATTTGCTGATCTACAGCTTGGCATCTCCCAGGCGTTTGCATCCGAAAACAGGTCAATTGTCCAAATCCTCGTTGAAGCCAAGAGGCGCTCCCTATACGAACAAATCCATAGATTTTTCCATCAACAAAATTGTGAATGTGACCCTGCCTTCAGCCACAGAAGAAGATGTGCAGCAGACGATCGATGTTATGGGCGGTGAGGACTGGGACATGTGGGTGGCCGCATTAAAGCAGGCTAATCTGCTGTCTGAAAAATTTGTCACGGCTGCTTATTCGTATGTCGGCCCGGATGTGACGATGCCGGTTTATCGCAATGGAACGATTGGGGCGGCTAAAGACCATTTGGAAGAAACAGCCCGCAAAATGGACGAATGGCTTAGACAAAAAGGCGGCCGGGCTTTCGTGTCCGTGAACAAGGCTTTGATCACTCAATCCAGTTCGGCGATCCCTTTCATCCCGCTTTATTTCATTATTTTGATGAAAGTTATGAAGCAAAAAGGCGTTCATGAGGACTGTATTCATCAGATGGTCAGACTTTTTCATGAGAGGCTTTATGCCGGGGGAGAGATCCCGGTTGATGAACTTGGCCGCGTACGAGTGGATGATTGGGAGATGCGTCCGGATATCCAGAGTGAGGTCCGAGAGTTATGGGAAAAAGTATCTAACGAGAATGTTGAGCAGTTGGCTGATGTCCGGGGATATCATGAAGATTTCCTGAAGTTGTTCGGCTTTGGGTTGTCTGGCGTAGATTATGAAGCTGATGTCGATATCGATTTAAAGTTCCCCGATTACGATTCTGTTATTATGAAAACATGACCTTTTCTGCCTCTTTCGGCATTCTTGATCAGAGGTGTCCGTTTTTGTCCGCAGTGTTTGAGGATGATTTGCAGTTAGTGGTGATCAGATGCATTTTATGCTGTTTCCTGCCAGAGGTTGTTTGTCTTCTTATTTAAAAAGTTTAATAAAAGATTGACAAGGGTCTTTTGATCTAATACATTGAAAATAAATAATTAAAATTAGTACTAATGGAAAAAGATATGAACCAGAATCAGTTGATGACAATTGACGAAGTTGCTCAATATCTAAGGGTAAAAAAACGAACTGTTTATGACTGGCTTAAAAAAGATAAGATCCCGGCCATCAAGACCGTTGGGCAATGGCGGTTTAAGAAAGAAACGATTGATTCATGGCTTGAGGCTCAGCAGAGATTTATCGATCAGATTCGCATGGAAAAAGAGTCAAAGGATAAGGGAGGAACAAATGATGGCAGCACGAGGTGACTCTAATATTGAGAAAGACATTCGGATGCTTGTTGCAGACATCTTGGAGACTGAACCCGAAGAGATAGATGGTGAGGCAAAGTTTGTTCAGGATTTAGGTATGGACTCTATGATGGCTTTGGAGATTTTAGCCGGATTAGAAAAGAAGTATCGCATCGTTATCCCGGAAGAGATGCTGGCAAAATTTGTCAATCTCAACACGACTGTGAAGATTGTAGAGGATCTTTTAAGAGAAAAGTCATAGGACGGTCTTTCCGAGAATTCTTCAGAATTTCCATCCCAGAGAGGAGTAAGGTGTGTTTTTTAAAAGATTAGAAATCTTTGGATTTAAATCTTTTGCGGATAAAACTGTGATGAATTTCGGCCCAGGCGTTACGGCGATTGTCGGGCCTAACGGTTGCGGTAAAAGCAATGTTTTTGATGCTATCCGCTGGGTGTTAGGGGAGCAGAGCGTTAAGGAACTGCGTGGCTCGGCCATGGAGGATGTCATCTTTAATGGCACGGAGAAGAAACCTTCTTTAGGTTTTGCCGAAGTGAGCCTTACTTTTTCCAATGAGTCGCGTGCTTTACCCGTTGATTATAACGAAGTAACCGTAACGAGACGCCTGTTCCGTTCGGGGGAAAGTGAGTATCTGCTGAATAAGACGACAGTCCGGTTGAAAGATATCGCTGAGCTTTTTATGGGGACGGGTATTGGCGCAGAAGCCTATTCTCTTGTTCAGCAGGGAAAAGTTGATTTGGTCGTCAGCGCTAAACCGGAAGACCGGAGAATTATTCTGGATGAGGCTTCGGGGATAACAAAGTACAAATCGAAGCGGAAAGAAGCTTTGAATAAACTGCGAGACACAGAGAACAACCTGCTGCGGATTAATGATATTATCGTTGAAGTCAAAAGACAGATCGCTTCGCTGGAAAGACAGGCGAATAAAGCCCGGCGTTATAGAGAAGAATTTGAGAAGTTGAAGGACCTGGAAGTCCAATACGCGGGGATGGAACTCAATGAGTTTTCCGAGCAAAGCCAGCGTCTCCGGCAGCATATTGCGGAAATGAAAGACCGGGAGAACCAGGAAATCGAAGCCCTGAAAGAGCTTAATGAACTTTTAGGCCATGAAACGAGTTTTATGGAGGAGCTGGACGAAAAGATCAGCGAAATGACCGGGCAGGCGATAAAAGTGGAAGGTCAGGTTGACCTCCATCAGAGGCAAATTGAATTTAACGAAGAAAGAATTGAAAATGCCTTGTCTCAACAAAAGCGAATTGCTGAACATAAGGGGCAGATCCGGGAACGGTGCCGGCTGCAGGAAGAAAAGCTGGAAGAACTCCGTGTCTCATTGTCTCAATCGGAACACGTGATTGAAGGGAAGACCGGGCAGCTTGAAGAGAAAAGGAGTTCTCTTAACACGATCGTTGAAGGAATTGCCACGGCGCGTTTGAATATCCGGGATGAGGAGGAAAAAATATTAACGATTACCGCTAATCAGGTTCAGGTGCGCAACAGGTTGACGGAGGTCATGAAAGAGGTCCAGGGCAGTTTGGCCAGAAAGAGACGGCTGGAAATAGAGAATGTCAAAGTGGCCCAGGAAAAAGAAGTGGTCGATCATAGATATGCCGATATCTGCCAGAAAACCCAAACAGCGAAACAGACCATTCAGGATCTGCGGGGCCAGAGGGAAACCCAGGTCACTCAATTGAAGGCTCTGCAGAGAGAGATGGATGCCCTAAAACAATGCATTGACGATCTTGAAAAAAAGAAACTGTTTTTAAAGTCACAAAAAGAATTTATTGAGAAATTGCGTGTCCAATATCAAGATATCCCCGATCCGATTGTCTCCGGCCGTTTTGTGACGACGACATCCCCTTCGCAACATCATACCGGTATTATCGGTAAGGTCCGGGAGGTTGTTCCTCTTCAGGGGGAGCGTTTGGCCCAGATGCAGGCCTACTTGGGAGAGCAGGGGGATCAGTGTTTTGAGATCATCTGTGAAACAAAGTTTATTGAGTTAGACCCGCAACATATCTCGGTGAAGATCGATGAGTTGAGCCAGGACATTTCGGACCGTATGGTAACGAAGAGCCACTTGGAGAATGATATCAGGGGTTTGTCGGATCTGGTGGAACAACTTGAAGAAAAAATCCAGGAACAGGAGAAAGTCCTTTCCATTTTTGAGGCCCAAAAGGATGATGTGATCAAGGAAACGGACAAATTGAACGATGAATTGGATCTTGTGAAATTGGAGCTGGAAGAAGTCACGGGGATGTTGTCCTCTTTAAAGAAATCCGAGGAAGAATTAACCATTAATCTGGATTCCTTGTCTCAAGAGCTGGCTTTTTGTCAGGTCCGGATTCAGGAAGGGCAGAAACTGGTTGCTGACAATTCCCAGCAGAGAGAAGAAACAACCATCCTGATTGCTCAGATAGAGTCGGAAATCCGTTCGGAACAGGAAAAAAGAAACAGCTATAGTGAGAATTTAAAGCTTTATCAGGAAACCTTGGAAGGCAGCATCAAGGAAATAGAACAGCTGGATCAAGAGGAGGCTGAAGAGCAGTTGAAACACCAGCAGTTCGAGCAGGAAATTGTGTCCTTGCTGGCGAAGATAGAAGATGTTAAAAAACAGAAAAGCTCTTTGCAGAACGTGTTGAGAGATTATGAGAAGCAAAAGGATGAGGTTGTCAGCCGCATCAACAGTGTGCGGGCGAACATCTCTTCCAACAACTCAGATCTGGAGGAAATCAGAAGTCTTGTCCACCAGGACCAGTTTAATGATCAGGAAATTTCGTTTCACATCAAAGAGATCAAAGACCGTCTGCAGCAGGCCTACCGGATCGATTTTGACGAGTATGTCCGTCAGAGGAACGAACAGGTCCCGGCCGGGGCCGAGGTTCCTGAGGCGTCTGCTCCGAAGGAGCTTCCCGATATTGATGAGTTGAAAGAAACGATCAACCGCCTGCGCAAGCGTTGCGATGCCTTTGGGTCCGTAAACTTAGTGGCCATTGAAGAGTTTGAGGAGCTAAAGCAGCGTTTTGAATTCCTGACCAGTCAGCAGAGCGATTTGATTTCAGCGAAACATTCCTGCAGCAAACGATCGTCAAGATTAACCGCCAAACACGGCAAATGTTTATGGATACGTTTACCAAGGTGAGTGAAGAGTTCCGTATCTATTTCAGAATGCTTTTCGGCGGAGGAGAAGCCCAGCTCGTTTTGATGGATCCCGACAATGTCCTTGAGACAGGGATTGAAATTATCGCGAGGCCTCCTGGCAAAAAACTGCAGAATATCAGCCTGCTTTCCGGAGGGGAAAAGACCCTGACGGCGATCGCTCTCATTTTCGGCGTTTTCAAGGTGAATCCCAGCCCGTTTTGTGTCCTCGATGAAATTGACGCTGCCCTGGATGAATCAAACGTGGGACGGTTCAGTTATCTTCTTAAGGACTTTGCCGAAATTGCCCAGTTTATTGTTATAACTCATAACAAGAAGACCATCGCTTCTGCAAAAGTCATGTACGGGATTACGATGCAGGAGACAGGGGTCTCTAAAATCGTGTCGGTGAAGTTCGCGGAGAAAGACGAGACAAAGACGGAGAATCTTCAGGCCGTTACCGCCAGTGTATGATTCTTACCCTCCCGGGGCACGGGGATTTTTAATATTTTTCTTCTCTAAAATGATTGGCAAAGCAGGTTTTGTTTTTGCCGCTGAATTTTGCGATATACATGGCTTTATCCGCCATGGCGATTAAATCTTCTTTGTTCATCGCGTCATCAGGGTAATTGGCCAGCCCAAGGCTGATTGTCATGTGAAGAGACTGGCCTTCCGAAGGCTCGGGAAAAGAATATTCCTCAATACGCTTGCGTAATCTCTCGGCGATATCCCATCCTTGATCGAGATTGGCTCCCGATAAGATAATCGCAAATTCCTCCCCTCCGTAACGGCAGACAAAGTCAATATCCCGGGAGGAGTTGGTGAGTATCTGGGCCATGTTTTTCAGGAGCTGGTCTCCATGCTGATGCCCGTAGGTGTCGTTGATTTTTTTAAAGTCGTCAATATCAATCATAACCAGGCTTAACGGCTGTTTCAGCAGGATAGCCTGGTTAAGTTCTTCCGTCAGTTTTTCTTGAAAGAAACGGTGATTCCAGAGACCGGTGATTGGGTCGGTCAGGCTTTGCAGAACAACCATTTCGTATAAATGGGAGTTTTCGATGGCAAGCCCGGCTTGGTTGGCCAGCATGGTAAAAATTTTTATGTCATCCTGACTGATAGGCTTTTGGGTGTAAATATTGTCGGCGATAATGAGTCCGTTAACCTCGTCTTTGGCTTTAAGGGGCATGATGAGCAGTTCATTCGTGTAGAATATTTTTAGAAGAGGATCATCTTTATATTCCGATATGGCATAAGGAAGCAGATGCCAGGGGGTCCCTCTGAAGTAGGCTTGGGAAAGGAGAAAAGGGCTGACGGGGTCCAGAGGAAAGCGAAGGTCTTTCACCGATTTAAAAAGGCTTGCCTGGTCGATAGTGTTGTAAACTTTATCGGCTTGAATGAGGTCGTTAAGATCCTGGTTGCAGTTTTCGATGTATTCCAGACTTTATTGGCATGTTCTCCCGATTCCGGGCCTATGGCCATTTTGCATTCCAGGACTTTTTTCTGTGAGTTGACAAGAAAGAGAATCGCCCGGTTGTACCCGAGCCCGGTGTGGGAGGTGACTCCTGTCAGGATAATATAGAGGATATGATTCAGTTCAAGGGTCGTCCTCATGGCGCAGCTTACTTCGTAGAGGACGTTGAGCTCCCGGTTCGCTTGTTTGATGCGGTTTTCGGTCATGTCTCTTGTTGTGATTTCAGTCATTTATTCTTAATATTATTGAAAAATTTCCCTAAGTCTTCTTGGATTGCAAGATAGCATTTTCCCTGATCTTTGTCAAGATGAGAAATGTTTGATCTTTGGGGGCGGTAATCACTTTAATATATTGATATATAAAGATTTAAGAATTTAATATAATAGAAAAAATCTGGGAAGCGCTTTCTTGACACTCATTATAGCATATGTTATACTTGGACAGTTTAACTTAATGTTTTTCAACATGATAAGAGAAATTCTTACAATTGTAAACATCGTTGACGTTGTCGTATTTTTCATCTTCATAAGAAGCGCCTATATTGGCTTTACCCAAGGACTTATCGTGGAGCTTTTTAAGATGATGGGGATACTTTTTGCGACATTCTTTACATTGCATTATTTTATTATTTTGACTTCTTACTTAGGCGGGGTTCTTCCTTTGCCGATGGATATGATCGTCGTTGTGGCCTATATTATGATATGGGTGATTATGGTCGCTTTATTTGCTGTCGTCCGGCAGGGGTGGATGCTGGGTTTTCCACCCATTGAAAAAACGTTTATATACAAGATATTGGGAGGGGTTTTGGGGACGATTCGGGCCATGTTCGTCAGCGGTTTGTTGTTTCTAGTGATATTTATTTCATCAAGCGCAATTTTAGTTCAATCGGCTCGCTCCTCCTTTGCAGGCTTTTACCTTAAAAGTATTTCAGTAGATTTTTATAAATCCTGTTATATGAATTTCATTGTAAGAGTCTTCCCCAAAGAACCCATGAATGATAAGATATTTGAATTTTTCCCGGAAGAACTCAAAAGGTAACTGAGTTTGCTCCGCGGCTTTTTGAACCTTTCGATTGGCTCAGAAAAGGACATCCATTGAAGCTGAGGGATATTTTTGATTTACTTGTTCGAGAAGGTGTTCAGGCGGATTTAAGGCCTCTTAAGCAAATTCAAGGGCAACAGCGGCGGCTTAAAAAAGAATATCAGTTGTTGCCGGAAAAAAAACGTAAGTTCTTTGACAAAGAACGCTTGTCTAATCCTTATTCAGATTCCCGGGTTTTATCCGGGGACCCCGATCTGGATGTGACACAAATTTTGGTGGGTATTGATATCGGCGTCGGGGAACTTCTCGTGGCCAATCAGTTGCGACAGTCCGGAATAGCTGTTGACGCGGTCTTAAGTCATCATCCTCTGGGGAAAGCTTTGGCCGGCTTGACGGATGTGATGGGGATTCAGACGGACATTTTGATAAAACAGGGGGTGAAGGATGCCGCGGCCAAAGGCTTGATGGAAAGGCGGATAGGGGAGGTTGCCCGTCGGTTGCATGGCCAGAATCATGAGCAGGTCGTTGATGCCGCCCGCTTGCTGGGTATCCCGCTGCTGTGCTGTCATACCCCGGCCGATAATCATGTCGCGAGCTATTTGCAGACCCTGATGGAACGGCGGCATCCCAAAAAACTGGAGGACGTCGTAGAGCTCCTTTTGAAAGAGCCGGAATATCAGGAAGCCGCCTTAAGAGGGGCCGGCCCGCATATTTTGGCCGGGGAGCCGGACGATAAAGCCGGACGTATTCTGGTTGATATGACAGGAGGGGCGGAAGGTTCCAAAGAGACTTTTGCCCGGCTATCTCAGCTCGGGATTAATACCTTGTTGATCATGCATTATTCAGAAGGGCATTATCAAAAGGTTAAAAACGAATATTTAAATGTGGTTAACGCTGGTCATATTGCCAGCGATACTTTGGGGATAAATTTAATTTTAGATAAGTTGGAACGACAGGCACAATTGCAAGTTTTGGAATGTTCCGGATTCAGGAGATTTAAACGTTATGGGACTCATCCCTGAAGATACCGTCCGCCAGATCCTCGATCGGGTGGATATCGTTGATGTGATTTCTTCATGGCTCCCTTTGAAACGGGCCGGACGGAACTATAAAGCTCCGTGCCCTTTTCACCAGGAAAAGACTCCGTCTTTTGTCGTTAATCCTGATAAGCAGATTTTTCATTGCTTCGGTTGCGGAATCGGGGGGAATGTGGTTTCTTTTGTGATGCAGCAGGAGCAGATAAGTTTTCCGGAAGCCATGAGACTCCTGGCGGACCGATGCGGTGTGGTCATCCCTCAGACGGATTCCCATCGCTCGCAGAAAGATAAACAGAGGGAACAGATTCTTGAGGCCACGCAGTTGGCGTGTCAGTTTTATCATCGGCAGTTGCTGTCTTCCCGAAGTGAAGGGGCTCGGGAGGCGCGTAGCTATTTGAAGGAGCGCGGCATTCATCTTGAGCCGGTCCAGGAATATCAATTGGGCTATGCGCCGGATCAATGGGAGTCTTTATTGATCTTTCTAAGAGACAAAGGTGTTCCGCCGGATATCATGGATAAAGCCGGTCTGATTATCCCTCGGCAGAAGCAGCCAGGATATTATGATAGATTTCGTAACCGGATTATCTTTCCGATCCTGGACAGACGAGGCCGCTGTCTGGCTTTTGGCGCACGCTCCCTGGAGAAGGACAACCCGGCGAAATATATCAATTCCCCGGAGACCGTGCTTTATACGAAAGGTCACCACCTGTACGGACTGAACTGGGCCAAAGACGCTATCGTTCAGGAAGACCAGGCCATCGTCGTTGAAGGATATATCGATTTTATTACCCCATTTCATGCCGGTATAAAAAATATCGTCGCTTCATTGGGAACCGCTTTGACCGTGGAGCAGATCCGGATTTTGAGCCGGTATACTCACAATGTGTTCATGCTGTTTGACTCGGACGAGGCCGGAGAACAGGCGATGATGCGGAGCCTGGATTTGCTGGTTGAAGAGGGGTTTAACGTCCGCATCGCAACCCTGGCGGTTGGGGAGGACCCGGATTCTTTTATCCGGAAACATTCCGTCCGCGATTTTAAAGACCGTTTGGCGCAGGCCGAGACATTTTTTGATTTTAAATTGCGTGTTCTTTTATCGCGACATAATTCCCAAACGATTGAAGGGCGGGCCCAAATTTCTTCGGACATGTTGCAAACTGTGGCTAAGTTCCCGAATGCTGTCATTCGGGCGGAATATGTGAAGCGTTTAGCCGGTGCTCTTTGTTTGTCTGAGGAGGCTTTGGCTTTTGAGTTTAAGAGAATCCTGGCCAGCCACGGCCAGCAGCAAAAGGCATCAGCGCCTTCCCCGGCGGGAGGGGTTGAAACGGCTTTTCCTGTCCGTCCTGTCGAACGGGATATGCTCCGTTTGCTGCTTAATGAACAGAGTTTCGTCCCGCTAACGAAGGAGTTGTTGTCCCTTTCTGATTTTCATAACGAAGACGTACGGTCTGTTATGGCGAAAGTTTTTGAGTTGTACGAGGAAAGACAAGAAGTTCATTTGTCTGACTTAATGTGTTGTTTCGAGGATCAAAAGATTTTGCAAATGATATCTCATCTGGTTGCCGATGAGGAGTTTGTTGTTGGCGATAAGCAGCGTTTCCATAAAGATTGCTTGCATCGTTTGCGTCAGGACCGGCTGAAAATGATTCGACAAGATATTTTGCGGCAGATGCGACAGGCTGATCAGCAGGGAGATGCAGAGAAGCTGGAGGAATTAATGCTGGAGTTTAATCGAATTGTAAAAAATTAATGAGGTAAATGAATGGATAAAAAGGATTTAAAAGTTGATTTGGAAAAACTGATTGCTTTGGGGAAAAAGAAGGGATTCCTGACCTATGACGAGGTCAATTCCACATTATCCGAAAACGTTGATTCCTCCGAAGACATCGATCATGTTTTTGAGATCTTAGACGGGAAGAATATTAAAGTCCTGGAATCGGACGATGACTTTGTCCCCCCGGAAGACGAAGAGGGCGAAACCCGCGAACAACAACTGAGACGTTTGCGTGAGGAGCAAAACCGGGATGACGATTATGCGGATAAGTTTATCCCCCTGGACGACCCTGTCAAAATGTATCTCAAACAGATGGGGTCTATCCCTCTGTTAATGCGCGACGAAGAGATTAACCTTGCAAAACGCATTGAGGAAACAGAGCATCGGTTAGCCGAGGCCCTTTTTGTGACCGCTTTTGCCCGGAAGGAAGCCCTGGATGTCGTGGGCAAGGTCCTTAAAGAGGAGATCAATGTCGAAGATGTCATTAAGGATGAGCTGGAAAGACGTCCGAAGCTTATCCGTGATCTCAAGAGAATCATGAAGAAGGTGAAGTACTCCCGGATAGGCACCGAGCAGTCGGCCAAGGCGCTGGCGGAATTTAAGTTAACGGCCTCCTTTAATGAAGATACGATCAATAAGATTGTTGAGATCGTGGAGAGTATTGCCAAGATTGAGAAGGCCCTGAAAGGGAAAAGAAAAAGCGCGAGCGTTCAGGAATTGAAAGCTCGCAAGAAAAAATTGGAAAAAGAACTGGGCGAGCCGGTCGGCAAGGTTAAAGACCAGTTGAGAGTTATTAAAATCCGGCAGTCAAAATTCAACAAAGCCAAAAAATTGCTGGTGGAAGCGAATCTGCGGCTGGTTGTCAGTATCGCGAAGAAATACATTAATCGGGGGCTTTCTTTTCTCGACCTGATACAGGAAGGAAACATGGGGCTGATTCGGGCTGTTGAAAAGTTTGAGTATAAACGGGGATACAAGTTTTCCACCTACGCCACCTGGTGGATTCGTCAGGCCATTACCAGGTCTATTGCTGATCAGGCCAGAACGATTCGCATCCCGGTGCATATGACGGAAACGATCAATAAAATCATTCGTGTTTCCCGGTTGTTTGTCCAGGAATACGGCCGTGAGCCGACCGCCCAGGAAATTGCCAAGCAGATGCGTATCCCGGTCAGCAAAGTTAAAGAGATACTGAAAATTTCTCAAGTGCCCATTTCTCTGCAGACACCCATTGGGGATGAAGGGGATACGAATTTCGGTGATTTTATCGAGGACAAGAAGGCTGTCTCCCCGGCGAATGCAACGCTGCACTCCATGCTGAAGGAGGAAATCACGTCTGTTTTGCAAACCCTGGACGAAAGAGAACGCAAAATCCTGGAGCTGCGCTTTGGGATTCATGACGGTACGAGCCGGACGCTGGAAGAAGTCGGTACGGAATTTAATGTCACGAGGGAAAGGGTCCGGCAAATAGAATCTAAAGCATTGAGAAAATTGCGACATCCCACAAGATCCCGGAGGATAAAGACTTTTCTTGATATTTCTGCCAAGGAGGCTGAAGGTATCATTTAAAATGATTTTGAATGATGGTTAAGGCCTGCGAGACAGCTTTTTCTTGTGGGCTTTTTCTCTGTCTGGGGCAACCGTTGTTGGAGGCTGAAGGCGGCTCGTTGCAAAGGCCCGGAGGCCCGCTTTCCGGTTCTCCTCTTTAGATGTTGCGCGATTTGTGCTATACTTTCTTTATAATTGCGTAAACTATCAGAATTAATATTATGAAAAAAATTATTATATTTATATTTGTTCTTCTGTTTGTTGGCCCGCAGTTTTCTTATGCCAAGTCCAGGAAATTGGATGACCAGACGAAAGACCTTTGTAACCAGGTGATGGTGGAGATCTTCAAGGAAATTTATTCCCTGAAGAACAAACATAAGGAACTGTCCCAGTTCGACAAGAAGGTCCTGCTTAAAAATAAATTAGGTATTTATACCATTGTTTACAAATATAAAGAGGAGCTGGAATATCCTGACGGGACGATTGAGGTGAAAGTCCCTTATTCTTTTGCCGTGACGATCGACCGTTTAAAGGACGAGACATTCCCGCAAAGGGACGGTTCTTTTGCCTACAGTTTTCCGGCTTTGAGTCTGAAATTCGCCGGATATCAAAATAAACGTTTGTTAAGGACGCAGTTCAACCTCCTGCCGGTTTTAGGGAAACACGGCAAAGTGCTTAACGACTATCAGCAGCAATTTCTCCCGGTCAGACTGTTCATCAGGACCTCCAAGCAGGAGTACAAGGTCGATGAAACGGTTGACTTTGCCGTTTTGTTAACGAATGTCAGCAAAGCCAATCTTATCATGAAAAAATTGGATTCGGAAACCCTTCATTTCTCTGTTAACGGTCGTATTTGGGGGGTGTTCCTTGAAGCGCAGAATAAAAAGACCCCCACTGATCGTGCGGAAGCCGTCAGGCAGCAGCTTGAAGCGAAAAGAGCTGCCCGCAGGAAACAGGCTGAAGCTAAAAAGGATCCGAACCAGGTCAGTGGTTTGCTGGAATCCGGCGAAGCTTTTATTATTAACCTTCAGGGGACGACGTTTTCTGAACCTCAGGAGGTTGTTGTGGAAGCCGTGTACCAAATTCCCATCAGAGGCGTATATCCATCTGCCACTTTTAAATTTAAAGTCGTTGAGTAGTCGCTTCGTTTTTTTTCCATTCAGATTCCTCTTGTTTTTCATGCTTAAGAGGCTTTTTCTGGAAATGATATAACCTGGCGAGTTTCATGCGTTTATTTTATTGAAAAACCATGTTCGTTATGTTATGCTGAATAGCAAATTTTGGGATTAAAAGAGGATTTTTGTTTGTCCCGGGCCCATAGCTCAGTCGGTCAGAGCAGTTGACTCATAATCAATTGGTCCCAGGTTCGAGTCCTGGTGGGCCCAGATAATACTGATATGTTTTGTCGCAAAGCAGGTTGTGCTTCCTTACGAATAAAATGGGCGCATAGCTCAGCCGGTTAGAGTGCTGCCCTCACATGGCAGAGGTCGAAGGTTCGAGTCCTTCTGTGCCCACCAAAATTATATAATCTTTAGTGCAAAGGACAATTCGCTCTACGGGAAAGAAAGGAATAACGATTGGAACAGATTGATATCAAAGAGCAAATCAGCGAATTATTGAAGCTGCAGCACGTAGATGCGGAAATTTATGATCTTAAAAGACAGTTAGAGGAAAAGCCGGAATATCTCAAGTCCCTTCAGGAGCAGTTTGAGGCTAAAAAGACCGTTTTTCATCAATTAGAGGAAAAACATAAGGCCGTACAGCTTGAACGGAAGTCCCAGGAAGGCGACCTGCAGGCGAAAGATGACGCTATCGCCAAGGCGAATATGCAACTGTCACAAATAAAAAACAACAAAGAATATACTGCAAAAATTAATGAAATAGAGAGCATTAAAGCGGATAAGTCCATTATCGAAGAGAAGATCATCCTCGCTTACGATGAGGGGGACAAGCTCAAAGACGAAATAGAAAAAGAAAAAGAACTTGTTCATCAGGAGGAGCAGCGGTATTTGCAGCAGAAAAAGGAAGTGGAGGAGAATATCCGGAGCATTGAGCAGCGGATCAAGGAATTGCATAAGCAACGCGAGGAATTGATACCCCAAATTAATCCCTCTTTCTTAAGCCGTTATGAACGTATTCTGGTTAATAAAGAAGGGTTGGCTATCGTCCCTGTCGAGGGCCAGGCCTGCGGCGGATGTTATATGAACGTGCCTGCCCAGGTGATCAATGAAATAAAGAAATATGAGGAATTGGTTTATTGTGAGATCTGTGCTCGGATCCTTTATTTAAAAGAAAGAGAATCATAATTATAATAAAGAATGACGACGCGGATTCGGACCATGTCTGAGGAGCTATGAGACTGAAAATATACTCTGATGGTGCTTGTAGCGGTAATCCCGGCCCCGCAGGTATTGGTGTTGTTATTCACAAAGACGGGGAAGTTGTTAAAGAGATTTCGAAGTATATCGGAGAGGCAACGAATAATATTGCAGAGTATACGGCTGTCATTTATGCCGCTCAGGAAGCGCTGATTATGCGGGCCGATGAAGTAGCGCTTTTTACTGACAGCGAGCTTGTTTATAATCAATTGTCCGGCTATTATAAGGTTAAGGACAGCAAAATCAAGCCGCTTTTTGATCAAATTCAGCATTTAGCTGGGGGGTTCAAAAAATTTTATATCACGCATGTCCTCAGGGATAAAAACAAGGACGCTGATAAATTAGCACGTAAGGCCATTAAAGACAAGCAGGCCAAGGTGGTTGCCTCGCGGCCGGTCCAGAATCAGGTGCAGTCTGATTTATGGGCTTAAACAAACCGCGGGGAGGAAAGTCCGGGCTCCAAAGGATATTGTATCCTGGTAACGCAGGACATCCTGATTTCCGTATCAGGGTAGGATTAGAGCTACAGTGACGATACTCGATCCTTGTTAACAGGGGTCGAGGGTGAAACGAGCAATCTCTACAAGGAGCAAGGCCAAATAGGGAGAGACACGGTGATAACACCGGGGCGAAGTGATCCGCTTCGCGAAAAGAGCGCAGCTGTTTTCGGTATCTCCGGGTAGGCTGCAAGAGTCCTTAACGTGAGTTGAGGAGTCAGTGCAATAACCATCCATCTCGCCTGTAAAAAATCGAGATGCACAAAACCCGGCTTATTGGTCTGCTTGAAATATCATTTTTGGGGAATTTTTATGAGTGTTCTGAGAGATGTCGGAATATGGCTTTTCGAAAAGAGAGCGGATTTTTTATTTGTATGAATCATGATTTAAATGAGGAGGGTTGAATATGTCAGGTCATTCGAAATGGGCAAGTATTAAACATAAAAAGGCGGCTACTGATGCAAAAAGAGGCGCTGCTTTTACTAAGGTGACCCGAGAAATTACCGCTGCCGCCAAGGATGGGGGCGGTAATACAGAGACAAATATCAGGCTTCGTGCGGCAATTGCCCGGGCTAAAGAGATTAATATGCCTAATACGAATATTGAAAATGCTATAAAGAAGGGGACAGGAGAACTTCCCGGTGTGATCTATGAAAATGTGGTTTTTGATGCCTATGCTCCGGGTGGCGTGGCGATGCTTATTGAAGGCTTGACGGATAATAAGAACCGGACGACAGCTGAAATCAGAAATATTCTGTCGAAGAAGAACGGCAGTCTGGCCGGAGCCGGCAGCACGGCCTGGATGTTCACATCAAAGGGTTTTATCTCTATCGAGAAAGACAAAATAGGGGAAGAGGAACTGATGGACATTGTCCTTGAGGCCGGCGCCGACGATATTGATCCCAAAGGACAATATTATGAAATTGTTTGCGATCCTTCAAACTTGGAAGCAGTCAAGGCCGCCATTCAAGCCAAAAATATTCCCACCGTAACGGCTGAAGTCACGAAGATTCCTAATTCTTATATCAAGGTCACGGGCAACGAGGCGAAGCAGGTGTTGAGCCTGATGGAAACTTTGGAGGACCACGAGGATATTCAGGCCGTTCACGCCAATTTTGATATCCCGGATGACGAGATGGAAAAAGCAGCGGAATGATATGAAAATTATTGGTGTTGATCCGGGCTTGCATGCCACGGGGTACGGGTTGATTACCGTTGAGTTGAGTCAATCCAGAAATGTTAAGCTCCTTGAAGCCGGGGCTATTGAACCCAAGCCGGATGATTTCCTGCAAAACAGAATCAATAAAGTCTACGATTGTCTTACGGATATCGTTTCTGAACATCGGCCGACAGTCATGGTTTTGGAGAGGCTTTACTCTCATTACCGGCATCCGACAACGGCCTGCAAATTGGGACATGTGAGAGGCGTGATCTGCCTCGTCTGCGCCCATCAGCATCTTCAGCTGGTTGAGTACAGCGTAAAACGCATCAGGAAAAATGTTGTGGGTGACGGCAACGCGTCAAAACAGCAGACCCGGGAAGTCGTCGCTAACATTCTCCGTATTGATCCCGGACGGCTGACATTGGATGCGAGCGATGCTTTGGCGCTGGCCTTGGGGTATGCGTATATGGAACATTATTAGGCCGATATCTTGTGGAATAAGAATATAAAATATATAAGATGATAACGAAGATTTCTGGACAACTGGTTGAAAAAAAAGATAATTCATTGATAATAAAGGTGGGGGGCGTGAGTTATGAAATTTTTGTCCCTTACTCGGTGTTGCAGAGAGTTTACGAACATGCGGATGAACAGAATCAACTGGAACTGATTACTTATCATTATATTCAGATGGGGACAGGAGCGGGATTCCCTTTTTTGGTTGGGTTCTTAAATGAGGTTGAAAAGGAATTTTTCCTTCAGTTTATCAAAGTCTCTGGGATCGGTCCCCGGGCCGCTGTCAAGGCTTTAAACAAGCCGATCAGTGAAATATCGGAAGCCATCGACCGGGGAGACCTACAGTATTTAAAGTCGCTTCCGGGCATTGGGTTCCAGAGGGCGAAAGAGATTGTTGCAAAATTGCAGGGGAAGGTCGGACGCTATGGGTTAATTCAGGATAAAACCCCGGCGGAGACCGGTTGCCCCATCCCGGATTGGCAGGAAGAAGCTTTGGCTGTCTTAGTTCAGTTGCAGTATAAAAAGCCGGAAGCGAAGTCTATGATTGATAAAGCTTTAAGACGTTGCCCGCACATCAAGGACACAGAACAACTGATTAATGAAATCTATAAACAAAGGATGAATGATTGATGACTCAGTCAGAAAAAGATTTTATTAAGAATATTATTGAAGCGTTGCTGTTTATCAGTGAAAAACCCGTGTCGTTGGAACAGATCCGTGCGGTGATGGAAGAGGTGTCGCCCGCGGATATCCGCCGGAAGATTCTGGAATTAAAAGATGAATATGAAAGTGGCATGCGGGGTATCGTGATTATGGAGATCGCCGGCGGATATCAAATGTTAAGCAGCCCGCATTATACGGATGCTATCCGTCGGTTCTTTAAAAAAAGAGTTAAAGAGAAATTGTCCAGACCCGCTTTGGAGACTTTGGCGATTATTGCTTATAAACAGCCCGTGTCCCGGGCTGATATTGAAGTCATCAGGGGCGTAAATTCGGATGGGGTCGTGGCCCATCTTCTTAACAAGGGGCTCATTAAGGTTGTGGGGCGCAAAGAACTCCCGGGCAAGCCTTACATCTATGGCACAACAAAACAGTTTCTTGAATATTTTGGTTTGAAGTCCTTGCGTGACCTGCCTAAACTGGAAGATTTCCCCACGTTATTTGCCAGCAGCGGCGAGACGGGGCATGCGACACCGGAAGAAGGCTCCCGGGATGTTGAGCCGGATGCTGCTGCCGCACAAGATATCCCTGATGAAGAGGGCGTTGAAGGCCAGGAGGCGGTTGCCTCTGTGGAGGATGTTTCTGAAGGCGTTTCGGAGGACAAGGAGGAATCCCGGAATTTTGCCTCCCCTGTGCCGGATGCTTCAAGGGAGGAAAGCCAGGAGTCCCTGCCGCTGGAAGGGGTTGAAGCGAATATGCCTGAGGGTGAACCTGTTATGAGTAACGAAAGAGAACATTTATGAGTCTAAATGAATTAAGAAAAAAGATTGATCAGATTGATGAAAAAATCGTGTCCTTGCTGAATCAGAGAGCCAAGGTCAGCAAAGCTATCGGGCAAGAAAAAGCCAGAAGTAATAAAGGGGTGTATGCTCCTGACCGGGAAGTTAAGGTTCTTAAAAAGATACGGTCTCTTAATCAAGGTCCCATGACTCACGAAGGGTTGGAGGCGGTTTACCGGGAGATCATGTCCAGTTCCCTTTCATTGGAAAAGAATTTGCGTATTGCCTATATGGGGCCGCAGGCGTCTTTTTCCCATCTGGCGGCGCAGCGCCGGTTCGGCTCGCAGGTCGGATATGTTCCGAGCGGAAATATTGCCGATGTCTTCCGCGCCGTGGAAAGCGGTGACTGTGATTATGGCGTTGTCCCGATAGAGAATTCAATCGAAGGAGCCGTGAATCATACGTTTGACCTGTTTGTCGAATCTGAATTAAAGATTTGTTCGCAGATTTTGTTGGAAGTGTCGCATAATCTTTTAGCGAAAATCCCGGAGAAAAATATTAGAAGAATTTATTCTAATCCGCAGGTTTTTGGCCAATGCCGCAGCTGGCTGACAGCTCATTTGCCGCAGGCAGAACTCATTGATGTCGTCTCAACGACCAGGGCGGCGCAGCTGGCGGCCAAGGAAAAGAATGCGGCATGTATCGCATCATTAATGGCCGCTCAAGTGTATAATCTGCGTGTCCTTCATAAAGATATAGAGGACCGCGCTTATAATATTACTCGGTTTTTAGTTATTGCCCAGACGGATGTCCCTCCGACAGGAAAAGACAGGACGTCGATCCTTTTTTCGATCAAGGACCGCATGGGCGCGCTGCACGATATGTTGACTCCTTTCTTCGACAATAAGATCAATTTGACGAAAATCGAATCTCGCCCTTCCAAAAAGAAAGCGTGGGATTATTATTTCTTTGTCGATTTTGAGGGGCACCGGGAGGAGAAGCCTGTGAAGCGGGCCTTAATGAAATTGGAAGATATGTGTAAATATTTAAAAATATTAGGTTCCTATCCTGTATCATAGCTATGAAAGTATTACCTCGTGTTTTAACAGTCAAGCCTTATCAGCCGGGGCGCCCTATAGATGAAGTCAAACGTGAACTGGGCCTGAAGTCGGTGATCAAACTGGCTTCGAATGAAAGTCCTTACGCCCCTTCTCCTAAAGTGTTGGCAGCCATTTCCAAAGAAGCCGGGGCAATTAACCGTTATCCGGATAGCGGCTGTTATACCCTGCGGCGGGCTCTTTCTGCGGAGCTGTCGTGTCATGAAAACCAGTTGATTTTCGGGAACGGTTCGGATGAGATCATTGTCGCGGCCATTCGTGCCTTTGTCGGGGAAGGCGATGAGGTTGTGGTGGCCCACCCCTCATTTCTTATTTATACCATTGCCACTCAGGTCGTAGGGGGAAAGGTTCAGGCTGTCCCGGTAAAGGATTTCCGCTACGATCTTTCGGGGATGGCCCAAGCGGTCTCCGACAGGACGAAGATTGTTTTCCTGGCCAATCCGGATAATCCGGCCGGCACGTATATTTCTACCGGGGATTTGGAACGCTTCCTTTCCTGTCTCCCTTCGGATATTGTTGTTTTTTTAGATGAAGCTTATCACGAATTTGTGGCCGACAGGAAGGATTATCCGAATTCCAAGGAGTTGCTGAAGAAATATCCTCAGCTGATTATTTCAAGGACATTTTCCAAACTGTACGGCTTGGCCGGGTTGCGGATCGGGTACGGTCTGGCCCGTCCGGAAATGATAGACATCCTTAAACGGGTTTGCGAACCTTTTAACGTCAACTCTCTGGCTCAGGCGGCGGCTTTAGCCTGTTTAAAGGATAAGCCTTATTATCGACGCATTGCCAGGGAGATCGAAGCTCAGCGTGAATTTATCTTTCAGTGCCTGGAGTCCTGGGGCATCGGATTTGTGCGAACGTGTACGAATTTTGTGCTTATTCTTGTGCCGGGAAAGGGAAGGGACTACTGTCGGGGACTATTGGAAAAGGGGATTATTGTCCGGGATATGAGTGGTTGGGGTTTGGACCATTATATCCGGGTGACCATCGGAACCCCGAAAGAGAACAAGCGCTTTTTATCCGTTTTTAAAACCATGATAAAAAGATAATTATTTAAAGGATAAAACCAGGATAGCTTTGCGGAAAAATCCTGAAGGGGGATTTATGATTATTATTTGTAAACCGGATGCCACAGAAGAACAGCTGCATCATATTATTGAAAAAGCGGAAAAATTAGGGCTCAAAGTTCATGTCTCCAAGGGCGTAGAGCGAACAGTCCTGGGATTTATCGGCCCGGAAGACGTTTTGCGCGTGATTCCCTTGGAAGTTTTTCCGGGAGTTGACCAGGTTTTGCCGGTACTGGTCCCGTATAAACTTGTATCCCGGGAATTTCAAAAAGAGGATTCAATCATTCGGATTAATGAAACGGTGCAGGTCGGGGGCGAAAAGATTACCGTCATAGCCGGGCCGTGTTCTGTGGAAAGTTACGATGCCTTGCTGTCTGTGGCCGAGAAAGTCAAAGCATCGGGAGCAACGGTTCTCCGGGGAGGGGCGTTCAAGCCCCGCACGTCCCCTTATGATTTTCAAGGGCTGGGAGAAGAAGGGTTGAAGTATCTTAAAGACGTCAGTGAAGCCGTAGGATTGGCGACGATTACGGAGGTCATGGATCCGCGTCATGTCGACCTTGTTGCCCGGTATGTGGATGTCCTGCAGATTGGAGCAAGAAATATGCAGAATTATAGCTTGCTGCAGGAAGTCGGGAATACCAAGAAACCGGTCATGTTAAAACGCGGAATGAGCGCGACGATTAAAGATCTTTTGATGGCGGCGGAATATATTGCGGCAAAGGGCAATTTAAATGTTATGTTGTGTGAAAGAGGTATTCGGACATTTGAAACGGCGACCAGGAACACATTTGATATTAATGCCATTCCTGTCATTAAGCAGAAGTCCCACCTACCCGTCATTGCTGACCCTAGTCACGGCACTGGCCGATGGGGTTTGGTCAGCCGGATTGCTTTAGCTGCTGTGGCGGCCGGATGCGATGCTTTGATTATTGAAGTTCATGCCAATCCTGAAGAAGCCTTGTCTGACGGCGCCCAATCCCTTACCCCGGAAAACTTTCAAGCCCTTATGTTACAGTTGCAAGCTGTCGCTAAAGCCGTAAACAGAGCGCTTTAGCATTTTCTGGTTGGATTCTTAAAGAATTAAGGGAGAAAAAGACATATGCCACTAGGATCACGTTTATTTAAAAAGGTCACCATTATTGGTGTTGGATTGATGGGCGGATCTTTGGGAAAAGCCATCAAAAAGCATAATCTTGCCAAAGAAGTCGTCGGGCTGTCTCAACGTCAGTCAACTTTATCGACGGCAGTCAAAACCCAGGCGATTGATTATGGGACTCACGATATTAAAAAGGCCGTGCATAATGCCGACTTGGTCGTTCTCGCTACCCCGGTCAGCATTATTACAGGCATGTTGTCGATGATCGGGCCTCATTTGAAACGCAATTGTATTGTCACAGACGTGGGAAGCTCCAAAGTTTCCATCGTTCAGGCCGCTCAGCAGTCTTTGCCGAATTATGTTAGTTTTTTGGGGTCGCATCCCCTCGCGGGATCAGAGAAAAGGGGTGTCCAGTTCTCCGACGATGAACTGTTTAACGGGTCGCTTTGCATTATAACTCCGACCGAGCGGGGCAACCGTTCAGTCACGAACAGGGTCAAATCCTTATGGAGCCGCGTTGGATGTAAAGTGAAATTTTTATCTCCGGAGGAGCATGACCGTATCATGGCTTTTATCAGTCATCTCCCGCATGTCCTGGCCTTTTCCCTGATGAATATTATTCCGGAGGATTTATTGGAGTATGCGGCCCAGGGCTTAAAAGACACCACAAGGATTGCGGCCTCTTCTCCCCAAGTGTGGAATGATATCTGTATGGGCAATGCCCATAATATTGTTAAACTTTTGGATGATTATGTGAAGGATTTGTCTGCTATCAGACGAGCCATTATAACGAATGATACGAAGTTCCTTTTGGACACGTTCCAGAAAGCCAAAGAAAAAAGAGATAGGATTATGTGAAATGAAAGATCTTTCGGGTTTTCATGTTGTGACCATTGACGGACCGGCGGGAGCGGGAAAAAGCACTGTCGCTAAAATGCTCGCCCGGAGGCTGAATTATGCGTATCTGGACACGGGGGCCATGTACAGGGCTTTGACTCTTAAGGCGATGCGCACAGGCTGTGAATTGGCCCGGGAGGAGTCCCTGATCCAGTGCGCGCAAAAAACAACTATTGCCTTGAAGGCGGATCCGGTTAAGGGGCTGAGGGTTTTTCTGGAAGGGGAGGATGTCTCCGATGAGATCCGTACCCTGGAAGTCACGAACAATACGTTTTATGTCGCCAGGGTTCCCGCGGTGAGAGAGATTTTGGTGGGCTGGCAAAGAGATATCGGGAAGAAACAAAACGTTGTGGTGGAAGGAAGAGATGTGGGCACGGTTGTTTTTCCGGAGGCTTCGTTCAAATTTTATCTTGACGCGGAATTCTCCGAACGGGTCCGTCGGCGGCTGACAGAACTGCGGGATAAGGGGAAGGCTGTAGAGGCAGAACAGCTCCGTTGTGAACTGAGTGACCGTGATCAGAAAGATCTCACCAGGACAGTCGGACCTTTAAAGAAAGCCGAAGATGCTATTATGCTTGACTCGACATCGTTATCTATTGAAGATGTCGTTGACAGCATGTTAAATATCATTCAGGCTAAACGCGCTGTGCCGGAGGGGCAAAAAAGTCCCTGACCCGGCCGGGAGGGGCCGTGATAGCGGCAGAATCACTCTGCCAGAAGAAATAAAAAATATGGATAAGTCACTGATTAGAAATTTTTCGATTATTGCCCATATTGACCACGGAAAATCGACCCTGGCGGATCGGTTGCTTTTATTTACCGGGGCGATCGATGAAAGAAAATTCCAGAATCAGCTTTTGGATGATATGGATATTGAACGGGAGAGGGGCATCACAATTAAAGCTTCTGCCGTAAGGCTGGATTACAAAGCAGACAACGGCAAGTCATATGTTTTTAACTTGATTGATACCCCGGGGCATGTGGACTTTACGTATGAGGTGGAAAAATCTCTGCGTGCATGTGAAGGGGCTCTGCTCGTCATCGATGCTTCGCAGGGGGTTGAATCGCAGACCGTGGCGAACAATTATCTTGCTATTGAAAGCAATCTGGAAATTCTGCCTGTGATTAATAAGATTGATATTGCCAACATTGATATTGATCACGCTAAGATGGAGTTTATGGATATTTTGAACTTTAAAGAAGAGGATATCCAGCTGGTTTCGGCCAAAGAAGGGGTTGGCATCAAGGAGCTGTTTGAAAAGATTGTCAGTTTCATCCCCTGCCCGGAAGGAGATGATCATGCGCCTCTGCAAGCTCTGATTTTCGATATGAAATATGACATTTATAAAGGAATTATTATTTATGTGCGCATCTTCAACGGCGTTATAGATCCGGGGCTGAAGATCCTGATGATGCATACCGGGAAGGAGTTTTCCATAGAAGAGATCGGTGTTTTTCGCCCGGAAGCGACCAGGGTCAAGAAGCTTACAAGCGGCGAGGTCGGGTACATTACATGTAATGTCCACGACCCGAGAGAAGTCAGGGTGGGAGATACGATAACGGCTGTCGCCCGTCCGACAGTATCTCCGCTGGAAGGCTATCGCCAGCTGAATCCCATGGTTTTTTGTGGGGTTTATCCCGTCAATTCAAAAGATTTTATGTCTTTGCGGGAAGCCATCGATAAGCTGAGGCTGAATGACCCGAGTTTTGTTTTTGAGCCGGAAACCTCTCAGTCCTTTGGCCACGGATTCCGGTGCGGCTTCTTAGGGCTGCTGCACATGGAAATTGTGCAAGAACGCCTGCAGCGGGAATATGATCTCAACCTGATCTTGACGACGCCCAACGTTAAATACCGCCTTACAACTAAAAATAAAGAGACTTGTTATGTCGAGAATCCCGCCCAGTTGACGGAGCGGACCCAGATAGACCGGATCGAGGAACCGTATCTGGAGGTTTCCATCATGTCTCCCGTGGAATACATGGATAAGGTGATGGAGCTGTCCAAATCTAAAAGAGGGATCTATATCAAGAGTGAGTATGTCTCTGACCGTATGCGTATTCTTTTCGACATGCCCTTATCCGAAGTTATCGTTGATTATAACGATATGATTAAATCCGTAACGCGGGGCTACGGCTCCATCGATTACCGGTTCAAAGGCTATTATCCTGCCAAAATTTCTAAACTGGATATTCTGATTAACGGAAAAGAATGCGATGCTTTCTCCTGCCTTGTGAACCAGGAGAGAGCTTATGAAAAGGGGGTTGCGTTAGTGAGTAAATTAAAAGAGCTGATCCCGCAACAGTTGTTTGAGGTCCGCATTCAGGCCACGTGTGACGGAAGGGTCATTTCCAGCGCCAAAGTGCGCTCAACAGGGAAAAATGTGACGGCGAAATGTTACGGGGGAGATATTACCCGCAAACGGAAATTGTGGGAAAAGCAGAAAGAAGGGAAAAAAAGGTTGAAGCAGATAGGGAATGTTGAGGTGCCGCAGGAGGCATTCTTGGCTGTATTAAAAATTTGACGGAGAGATTTATGGAAGACATTCATTGGAAGGATCAATATGATAAGCTGATCGCGGAAGGAAAAAAAAGCGGATTCCTCCACCGGGATGCGATCACCAAGAGCCTTCAATCCGCCGGGGCCGATGAGCAAGAGCTTCAGCAGGCGCTGGTGAATTTGCATGATGAAGGCATTGAAATTGTCAGGAAGTCGGCCACCCGCGAATGGGTGGAATCCATTGTTATCGCCTTTATTCTTGCCATGTTTATCCGGGAATTCTTCTTCCAGGCTTTCCGGATTCCAAGCGGGTCTATGCGGAACACCCTCCTGGAGGGGGATCGGCTGCTGGTTAATAAATTGTATTATGGCCCCAAGATTCGGTTTACCCAAAAACGTTTGCCGGGGTTCACGACCCCGCATCGGGGAGATGTTATTGTCTTTATTTACCCGCTTGACCCCAAAAGAGATTTTATTAAACGACTTATAGCCGTGGGCGGGGAGATCGTAGAAATAAAGGACGGCGATATCTTTATTAACGGGAAGCTGATTGAAAATCCTTTGATTAAGAACACTTTCTACTATAATTACGGCAATGCTTTGCCGGGCCAGAAGATCAAGGTTCCGGAAGGGCATTATTTCGTTTTAGGCGATAACAGTGCCTCGAGCAGTGACAGCCGTTATTGGGGGTTTGTGCCGGAAAACAATGTTGTCGGGAAGGCCGCTTTGATTTACTGGCCTCCGCAACGCATACGCCTGATAAAATAGGGTTATGCCTGTGTGAGATTTTTGAACCCAGCCTGAGGGATCAGATGAGAAAGATGTTGCGGAAGAGTTTGAATATCGGCGTCGCCGGGTATTTCTTCGTCAGCCTGTTGTTTCTTCTTCTGTCGGGATGTGCTTCTTTTGGGCAGCAAAAAGGATCTCTTCAGAAAACGGACGGGAAGCTCCGAAAAGAAACGAAAGAAGAGATCCTTTCCGCGGCAGGGACAGTTGTGGAAGCCGTGAGCGGACAGGATATGACAGAAGAGGAATTAAAGGATTTTGTGGAGAATATGCGCAAGGATGAAGAGGCTCAGGAGGCGGTGGAAACCATCGCTGATGCCTTGGACCAGAATCATAAAAAAGTGAAATATTGCCCTGTGACCGGAAAAAGATACCGTTATAGTCTTGAAAGATGTCCGATTCATAATGTGCCGTTGAAAGTATTAGGGGAAGAATAATGCTTTGCGGTTGTGATATTTTTGGTTCGCCCCATGCCGGTTACCTTAGCCAATAGGATTACTCTTATCCGTATTTTGTTAGTGCCATTTTTTATCATGGCGCTTTTGTATTATTCCCCTGAACAAACCTTTTGGCTTCGTGTGGCTTTGGCGATATTATTGCTGGCGGTGTTCTCGGATATCGCCGACGGGTATTTGGCGAGAAAACGGGGCGAGAAAAGTTCTTTGGGAATTCTGCTGGACCCGTTAGCCGATAAAATGTTATTGATGAGCGGTTTTATCTGCCTGAATCAGATCGGCGTTCATTTGCCTGTTTTTAGATTCCCGACGTGGTTGATCGTGACGGCCATCAGCAGAGATGTTGTCCTGATCGTCGGTTCCGCTTTGATCGTCATTCATCACGGGAGCCTGTGCATTGAAGCGACCTGGTGGGGCAAAATTTCCACGATGAGCCAGGTTGCTGTCATCGCGGGGATGTTGTTGCAGTGGTCCTGGTCGGAATTGTTGTGGCCTTTTGTCGTCTTGTCCTGCGGGGTGTCAGGCCTGGACTATTTGATGAAAGGATTTAAATTATTAAACATCGAGAATCCCGGAGGTTCGTCCTGACGGGAGTTAACAGAGGATAACAACATGTTCCTTTTATGGGGATTGATTCTGAGTTATTTGATCGGCTCGTTTCCAACGGCCTATGTTTTTGTCCGGGTGCTGAAAGGTGTCGATATCAGAGACTATGGTTCGGGCAATGTCGGAGCCACGAATGCCTCCCGTGTTTTGGGAAAAGGGCCGGGGCTCTTTGTCCTTTTCCTTGATGTCGTCAAGGGCATCCTGCCTGTCGTATGGCTGGGAGGCGCTTTATCCTTGGAGGGCATTGTTGAATGTGTTTTGTTAGGCGTTGCCGTCGTCTGCGGGCATAACTGGTCCGTCTTTTTAAGGTTCAAAGGGGGGAAAGGCATTGCTACAAGTCTGGGCGTGTTAATCGGCCTGGCTATGAATTTCCCCCCTTTTCGCCCGGTCCTGATTCTGACATTATCTTTGTGGACAGTTATTTTCTTCGTGACGGGTTATGTTTCGCTTTCCTCTATAACCGCGGGGTTCGGCTTGCCTGTCTTTATGATCCTGACACATCAGGTTGTAGAGATGATTATTCTAGGATGTATACTTTGTGTCTTTGTTTTTCTCCGGCATATCCCCAATATCCGACGGCTCCTTCAGGGGCAGGAGTCCCGCATGAATTTGTTCCCCAGAAAGTGAATTTCTCTTTCTTTCGGCTTATTTCCGTAAGTCCTATATTCCCTGCGGGTAGGGGTGCCCACCTGCGCAGCTTTTAAAAAAAATATTGCATAAAAAATTGCCGGTTAAAGAAAGCGTTTTTTTGTCCCGTCGCTGCCGGAAAAATATTTTTGAAAGAAAGCGCTTTCTCCCCTAAAAGGCGATGACCTTGCCTGCCGGAATCCACATGTTATACTTTGATTGTAAGTTCCCAATAAACATTCTTGCCCTTGAGGGGGAGGACATGCGGAAAATATTATATAAAAAACGCCATTCTTTTAAACACCGTCGGAAAATTATTTTGATTAAAGAGATGGCCGAAGATAAAGAATGCCGGACAATAGTTCAAAAAAGTTTTATTTACAAAATTAGAAATTCGGGGTATACTAATACTGTTGATACGCATCCAGAGATATTCGTTAGAAAACATATTGATAACAAACAGCAGAAAGAAGTTTTTCATTTTAAAGTTAAAGGTTCATTCTCATTGAGGCAGGGACGGCATTCTTACAAAGTTGAATTTTGTCATATTTTGAAAATAAATATTTTTTGGAAAGCAAAAATTTTCTCCCCCAAAAAGTCAGGAACTCTGACTTAGCTGCTTGTGTTTAATCAACACTAGCCGAGGATGAGCGGCAGTCTTTTCGAAGACTGCCGCTCGTTTTTTATTCAATAAAATCTTATCTTGAAAACAAAGCACTTTTTCTATAAACTACCATTAATATTAGAAATTAAAAAAGACTAATAATTTAATATATATTGTCTTATGAGAAACAAAATCGTATGGCTACCTGTTATCATATCAGTGTTGGGCTGTGCTACCGTTCATCCTGATAATAATATATCTCCGCAGACCCCCGTTGGCACTACAGAACAACAGGAGGATGTTGCCGACACAGAGCTGGATATCCCAGACACCTCCCCGGCTTCTGTTTTAGAGGATATCTCCTTGCAGGATGTGGCAGAGGAATCAGCTTCTTCAGCAGAGGAAGCAGAAAGATTGTTAATCCCTTCCGGGTCCGTGTTCGCCAAGACCGTGTTTGAAGGTGTTGTAAAAACAAGCTATGTCCAATTGAGTATTGTTGACATCACCGACCCCCAAAAAGTTTTTCAACTGATCATCGGGGACAAGGACCGGCAGAAAAATTTGCCGTGGAATATTCAGACAGTCAAACCAGGCTATTTCTTTATCGATTTGCCTGTTGGGCGGTATCGGATTAATTCGATTACGATCCCCGTGGGGACAACTTTAGCCACAGAGCCGATGGACGTTTCTTTTGATGTTGAGCTGGACAAAACGATTTACCTCGGGACATTAAGAGTCATTGGAGAAAAGGAGCGGATTAAACTCGGCGGTGTCCCGATTATCAAGCCGGGTTTTGAATATACCTTGCAGGTCCTCGATGAAAGAACAGAAGCTCAGAAGGAGTTCCTGCGACGCTTCCCGGAACATCATGGCAGCATTGATTACCAGCTCATGGAAATCAACGCCTTCCGTAATACCCACGAACTTCTCCAGAAGGATAATTCCTGAAAATATTTTTGAATTTTTGCCGGATCCTCAGCGGAACAAGAGAAAAGAATCGCTGCGGGGAACTAAAAAAAGTGCAAGAACAGATGGTCAGTTGGGATCTTTATGGTAAAATACGTTCTATAAGTCTTTATTGAGTAAGATTTAACCGTAAAGGAGGTTCTTCATGTCCAGGACATTAGCTCTTGTTGTTATAGTGATGATGGTGTTGTCGGGATGCGTGACATCATCTCCTAATTCTAGCAATGTCAATATGCTGCAGATGCGGGTCGGTGAGCTTGAGCGGGAAGTGCAGACAAAGGATAATGAGATCAAAGATTTGCAGTATCAGATTAAAGATTTGAGTTATGAGATTGACCGGTTGAAAAATAAATCCCCCCGTATGGAAAAGCGGCCTGCCGTAAGCTCAGCGGTTCCCGCCAGCAGTAAAACAGAGGCGGATGATGATATTATCCGGGTTAAAGCCAGTATCCGGCAGGTGCAGGTGGCTCTGAAGAAAGCCGGTTATTATAAAGGAAACATCGACGGGAAAGTCGGAGACATGACCAAGACCGCTATCAGCGATTTTCAGAAAGATCATGGACTCAAAGTCGATGGGATCCTTGGCCAGAAGACCTGGAACGAATTAAAAACCTATTTAGAATAAGTCAGCCGGGACACGTCTTCTTCTCATCAATGTCGTTATATCTCGTGATTGATCCCTTATAAATTCCATAGCATAATTTTGTTTTCGGGATAACAGTATGAGGCGGGGAGGTTTTATGCTCCTGTTATGATGCTGTCACCGGGACAGCCTTCCATTGCATTGTTTCGAGATCGAGTTCCAGAATCCGGGAGCACTTGTATCGAGACATCATCAGTTTGACGAAATCCTGCATTGTTTTTGCTTGAGTTTTTTTGATCTCGGCATTATCAAACCAGAAGATATAGTCCCGGGATTGAAAAGTGCACACGGCATGGGCTCTTTTAGCACGAAATAATGCCAGAAAGCGCGGTTGATATCCAAGGACCCGTACGACCGAAGAATTCAGCAGGGCAAAATCGTCACAGTCGCCCCACTTGCGGTTTAATATATCTATAGGGGAGACCCAGGAATCCGGCTGTGCTGATTTTTGATATTTGATGTTTTTTTTCAGCCAGACAGCGTAGTCTTCTATAGAATTAATATCCGCTTGATAAATGAAATTTTTAATCTGAATGTCCAGGGAATGCGGTTGCGAAACAAATACGCCGTTCTTGTGGAGTGTTTTTTGCCGGATATGATAAGTTTGACGAACGGCGGGATGCGTTTCCCCGGCTTGTGCGGGCAGGCAGAGGCCGCACAAGAGGCAGAGGCCGCTTATGAGTTGGGTTCGCAGTATTTTTTTCAATAAAGGCATAATAAACAGACTCAAACAGGTATGCAGGGATTTTCAGTTTAGCATCTTTCGCTTAGTCAACAGAATATGTGCCTGTTAAAAAGTGAATTTGGTGTCTGCGGGGAACAACATTTTTCGCGGCGATAAAAATTGTTCGGCTATTCCGTAAGAACCAGGCTCGTAAGTCATGTCGTTGAAAAATGTTCATAACTTTCTGAGGTCTCTTGAGCGGAAAACACATACATGTCATATTTTCGAGAAACGCTATCTTTGATTGGTTGAAACCCACGAATTATTAATTTAGCAAAAATGTCTCCGGAAGACAACTTCAAAAATTCCGCGAGAGATATGGGGTTATAAATAAAAGAGAGGGAACAGGTTCTGTGTTCTAAGATATCCGTGTTTGGAAAAGGGTGTCATGCGGGGACGTATATCCTGGAGGAATTGAAACGAGAGCGTATCCCCGCGGATTTTCAGCATATTCCCGGAGAGACCCGGACCAATTTTACGGTGGTTGATACGGAAAGAAATATTGTAACGCGTATTTTAGAAGAGGGGCCGGCTGTCCGCCGGCAGGACCTCCGGGCGTTTAAAAAAAGATATTCTTATCTCTTGAATTCATACCAGTATGTGGTATTTTTTGGTAGTTGCCTCTGCGGGCTAAAAACGGATTTTTTGCAGGGTCTCATCCGGGAAGCGCACAGAAAGAATCTTAAAACTTTTTTAGACTCGAGCGGCCGGACATTATCTGAAGGCCTGAAGGCAGGTCCTTATTGTGTGAAGCCTAATCAAAAAGAGGCTGAGCAGATATTAGGAAGAAAAATACGTTCGCTTAAGGATTTAAAAGCCGTTGTATCCAGAATGCATCAGCAGGGGATTACGATTGTCCTTTTATCTTTGGGCGCGGAAGGTTTGCTGGGGTCCAATGTCGAGGAATGCTGGCAGGTTACCCCTCCCCGGGTAAAAGCAGAAACAACCGTAGGCTGCGGAGATGCGTTGCTGGCGGGTTTTATTTATGCCGAGATTCAGGGGTATGAATTCCGCGAACAGTTATGCCATGCGGTCGCCGCAGGCACGGCAGCCGCCGTCAATCGACGGCCTGGCGTTTTAAACAAGACATGCATGGCAGAAATAACAAAGAAAGTGAAAATATACCGACAATAAATATCAGCAACCCGAGAAGGAAAGAGGTTATGAAAATATTGGATAGGCAGGATGCTAAGCGTACAAAACAGGCCAATATCACGGAGGATATGCTCCGTGAAAACCTTGTTGACTTAGCCAAAAAATTCAAGCTGTCCTGGGTGCAGCTGGGCCAGACCCTGTATCCTGTTTGGAAGGACAAGCTTTTCTACACCTGGGGCTACGATAAATTTGAATATTATGTCCAGAGAGAATTAGGCATTAAAAAGACAACCGCGTTAAAATTGCTTAAAACCTATTTTTTCCTTGAACAGGAAGAACCGGCTTACCTGAAAGAAGACTATGTCATGAATCAGGACGCCGGGAAAGTGCCGGATTATGATACGATCAATGTCCTTCGTTTGGCCCGTTCGAAGAAGGAGCTGGACAAGCACGATTATGGCCAGTTACGGAAATCCGTTTTTGAAAAAGGCCGGAACGATACTTTGCTCCGGAAAGATTTGACGCAACTTATGAAACAACGGAAAGAAGTCGATCCGGAAGAGGAACGGGATAAAAGGAACAGGGACTCTATCCGCAAGCTGGTGACAGCCATAAAATCTTTTAAAAAAGACATGGAAACTTTGAAGCTGTCTTCGCCCGGGCTTGTCACGGAAGCGGAATCTTTCATGGAGAGGCTGGAGAAGGAATTGGCGTAGATCATGATAGAAAAATAGCGGGACATTGAGTACAATAGAGTGGTAATGGGAAACAGGAATATGAAACCGTTGGATTTGCATGCCCTGGAGGAAGAAGAGCTCCTAAAGCAGCGGCTCTGTGACTTGCCCCTGTCCATTGAAGGGACTTGGCTCCAGGAATGCATCCAGGAGCTCTATCGAGAACTTGAGGCCAAACAACTGCCGTTCCGTCCGGAATGTTACCTCGCCGATGAATGGCTTTCTCCCAAGGATGAGCCGGTGATCGGGATCCCCTTTTACCTGGCCCATCCTGTCCTGATCCGCCTGGAGAGAAAAATGATGCTGGAGGTTGAAGGGGAAACCCGGGCCTGGTGCATGCAGCTCCTCCGGCATGAGACAGGCCATGCCCTCTGCCATGCGTACCGGCTCCAGCAGAGAAAAAGCTGGAAGGATGCCTTCGGATCCCCTTCTCAGGAGTACAAGGATACCTACCGGTTCCGGCCTTACAGCAAGAATTATGTGCACCACCTGGAAGGGTTTTATGCCCAGTTTCATCCGGATGAGGATTTTGTGGAAACGTTTGCCGTGTGGCTGACTCCGGGGCTGGATTGGAAAACCCAATATCAGGGCTGGAAAGCTCTCAAGAAATTGGCCTATGTCGATAAACTCATGCGGACCATTCAGGGGAAAACTCCTAAAGTCTTGAAGGGGAAGAAATATTGGCATATCAAACAGTCGCGCATGACCCTGCAATCGTACTATAAAAGAAAACGCCATTCCTGGGCCGAAGATTTTCCGGACTTTCATGATGATAATTTAAAAAGGATTTTTGGCGATATGCCCGAAAAATCGAAAGACGGGCTGTCGGCCTGCAAGCTTATACGTAAACACCGGAAGATGATTATTAATGAAATTGCCATTTGGTCGGGAGAGAAGAAATACATCATCCACCGTCTGTTAAAAATGATTCTTAAGCGGTGTCAGGATTTGCGGTTATACGTTAAGGATTCCGAACCGGTTGCTTTGGCGAATCTCACGTCCTATATCACAACGCTGGTTATGAATTACGTCTATACCGGTTTATACCGGGGAGACAAGTCACAAAGGACACACACATGAAGAAAAAACTGAAGGTCTTGCTGCTTTTTAACACCCCTTATGCAACACCTCGTGGCTATGATTTTAAGGATGAATTTGCTGACCCGGACAACATGTATACCGAGAATGATGTGTGCCAGGCTTTGCTGGCCAACGGCTTCGAGGTCCGTCTGCTGGGGTTGTATGATTCTTTAGCGCCCCTTTTTGAGGAAATTCAGGAGTGCCCGCCGGACGTTATTTTTAACCTCGTGGAAATTTTTGCCAACAAGACACATTTTGACAAAAACATCGGAGCTGTTTTAGAGCTGCTCAGGATCCCCTACACGGGGGCGGATGCCGATGTCCTGATGATCTGTAATAATAAAGCCATGCATAAGAAAATATTGAGATTCCATCGCCTCCGGGTGGCCCGTTTCCATACTTTTTACCGGGGGCATAAAATTTGGCGGCCGAAAACGATTAAGCTCCCGGCGATAATCAAGCCTTTATGCGAGGAAGCCTCTCGAGGGATTTCCCAGGCTTCCGTGGTGGATAATGAAGCGGCATTTATCGAAAGGATTAAATTTATTCACGACTCCATGAAACACGATGCTATCGCTGAAGAATATATCGAAGGCCGGGAGCTGTATGTCACGGTCATCGGGAATAAACGTCTGCGGGTTCTGCCCCCCCGGGAAATGAAGTTCGGTCAATTGCCCGATGACGAACCCCGGATCGCGACGTACAAGGCTAAATGGGATGACCAGTACCGCGACCGTTGGGGCATAAAAAGTGCTTTTGCCGGAAAACTCCCGGACGGGGTGGCAGAGAGAATCCATGATGTGTGCAAGCGGGCTTACCGGGCCCTGAATGTGCAGAGTTATCTCCGTTTCGATATCCGTCTCACGCCGGAAGGGCGTGTGTATATTATCGAGCCGAATGCGAATCCTTGCATCGCGAAGATTGATGAAGTGGCGCAGTCAGCCGAAAAGATCGGTATCCCCTATGACCGTCTCATCCGGAAAATTGTCATGATGGCTCTTAACGGCGGGCATTAGCCTAAACTTCCCGGCCATATGCTGCTTCGGCCGCAAGTCCTCCAGAAAAATTTTGTCCTTATCGTAGAGACTTCCGCAGAAAGCTTCGAGCGATTGCGACGCCTTTGAAGGCGGGTGGCTATAAAAGCCCGCGCAGGAGAGAGAAGATCAGGATAAATACGAAGAGTATCCATCCGATGACGACACAATTGTTTAAGAAAATGAACTGCTGGTCCAGGCTTCTCCCGGGAGGAGAAAGATTTTCCAGCCATATCCCGTTTTTCCCCTCGATCCGTATGACCTCTTTGACATAATGCTTCAACCAGAAGCGGTTCCTGACGAGGATCCGGGTTGTCGTCTCGGAAGAGGCCACCGCAAAAACAGCCAGAACACAGGCAAGAAAAATGAGGATGATATCGTAATGGCTTTTTGTGATCCAATATATGATGGTCGCTTCCGCCATGATCATCCCGGTCTGGATCCCTAAATATGTTATGACCCATCTCGAGGCCAATTCATTCGAATGTTTGATAAGCCCGACCAGTTGCGAAAAGCGTGCTTCGTCTTTTATTTCACTCATGATGATTGCCCGGTTTCCCCTGCCGTTAGGGCTGGTGTCCGCGCAAGGACGTTTTGTCTTGGACGGTACGATTATTGCCATTTGAAGATAAACCGGCAGGCGCTCCTTCCCTGAAACAGACACTCCGAATGATCGATATGCAGATTTTTCGCCCCGGCATATTCCAGGGCCGCTCTCGTCCAGCCCAGTGTGCCGAGACAGCCAGCCCTGCCGTATTCGGACGCCCCTTCAAGGAGCATTTCAGCAAAATTGGTTTTTAATTGTATGATTTTAACCTCGCCGGCACTGAAGTACTGTTTCCAGACGCTTGGAAAGCGTTGGGCGACAAAAGAGGGGCTGCCTACTTTCATGAAGAATTTCATGACGGATCCCAGATCTTGGAAAGCCACATAGGCGGCCGCGGCTTGAAATTTTTTTCCGTCGCCGCTACCCCAGAGACACTCGAAAGAGTCGAACATGTTTTTATAGACAGATGCCGGAATTTTGGATGTGGCAATGACGCGTTTTTCTGTCCAAACCGGAAGGTCTTCCTGCGGGGTCTTCTTTAAAAAATTTTTGAAACCCTGCTCCCCGTATTTTTCCAGCATGAAATCTTTAACCCCGTTGATAATAAGCCCCTTAACTGTCGCTGACGGTTCCATATTTTATCCCCTCGAGAAAATTTTTTGATATCTTTATATTAATGAATGATAAGGGATGTTTCCATTATAAAAGTGATTATTTGGGAGCGGCTCTGTTTTTTGAAATATGATTTTTCTGATTCCCGAAGGGATTAAATAAAACTAGAAACAAGCCCTTTAAGTGTTTTCAAAAGGCTCTTCTTCATTATGAGCGGTTTTGTTGATGCTGAACGAGATGTTAAGGTCTTGAATGATGTCCCGGGCCTGTTGAAGCTGGTCTTCCCTGACCATGAAGACAGGAGGCACGGCCAAAGGGCGGACCAAATTAAAAGTTTCACCCTGCACATAAAAATCAATGCCTTCGGCTTCCAGTAAAGATTTTATAAGGGCAATATCCCCTTGGTTAAAAGTCTTTAACAGTTCTTTATATTCCATGGTGCCTTTTCGGAGGAGTTTTTTGTTGCCGGGCTGAAATTTTAAAGGAAGTTATCTTTATACGGCTATTTTTGATATTATACTTGATTTGCTGAATTTGCGCGGTCTTTTTTTGATTTTCACTCCAACAATCCCTTGGATTGCGGTTTAAAAAACTGATTGACATCCACACTTTTGGGTGGTATCATTTTTTTATGAATAAGAACGTTCCCCTTACAGAAAAGCAAAAAGATGTCTTTAAATTCATCTATAAGAAAATAAAAAACACCCGGATTCCTCCAACGGTGCGGGAAATTGCCGCTCATTTTGGCTTTTCTTCTACGGGCACGGTGCGTGATTATCTCCGTGCTTTGGTTGATAAAGGGTATATCAGGATATCAGCCAATAAGTCAAGAGCCATAGAAATTATTAAAGGAAATCTTTTTCAGATCCCTATTCTTGGAAGGGTCCAGGCCGGCCTGCCGACCCTGGCTGTTGAGGAAATTGAAGGATATTTAGACTTGGATAGTCTTGTTTTTTCTGATGATGATACATTTGCCCTCCGGGTCAAAGGGGACAGTATGAACGGAGCCGGTATTTTCCCGGATGATCTTGTCTTGGTTAGAAAACAACCTGTCGCTCAGACAGGGGAAGTCGTTGTCGCCCTTATTCAGGATGAGGCGACAATCAAATATCTCAAAAAACGAGGCCGGAATTATTATCTTGAGCCGGCCAATCCGCAGTATCAACCCATCCCGGTAAACGAGGATGTTATGCTGATCGGGAAAGTGATCAGCGTCATCAGGAAGCTTATTTAATTGCGAAAATCCTTTTTACCTGTTAAACTTGTTATAGTGTTATTATTAATATATTAATTTTATTATACAAAGGGAGTTTCTAAATGAAATCCATATTAATATTAATATTAATAAACATTTTTATGTTTAATATACCTGTTACGGCTGCAGCAGAAGAAGAGGACGATTTATATTTACAGCAATTGCAGAGATATGACAAGTTGTGGTCTAATTATAATCAGCAAATAGAAAAAAGGAAGCAGATTGAATACGAAATCACGAATTATCAACATGTCCGTTATACGATGATAAAAAAGATCAGAGACTTGCAGGAAAAGCTTGGGAATTTAAAAAGCAAACAAGACCTTTTATTGGGCCAGGTTGATAAACTTAAAGGAAACCTGAATGATTATGAAAAAGAAAGTGTTAAGCTGAATCAGGAATATTGGAAGTCACAAAAGGATTATGGCCTTTATCAGCAAAAACTCGCTGCTTTAGCGGAGAAACAGGAAAAGGCCATAGCCCAGATAAAAGAAAGAGAAGTGAAAGTCAAGGATTTGAGCGAAACTTTAAACCTTATCTCAGAAGACAGCCGAAAGCTTGAGGAAGAGGCGGAGGAGATAAAGAATCAAATTCGAATTAAGCAGAAACAGCTAAAAGCCCTTTCTACTCCCCACAAAATAAAAAATTAGTGTGTTGATGTTTACAAAACTCAGGTCCGAGAGGTTCGGCATTTATCCTGCCTTGTTTTTTCTTCGTATGGCCATCCCCAAGACATGAGAGTTGTGTTATAATGTCCGTCATGTCCTTAAAGATTCATTATCAACAGGAATTGAATACGGCTCAATATGAAGCCGTCATGGCCTTGGAAGGTCCGTATTTAGTTATTGCCGGGGCCGGTTCCGGAAAAACAAGAGTGTTGATCTACCGGACGGCTTATTTGATTGAACAGGGGATCCTTCCTGAACAGGTGCTGCTGCTCACCTTTACCCGCAGAGCCGCGCAGGAAATGCTCAAAAGAGCTTCCGCGATCTTGGATAACCGCTGCAAGAATGTCGTTGGCGGAACGTTTCATTCTTTCGCCAACACCATATTAAGACATTATGGCCACCATATCGGCCTGACGCCCCGTTTTATTATTATGGATCAGTCGGATGCTGAGAATGCTGTCCAGAGTTTGCGGGTTCGTCTGGGCTTTGATAAGCTCGACCGGCGTTTCCCTAAAAAACAGGCCCTTTTATCGATATTATCCTCCAGTATTAACCGGGATGAGGATCTGGAAACAGTGCTGTGCAAGGATTATCCGCATTTTTTAAACTGGCTTTCGGAAATCGTTCAATTGCAGGAAGAATATACGGAATATAAACGTCAACAGTCTTTGCTCGATTTTGATGATCTGCTGGTTTTCTTAAAAAAGCTTCTGAGCGAACAGGCCGGTTTGCGGCAGAAATTATCCTTATCCCATCCCTACATCATGGTGGATGAATATCAGGACACTAATAAAATTCAGGCTGAGATCGTGCAGCTTTTAGCCTCGGCGCATCAGAATGTTATGGTTGTCGGGGATGACGCGCAGAGTATCTATTCTTTCCGGGGGGCCCATTACAAAAACATTATGCGTTTTCCCCAGTTGTTCCCTGAGACAAGGGTTATTCTATTAGAGCAGAATTACCGTTCATCACAGCCTATCCTGGATTTGACCAATCAGCTGATACGATCGGCTCCGGAAAAATACGAAAAAGAGCTGTTCTCGGAACGGCCGGGCATCCGGATGCCTGTTTACGTTGATGTGCCGCATGAAAACGGCCAGTCCAAGTTCGTCGTTAATCAGATTATGCAGCTGCAGGAAGAGGGGGTTCCTTTGAGCGATATGGCTGTGCTGTTCCGTTCGGGCTGGCACTCTAATGATTTGGAAGTCGAACTGTCAAGCTGGGGCATCCCTTTTATTAAATACGGGGGGCAGAAATTCATTGAAGCGGCCCATATTAAAGACGTGGTCAGTTTTTTGCGTATCATCGTGCATCCTTATCATGACCTGAGCTGGATCCGGGTCCTGGGGCTTTTGCGCGGGGTGGGCCCGCAAACGGCCCGCCGTGTTGTAAAAGAGATTACCCGTCAGCAAAAGGGTTTTCACTCTGATTTATCCTCTTTGCGGCCCAAGGAAGGGATCATACGCATGATGGACATGTTTAAGAAGGCGGATGGATTTCAGCAGAGACCGGCTGAGACTCTGGACATGGTTCTGGGATACTATTTCCCTTTGTTATCCGATGTCTATGATGATTTTGATAAAAGGATCAATGATCTGGAATCTTTGCAGCGGATCGCCGCGCGGTATGATTCTTTAGAGTCTTTCTTGTCCGACATGACCTTGGATGCTCCGGAGAAATCCCGGGTCGAGCAAGAAAGGCGCGCATCCCGGCAGTCCCATCTGGTCTTGTCCACAATACATTCGGCCAAAGGGCTGGAGTGGCACAGCGTTTTCGTGCTTTTTGTCGCGGAAGGTTATTTGCCGTCATATCAATCCATGAATCATGAAGAAGGCGTGGAAGAAGAGCGCCGGCTGCTTTATGTTGCCATGACCAGAGCGAAAGAGAACCTTTTCCTTCTCCGTCCTCAGGTGGACCGGTCCGTGCGCTCGGGATTGGACCAGCCGGGCTATGCCTATACCCGGCTTTCCCGTTTCCTGACGGAAGGAGATATTCTTAACAGGTATATGGATGTGCGGTCGCAATACGGGTATTCAGCGATGCCCTGATGCGGGGGCAGGGCCTTTTTATTTAACAACATGTGGTTTAACTATTCCTGAGAACTATGGAAAAAATCCTTTCTTTACCCAAGCTCATCATTAATTTCTTTAACATCTATTTTGAGCAGATTCTCATCATCTTGCTGATATATGTTATTGCGGTGGCTGTTTCTCTGGTCGCGATACGTGTTCGCAACATAAGACGGAAGACTCTGGTTAAAATTTTGAACTTTGTTCTGCACTATTGTCTTTTGGCCGGGTTCGCTATGCTGATCGCGATGACGATATACAGCGGCTTGATCAATCTGACGAAGAAGGCGGCTCTGGATTTTTCGTACAAAGTGACCCCGACCACGGAATGGGTGAAAGAAGATTTGAAGATTTATTTTATTCATGAGAATCAACTGGTGCGGATTAATGCGAACGGCAGCGACCGGGAAGTGGTGTTTGAATCTCCGGACACTGTCCGGGCGTATCATTTCTCTCCCGACGGAAAGTTCCTGTTGATCGCCACGGAATATGATCTGTGGATGCTTGACCGGCTTGAGAATGAAAAGGTCAGAATTGACTTTGTCACTCCGCCTGCGGCTCAGGAGAAGGAGGGTTCTTCTGAGAAGTATAAGGGCGTGCTTGACGGCGTCAACTGGTCTCCGGACAGCCAGCGTTTTTGTTATCATATCGCGAAATGGACGAATTTTTCTTCGATTCATAACTGGGTTATTTACAATGTGCCGGACAGGACAAAAAGGTCCGTTAAGAGTCCCTCTTTAAAAATGACATCCTTATTATGGGATACCCAGGGGGAGAGCCTTTATTATCTTTGGTTCAATGCTTTGGACACGACGCTGTATGCCAACAGATATGAAGTTCAGGTTTACGAAATTCCTCTCGCGACCCTGAAGCCGAGGCTTATTATCCAATTCCCCTTTGATGAAGAGACGATCCCGCTGGATAATCTGGCTTTGCGCGATATCCATATTTATACAGGGGGAGAAGACCTGTCTTTTGGCCGCGAGGGGCGTAAACATTATTCCTGGGTTTCCAAACAGGGGTCCCGGCTCGGGGTTGATGACTTCGATCATCTTTATTATATTCATAACCGCTGGTGGAAAAGGAAGCTGTACCGTATCCCGCGGGTCCCCCGGCGGAGTGATATGCCGCGTTACCAGTACGGCGGGGGAGAACTGGCCATTCAGCATTTACGGTGGATGCCGTCAGGGCGGTATGTTATGATGGAGCATTATTTCCTGGGCTTGTTGATCCTGGATCCCCAGACCGGAGAAATAGGACTTCTTGTCAATGAGAAAGAAGGGGATACCTTCGGGTGGTATTCTCCTGAGCCTTAGTGAGCGCTCCCGGGAGAAGCGGCTTTGTGGAACCCCCGGGGCGTGTGTGAATCCCTGGAGAAGGGAAAACCGTTAAAACAGAAATCCGTTGGCTTTCCGACGGTCAACTGGTTATGGGAGTTGTTCAATGATATTGCACCGGCCTTTTGTTGTTTTGGATTTGGAAACCACCGGGACGTGGATTGATAAGGACCGTATTATCGAAATCGGGATGATCCGTTGTCTTCCCGACGGTGCGCGGTCGGTTTATGAACAAAAAGTCAACCCGGGGATTCCTATCCCTCCGGAAGTTGTGGACGTGACGGGGATTTCGGATGATATTGTCAAGGATGCTCCCTATTTCCGGCAGATCGCCGGTGATGTGATGCAGTTCTTGGACGGGGCTGATCTGGGCGGTTTTAACCTTGAGAGATTTGACTTGCCGCTTCTGGCAAGAGAGTTTTCTGAGGTGGGGATGACCTTTGATTATGCTCAGCGGAATATTTATGATGCCCAGAAGATATACCATTTGCATGAAAAAAGGGATCTGACGGCCGCTTATGATTTTTATTGTCATAAAGATCTGGAATGTGCGCATTCCGCTATTGCCGATACCGAAGCCACGCTGGAAGTTCTTGAGGCCCAATTGAAAAAGTACGGAGACGGGGTGGAGGAACTCGAGTGTCTGAGCCGTTTTGATTATAAGCAAAGGACGGATTTTTATGATGCCAACAGGAAGTTCCGCTGGTGGAACGGCGAGCTTTATATGATGTTTGGCAAATATGCCCGGAAAGAAACTTTAAAAACGGTTGCGCAGAAAGACCGGAAATATTTAGAATGGATTCTAACCCAGAATTTCAGCGAAGACGTCAAAGATCTGGTCGAAGGTGCCTTAGAAGGTCATTTCCCCGAGCCTGTCCGCATAAAACAAAAATCCATCCCCCCTGAAAAACAAGGGCCGGAATATCAAAAAGAATTATTTTAAGTTCTTTATTGCTGAGATTTAACTTGAGCGATATTATACAAAAGGTTAAAATAAGACACTCAATAAACTATTACCAATATGAATGAAAAATAAGAGGTAGGAGGTGGATATGAAAAATCAATGGATGATTTGGTTCTTCGTTGCCGGTGTTGTCGTGATAGTGCTTTTTACATTTAATTATCAGAGCGGAGACGATGTCCTTCCCTTGGGAGATGTTTTCCCGGAAGGGGATCTCGATACGGAACCCCAGATTGAATATGAATTTGTGCAATCCGAGAGCCGTGTGCTGACGACGCAGGAAAGCAGCCCGGCCGCGGTCCCGGATAAACCTGTCCCGCAAACGGCCGCCGTACAACCTGCGAGCCAGCGCCCTGTCGTGACTCCGCAGGATTTAGAACAAAGAGATTTTTCTAAAGTCCCCTTCACGATCCAGATCCTTTCCTCAAAGAACAAGCCCAAAGCTGAAGAGGCTCTGAAAAAAGTTAAAGATTCTGGTTACCCGGCTTATCTGGCTACAAAAGATTTGGGTGAAAAGGGTATCTGGCACCGGATTTACATCGGCACTTTTCAGACAAAAGAAGAGGCTGACCAGTATCTGCCAAAAGTCAAAAATAAATATCCTGACAGTTTTATCATCCGTTCTGGAAAGTGAAAATTTTTCGGAAAGAATTTATGCAAAGGAGATTTTCTATGCTGAGATTTAGAGGTGTGTGTGTGCTTCTTCTGATATTGTCTGTTGTCGTTTTGCCGGGCTGTGCTTCAAAGCGGGTTAAACGGCTTGATGCTGAAGACATTGTTGATTTAAGCGGCCGGTGGAATGACACGGATTCGCGTCTGGTCGCCAAGACGATGATCGAGGACGCTTTGTCTCATACCTGGAGCCAGACCTTTAGAGAGGCTCACGGCCGTCCTCCTGTCGTGGTCGTCGGTCCGGTGACGAACCGGAGCCATGAACATATTAATTCCGATGTGTTTATTAAAGATCTGGAAAGGAATTTGTTGAATTCGGGCAAGGTCAAATTTGTCGCCGCTAAAGGTGAGCGGGACGCTGTCCGCGATGAACGTTCTTCGCAGCATAAAGGATTCACGGATCCGGAAACGATAAAAGCTTTCGGGAAGGAGACCGGGGCGGATTTAATCGTTATCGGAAGCATGAATTCCGTCAAGGATGAGTTTAAGGGACGTTATGTTATCCTTTATCAGATCAACTTGGAACTTATTGATATCGAAACCAATCAAAAATTATGGATAGGTCAGGAAGTCATTAAAAAAGACGTTAAGAGAAGCAAATACTCATTGTGATTATAAAGGATCCTTTTTTGTCCCGGAGGCCATCTCCCGCATCCTTTGCCCAGTATGTTTTTTTTAATCTAAAAATGTCTATCCCTGCCCGCCGTGATATCTTTCCGTTGTTGTTGGGCCTGTCGGTCTTGTTCCTCTCCTCCTGTGCGTCTGTTTCCTCTGTCCAGCCGCTCGTCAGGCAATTGTCTGTCTCAGGACGTTATGATAAAGCATTGCAAGTTCTTGAGGACCAGAAGGCTGTTTACGGAAGCAGGAACCGTCTCCTGTATAACCTTGACCGGGGCATGGTGCTTCATCTCAGCGGCCAGTACCAGGAGAGTATCGATGCTTTTGAAAAAGCCAAACAGCAACATGAGGCATTGTATACGGAATCATTGTCCAAAATCGGTTCCAGCTGGTTATGGAATGATAATCTTCTCCCTTACCGGGGGGAGGATTATGAACGCGTCATGATCAATATCTTCCAGGCTTTGAATTTTGCGGCTCAGGGGGATTTCGAGGCCGCTTTGGTTGAAGCCCGGGATGTGGATGTCAAGCTGACAGCCATGAACCTTCTTTACGCCGCTGAACAGAAGAATGTTTACCGGGAAGATGCTTTTGCCAGGATGTTGTCCGGTATTCTTTACGAGGCGTCCGGAACGTATGCTGATCTGAATGATGCCTTTATTTCGTATGAGAAAGCCTATCAGGTCTATCTGTCGGATTATAAGGTCAATTACGGCCTTGATCCTCCCCGGATTCTTAAAGAAAACCTCTGCACTTTAGCGCGGTGGATGGGGGGCTCAACCTGGGAAAAATATAAAGATCTGCTTCCGCAGGAAAACTGCCTGTCCTTGCAGGAAAAATCTCAGAAAGGAGAAATCTTTTTTATTCAATACCATGGATATTCTCCTGTTAAAAAGGCGGAATCGGTTCTGCTGCCCATGCCCGGCGGATATGTCTCAAGTTTTTCCTTCCCGAAATATCAATCACTGCCCTACGGGCCCGGCGACCGGGTGATCCGCGCAGAGAATTTGCAGAAAGACATATTTTATGCGGAAACGTATTTAGGCCAGGATATTGATCGTATCGCCAAGAAGAATTTAGCGGACAGAAAAGTCAGGATATTAGTCAAAGGCGTGGCGAGGCCGGTCGGCCGGTATTTTGTCGAGAGGCATGTTGAGAATGAGACAGAAAAAAAACACGGGAAAAGGGAAGCCGGCTGGTTTAGGCTTTTGGCGAGCCTGTTTAATATGGCTGCCGAGAAAGCTGATTTGCGGTCCTGGCAGACTTTGCCGGGTGAAATCAGAATAGCCCGGCTTATTCTTGATCCCGGGGCTTACGTGATTTACTTAAACGATAAAGATGTTCTTGCCGAGGTGTCTTTAGCTGCGGGTGAAAAGAAGTTTATCATTTTCCGAACTCTAAAATAAGATCGGGGGCCTTGATTCCTGGGGAAGGGGCTTGTCGTCTTTCGGGGGGAGGATGAAAACAGGCTTCCTGAACGATTTTTAGTTTGCGTAAAGCTGGAAAAGTGTGTAGTATAAAATTTTAATAAACCGGGAGAATGCCGGCTGTCTGGTGCGGGCCGGCCTGTCCGGCAGGAGAAGATTGAATAAATAAAGGAGAAGCTTCGGGCTTTGTTGCTTGGCCCGCGTTGGGGATAACCGGAGCCGTCTGATGCCTAAAAGAAATAAACAAATCGTTGCTGTCTTTATCGTTTTGGCCGGGGTCTTGCTTATCGTAGGCATGAAACTGCTTCTCAGGATGAGTCACGGGCCGGAAGAGCCGTCTCTGCGGCGCACGAAAGGGAATCCCCGGGCGCGTATTCAGGTTGTAGAATATTTGGATTTTGGTTGTCCGGCTTGTGCCGTCGGGGTGGATGTCCTTAATACGTACTTAAAACAATACCCGCAAGACATTTTTATTTCCTTGAAATATTTCCCCCTGCACGAGATGACAAGTGCGGTCTATGCGGAATGTTCGGCCCGCCAAGATAAGTTCTGGAATTTTACGGACCGTTTGTTCTCCCAACAGGCAGAATGGAAGAAGAGTAAGGACCGGAAACTGTTTCTTGATCAGATCATCAAAGATATCGGCCTGGAACAGGAAGAATTCCAGGCTTGTCTGCAGGATGAAAGTGTTTTGGCTGTTATTAAAGAATGTCAAGAGCAGGGCAAGGCGAAGGGCATCCGCTCAACGCCGACCTTTTTTGTCAATGGTAAAATGATGATAGGTCCCAGTGCTTTGAAGTCTGCGCTGGAGGAGAATCTTTGACCGCTTCGGTCGTGCTCAGGAATCCAGGACATGTGATGTCCTGCGAAAAAAAGAATTGCCCATGAGAAATCAATTGAATATTTGTGTTATTCTGAGAGGGATGATAGGGGTGTTTTTTATTGTTGTTTCCGCGGAGAAACTGTTGACCCCCTATGAAAACCTTTTGTTTGTCATTCAAGGCTACGATATTTTTCCCCCTTTCCTGGAAGATGTCGCCGCCATCTCCGCCCCTTGGTTTGAATTTTTCCTCGGCGTTTTTCTTGCTTTGGGATTATGGATTAAACCTGTCCTCTGGGCTTTTGTTGCTTTTATCTGCGCCTTTATTCTTTTGCTCGCCCAAGCTATCATAAGGCAGCTGCCTCTGAAAGACTGCGGGTGCTATGGTGAGTTGCTTTCTTTACCCCTTCATGTTAGTATAATGATTGATGTGGGGTTGCTTCTTTGCGTGGTTTGGCTTATGAAGCATTTATCACAAACGTCGTCTTTGAGCCTGGACCGGTTTTTTGAATCAAAAGATACATGAAAGTTTTTATCATATCCCTTTTCGTCTTTCTGACCATGACGCCTGGAGCTTTTGGAAAAAACATAAAGCATCCGAACGTAAGCGGGCAGTTTTATAGCGCAAATCCCCAAAAACTCTCCGCTCACCTGGACCAGCTTTTCTCCTCGGCCGACATCTCCCCGACGGAAAAAGATGTGCTGATCCTCGTCTCTCCCCATGCCGGTTACGTGTATTCCGGCGGGGTTGCCGCCTATGGATTCAAGGCCTTAAAAGAGAAGGCGTATCGCACGGTCATCGTTTTGTCTCCCAGTCATCACTACGGATTCGGCGAGATTTCGGTTTGGAAGGACGGGGCTTTTGAAACCCCGTTAGGCTCTATTGAGGTGGATCAGGAATTCTCGGAAAAACTTCTCGAACAGCATGAAAAGTTTGTTTTTATCCCGCAGGCTTTTGACCGTGAACACGCCCTTGAAGTTCAGCTTCCTTTCCTGCAGAAGGTCTACAAAGACTTCAAAATTGTCCCGGTCATTTTCGGCCAGACGAATAAGGATTTGTGCCGTATTTTTGCGGAGAGCCTTGATAAACTGATAGGAGACCGTAAGGATGTTTTGGTCGTTGTCAGCTCGGACATGTCCCATTTTCATGACAGTCTTACGGCCAGGAACAAGGACCGGAAAACCATTCAGGCTATTGAAAAACTGGCGATAGATGATTTCTGGAAAAAGACTCAGTCAAGAGAAATGGAAATGTGCGGTTCGCATCCTGTGACTTCGGCGCTTTTCTTGGCTAAAAGGCGCGGGCTGAAACCTGAAGTTTTAAAATATGCCCATTCCGGAGATGTTTCCGGGGATATGGACCGTGTCGTCGGCTATACGTCAATATTGTTTTACAGCCCTGAGGGGGCGCAGGATCCCTCAGATGATACCTCCGAGGGGGTGGAAGGGGTGGCTCCTTTAAGCCGGAACCAGAAAAAGCGTCTTATTCATATCGCCAAGCAGACGATTCATGAATACGTTCAGAACGGGACGGTCAAGGAATTTAAGGAAACGGATCCCCGGCTTTTGGAAGAGGAAGGGGCTTTTGTCACGATTCACAAACGCAAGGCTTTGCGGGGCTGTATTGGCAATATTATCGGTCAAGGGCCTTTGTATTTAACCGTGAGAAATATGGCTGTCGCCGCCGCGTCTCAGGACCCCCGGTTTTCTCCCGTTACCGAGAAGGAATTGTCCGAGATAGATATTGAAGTTTCCGTATTGTCCAGGCCGCGGAAATGTACGGATGTCCGTGAGATTATTATGGGGAAACACGGGGTAATTGTCCGCAGGGGCTTGTTTCATCAGGGGGTATTTCTTCCTCAGGTTGCCACGGAAACAGGCTGGAACCGGGAGGAATTCCTCTCGAACCTTTGTGCCCATAAAGCGGGTCTTCCCTCGGATGCGTGGAAAGACCCTAAAACCCATATTGAGATTTTTACGGCGGATGTTTTCTCAGAAGAAGATGCCGCCGGGACAGAATAGTTGACGGTCGGGTTGGCCGCGCCGGTCAGCCGTGTTTATATTTTTCAGAGAGATATTTAGGAAGAGCAGGCCACTGACTATGTATGTGTATGGCCTGCTCTTCCTGTTTAGGGGCAGGGAAAAAATATTTTTATTTAGTCAATAGGCCAGGAGACAACGTTAATGAAAAACTGTTATTCCTTTTAGGGCCGTTTTTGCCTTTTTGTGAATTCAAGAATATTATCCGAGTATTTTGCTATTCTATCTTATTTTAGGGGAAATAGTTAGTAAAAGGTGATTTTTGCGGTTTTTTCTTTTAGACTCATGCCCGGCAAGAGAGTATAATAATAAAAAAGTAGTAAAATGTAATTTGGTATAAAAGGTGCGTGTTTTATTTTATGCCGGAATTATCGTTAGGCCAATATTACTGAAAGGGAAGAAAATGAGACTGAAAAAAGTATTTGTTTTATGTGTGACTGTTGTCTTCTGTTGCTGTCAAAGCGCTTGGGCCCAATCAACTCAAACAACAGAGCAGGGACAGCAGACCCAAAGGGGATCGTCCTCGACAAGTTCTAAAAGTTACAGCGCTCATATTAAAGCTAAAACTCAGGAAGCAGCGCAACGCATTAAAGATATGATGGCTAGGATTGAATTGCAGCGGCAAAGGGTCCGTGATATGCAGGAAAGGAATCAGTTGGCTCAGCAACGTATGAGAGATATGATCGAAAGGAATAAGATTCAAACGCAGGAAAAAATCAGGGACATGCAGCAAAAGAATCAAAACATGAAATATCGTATTCAGGATATTAAGGCTAAAAATGAACTGCAACAGCAGAAAATACGCGACATGCAACAAAGACTCAAGGACTCGCAAAGAAATTATTAATATAACGCACCGTGAGAATCCTTTGATTGTTTTATTCAGATGAAATTGCCGTATAAAATCCTCCACATGAATAAGTGGAGGATTTTTTTTGAAAAGCATCTTTGTCTGCGGATGATTTCGCGAAAGATTGTCGGGTTGTAACTAATTGTGGTATAACACTTTGTGCATTTAAAAACGATGACATTAAGAATGCGGGAATTTCATTAAATTTATTAAAATATAAAAAAATATGTTAAAATAAAAAATGATTCATTCCCGGTCAGTTCAGCAGAAGATTTTCAAAGGACACTTTTAGCTTGTAGGTGGGTTTCCCCGGGGCTGGCTCAAATTCACTGAGTCATAACAGGGGACGGATAAAATAACAACGAGGATAGGCATTATGGCTTTAGCACGCGTTCTTATTTTTGTTATTGTCTTTTTCATATCGACAGGAATTTATTTGTACGATCAGCATTTAACACGGCAGGGAAAAGTCGGTCCTGTCACCCAACTCATGGATTTTGTCCATTACGGCAAATATGCTCTCGGCGGAGACCGGTCAAGCCGTGCCAGGGGGGATGACCAGGCTGTCAACATCAATGAACATCTGACACGTTTGGGTGAAACCTATGATGCTTTGTGCGAGGAAAGGGCCGAGCTGCAGAAAAAGAGAAATGAAATTTTACGTCAACTTTCCGAACTTAATGGCCAATTGGTGGAGGAGGCGCAGGGTTATGCTGAAGTTCTCACTCAAGAGCGTTATCAGTTTTTAGAAGAGTTCCCTGCCATGAAAGCCGTTGCCCTGCAGATGGCTCAAGTGCAAACGGAAACAGATCCCGTAGAGCGGAAGAAAAAGTTGCTGGAAATTGAACAGCAGCTGAATGCCCTGATGAAAGAGGCGGCTGGAGAAACAACGCGTGATTCTACCCGAGCCGCCGTTTTGTTTGTCTTGAACAGAGTGGCCGAAGAACATCCTGAAGAGTTCCTGAATATCTGCGGGGACTTGGATGCCGAGGCTTGCTGGGAGTCTAATGCGGCTCAAGCCGGGGACCTGCTGTTTGAACTTTTTGATGTCGAAAGCAGTGAGCTGGCAGATGACGTGAAAGAATTAAAAGATATTGTTGAAAATCTCGGCCGGGAATATTATATTTATGCTGAAAACTATGAAGCCAGTGAACAGCTTTTGGAGGAAGGGAACGAACGGGCGCAGGGAGAGTTGCAGCGGCTGAGTCAGAAACTGGTCGAAACAACGGATGTCAGCGTTGAAGAGATTCGCAAGCTGTATGAAGACTTATTTTTTGAATATGATGTTGTGTTGGAAAACTTGGCTTTTAATCTTAAAAGACTTGAAGAAAGGCAGGACATGCTGAACTGGCATGTTAACCGTTTGTCGGATCATGAGCGGGCAGACCAGGAGGAGAAGGCTGAAAAGACGTTGTCGGCTTTTGAGGCCATCCGAAGGAAGCAGCAGGAATTGTTCCGCCTTTTAGTCAAAGATTTCGCTGCTCTTAAAGATACATATCGTCGGCAGAGGGCTTTGGCTGAAGGACTTTCCGTCTTTATCCAGACAAGCCAGCTGGAAACAGGCTGGGTGAGGACTTCCGGGCAGGGAAATATTCAGGTTGAGAAGAACAAGGAAACGCTCAGGCAGGCCTTTTCGAACCGACAAAGCAAAACGGCAGAGGTTAACCAAGGCAGGTCCTATACACAAGTTACGAATAACAGGCCCTCGCAGAGCCATACGTCCGTTTCCCCGAGCCGGCCGGGTACACGAACGTCGGCGACCAGTTCCTCCTTAATGACTCAGGATTTGTTGAGGCAGAACGCCGCCCGCAATTCTGATATCGCAGACAGATCCAAAGAGCAAATGCAGCGTTTAAGAGATAAAGCCCGGGATCAAGGTTTTTATGACCGCTCTTTCCCTTCCAACCCTTAAGATATATCTATGAAAGTATTAAAATTTATATTTATTTCTCTCCTTGCTATTATTCTCTTGGCCTGTGTGGGTCTATTTGTCTTCGTGAAAACTTTTGATATCAATCGTCATAAAAGCCGCATTGAATCTGAAATCAGCACGAGCATCGGCCGGCAGGTTACCTTTGACAGAATCGACTGGTCTTTTTCTTTAAATAAGGGCTTTTTTTTAAAAGTCACTGATATTTCTATAAAGGGGAGTCTTCAGGCCGCTTCCAAAGACCTGTTGTCCATTGCTCAAGCCCAGATTCAGGTGGACGTCATGACGTACTTGAAAGAGCAGGAAATTCGTATCTCTCAAATTTCCGTGCGGCGTCCCCGCATTCATATTATCAAAGACCAAAGAGGTGTCTTAAACACAGAGCCTGTTCCCCCTCAATCGCTCCCGGACCCGACTCCGGATTCTTCGGCGCCGGGGATTACTCCGGAAGAAGAGACTCAGCTCGAAATCCCCCCTATATTCGTCGAGACAATCAACATAGATGACGGAGAAATTGTTTATCAGGATCAATCGTCATCTTTCCCCATGGACATTGAGATTTTAAAATTAAAGATCTATTTGACCCGTTTTTCATTATCCGAGCCGTTTCCTTTTAAAATTCGGTTCGCTTTATGGAGCGATGCCGATAATGTCCTGCTTGACGGGCAAGTTTCGCTGGATTTTTCTCAGCAGAAAGTCTCTGTTCGTGATTGTCATATAAATTTTGACCTCAGTCGGCTGAAAATGGAGAACATTATAAAAGCCTTCCCGTCTTTGCGTTCCGTGCCGCTCGGCTCAGGATACAAAGGTCAATGTCAGCTCGGCCTGAAACAGCTGACCGTGGGCGCAAAAGGCTTGGAAACATTGTTGTTGACGGGAAATATTAAAGAAGGCCAGGCCGGACTCCCTTACCGCGAACTGGTCCTGGACCATATGCAATTGCAATTCGAGCTGGATCCCCGGGATTTGAACTTAAAACATGTTTCCGCCGAGGTGGGGCAGGGCCGGGTTTCCGCCGAGGGCGTTATTTCCGATTACATGAATACCCAGGGATACTCTTTCCAGTTTAAGACCGAAGGGGTGTCTTTAGCTGATCTTTTACCCGAGATACATCCGGAGGTGCAAGTTCTCGGGAACATTCAGGGGGAGTTTGCCCTTGCCGGAGAAGGGTTCCAGTATCCGGCCTTGTTGAGTCAACTGCACGGGCAGGGAAACGTTGCTGTTGACGAGGGGCGGTTAGAGGACTTTAATATTCTTAAAGTGTTGTTCGGCAGAATAAATATTCTTCCGAATGTGAGTCTTCTGCAGGCCTTGAGCTCGGGGTTGCCGGAGAAATATCAGGATGTTTTAAACAGAAAAGATACGATTTTGACTGATGCCGGTGTGTCTGTGGCCGTTGAGCCCGGTGGGACCGTTCGGTTAACCCCCGTGAAACTTGTAACGGATTATTTGACATTCTCGGGTGAGGGTGAGATGGATCTTGAAAACAATATGTCCTTCTCGTCCGAAGTGTTTTTGTCTCCTGATTTGTCCGCCAGTATCATCGACCGTGTCGAAGAAATGCAGGCGCTTTTGGACCAGGATAACCGTATTAGAATCCCGCTGAAGCCTTTTAACGGACAGGTTCAGGATTTTCGAATGTATCCTGAGGTAGGCACCCTTGTTAAGAATGTTTTAATCCAGAAAGGGAAAAGTGAATTTGAGAAGTTTCTGCATAAAGTGATTGAGGCCAATACAGATGAAGCCCCTGATGATGAACCGGGCTCCCCGCAGGAGGAGACATCCCCCGCAGAAGATGACAATCCTTTAGAAAAACCAATTATTGATCTTCTCGAGACAATTTTTCAGGATTGAGATTCTAGCCGGAATTCCGTGTGCTTATGAGACATAAAAAAATATTCGTGACAGGTATGGCAGGCATCGTGTTTTTGATTTGTGCTGTGGTTTATTTGTTTTTTCGGATGTCTCGGCCCTTGGCGGATGATCATTGGAAAGATTATATGAGCCGAGAGACGTATCAGGCTTACCGGCTTCAGAAAGAACATCTTGCCCTTGAAAATGAACGTTTGAGCCGCCAGTTGCAGAGTTTACAGCGTATGATAGAACGCAAGGAGATTGTTTTGGAAAAGGTTAAGAAAGAGAATGTTCAATTAAGGGACAAGATCCAGTTGATGGATGAAATCGCTCAATTGCAGGATTCGATCGCCGAGCTGAAACATAAGAATTCCCAATTGGTTGAAAAGGAAGCACAGGTTCAGAAGGGCCGGGAGGAAGACCGGGTCATGTCGTGGAACAGCCTTGAGGAAGCCCGGGCGGCTTTAACGAAAGAAAGGCTGCGAATTCAGTCTGTTAAAGAGCGGATAGAAATTTTGACTTCGCAAGAAAAAGACGAGAAGGTTGCGGTCCAGCAAGAATTGGATAAAATTCAGAGTCATATGGGAAATAAGGGATATCTGGTCAGGGAAGGGACGTCTTTGCTTGGTGATGATGCCGGGAAGACCTTGTCCCCGGACGTGAGGAAAGATGAATGACATGTTTTTTATGGAAGTGCGGGAAGCCTGCGTGTCTCCCGGAGGGTTCCAAGAAAATCTTTTTTGTCCCCGGGACCTGTAGATGAATATTTTTTTGTGTTATTTGCGGAGAACTGCTAAGATACTGATCATATGGCTGTGCAACGCGTCAGGCATTTAGATACAAAAGCGGGGGTCATTTCATACACTTTAACCCGTTCAGCCAGGAGACGGACGATCGAAATTTCTGTCTCAGAACAAGCGAGAGTGAGGATTGCCGCTCCCCGATATGCCCTTTTGAGGGATATCCATGACTTTATTCACCAGAAGTCGGATTGGATTGTCAATAAGTTAAGGGAAATGAATCAATACCGGGAAAGCCTCCCCAGAAGGCAATACCGTGATGGATGTTTGTTTTATTTCCTGGGACAATCCTATCCCCTGCGGGTCTGTTCCGGAAATGTCCGAAGAGCGAAGATCCATTTTGACGGAACACAATGGCGCGTGCAGTTGCCTCTCCAGATAACCGAGAAAGAGCAGACGGTTTTGGTGAAGCAGCAGCTCCTGAAGTGGTATCGTCAGCAGGCGGAAGAAATCCTGGGCAGCCGTCTGTTCCATTACTCGCGTCTTACGGGACTGGAACCGCAGAAGATCGCGATCCGCACCCATAGGCGCGTGTGGGGGAATTGCCATTATCAAAGGAAAGTGATTCATTTGAACTGGCAGCTTGTGTTCTTCCCCCAGCCGGTTATTGATTATGTGATTGTTCATGAGTTAAGCCATTTGGATGTCCCTAACCACTCCAAGAAGTTCTGGCATAAGGTCGGTACTGTTCTGCCGGATTATAAATATTACCGGCAGTGGTTAAAAAATCATTCCAGGCAAATGGCTTTACCGTAGATGAGTTGTTGGCAAACATAGCAATTTTGGGTTTTATGATATTTTTTCAGGGAGGAGAAGCATGAAGTTTTTAATTATTTACGGGCACCCGTATCCACAAAGTTTTAATCACGCCATTATGCAGGCCCTGGAGCAACAGCTGAAGCTGAACGGCCAGGACGTCCGTATCCGTGACTTATATGAACTGAATTTTGATCCCGTATTAAAAGCCGGCGAAATGGTGGGGTTTAAGAAATCCCGTTATCCCGAAGATATCCGGGTCGAACAGGAACATATCCGGTGGGCGGATGTTTTTATCTTCATCAGCCCGATCTGGTGGGGAGGACTCACGTCGATCATGAGGGGGTATTGTGACAGAGTTTTCAGCCTGAATTTTGCCTACGAGGAAACCGCCTCTGGTCCAAAAGGCCTGCTAAGCGATAAGAAGGGCTACCTGATCAATACCATTGGAGCCCCTTTTGATGTTTATGATCAGTTAGGCCTGATCAACAGTATGAAGAAAACGATCGGAGAAATTATTTTTGGCTTTTGTGACATTAAGCTTTTAGGGCATAAATTTTTTGGTTCCGTTGGTATTTGTTCACAGGAGGAACGGATAGACATGTTGGAGGATGTCAAAAAAATTGCTGACGAGTTGGCGAGAGCGTGAAATGCGAAAAACCGGTGTTTTATGCTTGATTTGTCTGACGGCGGCTTTGTCTTCGGGGGTTGCGCACGCTGAATGGGTTCAGTGCGGCGTGCAGAAAGTGTGGGTTCAAGAGCCCAACTTCCATGATTACGGATTAAAAGTGTATTACGCTGGAAACGGCCAGCTGGTTTTCTGGGATGAGAAGACCGAAAGCGTAAGATTCTGTTTCCCGGTTGAATACAGCAGTAGCCTGGACGGTTTCTTTTCGTTTAAAGCCGGTAAGAATTCTGAAGAGGAAAAGGTGGTCTTTGCCGTCAGCTTATTATTGCGGCCGAGATATATTGATATCGCAACAGGAACAGAAGTGTACGTGAGCATGACGGATAAAGGGACGTATTATATTGATTCCCAGCCGTATAAATTTCCGGGGGAGCCTGTAAATGTCATTAAGCAGTGGCACAGTCATGATAGCCTTATTGCCGATCCGGAATATCACAAAATTACATCTTCAAAAGAATGGGAGGATTTATGGCGCAGACACCAATCCCCCGGAGTGCCTGTGTTGTCCGTAAACTTCCGGAATAAGATGATCGTTGCCCTTTTGTGCGGTGTTAAGATTAACAGCGCAGGCATAGAGATTGTCGATGTGAGGGAAACGCAGGAGGAGATAGATGTTTATTTCCGGCAGCTCAGAGTTCGGGCCGAAGGGGGTGTTCTGTCCGGGAAATTAGCCGGTTTTGTGCTTCTTCCCCGTTCCTCAAAAAAGGTCGTTATTAAAGAGGAGACATTTATTGGAAAGGGGCTTCCTCTGCGGTGGAAAACGGTTGCTGTTGTTCGCTAGCTTATTTTTTTGCCAAAACTATTTGGATCACAGGGATTTATAGTAAAATGAATAAAGGAGCGATTTTATGAAGGGAAAAAAGATCCTTATCGTTGACGATGAACCTGATGTCCTGAATGTTTTGGAGAAGAAGCTCGGAATAGAAGGCTTTGAGATCATTAAAGCGGATTGCGGCCAAACGGCCATAGAAAAAGCGGCGCAGGAACATCCTGATATGATTTTATTAGATATTGTTCTGCCGGATTTTGACGGTTCAGAGGTTGTTCAGCGTATACGGACGCACCCTTTCCTCGACAAGAACATCCCGATCCTTTTCCTTTCCGGAATTGTTACCGGGGATACGAAAGAAGGATTGGAGGTGACCGTTGGAGGACAAACGTATCCGGCTCTTCCTAAACCGGTCACAATAGGAGAGTTGCTTAAAAGTATTAAGCGTTTATTCCCTGAAGATGTATCCCCCGCAAACGACGATTTCCCGAACGTATAATGATTGTCCAAGTTAAAGTCATCCCTGGGGCCAAGAAGAACATGGTTAAACCAGAGGAACAGCAGCTTAAGGTCTATCTGACAGCTCCTCCTTTGGAAGGAAAAGCTAATGCCTTGTTGGTGGAAATTCTGGCTGAACATTTTTCTGTGTCCAAAAGACAGGTGCATATTACAAAAGGATTGAAATCCAGGCATAAAACGATTATTATAGACACTTAAACTGAGAAATAAAATTTTAATGATTATTAAACACCGCAGTAGGGGAGGATGCCATGCTTGTAGAGAAAATCGGTCAGGATTATATTCAGGCCATGAAAGCGAAGGATTCTGTCCGGGTCTCGACATTGTCTTTCCTGAGGGCCCAAATGAAAAACGTCATGATTGATTTGAAAGCCGCCCAGCTTTCCGATGAGCAGGTCCAGGATGTGATACGAAAACAGGTGAAGCAGCGGAAAGATTCCATTCAGCAATACGAAAAAGGCGGGAGGCAGGATCTGGCGGATAAAGAAAAGCTGGAGATGGGGATCTTGCAGTCGTATCTGCCTCCGGCCATGTCCGCCGAGGAATTAACTCCTTATATCCAGGAGGCCGTTCAGAACGTGAACGCCCAGGGGATGAAGGATATGGGGAAGGTCATGAAAGAGGTCCTGGCCAAAGTCGGGGACCGGGCGGACGGGACATTGATAAGTGAATTAGTCAAAAAAGTTTTATCTGAACTATAAGTTTGAGGTCTGCGCCCTTATGCGAAGAGCCAATAGAATCTGTTTTCTTGTCTTTATGGCCTTTTGCGCCGTTTTTGCCGTCTTTTGGCTTGACAGCCATTACACGGTGCCGGTGATTATGTATCATAAAGTGGAGGTCAATCCTGACAACCACAGCGACACAGTCAGCCCGGAGACGTTTCGTCGCCAGATGCACTATTTAGAGTCGCGGGGGTATCAGGTGATTCCTCTGGACGAACTGATCTTGAAGACCCAGAGGGGGGATTATCTTTCCAAAAAGGCGGTTGTCTTAACTTTCGATGACGGATATGAAAACAATTATACGGAAGCCTTGCCCGTTCTCCAGCAATATCAGTATCCTGCCACCGTCTTTGTGTCTCCGGATTTTATCGGGAAAGAAGGTTTTCTGTCCTTGGCGCAGATGAAAGAGATGCAAACCGTTGGTCTCCGGTTCGGGAGCCACGGCATGTCCCAGGCCTATCTTCCTGATTTAACCGATGATGTCAGAGTGCATGAAATCGCAGAAAGCCGGCGGATCTTACAGCAAGTGCTGGAGGCTCCCGTTGATCATTTCTGTTATCCGGTCGGAGGTTTTAATCATCGCATTAAGGAGTTCGTTCAGGATTCCGGCTATAAAGGAGCCATGGCGACGAACCGCGGGTATGACCGGTTTAATAAGGATGTTTATGAGATGAACCGGATCAGATTCAGCGATAACGATGATTCGGAATTTATCCTCTGGGCAAAATTATCAGGATATTATAATTTGTTTCGAAAATTAAAGAACCCGGACTGAGCCGCTGTCTTCCCGGAGCCGAGTTGTTTTACTTTAAGAAGATAAGGAGTTAATAATGAAAAGACCGAAAAAAGAAGCTTCAAGACCGCAGTATTGTCTAGATGAAAAAGGCTGTTTTGTGATTCAACAATATCAGCAAGCAAGACCGTTCAGCAATTTCTTCCCGGGTATCGCCGGATTGTGGGGCATCCCGATGTGGATTTTTTATGTCAACCGGGGACAGTGTATTGCCAGTTTTGGTATTGAGAGTAAGGATAAAGCCATCAGTGAGTTCATCCCGGCCAATAAAGCCTATCGATCGACCTCTCTCCAAGGTTTCCGTACATTCTTAAAAATAACTGTTGGTTCAAAAGTCCATTATTGGGAACCTTTTCGAGATGAAACAGCTCAAGGAGCCACTCCTCAACAGACGATGAAGATCAGAGCGCATGATTTAACCATTGAGGATGTTCACCCGAGTTTGGGTTTGCGTGTCCGGGTGAATTATTTTACAATCGCGCAGGAGTCTTATCCTGCTTTAGTCCGGCGCGTGACATTTGAAAATCTGTCCCGGAAGGCTCTGAAAGTGGAATGCGTTGATGGCCTGCCACTCATTATGCCGTATGGAATGAGAGACTGGGCATTGAAGAATATATCACGTACGATAGAGGCCTGGGTGAAAGTCCACAATATCCAGAACAGAGCCCCTTATTATCATCTGAACGTGGAAGTTTCGGACACGGCCCATGTTCAGCATATCAAGGAGGGGAATTTTTATTTCAGCTTCCTGGAAGGAACCCGTGAAAGATCGTTGCTGGAGCCTATCGTTGATCCGGCCATTGTGTTTGCACAATCCACGGATTATGTCGTGCCCCAAGCCTTCCTGCAGCAGAAAAGATTTCAAATCCCCGCAGTTCAACATACGAGCAATCGGACTCCTTCCGCCATGAGTTATGCGCGGTTTTCTTTGCCGGCGAATAAAGATAAAACGATGGTATCCTTAACAGGTTTCGCCGCCAGCGAGAAGCAGTTGAACAGAATCGTGCGCCAGGCGACGGCCAAAGATTTTATTGGTCAAAAAGCGCAGGATAATCAACGCGTCGTTAATGATGTCCAGAAGTATGTATGGATGAAAAGCGCTTCTCCTGATTTTGACCAGTATGTCGGACAGACGTTTTTAGATAATGTTTTGCGGGGGGGACTTCCGGTTTCGCTGAAGACGTCGAAAGGGAAAGTCGTTTTTAATGTCTACAGCCGCAAACACGGTGACCTCGAGCGTGATTATAATTATTTCTTTTTGTCTCCGACCTGTTTTTCTCAGGGTAACGGAAATTATCGGGATGTGAACCAAAACAGAAGAAATGACGTATGGTTCAATACGGATGTGAAGGACACCCATATCTTGACATTTCTTAATTTAATACAGGCAGACGGGTATAATCCCTTGGTGGTTAAGGAGATCTCTTTCTCAACAGAAAATCCTGATAAATTAGCCGCTTTAATCAAGAAATGCCTTAAGGATCCTGGGCAGGATAGTCAGAAAATCCAAGATTTTTTCTCGGAGCCGTTTCAGCCGGGCCAGCTTATAAAATTTGTGATGGAGCAAGAGATAAAATTAAAAGTTCCTCTGGACATATTCCTGGGAGAGGTTTTGAATATTTGTCATAAGAACGAAATAGCCGACCACGGAGAAGGATTCTGGTCCGATCACTGGACATATAACCTGGACCTGATTGAAAGCTGTCTTGCGATTTATCCGGAATCTCTGCGGACACTTTTCTGGGATAATAAGCATTATAGTTTCTTTTTCAACTCGCATTATGTCCTGCCCCGGGCGCAGCGGTTTCTTCTTACGCCGCAGGGGGTCCGTCAATATTATGCTGTTTTTGATGATAGTAAAAATATCAATGCCGCGGATAAGGGATATAAACTGCGTGTGCAGAACGGCGAAGGGGAGGTGTATTACACGAATCTTTTTGCTAAACTGCTTTGTCTTATCGCCAATAAAGCGGCGACGTTTGACCCCAGCGGCCTCGGTATTGAGATGGAGGCCGGCAAGCCGAATTGGTACGATGCTTTAAATGGACTGCCTGGACTCCTGGGGTCTTCTATCTCCGAGAGCCTGGAATTAAAGCGGCTTTGCCTTTTTCTCCTGAAAACCCTTGAGAAACTTCAGGTGGAAGATTCAGAGCTCCTTTGGGTCTTTGACGAGTTGGGAACGTTTGTGCAGGAACTGCACAGGCTTTTTTCCGAAGGCCCAGCGCCGGTCGATATGTGGCAGAGAGCGAATGATATCAAGGAACAATACCGTCTCCGTATCCGTAAGGGGATAGAGGGAGGGGAACGTGAATTGTCGGTCAAGGACATCCGGAAATTCCTGGGGCTTATCGTCGCCCGTGTTGAACGGGCCGTAGTCCAGGCGACATCCAAACAGGGCTTCATGGCCACCTACTTTTATCATGAAGTTACGGATTATGCCTTATTGGAGAAAACACATGAGGAAGCCCATTACGTTTTGCCGGTTAATTTCAAATGTCACCGGCTGCCGCTTTTTCTGGAAGGATTTGTCCATTATTTGCGGGTTGAGCCCGATCAGAACAAGGCCCGTAAACTTTATCAGAAACTTCGCAAGAGCCCGCTGTTTGACCCGAAGTTGAACATGTACAAGGTGAATGTCGATTTGTCTAAAGAGACGGAAGAAATCGGGCGGACACGTATTTTTCCGGCGGGCTGGTTAGAGAATGAATCTATCTGGCTTCATATGGAATACAAATACTGTCTTGAGCTTTTGCGGGCGGGATTATACGAAGAATTTTATGAGACCATGCAGGATGTCCTGATCCCGTTTCAGGATCCTGCCAGGTATGGCCGCAGCCATCTGGAAAACAGTTCCTTTATTGTCAGCAGCGCTCATCCGGACACCTCGTTGCACGGGCAGGGCTTTGTGGCCCGCCTTTCCGGAAGCACGGCAGAATTTATTCATATGTGGCTGTGGATGTGTTCCGGCGCGGAACCGTTTTTTATTGACCAGAATAAAGAGCTGAATTTATCTTTAAAGCCGATTTTGCCGGCATGGCTGTTCCGTCAAAAGGAGGTCACCTGTGAATATTATAATACCAATGACAACTGGCAGGTGACTCTTCCGGCCCACACCTTTGCCTTTAACTTCCTGGGGCATACGCTGACCGTGTATCACAATCCGCACAGAAAAAACACGTATGGGCCTGCCGAAGCCGAGATTGAAAAGATTACCCTGGAGTATTTTTCCCGTAAAGGGCTGATCACGATCAAAGGCCAGGTGATCCCTGCTCCTTATGCCGAGGATGTAAGAGAAAATAAAATAAAACGGATTGATGTTTATTTTGCCTGATTTTGAGTAAGGTGATATGCCAATCCCGGGGCAGTCGTTTTTTTGAAAGGCTTTGTCCGTCAAGCGGTCTTGACAAAGATTTGCGAAGTTAATAAAATATTAATCCTGCTGTTACCAGCATGTCACCGCAGTACGATTCATTCTTAAAATATATAAAAAACTCAGAGGATAGGGAGGCTGATATGACAGAAAGTAATATTGCCGCTATTAATGAGAAAGTCAAAAAGGAAAGCAGCTTTGTCGAAGCCATCATGATGGAAGCCGGGAAAGTGATTGTCGGCCAGCGCTACCTTCTTGAACGGTTGCTGGTGGGGCTTCTTGCCAACGGTCATATTCTTATTGAAGGGGTCCCCGGTTTAGCCAAGACTATGGCTGTGAAAACGATTTCGGAGACCCTGCAGACAAAGTTCCAGCGGTTGCAGTTTACTCCTGATATGCTCCCTGCGGATTTGACCGGAACCCTTATCTATGATCAGCGTTCCGGGAACTTTACGATCAAAAAGGGGCCTGTCTTTGCCAATATCATTCTGGCCGATGAGATCAACCGGGCTCCCGCTAAAGTGCAAAGCGCGCTCCTGGAGGCCATGCAGGAGAGACAAGTGACCCTCGGGGAGGAAACGTTGAAGCTGGATGATCCGTTCCTCGTTCTCGCTACGCAGAACCCGATTGAACAGGAGGGAACCTACCCCCTGCCGGAGGCGCAGGTGGACCGTTTTATGCTGAAAGTGAAGATCAGTTATCCCTACAAGAGTGAGGAAATAAAAATTTTGAAACGAATGAGTTTTACCAGCCCCCGGTTCCAGATTCAGCGGGTTGTGACGCCGGAGGATATTGTTCGGGCCAGAGGCGTTGTGGATGAGCTTTATATGGATGAAAAGATCGAACAGTATATTGTTGACCTGGTGGACGCCACGCGGAATCCAGAGAACTATGAGTTGGCCGAACTAAAAGGTCTTATCCAATACGGGGCTTCCCCGCGGGCGACGATTAATCTTGCCCTGGCATCCAAAGCGTATGCCTTTTTGCAGGGCAGGGGATACGTCACTCCGCAGGACATTAAGACCATCGGCCTGGATGTTTTGAGGCACCGTGTCATTATCAGTTATGAAGCCGAAGCTGAAGAACAGACTTCCGAGGACATTATCCAGCGAATCTTTGATGAAATTGAAGTCCCTTAAGGATGTGCGGCCATGATCCCGAAGGAATTATTTCAGAAAGTCAGGCGTATTCAGATCACGTCTTCCCGGCTCGTCAATGACCTTTTTGCCGGGCAATATCACAGCGTGTTCAAAGGGCAGGGTATAGAGTTTGACGAGGTCCGGGAATATCAGCCCGGCGATGATGTCCGGACCATTGACTGGAACGTCACGGCCCGTACGGGTAAAGCGCACGTCAAGAAATTTGTCGAAGAACGGGAATTAACGGTCATGCTCTGCGTCGATGCCTCCATGTCTTGCCGTTTCGCTTCTGTCAATGAGTTGAAAAGCAAATTGGCGGCGGAGATCGCAGCGGTCCTGGCGTTTTCCGCTATCCGCAATAAGGATAAAGTCGGACTCATAATTTTTACCGACCGTATTGAAAAATTTATTCCCCCCCGTAAAGGCGTGCAAAGTGTCCTGAAGGTCATCCGGGAAGTCCTTTATTATCAGCCGGAGAGCCGGATGACGGATGTCGCCGGTGCTTTGGAGTATCTGAGTAAAGTGACTCATAGAAAAAGCGTGGCTTTCCTCATTTCGGACTTTTTTGACAAAGAGTGTTTAGCAAATCAGGAGCTCCCTGTCGACTCGAGGCTGAAAAGAGCCTTGTCTATCGTCAATAAAAAACACGATCTTATTGCTGTTACCTTAAATGATGCCCGGGAAAAGGAACTGCCTGTCTGTGGATTATTGACCCTGGAAGACGCGGAAACCGGGGACAGCCTGGTGATCGACACGACGGATAAACGTATCAGAGAACAGTACCGGAACGAAGCCGAGAAGCGAATCCAGGCCCGCGAACGGTTATTCCGTTCTGTGGGCATGGACCATATTTTTATTTCGACTCATGTCCCTTATGCCAATGAACTGATGAAATTTTTTTTTAAACGACGAAAACGTCTGATTTAACATATGAATTATATTCTGCTTATCATATTGTTTTCCGTTTTCTTTCAGACATCCGTCTTCGGGGCGGAAGATATTCGCGACGTGAAACCGCCGGAACTCTTTCCTCCGAATTTCGGGTTTTTCATAGCCCTGCTTATCTTTCTGCTGTTGGCTGTTTTGGTGTGGTTCCTGCGGAGGGTGACTTTGCCCCGCCGGGAAAAGAAGACGAAGGTTCCCCCGGCACCGCCTCCCTGGACCGTAGCGTTTCAGCGTCTTACCGCTTTAAAGGAGGCCGGGTTCCCGGCGCAGGGTCAAGTCAAGGCCTATTATACAGAACTGTCGGATATCCTTCGCCGTTATATGGAAGGGCGATTTGATATTAAAGCCCCGGAAATGACCACGGAAGAATTTTTGATCTATCTCAAACAGAATTCAGCGTTGAATGTCCGGCAAAAACAGTCCCTGCAGGATTTTCTTAATTGTTGCGATATGGTCAAATTTGCCAAATTTTCGTCATCAACTGCTGAAATGGAACAAAGTTTTGATCTGGCATGGCGTTTGATTGAGGAAACACAGCCGCAAGCCATGCCGTCCCGGCAGCCGTCGTTATCCGTCCGTAAATAACCGTGCGCCTGTCCTGATGTCGGAGAATAGATGTGTTAGAGATAATGTTTAGGAGCTGGAAGGATTATGATCTTTAAGTCCCCTTGGATTCTGATGCTCATTCCGGTCCTGCTCCCCCTGATGATATGGATGTATAAGAGGGAGCGGAGCCCTTCGTTGCGGTTTCCTGCTTTGGCGCTGGTTTCCTGGTTTGCCGGGAGTTGGAAAACACGCCTCATCGCCGTGCCGTTTATTTTACGGGCCGTTACGGTCACATTGTTTTTTATCTCTTTAGCCGGCCCGAGGACTGTCCTGGAAGAGACGAAATATCATTTTGAAGGAGTTGATATCATGCTGGCGGTCGATGCGTCCCGCAGCATGGCTACGGAAGATTTTTCACTTTTGGGACAGCGGTATAACCGGCTGGATATCAGTAAAAAAGTTGTGGAAGAATTTATTGACGGCCGGGAACATGATCGTATCGGCCTTATTGCCTTTGCCGGTCTGGCTTATACTGTCAGCCCGCTGACGAAGGATTATCACTGGCTGAAAGAGAACCTGAAACGGGTTGATTTCGGGTTAATAAAAGACGGGACAGCTATCGGTTCGGCAACGGCTTCAGCTGTCATCAGGCTTAAAGAAAGCGATGCCAAAAGTAAAGTTATTATTTTGCTGACGGACGGTGTCAATAATGAAGGCATGATCGACCCCGTTGAAGCAGCCCATGCCGCGCAGGCGCAGGGAATCCGGATCTATACGATCGGTGTGGGGACAAAAGGATATGCTCCTTATCCGGTTGAGGACATGTTCGGCCGTAAACGGTATCATAAAGTTATTACGGATGTGGATGAGGATACTCTTAGAGAGATGGCCCGTATCACTCAGGGAAAATATTTCCGTGCGACCGACACCTCCTCTTTGCGGGAAATTTATAAAGAGATTGATCAGCTTGAAAAAACCCGGTTTGAAGAGACAGGTTACCGGGATTATAAAGAACTGTTCCCTTATTTCCTGCTGGCGGCACTGCTGTTATTTGTTTTGGAATTGCTTTTGTCCAACACTCTTTTTTTGAGGATTCCTTAAATGCGCTTTGTTTATCCGGAGTTTTTATACAGCCTGTGGGGATTGATTATCCTGATAGCTTTGTTATCCTTGGCCCGGCACCGGCGGGAGAAGTATTGTCAGCGGTTTGCCGATATGAAGTTCATCCCGGAATTGTCCGGGACCTTAAGTTTAAGCCGGCACAGTTTTAAACACGCTCTGGTTGTTCTCGTTTTTGCCCTGAGCCTGATCGCCTTGGCCCGGCCGCAATGGGGTTTTGAGATACGGGAGATCAAACGTCAGGGACTGGATATTATCATTGTTCTGGACACCTCCCGGAGCATGCTTACGGATGACGTCAAACCTAACCGGCTCGAAAGGGCGAAACTGGCCGTTAAAGATTTCATTAAGCAGTTAAAAGGGGACCGGATAGGCCTGATCGCCTTTGCCGGTGACGCGTTTCTGGTCTGCCCGCTTACCGTCGACTATGGCGGTTTCCTGTTGAGCCTGGATGACTTGGACGTTGATTCCATGCCTCGCGGAGGAACGAATATCGCCCAGGCTTTACGTGAAGCGACCAAAGAATATGACAACACCCCGAGTAAATACAAAGCCGTCATTCTTATTACGGATGGGGAAAACCTGGAAGAGGACCCGTCCCCCCAAATCGAGGAGGCCCGCCGGCAAAACATTAAGATCTATTGTGTGGGCATAGGGACCAGGGAAGGGGAGCTTATAAAAGATACGGATGTCTTCGGTGAACGGAAATTTGTCAAAGACGAAGATGGAAATATTGTTAAGTCCAGCCTGAATGAGGCCCTCTTGCAGAACATTGCGCTTAAAACAGGAGGCGTTTATGTCCGTGCCAGTGGCGCGCAATTCGGCTTGGATGTGATCTATGAACAGCAGTTGTCAAAGTTGGAGAAAAGAGACCTGGAAGGCCAAATGGCCAAAGATTACTTCGAGCGGTTTCAGATCCCTTTAAGTCTGGCTGTGCTGTTTTTATTATGGGAGTTTTTTATCCCGTTCAGAAAAGAGAAAAAGAACCATGCGAAATAGTCGAATGTCTTTCCGGATAAGAAGACCGGCGGGGAATAATATCCTTTGGGCCGTGATGTTCTGCCTGATCCTGGCCGCAGATGCTCTGGCCATGTCAAAAGAGAAAAGCACTGAATTGGGAAATTCGCTTTACCATAAGGGATACTATGAGGATGCTGTCACCCAATATCAGGAGGCCTTGTCCCGGGATGCGGAATCCCCGCTCATGAATTATAATTTAGGCACGGCTTTCTATAAAACAGGGGATTATTCCAAAGCGGTAAATCATTTGCAGAAAGCGTTGCTGTCCGAGGACGGAACGCTTCGGCAAAGAGCCTATTACAATCTCGGGAACGCCGCTTTTCAGTCGGGACTTCAACAGGAAGAAACGAATATCAATCAAGCCGTGACAGCGCTGGAAGATGCTGTGTCTTTTTTTGACAGCGCCATGAAAATGGATGACAAAGATAAAGATGCTCAGTATAATTATGGGATTGCTGTAAAAGAGTTGGAGCGATTGCGTAAAAAACAGCAAGAAGAGCAAAAGAAACAGGAACAGCAGAAGGAACAAAGCGGGAAACAGTGCAGGAATCCTGCTTCGTCTTCCGAGGAGCAGAACGAGCGGCAGAAATCCGAGGCCGAAGATCAGCAGGGGCAACAAGGCTCAGAGGACGGGCATCCGGAGGAGAACAAGCCGCAGCAATCCCCGGGCGGCCGGGAACAGCCTCAACAGCCAAAGGATCAACAGAAGCCGCAGGGCGAGGATTCAGAGCCAGCCGCAGAGGATGACGGCTCGCAGCAGCAAAACGCTTCGGCAGGCGGCGGGGCCCGAAACCCTCAGGAGAAAACGTCCCCGGGACAGGCCAAACGGTCGTATGAGTATTTTACTCTCCCGGAATCAGAGATGTTATTGGATGAATATCAGCGCCAGGAAGAGCCGCAGGGGTTTCTTAATTTTATGAAGCAAAGAGGCCGGGAAATACCGGTTGAACGGGATTGGTGAATTTTCAGGATTTATGAAGAGAAAATTTGTTTATATATTATGGCATTCTTTCCTTGTCCTGTTTCTGCTTGTGTCTCAGGCTTGGGCGGAGGATATCTCCGTGACGGCAGAGGTCGACCGCAGGTCTTTTGAACTGGGCTCGTTCTGTCAGTTGAGGATTACGGTCCGCGGAGGGAAAAAAGTCTCTCCGGTTGAACTGCCAAAAATCGAAGGGATGGAATCCCGTTACCTGGGTCCGTCGACCAGTATTACGGTTTTAAACGGAGCCTATTCTTCTTCCAAGTCTTTTCAGTATAATCTTTATCCTCTGGACGAAGGCCGGTACGAAATTCCGGCTTTGAACGTAATTGTCGACGGACAGTCATTTTCCACAGACCCGATCTATCTTGAGGTGACCGCCGCAACGGGGCCGCCGGGAGCCGCTCGGCTGAAGGGCCCCAAGGACTCTTTGCAGGACAAAATATTCCTCACGCTGTCATTGCCCAAGCGGGAGTATTATCTGAATGAGGGTATTCCGGTGACGGCCAAGCTTTATGTCCAGAAATTAAGGATCAGAAATGTTCATTATCCTGATCTGGCGCACAGGGGCTTTTCGGTTAAAGACTTTAAGTCGGCCCTGCAATCGACGGAAATCCTCGGGGGGCTGAAATATGATGTCCTTACTTTTCAAACAGAAGCCTTCCCGACCCGGGAAGGGGATCTAACCCTCGGGCCGGCGAGCCTTTCCTGCGATATCCTGTTTAAAAACTCTTCGAGCCGTTCCGCGTTCGGCCCGATGGACAGTATTTTTAATGACAGTTTCTTTCAGGGATTATTCAGTGATTACACCCAGGAAACCATTGCCGTTAAGTCGGCGGATTTAAAAATAAAAATTTTGCCTTTGCCGGACGCCGGCCGGCCGCAAAGTTTTTCCGGAGCGGTCGGGACCTTTGACTTTCAGGTTACGGTGACTCCGGCATCCGTTAAGGTGGGGGATCCCCTTACGATTCGCACGACTTTAAAAGGTCAGGGGAACCTTAATGCTGTGCAGATGCCTGTTTTTGAGAGTCAGGCTCATTTCAAATTCTATGACCCGCAGATCACGGAAGATAAGGGGGTTAAAACTGTTGAACAGGTGGCTATCCCGACATCAGACACGGTCAAGGAATTTCCCGCCATAACATTTTCTTATTTTGATACGCAGAGTCAGAAATACAGAACGGTCACCCGCGGGCCTTTCCCGATAGACATTGTTAAACTTGAAGAAGGTGAGAAGCTTAAGATCGTCGGGTTGTCCCCAACGTCAATGCCCATTCAGGTGGAAGAGGAAACTTTGGGAGAGGACATCCTTTTTATTAAAGCCCAGCCGGGACATTTTTATCCCGGGAACAAGCTGTTCCTTTATCAAAGGACCAGCTTTTGGGTTTCGCTCGGTGTCTTTTTAATCTTGTGGTCCGGACTCCTGGGATATTATCATTTTTATCGTAAGTTAACGACCGACACAAAATTCGCCCGCCGGTTCCATGCCCCGAGAGCAGCCCGGGAGGGAATGAAGCTGGCTCAATCCTATCTGGAGAAAGATAATAACAGGCTGTTTTATGACACATTATTCAAGACCGTCCAAAATTATTTTGGCCATAAATTTCATATCCCGCAAGGAGCGGTGACGATCGAGGCGATATTGTCCGTCTTGAAAGAGAAAGGGGCTCCGGAGGATGTGTTGGGTAATATTAAAAATGTATATGCAGAGTGTGAACAGGTTCGGTACGCTTCATTGAAGAAAGAAAAGCAGCAGATGTTGGACAGTTATGATAGGGTTATGCGTCTTATTGAGCTTATTGAAAAAAACTGGACATGAGAAAAATATTCTTCTTAATTTCCGTTTTGCTCTGTGTCGTCTCCTCTCAGATGACTCCGGGGGTGGCTGTTGCCGCAGACGATGCCCACACGCTTTTTGTTAAAGCGGGGTTGGCCTATAAGAATGCTGATTACGAAGGCGCAATTCATCTTTATGAGAAGATCCTGCAGAAAAATTTTGTCAGCGGGGCCTTGTATTATAATTTGGCGAACTCTTATTTCAAGAAGGGCCAACTCGGGGAATCCCTGTTGTATTATGAGCGTGCCAGAAGGCTTCTGCCCAGAGACTCTGATGTTCTGTCCAATTACAAGCTGGCTCTTTCCCGGAAAGAGCATAATTACCCTCTGCCCCGGAAGACCCTGCTGCAGCGAATGGTTGAGAATGGAATGGCCTACTATACCGTCAACGAATTCATTATTCTGACTGTCTTTTTCTCTGTCCTATCGGGGGCTCTTGTTCTGGCGGCATTGTTTTTCAACTGGTCCCGCAGAAAATACCTCCCGATATCGATTGTCTGCCTGACCCTGACCATGGTGTGTCTCATCAGTTTTACCATCAAACAGACCATGGGGGCTGACCAGGCGATAGCCGTTACCTCTGCCGAAGTCTTCTTTGAGCCGCGCGAGGAAGCCACGGTTCATTTTACGCTTAAAGAAGGGGAGAAAGTGAGGATTTTAAAGCAGGAAGGTTTGTGGCTGAAGATTGAGCGTCCTGATCAAAAAGTCGGCTGGGTTGCCCTGAAGACGGTTGAGCGTATATAATTATTAGAGATATTATAGAAAAACCCTTTCATAAGACCTAAGGAATCCGGGAGGCTGTAAGCCGGGGTGCTTTTTTGCCCTGTAAGTCATTATTTTACAAGCTGTTAATAAATAAGAAGGTGGTTTTTTTATGGCCGGCCAGTGGTTTTCCGTCAAAACATTATACAGGTCAACAGCTCAGGGACTGCCTGAAAAACCGGATTTGTCCTATGATCCTGACCTGACCCTGGTGGAAGAACGGATTCTGTTTATTAAAGCAAAAAATAGATTGGAAGCCGTGGCCAAGGCTGAGCGTGAAGCCAAGGACTATGCCCGAAAAAGGGAGTGCCGAAATCCTTATAATCAAAAATTGTCCACTCGCTATTTAGGTTTTTATGATATTATGGAGTTGTCGGACCATCCCCAAGATAAAATGGAAATATTCACCGTAACACGTTTAATCAGCCGGAAAGTTTCGGATAGCAGGATTGCCAAGCTTTATGTCGGGAAACGGCGTAGCGCCAGACATATTTTAAATAAAAAATTTGTGAATAAAGAATATAAAATGGAGGGAAAATGAGCAGATCGAAAATCATCGGATATGGGATTTTAGGCGGGATTTTGCTGGCTGGCGTCGTTCTTATGGTTTCCCCCCCATCACAGGCTTCTTTAACAAAGACTTTTCAGCAGTATTGTCAGGATAAATATGAAGGGGGTGAAGAATGCCCGAAAAGTATCTGCCGTGAACGTATTGTCACGACATCCGTTGGTGAAGAGTTGACCTTGTGCTTGCCCAAGGATTGTCTGGAAATCTCGGCCAAGGACTGTCCTCAAGATTATTGCGCCCTGATGACAAATTGCTCCAATGAGCAAGTTTGCCATTATCAGATGCAGGGAGAGAGAGCCCAGTGCGGTGATTTGGCGTATGCCGGACAAGATGTCGAATGTTGTGAGGGCTTAATCAGGCGGTGCGGGATTGAATTCTTGGACGGGACGTGTGACATGGAAGGCCGTAATTCCATTTACAGCCTGCCTATCTGTATCCCCTGCGGTGATGGATTTTGTAACAATTTTGAAAACCGGTGTAACTGCCCGGAAGACTGCGGGGACCCGCTCGTTAAGTAAGCGCCTCTATGATTCCCTGGGCGGTCCGGTGGCTTGCCCCGGGGGAGCCCAGCAAACCCTTAACTTTGCTTAAGCTGGTTTTTATTTTTATTTTAATACTCTGTTCATTAAGGATTTCTGTCGCCTGTAAGGCAATCATTTCTGCTGTTGCGTCATATTGAACATACTCCGGCACAACTTTTTCTCCTGCCACAACATTGACCAGCCCGATGTGAGGGATTTTTACAAATATTTTAGCAAGCAGCCAGGTCAGCAGCGTTGTTTTGTAAACGATAATCATCGGGATATTCAGAATGGCTGTTTCCAATGTCGCTGTCCCGGAAGTGACTAAACACAGGTCGCAGGCATGGATCCCGTCATAGATATTGTCGTCAATAATTGTTACCGGGACGTTTTGTCCGGACAGATGATGGCGGAGGCTCTCTAAAGGTATGGTCGGAGCCCTGAACAACAGAAATTGGACGGGGAGGGAGATATCTTTTTTTATAATAGCCGCTGCTTCGAGCATCGTCGGTAACAGTTTCGAAATTTCATTTTCTCTGGAGCCGGGGAGAATGCCGATGACTTTGTGCCGGGGGGGGATGTTATGGGAGAGCCGGAAATGGGCGGGAGAGACCGTCACTTTAACCTGGTCGATCAACGGGTGTCCCACGAAAGTCACGTCCATGTGATGCCGTGCATAGAAAGCCTTTTCAAAAGGGAAAAGCACAAACATCCGGTCTGTATATTCCCGGATGATATTCACCCTGTTTTCCTTCCAGGCCCATACTTGGGGGCTGATGTAATAAAAGACTTTGATCCCCATCTTTTTTATCCGGGGGGCCAGACGCAGGTTGAAGCCTGGATAATCAACGAGAATGACGGCATCCGGGCGGGCCGTGCGGATCTGCTCAAGCAGGCTGTAAAAGATCTTCCTGATTTCCCCGTAATGCTTGACCACTTCCACAAACCCGACGACAGCAAGCCGGGTCAGGTCTGAATAAAGGTGCACTCCTGCTTCGGCCATTTTCGGCCCTCCTAGCCCGGAGAACGTGGCCGCGGGTTGCAGCTTTCTGATTTCCCGGACAAGGTGGGCGGCATGCATATCCCCGGAAGCTTCTCCGGCTACGATCATAAAATGGGGTGCGGATTTTGACATGGAAAAATGTCCCGGCAAGACATGATTAATCTAAGGATTTAGAATGTTTTGTCCAACCAACAGTTTTGCTGTGTTGTCTCAAGGATATGGGCATCTGGACTCGTTTTTTTAAGATAATGTGGCGGCGGCAGCCGATTTTTGCTGAGCGGATTCAATGCTTTCACAAATCTGCAGGGCCAGCTTTAACGCCGCCCGGCCTTCAACACCTGAGACAACAGGAGCGTTGTCCTGAAGGATACATTCGATAAAAGACTGCAGTTCCTGTTTTAGCGGCTCTTCCTTTTCAATCGGCAGGGCATGTTTGGAAATAAGGTTGTTGTGTTTCCTGTAAATAAAGGCTTCCTGTTTCACATAGTCGAGGGAAATATAGGTATCCTTCAGGAAAATTCTGATTTTTCGCATCACTTCATCCGAGACGCGGCTCGCCGTCAGGTTGCAGACACAGCCGTTACTGAAGATAATCCGGGCAGAAGCAATGTCTTCCCGGCTGGTTAAGACATTAACGCCGACGGCATGCACATGGTTGACATCGCATTGGTTAAGGCCCAGGATGATGTCGATGTCATGAATCATGAGGTCCATGACCACTCCGATATCCAGCGATCTGTGCGGGAACTGATTGAGCCGGTGGCATTCAATGAAGCGCGGATGCTTTGTGAAATGACTGATAGCCATGAAAGCGGAATTAAACCTTTCGACATGTCCGACCTGCAGTTTAACTTTCTGTCGGTTCGCCAGCGCAATCAGCTCATCCGCTTGAGCCAGGGTCTGGGTAATAGGCTTTTCGATAAACGTATGGACACCTTGTTCCAGAAAGAATTTTGCAATCTCGTAATGAGAGACCGTTGGCACGCAGATATTGACGGCATCTATCTTCCCCGCCAGCTCCCGATAATCTGCATAATAAAGGACTTTGTAATGTTCCGCTAATTTCAAAGTCCGTTCAGTCTGCAGATCACAAGCCCCCACACAGTTTACCAGATGGGAGAGTTCGGAATAAACTTTAAGGTGTCTTGACCCCAGGTGCCCGATCCCAACAACAGCGACATTGATCTTTTTCATGTTTTTTCCTGTAAAGATGTAAGATTAATAGTCATAGAGTATTAAGAATATAACAAATACCTCGACAAAAGTCAATTGATATGCTAATATCGCAACAATTCCGACAAAGCCGGTTCATTTTTTTTATTTTTCACTAAGAATGAAAAATTATTTAAAATTACTTAAATTCCTCGCTAAATATAAGAAGTTATTCTCGATAGCCGTAGCGGTTATGTTCATTTCCCGCCTGTTTGAGGGATTTCAGATGTCTCTCATCGTGCCGGTTATGGACAGGATTTTCACCAACAAGCCGATCATTCCTGCCAATAAGTTGCCGGACGTTCTCGAAAAGATTATCGCCTGGCTTAACAGCATTGAGCCGGAAACGATGTTTTTGGCCCTGCCTTTTGTGGTGCTGGCTGTCATTATCCTCAAGCATGTCACAATCTATACTTATTCATTTCTTATGAACGATATTTCCCAAAGGATCATGCGGGATATCCGGTTTCAGCTTTATTCTAAAATTCAGAGCTTCTCGCTGGATTATTTCAGCAAAAAAAGAACTGGGGAACTGTTGTCCCGTATTACGCATGATGTGCAGATTGTTGAAAGCGCGGTTTCGTACAGTATTACGGATTTATTTGTTCAGACATTTACGGTTATGATGTATATCAGCATAGCCTTTATGATACACCTGAGAGCCGCGGTGCTCATTTTTCTCGTTTTCCCTCTTATTGTCTGGCCGATCAGCCTTATCGGGAAGAGACTTCGTAAGCTTTCCCGCAGCAGTCAGGAGAGGATGGCGGATATTAATACGATTCTGTTGGAGACGATATCCGGTGTAAGAGTCGTAAAGGCTTTCTGCACGGAGGCCTTTGAAATCGGACGTTTCCGCGGGAAGAATCACGATTTTTATAAACTGCGCATGAAATCCGTTCGTCGGACATTGCTGATTGGGCCGATTACAGAAATTTTTTCGGTGATCTTCGGGGTGGTCATTATTTTCTGGCTTGGTCGGCAAGTTATGAATGAACAGCTTTCGACAGGGGTCTTTTTCCTCTTTTTTGCCTCGATCATGTCGATTATCAGTCCTATGAAGAAACTGGGTAATGTGCATGCCATGCTTCAGCAGGCTCTGGCGGCCAATGAGCGGATTTATGACGTTTTAGACAAAGAGCCTACGGTTCAGGAAAAGCCCAGCGCGCTGCATCTCGCAACGATTCGCAACAATATTGAGCTTAGAAACGTTTCCTTCCGTTATGATGACGATACCGACCTGGTCCTGAAGAATATCAATTTGGATATCCGGGTCGGTGAACTTGTCGCGATTGTCGGCCCTACGGGAACGGGCAAGTCGACGTTAGTCAACCTTATCCCGCGGTTTTATGACCCGGAGGCAGGGCTGGTGATGCTGGACGGGATCGACTTGCGGGAGGTGAGTTTCCTGTCTCTTCGCCAGCAGATCGGGATTGTCGCGCAGGAGACGTTCCTTTTTAATGACACGGTCCGGGCGAATATTTCTTATGGCACGCCAAACGCGACCCAGGAAGATATTGAAAAAGCGGCTCAACGGGCTTATGCTCATAGGTTTATCATTGAAATGCCCCAAGCCTATGAGACGGTTGTGGGGGACAGGGGGTTCCGGTTATCCGGAGGCGAGAAACAGCGTATAGCGATCGCCCGGGCTATCCTGCGTAATCCCCCGATCCTTATCCTTGACGAAGCCACGTCTCAGCTTGATTCTGAATCGGAGAAATTTGTTCAGGAGGCCCTGGACGAACTCATGCAGGGCCGTACCGTGATTGCGATTGCCCATCGTTTGTCCACGATTAAAAAGGCCGATAAAATTGTGGTGCTTAATCAGGGCCAGATTGTCGGGAGCGGGACGAATGAGGAGCTCCTTGTCCAGTGCGGCCTTTATAAAAGATTATATGAAACACAATTTCAGGTTTAGGTTGCTCAGTTTTCAGGTTGTCCGGAAGCGCGGACAACCTGAGAACCCTTTGCCTGGATATCGGGTTGCTGGCGCAGGAATGATACCGCGCAGAGAATATGAAGCCAGGATAAGCGTACTGGCGGGAAACTGTCCCCTTTGACAGAAGAAGGTCGGCGGATATAAATTAAAAAGAACTTCAGGATGATCGTTTTATGACATCTTCACCTGTGAAACTTAATATCGGTTGCGGGAATAATAAAATGCCGGGGTGGATTAACATCGATTCCGTAGCGGAATTTGAACCGGATGTGCTGCATGATATTACGCAACCTTTGCCCTACGATGATTTGAGCGTTGAAGAAATCAATGCCGACGGCATCCTTGAGCATTTTGACAAATATTCCCGCCATATTGTTTTTTATGAATGGGTGAGGGTCTTGAAACTGGGAGGACGTATCCGCATCGGGGTCCCGAACTTCCAGAAGATTCTGTACCGGTACTTTAAATTTGATTTTTATGATTTCGTCGATACAATATTTGGTGAAAACATGCTGGAATCCGATGTTTATATCGGACATTTTGGCAATCATAAATGGGGGTACTCGGCGGCGTCCCTAAAAGATTTTGTTTGTGCTTTTGGGGTTGAGACGGTACGGGTTGACATCCAGAGTTTGATCCTTCGGCTCGTTGGGACCAAACAGCGCCATATAAGCCGAGAGGAATTTGATACTCTTAAGGTATACTCCTCCGCTAATGCCAGCGGGGTGGGGGCGTCCGAATTAACCATGGCTCAGGTTAAAGAGCGGATGAGAGTTTTTAACGGATGAACCGTTTAAATGATAGAATAAAGGCTTTGTTGGGCCGGATATCCCTTGATCATAAGGAGTGGACATGGAACAGCATTTCATAGTATTATTTCAGGTTATTATTGTTCTTATCGGTATTTTTGCATTAACAAAGATTAAAACGCCTTTTAAGTATCTTCTTTTGATCTTTTTCGTTTTTGGCCTGGTTATCCTTTTACAAAAGTATTCGAGGCTTCAAGCGCAGGGAGAGGGCCCGGCCGCTTCTTCACAGTCTTCCGCCTCCCAGAAACCAGAATCTCCGGCCCAAAAGTTTTTTCAGCAAGGCGTCGAGCTTGAAAATGCCGGGCAAATAGACCAGGCTATCGAGATATTTTCTAAAGTGATTGAACTCGAGCCGAATTTTTTTGACGGATATAACCACCGTGCCAACAGTTTAGCCCAGAAAAAAGAGTATGAAAAAGCGCTGCAGGATTATCAGAAGGCTATGGACCTGAATCCACAAGAGGCCACGTTATATTACAATAGAGCCGTGGTCTATTATTTGATGAAAAAATATCCGGAAACCCTGGAGGATTACAACAAAGCGATTGAATTAAACCCGCAATATGTCAAGGCGTATCTTAACCGGGGAACGCTTTTTGCGGAAAACCGTCAATGGCAGCAGGCCTTAAATGACCGTGCGAAGCTGATCGAATTGGAACCAGATAAGGCAAAATGGTATGCCGGCCGGGCAGCGATTTATGTGTTTAAAAAGGAATTCGCCTCGGCGATCAAGGATTTTAACAAGGCGATCGAATTGGATCCTCAAGATGCTTCGTTTTTGTTCTTCCGGGGGATGGTTTACCTTGAAATGAACGAGAGAGAAAAAGGCCTGGCGGATTTAAAAGCGGCGGAAAGTTTGAGTGACGAGTATGCCGGGATAACCGATAAGGTCGCGTTCTATGGGCAACAGCAGGATAAAGTCCAGTCCCTGGCTCCGGAAACGGTTCAGGCCGCGGAAGCGGTCGTCCCGGAGGTCGTCCCGAGGGAAAGGGAATATCTGGCGCTGCTGGAAAAAGATCCCCAGAATATTGATGCCCTTCTTTATCTGGCAGGGGCTTATGTCAGCGTAGGGAAGGGAGATACGGCTGCGGAATATGCCGAAAAGGCTCTCGGGATTGACCCGGAAAAAGCTGTAGAAAAAGATGCTTATATGATTGCGGTCATGGGATATTATTATTCCGGCAATATCAAGAAGAGTTATGAAACCCTGCAGAAAGCCCTGGCGCTCGATCCTCAGAATGAAAGGGCTTTGGCGATGAAAGAGACGTTGGAATTTACCAGTAAAAATTATTATGACGGTCATATGCCGGAAAAAGCCTCTTTCGAAGGCTTCTCGACAATGTTCGAGCTTAGACAGGCTATAGAGAAGCTGGGCGTCGGAATCATCGGGCGGGCAGGCCAGCCCGATCAGATCGTATATAGAGACAATAATATTTTCCTTGATCCTCCGGATAATTGGAGCAAGGTCCGAAACGCCAGGATGCCGAACGGCACATATGTTATTCTTCTTTATGTTGAAGATAAAGATAACCTTTTTCCGTCTATTGCGGTTACCAAAGACTTTCTCCCGCCGGGCGTCCACACGGCCCTGGAATTTTCGAAGTATATTAATAAGATCATGGAGCAACAAACCGGAGGAAAACTTCGCATCCCGGAACCCCGGTCGCTGGAGGTTAATGGTTATCAGGCGTCCTACATTGAAATGTCGGATAAAGACGGCCGTGCCAAGACGGCCTGGTATCAGTTTTTAATCGGCGGAGCTGTTTTTTCATTTCAATACACGAATACGCAAGCACGCTTTGATGAAGCCAAACCCGATTTTGAAAATTTTGTTTACAGCCTGAAAGTTGAAAAAGGTACGTCCTTCCCGATGGCAGATGCCCCTTAAAGAAGCGCACGCGGTCATGTTTCCTATCCCCGAAAAGTCCCGTTTGCCGTGCTGATATTCAGTTCGTTTGGCTTTTAATTTTTAAGGATATTAAAAAAAGTCAGTACGTGGACGCATCCCCCTATTGACTATTCACAACTTTATATAAGAATATAGAGAATGCCGGGGCATTATTTTTCTTTAACCTTTTACTTCATTTGAAAAAAGATAAGAAAGACCCCGTTTGCTTTTTTCCCGGAACGGCAGAGTCAGGAAAGAACGTTGTTAAAGAAAACGTCCGCGGGCGGGGCAGAAACCTGTTTTTAAATGTCCCACAGCATGAAGGGGGAATGTATGAAGAAGATTATGGTTGTTGATGATGAAGTCGACTTGTGTGATATGATTGCCGAAACTTTGACCAGGACGGGGAAGTACGAGGTTCGAGTCATAACTGATCCTGAGCGGGTTGTTGTGAGCTGTGAGATTTATCGGCCGGATCTTTTGTTGTTGGACATCGTTATGCCGCGCTTAAAGGGAACGGAATTGATTGAAATATTAAAGGAAAAATCTATGTTGTCCCATATGATTGTTATTTTGACAAGCGGCCTTGGGGAAATCGTGTATAATAAATTGAAGGATAGTTGGAGCTGGCAGCCGAACTATTCTCCGGATATCGCCCAGGAAAGCCGTAACCTTGTTGTTGATAAAAGAGATGCTCAAAAAGTCGCCAGGGCTTATGGCGTAGACGATTACCTTGTCAAACCTTTCTCTCCCCGGCAGCTTCGGGACATCCTCGAGAAGAATTTGTCTTCAGGAAAAACGAAGGCATAAACATTGTGTTTTTGCTGAATTGGATAGGATGCTAAGGGTAGAGAACATGTGGTCTCGGGTGAGGTGCTTGATAAAATTTTATAGGGCCTCATGTCCCATAACACATGAGGGCTTCTTTCCTTTCCCTTTCGACTACCCCCGGGATGCTCGAAGTCTTTGTGATTGCTGTCACAACCGAAATCCACTTTAATTATTACGGATTGCGTGATAAATTTTTATCATCTTCTATAATAGATATATTCAGGGAGTATTGTTCTTCCCCTGGGGCTGAGGCCTCAACCGATGCGAAAGCAGAAAAAAAGCGGCCTGAAAACGCATGATTTGAATTATGCGTGAAAACAAAATAACAGATTTTAATATGAAGGACAGTAAAACAAAACATTCTGGCAAGACCATTTTGTCCCTTTTTTTATTAGTCCCCGTATCATCTGTTGGCATTGTGGCCTCGATGATCTTGTGCCCGAATTCTCTCTTAGGAGCAGCGATCTTTGCGTTGAGCAAACTGTATTTATTAGTTTTTCCGCTTTTATGGTATAAGGGGTTTGACAAAGAGGCCATTCGTTGTCCGGGGCCTCCCCGGGATGGCCTAGGTGTAGGCATTTTCTCCGGTATAGTTATGAGTCTTGGTATCTTGTGTGTATATCAGATGATAGGGACGAAATTAATAGACGACGGCTTGATGATTCAAAGAATTCAGGGAGTCGGGATAGCCACAAAACCTAGATATATAGCCTGTGCTCTTTACTGGATACTTATAAATTCTATTTTGGAAGAATATGTCTGGAGGTGGTTTGTGGTCAGGCAGGTGGCGTCACTTATGAACCCTTATCTTGCGGTTCTGTGTTCAGCGGCGTTTTATACTCTCCACCATACAGTTGCGTTGCAGGTCTATTTCAGCCCGGCAACGGTCATTATCTGTTCCGTCGGCGTCTTTTGCGGAGGAGCCGTCTTTTCTTCCTTGTATATGAAATATCATTCCATCTGGCCGGGCTATATCTGTCATGCCATCATTGACGCTTGTATCCTTGGAATCGGGGCATGGATTGTTTTTGGCCCGAATTGATCATTTAATACATTAGAGCCCTCAGGACAGGAAGAGGGGGAAATAAAAAGCAGAAATTCTCGGGAATTTAAAGAAACTATACGTTTGATATCCTAATGTCTTGGGGAGTTGTGGTGAAAATTGTCAAAGAATTTTGGCTTTAGTTATGTTTTTATATTCGGAAAGATAGTATGTCGAAACCTATCAAAGTCCTCTTGATTGTTTTCCTTCTGTATGTGTTTTCGTGTGTTTTGATGCTGCTTAAGGAATATTCCGAAATAGAGAATCTCCGCACGACGCATTTTGAGGGATCACCTGAGAACTTGAAAGCCGTTGAAATTCTTCAAAATTACTCGAATGGTGTCACGAGCCGTGTTTCATCAACATATATTGCCGTTCCTTGGCTTGAGAAGTCCGGGTGGCTAACAAATGCTCCGTTCCCGCATAGGGCTAAGTCTTTGCCTCACGAAAGAATACGTTACTCCGCTGAAAGTTTAAAAAGAGAGCCGGAATTCTGGTTGCCCACAGCCATCTTGGTCCCTTTTAAAGGTTTGATGATTTTTTGCGGCGGGCTCCCTTTTATGACCCTTATCCTTTTGCTGGAGGACCGAGGGCGCAGGATTTCCGGTGTTTTGAAGGTCTTGACATTTGTAGGAACCATAGGCGGTCTTGTTTTGTATATTAATATTTCGAAACAAATAGAAGCTTTCTACTTGGCTAGGGTTCCGTTGTCTCAGGAGGGATCAAACCTGGAATTTGTCTTCGGAAGCGGCAATATGCCAAAGAAGTTGATCATCGTTAATTCTACGGAGGATCAAGTCCTGATCTATGTTAACGATTGTCTTGTAGGGCACCTGAGGGGGAGAGCTTACGATTATTTTTCCGTTATTCATGATATTTCAACCATCACTGTCATTGTTAAGTCGACAGGGACTGTCATGGAACGTAATGCTCTTGTCCCGCCACTGACCTCACAAAGTCCCGGATATTATCTTTATAATTTGCAGGGGGGAGGAAGTTTTTGGGTGGAGAAGCCCCCGGATTATATTGTCCTGCCGGGGTTATAGCCCGAGGGTTTTCTCCCCGGACAAAGAGACGGTTTTGTTGGGGATATCTCTTCTGCTCCGGTCCCGTTTGAGGAGGAGTCGTCTGATCAGAAAACAGAAACATCACTTGTTATAAAAGGAGGTTCATTCTATCATAGGTATTATTCGAGTTTTTAAACGTGTTTCGGAGATGTTAGCTTGCCCCCTGAGTTGACTGCGATTTTGTATCCGGGGTGTCGCAGGAAAAATTCGAATTTAGCAATAAAATGCCGTATTGGCCTGGTGATGTTTCCGCGCATGCCGGTCCCTCCTGATATGCATGAAAAGAGACGGCAAGGGGGAATGGCCGGTGACAAGCGGTTCTCCCGGGCATAAAAATACTGATATAAAAAGGAATCTCATGAAACACAATACTCATATTTACTTGGCGGCTAAGGCCATTGAATTGATTCGTCAGAGTATCGACAACACTCGCAGCGAAAAGGGTGTCTACTTAAAAGGAGGGGAGAAAACAAAAGAGCGACGGAACGCTACGGAATTGCAGCGTATTTTTCAGTATTATCAGGAGTTGATTGAAGAGGCGACCTGGGCTCCGGATGATATCTTGCGGGATAACGATCCTTTCCATATTTTTAAGCTGTTTACGGATGAGGAATTCCCTGGCCACGGCCTGCAAGAGAAGCAGCAGTTTAAATCTGATGGGGTCGTTTATTATAAGTTTGCCGGCGGGCTTCCTTTTAGGGTTGATCACATGGCACAGGAAATTATCAATATGTCTAAACTTCGTGAGTATAATGACCAGTTTAACCTGAAACAGATTATGTACCAGTATTTGCTGATCAGCCATTATGTCGCTGATGCCCACGTTCCCATGCACTGTGACCTTCGTGATGATCCGCCATCAAAAAGCAAAAGCTCACAGCCAAGTCGCAGAAGCGGGAAAGGAAAACCTGAAGGAAAGTATATGCAGCCGACGGCCCATAATCATCTTGAACAGCTGTGGGACGACGCCGTGACTCCTGTCGCTATCCGGGAAAAAATCATTGCGAGGACATGGGTGAAAGAGAAGGATCAGCCGACGGATTTGTCAGCTCAGGTCGAGTTTGGCTTTCATGATTGTCAGAAAGGGAAAGATGTTAAAGTTCGGGTCATTCCTAAAAACGGCCTGATGAACTTCATGATCAATGTCTGTCTGCAGAGTAAAAAGAGATGCCAGGCCTTGTTTCCGCTCGATTCCCCGGAAACGCTCAATAAAGAGGTCCTTTCTCCTGTGACCCGTGATATTTTTTCAGACTGCATCGGGAATCTGGTCTCTGTCTGGCGGTATATTTGGGTAAACAGCCGGGGCGAATGATGCCCGGTTAAAGGGGCGGGCGCCGTTGTCCTGAACGGCTTGTTTATATGGCGGCAGGCGTTTTTCCCGGGAAGGAATTAAAAAGATATTTGGAGGGGAGGGAAAAATTTTAAAAGGAGCTGTCGTGAACAAACCGCCGATTTGTCCTGTCTCCGGTAAAGTTATGAAACCGGTTTTTTCGGAAGTGATTTTAGGCCGGCACCGTGTTTCTTATTATTTCTGCGGGGAAAGCGGTCTTTTGAAAACAGAACGGCCTTTTTGGCTGGAAGAGGCCTACCAAGAGGCTCTCTCCGATTTTGATACGGGAATCGTCAGGCGTAATCTTAATAATTGTGCCATGATTGAACCGATTCTGCACAGGTTGTTCGGCCGGCGGGGGAAATTTCTGGATATTGGCGGAGGGTACGGTTTATTGACGAGGCTTATGAGAGACGAGGGTTTTGATTGTTTTACGACCGACAAATATTGCCGGAATATATTCGCAAAACACTTTGAGCCTTGTGATGATTTCCGGGCAGACGCGTTATTTGCTTTCGAAGCCTTGGAACATATCGAGAACCCTTATGAGTTTCTGGAAGGGTTGTTTGAAAAATATGATTGCAGGACTCTCATTTTTTCCACACTGACTTTTTCGGGGGATGTCCCGGGCAAAGACTGGTGGTACTATACTTTTGATACCGGCCAGCACATTACGTTCTATCAGCCACGGACGCTTGCTCTTTTGGCGAGCCGTCTGGGATGTTCCTACTACATGATAGGGCCGGATATGCATATCATGACCGATCGGCGTTTGTCGGCTATGACGCGTCTGTGGCTCCTTCATGGCCCGTGGCGTAAGCTATATGCTCTTTACGTCCGTTACCTGCGGCGAGGGATGTCGAAGACGTGGGCGGATCATCTGCTTATGAAAGAGAAATTCCGATCAGCACAATCAGAGAGTATCCGTCAAGACCGGTGATGTTTTCAGTGAGATGCCGTTAGCTATGAATATAATTATAAACCCTTTAAAATTTTTCAGAAGCCTTTTGGCCGCCATCTTTATCATAACGGTCTTATATCTTGCGTGCCAATTCTGTAAATTTTATCTCGGTCATGGGACCATGTTCGGTCTCGTGAGACTTTTTGATTTCGCCGAGGAGGCCAATATCCCTTCATTGTTCTCCGCGCTCCTTTTGCTGTTTTCCTCTTTCCTTTTGGCGATGATCGCGGCCTATAAACGGCGCGATCACGACACGTTTTTTCCTCATTGGGCAGGCTTGTCTTTCATCTTTTTCTTCTTGTTCGTTGATGAAGCCGTGTCCCTGCACGAACTCCTGGTGAGGCCGGTTAAAGAAATCCTGCACACGTCCGGACTCTTTTTCTATGCCTGGATCATCCCCTATGCTTTTCTCTTGCTGATGATCGCCATTGTCTACGTCAGGTTTTTCTTCCATCTCTCTTATCGTATGAAACTGTTCTTTGTGTTGTCCGGGCTGATATTTGTCGCCGGGGCCATAGGCTTTGAAATGCTCGGAGGAAAGCATGATGAAGCAAGCGGGCAGGAGAATGTCTTGTATGTGGTTTACGTTTTGTTTGAAGAATTGTTTGAGATGATCGGCAGTTCACTTTTTGTTTATGCCCTGTTGTGTTATTTGAAAGAAAAGTACGGGCAGGCGCAGATTGACATCACGTTTGGGGACAATTGATCCTATTTGCGGGCCTTTTAACATTTTGCCGTTCCCGGAGGATTTTCTTATTAATTTTTAAAATTATCAATTATTCATGATGGCAAATAAAAATTTCCGGCTTGCCCTAGCTCTTATTTTAACCCCGGTTTTATGCTGGCTTATGGGGGCGGCTTGTGCCTCTGTCCTTAAGGTCGCCGTTCCCGGCTTCTGGGAGATGAGAAGCGACTATATGGACCAGCACACCTATAAGTCAGACACGCACATCTCTTATCCCCGCGGTTCTCCTCCGGGATTTGTTGTTTTTATTGTTATCCCGGCTTTAACTTTGAACCTGATCGGATGGGGGCCGTATTTGATCCTGGCATTGTGTTTTTCTGATTTTGTCGGTGAGAGTCCTTTTGTTCAAGGCGGGACCGATTCTTTTAAGCCTGCTTATGTCAGGAACGTCTGGGTTCTGCTGGCCCGCTGGGCTTGGTGGGCGTTAGGAAGTTTTCTGACACTGTGGGGCATGCTCCATGTCTTCTTCGGCGGGCGATGGCCCCCCGCTTCGTAAAATGGCGATATGAGACACGGAGCGTCTTTTTTGTTTCACGGGGTCATGCGGCGCTCTTTTAAAGAACTTATTTGCGGAACGATAATTTTATTGGGCTTGTTCATCCCGTCGTAAAAAAGGTCGACAATCGGGATGTTAAAATCCTGTTGCATTTTGCGGTATATTGAGGACGTGACGGATCCCGGACAGCAGAGGATAGGATTGACGTGAATGACGGCGTCGACAAGCTTGTATTTCATATAGTACAGCAAGCGGCAGACATTGATCGTCGTTTCTCCCGGGATGTAATGCTTTATGCCATAAGAGCACATCAGTTCGACACTTTCATCGATAGGCGGTTCAAAACTGTCATCCAATATCCCTTCGAATACTTTTTCAAAGCTTTTTTCGTACATTGTCAGCTTGATTAATTCCGTTCTGTCACCGCCGCTTTCTCTTGCTGCGGCATCCATGAGATGACTTCCTGTTTCCATATAGGAAGGGATGAGAATTTCCGCGCCCAGGTCTTCGATGAGGGCATACAAATCTTCATTCAGAACCGGATTGTATTTGATATACAAATCCCCCAAAAGCCCGACGCGGGGTTTCCTGTCTCCTGCGACAGGGATGTTTTCGAAAAGTGTTCTAATCTCTCTCGCGGCAAGAAGCATGTGTTTGCTCGGGTGTAGAAGTTCTTTAATCCGGGCCAGCAGGATGCTTTCTGCGGCACGGTTTTGTTGCCGCGGGTGGGAGAGGCCGTCTTCCTGTTTTATGATGTGCCTGAAATAGAACTCGCTGAGCTGACCGCCTAATTTTTGCAGGGGGATTTCCCATAAAGGCGTCTTGTTTTTTAATTTTTCCTTAATGAGCAGGATCGCCTGATTCAAAGCTTTCTGAGTCGCTCCTTTTTCTTTCTCATAAGGATGGAACCGGAAGTACAATTTATATAGCAGTGATCCCAGAACACTGACGGCTGTCATGTCAAGGAGCAATGCTTTGGGCAGGGCTTCATTGGGCAGTCCGAGTTTGGGGGAATGAATTCTTAAGCCTTTGATGCCGGCTTTTTGAGCCGCCGCCCTGATCAGCGAGGTGTATTGATGGAAATTGCAGGCTATACAGGAATCACCCAGATAGAGAACGCTTTTTTTTAGGTCGAGTTGCCCCTTTTGGAACAGAGCAATGATAGAGCCGACCACCGCAACGTTCGGCAGACATTCACCGCCGGAAACATATTTATACCCTAAATTAATGATGTCCTGATTGACCGGCAAGACCTTGGCGGTGTAGCCGTGTGCTTCAAAAGCGGCGAAAAATATTTCATCAAGCACCGGGCTCAAATAAGGAAAATAAATCACATCGTCTTTTGTAATGACGCTTTCATACTGGAATTTTTCCCCCGGAAGGGACGTGCCCGGGTTCCCCTGCCCGCCGGACACAGGATGCGCTTTTTTATGAAAGTCGTTCAGGAAGGACTCGACCCCTGCCTCGAGTCTTGTCTGATAACCGACATCGCTGCAGTGTTCGTCTAGTTGAATGATTAAATAAGGCTTGCCGGCTTTTTCCATCATTTCCTTGAAATATGTGACGACATAAGAGTCCGGGCTGCAGCGGAAATTTGTCAGGAAGACCGGATAAATGTTCTTCTGTTTTATGGCGGTTTCCGCCGCTGTCAGGATTTGCTGCCCGTAATGCCAGTGCATTCTGTCCATATAATCCGAGGAAAAAGCATTTGTGCCATGAGTTGAATCCAGCATGGATTGGTGCATCAGTTCGTGTCCCAACGCTTCCAGTTTGGCGGGAATCCCGCTGTTGATTTTGGAGTCAAAAACAACGTAAGGCCTTCCCAAGAGAAGAATTTTTATGGCGTCCTGTCCTGTCTGCAGCATTTGTTCTCCTTGTTTCTGCCATTGCCTGTCGCGTTCCTGATGCCGGGCATAGGAGGAAATAAAGGCCTCTTTGATGCTTTGTTTTGTCGCAGATAAAATATTCTCCAAAGAGCGGGCTATGCTTTCGGCCGCGTTCTCTATCGGACAGTTGTGGAATCTGATCTTGGGGGAGATCAGTTTGTGTTTAAGATCAAGCGTGTTGAGATTGTTGACAAGGGTAGGGGCGTATTCAGAATAATAACATAAGTAGTTGTCCCGGTCTTTTTGAAGAAAGTTTTCTTCCGCAGAATCCTTGTCTGCAGACCTTTGCGTGTTGACGAGAGCTGGCAGAAAGATGTAATCGACATTTTTCTGCATTAGCGACTGAACGAGACCATGCATAATAAGAATGGGAGAGCAAAAGTCCGCACAGGAGATGTCCTTGCCTTGTTGCATCTTGGCCGCGGAATTGTCTTCAAGGATGACCTGCACCCCCAGGGTGCTGAAAAAGTCATAGAACAATGAAGCGTATTCTTTCATATAAAGGGTCCGGGGGATCCCGACCGTCAGGCCGTTGTTTCCTTTCGCCGGAAAGCTTTCAAAATGGGCCGCATATTGTTTCTCCAGACGGGAGAGAGGATTGACAGCCTTCGATTTCTTTTCTTCATAATCCCTGCCGCATTTCAACCCCCAGGCGATCTTTGCCCCGTTGACAGTGAAGACCTGAAGGTTGCAGCGATTCGCGCATAAGTCGCATATTTCCGAGTCCGTATGGGTATTCAGCTCGGTTCCTCTGAACGTTGAAGAAGTTGTCCCTCTTTCGGTTAAAATAATGGCGGCTCCCAGGGCGCCGGTGAGATGACAATATTTGGATACAAAAATCGGCTTCCCGACTTCGTTTTCGAAAGCCGCGACCAAAGCTTTGTTTCGCGCTGTCGCGCCCTGAAAATACACTTTATTTCCTAGTAATGTCCTGCCGGCGACTTTTGATAAATAATTATCTCTGACGCTGAATAAGACTGAGGCCATGATCTGCTCTTTGGTCCAGCCTTCGGCGAGATAAATGTTGAGGTCTCTTTCCATGTAGACAGTGCAGCGGCTGGAGGTTAACGGCGCTTCCTGCCCCAGGGCCAGTTCGGAAATTTTGTCCAGGGGGATATTTAATTTCTTCGCCTGTTCCTCGATAAAAGACCCTGTCCCCGCCGCACAGACATAGTTCATGACGGAACTGGCCACGAAGCCTTCTTTAAGAATAGTAAACTTTGAGTCCTGGCCCCCGATCTCGATAATGGTGTCGACTTCGGGATCCAGGAATGTTGCGCCTTTGGCATGGGCTGTTATTTCATTGATCGCCATATCCGCGCCGACGATTTCTTTGATGAGTTTCCGTCCCGAACCCGTAACAGCCGCTCCGCTGATCTTCAGGGTTTTGTCTTTGAAGACACCGGTAAGGACCCGCAACATTTTGGCGACAGCGGCAACGGGATCGCCGGCTGTGCTGGTATACAGCCCGAGTAAAATATTTTTATCCTGATCAACAAGAATGCATTTTGTGCTTGTTGACCCGACATCTATCCCGAGACAGGCATCAAACCGCTCTGCCGTCAGCCCGTTATATTGCGTCACCTCAACGCCGTCCTGCATAAAGGCCTTGTCCTGACGGAAATCCGGGTATCGGGTCAGCTGTATTTTCAGCTTTTCCCGGGATTCCCTTCTTGATCCCATATCCTGAACAGAGCGTAAGCGGCTGAAATCCCGCTCCTCTCCCAGAAGCGCTGCGCCCAAAGCATTGAATGTCTGGGATGTGTTTGAAACAACCGTCCGGACCCCGAGAGCCTTTTCAAGCTCCGTAACGATCTTTTTATTGCGGCTGACCCCTCCGATGAGCAGAAGGTCCCCTTCCAGTCTCCGTCCTCCGAGAACATTTGATAAAATGCTCCGGACAACCCCTTCGCAGATGCCGGCCGCGATGGCGTCCGTGGAAAACCCTTCTGCCTGGGAATGAATAATATCGGATTTTGCAAAAACGGAACACCGGGTGGCGATGGTGGGGGTTTTTCCGGTGAAATTTTTTGCATGTTCGGCGAATATTTCTGTCGAATAACCGAGCCGTTTGGCCTGCTGATCAATGAAGCTCCCGGTCCCTGAGGCACAGTCTGAATTGAGGGAATGTTCCAGATAGTTGAAGCCGGCATCCAGCCGTACGAGGTAGAAACTTTCACAGCCAATGGCGAGAATGTTGCGGTATCTGGTGGCGAAGAATTTATTCGCCTGGACTGTTGCCAGGACAGGATCGATCAGCGACAGGTTCCGGATGTCCAGACTTCCGGTGATCCCGAAACATTCAAGAGCGTCTTGGCCAAACTGCTTATGTATCCCGGAAAGCAGGTTCTCCAGCTCTGAAAAGATATTCCCGTTATGAGGGACAGTTTTGCTTTGTGCGATTTCTTCCCCGTTAAGGATAACACAGTGGATATTTTGTGAACCCAGATCAATCCCTAGCTTCATATTTTTTCCTTGGGGGCTTTTTTGAATGAGAGGTTTGATTTGTATTAATACACGCTGAATGAAAGAAGACGCTTTGGCCTTTTTTTGTTAATTTCCTGTATCGGTATTTATCTTGGCATATGTTGCGGCAGTTTAAAAGTGTTTTTTGAATGAAAAAGATCCGTTGTTTTCGTGCAAAGTTTTTATTTGATTTGAATAAAAGATTGTGTCTGCTGAAACAGATGAATAAATCAGGCCTTTTAAAAGATGGTTAAGGATATTTCTGTTAAAATGATATCCGGTAAAAAACATTTATTCACATTGTGCTCCTGAATAAGGGGAGGGATGGTGCGGCGTGGCAATGTTTAAGGATGCCTTAACGAGAAATTTTTATGTTGTTGGCGGGGTTGTCTTTTTCCTTTTCTGCATGACCGGCAAGGGTGTTTTGGCGCAAACACCCTTGCCGGAAATGGACCGGATCCAGGGTTTATACGATTACCATGAAAGACAGTGTTTTGGCAAAGGGTGGAAAAAAATAGTTGTTTCGGTCCTGGGGCGGGATCGTAAGGTTTTGTGGAAAGGACCGGCAGGCAGGTGGGATAACGGGGCGATTGTTGTTTTGCACGGCGGCGGCGGAACATATTCGAATTATTGCAGCAATATACGGTTAGGGCGGCCGATGGTTGAATTTGCAACCCTTGCCCTTCAGGAAGGATTTGCCGTGTTTTCCCTGGACTCGGGACATGATCTTATGGAGGATGAAAAGAAAGTCCCTTGCGGTAAAAGATGGGACTGTTTAGCCCGGGACCGGCAGCCGAATGAGGATCTGGATTTTATTGAGCAGGTGATTCAGGATGTTATCCCCCGATTACGTCCGGAAAAGAGTGCTGAGGACATTTTTTTGACGGGGATATCTAACGGGGGATTTATGACGATTCTCGCCGCCACCTATTTCCCCGGCAGTATCACGGCTTTTGCCCCGGTGGCAGCCGGAGACCCTTATGGGACCTATATGAATTGTGCCGAGGGGACAGGACGGACCGCTGCGCCGGGACGTTGGTATGATCGTGAAACGCATTCGGAGATCGGGAAGGCCTTTTCTTGTCAGGCGCGCGCGTATGATCATGAGGAAACATGGATTCAACATCCCGGGAAAAAGGCGCTGTTTTTTAAACAGTTTCATCATGAGGGAGACAGGGCGGTGGATATTTCCTGTATGAAAAAGGTTCAAAGGCTTCTGATTCAGCACGGATTTGCGGATGCCGGAGCCTATATTATCCATAATAAAGGAAGAAAGAATATCTGGAAGCATTTTTGGCAAAAGGAGTATAATAAGCCGTTGCTGGAATTTTTTAAGAATGCCGTGCAAAATCGGGCATCTCGATAATTCCCGCTGCCCTGAGGCTTGGATGATTTTTGTTTTTCCGTTAATAATACCTTTTATCGTAAATCAAAACCATATCGGAGAACGGTAATGAAACAGCAGTATTTTTTTCCTTTCATAAGACGTCTTTTTATCCTTTTGATGTTTCTGAATGTCCCGTTTGTTTGTCCGGCGGAAGAAGCCCCTGATTGGTATCGGGCGCAGTCGGAGGTTGTCTCAACCCAAATGACCGGGCAGCAGGATTTTTTTAGTTTGGCGGAAAGAATGAGAAAATTGAAACCGGAGAACGGTCAGCAGGCCATGTTTAAGTTGGGTGTGCTGATGCGCGCCGGGCTGATCAAAGACGCCGGGACCGCTCTGAGGGAGTTAAAAACGCTGCATCCCGGGCTGGATAATTATCAAATCAGCGGTATTTATTATGAAGCCTGTGATAACCTGCTGCTCTGGGACACCGCCCGGGACGTTGTTGAGGTTTTTGCGGAGAATATTTCCGAGCTGAGCCTGGACAACCGCTTGTTGAAACATTTCTTGGCTTCCGGGTGGTCTGTCGATGATGTGGACCGCTGGCTCAGGGATAAACCTGCGGGGTTAAACGGGTTTTGGACCAAGGAGCGGCTGCGTTTTAATATGAAGCACGGCCGCGGCATACCTTTGGTTCAGGAACTGGCAGGTCATGTTAAGGCCAACCCCCGGGACATCCAGGCGGCGGTTGCATTCTTAGATGCCCTGCTTTATGCCAGATATGACAGCGGTGAGACATGGGATTTATCCTGGCTCTCCACAACGATTCATCCCGAACGGGCTTCAGAGGCAGAAGCCCTGGGCTCCCGGCTTAAAAGATTATCTGAGTATCAAGCTGCGGCTGATTTTTTTCATCAGGCCGTTACGCTTCCTCTGACGGATGAAGAAACAAGACAGCGGGCGATGATGTATCAGGCGATTATGTCTGAAGAAGCCATTCGGGCTGGTTTTTCGGTGCAGGTGCGGGAATCTCTGGCCGAATGCCTATTGGAGTTAGGGCGGAATGAAGAAGCTCAAAAATGGATGGTGGAAGCGGCGGATATCCGCGGGGAGAATTCCGGGGCATTTAATGCTCTGCTCGCGGGAGAAGTTCAGGCAGCCAGCGGGGCCAGGACCATAGAGACCCGGCTTCAGCGCAAAGAGGAGCTTTCAGAAGATGATCCGGAATACTGGTTCCAGCGGGCCAGATATTACCAGGGCCGCAAGGATGCGGGGCAGGAGGAAGAGGCGCTTAAAAAAGGCCTGGAACTGACCAGTCCTCAACCGGAAGCTGAGAGACGTTTTAAAGGTCATTTCGATTATCGCAGCCAAATGGTGTCTTCTTACGCGCTCTTTTTGAAGAGAATGCGCAGGATGGATGAAGCGGTTGCTTTTCTTCGCAGGGAAATGGAGCAGTTTCCGGCGGAGATGGCTTCAACCAAAGCCGCAGGGAATCTTCTTGCTTTTGAGTTGTTTGACCGGCTCTCCGCTGACGACCCTGTTTTATGGGAATGGCTGGCCCGCCGTCCTCAGTGGCAGTACACCGAAGAACGTTTGCTTTGGCGCATGCTGGAAAAGGCTCAGCGTCAGGATATTCATAGATATTTTGAGCAAGCGGAAAAACTGGCTTTGGGCAAAGATCCCAGCAGGATGTTTTCTCTGGGATGGATTATGAATCGAATGCAATTTGCCGAGCGGTCTATTCCGTTGCTGGCGCTGGCCATTGAGAAAGCAGATGATGCGGAGTTAAAAGGGCGGGCGGTTTTTACCTTATTGGAATCTTATTTGGATACAAATAACTGGAAAAAAGCTGAAGAAATATTCCCGGAAGCAAGTCAGCGCCTGACACCGGCTGAGGTTTCAAAGTGGCTTGGCCGGATTGCAGTCGTGGCCGCTCAAAGCGGTGAGCGGGCAGAAGCTATACGTATTTGGACGGCGGTCGCTAATATTAATCCTTATGAGTCGGGCGCCATAGACAGTCTGCTTGGGCTTGGGCTCAGGGAAGAACTTATTGATTTTTATCAGCAAATGGGTCAAAAAATGCCTGCTTCGGAGATTCCGGTTAAAATGTTAAAGCATCTGCAGCAGAAGTGAATTTGCCGGATTTTTTGAAAGGCTATGAATGTATTGTGGTTAAGAAAGAAGGGCCGATGACGTTTGTAAGGGGGGAGAAAGGTTTTTCCCCCTTGAAACGAGCTGAAAACCTTTATGAAATAATTAGTTGAAAAAAAAAAGATTGTTAGGTATACTATTGAAACTATTTTTGGTCTTATAACTTCTTAGGAAAGAAGAGAGAAAAGTTATAAAAAGACCGTTTCCCGGATCGGTTTCCGGGGCAATGTCTCCAGGCTTTTTAAGCATGATCCTGGCGGCGTCCTTAAGGGACCCCAATAAGACGTCGGGCTTTGTGCTTAAGCCGGTGATGTTGATTTTAACAGACAACTCATTTATGCTCGCTTGATAAGGATGATTCCTTATGGTCCTCGTAAATGAACGGAGAACACAGGAGGAAAATTCATGCCGGATGAAATCTTAAGAACGTTGTTGGAATGCGGTGTTCATTTCGGACATCAGACCCGTCGCTGGAATCCAAAAATGAAAAAGTTTATTTTTGGGGAAAGAAGCGGCATCTACATTATTGATCTCGAGAAAACCAAAGACAGGCTTTCTATTGCTCAGGATTTTGTTCATTCTCTCGCGGCTAAAGGAGGCACGGTATTGTTTGTCGGTACGAAGAAGCAAGCCAAGGATGTTGTTGCCCAGGTGGCCCAAAAAGCGGCGATGCCTTATATCGTGAACCGCTGGATGGGCGGATTGTTGACGAATTTTGAGACGGTACGAAAGTCCCTGGATAAATTACGCAGGATCGAAAAAATGGAGGAAGACGGGATCGTTGATAATTTAAAGAAAAAGGAAATTGCCCGTTTAAATAAAGAAAAGAGCAAATTGTTGCGGGACCTGGGCGGAATCAGGGAAATGCACCAGCTGCCGCAGGCTGTTTTTGTCATTGACTCCAAGCGGGAAGAAATAGCTATCCGGGAAGCGGTTAAATTGAACATTCCGATTATTGCATTGTTAGACACGAATTGTGATCCCGATAATATTGATTACCCTATCCCCGGCAATGATGACGCCTTGAAATCTATCCGTTATATTTCAACGATGATTGCGGATTCTCTTATTCAGGGCCGGAAGGAATTTATGGAGGCGAGGGAGGTTCAAAAAAAGATCGATATCTCGGAGCCTGTTGCGGAGACGGAGAATGGCGAGCCTTCCCCAGCCCCGGAAGAAGAGGCCGGCGTTGAGGAACCTCAGGAGTAGATAAAGCCTGCTTGAATAAAATTAATTGAGAAAGTTTATTGGTTGAAAGGAGAAAGAAACAATGGCAGCTTCGTTAGAAGATATTCGAGAATTGAGAGAAATGACCTCTTGCGGTGTTATTGATTGTAAGAAAGCCTTGGAAGAGGCCGATGGAGATATGGAGAAGGCTAAGGAGATCCTGCAGAAACGCGGGCTGGAGCTCGCTGCGAAAAAGGGCAGCCGGGCAGCTCTCCAGGGACGCATTGACGCCTATGTCCACATGGGGAATAAAATTGCCGTTTTGGTGGAAGTGAATTGCGAAACGGACTTTGTGGCGAGGAATGAAGATTTTTGCCTGTTCACAAAAGATTTGGCCATGCATATTGCGGCTTTGAATCCCAAGTACATTAGAGAACAGGATATCCCGGAAGATGTTTTGGCGGAAGCCGAAGACAAAAAGGCTTTTGTTAAAGAATTTTGCCTGTTGAATCAGCCTTTTGTAAAAGATCAAAGCAAAACAATCCAGGATTGCCTGAATGCTTTAGTGGCGAAGATTGGGGAAAATATCGTTATCAGCCGGTTTACCCGCTACAAGGTAGGGGAAGTTGCCTAGTAAAAAAACATTGTATAAGCGTATTTTATTGAAATTAAGCGGCGAAGCCATGATGGGCCAGCAGGAGCATGGCATTGATGCTGAAATGTGCGCTTCCTTGGCCGGTCAGATAAAGGAAGTCAGCAGTTTAGGCGTATCTGTGGCTTTAGTGGTGGGGGGCGGAAATATTTTCCGCGGACAGGTTGCCTCAAAACGTTTCGGCCTTGACCGTTCCGTCGCGGATTATATGGGCATGCTGGCTACGGTCCTCAATGGCTTGGCTTTGCAGAATGCGCTTGAAAAAATGGGGGTCCCTTCCCGGGTGATGTCGGCGATTGCCATGCAGGCGGTGGCAGAACCTTATATCCGCAGGAGAGCTTTAAGACACTTGGAAAAGGGGCGGGTCGTTATTTTTGTCGCCGGGACCGGAAATCCCTATTTCACAACGGATACAGCCGCAGCCCTGCGGGCCGCTGAGATGGATGCGGATGTTATTTTAAAAGCGACAAAAGTTGATGGCGTTTACTCAGCCGATCCGGTGGTCGACACGTCAGCCAAGAAATATTCGACCCTGAAGTTCATTGAAGTCTTGAAGAAAAATCTTAAAGTTATGGATGCGACGGCTATAAGTATGTGTATGGACAATAATCTTCCTATCATCGTTTTCAACCTGGTGAAAACAGGTAATATCAAAAAAGTGGTCTTAGGTGAAAAAATTGGAACTATTGTGAAATAGTGAGGAACGCCCTATGAACATGAAAGAAATTCACAAAGACACTGAAACTAAAATGAAAAAAGCCGTTGAGGCTGTAAGCAGGGAATTTAATGAGGTCCGCACCGGGAGGGCTCATCCAGGACTGATTGAGGGGCTGCACGTGAATTACTACGGCAATTTAACATTGTTGAAACAGATGGCCTCCATATCGGTCCCGGACCCGAAGACGGTTGTTATTCAGCCATGGGATCCGAGTGCTATTTCTGATATTGAAAAAGCGATCATGAATTCCAAGCTGGGTGTGATGCCGAATAATGACGGGAAAATTATCCGGCTGAATATTCCGCCTTTATCTACGGAAAGAAGAGAGGAAATGAAGAAAGTCGTAAAAGATATGGCCGAGCACGGACGGATTTCTGTGCGAACCATACGCCGTGAATCGAATGAAATAGTTAAGAAAGCACAGCATGATCATTTAATTGCTGAAGACGACAGCTTCCGCGGACAGGAAGATATTCAGAAGCTGACCGATAAATATATCAAAGAAATTGACGCTATCCTTTCTGCCAAGAGCAAGGATCTGGAAGAATTTCATTAATTTACGTAAGGCAGTATCGTTCTTTGTTATCGCTGATTTTTTGACCCACTAGCTCATCCGGTAGAGCACAGCCCTTTTAAGGCTGGTGTGCCGCGTTCGAGTCGCGGGTGGGTCACTTATTTTCAAAATAAGAAATGTCCTTTAGAATGACGTGTTTGATATTTTAGGGTGAAAAGACATTGAATGGCAGGAACATCGCCTTCTCGGTATAAATCTCTAAAGGGCGGATGGCGGAATTGGTAGACGCGCATGCCTTAGGAGCATGTGGGGTGACTCGTGGAGGTTCAAGTCCTCTTCCGCCCACAAAAAGATCTGCCCGGCGATTTTGATTCCCGGGTGTCTGAAAGGATATTTCAAGTTTTGTTGATGCAGAATATTACTTCTGATAACTTGAATAAATTTTCAGATTAAGTTATAATTCAACAAAATATCATTATTATCATTTGCGGCGGTAATTCAGTTGGCTAGAATGCCACCTTGCCAAGGTGGATGTCGTGGGTTCGAATCCCATCCGCCGCTTTTTTAAAAAAGAGAACAATTATTTTTTCCTGGGCCGGATTTTTTAGCGCACTTTAATGTTTTGTTGTACGGAGGAGTAGGGTATGAATATTAGCGAATTCTTGTGTAAAGAAGCTATCACGGCTGATCTGAAGTCGAAAACCAAAAAAGAAATTATAGAAGAGCTTGTGGATCTTCTTATTAAAGCAGATGCGATAGAGAAGAAAATCAAATCAAAATTGATAGAAATCCTTCTGGCCCGAGAAGCTTTAGGATCTACCGCCATAGGGCAAGGCATCGCCATCCCTCACGGCAAGTGCGAAAGTGTCACTCAATTGACGGCGGCCTTGGGGATCAGCAAGAGCGGTGTCAATTTTGATTCTCTCGACGGAGAACCGGCTTTTATTTTTTTCCTCTTGGTCGCTCCGATTGACTCAGCTGGCCCTCACTTGAAAGCCTTAGCGAAGATTTCCCGATTGCTGAAAGATAAGTATTTTCGTGATAATTTGAAGAATGCTCAAGACGAAAAGGCTATCTTGAAGTTGATTGATCTTGAAGATAACCAAAAGATATAATCCTTATCTCTTTGATATGCCGACTAATTTGATTAAATGGCTTTATCCCGGCATGAGAATCAAGCGGTGGTTTTTTACCTCTGTTCTTGGCGTGGGAGTTGTTGCCGGGGGGGCTGTAGCTTTCGCTTCGCGTTATATGCTCGTTCGTTTTTTTGGCGTTATCATCGTCTTGTGCGGTATTGTTCTGACTGTCATGGGCATAGGCAAGATGATCGTTTCTTTGATAACATTATTCCTGCCGAAAGGTGAAAGAGAACTTGTTAATATCCTTTATCAGAAACGTTTCCTGGAGCGGGGGCCTAAAATTGTCGCCGTCGGAGGGGGACATGGCCTGTCGCATCTGATTCTGGGATTGAAGGAGTACACATCCAACATTACGGCGATTGTCACTGTTGCGGACAGCGGGGGATCTTCCGGAAGATTAAGAGAGGAATTTAATATCGTGGCTCCGGGGGATATCCGGAATTGTCTGGTGGCTTTGGCCGATGCTCCTGCTTTAATGGCGGATTTGTTTCAATTCCGTTTTTCGAAAGAGTCTCAGTTGCAGGGGCATAATTTCGGAAATCTTTTTCTGACAGCTATGGTTCAGGTGACCGGTGATTTTGAAAAGGCTGTAAAGGAATCCAGTAAAGTTTTGGCGATTCGCGGGAAAGTCATCCCTTCCACGGTTCACAATGTCCATTTAGTCGCCGAGTATGAAGATTCGTCCATTACTGAAGGAGAGGCGAAAATTCCCCGGAAGGGTGTTAAGATTAAGCGGGTTTTTTTAAAGCCGAGTAATGCCACCCCGACCGCGGAAGCGTTGGAAGCTATCCGGGAGGCAGAGATTATTGTCCTGGGGCCGGGAAGCCTTTATACAAGTGTGATTCCCAATCTTCTTATTAAGGAACTCAGCGATGCTATTGCTGAGTCCAGTGCTTACAAGATTTATGTCTGTAATGTTATGACGCAGCAGGGAGAGTCGGAAGGTTATACGGCGAGTGATCACGTGGAGGCCATTGTTCAGCATTCTCACAAAAATATCATTAACGCCTGCCTGGTTAATTCAGCAGAAGTCCCTCCGGAAGCTCAGGGACGATATAAGTCTGAAGATTCCTTCCCGGTTATCGCTGACGGCGGGCGCATCAGGGATATGGGATTTGAGGCGGTTGAAACAGACCTTTTAAGTGTAACGGATTACGTCCGGCATGATTCTGTCAAATTGACTAAAGCTTTGATTAAACTTATTGAAAAGTATCGCGTTTTAAAGCGGTAAAACAGAAGAAAACATTTTACGCGCGGGAGCAATCCGGGTGTTTTTACGACGATTATGCCAAAGATAGAAAAAGAGCTCGAAGTAATGAACGCTCAGGGACTTCATGCACGTCCCGCCGCTCTTTTTGTGCAAATTGCGGCAAAATATGATTCGACCGTTACGGTCAGCAAAGACGGGGAAAGCGTCAACGGAAAGTCCATTATGGGTATCTTGATGCTGGGGGCAGAGCAGCATAGTAAAATACATGTTTCTGCTGATGGAGAAGATGCCGAAAAAGTTGTTCAAGAATTAGAGGAATTTTTAAGTAAAAATGAATGAAATCGTTTTAAAAGGTATTCCGGCTGCTCCGGGTATTGCCATTGGGCCTGCTTATATTGTGGATAAGCAGGATTTCATTGTGCCTCCGCGCGCCATTATGGACAAGGAGGTCCCTATTGAAATTGCCCGTTTTGAAGAGGCTTTGATTAAGACCAGGGAGGAGATATCGGAACTAAAAAAGAAAATCAGCAGTGAGATGGAAGGTCAGAATGCCCAGATATTTGATGCCCATCTGCTCGTCCTGGAAGACCGGATGCTGGTTGAGGAAGTGGTGAAAAGAATCAAAAGGGAAAAACAGTCCGCAGAGTATACGTTTACTGTCGTTTTAAAAAAATACAGCAAGATCTTCTCGAGCATTCAGGATGAATATTTGAGGGAAAGAAGCAGTGATGTCAATGACATCGGACGGCGTGTCCTGAAAAATTTGATGGAAGAGCAGAAACTGCATGATTTGGACAATATTGATGAAGAACTCGTGGTTATTGCCCATGACCTTTCCCCCTCAGATACTGTGACGATGTTCAGTAAAAATGTTTTAGCTTTTGCCACAGATATCGGAGGCCGGACATCCCACACGGCCATTATGGCCAAATCTTTAGGTGTTCCGGCGGTCGTAGGCCTTAAAGATGCGACGTTGCGGATCAGCAACCAGGATATGCTGATTGTCGACGGCCGTATGGGCCTTGTGATTGTTCATCCTACGGAAAAGACCGTTGAGATTTATAATAATGAAAAGAAGCGCATTTCGGCTCTCCGGCACAGATTCGATGACATCATCGGCTTGCCTTCTCAAACGGCTGACGGACGGCATGTTCCGATTCTGGCGAATCTGGAACTCCCGGAAGAAATCCCCATGATTCATCAGGCCGGCTCTCAGGGGATAGGGCTATACCGTACGGAATATTTCTTTATGAACCGGGTTGATCTGCCGACAGAGGAGGAACAGTTTCTGGCCTATAAAAAGGTTGCGGAACAGATGGCGCCTTTGCCGGTCACGATCCGCACTCTGGATTTGGGCGGGGATAAGTTCATCTCAAGCGTCCAGATTCCCCGGGATATGTATCCTTTTTTGGGGTGGCGGGCGATTAAATTCTGCTTGGCCCGGCCGGATATTTTTAAATCGCAATTACGGGCCATTTTACGAGCCTCTGTTTTTGGCAAAGTCAGGCTTATGTATCCGATGATCTCCGGCCCCAGCGAATTGCGGCAGGCCAACGCCATTCTTAACGAAGTCAAAATAAACCTTCGCGAGGAACAGATCCGGTTCGATGAGGATATTGAGGTGGGGGCGATGATCGAGGTCCCCTCTGCGGCGGTAACCGCGGATCTTTTGGCCAAGGAAGCCAGATTTTTTAGTATCGGAACGAATGATCTGATTCAATATACCTTAGCCGTGGACCGGGTTAATGAGCAACTGGCCAATTTTTATGAACCGTGCCATCCTGCGATATTACGCTTTATTAAAATGATTGTTGACGCCGGTCATCGTGAAAATATCTCTGTCGGCCTTTGCGGAGAAATGTCTTCCGAGCCGTTTCAGGCCTTTTTGCTGCTGGGATTAGGCGTTGATGAGCTGAGTATGTCCCATTTGAATATCCTGCAGGTTAAGAAATTGATTCGCAGCATTAACCAAAAAGATGCAGAAGAATTAGCTCAAAGAGCGTTGTGCCTGTCTACCGGACAGGAAGTAGAAGAATTAAGTAAATCCAGGTTGCAGGAGTTGGTCCCGCAGATATATAATCCGGACAATTCTTAATCCTTCCTCTAAGAGTTGTGTTAAAGACAGCTCGGGAGATGTTCTTCTTTTAATCCTAATATTGAAATAAATATGAAAGCATTAATTCTAGCGGCAGGGTATGGAACAAGGTTGTATCCCTTAATAAAGGACACGGCAAAACCTTTATTGAAGATCGGCCCCCAGCCCCTGATAAACTATCTTTTGGATAAGCTGAGGCCTTTGCCTCATTTAAATGAATTGGTCGTTGTGACCAATGAGAAGTTTCATGCTGATTTTATCTCTTGGAAAGAACAGCAGAAGGATTTCCCGGCGCCTATCACTATTATCAATGACGGGACAACGTCTCCGGAAGACCGTTTGGGGGCTGTCGGAGATATCCTTTATGCGTTCAAAAATATTAAGCAGCCGGACGATGTGCTTGTTGTGGGCGGGGATAATTTGTTTGATTACTCCTTGGAAGATTATGTCCTCTTTGCCGAGCAGAAAAGACCCCATGTTTCCATCGGACTTTATGATATCGGTGATTTAAAAGAGGCTTCAAAATTCGGAGTGGTCCAGATGGATAAGGACAGCCGGATTACCGTCTTTGAAGAGAAACCGGAGCATCCCCGGTCCACGTTGATTGCCATGTGTTCCTATTATTTCCCTGTGGATTCGCAGAAGTTGATATTTGATTATGTCCGGCAGTCTCAGCACACGGACAAAGCCGGGGATTACATCCATTGGTTGACAGAGAGGAATACAGTTTTTGGTTTTAAATTCCAGGGAAAATGGTATGATATCGGTAGTATTGAAACATATCAGAAAGCTCAAGAGAGGTTCAAGGTTTAATAATATTCACACGACATTCCCCCGGGCCGGACAGCCGGGATTTTTATTCCGGCGAAGGCGGAGGGATGTTTGTGACATACAGTAAGAAAGGAAGGGAAAAAGGTGAAAGGACAATATTTCTTTACTTCAGAATCCGTTGGGGCAGGTCATCCTGATAAAGTTTGCGATCAGATTTCAGATGCGGTTTTAGACTGTGTTCTTGGTAATGATCCCGCGGGGCGTGTCGCGTGTGAGACTTTTATAACGACAGGACTCGTTATTGTCGGTGGAGAAATTACGACCAAGTCATATATTGATGTGCAGACGCTGGTCCGCCGGGTCCTGACCGAGATCGGTTACACACACATTAAGTATGGGTTCAGCGCCCAGACGTGCTCGATTTTGAATGCCATTAACAGTCAGTCTCCTGATATCTCCCAGGGCGTGGATGCCGGCGGAGCCGGGGACCAGGGGATTATGATCGGGTATGCCTGTAATGAAACGCCTGAGTTAATGCCTCTGCCGATCATGCTGGCGCATCATCTTGTGCAAAGGATATCGGATGTCCGTGTCAGCGGGGAACTGGATTATCTTGGCCCTGACTGCAAGAGCCAGGTGACCATTGAATATGCTGACGGGACCCCGAAAAGGGTGGATGCCGTGGTGCTTGCCTGCCAGCATACGGAGAAAATCCTGGACAGCACTGGAAAGCGCATTACAGAGGAAGCCAAACAGGAAATTATCAAGACCGTAGCTTTGCCTATTTTGAAAGATTTGGTTGATGATCAGACGAAGTATTATATCAACGAAACCGGCAAGTTTGTCGTGGGCGGCCCTCAGTCGGATACGGGGATGACCGGGCGGAAAATTATTGTCGATACATACGGCGGTTTGGTTTCCCACGGCGGTGGGGCTTTTTCCGGGAAAGATCCGACCAAGGTGGACCGGTCGGCGACGTATATGGCCCGTTATGTCGCGAAGAATATTGTCGCTGCGAAATTGGCGGATAAATGCTGGGTCCAGCTAGGGTATGCCATCGGTAAAGCCGAGCCGGTCAGTGTTATGGTTGACACGTTCGGAACCGGGAAAATCACGGAACAAAAGCTTGTTGATCTGGTGCGAAAGCATTTTGACTTAACGCCGCGGGGTATCATCAAGGAGTTGGACCTCCTGAAACCGATCTATCAAAAGACGGCGGCTTACGGGCATTTCGGCCGTTCTGAATTTTCCTGGGAAAAGACAAATAAAGCCGCTGTCCTGGAGAAAGAAGCGGCCGTCACGGTTTAAACGGTTTGATTTGATGTTCGATAGAGAAGTTTTTGTTTAATAAAGCAAACTTTCTGATAAGAAGGGGAAGTCTAATGAAAGCATCTACGGATATTTCTCAGGATTATAAAATAAAAGATATGAGCTTGGCGGCATGGGGTCATAAGGAAATTGAATTAGCGGAAGCCGAAATGCCGGGGCTCATGGCTTTGAGAAGGAAATATGCAGCAGAGAAGCCGTTGAAAGGAAGCCGGATTACAGGCTCCTTGCATATGACGATTCAAACCGCTGTGCTTATCAAGACCTTGACGGAACTGGGCGCGGACGTCCGCTGGGCCAGTTGTAATATTTTCTCGACTCAGGACCATGCGGCGGCAGCGATTGCTGATCTGGGGGTGCCGGTTTTCGCATGGAAAGGGGAGAGTTTAAAAGATTATTGGTGGTGCACCAAACAGGCTTTGTCGTTCCCGGATGGTCAGGGGCCGAATCTTATCGTGGATGACGGCGGAGATGCAACACTCATGGTGCATAAAGGTTATGAAGGAGAAGAGAATCCTGCCGTGCTGGATATTGCCGCTGAAGCAGAGGACGAGAAAGAGCTGCTGGCATGTTTGAAAGAGATTTTGTCGGAAGATCCTCAGAAATGGCATCGGGCCGTTAAAGACCTCAAGGGTGTATCTGAAGAGACGACCACAGGCGTGCACCGCCTGTATCAAATGATGCAGGCGGGGAAACTGCTGTTTTCGGCGATTAATGTCAATGATTCCGTTACCAAATCCAAATTTGATAACCTTTACGGTTGCCGGGAGTCTTTGGCTGACGGGATTAAAAGGGCCACGGATATCATGATTGCTGGGAAAGTCGTCGTGGTTTGCGGTTACGGCGATGTGGGTAAGGGCTGTGCCCGCTCGATGCGCAGTTACGGGGCACGTGTTATTGTCACGGAAGTTGACCCGATTTGTGCGTTACAGGCGGCCATGGAGGGGTTTGAGGTCAAACGTTTAGAAAATGTCCTGAATATCGGCGATATTTATGTGACAACTACAGGAAACTGTGATGTCATCAGAGCCGATCATATGTCGGCGATGAAGGACAAGGCTATCGTATGTAATATAGGACATTTTGACAATGAGATTCAGATTGCAAAGCTAGAGCAGTGGCCGGGGATTAAGAAAGTTAATATCAAGCCCCAGGTGGATCAGTATTACTTTTCAGAGGGGCAGTCTATTATTGTTTTAGCTGAAGGCCGTCTGGTGAACTTGGGGTGCGCCACGGGACATCCTTCTTTTGTGATGAGCAATTCTTTTACGAATCAGGTCCTTGCGCAAATCGATCTCTGGCAAAATAACCGGACGATCGATGTCTATCGTTTGTCGAAAACTTTGGACGAGGAAGTGGCCCGGCTTCATCTGGAACACGTTGGCGCCGAACTTACGCAACTGACTCCGGAACAGGCAAAATATATCGGGGTGCCGCAAGAAGGCCCGTATAAACCTGAACATTACCGCTATTAATATCCAGATTCTTTAATTCTTCCAGGCCTTCTTCATATGTAAGAAGGCCTTCCAAATTTTCACAGTGATGGCGGAGCCCGTGTCTTAGAGGGGATGCTGAGGGATCGGGTGGAAACAGGGGATTCATGATAAAGGAGTTAACATCAAATTGAAAGTATGATAAAATAACGACAATTTTAAACCAGTTAAGAAGGGGTTATGAAAATGGCAAAAATTTATTATGATCAGGACGCAAATATTGATAGGATTAAAGACCGTACCATAGCTATTGTCGGTTATGGCATTCAGGGCCGGGGGCAGGCGCTTAACTTGCGGGATAGTGGTCTGAAAGTTATCGTGAGCGAACTGGAAGGTACTGAGAATTATAAGATGGCCGAAGCTGACGGTTTTAAGCCTGTTGAGGCTAAAAAGGCTGCAAAGAAAGCCGATATTATTCAGATTTTAACCCAGGACCATATCCAGGCGGCCTTGTACCGTAAGGCGATTAAAAGAAATCTCAAGGCAGGAAAATCTCTGGTCTTTTCTCACGGGTTTAATATCCATTTTAAGCAAATCGTCCCTCCGAAAGAGGTGGATGTCTGGATGATCGCCCCTAAGGGGCCGGGGGCATTGGTGAGACGTCAATATGAGGAAGGTAAAGGCGTGCCTTGTTTAGTGGCGATTCACCAGGACGCTTCCGGTCAAGCCTTACAGGATGCTTTGGCCTATGCCAAGGGGATTGGCGGAAGCCGGGCCGGTGTCCTGGAAACAACTTTTAAAGAAGAAACAGAAACGGATTTATTCGGAGAGCAGACGGTTTTGTGCGGGGGGGCTTCTGAACTTGTGAAAGCCGGTTACGAAACTCTCGTTGAGGCTGGATATCAGCCGGAGATTGCTTACTTTGAATGTTTGCATGAACTGAAACTTATCGTAGATTTATTTTATGAATACGGGATTCAGGGCATGCGTAAGCGGGTTTCTGATACCGCGGAATACGGTGATTACAGCCGGGGCAAACGTATTATCAATGACCGTACCCGTAAGGAAATGCGGAAAATTTTGAAGGAAATTCAGTCCGGTAAATTCGCCAGGGAATGGATGAGGGAAAACCGGAAAGGGCGTCCTAATTTTAATCAAATGCGTGAAGACGCCAAGAATCATCCCATTGAAAAAATTGGAGAACAGCTTCGGGGCATGATGCCTTGGATGAAAAAATGATTGTAACGGGCACATTCTGGAATACGTTTTAACTTTGCTTTAGGGGAGCCGTTCATTTCCTGTGGCTGTGCGGTAGAGGCGCAGGAAAGCGGTGGGCCCGCTTGGCTGGAATGAAGTTTTGAAAACAGTTCTTGAGGTAACGGGCACATTCTGGAATACGTTTTAACTTTGCTTTAGGGGAGCCGTTCATTTCCTGTGGCTGTGCGGTAGAGGCGCGGGAAAGCGGTGGAAGGTGGGTTGTTATTATGGGAAAACGAGATAAGGTTTTAATTTTTGATACGACACTACGGGACGGAGAGCAGGCCCCGGGTGCGAGTATGAACAGCGATGAGAAAATGGAAGTCGCTTATCAGCTCGAAAAACTGGGGGTCGATATCATCGAGGCGGGTTTTCCGGTGATATCCCCGGGAGATTTTGACTCGGTTAAAATGGTTGCCAAAAAGATTAAGCGGGCCAAGGTTTGCGGTCTGGCTCGCTCTATCAAAAAAGATATTGATGCGGCTTATGATGCGGTAAAAATTGCCAAAGATGGCCGGATCCATGTGTTTTTAGCCACATCAAAGATTCATATGGAGTATAAACTGAAAAAGAACAAAGAAGAAATTGTCCAGATGGCCGTTGATGCTGTTAGGTATGCCAAGAAAAAGATTGCGGATATTGAATTTTCTCCGGAAGATGCCTCAAGAACCGAAAGAGAGTTTCTGTTCCGTATTTTAGAAGAGGTGATTAAAGCTGGGGCCAGAACAGTGAATATCCCGGACACAGTCGGCTATAGCATGCCGGCAGAATATGGACAGCTGATAGCGGATATCAAAAATAACGTCCCGAATATTCACAAGGCCATTATATCTGTTCATTGTCATGATGACTTGGGGCTTGGAGTCGCTAATTCCTTAATGGCCGTAAAAAACGGAGCCCGTCAGGTGGAATGCACGGTTAACGGGATTGGAGAGCGGGCCGGGAATGCTTCCATGGAAGAGATCGTTATGGCGATTAAAACCCGGGCGGATTTTTACCAATGCTCAACGAATATTAACACCACAGAGATTTGTAAAGCCTCCCGTTTGGTTTCCCGTTTTACCGGTTTTGTCGTCCCCCCCAACAAGGCCATTGTGGGGAATAATGCCTTCCGGCATGAGGCAGGGATTCATCAGGACGGCGTTCTGAAGGAGCGGTCAACCTATGAAATCATGAGCCCGGATGATGTCGGCTTTGTGGGGACCGGTCTGGTTCTGGGGAAGCATTCGGGCCGGCATGCCTTTAAGGTGCGTTTGAAATCTTTGGGCATTGATTTGAAAGAAGAACAGGTGGACGCCGCTTTTGAAAGATTTAAGATCCTGGCTGATAAGAAGAAGCAGGTTTTTGACGAGGACTTAATAGCGATTGTCGAAGATGAGATCAAGGTTTCTAAGCGGATTTGGCTTTTGGATGATCTTACAACGACCAGTGGGGCTAAGATCATTCCGGAAGTAAAGATTGTGTTGAAAAGCAAAAACCGAAAATATACCAAGATATCTTCCGGGGACGGCCCGGTCGATGCCTGTTATAAAGCCATCGACGCGATCACGAAGATCAAGGGAAAACTCCTGGATTATTCGATCCAGTCGGTCACGCAGGGCAAGGATGCCTTAGGGGAAGTGACTATTAGAGTGAAAATCAATGACAAAGTCGTTATGGCCCGGGGAACGAGTACGGATATTATCGTTGCTTCGGCGAAAGCCTATATTGACGCTGTTAATAAAGTGCTCACACAAGGGGAACAATATAACCTTAAGGACAGCAAACGGGCTAATGTTTGACCGGGGACGGCATGACGGGTTAGTATTTTATCCCCTATTATCTCCATTTTATTAGACCTTCAGTGTTTTCATAATGAATCAGGAAAAATCAACATATGGCTTGATCGGTTATCCGGTCAAACATTCCTTGTCTCCGCTTATGCACAATGCTGCTTTTAGAGAATTGGGCGTTGAGGCGGCCTACGAGCTTTTTCCTCTTTCCGAGGATCAGCTGGATGATTTCTTCGAAAAATTAAAACGTCCGGACAGTCCGATTTTTGGCTTAAATGTTACGGTCCCTTATAAGGAAAAAGTTCTTAGATACATTGATTGCCTCTCTCCTTTTGCCGACAAAGTCAGGGCCGTGAACACGGTTGTCATCTCTCCCGACAGAAAACTGACCGGACATAATACGGACGGCCCGGGGTTTTTGACGCATCTTACGGAAATCGGCTTTGATCCCAAGGGCAAAAGGATATCCCTTCTGGGGGCGGGCGGAGCTGCCAGGGCTATAGTCAGTGTCTTGTGTCTCATCCCGGAACGCCCGGAATCGATCAGGATTTATGATGTCGATCAGGAGAAAGCCGTAAACCTCGTCGCGGATTTGGGGACGCGGTTCGATACGAGTCTTGTCCGTGTTGTTCATTGCCTTGATGACCTTAACCTGGAAATTGTTGATTTGCTGATTAATGCTACTCCGATCGGGATGAAAAAGGATGATCCGTGCCTGGTTGAGGGCTTCCAGATTCCCCAGTCAGCGTTTGTTTATGATCTCGTATATAACCCTGCGGAAACACGTTTGCTGAAATGGGCGCAGGCTCAAGGGGCACGGACAGCCAATGGTCTGGGCATGTTGTTCTACCAGGGAGTGCTGGCTTTTCAACATTGGGCTGATATCCAATTGGAAAAAGCCGTTAAAGATATAATGTGGGCGAATTTACAGACAGGACTCAAACATGATTGAATTAGCCGTTTTCTTAAGTTTTATTTTTTTTATAGGAGCTATTGTGGGCAGTTTCTTGAATGTTTGTATTGTCAGGCTCCCGTATGAACAATCTGTCGTTAAGCCAAGGTCACATTGTGTGCATTGCCAAAAAACAATTCCCTGGTATGATAATATCCCTTTCTTAAGTTATATCATCCTGGGCGGCCGCTGCCGCTTCTGTAAAGAGCGTATTTCCTTCCGGTATTTTATGGTTGAGTTTCTTACAGCCGGTACTTTTGTGTTTTTTTTCATTATATTTGGTTTGACGCCTATTTACCTGGCTTACATGGTCATGGTCAGCTGTTTTATTGTCGCGATATTTGTTGATTTCGAACACAGGATCATTCCTGACGAAGTGAGTGTCGGGGGTATGTTCGCGGGGCTCATCTTCAGCCTTTTTATCCCGGAACTGCATGGTTATCATACGGGAGGCGGAGCCGGCCTCTGGCCTTATGCCAAATCCCTGGGACAATCTTTATTAGGTGTCTTGATTGGCGGGGGATCGATTTATGGTATGGGGCTTTTGGGGGATTTTATTTTTAAGAAAGAATCCATGGGAGGCGGAGATGTTAAGCTGTTAGCCATGATCGGGGCATTCCTGGGTTGGAAGCTGGCCTTGTTGACGTTTTTTATCGCGCCGTTCTTCGGTGCTGTTTATGGTGTTATTGAGAAAATCAGGACGAAAGACAGCGCAATTGCTTATGGCCCTTTTTTGGTTTTAGGGGCCCTCATAAGTTTGTTTTATGGAGACTGGATTATAGAATGGATTAAAGGAGGATACGGTTTATATTGATTTATTAGATGTCTTGAAAGCTCCTCATATTAAAACCCAACCCCTCAGGTTGGGTTTTATATTAATATTAGTATTAATGAGTTTGACACCCTATAGGGGTTATGTTAAAATCCCCCATGAAAAATAATATTGTGCTTGTCGGTTTTATGGGAGCCGGGAAAAGCACAGTTTCTAAAAAATTAGCTGAAAGGTTGTCCCGGGAAGTGATTTCTTCGGATAAGCTGATCGTAGAACGCGAAGGGCGGCCGATAACTGAAATCTTTGCAGAATCCGGGGAACCTTATTTCCGTAAGGTAGAAAAACAGATTGTCCGTGAGCTTTCCCAGAGGGACAATGTTATTATTGATTGTGGCGGAGGGGTTGTCCTGGATCCCGAGAATTTGGCTCATCTCAAGCAGAAAGGGGTTGTCTTTTACCTTTCTGCAACAGGAGATTGTATTTATCTGCGGATCAAGGAACAGACAGACCGGCCTTTGCTGAATGTGGAGAATCCCAAAGAAAGGTTAGAGGAATTGCTGAGCAAACGGCAATCCTTTTATGAACAAGCTGATGTTATTGTTGATACGAATGACAATGATTGGGACCGGATTTGTGAAGAAATTGAAAGTATTATGAGAGATCAGAAGATGTGATGCCCCTTGGTCTGGTTGAATGTGAAGTGCCCCGTAAGGTGAGATGACCGATAGAAATGACGGAAACGGATGCGTTACTTATTTTAAATGCCATTCCCGGATTAAAAAATGCGGAAATCATTCAATTGATCCGGCTTTGTGGTTCAGCTCAGGACGTTTTGGCCGCAGATTCGGAACGCCTTGTCAAGCACACCGGATTGTCGTTGCGTCTTGCCCGAAAGATCACCAGGTTTGAGCAAAAGGCTTTCTTAGATGAGGAATATTTGCTCTGTGAACGTTTTGGGGTAAAAATCGTTTCTTGTTTTGATTCTGCTTTTCCCCGGTTATTACGGCATATTCCTGATTGTCCTATCGTTCTTTATTATAAAGGAGACATCACGCTCGAGGACGACACGTGCGTAGCCATTGTCGGATCGCGGATATCGACGATATACGGTCTTCACATAGCGGAAAGCCTTGCCGCACAGTTGGCGGAAGTCGGGCTGACGGTTGTGTCAGGTTTGGCGCGCGGCGTCGATTCTGCCGCGCATCGAGGAAGTTTGAAAGCTAGCGGGCGGACTCTGGCTGTTCTAGGCTGCGGGTTGAGTCAAACTTATCCGCCGGAAAACAAAGATTTAATGGAAACAATAGCCCTGCACGGGGCTGTGCTTTCCGAATTCCCGTTAAAAGCAGCTCCTTTGCGTTTCAATTTTCCGCGGCGAAACAGGATCATCAGCGGATTATCTTTGGGAATTGTTATTGTCGAGGCCCGGAGAAGGAGCGGGGCTTTGATTACCAGCCGTTTTGCTTTGGAGCAGGGGCGGGAAGTTTTTGCTGTGCCCGGGAGAATCGATCAGCCAACCGCTTGGGGAACCAATCAGCTGATAAAACAAGGGGCCAGCGTGGTTTTGAGCGTTAAAGATATTTTGGCGGAGCTTAAACTTCCGTTGCGGGATTCTTTAGATAAAGGGACTGTTGCCGGTCATAAAACGCAAGGCAAAGAAAAGACCGGTGCTTGTATTCCGTTACCGCAGTCGCAGCAAATGATTTATGATATTTTGGGGCGTGAACCTTTACATATCGATGATTTGGCCGTCCGTTGTCAAAAGTCAATTCATGAGATGATGGGGCCGCTTTTACAGCTGGAACTGCAAAGATTGGTCAAGAGGTGGCCAGGACAATTATTTTCAAAAATATAATTATTCTTAAGGATTTATAATGGCAAAAGCAAAACCCTTAGTTATTGTCGAATCCCCGACTAAGATTAAGACCATCAGCCGGATTCTGGGTAATAGTTTTAAAGTGGTCTCTTCCATGGGGCATTTGATTGATTTGCCCAAATCTTCCCTGGGGGTGGATGTTGAAAATGACTTTACGCCCCGGTTTATCGTTTTGCGCAATAAACAGAAGATTTTGACGAAATTAAAAAAAGAGGCTGAGAAGAAAAAAGAAATCTATTTCGCCACCGACCCTGACAGAGAAGGAGAGGCCATCGGTTGGAATTTGATCCCCCACATAGGAGAAGGCAAAAAAGTTTTTCGTGTCACTTTTCAGGAAATAACGAAAGAAGCCGTTCTTAAGGCTTTCGAACATCCCAGACCTTTTGATAAAAATCTGATTAAAGCCCAGGTTGCCCGGAGAATTTTAGACAGAATCGTAGGCTACAAGATCAGTCCTTTATTGTGGAAGAAAGTCGGGTCCCGTTTAAGTGCCGGCCGTGTTCAATCTGTGGCTCTTCGGTTGATTGTCGACAGGGAACGGGCGATTGCCCGGTTTATCCCTCAGGAATATTGGGAGATTGCCGTTGATCTGCAGAAGCCCGGACTCGAAACGTGCTTTACGGCTGCTCTTGAGAAGATTAACGGGGAGAAACCTGTCCTTAGAAATCAGGCGGAGACGGACGCGATTGTGCAGGAGGTGCGCGCTGAGACTTTTCTCGTGAGCCGGGTTGTGAAAAAGACGATACGGCGTAAATCTTCGCCGCCGTACATCACCAGTACATTGCAGCAGGACGCTTTTAATAAGCTGGGGTTCAGCGCCACGCGGACAATGACTATTGCCCAGGAGCTTTACGAAGGTATTGAAGTGGGAGAGAGCGAGCCCACCGGTCTCATCACCTATATGAGAACGGATTCGGTCAATATATCTCAGGATGCCCTTGGTAAAGTGCGGGAATATATATCTTCGTCTTACGGAAAGGACTATTTGCCGGAGAAGCCGAATGCCTTTAAATCAAAGAAATCCGCGCAGGAAGCTCACGAGGCGATTCGGCCGTCCAGCGTGCAGCGGAAACCCGAAAGCATCAGGCAATATTTAAATGATGATCAATACAAGCTTTATGAGCTGATCTGGAAAAGATTCGTCTGTTCTCAGATGAATCCGGCCATTTATGAGAATAAAAAGATCGAGATCGAAGCCGGCCGTTTTCAGCTCGGGGCCTCGGGGTCGTCTCTCCTGTTTGACGGATATTTGCTGTTGCAGCAGGATTCCAAAGAAGAAGAGGCGAAAATGGATTTCACCCCCTATCAGAAAGGGGACCAGCTGCAGTGCCTTGATATTAAGCCGTCCCAGCATTTCACGAAACCCCCGCCCAGGTATTCGGATGCCACTTTGGTTAAATCGCTCGAGGAGGACGGGATCGGCCGTCCCAGCACCTATGCGTCGATCATCCAGACACTTGTTTTCCGCAACTACGTTAACCGGGAACGCGGATATTTCAGGGCCACGGAATTGGGCATGCAGATTTCGGATTTGCTGGTTGAGTATTTCTCCCGGATTATGGATGTGAAATTTACGGCGGCTATGGAAGAGCGGCTGGACCAGGTCGAGGAGGGGACATTAGAGCATGTGAAATTGTTGCAGGATTTTTATGAGCCGTTTAAAAAAGAATTGAATTATGCGATGGACACCATCGAGAAGACGGAAAATTTTATTGATAAGCAATGTCCGGAATGCGGCCGGCAGATGGTGATTAAGTGGGGGCGCAGAGGAAAGTTTTTGAGCTGTTCCGGATTTCCGAAATGTAAGTATGCCCAGCCTTTTACGTCCGGGGTAAAATGCCCTGTGGAAGGATGTGAAGGCGAGCTTATTAAAAGAAGATCAAAGCGCGGTCAGACATTTTACGGATGCAGCAAATATCCTGAGTGTACGTTTACGGACAGCAAGCTTCCTGAGGACACGGCTTCGTAAAAAGCCTTTCGTTCTCCGGACTTGGGGGTTCTTTATGAACCGCTATATTGATAAATTCATATCCTACCTCAATATTGAAAAGAATTATTCTTCTTACACCATCACAAACTACAGTCTTGATTTAAATGAATTTATGGTCTTCGTGGACAATAAGCCCGTCGAGCAGATTCAGTATTTGCACCTGAGGAAATTCCTGGCACATCTCAGGGCCAGGCATCTTAAGTCGAGAAGTATTGCCCGAAAACTTTCTTCCATAAGAAGTTTCTTCCGCTTTTTGCAGAAAGAGGGGCTGATAAAAGAAAACCCGGCAGTGCTTCTCGTTACGCCCAAACTGGAGAAGAGTCTGCCGAAATTTCTCTCAGAACAGGAGATGGCGGAGTTAATAGAGTCTCCTTCTTTTAACAACCTTTCGGACAAGAGGGATCGGGCTATATTGGAGACGCTTTACAGTTCCGGCTTGAGGGTTTCCGAGCTCGTCGGGTTAAATACCGGGGATGTGGACTTTATCAGCAGTATCCTGCGGGTCAGGGGGAAAGGAAAAAAGGAACGATTGGTCCCTGTCGGACAGAAAGCTCTTGATGCACTTAAGCTTTATCTTGATGCCAGAAAAAAAGAGACCCGTGCCGTATTTTTAAACAAAAACCATACCCGGCTTTCGTCCCGAAGTGTCCGTAATATTATTAACAAACATATTTTGATCACAAGTTTGAGAATGAAAGTTTCTCCGCATGTGTTGCGGCATTCTTTCGCCACTCATTTACTCGAGCGGGGAGCTGATTTAAGATCAGTGCAGGAATTGCTGGGACATGTGAACCTTTCGACAACTCAGATCTATACTCACGTGACAACGGAAAGGCTGAAGAGCGTCTATGACAGGGCTCATCCCCGTGCGTAGCGCAAAACCGTTCGTAACAAGCCGTTTGATATGCCCTATGCCTTGGATTATTAATTTTCTTTTTTTTCTTGTTGCTGTTTTTTATGTGCCGTTATTATTTTTTAAAGGCCGGTGGAGAAGTGCGGTTTTATCCCGCTTGAGACCTGTCCCTGAGGATATTAAAAAATTTTGCTCCGAAAATAAGATCATTTGGATTCATGCCGTCAGCGTCGGGGAAGTTCAGGCGGTTATCCGTTTTGTCGGGCTGTTGAAAGTCCGGTTTCCCGGTTATAAAGTTGTCCTGACGACGGTCACAGGTACAGGGTATCAATTGGCCCTTTCAAAAGTGGGGGCGGAAAGTCCGGTCCTTTATGCGCCTTTAGATTTCAGCTGGGTTGTCCAGAATTATATCCAAGCGTTTCAGCCGCGGGTTTATATTACGACTGAAACCGAGATCTGGCCGAATCTGTTCCTGGCGCTGACCAGGCGGCAAGTGCCTGTTATTTTATTTAATGGCCGTATTTCTGCGCGATCCTTTTCCAGATACCGCCGGGTCAAATTTTTCCTTCGTTTGATCCTTAAAAAAGTTTCTTTATGTTGTATGCAGACGGAAAAGGATGCCTTGAGAATCCGCGCTCTAGGGGTGCCCCGGGAAAGAATTCATGTCCTGGGGAGTGTTAAGTTTGACGATGCGTCCGCGAAACAGGGATATGACCGTGCGGAATACGGATATGCGGAAGATGATTTTATCCTTGTCGCCGGAAGCACGCACCCGGGGGAAGAAGGGGTCCTGCTGTCGACGTTTCAGAGACTGCAGAAAGAATTCCCCCGCCTGCATCTCATTTTAGCGCCCCGGCATATCGAACGGACTTCGGAGGTCATGGCTTTGATTGAAAATTCCGGTTATGTCGCTGTCCCCTGGACTAGGATAAAAACTGTTCCCATGCAGCCTCAGGTCGTTGTCGCGGTGGATACGATTGGCCACTTGCAGAAACTGTATTCTTTGGCCACAATCGTTTTTGTGGGAAAGAGCCTTTTGGGTAAAGGGGGGCAGAATATCATTGAGCCGGCTGTCTTTGGGAAACCCATTCTGGTCGGGCCTTATACGGAAAATTTTCAGCGTATCGTTGAAATTTTTAAGGATCAAAAAGCCGTTATTCAGGTTGATCACCCAAGATCTTTAGAGCAGAACATGAGGGCCCTGTTGTCTGATAAGGCTTTAAGAAATGAATTGGGGCGCAATGCCAAGAATGTCATCCGGAACCACCAAGGAGCCACCGAAAACTCCCTTAACCTGATATCGCCTTTCCTTTAGAAATAATATAATTATTGAAACAAATATTATAAAACTATAGTAAAATACACAAGATGTCGTTACGTCATTATTATTATTTAATCGTAACAGATCAGGAAGCAGGCCTTTATGCTTTTGTTGTGAAAATATTTTTGCGTCTGGCATCCTTCTTATACGTGTTTTTTGTCCGGATGATACTGGGCGCGTATGCTGTCAAACTGCTGCCGGTCCATGATTTGGAGAAGCCGGTTCTCAGTGTCGGAAATATCACCTGGGGTGGAGTCGGTAAAACGCCGTTTGTGGAGTGGCTCACAGAATACTTTTTAAGCCGGAACCTTAAACCCGCTATTTTAACGCGGGGGTATATGCCGCAGCGGCGGAGATGGCAGGGCTGTCCCCCGGAAAGCGATGAAGTGCTTATGCTTCGCAGGCGGTTCCCGCAAGTTCCTGTTGTCATTGGTAAAGATCGTGTGCGAGGCGCGAAAGCCGTTTTACGGCGAACTCCTGTGGGGATGTTCATCCTGGATGACGGATTCCAGCAATGGGGGATCAGAAAAAAATTGGATATTGTGCTCATAGACGCGACCAACCCGTTTGGCAACGGATTTTTGTTGCCGCGAGGTCCGCTTCGGGAGCCTTTGTCTTCTTTAAAGAGAGCGGATATTTTTGTTATAACAAAGGCTCACCTGGAAAGAGGCCGTCTGGATTCGCTGACCAAAAAACTCAACCGGGTCAATCCGCAAGCTCTTGTCGTTGAGAGTGTCCATCAGCCCCGATCCTTGGTTTCTTTGCTCAGTCAGAGAAAAATGGATTTTTCCCTTATCGCCGGCCAGAATGTCTGTTTGGTCAGCAGCATCGGAGATCCGGCCTCCTTTGAAAGAACGGTGCAGCAACAGGGAGCCGTTGTTAAAGAAAGATTTTATTTTATGGACCATGAGTGTTTCCTGCCTTCGGATTTGCAGCGCATAACCGAGGCTTGTCAGCGTCAGGGGATCAAACAGGTCATTATCACAGCTAAAGATGCGCCTAAACTGCATCCCGGAGAAGACCCGTTCTTTTCGGATTTGCAGATTCTCATATTAAACATGGTCATTCAAATTACTCGAGGAAGAGAGGCCTTTGTTGATAGAGTCAACTCTGTATTACATTGTTAAAATTTGTGGAGCCGTTATCCGGATGCTGCCGGTTGAATGGTCATTATTCTTGGGCCGTCTTTTGGGCTGGTTGGCTTATTTATTTGACGTAAAGCATAAAGATCAAGTCCTGCTGAATTTAAAGATTGCTTTCTCCGGGGAGAAAACGCCTCAGGAAATCCGGTCGATTGCCAAAGCTGTGTTTATGAATTTCGGGCAGCATATGATCGAACTTTTGCGGTTGCCTCGCATGAATGAGGAAACGTTTAAACGCTATGTAAAGATTGAAGGGCGGGAACATGTCGAGGAGGCTTTGCAGGAAGGCAAAGGCGTCATTCTTTTGGCCATGCATACAGGGAGCTGGGAACTGGCTAATTTGGCAAGTTCAATGCTAGGCGGGGTCTATAAAGTGATGGTCAATCCCCAGGCAAGATTTTCCCGCCTGGACGAACTGCTTAATTCGTACCGTTCCTGCGGCGGATCCGTTGTTTTAGAAAGAGGGGCGGGGACGCGGGAACTGCTTAAGAGCCTTAAAATGAATGAAATTGTCGCTATGGTCGTGGACCAGGGAGGCAAGAGCGGGCAAAGGGTCCCCTTCTTCAACCGGGAAGCAAGCCTTTCTGTCGGGGCGGTTCGTATTGCACTGAAGTCCGATACTCCTGTTTGTTTCGCGATTATTCAAAGAGAACGCGGGCCGTATCATCGTCTCACGATTCATAAAAAACTGCATTTTATTAAAACAGGTCATACGCAGAACGATATCCGGACGAATCTTCAGCAGATTGCCCGGATTATGGAAGGATATATCAGGTCGAATCCTCTGGAATACATGTGGTTTTACAAAATTTGGAAATATTCCAATGACTATGAAGCTATTATTCTTAATGATAAGCGGACGGGGCATCTGCGGCAATCCCAGACGGTCGCGCATTTATTGGAATCGCATTTAAAAGAACAAAGTAAGACGTGTAAAACAAAGATTGTGGATGTCACTTACCGTAACATGGCCCTGGCGAGAGTCCTGATGCTCTGCACTTTTTTTGCGACCAGCCTGCTTCGTAATTTTAGGGTCGGCCTTTTGCGTTTATGCCTGACCCCGGATTCTTTCCGGGACATCTTCTCTCTGAAGCCCGATTTTATCATCTCCTGCGGGTCAGCCGCTGCGTATGTCAATTATTTGTTAGCCAAGGAACAGTATGCTAAAAATATCGCTGTATTGAAACCGGGGAGCCTTAATTATCGGCACTATGATTTGAACATTTTGCCCGAGCATGACCGGAAGTGGGAGAAGGTTTATGATTCTAACGTGATTTATACCAAAGGAGCTCCGAATCTTATTACGAAAAATTATTTGCAGGAGAACAGTGAGAAATTGCTGAAGCGCTTTTCGCATCTCAAAATAGGAGACAATTATAAAATTGGCGTTCTTCTGGGCGGAGATACAAAGGATTTTGTCCTGTCGGCCAGTAAGGTTAAACTGATGTTGCACCAGCTTGTTGAAGCTTCTGAGGAAATGAATGCAGATATTCTGTTCACCACTTCCCGCCGGACATCGGAAAAAGTGGAAGGTCTTATTTACCGCCATTTGAAACGTTTCCCCCGTTGTCGGCTCTTGATCCTGGCCAACCGCAATAATGTGCCTGAAGCGGTCGGAGGGATTCTGGGGCTGTCGGATATCGTTATCGTTTCAGGGGACAGCATTTCTATGATTTCGGAAGCGGCCTGCTCGGGGAAGAAAACGATTGTTTTCCCCGTCCAGAGCCGGTTTTCTTTAAGGGGAAAGGATTTGAAACACAACCGGTTTATTGATTTGTTAACAGAACAGGGGTATATTCTCTCTTCGGATGTCAAACATATAAAACAGGCCGTATATAACCTTGTCAAAAATAAAATCCAGCTGCGGATCCTGGATGACAATTCCGTTATCAAGGTCGGATTAAAGCGAATCATATAATTTTTCTCAATGATACTATTCTGAAAAAATGAAATTGCGGATTTTACAGGTTTTGCCGGAATTGAATGTGGGGGGTGTGGAAACCGGAACCATTGATCTGGCCAAATATTTAAAAGAACATGGCCATACCCCGGTTGTCGTGTCAAATGGCGGAAGCCTTGTCCATGAGCTCGAGGACATGGGCATTGTTCATTATACGTTACCCGTCCATAAGAAATCATTTCTTACAGTTTTAAAATCCATAAAATTGCTGCGGGAGATCATCCGGGAGGAAAAGATTGATGTCGTTCATGCCCGATCTCGTATCCCCGGATGGATTGCCTTCTTTGCCTGCCGGGGGACCGAGGCCGAGTTTATAACCACCTGTCACGGCTATTATTCAACCCATCTGCTGAGCCGGGTCATGGGGTGGGGGAAGCTCGTTATTGTCCCCAGTGAAGTCATCGGCCGGCATATGATAGAAGATTTCTCCGTCCCGGCTGATCATATCCGGTGTGTGCCCCGAAGCGTTGATCTGGGCCGGTTCAACGTGTCGCAGGAACCTCCCAAAGCCAAGACGACTTTTACGATCTCGATTGTCGGCCGTTTGACTCCGCTGAAAGGGCATGTTTATTTTCTGAAAGCCATGGCGAAGGTTGTGCGCATTATGCCTTATGTGAAAATCTGGATTATCGGAGAGGCTCCTGCGCATAAAGAAAACTACCGGATGGAATTAGAAGCTTTGACGCGCCGTTTGGGACTGACAGATGTCGTTGAATTCCTGGGGAACCGCAAAGATGTTCCGCAGCTTTTGTCCCAGACGGATGTGTTGGTGCTGGCGTCCACGGTCCCGGAAGCTTTTGGCCGGGTTATCATTGAGGCCCAGGCGATGAGCGTTCCTGTTGTCGCCACGAAAGTCGGCGGTGTCGTTGAAATTATCGATCATGAAAAGACCGGCCTGCTGGTTTTGCCGAAAGACCCCGAGGCGATGGCCCAGGCTGTTATCCGTTTGTTGCAGGACCGCCGCTTTGCTCAGGAAATGACAAGGCAGGCGAAGAAAAAACTGATGGGGAAATACACTCTTGAACATATGGCCAAAAAGACGCTGGCTGTTTATAAGGAACTCCTGAAATCCTTAAACATTTTGGTTATTAAACTGAGTTCCGTCGGGGATGTCATCCTGGTGACGGCTTCGCTCAAGGCGATCCGGCAAAGATTCCCTCGTGCGAAAATTGTGTGTTTGATTGGGGAAGAGTCCCGGGAAATTTTGCAGAGGTGTCCCTATATTGATGAACTGATGATTATTGATGTCAAGAATCCCAAGGGAAGACTCTGGCGTATCTTGAAATACGGAAGGAAATTGGCGCGGTATAAATTTGACAAAGTGATTGATTTTCAAAACAATCGTATGAGTCACCTCCTGTGTTTTTTGGGATTTTCCAGAGAAAGTTATGGTTACCGGAATCATAAGTGGGGGTTCTTTTTAAGCCGCCCGGTGATGCCGCCCGACCATCATATGCCGCCCGTTCCGCATCAATTTCAGATCTTGAAAGCGCTGGAGATAGATTATCATGAAGACATGCGGCTGGAATTATGGCCTTCTGAAAGGGATCATAAAAATGTTGAAGATTTATTCGAATCAGAATGGCTGGGGGGGCAACATTCTGTCGTGGGGCTTCACCTGTCGGCATCCCCACGATGGGGGACGAAGAACTGGCCCGTGGCTTATGCCGCGAAGCTTTGTGATTTATTGGCAGCAAGAAATATACGGGTTGTTATCACGGGCGCCGAGAAAGATGCCGGGTTGGGCCAGCAGCTTATGGCTTTGGCAAAGTCTAAGCCGGCAAACTTAATCGGTAAAACGAATATTTTGGAGCTGGCTGTTTTGATTTCCAAATGCAAGGTTTTTATCGCTCCTGATACGGCCCCCATGCACATCGCGGCCGCGATGAAAACCCCTTTTATCGTCTTCTTCGGCCCGACATCGGCCTTCCGCCATTTGCCCCCGGCAGACTCCTATGTCGTTTTTCAGAAAAAGTTGCCGTGCGTTCCTTGTTACAGCTCGTCTTGCCGGATTAAAACCCATGCGTGTATGACTGAAATCACCCCGGAGGAGGTTGCCGTGCAAGTCTCCCGCTTGTTGAAAGAGACATCATGAAAATCCTTTTTTTGACGACTCATTTGAACGTGGGCGGTATCACCTCCTATCTCTGGACATTAAGCCGCGGTCTGATATCATCGGGACATTCCGTCTATATCGCTTCCTCCGGGGGCAACAGGCAGGATGATTTCATGTCCTTAGGGGTTCGTCTTTATCCTGTCAATATCCGGACAAAATCGGAACTTGACATCCGCATTTATTGGGCCACCTATCGTCTGCGTTCTTTCATCAGGGAAGAAGGTATTCAGCTCGTTCACGCTCAGACACGGGTGACTCAAGTGATGGGTGATTTGCTCAAGAGAATAACGGGGACGGCTTTTTGTTCGACCTGCCACGGATTTTTTAAACCCAGATGGTCAAGAAAAGTTTTCCCGTGCTGGGGCGATTCCGTTGTCGCAATTAGTCCGGCTGTCGAGGAACATCTGCGAAACGATTTTCGCATTGAACCCAGCCGGATTGTTTTGATAAGGCATGGCCTTGATCTGGCGTCTTTCTCCTTGAAGTCCCCGGAGGAAAAACAGAAGATGAAAGCGAGATTCCATATCCAGCAAGGGCCGGTGCTGGGGATTATTGCCAGGTTGTCGGATGTCAAAGGACATTCTGTCCTGCTCGATGCCATGCCCGACGTGCTGTCCCGGTTTCCCGGAGTGCGGCTTGTCATCGTCGGGGAAGGTCCTATGGAGGCTTGCTTAAAAGAAAAGGTTTTGTCCTTGGGGATAAAAGAGCATGTGATTTTTTTCCCTGTTGTCAATCAGACTTCGGACATGTTGTCTCTGTTGGACGTTTTCGTGCTGCCTTCTCTCCAGGAAGGACTGGGGTTGTCTGTCATGGAGGCCCAGGCTGCCGGCCTGCCTGTTGTGGTCTCCCGTGTCGGCGGTCTTCCCAGCCTTGTTCAAGACAGGGAAACTGGACGTTTGTTTGAGCCCCGGAACAGCCGGCAGCTGGCGGAGGTTCTCCTTGATGTTTTGACGCACCCTCAGGAAGCGGCTGCTATGGGGCGGCGGGCAAGGGCGTTTATTGAACGGGAATTCTCGGCTGAGAAAATGGTGCAGGAAACCGTCCTCATGTGCCAGCGCCTCATAAAGAGTTCTTAGAAATTTATCGCGCAATAACAGTGATTTGTTCTGTTGAACAATAAGGGAATCATGAAACGAATTCTTGTTGTTAATGTCAATTGGGTCGGAGACGTGGTTTTTTCAACACCGGTTTTTAAAGCGATCAGAGCCAATTGGCCGGAGGCCTTTATTGCCTGTATGGCCGTTCCCCGGGTAAAAGAGATATTGGAAAGCTGTCCTGATATCCATGAGATTATTGAATATGATGAACGGGGCCGGCATCAGGGACTTTGGGGAAAGATCCAGCTCGTTTCAACGTTGAGACGTCATCATTTTGATGCCGCGTTCCTTCTTCATAGATCCTGGACCCGGGCCTTTCTTGTTTATTTGGCGGGCATAAGGGAACGCGTGGGTTATGACACGAAAAAGCGGGGGAAGTTCCTGACGCACAAAATTCCTCTCCCTCAGGAGTTGTCTCACCGTTCTGATTTTTACCTTAATGTGATCAAACACTACGGCTTGAAAGTGGAAGACCGCACGTGCGAATTAAGCGTCGACAGGCAGGCCCAAAAGCAAATGGATGACATGTTGTCCCGCCATAACATCTCGCAGACGGACACTGTCATTATTGTCAACGTTGGCGGGAACTGGGATCTTAAGAAATGGCCGCTTGACCATTTCTCAGAGCTTTTATCCCGCCTGACGCAGGAATGTCCTGTGAAAATCGTCATTCCCGGGGCAGCCAAAGATCTTGAGGTTGCCCGGGAGATCAGCCGCAAAGCCGGTGTTCAGCCTGTTGTTCTTGCGGGGCAGACGAATCTCAAGCAATTAATAGCTTTGATGAAAAGAGCCTTCCTGGTCATCTCGGCGGATTCCGGGCCTATGCACATTGCCAGTTCCGTGGGAACGAATGGTATCGCTCTTTTTGGCCCGACCCGGCCGGAATTAACCGGTCCGAGAGGGAAGGGGGTCTTCCATGTGTTACAAAAAGATGTGGGGTGTAACCGGCAGGCCTGTTATTTCCTGCAATGCCCGGATAACGTGTGTATGCAGTCTGTGACCGTGGATGACGTTATGAGGGCTGTCCGGCCATTACTGGAAAAAGCTCAATGAAAAAGCGGCGCCCTGATGAGGGGGCGCGGATGCGGGACAGAAACAGAAAAATTTTAAGCCGATAACTTTGATGGATTTATTTTTAAATCGTATTAAAATAGGGAAGAAGAATATTCTTTCATGATATCCTGTGGCCTGATTGCTTGGGACCGTCTTGATGAAAATAAGCAAACCCAAAATTAAAAAGATTCTAGTTATCACACTGAGCAATATCGGTGATGTGATACTGACTTTCCCGGTCATTGACATCCTCAAGAGGGATTTCCCTAAAGCCAATTTGTCGGTGGTTGTCGGGCCTAAAGCGGAGAATTTGCTGAGCCGTAACCCCTATATCGATCAGATTATCGTTTTTCAAAAGAAACAACCTTTTTTAAGAATGATCTCCTGGATTTTTTTGTTGCGCAGGAAGAATTATGACTTGGTCGTGGACTTGCGCAATACGATGATTCCTTTTCTCGTTTCGACCAAATATCTTACTTCGCCTTTTTTGAAAAGACAGCCGCATCGGCACATGCGCCAGCAGCATCTGTTGAGATTGAAATCGCTGTACTCTTATAAGACCGTATCTCAGGAACGTTTTGCCCTGCATATACAGACAAATACCCGTTTGGCAACCACGAATATGATATGCAATGAAATCGGTGACCGGAAGAAATACATTGTTGTCGCTCCTGGCGCGGCAGACAGCAATAAGCGGTGGAGTGAGGAAAACTTTGCCAAACTCGCTGACGAACTCATCCGGAAGCATGAAGTTCAAATAGCCTTTGTGGGCGACAAAAATGACCGTCCGGTCGCTGACGCCATCTGCCATCTCATGTCTCACCGGGCTGTGAACTTTTGTGGCCGCATAGATTTAATCCAATTGGCCGTCCTGTTGGAAAGAAGCTGCTTGGCTATCGTCAATGACAGTGCCCCTATGCATTTGGCTTCTTATCTTAATGTCCCGACGCTTGCCCTTTTCGGCCCAACAGATCCTCTGAAATACGGCCCTTGGTCTGAACAGAGCTGTGTCATTGAACGGAAAAAATCCTGTCCTGCTTGTCAAGGAAAGCCCGGCGTTAAGAGACACACATGCTTAAGCCAAATTAAGGTTGAAGACGCTCTCAACGCCTTTGAGTTGACCCCTGACGGCGTCCTTTTCCGTAATTCACAGCCGTAACTTAATTTTCTGTTGAACTCATCCCGCAAACACGCAATGTATCGTAACATTCTTGTCATTAGAACGGATAGACTCGGAGACGTTGTTTTAACAACACCGGCCTTACGTGCCCTGAGGAAAAAATTCCCGGAGGCCCGAATCACTCTTCTTTTAGCTCCTTTAACGAAGGAGCTTGTGGAAGGTAATCCGTATATTGACCAGATACTGATAGATGACCGTCGTTGCACCCATAAAGGATGGCTTGGTTATATAAAACTTGTGAATCGTTTAAGACAAGAACATTTTGATCTGGTGATTAATTATCATACCAAGAAAAGGACAAACCTTTTATGCTGGTTTGCCGGTATTCCTGTCCGGATAGGATACAGAAATGATAAGTTTGGTTTTTTGTTGAATAAGCCTGTCCCTGACCGGCGCCCGGCAGGAGAAAAGCACGAAGCCCGGTATTGCCTGGATGTTTTAAAAGTTCTGGGTATTTCCGGGGAGGCCCTGGAGCTGTATGTCGCCACAAAAGATGATAATGATAAATGGGCCGAGGATTGGTTAAAGAGCAGACAACTCCCGATTGAGGGGAAAATCGTGGCGGTTCATCCAGGGTCAAGCTGTCCCACAAAACAATGGCCGGTGGAGAGGTTTGTTGAGCTTATCCGCATTTTGAGATCGCGCTATCAGACAGAGATTGTTTTAGTGGGCGGGGCGGATGGCCGGAAGGCGGCTGCCCAAATTCAGAATGAGGTTCAGGGGCCTCTTTTCAGCTTGGTAGGGGAGACGAGTGTCGGGCAATTAACCAGTCTTTTAAAGAAATGTGCTCTTTTGATATCCAATGATTCCGGCCCGGTTCATATAGCTGCGGCTCTGGGAACGCCTGTTGTTTCTATTTTTACCAGGAATCAGCCGGGCATTAACCCCGAACGCTGGTGTCCTCTGGGACCGAAAAGCCGATATGTGGCTCCGCCTGTGGATATGAGTCTGTCCTTTGCCCAGGGAACGATTGATCATCCGGATTTCCTGTATAAAATGACCGTTAAGGACGTTTTGCTGGCAGTTGACGCTTTATATAAACTATGTTAGAATCATCCTTCTTATTCTAGATCTTTTTATTAAGATAAAATATTTAAAATCAATAGGATGAATCCCTATAAAAAGCTAATAAAACAGTTTAAAAAGAAGAGAATCCTGGTTATCGGGGATGTTATCCTTGATCAGCATATTCAAGGCGTTGTGTCCAGGATATCCCCGGAGGCTCCGGTTCCGGTTGTGCTCCAAAAGCAGGACCCGACCTTTTCTCCCGGAGGTGCGGCGAATGTCGCGAACAATTTAAGAGTTCTGGGAGCAAAAGTTTTACTGGTCGGCCGGGTAGGAAAGGACCAGGAAGGGAAAATTCTGCAGACATGCTTAAAAGAAAGCGGGCTTTCAACACTGGGCGTGTTTGTGGACCGCTTTTCGCCGACCATCGTTAAAACCAGGATTATCGCCCAGCACCAGCAGGTCTTGCGGCTTGACCGGGAAAAGGTTGCCCCTTCGGAAGACAAGAAATTTTATCCCAAAGTGCTGAGTTTTTTAAAAAGAAATATTCACCGCTTTGACGCTGTCATTATCTCTGATTACGGGAAGGGGATGATCACCCGCAACCTTGTTGAGGAAAGCTGCGCCCTTGCTTTAGAAAACAATAAAATCCTGACAGTCGATCCCAAGGTGGAACATTTTGCCTATTATTCAGGAGTGACGGCCATAACCCCCAACCGCAGCGAAGCGGAAAATGCGATTCGTAATATTAAAATCACACATAACGGCAAACGAAAACTTGCTTTAACCAGCGACCGGTTAGAGACCATCGCGGATGTGGAAAAGGCCGGGAAGCAGCTGTTGAGATTTATGAATTTGTCATCTTTGTTGATTACCTTGGGAGAATACGGGTTGATGCTTTTCGAAAAAGGGAAGAAACCGGTCCGGATCCCGACCAAAGCCCAGGACGTTTTTGATGTGACCGGGGCCGGGGATACGGTGATTTCCGTTTTTACTTTGGGCCTGACGACCGGGGCGACAATGTTTCAGGCGGCGGATTTGGCCAATTATGCGGCGGGCATTGTTGTCGGGAAAATGGGCGCTGTTTCAGTGACCCCGAAGGAACTGCTAGATGTGACGCAGCGTCCCGGGGCATAAGAGAGGACGTTACAGTTATATGAGGAGTGAGCCATGAAGATCATCGGAGTGATTCCGGCCCGTTACGGATCGACAAGAATGCCGGCGAAAGTCCTGGCGCTGATCCAGGGGCGTCCCATGATTGAGCACGTTTACCGGCAGGCGAAAAAATGCCGGCTTTTGGATGAAGTTTTTATTGCCTGTGATGACCAGCGGGTTATGGACGCGGCCCTTGGTTTCGGGGCCCGAGCCGTTATGACCTCCCCGGACCACGCTTCCGGGACAGACAGGATCGCCGAAGCCTCGGCGAACATTCCGGCGGAGATCATCATCAATATCCAGGGGGATGAACCTCTTGTCCATCCTGATATGATTGACGCCCTGGCCCGGGGTATAAAAGAAGATGATGGTTGTTTTATGGCCACGGTTGCCAGGCGCATCACGGATGAGGAGGATGTCGGTAATCCCAATGTTGTTAAAGTTGTTTTGAATCAAAGAGGAGACGCTTTGTATTTTTCCCGTTCGGCGATCCCGTTTAACAGGGATAATGCGGATGTGTCGCAATTGAGCTATTATAAACATTTCGGGATTTATGCTTACCGTAAATCCTTTTTGCTGTCATTAAAAGATTTTCCCCCTTCGCTCCTGGAGCAGACGGAGAAGCTGGAACAGCTTCGTGTCCTGGAAGCAGGGTATGATATTAAAGTGCTTATCACCGAGCATGACACGATCAGCGTGGACACCAGGGAAGACCTGACCCGTGTCGAATTTTTTCTCGGCGCAAGGAAAGTATAGCGATTGTTTGTTATCCTGACGCCGGGGGATTTTTGTTTTTTGGGGTGAATTTAAGCAGGAGGCTCCTGTCTTTTTCGGAAAGGATGCAAAGCCGATGACAATGATTAAATTGCAAGACATGAAAATCGGGGGCGGACACCCGTTCGTTCTCATCGCCGGCCCCTGTGTTATTGAGAATGAAAAGACAGTTTTCCTGATCGCCGAAACCCTGAAAGATATTACGGGCCGTTTGAAAATCCCTTTCATTTTTAAAGCGAGTTATGATAAAGCCAACCGGACGTCCATTCAGTCGTTTCGGGGCCCGGGCATTAAAAAGGGGTTGAAAATCCTTGCGAAGATTAAAAAGACACTGCAGGTCCCGGTGACGAGTGACGTTCATTGTGTCGCGGACGTTGACCAGGCGGCAGAAGTGCTGGACATCATCCAGATCCCGGCGTTCCTTTGCCGGCAGACAGATCTATTGGTCAAGGCCGCCAGGACAAAAAAGATTATTAACGTTAAAAAGGGCCAGTTTTTGGCGCCTTGGGACATGAAATCTGTTGCTGAAAAAATACAGCAGAGCGGGAATACAAGAATTATCCTGACAGACCGGGGGTGTTCGTTCGGCTACAATAATCTTGTGAGTGATTTTCGGTCTCTGGCCGTCATGCGTGGTTTGGGGTATCCGGTCTGTTTTGATGCTTCGCACAGCGTTCAGCAGCCCGGCGGTTTAGGGACGGCTTCCGGAGGCAAACGGGAGTTTATCCCTCTCTTGGCCCGTTGCGGTGCTGCCGCCGGGTGTGATGCGATATTCATGGAAGTGCATTCTCGTCCTCAAGACGCTTTGTCTGACGGTCCTAATATGCTGCCCTTAAAGGACCTGGAGGGCCTTTTCGTTGACCTTGTGGCCATTGATACGGTCGTTAAAAGGGAGCACGGGGCCCTGCGGAAATCCGGGAAAACAAAATAATGTCTATCAGTAAAGCCAAAGAAGTCATTGATATTGAAGCCGCTGCCGTTAAGGGGTTGAAAAAGCATCTGGATCATAATTTTACGGATGCCGTTGACTTAATGATCTCTTGTGAAGGGCGGGTGATCGTTACCGGGATGGGCAAGACAGGAATTGTCGGCCGGAAGATTGCCGCCACCCTGTCTTCAACCGGGACTCCGAGCATTTTTATGCATAGCGCTGAGGCCGTTCATGGGGACCTGGGGCAGGTAACAAGGTCTGATGTCCTTATGGTTATTTCCAACAGCGGAGAGACGGAAGAAACCACCCGTCTGCTTCCGCTGGTAAAGAAGATTGGAGCGAAGACCATTGCTTTGACGGCTAACCCGCATTCCAACCTGGCCAAACACAGTGATGTGATTTTAAACATCGCGGTCGAACAGGAGGGGTGTCCTCTGGGGCTGGCCCCGATGGCCTCAACGACAGCGACCCTCGTTATGGGCGATGCGTTGGCGGCCTGTCTTATTGTGCGCCGGGGATTTAAGAAAGAGGATTTCGCTTTTTATCATCCCGGCGGGGCTCTGGGGCGGAGGTTGTTGCTAAAGGTTGAAGATATCATGAGAAAGGAAGGGTTTTTCCCCCGGGTAGAAGAAGACATGTTTGTCAAGGATGTGCTTTTTGCGATTACACGCTCCAGATGCGGCTCCGCTATCGTGGTCAACCCCAAAGGGGTTTTGGTCGGCATTTTCACCGACGGGGATCTAAGGCGCCACCTGGAAGAGGACCGTGACCTGCTGAAACGCAAGGTGGAAGAAGTTATGACGAGGAATCCGACTACGATACGTTCAGACAAGCTCGCCGTGGAAGCCTTTACCTTGTTGCAGGACAGGAAGGTCGATGAGCTGCCGGTTGTCAACCCGAAAGGCCAGGCCGTGGGATTGCTGGATATTCAGGATTTATTAAGAGCGGGTTTGTTTTAACGAGAATTCCTTAAGGATAAAAAATGAATGACAAAATGGAACGCATAAAAGTTTTGGCTTTGGATGTGGATGGCGTTTTGACCGACGGCCGTATTGTTTATAATTCCCTTGGTCATGAAATTAAATCTTTCGATGTCCAGGACGGCTATGGAATTATCCTTTGGCGCCGGTTAGGGCTGAAAACCGCTATCCTTTCCGCCCGTTCGGCCAAGCCGGTTGATATCCGGGCGCAGGATTTAAAAATTGACAGGATTTATCAGAATGCTTATCCCAAGATAGACACCTACGAAACCCTGCTGGCCGATTTTGAGGTGGGCGATGAAAATGTCTGTTTTATCGGAGATGATCTGCCTGATCTGGCCGTGCTCAAACGGGCCGGGTTTTCTGTGGCCGTGGCCAATGCGAATCAGGAGATTAAGACTGTTGTTGATCATGTGACGGAGAAACCCGGCGGGCGCGGGGCTGTCCGGGAAGTTATTGAAATGATTCTTAAACACCAGGGGCGATGGCAAGATGTCATTCATATGCACGAATAATTTGAAATATTGGCAGCGGATCGTCAACGTGTCGGTTGTCTCCGCGGTTCTGCTGTTGGCCGGTCCGGGTTTGGCCCAGGGGGTCGGACAGCAATTTGAGGGGTTTAACCTTCAGGGCTTCGAGGATGACGGCCGAAAGAAGTGGGATCTTCGCGGAGATACGGCCAACATTTTTGGGGAACAGATTGAGATCACGAATGTTGATGCCAATCATTACGGGGCTCAACCGATGAACCTCAAAGCCCGTACCGGAACCATCGATAAGGCCAGCGGAGATATTCAGCTGAAAGAGAATGTTGTCATTACGTCTGAACAAGGCGCTCGGATGACTACGGAGTCATTGGATTGGTATAAAGAAAAGGATCTTATCGAAACGAGCGACCGGGTCGTGCTGTCGGACCAGCGTTTAACTGCAACAGGAACAGGGCTGCGCGCCAGCCCGGGACTCATGGTGGCCCAGATGAATGAAGATGTCACCATCAAGGTTAAACCGGCTCCGGAGAAGGATGACCAGCCGCCGGTCACGATTACCTGTGACGGGCCTCTGGAAATTGACCAGAAAAAGAATAAGGCTATTTTAAAAGATAACGTGGTCGCCGTTCAGGGGGAAAGGATCCTCAAGGCCGATGAAATCCAGGTCTATTTCGATCCCGAAACCCAGCAGGTTAAGAAAATGATCTGCGCGGGAAATGTGGAAATTATTCAGGGAGCCAACAAGACGTATTCGCAGAGGGCCGTCTATGAGGCGGACAGCCAGAAGCTTGTTTTGACCGGAAGTCCCAAAATCACCCTGATCACATCCGGCGAAGGGAGTGTCGAGTCGTTGATGAAGGATGAAAAGTCAGATTAGGTAAGGGTTTAGGACAAAAGGGGCTCCGGACAGGTTTTGGGGGAAATAAATACTGAAATTCCTTTTCATTTATTAAAATTGTACTATAATTGTTAGATATTTTTCAGCGGTCTCTGAAAAGGATGTGTCGCAAGGCAGCGGAAAAAACGGATGGGCCTTAAGAGGGTTGAACCGTTTCAATTGTCATTCTAGCGGTTGATTCATGTGAGATAATATTATGAGCTTACATTTGCTAGAAACAAAGGGGTTAGTTAAGACCTACGGTGGCCGGAGAGTTGTCGACGGGTTAAGTATTACTGTCGGCCGTTCGGAAATTGTCGGGATCCTGGGGCCGAATGGCGCGGGCAAAACAACCTCTTTTTACATGATCGTAGGTATTATTGCCCCGGACCTGGGGCAGATATTTTTTGATCAGGTGGACATAACCAAAAAACCCATTCATGACAGATGCCGGCTCGGCATGGGATATTTAGCGCAGGAAAATTCCATTTTCCGCAAACTGACCGTCCGTGAGAATATTATGTCCATTCTGGAAACTCTCGATATCAGTCCGAGAGAGAGGCGTCGCCGTCTCAATGCTTTGTTGGAGGAATTAAATATCGCGCATTTGGCCAAAAGCAAAGCGTATACGTTGAGCGGCGGGGAACGCCGGCGGTTGGAAATCACCCGGGCCTTGGTCACGAATCCGTCTTTTCTTCTGCTGGACGAACCCTTTTCCGGTATAGATCCGATTGTTGTGGCTGAAGCTCAGGAAATCATTAAGGATTTGAAGAATCGGGGGATCGGGATTCTGCTGACGGATCATAATGTGCGGGAAACCCTTTCCATCACCGACCGGGCTTATCTCGTGGCGGAGGGCAATGTCCTGATTTCAGGAACGACGAAGGATTTGATTAATGATCCGAAAGCGAAGCAGATATATTTGGGTGAAAAGTTCAGTATGTAGCGTAATTGTAAGGAGGTTATAAGTTGACGATGAAAGTTGAAGTCAAGAAAGTTGATGCTCTTAAACGGGAATTAAATTTTGAAGTTCCTAAAGAACGGGTCGCGCAGACGCTCGATGAGGTTTACCAGGATTTGGCCAAGGTTGCGAAGGTGAAGGGATTCCGGCCGGGGAAAGTGCCCCGTCATATCCTGGAAAACGAACATGCGGCTTTGGCCCGGGAAGAAACCCTGAAAAAGATTATCCCGGCCGTTTACCGCGAAGGGATTGAACAGGAATCGATTTCTCCCATTGATTTGCCGGAGATTGAAAATGTCGAGTTTAAAGACGGAGCGGTAACATTTACAGCCGTTATTGATATTAAACCCGACGTAAAGATCAATAATTATAAGGGCATTTCCGTTAAAAGAAAAAGTTCCCAGGTGACGGAAGAAGAGATTAATAAAACTCTGGAATTCTTTAAGAAAAGTCAAGGTGACGATAAAGAGATCGCCCTGGACGATAATTTTGCCAAAGGATTAGGTTACCCGAGCCTGGATGATTTTAAACAGACATTGCGGCGGCAGATGGAGATGGATAAAGACCGGGCGAACCGGGCTGATATCGAAAATCAGATTGTGGAAGCTTTACTCAAGGAATCAAAGTTCCCTGTGCCGCAATCACTTGTTAAAAAACAGCTGGAGCACCGCCTTCATCATGCCAAGGAACGGCTGGTGTCGCAGGGGATGCCGGAAGAAGATGTGGCAAAGAAAGAAACGGACATTCGCAAAGAATTGCAGCAGACCGTAGAAAAGGATGTCAAAGTCTACTTGATTTTTGATAAAATTGCCCAGTTGGAGGGGATCGCTGTTAAGGAGAATGAGAATTTGCCGGCCAAGGTTATGGAATTTTTATTTAAAGAAGCTCGTTGGGAATAATATTTATTAATTTTTCTACCCGATGCAAAGGAGCAGAGAATATGGATGCAAAATACCAAACATTGGTTCCAATGGTCATAGAGAAAACAGGGCATGCTGAAAGAGCGTATGATATTTATTCGCGTCTTTTGAAAGACCGGATTATTTTTATCGGAACAGCGATTGATGACATGGTCGCCAATCTTGTCATTGCCCAGCTATTGTTCCTCCAAAGTGAAGACTCATCAAAGGATATCAACGTGTACGTTAATTCGCCCGGAGGTTCCGTCACGGCCGGTTTGGCTATTTATGATACGATTCAGTATATCAAACCCGATGTTTGCACCTACTGTATCGGACAGGCGGCGAGCATGGGCGCGGTTTTGCTTTCCGCCGGGACAAAAGGGAAAAGATTCGCGTTGCCTTTCTCGAGAATCATGATTCATCAGCCGTGGGGCGGCGCGCAGGGTACGGCCAGCGATATCTCCATACAAGCCAAGGAAATATTAAGGATGAAAGAAGATTTAGTTAAGATTCTAGCCAAACATACCGGCCAGACGATCGAAAAGATTGAAAAGGATTCCGACAGGGATTTCTTTATGTCTTCATTTGAGGCTAAAGATTACGGACTGGTGGACCAGGTGTTAGAAAATTAACGGAAAGGATTGCGTATTCATATAGCTTGAGATGACATTTTATGAACCAGGGTATAGTTTGTGATTAACTCTTTCTAACAGAAAGGTTTTGCCATGAAAAGGAATTTATTGCTTACTCCCGGCCCGACGCATGTCCCGCCGAAATTATGTGAAGTCTTGGGGCGTCCGATCATTCACCACCGGACACCGCAGTTTCAGGATCATCTGAAAGATGTTATTTCCGGATTAAAATACGTTTTGCAGACGGAGAATGACGTCTATTTGATGGCCTCTTCCGGCAGCGGGGCGATGGAGGCCAGTGTCTGCAGTCTGCTTTCCCCTCAGGATAAGGTTATTACCGTTGAGGGCGGAAAATTCGGCGAGCGCTGGACAGAACTCTGCCGGGCTTATCAAGCCGAACCCAAAGTCGTCGAAGTGCCGTGGGGCCAGTCTGTTGATCCTAAAAAGATTGAACAGCTTTTATCGGAAGACAAGGACATCAAAGCCGTTTATGTGACGCTGTGTGAAACGTCAACGGGAGTGACCGCCGATATTCAGGCCATCGGGAAGATTGTCCGGAAAACCGATGCTGTTTTGGTTGTCGACGCCGTGAGCGCCCTGGGCGTTATTGACTTGCAGATGGATGCCTGGGGTGTGGACGTTGTTGCTTCGGCTTCCCATAAGGGATTAATGCTCCCGCCCGGCGTCGCCTTTGTCGCTATGAGCCCTAAAGCCCAGGCTTTGATGGAACAGTCGAAATGTCCTAAATATTATTTTGACCTGAAGAAGTATAAAAAAGTCGCCGGTAAGCCCGACACGCCTTTTACTCCTGCCATCGGCATCATGATCGCTTTGACGGAAAGCTTAAAGCTTATCCAGGAAACGGGGTTGGCTAATTTATTTAAACATTACGAACGTTTGGCCAAAGCAACGCGGTCTGCCGCTAAAGCTTTGGGGCTGACGTTATTTGCTGATGACTCCTGCATTTCCAATGTTTTAACCGCTATTAACCTGCCCGAAGGGGTGGACGGCGGCAAAGTGGTAAAGCTTATGCGCGATAAATACGGTATTTCTGTTGCCGGAGGTCAAGGCGAGTTGAAAGGGAAGATTGTCCGGATAGCGCATATGGGCTGTCTGGACGAATATGATATGCTGACCGGGCTTTCCTGCCTTGAGAAGGTTTTGAAGGAATTGGGGTATTCTTTCGAGTTAGGGGTGGGTGTCGCCGCTGCGCAGAAATATTTTAATGAAAATTCATGATATCAGATTTTTTGATAATGGAATGTTGTTGAATAAATATGATGTCTCTTGCGAATGGTCAAAGTATTGAAGTCGCTGTGAATTTTTCACCTGATTATTCGTCCAATACCATAGCCGGTCGTGAGTGCCTTATGAGGGAAAGGAGAGGGTCCCATGAAGATCTTGATTAGTGATAAATTGGCCAATGAAGGCGTTGAAATACTTAAATCCGAAAAGGATTTCGAGGTGGACTGCAAATTCGGCATTAAGCCGGATGAGTTAAAAAAAATTATTAAAGAGTACCATGCCCTGATCATCCGTAGCGGGACGAAGGTGACGGAGGACATCCTGCAAGAAGCCGATAATTTAAGAATCATCGGCCGGGCGGGGGTTGGTTTGGATAACGTTGACCTGAAAGCGGCCACCAAGAAAGGTGTTGTGGCCATGAATACTCCTGCCGGGAACACGACGTCCACGGCGGAACATACCATGAGCCTTATTCTGGCCTTGTCCCGGAACATCCCCCAGGCGTGCGCTTCCTTGAAGGCGGGGAAATGGGAACGTTCGAAGTTCGGCGGCGTTGAATTGTATGGAAAAGTTTTGGGTATTATCGGACTCGGCCGTATCGGCTCTACAGTGGCGACAATGGCCAAAGGGTTCGGGATGAAAATCATCGGTTTTGACCCTTTCCTTTCTATGGAGGTCGCCAATAAGCTGGGTGTTGACATGGTTGATCTGGAAGATTTGATAAAAACTTCGGATTATATCACCATTCATATCCCCAAGAGCGCGGAAACAAAAAATATGATTTCTAATAAAGAATTTGCTATGATGAAAAAGTCCGTCCGTTTGATCAATTGTGCCCGGGGGGGCATTATTGATGAAAAAGCTCTTGAGAAGGCTCTTCAGGAGGAGAAAATTTCCGGATGTGCCTTGGATGTTTATGAGCAGGAACCGCCGCCGCCGGATTTTCCTCTTTTGAAGTATGATAATTGCATCGTGACTCCGCATCTGGGGGCTTCGACATCTGAAGCCCAGATTAACGTGGCGATTGAAATTGCCCAGGCCGTGCGGGATGCCCTTTTAGGGAAAGGTATTATCAACGCGGCTAATTTCCCTTCGGTAAGCAGCGAGGCCTTTAAAATTTTAGTGCCTTATATTGATTTGGCCGAACGCATGGGCAAATTTGCCGGGCAATTGCTTAACGGCCGGATCAGTGAAATCAAGATTACTTTTGCGGGCGTCATGACGAAGTATAAAACAGATCCGCTGACCATGGCTCTTGTCAAAGGTTTGCTGCACTCTATCCTGGGAGACACCGTCAACATGGTTAACGCTCTGGAGGTCGCGGGGGAAAGGGGTGTTAATATCCAGGGCATTCATTCCACCAAGGAAGAAGAGTTTGTGAACCTTATTAAGGCGGAAGTTGTTACCGATAAGGAATCCTTTCTGGTCTGGGGAACGCTGGCGGGGAATAATCAGCCCCGTATTGTCAAGGTCAATGATGTCTACGTTGAGGCGATTCCTTCCGGTTCAATGATCTTTATTAATAATAATGACAAGCCTGGAATTGTCGGCGCTGTCGGAACGATCCTGGGAGATGCCAAGATTAATATCGCAAGCATCACATTCGGAAGGGAATCCCCGGGGGGATTAGCCGTTAGTCTTGTGAATGTTGACAGCCCTGTTGCTGACGATATTATTGAGAAAATCAGGCAGACTCAAGATGTCCTTTTTGTCAAGTTGCTGAAAGTTTAGGCCGGCTGATCCTGAGAAAATATCGACTCCCAGAAGATGTTTGGGAGAAAGGGGGCGGGTTATCTTGAAAAGCGCAGATCGGTGTCCGCAGCATCCTCTGGCTGTTTTCGGAGTGTTGCCGGCTTTGAAAGGAGGACTCCTGGATTCTTTGACTCCGGGAAGCATGGCTGCGTGGCTGATCTTGGCGGCTTTGCTCGTCCTCATCAACCGGCGAAACAAGCATATGGTTCAGTACGCGGCCCTGATCATTACCGGGGTCTTTGTCCTGAGGATTATGATCGTTTCGAGTGCTTTGGATTTTTTTATTTTGTCCAAGGGGCTGGATGTTTTTCTGGAAATCTGGTATTTTATTTTTTCCATCGTTTGTCTGGCTCTCGGCTGTATCTTCTGGCACGACTGGTGGGTGGGCAAAAGAAACGGGAAGGTGTGGGTGACCGCGGATTTCTTTTTCGGCCCTTTGAACTCCCCTAATGATGGCGCATGCGTCTCCCCTAAAGGTCATTGGCTAAAAGCTTTTCTGCGATATTTGCTTGCCGCAGTCCTGGCCCTGCTGACCGGAGGGGGACTGGCCCTGCTTGCTTCAGCCTGGGCCGAAAACGCTGTTTTTGTCACGACGGTTTTATCGTTGATGTCTGCTTATAATATGCCGGGGCTGTTTCTTGTCTTATGCGTTTATTCTTTTATGTATGTCTTGCCGCTGTTCCTGGTGCTGATTTTGAGTATACTCGGGTTAAAAAAGAAAAGATCCGCAGACTATCTGCGAAGTCATTTTTCTTTGGTTCAAATCGTGATTGCTGCCGTGTTCTTGGGATACGGGATTGCCTTTATATCATATTATCCTTAAATTAATTCTTAGGAGTAAATAATGAATTTTGTTGTGATCGGAGCTCAATGGGGAGATGAAGGGAAGGGAAAACTTATAGATTTTTTGTCCGAGAAGGTCGATGTGACGGTCCGCTATCAAGGCGGGAATAACGCCGGGCATACGGTTGTTGTTAATGATAAAGTTTATATATTTCACTTGTTGCCTTCGGCTATTCTGCATGATCACAAGGTCTGTGTTATCGGTAACGGCGTCGTCATTGACCCCAGGGCGCTTATTCAGGAAATCCAAGATTTGAAAAAAAGAAATATCAAAATCAGTTCAAGTCAGCTGAAAGTGTCGGGGAATGCGCATGTCGTTATGCCCTATCATCGTGTCCTGGACGGCTTGCGTGAGTCGAAAAGGCATAATAAGATAGGCACGACAGGCCGGGGTATTGGCCCCTGCTACTCCGATAAAGTCACGCGCTGCGGAATCAGGATGGTCGACTTGCTGAATCCCCGTGTCCTAAAATCCAAACTGGAAGATAATTTGAGAGAGAAAAATGAAATATTCCAGAAGGTTTTTAACCATCCGAGTTATCCTTTTGAAGAAATATACGGTGAGTACCTTATGTATGGAAAAACTTTGAAGCCGTTCATCTGCGATACAGCTCTTTATTTAAACAAGATGATTCAGGAAAAAAAGACGATCCTTTTTGAGGGGGCCCAGGGAACATTTTTGGACATTGATTTCGGGACATATCCCTTTGTGACATCGTCTAACTCTATTGTCGGCGGGGTTTGCCCTGGCAGCGGGGTGGCGCCTACGAAGATCGACAAAGCGATTGCCGCCGTCAAGGCGTATACCACCCGGGTCGGCGAAGGGCCTTTTCCAACTGAATTCTCGAAGACGCTGATGGAAAGATTCCGTCTGAAAGGCAAGGAATTCGGAGCGACAACGGGCCGGGCGCGCCGGTGTGGCTGGTTTGACAGTGTGCTGGTTCGTTATGCCCTGACAATTAACGGGGTGAGTGAATTAGCCATCATGAAGCTGGATGTGCTGGATGGAATGAAGAAAATTAAAATTTGTACGGGCTATAAATATAGAGGAACCCTTTTGAAGGATTTTCCCCTGGATTTGGACGTCTTGTGTCACGTCAAGCCTGTTTATGAGGAGCTGGACGGCTGGCCCAGTCCGTCAGCAGGGGTGAAGGATTTCAAAAAGTTGCCCGCTAAAGCGAAAACGTATATCCGCCGATTGGAAGATTGCCTGAAAGTGCGGATCCGGTATATATCGACAGGATCCAAAAGAGATGAAACGATTGTCCGTCCCCGGACATAAGAAATATTCAGAAATATCTCGGGGACGTTTTCTCCCTGGTTATTAAATATTATTAATTAATAACTAGTAATAAGAGTGAGGTTTGTGAGAATCCTCTTGACTTTAAAAAGGGCATATGTTAATTTGAAAATCAAAAAAGGAGGAAGGCATGCGCCATAAATTTGCGATTTTTGTAACTTTTACTCTGTTAAGCATTTTTGTCGTCAGTCTTTCAGGATGTACAATTGTTTTTCAGAAGGGACAACGCAAGGATAATCAGAAGATAGCTTATTTAAAGAATGAATATTCTCGCTTGCAAAATGAACTATCTGAGTTAGAGCGTGCCAAAATGGAGTTGGAGAACCGGTTGAGAAACGAAATCGACGATCAGGAAGTCAAAGTGGAAATGTTGGATCGCGGTTTAGTAATAACTTTTGTAGCGGAAGTATTATTTGACTCTGGAAAAGCAAAGTTAAGATCGGAAGCCCTGGGTAAACTTGACCGTGTCGGGTCGGTCCTGAAAACGACGGTTTCTGATTTAAATATTGGGGTTGAAGGACATACGGACAATGTCCCTATCAAGGTTTCCGGCTGGAAGTCCAATTGGGAGCTGTCTTCGGCACGAGCCATGAGTGTTCTTCATTATCTGGTTGATGATGTGGGAGTTGCCCCGGACCGTTTGTCCGCAACGGGTTACGGCGAATATCGTCCTGTTGCCAGCAATGCTTCGGCCGAGGGCCGACAAAATAACCGGCGAGTGGAGATTGTTATTTTACCTAAAACAACAAAGAAGGCCACAACAGAGCCAAGGGAAAATTTGAAGTAATTCACACAGATCAACATGTCAAAAACGGAGGATGACGTGAAAAATATTACCGTACCTGTTGCTGTGGCCATTGCGATCATTGGGTGTGTCCTGGCGGTTAATGCAAGCGTGAATATGAGTAAGATTGACCAGATTCTCGAACAGGAGAGATTTCACCGCCTTGCTTCCGAGCAGAAATTGCAAGGGGCTCAAAGGACGATTAAACAATTGGAAAGGGACTTGGCTGACTCCCGGAAGAAAATCAAAAACATCGAGGATATCATTAATCAAGGCAAAACAACGACCTCTGATTTACATGCGCAGTTAGAAAAGGAAGCCCACGAAAAGGTGAAGTTAATGCAGCAAGTCCAGCAGCTGCAAAACACTCTTGGGCAATTGGAAAAGGTGAATCAACCCGTGAACGCTCCAACAGGAAGTCAGTAAGATGTAAAAAGGGTTGATCCTTGAAAGCGCTGCTCTCAATGGGGGATGAAGAATCCCCTATTTTTTTGAATGACAACTCAGGGACGTTTGACCAAAGGTGTACTTCGTGACAGGGTTAATTAACAAGACTATCATTCCCCAGCATATTGCGATTATTATGGACGGAAACGGGCGCTGGGCGAAGAGCCGGGAACTTCCTCGTTTCCGGGGGCATTTGGAAGGCGTTAAACGGATTGAGGAGATTTCCGCGGCAGCTAATGAACTGGGCGTCAAGGTATTGACGATTTTTGCTTTTTCTACGGAGAATTGGCAGCGTCCCAAAAGAGAAGTTGCGATGCTTATGAATATGCTGGGGAATGTCTTGACCAAAAGGCTCAATCGTCTGATTCACGAAAATATCCGTTTGCGTTTTATGGGAAAACGGGAAGGTATTCCGGCAGCTGTTTTGAAGTCTGTTGATCGGGCCATAATTAAAACCCAGAACAACACCGGACTTATTCTTAATCTCGCCTTTAATTATGGCGCGAGGCAGGAAATGGTTGATGCCGTTATAAGCATTGCGTCTCAGGTGCAGGATGGTTCTCTGTCTATAGCTGATATTGACGAAAAGACTGTGGGGCGAACGCTGTTGACCCATGATCTCCCTGACCCGGATCTTCTTATCAGGACATCGGGGGAACAGCGGATCAGCAATTTTCTTTTGTGGCAGTTGTCCTATGCGGAATTTTATTTTACGAATATTTTTTGGCCCGACTTTGATAAAAAAGAGTTTGAAAAGGCATTACGCGAATACCAAAAACGGGATCGCCGTTTTGGACGGGTCGTATCTAAAAAGTAGATAATCTGTCAGAAGATAATTCCTATGTCCATGAGCCGATTTTACAGTTCCGTGTTGATGATCGCGCTGATCAGCGCGGTTATTATGTATGATGCCACATTTCTTCTTATGGTGATGCTGTTGACGATCGGCGGTCTTTACGAGTTCTTTTATATGATCAAAAAGAAGGGGATCCCGATCTACAGTTATTTTGGAATTATTATCGGGTTGTTTATCCCGGCTTCCATATACTGGCGGATGGAATTGACGAGGAATCTGGAATTATTGTTTATTGTCCTGGCGTTTCTGTCCATCTTGATCTTGCAGTTTGCCCGCCGGGATAATACCAACGCTGTTGTCGGCATTTCGACAACGATGTTCGGGATTTTTTATGTGTCCTGGTTGTTCAGTTTTCTTATAAAAGTCCGATTTCTTCTGCCGGGTATTGCCGGCGTAAAGTTGTTGGTTTTTATTTTGCTCGTAACGAAAATGGGGGATATCGGGGCCCTGCTGGTCGGGAGCCGTTTTGGGAAACATCCGCTGCTGCCCCGGGTCAGTCCCAACAAATCTATTGAAGGAAGTTTGGGAAGTTTCGTTTTCAGCATTGCAACGGCCCTCGTGAGTCAACCCTTATTGCCTGCAACGACTCAATTTACCTTTTGGAAAATTGTGCTTATAGGGGCTTTTTTCGGCGGTATGGGACAGCTTGGAGACCTGTCCGAATCTCTCATGAAACGGGACTGCAATGTCAAGGATTCCGGTAAGCTTTTGCCCGGGATGGGAGGCGTATTGGATGTCATTGACAGCCTTCTTTTTTCGGTCCCGGCCTTTTACTTATTTATGAGCGCGGCGTTGAATTAGGCTGCGGTGTGCTTTGCTGAGGCGCGCGGGAAGAAGGCCCCCGATGACGTTCGGCGGCTGTCAAGACACAGGAAGCATCCGCCGTATCATACACGTTTTGAAGAGATATCATTTTTGAAGCCTTGCTTCAAATGTCTTGGAGCGACATATTTTTTATGCGACAAGAAATCCGAAGACTTGCTGTCCTGGGCTCAACCGGGTCTATAGGGATTAATACATTAAAAGTAGCTGAGCGTTATCCGGGACGTTTTGAAGTTGTTGCTTTAACGGCTTTTAATAACCACAAGCTTTTAGAACGGCAAATTCGGCAGTTTCAGCCGAAGTATGTCGGAATCAGTCAGGATAAGATCGCTCTTTTAAAACAGAATATCCGCAGCAGCCGGATAAAAATATTTGATGTTGAATCAGAGTTGGCGGCCATCACCGTACAGCCGGATATCGATATTGTGGTTATCGGTATGAGCGGGGGCGCGGCCTTGGCCCCTTTCTTAAGCGCTGTAAGAGCCGGGAAAAGGGTGGCGCCGGCGAATAAAGAAGCGCTTGTCATAGCCGGGGAACTCATTATGAAAGAGGCCCGCAGGCACAGGGCGGACGTCATTCCGGTTGATTCGGAGCAAAGCGCTATCTTTCAATGTTTGGCCGGCGGGAAAAGATCCGATCTGCAGAAAGTTTATCTGACGGCATCAGGGGGGGCGTTGAGAAACGTCCCGAAAAACCGGTTTCCTCATTTGACGGTTGAGGATATCTTGAATCACCCTCGCTGGAAGATGGGAAAAAAGATCACTGTTGATTCGGCAACACTTATGAATAAAGGGTTTGAGGTGATAGAAGCCCAAAGGTTATTTGGACTCAAAGTTGAGGATATTGAGGTTTTGATTCATCCGGAAGCCATCATTCATTCTATGGTCGCTTTTAAAGACGGGTCTATTATAGCCCAGTTGGGGATTACGGACATGCGTTTGCCGATTCAATATGCTTTAACATATCCGGACAGGATCGAAACAGGGCTCAAGCAAATTGATTTTTATCATTTGAAAAAGTTAACATTTTCAGAGCCCCGTTGGAAGAAATTCCCTTCCTTAACGTTAGCTATTCATGTCGCGCGGGAAGGAGGGACACTCCCGAGTGTTTTGAACGCCGCAGATGAAGAAGTGGTTAAGGCTTTTTTATCTCGTCGTATCCCGTTTTTGGGGATATATCATATCGTAGAAAAAGTGGTCTTGAAACATATAAAGAAAACAAATCCTGACCTCTCGGATATTCTTGAAGCGGATTCCTGGGCCAGAAAAGAAAGCCGTCGTTTGGTCGAATCCTTTCAGCAGCAGAACATCATGATTTGAAGGGTATGCCGCTTTGCACCGGTCGTCGGGGATTTTGTTTAGAGGTGAATAAACTATGGATATCTTGATATTTTTAATCGTTTTAAGCATTTTGGTTATTGTCCACGAATGGGGCCACTTTTTTACGGCCAGATCTTTAGGTGTTGACGTGGAGAAATTCTCTGTTGGTTTTGGCCCGAAAATTATTTCCAAAAAGCATAAAGGCACGGAATTCCTTGTCAGTGCGATCCCGCTGGGGGGGTATGTTAAACTGGCCGGGGATGACCGTAATACCTGTAAAGGGGCGGCGGGCGAATTTTATTCCCATCCGGTAGGGCACCGGGCTCTTGTCGTTTTAATGGGACCTGTTGTTAATTTTGTTTTTGCTTTTATCAGTCTCTGGATCATTTTTATGGTCGGGTTCCCGGGCTCTTCTACGAGGATTATGTACTTGGAAGCAGGCGGGGCGGCCCAGGCTGCGGGGGTGTTAAAAGGGGATAAAATCCTGGAAGTCAATAACGAGCAAGTCCATGGACAGATGCACTTGGAAAGGGTCCTTCGCAAAAAGACGGACGGGCCGTTGCAGCTTAAGGTCCAAAGGGGCGATGCGGTTATGGTGCGGCAACTCACCCCGGAATTAGTCAGGAAAGAAAATGATTTCGGTGAAAAAGAATGGGCTTATGATATCGGGGTGGATTTTTATAGCAATGAGATCGGCTGGGTCGCCGAAGATTCTCCGGCGCAGAAAGCAGGGCTCCGGCACGGTGATGTTATTACGGCGATTAACGGAGTGCCGATTCTCGGCTGGCCGGATATCAAAACGAATATCAGCGACAGCTCTCTGGATGTTTTGCCGATCACCTATGAACGGGACGGGCAAAAGACCACGATCCAGGTGACTCCTACAACGAGGACTTTTGAAAATGAAGAGGGCGAAGAGGTTGAAATGAAAATTATTGGGATCAGTCCCATCCAGGAAGTCGAATCCTATCGCTTCGGTTTTTTTGACTCTATGCGGCATTCCGTCTCAGAGTTGTGGAATATTATTTCCCTGACTTTGAAGACGTTAGGGAAAGTTATTACGGGGTCCTTGTCAGCCAAACGGGCTATCGGAGGTCCTATCCGGATTTTCTCCGTTGTGAGTAATGCCGCGGCGACCGGGATTCTCAGCCTTATCTATGTCATGGCCGTTATTAGTGCCAGTTTGGGCCTGTTTAATTTATTCCCTGTCCCGATCCTTGACGGGGGACATATTTTCCTTTTTTTAATCGAGCGCTTACGCGGCCGGCCGTTGCCCCTCAAATGGGAAGAGAATTTGAATAAGGTCGGTTTCACGGCTTTGATGGTATTAATGGTTTTTGTTATTTATAACGATATCGTGGAAATTGGTCTGTTACGAAAAATTTCTGACTTTGTGACAAAAATAAAATGAACTTAGAAGAATTTTTCTGTAAAAAAGGAGTTTGTCATGGTCGAAGATACCGAACTTAAGGAAATCGTTCATCGTTATCTGATTCAGAAGACGGATTTTTTAAAAGTCAAAGATACAATGAATGAAGATCAGCTCCGTGTTTATGTGGATAAGTCTATTACGGATGTCTGTTACGAAGAACAGATGGAAATCACCATGGAGCAGCGCATCCGCCTGATTCGGGAGATGGTGGGTGCGGTTGTGGCTTTAGGGCCGCTCCGTCCCTTGATGGAGGATAAGGAGATTACCGAAATTATGGTCAATGGGGCGCATCAGATTTATATTCAACGAAAAGGTCGGATTGACTTGTCGGATGTTAAATTTGAACATAACGAGCATCTCACGCATACGATACAGAAGTTGCTCAACAGTTCGGGAACCAACCGGCGTGTCGATGAGTCGAACCCTTACGTGGACTTTCCCCTGCCGGACGGGACCCGCTGTAATGTTATCCTGCCTCCGTGTTCTTTGGTCGGCCCGGTCATGACAATACGAAAATTTGCCGATATTTCTACGATTGATGACGTATTAAGACTTAAAATGCTCGATCAAGATATTGCAACGTTTTTGTGCGGAACGATGTTGGCGAAACATAATATCGTTTTCTGCGGGGCGACGGGTACCGGTAAAACGACATTGCTTAACGTTTTGTCCCGGCATATCGATGATGAAGAGCGTATTATCACCATTGAGGATACCCCGGAATTGCGTCTTAAGCAGGACCACGTCGTGACCCTGCAGGCCAAAATGGCGAACGTAGAAGGAAAAGGCGCGATCTCGATCCGGGACCTTTTCGTCAACTCGCTGCGTATGCGTCCCGACCGGCTGATCATCGGGGAAGTCCGTTCCGATGAAATGCTCGACTTGATTGAATCTATCGCCTCCGGACACTCCGGTTCCTTGGCGATCGTCCACGCTGAATCCCCGGAGGACTGTTTCTCCCGTATGACCACGATGATGCTCATGACGGGTATTAAGCTGGATACCAGGATTATTGAAAAGCAGATCGGGCGGGCGATTGACCTGATCGTTCATATTATTCTGTATCCGGACGGTGTGCGCCGGGTTACAAACGTGACCGATGTTTCCTGGGATGATGAGAGAGAAAAACCTGTCATGAAGGATATTTTTACTTTTAAACAGGACAGCATATCCGCGGAGGGGAAGATTTCCGGGCATTGGGAATTCAACAGGGAAACTCCGGCAGCTTATGAGAAATTCAAGAAGAAGAACATTAAGCTGCCGGAAGGCTTTTTTAATAAGATGTAGGTTAAGATGAATGAGACCGAATTGAGGAATATTATGCGCTGGTCGCAATATTTTATACCCACTTTGAAAGAAACCCCTGTCGGGACAGAGGCTGTGAGTCATCAGCTGCTGTTAAGGGCCGGGCTGGTGAATATGCTGACTTCGGGGGTGTACTCTTATCTTCCGTTGGGCTTACGGGTGCTTCGCCGTATCGAAAGTATTATCCGTGAAGAGATGGATGCCGCCGGGGCTCAGGAGCTTTTTTTGCCTTGCTTGCAGCCCAGGGATTTGTGGAAAAAAACCGGGCGGGATCAGGTTTTAAATGAGATTATGATCCGCTTTACGGATAACCGCGGCAGAGAAATGTGTCTGGGCCCGACACATGAAGAAGTTATTACGGAATTAGTTAGGAATTATGTCCAGTCGTATCGTCAGCTTCCGGTGACGCTGTATCAGATTCAGACAAAATTCCGCGATGAACTGCGTACGCGTTTTGGGATCGTTCGGGCTTGTGAATTTATTATGAAGGACGCCTACAGTTTTGACCGCGACTGGGAAGGACTGAAACAAACGTATCAACGGATGCATGCCGCTTATCAGAATGTCTTTCGCCGGTGTGGTGTTGATGTTTACATTATTGCCGCAGATTCGGGCGCCATGGGGGGCGATGTCTCTCATGAGTTTTTGGCGCCGGCCCCGATCGGGGAAGACGAAGTCGCTCTTTGTGAAAGCTGCGGTTTTGTCGGTGCGGGAGCCATGCTCACAGAGACAAAGGGGGCGTGCCCGTCATGCCAGCAGGCGTTGACGAGACAGGTGGCGATCGAACTCGGACATATTTTTCAGTTGGGAACAAAATACAGCCAGTCGTTGGAAGCCTTGTTTCTTGATGAGGATGGTCAATTAAAGCCGATTATCATGGGCTGTTACGGAATCGGCGTGAGCCGTCTGATTGCGGCGGTCATTGAAAGGAATTATGACGATAAAGGCATTCTTTGGCCCCGGGAGGTGGCCCCTTTTGATGTCGAGATATTGCCTTTGCAGATGGAAGATCCTCAGGTGCAGACGGTTGCTCAGGATTTGGCACAGGTGTTGGAAGCCCGGGGCCTTAAAGTTCTGGTTGACGACCGTTCGGAAAGTCCGGGAAGAAAGTTCCACGATGCTGATTTGATCGGTCTCCCGTACCGGATTGTGATAGGAACAAGGGGGCTGAAAGAGGGAATGCTTGAAATTAAGGAACGCCGGAGCGGGGAGGTCCTTAAAGTCAGGAAAGAAGACGCAGCTTCTAAATTTATGGACGTGCTTCATAAAGGGATGGGCCGTTGACGTGCTGGATGGGTATTGTGATCGTATTCGTGAATTCCTGGGGCCTATTTTGGAGGAGCAGGGGGCGGATCTGGTTGATTTAGAAGTTAAACGGGTGCAGAGAAAGATCCTTGTGAGGATTCTTATAGATTTGCCACAGGGCGGAATAACGATCGGACAATGCACGAAAGTGAATAAAGCGTTGTCCCGTATCCTCGATGAGCAAAATGTGATCGGAAGTGATTTCTTCCTGGAGGTTTGTTCTCCGGGCATTGACTGGCCTCTGAAGAGTGCGAAGGATTTTTTAAGGGTTGTGGGACGGCCGGTTCGCATGACTCTGTCGGAACCGCTCAATCAGAAAAGGGAATATTCGGGCAAGGTGGAAACTGTCAAAGAAGATCAGGTGATCATTGAAAGCGCAGGCGCGTCTTGTGCGATACCGTTGAACCAAATTAAAAATGCAACTCAAATGATTTAGGAAGGGACAAGAAATGGACAATAGAGAATTGCTAGCCATTTTAGATCAATTAGAACGGGATAAGGGCATTAATAAAGATGTTCTGATCGAGGCGGTGGAAGCGGCCGTGGCCTCCGCGGCCAAGAAGGTCTGGACCGTTGATAGCAATGAGGAAATCAATGTTGTTTTAAACCGCAAGACCGGGAAGCTTACGGCTTATGCCGGTGAACATGAAATTCGTTCGAGCGAGTTCGGCCGGATCGCCGCCCAGACGGCCAAGCAAGTTGTTATACAGAAAATCCGGGAGGCAGAGAAGGATGTTGTTTACCAGGAATACTACAACAGAATCGGACAAATTATTTCCGGGGGGGTTTACCGTTTTGAAAAAGGGAATATTATTGTTGATTTGGGCAAGTCGGAAGGATATCTGCCAAAGACGGAAATATCAAGTAAAGAGGAATTTAAACAGGGGGACCGTATCAGGGCTTATGTCCTGGATGTTACCCGGGAGGCTAAAGGCCCGCAGATCATTTTGTCCCGAGCCAACCCGAATTTTGTCAAAAGACTTTTTGAACTGGAGGTCCCGGAGATATATGAAGGCATCGTGGAAATCAAATCGATTTCCCGAACGGTGGGAGAAAGAACCAAAATCGCTGTTTATTCAAAAGATGACAAGGTCGATTGCGTCGGGGCTTGTGTCGGTATGCGGGGAGCCAGGGTGAAAAATATTGTCACGGAGCTCCAGGGGGAGAAGATTGATATTGTCCGTTATTCGAGCGATATTAAGGAATATATTCAGGCCGCTTTGTCTCCGGCGGAAATTTCGCAAATACAGATTAATGCCGAAGATAAAAAGGCGAATTTGATTGTTGCGGACGATCAGTTGTCGCTTGCGATCGGCAAGAGGGGACAAAATGTGCGCCTGGCCAGTGAACTCGTAGGGTGGGAATTAAATATCTTTACCGCAGAACAATGGGCTCAGCAGCAGGAACCCCCTGTTCCGGAAGAGCCTTCACTGGAAGGTGTTGTAGAAGAAACGGCCGCTTTTTCAACGGCGGAGAACAAGGATTCTCTGGATTCGGAACTATCCAAATTATCAAGCGTGGGCACGAAAACCATTGAAGCTTTACAGGAAGCCGGTTTTCAGACAATAGAGAGTATTGCCGCGGCGAGTATCGAGGATTTGACACGCATTAAAGGTTTGGGTACAATCAAGGCTGAAAAATTAATCGAAGAAGCCGAATCTATGACAGGGAAGAAAGAATAATTTTTGAAAAAGGGATTAGGGATATTATATGCATGTTTATGAACTAGCAGATGAATTACATATCAGTATAGAAGCTGTCCTGAAAAAGCTGAAATCTTTGAAGCTCAAGGCCAAGGACGGGGATCAGGTCCTCAATAAGGCTGTTATTATCGTTTTGCGCAGTGAACTTAAAAAGGATATGCAGGATCCCCAAAAGATGCAGCTCATGCAGAAGCAAAGGGCCCGGGAGAAAGAAAAGAAAAGTCTTGTTCGGAAATCCCCTGAGACAGCTGTCCCTGCGGAGGAACCCGCTTCGGACACAGAATCGAAGGCGGCTAAGAAGGGAACGACTGTCAAGAAAAAGACGGTTCGCGGCCGGAAGCCGGCGGCAAAAACCAAAGCAGAGGGGAATAAAGCCAAGGTCGCCAGCCCAGATAAGAAGGCACAAGCGAAACCGGAACCTGAACCAGAAGAGAAGCCGAAGAAAATTAAAACAAAAAAAATCGAAGCTCCTTTCGTCCCGCTTAAACCGTTGGCCAAAAAGAAACGTAAAACAGCCGGAGGAAAAACGGCCCGGGATTCCTCCGATTCCAAGAGCTCTTCGGGGAGAAGACGATCTTCCTCCGATGCCTCCTTTGCCCCCGGCGAAGGAACAGACAATGACTCGCGTCGGTAACACAGCCGCCGATTGAGAAAACAAAGGACATGGTCGAGCTGGAATTGAAGATCCCTATTTCCGTAAAAGATTTTTCCGTCCGTATTCAGCAAAAGACCAGTTTGGTCCTGAAGAAGCTCATGCAGATGGGGGTGATGTGTAATATTAATCAGAATCTTGATGAGGATGTCGTTAAACGTCTAGCTGTGGACTTTGGTTATTTTATCATAAAAATGAAAACCCAGGAACAACAGCTCATTGAGACCCATCAAAAAGAAGAAGAAGACCCTTCTACCCTGGAATTCCGGGCTCCGGTGGTTACTTTTATGGGCCATGTTGATCACGGGAAAACCTCTTTGCTGGACAGGATACGGAAAAGTCAGATTGTTGACAGCGAACACGGCGGTATCACACAACATATCGGCGCTTATTCTGTCAGACTGCCTAAAGGGAAGATAACATTTTTAGATACTCCGGGTCACGAGGCTTTTACAGCCATGCGGGCGCGCGGGGCCCATATCACCGATCTCGTTGTTTTGGTTGTTGCCGCGGATGAAGGGGTGATGCCGCAGACGGAAGAGGCCATTGATCATGCGCGTGCGGCCGACGTGCCTCTTGTTGTGGCTATGAACAAGATTGATCGCCGCAATGCCGATCCCGACCGGATCAAAAAGGAATTATCCGAGCACGGGTTGAATCCTGAGGACTGGGGCGGAAAGACAATCGTCGTGGGCGTTTCGGCCGTCACGGGAGAGGGTATTGACCAGTTGCTTGAAATGATTTTACTGGAAGCGGAAATGCTGGAACTTAAAGCCAACAGGAATAAAGCTGCCTCGGGGATCGTGGTTGAGGCCCATTTGAGCCGTGGAAAAGGGGCCGTTGCAAGTTTAATCGTGCAAAGCGGAACCCTCTACGTCAATGATATCATTGTTGTGGGGTCATATTACGGGAAGATTAAAGCCATGTTTGATGACCAGGAACGCCCTGTCAGGGAAGCCGGTCCGTCGACTCCCGTTGAAATTTTAGGCCTTCCGGGAGTGCCGGAAGCAGGAGAGCAGTTCTACGTTATTCAGGATGAAAAACAGGCCAGAGAAATCGCGCTTATGCGTTCAGAACAGCTGAAGAAGGAAAAATTAATGGCCTCCTCTAAACGTGTGACTTTAGAGGATTTATATTCCCAGATACAAGAAGGCAGTATCAAAGAGTTAAATGTCATCCTGAAGGCTGATGTGCAGGGTTCGGTTGAGGCTTTACGCGATTCTCTGGAAAAAATCCCCAGCAATGAAGTTAAAGTGAAGTTTATCCATACCGGGGTAGGAGATGTTAATGCTTCGGATGTTATTTTGGCGGTAGCTTCAAATGCCATTATCATTGCTTTTCATGTCGGGATCGGGCCCAAGGCCGCCGATGACCTGGAAAAACAGCCTGTGGATGTGCGGCAGTACCGGATCATCTATGATGCGGTGAACGATGTCCGCAAAGCTTTAGAAGGTATGCTGGCGCCCAAAATGAAGCGGCGGGATTTGAGTCAGATTGATGTCCGGCAGGTTTTTAAACTCAGTAAGTCCGGGATTATTGCCGGCTGTTATGTGACGAAAGGGAAGGTCACCCGCAAGTCGAATATTGAAGTGATTCGTAACGGAGAAGTCATTTTCTCCGGAACGATCAGCACTTTAAAGCGTTTTAAAGATGATGTGCGGGAAGTCGCCGAAGGCTATGAATGCGGTGTTTCTATTAACGGATTTACCGATTTCCAGCCGGGAGATAAACTGGTGACTTTTGAAATTGAGACAATTGCCAGGACATTATAAGGGCCCAGAAACCTCCTCTATGGACTTATGAACACGGCACTGTCGCATCACGATAATCACAATTTTTTAATCATCAGATAACGTTTATGAAAAAAATAATTTTTAGCGGAATGCGCCCTACGGGGAAATTGCACTTAGGCCATCTTGTCGGCGCATTGCAGAACTGGATTCAGCTGCAGGAGTCCTATGCGAGTATCTTTTGTATTGTCGACTGGCATGCTTACATGGGGGAATATGAGCAGAGCGGGAATATCAAAGATAATATTCTTGATATGGCTGTGGACTGGATCGCCTGCGGGATAGACCCGGTCAAATCAACGGTCTATGTTCAATCTCATGTCCCGGAGCATACGGAACTGCATATGGTCCTTTCCTGCATCACCCCGTTAGGCTGGTTGGAGCGGAATCCGACCTATAAAGAACAACTGCGGGAGATCACAACGCGGGATCTTCAAACGTATGGTTTTTTGGGGTACCCGGTTCTCCAGGCCGCGGATATCTTACTGTATAAAGCGAACGCTGTTCCTATCGGGGAGGATCAGCTCCCACATATTGAACTGACACGGGAAATTTCCCGGCGGTTCAATTTCCTTTGCAAGAGAGATGTTTTTTCTGACTGCGAAGCTATTTTAACCCAGACACCGCGCTTGCTCGGTATTGACGGACGGAAAATGAGCAAAAGTTATAATAATGCGATTAACTTGTCTGATACGGCAGAGGAGGTCAAAGAAAAAGTCCGCCAAATGTTTACGGATCCTCAACGCATCAGACGTTCGGACCCCGGGCGTCCCGATCAATGCAATGTCTACAGCTATTATCAGGTTTTTGCCCCGCAGAGCACGGAGGAGGTCTGCCGGTGGTGTACAAAGGCCGAGAAAGGATGCACGGATTGTAAACGGACTTTATCCGAATGCCTCTTGAAGCATCTTGCGCCGATTCAGGAGAAGAGGCAGGCGCTTCTTAGTGAAAGGAATAAGATTTTTGATGTTTTAGAAGAGGGGAAGCAAAAAGCTCAGGCGATAGCCCGTCGGACTTTGAATGAAGTGAAGGAGGTGATTTTTCGATCATGAGCTATAAACTCAAATTAGATATTTTTGAGGGGCCGTTGGATTTATTGCTTTATTTGATTAAGAAAAATGATATTGATATTTGTGATATCCCCATCACTCAGATCACGGATCAATATATGGAATATATTGAAATGATGCGGCTTTTGGACCTGGAGTTTGTGGGGGATTTCCTCGTTATGGCGGCGACGCTGATGCAGATAAAATCAAGGATGCTGCTGCCTCCGGACCCGTCGCAGGAAGAAGAGGAAGAAGACCCCCGAGACGAATTGGTCAGAAAATTGCAGGAATATAAAATATTTAAGGAAATAGCCGACCACCTGAAAATAAAAGAGACGGAGCGTCAGAAGCTGTTCCCCCGAAAACTGGATGAGGAGCTTCGCAAGGAGATAGAGGATGAAAGCAAGGAAGTCTATTTTGAAGCGAATCTGTTTGATTTGATTGACGCTTTTACAAAAGCCCTGAACCGTTTTAAAGAAGCGCCGGTTTATGAAGTGGCCAAAGAGGAATTCACCGTTGAACAGAAAGTCCATGATGTCCTGCATGCCTTGCTTAAAAACCCGACGATCCTTTTAACGGAATTTTTTGTCCGTTCTTCCAGCAAAATGGAAGTGATTGTGACTTTCATGGCTATCCTGGAATTGATCCGGTTGCGGGAAATCCGGGTCGTGCAGAAACGCCTTTTTGCTGATATTGAAGTGATACGGAACAGGGAAAAAGAAACCCCGCCTCAGCCGGAGAGGCCGGAGACGGGAGAGGTGGAGACGGATACTTAAGGTTATGACAGAGGACAGGCAGGCAAGAAAAAAACTGGTGCTTAATCAGGAGACCGAAGAGGACAAGATCGTCAGTTTATCCCTGCGTCCGGCAAAATTTTCTGAATTTGTGGGGCAGCAGGATGTGATTCACAATCTGCAGGTGACTCTTTCCGCCGCAAAACAGCGGGGCGACTGCCTGGAACACATGCTTTTTTCCGGTCCTCCGGGGTTGGGAAAGACGTCGCTGTCTTACATCATTGCGCATGAGATGGGCTCCCGGATCACGGTAACGTCCGGTCCGGCGATTGACCGTGCCGGGGATTTGATCGGCATTTTAACGAATCTGGAACGCGGGGATATTTTATTTATTGATGAAATTCACCGGCTGTCAAAAGTCGTTGAAGAATTCCTTTATCCGGCTATGGAAAATTTTAAAATTGATTTTATTGTGGATAAAGGCCCTTATGCGAGGACGATTAATTTCCATTTAAAGCCGTTCACATTGGTCGGCGCAACAACACGAAGCGGGCTGCTGGCATCACCCTTAAGAGACAGGTTCGGGATTTTCCATCATCTGGACTTTTATTCGGAAGAGGATTTAAGCGTTATTATTGTCAATTCAGCCCGAAAGCTGAACGTTTCTGTTGAACAGCCGGCGGCTTATGAAATTGCCCGCAGGGCCAGGGGGACCCCCCGTATTGCCAACCGTTTGCTCCGTCGGGTCAGGGATTTTGCCCAGGTTAAAACGGAGTCAGGCGTTATTTCCCCGGCTGTCGTTCTTGAGTCCATGAAATTTTTAGGCATTGATCCTCTGGGCTTGGACGATGTTGACAGACGGCTGCTGAAAGTGATCGATCAACATTATAATGGCGGCCCGGTTGGTATTGAAGCTTTGGCGGCGACGTTAAACGAGGAGATAGATACTATCGTGGATGTGATTGAACCGTATCTGCTTAAGACAGGGTTTTTGCGCCGGACCCCCCGTGGCCGTGAATTGACACCGCAGGCTATTCAGCATATTAACGGTTCATCCTTCCAGAAAGTGAACCTTCAACAAGAGTTCCTGTAAACTCACCTTTGATGGATCATACTATGTCTAAATGGCTGTTTTTATGTGCGGCTTGCTTTTTTATAGCAGGTCTTTTTGTATTTATATTTGAGAGAATCCCCGGGGCAGGCCGCCTGCCGGGAGATTTGCTTTTTAAAAAACCAGCTTTTACCGTTTATATCCCTTTGACGACATGTCTGGTCCTCAGCATTCTGTTAACCCTGATTTTGAACTTTTTTGGAAAGAAATAAAATGCCGTTAGGAATAAAATCCTTTTTAGACCAAACAAGGCAACGGACTCTTTCACGAACCGTTATGGTTTTGTTTGTTATGTCCCTCCTGGGGGGCGGATGTCCTCATCCGGCTTCGGCCCGGGACGATGATACGACGGTCCGTATTGCGATTTTAAAAGATGTGAAACAGGCGGACATGAAGATCCCCCGGGGCTATGAAATTATCGATCCGCTGACGTCGCAACAATTGGAAGAGGGCCGCCGCGGGTTGTCCCGGACAGAAATTTCCGCAGGCCCGGACGGGATACGGCTGGGGGCCAGGCTTTTTAAAGTCAAGAGGATCCGTTTCATCCCGCGCCAGTATTTTTCATTGTTTGCGGATAGGAAAGAACGAAAGTATCGCGGGGCGGTTGACGTTCTTTTGACCGAAACCCAGCAGCTTTTATTTGTTAATGTTATCAGTATAGAGAGTTATATTAAAGGGGTTCTTTATCACGAGGTTTCTCACCGCTGGCCCCTGGAGGCGATAAAGGCCCAGGCCGTTGCCGCCAGGACCTATGCGGCTTTTCAGATACAGCAGAACAAGAAAAAAGATTATGATATGACAAACGATATCTATTCCCAGGTTTATGGAGGAAAGACGTCTGAACGGTATCGGACAAATCTGGCAGTGCAAAGGACCCAGGGGGATATCCTCGTCTTTGACGGAAAGATTCTTCCGGCGTATTACCATGCTACCTGCGGCGGCCGCACCGAGGATGTCCAGGAGGTCTGGAAACATAATCTGTACCCTTTGAAGGGAGTCCGCTGCGTTTTTTGTTCCCATTCGCCGCATTATTTCTGGAAAAAAAATATTCAGCTGCAGGAGATCCAGGAAAAGCTGAATCAACACGGACACAAGATAGGTCTTATAAAAAGTATAGAAATCCGCGAGCATACGTCTTCCGGCCGGGTTAAAACTCTGGAGATCGTGGGCCGCAAGGGTGAGAAACTGACATTGTCTGGGAAAGATTTCCGGGAGATCATGGGCCCTAATGTGCTTCGTAGCAACGATTACCGCGTATTTATGAAAGGATATTATTGTGATTTTATCGGGAAAGGATGGGGGCACGGTGTCGGCATGTGTCAGTGGGGTGCGATGGGGATGGCCCGGCAGCAGTACAGTTACGACGCCATATTGACCTATTATTATCCCGGGTCTGAGCTGAAAACGTTGTCAGAGGTTAAACACTTATTAAAGTGATTTGTGTGTCCCGGAGTCTTGGGCGGTCGCAAGAAGATCCGGGAGCCTTCCTCCGTAATCCTTCAATGATGTTTTTGTTTTTCAGGTGACGTTCATGCAGTTAAAACATTTTATTTATGATTTGCCGGAAAACCTGATCGCTCAGCAGCCGCTTCCGGACCGGACGCAAGCGAGACTTATGGTCGTGGATCGAGAAAGAAGGACATTGATTCATGACCGCTTTGAAAATATCGGCCATTTTCTGCCGGATCAGGCTGTCTTGGTCCTGAATAACAGCAAAGTTGTTCCGGCCCGATTAAAAGGCATCAAACAGCGGTCCGGTGGCCAGGTGGAGCTGTTTCTTTTGCGGAAGTTGTCCGACGGGTTTTCCTTCGAAGTTCTTATGCGGCCGACCCGGCGCATCAAAACAGGGGATGTCATCCTGTTTCCCGGCACGCGTTTAAAAGCGGTCATTATAGACGTTCCCGGGAGGATTGTCCGCTTTTCCAGCCGTGCCGTTCAGCAACAGCTTTTTCGTGTCGGGCATATGCCTTTACCCCCGTATATCAAGCGCATGGACACGGCGGAGGACAAGGTCTATTATCAGACCGTTTATGCCAGGCACGCGGGTTCGGTTGCCGCCCCGACGGCAGGGTTGCATTTTAGCAAAGAACTGCTGGCAGATTTAAAAGGACAGGGGCATGATACCGCAGAAGTGACCCTGCATATTAATTATGCAACGTTCAAGCCTGTTGAGGAAAAGGATATCACTCAGCATGAGATGCACCAGGAAACTTATTCTGTTTCAAAAGTGAATTATGAAAAGGTCGAGCTGGCTAGAAAAGAGCGTCGTCCCGTTTGCGCTGTCGGAACAACGAGCTGCCGCGTCCTGGAATCCGTCGCCATAACGCAACGCTTAAGGGGAACAACAAACCTGTTCCTTTATCCGGGCTGTTCCTTTAAAATGGTTGACCATCTGCTGACGAATTTCCATCTGCCGCAGAGTTCGCTGCTTATGCTTGTGTATGCTTTCGGCGGAATGACATTAATGAAAAGAGCTTACCGGGAAGCTATCCGGCGGCAGTACCGCTTTTACAGTTATGGGGATGCCATGCTTATTTTATGACGGGGGCACAAGATGCCTTTATATGCAGAATAACCGGGGACCCCATTCCGGCGGTCCAGATGCTTGAGAGGGTGGATGCCTTGGCCAACCGGCCGTTACCTTTTTTGGCTTTGGGACACGCAGCATAAAATTTTTAACGAGATACCATGCACAAGAGGCGTATTTTACAAATATGGAATTCCAGGTTTTAAAAACAGATTCTCAGACACCGGCGAGGCGTGGCTGTCTGAAGACGCCCCACGGCATCATCCAGTCGCCTTTTTTCATGCCGGTCGGGACGAACGCAACGGTCAAAGGTATTTCCGCCGAAGAGTTGATTGGAATGGGTTCCCAACTGATGCTGTCAAACACATACCATTTATTCTTAAGGCCCGGGATGGATATTATCAGGTCTTTTGGCGGTTTGCACGGGTTTATGAATTGGCCGAAGCCCTTATTGACCGACAGCGGAGGATATCAGGTCTTTAGCCTGGCACAGTTCCGGAAAATTACGGATGAAGGCGTGAAATTTCAGTCGCACATTGACGGGAGAAAACATTTCCTGTCCCCGGAAGATGTTTTGGCCATTGAACAGGTTTTAGGGTCTGATATGATTATGCCGCTTGATGAATGCGCACCCTATCCTTGTGAGTATCATGAAGCGAAGCGTTCTGTGACAAGAACGTCGCTTTGGGCCGAACGCTCCCGGGCTTATTATCAGACTCATATGGCGTCCGAGCAGCGGCAATGGCTTTTCGGCATTATTCAGGGAGCCGTGTATGAGGACTTAAGACGAAAATCCGCGCAAGATATACTGGACATCGGGTTTGACGGCTACGCCATCGGAGGGGTCAGCGTTGGAGAGCCGATTCATCTTATGTTTGAAACCGTGGACTGGGTCGCGCCTCTTTTGCCGGCGGAGAAGCCCCGTTACTTGATGGGGATCGGGATGCCGGACCAGATCGTTCACGCCGTATCCAAAGGCATTGATATGTTTGACACCTGTATCCCGACCCGGTACGGCCGGCACGGATCAGTTTTTACCCGGAAAGGCCGCAAAATACTTTTAAATGCCGAGTATGCCGATGATCAAAGACCCATTGATGAAGACTGCGACTGTTTTGTGTGCCGGACATATTCCCGGAGTTATCTTAGACATCTGATGAAAGCCGGGGAGATGCTAGGGTTGCGCCTGCTTTCCTACCACAATCTGTTTTTTTATATTCACCTGATGCAGGATATCCGTCAAGCCATCGAAAAGGAGTCTTTCGCGGAATTTCACCGGTCGTTCTTGCGTGAATACGGCTCGGAATTGTATAATGAACTCTAACAGAATCATGAGGCGGGTATGATTAATTTTGATGTCATCACGATTTTTCCGGAGATATTTGCGCCGGTCTTAAATGAGTCGATCATGAAGAGGGCGCAAGCCAAGAAAAAAGTGCGTATAAGGGTTCATGATTTAAGGGCGTATTCTCAGGATAAACATAAAAAGGTTGACGACCGTCCTTTCGGCGGAGGGCCCGGGATGGTGATGACGCCGCAGCCCTTCTATGATGCCGTGAAAAAGGTTAAGGGCCGGCGTAAAGCTGAAGTCCTGTTAATGTGTCCGGGGGGAACTCCGTTCAGTCAAAGAAAAGCACGGCAGTTGGTTAAGCAAAGAAATATCATTATCCTTTGCGGTCACTATGAAGGTATTGATGAGCGTGTCCGCCAGACGGTCGTTGACGAAAGTCTATCTATCGGGGACTATATTTTGACCGGAGGAGAGCTGCCGGCCATGATCGTTATCGATGCTGTCACGCGGCTTATCCCGGGAGTCCTGGGGAAGGAAGCCTCTTTGCAGGACGAGTCTTTTGAAAGAGGTCTTATCGAATATCCTCAATATACACGGCCGGCTGATTTCAGGGGGTTGAAAGTGCCTGATATCCTGCTGTCCGGGCATCACCGCCAGATCAGTCAATGGCGGCAGGCGCAGTCTTTAAAAAGAACGAAAAAGGTCCGTCCGGACCTTTTAAAAGATGAAGCCCCTTAACAGAAACCTTCCCGAGGCTGTTTGAACGGCTTAAGTTTGCTGAACCACGGATTTATTTCGCAAATTATATGAACAGACGCATGGCCCAGAAAACAAAATCAGTTGATCATCAGGCCTGGAATGTGTCCCGGAGTCTTATGGACGTTGTGGATTATCTCCCGGACCCGTGTTTTGTCATTGACCGGGAAAAGAAAGTGATCGCCTGGAACCGGGGCATGGAACAGTTAACGGGCGTCCCCCGTCATCAGATGCTGGGAAAAGGGCAGTATGAATATGCGGTTCCTTTTTATGGCGAACGCCGGCCGATTCTCATTGATCTTGTCCTAGAAAGCCAGGAGGAGATTGAGCGGCAGTATCATATTGTTCAAAAGAGCCCGGGTGTTTTGGAGGCGGAAACAACGGCCGCGCGCATAAAAGGAAAAAATGTCTTTATCTGGGGCCGGGCCAGTATATTGCGCGACGCAAGGGGCCATATTGTCGGGGCGATAGAAACGATTCGTGATATTACCGATATTAAAAAAATAGAGGCGGCTCTTAAGGAATCGGAAGGGCGTTTATTGCAACAGAAATCAGCTTTAGAACAGAAAAATGTTGATTTGAAAGATATTCTCGAACAGGTTGAACAGGAAAAAAGAAAAATTAAAGAAGACGTGATGGATAATGTTGAGCATATTTTGCTCCCCTTGGTCAAGAAGATCAAGCTTAAAGGGGCATCTCAAAAGTATGCCAAATTGCTGCAGCAGGCCCTTGAACACATTACCTCGTCTTTCGGCAAAGAACTTTCCCGTCCGGTCTATGGCCTGACAAACCGGGAGATTGAAATTTGTCACATGATCAAAAACGGGTTGAGCGGCAAAGAAATAGCTGTTTTATTAAACCTGTCTTTTAACACTGTAGAGATGCACCGGAAGAATATTCGGCGTAAACTTGGCCTTTCTCATCAAAAGATTAATTTAATGACTTTTTTGCAGCAAGTGTAGGCCTTATCAGTTATATTTACTAACCGAAATATAACTGATTTACCCCTGTTGCAATATCCTTTAAATGCGGTATCCTGTATACTCAAAACGTGGAGTTTTTTTATCTGTCGCATTTAAAGGAGGCGAATATTTTTTTGCGTTTTTATGTGACGATTTTCACAAAAAATGAGACAATATAATGAATTTACCGCAAAGAATATCAGGGGTTAATAAAAACAGTATCCCGCGTTTGGTTCAATATAGACACGTGCTCAAGAGAATATCAGATTCCGGAAGAATACGGGTTTATTCAAACGATTTAGCGGAGGCGATCGGAATTACCGCAGCGCAAGTACGAAAGGATTTTTCGCTTTTCGGTATTATTGGTAAAAAAAGAGGCGGTTATGATGTCCACGATCTTCTGGTGGTTATTCAGAAAATTCTCGGTTTTCAGCAAGGACAGGATGTCGTTATCGTAGGCATGGGGCATTTAGGCACGGCGCTTAGCAATTATAAAGGTTTCGGGGAAGAGGGCATTTGTATCAAGGCTGGTTTTGATACGGATGCGGATAAATGCGGCACCCGGGGACATATCCCGGTGTATCCTTTCTCAGAGTGTCTTAAATATATTACGGACCATCATATTAAGGTGGGAATCATTGCCGTCCCTGCAGGAGCGGCTCAAAAGGTTCTGAATGTTATGTTGCTCGGAGGAATTGAGGGAGTCTTAAATTTTGCTCCGGTCCACCTGTTTGCCGACCAGCCCTGTGTGATTCATGATGTGAATTTAATGGTGGAACTGGAATCTTTGCTGTATTTTGTCAACGCTTTAAATACCCGGGAGCACAATCCATGAATATGATTATACGTCTGAGGACATATATTGTGTTGCTTTTACTGGCGTTGATTCTTTTTTGGGGCCTCTGCATGTCTTTGTACAGTTTCTTTGTGCTGAAGACTTTTATTATCGGTGAGGCGCAGAAAGAAGTTCAGCTAAAACTTAAAACGGTCCGGACGGTTTATCAGGATTATTTGAAGTCTATGGCTTTGAATTTCACTTTAATCGAGAAAGATGATGATATTCAGGCTTTAAAAAATAATTTGAAACTGGATTACCTTCGCTGGATTGCCCTTCCCGAAGCTTCCTCGTCATCCAGTGAAATCGTGCAAGCTGTTTTCCGTGAGGGCCGGGCCTTTGGAGCAACACGGGTGTTGTCGGCAGAGGAATTGGCGGCACAGCCGCAGGATTTTCTCATTCGGATTAGAGAAACCCCGAAAGCCCTCCAGTCTGACCGGAAGGTTTTAGATACCGCGTTGAGTCTTGAATATGTGCGGCCGTTTTTTGACGAACAGGGCCGGGTCGATAAAGTGCTTTGCGGGGGATGGATTATTAATAAGAATTTTAACTTAATCGACCGGATCAAAAATTCAGTTTTCCGAAAGGAATTATACGAAGACAAACCGGTGGGAACAGTGACGATTTTTCAGGACGACGTCCGCGTCGCCACGAATGTTTTGGATAAAGAGGGACGCCGCGCGATCGGCACGCGGGTGTCTGCGGAAGTGTATCACAAAGTCATCGAAGAAAAAGGCACCTGGATTGACCGGGCTTTTGTTGTCACGGACTGGTATCTTACAGCGTATGAGCCGATCAAGGATATCCGGGGCAAGATTATCGGGATCCTTTATGTCGGTATTTTGGAAAAACCTTTTCTTGCGATTCAGCAGCGGATGTTTTTAAGTCTTGTGACGATTATTCTTTTGACGGCATTGCCGACCCTGGGGGTCGCGTTTCTGCTGTCGAATGTCATGATCCGTCCCTTGACCGCTTTGGCGAAAAAAAGCAAAAAGATCGCCCAGGGAGATATGAAAACTTCGGTCAGCGTTGACTCTCTTATCAGGGAAATAAAGACACTGACCGTGACTTTTGATGATATGATCGAAAAACTTTCCGAACGGGAACAGACGCTCGCAGTCACCAATGACAAACTGGCGGTATTGAATAAACGTTATCTGGACCTGATCGGATTCGTGTCACATGAATTGAAAGGTATTTTATCGTCGATTGTGCTTAATACCTATTTGCTGCAAAAAGGCATCCCGGGGCCGGTAAACGCAAAGCAGCAACGGGTCTTAACGTCGATGGCCCGGAATCTGGACTACCTTGCCGTGACAGTTAAGAATTTTTTGAACCTCAGCCGCATTGAGAAAGATGAAATGCGGGTCGATAAACAGGATATCCTGTTCAAGGAGCATGTCCTGGACACCGCCCTGGATACGTTCCAACAGCAAATTGAAGAAAAAAAGATGCGGATGGTCTGTGACGTTCCCGACAATCTGGTTATTCACGCTGATCCCGGACTTATGCAAATCGTCGTTAACAATTTGCTGAGCAATGCCTTAAAATACGGTAAGGAAGGCGGAGAAATCCGCATACGGGCGCAGGGCGGTGATAAAGGGGTGGAGGCTACAGTCTATAACGACGGAATACCTATCGCCGAAGTCGACAGACAGAAGCTTTTTAAGAAATTTTCGCGCATCGTGTACCGGGGGATGGAAAAAGTCAAAGGGACTGGAATCGGGCTGTTTATCACGAAAGAAATTATTCAACGACACGGCGGGACTTTGACCGTAGAACCGGGGCTGGAAGGGAATCAGTTCCGGTTTACGATCCCTCCGGCATAAAAAACATGGATGAGGATTGTTATGAAAAACAAAATTTTGCTTATTGATGACGATCAGGATTTTCTTGAAGCGACGACGTTGCTTTTAGATGCTAGCGGTTACGAGGTGATCTCGGCGACAAACGGGCTGGAAGGGTTTAAGAAGGTCAAAAATGACTCTCCGGACCTTATCCTGCTGGACATGATGATGACCTATGAAACCGAAGGCGCAGAGACGGCCAAGGCTTTTGCCGAGGACGCGACGCTTCATGATATACCGGTGGTTATGATTACCGGAGCAAAGCGCGATAAAAGCTTTCCGGTGGAATTAAGGCCGGACCAGAAGAATTTGCCGGTAAAAATGGTGTTGGAAAAACCCGTGAACCCCGAGCGTCTGCTGAAAGTCGTGCAGATGTTTATCCGCCGTTCCGGCAATGAACACCGTCAGTTCGTAGGGGGGATTTCCGACATTGCTGCCAAATGGAAAGAGATGGACGGGAATCTTATTATGATCCTGCATGAAATTCAGAACACGTACGGTTATGTCCCCCGGGATGTTTCCTTTGAATTGAGCCGTATCCTGGATGTGCCCCTGGCCCGGATTTATGAGGTGATCACTTTTTATAATTATTTTAAGTTAGAGCCTCCGGGGAAACATATGATCTCCGTATGCATGGGGACGGCCTGTTATCTTAAGGGCGGGGCCGAGATCCTGGAGGAGCTGAAAAATGTCCTGCATGTCGAGGAAGGCGAAACAACAAAAGACGGGTTTTTCCTCGTGCAGTCTGTCCGCTGCCTGGGGTGTTGCGGACTGGCTCCGGTGATGATGATTGACGAAAAGATATACGGGAAAGTTCAAAAGAAAGATATCGTCGATATCTTGTCACAATATACGAATAAGGCTGATGTTCCAGCAGAAAGGTAAATGATATGAAATTTTCTGTCCGTTCTGCGGGTTTGCAAACCGCAAAGAACAAAAAAATAAACCGCATTGCCGTCGGCCTGAGTTCCTGCGGGATTGCCGCGGGAGCCAGAGAGGTGTTCCAGGCCCTGGAGCAAGAGGTTGCCTCGAAAGGTCTCGAGGTTTCTTTGACGCAATGCGGATGTGTCGGGATGTGTTATGCTGAACCGCTCATGGAAGTTTTTACCGCAGACGGTGCAAGCGTGTTATACGGGGGGGTCAATGCGGCGGCGGCCCGGGAGATTTTACAGAGGCATATTGTCGAAGCAAATCCCTCTCACGAGGCGATCAAAAAATATGTCATAGAAATTCCTTCTAAACAGGTGCGTATCGTTCTACGAAATTGCGGGGTGATCGATCCGGAAGATATCACGGATTATATGGATCACAACGGTTATGCCGCGATTAAGAAGATATTGAAAGATTATTCTCCCGATAAGGTTATTGAAGAATTGAAAATAAGCGGCTTGCGGGGGCGGGGAGGCGGCGGGTTCCCGACATGGATGAAATGGAATTTTGCCAGACAGGTCTCATCAGACCAGAAGTATGTTATCTGTAACGGCGATGAAGGCGATCCGGGTGCTTATATGGACCGTAGTGTTCTTGAGGGGGATCCGCATTCCGTTTTGGAAGGCATGATGATTGCCGGATATACCATCGGAGCCAGCAAGGGGTTTCTTTATATCCGGGCGGAATATCCCCTGGCGATTGAACGCATTAATAAAGCCATCGACCAGGCCCGGCAGAGCCATTTGCTGGGAGAGAACATTATGGGAACAGATTTTTCCTTTGATCTGGAAGTCCGTCTGGGCGCGGGAGCTTTTGTCTGCGGGGAAGAGACGGCGCTTATTGCTTCGATTGAGGGCAGACGGGGATGTCCGGTTCCCCGCCCTCCGTATCCGTCGGTCAAGGGGCTGTGGGGAAAACCGACCGTTATCAATAACGTTGAGACGCTGGCCAATATTCCGGCTATTCTTGATCAGGGCGGGAACTGGTTTTCCTCCATCGGAACCGAACAGTCCAAAGGGACAAAGGTTTTCGCCCTGACCGGCAAAGTCAAGAATACCGGTCTTATTGAAGTGCCTATGGGGACGACTTTGAGAGAAATTGTTTATGATATCGGCGGAGGAATTTTGAATGACAGGAAAATCAAGGCGGTGCAGACCGGAGGTCCTTCGGGAGGCGTGATCCCGCAGGATTTCTTGGATACCCCGGTGGATTACGAAAATCTCCAAAAGCTTGGTTCCATTATGGGGTCCGGCGGGATGATCGTTATGGATGAAGATGACTGTATGATCGATATCGCGAAATTTTATTTGGGTTTTTGTGTCGATGAGTCCTGCGGGAAGTGCGCCCCTTGCCGCATCGGGGGCACACAGATGCTCAGGATACTTACAGAAATTTCTGAAGGAAAAGCTGACGAGGAAGATATCGCTAAGCTGCGCCAGCTTTCTTTGGCCATGCAGAAGGCCTCGCTTTGCGGGCTCGGCCAGACAGCCGCCAATCCTGTCTTATCGACTCTGAAGTATTTTAAAGACGAGTATGACCGTCATGTGCATGATAAAACCTGTCCGGCCGGTAAATGCCGGGGACTTTATCATTACGTTATATCCCAGGAGCGTTGCAAGCGCTGCGGGTTATGTTTGCGTCATTGTCCGACACAGGCGATCACGGGGAGCCGGGATGAGCCGTATTTGATTCACCAGGAAAAATGTATCCAATGCGGGCAGTGTTTTGAGGTTTGTAAATTTAAAGCGATTGATCGATAAACCTGAAACTTCAGGTAGAAGGAGTTATTATGGGAAAAGCAATTATTAACGATATTCCGGTTGAGTTTGATCCGGGGATGACAATCCTGGAGGCCGCCGAGAAAGTACAGGTTAAGATCCCGAGGTTATGCTATCATCCTGACGTCAAGCCGACGGCCGCCTGCGGTATTTGTATTGTCAAATTGAAGGGGTCATCCAAGATGTTGCGGTCGTGTTGCACGCCTATTGAAGAAGGGATGGATATCATCACCCATGATCCGCAGATCGTCGCCGTGCGCCGCACGGTGGTTGAAATGATCCTGTCCAATCATCCTAACGACTGTCTGACCTGCGGACGTAACAATAACTGTGAATTGCAGACGATCATGGCGGATTTCGGGATCCGGGAGGAAACGTTTGATAAAATTGTCCGTGATCTGCCCAAAGATACCAGCACCGGCACCATCGTCTTGGAGCCGAGTAAATGTATTAAATGCGGGCGTTGTGTCACCGTCTGCCAGGAGACCCAGAACGTCTGGGCTTTATCGTTTTTAGAGCGGGGGGTCAACACCCGTTTTGCCCCGGCCGGGGATATTTCGCTCGGTGACTCGCCGTGTGTCCGGTGCGGACAATGTTCCGCTCATTGTCCGACCGGCGCCATATTTGAATATGACCAGACACCCCGGGTCTGGGATGCTCTGCAGGACCCGGATAAAATCTGCATCGTCCAGATTGCCCCTTCGGTTCGGGTGGCCCTGGGAGAAGGTTTTGGTTTCCCTCCCGGCACAAATCTGACAAAGAAAATTTATGCCCTCCTGCGGCGTATGGGCTTCCAGGCGGTCTTTGACACCAATTTTTCCGCGGATGTCACGATTATGGAAGAGGCGAGTGAATTTGTGGAAAGGTTTATTTACAAGAAAGGGCCTTTGCCGCTTATCACCACCTGTTGCCCGTCGTGGGTGGATTTTATGGAAAAATTCCAGACCGACATGATCGAGCATTTCTCTTCGGCCAAATCGCCTCAGGCCATGCTGGGGGCCCTGGCTAAAACGTATTATCCGCAGAAGGAAGGCCTTGATGCGTCCAAGATTTTTATGGTCTCCATTATGCCGTGCACGGCTAAAAAATATGAAATCAACCGCAGCGACGATATGTTCTCTTCCGGGTTTCAGGATACGGATATGGTTTTAACCACCCGGGAATTAATCCGTATGATTAAGCAGATGGGGATTGATTTTAACGAGCTGCCGGAAGAAGAACCGGACCATTTGATGGGAGACTACTCCGGAGCCGGGGTGATTTTCGGGGCTACCGGCGGGGTGATGGAAGCGGCTTTGCGCACCGCCTATTATCTGGTGACCAAAGAGAATTTGAAAGATGTGAACTTCCGTAATGTCCGGGGGTTAAAAGGGGTGAAGGAAACCTCCGTGACCATTCACGGGACGGAAATCAGAATCGCCGTGGCTCATGGACTGGTTAATGTGGAATACGTTTTGCAGAAAGTTAGAACGGCCAAAGAGAACGGAGAGCCGCTCCCTTATCATTTTATTGAAGTTATGGCCTGCCCCGGGGGATGTGTCGGCGGCGGCGGTCAGCCGTATGGCGTTAATGATGATGTGCGCAGGGCAAGAGCTCAGGGGTTGTATGAGGATGACGAGCAGAATACGGTGCGTTACAGCCATGAAAATCCCTATATTAAGACGCTGTATGCGGAGTTCCTGGAAGAGCCTTTGAGTGAGAAGGCTCACCATCTGCTGCACACCAAATATATTCCGAGGCCAGAATATAAAAAGTAACCATAAGAAGGAGGGGGTAATGACAAAGAAAATATTAATGGTGGATGATGATCAGGATTTTGCCCAGGCTGTAACCGATTTGGTCGAGACTCAAGGATACACGCTGGTGTATGCGATAAACGGTGAGTCAGGTTTTCAGAAAGCAAAAGAGGACAAGCCGGACCTCATTCTTCTGGACGTTATGATGACCCATGAAACAGAAGGTTTTGATATTTCGCGCAAACTGCATGAAGAAGAAACGACGAAGAATATCCCTGTGATTGTGGTCACCGGAATCCGCAAGGAAACGGGGGTGCCGTTTAAGTATGAACCGGATGAAGTCTGGCTGCCGGTCAAGGCCGTGATTGAGAAGCCCATTGACCCGGAGAAATTTTTAAAAGTTATTGAAGAACAGCTGAAATAGGCTAAAAGCCGCCTGTTTCGATATCTGTCAAAAGGACAAAGCCATGAAAGGGACACCGAAATCTTTAAGATTGCCGTTGAGGTTATTTGGCCGGACAAACGCCGGGAAGTCCAGTTGATGTCATGAAACAACCGGATATTTATAAAATATTATCGGCTGAAGACCCCTTGCCGGAAATCCTGCACCGTGCAGACGCTGAACGCCAGCAACATTGCGGAGAGGATATCGTGATCCGGGGGCTTGTGGAGTTTTCCAGCCATTGTTGTTGGCAATGCCAGTACTGCGGGCTTCGGAAAGATAATTCTGACCTGGCCCGTTACCGGATGAGCTTGACAGAAATGATTGCCGCGTCACAGCAGGTTTTGGATGAGGGGATAGAAACAGTTGTTCTGCAGTCAGGGGATGATTTCGCGTTTACGCGTGAAGACGTCGGGCTGGTTATCCGGTCGATAAAGAAAAGAATGCCGAATGTGGCGGTGACGCTTTGTCTCGGGGAACGTCCGCTGGATGATTATCAGTCTTTTTTTGACAGCGGCGCCGACCGTTATCTGCTGAAATTTGAAACAGCCAATCCTTTATTGTATCGTAAAATTCACCCTGGGCAGAATTTGATAAAACGGCTTGCGCTGTTGGAACATCTCCGCAAGATCGGATACCAGGTCGGAACAGGCGACATTGTGGGGTTGCCGGGACAAACTATAGCGGATATTGTCCAGGATCTGGAATATTTGCGGGATTTTCAGCCGGAAATGATCGGTTTGGGACCTTTTATCCCTCAGCAGCAAACTCCTTTTGCGGACTATCCTGCGCCGCCTTCGGAATTGGTCTTAAAAGTTTTGGCCCTGGCCAGGATTTTTGTCCCTAACGCGCATGTCCCTGCCACAACAGCTTTGGCGACGCTGGGAGGCGATGATCTGCAGGCCCGGGCGCTGCAAGCGGGGGCTAATGTTCTGATGGTGAATTTTTCTCCCGGCGTGCATAAAGGGCTTTACCGTTTGTATGACAATAAGGCCAGCGTTGACTTCAGCACAGCGAAGAAAATTGCTGTTTCATTGAACCGGCCATTGTCTCTGGCGCGAAATGATGCCTTGTGCCGCATGGCCGGCCAGTCTTTTTAAGCGCTTCTCCCGATACTGTGGAGAAAGCTTGTCAGGGTTGGTGTCTAAGTATTTTCTTGGTTGACAGGGGAGATGATTTAAGGTAAAATTTCTCTTTACTATTCTATTGTTTTATATCATGGGAACACAATAAGTTATTGATGCGTGGGAACGCACGGGAAGCCTGGTTGAATATCTGTCCTCCAGCGAGGACATTATAAGGAGGGATGAAGGTGAATAAAGGAGAAATTATTGCTCAAATTGAAAAGAAATATTTAAGATCGGATCTGCCTAAGCTGGAAGTGGGAGATACGATCAAGATGCGGATAAAGGTCGTCGAAGCCGATAAGGAACGCATTCATCCTTTCGAAGGTTTTATTATCCGCAAGACAGGCAGAGGGTTAAAAGGGACGTTTACTGTCCGTAAGATTTCTTATGGCGAAGGGATCGAAAGGACATTTCCCATCCATTCCCCGGTCATTGAAAGTATTAAGGTCATAGCTAAAGGCGACGTACGGAGAGCAAAATTATACTACCTCCGTGACCGTATCGGTAAGAAAGCGCGAGTGAAAAAGAAAGTATAATATTATTTTGCCGAAGATACGATCCTGTATTTATGAAATTTTCTGATATCTGCACGGCAGATATGTTCCAATTCGAAAACGAGGCTAAACACAAAGGGTTTAGCCTCGTTTTGGGTTTAGATGAAGCCGGACGCGGGCCGCTGGCCGGCCCGGTTGTCGCGGCGGCCGTGGCATTAAAATTTTTCCGGTTTACGCAAGTCATTCGTGATTCCAAGAAAATGACCCCCTTGCAACGAACACGCGCCTTTCACGACATTTATGAGAATGGATATGTCGGGGTGGGGATTGTCAGCAAGGCCGTGATCGATACGATCAATATTTCCCAGGCAACGTTCTGCGCTATGGCGAACGCGGTTTATCAATTGATTTCTTATCTCCCTGCCCCTTTGGCCCGTCCGGCTGCGCTGAAAAAGAATATGTGTCTGCTCGTTGACGGGAACCGTTTTCAGACAGATTTGCCGTATGCCTATCGGACAATTGTTTCCGGAGACGCCCGCAGCATTTCTATCGCCTGTGCTTCCGTTGTGGCCAAAGTTGTCAGAGACCGGATTCTCCTGACCTATGACCGGATTTATCCCCAGTACGGATTTAAGCAGCATAAAGGCTACCCCACGGAACAACACCGGAAAGCGCTTAAGCGTCATGGCCCTTCCCCGATCCATCGCTTGACCTATCAGAGTGGTCTATGAAACGAATGAAATCTTCATCGCATTTAGGAGCCTGGGGGGAAACCCTGGCTGCGGAGTATCTTCAGGAACAGGGGTATCGTATCCTGTGCCGCAATTACCGGACAAAATTAGGGGAGATCGATCTTGTCGCCCGGGAGAGGAACGTTATCTGCTTTGTAGAGGTGAAGACGCGTGCCAGCCGTATGTACGGAAGCCCGATGGAATCTGTCTCCCGCGCGAAGCAGAGGAAGCTGACGCAGATGGCCCAATGCTATTTAGGCGCGTTTAATTTGGAGAAAGCCGTATGCCGGTTTGATGTCGTAGCCATTATGAAGCAGCCGGACGGAGGCCATTCGCTTGAACTGCTGCGGGATGCTTTTGAAGCGTCCGGAAATTAAGAATGAAAAAAGCATTTCATGTATTGCAAAAAAAAATTGTTTACGTTATGATAATTCCGTAATACATAAACTTCGGAGTCGTCCCGTCCAAATTAGTAGATTGTTTCATGAGTAAATAGTCAAACATATTTATTAAGGAACAATCACTTATGCCGCATTTAACTCGTCATTCATTTTAAAAGTGCGGTATTAGGCGAACCTCAAGACTATCAATTCATTATTTTAGAACCATGGAAAAAAAATATATCGGTCAAAGTCTCAAAGCATATTTAGAACAACTGTCTGCCCGGACGCCTGTTCCCGGAGGGGGCTCGGCGGCAGCCTTAACGGCGGCCTTGGGGGCCGCTCTTATTTCCATGGCGGCGCGTTATGCTTTACGGAAAGATTTGCCGAAAGCCGATGAAAGACTTTTGAAAGAGGTTTTAAAACAGAGTGAGCGCATCAGAAAAAGGCTGCAGGTTTTGGTCGACCTGGATGCTCAGGCTTATGCCCGGGTTGTTGCCACCCGTAAATCCCGGGCCTCTGCCCAAAAAGCGGCGTTGCGGCGGGCCCGCAGGGTCCCTTTGGAAGTCGCACAATTGTGCTACGCAGCTCTGGATTTGACCCCGCCTTTGGTGGAAAAAGGCAGCCCGTATTTATTGAGTGATGTAGCCGTGGCTGCTGAATTCCTGTTCGCCGCTTTCAAGTCGGCCATGATGAACGTGCAGGTCAATCAGGAATGACGGAATGGATCCTATGACGACAGAAGCGAAAATGCTGGATGGCCGGTTGCTGGCCCAAAAGATCGGGGGGCAGATTCAGGCGGAAGTTCAAGCGCTCCGGCAGTCAAACGGGAAAGTCCCGCGGTTGATCAATATTATGTTGGGTGATGATCCCGGATCCTGCGCTTATGCGCGGTCTCAGAACAGGGTCGCGCAACAGGTCGGTATCCAGTATGACCTGTTGACTTTGCCCAGGGAGACGAGCCAGGAAGAGCTGGAAGCCCGGATCAAACAACTCAATGACGATGTTCAAGTCAACGGGGTCATGATCCATAAGCCGCTGCCGGAACATATCAATTATCAGAAAGCCGCCAATTGTCTGAGCGTCATGAAAGATCTCGAGGGCATCAATGTCGCGAATATCGGGAAGATGCTGCTCGGAGAGACCCGTTTGATCCCTTGTACGCCGGCCGCGGTCATGGAGCATTTAAAAGCTACGGGCGAGGATCTCCGAGGCAAGGAAGCCGTGGTTGTCGGGGCTTCTCATATCGTTGGCAAGCCTTTGAGTCTTTTGTTGCTTGAAGAGATGGCGACGGTCACTATTTGCCATATCGCTACCAGCGAAGCCGGCCATCTTCCGGAGCACGTCAGCCGCGCGGAAATACTTATTGTGGCCGTCGGCAAGGCCGGGGTTATCAAGGGCGACTGGATCAGAGAGGGCGCCATTGTTATTGATGTGGGGATCAATCAGGTCGGCTCTCAGATTGTCGGAGATGTGGAGTTCTCCCGCGCCAGAAACAGGGCGGCTTTTATTACTCCCGTGCCCGGCGGCGTCGGTCCGGTAACGGTTATGATGCTTATGCGCAATGGATTAGAAGCTTTTAAACTGCAAATGAAATTATAGACAGGTTATTTTCATGCAAGAGAAACAAATCGTTATATTGGGGAATTCACCGGCGGCATTTCAATGCGTCGAGACTTTGCGTCAAGAAGGTTTCTCCGGGGACATTGTTATGCTGGTAAGCGACGGGGAATATCCCTATTGCCGGGTGTGTCTGCCGGATGTTTTGTCGAAGGACATCCCTTTGGGGAAGATGTTTTGTGCTTCGGCCGAGGATTTTGAAAAGAGACATAAAATCCGGCTGGTGACACAGAAAATTTCCCGAATAAATTTTAAAAGACGTCGCGTGACGACGGAAGACAAACAAGTTATCCCTTTTGATTATTGCTTGCTCGATGAATACGGATGGCTCTACCCGGAAAACAGCAAAGGGACGAATAAAAGCGGTGCGTATCTCTTGAACCGCATGGATCACATGAAGGCTGCCTTGAAAGAACTCCTTTTTGCCGAAACGGTCATTGTGCAGTCCGATAGTTTTTCCGGGCTAAGAGCGGTTTATGCCCTGGCACAGGAGAAGAGGGAAGTGATTTGGATCTGCCCGGGGAAGTATCTTTTGTCTTCCGTCCTGGACCGGGAAATATCCGGTCGCATTCAAGCAGAGTTGGAGCGAAAAGGGATCCGGGTTATTTTTGAGAATACCGTTACGGAACTTTTAGGGGACAACACTGTCAAGGCTGTCAGGTTAAGCTCCGGGAAGGTTATCGCCGGCCAGATGGTGTTTTTTGAGGCCGGTCAGCCCGACTTCCGTATATTTAAAGAAACCGATCTCCAGATAGACGGTAAGATTGTGACCCGTGAGAGGCATGTGACAGCTTATGGATATGTTTTTGCCGTGGGTGGCGTCAGCCAGGCGACGGATACAAATTTGGCATCTTATGCTTGTTATGATGATGTCTTAAGGAGACAAGGCCAGTCCGTTGCGCTGGATATCCTTCAGAAAAGTTCCGGTCAGCAAACTTTTGTGCCGTATGCGGATTTTAAATGGCCTGATTTTCAATTGACAGTGCTCGGCCGGACACAGCCGGGTTGTTTCGATACGGTTTATGAAAAAAGTCATGCTGATAGCCGGTCACTGCAAAAACTCTATATCCGTAAGGGGGGTGCTGTAGGAGCCGTACTTGTTAATTCCGAAACGTTTCGGGAAAATATACTTTCTTTTATTCATCTTCGAAAGGCCCTTTCAGAAGAGGAGTTGTCTTCCCTGGGGTTCCATCTGCAAACGTCCCCTGTCCAGCCTTTTACGGAAGGCGATGCCCCTGAAACCGCCTTTTGTGGGGCGGGCCAGCCGTCTGAAAGTGTCTGAAATCCTTAAGAGGCGCTGATTTCCGGCCCGGACAGTTTTTTTTTGAATGTAATATTTTACTTGCAAAAAGACAGAATATGTATTATCCTTACCCTAAGAAAGCGTTAGGAAAAGCCAGTTGGAGATTATCCGCACTTCTTCTCATATCCTTATTAACCTTTCAAACACGTATTTTCGCCAATAATAGAGAATTCTCCGCACAAGACTACCGTGCTCAAGGATACGATGAACAGAAGAAAGGCAATCTTGACAAAGCTTTAGCGTTTTATTCTGAAGCCTTGTCCCTCGGATTAGAAAGTGAAGTCCTTTATAATGATATTGGGGTTGTGTATGAACAGCAGGGTGATTGGCAAAAGGCAAGAATATATTATCTGAAGGCCATAAGGTATAATCCTGATTATTTACCCCCTTATACGAATCTAGCATATCTGTATCAAACACTAGGCGATATTCAGAACGCGGAACACTATTTTCAAGAGCGTTACTGGCGGGCCAAGGACGGAGATCCTTGGAAAGAAGCCGTCAGAGAAGAATTGGTTAAAATTAACCCTCGTTTTAAAAAGAAACTTCTTCAGGAGAAAGTCGAAGACTTTACCGAAGAGTTGGTCCGACAGGCCCGGGAAGAGTTCTCCCTGCAGATACAGCGTTCAGAGAATCATTATCAAAAAGGGAGCCAATACCTCCAGGAGAAAAAATATAAAGAGGCGCTTCAGGAATTTGATCGGGCTCTCCTGCTGACACCCGATAATCCTAAGATGATGAAGGCAAAACAACAGGTTCTTTTCTCACAGAAGATAGATATGGTTAAAGAAAAGGTTTATGTTGCGGTGAAACATTTGGACGCGGGGGATGTCCAATCTGCCAACGACATGTTTCAGGAAATACTCACCTTGCTCCCTGAACAACCAGTTCAAAATTTTGAATAAATATTTCATAGAATGCAATCGACACGAGACAACTGATTAACCCATGGTTACGACGGAACTTTTTTTGATTGATGCGCATGCGCTTTGCTATAGGTCTTTTTATGCTATTAAAGGGTTAGCAAACAGCCAGGGCCAGAAGACAAACGCTGTGTTCGGTTTTGTCAATACGTTGCGGAAGTTGCTCCGGGAATACCGTCCCTTATATATGGCTGTTTGTTTTGACTCCCCGGCGAAGACGCACCGGCAGAAGAAATTTGCTGATTACAAGATACAACGGCCGAGCATGCCGGACGATTTGATCTCGCAAATTCCGATCATCAAAGAAATCGTAGGTTGTTACCGCGTGCCCTCTTTGGAATTTGAGGGCTATGAAGCGGATGATATCATTGCCAGCATCACCCGGAAGTTTGCATCACCTCAACTGAAGGTGATTATCGTCAGCGATGACAAAGACATGTTTCAGCTTGTCGGGCATAATGTCCGCGTGTTAAGCCTTAGAAAAGACAAGCTGATTGACCCGGAAGGGGTGAGGGAGATTATGGGCCTGGCGCCGGATTATATGACGGATTTTATCGCTTTAGCCGGAGACAGTGTGGACAATATCCCGGGGGTCAAGGGGATTGGCGAAGTTTCGGCCCGGCAGTTGATTTCCCGATACGGGCCTATCGAGGAGATTTTCCGTCATTTGGATGATATCCAGCCGGTTTCTATTAAGAATCGCTTGGCATCACAGAGGGAAGAAGCTTTCCTGTCCAAGGAACTGGCTGTTTTAAATGAAGATATCCCTTTGGATTTTTGTGTCGAAGATATGAAAGTGACAGCCCCGGATCATGAAATGCTGATCAAAATTTTTTCTGATCTGGAATTTAAACGGCTCGTGTTTGAGCTTATGGAACAGCATCCTTCCAAGGCCGTTACGAATATTCAGAAGATTCAGGCGGAAGAGGAGTTGAAAGATGTCCTGGCCGCTATTGAGACGGCCGGAGAGTTTTCCTTTTTGTTTGATGAAAATGTGGAAGCAGACATCTGGCTGGCCGGGACTTTGGTCGTTACCTGTCAGGAAAATCCTGTCTGGCAGATTCCGCAGGAATTTATCCCGGGGATGAAAGACGTTTTTGGGCAGAAGGATATCCGCAAGAACACCTATGATTACAAGCATGCTTTAAAGCATCTTGACAGATTCGGCCTGACATTAAAAGGAGAGGTTTTTGATGTTAAGCTGGCGGCGTATCTTTTGTCTCCTGCCCGGACAGCCGCGCAGATTTTTGATTTGGGCTGGCAGTATTTAAAAATTCCGCCGCAGAACACGCAGGAAGCTTCCGGACAGATCCGGATCGTTCACCGGCTGTCTGAATGCCTGAGGACGGAACTTCGGACGTTTGACCTGCTGTCCCTTTGTTCGGAGGTGGAAATCCCCTTATCCATGGTTTTGTGGGCCATGGAACGGGAGGGGGTCAGTATAGACGTGGGCCTTTTGAAGAATTTATCGAAAGAGTGTGAAGCGAAGATCACTCAGCTTCATGCGGAATTGTTTGAACTGGCCGGGGAAGAATTCAATTTGAATTCTCCGAAACAGCTCAGCCGGGTGTTATTTGACAAACTTAATCTGCCGGTCATTAAGCGGACGAAAACCGGGTTTTCCACGAATGAAGAGGTTTTAACGCGCCTGGCAAGCTTGCATCCGCTCCCGGCTTTGATTCTTGATTACCGGCAGCTGGCTAAGCTGAAATCCACATATATTGATGCTTTGCCGAAACTGGTGGACCCGCAGACACAAAGGATCCATGCAACGTTTAACCAGACGGGAACGGAAACGGGCCGTTTGAGTTCTTATAACCCCAATCTGCAGAATATCCCGATACGGACAGAGATGGGCCGGCGCATTCGCAAGGCCTTTGTCCCGTCTGCGCAAGACCGGATCATTATCTCTGCGGATTATTCCCAGATTGAGCTCCGTATCTTGGCTCATTTGTCAAAAGACGAAAACCTGCTTTTTGCGTTTCAGAAAGACGAAGATATTCATACGTTTACAGCCGCGCAAGTTTTTGATGTCCCGGAGAAAGACGTTACGCAAGAAATGCGGATTTCGGCCAAAAGGGTGAATTTCGGTATTATTTACGGGATGAGCGCCTTTGGGTTGGCTAAAGATTTGAATATCTCGCAGGGAGAGGCCGCTGAATTTATTGACAGGTATTTTTTAAGATATCCCCGCGTGAAAGATTTTATGGATGCGCAGATTAAAGAATGCGAAGCCAACGGATATGTGACCACGCTTCTTCACCGCAGGCGCTATATCCCTGATATCCAAAGCAGCAGTTTGTCGATCAGGCAGTTCGCTCAAAGGCAGGCGATCAACACTCCGGTTCAGGGGACCGCCGCGGACCTTATTAAGCTGGCCATGATCCGGATTTATGAGGCCATAAATAAAAATGATTTGCGTTCAAAGATGATTATCACCGTTCATGATGAGCTTGTCTTTGATGCGCTGCAGGATGAAAAGGACAGGCTTATCTCCCTGATTAAAGACCATATGGAGCATACCTTGACCCTGGACGTGCCTATCAAAGTCAGTATTAAGACGGGGAAAAACTGGTTAGAGACCAAGAAAGTCAACGAAGCAGAGATCCCTTTGAAAAGCTGAAGATATGACGGGGAAATTTTTCCCTGAATTGTTTCGTCCAGGCTGTTTAAAATATGCTCGGATAAAGGAAAAAATGATTTTGATCGGCGTTACAGGGAGTTATGGGACGGGAAAGTCAACGGTGGCGGAATTTTTTAAGCGATTGGGAGCCAGGGTGATCGATGCCGATAAAATCGTCCACGATTTGTTTAGGCCCCGGACGCTTTGTTGCAAGAAAATTGTTAAGACTTTCGGGCCGGGAATTTTGACAGAGACGGGAGCTGTCGACCGAGGGAAATTGTCCGGACTGGTTTTTGATTCCCCGAAGCGGCTGAAAACCTTGGAATCCCTGATTCATCCGGAAGTGATCCGGCAGATCAAAGGGCTTATCGCACAATATAGAAAAAATAAGAATGTCCGGGCGGTGGTCGTTGATGTCCCTTTGCTTTATGAGTCGGGGCTGAATGAACTTATGGATATTAATATTGTGGTTCGAGCCACTCAAAAGGATCAGTTGTCGCGGACAGCCTCAAGACCTGCCATGTCCCGGGCCGCGAAACTCAAAAGGATCAGGGCGCAGATACCTTTACTTAAAAAAATGGCCTGGGCGGATATTATCATTGATAACCGAGGGGCCCTTAAAGACACACAGCGTCAGGTCCGGAAGGTTTGGCAGGAATATATAAAATAAACGGCCGTTATGAAATTTTTGTGTAAAGGAACGGTCAACAGAAGACACCGGTATCATTTATGCCCGGGAGGGGAAGCTTTCTCGAGGATATGGATGAAACAATGTCGTGGAAGAATCCAAAACCGAAAAGAAGAAATTAATAATACGATGAGGGGGTAAAGAGTATGCAGAGAACATCAGCAAAATCAGGGGAGAAGGTCAAGCGGAAGGATGCCGCAGAAGAGAGTAAGCATTCCGCGGATCAGAATGAACAGCTTGATATCGGGAAGTTAAAGGATATGAAAGTATCAGAACTGAGCAAGCTGGCGCGGGAGATGTCCATAAACGGTATCAGCGGCAGTAAGAAACAGGATCTGATCTTTAAAATTTTACAAAAGAAGGCGGAAAAGGCCGGCCTGATGTACGGAGAAGGAACCCTGGAGATCCTTTCGGAAGGTTTTGGCTTTCTCAGAAGCGCCAATTACAACTATCTGCCCTGTCCGGACGACATTTATATTTCTCCGTCCCAGATCAGGCGGTTTGATCTGAAGACCGGGGATATCGTCAGCGGACATATCCGGCCGCCCAAGGAAGGCGAGAAATACTTCGCTCTTCTAAAGGTGGAAGCGGTCAATTATGAAAACCCTGAGAAATGCAAAGACAAAATCTTTTTTGATAATTTAACGCCTCTTTATCCTCATGAACGTATTCATTTAGAGACAGAACCCAAGGAGATTTCCATGCGGATTATGGATTTGCTGACCCCTATCGGAAAAGGCCAGCGGGCCCTGATCGTTGCGCCTCCTTATAGCGGGAAAACGGTTCTGCTGCAGAAGATCGCGAATTCCATTACCAAATCGAATCCGGATGTCATTCTGATCGTTCTTTTAATCGATGAGCGGCCGGAGGAAGTTACGGATATGCAGCGAAGCGTAAAAGGAGAAGTGATCGCCTCGACATTTGATGAACCCGCTGAACGCCATGTGCAGATCGCAGAGATTGTTTTGGAGAAAGCTAAAAGACTGGTCGAACATAAGCGGGATGTGGTAATATTATTGGATAGTATCACCCGCTTAGCCCGGGCTTATAATACCGTTGTGCCGCATAGCGGGAAGATCCTCTCTGGCGGTGTGGATTCTAATGCTTTGCATAAACCCAAACGCTTTTTCGGGGCTGCCAGGGCGCTTGATGAGGGAGGCAGTCTGACGATTATTTCGACAGCCCTTGTTGATACGGGCAGCCGCATGGACGAAGTTATTTTTGAAGAGTTTAAGGGCACGGGAAATATGGAGCTCCAGCTAGACCGGAACCTGTTTCAGCGGCGTATTTACCCGGCTATTGATATTAAGCGTTCTAATACGCGTCATGAAGAGTTGCTTTTGCCGGAAGATGTCCTGCAGAGGATATGGCTTCTGCGCAAAGCGATCAATGACCTGAATTCCGCTGAATCCATGGAATTGTTGATTGAGAAGATATCAAAGTTTAAAACCAATGAGGAATTTCTGCAGAATATGAACAAATAAACCAGGGAGCGTGTCCTGTAGGCCGTCCGGCCCAAGATGGGCCGGCGATAAACGGAAGAATAGAAAGGCCGCATGATACCATTGAAGGAGGAAAAAGGAAAATGAAAGAGAAGATTCACCCGGAATACCATGAAACGACTGTCACGTGTGCTTGTGGCGAAGTGATCCATACGCGTTCAACAAAAAAGAATATTCGCGTCGAGATCTGTTCTCAATGCCATCCTTTCTTTACCGGTGAGAAGAAGTATGTTGACTCTGCCGGCCGAATCGAGCGTTTTAAGCAACGTTATAAAAAATTTAATAAGTAAATACACTTCCAAGGTCTTCAAACAAAACCCGGGTTCCAGGAGTGTATCCTATGCAAGAGAAACTGAAAAAGATTGTTCAACGTTACCAGGAGTTAGAACAATTATTGGGGGATCCTGATATTATCGCTGAACAGAGCCGGTATCAGAAAATCGCCAAGGAATTTTCTGATATCACTCCGCTGGTGGAAGCGCATCGCCTTCATTCCGATATCGCCCGGCAGATGACCGATCTGGAACATTTGCTTCAGGAAAAACATGATGCGGAATTTGAAGAACTGGCCCGGGCCGAACTGAAAGATTTGCGTGTCCGGCTGGAGGAATGTGAGACGAACCTGGATGAACTGCTCAATCCCCGCAAGGAGGAGGCTGACCGGGATTTAATCATAGAAATCCGGGCCGGGACAGGAGGCCAGGAGGCCAGTCTTTTTGCCGCAGATCTCTACCGCATGTATACAAAATATGCGGAGAAAAAGGGATGGAAACTGGAGCCGATGAGCTCGCATGAATCCGAGACAGGAGGCTTTAAAGAAGTCGTTTTCGGTATCAGCGGAAAAGGCGCCTCAAAATTGTTGAAGTTTGAAAGCGGCGCCCATCGCGTGCAGCGGGTTCCGGTGACAGAGGCCTCAGGCCGTATTCATACTTCGGCGGCGACAGTCGCTGTCCTTTTTGAGCCGCAGGAAGTGGAAGCTCAGATTGATCCTAAAGATTTAAAGATTGATGTCTTCCGCTCATCCGGTCCCGGAGGCCAAAGCGTTAACACGACAGATTCAGCCATCCGCATTACGCATATCCCGAGCGGGATCGTGGTCATCTGTCAGGACGAACGTTCGCAGCTGAAGAATAAAATGAAGGCTATGCGAGTGTTGCGCGCCCGGCTTTTAGATAAGATTCAAAGGGAGAATATGGAGAAAGAAACCCAGGACCGGAAAGCCAAAGTCGGGACCGGAGACCGCAGTGAAAAAATCAGAACGTATAATTATCCGGACCGCCGGGTCACGGACCACCGCATCGGATTCACGATTCATCAGCTGCCGAATGTGATGGATGGTGATTTGGACGCGATTCTTGACGCCCTGATCAAGGCCGAAGCTGATCTGGAAGGAGCAAGCCGTGAATGAACTGGAATTCATGAAGACATCCATTCTCGGCTGCCGCCGCATTGATCTTTATATGGATCCTCCTGTCATGTCTCCGGAGCAGAAAACGCTGCTGGAACGCATGAAACAGCGGCGGCTGAACGGAGAGCCGTTGCAATACATCCTGGGAGAAAGTCATTTTATGGGATTGAATTTGAACGTCACCCCGAATGTGTTAATTCCCCGCCCGGAAACGGAAATATTAGTTGAAACGGCCTTAGTGATGGCCAAGAGGATATCCCGCCGGCCGCTTCATATCTTGGACCTGGGAACAGGATCGGGCAATATCGCTGTCAGTTGTGCGGTCTTCCTGGATGATTGTCTGATCGACAGTGTGGATATCTCTCCGGAAGCCCTCCGGGTTGCCCTTTATAATGCCGAGCGCCATCAGGTTGAACAGAAGATTTGTTTTATGCACAAGGATATGTTTCTTGTCCTGGGGAGTGAAGATTTCCAAAGGACATATGATATCGTGATCGCCAACCCGCCGTACATTCCCAGGTCTGCGCTTTCGTCTTTGCCTCCGGATGTCCGGCATGAACCGCTCAGGGCTTTAGATGGAGGGGAGGACGGTTTGTCTTATTTGAAGTTTATTATTGAAAACAGTCCGGCCCATATTAAAGAAGGCGGGCTGTTATTGCTGGAAATAGGAGACGGGCAGTCTAAAATCCTTGAAAAATACCTTGAAATGAATGGACAATTTTGCGACTATGAATTTAAAAAAGACTACAGAAGGACCGACAGAATTCTGGTCGCCCGTAGGAATAATTATTCATAAGCCGGAAATTTTGGGAAGACATTTATGGAAAAGTTTATTATTGAGGGAAACAGGCCTTTAAAAGGCGAAGTCCGCATCAGCGGTTCAAAGAATGCGACTCTACCGGTGCTGGCGGCAACCTTGTTGACCGATGAACCCTGTGTGATCAAAAATGTCCCGTGTCTCAGGGACACCCTGACGATGATTAAGCTTTTGAAAAGTCTGGGGAAGGACGTCAGCTTTTCAAACAATATCTTGACGATCAAAACGGCGGAGCCGTGTCAGGGGTTTGCCGATTATGCTCTTGTTTCAACCATGCGGGGATCATTTTGTGTCTTGGGCCCGCTTCTCGCAAAACTTAAAGAAGCCAAAGTGTCCCTGCCGGGGGGATGTGTTATAGGAGTCAGGCCGGTTGACCTGCATCTGAAAGGGTTGAAGAGTCTGGGGGCTAAAATTGCCATTGAAAACGGTTATGTGTGTGCTCAAACCAAAGAGCTGCAGGGCCAGCATATTTATCTGGGAGGGGATTTCGGGCCGTCGGTTTTAGCCACGGCTAATGTTATGATGGCCGCGACTCTGGCCAAAGGCGAGACGGTTATCGCTTCGTCCGCCTGTGAACCGGAAATGGAAGATTTGGCCAACTGCCTTATAGCTATGGGGGCGGATATTACCGGTGTGGGATCCCCTCGTCTGACCATCAGAGGCGTCAATCAACTGCACGGCGTTGAATATGAAATTATTCCTGACCGCATTGAAGCCGGAACCTACATGCTTCTGGCGGCCGCGACCAAAGGCAACCTGAGACTCCTTAATGTTAATGCGAGTCATCTTTTGGCTCTGATTGATAAACTCACCGAAGTGGGGGTGAAGTTTAAGATAGAAGGGGACTCGGTCTGGATCAGAAGCACGACATCTTACGAGCCGACCTCTGTTACCACATATCCTTATCCGGGATTCCCGACAGATCTGCAGGCTCAGTTTATGACCTTGATGGCTTTGACGCACGGGGTGAGTATCATTACGGACAAGGTTTTCCCTGACCGGTTTATTCACATCGCGGAATTAAACCGGATGGGGGCGAATATCCGCCGGGACGGCAATACGGCTATTATCGAAGGCGTTAAAACCTTGTACGGGGCTCCGGTTATGGCGTCCGACTTGCGGGCTTCGGCCGCTTTGGTCATCGCGGGGCTGGCCGCTAAAGGGAAGACAGAAATTCACCGCATCTATCACCTGGACCGCGGATATGAAGACCTGGATCAGAAACTGTTGAATTTGGGAGCCAAAGTCTACCGCCAGCAGGATTAATCAAACAGGGGATTATCAGATGGTTTTAGTGATCGACAATTACGATTCCTTTACATATAACCTTGTACAGTATCTGGGGGCTTTAAAGACAAAGCTGGCCGTTCATCGGAATGATGCGTTGACGCTTGCCAGGATCAAAAAGATGAAACCGGAGAAGATCGTGATTTCTCCGGGACCTGGCCGGCCGGAAGATGCCGGTATTTCTGTTGATGTCATTAAAGAATTCGCGGAGCAGATCCCGATTTTAGGTGTTTGTCTGGGGCATCAGGCGATCGGTTATGCCTACGGGGGAAAGATTATCCGGGCGAAAAGCCTGATGCACGGAAAGACCTCAAGTATTACGCACAACGGGGAAGGGCTATTCAGAGATGTGGAAAACCCTTTTGAGGCGACACGTTATCATTCTCTCGTTATTGATCCAAAATCATTCCCTGCTTGCCTGGAGATTACGGCCTGGTCTAAAGACCGGGACAAGGAAATCATGGCCTTGCGGCATAAGAAATTCCCGTTATGGGGCGTTCAGTTTCATCCGGAATCGATTTTGACCCAGTCCGGGAAACAAATATTAGCCAATTTCTTGAAAATCAAATGAAAGAATATATTGAAAAAATCCGCAGGAACGAAAATCTGAGCAGCCGGGAAATTGAAGCCGTCATGGGCCGTATTATGTCGGGAGAAGCTCCGGACAATCTGGTGGCGGATCTGCTCCTGGCCCTGAATCTGAAAGGCCCTACCATTGATGAAATCACCGGGGCGGCCCGTCTGCTGCAGAAGTTTTATCTGCCGGTCAAAACAAAACATCCTTTAGTCCTGGATACCTGCGGCACGGGAGGAGATAAAAAGAATACTTTTAACATCTCTACGATTACGGCTTTTGTCGTTGCCGGGGCGGGGGTTATCGTTGCGAAACACGGCAACCGTTCGGTTTCCAGTAAATGCGGGAGTGCCGATATCCTGGAAGCTTTGGGGGTCAACCTGGACGTTCAGCATGACCGGTTAGGGACATGTCTGGATGAGGTCGGAATCGCCTTCCTGTTTGCTCAGAAACTGCACCCGGCCATGAAGAACGTGGCGTCCGTTCGTAAAACGTTGGGGGTTGAGACGATTTTTAATATTTTAGGGCCGCTTATCAACCCTGCCCGGGCGACGCATCAGCTTATGGGGGTCTATTCCCGGGACCTTGTTGAACCGCTTGCCAATGTCCTGAGAAATTTAGGTTTAAAAAAGGCGCTGGTGGTTCATGGCCATGACGGTCTGGATGAAGTTTCGACGACGGGACAGACCTTTGTCGCGGAGTGGAACGGCCGGGACATCCTGTCCTATGATATCTCTCCCGAAGATTTCGGGATACCCTTATCCAAAGATGAGGATTTAAAAGGAGGCGACCTTAAGACGAATCTGTTTATTGCTAAAGAAATTCTGGATGGGGTGGGCGGTCCCAGACGGGATGTCGTTGTCTTTAATGCCGCCTATGCTCTCTATGCGGCGGAGAAAGTCCAAGATATTTCCGAAGGAATTGCTTTAGCTGCGGAATCATTGGATTCCAGGAAAGCCAAGGCTAAATTAGAGACCTTGATCGAGTTTACGCAGAAACCGTGAGTGTGCCCCGGAAGGTATTTCCCGGGAAGGGTGAAGGGCTAAAGATTGAATGATTTTTTAGAAAAAATTGTCTTACATAAAAGAAGTCTTCTGCGGCGCAAGAAGGCTTTTTTTGATGTTTTAAAAGCCAATGTCGGTTCTGCGAAGATGAACCGCTACGGATTATTTAAAGAACGGATTGCCCGGCCCGGACAAATCAACCTCATCGCCGAGATTAAGAAAGCATCGCCGTCCCAGGGGCTGATTCGTACGGATTTTAATGTCACTGAACTGGCGCGTATTTATGCGGCCCAGGGGGCTGCCGCCATTTCCGTGTTAACGGAAGATAAATATTTTCTGGGTCACCCCCGGTATGTGCGTCTTGTCAGTGAAAATTTTCCTGTCCCGGTCCTGACGAAAGATTTTATTATTGATGACGTGCAGATTTACGAGGCATTTTTAAGCGGTACCAGCGCAATATTGCTGATTGTTGCCATATTGGAGGATGACCAGCTGGTGCGTCTCCAGAATGTGGCCGTGGAACTTGACCTGGATTGTTTGGTCGAAGTTCACAATCAGCAGGAGCTGGACAGGGCCCTGCAGGCCGGTGCCCAGATTGTCGGAATCAATCATCGCGACCTGCATACGTTTGAAGTTGATCTGGGCGTCAGCCGGGAACTGGTGCCTCAAATTCCCGATCACTGTGTCATTGTGGCCGAGAGCGGTGTCCGGACACATGAACATATCAAGATGCTGGAAGCTCTCGGTGTTCACGCTGTTTTGATCGGGGAGACCTTTATGCGGGCGGATGATGTCGGCGCCAAAATCAGGGAGGTTATGACAGGGGCAGCATGATATCCTCCTGCGGTGCTCAAAGTCGAGGGGGGGAAGGGTTATAATTTCAGAGGGGAGAGATAAGATGGTCCGAATTAAAATTTGTGGCATGACGAATTCAAAAGATGCCCTCCAGGCCGCTTCTTGCGGGGCCTGGGCCGTGGGTTTTATTTTTTACAAGAAAAGTCCCCGCTGCGTCGGAGCTTTTAAAGCGCAGAGAATTATTGATCAACTGCCGCCTTTTGTGACGCCTGTGGGGGTTTTCGTAAATCAGAAAGAGGGGGCGGTTAAAGAGATCGCCCAATTTTGCGGAATTAAAACCCTGCAGTTCCACGGGGACGAAACGCCTGAATACTGCCGAAGGTTCAAGAAGGGATATAAAATTATTAAGGCCGTCCGGCTCGGAAATCAAATAGACTTGGATAACCTGAAAAAATATTCCGTTGACGCTCTTTTGTTTGATACTTACCAGGAAAAGACCTACGGAGGAACAGGCCAGACTTTCCCTTGGCGGTTAGCTAAGAAAGCCAAAGTTCTGGGTCTGCCGATTATTTTGTCCGGTGGGCTTGCCCCCCAGAATATCAGAGAAGCCATCGAAGACGTCAAGCCTTATGCGGTCGATGTCTGCAGCGGTGTCGAAAAAAGCCCTGGTCAGAAAAATAAACACGCCTTACAGGAATTTATTGATTTGGTCAAGCTGGCATAACGGACTGACGCTTAAAATTCATCCGTAAAAAAGCTATTTAATATAAACTCTAGCCAGTAAAGAACAGGCTAATATTTTAATAAAGCCATCCTTTTGTTTTAGGGCTTCACAGATTTTAATAGCTTCTGTCTTCGTGTAGTCGCTTTTATCCGGTAATCCCAAGGAATCAATAATTTCTTTAATAAGTTTTTGGGCGCCTTCAATCCCGATGCCTTGAGCATAGGCATTTACGAGTTCATTTTTTGTTAATGTCGGTTCATTCATAAATAGATCTCCGGGACCGAATTATTCAGGTATTAATAACACAACGGTCGTAGTATTGTGAAAGCCGCTTAATTGTCCGGGTATTAAGCCGATTTCCCCGTAAGTTTCAAACCCTATGATGGGAACGTCGCCAATAACGTTTTTGACGGCTTTCACCCCTTCAAAGAAATCCTCTCCCAGAATCAAAGAACGGCAGACACAGTCAAAAACAAAAGCCCCGGCCAATTTTGCTCCTCCGCTGGATTTTAGCGCCAGTTCAGCGGCTATCTTGGCTGACTGAATCTGGTCCTCTTTCGGGCTTTTGCAGATCCTCAGCACAGATCCTTCAATCATCGTGCAGGCAAAATTAAGCGATCCGTCTTCATTGATTGATAAAGGCACGCGTATTTTGTAGTCGCTGCCGGTTTCTAGGCCTGCTTCAAAACGAATAAGAAACGCGCCAATGTCTTCAGCCGTTTTGAGTTGATCGACATCAACGCCGATTTTTTTCGCTTCTTCTTTCACGGATTCTTTCCAGACATCAAAAGCTTTTCTCCCGTCGACTTCATAAACCACGTTCCCTTTGGCCTTTGTAATGGTCAGCGGTTCAGAGACCGGAGAGTGCCCGTGTTTGACTCCGATAGCGACAGGAGTTTTGGACGACACCATACAGACCGTCAGGGCATCGGTCACCGCTTGCTGATTGAGAAAGACTTTGGTCTCCTTGAATTGCAGGTCATCCCCGGCAGCACCCCCGCTTAACGTGACATCCGCTCCCAGTTCCGATAAGGCCGCCAGAGAAGCTTCTTCGCCGTTGCCGGCGAGCCCGTCAACATGAAGAATGGCCGATTTGTGGGGGAAGTCATCCGCTGCTTCCGAAAAAGAGGCTTTGGCTTTGCGGATAGCTTCAAGTTGGTCTTCCTTGAGCCCGGTTCCAAGTCCAGCCGAAAATTTATGCGTATCAGAAGAAATCAGGCCGCAGACAATGCTTTCTTTGTCAGCTTTGGCTTCATTGAATTCTCCCGCCGAAGAACTTCCGATCAGGAGAGCATCTCCGACGACTTCTTTGACCCCTTTTAACACATTGTTATAGTTGTATTTGCTGGAAGCATAAACAACAGCTAAATCAATTTTGTCTGTCCCCAATTTGTCCAAGGCTTGCTGAGCGACTTGTTTACCGACCGTATAGCTTTCTTCCCCTTTTGCGATCGCAGTAGAAAATTTGGTGCCCATGTAGTTCTCCTTGTAATAATTTGAAAATAAACGGATATCCTTCCTTTATTTTAGTAGATTCCTTTAAAAATAAAATATTTAATTGAATTATTTCTCGCGAATCCCGGGAGGGGGGAGGACGTTTTCTGCCAGCGGGAAGGATATGTTCCAAGGCCTGCCTGAAATTGAAAGAATTTAATATTTGCGATAGTTCTTCAGAAAATGAGTTGCTATTCTTATTCTCGAATGATTTAATAAACATTTAAGTCTTTGCCTGCCCAGAATGCGCATGCCGTATTTAAACATAAGTTTCGGCTTGTCCCGTCATGATTGCATGAGGAGATGAGACGGCCGTCTTTATGAGGAGATGAACAAAAATGAGTTCTTTTAACGTTATATGCCAGCGAGTTGACAGTTTCTTGAGAGATAAGACTTGTCATAAACTCATTATCCTTGCAGGGATATTTTTCCGTTTGACCCAATATTTTTATAACCGCTCCTTATGGTTTGACGAAGCTTATGTCGCCAATAAGCTCATAAAATTTTCTCTTTCAGAATTAATCCAGGGGCCTTTCCCGGAGAAATCCTTGGCTTACCCTTTTGGCTTTTCCTTTATAGAAAAAATAATGGTTGTTTTGTTCGGGAGCCACGAATATGTTTTTCGTTTTTTTCCTTTGTTTTACGGGGTGATATCCCTGATCCTTTTTTATGCCCTTATTATCCACGTCCTATCTCCCAGAGCCAGATTTGTTGCCTTATGCCTGTTTGCTTTTTCCCCTTCATTAATTCTGTATTCGACAGAGTTGAAACCTTATTCGGGGGATGTCGCCTTTGTGTTAATGTTTATGGTGGCTATAAAATGGTTCCTTGATAACAAATTAACAAAACGATCGGTGTCGTTCGTGAGCCTTTTAGGCGGTATTCTCATATGGTTCTCTCATCCCATAATATTTGTTTTGGCGGGGGCAGGGATAGTTCTGTCCATTATTAAAATAAAAGAGAGGAAGGAGCCGTTGTGGCGTCCTTTGGCCTTTGTCCTTTTTTCCTGGATGTCCAGTTTTGCCCTGAATTATTTCTTTGTCCTGAGGGTTTTCTCCCGGGGGGAGTATCTTACGGATTATTGGGCGAAGTTTTTTTTGCCCGTGTTTCCGGTAAAACTGGTCAACCTGATTTTTCATTACACCATTTTTCTTGATGTGTTCCGTTATCCGGTCAGCGCGAAATTCCCCTTTTTGTGTAGTATTTTATTTCTTGCCGGTTGTGTGAAAATGTTTTACCGTGAACGGCGGGACTTTTTCCTTCTCATCAGCCCTATCGTGATCACTCTATTGGCATCGGTTCTGCACATATATCCTTTCTTTGAACGTTTAATATTGTTCCTTGTCCCTTTTTATATCCTCTTTGTTGCGGAAGGGGCTGACGGTGTTATCGAAAGAATTAAATATAAAAATATTTGCCCTCTGCTCATGTTGCTCTTTGTCCTGCCGGCATTTTTTACCGAATGTTCACGTGTGGGAGACCCTTCTTTTTATCGTTATGAGGAAAGCCGAGAGGTGGTCCGGTATATGGTGGAACATAAACAAGCGGGGGATTATTTTATTTTGCCGGATAAATCCCAAGCGGCTTTTCGATTTTATTCTGGCCGAATGAATTTCGTCCCGTCCGCCAGCGGCATTAAGGTGTTGTCCTGCACGCATGAACTGCAATCCGTAATTAAGTCTGTATCCGGCAGAGACCGCTTCTGGTTGTTTTTGGCCCATGTGGGCAAAAAGGATAAAGAATTTATGCTGGAGATGATGCATCATCATGCCGAACTTGTTGATTCCTTTTTTCAGTCGGGTGCCCGAGCTTACCTTTTTCAGATAGAACCCGATCCGTAATATTATCTGAGCGTTACGAATCAGCAGGTTTGAGAGTGCCCCGGCGTCTTGTCTCGGCCGGCATTATATGTTATATTTCAAGTAAGCCGATAAAGGTAAACTTGAGGAAACTCGAGGACACAAAACTCCAGACCTAAGTTATTCGAGAACCGGGAGGGCCCTGAAGTTCGGGGCAGGCGTAGACGGTGTGTGGTTATTAGGATGATAAGGTGGCTGAGTTGCCGTGAGCTGGTTGTGGGGTTAACATCCCGTCTTTATCGGCTTGTTTTCTTTAATACCAACCCTTATTGTTAAAACTCCGTTAACAGTAAGGGTTTTTTTTATCCCGGATCCGCAAGGATTGAAGACGTCCGGGCATCAAAGGCGTGCTCTCGCTTCCATGGCAAACCCGTTGAATAACTTTGAGATAAGCCGTTTTTACGGGCGCCTGTCCTGTCCTCTGCCCGGCACCCGGACGCCATCACGGAGCAAAGACAAGACTTTTTCGTCCAATCGTTAATGAAATCCTATCATATATAAAAAAATATGTTATAATATCACCTCAAATGAGCCAACAAAAACTAATACGAGTTTATCAAGATCTCGATTTGAAAGATATAAAAGAGCATCTGCTTATTTACGGGGACTTGTCCGGGGCCTGCGCTAACTGCCAAACTGTTGATATCAAATTGAACCAGGCCAAGTGTCCCGATTGCCAAACGGAATTCAAGTATATTGCCTTCCGAAACATTAAGAATCATTATCCTAAAGTCCATCATATAAAGACAGAGCGCCCGGATATCCTGATTGTTGATCATGATGACTACAAGCGTATGATGGGAGCTTTGAAAGCCGAGGAGTTTTTGAAATGATTCATAAGGACCGGTTGGTCACGTTAACTCAAAAGGTCATAAGCATTAATTCTGAAAATCCCCCTGGGCGGGAACAAAAGTTGGCCAAATTTATCGCCCAGGATATGAAATCATTGGGCCTGCAGGTTAAATGTGTGTCTTTTGCCTCCAAACGGCCTAACATCATTGCGACTTTGAAGGGAACCTGGCCGAGAAAAAAGGCCCGGCAGAAAGCCCTGCTTATCACGCCGCATTTTGATACGGTGCCTATCGGCCAGGGATGGACGCAGGATCCGCTGGGGGGGCGCATTATCCGTGGCCGGATTTATGGCCGGGGAGCCACGGACGATAAAGGGAACTTGGCGTGCTGTATGGAAGTCATGCGCAGTCTGGTCGAGGACCGTGTTAAGCTGAACCGGGATCTGGTCATGGCGGCAACGGTTGACGAAGAAACGGGCAGCCATCAGGGTATCGTGCCGCTGCTGGACAAGAAGATCCTTCAGCCGCATACGGCCGTGATCCTGGATTCTGATGACTTTAACACCATTATTGCTCAGAAGGGGTTGTTGCATTGCCGGGTGCAGATTTTCGGGAAAAAGGCGCACGGGGCGTATAACTGGCAGGGAATCAATGCGATCGAGGTCGCCGCCAGAATTATTGTTAAGTTGAAAAAACACAAATTCAAATTTTCCAAGCATGTTCTGCTTCAGCCCCCGACTGTGAATGTCGGAACGATCAGGGGCGGGGATAAAGTCAATATGGTCGCCGATCATTGTGAGTTGAGCCTGGATGTCCGTTTCCTCCCGGGCATGAAAAGCGCCGTGTTGTTGCAAGATATAAGGCACATGATACAGACGGAAACGAAACGGTTTAAAATTGTCGTGGACGACCTTCAGCAGCCCTATGAAATTGATGCCGCGCATCCTCTGGTAGATACGTATGTGCAGACCGCCCGTTCTTTGGGCATCCGCACGTCCCTTAAGGGCAGTGAAGGAGCCACCGTGATTACGTTTTTTAAGAAACATAACATTCCGGCTTTCGCAACAGGGTACGGAGCTCAGGGGACAGCGCACACAACGGATGAGTACGCCAGAGTATCCACCCTCCATAAAGGGGCCCGCCTGCTGGAAAAATTTATAAAGGACTTTGACCAGAAATTATGATAAAAAGATATGAAATAATTTTCGGCGCACTGTTGCTGTTGATGCTTTTTAACCCGGGTTACGGACGGGGCGAAACGATGAAACCACTCCCTTTTAAGACGGGTGAAGAAATAAGATATAACGTTAAGAAATTTGGCGTCAAGGCCGGCACCGCGACATTGCGTTTCGAAGGGCAGACACAGTTGAACGGAAAGAGCGCCTATTTGATCGTTTTCACGGTCAAGGGCTTGAACTTTTTTGATGAGGAACGGATCTATGTCGATCCTTACAGCTTTTTGCCGATACAGGTGGACAGGGATGTTAATGTCTTCGGGAAAGAGGAAAAGATCACCGAGGTTTATGATCATCAGGCAGGACAGGTTGTTTTAACAAAAAAGAAAGGCGACAGGGAAGTTCAGGAGACGATAGAAAAACAGGGTAAGATTGAGAATATTTACGGTTTTATCTACCGGTACAGAAGAGATGGTTCGTTCGGCGAAGGAGAGACAATAAAGTTATCTCTCCCCACGAAGGATATGTCTTTTCAACTGGAAGGCAAAGAGAAAATTTCGTTAGGGCGGAAACAATATGAGGCCTATATTATGGAGAGCCATCCCAGACAATTCCGGGTTTGGTTTGATGAAAGCCCCAAGAAGATTCCGTTAAGAATTGACGGGGCCATGGGGTTTGGCCAAACATCAATGGTTTTGGCTCAGTATGATGAAAGCCGGCCTGAACAGGTTAAAGAATAAAAGGAGAAGAAAATGGATTTAAAAGGGACGATTGTTTTTTCTTCTGGCAAATCGGGGGATTACGATATCTTTACCTTGGACTTGGATTCCCAAAGAGTGGACCAGCTGACGACAGGGGATTGCTGGAACGATTGTCCCAAATGGTCTCCGGACGGCCAGCATATTGTTTTTATCTCCAACCGGACCGGCACTCCGGAAATCTGGGTCATGGATGCCGAAGGGAAGGATGAACGGCGTATCACGCAACAGGACCGTTGGCATAACACCCCGGCCTGGTCACCGGACGGCAGGAAGATTGTTTTTTGCGCGAATTATGACGGCAATGTCAATATTTATACGATGAGCCTGGACGGTTCGGAACGCCGGCAGATTACAAATTATGAAGCGATGGATTATACGCCGCAATTTTCTCCCGACGGCAGTAAAATTATCTTCACGTCAAAGAAATCCGGGAGCGCCGACATTTGGGCCTATCATTGTCCCTCCGGCCAGATCGATCAGCTGACGTCTTATGAAGGCCGTGATTATGCCCCGACGTATTCGCCTGACGGGACAAGAATCGCTTTCATATCCGGCTTGCTGGGGGAGCAGGGAGAGGAAAATTTGGAAGTTTACCTTATGGACGCTCAAGGCGAAAACGTGCAGCGTATTACCCGGAATCTCGGTTCCGAGCGTCACGTGACATGGTCCCCCTGTGGAAACTATCTCATTTATACCTCCAGCAAGAAGACATCTGCCGCAGAACGTCTTATGGTGGTTGATCTGGAGAAGATGAAAACCGAAGCTCTGAAATTCGACCGGGCAGAACTGGAAGCAGAAATTAAGTCCCCGCCGTTAGCCTACGGGATTTTTTCTTTATTGCCCGAGGGGATCCGGAGGAAATTCTACCCGGATTACTATTTCGGTTCAGAGCGTTTTCCTGATTGGAAATATTAGTCGTGTAAATAATTTATTATCAGGGTTGTGAACATAAGGAGAATATGATGGCTAATTTTAATCAAATTTTTCAGAAATTGAATGAAGATTATAACGTGACCATGCAGAAAGACAGCGGCAATGCCTATAGCAAATTATCAACTATTTTTGAGGAATTAGACGCTTTCCTGCGGGAGTATGTCCAGGATTTAACCATGGACCAGATGAAAGCTATTGTCAAGAAACTGGAAAGCGGCGAGACCCTGAGTCCTGATGAAAAAGAACAGATCCGTTTATGGATTGTCGGCGACGCGGACTATTATGCCAAAATGGAGAATAATGTGGAAGACTGGAAACAAGAGCTCAAAAGAATCATGGGAGAGATTGGTGCTCTACAAACCGAGAATCCGGACATTGTTACAGCCTGTAAACTGCGGGGGTTGTTCCGGGACGGCGCCCGGGTCATCGCGGATTTGTTTTTTTATGCCGAACAGCAGGACCGTTTGAACAAGTTTAACAACGCTATTCAGGAGATAGACACGGAAGAGCGCGGGCTTTTGATCGGTTTGCTGGAGCAAAAGATGAAGTCGCCGGATTTCTAGAGTCCTTCCTTTTAAAAATATAAAAAATTGTGAGCAGGACAAAATATGATGAAAAGCAAGACGAAAAAAGGATATTTTAATGCTTTCGGCGGGCAATATGTGCCGGAAACTTTAATGGCTTTGCTGGAGGATTTAGAGAAGACATACCGCCGTTTTAAAAAAGACCGGTCTTTTAAAAGAGAGTTTGCTTTTTTCTTGCGGGAATATGCCGGCCGGCCGACCAACCTCTACTATGCCCGGCGTTTGAGCGCTCATTTAAAAAAACTTAAAGTCTATCTCAAACGGGAAGATCTCCTTCACACGGGCGCGCATAAAATCAATAACACTTTAGGGCAGATTCTGGTGGCCAAGGAGATGGGGAAGACCAGGATTATCGCCGAGACCGGAGCCGGGCAGCACGGCGTTGCCACTGCGACGGCCTCAGCGCTTTTTGGATTGAAGTGCGAAATTTATATGGGGGTGGAAGATATCCAGCGCCAGGCCCTGAATGTCTTTCGTATGCGTTTGCTGGGCGCGCAGGTTAACCCGGTTACGAGCGGTTCCCAAACCCTTAAAGACGCCATGAACGAAGCTATACGTGATTGGGTGACCAATGTCCATGATACGTTTTATATCATTGGTTCCGTTGCCGGGCCGCATCCGTATCCTGTGATGGTGAGAGATTTTCAGGCGGTAATCGGGCGTGAAGCCAAGCGGCAGTTTTGCAGGATGGAACAGGGTTTGCCGGATTATGTTTTGGCCTGCGTGGGCGGGGGCAGTAACGCTATGGGCCTGTTTCATGCTTTTTTTAAGGATAAGTCTGTTAAAATGATCGGAGTGGAGGCTGCCGGCCTGGGTATCCATTCCGGGCAGCATGCGGCCCCGTTATCCGAAGGAGCGGTCGGTGTTTTGCACGGCAGCAAGAGCGCTTTGCTGCAAACGAAAGACGGACAGATCAAGATCGCCCATTCTATTGCGGCCGGGTTGGATTATCCCGGAGTCGGGCCGGAACATGCTTATTATCAAAGTATCGGCCGGGCGCGGTATGAGGCTGTCGATGACGCCAAGGCGATCAAGGGGTTGAAGCTGTTGTCAGAGACAGAGGGGATTATTCCTGCTCTGGAAACGGCTCATGCCATCGGATATCTGGAAACACTGGCGCGCCAGCAGAAAAAACAGGCGACCGTCATCGTATGTCTTTCCGGAAGAGGGGACAAGGATGTCGGGACAATTAAGGATCTTGTTTAGCCCCTGTTCGGGGTTGGAGTATTCGGAATGAACAGAATTGACCTGAAATTTCAAGAGTTGAAAAGAAACAAACAGAAAGCCTTTATCGCTTTTGTAACGGCGGGAGATCCGCATTTAAAGATAACGGAACAGCTTGTTTATGCTTTGGAAGACAGCGGTGTGGATATGATTGAGCTGGGCGTCCCGTTCTCTGATCCTTTGGCAGACGGCCCGACCATTCAGGCCTCTTCGTACCGGTCCCTGCAGAAGGGCACGACGTTGAAGGGGATTTTTCAGTGTGTGTCACAGATCAGGAAACGGTCCGCGATCCCGATCGCGTTGATGACCTACTACAATCCGGTCTTTCATTTTGGGGAAAAAGCGTGTGTTCGCGCTTGCCAGGAGGCCGGAGTCGATGGGCTGATTATTCCGGATCTTCCTCCTGAGGAAGCGGGCACTTTGCTCTCCGCGGCCCGTCCCGGCGGAATTTCAACGGTTTTTTTTGTCGCTCCGACCACTCGTCCGGAACGCATGCGTATGATTGCCAAGGTGTCTACCGGATTCATATATTATGTTTCTGTGGCCGGAGTGACCGGGGCCCGTCAAATGCTGCCGCGCGACCTTATTGCCCACGTTCAGGCTGTCAAACAGACCAGCTGGAAACCGGTTTGTGTGGGGTTCGGGATTTCAACGGCGCAGCAGGTCCGGCAGATAAGCCGGATAGCTGATGGCGTGATTGTGGGGAGTGCTATTATTAAAGAAGTTGAAAAACATCAGGGGAAAAAGGATCTTGTCCCCAGGGTCAGCCGGATGGTTGCCGGTCTTACCGCCCCATTAAGGATAAAAAGGAGATAAATGAAAGATGTATCAGAAGGATGTCTTAAAAAATGGTATACGCATTGCGACGCATGAGATGAAAGACCGAGAGAGCCTTTCGATTGGGGTGTGGATCGGCGTTGGCGGCCGTTACGAAGAAGATGCTGTTAAAGGGGCCGCGCATTTTTTGGAACATCTTGCGTTTAAGGGCAGCGCAGCTTATTCTTGCGAAGAAATCAAAGGGCGTATCGAGGGCGTCGGGGGGAGCCTGAACGCTTTTACGGCTGAAGAACAGACGTGTTACTATGCGAAAATTCCTGCCCGATACGTCGGCTCGACCCTGGATGTTCTCCTGGACATTGTCTTTCATCCCCGCATGAGAGCCCCGGATATCGAGCGGGAACGGACTGTCATCCTGGAAGAAATTAAGATGTACCGGGACCTGCCGCAGTATTTTGTCATCGACTTGCTGGAGGGTATGATGTGGCCCGGGCATCCATTGGGGAAGAATCTGGCCGGCACCCCGGAATCGGTAACACAGATAACCCGTAAGCAACTTAGGGATTTTCATCGGCAACATTATGCCCCTTTGAATATCGTTGTCGCAGCCTGCGGAAAAGTTCAGCACGATTCTTTTGTCGATATGGTCCGGAAGAAACTTGCCTCCTGCCCTGAGGCGTCTAAAGTGCCCTGTTTAAAAGCTGAGGAGGGGCCGCGGCCTTCGGCGGTCACGTTCTTCGAACGGCCCATAGAGCAGATGCATTTAGCGCTGGGGATGCCGGGGTATTGCGATCATCATAAAGATAAATACGTTCTTAATTTGTTGCATGTGATTCTCGGAGGGAACATGTCGAGCCGTCTTTTTAATGAGGTGAGGGAAAAAAGAGGCTTGGCGTATTCGATATCGACGTCCGTTAAGACGCTTTCGGATACAGGAATGTTTATGGTCAGGGCCGGGGTTGACACCCAGAAACTCGTACAGGCTGTGAAGCTGATCGTCAGCGAGCTGGATAAATTGCGCCGCCGGGGCGTGTCTTTGCCCGAATTCCAGAGGGCCAAGGATTATTACAAAGGTCAGGTTCTGATCGGCCTGGAAGATACTCTGGACCACATGATTTGGCTGGGGGAATCGGTTTGTACGCGTAACCGTATCCGGACGTTAAACGAAATTATGCGTAAGATCAATCGAATTAAGCCTGAAGACGTTAACCGCATTGCCAAAGATGTTCTAAATAAGCAGTCTTATAACCTGGCTTTGGTCGGCCCTATTTCAGAAGGACAAAAAGGGGAAATTACTCATATCATCGGTCCGGCTGTCTGAAGCAGAAGGAATGCGGAGCCTTGATTGCGAGTTATCGTCCGGAGAAAGGGAAAAATCTTTTTTTGATTTGACAACTTTTGTATTATCGGTTAGACTCATTCTAATTCTTAAACGTTACTAATTCCAAGGAGGTCAGCATGGAAGAATTGTCTTTCTATGATGTCAAAACAAAGACGAAATTCACTTCAAATGAGTATGATATTCGTGAGAAGAGCGGAAAATTCTTCGCCGTGACAAAATCCAAAGCCGGAACTCATGAATGCTGGCGTGTTCTTGGGAAAGACCAGGCTGAGAAGCTGAAGAATCAATAAAAGACAGCTTTGAGGTCCTTTGGAGCTTTATTAGAAAAGATATTGTGACACCTTTGAAATTAGCTAAGACAGTCGCGGATTTGGCTTCTGATAAAAAAGCAGAGGATACGGTTATCCTCAATATGCGGAAAGTGGCGAATTTCTGCGATTTTTTTGTCATCTGTACTGGCAATTCAGACAGGCACGTTAAAGCTATTGCAGACGGAATTGATGATGGTCTTCATTTGCGGGGTATTAAAACAAGACGTGCCTCTGGCCGAAAAGATTCTAAATGGGTGATTCTTGATTTAGGCCATGTTGTGGTTCATATATTTGATCAAGATGCCCGTGAGTTTTATGGGTTGGATTATCTTTGGCACGAAGCGACATCTGTTCCCTGGCCAGAATAGTATACCCTCCTTAATATCCCATTCTTCTTTTGTTTGTTCAAATGAGTTACCGTATTGAATGAAAAGATTTAATATAAGAACAATATCTTTACCATATTCATAAAAAATGTTACAGAACGTCAAAGAATGTATTGTTCAATGCGTCGCGGACAGCGTGAAATCATATTTCTCTGAGCAGGCGATGATCCCTTCCATTGAACTTGAAATTCCGCAAGATAAAAACCATGGCAATTTTTCTACAAATATCGCTCTCAAATCTGCCCGCGTTTTAAAGAAATCTCCTATGACACTGGCGCAGATGTTCACTGACGCGATTCAGCAGCAGTATGGGACCAGCGAATTAAGGGAAAAGATTGCCCGGATGGAAGTTAAAGCTCCGGGATTTATCAATTTCTTCCTTTCCGAAGAAGCCTACTACGATATTCTGGAACAGGTTTTTGTTCAGGGAGAAGATTACGGCCGCTCCGACATCGGAGGCGGTCGGCGCATTCAGATCGAATTCGTTTCCGCAAACCCCACCGGCCCTTTGAGTGTTGCTCATGCCCGGCAGGCTGCGGTCGGCGATTGTCTGGGAAATATTCTTAAACATATTGGTTTTGAGGTTGTCAAAGAGTACTACGTTAATGATGAAGGCAACCAGATCAATATTTTAGGGCGTTCTATCCAGGGCCGGGCCCGCGAAATTTTAGGGGATCCGGATGTTGTTTTCCCGGAAGAGGGGTACCAGGGAGAATATGTGCGGGATATGGCGCGTGTTTTTTTAGAGCAGGAGGGCGTAGGCACGTTGGCAGAGGCCATGGCCCTGCCTGCAGAGAGCTATTCCCAGTTTGGAGTGGATACTCTTATGGCCATTATACAGAAGGAACTGGCCGACTTCGGGGTGTGTTTCGACCATTGGTCCTATCAGTCGCAAGTCGCATCTGATGCGCAGGTGCAGCAGACCCTGGAATTCTTGAAAAGTAAAGACTATTTATATGATAAAGACGGGGCTTTGTGGTTTCGTTCAACCCGGTTCGGAGACGATAAGGACCGGGTTTTGAGAAAACGGGACGGCACGTATACGTATTTTGCCCCGGACATCGCTTATCACCGGAATAAATATCAGCGGGGCTTTCATAAAATTATTAATATTTGGGGGCCGGACCATCACGGGTATATCCCGCGTATCACCGCGGCTGTTGAGGCTGTAGGGGAATCCCGGGAATCCTTTAAAGTCCTTATCGTTCAACTGGCCACAATATACCGGGACGGCCAACCCGTGTCCATGTCGACAAGGCGGGGGCAGTATATATCCCTGCAGGAGGTTATGGATGAAGTCGGGGTGGATGCCGCAAGGTTTTTTTTCCTCATGCGCAGTATCAAGGCCCATTTGGATTTTGACCTGGAGCTGGCCAAAAAAGAAACGCCGGAGAACCCTGTATACTATATTCAGTATGCGCATGCCCGCATACATAGTATCGTTGCCAAAGCCCGGGAAGCCGGCCTGCAGGCTCAGAAACAGGGATTTCAAGCCTTGGTTCAAGACGAAGAGCAGATTCTTATGGAAATGATCGGCCGGTTCCCTGAGGTCTTATTCCTCTGTCATGAGCAATGGGATGTTTTTGCCCTCATCAGTTATTTGCTGGAACTTGCCACGGCTTTTCACCGTTTTTATGATAAACACCGCGTCGTTGATCCCGATGCCCCTTCATTATCTTCAGAGAGGCTTGCTTTGATTGATGCCGTGCGCATCGTGATAGGCAATGGCTTGCGTCTGGTGGGAGTGAGCGCCCCTACAAGAATGTGATGTTTGTCCCTGCGCGCTTTCTTTCTTGCAGCTTAGGGAAAGGCGTAGCCATTTTATTTTTTCAGAGGATTTTTTCAACAGGCTAAAGGAAATGCAATGCCGCAAATGATTTCGTCCAAACAGTGGAATATCCGTCATCCTGACTTGGCCAAACAAGACTGGCTGCGCAGCGAGTTGACCATAGATCCTATTATCGCCCAGCTTCTCCTGAACCGGGGCATAGAGGATGTGCCCGAAGCAGATCAGTTCTTACACGCGGACCTGCAAAAGGTTCACGACCCGTTCCTTTTGAAAGATATGGATAAGGCTCTGGCCCGCATTTCCCAGGCGCGGCGGAATAAAGAACGGATTCTGATTTTCGGAGATTATGATGTCGACGGCGTTACTTCCACGGCTTTGCTGCACAAGGTTTTTAAAGAGGAGGGGATAGATGTTGTCACCCATATCCCTCACAGGATCAATGAGGGGTACGGCCTGAATGAACAGGCCGGACAGATAGCCAGGGACAAAAACGCTTCCCTTGTTATTTCGGTGGATTGCGGTATCACCGCTTTCCGGGAAGTTGAGCTGCTTAAGCAAGACGGCTTGGATTGTATTATTATTGACCATCATGAGCCCGCAGAACGAGGCCTTCCGGAAGCTTTAGCCGTTATTGATCCCAAACGGAAAGATTGCCCGTATCCTTTTAAACACCTGGCCGCCGTGGGGCTTGTGGCTAAGTTGTCTCATGCCCTGTCGGGCAGGGTCCGTGAGGAGGACTTGGATTTGGTGGCTTTGGGGACTATTGCCGATGTCGTCCAGCTGAGAGGAGAGAACCGCATTTTTGTTAAAGCCGGATTGCCCCGGATCGGGGCAACGAAAAATAAAGGTTTATCGGCCTTAATGGAGGTTTCGCGGATTAAAGGCAAGAAAATGAAGCCTTACCACGCGGGATTTATCCTGGGGCCGAGGATTAATGCCACGGGACGCATGGGGTCGGCTCAGAAATCCCTGGATCTTCTTCTGAGTGACGATTCTTATGTTGCGCAAAGTCTGGCCCGATCCTTGGAGGATTTGAATAATGAAAGGCAGCGTTTACAGCGGAATGTTGTGCAGGAAGCCTTGACACTGGTCGAACGGGAGGTTAACTTCCAAAACCATAAAATCATTGTGATCAGCAAGGAAGGCTGGCATAAGGGCGTTTTGGGCATTGTCGCCTCGAGGCTCGCGGAAACCTACTATCGTCCCACGATTGTCATTTCTTTAAAAGACGGCGTCGGCACCGCCTCCGCCAGATCCATCGCTGGATTTCATTTGCATGAAGCCCTGGAATCGTGCTCGGAGATGCTTGAGAACTTCGGCGGCCATAAGCTGGCTGCGGGGCTGACGATTTTGGAACAGAATATCGAAAAGTTTAAGAAATCTATTAATGAATTTGCGCATAAATGTATTCCTGTCCCCAGGCTTGTCCCGACTCTCGAGATTGATCAGGAAATTCCTTTGTCGAGCCTCAGTCTTGAGCTCATCGAAACGATTGACCTTTTGGAGCCTTACGGGGAGGGGAATCCTGAGCCGGTTTTCTGTGCCAGAAATCTTATTGTGAAGAATCCCCCTGTTGTCCTTGGCCGGGAAACGTTGAAATTCTGGGTTACGGACGGAAGGGTGACCCTTTCGGCCGTGGGTTTTGGCTTAGCCAGGTTCCGGGACATTGTTGTCCCCGGAGGACGCATTGATATAGCTTTTCAGCCTATCGTTGATGACTGGAATAAAGCCCCGATGGTTCAGCTCAAGATTAAGGATTTGAAAACAAGTCAATGATGGGAGACGAAGAGTATGCCCGGCCGTTGTGGTGAAGTCCGTGTAAGAGTTTTGGAGACGGTGCTTAGGCTTTTGTGATCTTGTCGGCTTTTAAGCACTTTGTGCAGACGTGAATCTTTTTGGGTGTTCCCTTGAGAAGCACTTTGACTTTTTGAAGGTTAGGAAGAAATAAACGGGCAGACTTTCCTACGATTTTGGACCCGGCACCACCTTTGCGGCGGATCATACCACGTCTTTTATATTTTCGTCCTGCAACAGGACCTTTTCCGCAGATTTCGCATACTTTTGACATGATTTTAACCTGAATAATGGATGATGATTAATAAACTATTTTACGTGTAATTGAAAGATTAGTATATCGAATTTGACATATTTGTCAAGAATAATATTTTTTGGAAATTTAAATAAAAGAGGTCGTATTTATGGAACAGACATTAATTGATTTTCGGACTCTTCCTTTTTATCAGGAGCGTCGCTTCATTCCCAAGGATGTGGATTTGCAGTCTCCCCAATGCGTGCAGGAAATTTGTCATGCATTGCTGACCCAGGATATTCATTCCCCGGAAGACCTGGAAAAATGGATCCTGGCCCGGTCTGAATTGGAGGCGGCTTTAGATCAGGAAGCCGCTGTCCTGTATATCCGCATGACATGTTATACGGATCATGAAGATTTCGCGAAAGCCTATAAGAATTTCATCGAAAACGTCGCTCCTGTTGTTAAACAGGCACAGCATGATTTGAACGTAAAGGCTTTACAGCAATGGGCTTTGTTCCCTTTTCCTGAACAGGGATATTCGGTCTATCAGAGGGCTGTCCAGGCGGACGTCGAGATATTCAGGAAAGAAAATATCGCTTTGTCAACCCAGGTTGAATTGCTGTCTCAGGAATATCAGTCGATATGCGGGGCGATGACGGTCCACTTTGACGGGGAAGAAATGACCCTCCCGCAGATGAATCGCTATTTGTATGAACCTGACCGTCAGTTGCGGGAGAGGGCCTGGAAAGCGGTGGCGCAAAGACGTCTGCAGGAGAAAGACCGGTTCAATGATGTGTTCCAGACGATGTTGAAACTGCGGCATCAGAAAGCCCGAAATGCCGGCTTTAAAAAATTTACGGAATATCAGTTTAAGGCGTATCATCGTTTTGATTATGCCCCGCAGCAATGCAAAGACTATCATTGTATGGTGCAAAAGATTGTTGTCCCGGTATGGGAGAAAATCCTTCTCCGCCGGAAGAGCCGTATGTCATTGGATTCATTGCGGCCGTGGGACACGGAGGTCGATCCGTATCATCGCCCGGCATTGAAACCTTTTACAGAGGTGAGTCAATTGTTGGAAGGCGTTGCGCGTATTATGGGCCGGATCCATGATGATTTTAGCCGGGCCTTCCGGATGATGATAGAGCAGGGATTGTTGGACCTGTCAAGCCGTAAAGGGAAAGCCCCGGGAGGATATCAACAGACGTTGGCCGAGTCGCGCAAACCTTTTATTTTTATGAACGCCGTTGGTTTGGATGGGGATGTCTGGACATTGCTTCATGAGGCCGGGCATTCTTTCCATGCCCTGGCATGCGCTCATCATGAATTGTACCCTTACCGTCATGCCCCTATGGAGTTTTGTGAAGTGGCTTCTATGAGCATGGAATTGTTGGGGGGGACGTACCTGTCAGAGTTTTATAAAGATGCCGATCAGCAACGGGCCCACCAAAAACACCTGGAAAGCATTGTTTATGTCCTGCTCTGGGTGGCTACGGTCGACGCATTTCAGCATTGGATTTACGAACATCCCGATCATTCGCCGCAAGAACGGAGTCAAGCCTGGCTCGAAACCCATAACCGTTTCGGAGGGTATCTGCTTGATTGGCAGGGCCTGGAGCCGTTGCGGGAAATTTTATGGCAGAGGCAGTTGCACATTTTTGAAGTGCCCTTCTACTATATTGAATATGCGATTGCCCAGATTGGGGCTCTGCAGATTTGGCTGAACTTCCGGAAGGATCCTGCGCGGACTTTACAGGCCTTTCAGTCAGCCCTGGCATTAGGGGGATCGAAGCCGTTGCCGGAACTTTTCCGGGCAGCGGGATTGAACTTTGACTTTACGTCGGTAACATTGACGCCGCTGATGGAAGAGATAGAACGAGAATTGGACTTGTGAAGGATTTAGGATAAGAGAGTCTGAATAAAGACTTGTCCATTATATAAATTGTGGTTAAAATATTAAGAAAAGTCATGGGAGTTGCCTAAAACGAATACGGAGGATTTTAATGAAAAGGATTTTTTTTACAGCTGTGTTTTGTGTGTTTTTCATTTTAGGTTTAACGGTCTTAATATCCGCGGATGAGTATACGGATCAGAAAATCGCCCAGATAGAAGCCAAGGTTGCGGCTTTAGAGCAGTATATGGAAGACCTGGCCCCGCGACTGAACAACTTCTCGAAAGATCTCTATGATACAGTCGATCAGCGGATGAGATTCTCTTCGGATAAGGTTGTTGTTCTGAACCCTATTTCCAAAAAGTTTGCCAAGATTGAAACCAATGCGGGCGATTTTTTGATTGCCGTGGAGAACATGACAAAAATTCGCAATGGGTATCGCTTAACATTCCGTATCGGTAATCCCAACGCCGCGACGTTCTCGAACATTAAGCTGAAACTTCTTTGGGGGCGCCGGTGGAATCCCAAGAACGTCAAGCCGACGTATGAAGACTGGCGGAAATCCCTTGTGGGGGCAGAGTATAATTTTAACGGTGCGCTTGCCCCGAACCGCTGGACCCAGGTGAGCGTTGATGCCACTCCCGCGAATATCCGTCAATTTGATCACTTAGAATGTGAGTTGTCTATTGGGGCGGTGGAACTGCTGTCTGATGAATAATCTTAAAGGCTGCCGGATTTTCCCGGTGTTTGGGGAAACATTATGACGAAATATGTTCTTGTTTTAATTCTTGCGGGTATCTTGATTCTGACTTGCGGAGCTTCCACGTCATTTGCGAGGGAAATCTTTTTGGGTTTAGACAGCAATACATACTATGATATTTACATCGGGGGACCCAATGAGAATACCAGTGTTATTAAAAACGTGCAAATCGTCGATATCCGGGAACATGAAGACATCACATTTTTGATTATCCGGGCCGCCAGTTTCGGCGGGAAAGGGTCGGAGGGATTGGTCGTCCTTGAAAATATCAAAGCCATTTTGCCATCCCATAAATTTATTATGACTCAAGGTTAGCTTGCCCATCTTCAGTGAAGGATCTGTTCTTGATATTAAAAAACCACCCCAAGGAAAAGATTTTAAAAGCCGGCCGGTATATCCATTTGCTTGTCCGGGACAGCTGGGAGTATGCCAGACGGATCAACTGCAGCGGCATTGTGGTGATCCTGGCCCAGACAGAGGATGCCCGTGTTATCTTTACCGAGCAGTACCGGGTTCCTGTCGGGAGGCCTGTCATTGAACTTCCGGCGGGATTGGTCAATGATCGCCCTGGAAAACGACGCGAAAGTTTTTCTGCCGCGGCCAAGCGTGAGTTATGGGAAGAAACGGGTTACCGGGCCAGAAAGATGGTCAAGCTCGTTGAGGGACCGGTGGCCTCCGGGTCTTCTGCCGATATGATGGTGTTTTTTAGAGCAGAAGGGTTGCGTAAAACCGGAGAGGGCGGGGGAGATGCTACCGAGCAGATATTTGTTCATGAAATTGCCCGGGATCAAGTTGAGTCCTGGCTGAGGCAGAAGCGTAAACAGGGGCGTTATATCGATCCCAAAATTTATGCTGGACTTTATTTTCTAAATCCATATAATAATCCCCAATAATTGAAATTTCCATTTAGAATTTCTATAACTTAAGGAGTTGAAGATGGTATCGTACAAAGAATTGGGTTTCGTTAATACGCGGGAGATGTTTCAAAAGGCCATTGGCGGCCAGTACGCTGTCCCGGCGTATAATTTCAATAATATGGAACAGCTTCAGGCTATCATCACCGCTTGTCTGGAAACCCAGTCTCCGGTTATCCTGCAGGTTTCGAGCGGCGCCAGAAAATATGCCGACCAAACGTTGCTGCGATATTTGGGCCAGGGAGCCGTGGCCATGATGAAGGAGCATGCCAAACAGAAAGGGTTGAAGGAAATTCCTGTCTCCCTGCACCTTGATCACGGCGATACGTTTGAATTATGTAAATCCTGTATCGAATCGGGATTCTCGTCCGTCATGATCGACGGTTCGCATCACCCTTACGATAAAAATGTTGAACTGACAAAACAGGTGGTGGATTATGCTCATCAGTTTGATGTGACGGTGGAGGGAGAACTGGGTGTGCTGGCGGGCATCGAAGATGATGTCGTGGCTGAAAAATCGACATATACCCAGCCGGAGGAAGTTGAAGATTTTGTTAAAAAGACCGGGGTGGATTCCTTGGCTATTTCTATCGGCACGTCGCACGGGGCCAATAAATTTAAGCCGGAGCAATGTACAAGAAACGCGGACGGCGTTCTGATTCCCCCTGAACTGCGTTTTGATATCCTCGAAGAGATCGAAAAACGTATCCCGGGCTTTTCCATCGTTCTTCACGGATCTTCTTCAGTGCCGGTCGAGGCTGTGAAAATTATTAATGAAAACGGAGGGGCTTTGAAAGACTCCATCGGCATCCCGGAGGACCAGCTGCGCAAAGCCACAAAATCGGCGGTTTGCAAGGTGAACATTGATTCCGACGGGAGACTTTGGATGACGGCGGCTGTTCGCAAGCATTTTAATGAGCATCCGGCTGATTTTGACCCGAGGAAATATTTAGGGCCGGCTCGTCAGGCTTTAATCGAAATGTATAAACATAAGAATGAGAATGTTCTCGGATCGGCCGGAAAGGCTTGATCCCGGAACGGTTTCGTTCGGAGTCATAAAAAGGACTTCTGCGGTCAGGAATGACGGTGAGTCCATATGAGGAGACATATCATGTACCGGGAACAGATTAAAGTATTGGATTGCACGATTCGTGACGGAGGGTTGATTAATAATCATCAGTTTGATGAACGGTTTGTCCGTGCGGTTTTTCAGGCCGTATCATCCGCAGGCGTCGATTACATGGAGATCGGCTACAAAAATTCTCCGGAATTGTTTTCTCCTCAGGAATATGGCCTATGGAAATTCTGTGATGACGATGCGATCCGCCGCATCGTCGAGGGGACAGAAACTCAGACAAAACTTTCCGTCATGGTCGATGTCGGACGGGTGAACCTCGATGACGTGAAACCTAAGGACGAGAGCCCGTTAGACATGATCCGGGTCGCCTCTTATGTCAAGGATATTGATAAAGCCATCTTGATGGTGAATCATTTCCATGATAAAGGTTATGAAACGACAATCAATATCATGGCGATTTCCCGTGACCAGGGCACGGAACTGGAGGAGGCGCTTCACCAAATCGAAAGCGAGAGTAAGGCGGCCGTCGTCTATATCGTTGACAGTTACGGCAACCTTTATCAGGAAACCGTGGAATATCTCGTGAAATTGTTTAGAGGGATCCTGAAAACGAAAGAAGTCGGGTATCACGGGCATAATCATCAGCAGCTGGCTTTCGGCAACACGATTGAGGCTATTATTCATGATGCGAATTATCTTGACGCCACGGTTTACGGTATCGGACGGGCGGCGGGCAACTGTCCTCTGGAGCTTTTGATCGGTTTCCTGAAAAATCCTAAATTTGATCTGCGCCCTGTTCTTGATTTGATCTCCCGGGAATTTATCCCTCTCCGGGAAAAAATCGAATGGGGATACATCATCCCTTATGCCATCGCCGGAATGTTAAATGAACATCCCCGGGCAGCCATGGCCCTTCGTAAGAGCGAGAAAAAAGAAGACTATCGCGAATTTTACGAAAGTCTCGTCAACACAGAACTCGAATAAATTTATGGATATTCAGCAATTTCAGCGACTCCCGGTCATGGGGATTTTGCGGGGCGTACGGAAGGACATCCTTTCGTCATTAACCGAGACCGTGATCAGGGCGGGATTGAAGACCGTTGAAATCACGATGAATACCCCGTCTGCCGGGGATTTGATCCGGAGCATGACCGATATCTCCGGGGGACGACTTGCGGTCGGAGCCGGAACGGTTTTGAGCGTGGACAGCCTTGAAGCCGCCTGTGACGCGGGCGCGACTTTTATTGTCTGTCCGACGATGATTGAGGATGTTGTCGCCTGTTGTGTGTCCCGCCGGATCCCTGTTTTTCCGGGAGCTCTGACTCCGCAGGAAATCTACCGGGCTTGGCAGGCCGGGGCCACGATGGTTAAGGTCTTCCCGGCAAAGTTTTTCGGCCCGGCCTATTTCAAGGAAATCCGGGGGCCTTTCTCGGATATTAAGCTTTTAGCTTGCGGCGGTGTCACCCCGGACAATATTCAGACCTATTTTAAAAACGGGGCTGCGGCCGTGGCTTTCGGCGGCAGTATTTTCCGCCAGGAATGGCTTACGGAATCAGGACTGTCATCCATTGAGCAGGAAATACGCCGTCTTGTTCAGGCGGGTTCCTTGCCCTCCGAAGGGCAGAAGGCGAAAGCTGACGAGTAAAATGCCGCGGTTTGTTAGAGAATGTTTTGCAGCACATCCGGGCAAGTCCCCGGGACGGGTTCAGGTGGGGCGTTAGAGGAGGATTTGGGATGCAAGAGGATTATTAATATTTGCGGGAGATAAAGTTAGGTAAGAAAAATTGAATAATTGTATTGACAAACCGTCTTTCCCAAAGCTACAATAATTTAACCAATGTGAGGAGGTTAACATGTCAAACATCAACAACGTAGATGTGGAAAGATTATTAAGTGATAAACGTGTTATAGCGGAAATAGAGCGTCACCTATGGTTAGAAAGCGAGAAGGTCGGTTATGATATCGGGTATGAACGAGCGCAGGAAGAATGGCTGAAGAATTTCTCGAGTGCCTGGATGAAATATCACGGTGATGATTTTATTAACGCTCAGAAGGCTGCCAGGCGGGCATCGTCACCTTCCAAAACCTCCAAAAAGAATTCCGTCAAGAGACGTCGCGCCAAGTCGTACATTTAATTGCAAAAAATTTGAAAATCTTTCCGGCCGCCCCTGATATCCCGGGGGCGGTTTTGTTTTAGATCCCAGCATTACAAAAAAATATTTTTAAATGCTGGTTTTTTGTGTACAATGAACACCTGCTGTTTGGAATCCCCAAAGACCTCCTTGTGGGGGCAGGAATTTGTGCGTAAGAAAAAGAGCACCGGCAGGACTAACTGGTGCGGAGAGGCGGTAAAATTTAGGGAAGAAGGATCAATATCGAAGGGTTTGTTTTTAGAGACTATTTTTTGCAGAAAGGGAAGATCATGGCTTATCAGTTAAAAAAATTAGAGGGGTTCTCCGGACGCCCGGGGCCCTTGTTGCTCATTATTATGGACGGGGTCGGGCTTGGGAAACAGGATGAAAGCGATGGCGTCTTCATGGCTAAAACGCCGCATTTAGACAAACTTTTTAAGAGCGAACTTTATACGACGCTGCAGGCCCATGGGACGGCTGTCGGTATGCCGTCTGACGAAGATATGGGGAACAGTGAAGTGGGGCACAATGCCCTGGGGGCGGGACGGATTTTTGCCCAGGGAGCCGCTCTTGTTAACCAATCTATCTCATCCGGAAATATTTTCAAGACGGACACGTGGGCCGCTTTGGTCAGCCGGGCCAAGAAGGGGCAGCAGAGTTTTCATTTGATCGGCTTGCTTTCGGACGGTAATGTCCATTCGCATATTCAGCACGTGTTGGCTTTGTTGACTCGTCTTGCGGAAGAAGGGGTCAAGACTGTCCGGCTGCATGCGCTTTTGGACGGGCGGGATGTGTATGAAAAATCAGCCCTGACATACATCGACAAGACGGAAGAGCATTTAAAACAGTTAAATGAGAGGTATGGGGCCGATTACCGAATCGCCTCTGGCGGCGGACGCATGGTGACGACCATGGACCGCTACAATGCGGACTGGACGGTTGTTAAGCGTGGCTGGGATGCTCATGTCCTCGGGAAGGCCCGGTTATTCTCCTCCGCTCGGGAGGCTGTTTCAACGTACTATGAAGAAGACCCCGGCAGCACCGATCAATATCTCGATGCCTTCGTCATCGCCGAGGAAGGCCGGCCGGTCGGAACCATTCAAGACGGGGATTCTGTGGTGTTTTATAATTTCCGGGGAGACAGGGCCATTGAGTTGTCCCGCGCTTTTGATGAAAAGGATTTTAAAGAGTTTGATCGGGAAAGATGTCCGGATGTCCTTTATGCCGGGATGATGGAATACGACGGGGATCTTCATATCCCTAAGCATTATTTGGTGAACCCCCCGGAGATTGACCGGCCGATCAGCGTGTATCTCTGTGACAGCGGCGTGACCTCGTTTGCGATTTCGGAAACTCAAAAGTTCGGACACGTGACGTACTTTTGGAACGGCAACAACTCCGGTTACATTAATGAGAACATGGAAAAGTACGATGAAGTCCCGTCCGATAAGGTCCGTTTTGACACAGCCCCGAAGATGAAAGCCTGCGAAATAACGGATTTGACGATTCAGTACCTGCGTAGCGGTCGGTATAAATTCGGCCGTATTAATTTTGCCAACGGAGATATGGTCGGGCATACCGGTATCCCTTCAGCTATTATCACGGCGGTGGAAACGGTTGATGAATGTGTGGGGAGGCTGATCGATGTTGTTGCGGAGCTGTCCGGGATTGTTGTCATAACCGCTGATCATGGGAACGCCGATGAAATGTTTACGGTAAAGAAGGGACAAAAAAGCGTCAGCACAGCGCATTCTCTTAATCGGGTCCCTTTTGTAATTGTTGACAAAAACTTTAAAAATGAATATAATATAGCTGAACCATCTAAGTTCGGCTTGTCTAACGTGGCGGCAACTTTGCTGAATTTGCTTGGCTACGAGAAACCGGAAGATTATAATTCTTCACTTATTACATTTAAGTAACGTTATGAGATACGAGTTAATTGAGAGATGGTTGGGCGGCTTATGAAATCCATTTTCCCCTATTTTCTTCTGAATTTTCTAATCCCATACCAAAAATGAGAGGTATGGGATTTTTTATTATATATGATTTTGGGGGGGAGAAGAGGTCTTAGAGTGTTTTTTGCTGTTAAAGTTGCTAAAATGTATCTCTTTTTCTCTGCTGTGTTTTTCTTTTGTAGTGCAATCACAATGAAAAATTTGCGGCAAACCATTATGTCCGCTATAGCTTATATTGATTGAACCTGAGTAATGGTTTGTAAAACTTTGTGCGCTAAAAATACTTTTGTCCCACACAATGAGTTTTTTAGTGGTGAATTTTTGCGTGCGCTTTCAGTCAATAGAAGGGGTTGATATTGATTGACGTATATGATATTATTTATAAGTCTAAAAATATATAATAAAGATTAGGTCTTTTGTATATAGATATCCTCAGTAATCCAAAAAGGAGTGGTCAAATGTTCCAAATAATTCCTAAAACGGCTCAAAAAATGTTTTCACTAGTTCTTGTAGGGATTTTCTGTGTTTATCTTGTTTTCCCTCCAATCCTAAGCGCAGAGCTATTGAAATTGCCCGATCCGGGAACAACAATTTCTTTTAGCCCGGGATATCAGCCCGCTGTCATTGCCGGGGTGGTCGTGAATTCGGAAGATCCCCTTATGTTTGATTTCATCATTGACAGGGGGGATTCCGGTCTTCTGGGCGCGGAATTGGAAGCAGAAACGAACAAGCTTGTAAAATATTTTCTTGCTGCTTTGACAATCCCTGAGGAAGAAGTCTGGGTGAACCTTTCTCCCTATGAAAGAGAGTTGATGATTCCGTTTGCTTTGGGTATTACGGAAATGGGAAAGGATATGTTGGCCCAGGATTATTTGCTAAAACAGATGACCGCATCCTTGACACACCCGGAATCAGAAGTGGGGAAGAAATTCTGGGAAAAAGTTTATGAGAAAGCCTATAAACTTTACGGAACCACGGAGATCCCGATTAATACCTTCAGTAAAGTCTGGATTGTCCCGAACAATGCTGTGGTTTTGGAAAAAGACGGAACGGCTTACGTGGTTGAGAATACCTTGAAAGTCATGTTGGAAGAGGATTATTTGGCTATTGAAAAGAACTTGGATAATACAGAAATTGGAACAGACCAGCTTACTAAGGAACGTGTGGAATATATAAATAATTTGTCGGCAGAGATTGTTAACGAAATTATTTTGCCCGAGTTATCCACAGAAGTGAATGAGGGCAAAAATTTTGGATTAGTCCGGCAGGTATATAATTCCGTCATCCTTGCGACATGGTATAAAGACCGGCTAAAAGAAACACTGTTAGGCCGGATTTATGTAGATCGAAACAAGGTGGCGGGGGTTGATGTCTCAGACAAGACGATAAAAGAAAAGATTTATACCCAGTACATGGATGCGCTTCGTCAAGGTGTTTACAACTTTATTAAGGAAGATGTGGCTCCGGGAACGAACGAAACCCTTCAGCGAAGATATTTTTCCGGAGGGATCGAGTTTGCTATTAATGTTAATAAGACCAGCAGTCCGATTCTTTTGGGGCAGAAAGCTCAAAAGAATTGGAAATCCATGAGTTCTGGAATTGCTACACGGGAAAAATCTTTTGATAATGTGGAGCGATATGTCAGAGCCAGGGTTGGCCTGAATACGACATTGCCTATTTTAACCAATACTCAGCATGTCGCTAAAACTGTTTTGCCGAATTTGAGTTATTCAGCTGTTAATGCGGCTATAGATAACTCAACCAACATCCCGGATGACAGAAAATTAGAGTTAAAGAAAGAATTTATGGCGGCTTCTCAGGAATCCAAGAGAACCGGACGCCCGATTCAGTTAAGCCAGGTGCCGGAAATGGTGAAGGAAATTGAGTTGGGAGGAGCGAGCGGCCTGACCGAAAATTTGACCGGGGTGTTGCCTACGGTAAGTCAGGATGTCGCGGTCAGTCAAGTTGACTTTGCAAAGAATGTCGTCCCTAACCTTTCGGTTCCTATGGTCAATCAAATGATTGATCAGTCCAATCTTTCAGATAATGAAAGAGTTGTTTTAAAGGCCGAATTTAAACAAGCCAGTGATATTGCTTTGGCGGAAAAGAAACCGATACGTCTCAGTTCTCTTCCTCAATTAGTTGGGGCTTTGGACAATATAGAAAGCGGTCTGGCTGTAGAAATAAGCCGGTCCCTGCCATCTCAGAGGCCCGATGTTGTTCAGACTCAGGTGAATGTGGCCAAACAGATCATTCCGAGCGTGAGTTCCCCGCTTATTACGCAAGCGATCGAAGGATCGAATATATCGCCGGAGAGAAAAGACACGTTAAGAAAAGAGGTGCAGGCCGAGATCAGCAAAGCCACCAGCGAGAACCGGCCGATCTCATTAGCGAACATTCCGAACCTGGCGATGGACTTAGAGAAGCCGGAGACGGGGATCGCCGCCGGCATCAGCCGTGTCCTGCCGACGTCCAGTCCGCTCGTGGAAACGGAACAGGTCTCGATGGCCAAACAGATGATCCCGAGCGTGACTCCGCAGGTTATCACGCAGGCGATCACAGGCTCGAACGTAGCACCGGAGAGGAAGGATACGTTAAGAAGAGAAGTACAGGCCGAGGTGAGCAGAGCGACCAGCGAGAACCGGCCGATCTCATTAGCGAATATTCCGAATCTGGCGATGGATTTGGAGAAACCGGAAACAGGGATCGCTGCCGGCATCAGCCGTGTAGCGCCGAAAGCAGGCCCTGAGATGAAGGCCGGTGAAGTGAATATAGCGAAACAGATCCTGCCTAGCCTGACGGAAGCGGTTATCACGCAGGCGATCACAGGCTCGAACGTAGCACCGGAGAGGAAGGACACGTTAAGGAGAGAAGTCGCGGCCGAGGTGAGCAGAGCGACCAGCGAGAACCGGCCGGTCTCATTAGCGAATATTCCGAACCTGGCGATGGATTTAGAGAAACCGGAAACGGGAATCGCCGCTGGAATCAGCCGTGTTTTACCTGCCTCCAGCCCTCTCGTAGAAACGGAACAGGTCACGATGGCCAAGCAGATCATTCCGAGCGTGACTCCGCAGGTTATCACGCAGGCGATCGAAGGCTCGAACGTAGCGCCAGAGAGAAAAGACACGTTAAGGAGAGAAGTGCAGGCCGAGGTGAGCAGAGCGACCAGCGAGAACCGGCCGATCTCATTAGCGAACATCCCGAATCTGGCGATGGATTTGGAGAAACCGGAAACAGGGATCGCCGCCGGCATCAGCCAGGTAGCGCCGTCCGCAAGACCTGATACAGCAGCTGCTGAAGTGAATATAGCGAAACAGATCCTGCCGAGCGTGACTCCGCAGATTATCACACAGGCGATTGAAGGCTCGAATGTCGCACCGGAGAGAAAGGATACGTTAAGAAGAGAAGTGGCGGCCGAGGTGAGCAAAGCAACCAGCGAGAACCGGCCGGTCTCATTAACGAACATCCCGAATCTGGCGATGGATTTGGAGAAACCGGAAACAGGTATCGCCGCCGGTATCAGCCGTGTTTTACCCGCGTCCAGTCCGCTCGTAGAGACGGAACAGGTCACGATGGCCAAACAGATTATTCCAAGTGTGACTCCGCAGGTTATCACGCAGGCGATCGAAGGCTCGAACGTAGCGCCAGAGAGAAAAGACACGTTAAGGAGAGAAGTACAGGCCGAGGTGAGCAGAGCAACCAGCGAGAACCGGCCAATCTCATTAGCGAACATTCCGAATTTGGCGATGGATTTGGAGAAACCGGAGACGGGGATAGCCGCCGGCATCAGCCGGGTGGCTCCGAAAGCAGGCCCTGAAATGAAGGCCGGTGAAGTGAATATAGCGAAACAGATCCTGCCCAGCCTGACGGAAGCGGTTATCACGCAGGCGATCACAGGCTCAAACGTAGCGCCGGAGAGAAAAGACACGTTAAGGAGAGAAGTAGCGGCCGAGGTGAGCAAAGCGACCAGCGAGAACCGGCCGATTTCATTAGCGAATATTCCGAATCTGACGATGGATTTGGAGAAACCGGAGACAGGTATCGCCGCCGGTATCAGCCGTGTTCTGCCGACGTCCAGTCCGCTCGTAGAGACGGAACAGGTCACGATGGCCAAGAATATCATCCCGAGCGTGAGTCCGCAGGTTATCACACAGGCGATTGAAACCGCGAATGTGACACCGCAAAGAAAAGACACGTTAAGGAGAGAAGTGGCGGCCGAGGTGAGCAAAGCAACCAGCGAGAACCGGCCGGTCTCATTAGCGAACATCCCGAATCTGACCATGGATTTGGAGAAACCGGAAACAGGGATCGCCGCCGGCATCAGCCGTGTTTTACCCGCGTCCAGTCCGCTCGTAGAGACGGAACAGGTAGCGATGGCCAAACAGATCATTCCGAGCGTGACTCCGCAGGTTATCACGCAGGCGATCGAAGGCTCGAACGTAGCGCCGGAGAGAAAGGACACGTTAAGGAGAGAAGTGGCGGCTGAGGTGAGCAGAGCGACCAGCGAAAACCGGCCGGTCTCATTAGCGAACATCCCGAACCTGGCGATGGATTTAGAGAAACCGGAGACGGGGATCGCCGCCGGAATCAGCCGGGTAGCGCCGAAAGCAGGCCCGGTGACAGCAGCCGGTGAAGTGAATATAGCAAAACAGATCCTGCCCAGCCTGACGGAAGCGGTAATTACTCAGGCGATCTCAGGATCGAACGTAGCGCCGCAGAGAAAAGACACGTTAAGGAGAGAAGTGGCGGCCGAGGTGAGCAAAGCGACCAGCGAGAACCGGCCGATCTCATTAGCGAATATTCCGAATTTGACGATGGATTTAGAGAAACCGGAAACGGGGATAGCCGCCGGCATCAGCCGTGTTATGCCGACGTCCAGTCCGCTCGTAGAGACGGAACAGATCACGATGGCCAAACAGATCATTCCAAGCGTGACTCCGCAGGTTATCACGCAGGCGATCGAAGGCTCGAACGTAGCACCACAGAGAAAGGACACGTTAAGGAGAGAAGTAGCGGCCGAGGTGAGCAGAGCAACCAGCGAGAACCGGCCGGTCTCATTAGCGAATATTCCGAATTTGGCGATGGATTTAGAGAAGCCGGAAACGGGAATAGCCGCCGGAATCAGCCGTGTTCTGCCAACGTCCAGTCCGCTCGTAGAGACGGAACAGGTCACGATGGCCAAGCAGATCATTCCGAGCGTGACTCCGCAGGTTATCACGCAGGCGATCGAAGGCTCGAACGTAGCGCCGGAAAGAAAAGACACGTTAAGGAGAGAAGTAGCGGCCGAGGTGAGCAGAGCGACCAGCGAGAACCGGCCGGTCTCATTAGCGAACATCCCGAATCTGGCGATGGATCTGGAGAAACCGGAGACGGGGATTGCCGCCGGGATCAGCCGGGTAGCGCCGTCCGCCAGACCTGACACGGCAGCCGGTGAAGTGAATATAGCAAAACAAATCCTGCCCAGCCTGACGGAAGCGGTAATCACGCAGGCGATTTCAGGCTCGAATGTTGCGCCGGAGAGAAAAGACACGTTAAGAAGAGAAGTCGCGGCCGAGGTGAGCAAAGCGACCAGCGAGAACCGGCCGGTCTCATTAGCGAATATTCCGAACCTGGCGATGGATTTAGAGAAACCGGAGACGGGGATAGCCGCCGGCATCAGCCGGGTTTTACCTGCGTCCAGTCCGCTCGTAGCGACGGAACAGATCACGATGGCCAAACAGATCATTCCGAGCGTGAGTCCGCAGGTTATCACGCAGGCGATCGAAGGCTCGAACATAGCGCCGGAGAGAAAGGACACGTTAAGGAGAGAAGTCGCGGCCGAGGTGAGCAAAGCGACCAGCGAGAACCGGCCGGTCTCATTAGCGAACATCCCGAATCTGGCGATGGATCTGGAGAAACCGGAGACGGGGATAGCCGCCGGCATCAGCCGTGTTATGCCGACGTCCAGTCCGCTCGTAGAGACGGAACAGATCACGATGGCCAAACAGATCATTCCAAGCGTGACTCCGCAGGTTATCACGCAGGCGATCGAAGGCTCGAACGTAGCACCACAGAGAAAGGACACGTTAAGGAGAGAAGTAGCGGCCGAGGTGAGCAGAGCGACCAGCGAGAACCGGCCGATCTCATTAGCGAACGTCCCGAATCTGGCGATGGATTTAGAGAAACCGGAGACGGGGATCGCCGCCGGAATCAGCCGGGTAGCTCCGAAAGCAGGCCCGGTGACAGCAGCCGGTGAAGTGAATATAGCAAAACAGATCCTGCCCAGCCTGACGGAAGCGGTAATTACGCAGACGATTTCAGGCTCGAACGTAGCACCGGAGAGAAAAGACACGTTAAGGAGAGAAGTGGCGGCCGAGGTGAGCAAAGCGACCAGCGAGAACCGGCCGATCTCATTAGCGAACATCCCGAATCTGGTGATGGATTTGGAGAAACCGGAGACGGGGATCGCCGCCGGAATCAGCCGTGTTCTGCCGACGTCCAGTCCGCTCGTAGAGACGGAACAGGTCACGATGGCCAAGCAGATCATTCCGAGCGTGAGTCCGCAGATTATCACGCAGGCGATCTCGGGCTCGAATGTTGCACCACAGAGAAAAGACACGTTAAGGAGAGAAGTGGCGGCCGAGGTGAGCAGAGCGACCAGCGAGAACCGGCCGATCTCACTAGCGAACATCCCGAATCTGGCGATGGATCTGGAGAAACCGGAGACGGGGATAGCCGCCGGAATCAGCCGTGTTATGCCGACATCCAGTCCGCTCGTAGAGACGGAACAGGTAGCGATGGCCAAACAGATCATTCCGAGCGTGACTCCGCAGATTATCACTCAGGCGATCGAAGGCTCGAACGTAGCACCACAGAGAAAGGACACGTTAAGGAGAGAAGTACAGGCCGAGGTGAGCAGAGCAACCAGCGAGAACCGGCCGATTTCATTAGCGAACATCCCGAATCTGGCGATGGATTTAGAGAAACCGGAAACGGGGATAGCTGCCGGGATCAGCCGGATAGCTCCGAAAGCAGGCCCTGAGACGAAAGCCGGGGAAGTGAATATAGCAAAACAAATCCTGCCCAGCCTGACGGAAGCGGTTATCACGCAGGCGATTTCAGGCTCGAACGTAGCGCCGGAAAGAAAGGACACGTTAAGGAGAGAAGTACAGGCCGAGGTGAGCAGAGCGACCAGCGAGAACCGGCCGATCTCATTAGCGAACATCCCGAATCTGGCGATGGATTTGGAGAAACCGGAAACAGGGATCGCCGCCGGAATCAGCCGTGTTATGCCGACGTCCAGTCCGCTCGTAGAGACGGAACAGGTCACGATGGCCAAACAGATCATTCCGAGCGTGACTCCGCAGGTTATCACGCAGGCGATCGAAGGCTCGAACGTAGCGCCGGAAAGAAAGGATACGTTAAGGAGAGAGGTGCAGGCCGAGGTGAGCAGAGCGACCAGCGAGAACCGGCCGGTCTCATTAGCGAACATCCCGAATCTGGCGATGGATTTGGAGAAACCGGAGACGGGGATCGCCGCCGGCATCAGCCGGGTGGCGCCGTCCGCAAGACCAGATACAGCAGCTGCTGAAGTGAATATAGCAAAACAGATTCTGCCCAGCCTGACGGAAGCCGTGATTACGCAGGCGATCTCAGGCTCGAACGTTGCACCACAGAGAAAAGACACGTTAAGGAGAGAAGTACAGGCCGAGGTGAGTAAAGCGACCAGCGAGAACCGGCCGATCTCATTAGCGAACATCCCGAATCTGGCGATGGATTTAGAGAAACCGGAAACGGGGATCGCCGCCGGCATCAGCCGTGTTATGCCGACGTCCAGTCCGCTCGTAGAGACGGAACAGGTCACGATGGCCAAACAGATCATTCCAAGCGTGACTCCGCAGATTATCACGCAGGCGATCGAAGGCTCGAACGTAGCGCCGGAAAGAAAAGACACGTTAAGGAGAGAAGTGGCGGCCGAGGTGAGCAAAGCGACCAGCGAGAACCGGCCGGTCTCATTAGCGAACATCCCGAACCTGGCGATGGATCTGGAGAAACCAGAAACAGGGATCGCTGCCGGCATCAGCCGGGTAGCGCCGAAAGCAGGCCCTGAGATGAAAGCCGGTGAAGTGAATATAGCAAAACAGATCCTGCCCAGCCTGACGGAAGCGGTAATTACGCAGGCGATTTCAGGCTCGAATGTTGCGCCGGAGAGAAAAGACACGTTAAGAAGAGAAGTACAGGCCGAGGTGAGCAAAGCGACCAGCGAGAACCGGCCGATCTCATTAGCGAACATCCCGAACCTGGCGATGGATTTAGAGAAACCGGAGACAGGGATCGCCGCCGGCATCAGCCGTGTTCTGCCGACGTCCAGTCCGCTCGTAGAGACGGAGCAGGTCACGGTGGCCAAACAGATCATTCCGAGCGTGAGTCCGCAGATTATCACGCAGGCGATCGAAGGCTCGAACGTAGCACCACAGAGAAAAGACACGTTAAGGAGAGAAGTGGCGGCCGAGGTGAGCAAAGCGACCAGCGAGAACCGGCCGATCTCATTAGCGAACGTCCCGAATCTGGCGATGGATTTAGAGAAACCGGAGACGGGGATCGCCGCCGGCATCAGCCGGGTCGTCCCTGCATTAACTTCTCAAGTTTCTTCAGAACGTATTTCAACTGCACAGGATATGGTTCCTAACCTCAGCCCGGCTATTATTGCAGACGCAATCAATACTGCCTCGTTGCCGGAAGCTGCTCGTCGGGAATTGCAGCAGGAATTTGAGCCTGTGAGCCGGAAAGCTTTATCAGAAGGCAAAACGGTTGAGATGAAGAATTTGCCTAAATTGGCAGCTGCTATTAATAATCCCACAACGAGGATAGCTGAAAATTTATTGAGAAATGTTCCTGCAACACCTTCGGTGGAAACTCAGGCGATGCAAATTGAATCAGTTAAAGCGATCCTGCCTCAACTTTCATCACCGATAGTCGCTCAGGCGATCAGTGAATCCAATCTTTCGGAACAAGAGCAGGTCGATTTGATCGGTAAATTTACGGTCGCAAGTAATTTGGCCGAGAAAACCGGACGTTTCGTTGACATTAATGCGATCCCCGGGCTTGTTCAGGCCATTGAAAAACCGGATACCGGATTAGCTCTTCAATTAGCCAAAGCCGTTCCTACCAAATTGGAATCCGCCGTGAATAAGCAGAATTTAAAAGTGAATACGCTTTCTTCTTTAGCCAATCAGACGAGAGAGCTTGATGCTTTATTCAGAAAAGCGCCTGATATTGGAGCCAGGGAAAGAGAGCAGCTTATTCAGGAGATTCAGCAGCTCAAGAGAACAGGCGGTCTGTCGGATATTAAGAAATTCCGTTCACAAGCATCACCGGAACTTTTAGCCCGGGTAACCAAACCTCCGATCGGCCCAGAGCTGGAAAGAGTCGGTGGTATTAATTTGAACGCCAAGCTCTTTGATTTTCAAATTAATAAGGAGGGGAAGGGCATTGATATCCCTATCGCTCTAAAAGATGGTCAGGAAATCAATTTTGGCGGTCTGGAGCCGTTTGTCATCGAAGTTGTTCCGGCGACGCCAGAATCTATTCCATTCAATGAATCCAGTACTGATACAGCTGTGAAAGATGATCCTTTGAGAATTTCGAAATACTAGTATTCATTGACACGGTATTGAAAAGGCGGGAATCATGATTGATTCCCGCCTTTTTGTTATCGCGAAAAAACCACGGCCATGAGGCCGTGGATGAAGCGTTTCCGAGGTCTTGGTTGCGTATGATACAATGGGTGCATGAGATATTTGAAGCAAGGACACACAGTTTACTATGCCAGATACCATATTGTCATTTGTACAAGATATAGGCGAAAGATATTGCGATGGGGTTCGGCGGAGTATGTCAAAAGATGCGTTTTGGGAGTGATGAGACGGTATCCTGAGATCATCATTGAAAAAGTAAATACAGATTTAGATCATATGCATCTTTTGGCATCAATTCCGCCGAAGATGGCTGTAAGTCATGCAGTAAATCTGATTAAGAGTAACACAGCAAAGCTGATGAGGCGGCGATATAAGTTTTTAGACAAGATGTATGTGAAAAAGGCAGGGATATGGTCAGCAGGGTATTTTGTGTCAACGGTTGGAGCCGACGAAGAATCGATAAAGCGATACATCGAATATCAAGGCCGGGAAGACCGAGGACAAACGCAGATAGAATTTTAGCTGCGTTTGCACAGTCAAAATAGTTAAGAAACCACGGCCGTGAGGCCGTGGAGTTTCATTGTGCCAATCATAAATGGCCAGAAAATGATTTAAAGCATTGATTTCCCCTTCAAATATCTATATAGTTTAGAAGTAAGTTTTGTTCCTGTTTGGGCCCGTTGCGAGGTTGAACATTCCCCTCTTTGCGCTATGAGTGTCCTCCTCTTGATTGAGGCGTGCCTGGTTGGGTTTTTAATAAATTCATATTTTATATGATCTCGTCGTTTTTTATCCTTTTCAATATCACGCAAAACTGTTGCGGGCTTATCATAAGAAAAGACATGACGTCTTGTTTGCATATCCCTACGGTGGCTTCCGGGATTGTCAGTGGCTTGATTCTTCTGTTCATCGTTGTTCTCCTGTTCATCATCATATTGTTTTGTTTTTGTGTTTTTTTTGACCAGGCTGTCTTCATCCGAAAAGGGACTTTTTTCTGCGCTCCTAATCATGGAAAAAGGGTTGCTTTAACTTTTGATGACGGCCCTTCTCCGCGCTGGACTCCCCAAATATTGGATGAGTTGTCCAAAGCAGGCATCAAGGCGACTTTTTTTATGATCGGTTATCATGTGAGCAAATATCCCGAGATCGCCCGACGAGTCGCCGAAGAGGGCCATTTAATAGGGAACCACGGCTATGCGCATAGTGTGCTGTTTTATTATAAGCCTGCCGAAATAGAAGAGGAAATCAAATACACGGAAGAAGTGATTAGACAGGTGACAGGTCAGGTGACACGATACTTCCGCCCGCCGAAAGCGTGGCTGAGACATTCCATTAAGGATATTATCCATTCTATGGGCTACAAGGTCGTTCTGTGGTCCTTGAATTCTAAGGATTGGGTCACGTTTAACCACCGGTCTATCGTCCGTTTTATCGTAAGACGAATTAAGAATGGAGATGTTTTGTTGTTTCATGACAGCGGGAGCATTTTCGGGATAGAAGGAGGAGACCGTACTCAGACCGTGGCTACAATACCATTATTGGTTCAAAAGTTAAAAGAAAAGGGGTATCAATTTGTTACCATTGACGAACTATTTTCTGATGAAGAATGCTAGTCATTTCAAATTAAATGTTTTCTTGCTCGTCATTGGATATGTCTTTCTCATGATGGGGAACGGCCTGGTGCCGTTGACACATCCGGACGAGGTTTTTTACGCCCAGACAGCCAAAGAAATGATAGCCCATGACAGTTGGTTAACTCCGAGGCTTTTTGACCAGCCGCAATTTGAAAAGCCGATCCTCTTTTACTGGATGACGGCTGTCTTGATGAAAGGGGCCGGTTTAAATGCTTTTACAGCACGTTTTTGGCCGGCATTTTTTGGTGTCCTGGGAATGCTTGTCGTCTATTGGATGGCGTGGATGTTCTTTGAAAGAAAAGACGTCGCTTTTTTATCCGGTCTGATCCTGGGGACATCTACTCTCCATATCTCTTTGTCCAGGGCCGTATTAACAGATATGATGTTTTCGATGTGGGTCATCTTGTCTTTGCTGTCTTTTTATTTTGCTTATCGCTATCAAAAATATAAATTTTGGGGGATCCTGAGTTGCTTTTCCTTTATGGGCTTAGCTGTCCTGACGAAAGGTTTGTTGGGGATGTGTTTCCCGGCCGGAACTATTGGCATTTTCCTTTTATTGAAAAAAGACCTGCGGTTTTTAGCTCATAAGTCTGTGGTCATTGGGTTCCTTATTTTTTGGGGGATTGCCCTCCCGTGGCATATCTTCATGACGGCCCGGTACGGAGATTCGTTTTATCAGGAGTACATTCATAATGTGCATGTCCGGCGTTTGTTTGTCTCGGAACATGACAAATGCAATACCTGGTACTTTTATCTTTTAACGGTTGTGGTCGGACTTTTTCCTTGGACCTTTATTTTCGTGCCGACGGCGCGTTTCCTTTCAAAAATTCGGAAAAAGACGGAAAAAGAGAAACAGTCATTTTTATTTATTTTGTCTTGGGTGTGCGGCGTGCTTTTGTTTATTCAACCGGCTCAGTCAAAATTGGCAAGTTATGTTTTTCCGGCTTTTCCGGCCTTTGCGATATTGGCTGCCTTTTGTTTGACACTCTTTCTGGAACAAACAGGAGAGGGAGAGAGCCGGGGCGTCAAAGCTGTCCAACTGAGTATGTGCGTGTTCGGTGCGGTCCTGGCTGTGGTGAGTGTGGGGGCTATTTTTGCCAGAGCCTTTTACCGCTCTTTTGTCCCGCATCCCTTACCGGTCTACGTTATGGCTTTGCTTTTTTTATCTTTAGCTGCGGGCCTTTTCCTCTCGGCTTATCGAAAACAATTCCAAAGGATTCCGGTTCTTTTGCCCCTGTTCCCTTTATTTCTTATCTTGTCATTCCTGATGTTTCGGCCTTTAGCCGAACCCTGGATTTCGTGCCGGAAGATTGCGGATATTTTTAACAGTATCGATCAGTCCGACACAACTGTTGTCGCCAGTAAATTCTATGTCCGCGGGATAAGATTCTTCACCGACCGGGATGTCGCGACGATTGATGTTTGGGGCAAAGGGTTTTTCAGCCCCCATCCCATTCCTTTTCTTGACACGGATAAGAAAGCCATGGATTTCTTTAAGCAGCAACCCGAGACCTACGCTATTGTTAAAGAAAATGATGTCTCAGATATCAAAAGAATCTGCCAATTAAGCGGATGTTCTGTCCGTTATATGGGGGGGCTGGGTGGCAAATATATCTTGAAGGTTCAGTCTGGAATTCCCAAGAAAGAAGTTGTAGACTAATTTCGGCTTTTGTATAATCTTATTAAGTTTTAATAACAGATCATAAGGGAGATTATGACCCAGTCTAAATACCAGGAATATAAATATTTATTTGATTGTTGCCCTACGGCCATTTTAGAAGTCGATTATTTTCCGCTGATTAAATTACGTAAACAGCTGCAGGCGCAAACGGTCACGCAGATCAAACAATATTTAACCGAACATCAAAGCCTTGTTAGAAAAGCCTTTCATAATATCAAGATTGCGGAAGCCAATGCGGCTGCACTGACGCTGTTTCATGCCAAAAGTAAGAAGGATTTAACGCAACAGTTTATCAGGGTCTTTACGGTATATGCTTTAGATTTGCTGATTGATGAATTCGATGCTTTGTTGAAGGGAGAATTGACATTTAGAGGAGAATTTAAATGTCAGATTGTGAAAAGGCATTATGTCGATTTATTCATGAGCCTGACGGTCCCGTTAAAGAGCCGGCGTGATTTGACGGCAGTTATTGTTTCTCTAAACGATATTTCACATTTTAAAAAAATAGAACGGCAATTGAGAAAACGGGCGCAGTTAGACGGTCTTACCAGCTTGCTTAACCACATCACTATTATGCAGAGGCTGGATCAGGAACTGATGAGGGCTAAGCGCTACGGACTCAGTTTGAGTTGTCTTATGATTGATCTTGACCATTTTAAAGTGATCAATGACCGTCTTGGGCATCCTCGCGGGGATGCCTTGTTGAAGAAAGTGGCGCATATGATCAAAAATTGTATCCGTAAATCCGACATTATCGGACGTTACGGCGGTGATGAGTTTTTAATTATTCTTCCGGAAACAACAGCCCAGAATGCCATTCATGTGGCTTCCAGAATACAGAAACTGTCTTTGTCCAGGATCATCCGGGATAAGAAAATCAGGCAATTTTATCTGTCGCTTAGTATAGGCATAGCCGGCTACCCTTCTAAAAGAATTAAGGACTGCAAGGACTTTATCGCTTTGGCTGATAAAGCCATGTATGATGCTAAAAAGGCGGGGAGAAACCGTGTCTCTGTAGCTTAGAGGTTCTTCTGGATTGGAATATAATATTATGCCTGTCAGGTGACAGGCTTTTTTAAATGAGTCCCAAACTTGCGGAGCGCCAGCGAGGCAAGTTTGCTGGAGGAATTAATCCCGCTGTCCGAGGTTGGGCGGGGAATGAGTCCCAAACTTGCGGAGCGCCAGCGAGGCAAGTTTGCTGGAGGAATTAATCCCGCTGTCTGAAGTTGGGCGGGAAATGAGTCCCAAACTTGCGGAGCGCCAGCGAGGCAAGTTTGTTGGAGGAATTAATCCCGCTGTCCGAGGTTGGGCGGGAAATGAGTCCCAAACTTAGCTGTAAAATAGCCTGATTTTTCGCCGGAGGTTTTTTTGTGGGAAATAATACGTCCCGGACATATGTTGAGGTGTGTTTAGGTCCTTTCCCGGTGTCATCCGGTGAAGCTGAAATCATGTCGACCGTTTTGGCCCGGTACGGCATTCCTCGGGAGCAGGTTGTTGAACTTGTTACGGGGGGGCTTATGTCTTTGCTGTTTTATGTCGAAGATATGCGGGAGGCTCAGCAAATTAAATCCCGGATCATTTCATTGAGCCTTCCCGGAGTGGACATCCGGTTGAATATTTTAGTCCCTGAAGCGTGGCAGGAGACCTGGAAGGACCAGATAAGGCCGTTTCAGCTAACGGAGCGTTTTGATGTTGTGCCTCTATGGCAGAAATCCCATTATAAGAAAGGGCGACGAATCCCTATTTATATTGATACCACACTGTCTTTCGGCACAGGCCTGCATGAAACCACGCAACTTATGGCGCTTTTGATTGAGAAATGTGAAGGGCGGTTCCGTTCTTTCCTGGATGTCGGGACCGGAACGGGAATTCTGTCCGTTATCGCTCATTACTGCGGTGCCGGAGGAATTGATTTTATTGATATCAATGAAGACTGTATTATGACGGCAAAAAATAACATGAAGCATAATCATATCGTTCATTATCAGGCCTCCGTTTGTCCGGTGGAGATGTTCTCCCCCCGTCAACAGTATGATCTTCTTGCGGCTAATTTGACGTCTAAGGATCTGGTCCGTTGCTCGTCGAAAATTGTCGGCCTGGCCCGGCAGGGAGGGTATATGGCTTTATCGGGTATAGCTTTGGAAAACCTTGCTGAAGTTAAGGGGTCTTTCAAGAGATTCTCTGTCCGGTGCGTTAGGATATTGAAGGCTGAATCCTGGGGCGCCCTGTTGTTTAGGAAAATATAGGATTTCTTATATGCCGTTAAAATTTAATTTAAAAGAACAGCGAAAGGCCTTAAAGGCAAGAATGCGTTCTTTAGCTATTTTTGAAAAGGATCTGGACGAGCAATTTGTGAGATCTTCGGGGAAAGGAGGCCAGAACGTTAATAAGGTTTCAACGTGTGTTGTCCTTTATCACCGGTTGACCAGGATAAGGGTGAAATGTCAGAAGGAGAGAACCCAGGCCCTGAACCGTCTGCTTGCCCGGGAATTGTTGTGCTGTAAGGTTGAAAGGCAGATAAAGGAAAAGCGTGAGCAAGAGACGAGAGAAAAAGAGAAAGCCCTTCGGCAGAAGCGGAAGAAGCCTGCCCGGATAAAAGAAGCCATCCTGGAAGATAAACGGCGGCAGTCCCTCAAAAAACAGAACCGCCAGCGGATCAGTACGCGCAAATTTTTTCAAGAGGCATAAGAATGGATCTTATGAGAAGGGGGGAGCCGTAAGTCATATCCTTTCCCCGGAAGAAGGTTTTACGTGAGGGGCCCTGGCTTGCCAAGAATAAAAATTGCTTTTAAATAGTTTCAAAAGAGATTATGATAACGGAGAATTCAACGTCTCCCATGGCCAGAGAAGGAGGATCATGACAGATTTATTCCAGCACAAACGCAGCAGGCTGATTTTGTCGATGCTGGTTGGCGTGTTTGTTTTTTTCGGCATTATCTTTCGATTCTATCACATCAGCCGCAACGATTTTGTCTTTTACGATGAGGGGTACTATTTGAATTATAACCGTCTGGTGATGTACCTCGTTTCCCGTCACACCCCGCAGGGATTTGATGACTTTTATCGTTCTTTTGGCGCATTCTTGCGGACATCATTGGCCAGTGCAAAAGCCCTGTGGTTTCTTGTCGTTAATGCGCGTGTTTATTTTCTGGGTTTCGATGCCTGGTTCTTCCCCAGAATTGTCTCGGCCTTGTCCGGAACGGCAACTTTGTTTTTACTGTTCCTTTTTTCAAGACGGTTTTATGAAAAACCGGCTGTGGCCTGTCTGTCCGTTGTTATCCTTGCCCTGCTTCCCAGCCATGTCTTTTATTCGCGTTTGGGCCTGCAGGAAGCCTTGAGCACCCTGCTTGTTCTTTTAGGGTTTTATTTTTACGTCTTCCCGGCCCATTTCAGCCCCAGAGCATTTCTGGCTGCCGGGTGTTTCGCCGCAGCCTTTTTTACAAATTATCGGCTTATTATCCTCCCGGTCCTTTTTCTGTTCGCGGAAATCTGGCTCTCTTTTTCCCGGAAGGAACCCCCGCATATCCGCAAATTCATCTGGACGACTCTCACGTTTTTTTGCTGTGTTTTTATGATCGGGAACCTGGATGGAGGCAAGAATACTTATATTACCTTTGGCTGGATGTTTCATCAGGCCAATTTGGCCAAGCAGCAGTTTTCTTTCCTGAATTTGTTTTCTTTCCCCTATTATCTTTTTCGGCTTGATAATTGGATCCTCGGCTTTCTTTTTTTCGGAAATATTCTTTTTATTGTTCAAAAAAAGTGGCGATTATGTTTTCCTTTCCTTTGTGTTTGCCTGCAGATGTTGATTTTCTCCTTCGCCAGTGAGAAAGGCGCAAGATATTTATGCGTTATGACGCCTTTCATCGCCATGTCTGTCGCAGCGCTTCTATATTTTCTTTTCATGGAACAGCCTGCGAATAGATACGTTTGGGCTGCGTGCGGGTTGACGATGATTTGTTTGATGTATTTAAAGTCATGGGCCCTGACGAAAAGCGTGTCGGATTATCGGACAGCGACGGAGTTTATCCTTTCAACAGGAAAACAGGTCAAGTTTGTTTCAACGCAGAATTATATCCAGAATTTATACGTATCTGATCCCGACAGGATCCGGGAATGTCCTTCTCATTTCCAGGGATTGTTTTCCCTTTATTCTCAAGGCTGCCGTTTCCTCGTATTGTGTCCGCAGGCTTATGTTTCCCTGGCCGAAAACCAGGAACGGTTCAGCCCGCGCTTAGTGAGTTTTCTGGATTTTATCCGCAGTTCAATGACCCCGGTTAAGGTGTTTCCTCATTTTAATGATGTTCTTCTGGAAAGGTTTGTTTTCGATCATAATGAGCAACTTTTGCGTTCGGTCCGGTTCCTGAGCGAAGCCCGCGCGAAGGGATACGGAGAGCTCCGCGTTTATGACCTGTCGCAGATTATGAATAAAGCGTTGGCGATATTATCCCGACAATCAAAGTCCGGGCCATGATGAAGATCTTCTTCAAAGGGGCGGGGATCGTGTCAAGACGGCAAAATATCATGAAGTGTTTTTTGCTCATCCTGCTTTGTCTCTGGGGAGGCTGTTCGCCCGAGGCTCCGGACAAAGGGTCCAAACACTCCCAGACCCGGGTCGTCCTGGGAACATATGTGACTGTCGATGTCTGTTCCAGCAAAACGGAGGAACAGCGCCTGTCGGAGACATATCCTGCCGTTTGGACGCGGTTGGAACAGGTTGAATCCATGATGAATTACTTCGATCCGGAAAGTGAACTTTCCAGGATTAATGTTTCTTACCCGGATACGATATCGGTCCACCCGGAAATTTATCGCCTTCTTAAGTTGTCCCTGAAGTTTTCCGAATTAACCCACGGCAGTTTTGATATTACGGTGGTTCCGCTGATTCAACTATGGAAAGATGCGGCTCAAAAAGGAGATGTCCCGGGCCCTGGAGATATCGAACAGGCCCGGAGGCATGTCGGGACACACTACATTAGCCTGTCGGATGATCAGCAGGTGCGTCTTCTCAGCCCGGACGTTAAATTGGACCTTGCGGGGATTGCCAAAGGTTATGCGGTGGATGAAATCGCCCGTATTCTCAGGGCGGGTGGTTTTCGGAATTTTTTTGTTGATGCGGGGGGGGATATTTATGTGGGGGGACAGAGTTGTCCCGGAAGACCCTGGCGGATAGGGATTAGAGACCCGCAGAAGAAGGACGGCATCGTTGATATTGTTGAACTGACAAACCGGGCCGTGACAACGTCCGGCGGCTATGAACAGTATGTCGAGATTAAAGGCAGGCCGTATTCTCATATCATAGACCCCAGAACAGGATATCCTCAAAACAAAATTATCAGTGCTACGGTCATCGCTCCGACAGCCCAGGAGGCGGACGCTTTATCCACCGCTCTTTGCATTTTGCCGAAAGAGGAAGGCCTTGAATTGATCGATTCTTTGGGAGATGGGTTTGCCGGTCTGCTGATTCTTCCCCGGCAGGAAGGGGGGCGTATGACATTGGTCCCCAGCCGCCGTTATGGGCCGTATCGTCTTGCCCCCGGGTCTTGAGGTGGTTGTGCGGGACGGAATGTGTTTTTTATGGCATGATACATGATACCGTTATGTACGCGGGATAATGTTCGGGCAGGATAATTTCAGTAAAAGGATGTCCAAGATACGAAAATTTGCTATAATATTACCCTTCGAGGATAATGTTGTATCAATATTTTAAAACTTAAAGGAGGTTGTGTTGTCTGGTCCTGAACAAAATTATTCTTTTGATCAACTCATTTCTTCTATCGAAAATTATGAGGAGAATTATAAGGCAGACGTTAATCCGGACAGATTCTTCGGATTCCCGACAAAAGCCGTTGTTGATATTGAAAGCAGGCTCCTGTCTCCGGCAGAGAAGTCCGTGGCCTATTTTTCTATGGAGTATGGCATTGCCCCGAGTATTTACAATACATTTGAGTTAAGCCGTCCGATGAATATTCAGAACCAGTATTTTATCCACGAGGTTTTTTCCAACTACTGGCTCTGCGACTATCTGTTTAAAATTCATATCGATAAAATGCTGGATATCCCCATTTACGGGGGAGGCTTGGGGGTTTTAGCCGGGGACACCATTAAGAGCGCTGCGGATATGGGATATGGCATCGTTGCGATAGGCGTCCTTTGGAATAAAGGGTATTTTAAGCAAAATTTTTGGTATAAACACGGTCAGGTTCCGGAGGAGTTAAGTTGGGATCCCTTTACTTACCCCGGGCTGATTCCGCTGAAGAACATTGTTACTATCGATACCAAAGAAGGGCCTTTGTATCTCCGGTTATGGAAATATTATGTGTATAGTTATGACCGGGTTCACGCCTGTCCTATTGTGCTTCTGGATTCTAATCTTGAACAGAATTCCCCGCATTTTAGACAACTGACCGATCAGCTTTACCGGAGTGATGATGTTTGGTGGAAAATTTTTCAACGTACAGTCTTGGGCATAGGCGGCATGAAAGCCTTGCGAAGCCTGGGGTATCATATTGATCAATTCCATTTAAATGAGGGGCATGCGGCTTTTGCTCTGCTAGAACAGTATGTGTCTCTCCAGGACAAAAGCCAGATGGAGGCCCTAAAAGACACCATTTATTTTACCTGTCATACCCCGGTCGCCGCAGGCCATGATCGTTTCATGATCAAAGACGTTGCCAAAGTGCTGACGGATGAATATGTGCAGGCGGCGCAAATTTTTGGCAAGGAAAGCCGGGAGAGTGAGCAGATAAATCTTACCTATCTTTCGCTGAACAATAGCCGTAAGGTCAATGCTGTCGCAGAAAAGCACGGAGAAGTGATGCGTTGGCAATTCCCGTCGTTTGCAGAAAAGATCGCTTCTATTACGAACGGAATTCATACACATACCTGGGTTTCTGACAGCTTTCAGCAGTTGTTTGATAAGTACCAGGATGCGTTTGGCGATTGGCGGAAATGCCCGGAGAATTTAGCTGAAATACGGGCTTTGAAAAATAATGAAAGTTTCCGTCGGGATATATTTGAAGCCCATCAGATAAACAAACAAAACCTCATGAACATCATCCGGCACTGGAGATGCAAGGAAGACGTGTTCACGCTGGGGTGGGCCCGCCGTATTGCCGGCTATAAGCGACCGGCTCTTATTTTTTATTCGATGGATAAAATTGTCGACTTGGCTTATAAGATCGGCCCGATCCAGATTATTCTTGCGGGGAAGGCTCATCCTAACGATGATATCGGGGGCGCACATATTGACGAAATCTTAGATCATATTGATCAGCTGAACAACCATAAGAATGTCATCAGGGTCATGATCCTGGAGAATTATGATACCTTTTTTGGGAAACTGCTGACAAATTCCGTGGATGTGTGGCTGAATAATCCCCTGCCTCCGTTTGAGGCTTCCGGGACGAGTGGCATGAAGGCGATCCTCAACGGAGTTTTGCAGATGTCCACACTGGACGGCTGGGTTGTTGAAGCGGAAAAAGATGATATCGGATGGATTTTTGGTTACCGGCATCAGGAGGGGGATATCGGAAAAGAAACGAATTTGCGGATGGAGGAAGACAGTCTGGCGCTGGGAGAGACTTTGAAAGACGCCATGAGTCTTTATTACAAGACCTTTCAGAAGGGGCGGATCAATATTCAAAGCGCCTGGATTGATAAGATGATCCATTGCGTCGAAAAGAGTGCTTATTTTAATACGCAGCGGATGATTCAGCAATACAATGAAATGATGTGGCACATGTGAGCGAAGGGGCTTTTTCAGCCGGGAGGACGGCTTGACCGGGATATGAGACAATATTTAGCATTAGTCGAAGAGATTTTGGAGCACGGGGAACGGAAAGAGGACAGAACAGGGACCGGAACGATTTCGATATTCGGATATCAAATGAAATATGACCTGCGGGACGGGTTCCCTATCGTTACAACGAAGAAAGTCCTGTTTTCTGCGGTTGTCCGTGAGCTTTTGTGGTTTCTCAAAGGATCAACGAATATTCATGACGGACTTAAGGAACACACTCCTATCTGGAATGCCTGGGCCGATGAGCGCGGGGAACTGGGTCCGATTTACGGGTATCAATGGAGAAAATGGGAGCGTTTTTCCTGGGATGAAATCCGTCAGGGATTCCGGAAAGAACATGTTGACCAGATTCAAGAGGCCATAGACATGATAAAACATGCCCCCAATTCCCGCAGAATTATCGTCAGCGCCTGGAATGTCGGAGATCTCGAACGTATGGCCTTGCCGCCCTGCCATGCTTTTTTTCAGTTTTATGTGGTTAACGGCCGGCTGGACTGTCAGTTGTATCAGCGCTCTGCGGACGTGGCTTTGGGCGTCCCGTTTAATATATCCAGCTATGCCTTATTATTGAGTATGATGGCCCAGGAATGCCAATTGACCCCGGGTATTTTCGTTCATACTCTGGGAGATGCCCATATTTATTTAAATCATGTGGAGGGCCTTCGCGAGCAATTGAAGAGAGAATGCCGACCTTTGCCCCGATTGAAGCTTGCCCCGCGCAATGTTTTGGACATGACTTTTGAAGACATCCAGTTGCTTGGTTATACTCATGATGGCTTCATCAAATTTCCTATCGCCGTGTAGATAATAAGTGATAATCTTTTTCGTTTTTTAATCCGTTCGAAGTGATTCTGTATGAGTCCTTTTAGTGTTATAATCGCTGCTGATAGCAAGATGGGAATTGGGAAGGGGGGGCAGTTGCCTTGGCATATTCCCAGTGACCTGAAGCGTTTTAAGCAGATCACCACCCAGACCCGTTCCCCGGATAAAATGAATATGGTTATTATGGGACGGAAGACCTGGGAGTCTCTCCCGGAGCGGGTTAGCCCTTTGCCTGGACGTTTGAATTGTGTCATAACGAGAAAAACGGAACTTATTTTTCCCGAGAAGGTCATCAGCGCCTCCAGTCTCGATGAAGCCCTCATGGCGGCCCGGCAGTCCCGGAACCAGTCTGTTGAAAACATTTTTGTGATCGGGGGAGCCCAGGTTTATAATCTCGCTATAAATCACCGTTATTGTCAGAAAATTCTTTGGACCCATGTTCATGGCGATTTCGACTGCGACACCCGTATCGATGTGGATATTACGAATTTCTCCAAGCTGTCGGAAAGTCCCACCTTTAACGAAAATAATATCCGCTTTCATTATATCGAATATCAACGCCTTTCCGACATTCCTTAAATCTCCGATCTTATTTTATCCCCTGATATCGAACCCGCGGCGATAGATGGGAGTTCCCGCTGTTGGCCGGGCCGTCCTTTTAATATTGCTAAAAACAGGCGTTTTAAGTATGAATTCTCTTTGAAACATGGTAAATTTGATTTGTTTTGTGTAAGTTTATGTAAAACAATGCTTTATGAATATATGCTTCGTTCCCGGATTGTTGCTCCGGATAAGAATTATCGGTTATACTTTAATTAAGGGGGGAGTTCCTATACATATCTTTAATTAACCCAAAAAGCTCTATGATAAATACAGCGCTTCCTAAGAAAAATATTCTTCTTGTTGATGATGAAAAAAATCTTACCCGTACCCTGAGTATGCTTCTTGAAACCAGAGGATATGTGGTGGAAGTCGCTAATACTGCAGCTGAAGCTTTTGAAAAAGTATCTTCGCAGGTCGACCTTATTATCCTGGATTTAAGACTACCTGATTGCCACGGTTTTGAAGTCTGCCGGCGATTGCGGCAGAATGAAAAGACGAGTCATATCCCGATTATCATGTTAAGCGCTTATACGCTTAATGAAGACAAAGTGCAGGGGCTCTATCTCGGGGCCGATGATTTCCTCCCGAAACCTTGTGAACATGAAGAATTATTTGCCAGAATAGATGTGGTGATGAGACGCAGTCAGGGGGGGACCAGGAAGGGATTGTGTCAGAAGAATCACGATAAGATCGTTTGTGAGTTGCGGCTGATATTGGATCAGGGGCTGGTCTTGCCTCATTATCAGCCTATTTACAGGCTGGAGCCATTTTCTCTATACGGGATGGAAGTGCTGACCCGCCCGACGATCAGTGGGCCCCTGGCCAACCCGGAAAACTTTTTCAAAGCGGCATTGCAGTATGGCATGTATCCGGATCTGGAAATGCTTTCCTGGTCAAAAGCCCTGGGGCAATTATCCACGGAAATTTCCGAAGAAAAGATATTCCTTAACTGCAGTCCGTATTTTATTGAATCCTCCCAGTTTTTGCGCGTCAAGGCGCTTGTCGAGAAGAATCAGTTAACGCCCCATAATGTTGTCCTGGAGATTACCGAGAGATCGGCCGTAACAAACTACAAATTGTTTTATGAACATCTATCCCGATTCCGCGATTACGGTTTCCGGATTGCCGTGGATGATGTCGGTGGCGGGTACGCGAGTCTGCAGTCCATCGTGGAGACTAGACCCGATGTCGTGAAAATTGACCGTCACTTTATTACCTCGCTTCGCCAAGATCCTTTTAAGCGCAGTGTCGTGAAATTCGTGGTGAACTTATGTAAAGAAAATAATATCCTTTGCATCGCCGAAGGCGTTGAGACCCAGGAAGACCTGGAGATTGTCCGGGATTTGGATGTCGATGCCGGTCAGGGATATTACTTCTGCCGCCCGACCCCCGAAATTGATCTGCCTCATTTTTCAACAATCGTTTTTTAGCCAGTGTTTTAAAATCCATATTCGGTCCCGATCAAAGAGTTTTCTTCTGTCCCGGCGCTTTGCCCCTTTTTTCGCTGCTGCCCCGCTTTGTTAAAGCCTGCCTTTCTTGATATTGCAAATAAGGCAAAAATGTATATAATAAAATAACTTAATAGAACTCATATTGCTTATTAACCCTGTTTAGATGATAATATTTTTATGTTTTTGTTAGCCGTTTTATTTTTCAGTGTTGTTTTCCTCTCCGCCCTTTGTTCTATGTCTGAGGCGGCTATCTTGAGTTTGTCTGTCGTCCGGGCCCGGATCCTTGTCGAACAAAAACATAAGATGGCCGAAGACGTCCTTTATCTCAAGGAAAATATTTCTTCCATTATCGCTACGATTGTAGTCCTCAATAATGCCATTAATATTGTCGGGTCCATTTTCGTCGGTCAACAGGTGACGGTTATTTTCGGTAACCGATGGCTGGGGTTGGCCTCAACGGTCATTACCCTTTCTATTATTATTATTTCAGAGATTATTCCCAAGACGATCGGAGAACGCTACAAGGTCAAAATTTCCCTGCTTTTTGCCAAGCCGTTGCGGTGGCTCATGTGGATTTTTCATCCGGTTGTCGAAGTCCTCGCTCGTATTTCCAAGCCGTTTGTCGGGCAGCACTCTTCCCCCAAAGTGACGGAGGAAGAGATTAGAATGATGTTGAAATTAGGGCGTGTGGCCGGCACCGTGGAAATGGATGAGGAAGTCCTGTGCAACCGGGTCTTTAAGCTCAACGACGTCAGGGCTTTTCAGATTATGCGTCCGATTGAAGATATCTTTGCTCTCTCGGCGGGGAAAACCCTCGGGGAATTGCGGGAGGATATTATCAATGCCCCGTATAGCCGTATCGCTGTCTATGATAAAGATCCTCTGGACATCGTCGGCATGGTACAACATCGGGTCCTTTTGCGCGAGATAGCCAAAGATAACTATCGGGCGACGGTGAGAGATTTTATGACGAAACCCATCATGGTGAACTGGTTTACGAAAGCGGACGAGTTGCTGGAAAAGTTCCAAATTTACCACCAGCATCTTTTTATTGTCCAGGACACGCATGGGAAAGATGTGGGTATCGTGACGATGGAAGATGTCCTGGAAGAGCTTTTTGGCGAGATATACGACGAGAAAGATATTAAGCTGAAAAAATAAATATTATTGGCAAGATAGTTTTAATTTTTTATAGTACTGTTAATAATTTATTGTATAATAAATCCGCAAATATCCTTTAACTATTACAAAGGTGGAAAAATGACGAGAGTAACTCAAAAAAACCCATCAACAAAATCAGAGGCGCTTCCACAAGCCGTTTATTACGATGTAAGCCTTTTCTCTGATGAGGATATTTATTTATTTAAAGAGGGGAATCATTTTGAGCTGTACAAAAAACTGGGAGCTCATCTCATGGTGCGGGATAATGTGCCGGGAGTGTTTTTTGCTGTCTGGGCCCCTAATGCAAAATGTGTTTCTGTGGTCGGGGATTTTAATCAATGGGATCAGTCGGCCCATCCCTTATCCTCCCGCTGGGATAGCTCAGGGATCTGGGAAGGTTTTATCCCCGGAATCGGGACAGGGAATATTTATAAATATTTTGTCATGTCCCAGGATGGGCAATATCAGATGGAAAAACAGGACCCTTATGGCTATTTCTCCGAGATCCCCCCGAAGACAGCTTCTGTCGTTTGGGATATTGATTATCAGTGGAACGATCATGAATGGATGAAAACGCGCGGTCAAAAAAATAACCTGAAGGCTCCGGTCTCTATTTACGAGGTTCATCTCGGCTCCTGGCGGAGAGTCGTCGAGGAGGATAGCCGTTTCCTGACGTATCGTGAGCTGGCGAATTATCTCGTTGATTATGTTAAAAGATTAGGGTTTACTCATATTGAGCTTATGCCTGTTATGGAACATCCGTTTTACGGGTCATGGGGGTATCAATCTCTGGGATATTTTTCCCCGACAAGCCGTTTCGGTTCCCCGCAGGATCTTATGTATATGATCGACTGTTTTCACCAGAACGGGATCGGGGTGATTCTTGATTGGGTTCCGTCCCATTTCCCTACGGATGGCCATGGCTTGGCGGATTTTGACGGAACGCACCTTTTTGAACACAATGACCCTCACAAGGGGTTTCATCCTGACTGGAAAAGTTATATTTTCAACTCAGGCCGCAACGAAGTCAAAGAATTCCTTATCTCCTCGGCATTGTTCTGGCTGGATAAATATCATGTTGACGGACTGCGTGTCGATGCCGTGGCCTCCATGCTCTACCTGGATTATTCCCGGAATGAGGGGGAGTGGGTCCCCAATATTTACGGTGGACGGGATAATATTGAAAATATCCATTTTATTAAGCAGATGAATGAAACGATATACAAGAATTATCCGGATGTCCAGATGATCGCCGAAGAATCGACGGCCTGGGCCGGGGTTTCCCGCCCGACGTATTCCGGGGGGTTAGGTTTTGGAATGAAATGGAATATGGGCTGGATGCACGACACTTTGGAATATTTTCGGAAAGACAGCGTTTATCGTAAACACCACCACAATGAGTTAACATTCAGCATGCTTTATGCTTTTACGGAAAATTTTATTCTTTCTTTATCTCATGATGAAGTGGTTCATGGAAAAGGTTCTCTCCTGGGGCGAATGCCGGGAGATGACTGGCAGAAATTTGCTAATCTGAGATTGTTGTTTACCTATATGTATGGACACCCGGGTAAGAAACTGCTGTTTATGGGGGCGGAATTCGGCCAGTGGGATGAGTGGTATCATGAGAAAAGTCTGGATTGGCATCTTTTAAAATATGACTCGCACAAAGGCGTTCAGTTGTTAGTCAGAGATCTCAATTGCGTTTATCGTCATGAAGCGGCGTTGCATCGACATGATTGTGCCGGCGCCGGTTTTGAGTGGATCGATGGATCTGACTGGGCCAGCAGCCTTATCTTTTTCCTGCGGAAATGTCCTGAAACGAATGACAATATCTTAATTGCCTGTAATTTTACTCCCGTCCCGAGGCTGGACTGCCGGGTGGGCGTGCCCCGTCATGGATATTGGAAAGAACTCATCAATAGCGATGCCAAGGAGTATGGGGGAAGCGGACTAGGAAACAACGGAGGACTTTGGGCAGAAGAGGTGCCTCGCCATAACCAGCCGTTCTCCCTGAATCTTGACTTGCCGCCGCTATCTGTGTTGTATTTAAAGGTTGAAAATTTTTAGGCGCCGGAATTTCCCGGTGTTAATTCATTAAACATTTCTGGGGAAGGGAGGATCTTATGAAAGAGAAAGTTATAGAAATCGCCGGCAAGGCATGGTGGGCTTTAGGAGAAATGGGCGAAACCAATGCCGGAGGTCTTGCCAGAAAGATTAAAGAGAAAGAAGATTTGGTTAACCTTGCGCTTGGCTGGTTAGCACGGGAGGATAAGGTCAGTTTCTCTGTGAAGCGAAACAAGGTCCTTTTTTCTCTTGTTGCACCCGAGTTGCAGGCTTTTAAGAATATCTATCAAAACACCCCAACGAACACATCAAAGAATAACGGCAAAAGAAGACGCCTGAGACTGATCTAGATGTTTTCTGGTAAAAATAATTGCGCCTAAAATAATCCTGTGGGGGGAAATCTGTCCCCCATATTTTTTGATTGGATATCCCAACCTTTGGCTCCCTTATTAAGGTATCATTATGGGAACGGAAGATCTGAAAAATCATATCTGTATTCACGGACATTTTTATCAGCCTCCTCGTGAAAATCCTTGGTTAGAAGCCATAGAATTGCAGGATTCCGCATACCCCTATCGGAACTGGAATGAACGCATCACTTTCGAATGTTATGCTCCCAACACGGCATCCCGTATCGTTGATGACCGAAATTTTATAACGGAAATCATTAATAATTTTACCAAAATCAGCTTTAATTTCGGGCCGACGCTTTTATCCTGGATGCAGGCCTATCAACCTTACATCTATCATGCGATACTGGAGGCTGACCGTTTAAGCCAGGAAAAATTTTCCGGCCATGGAGCCGCGATCGCGCAGTGTTACAGCCATATGATCATGCCTCTAGCGAATGACCGGGATAAACGGACACAAGTCTTGTGGGGGATCAAAGATTTTGAATCACGCTTTAATCGAAGACCCGAAGGCATGTGGTTGCCCGAAACGGCCGTCGATACGGCGACGTTGGAAGTCTTGGCGGAATTCGGGATGAAATTCACCATCCTCGCTCCTCAACAGATGAAGAGTGTTAGAAGAATCGGGGAGAAAACCTGGAAAAGAGTCGATCCCGATCATCCTGATATTTTCCGTCCGTATCTTTGTCCCTTGCCGTCCGGAAAAACAATCAGCATTTTCTTTTACGAAGGGAATGTCGCCCATGATGTTGCTTTCGGCGGTCTTTTAAATAATGGGGAAAATTTTGCCAAGCGGTTGATGAAGGCCTTCCCGGAAGCGCCATCCGGTTCCTTTTTAATGCATATAGCCACAGACGGAGAGACATACGGGCACCATCATCAGTTCGGCAATATGGCTCTTTCGTATTGTCTGCGCACCATAGAAACGATGCCTGCCGTCCGCATGACTGTTTACGGGGAGTATCTGGAGAAACACCCCCCGGAATATGAAGTTGAAATCGTCGAGAATTCTTCCTGGAGCTGTGCTCACGGTGTCGAGCGTTGGCGCGCGGATTGCGGCTGCTGTATAGGAGACCGGGCGAACTGGCAGCAGAAATGGAGAGTATCTTTAAGAAAGGCCATGAATCATTTAAGGGATCAGCTGGCAGTTGTTTTTGAGGAGGAAATGTCGCAGTATGTCAAAGAGGCCTGGCAGGTGAGGGATGCGTATATTCAGGTCATTTTGAACCGTTCTTCCGAAACGGTCGAAGCGTTTTTGAAACGCCACGTGTATGTCGACCTGCATCCTCACGACAGGGTCAAAATCCTGAAATTGCTCGAAATGCAAAAATACGCCATGTACATGTTTACCAGTTGCGGATGGTTTTTCGATGACATTGCCGGGCTTGAGGCGTCTCAAATCATTCAATATGCGGGTCGGGCGATCCAGTTGGTCGGGGAGATCACTCAGAAAGATTTTGAGTCGGCGTTCCTTTCGCTGCTTGAGAAAGCTCCGGGCAATACTGCGGAGTATAAGACAGGCGCGGAGGTTTATCATAAAAACGTTAAGCCGATGATGATTAAACTTATTGATGTGGGGGCCCATTATGCCATCTCTTCTTTGTTTGAAAAATACCCTGATCCCGCCTCGATTTATGCTTATACGGTCAAGAATAAATCCTATCATCAATATGAAACAGGAAAGCAGCGTTTGGTGATAGGCCAAACCACGGTTCGTTCGGATATTACCTGGGAAGAAGCCGAGGTTGACTTCGTGGCCCTTCATTTGGGTGATTACAATCTTTACTGCGGGGTGAATCCCCTGTCGAAAACACAGGACTTTGATCAGTTTCACGATAAAATCCGCCAGATATTTTTGCAGAACAATATCCCGGCTGTTATTCAGACCATGAACGAAGTCTTTGGCTCCCACAATTATTCTTTATGGGATCTTTTTAAAAATGAACAGGGAAAAGTTTTGAGTGAAGTGTTTAACGCAACGCTCAGTTCTATAGAATCCCACTTCCGGGAAATCTATGAGCATTATTATCCCTTGATGCAGATTAAGCCGGAATTCCGCATCCCGTTGCCCAAAGCATTATCGATGACTGTAGAATTTGTCCTTTCCAGGGAGATGGTCGATACTCTGGAAGAGGATGAACTCGATTTGGAGCGGCTGCAGAGAGTGACGGCAGAGATTAAACGCTGGTCGTTTATGCGGGATATGGAATCCGTCAGCTTGACGGCAAGTACGAAAATCGGCGCTTTGCTGGAGGACATCTCTAACGAACCGCAGAATAACAAACATTTGAAATTGTGTGTTGAAGTTTTGAAAGCTCTGCTTCCTCTTTCGCTGCCGTTGGAATTATGGAAAGCCCAGAATATTTATTTTGTTATGAATAAAGAAATTTATCAGACAATGCGCCAGCGGGCTCAGCAAAAGGACGAACATTCTGTGGAATGGGTCAATTTGTTTGAGCAGTTAGGCCAATATTTAAAGGTCAGGAATACTTAAGAAACTTGAGTGGTATGGTTAAAAATAAAGCAAAAAAATTCAGACGCGGCAGCGGAACCCTGCTTCACATCTCCTCTTTGCCTTCGTCTTACGGTATTGGTGATTTTGGCCCCGGGGCCTGCCGTTTTGTTGATTTTCTTGCGACAGCAGGGCAGACCTATTGGCAAATCTTGCCTCTGAGCCCTACGATGTCGGTCTATGGAAACTCTCCTTACAGCAGTGATTCGGCTTTTGCCATCAATCCTTTGTTCGTGAGCCCGGATCTCTTCGTGCAGGAAGGATGGTTGACCGAGGATGACCTGTCCCCTGTGCCTGCCTGGCCAGACAACCGCGTTCATTATGAAGCCGTTGAACAGTATAAGAGCGCGGTTTTGCATAAGGTCTTTGCGCGGTTCAAGGAAACCGGTCTTGAACAGGCAGCTTATCGGTCTTTCTGCTGCGAGAATGCGGCATGGCTTGACCCTTATGCCGAGTTTGAAGTTCTGAAAGAGCATTTCGCGGGGCAGGTCTGGAGCCAATGGCCTGAGGAACTGCGGACCAGGCAGCCGGAGGCCTTAAACGATGTGCGTGCGGAGTTTCAGGATGAGTTGGAAAGAATAAAATTGTGGCAGTTTCTGGCCTGGAAACAATGGTCTTCTTTAAAAAATTATTGTCTGAAGAAGGGGGTCAGCTTGATCGGGGATATCCCGATTTATGTGAATTATGACAGTTCGGATGTCTGGTCTAATCCCCATATCTTTCAGCTGGATGCCAACGCCGTTCCCGTTTATGTGGCCGGCGTTCCTCCGGACTATTTCAGCAAGACAGGGCAACGCTGGGGCAATCCTGTCTATAACTGGGACGCTTTGCAGCAGGACCGCTTCCGGTGGTGGGTGGAGCGGGTCCGGCATATGTTGAAATTTTTTGATGTGATACGTATTGACCATTTTCGTGGTTTGGTTGCCTTTTGGCGCATTCCCGCCCAAGAAAAGACGGCCATAAACGGGGAGTGGGTCCCTGTGCCGACGGATGCTTTTTTTGAAACCCTTGCGCGGGAATTCCCCGGGATTTCTATCATCGCGGAAGATTTGGGTATTATTACCGATGATGTCAAAGAAAAGATGCAGGCATTGGGGTTCCCCGGCATGAAGGTCCTGATTTTTGCCTTTGGGGAAGACATCGAGATTCATCCCTATATCCCTGAGAATTATTCTGATCGTTGTGTCGCTTATACGGGGACGCATGATAATAATACGGTCCAGGGCTGGTATTTGGAGGATGCCGGCCGGAAAGAGAAGGAAAACCTGAAAAAATATTTCTCGGAAATAGACGAAAAACAGTTGCACTGGCAGATGATCGGGGCTGTTATGCGGTCCAAAGCGGATTTGGCGATTTTCCCTCTTCAGGATTTTCTTGGACTTGGCCCGGAGGGGCGTATGAACGTCCCCGGGACATCCTCGGGTAACTGGACATGGCGCGTGTCTCCGGAATATCTCACCCCTGAGCTTGCTGACCTCATATTTCAGTATGTCCAATCGTCTCACCGAACTCCCGTTCCGTTACGGTAGTTGTCATTTGTTCTGCTGTCAAAAACTCCGGGTAAAGCTTGTGGGAACAAGTTTGCTATGTTAGAATTTTTTTAATCATGATAAAATGTCTTTCCGTCAGCCTGATGTGCTTTTGTCTGTGTTTGAATGGTTGCAGCTTTTTTTCTGCCTCTCGACGAAAAGATATCCATGAGGCCGGGACCCCTGCCCCGCATTTTGTTATGATTCAAGAGGGGAGGCTGCAGCAGGGAGGCTTGTTGTTCGTTAAGCCTTTTATTCCGGGGGAAGAAGTCGTCTCCAGCGATGAATTTGACCGCATAGCTATGTTTATTGCCCAAGGATTCTTGACGGAACTGAAGCAATCCCGGACCCCCTTTACCCTAGTGGACCCTGCTCAGGCCTCGCAATCAGAGCTTCTTGTCGAGGGACGTGTTGTCGAACAAGGCTGCCGGAGAGTCTTCCAGAAATGGTTCCGGAGACAGGATGTCAAAATTTTAAAAGTTGAAGGAACGATATCCGACCGCAGCCATAACAGTGTCGTTTTGTATTTTTCTCATGAGCTTAAGACAAAATCCCCTCAGGAGGATTTTTATGAGCTTGCCAGACATATCGGCCATGACATCGGCCGTTATGTCGTGTCTTTGGCCGAAAAATAAATGTTCCCGGAAGGGCGCGGAGATGCCTGATTATTAAAGGAGTTGTGAATGATTGTCGTAACCGGTGGCGCCGGTTTTATAGGCAGTTGCATTGTGTCGCAGCTGAATGCCTTAGGGCGGGAAGATCTGCTGATCGTCGATCACCTCGAGACCGGCTCAGAGAAAGCCAGGAACCTGGAGAATAAACTTTATGCGGATTATTTTGATAAAAGCGATTTCCTGGAATGCATCCTGAACGATCAGCTGCAAGAGGATGTCGAATGTGTTATTCACATGGGAGCCTGCAGCTCAACAACACTGACGGATGAGGAGTATTATCGTAAGAATAATTACGAATATTCCTGCCACCTGGCCCAATGGACACTGGCGCAAAACGCAAGATTTATTTACGCAAGCTCGGCTGCGACCTATGGAGACGGGGAAAAAGGCTACAGTGACCTGGATGACATGACGCGGCGATTGAAACCCTTGAATTATTACGGGGAATCCAAGCATCATTTTGACTTGTGGGTGCTGGATCACGGGTTAGAAAAGAAATGTGTCGGGTTGAAATTCTTCAATGTTTTTGGCCCGAACGAGGCCCATAAGGGGGACATGCGCAGTGTTATCTCCAAAGCTTACCAGCGTGTCGTCCAGGAGGGGAAGATCAGCCTGTTTAAGTCTTATAGGGCGGAATACGCCGACGGGGAGCAAAAGAGAGATTTCATTTATGTCAAGGATGTCGTTGATGTTGTTTTGTTTTTTTTCGGCCATCCTGATATTAACGGTATTTACAATGTCGGGACGGGGCAGGCAAGGAGCTGGAATGATCTGGCCCGGGCTCTTTTTGAAGCGGTGGGGAGGGACCCTGTTATTGAATTTATGGAAATGCCCGAACATCTTCGGCCCCGGTATCAGTATTTTACGCAAGCAGATGTCGCGAAGCTGCGGCAGAGCGGGTATGTAAAACCTTTTACGGCTTTGGAAGATGCCGTTAAGGATTATGCCCAGTATCTCGCTTCAGGGCGTATCCTGTAAACTCTTCAGGGAAATTATGGATATGATATTGTTCATCCTCATCGGAGTCATCGTGAGCCTTTTTCTTCTTGGCTTGGTCCTTGTCTGGAAGGGGACCCAAGAAGCGCCGGATCCAAAGGATATCGTGCCCAGGGAGGAATTCAGTTCCGTTCAAAAAGAATTAGATGCGGCGAAATCAGAAGAGGTCCATTTGAAACAGCAGCTGGATGCCCTTGCCGTTGATCTGCATCAGGCCCAGGAGAAGGTTCAAGAGTCCCAGGAACTTGAAGGAATGCTGAATTCTCTGCAGCAGCATGAGGAAGAAAATCAGGAAACAATTTACCGGCTGGAAAAAAACTTTAATTTCTTAAGACAGAAAGCAGATCAACAGGCCAGAGCGGCTAAGGAGATCATTGAACTTATCCAGTCAGAAAAGGAAGCGTTGCGTCATGAAATGGATGATGTCCGCTCCAAGGTGGATGAAGAGGAGTTCTTGTCTGTTAAACGGGAAAATCAGCAGTTGCATTCGGACGTTAATAAATTTTTGGATGAGGTGAAGGATTTTGAACGCAGATTGCATGATATGCAGGATGAATATGAAACCCGGATTTCTCACAGTGACGGGGAGTTGCTGCGCCATCAGCAGCAAACCGACCGGTTAAAAACAGGTTTGCTGCTGATCATTCAAAAGGTCCGGGACGCCCAACAGCAAATGCTCACGACCCGGCAAGCTTATGACCTGAAATATCAGCAAGTCCTGCGTGAGAAAGAAAGCCTGGACACTCAGGCCCGGGAAAAGATGCTGCATCTGCAGGAACAGAGTGACGTTTATCAGAAACAGATTCATGAAAATAATGAGACGATTCTGGCCTTGGAAAGAAGTCTGCTGGCAAGTCAGGAAAAGATTGACCAGTCGCACACCCTTATCAGCCAGTTGCAGGTCCAGCTAAAGACAGAGCAGGATATGGTGACGGCAGCGCTGCCGAAAGACCTGGAGGAAGACAGGAGGCTCCGGGACGAAAGAGAGAAGTTGTTGAATGAGAAAGCCGATTTGGAGAGGAAGCTGCGGGAGATGCGGGAGCTGAACGAGTTTTTGCAGAAAAAAGAAAAAATTCTTCAGCGGGAACTCACCAAAAGCCGGACAGAAGCTTTGGGGTTCCGCAGGATGTGCGATAGTTATAAGACGAAGATTGAAAATAATCATTAAATTCTCTTGAACAGAAATCCTTAGAAAAAGGGGGCAATATGATTTTGGCAGAAGATATTATGTCGGAGAATGTGGCTGTGATTTATGAAGATATGCTGGTGAGCCAAGTGGCGCATTTGATGCTGCGTGACCGCGTGAGCGGTTTTCCGGTTGTGAATAAAGGGATAGGAATGGTCGGGATCATTACCATGACGGATTTGTTTTCTGTGGTCAGCCGGGCCAGTTCAGCCAATGAAAAAGACTCTTTTCAGCAGAATATTGATCATTTTAAGAATCTAAAAGTTGCGGAAATTATGACCCGCAATGTTATCTCGATTCAGCCTTCGACGACTCTCAATGATATTGTCTCCCTGGTCGTTGAGCACGGAATCCATTTTTTTCCGGTCATAGAAGATGACCGGATGGTCGGGATTGTCAGCCGTCACGATATTCTCAATGCGATTTTTTCTTATGATTAAAGTCTCCGGAGCGAGGGCCAAAACGTTTTCTTTGGTGCCACATGCCGTCAGTTCCTCCATATAAAGATATCAATAGTGTCCGCTTAGCCCAGGAAGCTGTTTTGGGGGCTCTGCAGAATATCCAGGCTCATGTCAGGGACGCCTTTGAAGCGAGAAAATATTTAGCCGGGCTGAATGACACGTTGCAAGCCCATTGGGAAAAGCAGGGGGAAGCCTTTTATGCCCAGTTGTCGGCCGATTATGCGGGGGATACCCAGGCGTGCAAAATGCTGGAATTTCTTCTTTGTGATCTCAAGGATTTGAAAATATCCTATCTGAACTTTATGGACCGTTACGACGGCCTGTGGCAAAAGCCGCAGGCCCGCCGTTTTCCTGTCGAGTTTAATGACCTGGCCCGGCAGATTATTACGCGTGTTAAAATTGAAGAAGAATACCTTCTTCCTCTTATAGAAAAAAAATCTTGCCGTTAACGTCAGGGCGGGAGGATTCCTTGCGCAGTCCCCGGAACGACGGGCTTCTTAATTTATACAGATTGCATCTCAAAAAGGTTTTGCTATAATATTTACCTATGAAAATTATGCGTTGGGTAGGGAAATATGTTGTGCTGGTGGTGTTGTTGAGCGGATGCTCTTTTGTCCAGGAGTGCGGGAAAACCCTGTGGGGGTCTTCTACGCGTGCTTTGGAAAAAGCCCGGGACCAGGCCCTTGCACAGAGATTCCGCTGCTCACTGGAAGATTGCTATGAAACAGCTTTGGAATTAACGGGCTCAAGCGAGGATTTTGGTCCTGAGCAGGTGACCTTTCAGTTGTTTTTAGAAAGAAGACGGGAGAATTTTTTTGTTGTGATGGGGATCCCGGGCAGCGTTGATACAACGGAGGCCGGGGTGTTTTTTGTCCCTGTCAATGATTCTGAAGTCCGGGTGGAGGTCTCTTCTTTAAGTTCCAACGCCAAGGCCCGTGTGGCCGAAGCCGTTTTTGCCTATTTATCTGAGCGTTTCAAGACTGTTCCCGCATTTCAATAAGAGTTATCCCCGAGGAAGACGGCAGGAAATGTCGTCTTCACGCGTGACGCCATTTGGAAGCGGTTAATCATGTCCTCAGCATCCCTTGAACTATGATTGAGAACGAATTGTTATTCCTGGGGCTTCTCATGGGGGGCCCCAAACACGGGTATGAAATTAAGCGAATTATTGAGGAGGAACTGTACCCTCTGATTGGTTTGGATGTTAAATCGATCTATTATCCGCTTAAAAAAATGGAACAGCTGAATTTATTAAAGAAAGATATCGGACGGGAAGGCCGCTGGCCGGAAAAATACGTTTACAAGATAACCCCGAAAGGGAAGAAGATATTCCACCATCTGATTACCGAAAGTTTTTTACTGATTGAGCGCCCGTATTTTAATATAGATTTATCTCTTTATTTTATTCAGTATGTTGACAAAAAGATTGCCAAAAGAAAACTGAAAGCGAGAATTTTTTTCCTGAAACGCATAAAAAGAGAGCTGGAGAAGCTGATTCAGAGAAAAGCCAGCCAGTTGTCTCCGCATCTTGATATTATCCTTGAGCATGATCTGGACCTTGTTGACGCGGAAATCAAATCCTTTAAAAGGCTCATTGATTCTCTGCAATAGTGCTTGACAAATCTCCTTCTTGTATTAAAATCTAACTAATAAAATTTTACTATTTCCTCAGAAGTCTAACTTCTGTTAAATAAAGCAGATACGGCCAAATACGGCAAAAAATCAAGAAAGAAACCCCTCCCAGCTCATATGAAGGTGATTTGTAATGAACGTCTACCATTTGCTCAAAGAAAAGGCTGACACTTACAGCGGGAAACCGGCTTTAATTTTTAAGGATCAGGAAATATCATTTTCAGATTTAAGGGGACAGGTCATCCGCCTGGCATCCGGCTTAAAGAAGTTAGGCGTCGGGAAATCAGATAAAGTGGCTGTCTTTCTTCCGAATTGTCCCGAATATGTTGTCTGTTACCTGGCCTGTTTTCACCTCGGAGCCGTCGTCGTTCCTCTGGATTATATGCTAAAGGACGATGAGCTGGTCTCCTGCTTATCTCATTCGGAAACAAAAGCGCTGTTCGCTATGCCGAAAACAGACATTTCTTTGCCGGATATCAAGTCAAAAGTCCCTTCTTTACAGCATGTCATTCTTTTTCCGGGCCAAACAGAGGCGGGAGACCGGGAGGTTCTTTGGCCGAATTTATTGGAAGGGGGGGGGGATGATTTGCCGGAGGTTCTCATCGAGGATTCGGACCCCGCCCTTATCATGTACACATCCGGCACCACGGGGCGGCCTAAAGGGATTTTACTTAATTATAAACATTTGGAAGGCTCTCCTAAAGCCATGGAATTTTTTGTCGATTTAAACGACAGGGATATCAAGCTGGCGGCCATTCCTTTCAGCCATATCGGCGGATTCATTTATATACAGAATTCTCTTATCTTCGGAATAACACTTGTTATTATGGACCGTTTTAATCCCTATGAGTTCTTGAGAAATATTCAGCGTTACAAGGTCACATGTTTTCACATTGTCCCGGCCATGTATACAGCCTTGTTGACATTGAAACAAATAGATAAATTCGATCTGTCCTCTTTGCGGTGGGTCGTTGTTTTCGGGGCGCCCAGCACCCCGGAGATTATGGCGCGTTTCCAGAAATACTGCCCGAATGCAAAATTGTTGAATGGCTGGGGCATGACGGAAACATGTCCGCCGAACACCGTGACGCCTCTGGGGAGCAGCAATATTGCCAGTGTGGGGAAACCCTCGCCCGTTTCTGAAATGAAATTGATCGATGATGACGGGCAGGACGTCCCCTGCGGCCAGATCGGTGAGATTGTCATTCGCGGCTGGGTTGTTATGGACGAGTATTATAAAGACCCGGACCTGACGGCCCAGACGAAAAAGAACGGCTGGCTTTATACCGGGGATCTCGGCCGTTTTGACGAAGAGGGATATTTATATATCGTTGGCCGTAAGAAAGAAATGATAAAAGTCGGAGGACAGATTGTTTACGCTCCGGAAGTGGAAGCCGCTTTTCATAAGCATGAAGCTGTCGAGGAGACCGCGGTTATCGGTGTTTCGGATGCTTTAAGGGGCGAAGCGGTGAAAGCTTTTGTCGTATTGAAGGAGGGAATGGATATTTCGATCGAAGACCTCAGATATTTTGCCCGCCAGCATTTGGCTCATTTTAAAGTGCCTTCCGAAATTGAACTGAAGGATGTCCTGCCAAAAAACCGGATTGGAAAAATTGATAAGGAAACATTAAGGAAAAATCACGCCGGAAGTGCGGCGCAAGATGGAAGATGATATCCTGGGATGTGTGTCATTAATTTTCATGAATATACCTGAACAAGAAAGGAATGAATTATGCAGACGATGGTTAAAGAAGTCCATATGACAGGTGAAGACCTGATGGAGATGGTTCAGCTGCGCCCGGAAGACATCGGGTCTTTTGCCATTGTCCCGGGCCCCAGGGAACGCATGGACGCCTTGGTGAAGAAACTGGAGAATCCTATCAAGAATTTTTCTTTTATGGAATATACCATGTTCACGGGGGAATACCAGGGGACGAGGGTTACGACAATCAACGGGGGCCGTTTCTCCGCTGATACAGCCATCACCACGGAAATCCTCTGCAATGCCCGGGCCAAAACCATGATCCGTATCGGAAGCTGCGGGGCGTTGAGGGAAGATATTAAAATCGGCGATTTGGTTGTGGCCGAAAGCGCTGTCCGGGGGGACGGTGTTACTCCGTATTATGTCGATCATGGTTTTGAAACAAAGGCTGATTCGGCGTTGACTCAGCAAATCACAGCCGCGGCAGAACAGTCCGGGCTAACGGTCCGCAAAGGGGCCGTCTGGTCGACCGATGCTATTTTAAGAGAAACCAAAGAGCACGTCGGCAAAGCCGTTGAGCAGGGCGCGATAGCCGTGGATATGGTGACGTCGGTTTTCCTGACTTTGTGCCAGCTTTATAATGTCCCGGCTGCGGTCATCTTGGCGGTGAGCGATAATGTCATAACCGGGGAGATGGGATTTATGAATCCTGATTATTATATGGCTGAAGGAGCGATGATCGGCATCGCTTTGAATCTGGTTAAGAACGCAAAAAAATAATCCTATGACAGAAACCCCTTTATTCTGGCCGGCAAAAATGAAAGGGCGCGTCCTGAATGTCCTGGACGAAACCCTTATCCCGAAAAAGACTGTCTATATTAAAGTCCGGAATACGGCTCAGGCCGTTAAGGTGATCCGTTCCATGAAAACCAGGGCTTTCGGACAGTTTCTTGTGGTATTAAATACATTTTTGCTGGAAATCCAGGCGGCAGACAAGGCCTCTGACAGGGTTTTCATGCAGAAAATGAACAAAACAGCCCAGGCGCTTAATGCCAGCCGCCCGACGTTCCCTTTTTCCGAAGTGACGGGCATCGTCGTGCACTGGGCTGAAGAAGCGCTAAGGCACCATGAAGATCCCCGCAAAATTGTCAAAAGAAATATTCATGGATATTTGCAGGGGATCAGGCAGCAGCGTCTGGACCGGGTGGCCAGGTTGGCGAAGTTAATGAAGAACGGAGACAGCATCCTGACACATTGCAATGTCTCGGGGGAACTGGCCATGGCCGCGGCTCTTTGCAGGAAACAAGGGAAAAAAATCCAGATTTTTGCTACCGAGACCCGTCCGTATCTGCAGGGGGCCAAGTTGACGTGCTGGGAATTGAAGCGGGTCGGCATTGATGTGACATTGATCGCCGATAATGCTGTGGCATCTGTGATGGCCGACTCTTTGGTGAACAAGGTGATCGTCGGATCGGACAGGAATTGTGCCAACGGCGATTTCGCGAACAAGATCGGCACCTATCAAATCGCCGTTTGTGCCCAAGAATTCAATATCCCTTTTTATGTCCTCACGCAGCCTTCCCGGGCCGTTAAGTCAGGCCGGGATATCCCGATTGAAATACGGGACGAGAAAGAACTGCTTTGTTATGAAGGGAAGCGTTTTGTCCCGAGAGGGGCCAAAGGTTTTTATCCGGGATTCGATGTGGTTCCTTATCAATATGTCACAAAAACGGTAGCGATCAATGTCAAATAAGAAACCGCTAAAGCACATTCTGGTTCACGGACAGGCGGCCCCGGCCGTTATGGACATTTTAAAGAAAAAGAGACAGAAGACTGTTGTCATCCCCGAGGGGCGCCCTCAGCTCGAGGCGGCGAAGGTCAACAGCCGTGAGTTGTTGAAACGGAACATGACTCCGCTTGTCATCGCGGACAATATGGCCGGTTTTATGTTTTATCGAAATATGATCAAAGAAGTCTGGCTGGCTTATCAGATCGGAGACGCGCACGGGGCGCTTTGTGATATCGGGGCCTTGATATATGCGGTCCTGGCCAAGAAACACCGAGTCCCGGTTCTGGCTTATCCCGCGGTCGAACAGAAAAGATTTATTGGAAAACCCAAAGAGATCTGTTGCTTCTGCGGCCGGCGCGTGGCGCCTCCGGCTGTCAAGGGATATGTCCCTCTTCTGGAGTGGGTCCCGGGAAACTATATAGGAAAAATACATGAATAATGAACTTAAAGAGACAATCAAGAAAAATATGATCGCCGTCGGCCGGCTGCTTTGGGAGAAAGAATTGGCGACGGGCCTGAACGGGAATATGAGTGTTAAGGTTGACGATCAGCATATCCTTCTGACGGGCAGTAAAACTTGCCTGGGGCTGCTGCACGATCAGGACATCCTGTTGATGAATTTGGACGGACAGGTGATTGATGAGGGCATGATTTCCACGGAAGCGCTGCTGCATACGGATATTTATAAGAATGTCCCTTCCGTGAAATCCGTTCTGCATACGCACACGACGTTTGCAAACGCATATTTCTCGGAGCTGGATGTCCTGTCTCCGAGAAATTTTGAATCCAAACTGTATCTGGGAGAAGTCAGGTCTATTCCTCAGGATACGCCGTCAGTGACGGATACCGCTCCGGTTCTCTCGGCCCTTAAAGAGAATAACGTCCTTGTCTTGAAAAATCATGGCATTGTTGCCGCCGGTGAAGACCTTTTCGATTGTTTTCTTCTTGTCCAATGCCTTGAGGAGGCAGTGAAGGTGGAGTGTTTCAGCCGGTTGTTTAAGCCAAAGGCCCCTTTGAACAACACCGGTCTTTCTGCCGGATCAAAAAAAACGGAAGAACCCGGGGCGGCTGCTCCGGGGAAAAAATATAAATTGTTTTCTCAGGAGCAAATCGACCAGATCGTTCAGGTTGTCAACGCTGACAAACAGCTGAAAGATATGGGGGAAAAGACTCAGATGACCATGGAACTGGCCGTTAAATTGAACGAAACCGACCGGGTGTACAGTTTTCAGTTTGAAAACGGCCGGATTGTTCGGGTCGGCCATAATACGGACGCGGAATTTTTAATTTCGGCTTCGGCCAAAGTCTGGCTCGCCGTATTCAACCGCCAAATAGATCCTTTTGTGGCAACAACGCAGAAAAAGATGCACCTGAAGGGCGATTATGCCCGGATTTCGAAATGGTATGCTCCCTGTAGCCGGATTTTCGAATTATGGCAGCAAGTTCCGGTTGAAGGATGAGATTTGAGCTATGGACAGATATGATTTATTCATTAACGGGACGTTAAGGCCGGCACAGGAAGACCGGTATTTTGAGGCCATGAACCCTTCCGCCGGAGAAGCGTTCGCACAGGTGGCAGATGCCTCCTGCGGGGACATGGCTGAAGCGATTGACGCCGCACGGCAGTGTTTTTTATCCATGGCCTGGGCCGGACTGACGATCAGGGAAAGAGGTCAGTTTTTATCGCGTGTCGCACAGCTCATCCGGGATAATGCCAAACTTTTGGCCGAATTGGAAAGTTCCGATACCGGCAAAACGATTAAGCAGACGACATTTATTGACGTCCCCACGTGTGCGGACACTTTTGAATATTTTGCCGGAGTGAGTGATCAGTTGAAAGGAACGATCAACCCTGTCCCGGCCCCTGTACGCAGCCTGACCGATAGAGAGCCTGTGGGTGTCGTCGCCGCCATTATCCCCTGGAACTATCCTCTTATCATGTTCGCCTGGAAGGTGGCGCCTGCTTTGATCGCCGGGAATTCCGTTATTTTTAAGCCGTCCCGCCAGGCAAGCGTTTCCATTTCAAAACTCGCCCAAATTATCCGGCAGGCCGGCCTGCCGGACGGGGCGCTTAATGTTGTCACAAGCAGCCGGCATGAGGTGGTTCAGAAACTCATTGAAAGCCCGGAAGTTCATATGATCAGTTTTACCGGGGGGACGGAAACGGGCCGCGATGTCATGCGCCGCGCCGCACAGACGACAAAAAAATTAAATTTGGAACTCGGGGGGAAATCTCCCAACATCGTGTTCGCGGATTGTGATATCGACGCCGCTGTCGGGGGGACGCTGTCAGCCATTTTTATGAATCAGGGACAGATGTGTACCGCCGGATCCCGGTTGCTTTTGGAGGATGATATTTATGACGATTTTTTAAAAAGACTGGTTCAGAAGGTGCAGCAGTTTAAGATCGGCCATAGTATCAATTACGATACGGATTTTGGCCCTCTTATTAGCGCGCAGCACCGGGAGCAGGTTTTGTCCTACGTCCGAAAAGGGGTAAACGAAGGCGCTACGCTTCTTTGCGGCGGCAAGATACCGGAAGATCTCCCTTCGGATATAGCGAAAGGATATTATTTGGAGCCTACGATCTTCACGGACGTTACTCCTGAGATGACGATTGCCCGGGAAGAAATATTCGGCCCGGTTCTGTCGGTCATGAGATTCTCCTCTCCGGAAGAAGCTCTGGAGCTCGCGAATGATACTCCTTACGGTCTGGCTGCCTGTGTTTGGACCAGGAGCATGGATAAAGCTCAGCAGGTTTCCAAACAGCTGCAGTGCGGAATCGTGTGGGTTAACACCTACGGCGGTTTTTACAACGAGGCTTCCTTCGGCGGTTACAAACAGAGCGGGTTTGGCCGTTCCCTGGGAACCGAGGGCCTTTTGGAATATACGCAGTCAAAACATATCTGTATTGACGCGACACCTGGAGGGCGTTCTCTTGTCTCGAGCTGGTTTTGACTGCCGAGCCTCCGCAGCCTTTATGTCTTTATTGTAACGCGCGTTACCGGGTATCTTAAGAAATGCAAGACAGGGATGTGCAGGGTCTTTTTTAGTAAAGAAACCATAGAACATAATTTTTTTGAGAAAGGGATGGAATGAAAGTTTTATTTGTTACGCCTCCGATGGGTTCCTGGGCTACCCACGGAGACCATAAAGCTCCTAATCAGTATTATGCCCAGGTTGCGGCCTATCTGCGGGACAAAGCCGTGGCCGATGTCCAGGTCCTGGATGCTAAGGCGTTGGATCTTTCTTATGATCAGATGATGGCTGAAATTGCGAAGAGCCAGCCCCGTTTATGTGTCTTTGGGGACCTGCTGCATTCTACCGGAGGATTGTCTGTCATCTGGCATTTCCTGGAAACAGCCAGAAGAATTAAGGACATCCTGCCTGAGACCAAAATCCTTATGGGCGGTCTTTGGTTTTCCGCCTATGCCACCGAAACGCTGGAACAGAACCCCTGGGTGGACTTCATTGCCATGGGAGAGGGTGAGCTCACAATCACAGACCTGATCCTGGCATTGGAAAACCAGAAGACGGACCTGTCGGATATCCCCGGCCTGGTCTCGCGGACGGCGGACGGAAAGATCGAGATGGGGCCGCACCGGGACTTGATCCCCAGCCTGGATGATTTGCCGATGCCGGCGTATGACCTTTTCCCGATGGAAAAATATGTCGGCCACACATACTGGAAACCGTTTGCCGAACTCCTGACTTCCCGCGGCTGCCCCGGGGCATGCACCTTTTGTTATCAGTGGAGTCTCTACGATAAGCGCAACAGTCAAAAGGATTATATTTCCTGGCGGGGAAAATCCCATAGCCGGATTTTAGACGAGTTGGATTATCTTGAAAAAGAATACGGCGTCAAGGTTGTCGTCATACAGGATGATGCTTTTAACGTAGACAAGGATAATGTGCGGCGTTTTTGTGAGTCGAAAATTGAGCGGGGCAACAGAATTCAATGGGTTTGTTTAGGCCGCGCCGATGACTGGTTGGCCCACAAGGATATTTTACCCCTGATGAACAAAGCGGGTTTGTTTATGGGGCTGGTGGGCGTTGAAGTTGAGAGTGACGAGCAGCTGGCCAAACAGGGCAAGGGCGTAACGCTGCAGCAGATCAAGGATACTGTGCAGGCGTTGCGGGCGGCGAACATCGCCAGCGTCGGGACGGTGTTAATCGGGTTAGAGGATGATGATGAAGCGACCATCAAGGAAAGATTCCGGGTTGCCGATGATATTGATCCCGATATCATGGCTTTGGATTACGTGACGCCTGTGCCGGGTTCTTTATTGTGGAATAATGCGATTAAAAAAGGCTGGCTGACCCCCCGGGATATTCAGCTGCGGGAATGGGATTTTCATCACCCGGTTATCCCAACTCAATATCTTTCTGTTGCTGATGTCGGCCGGCTGGGGGCCTGGTGTATGCGCGAGTTTTATTCAAAGCCGGAGCGCATTCACCGGATTATGGACAGTGATTATGACATGCTTGTTAAATTGTGTGTGAAAGATTTTATGAGCAATATCGCCAAATTTGAAAAAGCTTCCGTTGGTGAAGGCACATATGTTTAATTTTAAAATGGCCCGGCGTTAGAATCCGTGGTCTGAGGACAGGACGGTGATCTATGGTTGATGAACAGCTCCAGATGGAATGGGAGAAAAGTGCGTTAACAAAATATAAAAATATGATTCAAAGGATCCCCTTGTTTCACCGGGAAATTGCGGATCAGGTCGTTACGAAAAAAGCGACGCAGAATGCTCAGAAAAGAGGCTCGGAGATTGTTGAGGAATGTGATATCCTCAGGGCTTTTTTTTCGGAAGTTCCCATGACATTTTACGGGCTTATGATCCGGCTCTTTGAAGAGGTTGGCTTTGATTATAATAAATATGATCCCAGCCATAATGGAAAGACGGAGACAACCTAGCCTAGGGAGAAGTTCCCTGCTTCTGGAAGTTTTGTCCCCGGTGACGTAGCGTGAACCGTTTCCCCGCGTAGCGGCAGCATGTTATTCAGCAAAAAAATGAGGAAAGAGCCGTGGCCCAAAAATCAGAATTGCGAGTGAGTCATCATTTTGTTTTTATCGAAGTCCCCATCGGCCTTGTGACTTCGGAATCTTTATTGTGGGGAGAGGCCTCGTGGTGGCCGAAGCCTTGTCCTTGGCATACGCAGAAGCTGACAGAAGGGGACATTGCTATCGGGACGCAATATCATCATTCTCTAGGCGGAGGCCTGGCTCCGCGCTGGGTTTCGGAAATAACCCAGTATGAGCCGAGACGGGAAATCGAACGCACATTTAAAGGGGATTTCTTTGTCGGGTATGAAGTCATTCAGGTGGGGGAGAGAGCGAACGGGACACGGATTGATTATGAAATGCATTATCAGGTCAAAGGTTTGTATAAAAAGATATTGTGGGAAATCTATTACAGAAAGAAATATGAAGCTAAGCTTGAAATGATCCTGGCAACATTAAAAGAGTATGTCGTGAAGCAGTATTATAAGGATTAACCTTGTCTTCGGGAGAAAGTCAGATGAAAATTGCTGTTATTGGAGCAGGGGCGATTGGTTCGGTTGTTGCGGGCTTCTTGACCAAAGCCGGGGCAGACGTTCTTTTGGTGGGGCGCCCGGAACAGGTCTCGGCCATTCAAGAAAACGGCTTATGTATCAGAAAGCCTGACGGGGATGAAGCCGTCGGTGTCCGCGTCGCGGACAAACTGGACCGGACGTATGATTTGGTTATTTTTACCGTGAAAAGCCAGGATATGGAGCAGGCTTATCAAGATAACGCGGATTTTCTGGAAGATAGCCTGGTGCTAACAACACAGAACGGGATCCAGGGAGATAATCTTCTCAGCACTCATTTTGCTCCGGAAAGGATGTACAGCAGTATCGTCATGTTCGGGGCGACATACACTGTCCCGGGGGAGGTTGTCCTCAATTTCCCGGGGGATTGGATTATCGGAAAACCTTACACTGTCAATGATGCTAAGATCGAAGAAATAGCGTATGTTCTAAAGAGAGCTTTTCCTGTTGAGATATCGACAAATATTATGGGGATGAAGTGGCTGAAGCTTTTCGTGAATTTTAATAATTGTATCCCGGCGTGCATTGGTCAGCCCATGCAGGAAGCTTTTTCGGATATCGACTTGTGTAAGCTGAGTGTCCTGTTGTTGCGGGAGGGTCTTGATATCATCAACGCCGCCGGAATAGAATTGGTTTCGTTGCCGAATTTTCCTGTTGAGAGAATCCTGGGGCTTGCCCGTATGCCTGTCAACGAAGCGGCGGGTATCCTTCAGAAAACATTGACCGGTTTGAGCAAAGAGCCTGTTTATGGCTCGATATTACAGAGTATTAAACGGGGCAAACCCAGTGAAATTGATTTTATTAACGGGGAAATCGACCAGGTGGCAGCCAGTATCCGAAGGAAGGCGCCTTTAAACAGGAAAATAGTCCGGTTCGTTCATCAGGTGGAGGGGACGGGGCAATTTTTTACCCCGGAAGAAATCAAGTCGGAATTCCCATTAACGGAAGGTCTTCTTGAAGAAACAGGGCAAGGCCGGTGAATTTGTCCCTGACACGGTGATGCCGTTTGTCGGGGCACGGCGTGTCGTGATTTTAAACAGTCTATAAGAGAGAGGGAAAAATGTCTAGACGAGTCGTTATAACAGGGGTGGGTCTCGTTGCCCCCAACGGGGTCGGAAATGACGAGTGTTTTCACGCCATGGTGAACGGAATTTCCGGAGTGAAACGGGTCACCGAATTTGATGTGTCTCAATTTAACACGAAGATCGCTGCGCAAGTCAAAAGGTTTGACCCCATATCTTTGGGGCTGACCCGGGAGGAGGCCATTCGCATGGACCTTTACGTGCAGTTTGCCGTGATCGCCGCGCGCATGGCGGTCGAGGACGCCAAACTGGATTTGAGCCGGGTTGATAAAGAACGCATGGGTGTTTCGCTGGCCAATGCCATCTGCGGAACGAAATATATGGAGGAAGAATTTGCCCTTGTGACGGACAGCGGTAAAAATCCTATTGATCCGAGTCTGGTCCGGAAAGACCTTTACGATGCCTCGATGTTCAACACGCCTTCCAGTGAGATCACGGCCAAATACGGGCTGCAGGGCATCTGCAATACCATATCGACAGGATGTACGGCAGGGACGGATTCCGTCGGATTTTCTTATGAGGCGATTCAGTCGGGGGAAGCCGATATCATGATTACCGGGGCTAGTGAAGCCCCGATTACACCCATAACCTTTGGGGCTTTTGATTGTATTAATGTCCTCTCCACGAGGAATGATGAGCCCGAAAAAGCTTCCCGGCCGTTTGATAAAAGCAGGAACGGTTTTATCATATCGGAAGGGGCGGGTCTGCTTGTCGTTGAAGAACTTGAGCACGCGTTAAAACGCGGCGCAAGAATTTATTGTGAAATTATCGGTTACGGCACGACGAACAATGCGTATCACATGACGGATCTTCCCCCGGAAGGGGACGCCATGGCGGACAGCATTGTTCTGGCGATCAAAAGCGCCGGGATTAACCCGGAACAAATTGATTATATCAATGCGCATGGCTCTTCCACCCGGCAAAATGACGTTTTTGAAACGAACGCTTATAAGATGGCTTTAGGCGACGCCGTTTACAATATCCCGATCAGTTCCCTGAAGTCCATGATCGGGCATCCGCTGGCGGGAGCCAACGGTATCGAACTTGCCGTCGGCGCTCTTATCTTCGAGCGCAATATCCTGCCTCCGACGATCAACCAGGAAGAAGCTGACCCGGAGTGTGATTTGGATTATATCCCGAATGTGGCCCGGGAGAAAAAGATCGATATCATGTTAAAAACAAGCAGCGGTTTTTCCGGCATTCACTCAGCCATGGTTTTGAAGCGGTATGCCGGGTGATCTGCCGTAGAGGATATACATAAACAATTGGAGAGACAATGGACAGAATAGCAATTACAGGTGTGGGGGTCGTTTCCCCGAGCGGTATCGACAAACGGAAATTTTGGTCTAATGTCAAAAAAGGCCGTTCAGCCGTCAAGGTGATCGATAGATTTGATGCCTCACGGTATCCTTCTCATCTCGCCGGGCAAGTTCATGAGCTGGATGCCTACAGCAAGGTGTCTTCCCGGCTGCTGAAAAAAATCGATTTGTTCGCCCATATGGCGCTGGTCGCTTCCGAACTGGCCATAGAAGACGCTGGCATCGATATGCAGAGCGAAAATTTAAAGCGGGCGGGAATTTTTATGGGCAATGCGATCGGAGGATGGCTTTATGCGGAAACGGAGTTGCGGGATCTTTACCTGGAAGGACGGGAGGGGGTAAGCCCTTTTATGGCCTCCGCGTGGTTCCCTGCGGCTCCGCAAGGACAGATATCGATTCATTACGGTATAAAAGGCTATAGCAAAACCATCGTTGCCGACCGGGCGAGTTCTTTGATGGCCATCGGGTACGGGGCAAAAAATCTTAAGAAAGGCCACAATGATTTTATCCTCGCCGGAGGGATGGAAGCCCCGGTGACGCCTTATGCTTTGTTGTGCTGCAACACCTCAGGTATGCTTACGAAGAACAACAAAGCCGCCGACACAGCCTATAAGCCTTTTGATAAAAACCGGGACGGGTTTGCCATCGCTGAGGGGGCAGGGTGCCTTATCCTGGAACCTTTGGAAAGAGTCCGGGGCCGGCAGACATCTGTCCTGGGCTTTGTGGCGGGCTTTGGCACCACCACGGACGGGGTAAGCCGCATTGATCCTGCCGATGACGGCCTGCAGTTATCCCGGGCTATCCGCCTGGCCCTGGAGGATGCGCAATGTGCCCCGGAAGACATTGATTATATCTGTGCCGACGGGGACGGAACGGTTCTGGGGGACCGGACGGAAACCATGGCCATTAAACAGGTCTTTAACAGCCATGCCAAGAAAATCCCGGTCACCGCTCCCAAATCAGTTTTCGGTAATATGCTTGGAGCTTCCGGGGCTGTTGATGTTATAACAACTCTTTTAGCCATGGAGTCCGGCATTGTCCCTCCGACGATTAATTATCAAACTCCGGATCCGGAATGTGATCTGGATTATTGTCCCAACAAATGCCAGGCCAAAGAGATCAACAAGGCTTTGGTGCTCAATCGCGGCCGCGGCGGGATTAACGTGGCGTTGGTCTTGGCCAAGAAATAATTTTATCAATATAGGGCTGGGGACGAATCTGCCTTAAAAGCCCTGAATGAAGGAGGTATCCCTGTGTGTGTTGAGGCAAAAGTGAAAGAAGTATTCCAGAAGGTGCTGGATGTCAGCCCTGACGAGATTAAGCCGGATGAGAGCCTGGCGGCCTCTTTGGGGGTGGATTCCACGGAGTTGGTCGAGATATCCGTCGGGATAAAAAAAGAACTGAATGTCCCTTTGGGCGACGGAGAGCTTAAAAAAACATTCACGTTTAATGAAATCGTTGAGATTGTGAAGTCAAAGGCTCCGGCGGACTGAAGAAGTATGTGAGTCGGGATATGCGCTTTTCGGGCGCGCTGGCGTTAACGCAAAATGGAGTGCTTTCATGCCCGGCAGAAATGCCGAAGGAGAAAGGCGACGGATTGGAATTATGCAGATCATTGATCTTAGTCTTCCCATAGACGACACCTTGCAGGAGACCCATGCCGCCAAGATCGACCGCATCAGCCATGCGGACGGTGTTGAGCATTTCAACTGGGTGGTTATGAAGAACCGTCCCGGCGGACAGGAAAAGTTTGAACAGGGGGAAAGAGTTGCTGCTGCCGGGGAAATCCCTGATGGGGAAATGCTGTCTTTGGAAATAGTCCATGCCTCTGTTCATATGGGGTCGCATGTGGACGCCCCGTTTCATTACGGCAGCTGTTGTGAAGGCCGGCCGGCCCGGACCATTGAAGATGTCCCTCTGGAATGGTGTTACGGAGACGGGGTGATCTTGGATTTCACTCATATGCATTATCCGGATGCTATCCACCGAACCGATATCGAGCAGGCTTTAAAGAAGCTGTCTTATAAGCTTAAGCCCATGGACATCGTTCTTATTTATACCGGTGGGGATGCCCTCCTGGGGACTCCGGATTATGTGAATAAGTATGTCGGCATGATGCCTGACGCTGTCGAGTTTATTCTGGACCAGGGCGTCAAAATGCTGGGCATTGACACCATTGGGCTTGACCGCCCGTGTTTTGAAATGTTTCAGGAATTTTTGACGACAAAAGACAAATCAAAACTTTGGCCGTCGCATTTCCTCGGCCGCCGGAGGGAATTTTGTCATATGGAGCGGCTTGGCAATCTGGGGGCTGTTCCCCGTTCTTTTGGCTTTAAAGTGGCGTGTTTCCCGGTGCGGGTTAAAAATGCCGGAGCCGGATGGGCCAGAGTCGTTGCGATGCTGGAGGATCGCTAGTGCAGGAACAAAAGATGCCTTTCGCTAAAAAAACAAGGAAGGAAAGCGGGGCTGTGTCTCGTGTTTTTTTAGGCGGGCAGCAGTGGGGTTGAGCGTCGAAAGGGCGAGCCCCCTTTGACGGAAGGGGCTTGCCGGATAAGAAATTATAACTTATTTATAACGGGGAGGATATTATGGGACATACACGGAATTCGATATTGATTAATGCGCCCTATGATCTTGTTTATGACACTTCCAATGATATTGAAAGATGGACCGAACTGTTTGGAGACGAATATATTAAAGCAGAGGTGTTGGAGCGAAGCGGTCTTGAGATAACATTCCGTCTTACCGATGATGAAAATAAATCATGGGTTTCCAAACGATGGCTTCATAAAGAGCAGTTTTTTGCCTTTGCATCCCGCCACGAACCGATGTTCCCTTTTAAGTATATGAAAATCATTTGGTTGTATCATGTTACGGCAGAAGGGACTCTTATGACCTGGATTCAGGATTTTGAAATGGACCCGGGGTTCACCGCGTATTCGGAAGAGCAGATAGAAGGGTTTATTAATAAGCATTCCAAGGATAACATGAAGATTTTTAAGGATGTTATTGAAAAGGAAGCTGAGCAATTGGCCTCTCAATCATAAAGCTCAAAAAGGAAAAATTTTTCTTACATTTTTCTCTTATTTTTGGTACTAATATTATTATGGTATAATAATATTAGTATAAAGAGTCTTTCTGTGGACTTTTTTTCATGTTTAATTTTGGGAGTCAGATAACTCGAGAAAAAAAAGTTAGCTATTTTTTGTTGTGTTGTGGATGTTTCACAATATCATTTAATGTTGCGGCAATTGTGGCGGCGATCCCGGCTATGAGTGTTGATCTGCGGATTCCAGGTATCCTGGTTTCGGATGTCATTCCTTATTATATGATTCCTTATGGTGTGGGCGCCCTGCTTTATGCCCCGTTGACTCGTTATTTCTCATATAAGCGCATCCTGGGTATTTCTTTGTTCTGTTATGCCCTGGCTTGTTTTTACTGCGCCAACATACGGACCATACAGCATTTTTTGCTGGGACGTGTGATCATGGGGGTCTCCGGTGCGGGTGTTATTCCTTTGGGGTTGATGATAATTGGGCAGCTTTTTGAAAAGAACGTCCGGGGCCGTTTGGTGGGAATGTTTTTTAGCTTCAGTTTTCTGGCATCTATCTCGGGATTGATCTTGAGCGGAACCGTACACTGGAGATGGCTTTTTTGGATTCCGTCTTTGATCGGAGTTGTCACGGCCCTGAGTATTTTATTTTTAAGTCTCGAGCCCTTTGCCCATATATGCCGGCTGAAAATTGATTATATCAACACACTTAAGAAACCCTGTATAGGGCGGATTTTTGGTTTTATTGCTTTTATCAGTTTCTTGTTCCATGGGGTGCAGAAATGGTTTGGTGTGTATCTGGCGGAGAGCTATCACCTGAACCAGATGATGATCAGTTCTTTGTTGTTAATCCCGCCGGTGAGCGGGGCTCTGGGGCAAATGATGGGGGGGTATCTTTCAGATAAGAAAGGGCGTGCAGCCGCCTGTCTCATCGGACTGTTGATCTTGTCTTTATCAACGATGTCATTATACGGAAAGTATCCTTTGCTGATCGTCGGACTTATCTTGGGGCTTGTTAGTTTCGGGTGGACCATCGGGCATAATGGTATTTCAACTATCTTGACGGACTTTCCCGACACGCATCGTTCAGAGATCGCAAGCTTGAATTCCGCTCTCCGTTTTATCGGCGGCGGGGTGGGTTTTAAGATCAGTAAGTTTTTTATTAATAGGGGGATGAGTTTTGAAATGAACTTTTTGTTGCTGGGGGTCTGCATGCTGTTTTCCGGATTTTTTTTAAAGAAAATTATCCCGGATTGAAACAGGATTTTTTAACGGGGTCATGCCGGAGGTCAAGCTGGGCATGGGAGGCCTCGTTCTATCTAAAGAAAGGGAGCATTAATGAATTTAAAAGGGAAGAATGCTGTTATAACCGGCGCCAGTAAAGGCATCGGGAAGGCCATTGCCTTAAAACTCGCAGAACAAGGTGTCAACGTGATGATTGCGGCCAGGACGCAGGCGACTCTGGAGGAAGCTGCGGCGGAGATTGAGAAGAAAACAGGCTCGCGGGTCATCGGTGTCCCGACGGATGTGAGTCGACTTGCCGATTTGCAAAACCTGGCTGACAAAGCCTTTCAGGAGTTCAAAACGGTCGATATCCTCATTAATAATGCCGGAGTTTCCAGCCAGTATCCTTTTGATAAGCAGCCGCTGGAAGACATAGAGCGGCTGGCGCACACGAATTATTTGGGGTATGTCAGACTGATCCGCCTCATTATTCCTCATATGATTGAAAGAAAACAGGGCGCGATTATTAACATGGTGAGCGGATCGACATTATGTGACCCTTTGCCGAAGAATTTTATTACATACAGTTCTTTAAAAGTCGGCTTGCGCGCTTTTTTGAAAGGGCTCTTTTGGGAGATGCGGGATCACGGGATTAAAATCACGTCTGTTTTGCCTGGTGTCGTCGATACGGAGCTGACCGGGAAGTTAAAGGACATTACCGAGCAGCAAAAAGAGCGGCTTATGTCTGCGGATTCCGTGGTGGATATGGTTATGTTCGCGTTATCCGTGCCGCAGAACGCATGCCCGCTGGAATTGGCCGTTATTAACCAGCAAACTCCGTGGACAAAGCCTGTTATAGACTATGCCCAACAGCAGGCGAAGTAGGTGACGGTTCTGTGGATGTGTTCATATCATGTGAAGAAAGGCTGTCTTGATATGAAATATTGCGTGATAAGAAGGGAGGTGACATGAGTGGATAAAACCGTTTTTACTTTCAAGAAGAATAAGTTCCAGGAAGTGCGGGTCGGTATCCGGGAATACAAGGGGAATGACTTGGTCGATATTCGTACTTGGACGATGACGCAGGGATCTGAGGAGATGGTTCCTACAGCCAAAGGTGTTTCCATTAACATTAATTTGCTGCCGGATCTGAAAAAAGCTCTTGAGGTCGTCGAGCAGGAACTGAAGCAGAACGCGATGCTTTAATAACCGTTGTGTTGGCTTCTGCGGTTTTCCCGATGTGTCAACAAACATGGGCTTAATATGCTTATCGCGCTGAACAGTGTCAGGGCGGGGCATGAGTCATTTAAGTCGGTGTTTATGTTTTTACCTTTTGTGTTCTCCCCCCAGAAAAAATCCGTTTGTTAAAAGATATTGATGGAAAGGTTTTGTTATGAGTAGAATTATTGATGCCCACAGCCACTATATGCCTCAGGCCATTGCTTCAAAGACGACATTTTTCCGCTCGAGCTGGTCGGATCTTGACTGGCAGCTGGCAACGATGAAACAATTTGGTATCGAGAAAGCCGTTTTGCTTTATCCGACGAGCGATGCACATCTTAACATGGGGGGGTGGAAAAATGTTTGTGAAATTTACAATGAAGAGATCAGCAAGGTCGTGAGGAAATACTCCCGGCGGCTTATTGGCGCGGGAATCCTTCCTTTAGACAGTCCCGAAGACATCATGAAAGAGCTGAGCCGTTTTAAGTCTTTGAAATTGTCCATGATATCATTGCCGTCCAGTTTTGAAGGGAAATATTTGGACGACGACATGTTTACCCCGGTCTTCGAATATGCCCAGAAAAACCGCATGCCGATCCACGTCCATCCCCAAATTATCAACCCTATCGGGGAGGACCGGGTGAAAGATCCGTTGCTGACGCCGGTTTTAGAATACGTTTTCGATGTCTCTATGAGCATCGGCAAATTAATGATGAATGAAAAGCTTTTGGCTTTCCCGGACGTTAAACTTATTTTTGCTCACTATGGCGGGGTGCTTCCTTTTGTTAAGGAGCGTTTTGACAATACGTATCTCATGCTTCGTAAAAGAGGGTTTGTTAAAGACTTGTTCAAGCTTCCCAGCGAGTATTTTAAGAACCTGTATTTTGACATTGCCGGTTCGAAATCGCCTTCGGCTTTTTTCTGTGCTCTGGAAGTTACGGACGCCTCGCATATTTTATTCGGGTCGGATTTCCCGGCGAACCAGGATATTCTCGGCACGCTCAACATGATCAACCGGTCCCCTTTGAGCACGAATTTCAAAGACGCGATCTTTTTTAAGAACGCTAAAGCCTTATTAGATATATAGTTTTACATGAATAACAGCCTGGGAAAAAATATTAACAAAAATTGCTTGACAAAAGTATGGCATTTTGATATTCTTCTAAAACCTTTCCTAACAGGGAATTGATGTGTTCTTTGAAATCTTATTGTCTTTCCTTTGATTTATTTTGAGCGATCAAATAGCCAAGTTGTTTTTCGGAGAGTTTGATCCTGGCTCAGAGTGAACGCTGGCGGCGTGGATTAGGCATGCAAGTCGTGCGATCCTTGCTTGAAACTCATTGGAGTGCTTGCACAAAGATGAGTGGATAGCGCTGGATAGCGGCAAACGGGTGAGTAACGCGTGAGCAATTTGCCTCTAAGGCAGGGATAGCTTCGTGAAAACGGAGGTAATATCTGATGTGCCTCGGATACCGCATGGTGACCGAGGTAAAGGTGGGGACCGCAAGGCCTGCCACTTAGAGATGAGCTCGCGTCCTATCAGCTTGTTGGTGGGGTAACGGCCTACCAAGGCGTTTGACGGGTAGCTGGTCTGAGAGGATGGTCAGCCACACTGGGACTGAGACACTGCCCAGACTCCTACGGGAGGCTGCAGTCGAGAATATTTAGCAATGGGCGAAAGCCTGACTATGCGACGCCGCGTGAGGGATGAAGGGTTTCGGCTCGTAAACCTCTTTTGTCAGGAAAGAACATTTCATGGTTAATAGCCATGGAACTGACGGTACCTGACGAATAAGCCACGGCCAACTCCGTGCCAGCAGCCGCGGTAATACGGAGGTGGCAAGCGTTACTCGGAATCATTGGGTGTAAAGGGCAAGTAGGCGGTTTATTATGTGAGGGGTGAAATCTTCCGACTTAATCGGAAAACTGCCCTTCAAACTGATAAACTTGAGGCAGGTAGAGGGAAATGGAATTCCCGGTGTAAGGGTGAAATCTGTAGATATCGGGAAGAACACCGGCGGCGAAGGCGATTTCCTGGGCCTGTCCTGACGCTGAATTGCGAAAGCTAGGGGAGCAAACAGAATTAGATACTCTGGTAGTCCTAGCCGTAAACGATGAGCACTAGGTGTTGGGTCGTCAAGACTCGGTGCCGCAGCTAACGCATTAAGTGCTCCACCTGGGGACTACGGTCGCAAGGCTAAAACTCAAAGGAATTGACGGGGGCCCGCACAAGCGGTGGAACATGTGGTTTAATTCGATGATACGCGAAAAACCTCACCAAGGTTTGACATGTAGGAAGTAGTGAACCGAAAGGGGAACGAGTCGTCAAGTCCGACAACCTACACAGGTGCTGCATGGCTGTCGTCAGCTCGTGTCGTGAGATGTTGGGTTAAGTCCCGCAACGAGCGCAACCATTTCCCTATGTTGCCACCATATCCTCGCCTTCGGGCATGGATGTGAGCACTCTTAGGGGACTGCCCGGGATAACCGGGAGGAAGGTGGAGATGACGTCAAGTCAGTACGGCCCTTATGCCTTGGGCTACACACGTGTTACAATGGTCGATACAAAGGGTTGCCAACCCGCGAGGGGGAGCTAATCTCTAAAAATCGGCCTCAGTTCAGATTGGAGTCTGCAATTCGACTCCATGAAGCCGGAATCGCTAGTAATGGGAGATCAGCACGCTTCCGTGAATACGTTCCCGGGCCTTGTACACACCGCCCGTCAAGCGATGGGAGCTGGGGGTACCCGAAGTCCTATGTAGATAGGCCGAAGGTAAATCTGGTGACTGGCGCTAAGTCGTAACAAGGTAGCCGTACGGGAACGTGCGGCTGGATCACCTCCTTTCTATTTTTTTTAGAAAGATATTCCGTAGTGTACACGGAAAAGAGTAGAGTGAAAAGTAGTTCCAGAGAACAAACTTCTCTTCGGAACGGCTTGGCTTAAAATATTATTCAAGGGTAAGTGGTAAGTGTTAATCGGTAAGTTAGTGGTAAGATTAGAAAATTCCATTTTCTGCTTAGCATTAGCACTTACCACCAGGACTCTTGCCGCTGACCCATAGTTAGGGGCCCGTAGCTCAGTTGGTTAGAGCACCGTGCTGATAACGCGGGGGTCAGTGGTTCGACTCCACTCGGGCCCACCATATTAAATATGGGGGGCTGTAGCTCAGCTGGGAGAGCACATGCTTTGCAAGCATGGGGTCAGGAGTTCGATCCTCCTCAGCTCCACCAAATGACATCTTTTTTATAAAGATTAATTTGGTTGGGGTGCCAGATTCCTTAAATGTTATTGGGAAAGACTGGCCTCCAGCAATGAATAGCATCTTGAGATGAGCATTAAATCGTAGTATAATAGATGTAGTTGTTATGATGGCAAGTTCGAATTTAGGAAGACAATAAGATCAGGATAGATTTAGTAATCTTTAAGTGCAAGAGCAAAGGTTATTCTTCCAAGTTTAGCCTTTTCTTTTTCGCTGAAGATATTGTTCTTTGACAGTTATGTAATATAGGGTAAATGCAATTAGCCAAATTAATGTCATAGTTTTGGTCAAACTACTAAGGGTTTATGGTGGATGACTTGGCAGGCTCAGGCGATGAAGGACGTGGTAAGCAGCGATATGCTTCGGGGAGTCGCAAACAGACTTTGATCCGAAGATCTCCGAATGGGAAAACCTATCCAGGGTTATACCTGGATATCCTTCACTGAATCCATAGGTGAAGGAGGCTAACGGAGGGAATTGAAACATCTAAGTACCTCCAGGAAAAGAAACCGAATGGGATTCCCCCAGTAGCGGCGAGCGAACAGGGAAAAGGCTAAACCAATCAGTTTACTGATTGGGGTTGTGGGACCTCAACGTGGGATTGTGCGGGGATAGAAGAAATGGTTGGAAAACCATACCATAGAAGGTGAAAGTCCTGTACTCGAAATTTCCAAGCACCCTAGAGGTATCCCAAGTAATGCGGGGCACGGGAAATCCCGTATGAATCTGGCCCGACCATGGGCTAAGCCTAAATACGGAGCCTGACCGATAGTGAATTAGTACCGTGAGGGAACGTTGAAAAGAACCCCGGTGAGGGGAGTGAAATAGAACCTGAAACCATAGACTTACAAGCGGTCGAAGCCCTATGTCCACTGAAAGGTGGAAATGGGTGACGGCGTACCTTTTGCATAATGGACTGACTAGTTACTGTATGGTGCAAGCTTAAGGTCTTCTGGACCGGAGGCGCAGCGAAAGCGAGTCTGAATAGGGCGTTTTAGTACCATATAGTAGACCCGAAACCACGTGATCTATCCATGGCCAGGTTGAAGCTGTGGGAAACCTCAGTGAAGGACCGAACACCAGTCAGTTGAAAATGGCGGTGATGAGCTGTGGATCGGAGTGAAAGGCTAATCAAACGTGGCAATTGCTGGTTCTCCCCGAAATAGTTCTAGGACTAGCCTCGGATTATGGGGTAACAGGGGTAGAGTGACTGAATAGGCTAGGGGGCCTACCAGCCTACCAAACCTAACCAAACTCCGAATACTGTTACTCTTATTCCGGGAGTCAGACTGTGGGGGCTAAGCTTCATAGTCAAAAGGGAAACAGCCCAGACCACCGGCTAAGGTCCCAAATATCGTCTAAGTGGTAAAGGAAGTGAAATCACATAAACAGCCAGGATGTTGGCCCAGAGGCAGCCATCATTTAAAGAGTGCGTAATAGCTCACTGGTCGAGTGATTTTGCGCCGAAAATGATCGGGGCTCAAGGCGATAACCGAAGCCGTGGCTTTGTTCCGTCTACGGACGGGATGAGGGGTAGGGGAGCGTACTGCTAAACATTGAAGGCGTACCGCAAGGAGCGCTGGAGTTGGCAGTAGTGATAATGTCAGTATAAGTAGCGAAAACTATGGCGAGAAACCATAGCGCCGAAAATCCAAGGTTTCCTGGGGAAGGTTAATCCGCCCAGGGTTAGTCGATCCTAAGCCGAGGCCTAAAGGCGTAGGCGATGGATATCCGGTTAATATTCCGGAACTGGTTATAAACGTTATCAGCTTAAGATGACGCAGGAGGCTAGGTGAGCAAGGTGTTGGACGTCCTTGTCCAAACCTGTAGCCCCGTTTAATCGCGGGGTGAGAGGTGATGGGGACCTGCGGCTACGGCCAAAGGGAAGTCATTGATGCCATGCTGCCAAGAAAATCTCTTAAGTGAGTATTATAACCATTCGTACCGTAATCCGACACAGGTAGATAACCAGAATATGGTAAGGCGCTCGAGAGAACTCTTCTTAAGGAACTCGGCAAAATGGCCCCGTAACTTCGGGAGATGGGGCGCCCAAGGGGTGAATTTCTTTACGTTTGGAGCCCCGAGGGTCACAGTAAAGAGGCCCGGACGACTGTTTAGTAAAAACACATCACTCTGCAAAGTCGAAAGACAACGTATAGGGTGTGACACCTGCCCGGTGCTGGAAGGTTAAGGCAAGAGGTTATCCTTCGGGAGAAGCTTTGAACCGAAGCCCCAGTAAACGGCGGCCGTAACTATAACGGTCCTAAGGTAGCGAAATTCCTTGTGGGGTAAGTTCCCACGCGCACGAATGGTGTAACGATTTGGGCGCTGTCTCAAGGAGAGTCTCGGCGAAATTGTAGCGGCGGTGAAGATGCCGTCTACCCGCACCAAGACGAAAAGACCCCGGAACCTTTACTGCAGTCTGGTATTGAATTTCGGTCCTGTTTGTGTAGGATAGGTGGGAGGCTTTGAAGGTGTCGCGCCAGTGGCACCAGAGCCAACGGTGAAATACCACCCTTATAGTACTTAAATTCTAATCCGATCCCTTGAATCAGGGATGGTAACAGTGCCAGATGGGCAGTTTGCTTGGGGCGAGTCCCTTCTAAAATGTAACGAAGGGGTCCAACGGTTCCCTCAAGACGGTTGGCAATCGTCAGTAGAGTGCATAGGCATATGGGAGCTTAACTGTGAGTCCGACAGGACGAACAGGTACGAAAGTAGGGCTAAGTGATCCGGTGGTTGGTCATGGGACTGCCATCGCTCAACGGACAATAGGTACTCCGGGGATAACAGGCTGATCGCGCTCGAGAGTTCATATCGACAGCGCGGATTGGCACCTCGATGTCGGCTCATCGTATCCTGGGGCTGAACAAGGTCCCAAGGGTCCGGCTGTTCGCCGGTTAAAACGGTACGCGAGCTGGGTTTAGAACGTCGTGAGACAGTTCGGTCTCTATCTGGTGTGGGCGCACGATACCTGAAGAGGAGCTCTTCTTAGTACGAGAGGACCGGAAGAGACGAACCTCTGGTGTTCCAGTTATCCTGCCAAGGGTAATCGCTGGGTAGCCATGTTCGGAAAGGATAAGCGCTGAAAGCATCTAAGTGCGAAGCCTCCCTCAAGATTAGGTATCGATTCCCTTCGGGGATGAAGGCTCCTCGTAGACTACGAGGTTGATAGGCTGCGTGTGTAAGGGTTGAGAGACCTTTAGCTAAGCAGTACTAATAAGCCGAACGTTTGACCTTTTTTTGATATTAATTTGAATTATTGCTTTATTCTATATTACATAACTGCCTTATAATTTAGATTTCCGGCAACTTTGCTGGAGGGGCCACACCCGTTCCCATTCCGAACACGGTCGTTAAGCCCTCTAAGGTCGATGGTACTTTAGTCGCAAGGCTATGGGAGAGTAGAACGTTGCCGGGTTAAATTTCCCCGTAAAGAATTATCTTTGCGGGGTTTTTTTATGTCTTCATTCAGGCAGGTAAAACTGCCTGAAATCGTGTAACTTTGCCGTACACCGCCTACTTTCAAGCTTATTATTAGGGAATTGTAAAAGGAATTAAATTTGGTAAAGTCCTTTGAAATTTTATAATTATCTTATATACTTAATATGATTAATATAAATAACCTTAAAAGAATCAGAGTGTTATGAGAAAAATATCCGTTATTTTTGCCTGCATCCTTTGTTTTTCCTCTCCCGCTTTATGCCTTGCCCAGCAGTCTCCCCGAAAAACAGATCTTGATATCAAGACCGAGACCTATGAAAACGGTAACGTCAAGCGGCAGATGATCACAGATACCAAGTCCGGGAAGGTCATTATGAAGAAGTTTTATCGGGAAGGGACTTTGCAGACGCATGCTTCTTATGTCAATGGAAAACTCGACGGTCCCTATAACGAATATTTTCAGAATGGCCAGTTAGCTTTGAGTGTTAATTTCGTGGCCGGTAAAGAGCATGGGAAATATACAAAATATTATGATACGGGATTTGTTAAGGAAAAGGGGGAGTTTTACCTTGGAAATGGACAAGGATTATTTGTTTATTTCTTTGAGAACGGAGAGTTGGCTAAAGAAATCAATTATAACAACGGCCGGGCAGACGGCGTTTCTAGGATGTATTATGCTAACGGACAAATACAATCAGAGAATCACTATAAACAGGGCTTACCCGTTGGCCTGAATAGGTCTTATTTTGATAATGGACAATTAAAGGACACGGTTGTTTACGAAAACGGCAAAAGAAACGGAGAGTTCAAGGTTTTTGACCGGGGAGGTCATATAGAGATGTATGGCCATTTTAAGGATGATATTTTAAACGGGACTGTTGTGACGTTTTATAAAAGCGGCATTTTGAAGACAGCCATTGATTATAAAGAAGGTAAGATTGCCGGTTTAATGAGGGAGTACCACCCCAACGGGCTTTTAAGCGTTCTTGATATCTACAAAGACGGGATTATTACGAAACAGATGAAATATGATCCCCAGGGCGTCAAGATACAACAAAAGGTTTTTGTGAAAGGGGACTGGTCGCTTCCTCAATTAGATGACTTGCATTTTAAACTGGCCGGGTTTGCCTTTCTGTTCGGTATCGCTTTTGCCGGTATATTGATACGCCTGTATATAAAAAGGCATAAAGATACTGTTTCCCCTGAGGCAGCCCCGCGGAAGGTGTTAAATAAAAACGACATTAAAAACAGCCGTAAAAGCAAGGAATTCAATCTGCTGCATTCCGAATCGGAACGCATGTATCGACGCATGGTGGAAACCGTAAGTAACGGTCTGTTTCTGGCGGATGAAAAAGGGATTTTAAGCTATGTTAATTTTGCCTTTGCCCAGATTATGGGGTTTTGCAGTAAAACAGACATGGTCGGCTCCAATATGAAAGATTTCTTTCAGGATGAAAAAGGGGAATTCTGGAAACTGCTGCATGAAAAAAATGTGGTTAAGGATTATGTCCTGCAGGGCCCGGTATTGGAAGGCAAGAAACTTATCTTATCCGTTTCTGCCAACCTGCTTTGGGATGAGAGGGGAAAGGTCAACGGAATTGAAGGGGTTGTCAATGATATCACCCTGAGGCATAAGCTGGAAGAGGAAGTTCATACCGAAAAACGAAAAATGGAGCTGATTATAGAATTTTATGAAAAGATTGATACTGTCAGGGACATGAAGGTGCTGACTGACTTTACCGTCGAAGAAGTGTCAAATATCTTAGAAGCGAAGAGATGCTCGCTGATGATGGAGGACCCTAAAACAGGCTGTCTGACTATCCTGGGCGCCGTCGGAGTTCCCCAGGATATTATTGAAAAGACTCAAGTCAAGCTGGGAGAGCAGATAGCCGGACAGATTGCGCAAGATCAGGAGCCTTTGCTGGTCAAGAATATTGAATATGATGAACGGTTTGGCAGGGCTAAACTGCCTTATTACCTGGGCCGGTCTTTTATGAGCGTTCCTTTCAGAGTTAATGACAAGATATCCGGCGTCATCAATGTCGCTGACAAGAGTTCTTTCCTGCGGCAAGAAGAACCTTTCAGCGAAATTGATTTTAAAATTTTACGCATTATGGCCAAGCGTCTGTCGTCTGCTGTCGAGAATGTCACTTTGTTTAAGGAGCTTAATTTGCAGACGGTGACCGATCCTATTACTCAGATATATAATTACCGTCTATTCTCGGAGTCTCTGGACCAGGAACTCCGCCGGCTGAAAAGAAACAAGACAGATCTCTGTGTCAGTATGATTGATATGGATCATTTCAAGTCTTATAACGATGCTTTCGGTCACGTCGCCGGTGATGAACTGCTCCGGACTTTCGGGGAAATGCTGAAATCGAACTTGCGCGATACAGATATTGTCTGCCGTTATGCCGGGGATGAATTTTGTGTCGTGTTCCCTAACACGGACATCAAGGGAGCTCAGCAGGCAGCGGAAAAAGTCAGAAAAGTCGTTGAGGAATATCCGTTTAAAAAACAAATCACCCTCAGTATAGGAATCGCCCAGTACCAGGAAGGTTTAAGCAAAAAGGACTTAATCCTCAGGGCGGATGCCGCATTGTATAAAGCGAAAGAAGGCGGCCGGAACCAGGTCGTGCTTGCTGACTCGTCCGAGGAGAATCCCCCTGAGGATGAGGCGGCGCCTTCAGAATGAGCGGGTTGCCCCTTTGCTTCGTTTATCCCTTCGTATCATTTTTTTTCCTGTCATTATAGCCGGAAATTTCCGGCACTTGCCTGTATTTGAAAAGATTGACAAAATGATTTTATATGCTAATATTTAGCTTGGCTAAATAAACAAGGGGATATGTTATAATGTCACAAAATATTGAGACTATTGCAGATGAGTTGACTTTTGTCATGCCGCGCATCGTCAGAACCTTGACTTCCCGTTCTGCGCATTCTGTTAATCTGCCGCCTGCTCAGATTTTTGTTCTTTTAGAACTGCAGGAAAAAGAGATATGCCGGGTTTCTTCTCTAACAACGGCTTTGCATATATCCGCACCCACTGTTTCGGGAATCGTGGACCGTCTGGAAAAGACAGGATACGTTTTTCGTGAGCAAGATAAAGAGGACCGCAGGGTGGTGAATATTAAATTAACACAAGCCGGGCAGGAAGCGGTCACTCAAATAAGACAGAGCATCAAAGAACGGTGGGGTATCATTCTGGAAAAAATACCTTTTGCGGATGCCGAGACATATTTGCGTATCGTTAAACAAATTCAGGAACACTTGGAGTCATTATAAAGGCGGCCTATCAAATGTGTTTGATTTTGACAGGGCCGATATCAAAGTTTTTGAAATATATTTTTTTAACGCGTTAAACTGTTCCCCGGATATGAAAAATACAATGCACAAATTACTGTTTTTCGGCTTAACGTTAGGAATCCTTTTCAGCACAGAATTATTCCTTTTGCCGCGTGCGTGTTCCTCGGCAGAACCCCGCGGGGAGGAGCCGTTGACCGGGCTCTCCCAAGAGTATCCTTTAACGCTCGAGGAAGTGTCCCGTCTGGCTTTGCAGAATAATTTTGATATTCAGCTCGCAAAATTTGACACATTGATATCCAGAACCGGACAACAGAAAACAGAATCTATCTATGACACGATTCTGGCAGCGACAATTGATTACCGGAATAACAAGAACAAGCAGACCAGCACGCTATTGGGGACAAAAACCCTTGAAAATAATTATGATGTGGGGCTATCCAAAAAATTGCCTTCCGGGAGCACAATCAGCCTGGATTCAACCCATAACCGCAACTGGAGCAATTCCACTATTTCCTCTATAAACCCGAGCCATGATACCGCCCTGGAGTTGAGTGTTGAGCAAGAGTTAGGGAAAAACTTTTTCGGACTTCAGGACCGCGGGGATGTGAGAATATCTCAAATGGATATTCAAAATGCCGAATATACATCCCTGGATAAGATCGCGGCTGATCTGGCCCGGGTGCAGGAAGCCTACTGGGATTTGGTTTTGTCCTACGAAGTCCTTCGCATAGAACAAAACATGCTTGAGCAGGCCAAGCGACTGTGGGAGGTTAATATCGAGAACGAAAAGCATGGTTTGGCGGAAAAACCGGATGTTCTTGCTGCGGAAGCCAATTATAAGGTGCAGGAAAACGAGTTTTTGCTGGTGAAAAATCAGCTGCAGACCAAAGAGAATGTTCTGAAGTTAATGCTTAATATTGATAAAGAAGATGTTTCCTTAAGGCCGCGGGAGACGTTGGCCTTGTTTGCCGCCCCTTTACCCGAGAGAAACGAAGCGCTGAGAGAAGCCTTTGACAACCGGTATGATTATAAGCAACTTATGAATTCCGTAAAATCTTATGATGTGCGGCTGAGTATGAAAGAAAATGCTTTGTGGCCGCAAATTAATTTGAAGGCCTCATTATCCAGAAACGGCGTGGACGACCATTTTCATCAGGCTTTTCAGCAAATAATGGATGAGGATAATTCTAATTTTTATATCGGGCTCAATTTCCGCATCCCGTTTGAAAACCGGGAGGCACATTCTGAGCTGGAAGCCACTCAGTTAGAGAAAGCAAGACTTCTTGTGGCCTTGAAGTTGCTGGAACGCGAGATAGCCATCGGAATTTCCGACCAGGTCCGGATCTGCCGTGTTCTCAAAGAGATCGCCGAGAATGCCGAAGCCATTGCGCTGATTCAGGAAAACAAATTGAAGGAAGAGGAGAAGAGATACTCAAGCGGACGTTCTGATACGGACACGATCATCCGGTTCCAGTCAGACCTCCTGCAAGCCCGTTTGATCGCCTCGGAAGCGAAATTTAATTATCAGACAGCGCTGATCCTTTTAGAGAAGCAAAAGGGAACGTTATTAAAAGCGTATTGGGACGGGGAGATATAAAAAAATGAAGTTAGCCGAATTCTCAGTCAAGAACAGCCTTTTGGTCAACCTGCTGTCAGTGTTTATCATCTGCGTCGGGTTTGTCTCCATGGTGCAGTTGCGTCGGGAAGCTTTTCCGCAGGTTGAATTTGACGTCGTCACAATCACGACGGCCTATCCCGGCGCTCCGGCCGAAGATGTTGAGAAGCTCGTGACAACGCCGATAGAGAAGGAATTAAAAGGCATCAGCGGCATTAAAGAGATGACGTCCAATTCGGAAGAAGGGCTTTCGACGATTGGAATAGAAATAGATCCGGAAGCGCGTGAAAAAGATAAAGTCATTGATGATATTGAGCGTGCCGTTGACAGGGTCAAAGATCTCCCTGAAGAAATCGAGGATGACCCTTATATTTTTGAGCTGTCTGCCGATGAGTTCCCGATTATTGAAATTTCGGTCGGCGGGGATCATCCGGAATGGGAAAGACGCAAATACGCGGAAGCCCTGGAAGATCAGCTCCTTGATATCGACGGTGTTGCATCCGTTATGCGTATTGCCTGGAGAGATAAGGAGTTCTGGGTGGAAGTCGATCCTGATAAACTCCAGCAATATCACGTTTCTATGGATGAAATTAGCGACACTTTAAAGACAAGAAATATTACTTTGCCGGGAGGCCCATTGACCACGCCTTCCATGGAATATAGCGTGCGCATCTCCGGGGAATTCCGCACCCCTCAGGAAGTCGAAGATGTCGTTATTCGTGCCAACGATGCCGGACATTGGCTGAAAATTAAAGATATTGCGAGGGTCGTTGACACTTTTGAAGACGAAACCCATATCCCGAAGGTCAATGGTAAACGTTCCGTCTCAATGGTCGTTGTAAAAAGCAAGCAGGGCGATGTTATAACGGTCGTTGACAGTGTCAAAAAAGTCGTGGCGGAATTTGAATCTGCCCTTCCGGAAGGGATGGAAATCATTATTACAAACGATTTCTCCTATTACGTGAAGCGCCGGTTGAACGTGCTGAAGATGAATGGCGTCATTGGCATTGTCCTGGTTCTCGTCGTCTTATTCCTTTTCCTGGACCCCGTCCCGGCCTTCATGACGGCGCTCGGGCTTCCCATTGCCTTATTTACGACGTTCGGGGTGATGCTGGTTATGGACACCAGCATCAATCTTATAACCATGCTGGGTTTGATTATTGTCCTGGGGATGCTGGTTGATGACGGGATTATTGTCGCTGAAAATGTCTACCGTTATATTGAACAGGGGATGTCCCCCAAAGAAGCCGCCATCAAGGGGACCAGTGAAGTCATCGCCCCGGTGACGGTGACGATCTTGACGACGTGTGCGGCTTTTATGCCTTTGTTGTTTATGAAAGATATCCTCGGGAAGTTCATCCGTTTTATCCCCATTATCGTTATGGTTGCGCTGGGCTCGTCTCTTTTGGAAGCGTTTATCATTCTTCCGTCTCACCTGGCGGATTTCGTCAAAGGGCATAAATTTAAATCCACCCATAAAGATAACCCGCATAAAGACCGGCGCTGGTTTCATGCCTTATTGAACTTTTATACGAAGGTGATTCATAAAGCCCTTGCCTTCCGCTACCTGGTGATCCTGATGGTTTTTCTGACATTCGTCGGATCTATTTTTGTCGCTGTCAAGAAAATGAAAGTCATCATGTTTACCGGAGAAGGGATCGAGGAATTTCACGTGCGGGCGGAAGCGCCCAAGGGGACCCCTTTGGAAAAACTGGACGAATTGATGATCCCGGTGGAAAAGCTGATCGCGTCTCTTCCCGAGGAAGACCTCGACGCTTCCCGGACTTATCTGGGCGCGATAGAAGAGGAACGGGGATTCGACCCCAACGCCAAACGCGGCACGCATTTGGGGCAGATCAGGGTGTTTCTGACCCCGTCCCAGAAAAGGAAGCGGACGCCGCAGGAGATTATTGAGTCCCTGAGACCCAAATTAGCTGAGATAGAAGGGTTCGACAGGCTTTATTTCCATATGCCCCGTGAGGGCCCTCCGGTGGGGCAGCCTGTCGAGATCGGGATTAAAGGAGATGACTTTGCTGTTTTAGAAGAAATAGCCAGAAAATTTATGGCGGCTTTGGACGATATCGAGGGGGTAACGGATATTGTTCTGGGATATGAATTCGGAAAAAAACAGCTGAAGATAGCTGTTGATGAAAATAAGGCGAAACAATATGACCTTTCTGTCGGCCAGGTTGCCGCGACTGTCCGGACAGCCTTTGACGGAACGGTGGCGACATCCATTAAGCCGACAAAAGCCGAAGAAGAGATAGATGTCCTGGTCCGTTTCCCCGAATCCGTTAGAAATGACCGCCAGAAGGCTTTTGACAGGATTTTAGTTGCCAATAGTAAAGGGAATCTGGTCCCGCTGAGTTCCGTGGCCGAGGTTCGGGAACAAGAGGGGCTCTACAAGATAAATCACCTGGAGGGGAAGCGGGTCGTTTACGTAACGGCTCAGGTGGACGGGAAAAAGGCCACGTCTCTGGAAGTGAATTTTAAAATACAGAATCAGTTTAAGAATATGTCCGAACAGTATCCGGGATATACCGTGAAATACAGCGGAGAATTTGAAGAGCAGCAGAAGACCATGCTGAATTTAGGCCGGTCTTTCCTCATTGCTTTATTCTTGATCTTTATCATTTTGGCGGCTTTATTCAATTCGCTTGTCCAGCCGTTTATTGTTTTATCGGCGATTCCTTACGGCATTATCGGCGTTATTTTCGGTTTCCTGACGCATCATCGGCCTCTGAGCTTTTTTGCTTTTATGGGCCTGGTCGGGCTGGCCGGCATTGTCGTGAACGATTCGGTTGTCCTGGTGGACTTTATCAATCAGCTGCGGAAATCGGGAAAAGCCCGGCGGCAGTCCATCGTGGAAGCCGGGCAGATGAGACTGCGGCCTGTTATTATGACGACGGTAACAACGATTGCCGGTTTGTTGTCGGTCGCTTACGGCTGGGGTGGAGGAGATCCTTTTTTAAAGCCGATGGCCTTGGCGATCATTTGGGGGCTGGGGTTTGCCACCGGCTTGACTCTCGTTGTCATCCCCTGCATCTACGCCATTGTCGATGATGTTTCCGAAAAGCTCTTTCATCACGGCACGGTTAAGCTGAACGGAATTAAGAAGAAAAGATAGCATTGTCAGGCGGGCCGGTTCCGGTGTTTTTTGAAAACATATTTCAGAAGCGCAATATAAGAGGGGCCCGTAAGCATAACGGCCACGATGATGCAATCTCTGGTAAGCACGGTGTTTTGATAATAAAAAGATTTGAGAGTGTTGATTTCATATATTCTTCCGGTCAAATCACTTGCGAGCCGGATCAGCAGGAACCAGCCCCAGAATTTTTTGGACAGCCAGTGGATTTGATGAAGATAAAGATAGAAGGGCACGAGCGTTAAAACATTAAGGATGACAGAAAGGGCATTGCGGCAGTAGACCCAGATGTACCGTGTATTATAGGCAATGAGAACGTGGTAATACGTGTTTATCCTGGAATCGACGTCGAAGAAATCCCAGGCCTGGTATGCGGTTACGAAAAGATAAAGGTAGAAATAAAAGTGCCATATCCAATTAGGTTTTTTTGACATGGGCCTATTATGGCAAATTTCGCCAATAAAATCATTTGATTTTTTAAAAAACAGGAAAATAAAGCCGGACACCCTGTTCCCTGAAATCGTGCCGTTTGCCCAAGAAGAGAAGAGGCCTTTTAGAAAAAATCCCAGCGATGAATTAAAAGAAAATTTTGATACAAGGAAATAATTTTGCTACAATAACACCATGCGCCAGGAATTAAATGATATTTTATTTGAGATTTGTGAACAGGATCCCCGTTATAAGGATGACGCTTATGAATTTGTCCTGGAAGCCCTGTCCTATACGCAAAAGAAACTGCGCCGCTCGCGCCATGTGACAGGAAAGGAGCTCCTGGAGGGGATCAAGGAATTGCTCATTGAAAAATTCGGCCCTTTAACTCTTGCGGTTTTACAGCATTGGGGTATTTATACAACGGAAGACTTCGGCCATATTGTTTTTAACATGGTTGACAAAAAAGTCTTAAGCAAGACCGAAGAAGACAATATCGAAAGCTTCAAAAACGTTTATGATTTTGAAACTGTTTTTACCAAGGGTTACCGGGACAGATTGGACAAGCAGATCAGCAGATTGAGATAGTTTGGCCATGGCCCCCGGGCACGGGGCTTAGGCATGCAGGGCTGAATGTGGCGTATTAAATAAATAGAGAATCGCTTTTTCCGGGCAGGGTTCATGAACCTTGCCTTTTTTCTTATAGCTCGTTACGGGCGTATCTGTTTTGAAAGAGCCAACCATAAGAAAGGATCCTATATGTCTGCCTATTTTTACGCTGTTCTAACGGCTTTAACCTGGGGATGCGTTCCTTTGATCGAAAAGATGGGATTAGTTAAACTCCCTCCGCTGGTGGGGCTTTTTTACCGGTGTCTCGGGGTTATCGCCGGGATCGTGCTGCTTCTGCTTTTTAAGGGAAAAGACATACGGGCATCCATGGCTGAACTGCATACAGGGATGCTGTTTTTGGTCCTGGGGGGATTTCTGGCCAGCGTTGTCGGGCAGTTGTTTTTTTATCATTCCCTGAAGCACGGGGAAGCCTCGAAAGTCGTGCCCCTGGCGGCGACATATCCTCTGGTGAGTTTTTTGCTGGGGGTTATTCTTTTAGGCGAGAAGGTGACGGCGGTGAAAGTGGGGGGCCTCCTTTGCATATTGGCCGGTGTTTTCCTGCTGAAATAAGGAGGCTGTGATAGCCTCCCCGGTTAGGGCGTTCCCGGGGATGAGCCTGCCGAAGACAATTTTATCAAATGCGACCTTTAAAAGATATATCCGTTCAGTACATCAAAGGCGTCGGTCCGGCTAAGAAGAAACTGTTTGAAAAACTGGGCATTGAAAGTGTTGAGGATCTCCTTTATTTTTTTCCCCGCCGGTATGAGGACCGTACGAATCTGGTGCCCCTGTCCCTCCTGAAAGCCGGAGACTTCCAGGCTGTGAGCGGCCGGGTTCTGGCCCGGGGCTCCCGGCGGAGCTGGTATACAAAGAAGCATGTCTATGAAATGGCTGTCGGTGACGGACAGGGCAAGCTGTTTGTGGTCTGGTTCAATCAGCCGTATTTGGACAAGTATTTCAGCGTCGGCCGTCAGGTGATCCTCTACGGGAAGGTTGAATTATATAAGAACCGTCTGCAGATGGTTTCCCCGGAATATGAGATCATTGAACGGGAAGATGATTTAAAGTTGAATATGGGCAGGATTGTGCCTGTCTACCCTTTAACAAAAGGGATTTCCCAGCGCTATTTAAGAAAGGTTGTTTTTCAGTGTATAGAAAAACATTTGAAGGATATGCAGGATATTCTGCCTGTATGGCTGCGTAATAAATACCGCCTGTCGAATATCCAGCGCAGTTTGCGGAATATCCATTTCCCGGAAAGTTTTGATTCCCAGGAAAGTTCGCATAAGCGTATTTCCTTTGAAGAGTTTTTCCTTTTTCAGATTTCCGTGATGAAACGCCGCATGAGCATCGTGACCCAGAAGGGTTATGCCCATGCCATACCCCTTTCCCTGGTGAACGAATTTGAGGCGGCGTTCCCTTTCTCATTAACCAGGGCCCAGCAGAGAGTTGTCCGTGAAATAGCCGCCGACATGCAGAAGCCCGCCCCGATGCTGCGCCTGCTGCAGGGAGACGTCGGCTCCGGGAAAACGGTTGTCGCGCTCTTCGGCTGTTTGGCCGCCGTCCGCAACAACCGGCAGGCCGCCCTCATGGCCCCGACGGAGATACTGGCCCGGCAGCATGCGTCTTCTTTGCAGGCCTTGCTGGAAGGGACGTCTTTTCAGGACACGAAGATAGCCCTGCTGATAAGCGGTATGCCAAAGAAGCAAAAGGAGCAGGTCTGCCGCCGGTTAAGGGACGGAGAGATTGATATCATGGTCGGGACCCATGCCCTTTTGAGTGAGCATGTGGATTTTGCGGATTTGAGTTTTGTGGTTATTGATGAACAGCATAAATTCGGCGTAAGGCAGCGGGCGCTGCTGACGTCCAAGGGCGCCAATCCGGATGTCATGGTGATGACGGCGACTCCCATCCCCAGAACGTTGAGCCTGACCCTTTTCGGGGATTTGGATGTTTCGACGATCGATGAGATGCCGAAAAACCGGGGTAAGGTCGTGACCCAGCTGTACACCGCAGAGCAGTCCGGGGAGGTTTATCGTCTTGTCAGGGAAAAGGTGCGGCAGGGAGAACAGGCCTATATTGTTTATCCTATTGTTGAGACATCAGAAAAGCTCGATCTTAAAGCGGCCCAGGCCATGTTCGAGCATTTCCAGGAACATGATTTTAAGGGCTTGAAGATCGGGCTGGCCCACGGGCAGATGAAAAGGGCGCAAAGTGACGAGGTCGTGGCGCAGTTCAAAAGACATGAGATTCAAATCCTTGTGGCAACGACGATCCTGGAAGTCGGAATCGATGTCCCCAACGCCAGTATCATGGTTATTGAACATGCCGAACGCTTCGGCTTGTCGCAGCTTCATCAGTTAAGAGGGCGGATCGGCCGGGGGCGGAAAGATTCGGTCTGCTATCTTCTTGCCGATCCTGGGACCCAGGACGGAAATGCGCGGCTGGACGCGATTCTGTCTTCGACAGACGGATTTAAGATCGCGGAACAGGATCTGCTTATTCGGGGGCCAGGGCAATACTTCGGCCGGCACCAGCACGGCCTTAATGAACTGAGGTTCGCCAATCCGGCCACTCAGGTGGATATCCTGGAACTGGCCCGTAAAGAGGCCGAAGACCTGGTCCATCGTGATGTGAATCTGAGGGACCGGCAGAATATTTTATTAAAACAGACGATTTTGGAACGTTATCCGACCTATTTGAGCCATGTGCAGGCCGGCTAACAGGAAGATATGGTGAAAAAATGAGAATCCTTACCGGACAATATAAAGGCCGGAATTTTTATATGCCGGCAGAAATACGCCCAACACAGAATATGGCCCGCAAAGCTATCTTCGATTTAATGGGCCATGATTTAAGCGCGTTGGAAATCCTGGATTTATACGCCGGCAGCGGGGCGGTCGGCTTGGAGGCCCTGTCCTTAAACGCCAAAAAGGTGATTTTTGTTGATAAATCGCTTAAGTGTATGGATACGATTGCGGAAAATCTTGAGCTTTTGGGATTAAAGAGCGGGTTGTTCACGGACCCCCGTTGTGAACTGCTGCATGCCGATGCTCTGGTGGCGATCAAGACTTTTTTCCGGCAAAAAAGGGCTTTTGACGTCGTTTTTCTCGACCCGCCCTATAACTGCGGCTTCGTAAAAAAAACCTTGAAAACCCTATGTGCCTATGATATAGTACACCCCGTTTCTTTTGTTGTGGTCCAATTTAGCAAGTCTGAAGCTCTTCCTGATATGCAGGAAGGATTTACGTTAATTAAGCGCCGGCAATATGGAAAATCTTTCCTTGCTATTTTTCAAAAGAAATAATATTATTAATAGATATAAACAGTAGGTGCATAATGATCAGATCCGCTATATATCCAGGGACATTTGATCCTATTACTTACGGGCATATTGATCTTATTCAGCGTGCTACTGAGATCTTTGATAATGTTATTGTTGCTGTTGCCAGAAACGGGCATAAAAAGCCTTTATTCAGCCTGGAAGAGCGTTTTGAGATGCTGAAAGAGGCGACCAAGGATTTTCAGGGCTTAGAAGTCGAGGCCTTTGACGGATTAGTTGTCGATTTTGCGCGGGAAAAGAATGTCAAGATTCTTATCCGGGGCCTGCGGATGATTTCTGACTTCGAGTATGAATTTCAGATGGCGCTAACAAACAGAAGGCTGGCTTCTCATGTTGAAACAGTATTTCTTATGCCTTCCGAGAGTTATTCCTTCTTGTCGTCCAGGCTGATCAAAGAAGCGGCTGTTTTAGGGGCGGATATTTCAAGCTTTGTGCCTGATAATGTGGCGGTCCGGTTAAAGGAAAAATTGCATTCATGAGAATTCAAGTACGTTCGATCTCTCACGAAGGATTGAGGATACAAAAGTCCATTCAGGCGGAAGATATCGGACTGGCTGAAGAGGAATTTAACGTTCTGTCTCCGATTCACCTGGACATCAAAGCAGAGAAAGCCGGAGACGAACTCTGCGTTGCGGTAAAAGCCAGCGGGGTTTATGCTTTTTCCTGCGCCCGTTGCCTGAATGAGATCAGCAGAGAACAGCAGAATACATTTGATATATATTGCGACATAGACCCGGCCACGGATTTCGTTGACATTTCCGAAGATATCCGGCAGGAACTGGTTCTGGCTCTTACCTCGGGCGTTATCCTCTGCAAGCCGGATTGTCAGGGGATATGTCCTAATTGCGGTGTCAATTTGAACGATGAATCGTGCCGGTGTCCGGAGGATCTGAAGAATCCGGTTGTGATGAGAAAAGAAGGCGATCCGGAAGATAAGCCGCGGCGTTTGGCGATATGACAGGTAAACAATCAAGGAGTGAAAATTATGGCTCATCCTAAAAGGCAACATTCCAAACAACGAAGTCGTAAACGGAGGACCCACTGGAAAATATCTGTTCCAAGTCTCGGGGAATGTTCCAATTGTAAGAAGCCCGTGATTCCGCATCGTGTTTGTCCTTTTTGCGGTTTTTACAAAGGGAAAACCGTTGTCGAAATTAAGGTTAAAGAGAAGAAAAAGAAATAATATCCATGCCCTGAAATTGTTGCCCGTGGAAGTGTCCGAGGGGAAGCCCCGGTGTATGTTAACCTCTTCTTTGACGCTTCTCCCCGGGCAGCAAATATTTAAATAAACCCATAACCTAATTTATGGTAGGGAGAAGGTTTTGAATATCGTCGTTGATGCTATGGGAGGGGATTATGCTCCGGCTGCGGTTGTTGAAGGAGTAGTTGAAGCCATCAAAGACTTTGAGATAAACGTAGTTCTGGTCGGTATTCAGGAACAAATCGAAGCAGAGTTAAAAAAATATTCTTATCCCCCCGAACGCCTTAACATCATGCACGCTCCGGATGTGATCGGAATGCATGAGCCTGCCACTGTCAGCATCAGGAAAAAACGCAAATCATCCATTACCATGGGAATCAAGCTGCTGGAAGAGTCGAAGTATGACGCTTTTATCAGTGCCGGAAATACCGGAGCCGTTGTCGCCGCCTCAACCATCAACCTGGGCATGCTGCCCGGAGTGGAACGGCCCGGGATCGGGTTGGTCATCCCGACGCTCGACAGTTTTTCTTTTATGATCGATGTCGGAGCCAACACCGACCCCAAACCCAAGCATTTGCTGCAGTCGTCACTTATGGCTGTTGTCTACGCCCGGGAAGTCCTGGGGGTGCAGAATCCCCGGGTCGGGCTGCTTAATATCGGGGAAGAAGAATCAAAGGGTACGGACTTTGTGAAAGAAACGCACCGGATGATGTCGGCGCGCCTTGATAATTTTGTCGGCAATATTGAAGCCAATGATATCTTTTCCGGACGGTGCAACTGCATCATCTGCGACGGCTTTGCCGGGAATATCGTCATTAAAGTCTCGGAACACCTTATGGAATCCGCTGCGACGCTTATCCGCCGGGAGATTAAGAAGAGCCCGCTGGCTTTGCTCGGCGCGTTCTTAATGAAAACCCGTCTGGAGCAGATTAAGCGTTATGCCGATTATTCGGAATACGGCGGCGCTCCGTTGCTGGGCGTGAACGGCCTGGTGATGATCAGTCACGGACGCTCGAGTTCCAAGGCGATTAAGAACGCTATCCGGGCCGCGAAACGGGAAATCGAACATAATATCATTTCTATTATGATAAAGGAGATAAAAGCTAAATGAGAAGTGTCGGAATTGTTGCCACAGGCTCTTTTGTGCCTGATAAAGTTTTAACGAATGCTGATTTAGAAAAGATGGTTGACACCTCGGATGAATGGATATTAACCCGTACAGGCATTAAAGAACGGAGAATCGCCGAGAAGCACGAGCGGAACAGTTTTCTGGCCAGCCGGGCGGCCAAAGATGTCTTGGCCCGCTCTCCGGTCAAAGCGGAAGATATCGAGTTGATCGTCGTGGCTACCATCAGCCCGGACAGCCCTTTCCCGTCGGTTGCCTGTCTTGTTCAAAAAGAAATCGGTGCGAAGAAAGCCGCGGCTTTTGATGTCAGTGCGGCCTGTGCCGGTTTCCTGTATGCTTTGACGACGGCGAAACAATATATCCAGACGGGCCTTTATAACAATGCCCTTGTGATCGCGGCTGAAAAATTCACTTCCTTTATCGACTGGAACGACCGCAGCACCTGCGTTCTTTTCGGTGACGGGGCCGGGGCCTGTATGCTGGCTCCTGTTGAAGACGGTAAAGGTATTGTCTCAGACCATCTTTTTTCCCAGGGGGATTCGGCAGAGCTTATGGCGGTGATCGTTGAGGACCGGGAGCCTCTTAACCAGCAGAATACCATGATGCGTATCCCTTATGTGGAGATGCGCGGCCAGGAATTGTTTAAAGTCGCTGTCACATCCATGGCTGATGTCGCAAAGCTCGCTTTGCAAAAAGCCGGAGTCGGCATCGAGGACGTCGATTGCCTCGTGCCTCATCAGGCGAACGACCGGATTATTTCTGCCGTTGCCAAGAGGCTGGGGGTGCCCAAGGACAAGTTTTATATCAATATCCACCGTTACGGAAATATGTCGGCCGCTTCTTTGGCTGTCGCGCTGCACGAAGCCATTGCGGAAGGCCAGATTAAAGAAGGTTCTAACGTCGTATTGGCTGCCTTTGGTGCCGGACTCGTATCAGCCGCCAATGTCGTGAAGTTCTGATTTGAGCGGCAAGCCCGAAGAGCCGTCCGTCCCGGATGCCGGTTTTTGCCCGGGCGGCCCCGCCGCAACTCTCATTTCGGACTTGAAATTCCCAGGACGCGAACGAAGAGATGATATTCACCAGAGGGCACAACACGGCTAAAATCCGGAAAGGACATTTATGAAAAAAGCTGCTTTTATATTCCCCGGCCAGGGCGCCCAGTACGTCGGTATGGGCAAGGCGTTATATGACGCTTCCCCTGAGGCTAAAACTGTTTTTGAACAGGCGGACAAAATTTTAGGAAAGGACTTAACGCGGGTCATCTTCGAAGGCCCCGATGAAACCCTGATGTCCACGGCGTATTGCCAGCCGGCGATATTGACGGTGAGTTTTGCTGCGGTGAAGGCTTTGCAGGCGCGGGATATTCGGCCGGAGTTTGTCGCCGGATTGAGCCTGGGTGAACTGTCGGCTCTTGCCGTGAGCGGAGCGTTAAGCTTTGAAGAAACGCTTAAGCTGGTTGAGCGCCGGGCCGCTTTTATGGAGGAGGCGACAAAACTCAATGCCGGAAAAATGGCCGCGGTCATCGGCCTGGAAAAACAGCAGATTGCTGATGCCTGTCAGGCGACGGGCGCCGAGGTCGCCAATTTTAATTCTCCGCAGCAGATCGTCATTACCGGGCATGCGGATAAAGTGGATGCGGCCTGCCGGGTGCTTAAAGAGGCCGGAGCGAAAAACGTTGTCGTGCTGGACGTGGCCGGAGCTTTTCATTCAAGCTTGATGCAGACGGCGGAAGATAAATTTAAAGAGGAACTGCAGCAATATGATTTTAAGCCGGCGAGCATCCCGATTGTTTCCAACGTGGACGCCAGACCGGCTGTCCGGCCCGAAGTGATCCGAAGTAATCTTGCGCGGCAAATTACATCTTCTGTCCAGTGGGTCGATTCGGTGAACTTTATGGCCGGGCAGGGGGTGGAGTCTTTTTTTGAGGTCGGTCCCGGGAAAGTCCTGAAAGGATTAATGCGGCGGATCAATAAGGGCTTGACGGTGCAGAATATTGAAAAGCCGGAAGACATTGCGGCACTTGACCTTTAGCCCTCCCGAAATAATCCGCGTCACTTATCCCGCAAAAAGATGCAGCTGTGATAAGGAAGAGGCTTCTGCGCTTATTTTTTCCCGCGGAGCTGATTTTTTTTGTGTTTTTCTGACCCGAATATGTTTTTTTTACCCTGCATTTTAAAAACCACTTCTTTTATCTCAATTGTTGAAAATTTTGTTATAATAATTACGAATTATCTTGACGGTAAATAGACATCACTACTATAATTAAAAATATTAGTAGTAAGTTTACTATATGTCGCAAAAAATTAATAATTATCAGTTGCATAAAATCCTTCCGCACACTTATCCTTTTCTTTTAATAGACTATGTAGAAAAATTTACGAAAGGGAAAAACCTCACAGCCATTAAAAATATTACGGTCAACGAATGGCCGTTTACAGGCCGGGTCAATTTCTCTAACCGCTACCCGGAAATACTGCTGATAGAAGCGTCCGCTCAGGCCGCATTGGTTTTGTATTATTTGACTTTTGAAGATGACCCGAACCGCCCGTTGCCGATTATCGGCCGGGTCGCGGCGGAGTTTGCCGGGGATGTCTCTGCGGGGGATCAGGTCAGAATCGAAGTGACCGGCGGGAAGTATATGCGAAAAGGAGGGTATTCGTTTATTGATATCTTTCACGATCAGCAGGTTTTGGCGCGGATTAAAATTATTTACGGAGTCTTACCCAGGAAAAGAACGTTATGATAAAAGCCGTCCAATCCCCTAAAAGACGCGTTGTGGTGACCGGGCTGGGCGTTGTGTCCTCTATCGGCATAGGCTGGCAGGAATTCTGGAAGAATATTATTGCCGAAGAATTTACCTGAATTTGTTGTAGATTTAGAGTAAAAAATTTTTTGTAACCTTGGGTGACTTATAAAAGAACTCAAAAGAGAGGGGTAAAGATGTTCAATGATGTAGAATCAAAGATTAAAGCTATTTATAATAAAAAGTATTATGAGGTTTTTCATCTAGGGAAGGTTTTTACCGTGGAACTTGTGCGGAAGATATTAATCGAATCTTTAATTGTAGAAAAATTATCTCAAAAAGAAAGTACATTGCAACAAATTAAAGATGAATTAATATTTGCTGATAATTCAATCCCCGCATTAAGATGGCTGATGGAGTTTGCCTGTGAAGAAGAATTAATTAATAAAGAATTTTTCAATGAAGAATGGAGATATTCTTTAAAAGGAGAATTTTTAAAAAGAGACCTACAGTTACTTGCTAATAATATTTTAGATCTTGATCCTGGTTGGAAGACATTTATTCAGTTGATGCGGATAGTTGCTGATGATTATCCATTATTTTTTAAAGGAAAAAAGACTGGAATAGAAATTTTATTTGCAAAAGACCGCGCTCATTATTGGGATGCTTATTTTGGAAACGTTTATAGTGCGTATACTGCTTATAATGAGTTTGGGGCTTTATTAGCTTCAGAAGTTATTGCTTTGAAAGAACATCCTTTAATTTTAGAAATAGGCGCGGGAACGGGAGGTGCGACTGAAAAGTTGCTAGATTTATTGAAAAAAAGAGACCTTTTGTCGAGAATGAGTCAATATATTTACTCTGATATTTCTCCTCTTTTTTTGAGAACTGGAAATAAAGTTTTGATGAGATATCTTGGCCCTGATATGGATTATGATTTATTTAAAGTAGATTTTAACAAATCTTTCACAAATCAAAAAATTAAAGAAGAAAGTGTTGATGTTGTGTATGGTGTAAATGCCTTGCATGTATCGAAGAATTTATTGCAAACATTGAATTCTATAAAAGAGATATTAAAACCAGAAGGATATTTAGTTGTTTGTGAGGTTATTCGATCTCAAAAAAACAAACCGTTATTTTTAGAACTCATTTTTAACATATTAGATTCATATACACAAGTTGATATTGATCCCGATTACAGATTTTCTCATGGCTTTTTAACCTTTGAAGAATGGAAACGTGCTTTAGAAATAGCAGGTTATGCTAAGGTTGAAATTTATGATAATGTTTGTGGCAATTCCCAGGAAAAACAGGAAATAATAGCCGGTGTTATTGTGGGACAAAAATGATTATGAAAGAAAAAAAAGTTGTTGTTACAGGGCTAGGAGTTGTTTCCTCTATTGGTATAGGTTGGCAGGAATTTTGGGGGAATCTTTTAGCTGGGAAATCAGGGATTAGCAGGGTATCTTCTTTTGATACTTCAGAATATGATCGTCATAATGCTGGAGAAGTAAAGATTTTTAAATCAAGAAAATTTATTGCTGAAAAGAAATCTAAAAGATTGGGCAGATCTTCCCAAATGGCTATAGCTGCGAGTTTGCTTGCTCTAGAAGATGCGAAAATAGTCGTTAACGATCAAATATCTAAGAAAGGAATTGTCTGTGTCGGCACGACAACAGGAGAAATCGGGATTTTTATTAAATATCATGATAATAAATTTAGAGGTGAAGTAAAATTTGACTCTAATCTAATATCTGTTTTTCCTGCGAACTCAGTTGCCTCAAATATTGCTATTCAAAATGATTTTCGAAGTCAAAATATTACTTTTGGCACAGCATGTGCCTCGGGTAATTATGCAATATCTTACGCATTTGATTTAATTAAATCTGGACAGGCTGATTATGCTTTGGTCGGTGGTAGTGATGTCTTTTCAAGAATGGTCTTTGCGGGATTTTGTAAATTATTTGCAGTTGCCCCCCAGATGTGCCAACCTTTTGATAAGAATAGGAAAGGTATGATCCCAGCAGAGGGAGCTGGGTGCCTTTTTTTAGAATCTCTTATGTCTGCGAAGGAACGAAATGTAGATATATATGCAGAGATTTTGGGATACGGATTGTCTTGTGATGCTTTTCATATGACTAAGCCTTCACCAGAGGGAATCTTTAAGGCAATTAAAAAAGCAATCGTGAATTCTGATATTTCACCATCTGATATTGATTATGTTTCTGCACATGGCACGGGTACTAGAGAAAATGATATTGCCGAGTGTGCGGCAGTAAAGAAAATATTGAAGAACAATGTTCCTATGAGTTCAATAAAATCAATGTTAGGCCATACTTTGGGAGCTGCTTCTGCTATTGAAGCTATCTCTTGTTGTTTATCCGTTTCTACGGATCAGATTCCCCCAACTATAAATTATGAAACTCCCGACCCGTTATGTGATGTTGACTGTGTGCCGAATGTTAGTAGAAATAAAAAAGTACGAGTGGTATTGAATAATTCGTTAGCTTTTGGGGGAAATAATTGTTGCGTGATTTTTAAAAAAATTGATTAGTTAAAAAGTGGTGAGAATCTATGAAAAAAGCCGCAATGTTGTTTCATCCCCCGAATTTGACAATTGTTGATGAAACCGTTGTCAAGGTTATGCCTTTTTTAAAGAATTTATACTCTCGTATTTCAGAAATTAAGAAAAAAAATTTTTTTAGAAGATGTCCACCCTTTAAATTTTTTAATGTTGATAATTTTGAGTCAGTAACTGGGAAAAAGATTGGATTACTTGGGGTTATGCTTCCGTGGTTCCCAGAACAATTAGTGTCTGGAGATCGTCAAGTAGTTCAAAAAGAAATTCTTAAAGCAATTTCTTTGGCAAAAAAGAATAAAGCAGAAATTATTACTTTGGGGGCTTTTACATCTATAGTAACGAATCAAGGGAAAGATTTGGTTGGGAAAACACCCATTGCAATAACTAGCGGAAATACTTATACGGCAGCTTTGTGTATCCGTTCTATTTTTGAAATATGTCAAAAATTAGAGGTTGATTTAAATAAGGTCAGCTTATGTATTGTTGGGGCAACTGGAGATATTGGTAGTATGTGTGCGAAAGTCCTTTCAAAATATGTTAAGAAATTAATTTTATGTTCAAGAAGTATTTCAAACACAAGTGAAATTGTTGTTGAGATTGAGAGAAATATGAACAAAAGGCCAATCATTATGAATCAGCAAGATGAGGCAGTTAGAGAAGGCGACATTATTATTAGCGCAACTAGTTCGTGGGGGTTGTTATTTAATCATTTAGATTTAAAGCCTGGGACGATATTATGTGATATCTCTATGCCGCCGAATGTCGCTAGAAATATTCGAAAGGAACGAAAGGATATTTTAGCTTATTCAGGGGGAAGAGCACAGTTTTTAAATTTTATGCATATCAAGAATCCTATTTGGAAGGCAATGTTTCCTACTAATAATATATATGGTTGTATGGTAGAATCACTAATTTTGGCATTAGAAGATAGATTTGAGAATTTTTCTTTGGGAAGAGCCACTTCTGATGAGAAAAAAATAGACGAGATATATGACTTGGGGATAAAACATGGTTTTTCTCTAGCAAAATTTAATAATTTTAATTATATTTATTCAATAGAAGATTTTAATTATATCAAATCAATTTTACATTAATAATTATGATAGGTAATTTAGAGAATATATTATCAATAGCCACTTTTGTGACATTTTTGTTGTTTTTAGTGTTAGCCATTTTCCTTGTTACAAAAAATATAAGATCCTCCACCAATATTTCTTTTTCTCTCGTTTGTGTAAGTGCCTCAATTTGGTCTTTAAACTATTCAATAGCATACAGATCTGTCGATACTGATGTAGCTTTATTTTGGTTTAAGATAGGATATGTTGGAGTTATGTTTATTGCTATTACTTATTTTCATTTTGCGATAGTCTTTCTAAGACTAAAGAACATGTTCAAATATGTAAGCTTAAACTATATAGCAGGAATTTTCTTAACAGGGCTACTTTTAAATTCTAATATGCTTATTAGTGGCCTTAATGTATTTTCTTGGGGAAGATATCCGAAGGCCGGAAGTTTGCACCCGATCTTTTTGTTGTATTTTTTTGCATTAGTAAATATCGCAACGATTCAATTAGCAGTAGCTTTTATCAAAAAAAGGAAGACAATTCCTTTAACGCAGGTTCAGCAGCTAAAATATATATTGTTCGCTTTTAGTATTTATACAATAAATTCTATAGATTTCATTCCTAATTATGGAATTAGTATCCTCCCTGTCGGGTTCATCCCGGCAACGATTTTTATGAGTATAATCGTTTATAGTATTGTTAAATTCCGCCTGATGGATATCTCCGTCGCCATCACTCGTACAAGTATTTTCGTCGCAGTTTATTCTCTTGTCCTTGGTATTCCTTTTGCTCTTGCCTTTGGGTGGCGTGCCCGTCTGCAGAATATTCTGGGGGAGGGGTGGTGGTTGGCGCCTTTAGTTAGTTCTACGGTTTTAGCCACAGCCGGGCCGTTTATTTATCTTTACATCCAGAAAAGAGCGGAAAACCGCCTGTTCCAGGAGCAGAAAAGGTATCAATCCACCTTGAGGCAGGCTTCGGCCGGTATGGGCCGGATAAAAGATTTAAACCGTTTGGTGAACTTGATCGTCCACATCGTCAGCAGGACTGTCCGCTTGGAACATGCTTTGGTGTATTTGCAGGACCCGCAGACGCGGACATATGTTTTAAAGGCTCATCGAAGCCGGGCTGTAAGGTTCAAAACCCAGGATGTTATCGAGAGTAATTCAGAAATTGTCAAAGTGTTAAACCGGGAGCGGGAGCCTGTCGTCTATGAGGAGATTAAACAGCAGACCCAGGATTACGGGGATTTGAAGCTGGCCCGTTTGGAAACGGAATTAGCCGCTATTAATGCTGCTTTGGTGGTGCCTTGTTATATTGATGAAAAATTGCTGGCGATGATTATCCTCGGCAGAAAGATGTCGAATGATTTATATTCTGAAAGCGACCTTGCTGTTTTCTCCATCCTGGCTAATCAGGCGGCCTTGGCCATGGAAAATGCGATGTTTTATGAAGAAATGAAAAACACCCATGCCCAGCTTATGAAAGCGGAAAAAATGGCAACGATCGGGACCATGGCGGACGGGCTTTCCCATCAGATTAATAACCGCCTTCACGCCTTGGGCTTTATTGCCGGAGATGCTCTGGATACGATAAAGTACAAAAAAGACGTGCTTATGAAAGACCCGGAAGTGAAGGAAATTATGGTTGACCTGGAGCATGCTTTGAATAGAATAGAGGATAATGTGACGCAGGGCGGAGAAATTGTCCGGGGCTTGTTGAAATATACCCGTAAGGGAGAGGAAGGCTTTTCCGATCTGGAGTTTGACCAGCTGATCAATGCTTCTGTGGAGATGACCCAATTTAAGATCAAGCCGGGAGAGCTGCAGATCTTAAGAGAGTACGGCGCGGACATTCCGAAAATAAAGGGGAATTTTACCCAGCTTCAGGAAGTGTTCTTTAACCTCATTGATAATGCTTATGATGCGATGATGCAGAGGAAAGCCGAGCTTAAAGAAAAAGAATATAGCCCGACGATTAAGATTTTCGCTCAGGGGGATAATAACGGCGGGATAAATATCCGCTTTGAAGACAACGGGATCGGTATTAAGGACGAAGATAAGATGAAGCTTTTTACCCCGTTCTTTACGACGAAATTATCGAGTAAGAAAGGCACGGGGCTGGGCCTTTATGTCATTCAGAAGCTGATCGAAGAAAATCATGAAGGGAAAGTCGCCTACAGTTCCGTGTATCAGCAGGGGACGAATGTATCGATTTATCTTCATTCTGTTTAATGTCATGTGTTAATATAAAATGCAGTTGTTATTAGAAAGGATAGGGAGATGCCCAAGCTGTTGATCGTTGATGATGAGATGGATATACGCGAATTCGCGAGAAACTTTTTTAAAAAAAGAGGCATAAACGTGTTCACGGCCAGCGGTGGCGGTGATGCTTCGGAAATCATTGAGAACGAAAAGCCCGATTTGATTCTGCTGGATGTGCGTATGGAAGAGATCACCGGGGTGGAGCTGCTTAGAGATATCCGGCAGAAAGGGAATGATACAAAAGTTATTATGGTAAGCGGGGTGGAAGATGATTCTATCATTGACGAATCAAAAACACTGGGAATTTTGGGTTTTATTCATAAACCGCTTATTTTGGATGAGCTGGAGAAGATCGTTTTAAAAGAGCTCCAGCAAGAGCAGTAACTCTTCAATGAATATCTCGTCTGAAAACCCAAACACATTTTTCCTTGAATAGATCATATCGTTATGGCTATGACAAAGCATAAGAGAATCGATTATAAAAGAGAGCTGGAGGCCGCCAGCAAGGGCATGATCATGATCCATGACCCGAAGCTCCTGATCAAGCTCATTGTGCGTATGATCGTGAATAAAGTCATGATCAAGCATGCCGGTATGATCCTTTATGAACCGGAGAAAGACGCTTATGTGTTAAGCATTTCCCGGGGGGAGACGGGGTTTAAAGTCCCGGCGGGGTTTGCCCGTTTTAGCACAAACCATTCGGTTATCAAATTATTTACCGAAAAAGAATACCGGGCGCTTACCATAAACAAGAATGCCATTCTTGTCCAGGATCTCAACAGGCTGATCTGGCAGGAGAGTATCCTGAACAGTAAAAACGGCAATCAGCAGCTTCTGCATGACGTGGGGGAGCAGATGCAGATGTTTAATGCGGTTGCTTGTGTTCCGGCTTATTATCAGGACAAGTTGCTCGCCGTCCTGTTGCTGGGCGAGAAGAACGACGGCAACAGCTTTGATCAGGAAGAACTGGATTTTTTTGCTGCTTTAGCTTCGGATGTCGCGATGGCTATCCGGAACGCCCAGCTGTTTATGGATCTTAAACGGGAGTCGGAAAAGAACCATGACTTGTTTCTCAGGACGATGATGGTTTTAGGGCAGGCGATTGAAGTTAAAGACAAATATACACATGGCCATACCAAAAGGGTGACGGATTTTGCCGTTGCCATTGCCAAGCAAATGATCCTTAACGGATCGGCGGATTTTGATGACGTTTTCCTGGAGGATTTGTATATCGCCGGAATGCTGCATGATATCGGGAAGATCGGGGTGCCGGAAGAAGTCCTTAACAAGAATGGCCGGCTCTCAAAAGAGGAATATGAAATTATCAAGCTTCATCCCCAGTACGGCGTGGAAATTTTATCCCCGCTGTCTGAATTGAAGCAGAGTCTGGACGGAGTCCATTACCACCACGAAAGGTATGACGGTGCCGGCTACCCGGAAGGGTTGAAGGGAGCCGAAATCCCGATCGTGGCGATGATCATTTCTGTTGCAGATGCGTTTGACGCGATGACGACCGACCGTCCTTACCGCCCGGGCATGACAAAAGGACAGGGTGTTGAAGAAGTCAAGAGAAACTCCGGGACCCAATTTCACCCCAAGCCTGTCCAGGCCTTAGTCGAATTGTTCGAAATGGGCCGCTTGTAAATGAGCATATTGTGATGACTTTCTTCTTATGAGGTGGGGTGGATAAGATGGCCGGGGAGTTTGATCTGAAACTCTGTTTCGAAAGAATCATTAAAAGGCAGATTTTAAATTATGTTGTTAGGTTTTTTCTCACCACGCTCAGAATTTCTTCCGCCTTAAATGGTTTAACGACATAGCCGTCAGCACCTAATTTTACAGCTTCCGTAGCTGTCTCCTCAGACGCATAGATGGTCACCATAATAACTCCCACGCCGGGATAATCATTTTTGATGTGTTTAAGTATTTCCAGCCCATTGCTGCTTGGCATTTTGATATCCAGCAGAACCAGGCCAATCTCCTTGTCGTTCGCAAGGCAGTCAAGGCCTTGTCCGGCGTCTTCTGTGACAATCAGTTCATAAAAGTCACTGAGAATCAACTTAAGTGACTCCCGTACTCCTTCTTCGTCATCAATGATTAAAATTTTTTTTGACATTGGGGCCTCCATAATTTTAAAAAATAAGGGATAGGTTATAATTCTACCGGAGTCGTAACAGAGATCAATTTAGCCGGTCCGCTGCCGGTATTCTCAACAAAATGCTTAAGCGTGGCATTAAAATACAATGTATCATTGGGTTTAAGGGGGTGGCTTCTTTCTCCTACATGCAGGATGAGTTCTCCCTCCAAGATAAAGATGAATTTTTCCGTGCCGGGACGGTTTTGCTCGAGACTTGTCCTGCCGCCTTCCTCGATACGTAAGACAACAGGCAGCATTTTTTTGTTCATGATATTTCCTGTTAGAATTTCATAGGAAGCTTTGTCGTTGTAAGTGAATGATTCGGGGGCGTCCCCGAGCTCGGCCTGAACCATTGATTTTTGCGTGGTTTCAACCCCTTTATATAGCTCAATCAGGTCAACACCCAGGGCTTGGGCTATCCGCATATGAGATTCCAGCGTGCCGGTCATTTTCATGTGTTCGATCCGGCTTAGGGTTGCAATCTGAATTCCGCTTTTTTCGGCCAGATCTTTTAATTTTAAATTTTTTGCTTTCCGCAATTCTTTTATTTTCTTTCCTAGTTCCATGGGGTATTACCTCTAATTAATACATTTGATAAATGGCCTGAAAGCCAATAACGGCATTCTCTGGTGGTGCGAACCGTATGCCAGTAAATGCATACTACCTTAATAAGTAGTTTCTGTAGATACAATATAAGGTTATCATGATTTGATTAAATTGCAATATTTATTTGATGAATAATAAAATATATGTTGTTTCTGTCAATTGTATTCATACTCGACAGGAAATGCACCTATTAAACAAATACATGAAGAATAACCATCCGACCTCCCAAATGGAGTTTGGGAAATGTGTCCTGATAGTAATGGTTTAATCCAAACGTCAAATACAATATCAGACCTTCAACAATGGGGTACTCATCAAACGACTCAAAAATCACTAGCTTTAGGTGGAGATTACATTGAATCCTTTCAAGTTCGTGTCAATAAACAAGGATTAATTGACGCAATTCAACTTTATGAACAAACTTTTTCTGGGCAAATGGATTATAATGCATTAAATCATAATAGTAATTTTGCTGTAAACAGTATAATATATGTAGCGGGTGGTGATATCCCTGCGGGCGGTCGGGCTCCCGGATTTCCATCTAATCCATAATTAAGGAATATAAAAATGATAAAGAAAATATATGTGATTTTAAGTTTTCTGGTTCTCGCTATGTTTTTATATCCAATGAGAGGAGTTCCGATGGCGATAAACCCTGATAAATCCAACGAAATCATAAAAAAGTATAACCGAATCAATTTTTCTGATGGTATTAATAAAGATGAGGCAATTATTATTGCCCAACATAGTATTGTTACTGATGAGGAAAATAATTGGAAGGATAATTTGAAAGTAGCCAGCGCAGAAGTTGACAATAGTGGTCTTGATGAAGGTTGGTGGGCAGTAGGATTTGATGCCACATTAAGTTTTAAATCAAGAACAGGGTTAAGATGGTTTACTATTCACATTGATAAAAAGACAGGAGAGATAAAAAGTAAGGGCTGGGGGCCTGCATAATTTTCGACGAGAAGTGCAAAAGAGGCAGTCGTAGAAATGAAAGGGAAATGAAAGGGGACAGTCCCCAAGAAGGGACAGGTCGAATGAATTCCCTAATGCGCCTGGCTGGAATCCGGCCTTTGAAAGTGTCCCATCATCGATTCATCATTCATATGGTTATTGGGAGAATTGATTATGAAAAGTCGTCATGGTGTTTTGATATATAGTTTCTCGCTGGTTATGGTTATATTAATCAATAATCAAGGAATAGCAATGGCTGGAAAACAGAGTGATTATTATCGAGAGAAATTAAAAGAGGTTGACCTGTCTGATGGAGTTACTCAAGACGAAGCTATCATTATTGCCCAACATAATGTTATTAGTGGCATAGAGAGAGGAGATGTTTTTTATGAAAAACTTGATATTGCTGAAGCAAAAATATTCGAGGACCCGTGGTATATTAATGAGTTTCCAGAAGATTGGATTATTCTGTTTCCGATAAGGCGAGGATTTTCATCTATAGGTTCTAATGAATATCTTGTGTTTGTACACAAAGAGAATGGGGAAGTAGTGCATGGCGGTGAAAGAAAATAGGCGGTGTCGGTGTTGATTTTCTTGAAAGTAAACTTTGTAAAAGTGTTGGGATGGGAAAAGCATAAATTTTCAATATTGTCCCTGATTTTTGTGTTATTTTTCCTGTGCGGCTGCGCAACGATAGCCGATTTAATTTGTTCCAAAATATCCCGGTAATTTGAAATAAGAAAAAAATGGATTAAGCCTCAATAGCCTTCATTGAGAATAGTTTGAAAAACCCCTCCCTTAACGCAGTTTTCATAACCCCGTAAACCAAATTATTAATTGCCAACGATAGGAGGGGGTATGTTCAAATTCGGATTGCGGTGTCTGTTGTTATGTTTCTGGTTCTTTTCTTCCTGTCCTTCTGCCCGGGCTTTGATTATCATTAATGAATTCCTTGCTGATCCTCCCGGCGGTTTGTCCGGAGACGCCAATGCAGACGGGACGGGGTCCACTTCGCAGGATGAATTTGTGGAATTATTCAACACGTCCGACACGTCTGTGGACATTTCGGGCTGGACGTTATCGGACGAATACAAGGTCAGGCATGTTTTTCCGGCCGGTTCGGTGATCCTTGCCCATGAGCTTTTTATTGTTTTCGGGGGCGGGAGCCCGGCCGGTCTGGATTATCTTTGGCAGGTGGCTTCGACCGGTGCTTTGGGGCTCAACAATAGCGGAGATGTCCTTGTCCTCAGTGATGATCTGGATCAGGTGATGACCGAAGTGAGTTACGGCGCCGAAGCGAATTCGGATCAGTCCCTGGTTCGCGACCCGGAAACAGACCCGGATGCCGGGTTTGTTCAGCATACGCAGTTGGCTGATGCTTCGGGGCTGCTATTTTCTCCGGGGTTTTTAGTCTCGGGCTCCTCAGGCCGGGCCGTTGTCCCGGAACCGTTGTCGCTTTTTTGCCTGGGGTGGGGGATGTCCTTTTCTCTGTGGCAGCGGAGAAAATTGGGGTTGCCCGGATGAAATATTGAAATTTTTAGTGACTTGCCATTTTATTTTTGATAAAATACTCCGGTTTTGATGGGAATTACAAAGTAGGTAATTCCCATTTTTATGGGAGAAAGTGATAATTAATATAAATATATTTTTAAAAAACAGAAAATATGCCATGTTAAAAAGACTATTTGAAAAAATTTTCCCTTGGAACAAAGATTCAAAGGTTGATTATTCAAACAAAAGGGTTTTGGTGGTTGATGACGGTGAGGTTGAACGGAAGTTTATTGAACATGCCCTGCAGGCGTTCGGCTTTGAAGTTGTCACGACTGAAGACGGCTTCCAGGGCTTGAACTATGCCAAGAAGCACAAGTTTGACCTGATCATCCTCGACTATTATATGCCCAAAATAAACGGTAAGGCCGTTTGTAAAAGCTTAAAGGATGATCCCGAAACCAGGGATGTACCGGTTATTTTTCTAACCGGAAGCGCATCTCCCAAAGATATTATTGAATGTTATGAAGTCGGGGCGGAATATTTTCTGACCAAGCCCATCAGCGCCGGCCAGCTCACGAAACAGGTTAAAGCCATTTTCCATGATCTGCAGACAGATTTGTCCCCTGCCGATTAAATATTTTACGATTTAACTATGCTTGATATCAAATTTATTAGAGATAATGCTGCATTTGTCGAAAAAGGGCTTTCCGCCAAGAATGTCAGGGTGGATCTGCAGGCGCTGATTGAATTGGACGAGACAAAGCGGAAGCTGTTGACCGAGGTGGACGGGTTGAGAGCTCAGAAAAACGAGGCCAATAATGACATCAGCCGGTTTATAAAGGAGAAGAAGGACCCTAAAGAGAAAATCGCGGCGATGAAAGAGATCGCGGTACGGATTGACCAGCTTGAGCCGCAGATCAAGCAGCTTGAATCTCAAATATATTCCATTCTTATCGCCATTCCCAATATCCCTCATGAAAGTGTTCCGGTGGGCGGGGCGGATCAGAACACCGAGGTCCGGACCTGGGGAGAACCTAAAAAGTTGGACTTTACGGCCAAGGATCATATTGCCCTGGCCGAAGCTTTGGACATCATTGATTTTAAACGGGGCGCGAAATTAAGCGGGTCGCATTTTATTCTTTATAAAAACGACGGGGCCCTGCTGGAAAGAGCGCTTGTGAATTTTATGCTCGATTTGCACACCCGAGAACACGGTTATCAGGAAATGTTCCCGCCGATTCTCGTGAACACCGCTTCCATGACCGGCACCGGGCAGCTGCCCAAAATGAAAGATGATATGTATCATCTCGAGACAGATGACCTTTATTTGATCCCCACGGCGGAAGTCCCGGTGACAAATATCCACCGGGATGAAATCCTGCCTGAAGAGCAGCTTCCCCTGTCTTATACGGCTTACACGCCCTGTTTCCGCCGGGAAGCCGGTTCCTACGGGAAGGATACCCGGGGCCTTGTCCGGGTTCATCAATTTGATAAGGTGGAAATGGTGAAGTTCGTTAAGCCGGAAACGTCGTATGATGAATTAGAGACCTTAGTCGGTCATGCGGAAAAAATCCTGCAATTATTAGGGTTGCCTTACCGTGTTTTGATGCTGGCGAGCGGGGACCTGAGCTTTGCCGCCGCGAAATGCTATGATTTGGAGGCTTATGTCCCGGGGCTGGACAAATGGCTTGAAGTGTCGAGCTGTTCAACATTTGAGGATTTTCAGGCCCGCCGGGCCAACATCCGCTTCAAGGGGAAGGAGACCCCGAAAACCACTTTCGTTCACACCCTTAACGGTTCAGGGGTTGCTTTGGCCCGGACGGTTATCGCAATTCTTGAGAACTATCAGACTGCCGACGGAGACGTCATTATCCCGGAAGTATTGCGCCCTTACATGCATGGTAAAGAGAAGTTAACGAGACAATAAATTTTAGAGGCTCAAAAAATGGTGGGAGTTGTCAAATTTACTGTTGCTGTTATTCTTTTACCTTTAATCTATGCCGCGACGCAGGGCTACACTGATGAAATGGCCCGCAGCAAGTCTTTGGCCGAATTTTTCTGGCGGGGGGTTTTTGCTTATACGTTTTGGCATCTGTTTGTTTTTACCTTTGCCCGTCTTTTCGATTTTATTCAGAAGATATTCTCCGAGCTTTTTCGTTTTTCAGCGGTTGTCCAGTCGGTCGTCCCGAACAGCATCCCTTTCGGGCCGACGATGCTGCTTATCCTGTATTATCTTTGTTCGCATATCTTCCGTTTCAAGGGAGGGGAACCGGTTGTTTTCTTCCTGGCAGGGTTTTCTCTGGCGGTGCATGTTATATTAATGGCGGCCCAGCTGTATGAGGAAGATCAGACTGTCGTGAAGTCCCATTATTTCTTTTCCCTCGGCCTGTTCTACCTCGCCAACCTGATGCTAGTCTCGATGCTGCTGGATTTGAATTTCGAGAGCTTTTCATTCATCCGGTTTTGGCAGCAATCGGCTGATCTTACCCTGCATCATTACAAGTACATCCTTCACAAGTTCATCCTTTGAGTTCCGGGAATTTAAAGGCCGGAGCCGGCGGGGAGGACGGGAATTAAGTCTTGTCCCCCCGGAGGGGATATACTATAATTATTAGTACTATGATTATAAAGTATATCAAGAAAAGTCAGCCCCGGAGACGTTTTTATGCCCTTTTTGCCGTTGTTATGCTGGCGTGCCGTCTTTTTATCCCCGTAAACCTGAGCTATGCCCAAACAGTCTTAAGCCTGCCTGAACCCGGCTCAAGGGTTTCTCTGTCTTCGGAATATGTCCCGGTGCTTTTAAAAGGGTTGAAGCTTTATCCCAATCCTTTTCAATTTGATTTTATTATGGATACAGGGCATTCGGAATTGGAAGGGGCAGAGCTTCGTCAGGAATCAACGACGCTGATCAAATATTTCCTCGCGGCTTTAACCATCCCGGAGAAAGAGCTCTGGGTGAACCTTTCTCCTTTTGAGAAGGAGCGGATCATCCCGGAATCTTTCGGGGCCACGGAAATGGGGCGGGATCTGCTGGCCCAGGACTATTTGTTAAAACAATTAACCGCTTCTTTGATGAATCCCGAAGAGGACCTTGGACAAAAGTTCTGGGACAGGATTTATCAGAAAGCCTTTGAGCTTTACGGCACAACAAGTATTCCGGTGAACACCTTCAATAAGATATGGATCATCCCGGAAGAGGCTTTGGTTTATTCTGAAAATGATGCTGTGTTTATCATAAAAGGCCGTCTGAAAGTCCTGCTGGAACAGGATTATCTGGCTATGCAGGAGGTCGTCGACAGTTCTATCGGCATAGCTCTTAAGATTCAGAATAAACAGGACCCTGTTACGAAAAAACTGCACGAGGATACGGTCGATATCGTGCGGGATTTAATTGTTCCCGAAATTGAAAAGGAAGTGAATGAGGGGAAAAATTTCGCCAAGCTCAGGCAGATTTTTCACGCTGTCATTTTAGCCAAATGGTATAAGCAGAATTTGCAGGAGAATATTCTAAATAAGAAATATGCGGACCAGCGCAAGACAGACGGCGTCGAAGTCGATGATAAAGAGATCAAGGATAAGATTTATCAGCAGTATCTCGCGGCATTCCGGAAGGGGGTCTATAACCTCATTAAAGAGGACTACGACCCCAACGAGCGGAAAATGGTCCCCCGCAAGTATTTCCTCGGCGGGTCTTCGATGATCGTTACCCTTAAGGAGACAAAGAACAGCGCCTCCCTGCAGGAGGCGGAAAACATCCGTTTGATCAGGGTTTCAAGCGCCGTGGGGTTGCCGAACGGGATAGTGGCGGAAGCCGGAAGGTCTTTGGTGTCTTCTCCTGTGGACGGACCTCCGGCAGAACTTAGGCCGTTCGGGGATAAAGTGTCTGAGGAAGAATTGAAGCTGTCCGCTTTCCTGCGTGATATGTACGGTGTTTTATCCGGGATGGCGGCTCAGGTGGAAGAGTTTGTCTCGGTCACGCAAAAGGCGGAACTTCTTCCTAAAACATTTGAGGATTTTGATGCCCGGCTGTCTGATGCCTGGACAAAGATGATGACCCGGATTGGGCAGCTGTTGAATGATGACGGGATCAAATATGATATTTTCATCAAGAATGCCGTAACGCACAGATTTCAGTATTCCCGGCTTATGGAATCCCTGACCGGGTATAAGGGCCTGTATAAAGACGGAAAAATTTCCGGTGACCGCGCAGCTTTTATACAGGCTCTTGCGGATGTTCAGGACACGCTGGCCCTTTTAAAAATACAGGTCCAGAACCTCGGGACGGAGTTGCACGAAGGCCGTTTCAGTAAAACCTCTGCAGGAAGAATTCAGCAGGTTCAGGTTGTTCTTGACGAACTGCAAAAGGGACAGGCTTATGTCGATGATGTGAAAGCCCTGCTGGCGGCCATGAATAAGAATCTCCGTCTGTTGGAGAATTTACTCAATCAGCAGACCCCGTTGTGGTCAAGTATCCAGAATCTGAAACAGCAGATTGAAACACAGCAGCATCAGCTGGTTGAGCTGGGGGAAACCCTGGATGCTGCGGCGTTGTCGGAGGGCTTCTATATTTACCAGCCGGATGTGGATCTTGCCAGACGGTTTGACCTGCTGGACGGCGCGATGAGGAAACTTTCGGAAACTTTGGAAAAACGGGAGAGCTTTAACCCGATCTTTGCCAGATATTCTTTGCAGTCTATGCGGGGCACCCTGGTCATTTTAGCCGGGGATAATGCCGTTTTAGAGCAGAAGATTCAGTCCAGTATGGAATGGTTCCTGAAGAAAGGAGAGGGCTCACCGGTGTCCTCCCCTGTTCCCGAGGAGCCGCCGGCGGCGGACGCAGCCCGGATAACAGAAACACTGGTTACGTTCTTTATTTCAAAATCGCGGGGTTTTCTGGATATCCTCCGTTCCGAGACCGGCCGCCTCACGCAATGGGGCGACACCCGTCCGTTCCCTAAGACCCTGCAGGAGATTTATCAGCGGATCGATATGTACTATGAAGAAATATTCTTGGCGGAAATCGAAATATTGAGAGATTCAACGGTCGGGGGAAACCGGAAGCTCGTTGACGGCATTAATGAGCTTGAACTGCTGATTTTTTCCGCAAGGGCGCAGCTTGATAAATGGAAAGATGAGGCTGTATCTGTGAGAACGGTTGATGCCGGACTCCTGCAGGAACGCCGGACGATTCTTGAGAATGAGATCTCTGGGTTTGAAGAAGCGTTGAGCCAGTTTGAGGCGGATTTTAAACTGGGCGTTTATACCGCAGATGCCGAGAACCAGGAACGGCCCGCGGCATTGATGACCGGATTTTTGGAACAGGCCAAACAGACATTAACGGAATTTGAAACAATTTTAACCCGTTTGCGCCGGGATGTTCAAGAGACCGTTATGCTGGAATCAGCCAAAGTGTCGGAATACCGCAGACTTCAGACGGCTTATAAGATGCTGGACCGGATGAAAGAAGAGCTCATTGCTCATGACGCGATGAAGTCTTTTGGCGAAGCCAGGGAATTGCTGGGCAGTATAAATTTTGATGCCCTGGCGTTTTATCTCATGGCCATGAACCGGCCGTTTTTTCATCCTCTGACCATGGAGCCTGAGGAACAAAACCGGAAGATCGTGGAAGGGGCCGGGAGGATACTGGAGGAGATCCCGCCATTGCGCAGGCAGGTTCTGCAGTTGGAACAGGAAGTGCGGGAAGGGCTGCTGGAGAAATCCGGACGGGAACAGCCGTCGTCTCCCATAGAGCCGCCGGGAACATCTGCCGGACTTTCCGGTGAACGGGATGCCGTGCTGAGCATCATCCCCGAAGCTGCTCAGGGAAGAGCTGAAATTGCGGATTATATTTTGAAGGAATTCGGCGCTGAGTGGAAGGTGGCTTTCTCCATGATAGGCAAGCATTTGCTTGACCGTTCCCGCTGGCCCTTTATCAGCCGGCTGAGAGCGGAAGGGTTTCCCATAGAAGTTATGAGCGACTTATTGTATTCCCGCTCAGATTTGTTTATCGTCCCTCTGGAGAATTTTCCGGAAGAGTATGTCGATTTTATCCTTCAGCACAGCAAGAGCCGGCGAGGTTTTCACCGGGGGCAGTTCCGGGATATCTGGGCGTTTTACTCTTTGTTGCAGGAGAGGCAGGGCAACCCGGTTGAAGGTATTTTTGCTAAAATGGCCCAGCAGACTTTAAAAAGGGAGGGGAATATTCACCGGCAGATTATGAAAGAAATTTTGGGGGAAACGGATCTCCCGGGGCCGGACATGTCTTTAAAGAAATATATCGAAACAGCCCTTACGAGACTCAATCAGTATGTCATGCAGGGGACTGTGGATTACGTGTGGGCGTGGCGCTATGTGGGATTCTTCCGGATGGGGCGTATGAAGACACCTCACAGATTCATAACCATCCCCAGCGTCACTTCACTTGATGCCGGACAGGCGAAGCAGGTTTCTTTCAGCGTGTCGAATGCCCGGGGTGTTTACGGTCTTGATGAAAGTTTGAACATCTGGGTTTCGGATCAGGAGCTTATCCGTGCGTTAACTCCTTATATCGGCAAAGATGACCGTCCGAGAGAGCCGGATGACCCGATCCTTCTGGGCTCTATTGGGTACAATTTCGCGGCCGATGAGTCCGGCGCCCGTGCCGTGAGGGTTAAATTTTCGCAGCCCTGGCTCAGGCTTAATGACAGGATGCCCGCGGAATTGAGAAACAACGGTCTCCTGCGCTCGGCACAGGCGGTCCTGGAAGAGGCTCTTGAGATATATTTGAAAGAGCAGGGCGTCCGGAAGATACAAAGGGAAATCGGGGCGACTACAATAGACCAGGTTGAGGACGCGGTTTTAATTCACAGGAATACCGTGCAGAGGCTTAATCAAAATATGATGGACCGCGGTTATCAGTTAACGCTGTCACGGTATGGCCGGAATCCGTTGGCTTTCGGCAAGCGGTTAGCTTTGTGGGAATTTGAAAAGGACCTGCAGCCGGAAAGTTCCGGAGAAGTCTCATCGCCGGTGACAGCGGCGGATGCCCCCGGCGGTATCGACCTGAATCCGTCCTATTTGAATCTTAGAACAGAGGGAGGAGTTATTGATATCCCTGTCTTTCAGAATACCGACCAGCTTATGAATATCAATATCCAGGGATTAACGCCCTACATTCTTAATATCACTCCCATTCAAAACCTGCCTTTAATTTTAGGCGCCGAGCGGAAGAAGGACAGTGGCCTTTTAAGCCGTCTTTGAATTTCATCTATAAAGAACCGGATTTGACAAAAACAGGTTGAACAGGCATAATATAACTTCCTTAAGTCTAAGGAAGTTATGTGGATACATGTTTTATGATCCGTCCGGTCTGCCGTCGGATTGGGAAGGTGTTTGTTCCCGGTCCGGTGCCTGTATGAGTGAATAAACTTATGAATCATGGTAACGTAACGGTTATAAGTTCTTTGCCTCCGATTGTCGGATTAAGTCCGTATACAAAAGCATTCGTTACGGAGTTGTCGAAAAGAATTTCCGTAACTTTTTTGGGGTTTAAACATATTTATCCGGCGTTCCTGTATCCCGGGAAAATATATGATGAAAGTGCGGAGATCTTGTCAGAACACCCGCATTTGAGAATCCGCAACGTCCTGAATTGGTACAATCCTTTCGGGTGGCTGGTTGAGGCTTTTCGGATCAAGACAGATATCATTCATGCCCAGTGGTGGAGCTTTCCTCTGGCTCCGGTTTATATCACCATCCTGGGAATAAACAAATTGCGGGGTAAAAAGATTGTTTTGACCATTCACAATGTTCTGCCTCATGAAAAGAGTTTCTTAAAAATTTTTCTGAATAAGTCCGTCTATTTTTTAGGGGATGAATTTATTGTTCATACGAAGCAGAATAAAGAAGACCTGGCGAAAATCATTAAAACAAAAAAAATTCACGTTATCCCGCATGGTTTAGTGCACACCCCGCTTAAAGGGATGAGCAAAGAGCAGGCCCGGGAAGGATTGAAAATCTGTGAAACGGATAAAGTTCTTCTGTGTTTTGGTCATATCCGGGACTATAAGGGGCTTGACGTCGCTATAAGGGCGTTGTCTTTGATAAAAGATCCTTCGGTGAAATTGATCATTGCCGGCAGATGCTGGGAAGACTGGTCAAAGTATGAACAATTAATAGAACAGCTTGATTTAAAAGAGAGGGTTATTCTTAAAGTCGGTTTTATCCCGACCGATCAGATTGAACCTGTTTTCAGGGCCTCTGACCTGGTTTTACTGCCTTATAAGCATTTTAATTCTCAAAGCGGGGTCGGGGCGCTGGTTTTGCCGTTTGAAATCCCTCTGATTGTCGCAAGAACAGGAGGGCTTCCTGAGTATGTCAAGCGTGAGGACTGCGTCATTGAACCCAATCATCACGAGGAGCTTGCCGCCAAGATTCAGAATATATTGTTGAATAAAGAATTGTATGAACAGTTAAAAAAGGATATCCTGACGCAGAAAGCAGAATTGAGCTGGGAGGCGATTGCCGAAAAGACTGTTACCGTTTATGGTGAGGGGCGCCATTCATGAAGTTTATAGATTTGCATAGACAATATAAGCAATATCAGCAGGAGATTGATGCTCAGATTTCGGACGTTATTGAGAATACGGCTTTCATCATGGGGCCCAAAATAGCAGAGCTTGAAGAATTGCTTGCTCATAACGCGGGGGTCAAGTATGCCGTCGCGTGCTCTTCCGGAACAGATGCGTTGTTGCTGGCGTTAATGGCGTATGATATCCGCCCGGGGGATGAAATTATAACAACGACTTTTTCGTTTATAGCAACAGCGGAAGTGGTTGCGTTCTTAAAAGCCACTCCGGTTTTTGTTGATGTTGACCCGGAGACTTATAATATTGATCCGGAAAGAATAAAAAATGCTGTGACGGAAAAAACCCGGGGCATTATTGCCGTTGATATCTTCGGGCAGTGTGCGGATTATGACGCCATTAATGCTGTCGCCAAAGAAAATAATTTGTTTGTTATTGAAGATGCTGCGCAGTCTTTCGGCGCAAGATATAAAGACCGGCCGGCCTGCTCCTTAAGCGGTATGGCCTGCACGTCGTTTTTTCCGGCCAAGCCTCTGGGCTGCTACGGAGACGGCGGAATGGTTTTTACGGATGACGCAGAAAAGGCCGGCCTTATGAACTCATTCAGAGGGCATGGTCAAGGAACTCATAGATACGACCATGTAAGAATCGGCCTGAATGCCAGATTGGATGCTTTGCAGGCGGCTGTATTGCTTGCCAAATTTCCTCGTTTTTCTGCGGAAATCACCGCCAGAAACAGATTGGCAGACTATTACAATGAAAACCTGGATAAGAAAATAAAAACCCCGGTTGTTTTGGATCATAACCTTTCTACCTATGCCCAGTATTCTATCCGGGTTGCCCTCCGCGATGAACTGCAGGTCTGGTTGAAAGACAAGGGGATCCCTTCCGCCATCCATTACCCGAAACCTCTTCATCTTCAGCCTGCATTCAGTTATTTGAATTATGCGGCAGGGGATTGTCCTGTTGCCGAGAATATCTGTGAGAATATTATTTCATTGCCCATGCACCCGTTTTTAACGGATGAAGAGATGGATCTGATTATTCATACCGTTAACGATTTTATTGAAAAACACCCGCTCTCTGATTCTGTCCCGTCTTGACAGGACGGGTTTTTACGGGCATAATAGAAACTCTTTTAAATGGAAAGGGGATAGTCATCGGAGATCCTTCGTCCGGAGAGTATGTCGCGGGGGTGAGGGGGTTCCGGGAGACAGCAGAAATGAATATACTTGTTACCGGCGCGACCGGTTATGTCGGCCGCGCACTGATTCCTCAATTATGTCAGGCAGGGCACAGCATCCGTATCCTGGCCCGGAAAACCAGTGATCTCAGCGCTTTTAAGGAATGCCGGAAGGCTCTGGAGGTCTTTTACGGTGATCTGCTTCAGGAAGAGACCCTCCGCGGCATAGGGGAGAATATCGACTATGTCTGTCATCTCGCAGGAGTGCTTCCCTATAGTCAAACAAAGGCCGAACATTATTATGACGTCAACAAGACAGGAAGCCTTAATTTGATAAAACAATTCGCCGGCAGCCGCGTAAAGAATTTCCTTTTCACGACCTCAACCGCTTCTTTGGGAGCGATATCGAAAGATATCGTTACTGAGAATGATTTCAGTCCTCCGATCGCCGATTACGGGAAATCCAAGTATGCCGCGGAACTCGCCATAAGAGAATTTGCGGAAAAACAGGCCATCCCGTATACAATGGCCCGTTTAACGCATATTTACGGGCCCGGAGAAACCCGGGACCTTTACCGTATGGTCAAAATGATGAAAAAGGGCATTTTCCCGCAGATCGGGTTCAAACCGAATCTTTATCCGGCTGTTTATATCGACGATGCCGTTAACGGGATTATCAGGGTGTTGGAACGCGGCCGGCCAGGGGAAACCTATATTATTACGGATAAAGAGTCGCATGATACGCGTCTGATCCGGAAGTATGTCCTGCAATATCTGAGCCTCAAGAAATCCTTGTATCCTTTCTTGCCCAAATATTTATCCTTACTCATTTTTTCGATACTCGATATAATATCTGATATGAGCGGGGTCAAGTTTCCGGCCACCAGGAAAAACATCCAGTTCCTGAGTGCCGGCAGAAGGTTCAGCATTGAAAAGGCCCGGAAGGAACTGGGATATGTCCCGCAAGTCCCGTTAAAAGAAGGCTTGAGAAAAACCATAGAATATTATCTTCAGGAGGGATTAATATGAGCGACCAGCCGGTAGAGCGTGATGTGGAAGTTGAAGGCTTTGGGGTTTCCTATGATCGTCAGGTTGTTTTTTTTCATCAGCATATTTTGACCCGGGAGCTGAATCTGAAAACCATCCTCGAAATGCCTTCCAAGGGGGATAAGGCGGAATCTTCCATTTATTCCATTGGCTTTGCCAAGGCGGGGTGCGACGTTACGGTTGCCAATTTTGAGGAAAGGACCAGGAAATACTGGCAGGAACTGGATATCGAGCAGCATCTAAAAACCAGGGATGTGGCGGATTATGCGAAGACGGATTTCCCCGATAATGAATTTGATCTGACCTGGAACTACTGCACCTTTGCCGGCCTGCCGGACAAAGACGCTTATATTCAAGAGATGATGCGTGTGAGTAAAAAGTATGTTTTGTTGCTCTGCGGCAACAATTTTCAGTTAGGTTATGTGATTCACAAGGCTGTTCATTTCCTTTACAAATTTCCTTGGACTCACGGAGACACTCATTACACGTTTCTGGGAAATGTCAGGGACCTGCTCACCCGCAACGGCCTTAAGATAAAAGAATGCGGGACCATTGATTCGCCGCCGTGGCCGTCGCCTGTCGGTTTCAGGGACGTCAGGCTTCATAAAAAAGGCATCAGCAAAACAAATTATCTTTGGGAGGTCCCGAGCATCCGGTACATGAAGAGCGGACAATTCCCTCTTTGGATGAACCTTATCCGGTTTTATGATATCCCCCTGCGGAAAGGGTACTGGAAATTGCCTTTTTCACATATGTTTTATTTAATCGGGGAGAAGCAGGCATAGATTAAAATGAAACTTACGGATTTTCTTACGGAAATATTCCCGAAGACGCTTAATTATCGTCTGGCCCGGATGGGCCTTCTCAAGCCCGTCCGCCCGGTCACTCTGACATATTCCGTGACCGGGGCCTGTAATTCGCTCTGTAAAACCTGCGCGATCGGGGAAATGTGCCGGAAAGACCCGCAGCGTCTTAAGCAGGACTTGACGTTAGATGAAATTGAAAAAATCTTTAAGTCCATCGGACATGTTTATTTTTTTAATGTCAGCGGAGGAGAGCCTTTTTTAAGAAAAGACCTGTTTGAGATCGTCGCGTTGGCCTGTAAATATCTGACGCCCCGCATTGTGCATGTCCCCACAAATGCTATCCTTTCCCAGCGGATTTATGACGACTCTAAGCGTATCCTGGACTTTCTGAAGCAGGATTTTCCTCAGGTTCAGTTCTCGGTAAAGCCCTCCATTGACGGAGTGGGGGATCGGCATGACGAAATCCGCGGCGTGCCGGGCAATTTTAAAAAGCTGGAAAAGACCATTTCCCTGCTCAAAGAGCTTGAGAAAGATTATCCTAATTTCCACCTGGAGCTGGGAACTGTTATTTCGCAGTTCAACATTCATCACCTGGATGAAATTGAAAATTATGTCCATTCTGCCGGTATACAGAGTTACCGTAATGAAATCGCTGAACAGCGGGAAGAATTTTATAATATCGGCGACCCGATTACCCCTTCCGGGGAGGATTATGAGCGGCTGATGAAGAGGTTTAAAGAGAAAGTTAAGGAGAATATCAAGGGGAAAAAGAGATTGGCCCAGGTCACGGAAGCCCTGCGGCTGACCTATTATGATATCGCCGTTAGGATCATGAAAGAAAAAAGACAGGTGATCCCTTGTTATGCCGGTATATCCAATGTCCACCTGAATTATGACGGCCAACTCTGGCCGTGCTGTGTTCTGGGCTATGCCAAACCGCTGGGGAATCTGCGGGAGACCGGGTATGATTTTGATAGGATCTGGTTTTCCGAAAGGGCCAAGGCCGTAAGAACGTCTATCCGCAACAAAGAGTGCGCCTGTCCTTTGGCCAATCAGGCCTATTCCAATATCCTCTGTCATGCGCCTTCCATCATCAAATCCCTCAAACATCTGCTGACTTTAAAGAGATAGCCGACAGCCTGTTTTCGGTAGAAAATTGGCGGAAACGAAAAAAAATGAGCGCTCCTTTGTCATGATTGGGAATAAGGCAGCATGTAACCTCTTTTCATTTTTAGGTTTAAAGGGGTTTTTTTGTCCGGCCGATAACCGGTTCTTTCTCTTCAGTATGTTGTAAATATATTTATTGACAATGGTTTATGAATTTGCTACCATTATTATTTCGGCTTGTAGCCTGTCTTTAGGGCCATAGAAAGGGGCCAGGTAAGATCACGTGCCGGGAACAAGTCCCTGTATAAAGATTCGATGCCCCTGGCTTATAAGCATATTTCATGATATACACAATATTATATATAGCCGGCAGGTTGAGCGCGCGCAATGTCCAGGGGAGTCTATTTTTAACATAATCTACGATAAGGTTTTGGCCAAATGAGTGAAATCATGTTTTCTGTTGTCATCCCGTTATACAATAAAGAGGCTTATATTAAGAGGACGATCGATTCTGTCCTGGAGCAGTCCTGCCGGAATTTCGAGTTGATTGTTGTTGATGACGGCTCTACGGATAAGAGTCATGAAAAAGTCCGGGAATACACCGATGAACGTATCCGTTTGATCCGGCGGGAAAACGGGGGGGAATGCGCGGCAAGGAATACAGGGATTGAGTCTGCGAAGTACCCGTATCTCGCTTTCCTGGATGCTGATGATAAATGGACCCCCGATTTCCTTGCGACGGTCCTGCAGCTTATTGAAAAATATCCGGAGGCGGGCGCTTATGTCACTTCCATGGACAAGGTGAACGTGCGGGGGGAGCGAAAAAGGCGGAAGATACACGGTGTTCCCACGGAGAAAACCGGGGACGGATTGATCGAAAATTTTTTCAAAAGTATCGCTTATGGGTTGCCGCCTATTATGCCGAGTTGTGTGTGTATCCCCAAGCGTGTTTTTGATGAAGTCGGGACATTTCCGGCCGGCGTCAAGAGGAACGGTGAGACAGAGGTTTGGTTAAAGGTGGCATTAAAGTACCCCGTGGCCTATAGCCCGAAGGTATGCGCTGTCTATCACCGGGATGTTGATGACAGCATTTGCAATAAATACCTTCCGGCTAAAATTCCGTTTGAAAAGATCATCCTTGATGCGATTGCCCAGGGGAAGATCGATAAAGAATCCGAGATTTATGCCCTGGAATTACTGGCCAAGATGAACCATATCTATGCGGGAAGGTATTTGATGGCCAATAAAACAGAACTGGCCCGCGACTGGCTAGGGAGGGTCAAGACGATCCGTATTTTATTGAAGATCAAAGTCTTCGCGTTATACGTTCTGTCATATTTGCCGTATCCTTTCATTAAATGGGTCGGCTTCCATTTCGGGGATATGAAGGCCGAATTTGAGGAAATGGAGACTTTGCCATAACGTTATTTGTTGTCAGTTGCTCGGGACGGGATGTCCTGGTCCGAACACCGGGAGCGGACAGGGGGAAGATACCTGGTCTTTAATGAATAAGAAAATACTAACAAATACTTTTTTTTATACAATTGTAACTTTTTTACCGCTGACCTTGAACTATTTTGTGTTGCCGTTCTTGACCCGGTATATGTCGGCGGCTGATTTTGGAATTGTTTCTTTGGTCGGATCCCTGGTTAGCTTTTTGACGGTCCTTTTCGGGCTGCAAATGCATTCAGGCGTCAATAGGTTGATTTTTGATTATAAAGGAGACGATAGAAAAAGTTATTTTTCCTCCCTGTTCTGGGCCATCACCCTGGTTTCCTTCCTTTTTTTGGCCATTTTTTTTGCAAGCGGAAATTTCTTGCGTAAAATTCTTTTCTATAAAAACGATCTGGGCTTCTATCCCTACCTTTTCATCGCCGGTTTAAAAATTTTCTTTGCATTGCCCCTTTTGGTGACCCACCGTTTCTTTCGGGTCCTCGAGAAAGCCAAAATACTGGTCGTCATAACGTTTCTGACATCCACATTCAGTGTCGCGGTCACCCTGCTTTTTGTGATTCATTACAGGTTAGGGGCGACGGGTGCGTTGTCGGGGATTTTGGCCGGCACGGTCCTGACCTACCTTTGTCATCTGTATCACTTCCGTAAAATGCTGGTTTTGAAGTTCGATAAGGATATGTTTCTGGAAAATCTGAAGTTCGGAATTCCTGCCATCCCGCATGGATTGGGAGGCTATTTATTCTTGTTCTCCGATAGAATCATTTTGGAGAAATTCGTGCCCCTGTCCGTGATTGGCGTCTATTCTATAGCCGATACATTTTCAATATTGTTGAAGCATATCGTCAATTCTTTTGACTTGTCGATACGGCCGATATTTATGAAGAAATGCCTGGGCTCGATTTCTGACGGGGTTGATTTTGCCCAGAGAATGTCCAGAGTTTGGTTTATTGGGCTGGGAGCGGCATATTTTGCAATATGTTTTTTCGGTGAGCTGATAATTAAACTCATGACCCCGCAGGAATTCCACGGCGCCGTTAACCTGCTGCCCATCCTGGCGTTGTGCTATGTTTTAAGAGGCATTTATATTTTTCCCCTCTATACATTTTATTTTCAGAAAAAAACGAAATACCTGTCTGCCATCACATTGCCGAGCGGCTTGCTTAACATCATATTCAATTTCATTCTAATCCCCTTAATCGGGGTCTACGGGGCCGCCCTGACCACTCTGGGGAGTTTTGTCTTTAATCTGACTTTTGCCAGGATCTACAGTAAGAACACCTTCAGGATCAACTTTTCTCCGCAGTCGATTTTAGCCCTTGTGCTCTTATGCGCTTTTACGATCATTCCGCATTGGATCATCCCGTTTGATAATCTCGCTCTCCGCATGGTTCTGAAGCTTGCGATGTTCTTGTCAATAATATTCGTGATGTTGGCGTTAGATATCGGAGGAATAAGAGGGATGTTTAAAAAAATATTTCTCAAGGGGTCGTTGTTATTTACGGCCAGGGGGTGTTGATCATGAGAGACCGTGTTTTTAATAAGAAAAGTAAGATCGGGGATTTTGTGTTTGATAAAAAGGTGGCAGATGTTTTTGACGATATGGTCAACCGCAGTGTCCCCAACTACAATGAAATCCAGCGTATGATTATTGAACAGTCTCTGCAATTCATAAAACCTAAAACGAAGGTTTATGACTTGGGGTGTTCCACGGCCACAACGTTGTCTCTTTTGGCGAAAAATGTCGATGCGCGGTCTGTGACTTTTGTCGGTGTGGATAATTCCAGGCAAATGATCGCTAAGGCTGGCGAAAAGCTGCGAAAACACCGGCTGACCAACAGGGTGAAATTGCTCTGTGAGGACATTGTTAAAGTTAATGTCCAGAACAGTTCTGCCGTCATTATGACATTTACGCTGCAGTTTGTCAGGCCCCTGTACCGCGACGAATTGATCAGAAAAATTTATAATGGACTGACAGACGGAGGGTGCCTTCTTGTCGTTGAGAAAATTTTAGCGGATAATTCCATGCTTAACCGGCTTTATATTGACTATTACTATAATTATAAGAGAAGAAGGGCATACTCGGAAATGGAAATCTCGCAGAAAAGAGAGGCTTTGGAGAATGTTCTCGTTCCTTATCGGGCTTCGGAGAATATGGAGCTATTCACCAGGAATGGTTTTGAAATTGCTGATATGTTTTACAAATGGTATAATTGGGCTGGCTTTATTGCGATCAAGCACAAAATATCCGGTTCTTCCAATAAGAAATAAAATAGCATGTGATATGTTGGGAGGGTGTTTTATTTTTTGTTTCTAAAATTATAAAGTTTTTAGAGGAGGATTGTCATGTCCTTGAAAAAAAATCTTTTGAAGTTGAGCGCGCCTTTATGGGGGCTTCTTAAAATCCCGCATACCAATGATAGTATGCAATTTGAGGACTTTTATCATGACCTGAACATGCCGCTCATGGACGAGAACGAATATATCAGAACAGTCATGAACAGCATGTCTGATGAGGATATCATTTATCAGAAGGGGGAAAACCCCGAACGGGTGTTTAAAGACGGTGATTCTTTTATCCCGCGTAAGGGTTTAATCCTTATGGGAAAATATTTCATCGCCAAGAGACTGGAGCTCATCAAAAAGTATTCTAGTGATCTGGATCATAAAAGCCTGCTTGACGTGGGGGCAACGAGCGATGTCTTTTTCCGCTTCCTGAACAAGACCGGGGTGGGAGTCAATATTTCAGAAAGAGCTGTTCAGTACATGAAAGACAAAGGAATCGAAGCTTTCGTAGGAAACGCCGAAGATCTCCAGTTCGGGGATAACAGTTTTGATTATTTGTTTTGCTTCGAAACCATAGAGCATTTGGAGAATCCAGTCCGATCCCTCCGTGAGCTCAAACGGGTTGCCAAAGAGGCGATCTTTATCACTATTCCCAACGTGCGGAAAACCAATTTGTGCACTTTTGAGTTCAAAGACCGGGGGATGCACCGGTGGCATTTCCTGGAGTTCAATAAAGAAGACTTTAAGAGAATCCTGAGTCGTGTCGGACTAAAGGTCGAATATGAGTTCGTTATCCGTCCCTTTGGAAAACCCAGGACATGGCGTCAAAAACTCTTTGTATATAGATGGAGAAATCATCCGTGGTTTATGGGTTTTGTTTTTATGAAAGTGAGTCCTGATGAATCGTAAAATTAAAATCATCGCTGATCTCTCATCCAATCACATGGGAGACATTGACCTTGCCGAAAAAATGATAACGCGGGCAGCTGAAGCCGGGGTTGATTGCGTGAAACTCCAGTCCTGGCAAGCCGATCATCTCAGCAAAAATTTTAAGGGAGATTATGAGGCGACGTATCAGCGTCATAAAAAAACGGAGTTGTCCAACGACGACCATTATCGTTTGATGGAATTTTGCCGGCGTGCCGGAGTGGAGTTCCTGACGACGTGTTTCGACGTGGATAGAGTGGACTTTCTCGCTTCCTTAGGGCTTAAGACCATTAAAGTCGCTTCCCCTGATTGCACGAGCAGGAGGCTTTTAAACAGACTGATGGAGAAATTCGAACAAATCATTATTTCGACCGGAATGACGACAGATCAGGAGATAATCGAGACAGTCAAGTTCCTGGGAAATTATAATTATATCATGTTGCATTGCGTCTCCATTTACCCGACCCCTCTGGGATCCTGCCACCTGAACCGGATCAATTGGCTCAAATCGCACGGCGCGGCCAGAGTCGGATTCAGTGATCATTCCGTCGGTGTCGAAGCCAGCATGGCGGCTATGACGATGGGTGTTGAAATTGTTGAGAAACATTTGACTTTGGACAAGTCTCTGCCAGGAAAAGACCAGGCCATGTCAACGACCCCGGAAGAGTTCCGCGAGATCTGCCGCTGGCGGGACCTCGCGGAGAAAATGCTGGGGGAGGAGAACCCGCCACTTTCTGAGGATGAAAAGGCGCTGAGGGAGATATATATCGGGAAATGGGGGGATAATAAATGACAAACATGCGAAAAATTTGTGTTGTGATTACCAGCCGGGCCAGTTACGCAAGAGTCAAATACTTGCTGAAAGCGATCCAGGCCCACCCGGAACTGGAACTGCAGCTCATCGTCGGAGCCTCAATCATGCTTTTCCGTTTTGGCAAAGCCATCGATATCATTCGTGAGGATGGGTTCGAGCCCGTTCGTACGATTTATTCTATTGTGGAAGGGGAAAGCCTGAACACCCAGGCCAAGTCAACCGGATTGGGTATCATTGAACTGGCCACGGCCTTTGAACATCTCCGGCCCGATGTGGTTGTGACTGTGGCGGACAGATTTGAAACGATGTCAACAGCGCTGACGGCCAGTTATATGAACATCCCCTTGGCCCATGTCCAGGGGGGAGAGGTGAGCGGAAATATTGATGACTCTGTCCGGCACGCCATCACAAAGCTCGCGCATATTCATTTCCCTTCTACTCAAAAAAGCGCGGAAAGGGTGCTGCGGATGGGAGAGGAACCCTGGCGTGTGCATATGACGGGTTGCCCCAGCATTGATATCTTGAAACATGAAGATCTGACGGATTACGCTTCTGTGTTGCAGAAATATGGCGGGGTTGGCCAATCCCTTGATTTGGGCCAGCCGTACATCCTGATGCTACAGCACCCCGTAACGACATCTTTTGGCCAGGGCTTTGGACAGATCAACAGCACTTTGGAGGCTTTGAAAAAACGTCCTGAGCAAAAGATTGTTTTATGGCCCAATATTGATGCGGGCAGCGATGATGTGGCAAAAGGGATTAGATCATTCCGAGAAAGAAACAGGGACCTTAATTTTCATTACTACCGCAATTTTTCACCCGAAGATTATGCCCGTATCCTGAAAAACGCCGTCTGCGCCGTTGGCAACAGCAGCTCCTTTATCCGTGAGGGGGCAGCTTTGGGGACGCCGGTGGTGATCGTCGGAGACCGCCAGGAAGGGCGGGAGCACGGCCAAAATGTTGTTTATTCGGGATATGATTGTGATGAAATTTTTGCCAAAATCGGGCAACAGGTGTCCCACGGTTCCTATGAGCCTGATTTGATTTTCGGGGACGGGAAGGCCGGGCAACGCATGGCGGACCTCCTGGCAAGAGTTGAACTGAAAATAAGGAAGTATATCACATTTTAACTTCGATTTAATTTTAACCCGGGAGAATTTTTTGTGAAAGGACCAATATTTATCGGGGGATTGATGAAGTCAGGAACGTCTCTTTTAAGAGTGCTCCTGGCCAAACATCCCAATATTTTCGGCGGATTGGAAACCCACTGGTTTTCTGATGACATTATCGTGGACTGGAAGGACTCGTCTTCTAAGAGACAACGATATCTCAGGGAATTTTTTGATGTCAATGATTCCGAATTCGAAAAGATCAAATCCGAGGCATCCGATGGCGTGGATTTCTTTGACAGGTTTATGTTGTTTTGTGCCCGGCGTGATTCTAAGAACCGCTGGGTTGAGAAAACACCGGACAATATTCTGCATATTTCGTCCATCAGGAAAAACTGGCCTGACGCGAAATTTATTCATGTCATGAGAGATCTCCGCGACATATACGCCAGCTGGAAGTCAAAAAAGAATATGGATATTGAGGCATTTCTTGCCAAAGCCCATGAGGTCTATGCCGGGCTTGAAGGAGTTGTCGGCAGGCCCGATGATTTTTACTTGGAAATCAACTATAATGACCTTGTTCTTGATACGAGGCGGACCATTGAGCGCGTTTTAAATCACATTGATGAGCCCTGGGTCGATGGGCTGGATTCAACCAGCGGGGATTCCGGCGAGTTTGAAAAGGTCTTGAAGATTACGGGGAAGGAAAGCGCAACTTTGAGTGCGTTGAAGCAGCCCATATTCTCCAGTTCTATTGGACAATGGGAAGATATCCTGAGTCAGGAAGAGTCTGATAGGATTGAGCGGGAGCTGGCCCCTTTTTGGGCGGCTGTATGGCAGTCCCGTATGGCCCATTGATACTTAGCTGTTCCGGTGATGTTCCGAAATATTAAATCAAAAATCTACTGGCAATTTACTGTATATGTCTTTTTCCTCTGAAAGCCCCAAGCTAACCGTTGTCATGTTCCATTATATACGGGATTACAGCCGGACTCCGTTTCCCCGTATTAAGGGTATGGCTATCGAAGATTTCACGCTTCTGCTTAGAAAACTGAAGGATATTTATGAGATGGCCTCGCTCGAAGCTGCCTTGTCTTTTATCTCCGGAGACTATTCGCCCTCCCGGGATCTCTGTCTCCTGACTTTTGACGACGGGCTTAAAGACCACTATCACATAACCCCTTTACTCGCTGAAAATAAAGTGGCAGGTCTTTTTTTTGTCACAACGAAATGCATTGAACAGGGGCATGTTGCCAGTGTTCATAAAAATCATTTCCTGATGGCGAAATTGGATTTCCCTGATTATAAGAAATCCTTTATTGATCGTTTGATGTCTCTGAACCGGGAACTTGATATGACCGTCAGCAGCGAGGAGGCCCGGAAAACCTACCGGTGGGACTCGCCGGAAGTCGCGGAATTCAAGTATTTTCTAAACTTCCGCGTTCCGTCCGATTTGTGCCGTCGGGTTATTGATGAGCTTTTTGAGGCTGTCTTCGGCCCGGAAGAAGATTTTGCGAGAGATTTGTATCTCTCGTGGGACGAGGTCCGCGCCATGCAGGAAGAGGGGATGGTGATCGGGGGACATACGCATAATCATCTGGCCTTGTCTTCTCTGGATTATGCTGTCCAGGAAAAAGACCTGCGGACCTGTCACGACCTGTTAAAAAGCCGTTTAAGCCCTCAGGCGTTGTGGCCCTTTTCCTATGCGTACGGCAAAAGAAATTCATTTAATTCTGACAGTGTCCGAATACTCAAGGACATCGGCTTCTGCTGTTCTTTTGCAACGGAGGTCGGAATAAATTCCGTAAATACGGACCGGTTCTGTATCGGAAGGATTGATCCCAAGGATGTAGACTTATGATAAGAGAATGCCTTGCCATTATTCCTGCTCGTGGGGGGTCTAAAGGGATCCCGAAAAAAAATTTAAGAGAATTATGCGGGAAACCCTTAATCCAATTCACTTTTGATGCCGCTAAGAAAAGCCGTCTTTTGACCCGTATCCTCTTGTCGACGGATTCCGAAGAGATTGCCGGTTTTGGCCGTTCGGAAGGGATTGACGTCCCGTTTCTTCGCCCGGCAGAGCTGGCGCGGGATGAGACGCCGACTCTGCCGGTTATTCAGCATGCCTTGTCGTATCTTAAGGATTCGGAAGACTACTCACCCCAAATTGTCGTTATGTTGCAGCCGACGGCCCCTTTGCGAAGTTCACAGAACATCGATGAGGCGGTAGAGCTCCTGATTTCCTCCCAGGCAGACTCTGTCGTGAGTGTTTGCGAGGTCCCCGGCCACTATAATCCTCATTGGCAGTTTGTTATAGAAGATAATAAGCTGAAAATTTTTACGGGGGAATCTTTCCCGGAGCTTATCAGCCGCAGGCAAATTCTCCCCAAAACGTTCACCAGAAACGGTGCGATATATGCGTATCACGCAGATAATTTGAATAAATATGCATCGATTTATGGATGGCATTGTGTGCCTTACATTATGTCCGGCGAACAATCTGTCAATATTGACAGCTGGGAAGACTGGTTGCTGGCCGAACTGCGATTGAAAGAATCGGACGGTTAAATCTGCTTATGAAATCTGTTGACCTTTTGATTTTTATTGAACATATTGCCCGGGAACTGGATGTCGCCTGTGCTATCAAGTGTTTAATGGAAAAGAATCATCATGTTTCCGTGGAAATCGCGTCGATAGTCTATGACTTGAAATCTACCCTTAAGAAATTCCGTCCGAAGGTCGTGGTTGTCCCTTTTTGCTATTCGGCCTTTGATTGGGGATTGATTGATGTTATTTCTGCGTGGCGTGATGCGGTTTATGTCAATTTCTGTTACGAGCAGGTTTATCGAAAAATATACAAGAAGATCAAGGCCCCCAAGGATGATTTTGCCAAACAACACGCTGTTCATCTTGTCTGGACTCAGGCTTTTGCGGATTATTTGAAAGAAAACGGCGTGCATGAAAAGAATGTGTTTTGTAACGGGAACCTGAATTTTTCTTTTTATGGTCAGCCTTACTCCGTGGCCTATGTTTCCCGGGAAGACCTTGCCGCCCGGTATGCCCTTGATCCGGCAAAACGTTGGGTGTTTATCCCGGAGAATTACCGCGCAGCCTTTTATAAAAACAGCGATATCAAAAAGCTGGCCAAGCGTGGTTTTGGAACGGATCGTGCGCAAATGTATTATGAACTTATGGTCGATTCTTTTCAGGAGGTCGTGCGTTGGTGGTATCAAGCGGCTGAATCAAAGGACGTGGAACTCATTATTAGGCCGCGGCCGACCAATCCCCGGTCTATATTCCTGAAATCGTTGGTCAAGATCGCCGGGGAAAAACCAGAACACCTCCACATCATTAAAGACGGGACTGTTAAGGAATGGATTATGGCCAGTGATGTTGTGATGTCTTCATACAGTACGGTATTGATGGAAGCTGCTTTGGCAGAAAAACCGGTCTACATCATGCTGCCTTTTCCTTGTCCTGAGTTTTTGTCATCCGATTGGTATGATTTGGTGCCCAAAGTTACGGACTTCGGAGGTTTCCAGGCTGCCGTTAGCCGTCCTGCTTCAGAGTCTGGCTGGGAACCCCTGCATGCTTATGTTAAAGAGAATATGATGGGGCAGGGTGATCCGATAGCTTTTGCCGCAAACCTGTTGAATGATGTTGTAGGAAAAAAAAGCGGGATGAGATTGTTGCCTCCCGGGGAGGTCATCGGCCGACAGATCTCGAGCTTTTCCTTATGGCAAACTAAGGCTGAATATGCCTGGAGCCGCTTCAAACGGACCCCCCAGGTGAGTGCGCTAAGAGCGCGTCTGGGGAGGATTAACCTGTGGGAAAAAGACAGGTTGTCCGGGGACGCGCTTGATCAGCGGCTTCTCCTGTGGAGAAGGATTTTGAAATAATGGAAAAGAATGTTCCTAATTGCTCACAGCCTGTTTGGTTAGATGCCTTCGAGATGTTCTTCTTTAATAACCCCGCAGATTAAATAGCTAATAATTATAAGCCAAACCACGGCCATTGTTCCCCAAAAGTTATACAGAAAGGTTACTTCGGGGGAATGAAACGAAAACAGTATTTTATTGGCTCCGGGTTTTAGCGGGATGGCTTTATAGGCCAAATTGGCTTTATAGACCGGAGCCGGCTTGCCGTTAACTTCTGCCTTCCAGACGGGGTGCCAGACATCACTATATAATAACCAGCCGGACCGGCTTTTATTCCCAAGAATAGAAATTTCTAAATGATTGGAAGCGTATCTGTCGACATGATATTTAAGCTCGTCCCGCTGATCCGCCGATAAATCATTGCTATCCGTCCATGGCTGTGCATGAGAGGGGGTGTCCTTTTGGGGAGCCAAGAAAAGCACATCTCCTTTGTATCGGGGATCGGTCATGAGGGAGGCCATTTCTTTTTCAGAGCCGACAGTGTAGGCATTGCTGAAAAATTGAATTTTGTCTTCGGTGAGGCCGGCTATCTTCCCGGATGCCGGATGGGTCAGCGGGAAAATCAGGCGGTTAAAGGGGATAAGCCCTTTGGGTGTTGCTGAACTGTCGTTGACAGGTTGTCCCCAATAAGCCCGCATATATCGGTCAAGCGGTTTAAGGCAATGGTCCGTGCGGCCCAGATGGCCGATTTCATCCCGGAACAGAAAAATATACGTTGACCAGTAAGTCGGGTCATAGGTAAGACTATAGAAGATTTTATCCCGAGGCCTGTCCAGGGAAAAGGCCCGGTCTCTTCTTTTTATGTAGGGCATTTTTTGAAATCTTGTTGTGGAGTAACTATCCGTGTTAAGAGGGACGGTCTTGCGGTTTATTTCGAATATTTTATATCCGTACAGGTTGACGGCATGTAAGAAAAGTATCAAATAAATAAGAAGACGGCGATATGGCCGGTCCTTGATATTTATGAACAACGTGAGTAGGATGGAAGTCAGGAAGGAGAAGACGGCGGAGTTTTTCATGCGGGCTGTAATAAGATTTTTATCGATAATATGAGGCAGTCCCAGTTGAAATCGGGGGGTGTCGGCGTTGACATCTTTTTGAATCGTTGTGGCTTGCACGATGGTTTTGTATATGTTTTCTGCCAAGTCAGCATCACGGGCGATGGTCCATTGCAGAAGGGCAGCGCCGAAAAGCAGCAGCGAACACACGGTTAAAATATTTTTAAAATGAGATTCTTTAACGTGTCCGGGAGCAGGATTGAGCAGGACGTCGAGGCCAAAGCCGGACAAAAAACAAATAAATATCTTTATCAAAGGAGAGATCAACGATAAGTGCCGGTAGTATTTCATCATTGGCCAGATAAAGTAAAAAAGAGCGGCCACGGCGGTTCCTGCACTTGTGAGAAACAGGACGGCAATGACGGCGAGAAAGTGGCGGTTGCCGCGCCGGGTATTGAATAAAAGGCCGATCAGGATAAGGGGGAGCGGCAAAAGCCCGATAAATAAATTTTGATCAAGAAAAGGGGAATAGCCGAAGACAAGCTCCGCCCATTTGGCAGGGCTGAGGTTTTTGCCGTAACTCAAGAATCCTGCTAATGAATTTTGCGAGCTGGCCTCCCGGCCGTAATTATACTTGGCTATCTGGTCCGTATGTATGGAAACAGATTGATACGCAAGATAGAATATGAGTATGAGGAGGGTTAAGGCGCAAAGCATTTGTCCGTTTATCCGGACGTCCGAGAAACGTCTGCGTATGTCATGAAAATTAAACAAAAAGTAGAAGGCAAAGTATAAGAAGACTGTTAAGGAAAGGACCGCCAGCAGGTACGGCGCGTTGCCGAAAATCTGGAAGGCAAGCAGATTTCCCGACAAGAACAAATAACGCCATTTCCCTGTATCCAGAAATTTGTGGCCGAAATGCAAGATCAACGGCAGGGTATAATACAGGTGAAAGTTAAACCAGGGCTGGAGCATCCATATGCAGGAGCCGATGACTGTCAGTGTCACGAAAAAAACGGTCAGCGGTGATTTGAAAAAACGTTTGGCTAACAGCCAGGAACCCGAAAGCAGGATGAGTTCATCAATGAATATTCCGATATTAAAAATAATTGCGAAATTAGTGCTTTTCAGCAAAGGCGAGATGAAACCGCTGATTTGTAAAAGAACGTTCTGGAAAATTCCGGCTTGGTGAACATACCACCAGGTGGCGACTGTTCCGTGGGTCATATATTGCATCCATTGCGGTGTTTCTCCGGAGAAAATTTTATCGTTCAGAAAATAGTACTGAATAATGAAGTATTGAAAGCCGTCTAAGCCCCCGGGGATACGGTGTTGTACGATTAGATATAATAAACAGCAGAATTCCAGCAGCAGAAGGGATATGAAAAGCAAATTTATTTTTTGGTTAGATTTAACTAATGTGTTTTGAATGATTTTTGATTTGCTGAACATAATAGAATGGCTTGTGTATATAATACGACAGCATTATAACAGAAGATAGTTGAAAGCAAAACCTGAGAAAAAGATAAGTGTGGCTTGAATTTTAACGGATTCTCACTGGTATGTTTATTAGCGGATAATTATAATAACTTGTTAGAAAACAGCCTTTTATCGCAAAGATATCACAACTTGACAGAATGAGAATTCAAGGGTATATTAAAAAATCTTCGAAAGGGCCAGTCCCCAAAAAGGGACAGGGCGCGGTTGGCCCGCTGATCGGGATGAGTATCTTTAAGGAAGCGGGCACATTCTGGATAATTTTCCTCGCTGATTCAGTGAGCCGTTGTGATATAGTTGAAATTTTAGGAGAGGTGGCTGAGCGGTTGAAAGCGGCGGTCTTGAAAACCGTTGTGGGTAACTCCCACCCAGAGTTCGAATCTCTGCCTCTCCGCCATATATGTTTACAGCAGTATTGAGTGAATGACCTATGCCATCCCATTCTTTGAATAAACAAAAGTTCCCCTTAAAATTCTTCATTATTGTAGGGATTATTCTCGTCCCCATTCTGGTTACGATTATGGTCTGCCGCCCGATTATCGCGCGGTATATGTCGAGCTCGTACATGTCCGTATATAAATTGCCGGAGGCATTCCGCAAGGAGGATATCCGTTCGATCATTTTTAACATGATGCGGGAGCCGGAGTATACCTTTTATTTCCGGGCCCTGTCGGAAGAGGACGTTCCGCAAGTCATTGATGAAGTGTATCATGCCCTGGATACTCATCGGGGCCGCAGTGAACACCAAAAACTTTTACTGGAATGGCAGAAGTCGGTTGAAGATATGGCGACCCTGATCGACAGCCTCTCTTTCCCGGAAGAAATGACGGCGGAGTCCCACCCTGAACTTGTCGTCATGTTATGGAAATTCTTGCGTAAAGAATTCCAGACAACAATTGTCGGACTTTGTTACAAAGCAACCTATGATGAGGAATTCCGCCTGAAATGGAGTGCGAAATCTGTAAAAGCCGCCCAATTATTAAGAGAGGTTTTCCGCCAGCTGGAACACCCATAATATACCCACAATATCCCCGCTGAATTCATTTGTCCCTTTCAGAATCTTTCTAAAAAAGTACAGTATATTATCGATTAAAGGCTTTTTCTATGTTATCTTTATCTATTAGGATAACAGATTATTAAATATTAACCTTATTTTGAGGTGAAATATGTCATATAAGATCAAACTCACGTCCTTTGAAAATGCTTCGCTTCTGCGCAAGTTATCAATTTTATATTTTTTGATGTCCATTATCCCCATCGCCTTTCTGTATTTTTTGTACCTGCAGTTGGTGGATTTCGGCCGGATCACTATTGACGAAGAGAGATTCAGCTCAATATTTTTCCTGGTCGTTCTCGGGGTTGCCGTCGGATATATTGCGATGCGTTCTATTATTGTCAGTATTATTGATATCACGCGGGAAAACAGAAATGCCTTAAAAGAATTGCTGGGGCCGGATAAGATTAAAGCCCTTTCGGAAGACAGCAGTAACGAAATTGCCATCCTCGCCAAATCGTTTAATGAAATTACGAACCGGCTGGAAGAGAATATCCGGAATCTGGAATTAGCCAAAAGAACGCTGCATTCGGTTTTAGCTAAAGTCGGGGAAGGTATTTCATCCATGGATAATATCGACAGTTTTTTAAGCCTGATCCTGGAAACTGTCACCGAAGCTCTTTCCGCCAAGAGGGGGGTGCTGCTCTTAAGAGATGAAAAGCGGGATGATTTTTATTTGAAGTCCATTTACGGGAAATCCCTTGACAAGACAAAGCAGATCCGTATTGATTTATATGACAGCGTCTTTAAGGAGGCGGTTACAGCTCATCAGCCCGTTGTTTTGAAGAGTATCCCGAAAGACACGCTGCAAGGCCTTTTGCGCGCTCCGGTCCTTTGCGCTCCGCTGCTTCTTCACGACCATCCTTTAGGGGTCATAGCCGTTTCGGACAGGGCGACAGAGGAGCCTTTTGATGAGGAGGAAATGAACCTTCTTAACAATCTGGCTTTGCAGACGGCTGTCGCTGTCGAGAATTCCAGGCTGAACGAAGATGCGGAGAAAACCTATTTTGAGACGATCTCGGCCCTCGCGTTAGCCGTTGAAGCAAAAGACCCTTATTCCCGCGGCCATTCTGAGCGCGTTGCGAATTTTTCTGTTATCATTGCTCAGGAAATGGGGTTGACGCAGGAAGATATTATTACTTTGCGTGATGCAGCCAAACTGCACGATCTCGGCAAGATCGGGGTCGTTGACAAGATTTTAAAGAAACCCGGGCCGTTGACAGCGCCGGAGATGGAAATGATGAAAAAACATCCGGAAATAGGCGAGGGGATCATTAAGCCGATCCGGTCTTTAAAGAAGCTGTGTGATCTCATTCGTCATCATCACGAAAAACTGGACGGAAGCGGCTACCCGGACGGTTTGCTCAGTTCGCAAATTCAGCCGCTTGTTCGTGTCCTTCAGGTTGCGGACATCTACGACGCGTTAACAACGAACCGCCCTTATCGTGATCCTTTTACTCCTCAACAGGCGATCGATACATTGAAGTCCATGAAGGACCAGGTGGATATTAAAGTCGTTGAGGTGCTGGAAAGGGTCATTCAATAATTAAAAATACTTTAAGCATGTTATCAAGGGGCCTTGGTCGATGAGGGTTCCTTGTTTTTATGCTTTTGAATCCTCCCCAGTGAGGTATAATACCAGAATAAAAATGTTTTCATTCAGAAGCGGATTCCACACCGCTTTTCATGACGCTGTATCCTGAAATCCGCAGCGCAGATTATCATGGGTAAGAAAAAAAAGAAACATCCCAAAATCAAGAAACCCAAAATCCCTCTGGCAGGGCGCATTGTTCTTGTTTACTATATCGTCCTGATTCTCCTGGTTGTTCTGACGATCCAGATGGGAGAGCCGGTTTCCGGAAAGGCGGAAGATGCTCCGTTACGCTGGGTGGATGTCATCAGGTTTGTGTATTATATCTTGCCTGTCCTGCTGGCTTTCATGTATGGTTTTATTTTCCGTCCTTTTTGGTCAAGATTCCGCGATATGTTAGTGGTTATTATTGTGATTCACGGTATTTACAGTTTGTCTGTTTATACTTTCCGGGTGATGTATTTTGAACATCTGCAAGACGAATCTTTCCGGCTGAAACTGGCGGATTATTCCATATTCCGGGTCCAGCACCGGATGCTGGATAAAAGCAAAGACGGGTTGATAGACCGGGTTGAATTCAGGGCGAGCCTTGATGCCGCGGAATTTCCTCCCGGGCAGTATGTGATTTATGCTAAAATCACTCAAAGAGGCCAGGAATTCCCCGACAGTATTATCGGCCGACGGCCGTTTCAGATATTTCCGACGAAACAGAAGCCTTTTAGTGTCTATTTTGCCGCTAACCCGCAGCTCTTTGAGCCTTATTACGAAAGCGGGCATTTTGATCTTAACCTGGGATTACAGCGGGTTGTGGGCGTCGATGAAACAGGGAAGATGCTGCTGTCTTTGTCGCGCTGGTCGCCTTTTATCCGTTTTACGAGCTGGGATGGGGAAGACCCGGCCATACAGAACGCTGTTATCGATTTAGACTACCGGGAAAATATAGACTCTTTTTATATTATGCCGTTAAAATTTCAGTCCCTGCAGGTCAAACTCGCTGGTCATCTTACGGATTTCGGGGTTGACGAAAACGGGAACGGTTTACTTGATGCCCTTGTGGTCACGATCCCGCTGGAATCGGAATATGAAGGGGACATTTTTGTGCAGGCCATTATGAGAGGAGCGGATTATCCTTTGACCTTTAATGAGTACCTGAGGCTGGGTGATAATTTAATACAAATCACAATCGGTTCCGATTATATTCAGGAAATCGGCCAAAACGGTCCGTACGAGTTGATTGATTTTCAGATTTTCAATCAAAATCCTGAATGTTTTGATGAAGAATGTGTCAGGCGTATCAAACCGAATTTTATTTTTTACCTGGATGATTATGTGACAAACCCGTATAAGCTGAACCAATTTGATGCTTTGGCCGATCGGTAGGGGGGGCTTTATGAAGAAATGGCTGTCTGTTGTCCTGAGTGCTGCTGTTGCCTTGGGGGCGATAGTCCATGTCTTCCAGTTTAACCAGGCCAGAAAAGCCCGTTTTTCAGTTGATGTTTTGCAGCGGTATCTTACGGCTTTGGAATTAATTGCGGGGCAGAAAGTTTTATCCTGGTCAGATCTTCCGGATTTTGATATTATTTCTCCGGAATACAGTCTGCAGTTAAAGTCTGCTGATCTGAAGAAGTCCCCGATCCAAAACGGGTATGCCTTTGATATGCAATGGAACGGGCAGGATAAGTATGTGATTTCCGCTTCTCCTGTCGGGGTGCTGTCTCCCCGGATCGAATACGGGATTACTGAAAAGGGGATCCTCAGGGAAAACCGGAATGATGTTGACCCCTTGCCTGATACGTATCATGAAGTCGTTTTGTGGACGCCGATAGACCGTATTGAGCAAATCCGGACGAAGAATGTCCCCGCATATTTGCGGGATTAAAATTTTTGAAATTATTGTTATAATATGTAAATGATGCTTTGAAGGGTTATTTCTTTACGGATGGCCATGAGTCTGGTATAAAGAATTTCTGGTCTTGTAGTATGCTGTGAGCGGTGCAGATGTTTTTAGCCTGGATAGCTGTTCTTTGTTGTCTCTGTCTGTTCTTTTATTCGTGAGACTCGTTTTTATCTGGGCATGCCTGAGGGGGAGTCGGCCTGCAAGATAAATATTTTTATCCAGTTGAGATATTTTTGTGCCAATTATTTGTCAGGAGAAAGGGATATGATGGCGAAGAGAATTATTCTGGTGATTTGTTTGTTTTTATTCGGAGTCTCTGTGCCGGTCTTTGCCAACGAGATTGATATTTCTGTGCAGGGAAGTGTTTTTGATCAGAATAATGAATATTTTATGGATTTTGGTCAGATTCTTTCAAGAATTAAAAAAATGGACGAGGAGATTCCCGTACAGGCCGAATATGAGACCGAGGCCCAGTATGAGGCAAGAATTCAGCCTTTTAAAGATAAGTTGGCAGAAATTTATGATTCGGAATACAATGTTTCACTTAAACCCAAAAGTTTCCCTTACGGAGAGGGTAAGGAATTTTACCGGTTTGTTCTGCGGTTCCCTTTCGCTATTTACAGAAAGGATGATTTTTCCAAGACAGAATCATTAGAATACGTGTATGAAGTCCCTTATAATGATGTAAATACTATCGCAGGGAAAATGGCCAATATGAAATTCATGCTGTACTTTAAAATTAAAGAAGACAAGACCGTGTCGATTCGCAGAGCCGTGTTGATTGTTGATAATAAGAAAGTCCATGAATGGGACTGAGGAAAGCCCATGATGGACAATTGAATATATAAAGCCCCCCATAAGAATCAACCAATAAACGGGAGGGAAGAATGAAAAGGAACATTTGTTTTGTCGCGTGGCTTCTTATGGGTGTTGTTATGTGGGTGGGTGAAGCAGGGGCCTGTAAAACTATTGCTCCGGAAGTGATGTCTAAAGGAGTCCAGTTTGTCCGGGAGAGAAAACCTCAGGAAGCGATTAGGGAATTTAATAAAGGGTTAGCGGACGGTTATCATAACCGCGGTGAAGCCTACCAGATAGCGGGCCGCTGGAATGAAGCGATGGCAGATTATAGTAAAGCTGCCATCTTGAACCCGAATGATTCACGGCCTTTTTACGGCCGGGCGCAGTATTATGCGGTGCAGGGGAGATTCGTTGATGCTCTGGAAGAATTAAACAGAGCCATTGCTATTAATGATTCTTCTTCCAAGGGGTATGTCCCGATGAGGGCCTGGATTTATGGCATGACCGGGGAGCTGGATTTTGCCCTTAAAGACTACAATCGTATTCTTGCGAATATTCCTGTGCAGCAAAAAAAGCCTATATATTTAGCCCAGCGCGGTTTTGTTTATTATTATAAAGGTGATTTTGAGAAGGCCTTGGCTGACTTCAATGCCGCTCTTAGTCTTAATCCCGGTGTGACTTTTGCGTATTTTGGACGGAGTTTGACTTATGCCATGCTGGGCCAGCAGGAAAAGGCTAAGGCTGATCTGGAGAGAGTCCGCCAGATCAATGACGGGCTGGCCAGGCATTACTGGCAAAGGTCCAAAGATCTTCGTCATTATGGCCTGAAGAAAAAAGCGGACGAATATATAAAGTACGCGATTATGATAGATCCTTCGTTAAATTAAATAAATTAAAGGGCTAAATTAAAGGACCAGTCCCCAAAAAGGGACAGGGCGTGGTTGGCCCGCTGTGCTGAATAAAATTTGTGGAAGCGGGCACATTCTGGAATACGTTTCTGCGAAGTTATTGAAGGATATTGTTGATTACTGCTATTTCTGGAGAGATGCGAGAGTGGTTGGCCCGCTGTGCTGAATAAAATTTGTGGAAGCGGGCACATTCTGGAATACGTTTCTGCGAAGTTATTGAAGGATATTGTTGATTACTGCTATTTCTGGAGAGATGCGAGAGTGGTTGGCCCGCTGTGCTGAATAAAATTTGTGGAAGCGGGCACATTCTGGAATACGTTTCTGCGAAGTTATTGAAGGATATTGTTGATTACTGCTATTTCTGGAGAGATGCGAGAGTGGTTGGCCCGCTGTGCTGAATAAAATTTGTGGAAGCGGGCACATTCTGGAATACGTTTCTGCGAAGTTATTGAAGGATATTGTTGATTACTGCCATTCATGGAGAGATGCGAGAGTGGTTGGCCCGCTGTGCTGAATAAAATTTGTGGAAGCGGGCACATTCTGGAATACGTTTCTGCGAAGTTATTGAAGGATATTATTGATTACTGCCATTCATGGAGAGATGCGAGAGTGGTTGGCCGATTGAGCTGGGATGACGGCTTGACAGATTTTTGAGGAAATCGGCACATTCTGGAATACGTTTCTGCGAAGTTATTGAAGGATATTGTTGATTACTGCCATTCATGGAGAGATGCGAGAGTGGTTGAATCGGGCGGTCTCGAAAACCGTTGTGCCTTTTAGGTACCCAGGGTTCGAATCCCTGTCTCTCCGCCATATAATTTTAGGAACTCGTAACATATTGATTGCATTTATGTTACGGGTTCCTTTTTCTTTTAGAGTCGCTTTAGTGCCCAAACTGAGCCTAGACATCAAAAGTATATATTAAGGTAAAAGTGAGTTGTCATTCGACAAGTCTGGAATTTGGTCCCAAAGAGTGGAATTAGAGGATAAGAAATTTTTTATCAAAGTTAAAAAAAGTCAACAGGAAGTATAGCCAGCCTATACCATTTTATTCAAATTGGAATATAATAGGACAGACTTTTTGAAATAGTTGTTAGTCTATCGGGGATAAGGTAAATTTAAAACAATAAAATAAGTGCAGACAAAGGAGATTAGAATGAAAAAACTATTCTGTAATTTTCTTATTTCATTTTTTATATTTGCGCTGTCTCAGTCCGCTTCAGCGATGCCGGTCATTTGGAGTGGAAACGGACATGCTTATGAGCTTATTTCTTCAAATTTGACATGGCAGGAGGCCAGGGCAGCCACCCAAACACTCACGGCCCCGGAGGGCTTTCAACAGGGACATTTGGCCACATTTTCAGATGCGGAGGAAGAAAATTTTGTTATATCTTATTTTGGAGATGAGTTAAGTGGCGCATGGTTCGGTTTTACGGATGAATTACTAGAGGGAGAGTGGAGATGGATTGATGGGACTCCAGGTATTTGGCAAGATCCGGACAACTTTTCTGCTCCTATCCAAACCGCATATACCAACTGGCGTCCCAGTACGAGCGAACCTAATAATGAGCTTGGGGAAGATTATGCCGTCTTTTCCCTTTTCGATACCCCTGTTTTAAAATGGAATGATTTGGATAATGACAGAGGATTTTACGACGGTTATTTGGTCGAGTATAGCCCCGGTTCACCGGTTATCCCGGAACCGACCACCTTGTTTATGTTTAGTGTGGGAATAACAGGTCTTTGTTTCCATAGAAAAAGTCGGCTACCATAGAGTAAAGGCCTATCACTGTCCGGACAGCAAGAAGCCGTCAGAGATCGACGCTGTTTAGTGTATATGTTGAAATATTAATAGTTTATCCCCGATGATGCCAGGTCCATTGGTGGAAAAGATTGGCCAGCATAATCTATGAAAAGCAATTTAGATAATCTTGTCGAAGATCTAAAAACCTCCAATTTAGCTGTATTCGTTGGCGCTGGTGTGACTTGTGAAGTTACGGGTGTTACATGGAAAGAACTTGTGTCGAATTTGCTGAAGAGCGCTGTCAATGCTTTCTTTGCTGGGGAACGGGATAAAGGCGACCCTGATGAACTGATATCTTGGCTGGACCGGAAGAAAAAGGATTGCTCTTTTACACAATATGAACAAGCGACATTAATTAGGCGTTTTTGGGGCGACCAGTATTTGTACCGCTTACAGGCTGAAATATATAAAAAGCAAAGAAGTTTTTCAAAAGAAGAGTTGCCTAAATACCCTATGCTTCAAAGAGTCGCAGAGTTATGCCTTCGCCGTGCTTCCGTTGTAATTAATTACAACTATGATTTTTTCCTGGATCAGGCCATGAAGGCCCTTGAGCAAGACGGCCCGCAAACCGAAATCATTTTTGGGCCGGTAGACCTGAGGAAGAAAGTGTCTGTGAAAAAGAGGATGTTGCCAGTTTATCATGTCCATGGCAGATTGGTGCCGAGTGAGATCCCACCCAACGGGGTCGAGGCGGCCATAGTACTATGTCAGGAAGATTATTTTAAGATGATGCTGGAGCCATTTTGCTGGCAAACCGTCACGCAGGTGCAATGCTTAAGAGACTATACTTGTCTTTTTGTGGGAACGTCATTAACCGATTTGAATATGCTGCGAATGCTGCAGCATGCTTATGCGTATAAGGCTACCCATAGTGCTTATGTTGTTTTTTCTGCCGATAATTTGGTTAAGGATAGAAAGCTTAAGAAAATGAAACAAAGGGTTTATTCTACCTTATTGGATGATATGGGAGTGCGGATTATTTTAAGTGACGGCGGCTTATCGCAACTGCCACAAAAAATTGAAGAGTTAAATAACCGGCTGGACAAGGAGGTGCTGTCCAATGACCAAAAGTAAAAAAAGTTCACCACAGCAAAAAACTAAGGAAGCAATGAGTCAAGTTAAGTATAAGACGGATGTGCAAGGCCTTGATGATATTTTGCGAGGCGGGTTTGAATTGCCCCCTCAAGAAGAGGCAAAGAACAATGCCAGTTTATTAGTTTTAATTAAAGGGGCTTCCGGTACGGGTAAAACTACCTTGTCTCTGCAAATAGCATGCAGTGCAACAAAGTGGCCAGAGAAATTCCATAAGGATGTTTTGTATTTCAGCTGTGAGCAGACGCATCAGGATATTTATTTTAAGTGCCAGCAATTAGCTTTACAGGCTAAAATACCAAGCGGGCCAAATGATGTCTCCCCGGAAGCAGGGATCGCCGTTCAGGATATTAGCAGTCTGTCTGAAGTCACGGGTGAACAGCCGTTCGAAAGTCTCAGTTCCACGCTCACTCGTGCGAATGGCATATTTGATAAAATTTCAAAGAAAAAAAGCAGATCAAGACTGATTGTTGTAGACGGATTAAACGCGTTGACACAGAAAGAACGGGAGCTGTTAGAAATTCAGCGCCTACTTAAGCTTCTGCGTCAAAAAAGCTTAGTCAGTATAATCGTTTTTGAGGAGGCTCATGAGACGGACGCGCTGGATTATTTGGTAGATATGGTTATTGAAATGACGGGGAATGACGCAGAGAATGAGTCTGAATATTTTATAAACCATCTCCGTATTTCAAAATCAAGATATCAACAGAGCGCTTTGGGGTGGCATCAGTATAAAATCCGAGGTCGCAAGGAGGGGAAAAAGCCAAAAGATGATGGACAGTATTTAGGGGTGGAAGTCTTTCCCTCGCTTCATTTTCATGTTCATAAGACCCCCAACCATGTTCACGATGAAATGATGCGTTCCTGCTTTTCGGTTGTAGATCCCCGAGTTAGAGAAGAGGCCGTCCCTGAATATATAGAAGATGATGCTTCTATTATTTCTTTTTTGCTGAATTTTGGCACGACTGAACATCCGGTATTTAAACGCGGTAGTTCAACGGCGATTCTCGGCCCAAGACAAACCTTTAAAACTCAGCTGACATTGGATTTTTTGAGGGCTGGATACGAGAAAAACGAAAGCGGTTTATTGTTGTCTCTTATGGATAACCCCGGAGACATAAGAAAAGAAAGAGAGAGTTTATGTAAACGGTATTGCTTAAAAGAAGAAAGATGTGCTGATTGGAGTGCTTGTTATAAAAATGTCTATAATTTTCACTTTCGGCCGGGATGTATTTCTTCCTCAGAATTTTTTCAAAAAATGGAAGCCAGACTGGATCTCTCCGAAAAAAAAGAAGAAGATGTCCCCGTAAAGAGGCTGGTCCTTTGGGATATGACGCAGATTGAATACCGTTTTCCATTAATGAAAGCTGATGAAATGTTTCTGCCCGCCCTAATGGATTATCTTAAATATTCTAAAAATAGAAATGGAGCTAATAGGAAAATCACTTCTGTTTTTATGGGGGCGGCTAACACCCCTTTAGCTGCCGCCGCTTCGACAATGGCAGACAATGTTATTTTTTGCTGGCAAGATACATTGACAAGGCAAAATGCGGTAACAATAGAAAAAGAACTCTTCGATGGGATCGATGGGATTGCCCTTTATTTGGATAGGATTGAGGGAATTCCCAGTGAAAGCCGAATATTTTTTCTTAAAATGAGAGAAAAAAAGAATTCAGCATACGTGGATATTGATACTAGGACTAAAAAACAATTGGAAGAGCGTATTACGCTGGTTAAAGATCTGCAAAATTTGCTTAATGCGCAAGACCCAATCGAACAAATCCGGCGGAAGCATGGTTTTGTTACGTCTATGGACTTAAAGCTAAAATAAAAAGTGCCAGTCCCCAAGAAGTTTTTAATATTGAAGTACAACATATTCGTTTCATTAATATCACTATAAATTTTTTTGCCATCTTGAGGAGGTGTCAAAATGCGATGGGTTAAGACATTGATTTCGGTTCAGCTAATTTTTTCTCTGGTCGTTGTTCAATCAGGATGTTCCTTTTTAGCTCCGCGTAGACAAAGCTTTTCAGTTATTGCCTCAGAAGAAGACGCAGAAATTTATATTAACGGTGAATTTATTGGACAGGGTAATGTGGAAACAAGAGTCCCGCGCAATAAAGATGTTTCTGTTATGGTAAAAAAGGAGGGGTTCCGAACGACAACGCGTGAAATTGGCACGACAATAAGTTCTGTGGGAATTTGTGATATGATCGGAGGTTACGTTTTTCTTCTCCCTTTATTCGGTTTATTAGCCCCGGGATTTTACCACCTAGATCGGGACAATATTTCTATTGTAATTCATGAAGAATAAAAGCCCTTTTTTCTGGATAATGGAGCAAGTAAATTTTCTGGAGTACTTAATAGGAACGTTAACTTTTTAGATGCTTAGGTCATTCCTGAAAGCCGCGAGTTATTTATCCAATGATTGTTAAATATAAAGATCTTAATAACTATGGATTACATTGCAAGAGGATTACTCGCAGAAAATTAAATGTCTTGTGTTTTTTTGGATTATTTGTTTGTGGATGGCTGTTGTTGTGGGTTTTGGAGGGTCTTGGGAAGAAGAATCTTGGCTACAAGTATTTATTACTTCTTGTTATTTCCTTTACAGTCTCTTCACATGATTTAAGTCCCATTTCATTGGTTGCTCTTGCCATTTATATTATTGGATGGATACACGCAAACTTAATTCTTTCAGGTTATCGTAAGTTGGCAGCAGAACGTATTATTCAGATTGATTCTCTGAAAAAGGAAGATATCTCCATTGATGTCGTTTTAGAAAAAGGAATGCTGCAGTCTAATGTTTTACTTGAACCTGAGGCAGCGATAACAAGTTTGATGCAAGGGCTTGCTATGCCTGGAGGTGAGCCTAAATTATTAAATATGGCAGGAAGAATTTTGTTGGCAAATAACAGGGAAGAAGAGGCAGAAGAATTTTTTAATAAAGCAACCTCAAGAGTTAAAGAGAAGAGGGCGCAGCTTTTACCAGTTTGACAATATTTGATCTTTGGATTAGAAATTATTTTGGGGCCCGCTTTTAAGTCTTTTGAATGGGTGACTATAAGAAAAGAATTTAAGCAGATAATATGTTTAAAAAATTAATCATCATTTTTTTAGTGATTGTCGGAATGTTAATGTTGTCGGTGCACTTATATAGAAAAGAATTGCAATCACGAAGCCCGACACTTGAAGAGTCTTTAAGTAGCGAACGATGGAAACAAAAGGTGGCAGGAGATGAATATCTTACATATAATAGTAAACGCAATATTGAAGAAGGTATGTCCGATGGTCTCTTTTTTCCTTGTCCAAAAGGATACGATTGTGAAAGGCTGGTCCCGAAAGAATATAAGACAGAAGGGCAGAATATTATTTTTGACGAATGTGAGGTAAATGAGTGCATGAATCTTTTGCGGAAGACTGTTTATGCGTATGGTGTAGATGATATTGATGAATATTTGTCTGAAAGAAAGATCTGGGAATGATCAACATAAAAAAGGGAAGGGAGGAAGGGGCTAGTTTCCCGGGTTGTCCATTTAACCATTTTTTAGTGCCTAAAAGGTGCCCCTTTGACATCAAACCGTTTGCACTTCAGCGTAACGGGATGTAAATCTTCGCACAACAAACAGCAGCCAGAGATCGAGGCTATTTTTCATAAGTGCTTGAAGAACATAAATTTGTTATCGACGAGATAGAGGTAAATCATGTCTGTTGAATTAACTAAATATGCGACTTTGGAACATACCAAAAATCATGTTCATATTGAATTCAATGTTCCTCATCAAGTAGCTAGTTCAGCAGTACTTAATGGTGGTATGGTTCAAGCGAACCATATTGTTAATATGAAGGTTCCCAAAACTTCCCAGTGCACAGAGTCTCCGGATTTGACTCTTTTAAATTATTGTAATGATTTTGGTTGGAGTGGAACTATTGTTGGAATGATGACAGCTGCATCTATGAATTCTTTTCGAATCATGAAAAAGTCGGAACAAGGCATTGACATTGTGGTTTTAGTTACATCCGGTCTTTCTAATCCAAGACGTGTGGGTGATTACGCCGAATATAGACAGATGACTTCTCATATCAAAGAAATTGGTACAATTAATGTGATTGTGATTACTTCTGCAAAGCTAACAGGGGCAGCTATTATAGAAGCTTTGTTAATAGTGGCAGAGGCAAAAACTGCAACTTTACAAGAAACGGGAATAATGAGTCCAGTTTCTAACAAGCTAGCAACAGGAACAGGAACAGACTCTGTAGCCGTTGCTAGTGGTCACGGGCCGGGGGACGTTCAATATTGTGGTAAACATGTTTTATTTGGAGAATTGCTTGGCAGCTCAGTAATTGATGCCGTGTCCTCTTCAATACAATGGGAGATCAGAAACAAAACCAATAAGTATAGATAATAAGCCGTATCAGGATAGCTAACAAGTGCATTTAGTTGACCGCAATCGTCTCCGGGTGTGCCACAGTGCGATGTTCCTGGTACAATCATCTTTGAGCCAGCGTTAACGCAGCGGCAACTGATGTCAGTTAGCCCTTACCATAAAGGAGATGATAAATGAGGAAATTACGAATTTATTTATTTGTATGGTTTATTTTTGGGCATATTTTTGCATTAAATGTTAGCGCTAATGAACCGACAGGCCAGAATATTAATTCTCAAAAAAATGTTATGTGTGAAATAAAAATAGTAATTTTTGAACATGATAAAGAGAAAAGGGTTTTTAGATATTATTTTAATAATGCAGAAAATAGGAAATGGAAGTATTTAAATGGGCATGCAAAACCGTATAAGTCTAAAGAAGATGGAGAAGTTAATTATATAGATATAGGCACAAAAATATATGTTAATCACAGAATAAAAGATGATTTAAATATATTGCAATCGAAAGTTGAAATAGTCTATGTTGACAGTTATTTAAATGAGGATATTCCAATCGTCAACACTATAGAATATGACGGTACAAGTGTTCACAACAATAACGCATTTCAAAATGTATTTAATGGCGAACTTTCGATTGAGAATCAAAGGGTAGAAATTTTTATTAAAGTAAATTAAAAAGGCTAGCAAATCATTTCAGCTGTCGCGGCCTGCGCACGGGGACGCAAATCCTTGGAATCTATTTGAACGAGGAGCCTGAAAGCTCATGCAAATGAGCAGGGAAGCGATTGAAAGAATATTTTTTCATATAATAAGGTATAATGAAGTATATCAAGAAGAAATATTGAATCTCAGGCAGTTGATTTTAACGTGAAATAATTGTTAGGCTTAAGAACGAAGGAGATAAGGGATGGAAGTGGAAATTTTTGCCCTGTGCGATGCCGCAACCGATTCCGCCGGCAAACTCAACATACTGGGGGCCTTCGACAGAATCGGCACGCGGCAGTTCCCCGCCGTACATATGCACTGCGCCATAGCATTGCGTATCCGGTTTGAACGAATTGAAGAAGGCCATCATCGCGTCCGAATTAACTTCGTCGATGCTGACGGTAAATCGATAATGCCGAGTATTGGCGGGAATATCGGGGTGAAGTTCCCTGATGATGTCCGTTCTGTTTGTGCAAACCTGGTCCTGAATATCAATGGGCTGAAGCTGGAATCGGCCGGTCAGCATTCGATCGACCTGGCCATTGACGGCAGACATGAAAAATCCCTTCCTGTCAACGTGATCCCGGCGAAAGGCGCCCAGCGGCCACCCGAAGCCAACGGTGCTGTATGATAATAGATGAGAAAACATTAGAAAAACCTTGAGAGGGGGAAAGCGTGTCTTTATGGAACATATACGTTAGGCATTACTGGAGTGAAGGGCGGTATCTCTTCCTTAATAGGGGCCCGATTATGTGGGATATCGTTTTATTGACCTTTGCGCTGACGGGTGTGTTTGCTTATTTTGTTTTTCGTAAACCAGGAAACCTTTCCTGGTCAAAACCAGACACTGTGCCTGCGGAGACCAAACTCCAAAAATGGAACATTCTTCTCTGTCATTTTTTATCAACGGCTCTCTGGCTTTTTGTCCTGTTCTGGCTTTTGCGAGGTTTTTATCTCTTGGCAGGATCCATGGGCAGTTCAATGGCAGGTGAAGTCTCCCGGGAATACGGGCCCGGGCTTTCCCGCGGGCCGTTTTATGCTGTCGTAATCATGTTTGCGTATATCTGCAACTTTTTCGGGTTGCTTTTAGGCTTGTATGCACCCGTTGGCTCCGCTTCATTCAGAATGCTTTTATTAGAACGGCCTCTGATTATTTTGTCATCAGATAAACCCGTTTATAAAATACCGTGGAACTTCCGCTGGTGGCTGGGGTATGTTATCCCGGGAGGAATTTTGGTTTGGCTTTTAATGCCTGTTTTGAAGGGGGCCTTGCCCGTTGGAATCTTGTATTACGGCCCTGTTGTGTTATACATGTGGAGCAACTGGGGGCTGGGACATGATTTAGCAAAAAGAAAACTGGTGCGGAATTGTTTGCGGACCGCGTTCTATTGGTTTTTTATTTATTCCTTTGTTAATTTATCAACGTTGCTGATATAAAAAATTTGAAAGAATATATTGATGAAACGAACCTTGCGGTTGATCCTGTTGTTTTGTGCCTTTTCCTCGGGGCCAATGCCCGGCCAGGCGACAATGTCCTGGCGTCCGGCTGAAGCGGCCCTGGAGAAGGTGTATCAAATCCTTGTCCCGGAAACACCTGACATATCGTTGCCCAAAGGCCTTTCCGAGGATATCCTCACGCGGATCCGGAAAAGCGGCCGGGACATGCCGTTGGAGCCCGGCAAATATCCTTCCGATCAGTTGTCGGCGCTCGCCTGGGAAGCGCTTGAGGTGCGGGATGTCGCCAAGGTGGAAGCCGCGGTTTTTTGGTGCCTGGAAATTTATGGTGAAGAAGCCGGAAAGCTCCAGGCGGAGTTCGAAGCGGATGATAATAAATATCTTGACGCTTTAATGAATCCGGGCTTGACGACCATGCGGCCGTTAGTTTATGTCGGGGAAGCCCTTTTCGCTTTAGGAGAGGTTTATTATAAGGAAGGGCGGCAGGAGGATGCCGTCCTTGTTTATAGTGAACTGATCCATAAATATTATTTAAGCGCCTCTGAAAGGCGATAGTTTCAGTGTGCCAAAGATAAAGGAGCCGGGAAAATATATTTGTCAACGACTGATAAAGATTTCTTCTGTCATTTGACCGTGCCAAATGCGTCTCAAAGCGGCAGCAGGGCAAAAGAGGGAGCTTCAAAGGGCAGACACTTTTAGCGGGCTGCCTTTTTTTATTTTTTATAAATAAAGCTTTTCTGCTGGTTAAGAAAAGTCAGCGCGGGGTGCAGTCAGCCTATAGTATTTTATTTGAATTAAGATATAATAATAAGCGGTGGAGATGATGTATATTCGAAGAGTCATAGAACGCAAAGAGATTTTAATGTTTTTAGGGAAAGGATTATCCATAAAGGGATTGTTGTTTCGTTCAAATCTGTTCCTACCAAGATATCCGTGAGGCCTTGTTTATTGCATAAGCCGGCCGTATAATTTTAAAAATATGAAAAAATTTTTCTGCCAGTTTTTGACCGCTCTATGTATAAGCCTTGTCTTTTGTCCCTTTTCTTCCGGGGAGAATGAGCTTTTCCGCGACTATACCCATCCGGAGCGGATGCCGATCCTGATGTGGGTCGAGATTGTTGAGGAACTCCCGTATTATTTTCTTGAAGAAACCCGGGAGACCGAGGTGAACGATGACTGGTCGATCGATGAGCGCGTGCATTACCGTCTGAAGATTCAGAAAGAGGCGGCCAAAGAGCTTGGAGAACAAAAGCTTTATTACAATGCAAGCCGGGAAGAGATCACCGATATCCAGGCATTCGTTGAAACCCCGGATGGGAAGAAATATCCCTTTACCAGTATCCAGGACCTGGATGTTATTCAGGAAGCCCCCATGTACTCGGACCTGAAGGTCAAGGTGATCACGTTGCCGCAGGTGAACATCGGCAACATTATTGACGTGACGGTGACCTCACACATAAGCAAAGATGTCATGGCGGATCAGTTTGCCCGCATCGAGATGTATCCGGAAGTCCCTCATCAAACATATCAATCGACTTACACCTGGCCTGAACAGAAAAATATCCGTATCAAACCGTACCAGACCACATTAAGTCCGCAGAAGTCGGAGGAGGACGGGAAGGTGAGTTATACGTTTGAACACAAACGGACATTCCCTATCGAGGGGATAGAACCGTTTCTTCCTCCATATAATGAGGTTTTCGGCTTTTTTGCCATTTCTTCCCTTGACGACTGGAAAAACGTGGCGGACTGGTATCGGGATTTGATCCGGAAGAATATCTCCTCAGACGATAACATCCTTAAGAAAGTGAAGGAACTGACGAACGGGAAGTCCGGCCAAACCCGGAAGGCCAAAGCGATCCTGGAATATTTGCAGGATAACATGCGTTATGTCTCCATGTCTTTTGGGGAACACACTGTTGAGCCGCATCCCACCAGTGAAATATTCAGCAATATGTACGGGGATTGCAAGGACTGGTCTCTTTTAGCCAAGCAGATGCTGAATCACGCCGGCATCAAGGCGGACCTCTGTTTGTTTAATGACGAACTGGCCGGCGACCCTGAGTGGGGACTGCCGTCAGTTTCTTTGTTTGACCATGTGATACTGGAGGTGGAACTGGACGGCAAGAAATTTTTTGTGGACCCGCAGCTTAAGAATTTTGATTTTGGCCAGTACCCGCAGGACTATAATAATGCCTATCTGCTGGTCATTCAGGATGAAGGGTACCGTTTTGCCAACATCCCGGTGGCCTCAGTCCGAGAAACGAAAAATATTTATAAGATCACGTGCCGTCTGTCTTCCAGGGGTGCGGCTTCTTATAACGTGATAGCCCGGCTGAACACGGAGTACTCGAACTACCTGAGGCTGATGTGGCGCAACATTTCCCAGGAGAGCAGGGGCAGATTCTTCGAAGAACTTGAAGCTAAATTTGCCAGGGGCGGGAGGTTGACTCATTCCAAACTGGACGGCGTTGACAACCGTTATGGGCCCTTGCTGTTGAAGTTTGACATAAAATCTCCGCACGCGTATCAGAAGGCAAACGGGATGATCATCCTGAACGAGCCGGTCGACCATTATTTCCCTAACCCCTTTTCCGCCAAGGAAAGGACTTACCCTGTCTTTATCCCTAACGACGAAATGCATCGTATCCTGATTGTCTATTCGATACCGGAGGGGTATGAAGTAGACTATACGCCCAAAGATTTTAGTTTGAAGAACGATGCTTTTGTCTTAAAGCGCAAAACGGTCGTCGGTGACGGGCACGTGGACGTGAATTATCTCTTTTGGACTAAGCGGGCCCGGGTGCCCCGGGCCCGTTATAAGGACATTTTGAAAGTGTGGCGCGTTTATGACCGGGAAATCCGTAATGCGATCATTTTGAAGTCTAAAACCGGGAGACGCCAGTGAAAATAAACCACTCCATTGGATCTGCCGGACTCGCTATCATGGTGTTCTTTGTCTCTGCCGCTGTTTTACGGGCGGACAGCGTGACATTAAAAACCGGTCGTGTTATCGAGGGGGACATCGTTGACCGAGGGGAAGACTTTGTGACAATCCATGACGGGGAGTCGTCTTTTAAGGTCCGTTACACCCAGATGAGCGAAGAGTCGCGGGCGTTGCTGAACGGGGAAAGTCCGCCCGTTAAGAAAACGGGTTCCACGGAAGAGGTCTTGGAGAGGCTGGCTATGGAGCTGGGGAAGGAGGAATGGAAGGAACGCGTTGAGATTTACCGGAAATATTTTGAACAGGTGGGGGATTTGCAGGTCCAATTCATTGTGACCATGCTGCAGTCAGCCGTAATCATCAACCATTCGTTACGCAGAAAAAACGTCCCGATCAGCGCTAAACTTGTTCAGGAAACGTATCAGCAAATCCTTTATCTCAAGGAGCAGATGGAGCAACTGACCCCGTTGGAGGAACTGCGGCCCTTTCATGAGAAAGTGGCAAATTCTTTCGCCCTGACGCTCAAGGCGATTGACGCGTGGTCTGTGGGAGACCAGCATATCTATTATAGCTGCGATAAGAAGGCCGGCCAATCCATGATCGATGCCATGGAGGAGTACGCGCTGTTTATTGAAATCCTGGGCACTTCTCCGGGGGAGATTAAAATCATGCGCGCGGCGACTGCTCACATGAGGTCCCAGATAGAGCAGCTGTATTATTAATTGTCCAGCCGTGCGTGCTTCCTGCAGGTTTTTCTTGTCTCATGTAACACTTTGGGAATAAAGACTTTGTCCTGGAGGAGCAGAACGAGCCTTTATCTCGCCGTTTAATTTTTCTTGTGTTATAATCCGATACATATTATGCTAAAAGATTGGCAAGCAGATGTCCTTTTTGGTGACAAGGGGATAAACCCGAGGGAAACATGCGGAATAGACCTGTTTTTACAGGACGGGAGACGACGTGAAATTAAAATGGATTTTGCCTGCGGCTTTAATAAGTTTTGCAGTGTTTTTTGCCGTTGACACAAGTCATGCGGTTGTTTTATTCGAGCAGACCCCTAACCTTGATTTCATGGGGCATTTTAGCAATTCAGGTTCGGCTATTGTTGCCGATCAATTTATATTGCCGGAGAAGGCAACACTTACAGGCTTGCGCTGGTATGGATATTATGTGGCTGACCTGGATCCCGGCGTCACGTCCTTAGATTTCCAGATTCGATTTTATAATGAAAAGTCAGGTTTGCCTGATGCTCTATTATATGAGACGATTGTGCCTGCTTCGGTCGTTGATTCCGGCTTAGTCTTTGCTGCCGGGAAACATGCCGGGAAGAAAGTCTATGAATTTACTGCCGGTTCTATAGGGCCTTTTGAATTCAGCGGCGGTAAGACAGTATGGATTTCCATTTCTGAAGCTGATGCTTCAACTTTCTTGAGAGGTGATACTCAATGGCTATGGGCCAGAAGTTCCAACTCTTTACAGCTCAGCGCCCGGTTTAATGAGTTCACGCCGGATGATGGCTGGAGTGTTGTTCCCAGCGGAGATTTTGCTTTTTCTTTAACCGTCACCCCGGCTCCCCTTAACCCTGCACCGCCGGGTTCTTAATAATCCCCGGAATAGAGGAGTGACGGATTCATAAGAAGAATGGCATCGTTCGCGGGGATATCCTTTGAGGGAGAAGACGGACAGTGTATTTAATTTATTTAAAACAGGAGGAGACATGAAGATTCGTTTTTTATTAAGTTTTTTTATCGCTTGCCTGGGATTTCTATCCGTGCCGCGACAGGGTGTCTGTGAAGACATGAACTATCAGGAGGGGGTTTTTCAGGTGAACATTTCTTCGGACTGGACCAGGATGCCGGATGAGATGCTGAGCGAAATGCGGGAAGTCATGATCGGGGGCGGCCGTGACCTGGCGGAAAGTTCCAATTTGGCGGATCCTAACGATATTAATGAAAAGGCTATTCCTTTCGTTTCGGGATTTCAGCTGCAGAGGGGAGACAAAAGGATCCTTCTCACTTTTTCCGGGGTGGATTCCCCTGTTGTTATGGACCGGGAAGAGATGTTTGAGACAAATACCGAAAGAGTGCAATGGGGGATAGATACCGGCCGGCTTAAAAAGACCAGTAAAGGAGTATCAAAATTGGAACTTGACGGGATCCCCTGTCTTCTCCAGGACATTGAGACTCAACAGGGGGGGAGGATGCAAATGTATTCGTTTTTTATCCCGGAGCATCCCAAAATGCTGTATTCCGTGCAGATTATATGTGATGATAAGGAGACCTGGGATGCACAGGCGGAGGATCTTTCTGCCATTATTGAGGCCATTAAAGTTGTTCGGAAAACGGCCCAGTAAAAATTTTTTTGTGGCATACCCTTTTCTATCCTCGTCCCGGGGCCTTTTGAGGAACAGAACCGATGAAATACGTGTTATTAGCTCTCGCTTTTTTCCTTGGTGTTTTTCCGGAATTTCTTTTTGCGGAAGACCTGTCCCCAAACCGAAGAAAGGCGTCTTTCCGACTCATTTCCCCTGAAGACGAGAGCCAGGAAACACAGGTGAAATGTGCGCAATGGTCGAATAAGCAATGGTATGTTTTTTCAAGGGACAATAAGGTTGATGTTTCCACGGAGAGGGAGGAGGCTCCCGGGCTGCTGAAAGTTGAGGACTTGCCTTTTGCGGTGCCTAATGATCCGGCCCTTGAATCGGATGATCAAAAGAAAACGGTTCTGCCCGTGGAGGACGGTTTTTTAATCTCCTTTTATGCCGGGGAATTCGGCGGCTCCCTTTGGTGGTTTTCCGAGGACGGGACGCAAAAGAAAACGGTCCTCGACTATGATCCGCAAAGAATTTACCCTACGAGTTTTGTGAATAACTTTTTAGTTATGGGGGATTCTGTTTATGCTTTAGTCGGGTTGGAACATCTCTCTCTGGATATGGGAGGAATCATAGGCCTGCAGAAAGATTTTTACGGGAATTGGACTGTGGGGAGTTTTTTTGATTTGGGTTCCGCGGCGGGGAGTTATTACAGAATAGGTTACAAGAAATATTTTATCCTGACGAATAAGAAGGTCGTGGAGTTTTCCCCCCTGAAAGGGACAAAAACATTATACGAGGTTAATACATTAAACAGAAACGGGAGTCATCCCTTTAAGAGTGATGCCACCTTGGCCAGAGATGAAGACGGCAATATTTATATTGGCGGAAATTACAAAATCATCCGTTTGTCTCCTGTCCAGGGAGGATATAAAGAAGAATGGCTCATCCCGGAGTATTGTGAATGGGATGTCGCGGCGAACGGTGTGTGTCGTTGCCGGGGGGACGAGCAGGCTTTGGGGACCGAATTGCTCCGGATTTTAAATAAATAGGCCTAACGTCTCTCCCCGTCCCCGCGCAGTATAACGGCATTGTTATTTTTGATGTGCAGCATGAATAATAACGGTATAAATTCTGTCCGTATTGATAAATGGCTGTGGGCGGTGAGGATCTGTAAAACCAGGCTGATGGCGGCGGATTTGTGCAGAAAACAAAAGGTGAGCGTTGAACAGCAAAAAGTTAAGCCGTCCAAAGAAGTCAAGGCCGGACAAATTATAACTGTGCGGCAGGAGGGTATTGATTGGCAGTATCGGGTCGTAAGGTGTATTGAGAAACGGGTCAGTGCGGCGTTGGCCTCAGAGTGCCGTGAAGATCTGACGTCAGAGGAAGAGATAAACAAATTAAAGATTATTAAAAGCAACTGGGGGCTTCATCGCCCCAGGGGAGCGGGACGGCCGACCAAGAAAGACCGTCGGGCTATTGACCGGTTCTTTCAGGAATAACAGGCACCGCCTTTTTCCCCGGGGCAGCCATGCCTTCCCAATTTGGTTCCGCAGATTCGTGGATATTATCCTCTCCAGCGGACTTTTTCCTGGACAGCTTTATAAGGTTATTGTACCATTCTTTCTATAACAATGTTATACAGAAAAGGACATCTGATGGCTGCAGATATCATATTCACGCGAAGATTTGTCTACGTATGTTCTTTATCTTTAAGTGTGCTTTTTTTTCTTTCCGTTAATTTCTTTGTGGCTGATGCCTCCAAAGAAGAAATGCAGGCGCGTCTTGGCGAGATATACAGCCTATATAATGAAGATCCGGCCGAATCTTGTCGGCAGCTTGAAGACAGCCTCCAGTCCGCGGATGTGCCTTTTTTGTCGCTGCCGGAGAAAAAGAAGGCTTATTATTTCCTGGCCAATTGTCATTATCAGTTGAAGAATTTTGATAAAGCCCTTTCTTATTACGAGACAGTTTCTCAGATTGATCCTGAAGACCCTCAGCCTGTTGTTAATGCAGGGCATGTTTATTTTGAACGGGGGCAATACGCTAAAGCGGAAAAGAAATATAAAGAAGCTTTGCGGAGAGTGAGCGGCGACGATTCTGAAAAGACGAAGATCCGGGCAATGCTCGACCGCATCCCGGGGAAACTGCGGACGAAGTACACGTTTTCGACAAGTATCGGTTACGACAGCAATGTTAATTCCGGGCCTTCAGACACGACACATTTTTTATATGAGGCCTTTAATTATACGCTTAAGGATGATGAAGAGCGTCGTGAGGATTTTTATTCTTATAATAATATATCCGGACTTTTTCAGAAGGATATTGACTCCAAGACAAGTCTTCATCTAAGAGCCGGTGCCAATAATATGAATTATTTTAAAGAGAAGAATTATAACACTTCGGTTTTTTTTACTTCGATGGAGTATAAAAAACTGTTTGGAGACAAAAGTGTCAAAGTGTCTCCGTATGTCAATTACCAGACATTGGATGACAAGAGTTACCAGATCAACGGTGGGCTGAATCTGTCCGGAGCCGTCAGGATGTCAGAGAAGATCTGGGTTTGGCCTTATGGGGGAGGGTACTTCCAAAATTATTATAAAGAAGCTGCCCGAGATGCGCTGGGGATTGCGGTGGGGAGTAGCGCGTCTTATAAAATAAACGAAAAAACTTCGTGGATCACACGCCTTTTTTATACGTATAACCATGCGGATGATAAGCAGTTTACTTATAATAATATGTTTTTGGGGGGCGGTCTTTACAGAGTCATTGCCCCGGGTCTGACAGCAACCGCAGGGTATAATCTCCAGCTGTTTTATTATGCCGGAATCAATCCCGCATTCGGGACTGCGCGTAAGGATCATGGACACAAGTATTACGTGAATTGCGACTATTCGCTGAAGCAACTTCTTAACACGGATCAGGCGTTTTTGAGTTTAAGTGTTTCTTATCATGACAATAATTCCAATCATTCCTTCCAGGAAAGGGAAAGACTTTTTTCCGCCGTAACATTTACTTATTATTTCTGAGAAATATATTTTTGTAAAAAAAAAGAATCAGGCGCATTTAAGTGCCTGATTCTTTTTTTGCTTAATATTATATTTTTATCCTTCAGTCGTCGTGTCTGTCCAAGGGGCTGTAGGAGCAGTCGGTCCATTAGGTGCTGTTGGTTCGTTCGGTCCGACCGGAGCGCTAGGTCCTACGGGTTCGTTCGGTCCAACCGGAGCGCTGGGTCCTACGGGTTCGTTAGGTCCGACCGGAGCGCTGGGTCCTACAGGCTCGTTCGGTCCAACCGGAACGCTAGGTCCTACGGGTTCATTCGGTCCGACCGGAGCGCTAGGTCCTACGGGTTCGTTAGGTCCGACCGGAGCGCTAGGTCCTACGGGTTCGTTAGGTCCGACCGGAGCGCTAGGTCCTACGGGTTCATTCGGTCCAACCGGAGCGCTAGGTCCGACAGGTTCGTTAGGTCCGACCGGAGCGCTGGGTCCAACGGGTTCGTTCGGCCCGACCGGTTCATTCGGTCCAACCGGAGCGCTAGGCCCGACCGGTTCGTTCGGTCCAACCGGAGCGCTAGGCCCGACAGGTTCGTTTGGCCCCACCGGAGCGCTAGGTCCTACGGGTTCATTCGGTCCAACCGGAGCGCTAGGTCCTACAGGTTCGTTCGGTCCAACCGGAGCGCTAGGCCCGACAGGTTCGTTTGGCCCCACCGGTTCATTCGGTCCAACCGGAGCGCTAGGTCCGACAGGTTCGTTTGGCCCCACCGGTTCATTCGGTCCAACCGGAGCGCTAGGTCCGACAGGTTCGTTCGGTCCTACAGGTTCATTCGGCCCCACCGGAGCATTTGGTGAGTTCGGCTCTGTTGGCGGAACAGGTTGTGCTGATGTCGTAGTGTAGAGAACGAAGGAAACAACACACAACACTACGAAAGAACAGCCCATGAGCATTTTGGATTTTCTTAGCTTTGTTAAATTTTGGAACATTGAGACTCCTTCTGTGTTAAGGTTAATGGTAAAAATTGATATTTTAAACTATGAATAGTTTACTAGTAATGGTTAACTTTGAATATTTTACTATAGAAAAGATTAATAATATATGAAAGTTTTGCTAAAATTGTGGAAAAATTTGTCTTTTAAGTTAAATAATTTATCAGAGATGGGTATCCTTTCTAAAACTAGGGAATCTGTCTTAAATATGAGATAAGTTGCTGGATGGGGTAATCTTTGCTATGCTTTAAGAAAATAAAACAAAGCGGGTGTATGTTAAGAATAAAATTATGGGGAATCGTCATAAAAAACTAATCATTCTGCTGGCTGTCTTGTATGTGGTTGTAAATCTTTTGACAATAAAAGATGGGCATAACTGGTGCTCGGACTTTGGGCAGTATTTAGGTCAGGCGGAAAATATCATTGAAGGACGACCATATGGCCATACGTATTTTATCGGAAGGCCGGTCGTTACCCCGCCGGGATTCTCCCTGATTTTGATCCCGTTTTTAAAATATTCCGGGTTGAATTTCCGGATTTTGAAATTTCAAAATGTTTTTTTCTTTCTGGGATTTATTTTATTGCTGTATGCTTTTATGCGGAAACATTCAGATGAAAAGGATGCCATATTAGGTGCTCTTTTACTGTTGACTTCCCCGGACTTTTTTATTTTTAAGCAACATATCATGTCTGATGTCCCTTTCTTATCTTTCATTACGGCTTCCATTTTTTTCTGGATAAAGTATGAAGAAAATAAGCAGACCGGAAACGCAAAACAAGAAGTCCTGTCTTTATCGGCGGCAACGATTTTGATGTGTTTTGCCTTTTTTATCCGTTGGGCCGGGATGGCCCTGTTTATATCCATGACGATATATTTTCTTCACAAGAAAGCGGACAGGAAAGCTTTTGGCCTCATTTTGCTGGGATTCATTATTTCTATTTTTATTCAAAAAGGGCTGGGGACGGATGGCTCAAATTATTACCATGAAGTCGCTCGCCCGTTAGGGAAATGGATCATGATGAGCTACGGGGCTATGGCGCAAACCATAAAGACGATATTGATCTTTTTCTTCCCGTGCCGGACACAAGTGAGCCTATGGGTTTTCGCTGTTTTGGAAAAAACGGTCCATATTATCAGCCCGCTTTTCTTTGTCGCCGTGATTTCCCTGTTCTGTTGCCGGATCAGAAAGAAGTCTTTAACGGTCATTGAATCTTTCTGCGTTGTTTATCTGGCCGGGAATCTGCTCTGGTATTTTATCGGGGGCACTAGGTACTTATATCCGGTCATTGGTTTTGTTGTCCTGTTTCTTGTTAAAGCCTTGACCTTTTCCGCCCGGAGTGCCTTTGGCCGAAAATGGTTTATTCATTCCTGGGGGCGGCTCCTTATCATTTTATTGATCTTTCATAATGTCGTTAGCATCCTGCTTGTTTTGGATTACGATGACGATCAAATCGGTAAAAAGGATGCCAGGGCCATGATAGAGTGGCTTAAGACTCATACGCAGGAAGATGAACGTCTGGTTTTTGGAAAACCCCGAGAGTTGGGTTTCCTCACGAAAAGATACGCCACTTCATATCATTTTTTGCGTGATGGAGATCTGTGTCAAAGAATCCGGGAACTGAATGTCCGTTATTTTGTTTTCGAAGACTATAAAGAAAAATATATCTGTCCGCGTTTGAATTTGACGGACGTTCCTCTTTGGGCTCTCGCCAAGAAAAATGTCCTGGTCCCGTTTAATATTGATACAGGCCAGCTTTCTCTGAAAGAAATAACGGCGTGCGGCTTGGACGTCAGGCAGGTATGGGGGGGGGACAGAGAATACAAAATATATAAAATCGTTGAATGATTTTTATCTCTTCCTTGTCCGGCAGGGGGTGTTTTAAAGGGGTTTAGAGTTCCTGCAGGATTTCTCCTACGGCCCGCTCCAGCGACCGCCCGTCCAGTTTGTAGGCAAAATCTTCAATGATCTGCGCCGTATTGTTTTTCCCCCTTTCCCCGGTTATAGAGCCGAGCACGGTATGGACGGTCTGTTTTAAGGCATTTTTTTCTGTCGCATATACTGTTCTGTAATTATGGTATCCCTCCAGATGGCGGTATTTTTTTGTGCGCCCTTCTTCAAGTAGATCAAAGGCTATAACAGTTTTATCCAATAGTAAAGCTTCTTCGGCAAGAGTGGAGGCCAGGGTGATCAGCAGGTCTGAACAGTGAATCAGGGAATAGGCATCAAGGGAGCTTCCTACGGGCTGTGAATCAACCAGAAGAATGGCTTCGCGGCGTGATTGGGGGATTAATTGTTTGTATAATTTTTTCCTTCCCCGGTCGTCAGGATGGGGCTGCACAAGGAGAAGCGCTTTTGAGGCATCAAAACTATCGTAAATATCCCGCACGTATTGATTGTACATATTTTCACAATCCGGATATATGTCGTAATAGTCGTGCAGGCATCCCGCAAAAAAAATGACTTTTTTGCCTTGCGACTTTTCTCTGTATCCGGGGTGAATCTCTGCCAGTCTTTCCAAAGTGATGTCCTTGTTCAGCCTGCCCAGACGGTCATGCAAGGGATTGCCGGTCAGCCTTACACTGTCCGGGGGGACGCGGTATTTGTTGGTGAGGTCTTCCCGTATCCGTTTTCCAAAAACCAGAAGGATATCGGAGGCGGATGAAGCCAGCCCTTTAACGGAATCTTCACGGCTTCCTCCGTGTTGAATGGAAACGGTCTTGACACGAAATTTTTTTAAGACATCAGCCGTGTCAACGCCGTATTTATGATGCCGGTAAAAATAACGCTGGTCAAGACACAAAAGGACGATTTTTCCTTCCGGCCGGAGGCAGGCTCTCAAAAGACATCCGTGATCTTTTTCGATATGACAGCCCTCTGCCCGCAATTCTTCCGCAACGTGTTGCGGGAGGCTTTTAAAAAGGATGAGATTGATTCGAATATCTTTGGCCTTTGCCGGGGACGCTTTCAGAAGACCATGCAATAGCGGGATCAACATCCTTTCATCGGCGACTGTATGCACGAGCGCAGTTATTTCATGCCGCGCCGGTTGATTGTCGCTGAAAAATTGCGTAAAGCGAAAGGAGAGGGGGTAGAAGAGGAGGCGAATCCTTTTTCTTGCCGGGACATGATCAGTCAAAGAGAAATAATAATTCCCCAGGATCATTCTCTCAAGGGCGGACAATATTTTCTTCAGCGTCTGTTTGCAGGTCTGGATCATTTTCTGTCTGTGGTTCCCGTAAGAGTTGCGGTATGTATGGTATAAGCCGGGGGGCATCGCAAACAGTGAAAATTGTACCACTCATTCCCAATAGAGGCAATGAGAATAAACCTTGCGGGCGTATTTCTTAACATGTTTTATTATAATGATTTGCAATATGGCCGATCCCGGCCGCTTCTATAATGAGGAAATGATCCCGGGCAGGCCCTGATAGCCGGGATGCTTAAATCATCCTGCTAATCTGCCTCCAGAAAGAGGCCCTTCCCTAAAAGCAACCCTGGATAAAAGATGTTCCGGTGAATTTGATAAAAATAAGTATGAGTGATATACTTGAAGGGACTATTAATTAGATATATGTCTCATAATATTTATATTTATAAAAACGTCGAAAAAAGTTGTTCATAGATCGTATCAGGTTCCGTAACGGAGAAGATCATCATTTAAGTATTGAGATGAGGAGGTCCATAAATGAGAATTTTATCACTCGCTGTTATAATTGTTCTTTTAGGGGCTGTTGCTGCGTTTTCCGGGCAACCTCGGGTCATGCTCACTCCTTTGTCGATGACGGTAGGCGGGGACATCAAAAGTCTGCAGGACGGCGGCAGTTTTGAAATCTCGTCTAACATGTTTATTAAGAAGGAACCCAAGTCCTTTTATGTTAATGATGAGTCTTTTATCATACGGGTTAGAATCACCAATTACGGCCCGGAAGAATTTGGTTTCAACGGTGCGGAATATTTGACTAAGGAGGAGTGGGTTATAAGCAGCCCTTATTTTGTCGTGGATTTGGGCAAGCCCAGGTGTGAAGAAGATGATGATCTGGGTTTGGGGAAAGAAGAAGAGGCGAAGATCTGTCCGCCTATAAAGATTGAAGTTGAACCGTTAAGCCGGAGATCCGGGAAAGATGTTGATCTTTATTTTAATTTTACAGAGAAGATTCAGCACGGCAAACTGGATCTGAAAATAGGGTTAAAGGCTCCCGATGCGAGAGGGGCCGATGAGGACGGTGTTATTTGGGCTGACCCCCTGAAATTGGATATTGACCCCTGGCCGGTAAGGAGCTTTATGAAGGTATGGGAGGAGAAAACAGGCTGGGCGAATATGCGCAAAGATATGCGGGAGAATCAGCGCACAGGGTTGATTAAACGGCGTTACTTGACCGGGGAATTGATGATTGAGGAAAATTATCGAAACGGAACATTGAACGGGACAAGAAAATTTTATTATAAAAACGGCGTTGCTCAGGAAGAAGCCGAGTTTTTGGACGACGAATTGCACGGAGAAAGGTTTTTATTCCAGAGCAATAAGGAACTTGAAAGATTCGAGATATACCGGTATGGAGAGCTGCTGGGAGCTGTTCGGTTTACGCCTTTTGAAATAGAAAGGGAAAAGCAGAAGAAGATCCATAGCCTGCGAGCCAGGGTCGAAAAGGAACTCAATCCTCCTGAAGAAGAATCCGACCAGTCAGAGGGGACTCCTGCGCCGTCCCCATCCACAGATATGACCACAGGAGCTACGCCGCATACGAAAGATGCCTCTGCGGCGCCGGCCGGGAATCCCGTCCCCCCAACGGGGCAGAACCCGGCTGTGCCTGTGCTCCCGGAATGAAGAAGCTCTTCTCATCCGCGGCCTGTTAAATTTTATAAAATGGATGTCCCTTATTGCGGAAAGCGCTTCCGTACAGGCGTCTTTTTAAAATCTGAGCGTTTTAATTCAACATCATGATTAGGATTATAAGAATCGCTGTCCGTATAGAGAATGTCTCCCGACTCATTGACCCAGCGGTTTCTCCACTGGTTTGAACCCACCTCGACTTCATTGGTATAAGGGTTAACGTATTCCTCCTGATCCGTCAACGTGAGGAACATGTCATTATGAATTTCTGCGTTCGTCTTCTGCTGATGGGACACGATATCTTGTTCGATACGTTGAATCTCTCTCTGGGTGTCCAGGACAATTTGACCGCGCTTGATCTGTCCTTGCAGTTCTCCCGCCAGCCAGCGGGAATCGATCTTTACGGATTTTTGAATGATACCGAAGACAGCTTCCCATTTTTCAAACACATCTTTCGGCGCCCGGATGAAAAATGTTTCCTTGTTGCCCCACATGCCGGCACCGAGCTGGCCCCAGTTTTCTATGACCCCCACCATTTTTTCTTCAAATTCCGTATTGTTTTCAGAGTAATTTATTATGGCCATGGCGGCGTCGTACTGAAAGCCCAGCTGCGGGAAGAACTGCCGGACGCGTTCCTGGTAGTTCTGCGCTACTTTATTGAGATTTTTCTTTTTTTTGAAGTCGATGTTTTGAGCCTGCGGATGGGCGTAGGGGAAGGCTATCTGAGTCAGGAAATCGGCAGCGGACATTAAAGGATAGACCGTCATCCCGTTGTAATTGCTCCCGGGAGGAAACATGCCCATTTGTCCGGCGGGTGAGTATCTGGCGTCAAAATACAGCATATCAGGAAGCCAGCGAATCATGACCGACCCCTCTTTGTCTTTTTTTACGCTGAAGTCCAGTTTGGCGGCGATAGACTGGGCCGGGCCGCCTTGCGATAAAGGGTCAACCCGGACAATCCCGCCTTCAATCTGCCACCCTTGCGGAATGAGGATGGAAAACGCTTTTTCTCTGGGTTCATAAACGCGGGTGAAAATCATAACATCTTCGCGAGCGGTCTTCAGGGCTGTCTCAGGAGGCTGAGAGCAGGACAGGGATGTTCCCAACAGAACTAAAAGTAAAAAAACAGAAAAGCTTTTCATATGACCTCCTTGTTATGATAAAAATAATAAATATTGTAACGAATGAGATTTGTTTCGTCTATATTGAAATTATGACTTTTGGTGTGGTGAGCGGCCTTTGTCCGGAGCATGAAACATTTTTAAGACTGTTGAAAGAGGAGGGGAATATGTTGTTGAAGATTCTCGGATGGTTTTGGATCACCGGAGGGATTCTGTTTTTGTGGAAACCGGAATGGTTGCGAAATCGATTGAAAAAGAAAAGCGTCAAAACAGTCCGCAGATTTTTATTCAGCCTGATTTTATGTGTGAGTGTCCTTTTGATCAAGGGGGCCTGGGGCGTTCCCGGGATTCTGGCGAAAATCATTCTTGTCCTGGGAATGATCGGTATCATGAAAGCTTTTTATCTTTTAAAGGCGAAAACCGCTTCGGTCATTATTGACTGGTTTGTCAATCAGCCGGCGGTTTTTTTCAGGATAGCCGCCGCCGTTCATCTCATAATCGGTGTTGTTCTCTTACAGGTCCGTGCCTGAAACAGTCCGTTGATGAGCCCGCTTGCCCTCCGGACAAGTTGCCTGTGATTTGTCGGGACAGGACGCGGAGAAAATCTTTGCGATGACAAACGAGATCAGCAGAGAATAAATGAGCGGAGCTGTTGCTAAAATGAGGATGATTTTTCGTCCGGTTAATACGGGCGCAGGGATAATCAACGCGAGGAGAATAACCACGGTGATCATGAAATTTTGCGCGGTTCGGCTGTAGGTGTTGATCACTTGGATGATGGAGGGGATGCGATATTTATCGGCATAGAATTCTCCGATCTGATAAAGGGTTTTCTTCCTGATAACATCACCCTCAAAATCAGAGGACAGGAGGGTTAAGGACAGCTCCTGTACGAGTTTTTTCTCCCTGAAATGATTCCTGGCCCCAAGGCAGAGGCAGGGGATGATCCCCAGGAGGATGAGTTTCTGCAAATAAACATAAGTCAGTAACAGGAACAGGATAATCAGGATGAAAATGGTCTTCTGTTGCCGGCAGATCCCGGTGAATTCTTTGAAAAGCTGTTTTGTCCTTTCATCCCGTATAAGCCGTGATTTTATGGCGGGACACAGCAGCAAAGATGAAAACCAGTGACGGACTTGTCGGTCGTTATCGATAGTGCTTGCGATAGCTTCCGTGCTGGTTATATTGTCATAAGAGGGGATCATGGATTTTTACGGTTATGGCGTGAATGTATGTTTTATTATTCCACATTTTATATCAATTGTTTCGGTGGAACAAGATTTTTAACTTCGGTTTGATCTGGAGTGCCGGTGATGTCTCAAAAAAATACGGCCGAGGCCTGTTATAATCTGATCAGCATTTTTGTTTTAAGCCTGGTGTTTTTATATTCTTTCATCAGGGCGGCTGTCGTCCCGGTTTTTCATGATGAAGCTTATACTTATTTTGTCTATGTCAAGGCCCCTCTCAGCGTTGTGATGTCTGAACTGGGCAACAATCATATCCTGAATTCCCTCTTGATAAAGATGACGGTCGGCATGTTCGGTCTCAATGAATTGAGTCTCCGGCTTCCGGCTCTTTTCGGGCATGTCCTGTATCTTGTCGGTGTTTACAGGATTTCCAGACTTTTTTTGCGGAGATTCGATCTTGTCGTTGGAACTATCCTGCTGACATTTAATCCCTTTGTCCTGGAATTGTTCTCTGCGGCCCGGGGGTATGCCTTGGCTTTAGGGTTTTTTATGCAGGCGTGTTATTATTTTCTGCGAAGCCGCGAGGATTTCACCCCGAGGAATGTTACCCTGACAGCCTGGCTTTTGGGATTAGCCGTATTTTCTCACTTGACCTTTCTTTATCTTTACGTGGCGGCCATGATCATTTTGTCCGGCGAAATTTTCAGCCGCGGGAATTCATCTTGTCCTGGACAAAACGGAAAACCTCTTTACCGGAAGAATCAATATTTGTCCTATCCTTTCAAGATGAGCCTTTTGCTGATCTGCCTTTTCACCGGCCCTGTTATCCATCATCTGAAGACAGCCGGATTTTATCATGGAGGGACTCAGGGATTCTGGGCGGATACGGTCAGCAGTCTGGTTGTAGCCACTCTGTACGGACAGAGGGAATGGCCGCAGTCCTGGCTAAGGGTTGTCATGCTCGGGATCGCCGGGCTCATCAGTTCCTCCGCATTGTTTTTGCTGCGTGAACGCCTGAAGAGAAAACGGTTGTCGGCGGAGGGCCGGGCTCTTTATGGGTGGCTGTCCCTGCTGATCCTGACGTCGCTTATCATAACTCTGGCCCGTGCAATCTTCGGGATTAAGTATGTCTACGGCAGAACGGCTGTTTTTTATATCCCGCTTTTCGGCCTTTTCGTTTTGTGTTTTTGGAAGTATTCGGCCGGCTTCTCTGGAAAAAAGTTCAGAATCTTTCCGGGTATGTTTTTATACCTCCTGGCGGTCCTTCTGGCCGCAAATTTAATCGCTTCCATGAATATCCGGCATTTTACGATCTGTTCATATGATATAAAAAGCAAAGATGTCATTTCCGCCCTTAAAAAAATGCATCAAAAGCAACGTTTGTCTGATAACCCTGTCCGGCTCGGAACGCATTTCCTGTTTGTCCCCAGTTTGCATTTTTACAGGGAAAAAAACGGCCTGACTTGGCTGCGGATTATTGACTTGGCCGATCCGGACTTCCCGCCCTGCCATTATTTTTACCTCCTGCCCCCGGAGCATGACCTTGTCCGCCAGCATAAATTGGGGAATGATTTTAAAAAAATCCCCCAATCTCAGCTTACAGTTATTCAGAGGTATCCTTCGGTCGGGACTTTTTTGGCCTCGGGATCTGTATCAGTCCTCCGGCAGGAGAAGGCTCCGGATTAGAAGTGGTAGGTGACGCCGATCGCTATAACAGGATAAAATTTGAACCCGCTGATATCATCCTGCAGGTCGTCTTCTTCCTTTTTAATATCTGCTGTAAAAGAGGCATCACTGGCCAAGAGTCCGTCCGCGGTTAGATCGACTTCAGGAGAGCCTTGATAGATAACGCCCAGATCAAACGTGAGACACCAGTCTCCGTTGTCTCCAAAAGGATTTCCATAGCCGATGCCTATGTAAGGGGCGATATCATTGAACCCAATATTCCCTTTTAGCGTGCCGACTTGATTGGCCGTGTATGTTGTATCTCCTATGGTGTAATCCGTTGAACTTTTGGCCGAAGAGTTGATTTCATTCTCATTGATCATAAACCCGGCAGATAAACGAAAATTATTCGAGAACGGGAACCAGTCCGCCAGGGCAGAGAATGTGAGCAGCTTTAATTCAAAGTCATATTCAACGTCACTTTCCGTTCCATCATAGTCGAATTCAAACAGGTTGAACCCTACCCGCGTATTAAAGTTATCAACAATCTTGACGGCTCCTTCCAACCCTCCTCCGAGTGTCCCGGCTTTTGCTCCAATGGCGATTCTTGACCCATAATCTCCTTCGGCAAAGGAAAAGGATGGGAGCAAGAGGAGGCCTAGGATGAGGATTGTTATCGTCCAGCCTTTTTTCATTTCTGACTCCTTTCTTAAAATGTGGCTTAGGGGCTTTCGTGTCTTAGTGGCAGGACGCTGGCGCGGTGTGGGATGGGTGAGCCAAAAGACAGGGATTACAAACGTATATTTTAAAATTTTTAACCGGTGAACAGCGGCCATATTATAACATAACTTATTTTTGAAGAAAAAAAATAATTCCGACATGTCCCGGGATAAGACAGAGTTGAAATTTTTCTTTGATAAATTTTATCCGGCACGTTATGATATTAATATCTGCCGCATTTTTGGCCGTAAGAATTCATGTTCATAAGCCGGAAAAAGGATTTCTGTTATGAAAAACGTCCTGTTATGTTGTCTTCTCGCCGTGATCTTGGGGTGCGGCCAGCCGTCTTCTCCCGAATCACCCGCGTCATCAGCGGCTCCGGAGAGGTCTGCGGCTTATTTGAGCGAAGCGCTGTATCTGCTGGCCGGGAAATATTCGATTAATATCGATACGTTAATGCGTTTATTAAATGACTACAGCTCGTATACCGGTCGGGAAGATATCGCCAACGATGTGAAGCTCGTTTCCATGGCCCGGGCAGAAGGAGAACTTTTAAAAGACGAGATTGATCAGGTGCTTGATATTGAAGAGGCCCTGCGTCTTTTAAGCCAGAAATATAATGTTTCCCAATCCGTTCTGGCGAGTTTAATTATTGATTATAAGCTGCTTTCTGGCAGGTGTCCTGCTGAGGCCCGTTCTCCCTGAAGGCTGCCTGCATTATGATTCCCGGATGACCGGTTAACAGGCACGCAGAATCGTAAGCAATCACCATGACAAATTCCGTGATTCATGAAGACTAAACTGATCCGCATCATTGTATTTTTGCATGTCCTGACTTTGAGTCCCTTTGCCGCAGCGCAACAGGAAGAGGATTCTATTTATGAAATCTTGAAACAGCAGAACGCAAGATTCCACCGTTCCGGGTACGACTTCTCTGTCATCAAGGCCACCGAAGGGAAGCGGCGGCTTCGCCTTCGGGCGGTGAATGATAAGACTTATGCCCCTGTTGCCGACTTTGCGGTTACTTTCTTGCAAGGGGAAGAGGAGGAATATACTTTTAATAATGAGGTGGTTGTCTCTTGTCCGGGAGGCGGAATTTGTGAACTGGACTCTTTGTTCCCCAGACCGTACACATTCCATATTGCGGCGGCGGGTTTTGAATTAAAAGAAATAGTGGTCGATGTCTCAAACCCCGGGGATGATGTTGTCACGGTCCCTTTGGCCGCGGCATCCGGGAGGATTCAGGGACGTGTGCTCGATGAAGAGAGTCAGCAGCCCTTGGAAGGCGTTGTTATCCGGCTCTTGGATGATGACGTGTCTGTCAAGACCGGACGTACGAATGACAGGGGTTTTTTTGCATTAACGGGCTTAAGGGTGTTTCCCGAAGAAAAGACGTATGTGCTTGTTTATGACAGCCCGGACCATTTCATCAAAGAAATCCCTTTTTCTTTTTACAAGCATAACGGGGATATGCAGGATGTCCTGCTCGATTTTGCCCCTTCCGTAGACGGCCAGCTTACGGATGCCGATGCCCGGCCTCTGGCCGGCGAGCAGATTTTCCTCCTTTCAAAGCAGTTTTATGAGCAGTGGCATGATACCCTTTTGTGGGGGAAATACTGTGCTTCAAGTTTCTGCCTAACCAATCAAATGGGCCATTTTAGATTTGAGAAATTACAGCCGGGGACATATGTCCTTGTGTACGGCGGCCACGAAAGGGATATCTCGGAATTGGAGATCGGGGGGCATGACCGGATAAGTGTTGAGCTTAAAAGAACGGATTAATACCGTGCTTTTCGTCCTTGTCTTCCCGGTTTAAGTTTCTGCAAAAATAACGTTTGTCATGCAGGCGAAGATGGGTATAATAAATATTCCGCAGGAAGACGATTTGGTTCAGTGATATCTTAAATAACATGAGGAGGAAAAATGGGAAAAGGTGATCGTAGAACGAAAAGAGGGAAGATCGTAAGAGGTACGCACGGGAAGACGCGGTCAAGGAAAAAAGAAAGAAAGAAGAACTTGGGCTAAAGGATTCCAGCCCGTTTTGTTCCAGCAGAGGCAATGCCTGGAACATTTGACGGGGCGTTTAAGAATGGCTCAAACAAAAATTTTATGATAACCATTTCTTCCCGGAGGAACGCCCTCCCCAGCCCTTTGTCCTGCCGGAATTCCAGGATTCAACCTCACAGATACTATTTGATTTTAATGGGGGAAGACCATATCCTGTCTGATATGAGTTCATAAGAGAACTAAATAATCTTAATCCTTACTTTGAATATATCGAAAAAGGAATATAATAGTACTGGATTTAAGCTTGCGGCCGGTAAAATATAGGGGCTGACGGTCCCGGGAATGTTTTTTTGTCGCGTTGGCGCATCCGTGTTTTTCAAAGATTGAGCGGGGTTCCTCCGGAATATCTGTTTTCCAGCATTGTCCAGGAGGGGTTCTGAAATTTTTCGTGAATCGTTGGAAGATCATTTATGCCACAAAAAGGTCTTAAGAAAGCTGTCAAAGGTGCGGTTAAGGATTTAACCGAGTTTGTTTTCTTTACCTTGGGACTGGCTCTTTTCCTGTTTATATTTCATAAGCTTATCGGCAGCCGTTTATTCACTTTTTTGCTGCAATATGCCAGCATTGAAGACGATGCCGTGGCTAAATTTATGCTGTTCATTTACACCGTAAGCAGCTCTGTCCTGATCTTGCTGTTTTATTGGATGGCCTGGGAGTCTGCCCCCGGACAGAAGTTATATCACAATTATATCAGCAAGCTTATTGTGAAAGACTATTATAAGGAGCAGAAGCGGCTGAATCTTGACGGGGTCCTCGGGAGTTTGTCCAAGATAGAACGACGGTCTTTAGACGCCGATGAAGACCAGAAGGATGCCGTTCTGGACGGCATGCATGATTCCGAATTCAGGATATTTTTTACGGCAGAGGATTTAATACCCCCTGACAGAAGAACGGACGGGCTGCATGTTATCACTTATGAAAACGGAAATCCCAAGCTGGAAGTGACGTATCAAACCGGAAAGCTGACCGGTGTTTATCGCACGTATTATCAGGACGGGACCCTCCATCAGGAAAAATCTTATAAAGACGGGAAGCTGAACGGACTCTATAAAGCGTTTGATGAGAATGGTGTCCCTTATTTTGAAATTGAATATGCGGACGACCATCAGCACGGGGCAGACAAGATTTATAATAAATATGGCTTTTTGGTGTTTTGCGATACTTATGATCGCGGTGTGCGGGTGAACAGGAAGACGTATGATGAACGAGGGAAAGTTGTTTTTAGCCAGAATTTTGATAATCCGCAGGTTAAGCCCGATAAATAATCCAGGCTTTCAGGTAACGGATTGAAAAATATTCCCCATAACAATTCTGCTTATTTGTATTTGTTTTTCCTGTCCCGTGTTGTCTCAAAAAACGAGGGATGCTGCTGTGGAATTGCAGGGATGGCGGATGACCGGAATATGTCATGATATTTGCGATACAAGAACAGGAGTTGCCATGGAAATAGGGATCGTCGGATTGCCCAATGTCGGGAAATCAACGCTTTTTAACGCATTAACCGGGGCCGGGGCTTCGGCGGAAAATTTTCCTTTTACGACCATTGAACCTAACGTGGGGATTGTGCCTCTTCCTGATCCGCGGCTGAAAATTTTGGCGGAAAAGGAGTCAAGTCAGAAAGTAACGCCGGCGGGAATACGTTTTGTCGATATTGCCGGTTTGGTTCAGGGGGCGAGCCGGGGGGAAGGGCTGGGGAATAAATTTTTGTCGCATATCCGCGCTGTTGATGCCGTTGCCCATGTCGTCCGTTGTTTTCGTGATGACAATGTCGTTAATGTCCTGGAGGAACTTGATCCCCTGCAGGCTGCTGAAATTATCGAAACAGAACTTCTGCTTGCGGATCTGCAGCAGGCCCAGAATGCGCTGGAAAAGGTTCGAAAACCGGCGCAGTCGGGAGATAAAGACGCCAGGGCGAAGTTTGAAGTCTTGGAAGGGGTCCTGCAAGGCCTGAATAACGGGCAAGCTCTCCGGAGGCAGAACGTCGAGTCTCCTCTTGTTGATGAGTTCCAGTTCCTGACCGCGAAGCCGGTTTTATATGTTGCTAATGTGGATGAAGAAGGGGCGGGGGAAAATGTCCCGCTCAGTTTAAAGGAGCGCGCCGACCGGGAAAAGGCCGGGGCCGTATCCTTATGCGCAAAACTGGAAGCGGAGATTATGGAGTTCCCGGAAGAGGAAAGAAGCGTTTATTATGAATCGGCGGGGATGACCTCCTCGGGCCTCGTTCGTCTGGCCCAGGCCGGAAAAGACCTGCTGGATTTGGTGTGTTTTTTTACGGTCAACCCCAAAGAGGCGCGCGCCTGGTTTGTCCCGAAAGGGACAAAGGCCCCGCAGGCTGCGGGGAAGATCCACACAGACATGGAGAGGGGTTTTATCCGGGCTGAGGTGTACAAGTTTGATGATTTGCAGAAATGTGGCTCTCATGCGGCCGTCAAGGAAAAAGGTCTTGTTTCTGTGGAAGGCAAAGATTATGAGATCCGGGAAGGGGATGTTGTCTATTTTCGTTTTAACGTTTGAGCATGTGTTAAGATGTGAAACGGGATGGCTTGATCTATGGCTTTTAACTCAATTCAGTTTCTTGTCTTTTTCCCCATAGTCGTTATTTTGTATTTTTCTGTCCCCGGGAAATTCCGCTGGTGCTGGCTTTTGGCCGCCAGCTATTTTTTTTACATGTCCTGGCGGCCCGAGTATCTCCTGCTGATCATCGCATCGACTCTTGTTGATTATTTTTGCGGGATGGCCATAAGCCGCAGTCAGAAGTTGTCCCGGCGAAAACTGTTTTTGCTGGTCAGTCTCGGCGTTAACTTGGGGTTGCTGTTCGCTTTTAAGTATTTCAATTTTTTCAACGGGGTCCTGAAAGAGCTCTTCCTCCGCCTGAATTGGCCCTACCGTATCGCTGATTTCGATGTGCTCCTCCCGGTCGGGATTTCCTTCTACACGTTTCAGACGCTCAGTTACACGATTGAGGTGTATCAACGGAAGAAGAAGCCGGAAACACACTTGGGTTTTTTTGCTTTATATGTCGCCTTTTTCCCGCAGTTGGTCGCCGGTCCGATTGAGCGGGCGCAAAATCTTCTGCCGCAGTTAAAGCGAAACTATGCGTTTGAATATGCCCGGGTCACGAACGGTTTAAGGCTGATGCTTTGGGGGATGTTTAAAAAGGTCGTTATTGCCGACAGGCTGGCGATCGTTGTCAACCGCGTCTATGATCAGCCCGCAGACTATCACGGCTGGGGTCTTTGTGCCGCGACAATATTTTTTGCTTTTCAAATATACTGTGATTTCTCCGGATATTCGGATATCGCCATCGGCGCGGCGCGGGTCATGGGCATTCACCTGATGAAAAATTTTGACCGGCCTTATTTGGCCTCCTCCATCCGGGAATTCTGGGGCCGGTGGCATATTTCCCTGTCGACATGGTTTCGGGATTATGTCTATATCCCCTTGGGGGGCAACCACTGCCGCCGCAGCCGCTGGCAATGGAATATTTTAACGACTTTTGTTCTAAGCGGACTCTGGCACGGGGCGAACTGGACATTTATTGTTTGGGGGGGGTTGCATGGTTTTTATTACCTGTTTTCCCGCTGGACAGCGGATGCCCGTTTAAAATTAGTGAAAAAGTTTTCCCTGGACCGGCATCCTTTTCTCCTGCATTTTTTCAGGGTTGTTTTGACCTTTTCCCTGGTCTGTTTCTCTTGGATATTTTTCCGGGCCAATTCGCTTTATGATGCCTTTTACATCGTCTCTCATCTCGGGGCCGGGCTTGATCGGCCCTTGATATTTCACGCCGGGCAGACCGGCTACATCGGCCTGCCGTTGCCGGATTTTATATTCTCGTGTTTTTTGATTTTGTTCCTCCTGGCTGTCCAGGTGATGCAAGGTTTCGGCCCCGTGCAGCACCGTTTGACTCAGCAGACCGTTTGGCTGAGGTGGGCCGTTTATGTTTCTTTGGCGTTAATGATTATGAATTTGGGTATAAGCGAAGAGATCCCCTTTATTTATTTTCAGTTTTAAATCATTTTGTTGAAATGTCCTTCGGGGGGTAGTCAAAATAGGGGATCGGCCGCGTTTACAAACAGGATGATATATATTTAAATTATCTATTGTATTGTGTGCCTGCGGCTGATAAACTGAATCGTAATGGCTTCATAGCAAATATGAAAAGGTTTTATAAGGAATGGATTTAAAACTATTGTTTCCCAATATTATCACGGCAGGAAATATGTTCTGTGGATTGGCTGCGATCAATTTAGGCTTTTCCGGCCGTCCGTTGTTGGGCGGGTATCTCATATTTTTAGGAATGACACTGGATTTTTTCGACGGCCGGGTAGCTCGTCTCACGAATTCTGCCAGCCGGTTCGGCGCTTACCTTGATTCCCTGACAGATATCGTTACCTTCGGGGTCGCTCCGGTCATTTTGGTTTTTGTCACGTGTCCGGCGAAATACCGGTTCCTGATTTCTGTCTTTTTGTCCATTTATACCGTCTGCGGTGTTTACCGCCTGATCCGCTTTACCCGTAATGTGCATGTCAAGAAAGGGGAGATGTTTACCGGCATGCCTATCCCGGCCGCTGCCGGCGTTCTTATGAGTTATTTGCTGTTGGTCCTGCATTCCCACATGTCGTATTCTTGTGTCTGGATGGGGTTCTTTTTGTTAGCCAATTCCGTGTTAATGGTGAGCCGGTTGCCTTATTTCCATTTCGCCAAATTGCTTTACATCGTTCCGATTGTTTCGAAAATAACGGCTGTGATATGCATGATCCTTTTTATCACGTTTGGCTATTATTATGCCATCTTTTTTGTGCTTTTCGCGCTTTACGCTGTTTTCGGAATTCAATGGCCTGTCAGACAGGTGATTTTCGGAAAACTGCTCCCCAACAGATAATCCCGGCCTTTTTTATCATATCCTCAATACAAAGAATATTGTTCTCTAACTGAATTCTACGGGCTTGATTTCTGCTATCCTGACATGTCCTTTCGTGCATTGCAGAATGGCGGAAAAATAGATGTTTTGAAAGTTGGCATATTTCAGGCAGGCCTCAAAAGATGCCGTTAGCAGGTGTCCGAAGAAACTGTCGGCAACTTCTTTGGTGATGTTGTATTCTCCTTCATGGATTGTATAGGCTAACGGTGTGTTTTGGGTGGGGTGCAGAGCAGGAATCGGCGTAAATGAGAGCCGGACAGTTTTTTTGAATTGATAATCAAGGGTCACAGGGAGGTCCTCGATCACAATGTCTTTGGCGGTGCAGGATCCTTCATTTATCAGGACCATCAGTTGTTGGGCCGGGTCAATAGAGAAGGTCAAAACAGGAACTTTATTACGGTCTTTTTCAAGCCTTAGCGCCTGCTTCAACTGGGCGATACGGATCCGGCTGGATATCAACATCCCGCCCACCAGAAGGGCTAATATCATCTGAACTAACAGTGAAATGCTCAAAAGGCCCGGTCCCTTATAAATAAAAATTTATTCATTAAAAGAGATATTTCAAAGCTGTGATAAAGCGCGTATCCGTTTTCTTTTTATCCCCAGCCGGATCGGAATTGTAGTCAACAATAAATTTAACCGAGAGATCCAATCCTTCACTAATCGGATTCGTGAAGGCGGTTTCCGATTTGAGCCGGAAACTGCTGTCTGCGAGAGAAGGGATGAGAGAGAAATCTTCAGAGGCAAAAGCCTTTTCTAGAATTTGTTTTTTTAGAAAAGTATGGGCGATGAACACCATTTCTTCGTCGCCCTTAAGTCCGGCCGTGCGGTATTCGGTTGTTTCATAACCCAGAGACCCTTCCAGCATGGCCTTCCAGTCTTCTTCCTTGGAAAACCAGTATCCCAAACCGACGGCAGGCGTAATGCGGTAATCGACGTCCGCGAAATAATCATGCATTATTTCCAGCTGGTAGGAATTAAACCAGACTTTGGCTTCTCCGAAGTCATAATGATAACGGGTCAGACTTGTCCATTTCTGCGTATCCATCTTGTCGTTGGTTTCCGAATAATAAATATCAATGGCTGAGGAAAATTCCGCATCGGTCAAAAGATATTTGACAGCCCCGTTAATATTAAATTGGGCGTTGTCGGTATTGCCGTTAGACTGATTATATCCGAGGGAAATTTCTTTTTTCCATTCATTGGCAGAAGCATTCAGGCAGAAGGCGAATGTCATAAGCGTGAGTGTTGCGGTTATGAATATTATGCGTTTTTGTCTCATGGCGACCCCCTTTAACTTTTGAGATTTATAAACGTGAGTGAATTATATGAAGGGGCGGGTCAAATGTCAAGTGCAAAAGTCCCCCCGGCGCCATCACGCCCGGGAGGGGTTGTTGCGCTGTGTGTTTTTGTTTTTTGCCCCCGGCAATTTTTTGGGAGAGCGGTTGTCGAATTGTCAATTTCGATGTACAATACCCTTTAAATCCGTTTGAGATGAAACGCGCTTATCCGCAGAGGAGTTCTCGTCTTTCATCAGCGGGTTGAGATGACCATTAATTATCCGGTTAGGAGGAGGGATGTCATGATATGCCCTGATTGTCAGAGTAAATTGGAAGAAGTGGATTACCGGGGGATGCGGATACATGACTGTCCGCAGTGCCGGGGAAGATGGTTGGCCCGGGACGAGCTCATTAAAGCCAAAGATATGACCGATGACGATCTCCGCTGGCTGGACTTTGATCCTTTCGGCAAAGAGGCCGAGCGTTATCATGTCTCTCCCGAACGGAAGAGTTGTCCGCAATGTGCGGTGGATATGGACGCCCTGACATATGCGGAATCCGGCGTCGTGATTGACCGCTGTCTGAACTGTCAAGGCGTCTGGGTTCACCACGGGGAGTTTGAGAAAATCATCCAGTATTTGGAAAACCTTATCAGCAGTAAAAGCGGAGGGGAATATGCCCGGGATTCTTTAGCCCAATTCATTCAGATCGCCATGGGCAAAGAAGACGTTGTCTCGGAAATAAAAGATTTTCTTGTCGTTTTAAAACTGTCAGAGTTGCGCTGGGGGATTGAACACCCCCATATCGCTGACACCATTAAGAGAATTCACGAATATCTTCCTTTTCTTTGATCTGCAAGTATTGATCAAAAAATCTTCACGGGTTGTTTATGAACCATGCCGTATTATTAATATCTTGTCCGGACCAGAAAGGCATTACAGCCACAGTTTCAAACTTTATCTTTCAGCATAACGGAAATATCGTTCATGCCGACCAGCATATCGATGAACAGACGAACACATTCTTTATGCGCATCGAATGGTCGCTTGATCAATTTGATATTGAGCCTGCTCAGATCAGCGCTGTTTTTCAGGAGACCGTGGACAGGTTCCGTATGCAGTGCGACCTGAGCTTCACTCGGGTGCGCCCCCGGATGGCTGTTTTTGTCTCCAGGCATCTGCACTGCCTGCAGGATGTTTTATTGCGCCAGAAAGCCGGACAGTTCCGTTGTGATATCCCGCTGATTATCAGTAATCATCCTGATGCCGCGGATTTAGCGGAGCAGTTTCAGATTGATTTTTATGAGCTTCCTGTTTCTCCGGACAATAAGGCCGAACAGGAACAAAGACAGCTGCAATATCTCCGGTCGGCCCGGGTTGATTTTGTTTTTTTGGCCCGCTATCATCAGATTTTAACCAAAGAGTTCATTGCCCAGTTCCCGCAGAAGATTATCAACATTCATCATTCCTTTCTGCCGGCTTTTGCGGGTAAGAATCCTTATGCGCAGGCCTATAAGAAAGGCGTGAAAATTATCGGGGCCACGAGCCATTATGTCACAGAGGCTCTGGATGAAGGTCCGATTATTGAACAGGATACTGTTCGCGTCAGCCACCGGGATGCCTTGGAAGACTTGATTCGGAAGGGGGAAGATCTTGAGAAAGTCGTTTCGGCAAGAGCGATCCGTTTGTTCCTGGAGAAGAGAATTCTCTGTTACGGCAACAAAACAGTGGTTTTTGATTAGCCAGAATGAAAATACGGGGGACGTATGAAAAAAATTCTTGTTGTTGATGACGAAGTTGATTTATGTGAACTTGTTCAGAGAAGTCTGCAGAAAACCGGGGAATATACCGTTGAAACAGTTTCCCAGCCGGAAGAAGTTATATCCAGGTGTCTTGACTTCAAGCCTGACCTGATTTTGCTTGATATCGTGATGCCCAGATTGAAAGGCACGGATCTGATAAAAACCTTGCGGACGAACCCGGAACTGTCCAAGATCCGTATCATTGTTACCAGCGGTTTGGGGGAAATGGTCTATTCCAAAAAGAAAGATCAATGGAAGTGGCAGCCCAACCGTGAACTTATTGCCGAACGGGGGGATATTGTTCAAGAAAAGAATTCTGAACGTGCCGCGGCTGCTTATGGTGTCGATGATTATCTGGCCAAGCCCTTTAAGCCGGCAACACTTTTGCAGGTCGTTCAAGACGTATTTTTTAAAGATAAACCTCAGGAGGAAGAAGAGAAAGATGATGATATTGTTTTTTAGCTGGAGGAGATAATAACCCAGACACACAAAATTAGCATGGGGAAAGGGGATGTCATGCAAGAAAATTCAGGAGAAGAGCGAAGGCGGTCGCCGCGTTATGAAACGGATGTCAAAATTCAGTTTTATGTTAATTTTAATCTGAAGACCGTTGTCGAATATCGCATTAAAGAAGAGGGTGCTGAGGACTTTTCGGAAGAAAAATATACCGGAATCACGAAGAACGTTAGCGTGGAGGGACTTTGTCTCTCCTCTCGTATTAATTTAAATAAAGGCGATGCTTTATATATGGAAGTGTTTGTCCCTCAGTCGAAAGCGCCGATCATCATGGAAGGTCGCGTGCAGTGGTGCCGGGCTGCTGAAGGGGACCAAAAAGAGGAGGGGATTGAGGATTTTTATGATGCAGGAATCAAGGTGGTTTCTGTTAATGGCGAATTTGTTGAGCAGACAATCTTTTTTGATGAAGTTCATAAAATGTTATGGAGCAGTGTCCTTGAAACCGTATTCAGCAGCTTTAAAGAACTAAGTAAGGTTAGACTTGAACGCTTGCGCTCTGTATCCCAGCAGTCTAATCTTTAGGTCTGCCTTCCAGCGGCCTTCAGGGCCGTTAAATGATTTTTATTGCCGTATTCTTTTTTATTAATATTTATTTGTAATACAGAATTCCTTTTTGAGACATATTGCTAGCCTTTAGTTCCCGGAAAGTAATGAGTAAGGAAAAATGTGGTATTTTCCGGCTTTTATGCTATTCTATTAACTTGTGTTTGATAATTTGCGGAAAGTTTTCTTAGTATTTTTATTGAAATAAGAGGAGAGGTGGCCGAGTGGTTTAAGGCGCACGCCTGGAGAGCGTGTGGCGGCCGAAAGGTTGCTCGAGAGTTCGAATCTCTCCCTCTCCGCTGAATTTGTTTTTGTCTGTAGCAGTTTGTGTTTTTTTTATGCTTCTGTGTTGCAGGAGAGATGAGAACTCCAGGGGGTAAGGGGGAAGAATTCCCCCTTGCTTTTGGGGTGACAGAGACGAGCGTAAGCGAGGATATTTTTATGGATGTTTACGAATTATGGGCGAAAGCTTTAAAACATACCGAAGTCATACGTCCGCGAGTCCAGTATTTGTCGACTTTTGAAGATACAACTGTTCCCTATATCCTGCTTTCGAGGTCCAGTATCAATTTCGGCGACACGGTCGCCAGGACAGGCGAAGTCATTGTCCAGAGGCCTTCCTTAATCCTGCCGCCGAACAATCCCCAATTCAGTGGTTTTGACTTTGACGAACATCTTCGTTCCCAAGAAAGCGGGCTTGTTAATTTCTTGCTGATCAGAGGTATTCAAGTGCCTTCCTTGAGTTATAACAATAAAACTTCTGCTTTGGATATTTATGAAGGCGATTTAAACAAGGCGGTCTCGCATTATGCGGATCAGTTGCAGCGAAGAGAGAACGTCCATGCCGGATTGATCACCGGCCCGGAGGAATGCTGGCAGTTTTCGGTCCTGATTTATGTTTGTTCTCAAGTCGCCAGAAATTCCGCCCGGGATATTCAAAAACTTCTGGAGGAATATAAGAAGAACAATAAAAAAGATTAGAGGTGAGAGGATGAAAAGGTTGGTCCTTATATTGCTGAGTTGCCTTTTTATTTGCCCTGCTGGTGTTGCCCGTGCAGCAGAGCCTGTCCCCGGAGAAGATAAAATTCATATTTATACTGAAAAACATGTTTTGCCGAACGGATTAACGGTGCTTTTAACGGAAATGCCTGCCAGCCATTCGGTATCTCTGTACGCGTTAGTTAAAACGGGGTCAGCCCTGGAAGGGGCCTTTGTCGGGGCGGGGATGACGCATTTCATCGAGCACATGCTTTTTAAAGGCACGGATAAACGTCAGGTCGGGGACATTTCCGGGGAGATCCAGGCTTTGGGCGGTGGCATCAATGCTTCGACGAGTTTTGATTATACGGTTTATACTGTGACCGTCCCTGCCGACGGTTTCGACAAGGCTCTGGATATCCTGTCCGACATGCTCTGTCATGCTAAGTTCGACCCGGAGGAAGTCGAAAAAGAACGGGAAGTCATCGTGAAGGAGATGCGTCTCCGGGATGACCATCCGGGTTATTATCTCGGGAACAAATTGTTTGAAACAGTTTACGTCCGGCATCCTTATCGTCTGCCGATTATCGGGTATGAGGATGTCTTCCGTAAAATAACCCGGGACGATCTTTGGGGGTATTATCATGATTTTTACACGCCTAACAATATGATTTTCTCCGTAGCGGGAAATATTGATGCTAAAGCGGCCTTGCAGAAAATACAGATGACCTTCAAAGGGGTTCATCGGGGCCGGTATTTGCAGCGGTCGGTCCCGCAGGACCCGGAGCAGATGACGCCCCGGAGATATGAGGAGGAATATCCCTCCCCGCTGACGCGCATGTCCATTGCCTATACAGGCGTTGATTTCCTTCATGAGGACATGCCGGCTCTCGATGTCCTGTCCATGATTCTCGGGCAGGGAGAAAGTTCCCGTCTTTACAGGGTCATATTCCAGGAGAAGAAACTGGTCCGGTCCATATCCTCCTGGAACTACACGCCGATTGACCGGGGCATGTTTTCCATCGACAGCACTTTGGATTATGAGAATGTTGAAAAAACAATAACAGCTGTCGAGGAACAGGTTGATGTTATCACCCGGGAAGGCGTCGATAAAGAGGAATTAGAAAAGACCAAGAGGCAGGTGCTGAGCAGTACAATTCGCGAGTATCAGAAGTCGGGGGCCGTCGCTTTCAGGACGGCTGCGGAAGAATATATGACGGCAGACCCTGAGTTTTCAAAGAAATATATCGAGATGATAAAACGTGTGACAAATGAAGATATCGTAAAGGTCGCCCGGAAATATCTCCGGCCGGAAAAACAGTCGGTCGTGATCATCAAACCGGAAAGTGCCAGGGAGGAGAAACCCGCGGCAGCCGGACAAAGCCAAGTCGGAGAGATCAGAAAAGAGGTCTTCCCTAACGGCTGTACGGTTCTTTTGCGCGAAAATCATAATTTCCCTTTAGTCACTCTTATGGTTTCCATGAAAGGCGGGACGCGGTTTGAGAGCGAGGCTTTAAACGGTCTTTCGGAATTAACAGCCAGGGCGTGGGTTAAAGGGACAACATCCCGATCCGCTGATGAAATTGCGAAGCAGGTGGAGTCTTTGGGAGCTTCTTTCGGCTCTTTTTCCGGGAGGAACAGTCTGGGAATGAAGATGTCTCTTTTATCCGAGGATTTGGATTTCGGGTTAGACCTGCTGCAGGAGGCGGTCCGTCATCCGTCTTTTGAAGAAGAGACCATCAAGAAGGAAAAAGAAAAACTGGCAACGGCTATTCTGTCGCGGGACGACAATATCTCGAGCCTTGCCATGAAAGCTTTGCAGCAGGATTTATTTGAGACCCCGGGATTTCGATTCCTGTCCTTGGGGACATTGGAATCTGTCGAAAACATTACCCGGAAGGATGTTTTAAATTTTTATAAGCGTGTCTGTGTCCCGGAGAATATGGTCGTTTCGGTTTATGGGGATATCGATGCGGAGAGTGTCCTTAAAGACCTAAAGAAATATTTCGCTTCGATGCCGGAGAAAGCCTGGGAGGATGTCGTCCATGAAGAGAAGCCGGTAACCCAGCAGAAAGAGAAGACGATTTATGTGGACAAGGAGCAGGCGATGGTTGTGATCGGTTTTCACGGCACGAATTTCTCCAGCGAAGACCGCTACGGCCTGCAGGTTCTGGCCGGAATTCTCGGGTCTTCTTTCAGCGGCAGGATCTTTAATCAGATCAGAGAAGAATTGGGGCAGGCTTATACTCTGGGCGGAAGGTTCATCCCCGGCTTGGATACGGGCATGCTCTATTTCGGTGTGCAGACCGGACCGGATCAGGCGGAAGTGGTTAAAGAGAAACTGATCGAGATCATTAAAGAAATCCAGGAGGAAGAGATCCCGCTGAAAGAGCTGACTGACATGAAATTTTATATTAAGGGAACTTTCCTGATGGGGATGGAGACCGACGGCGAAGTTATTTTTGCAACATCCCTGGATGAACTTTATAAGTTGGGGTATGATAACTACAAAGGCTTTGACCAGGCTATTGACGGGGTGCAGCCGGAATATTTAAGGGAACTGGCGCGGGAATATCTTGATCTGGACAAAGCCGTTATTGTTACAGCTTTGCCTAAAGGGCGTCCGGACGAGGAGCTCCTTCCCACGGACAGCCTGTTTTAAGAAGGTGCGTGGTTTTTCTTGGCCAGATATGTATTTACAGGGCCGTAATTTAATGGTAAATTTATTTAGTTTTTTATTCGTATAAGTCTTCATAGATTACACGGGGAAAAATTATGGAACCAAAAGATAAAATGCAGGTGGAATCGCTTCTTCTTGATTATTTGATAGGCAAGCTGCGCGTGATGCAGGATCATGCTGAAAAATTGAGATTTATTAAAGCAGGATTACATGAGATTTTCAGGAATGATACGGCGGGGAAGTTTAAGCGGGTTAAAGAGGAATTGGGGGTTGATGAGGTTTTGGAAGCCTTCATTAATCAGTTCCTGTCCTATAGCGAGATTCATGAATTCTTGGGAGACATGAACTGTGAAGATATCATTATTAATGCCCTGAACCCGATTTACATCCATCACGGCGCCAAGGGTTTGATCCCCACGGGTAAGCAGTTTAAGACGTTGGAGGACCTGAACCTTTTTATCAGAAAGTTAATTGTCTTCTCGGGACGGAGAACCTTCGAGCCGATTATGAATATTGAGCTGCCGAACCTGGAAGGACGGGTGAATATCATCAAGTCGCCTTTCGGCCCGCAATTGACGATTACAAAAGCGAAATCCACGCCGTTAAGCATTCTGGAGCTTATTGATACCGGGGCCATGAATTACGAAGTCGCTGCGCAGCTCTGGCTGTATTTGGAGGGGATGTCCATCCGTCCTGCGAATATGATCATTGCCGGCGGGCCTGGGGTCGGGAAGACAACGCTATTAAATTCTTTGTTCAGTTTTTATCCTGCCCGGGACAGGTTGGTTGTTATGGAAGACACTCTGGAGCTTAGCAGTGAATTTGAAGACAGCTGTTCCCGGCTGGAGTGCTGTGAGGATTTTGATTTGGCCGATCTGGTCAAAAACAGTCTGCGTATGCGTCCGGAACGTATTATCGTCGGAGAGGTGCGCGGGGCTGAGGCCCGGGATATGATGACGGCCGCCAATGTCGGGAAATATTGTATAGGGACGATTCATGCTTTAACTTCACGCGAGGCCATCATCCGCTTGCAAAACGAACCGATGAATATCCCGGAAGACCTGATCCGTCTTATGGATGTCTTTATCGTCTTAAAGCGTTATCATGTCGAAGGGAAACTTTTCCGGGTCGTTGATGAGGTGAGCGAAACGAGCGGGATGGAACAGGAAAAAGTGTTATTGTCGCATATTTACAAGTATGACTATGAAACAGGTGAACTGAAAACCATGGCCACGAGTACTGTTTTTCGGGACCGTTTGGCCAAAGGGGCCGGGCTGGCGCCCAAAGACATTCTTCTGGAGGTCCAGCTGCGGGCTTTCCTGCTTCAGCAGTTGGCGGAACGCGGTCACAAAACAATCCGTGAAGTGACGTCATTCTGCCGGGCTTATAATGAACGGCCTGACGCCGCGGTTGCGAACCTTGGCTTCGACCGGGCCCAGCTGCTCGGGAGAAAATAAATTTTAAATAGATTTTTCTGCGCCTCTGGCTCAATTGGATAGAGCACTTGCCTACGGAGCAAGGGGTTGGAGGTTCGAGTCCTCCGAGGCGCGCTTTAAACCATATGAAGGCTAATGCCATAACTCCAAAGCAGCCTCGTAGAAGGCTCCGGTCTCAGGAACACCCGATCAATCCTTTTTTATCCCAGTTGGATTTCCCCTTGTTTCATAAAATTATCAATAACGTCGGTGATGAACTGATGCTGATTGATAAAAGCGGACGTATCATTTTTGTGAATAATGCGACCATCCAAGGTTTGGGCTGCCGGAAAGAGGATCTGCTGCAAAAGAAGATTACGGATTTCTTCAAGAAAAAGATCAGCGTCAAAGAGTGGCAGCGCACCCATTTCCGTGAACTGAAAGCCAGCAAACAGCCGATGACTTACCAAGTTGACCGCACGACGGAGAGAGGCGACCATGAAACCATCTCGGTGACGGCTGTTTACACAACGTTCAACGGGCAGGAATGCGTGCTGTCTATTGCCAGGAATATCACCCGGCTCGTTTTGCTGGAGTCCGAGTTAAAGGAGGCCGTGGATTTCTATAACCTGTTAAGCGAAGGAGCGGGGGATCCTATTCTTATTTTTAATATGGACGGCTGTATTACTTACGCTAACGCTGTGGCCGGGAAATTTCTGGAAACGCCTATCCGCAAATTAGTTGGAAAACATTTTCAGGATATCGTTCATCCGGATTCGCGACAGGATATGGAGACGGCTTTTACGCGAAGCAGGAAATCTCCCGGACAATTCTGCATTGAAATAAAGACACTTAACCGGAAGAAACATGAAGTGCCTTTTGAAGTGACCTTTTCAAGCGTCGTGCATAACGGGCAGATCGTGGCTATTCATACCATCGCGAGGGACCTCCGGCCGAGAAAAGAGCTTGAACAGCTGATGATAGACTCGGAGAAGATGAAGGGCATTCAATATTTCCTGACCGGCACGGCCATGGAATTGAAGAATCCTCTTTTCGGTGTTTTAAAAAAGTGTGAATCTCTGAAAAAAAAATATAGAGACCGTGATTTTGAATATATCGGATTCCGGGAATTTTCGGAACTCCTGTCGACTTTAGACAGCATTCATCAGCAGATCAAATATTGTGTAGACACGACTGAACGGCTGGTCAACCTCAGCCGTAAAAAAGTGCATATGCGGAAAACCGGCTGTTATGCCAATGCCGTTATCAAGGACCTCTTGAGCTTGCGGGAAGATCATCTGCAGTTGAAGAAAGTCAACTATGAGTTGCATTTAAAGAAGGGGCTGCCGATGGTGGTCATAGGGGCTATTGACTTCCACCAGATCCTGACGAATGTCATCAATAATGCTGTGGAATCCATGCCCGGGGGAGGACGTATCAATATTAAATCATCGTATCATCCCAAAACGGATCAGGTCCTCATCGAAGTCCGGGACAACGGTGTCGGTATTTCCAAAGAGCTTTTGAATCATATTTATGAGCCATTTTTTACCACCAAGCAACGGGGTGTGAATAAGAATTCCGGGCTGGGGTTGACAATCGTTTATTCTCTCATCAAAGCATGTCACGGGACGATGACTGTCATCAGTAATCTTAGAAAAGGGACAACGGTGAAAATGCTTTTCCCTGCCAAGAAACCCGCATCTTTTTCAAGGTCCAAGATCCGACAGTAATATTATGACAACAGATTATGACGCCATGTATATGAGGGAGGCCATTAAACAGGCCCAGATGGCTTTTGAGCGGGATGAAGTTCCGGTGGGGGCTGTCATGACTTATGACAATAACATTATCGCCAAAGCGCATAATCAAGTTGAACTGTTAAAAGATCCGACCGCGCATGCCGAGATTTTAGCTATCACACAAGCTGCGAATTCCCTCAAAAGCAAGTGGTTGCTGGATTGTACGTTGTACGTCACTTTGGAGCCCTGTCCTATGTGTGCCGGAGCGCTTGTGCTTGCGAGGATAAAAACGGTTATCTTTGGGGCGGCGGACCCTAAATCCGGGGCCTGCGGGTCTGTTATGGATGTTGCGGATCATATGGCCCTGAACCATCGGATCGAGGTGAAGTCCGGTCTCCTGTCTGATGAGTGCGGAGTATTGTTAAGTCAGTTTTTTCAGCTTAAAAGACGGCAGACTAAAGAAAAATAATTCTTGATTAATTGCGGTCCATGATTTACTCTATGCTTTAAGATTAATATGGCATGTATTGAGGATTTTTTTTGCATTTTGGGGAAATCGGCACATTCTGGAATACCGTTCTTTGTAGCTGAACTGTCCCGTAACTTTATCAAACAAATCTTGGAGAGATGCCAGAGTGGTTGGCCGATTGGGCTGGAAAGTTGGGTTGGATAGCTTTTAAGGAAATCGGCACATTCTGGAATACCGTTCTTTGTTGTTGAGCTGTACCGTGATTTTATCAAATCAATCTTGGAGAGATGCCAGAGTGGTTGAATGGAGCTGCCTGCTAAGCAGTTGACTTGGGTGACCGGGTCCTCGGGTTCGAATCCCGATCTCTCCGTTTATTTGTGTCTTTTCCCGCCAGAAACTATATCCTGTCTTTTGTCTCCTAAAGAATTGCGCCATTTGCCCATTATTTTTTCTGAGTTTTTACTTTTAAAGAAATAGATAATACGTCATAATATTTTATCTTTATGATTTCATCATGCAATTTCCGTCTTTTTCAATAATTTGTTTGGGAAGGAGATAGCCAATGCATATCCCGAAAAATTTGCCGGTCTCGCTTTGTTTGGCGGTTATCCTGGTGCTGACTTCTGGGCGTTGTGCCGGTGCTCTTGATTTTGAACACGTCATGTCTTTCGGCTCAGAAGGGGTTGCCCCCGGCCAGTTTAAGTATGTTGAGGATTTTGCTCTTGACAGCAAAGGGCGGCTTTTAGTCACAGACGCCGCGCATGCCTTTGTCCAGGTTTTTGATAAAACGAGCGGGGAATACATCACCCGTTTCGGCGGAAAAGGATATAATGACGAGAACCTGGAAAAGCCTGAAGGCATTTCTGTCGCCCCTGACGGCCGGATTTTTGTCGCGGATTATATAACCGGGGAGGTTGAAATTTATGATGCAGATTATCAATGGTTAGATACTTTCAGTGAATACGGATCCGAAGAAGGCCAGAATATCAAATCAGAATTCACCGATATCTATAACGGTCTTTATTATCTTCCCGAAGCGGGAAACCACCGGATTTCCGTCTTTGACCTGCAGGGCAATTTTCAGTTCCTTTTCGGAGGGCACGGGACGGAACCCGGCAAGATGAACAATCCTGAGGCCGCAAAATTGAATAGTCAGGGCATGCTTTATGAATCGGATCTTATGAATGACAGGATTCAGATTTTTACGCCGGAAGGCAAGTTCGTTAAAGTTTTTGGGACATCCGGAAGGGAGGCTGGACAGTTGAAATCCCCGGTCGGAATTGGTATTGATAAGGACGATAATGTTTATGTCGGGGAGATCGGCAATAACCGCGTTCAGGTTTTTGACAAGGACGGGAACCATATCACGATGTGGGGAGAGGAAGGCTCCGGGACCGGGCAGTTCGGCAATATCCACGGGGTTTTTGTGGATAAAGCAACCGGGTGGGTTTATATTGCTGATACGGCGAATCACAGGGTTCAGGTTTACAAGCCGGTGCAATAGTTACGGCCTTCTTTAAAAAATGAAATTAAAAGGAGCAGACTAAGGCTTATGACTTTTCTGAAGAGATTAAAAATTTCTCAGAAATTGATCCTGATCATTTCTCTTCTGATTGTTATTTCCCTGTTTATCGGCCTGAGCGCTATCTTTTCCCTCGAAATTATCAAGCGGCAAACTTCCCTGTATTCCCGTAATTCGCAGGCTTACAATTTAAGCGTCATTGTTGCCAATCATATACAGGAGGGGCAGCTGGCCGTCTCGGAGTTGACCGAAACCAAAGATCATCAGCATATCCTTGAGACTGAGAAAAAACTGCGCGACCTTTTCGATAAGTCGGTTTTAAACTTGAAATCCCTGAGCAAAGATAAATTCGGTTCAAGATCGGAACAAAAGAACCTTCTCAACGAGAATGAAGAATTTTTTAGTTCTGCTTTAGAACTTGTCTCTCTTTGCCAGAACCGTTTGGATAAAGAAGGACAACTTATAAGAATAAAGCATAAGTGTAAAAGAATTCTAAGACAGTTAAATGAAAAAATTAATGAATTGAAGGTTAAGGTTGAGGTTGAAACGGACGCCCTGGAGGAGGCTTCCAAAGTGGCATTGATCAGAGAACCTCCGCGTCCGCAGGAATTGCAGGGATATCTCTCGGAGATCATTACCGTACATTATCCTGTTTACAAGCAGTTGTCGGGCATTCAGGGCCTGCTTAAAGATTTTGAAATAATGCTTGATGAGTATTTGCTGTTCTCGGCCTTTGACACGAGGACCCAGGATGAGGAAAGAATCGTTCAACGCTTGGAGCACGCCGTACAGCTCACTCAAAGGCCCGGCTTAATGTTGAACGACACGGACTTGAACACGATGAAGGATATCGAAGGAGGGATCGGGGACGTTATAGAAATTTTGTCTGGAGAAAGCGGGCTTTTTGCCGCATACAGGTCTGCCGGGGAAATAAAAGGCCTTTTGGATAGCAAATTGCATGAGGTTTACGACTTTAATAAAGTGGTCTTGGCAGACTTAAACAACTTGTCAAGACTGCTGTCGCAGACCAACCTTGATGCCAAAGATAACTCTGATAAAGCCATGTCCCGTTCAAGAACTGTTATCCTGTCGTTGCTAATGACGGGTATATGCGTGGGGCTGGTTTCGGGCCTGTTTTTAATTAAGGAAATAGGCCGGTTTTTACTGTGCTCATTTCGGATCAAAGACGTGGCCAAAGAACATGATTTAACTCAGCGTTTGCCGATGACCGGATCTTATGAAGTCAAAGAATTTGTCGAGGCCTTGAATCTGTTCATCGAAAACATAGAAAGTATTATCCGGCAGATCGAACATTCTTCCAGCCAGCTTTCAACCCTTGCGCAGGCTGTTGCCGCAAGCAGCCGCAGCATTGCCGACGGGGCCGAACAGCAGGTCAGCAGTTTTGAAGAGATGGCCTCTTCCATTCAGCTGAATGCCGACAGCGCCAAAGTGGTCGATCACCTGTCCCATGAGTTAAACCAGGACGCCCGTGAGATAAGTTTTACGATGAAAGAGACTTTCGATTTTATTAATTTTGTTAATAAGAATTTTAATAAGATCGCCCAAACGGTAAACTTGATCAGGGAGATCTCGGATCAGACGAATTTACTGGCCCTGAATGCCGCCATCGAAGCAGCAAGAGCCGGTGAGGCCGGGAAAGGATTCAATGTCGTCGCCGATGAAATCCGGCTGCTTTCTGAGAAAAGCGCTGATTTTACCGAAGAGATAGAAGCGTTAACGCAGGGCAGTATCAAAGAGATTGCCGATGGTGTTTTGGTTTCCCAAAAGGCGGAAGAAACGCTTAAAAAAATCATTTTGAAAATAGATAAAATCACCCAGCAGATCCAGTCGGTTGCTCAAGCCAGCCAGGAGCAGGCCGCTTCTATGGAAGAAAATTACGGTATTGCCATGTCCAATGCCTCGAAATGCCAGGAGCTTAATTCCTCCATGGATGAACTGACGGTTCAGTCCTCGCAGCTGCATAATTTGATTGAAAAATTTAAGATCAGCAAAGATTAGATATCCTTGACATTCTTGTGCCGCAAGAAAGACCCCGGGGGCATGCTTCTCCCCGGGGTGGGTTGTGTCTCATGCCCCGGGAAGCCTGCCGTAAAGGAGAGGAGAAAGTGTTTGAAGAGTTGTGTATATAATGATATGGTATTTAAAATATGAATAAAGGTCGGAAATGTATTCGGTGGTGAGTCGTATTATCCCTCTTATCCTTTTTGTTTGTGTTTTCTGGGTTTTTCTGCCTTCCCTGAGCCATGATTTTGTCAACTGGGACGACCCGGAGCATGTTTTAGAGAATCCCCGTATCCGTCAGCTTGACTTTAAGCACTTGTATGAAATCTTTTCGTCTACAACTGTCAATACATATATTCCCTTGACGATCCTTTCGTTTGCCTTGGAATATCATTTTTTCGGTGACAATCCTTTTATTTATCATTTTACAAATATTATCCTGCACGCCTTTGTTACGGTTTCCGTCTGCTATTTGTTTCTTCTGATGGGGGCCGGGCCCCTGGCGGCTCTGGTGGCGGCCCTTGTCTTTGGGGTGCATCCTATGCATGTGGAATCCGTGACCTGGATTACAGAACGCAAGGATGTGCTGTATGCCTCGTTCTATGTCCTGTCTTTGATCGGATATCTCCGGTATCTGCAGACAGGCCGTTTTCAATATTTCCTGCTGACTTTGCTGCTCGGACTGCTGAGCTTGCTGGCTAAACCCATGGCTTTGAGCCTGCCGTTGATCTTATGTGTTTTTGACTGGTGGCAGGGCCGCAGTCTGTCCGTAAGATCTGCAGGGGAAAAAGTTTGTCTTGCTCTTATTTATCTGCCCGTTCTCTGGAAGACATTCGCCGCTCAGCTGCGCATCCCTGAGGCGAATTTTATCGAAGGATCGGCTATTTGGCTGTATACGCTGACTTTTTATATTAAAAAATTTTTCTTCCCGTTTTTTTTGACCCCGATTTATCCGGTTCCGGAACCTGTTTCGTTCCGGACTTTTGAATATGGTTTGGCCGCGGTATTTTTTGCCGGTCTTTTATGGCTGATCATAAAAAGGCGATATAACCGGTGGCTTGTTTTTGCCGTATCATATTATTTCCTGTCCGTCTTTTTTCTCCTGAAAAATGACATGGTTGTCAAATGTATCGTGACGGACCGGTTTATGTATTTACCCAGTCTGGGATTCTGTCTGTTGACAGGTTTGGCCGTCAAAAAAATCAGCCGGCAGACGACGCCTCAGGGCCGGTATGTTCTTGCGGCTTGCGTCGTGCTCCTGCTGGCCGTTTTGACGGTTAAAAACAGGAATCAGCAGAAAATATGGGCTTCAAGCCTTTCTCTGTGGAATTATGTTATCGAACATAATTCCCGTTCAGCTGTGGCTTTTAATAACCGGGGAGCGCTGCTCGGGCAGAGAAAAGAATTCAAAAAAGCTCTTCAGGACCTGAATAAGGCGGTTGCTCTCCGTCCTACATATAGAGAAGCTTATAATAACCGCGCCATTGTTTATTTTCGCCTGGGTGCCTGGAACCGCTCTCTTCAGGATTACAATACGGCGATCCGGCTAAGCCCGGATTACATAGAAGCCTATCATAACCGCGGCGTGCTTCTTTTGAAAAAAGAGCAGTTCGTTCCGGCTCTTGAGGACCTGAACCGGGTTCTGCACATGGATGCCGGTTATTATAAAGGGTATAACAGCCGGGGTTTGATTTATGACCAGCAGGGCCGGGGGGCGCTGGCTTTGAATGATTTTACCCAGGCGATAGCGTTGAACCCTCAGTATGCCGAGGCGTATTATAACAGAGGGAATACCCTCATTAAGAGCTCTTTATTCCTTGAGGCTCTTCAGGATTTTGATCGGGCGCTGTCGATCAATCCCGGTTTCGCACAGGCTTATTTAAATAAATCCGTTGCTTTTTTTGCCTTGGATTATTATCCTTTGGCTTTAGACAATGCTTTAAAGGCCCGGCAGCACGGGTACCCGGTTAATCAGAGCTATATGGACTATCTCGTGTCCTTGGCGGGAGGCGCCGGTGACTCGGATTAAAGGTTGACTTTTTTGGGTTTTAATTTATGCGTGTCTGGGTGTGGGCATATTTGTCTTATTGACAGTATCTATAATTCCTCTTAAAGTATTACTAATAGTTTTAAGAAACGTACCAGATTATCTAAGTTATGAAAATACTTACATTTATTTTTGTTATTGTTATCTGCCTGGCCGGGGCGTATTTTTATTTTTCAGAAACCCCGCAGGTCTCCTGGGCCCAATTGATCCCGGATTTTTCTGTTAACAAACCGGATATTCATTCAGACCCGGCTAAACCGGTGAAAGACGGCCTGGAAACAAAGCATTATCCTTCCGGCCGGGTCAAGTCTGAAGTCAGATACCGCAACGGCATGAAACACGGGCCGTTTAGGATTTACTACGACCAGGAAGGCGCGGTAAAAATGGAAGGGGAGTACCTGAACGACCTGATAGAAGGGGAATTGAAGGAATATTATGGAAATAAACAGTTAAGTTCTCTTGTGAACTACAAAGCCGGGCAGGCTTGCGGAGATTATAAAGTCTATAATGAACAGGGGGATATTGTCAGAAGCGGAGAGTATCAGGACGGTAAGAAGCAGGGAGTTTTTAAGGAATACTTCTCCGATGGTACCGTAAAAATGGAAGTGCCGTATAAATATAATCAGCGGGAAGGCGAGGTTCTGGAATTTTATGAAAACGGTCAGCTGAAATTGTCGACAAAATACGTTAATGATCAGCTTGACGGGATCAGCCGGGAGTTCCATGAGAACGGTGTCGTGAAATCGTTTAAGAATTATGAACAGGGCAAGCAGAACGGGGCCGAGAAAAGTTATGATGCCCGGGGACAGGTTGTGGCTTTGTGGCATTATAAGGACGGTCTGCGGGACGGTATCGGCCGGGAGTTTTACTCTGACGGAACCTGGAAAGCCACCATGAAATATGAAAAGGGCCAGCTGGCGGGAGTTGTCAAAGAATATTATCCTACCGGGATATTGAAAAAGAAGTCCTTTTATCTTAACGGGCAGCGCAGCGGATGGGTGGAGACCTATTTTAGAGACGGCAGTATTTCTGCCAGAGCCCATTATAAATATGATCTTATTGACGGCCAGGTAAAGCTTTATTATCCCAAAACAGAGCAGGTGAGGCTGGAGACGACTTTTGCGGAAGATGTCCTTTCCGGAAAAAGCCGTGAATATTACGAAGACGGGACATTAAAGCGGGAAACGGATTATAAAAACAACATAAAAGAAGGTCTGGAAATAGAGTATTACCTCGATGGGAAAAAGGCAGAGGAAAAAGTTTTTCGTAATGATGAGATCGTTGAGATCCGGCGTTTTAATAAAAGAGGTGAAATTATTTTTGAGGAAAAGAAGTAATTATATTTATCTTATAATATTTAATAATCACGCGGGTTTTCTGGCCTGAACAGGGCCGAGAGGAATGTTTGCCCCGGGCTTTGCAGGAAGCAAGCGTGATTTTGTCATAAATTTATTAAAATAAATTACTTGTGGATTAATGGCTGTTTTTTTCATCCTCTTCTGCCTTTTTTGTATATGGCTGATGGGATGTATATCCGGTGGCAATGCTTGACAATATTATTAAAATGTTTGCATTTTCCGCTGTTTATGTTGTATACTTAATCCATATTGTAACAAGAAAGGGACGTACGAATCAATGAGTAGCTCGCAATCCGTAGTAATTTACCGAAACATTCCGGTTATTACTTTATTTACATTTATCTTTCTGGGGGGCCACCCTGCTGGGGTCCAGGCCGAATCTGTGGATCCTGCTGCCAAACAGGCTCTGATCGAGCAAGAATTAAACTGCATTTCTGACGCTAAAAAATCCAGCAAAAATTTTGACTGGCAGGATGTCTGCTATGTTGGGGACGCTAAGAAATCTTCTGACCGGCGTTTAACAGAAGAGGATGTTGATTATTCCGGCCGTGTTGATGAAGAGGAATATCCGCTGCTTCAAAACAGGACAAGCACTAAGGAAAATGAGTTTGTGCTTTTCGGCCTGATTGAAAAGAATGCGGATTACGGTCCGGACTCTTATAAGGGGCGGTACAGTCTTCTGCCTAACGAAAATTCCAAATTTTTCTCCGGCGGCAGCCTGAATGCGAATTACGGCCTCCGGCAGGATGACTTGGTGTGGAATATCGGCTTGGAAGGCGGCCCGAACATCCTTTCCGAACTGACCTGGGATGATGTCGAAAGCCTTCAGATGAAAGGCCGGGGGGATTTGATTTTTTATGATCATTTTATCCTGGACGGAATGTTTGCCTATGGCGATGTGTATGACGGCACGAACCAGGACTCTGATTATCTGGGGGATTTTCGCACTTATGAGTTCTCCCGTTCCAGAAATGACAGCAACGGGGACGATGTCCTGGATTATTCTATCGGCGCAGGCTACCGCCTTTATTTTGATCTTCCGCCCAAAGACTTTTTCTTTAAGAAGGTTCAGTTGACTTTCCTGGGCGGGTATTCGTATCATGAACAAAACTTTAAAATGACGAATGGATATCAGGTCATTCCGGCAACAGGGTCTTTCTCCGGGTTGAACAGCACGTATCAGACCGAATGGGACAGCACCTGGCTGGGTGTGGATTTGAAGACCATCCGGGAAGATTTTACGGCCTTTTTGCGGTTTGAGTATCATTGGGCGGATTATTACGGGTATGGGAACTGGAATTTAAGAACAGACTTTGCCCACCCGAAGAGTTTTGAGCATTTTGCCGACGCCTACGGCCGTGTATTGAGCTTGGGCGGCAGCTATGCTATTCACGAGAATCTAGCCTTAAATTTGACGTTTGAATTTCAGGATTGGAGTACGGAGGCGGGTATTGACCGGACGAATTTTGCGGACGGGACGACCAGCGATGTTATTTTTAATACAGCGGACTGGGAATCATTCGCAACTATGATTGGGATAACCTATTATTTCCCGAATAGGAAGTAAGCCTCACCTCAAGGTGTGGTGTATAGAAAGAAGCCGTTTCATCAATTCTGTGGACAAGGATGAGTTGATTATGAAGAGTGTATTTCGAAAAATATTTGTTTTTTCCTTTTTGAATCTTATCTTAATCGGGTTAACCTCTCCGGCTGTTTATGCCGAAAGCCGGCAGGCCGTCCGGGATAAAATGATTGATAAAGAGCTTTCCTGTATTTCGCAGGCCAAGAACCAGGGGCGCTTTACCTGGAGCGATGTCTGTTATCTGGATAATCAATCTGAGGAAAAGACCCGGAAAAGCGTTAATGTCATTATGGATGAGAACGGCTTGGTGACCGTGGGCAAAGAAGTTCAGCCGGATGTCGAGGAACAGGGGTCTTCGGAGGCAGATGTCCCGAAAGAGGAACCGAAATCCGGGAAAAAGAAGAAAGGAAAGCCAAAGCCGGAGGTTGCCCAGGATTTGGAAGAAGAGACATTTGCTTATGAAGGATTAGGCCTGGATTCCGATGCTTCTGTCGGGGAAAGATCTTATTACGGACGTGACGGCAAAAAACTCAATTTTGAGTTCGGATCGGAAAATCTCTATTATAAGTTTAAATCAGATGACAATATCATAAAGAGAACAGGATCATTATTCGGTGTTTTTGGGACGTTGACATACCGGTTCGGTCCGCAAGAAGATTTGGCCAAAGATAACAGCATCACAATGCTGAAACTGGACGGGCATCTGGCGCAGGATGTGGATGTCTTCATGTTCGACGGCCGGGGGCTGGCCGGTTATGACCTGTTGTTCAGAACCAAGGCCCGTCTGACTCCGTATATTGGTATAGGCTTCCGTTATTGGCGGGATAAGGATGGCGGGATGACCAAGGTGATCGATGATATTTATAGCCGCTGGTTTTATACAGACGGGGCGACATACGTTAAGGAAGAATTTAAGTATATTTATCTCCCGATCGGTTTCGAGTTCCACCAGCCGTTGGCTCATAAATGGGCTGTTCAGTTGACGTGTGAGTATGACATTTTTCTGCAGGGCCGGGTGACAAGACATTATTCTGAGCTTGGACCATTAATTATCAGCGCTACGGACGGGTCCGGGCATATCCCGAATGACATGGAGTTTACTCAGGATAAAGGATACGGCTGGAGAATCGCGGTTAAATTTTTGAGAGCGGCTGAAAAAGTGGATCTTTATTTTGAACCGTTTATCCGTTTCTGGAGAACAGAAGATTCTGATATTGAGCAATTTAAGACCGATAACGAGACGAGTTGGTATTATGCCGCAACGGGTGAGCCGGTTATTGATTGGATAAGCGGTAATAAAATCACCGAGTACGGCTTCAAAGCCGGTGTCCTTTTTTAAGATGTAAGAAACCCGTATATTCCTTATCTCGTCATGCTATAAGAACCCCGTTGCCGCCTGCAGCGGGGTTCTTTATATAAGAAGGGGCTGAATCCAGCTGCACGCTTCATGGCCGTGGCGTTTGTGTTTTAACGGCGAAAATTTTTAAAAAATCCTGTCGTATAACAGGCTGATAATTTATAATAAAACACCCATTAAGAATTTTTTCCGGCAGCATGTGCCGGCGGTTGTAAAAGTTAAATGTTCTTGTTGAAATAATCATGTTGTAACAAGTTTTTGTGAGCTTATGTTGAGACAAGATTTATCTTCTTTCATACCATCTCCTCAGACGGAAAGCCTTTCCGTTCATCGATATCATTCTTTAATCCTTTTAAATAATTTTAAAGCCCTATGATAGATCAATACGTAGATAAAATCTCTAAGGAATTAAATATTATCCCGAAAAAAGTCGGGGCAACCATTGATTTGCTGGACGGAGGATCGACCGTCCCGTTCATTGCCCGTTACCGGAAAGAGGTTACCGGCAGCCTGGACGAAGCGCAGATTAAGAATATCCGGGACCGGCTGCATCAGTTGAGGGAACTGGATAAAAGGCGCGCGGCTATTTTGGCTTCTCTCGAGGAGCGGGATAAACTGACCGATGAACTCAAGGCCAAGATTCTCGCCGCTGAAACACTAGCGGTTTTGGAAGATATTTACCTCCCTTACCGGCCGAAACGCCGCACCAGGGCCACGGTCGCCAAAGAAAAAGGCCTGGAGCCGCTGGCGGAAATTATTTTCAAACAGGAGATCAAGGAGATTGAAAGAGAGGCGGCCAAGTATATCAATGAGGAAATGAAAGTGACGTCCGCAGAGGATGCTCTGGCCGGGGCCAGGGATATCATCGCGGAATGGATCAATGAAGACGGCGATGCCCGGGCCAAGATGCGGGAGCTTTATTTTGAGAAAGGGGAATTCCGTTCAAGAGTGATTAAGAAAAGAGAGAGCGAGGCCTCGAATTACAAGGATTACTTTGACTGGCAGGAGCCGGTGAAAACCTGCCCGTCGCACCGGGTTCTCGCTGTCCGGAGGGCCGAGAAAGAACAGTTTGTCACCCTGAGGATTGTGGTTCCGGAAGAGGAAGCGGTTCATATCCTTGTCCATCAATTCATTAAAGGGGACGGGCCGGCCTCCGAGCAGGTGCGGTTGGCCATTCAGGACGGATTCAAGCGCTTATTGTCGCTCTCCATGGAGACGGAAGTCCGCGTTGAGACGAAAGAACGGGCGGATAAAGATGCCATCACGGTTTTTGCGGACAATCTGCGTCAGCTGCTGATGGACCCTCCGTTAGGGCACCGCAATGTCATGGCCGTCGATCCGGCTTACAGAACAGGCTGCAAGATCGCCTGCCTTAACCATGAAGGAAGACTGGTGCAGAAAGAAACGATCTTTCCTTTAGGCAGCGAACTGCAGCAGCAGGAAAGCGTGACAACTATTAAAGATTTATGCGATATGCATCATATTGAATTTATCGCCATAGGAAACGGGACCGCCTGCCGTGAAACCGAGGATTTTATCCGCAGTCTCGATTTGCCCGATGATATTCAGATCCTTATCGTCTCCGAAGCGGGTGCGTCCATCTATTCGGCTTCGGACCTGGCCAGAAAAGAATTCCCTGACCTGGACGTTACGATCCGCGGCGCGATTTCCATCGGGCGCCGTCTCATGGACCCTTTGGCGGAGCTTGTGAAGATTGACCCGAAAAGTATCGGTGTCGGACAATATCAGCATGACGTCGATCAGACCATGCTGAAACAGAGCCTCGATGACGTTGTTATCAGCTGCGTGAACCAGGTGGGGGTCGAGCTGAACAGCGCCAGTAAACAGTTATTAACCTACGTCTCGGGCTTGGGGCCGGTGCGCGCCAAAGCGATTATTGAATACCGGGAGAAACACGGCCTTTTTAAAAGCCGGGAACAGTTATACGAAGTGCCGCGGCTCGGCCCGAAAGCTATAGAGCAGGCGGCGGGATTTTTAAGGATACGGGACGGGATCAATCCTCTGGACTCCAGCGCCGTTCATCCGGAAAGTTATTCTGTCGTTGATGCCATGGCCCGTGATCTGGGCGTCCGTGTGCAGGAAATTATGCGCAGCGAGGAACTCCGGCAGCGTATTCAGCTGGAGAAATATGTCTCGGATATCATCGGGATGCCGACTTTGGAAGATATTTATGAAGAATTGGCGAAGCCGGGACGGGACCCGCGCAGGCAGTTTGAAATCATCCGGTTTAAGGAAGGGGTGCAGAAACCGGAGGATTTGACCCCGGGCATGAAGCTCCCCGGGGTGGTGACGAACATAACGCATTTCGGCGTGTTCGTCGATATCGGCGTGCATTTAGACGGTCTCGTGCACGTCAGCCAGCTGTCGGATAAATATATCAAGGACCCGCGCGATTTTGTGACGCTTCATCAGCATGTCGAGGTGACCGTTATGCAGGTTGATCTGGACCGGAAACGGATCGCTTTGACCATGAAAGCCAACCCCGACATCTATTTCGGCCAGCCGAAGAAGAAAGCTGAGAAAGCCAAGGACAAAACAAAAGCCAAGGCTAAAGCGGGAAAATAAATCAACCCCTTTGTCAAACAGGCCGGCCGAGAGGGAGGACTTTCGGCCGGCTTTAATTTTTGCGAAGCCGTTTTAGTGTTATATTTCATTGACAACCTCCCGAATCATCATTAGCATAATGGCAGTGATATTGATGTGAATCATTGCCATGAAAAGAAAATCTCTTATATTCCGTTTTTTTATCTTTACGGTTCTGCTCTGCGGACTCCTTGGCCTGACCCTGCCGCTTTTTGCCCAGAGTATCGCCATCTCCCAGCCTTTTTCTTCTGCGTCATCCGCGCCCATTGTGAACAAAGACGCGGCCCGCGCCAGTTCGATCTTTTCCGCAAGACTGCTGCAGTTAAAAGTGATCGAAACACTGTTGTTGATCATGATCGCTTATGTGATCCTTATCTCTCTCGTCGGTATTATTAATAAGCGGATCCGGGATATCCGCGCCCGGCACATCGCCCGCAAGAACACGATTTACATTATCCATTTTTTGCTTCTTATCAGCATCGTTATTATCTGGCTGCAGAATATCAACTACATTACGATCATTCTGGGGTTTGCCAGTGCGGGGATTGCCTTGGCCCTGCAGGAAGTGATTCTTTGTGTGGCTGGCTGGGTTTTCATTATCAGCCGTCGGCCTTTCGAGACAGGGGACCGGGTGGAAATCAACGGCATCCGCGGGGACGTCATTGATATCCGCATCATGCAGACATCTTTATTAGAGGTCGGCAACTGGGTGGAGGCTGATCAAAGCACCGGCCGGATCGTGAACATTCCCAACAGCAGCGTTTTTAAGACGGCGAATTTCAACTATAACCGCGGTTTCGAATTTATATGGAACGAAATTCCGATCCTGGTGACTTTTGAAAGCGATTGGAAACGGGCCCGGGATATTATGATGACCCATGCCAAGAAACTGGTTGAAGGGTCTACAAACGAAGTGCAGCGCAAGATTGAAATCATGAAGAACCGGTACATGATCTATTACGGGAAACTGACGCCGATTGTTTATGTGACCATCCAGGACAGCGGAGTCCTTTTGACGTTGCGTTACCTCACCGAAGCCAAGAGACGCCGGTCGACTCAAGATCAATTGAGCCAGGCTATTTTGGAGGATTTTGCCCTGGATCCCAGTGTGAATTTTGCCTATCCGACATACCGGATTGTTAAGACATAAAGATTGTTTTTAAAGTCCTGGATATCCTCTCCCGTGACCTTGTTGTAAGGTGAATAAAAGCGATGTTTTTAAAACCCAAGATAGCCATATCCGGATCGACCGGTCTGATCGGCAGTGCCGTGACCGAACATCTCAGTACGAAGCCGTATCAGCTTATCCGGCTTATCAGACCTTCGACGAGAATCCAAATCAAAGGGGAGAACATCCTTGTCTGGGACCCGGAAAAAGAAGCGGTGGATCCTTCCCGGCTGGAGAATCTGTTTGCTTTTATTCATCTCACCGGGGAAAACATTTCCCGGAGCCGCTGGACAGCCGAGGTTAAGCAGAGAATCCGGGCCAGCCGGGTGCGTTCGACCCGTTTCCTGGTTGACACTTTGCTGAAACTTGATTCTCCTCCGGAGGTGGTGTTAAGCGCTTCAGCCATCGGTTATTACAGCGGGTCTCAGTTCGGAAAAATCGATGAGACCACGGCCAAAGGTTCGGGATTCCTTTCTGATGTCTGTTTCGAATGGGAACAGGCGCTGCAGCCCTTGACGGAACGGGGTGTCCGGGTGATCATCATGCGTTTTGGGGTTGTTTTAAGCGGCCAGGGAGGCGCCCTTGCAAAAATGCTGCCGATTTTTCGATTAGGCCTGGGCGGGCCGTTGGGCAAAGGAGAGCAGATGATGAGCTGGATCACCCGGGAGGAAATCCCGTTTATCGTCGAACATTTCCTTCGGCAGCCGCAGTGCCGCGGGCCCTTTAATATTGTGGCCCCGCAGCCGGTCAGCAACATGCTGATGACACGGACACTTTCCCGGATCTTGAGCCGGCCGGCCGTTCTTCCCATCCCGCTTTTTCTTATAAAAAAGACATTCGGAGAAATGGGCGAAGAATTATTGTTGAACAACCTGGAAGTTTATCCCAAACGCCTCGTGGAAAGCGGGTATACGTACCGGTTCCCCGACCTCAGCTCCGCCTTAAAGGCTGCTTTGAAATAAAGAACGCCCGGGCAGATGCCCGCCGGGATTTAGACGGAAATGATTTCCGATTTCAGGGTTTTATGCTAAAATATGTCATCCTGACGGAAGCCTTCCTCCTCCCCGAAGAAGGGGGCTCTTAAGATAATAAAATTCATAAAGAATCATGACAGCCGTTATAAAATATATCTCATGTCTTATCTTGTTTTAGCCAGAAAATACCGCCCGAATACTTTTGACGAAGTTATAGGCCAGGGACATATCACGGAGCTTTTGAAGCAGGCTATTTCTGCCGGCCGGCTGGCCCATGCCTTTTTATTCTGCGGCCCGCGGGGGATAGGAAAAACCTCCTGCGCCCGGATCCTCGCCAAATCCTTGAACTGTTCAAAAGGCCCGACGGCAACCCCCTGCGGGACGTGTCCCGCCTGCACGGAAATTACCTCGGGCAGCAGTTTTGATGTCCTGGAAATAGACGGCGCTTCAAACCGGGGGATTGATGAGATCCGCACCCTGCGGGAAAACGTCAAATTTGCCCCCAGCTACGGACAGTTTAAGATATACATCGTTGACGAAGTCCATATGTTGACGACCGAAGCCTTTAATGCTTTGTTGAAGACCCTGGAAGAACCGCCCGGCCATGTAAAATTTATTTTTGCCACGACAGACCCTAACAAAGTCCCCAGCACCATTATTTCCCGCTGCCAGCGCTATGATTTTAAACGCATCGCTCTTAAAGAAAGCGTAGAGGCCCTGCAGAAGATCTGCCGGAAAGAGAAGCTGCAGGTTGACCAGCAGGCTCTTTATGCCATAGCCAAGGCTGCGCAGGGAAGTTTCCGCGACGCTTTAAGTATTTTAGATCAGGTGAGCGCGTTAAGCAGCCGGGGCATTACGGACGAGGATGTTTATGCCATGCTGGGGCTGGTGGAGGTGGATTTGCTTTTTGAACTGACGGATGCTTTGGCAAAAAAGGATTGTGTCGCGGCTTTAAAGGTTTTTGACAGTATTGTGGAGAAGGGGAAAGACATCAAGCAGTTAACCAAGGATTTGGTGGAACATTTCCGTAACCTCATGGTCATCAAAATAGGCGGAAAATCTTTAGGGAAGCTTGTCGATTATCCGGTCGCTATTAAGGAAAAATATCTGGCGCAGTCCCAAATGTTTTCTTTAAATGAAATTCTGGACGCTATTGACATCTTTATCAAGGCTCAGGATATGGCCCGTGTCACGGAAACCTTGCGGACACCGCTGGAAATCGCTTTTGCCAGATTGTCCTGTGAAAATGATTTGCCGCGGGGGCAGGACATCGTTGTGAACGCTCAAAAGCCGGGCAAGAAAGATTCGGTCAGAAAAACCGTTAAAAAGCATAGCCCTGCTGCTTTGAAAGAAGCTCCGCCGCCTTCCCGCAGCCCGGAAAAGGACGCAGAAGCTGATTTGATTCCGCCGGCCGTGGAGGAAGATGACGACCCCGAGGACTCTCACGAGCCTCTTGTTCAGGAGAAAGATATCGCCCCGGTAGCTTTGGACCTGGAAAAGATCAGGCAGTCCTGGGATGCGCTCACGTACGGTGTTTCCCGGAAGAGGATGTCCCTGGCCACATATCTTCAGGAAGGGGCGCCGGTGGATTTAAAAGGAAATAAACTGACGATCGGTTTCGCCCCGGACCATTTATTTCATAAAGAAACACTGGAACAGCAGGACAATCGTCAGGTGGTCGAACAGATTTTTAACGAGAAGCTGCGAACAAAGATTATTATCGAGTATGTTATGGTCGACCAGCTGGATAGCGATCATACGGTGCTGGACGAACCGCTTATTCAGACAGCGTTGGAAAAATTCCAGGGTAAAGTTGTCAGCAAATGGCATAATGATTAGTGTAAAACAGGATTCCGATTTTTTATATAAGACATGGCGTATCCCCGTTTAGTCGAAAATTTGATTGAACAGTTCAGCAAATTTCCCGGAGTGGGCCGGCGAAGTGCCGAGCGCATGGTTTTCTGGGTGCTGAACCATTCCCGGGAAGAATCGGCGACCATAGCCGAAGGCATTATGCGGCTGAAAGACGGCCTGCGTTTGTGTGAACAGTGCAACAATTTAAGCGAGACCGAGGTCTGCCCGGTCTGCCGTGATGAGAGAAGGGACCGGTCGGTGATCTGTGTGGTCGAGGATCATAAACATCTGATTTCGATTGAACGGACCGGAATTTATAAGGGGCTTTACCATGTGCTGCTCGGGGCCATTTCTCCGGCGGAAGGCCGGGGGCCGGAAGACGTTAACGTGCAGGTTTTAAAGGATAAAGTTCTTGCGATGAACGTTCAGGAAGTGGTTATCGCCACGGATCCGGATACGGAAGGGGAGATGACCGCTATTCACATTACAAACGAACTGCGTCCCACCGGCGTGAAAGTGACGAGGATCGGCCTGGGTATCCCTGTGGGGAGTTCGGTCGAATACGCGGACATGTCGACTTTGACCATGTCTCTCACGGCCCGGAGAGAGATCCAGTAACTCTTCGGAGATATTCTGAACTTGATATTGACTTTTTGCGAAATTCGGATATAATTTGGGATATTTCCCTGCAGGATAAAAGGGATCAAACAGAAAAGACCAGGGCCGGGCGCCCTGAAAAATAGATTTAAAGTTAAGATTTATTCCCCTGTAGCTCAGCTGGTAGAGCGGTTGGCTGTTAACCAATAGGTCCGAGGTTCGAGTCCTCGCGGGGGAGCCATTTACTAACTTGCAGCGTACCAAATTAAGTTATTATGCCGCAGTTAGTTACAAAAAGGCCATCCCGATAATTTTTTTAGAAACAATCGGATGGCCTTTTTTGATTGGGGGAGAATAGCTATAGTGCATCAAATATGCAAAAAAATTGATAATTTCATCCATTACGATACAGACACACAATATTCTTGACAACATGTAGCTAATAAGCTACACTCTAAATGATGAAAGAAAAGCGAATTCTTGTTTATAGAACACCTGCCGGCACAGAACCGTTTCTTGATTGGTTGTTCTCTTTGCGTGATAAAACGAGTCGTCATCGTATAGAGTCCCGTATTGACCGAATAAGGCAGGGAAACTATGGGGATCATAAGCGTTTCAAGGGGATCATCGAAATCCGTTTGCATTTTGGAAAGGGATATCGTCTTTATTGTGCTTAAGACGGTGACACCATTGTGATCCTTCTTCAGGGGGGGAGATAAAAGCACACAGAAAAATGATATTGACAAGGCCCTGAAATATTGGAGGAATTATCATGAACAAAACAAAACTTAGAACATTCGAAGACGCTCAGGTCGAGCATTACAAGAAGCATCCTAAGGAACTCAAGGGTTACCTAAAAGTCGCTCTCGAAGAGTATCAACAGGATGGAGATGAAAAGGCGTTTCTCTCTGCGTTGTCTGTTGCGGCAAAAGTCCATGGGGGTTTTAGTAAGTTGGCTGAAGAGACCGGCCTCAACCGTGAAAATTTGTACCGCGCATTATCAAAACACTCGGATCCGCGTTTCTCTACGGTAATGCAGGTTTTAGCAAATTTAGGATTTTCATTGAAAATTGCATAAAGCTTTTCATGGCCTTAATGTTCGCTCCGTAATCATTCGTTCTTTTCCAAATTTCAGGATTTCCGTTTGCCGTTCCTTCGGCAGTTTGAGGAGGGCAAGATATTGATTCACTCGCACTCGGGAGACACCCAGCTTGGGCGCCAACTGGCTTTGTGTCAGACCTTCGGTTTGCATCATCTTCAGGTATTCCCGCGCCCGCTCAATTGGATTTACGTAGGATTTCCGGACGCTCTCTTTTCGCAGTTCCCGCTGGGTAACAACCTTCCGTTGGGGCAGGGAAGCGGGCTTTTCCCCGAATCCCAGTGCGTGTCGTTTGTCGCGCCATATGTAATAATAGGGCACCGTTTCAGTTATGACATTTGAAAAAGTTTGCTGAGTGTTACGAGTGGGGAGCTTATTCTGGGACGGCTGTAACCAATTCTTTGAGTTGGATGCAGCTGTTTTTAATTTGAGGGATTCAAAAATTCAAGGGATTATTCTATAAATTTTAGCAATTTAATAATAATTGACATTATTTTTAATTTGCTATATAAATAATCGCTACTTCAAAAATGTTGAAATGGGGATGACAAATTTGAAGGATTCTTTATGTAAAAAATCAAACCTTCGTGAAAAATAATTCGCGGAGGTTTTTTGTTTTTCAAAATAATTGAGTTTATTAAGCTTAATTACCTATCATTTTCCGTGAGGTCCTTATGAGTAGAAACAAAATTATTTTTTTAAATTATATTTATTTTTGTAAATAGGTCTATTTGTATGATGCAATGTAAAGGAATTTCCAGAGATGGGCTTTATAATTTATTTAAAAAAGATATTCAGTAATAAAACGATAGCGAAGTCTACTTTTGAACATAAGAAGGCAGGTACGAATGCATCTAAAAAAATTGTCAATAAGACCACTCCGCTTCATAAAGCTGCTAACGACGGTTATCGTACGCGGATTACACAGCTTATTAAGGCAGGAGCGAATGTTAACGCATTAGACGAGAAGGGGCGAACGCCTTTAGATCTTGCAATACAAAATTATCGTAAAAGGGCGATAAAGAAATTAAAAGAAGCTGGAGCAAAAGAAGGCATCGAGTTATTCAAGAAAAAAAATGACAAGTCCAAACTTCCCCCTAAAACATCGGTTCAAAATCAGCTTGGAGCATCAGGTCAAAATTTGCCCACTGAATCTAAAAAATCCGAGATGCAATATTTTGAAGTTGGTAGAAATAATTCAGATGAGGGTGGTTATTGTTCGGATGACGCGTGCCCTTGTCATCCGGAGACTCCCATTCCAGTGGGACAAGGGTATCTTTACATTGATCCTGAATTAGTTGCATTTCGTCGCAATTATCCGTCAGAAGCATCTGCCAATCAAGAGATGTTGCGCCGTGTTGAGGATTTACGACGCAATAATCCGATTTATAAAAACGCACGGATGACTTGTTCAATCAAACCTGTGCTTGTCTGTGAGCAAGGAGCCAGACTGCGTAAGCTTAATTTAAAAATAGCCGCAGATGATGCACGGCATTGGTGGAAAACCGGGAAGGTTCCATTACGGCCCACACCTCTTGCTGATGGCAGTGTGCCTGATGTCGGTTCAGACACATACTTTAGACCGGATAAGTTTGCCGGGATAATAAATATGTCTATTTTAAGCCATACAGTTAGCTCAGACCACGTTCCGGTGGGCAGTACGTCTGTGATTTATAAAACGACTAAAGAGCATCTTAATCGTATCAGATCTGACATGCCGGAAATAAGTATGCAGACGATTTTTAACGAAATTGAACAGTGTGTGCTTGATAATGCCTCAGCGATTGAGGCGATGGTCCAAAAAACCATATCAGATGGTGAGCTTCATACAAAGGTGCTGGGGGGAGGGAACACGTCAATGTTCTTGATCGTGTCCTCTTTGCCGAAAAGAATGCACGAATCTGCTGCTTTTTTTGCCGCTAAGTATCCCCCGGGTTTTGGAGGTTATTTAAACTTTTGGCTCAACTCAGAAGTGATCTGGAAGATGAAGGGTTTAGGCCATTCTGTCATGGCCCATCTTCTTGTTTATAACGATTGTGCCGTTAGTGTAGGGGTCATCCCTCTAGATCACAAAAATTTAGACACCTGCCCACGGGGCGTGCTTCCGGAGGACTCTCTTACCAAAGAAGATCGACGACTAATGGGATTAGATAAAGTTAGGATAATATAATGTCAAATCTGCAACATGATTTATATCTATTACAATCAAATGCTGCAAGAAGCAACTTATCTCAAGTTAAGCATATTGTATTAAGCGGAATAAATATAAATTTTCAAGCGAGAAGTTCCGTATTATGAATTAGGAGCAGATTTTTTTGATAAACGCTAGAGAGATAGAGTCGTCAAGAAATACATTAACAGACTAGCAGCGTTGAGGTGCGGTGTGACGGTAAAGCAATTGGCGTAAAAATTTTTGAAAAGCTCTTTAATTTAATTGATGAATATAGGAAGCATGTTGATTTTTACTGGTGGTTACGGCTCCGACCATGAAACTGACCGGGCCGGTTCTAAGCATAAAGGAATGTTGCCAAGAGCACGCAGGTGAAATCTTTACCTCTAACCGGATACCTATTTACATTTATCAAGGAATATTGATCAGGACGGATGTAGCAGGGTATTTCTGCCTTGAATATCCGTGGAGAAGAAGAATTTGTAAGGACACTTGTCAGAACTGCCGGCGATCGATATCAAAGTTCTGTCGTCAAGGCAAAGCGTGATCTTCAGCTAAGAAAAGAAAAATATAATAAGTACAGGTTCAGGGCGGTCATCTTGTTTGTCCTAGCCGCGGGTTCTCTGATTGTCACACTTTTCAAGCTGAGATTTGTTGGGTTATCTTCCCGAAGAGAAAAAGACCGTCCAGTGTCAATAGACCGTACTGTTTCTATTTTGGGCGCTGGCCACAATTAAAAGAAGGAGAGAATGAGGTGTGATTCAGGGAGTTTCAAACAACACGAAACCTTACGGGCAATAAGTCAAAACAGGAGGCTGGGATCATTCAGATTGAAAGGAGTATGCCCATATGAAAGTATGTGATATCTGTAACAGCAGTAGCCATCGTGGTACAATCGTGAAAGCACAAGACATGGGCAACGCAGCCCGGCAGGGTTTCGATCCGTACACTAGTGGACGTCTCTCCGCGGATAATACTGCGCTCAATACAACGGTGAGTAAAATACTAAAGGAGCAGGGTATGTCTGAGGCACAGATACGTTCTTATATTGCCAATATGCCTAAGCCTGCTTCACCTGAACACTGGAAGCAATCGGCGATTAGTGGGAGCTTGTCCCAGTCTGATTGGTACATCTGTGATATATGCATGGTTAAATTGAAGCCTTTCTTAGGAGACAATGCAAATGAGCATAAAGCGCCAGCTTTACGAAAATGGTGGCAATTTTGGCGCTGATAAATGACTAGAAGAGTGTCTGTGAAGAATATGGGTATTTATAAGCATACAGATTACAGCACGGAAGTGGAGAGGGCCATATTTGCACCTCGATTTTGTGAATATTGCGGCAAAGAATATTTAATCAAAGAAAGGTTGAAAACCCGAGGTGAAAGCAGAAGTTATGATCGAAAATATTCCAGCAGTCATGCTGGGGAAGCTTATATGAATGCCATGCAGGAAATGTATAAGTTCGCTAGGGATATGAAAATGAACTTGCGTCAGGTTTTAGTGGGTAAAGAAAAAATATTTCATAATAATTAACGACAGTTTGTCGCGTACGTGCAAAATTTGTTTTGGGCATGTCATGATTTTTGCGTGGCTTCAACTGAGATTGATTAGTATTTTATGTCATGTCCATTGTGATTTTCCTTAAGGCTTCTTGTGAAAAAGGCTAAAATTAATACTTTCCGAATATCTGCATTTATTTCGATTGCATCTATTTTTTTTGCTGGGTGCGTATCTGTATCCAAGATTCATCAAGCAATTAGCGCTGATAACGCGGCAGAAGTCCGAAGAATTATTACTGATGATGAGAACGCTGTTAATGCAATTGATCAGCAAGGGAATACTCCTTTGCATGTGGCATCGGTACGTGGTGATTCGGAAATAGTTGAGTTGCTTATCAAGAAGGGAGCCCTTATTGATGCTGTTAATACGGCTGGCCGTACTCCTTTGATGGCTGCCATTCTTTCAGGTAAGACATCTGTAGCCAACGTTCTAGTTGCAAAGGGAGCAAACGTAAATGCCAGAGATCGTCAAGGATGGACTCCGGTTCTTTTGGCAGCACAGGAAGGCACATATGAACTTTTAAAAATGCTTGTTGATGCCGGAGGAAATGTTTTTAATAAGAATAATGAGATGGTGACAGCTCTTCATGTCGCCAGCTTAAAAGGGAATGAGGAATTTGTCCATTTTTTTTATAGGAAAAGAAGTTAATGTCGATAGTGTCACGTTGCAAGGGCTTACTCCATTACATTTTGCAGTTATGAATGATCATATTTCTGTTGCTGAAATATTAATAGAAAAAGGAGCAACACCAAAATTTGCTGCATCCAATGTTTATATCACAATCAAGACCCATTTAATTTTTGCCGAATATTATAGGAAGTATTGGGATTGCGACAAGGCCGTTCATCATCTTTCTACGGCCATTAAATATCATGATGAACACAATGATTCTCAGAACATCGTGAAGTCTTTAACTGAGCTGAGGTTATGGAGATTGCAATGTTTAGCGCCTATTCTTTTTCCAATTGCTTACCTAGATGGATGCATGTCTGGGCATATCCCTCAATTGGAGAATCAATGGGAGACAGAAATCCGGAATATTGAGGCTGAACAGCTGAAACTCGTAGATAGTATTGAAGAAACTAGAAATAAACTTTTTTGTTATGAGCAATCAGATAAACGAAACGAGATTGAAGAATGTATGGGAGAGATAGATAATCCTCTCTTTCCTTAGAACTAACGTATTTCGTTAAAGTTAAAATAAATTAGTTTTTGTAAGGGGAGACGGTATCTGGTGTTTTTTGATTTAAGATTTTTAGACATGAGGGAAAGGGGATACAAAATGAATTTAAGCGAATTCAGACTCAGGGATATCATAATAAATGTGGAATCCTGTACGTTTTAAAATGAGGAGGTTGAAATGATTGTATGGACTGGGAAAGGATTTGTGGTTTTTATATTCATTATGTTAGCCGTAATATGCTCGGAATATGTCTCAGAATTTTTGACAGGGGACGAACAGTTTTATGACCAAAATCCATGGGTTCTTATGGTTGGAATGATGGTGGCTGCAGTGTGTATCTATGTATTTCATCGTTTCTACCTTCTTCGCGAAAAGTCAAAGATCGTCATAGATAAAGAAACTGGCGAGGAGCTTGATCTAAAAGAATCGCATTCGCTTTTTTTTATGCCCGTTAAGTGGTGGCCACTAATTATGATCTTTTTGGGATTCATCTGGTCAAGGTCACCGTAATGCAGAAGACATTATCTTTATCCTTAAAATGAGATATAAAGAGGTAATCCTTATTCAAATTATAGGACAAGTATAAGATATGTATCTGCGAATACTTAGAGTAAAGGAGGCCTATATGAGGGAAAAAAGAGTGCTAGGAATTGTTTTTATTTTGGCAGTTAATTTAATGAGTAGCGGTTGCGGATTATTGCCTAGAGCAAAATTAACACTAACTCCAGAACCAAATTCCATAGTTGTCGATTATTCAAAGAAATGCGGAAGAGTACAGGTCAATAAACCTGATCTAAGTCAAATGACTGAGTTTGATAGGAAAATGATATATGGATTTGCCAATGAATTAGAGAATAGCGGACTCTGTGAAGAAGTATTTTATCACACACTACCAGAAGGCCCGGTTGATCTGGCCCTTGATCTCAGCTTTGAAGCAACGCCTCACTTGTTTTGGGATGAAGAGAATGCTACAAATGAAGAATGGAAACAAATGAATAAACAAGTTCTTCCCAAGACTTTATTATTAACTTTGTCTTTAGGTATGATTCCTGCGCCTTATAATGAGGATTACTATTTAAAAGGCAAAGCTGTTATTTATAAGAATAATAAAGAAAAAGGAGTAGTTGATGGTCAGTTCCATGCCCATTGGCACGGTACTGCAATGGGGATCATTGCTATTGAAGAAGAAACGAAAGAAGAATTCAAAAAGGTTTTATATAAACAATTAATTACAGGAATTACCGATTATTGTGAAAGTAAATGAAAATATATGGTTTGCAGAAGAGAGGGTCGCCGGATATGATTAATTCAACAAAAAGTCAGTTCATCTGTTTGTTTTTTTGTTTGTTTTTTCTTGGGTGCGGTTCGGTTCACAGTCAGTATATTTATGATGATTCTTACAAGGAGAATAGTCCGGTTAAGAGTGAGAAATGCTATGATGCGGCAGTGTTGTTGAATATTGATATGGAAAAGACTAAATACATATGTCGCAGATTTTTAATGGAGAAAGGCATTACTATTACTGCGGATACCGATATTTCTATAGAGGCTAGTCAAAAAAATGGACATATTGCAATTCAGTATGAAAAGGTTACAAAAGATTTAACATTTGTGACTGTGGGAACCGAGAAACAGGACTTTTGGGGTGGATTCTTGGATTCATGTGAAATCGTTGACGCTATTATAGAAAAGGCCAATGGCTTAGAATGATCTAGAGTTAGTATCAGGAGTATTTCCTACATTATGCCTGTGGCGGCGTCTTAGTTCCCCAGGATGGGACACAAAGAATAGTTATTAAACTTGACTATTCCCTGGCATCTTGTCACAAGGTAATTGATTAGTCTTCAATTCGTCCCGCCCAGGGGAGGTTTGTCCTATCTTGTACAATTGCTGAAGAACTGATCGAAAAACTTACTTGGGAAAACAGCAAAACAGCTAATACCTTGCAGGGGTATTTGAACTATTTGTCCTACTATCCTGCAGGAAAATTTTCTCAGGAGGCACAAGCCCAGGTGAGCAAGCTTTCCAAGGAGGTCCTTGGCAAACGAACGTGCGTGTTGACTTCGGAACCGCAGCCGTTTCTAGAGTTTTATATGATCGGGAATCCTTATGAGTCTGGGTTTGCGAATACAAAGATGGTGTCCAAAGGAGAGGTCAAGGACAGGGAACCACCTGAAGGTTTTATTTATGCCCTAGTCCGATGGGAAATTGAATCTAATAAAAATTTCAGTTTTAATAATTATGACCAAAACTTATATTTGGGAAAGGAGGAGCTGACGCGATATCTCCGGCCAATCGGCCTCCCTTCTAATATGAAGAATGGGCAGGAGGATACGATGTGGTGCGCTTTAAACAGCATTATCTCCATATAAGTGTCAAAGTTAATGCCGGAGAACTATTGATCTACGAGAGTTTATACGAGGTCCCGAAAGACGAAGTCAATCAATGCGAACTTGGTTTCTTGGGGAATAGTTTTGCCCTGAAAGAATTAATAAGAAATAATGATGGTAAGTAAAAACAAAAACTTTGGCTACCTTATACCCATTTGTATAATAGGTTAAGAATATTATAAAGTGACAAATGATGGAATTTTTATGAATTTATTGAATATTCAGCACTAGAGTTGTAATAACTGAATGCAAATTAAAATTTAAGAATAAAAACGTTTTCTTATCTTGGCCGAGAAGGTATTCGTTTTATAACTGATTGTAATTATTAGAGATGTATACAAGCAAATAATGAATTGCGTGTTTATTGTAGGTGACAAAATGAAAGGAGAAGACATGTTTATTACTCATTGCAGGAGGGCAAGCCGCTGCAAGTCAGTCGGAAAATTATTGGTCCTTGTGATGGTCTTGTTTTTGTCTGGATGTACGACATTGTATGAAGTTAAACCGAATTTAGTTGCGAACTTCAAGCAATCGATCATTCCTAATGAGGATCAAACTCTAGTATATTTCATTCGAGGAAGTGCTTTTTCTGGTGGTGGCCGCAAGATATGGTTGGGGTGGAATGACCGAGCTATGGCGAGTTTGGCCTCGGGTACACATGCGTCTTTTTTGATGGATGCTGGCATTAATACAATTAATATCGTGGAAACCAAAATGCCGCTTCTTTTTCATAAGTTGGATAATCGAGGAGGAGAAACAATATTCCTTTCGTATGAATATAAAAATGTCAAGATCGTAGAACTTGAAAGAGATCTTGGAATTTCAATGGTTATGCAAACGAAGGAAATACCAATCATTGAGCCACCGCGGAAAAATGATGGATATCCTTTGGATTTGCTTAACCCTGGATTAGTTGATTTGTATTTGATGAAAACGACCGACAGGCAAAAAGAACCCAACGAAAATAAAGCGATAATAACTTTTATAAGACCCATAAAATATGCAGAGGGGGTAGCATTTGGAATTTGGGATGAGAATAGTTTTCTCGGGAGTTTAAAAGAACAGACCTATTTCCAGATCGCTGTTGATCCGGGTAAGCACACGTTTTTAGGTAAAGCTGAGCAGTGGTCAGTATTACAGGCAGAAGTCGAGGCCGGTAAGAAATACTACATCGAAGTTAAGGCTAAACTGGGAATGACAGTTGTGCGTATGCAATTATTGCCTTTAAAAGCCAAGATGTCTGGGGAAATGAAGAAATGGATGAATACTTCTCAGCTATTGACGTTAGATAAAAACGCCATCAACGATGATGTGCAAGAGCGCCTGGATAAAGCATTGCCTTTAATACGATCAATTTTAGAGAAAGTAGCAAAAGGGGAACTGAAACCCAGATTTTTAAAGGTGTCAGATGGAATATAAGTTAGGTTTTCGTGTTTCTGTTCCCAAGATGTTTTCGATTAAATCAATCACAGCTTGAAGTTGTTGGGAAAAATATGCCTGTTTAACGTGATTGAAAGAAAGGAAAGCAAAGATGACACTTGCTAGAGAAGGGAAGGAATATAAAATTCATATCAACAAAATAAAATCTCAATTGGGGATCATGAGATATAATAATCTTAATGGGACATAGTTTTTTTTGATCCAAATACTACGGAGAAGAAATGAACAATCACGTTTTTAAGAAAAACATATTAGATCGTATAGTGAATTCTTAGAAGGAGGTTATATGTGGGAATGTCCTGATTGCAACACTACTAATTGGGATTCTGATTCAAAATGTCATCAATGTGGTTGCGACCTTTCTAATAAAGAAAAGTTAGCTAAAGTTTCTTCTCAGAAGATTAAAAGTCCTAGAGCGGATAAGCGTTCAAATTGGAAATATGCATTAGTCCATTTACTTTTAACCCCAGCGCTTTTTGTCTTAAGCATATTAATACTTAGTTTTCTTAGGGTTCCTGATGATGCATCTGTCTATTATTGTCTCTTGATTATCGGAGGCTATCCGATTGCGAAGCTTATCGGCTTTAATCCTATGTACATAGCCCTGCCGATATTTTGGCTCTATAGATATTCAGGCATGTATATATCATTTAAGGGAATGGCCTATATTGTGTTCGTGCCTTCTTATGTATCAGTTCAAGTCCATACTCTGCTGTTGCTCATTCCAGATATGTATAAAAATTGCGTTTCTTGGCTCAAAGCTATAAAATGGCCGCTTCGCATCCTAACTGTTCTCTCTACTATCGTCATTATTTTAGGTGCCATTTCCTGGATGACAAACTGGTTCCGCCAGGGATCTTTCGATTATTATGCGAGTTCGTCTGGAGAGGACCGCATAAGATACGCTATCGCATACAAGCGGCTTGATTTGCTGAAGAAAAGTATTAGGCACGGCATGGAGTTGGAGGACTATCTGATGTGGAAAGCCGGTTATCAGGAGAAAAACGAGAAAATTCTTGAATTTTTGATCAACAGCGGCCTGTCAGTGAATGCGGTAACCGGTTCAGGAGAAACAGCCCTTCATTCGGCAGCAGAAAGTGGAGAGGTAGAAAATATTCGGTTTCTAATAAGCCATGGTGCTGATCCTAACATTAGAGATGACGCAGGTCAGACGCCACTTCATCAAATAGTTCTTTCGGATTATATTCCAGATGAAAAGGTTGCTGAGATAATACAAATCCTAGTTGACGGTGGAGCAGATGTCAATGCTGTTACGAAACCGAACATTCATTCGGCTTACAAAAATTGGAGTGGAGGAGATATGCCTCTTCATTATGCGGTTAAGCAAAGAAAAAATTTTAAGAAAGAGCCCTATCCTCCAAAAGTTCGATCCGTTGCTACTCTTCTAGAACTGGGTGCTGACGTAAATGCCAAAAACAGCGATGGTCGTACGCCATTGGAGATTGCTACTAATGAGGAAATTAAGAAAATTCTTTTGGAACATTAAGGATTCATAGGATAAAAATATTAGAAGCATAAAAAATTAGGAAGAGATATTAATATGAAGCATCATCTATTAGCAGATAAATGGATCTTGTTCAATAACGCGGGTGCAAAGCCAGAGATTATTGCTAAAAAACAGAATGAGCATATAGATGTGCTTGATTCTGATTTATTTGCTAAAATTATGAAGGAATCAGGAGCTGAAATATGAAGAAACGGATGTCGATATTAGATAAAGCGGAAATTGCCATGAAAAAGGCCGTTGAAAGAGTCATAGCAGAACATAAACGGTCTGGCAGACCTTTAGAGGTATGGAAAGACGGCAGAGTGAAAAAAATCATTGTTAAATAAAAAAGATTCTACGTCTATCCAGTTGCAAAATTCATTTACTAGGGGGAGCCATATAAAAAGGGACGCCTTTTAGGCGTCCCTTTTTATATGCTTGCTCTGCGTAACGAGATACCCAGAGAGCGAAGCGAGCGGTTCTGACCGAGCCCGCCAACATGCGAAGCGTTCAAGAGGGCGAGGAAATGGTGGCGAGTTGGAACGAGCCACCAGAGTCCTCGCGACCGAGCATGGCGAGGGAGTGCCAACAGTCAGAGGACTGTGGCCGGGGGAGTTATATAACATAACCCGTTGTGAACAAGTTGTTTGCAACGGGTTTTTTTTGCTTGTTTGACGATTTTAAGGGTATGTGATAGACTTATACCACTATGCAAGATTATTCAATGAAGTTAAACAACCTACTTCTCGGACTACTCCTATCTTTATTGAGATAGGCCGTGAGAAGAGGTGTGTTTATTCATTGAATAAAAAATAAATAATTAAAAAATGAAGCCACCGCTTCTTAATGAGGCAGGTGGCCTTTTTTTTGAATAGTCGACCACCTTAATCTTTAGGAAGTAGTGGTGTCAAAAGAAAGGTGGTGTATTATGAAAAAAGTTGAAATGCCATTCAAGCGTTATCGCCCATATCCGCAAGTAAATCTTTTTGACCGCGAATGGCCAAATAAGACAATCGTAAAAGCTCCGATTTGGTGCAGTATTGACCTGAGGGATGGTAATCAGGCTTTGAGCAACCCAATGAATGTTGATGAAAAAATAATAATGTTTGAGCTTCTTGTAGAAATCGGATTTAAGGAAATTGAAGTTGGTTTTCCTTCTGCGTCTGATGTTGAATATCAGTTTATCAGGAGACTTATCGAAGAAGAACGAATACCTGATGATGTTACGATTCAAGTGCTGACACAAGCCCGTGAACATTTAATAAGAAGAACTTTTGATTCCGTGCGGGACGCCCAAAAAGCAATCATTCACTTATATAATTCCACTTCAACAGTGCAAAGGGAAATTGTCTTTAGAAAAAATAAAGAGGAAATAAAAAGTATTGCCATAAACGGAACAAAGTTAATAAAGGAATTAACTGATGCAGAAAAGAATGATGGCATACGCTTTGAGTACACACCTGAAAGTTTCCCAGGGACAGAGTTGGATTATGCCTTGGAAGTTTGCTCTGCGGTAATGGATGTGTGGGGTCCATCACCTGACAATAAAATAATCATAAATTTGCCAACAACTGTTGAGATGTCAACGCCCAATATTTACGCTGACCGCATTGAATGGTTCTCTCGTCATATTAATAAAAGAGAATCAGTTATTATCAGCGTACATACTCATAACGACAGAGGAACAGGTGTGGCTTCTGCCGAATTAGCTGTTATGGCAGGAGCTGAGCGTGTCGAAGGAGCTTTATTCGGCAATGGGGAGAGAAGTGGCAATATGGATATTGTCACAATGGCTTTAAACCTTTTTAGCCAAGGGGTAAATCCTGAGCTTGATTTCTCGGACATCAATAGAATTGCGGATATTTACAAAAAATGTACAAGAATGGATATTCATCCTCGACATCCCTATGTAGGAGAGTTGGTCTATACTGCTTTCTCTGGGTCACATCAAGATGCAATTAACAAAGGAATGAAAAAACAACGAGAAAATGAAAGCAATATTTGGGATGTGCCATATCTTCCCATTGACCCCAAGGATGTTGGTCGGACTTATGAGGCCATTATCCGTATAAATAGTCAATCTGGGAAAGGCGGTGTTGCTTTTGTTTTAGAGAACGATTGGGATTTTAAGATACCCAAAGAGATGCAACCTGAATTTGCTCAGGTTATACAGCGGATGACAGAGAGTGTTAATAGCGAGTTATCATCGCAAGAAATAAAGAATTGTTTTGAAAAGGAATATATAAAAAGGACAGGACAATTTCAATTAAAATCTTGTGCCATTCATTCTGAAAATGAAAACTCTAAAGAAACTATTGTCTGTGCTTTAATAAAAAATGAGCAACAAGAAATAACAATTCGTTCAAAAGGAAATGGTCCTGTTGATGCTTTTGTTTGCGGCACCAAGAGACATTTCAACATTATTTTCGATGTGGCATATTATTCTGAACATTCCCTTTCGCAAGGAGCCGATGCAGAAGCTGTTGCTTACATCGGGATAAAAACTGGCGAAAGCAAAATTGTCTTTGGAGTTGGGATTGATGCAAATATTAGCATAGCTTCAATTAAAGCGATTGTGAGTGCTATAAATCGTATGTAACCGCAAAGTCATTGGATAATTTTCTGACTTTGTCTGAGAGACAGTAAGCCCTAAACTCCTCCAAAAAGTTGCGAAACGCGTCCTCTTGGGGAGCCATATAAAAAGGGACGCCTTTTAGGCGTCCCTTTTTATATGCTTGCTCTGTGTAACGAGATACCCAGAGAGCGAAGCGAGCGGTTCTGCCCGAGCCCGCCAACATGCGAAGCGTTCAAGAGGGCGAGGAAATGGTGGCGAGTTGGAACGAGCCACCAGAGTCCTCGCGACCGAGCATGGCGAGGGAGTGCCAACAGTCAGAGGACTGTGGCCGGGGGAGTTAATATCCTAAGCCGTTGTGAGATAATGTCTTGAACATTCAAATATGTGCGATTTGACTAAACGTCAGGTTTCCAAAATCTCACCACTGAAGCCTGGCAGAAGAAATCGAGCTGTTCCATAAAAAGAAATTTGGAATTAAGAAACCAAAGTGGCATTAAGATAGGTAAGGTCATGATACGGATTTTTCCGGAATGTTTCTTCACAAAGGTCCGCAGTTTTTTCCGCTTCGGGTAAGCATTGCCATTTTCGTCATATAGTTTCGGCGTGAAAAGTGAAATATTAAAATGAGGGAAGCAAATATCTGCTTTAAACCCATATTTCTTTCCAAATAAAGCAAGCCCGGTCGGAGTGGGGTTGTTGATATGCCCGGGAGCTATGCTTTCTACAAAATCATATTTACAAGTCGAAGATACCCAGAAAAGTCCGTTAGGTTTAAGGACACGGAAAGCTTCACTGAAGATATTTTTATTGATATTTTGAGGAACATGCTCATAAACATTATGGCACATAATGAAATCAATGGATGTGTCTTCAATAGGAAGGGGGTCTTTGAGGTTATGCACACGGCTGTCAATCCCGAGGTTTGCTTTTGACCATTCAACGGCACTCTTTGCCCCTTCCAAAGCAATAACATGCAGGCCGTTTTCCTGGCAGCATTTCGTGAAGAACCCTTCCCCGGCGCCCAGGTCAAGTCCAGATGCGGAATGTCCGACGTATTTGATGACTTTCTCGACAAGGGCTTGATATGTTTTCCAGCGGTCAGTAGACCAGCCTTTTATCCTCTGTTCATAATGATCGTCATTTACAATGCCGTCTGCCTGGGCATGGTTGGTTTGCATGTTTAATCCTGATGTATAAATGCGGGAATTTATTTAGAATATTTTAGCATGCGTAATAAAGGAATTGTATGTGAATATATTTTTTGTTGGATTTGTTTAAGAAGGTTAGTATAAGATGAGAATAAAACAAGGCGAATTAGACTGAATTAATATTTAAGTGTTTTTATTTTGATTCCTTGTAGAGAATTTTGATAACTAAATTAAATCTGATAAGATAGTAATTGTGATTTTTTGTGGTATGATGGTTCCATATCCTTATATAATTTTAACAATTGATACATGTGAGGGAACATGAAAATAATAGATTTAGGATGTGGTCGGAGTAAAGTCCCCGGGACGATTGGAATTGATATGGACCCGGAATCTGATGCAGATATCATTCTCGATATTGATAAGGAGCCTATACCTTTAGAAGATAATTCTGTTGATAAAGTAAGATCATCCCAATTCTTTGAGCATTTGGAAGATCCTTTCCGTGTCTTGAGAGAAATATATCGGATTTTAAGGCCAGGTGGTGAAATTTTTATAGAAGTTCCTCATTACACATCACACATCGCACATGGTTTTGGTCATAGGCAGTATTACTCTCATAAAGAACTCGTACGTATGCTAACATACGAAATTAGCTGTGAGATTGTAAAAGCGGAAATTACTTTTTATAAATCTTTTAGAATGGCAGGGATTCATTATCTTGCCAATAAGTTTCCTACAAATTATGAGCGTTTCTGGGCATATATTCTTCCGGCGGAAAATATAAAGATAACCGGTAGAGTTAAAAAAGATGTGCGAGCAGAGAAAGGTAAATGAAGATTTTGCTAGAAAAATAAGTGTGCAGAAGAAAGGAAGAAAGAAGAAAGTGCCAGTCCCCTCAAAGGGACAGGTCGAATGAATTGAAAAATAATTAGAAGGACAGTAGACGTTTTAGATATAGAATTGTGATATAGATATTCCACTATTCCTCCCCCAGTTGCAAAATTCATCCACCAGGGGGAGCCATTTAGAAATATCCAGCGCACCATTTTGCGACTGGTTAACAATCTGCCCTCTTTGAACTTCTTGTTCGAAGAGGGCAATTTTATTATCGCGAAAAAACCACGGCCATGAGGCCGTGGATGAAGTGTAATGACCCTAGTTAAGCAAGGATTTTTTTGTGTAGATCGAGTTCTTTGTTAATCCATCTTTTGTAAAACTCTTCAGGCGTAGCGAAGAATAATGCCTGATGAGGGAAATCGGTGTTGTAATCGTTGATCCAACGCTTGAAGTCATCTTGAAGATCAAATGGGTTGTCCCATTCATTGATCCAAATGAAATCTTCTTTGATTCTGCGGATGACGCGTTCGGTGTCAGCATTGCCTTTGGGGTTGGACCAGGTTGAGAAGATCTGCTTGATGCCGGCCAGTGAACAATTAAGCCTGAAGCGCCCGCTGGTGGGCTGACAGCCATTGTCCGAGATCAGGTGCAGGTCATGATTCAGTGTGTCTTTGATGCCGTTTGGGAATCGGTTGTTGATGGCCATTTCCAGGGCATCCAGCCAGTCATCAGTCTTTGACTGGATGTTGAGGCTATAGCCGATAATTTCTTTGGTATACCAGTCTAGGACGATGGTCAGATAGAACCAGCCCCAGGTCGCCAGTTTGATTTTTGTCATATCGATACCCCAGAATTGATTGGGGTGAGAAGCTCGTGGTTTCCGGCGGAGGTTGCCACGCTTGGCCTTCAAGCGATCGTTGGGTTGAACCGTTAATTGATTTTCTTGCATGAGGCGTTGGACACAATTTTTGCCAATTTTGTAATGTTTACGGTTGTTTAAATAGGCCCAGACTGAACGGTATCCCCAGAGGGGATGTTGCTTTTTAATTTGTCGGATTTTGACTAAATGTTTTTGGTCTTGTTCGATACGCTTTAGAGAACGGCGTCTTTTCATAACTCGTACTCGTTTTTTTTTAGTTCAACGGTCAAGTCGCCGATGATGCGTTTGAGTTTGGCGTTTTCTTTTTCAAGACGTTGCTCTTTCTGGGACTGTTGTTTGATGTCAAAGGCCATATGGCATTCTTTGAGGAACTGGTCGCGCCATTTGTAATATTGGGTTTGGCCAATTTGGTATTTGTTACAAAGTTTACTGATGTCGATTTTCCCGCTGAGGCCTTCAAGCACGATTTGGGTCTTTTGTTGGCTGGTCCATTGGCGTTTTTTCATGGGAATTGGGCTCCTTTCCTTGGAACTCAATTCTACACCATTTGTTTAAATTTGTTAACTAGGGTCACTATAGAAGCGTTTCCGAGGTCTTGGTTGCGTATGATACAATGGGTGCATGAGATATTTGAAGCAAGGACACACAGTTTACTATGCCAGATACCATATTGTCATTTGTACAAGATATAGGCGAAAGATATTGCGATGGGGTTCGGCGGAGTATGTCAAAAGATGCGTTTTGGGAGTGATGAGACGGTATCCTGAGATCATCATTGAAAAAGTAAATACAGATTTAGATCATATGCATCTTTTGGCATCAATTCCGCCGAAGATGGCTGTAAGTCATGCAGTAAATCTGATTAAGAGTAACACAGCAAAGCTGATGAGGCGGCGATATAAGTTTTTAGACAAGATGTATGTGAAAAAGGCAGGGATATGGTCAGCAGGGTATTTTGTGTCAACGGTTGGAGCCGACGAAGAATCGATAAAGCGATACATCGAATATCAAGGCCGGGAAGACCGAGGACAAACGCAGATAGAATTTTAGCTGCGTTTGCACAGTCAAAATAGTTAAGAAACCACGGCCGTGAGGCCGTGGAGTTTCATTTAACGGGAAAGATATAAATATTGAGGTAGTACATAAAACTATAAATAGCAAAATATTATGATAAAACGACACGGCGCTGTACTTAGCTTCCTCGTATGTTATATTAAAATAAAGAGCGGCGTAATATGAGTACGGGAGTATTATGAATAAAGAGTTTGTCATCCTATTGGTCATTTTCATTTTTAGTGTAAATATACAGAATTTTTATAATTTGTATAAATTAAGCAGATCTGAAAGCGCGATAATTAAAAGCACGCCGTATCAGAAATATCATGTTATACAAGATAAAGTTCCTTATATGGACACGGAATTAACTTTATTGGCCGAGTTCCGCTTAGACGCGATGGTCATTAGTAAAAAACGATATGTGTCGGATCTGACAGCAAAATATGCGCCTTTTGATTTGCTTTTAGGATGGGGCCCGATGTCTGATCCTGATATTTTGAAACATATCCATATTAAGCAAGGAGGAAGAAGAGGGACCATTCGCTATAAATCGTCTTCACCCGTCCCGCATTTTTATGTGCAAAATTTTTTCTCAAATGTTCATGCCATTCCTGCGGATCGTGCCATATTAGAAATTATTTCAGTACTTCAGCCCGGAAATGTTATCCATTTGGAAGGTTATCTGGTCCATCAGCAAGGCAAAAACTGGAGCTGGAAAAGCTCGCTGAGTCGTTCGGACTCAGGGTATCGTTCCTGTGAGATTTTTTATATAAAAAAAATAGACGCTGTAGAATAAGTAAATAAAGTAGGTGCCAAATTAGGTCACAGGGTGCTGGCAGAAAGGAAGGGGCCAGTCCCCAAAAGAGTGGAGGGGCCGAAGTTCTGCCCGAACCCGCCAACACGCGAAGCATTCAAACGGGCGAGGAAAAGGTGGCGAGCGACCGAGGACGAAATGTCCGAGGAAGTGCCGAAATCTCCGCGTTTCGGCCCAGAGCGAACAACCAGAGTCCTCATTTTGAAAAATATATTCGCAAACTTTAGTAAACCTGTAATGATTTAAATAATTTACTTTGTAATTATTTTAGAGTATTATATTTTTATCCTAAATTAATAAAATATTCCATGGTCTTTCAATGGGAGGAGCGATCTGTCTTTCCTTTGAGCCGTTTCATCCTGAGTAAATGTGCGAACATGAACTGTGTCATTTTCCAACCCCACGTTAGTGCATCCCGCTGGTTTAATAAAATCGTGATTCTTGTCATATCTTTCTGCCTCGGTGGCTGTGCAAGCTTTCCCTTGCATACAGCGATCCGTCAGCAGGACCGAAACCGGGCTAAAGAGTTAATCAACCGGAAAAGAGGGCTTAATGACTTCAACGAGCAAGGGCTTTTGCCGATTCATTTGGCGGCAAAAGCAGATGAGGTCGAATTGGTCAAGGTCATGCTGAACGCTGGTGTAGACATTGACGCGCGCGCTAATGATCTGGCAAAAAACGTAACCCCCTTATTTGAAGCGACGGCGGCCGGGCATACACGGATGATAGAGTTCCTGCTCAAAAATGGGGCCATTCCTGACCTGGCAACAAGCGATGGCTTGACACCAGTCATGCGTGCCGCACAAGACGGTAATATCAGTGCCCTCCAGGTTCTCTGCAGAAATAAGGCCGATCTTGATCTGCAGTTACCCAATGGGTATACGTCATTGATGCTTGCCATACAGCACCGGCATTCACGGTGTATCCAAGAGCTTCTTGAAAACGGCGCTGATCCTGACATTTTGAATGCTGACGGCAGATCAGCTTTGTGGCTTAGTATAAAAGAAGATGAAAGTGATGTTGTTGAAATGTTGGCAAAGAACAAAGTGGATATAAACAGTATTAATAGTGGGATGGTCCCGCTTATACAGGCGTTTTCAGATGGAAACATAAAAATAGTAGAAACATTGATCAGGCTCGGGGCGGATGTCAATGTGCAAAGCAGTGAAGGGTGGACTCCACTGGGATGGGCGGCGCTGAATGGAAAACCACGCTTGGTTGAATTATTGCTGCAACACGGCGCAGACATCGATGGCGCGGATATTTCCGGTCAAACTCCGCTGTATCTGGCGGCAATACAGAATAATGCCGAAGTGGTTCTTATCTTGGTCGAAAACGGAGCGGACATTAAGGCAAAGACGGATGAAAATACGACGGTTTTACACGCAGCTGCTCTGGGGGAACATCCGGATATGATTGATTTCTTTTTGAGGCTAGGACTACGCCCTCAAGTGGTTACTGGCGGGGCTGAAGATGCCTATGCAACGGCTTTGGCATATAAGCGTTATGGGCAATTAAATCTGAAAAATGGTGATACTGCCGGGGGCAGGGAAGCGTATGAAACGGCAGCTGAACAATTTTCACTCGCGGCCGGGAAGTATTCCGAACTGATTCAGGAGTATGCCCAAAAAATTCAATCAAAAAAGATGAAAGAATTTTTGGCAAAAACGGCCCTTGTTCTGGCCCAGGGGGTTGTCTATGCAGCTCAGTCGTACCAGGCTGCAAGCAATTACAAAAGTTATTCTGAGGTAGCCGCTTTAAAACAGGCATCGTCAAACGGATCTGGCGTATCCGGATATTATAGTGCCTTAAATGCCTACCGGGAGGCCTATGTCCCGGTGTCCCATACGACGGGAGGTTTCCCATCTACCATTAAGTCAGGGACCGGCGATATAAGACTGTTCACTGCTGCAAAAAACAGGTGCAACCTGCGGGCCGTAACAAGTGCCGGCTATGCACAAGAATGTTTAAGGGCCACGGAATGCTTTGCCGGAAACGATATGGCAACAGAAATTCTGGAGTGTATTCAACACGCGGAAAGAAAAAATCTTTGAAAGGGGGGAGTAAAATGAATTTTTCGCATCTGCGAAACGCTCTTGTGGTTTTGGGGGTGATTTTATTGAGCGGGTGTGCCGGTGCTTTGCACACGGCTGCCAAGCAAAATGACGTGCCCCGGGCTAAAATGTTAATCGAGAGCGGCGTTCAGGTTGACTGCCGGGCAAAGTGGAAAAATGAAACTCCTTTACAAATGGCGGCGGAAGCGGGGAATACAGAGGTAGTGAAATTCCTGATAGATGCTGGAGCTGACGTAAATGCGGGAGGATACAATAATTTTACCGTCTTGCACAGTGCCATTACCAGCGGAAACGAAGATGTCGTCCGTCTGCTCCTAGAAAATGGCGCCAATGTCAACGCGGTTACCGATGAGGAGTATGCTCCGATTCATCATGCGGCCTATCATGGCAATGCAAACATTATACGCTTGTTGATCAATTATGGTGCTGATCTTACACTGAAAGACAGGTGGATTAATAATATGACCCCTTATGAACTGGCATCTGTCAGGAACCATGATAGCGTCGTTCTTAATCTTTTAAGGATTGAAGATCAGAAGGCTTCTGCTGCATCTGCCGGGATGGATGTCAACCCAGAGTCTATAGCCTCAGAGATGTCTGAGAAAAAATATGCGGTGGATGAACGCCGTCCGTATGTCGTTCTTGCGGCTGAAAGGGGACAGTACAAAGTTTTGCAGGGGCTTATTGAAAATGGCGTCGATGTGAATACAGTCTTACCCGACGGCTCTACCGCTTTGATGCTTGCGGCGAAGAGAGGTCATGATGATATCGTGAAATTGCTCCTGCGACATGGCGCTGATGTCAACGTTGAGCGTAATGATGGAGAGAATGCCATGTCTCTGGCGGCAAGTGAGGAGATTCGAGAAATCTTAAGAAGTTTTGGTGCTCAATAACCTTAAAGAGTTTTGGCGTATTGGGGATCAATAAATACGCAGAGAAAGCACACATGTATTTCCAATCGTCACTTTTAATCCCCAGCATGGGCGTGCGGGTATTTACCAAGGAGAGATTATGAAAAGGATGAGGAATTTTTGTTTAATTGCCGTAACTGTCATATGTGCTGGTTGTGCATCAGCCCAGGTTTGGATGAGCCCCCTGATCAGCGCACCAGCAAGGATGTCTTATTCGATTGAAATGTTTGAAGATGCCAACGACAGAAAGGACAACGCTATCTTTCCGGATGCAGCAGAAATAGTTACTAATGCTTTTGAGACGTCACTCTTAACGCATGGTTATCGCGTCATAAAGGAAGGAGAAGCAGACGCGATCATAAGCGGAAAAGTGTTGTCTTACCACCGCGGACGTTTATTCGGCCCTGGGCCAAACACTACGGTCGGATTTGAAGTGAATGCAAGAGATGCTGAAACAGGTGAGATGCTATGGAAAGCTTCACATTCAATTACAACTGAGTTTGACATTACTTATGACCCAAAACTTCTTGCGGATACGGTCTCTAACGAACTTGTGAAAAAATTGAGCAACTGGGCAAAAGAGTGAAAATGAAGGGGCGAAATGAAGGGGCCAGTCCCCCAAAAGGGACAGGGCGAACGAATTGAGAAATAGATAGAAAGACAGCTACTTATTTCTTGACTTAATCTGGGAAGCATGTACAATAACCCATGAGTAAATAAGCAAAAAGAAATTAATTGCCGAAAATTTTTTTTGGTTTTTTTCATTCTGTCATTGTTTACTCAAGTTTGATTGAAAGGAGGGTAAATTAATGGCAACAGGTAAAGTTAAGTGGTTCAATGATCAAAAGGGTTTTGGTTTCATAACTCCTGATGATGGAAGCGAAGATTGTTTTGTCCATCATAGTGAAATTCAAGGTGACGGTTTCAAGTCCTTAAGTGAAGGACAAGCCGTTGAATTCCAGGCTGGACAAGGCCCTAAAGGTCCTCAAGCAACCAAAGTCGTAAAGGTGTAATTCCCCCGTTTTTTCAAGGCCCGACACATTGTGTCGGGCCTTGTTTGTCTAGTGCTGCCTCATCAAGTTTTGCCCCCGCTAACTAAAATCATCGGTGTCCGTTATGATGTTTATCCTTTCCTGTGAGGTTGCTGCGAAGAAAGTAGCCTCCCGAGTATACTGTTATAATGGCAAAATAAAGCAGGCAGTTTATCTTTGTTATAGGCAATCCCAAGAAAATTCTTGTTCTCTCATTAATCTCCCTTTTCTAAAAAAAGAGGAACCATTCACCACGGTCAATTCATCCAGGAAAAGACGTCGGTTCAGGATAATAAATATTGTGTTTATAGGCTTAATAAGCTATACTTGACACAGCTATTTAAATAGATAATTCCCGCCAACCTCAGATCTCTCGAGTTTCTTTCTTGATGTCTACCAGAATGAACTCCTATTTATCTATCTTGAATATTACAAATTACCCGCATAATTTTAAAAAATTTGTGCGTAAAAGCGCCTGGAAGAATGATTTATTTGTTAATCCCGTTGCGCCGGATAGCATAATAAATTATTTTGTCCTCCTTTTTAAAAAGAGTGCAAAAATTTGATTCAGATGAATCACTTAAGGAGGTGGGGCATGTCTAGAGGAAAAGTCAGGGATTATGATGCCGGGCAGGGATATGGAATTATTGTTGATTCTTCCACGGGGCAGGAGCTTACAGCGTATTCAAATTATATAAATTTAAAGAAAGGAGAGATTTTAAAAGAAGGACAGGAAGTAGAATATGAAATAGAACATAAACGCAGTGAAAATTGGGCCGTTAATGTAAAAGTCTTGCATGATTTCAATGAGGACGACGATTTAACCAGCATGTATTGTGCAAATGATTAATAAAACCCAAGGTGCAGAAGCAATTTAGAGCCGGGGTTGAAGTGGGGATCCTGCTTGGCGTAAAGTTTCAGAATAAGTGATTATTCTGAAATTGAAATGATGAAATTGAATCCTAATACATAGTCCATGGTAGATAGGAGAAGTTTATAAAAGCGGAGAAACATTTTAGGACAAAAGACCAGAATAAAGGAGAATTTAGAATGAATATTTACGTTGGCAATCTTTCATACGATATCACTGGTGACGACTTGCAAGCCGTGTTCACAGCTTTCGGTTATGTTGAATCAGTGAAGATTATTAGAGATAAAATTACTGGTGAATCGAGAGGTTTTGCATTTATCGAAATGCCAAACAAGACCGAAGCTGAGGCGGCTATACAAGGAGTCCCGGAAGTCAAAGGCAGAAAGATCATAATCAACGAGGCCAGACCTCCGGTAAGACATGGCCAAGGAGGAGGGATGAAGAGGGGAACTCACGGCAGGAATTTTAACCGAAGAGAGCGAAGGTATTAAGTTATAAATTAGAAAAGGAAAGAGGACAGTCCCCGTTTGGGGACTGTCTTTTTCTGTTTTTCTGATATAATGTGACGAAGGTATTTTTTGACGCTAAGGAAAGCCTTTAAAAGTGATAAATCCGGCTGAGAAGAAATAAATCAATTCAAACAATAATATCCCTCCTGAAAATAACCTGATAACAATATCCCTCTTGAGGGGAAGGGCATCCGGCCCAAAGGGCAGAAATCCGCCTATAGAAATAGTTGACAGCGAAAGATATTTTGTTAATATAAATAGAAATATTTTCTATTTGAAGAAAAAATCCTCGGGGTGCTGTTCAGAAAAGCTTGGACAAGGGGTGGGCTGGATTAACCCCAGGAACGATATGAGAAAAATAAAGTCGTGAGCCATTATATGCACGTGAACGGTGTTGGTGCCGGTTGTTCAAAAAAGCGAAAAATTTTTAAGTTGTAAATAGAAATTATTTCCATTTAAATTGTGCCAATATCCCGGGGATACAGGAATGTCCCGGTAAAATGCGGGAATTATAAATAACAGTATAATCGAAGGGAGGGATGCAGATGAGTAAGGGAAAGTTTTACAGGGCTTTATTAGCGGTTATCTTTTTATCGCAGAGTACGCTGGGCGCCGCGTTTGCCCAGACAACCGTCTTTGACCTTGGCCAGGTGGTTGTGTCGGAGGACGAAGATGTTCAAGAAAAGCTGATGATTGAAGAAAAAACCAGGATCAGCCAGAAAACGCTTAAATCCCATAAGGTCGTTGACCTTGCCGAGATACTTTCGGATGAAATGATTGAAGCGTCCATGATACGCAAAAGCGGTTATGGCAATGAAGTGGGCTTGAGAGGTTTTACCAAGAGCAATCTGCGTTTTACCTTAGATGACACACTCATCGAGGGGTCTTGCGGAAGCCGCAAAGACCCGCCGCTTTCCCATATCAACCTTCTTGCGATCAAACGGATTGAAGTAAAGGAAGGCCCCTATGATGTCAGCGTTCCGGGAGCCTTGGGTGGCGATATTAATGTCATGACGAAAGACACACAAAAGGGTGTTCACGGAGAAGCGCTTTCCAAATTCGGCTCTTTCGGATATTTCAGTCAAGGCGGATATGTAACCGCCGGAAGCGCTTCTTGGCAGGGGTTGTTGGGATACAATTATTCCAAATCCGGACAGTACAAAGACGGTGCGGGCAATGAGCTGAGCAGTTTTAACCCGGCTTATAACGATGACGGCAAGAACATGGACGCCTTCAGGAAAAATGATTTCTGGGGGAAGGTTTTTGTTGAACTTTCAGAGAAACAAAATCTGTTATTTTCATCTTCCTATGGTGAGGCCAGCGACATCATGACGCCGCGCGTTGCCATGGATACCGAAAAGGAGAAGACGTATCTTAATAAGGTCGAATACACGTTCGGTGATTTGAACTCTATTTCCGATCAGTTAAGATTATCCGCATACTACAACCGCGTTGAGCATTATCCGTATGGTGAATACAGAACAGGCGGGGTTAATAACCGAAGGATCGAGGCGATTTCGTCGATCACCGGCGCGCAGCTGGAAAATAAGACGTTAAGTGATCTGGCGGTTTTTACCTACGGAACGGATCTCTATCATCGTAACTGGTACGGCGATGTATTCGACAGAACGACCGGCGCAGTCGTGAATGATAATTTGTTCCCGGACGTGAATGAGCTCAATTTCGGTTTGTATGTTAAGGCGGAACGTGACATTGGGAAACTGTCCGCGACAGCCGGATTACGGTTGGACGTTTTTCATTCGGAGGCAAATGAGGATTTGAAGTTCAGCAAGGCGATGACGGACACGAACGCTCAGACGGATGTTTTGCCGGGTGCGAATGTGTTCCTGAAATATTTCTTCACTGAGGACACCAAAGTTTTCGGCGGTGTCGGACTGACGAACAGGACGCCAACGGCTGTTGAACGTTATATACAGGAAGGCGCTACGTATTACGGTAATCCTGACCTTAAACCGTCGCGTAATTTTGAGACTGATCTTGGGGTTGAAAGCAAATTGACGCCGCGTTTGAAATTTAAAACAAAAGTTTTTTACAGCTATCTGCCGGACTACATATACCAGCAGGCCAGCGGGGGCGTTAAAACTTACACAAACATTGACGCGTATATGTTTGGAGGCGATGCGACAGCTGTTTATGATTTGTTGCAAGGGTTCGCGCTTGAGGGCGGTGTCGCTTATCAGCGGGGAAGGAAACTCGATCAGCCGGCGGGCAATAACGACAAACATCTGTCCGAAATATGTCCGCTTAAAACCAAGCTCGCTTTGACTTTCGAGAAGAACGGCTTCTTTGCTGTCTACGAGTGGATGCATTCGCTGGACAGCAAGGACATTGACCGTGACGCCGGCGAAACCCTTCTGAAAGGCTGGGATGTGTTTAACTTCCGGGCGGGATATCAGTTTTTCGAAGAAGAGGGGCGGCAGGCTTTCCTGAACGGCTTAAGTCTGAATTTCGGCATTGACAATATGTTTGATAAAAAGTATACAATGGCAAATTCTTACGAATATGATCCGACGGATCCGGGCGGAACGAATGTTAAAATCGTCAATGAGCCGGGACGTTTTATTTATGGCAGTCTGTCGTATAAGTTTTAAGAGAGGATAATAATGACGAACTTTATTATTAGAGGCGGTTTTTTTATCTGGCCGATTCTTTTGTGCTCGGTCGTTTCCTTGGCGGTTATCCTGGAAAGGTTGAAGTATTTTCACCGGACGGGCGCTCGTAATAAAAATTTACCGGAGCGGGTGCAGGTATTGATCAACAGCAAGAGGCCTGATGAATCATATAAACTTTGCAAGCAGGATGAAAGCTTTGTCGGACGTTTTCTGGCGGTCGGGATCAAGGTCATGGATCAGCCGGTAGAGGAAAGGGGGAAGATACTCCGCAGGGCCGGATCCCGGGAGCTCGAAGAAGGCGAAAAACATTTGCGGATACTTTCGGTGATAGGCAACATCGCGACCTTATTGGGGCTTTTGGGAACTGTGACCGGTATGATTCAGACTTTTATTAAGATCGAGGCCGCAGGCGGGACAACGGAAGTGGCTTTGCTCGCGGGGGGGATATGGGAGGCGCTTCTTACGACAGCGGCAGGTTTAAGCGTAGCTATCCCGACCCTGGTCATGTACCATTACTTTGAAGGGATCGTTGACAGTCGGGCGGTTCAGTATAAGAACCTGGCCGCGGATATCTTTAATCTGCATTAATAGCGGAGGTTAATTTGAGTTCATTCGAGCTTGAAAGACGAAGAAAGGCGGACACGGTTTTAAATATCGCTCCTCTGATCGATATTGTCTTTTTGCTTTTGATATTTTTTGTGCTTTCGGCTCATTTTGTTTCACAGAAAGGCTTTAAGGTGAAATTGCCCAAGGCGGTCAGCGCCCAGACGCAAAAGAACGAACAGGTGACGGTTTTTATCAATAAAGAGGGCGGTATTTTCGTGAATGGCTTGGGAATCGAGCCCGTTCAACTTAAAAATTTCCTCCGTTCGGAATTGAACAAAGCAAACGCTAAAACGGTGGTCATTAAGGCTGATGAGGATGTCTCCCTGGGTTTAATCGTCCAGGTGATGGATATCGCTAAGGAGGCAAACGCGGACGGCCTTGTGATATCTACTAAAACAGCAAACGATGAAAAAAATAAATGAGCTGCATTCGAGCCTTTTGATTTCTTTTATTGTTCATGCGGGAATAGTCGGTTCCGGTTTATTGCCCTTTCATCCCGTCCTGAAAGACAAGCCTTTTGACGTTGCCTTTGAAGTCGAAGAAGAGGTGTTGCCGGAAGTTTTTGAGGTCAGGGAAGAAAAGAGAGTGGAGCCGCCGGTCATTGAGCGGGAAGAGCTGCTTGAACCGGTGCCGGATGAAATAAAAGCCGAGGGCCTAAAACCCGCGCAAGAGGATGAAGAGCACAAGAAATCACTTCTGCGGTATCAAGACAGCATAAAGCAGAGAATTCAAAAGGAAAAACAGTATCCGCGCTGGGCCCTCAGGGCCAGACATCAGGGGGTCGTCAGAATAGTTTTTGATGTGTTGCCTGCAGGGCTGGTCAAAAATTTAAGTCTTTTGCAGTCATCCGGATTTAAGGAATTGGATGAAGAGGCTCTGGATGCGGTTAAAAGAGCAAGCCCCTTTGATCCTTTCCCTGAGGTTTTTAGTGAGGATGAAATTCAGGTTGAAGTAGCTATTATTTTTACATTTAGAGAAAAATAGAAAGGGGCAGTCCCCATTTGGGGACTGCCCCCTTGGCTTCCTTGGCCTTTTCTACCGCTATCCCTTAGCAGGGGCCACAATCATAAGCACAGCTCATACAGTCTTCACCATACTCTGTCTCACAAACGGAATTGCCGCAGTAAGGACTCGGACAATCATGCTGACAGGTTTGGTGTATTTCCGCTACTTCGCATATGGGAACGCCATATGTCGGATCCGGAACATTACACGTCTCCGTACAATCCGGGCGGCAGGTGTATCCGTCTTCGTAGATCGGGTTCATAGGGTCGTCATTCCACTCGCAGGTGCCGTTGCCGCAGTACGGGCTCGGGCAATCGTGCTGGCAGGATTCAAACCCTTCGGTTTCCTCGCAGATCGGGACACCTAGCTCCGGATCGGGAACGTTGCAGGTCACGGCGCAGTCCGGGCGGCAGGTGTATCCGTCTTCGTAGATCGGGTTCATAGGGTCGTCATTCCACTCGCAGGTGCCGTTGCCGCAGTACGGGCTCGGGCAGTCATGCTGGCAGGATTCAAACCCTTCGGTTACCTCGCAGATCGGAACGCCCAATTCTGGATCAGGAACGTTGCAGGTCACGGCGCAGTCCGGGCGGCAGGTGTATCCGTCTTCATAGATGGGGTTCATAGGGTCGTCATTCCACTCGCAGGTGCCGTTGCCGCAGTACGGGCTCGGGCAATCGTGCTGGCAGGATTCAAACCCTTCGGTTTCCTCGCAGATCGGGACACCTAGCTCCGGATCGGGAACGTTGCAGGTCACGGCGCAGTCCGGGCGGCAGGTGTATCCGTCTTCGTAGATCGGGTTCATAGGATCGTCATTCCACTCGCAGATGCCGTTGCCGCAGTACGGGCTCGGGCAATCATGCTGGCAGGATTCAAACCCTTCGGTTTCCTCACAGATCGGGACACCTAACTCCGGATCAGGAACGTTGCAGGTCACGGCGCAGTCCGGGCGGCAGGTGTATCCGTCTTCATAGATCGGGTTCATAGGGTCGTCATTCCACTCGCAGGTGCCGTTGCCGCAGTACGGGCTCGGGCAATCGTGCTGGCAGGATTCAAACCCTTCGGTCACCTCGCAGATCGGAACGCCCAATTCCGGATCAGGAACGTTGCAGGTCACGGCGCAGTCCGGGCGGCAGGTGTATCCGTCTTCATAGATCGGGTTCATAGGGTCGTCATTCCACTCGCAGGTGCCGTTGCCGCAGTACGGGCTCGGGCAATCGTGCTGGCAGGATTCAAACCCTTCGGTCACCTCGCAGATCGGAACGCCTAACTCCGGATCAGGAACGTTGCAGGTCACGGCGCAGTCCGGGCGGCAGGTGTAACCGTCCTCGTAGATCGGGTTCATAGGATCGTCATTCCACTCGCAGGTGCCGTTGCCGCAGTACGGGCTCGGGCAATCGTGCTGGCAGGATTCAAACCCTTCGGTCACCTCGCAGATCGGAACGCCTAACTCCGGATCAGGAACGTTGCAGGTCTCGGCACAGTCCGGCAGACATGTATAAGCGTCCTCATAGATCGGATCCATGGGATCGTCGTTCCACTCGCAAACACCGTTACCGCAAGTCGGAATGGGACAATCCTGGGGGCAAATATCATAACCCTCGTCTGCTTGGCAAATACCGTCCCCGCAATTTGCTGAAGTGCCGGAATCAGCCAGAAAACCAATATCAACCTGCCCGTACATCCTGGAGATGCTGTTGGCTGTCGGATATCCGTTCCCATACCGGTAACACGTTGATTGAATCGAGATGTTGTCATACGTCTGCGGGAAATAATCGATACCGTATCTATAAGAAGCCCCGCTGCCGGCCATGTAAGCCGCAACAGTGTACGTCTCTCCCTGGGTTACGGGCACAGGGGTGGGGAGGTCGACAAAACTCCATTCATTACTGGCGGTAACCGCCGCGCTGGCCAGTAAATTCTGTGATGAATCCCAAAGATACACGGTTTTTGTGCCGTTGAAGAAGCCGCCCAACTGGGTTATTTCCCCGTCGACTTCCGGGACGAAACGATACCCCATGGTATAATTCCACCTGATATTTGTCCTTAAGGTTCCGTTTTCGTTGGTTTGCCAGGGCGTCTCCGGAATAACCTGCAGGCCGGAAATCGTCATTTCAGGATCGCCCAAAAGATTCAGTTCAAGAATCGCGTACTTCATGTATTCATTGCTGACGGTCTGTCCGATGAACGGAACTTTTGACATGGCCAGGGTCTGACCGATGCGGTTTATTTCGTCAACAACGATAGTTTCAAAAAAGGAAGGATCCAGGTAGGTGTCGGATTCCGGGTGCCAGCCATAGCGGCTGTTTCCGGCTAAAGCAACAGCGCCGCCATCAGGGTTGTTTAACCAGTGTTCGGCAATTGTGTCCGTGTCAATGGCCGCAAAATAGCAGCCCACTGACCATAAGACGGAGTAGTCCGGGGCATTGCTGAAACTGTCCACATCTTGAGTTGTGATGTAATCACTGCCGGTATACATGCGGTCAATATCGGCATGATCAATGTGATTGATAATGTGATGTCCGGAATTGATTTCCGTTATGGCCTGAGCACTGTAAGCATAAAGGTCTCTTTCGTAAAGTTTCGTGATCGGATCAAATTGCTGCGGCATATACTGCGCGTCAATGTAGTCTTTGGTTTGGCCGCCGGCATCCTGAAAGTCTTCGCATCCCAGGAACAGGGCCGTGTTATAAAAGTCGGGATTTTGTCCCTGAATATAGGTCAGGATTTTACTGACAAAAACCTGGGCTTCCTGCTGATCCTCTACCGGAGCCCGTCCGACAAAAACATCCGGATACAGGTCCAGATTGTCTTCGTATTCTCCGAAAATGCTGTCCTGATCAGCGTCCCAATCACCGTCTAAATCAGAATAGTACATGTCCGTGGGGATGTAAGAAGATGCGACATAAGCCGGCCGGACAGGGACAATGTTGACATCTCCGCCCAGCAACACCCAGACAAGACCGTTGTTCGTATAGAGGTCGATGATGAAGTTCCGAATCTTCTCGGCTGTGTCACGGCCGGATACGTTTTGCTCTATCCATTCCACAGACTCAATTTCAGCCGTGAGTCCCTGATTTGTTTTTTCATCCAGTAACGGCTGAAAAACCTGGCTGGTAATAAGGGCTTGACTGGTGATAATGATGTAGTCAACAGTCCCTGAATAGCTACCGGCCAGCAGGATTTCGCCGCTGAGCTCTGCTTCTACGGCTGAGCGGGAATCCTGCAGAGTCGTATCGACCGCCTCGCTGTTGGTGAACACTTTTTTAAAGGCGTCTTTTAACGCTTTGTCTGATTTGTCGGATATTGTTTTTCTTTTCCGGTGTTTTATGTCTTTGCTTGATGAGGCGGCGGTGTTTTTGCCGGTTCGCTCTTCTGAACTTAACTTGAATTTAATTTTCTTATGCAGAATCAGTTCTTTTTGAGCGGGCAAATATTGTATGGGGTAGACATGGACCGTAACAATATTCACGTCGCTTAAGTTCCCGGATTTTACCTTCTTGATCATTTCAGCCGGGTAAAGTTCTTGTGATGCATAGGCGTCCTTGTCCGGATTGGTAAAAGAATATTGGCTCCCGTAATGCTGGGATTCCTGCGCCGGATAAAGCAAAAACTCTCCTTCCAATTTTTCAGTAACATCTTCTAGGATCTCGATGCCTGTCACTTCGATATCATTGGCAACAGCGAACTGGTAAACTTTATACGGGACCTGCGGTTTCCCCGCCTCTCTCGTTGAAGCATGCCAGTTCGTTTTAATGATATCGTAGCCTTCTTCTGCCGTGATGTTCAGATCACTCTGGGAGAATTCTATCTCGTGAATGATATCTTCACTTTGGGCCGCTAATACTGAAATTCGCGCTGAAGAAAACAGTATAGAAAATAACAGCATTTGCATCAGCAGTCCCAGGTGTTTCTTGCGTCTATACTTATTCATTTGTTCTCCTTTGGTTTGCCGTAGTGGATAAACAGTATGACATTTATCGGAAAGAGGGGGGGATGAATAATAGGTATTGACATAGCACAGTTTAAAGATTTTTTTTGTAATAATTAAGATGTCAATAATATTATCTGCACGCCTTCTATAGGGCTGTTGCTTACTTTTATAATATTAATGGTAGACTATTATTTTAGCATTTTAGATGTGGAAATCAACCGCTTTCGCCGTGGAATAAGCATTTCTTTGTGATTTCACAATTTTGTCAAGAGGTTAGGAGTTAAAACAAGTGGTCAGTGTTCCGGCACAACCGTGGATAATATTACCGGATCTCAGTTTTCCAGAATCGTACCACCGAAGCTTGGCAGAAGAAATCGAGCTGTTCAATAAAAAGAAATTTAGAATTGAGGAACCAGAGCGGCATTAAGACAGGTAAGGTCATGATGCGGATTTTTGCGGAATGTCTCTTTACAAAGGTCCGCAGTTTTTTCCGTTTCGGATAAGCATGGCCATTTTTGTCATATAGTTTCGGCGTGAAAAGTGAAATGTTAAAATGAGGGAAGCAAATATCTGCTTTAAAACCATGTTTCTTGCCAAATAAAGCAAGCCCGGTCGGAGTGGGGTTGTTGATGTGTCCGGGAGCTATGCTTTCAACAAAATCATATTTACAAGTCGAAGATACCCAGAAAAGCCCGTTCGGTTTAAGGATACGAAAAGACTCATTAAAGATATTTTCATTGATACTTTGCGGGACGTGCTCATAGACATTATGACACATAATGAAATCAATGGATGTGTCTTCTATGGGGAGGGGGTCCTTGAGGTTATGCACACGGCTGTCAATCCCGAGGTTCTCTTTGGCCCATCCGACGGCACTCTTTGCTCCTTCCAAAGCGATGACATGCAGCCCGTTTTCCTGGCAGCATTTCGTGAAGAACCCTTCTCCGGCGCCCAGGTCAAGTCCGGATGCGGAAGGTCCGACGTATTTGATGACTTTTTCGACAAGGACTTGATATGTTTTCCAGCGGTCAGCAGACCAGCCTTTTATCCGCTGTTCATAATGGTCGTCATTGACAATGCCGTCTGCCTGGGCATGGTTGGTTTGCATGTTTAATCCTGATGTGATTATGTGTTGATTCATCTAGGACATTTTAACATAAACCAGACCGGGTCCCTCTAACTTTCTGCTATATATATGTTTTTGAGAGAAGTGCTTCCCCTTTGAAATCTGGGAGAATACGTTGGGGCGCAGCATAGGTTTAGCTGGTTATGAAATTATTTCAGCAGGGGGAGCTTTTTTCCTGCATCTGCAGCTATTTGAAATTTAATGGGTTGCCGATGGCTGGTTTTCACCGGTCGTAACAGCCGAACAAATTAAATTTGCCGGAAAAATTTGTGTTTCGGATCTTATATGATAAAATGGTTCGTATTAAACAACAGGGGAAAGAGCCATTTTTTAAATTAAAATAATTGGAATTTTAAAATAATATGAATGAGATGCAATCTATACAAAAATATGCTGATTTAATATATGATGTCGGCATGCATAAAGGGGAAGATACTGATTATTATCTCAAGAAAGGATTCCGGGTGGTCGCATTCGAAGCCAATCCTGCTTTAGTCGCTTCCTGCCGAAATCGATTTTCAGATGATATTAAAAACGGAAAATTATCAATAGTTGAAGGAGCGATTGTAGAACAGCTGCCTGATAAGAGTCAGCCGGCATCCATTAAGTTTTATCAAAATAAGCAAAAAAGCATATGGGGTACTGTTGATAGTGCCTGGGCCCAACGAAATGAAGTCGTTGATGGCACTACAAATGAGATCATTGAGGTGCCAGTCGTTAACTTTTCAGATTGCCTTAAGGAACATGGGATCCCGTACTATATGAAGATCGATATTGAGGGGATGGATTCCGTCTGCCTGAAAGCTTTAATGAACAGTCAACAAAAACCGGATTATATTTCGATCGAGTCTGAAAAAGTGTCATTTGATAAATTGCTGGAAGAATTTAATTTGTTAGTAAAGCTTGATTATTCAAAATTCAAAGCTGTGCAGCAGAAATACATTTCACGTCAGCGGGAACCTAACCCTTCCCGGGAAGGTTGTCATGTGGGATACCGGTTTCAGAATGGCTCAAGTGGTTTGTTCGGATCGGATCTTCCTTTCGAATGGAAAGAGTATGATCAGATCATTGAAGAATATAAATCTATCTTTGTCCAATATGAATTGTTCGGGGACTACGGAAAATTCTCCAAGTATTCCCCCGTTAAATTTCTTTTAAAAGTGATAGGCAAAATCACCCAGAAGCCGATCCCGGGATGGTATGATACACATGCCAAACATTCTTCTGTTTAGCCTGTTGCTGGTCTTCGCTTCATGCTTTTTTCTAAAAGGACGGTAACCTATTCCACTCAAAAGAGATCTGTACTCCTATAGCCTTTCCAGAAATTGCCCTGCATGAACAATTGCTGAAGAATGTGGATTTTTTGGGGTGGCAGTATTATGCTGTTACACCCTCGTCATAAGACAATATATCTTATCAGATTAGTCAGGTATTAAGCAGTGGCAAAAGTTCTCCATTAAAAACGGACGGCCTTGGGTGTCTGTGTTTGCATATATGGCTCAATGGCTTATTTCCTGAAAAGGAAAAGGTCGTTTAGCTATTCAATATTGGGTAGTGTGCTAATTAAGTTTTAATTTTTATAAATGTTGTATTTTATAAACTTTTTCTTGGGGTGGACTGTCTTGGTAGTTCCAGGATAGTTGCGGTTAATAGAGAGGAATTTTAGCATATTTTGCATAAAATCGTTGTTATCTTTTTTGGCACAATATTTGCTGTACTTAGTTGATAGAATATTTTTTTATAGATAATATGAATTTTAAAAAAATTTAAATAATGTATTAAGTAAATCATTAGCTGAAGGAGGAGGGGTTAAATGAAAAGAGTTGTTTTCTTAAGTGTTTTATTTGTTATTTTTACCTGTAGCAACGCCATGGCTTCCGTGATTACTTTTGATGATGTCATCATGGGAGAAACCACGTATAGCTTCGACTCTGATGGAGACAGTATTTATGATGTGATTTTTTCAACTTCAGATCCATATGGGTTTAATACGGTCGGGCCGGGAACAAATATGTCGTATATCCTTGAACCTGGATTAGAAGGTTCGACAGAATACGATCTTAGAGTCGATTTTCTTAACCAAGCGCAAGGTTATCTTAATTTCGGTTTTGCCCTCGATGATTTTTCCGAAACCTCCAACACTTGGACTGAATTTTGGGTATACGATAACGTTGGCAACCTCTTAGCGCATGATTTTGAATACGGACTATATACGACACCAGATGGTTCTAATCCGAGTGATTTCCCCGAGGGATTAATCGAGACCAGCTTTTCAGGTATCGCAAGCTATGCGCTTTTTGATTTTAATAATGACGTTTCTGGTGGACAAAGGTATATTATCGATAATTTTGAAGGTGTTTTCGGGTCAACAGAAGTTCCTCCCGCTAACCCAGTCCCTGAACCTGCAACAATGTTTTTATTGGGATCAGGTTTATTAGGACTTGCAAGAAAGAGGAAAAAGTCATTACTTTAAGGTAAGTTTTTTACAAGATACTAGAAAAACCCTCTGTAATAAATATTACAGAGGGTTTTTCTTTTTGGCCCGATGGCCGATATTTTTTAAAAGCAATTTTTAGTGTTTCTTAAAATGATTCCCCAATCAGACCGGGTCTGTCAAAAGCCTTGGAATGTATTGAGTCTTGGCAAAAAAGAATATCTTGTTTGGACTTACAGCGGGGATACCCCTTTTTCTTCTTCGCTGAGAAGTAACCTATTTGTAGGTGAGGGGGAGGACATTGCCCTCTCTTTAGAGAAGGCCTCGGGGGGGAGAAGATTCTAGCACAAATTCGCCAACGGATTTTTTTAATTCTTCAGATAAGTTAGCTAGTTTACTAGCTGAGTCCATAAATTGTTGTGTGGAAGACAAAAACTGCTGAGTAACACCAGAAATATTCAATATACAATCCACTGTTTCATTTGAAGCAACCCGCTGTTCTTGAATAATACGCGAAATTTCTTGCGCAGCATTGCTTGTTTCCTGTACTAACTTTAAAACTTGTGCCACTTGTTTAACAGAATCGCTCATATCCCTGACAGCCAACCGTGTTTCTTCCTGAATCTCATCAATTATTGCCCTTATTTCATTTATAGAAGAGGAAGACTTAGAGGCAAGCTTTTTTACTTCTCTGGCAACAATGCTGAATCCTCTCCCGAACTCCCCGGCTCGAGCTGCTTCAATGCTGGCATTTAGAGCTAAAAGGTTTGTTTGTTCAACAACATTATCAATCAATTCAGTTATTCCTCCAATATGTGTTAACTTTTTTTCTAAATTAGCAATATGCGTGTCAGTTTGAACAACCTTTTGATTCACCTCCTGCATGCTGAAAAATGTACGTTCAGCAATTTTGGCAACGCCTTCTGAATTCTCGGCAATATGTGAAGAAGTATTTGCCAATTCTTCAACAATTGAAGAAGCTTGGTGTACCGTGGCGGCCTGGGCTTCGGCGTCTGCAGCTTGTTTGCTCGCCCCGCTGTTAATTTTGGAAGCGAATTGATTGATTTCGAACCCGGCATTCTGAATATGTAATATTACTTCTCTCAAGGTTTCAATAACCTTATTATAAGCAATCGCAAGTTCGCCAATTTCATCGCGGCTATTTACACGAACTGCCTTTGTTAAATCTTTTGCCCCGATATTTTTCATCCCCTCTTTCAATTTTTCTACAGGATTTGTAATTGAAACCGATATAAAAAAACTGAAAACAATCGCGACAATAACGCTGATAATCCCAACGGCCACAATAACATCTCTTAATTTAAAAGTCTCCCTCAATAATTCATGATCAGGAATAGTTATTGCCGCGGACCAGTTTAAACGCTGATAAGGAGAATAAAATATATGTTTTAACACGCCTTCAAATTCATAGTCGCCCTGCCCGTGCTCCATGTTTATCATATGATTGACTACTTCGGTTAACTTTTTGTCCGGCGTCCTAAGTATATTGCGATGTAAGATATTCTCTTTGTTGGGGTGAGCAATGATTATCCCGTCCTTGTTCACCAAATATCCATATCCTGTCTCCCCAGCTTTCATTTCATCAATGAACGAAGTTATTGCTTCCCCTTTTATATCTAATGCAATAACGCCAATCTTTTCCCCTTCTTTAGAATTTACCAATTTTGACATCGTTAATACAGCTGAGTTTGTGTTTTGATCAAGATATATGTCCGAGACATATACTTTTTTTCTGCCTGTATTTAATGCACCACGAAACCATTCGGCTTTGGATTCATCTTTGTTGATATTTTTTGAATCATTTGAAGTCGTTAAGAGTTGGTTGCCTTCAAGGGATAGCAATCGGATTCGTGATAAGTATGGCCGTTTGTTTATATAGTCTTGATACTCATCAACGACATCGGAAAGACGATTACGCATGTAGTCATTTAAGTAAAATGCCATCTGTGTAATAGGTTTCTCCGATAATTCTTCAGTATCGCGCACACAAACTTCTAAAAAAGCGTCCATTTGCTTTACAGATTTTCCAACAATACTACTTAATGACTGGGAAAGCTGAGAAACGAGTGCTTCTGAAGCGCTGGAGTAAGAAAAATATCCCAAAGCACACAGCGGAAGAGCAATAAGAATTAAATAGGAAAGGAATAGTTTCAATTGCATCCGTGTCTTTTTTAGGAAAAACATTCCACTCCCCTTTTTATTTTTAAAATTAAAAAATAAACAGCCATATAATTATTGTCCAGTTTTTATGCCTGATTTTATCCAAGAAAATAATTTTTTCTCATTTTTTGCTGTTTTTAAAAGATGTGTCTGGACACGTTTTCTTTTGCCTTTGAATAATATATGTAACAGCCCCCACATGTTTTGAAAATATATACTAAATATATCGCTCCTTTCTAAAACTTGCATTCAAAATTTTAATTTTTTTAGCCACATAAAAATTAATTAATTATGAAAAAATAACCATGCCAAATACTGTGAGGGTAAAATTAACATGGATATCTTGAAAAATTGGTTTACGTCGGAGAGAAAACGTCAGAATTTATTTCGCGTTTGTTGTATTTATAGACGATGCCTCGCCCATATCCCGTAATGCGTGTAACCTTGTTGCCCCAGGTCTTTGCATCCCGTTAGGTTGGAAATTTTATTTAAGGCAGGATTTATCCGGTATAATGCCGCGGATATTCAGCGCAATAATTCTTTAGTAGCCTATTCTGTCCTTATCTTGAGCAAGTCGAGCATAATGTGATAAATAAAAAGACATCGGAAGATTTTTTTCTGATTTTTTTTGACGATAAAAAAAACTAGAATCTTGTTGAGCCAGAAGTCAAATTTTAGTTATAATACTAAAAAATTTAATTTAAGGAAGGAGGAGGGGGATGGAGAAGTGTTTGAGGAAATGTTTTATCGTTTTAACATTAGTGGGATTTCTTGCCTCCATGGTAGGAAGCGCAAACGCAGAGTTTTTACAAGAGTTGCAAGAAAGATTCAAAGTCAGTGGAGACATAATGACCCTGGCCACTTATCTGGCTAACTACCGTGGACAGGGGGGGGAAGACGGGGCAATTATTACAAGGGCATTGGTTGCATTAGATTCACATATAACAGATAAGCTCCTCCTGAGGACCGAGCTTGGCTACTGGCAGAATTGGCAGAATTACCGGAAAACTTATCATGCAAGTGAATTAGAAGACGCCCCTGAGTCTGCTGAACCGGTTTTGGCAAATCTCTATTTGGAATTTAGAGATTTTTGGCAGGGTTTCACGGTTACTCTCGGAAGACAATATATGGGGGAAGGTGAAGATGCCTTTTTCTATTACGGACCTCATTCCGGACGCTTTCTGGAATTGACGGCCATCGATGCTATAAAGGTGGACAAAAAATGGGCAAGGATTAATTGGAGTACTTTCTTTGGACAGCCAGCTAAAATGGGAACAGGAATAGCCATGGAGGATAATTATGATACTCTCATCTATGGTATCGAGGCCCAGACCGACGAAATATTTGAAGGCCATGACTTAAGAATGGGAACCTATTATCGCAAACGGCCGGATGATGCAACGAGCGAAAAATCCGATCTTATCCTTTGGACATTAAAAGGTAACGGAAAAACGTTTGTTGATAATTTGGCTTATGGTTTTCTTCTGGGAATTGATGCTGGGAAAGACGATATCACTGATAAAACCTACGCTGGTTGGCTAGCTAGATTAAAGGGGGACTACACAATTCATCTTGAGGATGACAACGCACTTAATTTTAATGCTGGCTATGTTTATGTCTCGGGTGATAAACTTTCTAGCCCAGGCAAGGACGAGAATTTTCGGCGTATCAGCCGTGACTGTTTCTATTCCATGGCTTTGATTACCTATGAAATATTAAATGATTCGTATGCCGAAAATGTCGTCAATGTAAAGATCCCCTTCGTTGGTGTAGAATATACTTTTGGGGGAAAAGGGGAACAGATAGAGAACAAGATTTATAAGGAATATGGTATTGAGACTAAAGATAAAGTAACGGTAGGGACGCGATATGCACTTCTGGATTGTGCCAGGGCGATATCTGGCGAAAAGGGAAAAGCAACGGAAGTCAATGCGTATGTTAAGTATGAATTAAATAAGAATGTTTCCTTGCAATTGGTAGGGGCTCGATTTTGGCCCACAAGTTATTTGGAAAGGGCCTTTGGATCGGGTAAACCTATAAATCAGGTTTCCCTTTATACGGAAGTGCGTTTCTAATTGCCGTTTTATGTTTCTAAGGGAGCCAAACAGAAATAGATTACGCTAGAGAAAATGGTGTCTAAGAGAAGTTGCTTCTAACATTTTAGTGAATATAAACACAGTAAGTTATTTATTTTATTTATAAAATAAATAACTTACTGTGGCCCTGTGATCTGAGAGTCCTGTCGCAACCACTTCCCTTTGATTTTGTATTTGTCGCCAAAACTAACCCTGCAAACAATTCAACTCACCTGCCCCGATCGATGACCAGTATATATCGGTTGGGATGAATATATACAATACAGACATCTGACTTGAAGTTTTTTGCGCTATTATTTTTAGAAAATTAAGCATTGATAGTAATTTGTATAATTATTTTGATTGCCATTTGGAATTAACGTATAATTTTTAATTGAAAAGAGTATTTAGGAAATTAGGAAAGAAAAGACAGTATACCGTAGGCTCAATGGCGGAGTCGCGGTATAAATTATATCGAAATTTTATAATTATTTACCTTAATGTTAAAAAGGAGTAAAAATATGAGATGGAATGTTTCAGGCATCATTAGTGTTTGTGCGATTTTTTGTTTTGTGAATACCACAATTTGTAAAGCATCTAATGAAAAACAACCCGTCATCGGAGTGTTGAGGCCAGTCCCTCCGTATGCCATTGAGATAGAGCAAGGGTTTAAGGATACGATGAAATCTTTGGGGTATGAGGAAGGGAAGAATGTCCATTTTCTGCCAACGAAAATAGTGTATGCTGAATCAGAAAAATTTAGTGAAAACGCGGCAATGGCTAAGGAATTAATTGACCAAGGAGCCAATATCCTTGTTACTATAGGTACCCAGGCGAGTGTGCCGGTATGGCCAGAAATAGAGAAGACAGGAATTCCGATGATTTTTTCTGGAGTAACTTTTCCCATAGAGGGAGGACTGATAGAAGCGTATGATAAACCTACGGGTAAAAATATAACGGGAATAAGCTATGGAGTTCCCCCCCTGGCCAGATTAGAGCTTTTTCGTAAGATGTTTCCTAATAAAGAGAATTTTAGTAAACTAGCATTTGTATATGACAGTCATGTGCTTCAAGAAACGATTTATATGAGACATCTCAAAACACTCGTTGATACGAAAGGATGGGAGATAGTATATATAGATTTTTATGACCCTGATCAAGGGAAAACCAGTTGTGACCTTTTATTGGAAAATTTGAAGCAGTCTAAGCCAGACCTTATTTTTGGCTGGTTCAGTCTTGACCAGCTGAGTTCTGATAAGCAATTATTCAAGAAATTGCAAGATTCATATAAAAAACCAATACTTGGGATTACTAGTAAATTTACTGATGAAGGTGCGATCGGTGGGGTTTTAACTAATCATTTCTCTTTAGGTGGTCTGCAGGCAAAATTTGTAAATAATATCATCAAAGGTGAAAAAGCGGGAAATATTCCTCCCATTGAACCTGTTGATTTTTTGATAGAACTTAATCTTAAGAAAGCCACAGAGATGAACTTAGAATTTGATCTGGGTATACTTGCTGCTGCGGACAGATTGGTTCAATAAGATAAGATGAGATTCAGGTTGGAAACTGTTAATATTTTTAGTCGGCACTATCTCCGGGTGAAAGCTGGAGCTTGTATTTGATCCAGAACCTGATTTGCGTACACCTGTGTTTGTCATCAAGGGATTTAGAATTTGTTATGAAATTTTATGATGAGAACAGAGTTTAGTCTCTGATGTGCCTTTGAATGAGGACGATGGCGTAACCGCTGCGCCATGTCAAGAACGAGTGCCGCAGTTGACCTTCCCTGTATAACTAAACACAAACGATTGAAGTACATCCATGTCCAAACTCCCGTCTGAGATGCGAAGCGATAAGGCGAGGGAAAAGGTGCCGGACTGGAGCCCCGTCATAGTTCCCCCTGGGGATTCTTTAGCTTTTGATAAATTTTGTTAATTGTAAAATTTGTTTATGATAAAGAACCCTTGACATTTTGGGTTTTATTGTCTATATTATAGGTATACAAGATAGATAAAGGAGGGCCCCATGAAACTGACCACAAAAAGTGAGTACTCGATTCTGGCACTTATTTATATCGCGCGTAAGGAGAAATCAGGCTTTGTAAAAATTGAAAATATCTGTAAAGAATATGACATTTCCAAGAAGTATTTGGAACAGCTATTCGTTTCGTTGAAACAAGCCAGATACCTTAAAACTAAAACAGGCGCCAGCGGCGGTTATCGGCTGGCAAAGCCGGCAGAAGAAATAAGCCTAGCCGAGGTGATAAGGCTGATGGACGGGGCTTTAGCTCCTACATTAGCCGTAAGCAAGTACTTTTTCGAACACACTCCATTAGAAAAGGAGAAAAAAGTTATGAAAGTTTTTAAAGAAATTCGGGATTATATATCAGACAAGGTGGAGCAATTAAAAATATCAGATTTAGTGTGATTCCTGCATATCCATCACGTTTGCAACCGAGGAGGCCATGGAAGTGAAAGATATTGTTTTATATCTTTTTTTGTTGGGAGGACTGTTGTGTATAGATAGACCAGCTTGGGCAGGCCATAACTGGGAATACTGGAGTCACTATGAAGCAGGTAAATCTCTTAATGAGGTTCTGGATTTTAAACTAAAACCGGAATTGCGTTTTAAAGAAGACTTTAGTACCTACTATTACAGCCATGTTGATATCGGATTGGATTGGAAAGTTAACGATTGGTTTATTTTGAGCCCATATTACCGGTATATCAATGAAGAGAAAAAGGGGGGATGGACGGTTGAGCATCGCCCCCATTTGAATGCTACTTTTAAATGGAAGACCATTGGACTAAATTTTAGCGACAGAAACAGGTTGGAATATCGTATTAAGGAAGATAAAGAATTTTTTAGATATACTAACAAACTGACTGTCAAGACGGCAAAATTTACCACATTTGAAATTCAGCCCTATATTGCTGAAGAGCCTTTTTACGATTTCGATATAAATGAGTTCAATAAAAACCGTGTATACGGAGGCGTAGACATTAAAATTATTAAGGATCTCAAGGTGGGTATCTGTTATATGTTTGAGAGTAATAAGAAGCAGGATAAGTGGGGGAATGTCAATATCCTGAAGACCGAATTAAAATGCAGTTTTTAACCAAGGTAAATGGAGATCTGAAAAATGAGAAAAATAGTGAGCAGTTTATTGGCCGTTGGTCTGTTTCTTTCTGTGGCGACTCAGCCCGGTCCAGCAAACGCGCAGGAAGAACTGGAAGGCACAATAACGTTTTCCGGCGCCTGGGCCTTATATCCTATGGTCGTCAAATGGGCGGAAGAGTTTCAGAAGGTTTACCCTGATGTCAGGATAGATGTTGCCGCCGGAGGCGCGGGCAAAGGGATGGCGGATGCTTTGGCTTCTGTCGTAGATATAGGTAATGTTTCCCGGGATATTTATCCTGAGGAAATTAAGAAAGGAGCCTGGTTTGTCGCGGTGACGAAGGACGCCGTTGTTCCCACGTTCAATGAGAACAACCCTTTTAAAGATGTGATCCTTTCAAAAGGCATGAAAAGAGAGGACTTTATCGGAATATGGATGAACGGAGATATGACGGATTGGAAAGATGCCGTTTCCGGGGAGTCGAAAGTTCCCGGGAAGACCGGGCTCCACGTGTATACCCGTTCTGACGCCTGCGGTGCGGCAAAGACATGGGCTAAGTATTTAGGGAAAGACCAGGAAGATTTGCTGGGCATAGGCGTTTACGGCGATCCGGGATTGGCAGAAGCGGTTAGAAAAGATGTCCTGGGGATCGGTTTCAACAATATCAATTATGTTTACGACCCGCAGACTAAAATACAGGTTAAAGGGATAAAGGTGTTGCCTGTCGATCTTAACGCTAACGGGACAATTGATGAGGATGAGGATTTTTATGAGAGCCGTGATGGGATAACCGAGGCTATCGCCGCGGGGAAATATCCTTCTCCGCCGGCCAGAGATCTATACTTTGTTTCTCACGGCAGGCCGCAGAGAGAGGTCGTCATAAAGTTTATGAGATGGGTTTTAACAGAAGGACAGAAATATGTCGCTGAGGCGGGATATATCCCTTTGAACAGCGGTAAGCTTCGGGAAGGCTTGGAAAAACTTGAAAGTCCATAAAGCGGGAAGGATAAACATGAATAGGAAGAGATTATTAAAGGACAAGCTTGCCCGTAAGATTATGTCGGTTTTGACGGTCTTGACAGGGGGGGGCATCTTTTTTATCGCTCTGGGATTATATTATCGTTCAAAGCCTATCCTTGAAACTAAGCCGCTGACGCAACTCTTGTTTTCAACGGCCTGGCACCCTTTGAAGGGGGAGTTTGGTTTTTTGCCTTTTATCACGGGCACTTTTTGGGTAACAGCCGTAGCCGTTGCCATCGCTATCCCATTTTCTCTTTTAACGGCCATCTATCTTTCCGAATACGCGCACAAAAGGCTCCGTGAGTGGACAGCGCCCCTCATCGACCTTCTTGCCGGGATCCCGTCGATTATTTACGGAATATGGGGCGTATTGGTCATCGTGCCCCTTATAAAAGATTATGTCGCGCCTTCTTTCGGGGTTTTCTCGAGCGGCTATAGTGTGCTTGCTGCCGGCATTGTTTTAGCGATCATGGTTCTGCCGGTCATTATTCACGTTGTCATGGAAGTTTTTGGAGCAATACCCTATGAGCTTAGAGATGTTTCTTTAGCGTTAGGCGCAACAAAGTGGCAAACGATAAAACATGTGATTCTCCGCAAGGCGCTGCCGGGCATAATAGCGGCCATCGTTCTGGGGGTGTCCCGCGCCTTTGGCGAAACAATGGCTGTGCTAATGGTGGCGGGGAATGTCGCGAGAATCCCTTCTTCGGTTTTTGATCCGGCCTACCCTTTGCCCGCTTTGATCGCCAATAATTACGGTGAAATGTTATCCGTCCCCTTGTATGATTCCGCGTTACTGCTTGCTTCCTTGTTCCTGTTGACCGTCGTCCTGTTTTTTAATGTTTTATCCAGGGTTATTCTTGTCGGCGTTGAAAGGAGAATCCAGTGAATAAAAGACGGATAGAAGAGAATATGTTTAAAGGACTGATGATGCTTTCCACGTTTATCATTTTTGCCTGTCTTTTGCTTATCATCGGCACGATCGTCATAAAAGGGTTCCCGGCGGTGAATTTGGACATGATCACGCAGACACCTAAAGGCGGCTATTATTTAGGTAAGGAAGGCGGGATATTAAACGCGATCACCGGCAGTCTTTATTTGGCCGGAGGATCGACATTCCTGGCCGTTTTGATAAGCGTGCCGGTGGTCCTGTACCTTAATGTCTACACAAAGAAAGGGTCCCGCCTGGCCTTCCTGGCCCGTTTTTCTTTTGATGTCTTATGGGGCATCCCTTCGATAGTTTACGGCGCGTTCGGTTTTGCGATTATGATTTTTTGTGGTCTGCGGGCTTCGCTCTTAGGAGGGATCATCGCCGTATCTTTTTTGATCTTTCCGATCATGAGCAGGGCCATGGATGAAGTGATGAGGATGATACCCCAGGAACTTTTAGATGCCTCGTATGCTTTAGGCGCGACGAAACTGGAGACGGCTTTTAAGGTGGTCACAAGGCAGGCTTTGCCGGGGATGCTGACAGCCGTTCTCATCGCTTTTGGAAGAGGCATCGGGGATGCGGCTTCCGTAATATTTACGGCGGGGTTCAGCGATTACATGCCCTATTCTCTATTCCGCCCGGTGGCCACATTGCCTTTAGCGATTTTTTTCCAGTTAGGCACCCCTTTCCCGGAAGTTCAGGAGCGAGCTTACGCTTCAGCTTTTATCCTTACGGTTATCATTTTGATTATCAGTATAGTTTCCAGATGTTTAAGCAAACGGGTCACCCGGCATATCGTGAAATAGTCTTTTTTAAGGCGGAGGAGGCTTTGTTATGTCATTTAACACACACATAAGCGTAAAGAATCTGAGCGTGGTTTATGGAAAAGAACCGGCATTGAAAAATGTGACGGTTGATATCCCCGATAAAAAAATAACCGCTATTATCGGACCTTCCGGCTGTGGAAAAACGACGCTTTTAAAATCCTTTAACCGCCTGGTCGACTCCATAGAGGGTATTAAAGTTTCAGGCGAGGTTTGCGTTGACGGCGAAAATATTTTTGACCCCGGGATAGACGTCACTCATATCAGGAAAAAAATGGGCCTGCTTTCTCAGCGGCCCTATCCCTTGCCGATGTCCATTTATGATAATGTCGCCTACGGCCCCAGGATACATGGAATAAAAGCCAAGAAACGTCTGGATGCCATTGTCGAGCATTATCTTAAAGAATCGAGCCTTTGGGATGAAGTCAAAGACAGGCTTCACGGGCCTGCTTCAAAATTGTCCATAGGACAACAGCAGAGGCTTTGCCTGGCAAGAGGCCTTGCGGTTGAGCCGGAAATTATCTTAGGGGACGAGCCTACTTCCGCGCTTGACCCCAGATCGAGCCAGCGTATTGAAGCGAGGTTCCTGGAACTGCGGGACGAATATACCATCGTTGTTGTCACCCACATATTACGTCAGGCACGAAGGTTGGCTGATTACGTTATTTTCCTTTATCTCGGCGAATTAATAGAACATGGTCCGGCGGAGAAGATCTTCGAAGCCCCCCAAGAAGAGCTGACCAAAGAATACATCCAGGGGATTATAAGCTGACGGTCAAAAACTTTTCAAAGTCCTCCCCGTATCCTTCTGAAACTTCCCGGATGCCCGTTGTGCTCTTACATTGAATTTATCATGCCGGGGCAGGGGCGGTATGTTTTTTAACCGCCCGCCAGAAACCCCTTGACCTGTCTATTCCTTTATAGTTTATAGTTTACAAACATGGCCATGACATCGTAAACTCATTAAAGGAAAGGAGTCGCACATGGGAGCTGTTACAGTGGAAGAATGGATCAATCTCTTCAAAGCGGTCGGACTGAGTGATGAAGACATGAAAAAGTGGCACAGGCTTTTCGAGGATCGGAACCCGGAAGGCCATTTAAGTTTCCTGAAATGGCTGGGACTTCCGGCAGAGAAGATTGAAGAAGCCAGAAGTTTATAGGCGTGTCGAAAAAACCGGCGCGGGGCAGGGCGCAACAGACGGCCCTGGCCTGCCCCGGTGTTTGATAAACAACAGGAAAGGGATTTATGTATACGATTTCGCAGTTAGCCAGAATGTTTCATTTATCACGAAGCACGATCCTTTACTATGATTCTATCGGCCTGTTAAAACCGGATGAGCGCACAAATAAAAATTACCGTTTATATCAGCCGAGATCCGTAAAGAAATTGGAAATGATTTGTGAATTGCGTAATACCGGTCTTTCTTTGAAGTCTATAAAACAGATCATCTCAAACCGGAAAGCCGAGAAAGATTCCGCTTTGCAGGAACGTCTTCATGCTATAAATCAGGAGATCAATACCTTGCGCAAACAGCAGCAGGTGATCGTGAGCATGCTGCAGCGAAAGGATCCTGCCAGAAATATGCGGTATGTGAGCCGGGAGCAGTGGGTCAAATTTTTAAGGACGGCCGGGCTGGATGACAAAGGCTTGTATAAATTACACGTTACCTTTGAAACATCTTCCCCCGAAGGACATCAGGACTTTCTCGAATCCATTGGGTTGTCTGAAAAAGAAATAAAGCAGATAAGAGATGCGTCGAAAGAGGGCCTTCCCCCGGAGAAAACGTGAGAAAGCGCTAATTCCCGGTCCTTTTTGGGGAATATCCCTTCCCCGAGGCTTATAGCGATTTGACATATTAAATTTAAGTGATAAGATGTTGTTTGATTATGGGGAATAAGAAAATAAATTATAAATTCCAGGAAAGACTATGCTTGCAGAAAGCTGATTCCACGCGTATCTATCGATTTAAATACCCTCATTTGTTTCACCCTCCACAATATTCTTTCTGACAATTCGATTGTTCTGTTTCTTCTCCGAATTCATTAAGTAGGTTAATCTGATCTTATAAAATATTATGTTTAAAATTAAAGACAAAATATACCATCCTAAACATGGGTTATGCGAAGTAAAAGCTATTCTTATGAGGGAAGAGAAGCCCACCTATATCCTAAAACCTGCCGTGGCAGCCAAAAAGCTGCAGCGAATTGAATTGAAACAAGAAAAAATTATGGAGACAGGGGTTTATCAGCCTGTCGGAAGAGATGGGGCAGAAAAGATAAATGATATTCTGAATAATAAACCTGGGAATATCTCGGAAGACAGAAGTGAAGGGTATAGAAACACAAAAGAAAAAATTTATTCTGGCGATCTTTTTAAGATCGCGGAAGCTGTTCGTGATTTAGAAGCGCTTAAGGATTTGTTGTTTCTCGGGGAAAAACGAAGGTTGCTGAAGTTGGCGAAAAACATTCTTATAAATGGCTTGTCCCATGCCAGCGGACAAGACAGCAAAGAGACTGAAAAATTCCTGGAGAAACAATTGTGTGTTTTCAGGAACACCATAAGCGATGATAGCTGATGCCTTTCTAAAAAAGGAGGGATAAATGAAAAAGTGGAGATCGCTTGCCGGAAAGCATAGCATGTCTGGAATTGTTCTGAGTGCCGTTTCCGTTTTTGTGTTTTTTCTGTCCGGCTGTGCAACAGAAAGTCGTTATGTGAATAAGAATTACAATAACGCCAAAAAGCTTTATGCCCGGGGACAATATGCGGAAGCTTTGGATTATTACCAGAAATATATGTCGAATCATCCGGACAATAATCTTAATGAGGTTGTTTATTATTACATGGGGAGATGTTACGAAGAGACAGGAGAGCCGGGAAAGGCAAAAATCATGTTTGAGACGTTGATAGAGAAATATAAAGAGGGATACTGGGTGGAACGGGCTGAGGAGAAACTTGAAACTTATTAAAATGGATCCCGCCGGGAGCCAACATCAGGAAGAAATATTATGATTTATAACGGGAATAAAATCCAACTTTACTATACGTTAACTGTGGAAGGGCAAGTTATAAAAAGCAATAAAAATAGCGCTCCTTTAGAATATATATTCGGCTCCGGGACACTCCCTTCTTTCTTGGAGGCCCGGATAGCGTCTTTAGAGCCTGGACAAAGAAAGACGATTGTTTTTAACCCGGAAGAGGCCTACGGGGCACGCGATCCCAAAGCCATTCTGGAAGTCCCGAGACCGGAAGAGACTGATGCCACGGACTTCATAGAGGGAAAGACTTTGCGATTAGAAAATAAAGAAAATGGCCAGGTCATGGCCGCGAAGATATTAAAAGTGAAAAAGGACAGCCTGGTTCTGGATATGAATCATCCTTTTGCCGGAAAAACTTTGCAGTATGATGTGGAAATTATTGCCGTAGAAAAATAAAGGCGGGTGTCACGAAATGAATAATCTTGCTCGTAAAGTTATAATGGTTGGAGCATTGTTGAGTGTCGTGTTATGCGCGGCATGGGTCGAAGGGGGTAAGCTCATGATAAAAGAAGGAAGAAAGGTGAAATTTGATTACACCCTTGTTGTCGAAGGGCAAGAAATAGACAGCAGTTTAGGGCAATATCCCGTGGAATATCGTCATGGGGACGGGAAAATCCTGCCGGGCCTCGCAGCGGAGCTTGAAGGATTAAAAGAGGGAGATGAGAAAACAGTTATTCTTAACCCTGAAGAAGCATACGGCCAGCCTGACCCGCAGGCCATCAAGGAATTGCCCAAAGCTATTTTATCGAAAGATGATAAAGGGAAAGTCGGCGCGGTTGTTTCTTTAAAGACCCAGAGTGGAAGAACAATCCGGGGAATTATTCTGCAGATTAAAGAGAATACCTTTATCGTGAATTTTAATCATCCGCTGGCAGGTGAAACGATACAATTTAATGTTAAGATTCTTCAAGTACAGTGAGATCGAGAAAGTCCGGGTATATTTATTCATAATGAAATGTTAAAGGGGGATTATGATAATTGAGTTAGGTATTATTTCCGGTGAAATTCTGATGTTTATGGATAAACAGAACGTTCCGGTCCCTATGCGGGAGATATACTCAAATTTTAACTACTCAAAGGAGGACTTTTATATGGCTGTCGGGTGGCTTACGCGAGAAGGTATGATACATATAGAACAAGATATGAATAGTCAAGAATATATGGTTTCATTGATAACTAAACAGTCTTGATGTTTTATGTAAATAGAGGGGTGTTGACATAGACATGAAAAGCACTATTTGGTTTTATGACCGGGATTTTTACAAGTTATTTATTCAAGAAAGAGACATTAAGGATGAAATATTGACCTGGGAAGGCTGTTCGCTGCAATGTCGTTACTATAATATTGACGGAGGAAATGCTTGGGATATCCTTTTCCCGGTAAAATATTATAAGCGAATAGAAAAGCTGTTGGATCAAAATAAAAATAGACAAAAGTAAGACTTACAGCCAGGGTATGGCGCAATTCAACCTGGTTAAATTTTGCCGTTGGATAAGATCGACAGGGTGTCGTTCTGTAAGTTGATGGATAACACAAGGATTTGTTTATGGCTAAAGAAGAAGGGATTGAGGTCAAAGGGATCGTGCAGGATGCCTTGTCGAATTCAAAATTCAAGGTAAAACTCGAAAATGGTCATAGTATTATTGCTTACCCATGCGGTAAGATGCGGAAGTTTTTTATTAGAATTTTGCCTGGGGACAAAGTTTCGGTCGAATTATCTCCGTATGATTTAAATAGAGGCCGAATCACCTACAGGTATAAATAAAAGGGCCTTCCCCCGGCCCCTCAGTGACAAGATTTTCGTATGGGTTCCTTTTTTAGAATGTCTGTTAGGGAGAGGAGTTTTGCCGGTTTGATGGGGGCCGTAATTTTTTCCCGGGGGATTCTTGTCTTTAGCGAGACAGGCCGGGCGGAGAGGTGCGTTTTGATTGAAGCCACCGCTTCTTAACGAGGCAGGTGGCATTTTTTTTTGAAAGGATAACCGCCGCATGTTTAAGACGGCGTTGCTGAAAAGAAAGAGGGTGTTTGATGATAAATGTTAAAATGGTACTTTATCATCGTTTGTCAATAATAAATTATTGACAAACGATATCACTCTGCTATAATGCTATTCAGTCTAGATCATAAAAGAGGAGGATGCATTATGGATAACAGGTCAAAGATTCAAAAATTAAGTAAAATGTTTCACCGCTTTTTTTCTGTGCTTCTCGTTCTGATACCAATCTGCTATTTTTTCTATTGGACATTTATTAACTTCTTACCCGAGAGGTTGATTACGGTCAACATGGATGCCAGTCCTTTAATTCCTCACAAAATTTCTTTTCATCTGCAGATGATAGGAGCCGCAGCATGTTTATTGCCTCTTTCTGCCTTGGTTTTTGGAATTTTGAATTTAAGAAAACTTTTTTCCTATTATCAGGACGGGGTGATTTTTTCTGTTGAACAGGTGAAAATTTTTAAGAATATTTCAAAAGCGCTCCTGTTATGGGCTGTTTTATCCATTGTCTATGAATCCATTAAAAGTGTGTTGTTCTCCTGGGGAAACCCTCCCGGCAGCAGAGTCTTAGAAGTCGGCCTGAATTCAGGGCAAATAACGTCACTTATAATCGGGTTCCTTATGGTCGTTATTGCCTGGGTTATGGAAGAAGGGAGCGTTTTAGTTGAAGAAAGGGAACTTGTTATTTAACAGGAGATGCTATGGCCATCATAGTTAATTTGGATGTGGTTTTGGCTCAACGCAAAATGAAATCTGTGGATCTCGCAAGGCTCATCGGAATTACCGAGCAGAATTTGTCTATCCTGAAAACAGGAAAAGCCAAGGCGGTCCGCCTGACGACGTTAGACGCCATCTGCCGGCATCTTGATTGTCAGCCGGGAGATATCCTTGAATATAGACAGAATGGATCTTAAGCGGCGCAGCCATCCCGGAGCATTCATCTTATCGCAAAGAATAATGACTTTAAGAGTGTTGAAATTCTCGTTCAAGAGTGACCATGCCATATGAATGAAAACATGTTGGATCAGCTGAAACGGCTCGAAGCGGAACATGACGTGAGGATTTTATATGCGGTAGAATCCGGCAGCCGGGCATGGGGCTTTGCATCACAAGACAGCGATGGAGAAGGTGCCGGGGAGGGCTTTGTAAATAGAGTTTTTTGTCCACAAGTTAAATTTTGACTTTTCTATTAGTAAATATATACTAATGATATATCAATTTTTTAAGTTATGGCGGTAGGCCCTGGCAAGGGCAGAGTTTTGTTTCAATGACCAGCAGATAGAAAGGAGAATGTATGAAGGTATCCAGATTGACGGCAGCAATCATGGTATTGCTGCTTACCTGCGGTGCGGGGGTTGCCCAGAGTAAAGCCCCGGAAAGTGAAAAAAAGGATCAGGTTTATGCCGAAGTTGTGGTTCAAGGCGTCAACCTGGGAGACTTTCTGCTTGTCCAGATGCCTTCCGCGGAAACGGAAATCATCGAATATCAGGACGGAGACGATTCACTCTTAAGAAAAAGGCCGGGACGGACCCGTTACAGTAATCTTATCATCAAAAGATCTATTTCCGATGATAACAGAATCATAGAGTGGTATGATGGTGTCAAGGCCGGTATGGTAGAGAGAAGAACAATCACTCTTATTGTAAAAGATGCTCGCGGTCAGGTTGTCGATACACATACCCTGCTGAATGCTTGGCCGGCAGCATGGCAGGGCGGGGTTTTTGAAACAGCTGAATTCGTTCTTGAAGATATGGAGAGAGTTGTAGAAGAAGAGGAAGAATAGATCCGCGTTTGCGAAGGCCGGTGTTTTAACCAGCCGGCCGCAAGGCGGCAGGAATATTTTTTCCTCCCTGTCCTACTTTGCCCTACTTCGTCATATTGACAGTCATCTGGTCTTCCGATAATATAAAAGGCTATTTTAACATTGCCTTGATATGAAATTTTTTAATGCGCATTTTATCTGTTTCGGGATAAGCAGATAAAAATTTGTTAAGATATTTTTAACTTCTATATTTGTCAGCCATCTTCCCGCCGTAGCCTGTCATAACTTTGACACTTTTTAATTTTCAACGGTGATAAAATTCACTTGAGAGGGAGATTGTTTGTTAAAAAATTATTGAGCTTAAAAATCAAAAAAGGAGGAGACATGAAAAAATCAGTTTTAACAGTACTAATGGCGGGATTTATGGCGATGAGCCTTTCCGGCTGCGCAACCAGGCTTATAGATTTCACCATGATTTCTACCAAGAATGTCGATTTCACCAAAGGGGCCAGTTTTAAGCGGGGGAGAGAGCGAGTAGAAGGGATTGATGAAGTTTCTATTATCATTTTTATCCCGACCGGTACCCCGAATATTAAAGAAGCGATAGACCGGGCTATTGAAAGCGTCCCCGGAGCTGTTGCTTTAGTCGATGGCGTTGTGACCCAGAAATCCTGGTATATTCCTTATATTTTCGGCAAGAGCAGTTTTGTTGTTGAAGGAACCCCGCTGATTGATCCGAGTATGGCATCGGTTGAGAGAGAATCGGATTATATTGTAAGCAAGATGGATGAATCCGGAGAAGTTGAGGAACTGCGGTATGTCAGTGCGAATGAGTATGCAGCTTTGAAGAAGGACTTGAATTTATAGTTCCGGATTTTTGGATATTGAAATAATGTTACAGTAAACGGGCGCCTTAAGGCGTCCGCTTTTTTGCACAGCCGGGGCAGGGCCTGCTTTTATATATCCCTTCTTATCCTGCATTTTTGTTGAAAAAGTGGAAATTATCCTGAGGAATCTTACCTTAATGTAGATTATTTCTCAGCCCTCATTATTAGAAAGATTTACCCGGTTCTGAGGGATATGTTGTAAGATATTCACTAATAAAACGTTATATATCTTCGGGAAAAAGACGCTCTTTATTGGCACAATTGATGCTTTAGAATAATAATGTCTGAAAATAAAATTTTGGAGTAAGGGCTTATGAAAAAAAATTGTTATGGCTGACCGCTTTTTCGGCCAGAGTATTTTTTCAGCTTTTATTTTTGGCTGGAAAATACCGGAGATTATTGGTATAAATCTTCAGGTGAAAAAGTCCGCGCTCCCTTGCCTGCGGATGATTGTGATGCCTCGGTGAGTCAGGAAAGGAGTCTTTGATGAAGAAGAGAAGGTTTTTTTTATTGTTTTTATGGTTTTTATGGCCGATAATCGCGGGGGCGGGTCCCGCAGGAGCGGAACCCTCTTTCCGGGTCTATGCGGCAGCAAGTTTGACGGGGCCGTTAAAAGAGATCATCACGGCTTTTGAACAGGAATCCGGAGTCCAGGTCAAAGTCAATTTTGCTTCGTCCGGAAATTTAGCCCGGCAGATCGAACTGGGAGCGTCGGCAGATGTTTTTATATCAGCTTCACAGAAATGGATGGATTATGCCCAAGAGAAAGAGACGATTGACCCGGAAACACGGATCAACCCTATAGGGAACGCCATCGTGCTGATTTCCCCGCAAGGGATTGAGGCTGTGCCCGTGCGTTTTGATAAAGATTTCTCCTTAGCGGACGCTTTTAACGGAAAGTTCTCTATTGGAGACCCGGATCATGTCCCGGCCGGCAAATACGCTCAAGAGGCCATGCAGGCTTTGGGATGGTGGGATCGCCTCAGTCCCCGTTTAATCCGTGCCAAAGACGTAAGGCAGGCTCTTCTTATTGTCGAGTCGGGGGAGGTTGAAATGGGAACTGTTTTTGCCTCTGACGCAGCAAAGTCCGCCAAGGTGAAGGTGGTGGGGGTTTTCCCGGAAGTTCTGCATGCTCCTGTCGTATATTCGGCAGCGCTTTGCACGCAGCGTACAGAAACAGCATTCAGTGAAAAATTTTTAAATTTTTTGCTGAGCGAAAAAGCCCAGAAAATATTTTTAGATTACGGTTTTGTGCAGGTGCCCTAGGAGAAAGGTCTTGTCCTTCATGTTCCGTTTATTCACCCCGGAAGAGATCAGCGCTTTAATTCTATCTTTTAAGGTGGCGTTACTGTGCGCGGTTATTTCTGCTCCGCCGGCTATTTTCCTGGGATGGCTGTTCGCCCGTAAGGATTTTAAAGGGAAAACGCTGCTGGATGCCCTTGTCCATATTCCCATGGTTCTTCCTCCTGTTACGGTCGGGTACCTGTTGTTGCTGACATTCGGAATCAAAGGATGGTTGGGCCGTTATCTGTTCGAGTGGCTCGAAGTCCGCCTGGCTTTCAACTTTTTTGCGGCCGTTTTGGCATCCATTGTTGTTTCTATGCCGCTTTTTGTCCGTGCTGTCCGTATCGCCATTGAAATGTCGGACCCAAAATACGAACAGGCCGCCAGGACTCTGGGGTGCGGCAGATGGAAGACTTTTTTTGCCGTGACCTTGCCGCTATCCTTCCCGGGGGTGCTCAGCGGGTTTATCCTGTCTTTTTCCCGCAGCCTGGGAGAATTCGGGGCAACGATGATTCTGGCCGGTAATATTTACGGGGAGACACAGACAATCCCGCTTGCGATTTACAGCCTGATGCAATCTCCGGGAGGGGAAGCGGCGGCTATGCGGCTGGCCATTTTTTCTGTCATGATATCTATCGCGGCCTTCAGCATTTCGGAAGTTCTCGAGAGGCGTTCGATAAGGATGAGGCATGAACCTTAAACTGAACATATTCCTCCGGCAGGGGGCATTTGTCCTGGATGCGGAACTCCGTATCCAGGACCAGGTCGTCGGCTTTTTCGGCCCTTCGGGAGCGGGGAAAAGCACCATGCTGCATCTGCTGTCCGGACTTAAAAGACCGCAGAAAGGTCATATTGTTTTGGGGGGCAAGACGCTGTGCGATATCGAGAACAGAATATACGTGCCCCCGGAGAAACGCGATATCGGAGTGGTATTCCAGGAGGCGCGGCTGTTCCCTCACCTGAATGTCGAAGAAAATATTCTGTTTGGCGTCAGAAACAGGATGGAAGGAAGTTTCCTGGAGGCGGTTATTGATACTCTTGAGATAGGGCACCTGCTTAAGAGGGTCATTTGCCATTTGTCCGGCGGAGAAAAACAGCGTGTCGCTCTGGCCCGTGCGTTAATCCGCAAACCCAGACTCTTGCTGCTTGACGAGCCGTTTTCCGCTATTGATGTTAACCTCCGGGCCATGCTTCTGCCGTTCATCAGCCGTGTCCGGCAGGAATTCAAATGCCCTATGATTATCATTTCTCATGACCTGCCGGACCTTTTGTGCCTGACAAATGCCCTGGTGATTTTTAATGAGGGGAAAATTCTAGGCTACGGAAACTGTTCGGACCTGGTTTTTGACCCGCAGTGCTCAAGGCTTATTAAGCATGCCGGTATTTATGCCACATTTGACGCAAAGGTTACTTCTGTTGACCCCCAATCCGGGAGCGTTGCTTTTTGTCCTGAAGATAACGGGCAGGCGATAAGGGCTCCGTATAAGGAGGGTGTCCGGCCCGGTATGAATGTCAAAGCCCGTTTAAGGCCCGAAGACGTGGTCCTGGCCAGCGAGCAGGCTGATTTTATCACGTCACAGAACCAACTGAAAGCGACGATTGTGCGTGTGCGGTATTTTGAAGACGAAGTTCTACTTGAACTTGACGCGGGATTTAAAATTTTGTCCGGAATTACTCATAAGGCCGCCAAGCAGTTTGAGGTTGCCGCTGGCAAGGTGATATGGATCATGTTTAAAAGTCTGGCCGTCGAATACTACATCCCCTGAAAGCCCGGCGGCCTATGCCTCTCACATGGGATATTCCGATGTGCAGTTCGGCGCCGTGATAATTTTTGCGCTTCGGAAAGTTATTTTGGATGGTTGTGATATAATAGAAAACTAATATTATGAACGCTAAAAACCATCTTACTCAAGGCCGGGTCGCAGAAAAACTCCTTTCCCTGACCATCCCGATGGTATTCGGGATGCTTGCCATGGTGGTTTTTAACCTTGTGGACACCTTTTTTATTTCACGGCTGGGCACGAGACAACTGGCCGCCATGGGGTTTACCTTCCCGGTTGTGATGTTTGTTGTCAGTATTGCCCTGGGCTTTGGCGTTGCGACTTCGTCCGTCGTTGCCCGGGCCATCGGCCGGGGAGATTCTCATCAAGTGCAGCGGCTTACCACGGACAGCCTGATTATCTCGGTGTTTCTGGTGATTATTTTTGCTGTTCTGGGGTTGCTTTCCATGGACTGGATATTCCCGCTTCTCGGAGCCGGCGACGAAACCATTCCCCTGATCAAGGAGTATATGCATATATGGTATCTGGGGGTTGCTTTTGTTGTTATCCCCATGGTCGGGAACAATGCGATCCGGGCCTGCGGGGACACTTTTTTCCCCAGTCTGATCATGACTGTTTCCATGGTCGTTAATGTCATTTTAGATCCTCTGCTGATTTTCGGCCTTTGGGGGTTTCCCCGTATGGAATTAAAAGGCGCGGCCATTGCCACCGTTGTCTCTCGTGCTGTCTCCATGATATTTTCTTTGCTGATTTTGCGCTTTAAAGAAAAGCTGATTGATTTTTCTTTGCCGTCTTTTAAAGAATTTATGGATTCGGTCAAACAGATTTTTTATGTCGGTATCCCTTCCGCCGTTTCCCGGTTGCTTGTCCCTGTTACCATGGCTGTCATTATGCGTCTGGTGGCCGGTTTCGGGGCGGCGGCTGTTGCCGCCTTCGGCGTGGCCGTAAAGATCGAGATGTTCGTGTTCATACTGATCATGGCTTTGGCTACGGCGTTAATCCCTTTTGTGGGGCAGAACTGGGGGGCAAAGAATTTCAGCCGCGTTAAAGAAGCCATAGAAAAAGCCAATACATTTTCTTTGTGGTGGGGGATAGTCAGTTTTTTCGGATTTTGGGCCATGGCTGTCCCTCTGGGCCACTTGTTCGGGAAGGATATAGAAGTGGCCAAACACATTACGCGATATTTATATATTATCCCTGTAAGTTACGGCCTGCTCGGCTGTTCATTTTTAGCGGGCGCGGTGTTTAATGCCGTGAATAAGCCGCTCATCGCCATTGGCCTGGACTCCGTGAGGCTGTTTATTCTGTCTGTTCCGTTAGCGGTGATCGGGAGCCGGCTTTCAGGATTAACCGGCTTGTTTGCGGGATTGTGTTTGGCGAACCTGGGGGCAGGGACATTATCCGTTATGGCAGGGCGGATGTCGTTTCAGGAAAGGAAGAGAATAACAAAATTCGCTGTTAAACTGGAGGAGTCGAGTGAGCTTAGAGGAACGTGTTAAAAAGATTATTGAAGAGAACCTGGAAGAAAAAGCGGAAATTACGCTGGAAACGGATTTGCGCGACGGTCTTAATCTGGATTCTTTCGCCATGGTTTTGATCGTTAACGCCCTGGAGGAGGAGTTCGGCATTACCATTGACGATCAGAGCTTCCGGGAGATTCATACGGTGTCGGATATTGTTCAGGCTTTAAAGCAGCGCTGTCCTGAACTGCAGGAATCTCAGCCGGAGAGGAAAATGTCTTAACACATACTTAAGGGGGAGATTCTTGCGGAGAGTCGTTATAACAGGCCTTGGGCCGGTGACGTCATCCGGGACGGGTAAAGAGGATTTCTGGAAAAGTGTCCTGGGGAACAGAATCTGTCTTAAAAATATTCCGGAGAATTTTGAAATAGGGTATAAGTACAGGTCCCGTTATTACAGCCCGCATCCGGATGCCGATCTTTCAGGATACGGATTCCCGCCGTATTACGGCAAAGTTACCCAGGGGGAAGACAAGCTGGCTTTAATAGCTTCGAGCCTGGCCTTGAAAGATGCCGGTTTTCAAATAGACAAGGAGGGGAACCGGTTTGTCTTGCCGGAGCTGCGTTCGTGCGGAGTCATCGTGGGGATCGGCATCAGCAGTCTTGAAAACGGGTTCCATTCTTATCTGGCCCATGTGGCCCGTGACAGGGACGAAATCCCGCAAAGCCTGAACTCTGTCAAGATTCACTATAACCGCATGGTTGTGCCCATGCTCATGCCTAATTCGGTTTCAAGCTGGATTTCCATCGCCTATGGATTGAAGGGACCGAGTTACACGGTGAATGCCGCCTGCGCTTCCGGGATTTTTGCGATAGGGAATGCTTATCAAAGCATCAGAAACGGCACCGAGGACGTTATTTTGACCGGCGGTGTGGAGTGTTTGTCTGACAGTTTCGGCGGAGTGATGCGCGGTTTTGATGTGTTGGGTGTGCTGACCCAGTCCCCGGACGGAATCCCGTATCCGTTTTCGAAAACAAGTACGGGATTTCTGTTCTCCCAGGGGGCAGCCTGTATTCTTGTCCTGGAAGAATATCAGCATGCCGTTAAACGCGGGGCCTCTGTTTATGCGGAGATAATAGATTTCCAAAGCAACAGTGATGCTTATAACATTGTTCAAATGGACCGTTCGGGCGTTCAGATAAAACGGCTGCTCCACAACCTCAAGCAAGACCGCCGCATTGATTATTTAAATGCTCACGGCAGCGGCACGCATGTGAACGACAGCATCGAAGCCGAAGCGATCGCTGAAGTTTTTGGCCCTAAAGAGAGGCAGCCGTACATTAATTCTACAAAAGGAATCCTCGGCCATACACTTGGCGCAAGCGGAGCCCTGGAGACAGCCGTGACGGCTCTTTCGATCAAAGAATCCCGGGTGCACGGACATCGTGTTCATGACCCCCGGGAAAATTTGAATTTGGTCGAAGAATCTATAGAGGCCAGCGTGAATGTGGCCATGTCCACATCTTATGGTTTCGGGGGGCATAATGCGGGGGTTCTCTTGAGCAGACATGACAGGCCTTAGGAGCTGTTGGCATTCCCGGCGTCTGCCCGGCAAAAACCAGCCCGCGATCTTCCTTAAAAAAACGTAATACGTTTTTTGTTTTTATGAAAATGTTAAGAAGAAAATATGTGTTATGGCTCTGGACCTTTTTCGTCTTAGCCGGGGTTTGTTCCTCCGTTCATGGCGGGAACAAAAGACAGCAGACCTTGGCGGTCCTGGGGATCACTGCGGAACCTGATATCCATCAGTCTGATAATCTGGTGTCTCTCCTTGAGGCCGGGTTGAGCGGGACGGATGATTTGACCCTTGTGGAAAGGCGCGAGATTGATCTTGTGATTAAGGAACTGCAGCTTTCCATGGGGGATTTCTTAAGATCGGACCAGAAAATGCAGGCCGGCAGAATGCTTGGGGCTGATCTGATCGGGTATGGATTCCTGACCCGGCAGAAAACCAGAATCCGTGTCAGGTTTCGTATCGTAGAGGTGGAGACCGGGCGTGTTGTCGGAAGTTTTCTGCTGGCGGAAAAAGATCCCGAAACAATGTCTCATAAACTTTTAAGCGGTATGATAAAGTCCATAAAGACCGGCCCGGTTAAAAATCTCCCCACTTTTACGATAGCCTCTTTTATGAATGACAGTAATTACGACAGGTTTGATGATTTTGAAAAAATCCTGTTTGACAAAGCCTTTGACTTTGTCGCCGGAACAGGAAATTTTGTATTGCTGGAGAGAGAATCAACGGGGTATTTGCTGGATGAAATTGATATGTTTAAGTCCGGTATCGTCGCTGAAGACCACGGGGCCAGGCCGGGCCGGGCTTTAAAAGCCGATTATGTGCTTAAAGGTTCTTTTGCCGAAGACCAAAGCACTCGGCAAAACGGACAATGGCTTATGAATGTTACGGTTGAATTGTGGGACTGCCGACACAGAAGAAGAGTCTGGTCTGAAATTTTTCAGTCGCCCTCTGATAGGCTCGAGCAGGAATTCACGGCCTTTTTAGAAAAAAACATGTCCCGTGTCCCGCGCGCAATATCCTTCCCTTTTAACCTGCAGCAAAAAGCTGAAAGCAGGGAATATTTAAGGAAAGGCCTGACCAATCTGTATGTCGGATCGCGGTTGCAGCAGGGGGGCATGTATGATGCTTTGAATATAGAGGATTATTTGATGAAAAGTCATTTTTCCGGAGTGAAAATGGATGTCCTGGACCGGGATGATCCCCGGGCCTACAGACGCGCCCGGGCCGGGATTAACGACCTTGAGAATGCGCTCTTTTTGGATCCGGACAATACCGTTGCAAAACTCTACCTTGGAATGGCTTTGTGTGACTTGTACCGCGGAGATTTAAATCATAAAAGTATAGGGGTTCATGGACGACGGAGGCGTATTCTGACGATGTTGCGGGGTGCGGAGATGATCGGAAATGTCTTTCCCGCGGATAAGAAGACTTTTTCTACGGCTCTTTTTGAAGCTGTTTCCATTCTTGATTTCAGCCGGCCTCATTCCAATCCCGAGATCACCGCAGAGTATGAGGATGCGCTCTATCGACTGGTCAGGCTGGCCTTTGATAATCTCGAGGCGTTTTCCGGGGAAGCGCAAAGATTATTGAAAGACCGTTATGAAATCATTCTGACAAGGGGATCACAGCAAGAGCTCATACATTTTACCCGTAAACGCCTCGCAGATATCCATAAAGACAAAGCGTTCGCCCGCCGTCATCCGGAAACGGCTTTTTATGTTTTTCAGAAGATCGCCGCCATGTGGAGAGAGGAATACCGCATGGACCCGGCCTGCGAAGTCGCCGGATTCTTTGAGGAGCAGTATGAGTCCGAGAATCCGGTCTATGCCCAGCTTGCGTATTTCTGGACCGCAAAATCATATCAGCGCATGAAAGATTATACGAAGGCGCGTGATTTTTACCGGAAAGCCCAGGACATATTTTATGCCCGTTTTGCCCAAGAGCCGTTAGAGACTTTTGAGAGTTCTTCGTGGGGAGTTTTGGAGGAGAGTTTTTTTCAGGAAGCCTACATGCACCTTGAAAACAAAGAATATCAGAAGGCTATCGATGTCCTGGCCCCGTTTATCGAGGGGTGTTTTGAAAGGAATAGATATCAGGTTTTTGCTTATGATAATGCTTTAAAGCTGCTGGGCAGGGCTTATGAAGAGGAGGGGCTGATCGCCCAAGCCATTGAGTATTATCAGAAGGTCCTCGATGCCGAATATCCGAAAAATGTCTATGTTGATAAAGCGGCCATATCCTCAAGAATCAATAAACTGAAATTTGCCAGGGGGGACAAGACGGAAAATGCCGGCTTTGCCCTGTACAAGCTGGCTGATGTCAAAAACGCCAGGGAGATTGTCCGGCAAGGCTCCCAAATCTGGATTTTGAAAATGTCGGCGCTCTTCCCGGCAGCGGCCTATTCCAGCAGCAGTACGCATAGGGGAACTTACGAAGTATGGCAAGACGGGCCGGGGGGCTGGGTTAAAGCCGATGCCCCGTTACTGACAGATTCCCAAAAGATCAGCGTCCTGTTTTTGCATGGGAATAATCTTTGGGTCGGGACTTACGGGGACGGTTTGTTCCGGCAGGACCTGGTGACGAAAAGAGTCGATTCCTTTACGACCGCATCGGGGTTGCTTTCAGATTATATCGTTTGTCTGGCAAGTTCGGCTCAAGAGCTTTTCATCGGCCTTTCGTCAAACAAAATGAACAGTGATCGGGGAGGCGTGTTGCGGTATCATTATGGGAAAAGAATATTCAGTCCTTTCCCGGGGTTGAATTCCCGGGGGGTAAGGACATCCATGCCCATGGCCCTGCATTATGATGAGAAGCGGGATGCTCTTTGGGTCGGCTATCCCCGCTGGGAAAAGGCGATCCTGCACAGATATTCCCTGGCGAAAAAGCAATGGGACGCCTTTATGAGTAAGGCTTACGGGAAGTTTATCTTTCAGATATTGCCTTATCATGACGATTTATTATTCGGCATGGGCGATGAACTGGCAAGATATAATCTGCCGGAGGATGGCTGGGCCGATATCCGGGGGGGGAGAATCGACGGGTTTAAGAAATATAATATTTTTGAGACCCAGACCTCGCTTTTTTATGAAGTTTATGAGAATGTCCTTTTGACCGTAGCCGGGGGAAAAGGATCTCAGTTGCAAATATACAACCTTGAAACAGGAGAAATGAGGACAATGGATATTCTCTTCGGGAGGCAGGACACGCACATTACGGCCATTCAGACTGTGGGACAGGAACTGCTGATCGGTACGGATATGGCGGTCTACAAATTAACGATAAGTGAGTGAAATCTATCCCCGGATACATTTCGCAACCCGTATGAATAAGACTTCCCGGGCCGGGTTTTTAAAAAACAATCATAATCTTTAGCCCAAAAAGGAGTGCTTATGATTAGAAAAACATTTTTATCCGCAGCGGTTTTCATCTTGCTTCTGACTGGCTACGGGACTCAAACCTATGCCGCCTCAGAGGAGCTGTCTGCGATGCTGCAGGACAATTGGGAGAATTATATGACCATTGAACCCAATTACGATGTTGACAGCGTTGAATACGTGAGCTATTTTCTCGATGATGAACCGATGAAGCTGGGTTTTTTTTATTACCGGGCTTTTAAATTCAAAACCCCGCCGTGGGAAGGGAAATTGATCTGGTCGTTCATCAACATAAAGAAGGATTTGGAAAATGTGGTGGGCTGGCAGATCCTGCCTGCACAGGGAAGCATGACCGGATTCATCGGGATGGATTTCAAAAAACTTAAAAAGGATATCCCTCAGATCGCCCCGCAAGGCTCTGAAGTGCTTTTGCAGGAGATCCCTCCCGAGCGGCTGCAGCCGGATCAGTATTATATTATATGGTTCAATTGCAGCGATGCCCGTCCTGTGAAAATGGCTGTATCTTTGAATATTGTTGAGGATGTTCATATGACCTACCATGAACTTTTTTCCGGCCTTGTTGATTTCTAGGAAGTCCGGATGTCGTTTGCGGGAGGAGTTGTTGAAGGCTTCCGCCATTGGTTCATGAAGAAAGGTCTTGGGGAGCGGCCATGTGCAGGACACGCTGGGGGAAGGGGATTTCAATGCCTGCCTGCTCAAAGGCTTCTTTTAAAATTTTCCTGAACGCATAGGAAACGGAGAGGTGTTTCCCGGGGTTGACCTTAGTCACCATTCTAATGACTATCGCAGAATCCCCGAATTCTTTTATTCCTCTTATGATGGTTGGTTCAAGGGCATCTTCCTGCTCTTTAAGCAGTCTCCGGCCTGCTTCCGTAATGGTTTTATATACATGATTGATGTCTGATGTGTATGAAACGCCCACTTCGACTACGGCGTAAGTGTATCCTTTGGAAAAATTGACAATATCTCCCAGCTGGCCGTTGCGCAGGATATGCAGTTGTCCGTTGGGGTCGCGCAGGCGTGTTGTGCGGATATCAATGGCCTCGACGAACCCTCTCGCGGTCGCCGTCTCGATATAATCCCCTACCAGGAAAAGATTCTCAAAAAGAATAAAAAAGCCGGAAACAAGATCGTTCAACACCGGCTGTGCGCCCAGCCCCACCACGATCCCCAGGATCCCGGCCCCGGCGAGAATGGGAGTGGGATTAAGCTGGAAGATTTTCATCACGAAAACAAGGCCGAGGAAGATAATGATGTACTTAAGAAAACTTTTTAAGAGCGGCACAAAGGTCATACGTCTTTTCCGTTCAATGTCTGACAGGTCCCTGGGTTGGAACAACTTTTTTTCAATAAAAAAGTAGCAGATTTCAATCAGAAGCCGGCAGAGAAAGAAGACCCCTATGCTTTGAATGATCTGTGTGCCGAACTTGGCGAACCGGGAAATCACTCCGATCTGCGCGATGACCAGGGTTGCGATAAAAACATAAATACTGTAAGCCAGGCAGCGCTGGAACAGGGGCATCAAGGAAGAGAATTCTTTGTAGAAACCGAGGACATTGTCATGTTTGGCGTACTTCCGGCTTAAGGCATCCAGGCTGTCGATGATGGCTGTGATCGATTTTACGACAAGCGTTCCGACGGCTACGATAAGGTATATTTTCGTCAGTGTCCATAAGGTCGAGGCGATAATCGAGGGAAGGCCCAGCCAAAGGCTGGACAGCCAGAAAACCCCCATCCAAAGGCCCGTGGTCTGTATGCGGTTTAATGATTCAAAGACCCGTTCAATGCTTTCATCGTTAGCTTTGATTCCCTCAAAAGCTTTGGCCTGGGTCTTGGCCTTCTTGAGCATTTTGCTGAATATCCGTACGCAGAAACGGACGGCAGTCATCAGAAGAACAACTTTTATAACCGCTAAAATCAGGTTTTGCCAGAAATTATACGGAATGTGCCTCAAAGCCCGGGACGTCAATTCAAAAAGATTTTCCCCCTGGTAAATAAGAAATCCGTTGATGGCCACGATGAACCCCGCCAGGACGGTAAAAAAGAAAAACAGGCGCCAGACGATCTGGTGGCGCAGGCGTTTAGCTTTTTGTTTACCGGCCGCAGATAATGCGGATGTCCCGATTTTTTGAAAGATGAGCCTAAGGCCGGCATTGAGGATGATGAAAATAGTGCCGACAAGCAATAATTCTACACCAATGACGGCAAGGTCCCGGTATATGCCATTGGCGGACTGTAAGAAATCCATAATTCACTCCTGTTTGGTGGAGAAATTATAACGCAGGGATGAGAGGGGGTCAAATGAATAATACTAGAGGGAGTATATAGATCATTTTTTTTGTTCTTTTCAGAAAAACAAAGGCAGAATAACTATTCAAAATTTTCCTTAAAAATCTTGTCCCCGGTCAAGCTATATGTTTTAATAACTTGTTAACCCCCCAATTAAAGGAAAAATTATGCGAATAAAAATTATCTTAATCACAAGTATTTTGCTGTTGAATTCAGCCGTTCATCCCGCCTTTTCCGCGGAACCCCGGGACTCCAATCTGCTGTGGCGGATTTTTGCCGATGCCGGAGAAAAAATCAAAGCCGCTTTCCAGTCGCTCCCTGAATTAAAAGATTCTTTCATCAGGTCGCTGGGAAGAGACAATCCCAAGACAAAGTTTGAAATCGCCCAGGAAACTTATTATATGAAATATGAAGAACCGGACATTATGGAAAATGTCGGTATGATGTACGGTCTAAATATGGCTTTTTCTTACCGGGTAGAAAATCCGGTTTTTTTTAAATCCGTTTGGGAAAACATCGGGCAGGGAAAGACGAATACCAAATTTTTGCTGGAAGCGCGCTGGGCCAGAGGAAAAGTGGATTATGATTCCAATTCAACCGGGTCTGATGACGGAATTACCGATATGGCTACGGAACTTCGTGGCATAGTTTGTTACGAAATCATGTTTTCGGAGAGGACCAGCCTTACGCCTTATGGCGGTATCGGTTTCCGCTATTTAAGCGATGACAGCCGGGGGCGCTACACGACGACCGGGAATTGGGGCTATCTGCGCGAATCAAAATATTTTTATATTCCCTTTGGCATGGAATTGAATCACGGCTTCAGCGAACGATGGACTCTCAAGCTTAAAGGGGAATATGACCTGCTGCTGGAAGGAAAGCAGAAAAGCCATTTGGAAGACGGCGGCCCGTGGCTGCAAGACTCAACCAGCGGGCAATATTATACGGTTGATACTGTGGAAAATGCCCAGGAAGTCGGGGTGGGGATCCGCGGATCCCTGCGTTTGCAGAGACAGTCAGAACGCTTTGATTTCTTCCTTGAGCCTTATGCACGCTACTGGCACATCAAAGAATCCGATCACGTGCAATTAACGTCTGAAGGCGGAAGCATTTTATGGTATGTCGGCAGTACCGATACCCCGCTGACGGGATATGAGCCTGATAATAATACTCTTGAATACGGATTGGTTCTGGGGTTGAATTTTTAAAAATATTTTAAAATAGTTGTTTGTTTTTTTGCCCGCTTTCTTAAGGTGCATGATTTAAATATCGGGAGCGGTTCTGATCTGTCCGTTTTATGAAAAAAATCAAAAGAATCCTGACTTTTTTTCTTGTCGCCGGAATCCTCTGGTCCATTATCCCCATTCTTATTTTATATTTTAAAAAAGACCCTGTGCCTTTCAGCAACCGGGACATGATAGAGAAAATCAAAGAGAACAGAGGACAACATTTCGGCTTTATTGTGTACGGGGACACGCATTCCGGCGTATTTATATCCGACAGCACATATTTGAAGCTGATACGTCATGCCAATTTAGAAGGCCGGTGGGGAAAGTTGCCGATTGATTTTGTGGCGGTTGTGGGAGACGTGACGAACCGGGGCACGCCGCGGCATTATAAAATATATAACAAGTTGCGCGCTGAAAGCAAATGGCCGGTATTGAGTTTGATGGGGAACCATGATGTTGATCACGAAGAAGGGGCGGCCCTGTTTGAGCGTTATATCGGGGAAAAAGATTTTTCATTTGTTAACCGGAACTCTTATTTTATCGCCCTTGATAACGGCGCTCATGTTATTTCCGACGAACAGTTTCAATGGCTGGAAGAAGAGCTGAAAAAGTCGCAGCATTACAAAAATAGATTTGTTATGCTGCACAGATCTCCTATCTCGGCCTCTTTCCGGCATGATAACCAGCCGGAAGTCAGTCCCTGGGCCTACCGGTTCATGAAATTGTGTGAACATTATCAGGTTGATATTGTGTTTGCCGGGCATGAACATTTTTTCAAAGAACACTCTTTCGGCGGGGTCAAGTATGTCGTAACCGGGGGCGCGGGTATGCCGTTGGACGTGCCCCGTTGGGAGGGGGGGTATTTGAATTATGTTGTGGTCAGGGTGAATGTTGACTATATCGATTATGAAATCAGAGAAGTTTTCCCGCCTCTTTGGAGGTTTTTTACTATCACAATAAGCCAGGATATTTTTTATTTCCTGAGAGACGCGTTTTTTAGATAGAAGAAACATCTCCGCCATCTAATATCTGTGCAGGCTATTCCAGGCGCCCCACTTAATTCTGCCGGAATTATCCCGGGACTGTCGTGATCAGGGTGTTGTTCTTAAACATGAACGAGCGCTATGAGCGGATGTATCTTTTTGTCGTTAAAAGGGAGCGGGCCTTTTACACCTTTTGCCTTGAGAATATGCCTCTGGAGTATTACAATGTATGCCATATTATTCGCTGATATTTGTCGTGAGTCCGGGGGATGTATTCCCGGGGGGAGCCGAACTATTGTATTTTTTGAGTCCGCCCCGGCTGCCGAACGCCGGAAATCAGGGGATCAAAGAATTAAAACAAGCCATATTCAACAAAAGAAAGGGTGTTTATGAAAAAGATGTTCCTGGGAATTCTTGTCCTGGTGTTGCTGTGTCCGGTGAGGCTGATGGCACAGGAACCCCGGGTTGCGGTCATTGAGGATGTTTCTGACGTTACGTCTGAGGTTTCGGAGATTGTTGTGTCCGTGTATTTTTACAAAGACGCGAAAAAGTTTACTTTCCCGGAAGTTCAGTACAGCGATAACCTGAAATACGTTGTTTTATCATCCGATCTTTTTGACGTGGCTGTCCCTGTGGACAGTATTGTCTCCCTGGAGGCCCGGGAAGGGCTTTTTGAAATGCGGTATTTGTGGAACGGCCAGGAGATTCTTAGTCAGGGAAAACCGGTGAATCAGGAAACCTTGCAAGCCAAGAGCGATTTCGGGGATTATAAAATCAAGCTGGAAAAAGTCAAACGATTAAGTTTTAAACAGCCGCCGCTTAGCGCGGAGATGCCCCGGTCTGCCCAAAAGAATTTTGCCCGGCTGACTTTTCTTGACGGCACAGAGCTTAATATTCAAGGGCTGCATGTCTATGATGAACATTATTCGACCGATGGATACCTTGTCGGCGGCACCACGGTTTATGGCTTTAGAGACACATTCGGATTTAAGAGGGGGGAATCTGCCGCCGCTGTGAAATTTGACACGATACAATCCATTGAATTTAAAGGCAGTGATCCGATTCAGGTCGAAGTTACGCTTAAAAACGGGAAAAAAGTTTCCGGGACTATCATGGGGGCTGCGGATCTCTCTGGAGTTAGTGATAAAGGTTTTGTGTGTATCAACACGAAGAAGATTAAAAGTATTCAGTTCTTAAATGAAGAGCAGTAAAAGCAACAACGGAAAAAGGAGCCCCTATGACCGGCATCTGTCAAAGATCAAATTTTTCTAAGATAGCAGATCTTTTCCTTATCAGTTTTATAACATTATTTTTTGAAATATTATTCATTCGCTGGGTTCCGTCCAGTATTCAAATCATTGCTTACTTCACGAATATCGTCCTTATTTCCGCCTTCCTGGGCCTGGGGATCGGCTGTCTCCTGGCCGAACATAAGTCCAAACTGATGAACCTTTTTCCGTTTTTTATGCTTGGGTATGTGACACTGGCCTTCTTATTCCATAACGTGGAGCTTAATGCCGCGTTCCTGCAGACCGAGTATTTGTTGGGGTTTTATAAGGGAAGAATCAACTTTTTGCTGGTTGTCATTATTGTTTTTATTTTCAATACGCTCCTTTTTGTCCCTCTGGGACAGAAATTAGGCCGGTGCCTGAAAGATTTTAAGCCGCTGGTTGCCTATTCCATCAATATTCTGGGCAGTATTTTGGGTATCGTTGCTTTTTCTTACCTGTCCTACCGGATGCTGGAGCCGGTTTACTGGTTTTTGTTGGGAGGGGGCTTAACGCTGTGGTTCTACCGGTCTTCGGCAAAAATCCTGGCGGTTCAGTTTGTGTTTTTTACGGTTATTTTACTTGTTGTCCGTCCGCTGGGAGAGGGGGCGTACTGGTCGCCTTATTATAAAATTGACCTGAACCCTATTGTTTCACAAAAGTACAACAGGGTTATCGGATACCAGGTGGCCGCTAATAATATGTTTCATCAAAACGCCTTTGATTTATCGGAAGAGTCTGTGCTTAAGTCCCCGGGGCTCAGGCGTTATAAAGACGTTTATGAATTCCCCTACAAGCTTATCCACCCGCAGGATGTCTTAATCCTCGGGGCCGGTTCCGGGAACGACGCCTCTGCCGCCCTGAGAATGGGCAGTCAAGATATCTATGCGGTTGAGATCGACCCTTTTATCGGCAGTTTAGGCAAATCCCTGCATGAGGAGAAACCTTATTTGTCCAAGCGTGTTCACCTGGTGGTGGATGACGCACGGTCATTTATAAAAAGAACCGACAAACAGTTTGATCTGATCACTTTCGGCTACCTGGATTCCCACAAGGTTTTATCGCAATTTTCCAGCGTACGGCTGGACAATTTCATCTACACGAAAGAGAGCTTCCGTGATATCAAGTCCCGGCTTAAACCGGACGGGGTCTTATCGCTTACGTATTATGTGTTTAAAGAATGGGTCGCCTCCAAGCTGTATGTGGCTTTGAAAGAGGTTTTTAACGACGACCTTAAAGTTGTCCGGACGACGACCTATGTCAAAGATGACACAGCCATATTCCTGGCCGGCCCGGGGGTGAGGAAGATCGGAAAAATTGACGCCCCTCATTTCAGAACTTATACGGGATTCGATGAAAAGGCCCGGCCTATCAGGGATGATTGGCCTTATTTATACTTGATGAAACGGGGTGTCCCGCAGCATTATCTTATCATCATTTTTGCCGTACTTGTTCTGTCTGTCCTGGGTGTGTTCTGCTTTAAAAAGCTGTCTATCAGGGATTTCAACCCGCATTTCTTTTTCCTCGGTTCAGGATTTATGCTGCTTGAGACGACCAGTATTACCAGGTTCGCGCTTTTGTTCGGCTCAACCTGGATCGTTAACTCCGCGGTTATTATATCCATATTAACGATGATTTTACTGGCGACGTTATATGTTGAGAAATCAAAAAGCATAAATATAAGATTTATCTATATATTGCTTGGAGCGGCACTCTTCCTTAACTGGCTGCTGAACCCGGAGTTTTTCTTGTCCTTTGACCGGACCCTGGGAATCGCGGTATCGTCCTTTTTGTTGTCTCTGCCGATCCTGTTTGCCGGGATTATATTTGCCATCTCTTTCCGGGAGTCTAAAAACGTTTCCAGTGATTTCGCCTACAACTTATTGGGATCCATTGTCGGAGGCTGCTGCGAATATTTTTCGATGTTGACGGGCTTTAGATTTTTGTTCATCTTGGCGATGGTGATGTATTATCTATCTTCCAGGGACCGTATTTGACCCGGGGGGAGAAAAGCCTGTCTGCTCTTTGACTTTCGGCTGCTGTTTGAGCCGCAATCTGTCTTTTAATGAATTTACATCGGTATCTGTATTCGTTATAATAAAATAAAGTGATAGATGAAATCATGATGAATAACGGGAAAAAGCGCACTGTTGTTGCGTCTTAGAGCGTGTCTTGTGAGTCTTATGCGGAGATAGCGGTTATGACGTCCTTCTTGAAAATCTTTCTGGTTTCCCTTCTATGTGTCTTCGGTACCGGGTGTTCCAAGCTCAAAGATCATTCTGTCTGCGAGTATCTGGAAAAACAGGCTGTTGTTGAAGCACAGTTGATTTATCTTGTTAAGGAAATGACGGGAAAAAGAGGGGGGTGGACGACTCCAGAAGGCATACAGGAAAATATGCATTGGTTTTTTAACAGATATTATGCCCTGATAGAGATACGTAAGAATTACATGAACGAAACGGAAGAATTGATGAATGAACGCGTGCAGGATGTGCATGATTATCTGCTGAAATTGCTGGATCTTACGATTGAAACGGTAGAATACTTTAATGATCAGTCAACAGTCTGGGTTGTGACCCCGCCTTCCCGCGAAGAGCTCAATGAAAACAAGAAAAAGATGGACGGTTTTGAACTGACCTTTATGAATTATCATAAGGAAATGAAACAGGCCATCGAGAATTTACACTTCTATTCTGTCCTGTGCGATTAAGCTCGCCGGCTATTTTAAAAATCCAATAGAAAATAGGAACAGATAAAGTCAATAAGGAGTTTGTGTTCGCCCCGGGAAAAAACACGGCGCCGGTCCGGCGGCCATGCTCCTGATGCGTTTAAGGCAAATATGGCACGGTTAAACCTAGAACGATATAATGCCGTAATCATAGTGATAATAAAATCATGGCCGATAAAAGAAAAGAGTCCGGCACTTCTATGAGAGAAGTAAATTATTTGCGTATTTCAGTGACGGATAGATGTAATCTGAAATGTTTTTATTGCATGCCGCAAAACGGCATTGAGCCTGTCCGGCCCTCCGATATGTTAAGCCTGGAAGATATCGAAAGACTGGCCAGAATCTTTGCGGGGCTTGGATTCAAGAAGATCCGGCTGACCGGGGGAGAGCCTCTTTTAAGAGTCGGGATCGTTGACCTGGTCAGGAGGATCGCCCGTCTTAACGGTATCCGGGAGGTTTGCCTGACGACAAACGGGGTTCTGCTGGCGGATTATGCGGTCCCGTTAAGGCAGGCCGGTTTGACAAGCGTCAATGTCAGCCTTGATACCTTACAGGAAAAAAAGTTCAGGGCCATTACGCAGGCCGACGCTTTTAAACAGGTCATGCAGGGGCTTGCGAAAATAAAGGCGGCGGGTTTTTCTCCGGTAAAAATAAATGTCGTGGTGATGAACGGTGTTAATGATGATGAAATCCTGGACTTTCTTCACTATTCCCTGGAGAACGGTTTTATCGTTAAGTTCATCGAACTGATGCGGATTGCCCCTTCCTGGAAAGCGGAGCGTTTTTTCCCCGTGGCCGATATTAAAGACAGGTGCCGGAGCATAGCTCCCCTGGATTTGATCGAAGGTTACAGCTCGGGGCCGGCGGAATATTATAAATTTAAAAACGGCATTATAGGATTCATCAGAACAGACGAAAATTTGTGCCGGGTCTGTTCCAGACTGAGGATGACCTCCACGGGGGAGCTGAAAGTTTGTCTTTATGAGAACGAAGGCATGTCTTTGCGGGACCTGATAAGACAGAAAACCCCCAACGGCTTTATCCGTCAGGTCATTCAGGAGAAGATCGCCCTTAAGGCATCGGTGAGTCATAAGAATTGGGAGTCTTCCCGGGTTTATATGTGTCGTGTCGGAGGGTAAACATGGAGCCGGATAAATGAAAATGATTGATATTTCCGAAAAACCCGTGACAAAGAGAACGGCTTGGGTTGAGGCGACAGTGGTTCTTAAGCCTTCGGTCATACGGGCTGTTAAACAGAAGAAAATACCCAAGGGCGATGTCCTGGAAGCGGCGAGATTGGCCGGTATCCTTGCGGCCAAGAAAACATCCATACTTTTGCCTTTATGCCATCCGGTCCCCCTGGAATACGTCGAGCTTGAATTTGTCCTTAAACGGAAAGAAATCGTTGTTAAGGCGATTGTTGAAGGCGAAGCCAAAACAGGGGTGGAAATGGAGGCCTTTACGGCGGCCTCCGTGGCTTGTCTGACCATTTATGACATGTGCAAATCCCTGGACCGGGCCGGGTGCATTTCCGGGATAAAATTATTAAAGAAAACAGGAGGCAGAAGCGGGTCTTATGAAAGAGCAGAGTAAGGGGGTTGTTGCGGCCGTGTCCGTTGCTGCCGAAAGGGGCATGAAAAAAAGAAATGTCCCTTTCGCGGTCTTGAAGAAAGATCATGGAATCATCGGAGACGCCCATGCCGGCGACTGGCACAGGCAGGTCAGTTTATTGGCCATGGAGTCGGTTGAAAAGATGCGGCAGAAAGGGTTTGACGTTCATCCGGGTGATTTTGCGGAAAATATCAATGTTAAGGGCCTTGATCTTTTGCGGATCAAGGTGGGACAGAAAGTCCGGATAGGAGAGGACATCCTTCTGGAAATCAGCCAAATAGGAAAAGAATGCCACGAGCGATGCCGTATTTATTATCAGGCCGGGGATTGTATTATGCCGAGAGAAGGCTTGTTCGCAAAAGTCATAAGCGGAGGCAGGATCCGCGTCGGGGATGAAATAGAAATCCTGGAGAATCTTCCCGGAGGTATTCATGCCGGATGCCCGGAGAATGATCAGAATAAACATATCTGTTTATGATAAAAGAGCATGAAAAATGTTGGGGAAAAAGTTGTTGAGTGTGTTATAATTTTTCATTAAATTTCTGCTTTTTATGAAACAGGTGTTATGTCCAAGGCCCTGGACCTGAAAATCCAATAAAAGATCAAATCTTTTTACTATATTTTATTGTCCTTTCGGATGAAGCTTATTATCAAAATATTTGTTTTTATCGAGAGCACAGTCATCCCGCTGCTGTTTTTCGGGGCGATTATGCGTCATATCATCTTTCTCGTGTTTCATTTTCATATGTTTGTTTCCTGCCTGGCAAAGCTCGTCCAGGATTTTCACGATATTCATGTTCATATAGCCATAGCTGCATACCTCACGACCGCGGCTTTAATGCTTTTCCATATAACCGTTTTTGCGGGGCTCATTATCCGCCGTAAAACACAAAAGGATCCGGAAAATTTTTTGGAGATTATTGTCCCGCTGCTTTCGACATTCTTTTATCTTTTATTCGGTTTTACCCAATATTCCCCGCAGGCATTAAAGATTCTGCTTCTCCCCAAAGGATTTTTTTACGTATCCATTCTTCTGGGCGCTTTTATCAATATGGTCGGTTTATGTATTGCCACAGCGGCGGCATACAATTTGAGATATTCCTTCAGTGTTTATGCGGAGGTAAGAGACATCGTTTCTCAAGGGCTTTACCGTTATGTGCGTCATCCGATTTATTTCGGCTACTGTCTAACGATGATCGGCCTGCTGATCATGAATGCCCGCCTGGATCACCTCATCTTGACGGTATGCGCCCTTTTGCTGAGCCTGTACCGCGCCCGTATTGAGGAAAAGAAATTATTGCTTAATTCTGAAGTTTACCGCGAATATGCCCAGAGAACGCCTTTCATCATTCCATCTTTAAAAAGAGTCTATTAACCGGGATGACAAGCGGTGCGCCGGCCAGGAAACGAAGGAACTCCTGTCTTTTCTGCCTGACTCCTTTCGTCTCACGGGATCAGGATCAATCATCACATTGAGATATCGTCATTATGAAAAATAATACATCCGGCAGTATGCGAGAAATGATCGTTATCGCTTTCCCGATGGTCGTATCGCATGCCTGCGACACGGTCATGATCTTTACCGACAGAGTGTTCTTGGCAAGACTCGGTTCGCTACATATGACGGCGGCCATGGCCGGGGGCATGTCGTCTTTTATGCTGATGTCCTTTTTCCTGGGGCTCACCGGGTACTCAACGGCATTGGTGGCCCAGTTCTTCGGCGCCCGACAGAAGAACAAATGTGCTGTTGTAACAATTCAAAGTCTTTTAATTTCGGTATTGGCGTATCCGCTGGTTTTGCTGTGCCGCCCGCTTGTCTTATGGATTTTTCAGAATTCCGGGATAGACCCGCAGCAGGTCGCCTACCAGACCGTGTATTTTAATATCATTATTTTTTCTGTGCTTATCAGCCTGGCCCGCAGTTCTTTAAGCGGATTCTTTTGCGGTATTGGACGGACGAGAATCGTTATGATCGCGTCTATCATATCCATGGCCGCCAATATTATCCTGAACTACATTCTGATTTTCGGGAAATACGGGCTTCCGGCTCTGGGGATCCAGGGGGCGGCGATCGGGACGATCATCGGCAGCCTTATCGGCGTCCTTGTCCTGTTTGTTTCCTATCTCAGTAAAAAGTATGCGTTTGAATTTCAGACGGACAGTTCGTTTGCGTTTGATAAAGACATTATGCGTAAACTGCTGCACTTCGGCTATCCGTCAGGCATAGAATTATTCCTGAATTTTACAGCGTTCACCTGTATGATGTTTTTATTTCATGCCGAAGGCGCTGTTGCCGCAACCGCGACGACCATTATGATCAACTGGGATATGGTCTCTTTCGTGCCTCTGCTGGGCATCGAGATCGGGGTGACAAGTCTGGTCGGCCGGTATATGGGCGCCGGGCAGCCCCATATTGCCCACCGTTCAACTTTGTCAGGTCTGAAGCTGGGAAGCATGTACTCCGCTGTTATTTTTATTTTCTTTATGTTTTTCCCCCAGCAGCTGGTCTCCTTTTTTAAACCTGAGGATGTCAGCGTCATTTACCGGCAGGCGGTGCCTATTGCCGTATCGATGCTGCGCATAGCCTGCCTGTACGTTTTTGTGGAGACCGTTATCGTGGCGCTTGTCGGGGCCTTGAGAGGGGCAGGCGATACGTTTTGGGCCATGAGTTTGACGGTGGGCCTGCATGTATTTATTGTGATTGTTCAATTCCTTTGTTTAAGAATATACGGCATGTCTATTGAAAAAACCTGGCTGCTGCTTGTGATGTCATTCCTGGCAGGAACGTTTTTGATCGCCTGGAGATATTCTTCCGGACAATGGAAGCGTTTAAAGGTTGTCAGTGCGACAGGTGACATTGTGCAGACAGACGGTTTTCACGAAGGATGAACCGTTGGTCCCCGGGGATATTTTTCCCTGAAAAAAGATAAAGGAAGGGAAGCCCCGTATTTTGTTTAAATTGCGGCTTTTTTTCCTTTTTTTTATGATTTTCCGTATTAGTATTGATAGATATCATATCTATGCTATACTTAGAAAGTAGTAATCCTGTCTCCACCCTAAAAATTAATACCTATTTTCAGCTTGTTATATAGAGCAAAGGAGTGTGTTTTGTCTTTGGGAAGAATACTCTGTTCCAGAATTTTTAGTTATGTATTAACGATAATAATCACTTTCACCTTTGTTTTTTACCCTCTGACACCTTCCCGTTATGTTTTTGCCCGGGAAGCGGCCATCCTCGGTTTGCCTGTTCCAGGAACACAGCTCCGGACGTCTGAAAGCTATGAGCCGGCTCTTGTCAAAGGCATAACGATATATCCCGACAAGCCTCTGCAATTTAATTTTATTGTTCATCCGGGGGATGACCGGTTGAAGGGTGAGGCCCTGCAGCAGGAATCTTTAAAGATGATTAAATATTTCCTGGCTACCCTGACTATCCCGAAAGACGAGATGTGGGTCAATTTGTCCCCTTATGAGAAGGACCGCATTATTCCTGAAAATCTCGGTATAACGGAAATAGGCCGGGACATGCTGGCGCAGGATTATCTTCTTAAGCAGTTAACCGCTTCCTTAATATATCCGGAAGAGTCCCTGGGCCGCCGTTTCTGGGACCGCGTCTATAACAAAGTGTATAAGGAATTCGGATTAAAAGAGGTCCCGATCAACACCTTTAATAAAGTCTGGATCGTCCCGGATAAAGCCGTTGTTTACGAACATGACAATACCGCGTTTGTCATTGACCAGCATTTGAAAGTCATGCTGGAGGAAGATTATCTTGCCTTGCAGGAAAGCCGGGGTTCGGATGTTTTCCGCAAAAAGAAGATGGATGAAAAAGAGATTTCGGGCATCAACCACGTCTCCTCGGAAATTCTGCGCACCATTATTATCCCTGAGATAGAAAAGGAAGTTAACTCAGGCAGAACGTTTGCCGACTTAAGGCAGATCTATAACGCCATGATTCTGGGTATATGGTACAAACAGACACTCAAGAATAGTTTGTTGGCGTCTGTTTATGCCGACCAAAATAAAATTGTCGGCGTGGATGTTGATGATAAGGAGATCAAAGAAAAGATTTACAGACTTTACATTGAAGCGTACGGGAAAGGGGTCTTCAATTATATCCGTGAAGATACTGATCCCCAGACGCAGGATGTCATCCCGAGAAAATATTTCTCCGGGGGACTGGTGGCCCCGGCCCAGGTTACGGTCAAGAACGATTTCGCTCAATTGAATACTGCCGAAAGGCGGAATGTCCGCACGATCGTCAGTTCCCCGATCCAGCATCAGGGGATTATTGTCAAAACTTTGGAGCTGAGCCGTCCGGATGCTGAGGCCCGGATTTTAGACATGCTGCGGCAGGCTCTGTTAAAAGATGAGGGGAGAACGTTCAGCGTTCTTCAGGACGTGGCCGATTTATTATCCCGGGACGACATGAGGACGATCCCTGATATTCGTGCGGCCCTGGAGCCCTTCAGGGGACGGTATTTTTATGACCTGGCCTACGGATATCAGAAAGACAGCCTTGTGCTGGAGCGGGGGGCGGAACTCTGGCTGGTCGTTGATGCGGCCAAGAGAGAAGGGGACCGGCTTTACCGGTACATCAAGGCCCGGGACAGTGTTAAGGAAGAAGGCGACAAAGATATCCGTGAGATCATGGATTTCCCGGAGAGTCACTGGCAGATCGTGCGGGTCCGCAAGGGCGACCTGGAACAGGACAAGCTTATTGATCTGCAGTTGATCGAAGACCATGATTTCCGTGTTATTGACCTGGTGGAAGAAGGGCGGGATTTAAGAGAAGATGATATCGGGCAGGGTATCGAAGGAGCCAGAGACAGGATTATCGGGGAACTGGATTATCAGGATTATTTGCAGTCGTTTGTGTCGAGATTGCAGGGAAAAACGATAATGGACGAGAGCGGCCGGACCATCCCGTTATTTGTGAATGAAAAAATCCGGACCGGGGAAGATTTATTAACGGCTTTTGAACAGGCCCGTCCTTTTCTCGATCAGTTCGATGAGAGCGACCCTATGGAGGATGTGTATGCGCGTTTGCGGGATGTAGGCCTGGAACGCGGCTGGGGAGACACGCTGTCCGAAATGAAGACGAGGCTGGATTTGCTGCTGGAATCCGCCGGGGCTGCAGATTCCGTGAGCAGAAAAAGCCTTTTAATGGAACTGGATGACCTGACCCCCACAGCGTTATCAGCCGTCTTTGTGAGTACCCATGGATGGTTTGTCCAGGAAAATGCTTTCGGGAAACCCGATACGGGCGGTCAGGTGAGTTTTGTGCGGGACGAAGCCAAAGCCATGGCTAAAGAGATCGCCGGTAAGATGGAAAGAGCCGGGATTCCCGGTAAAGCTGTCGCCCTGATATTCACGCGCCTGATTCCCAAAGCCGAGGACACGACCGCCGATCTTCCGGAGGAGTCGGTCTACGAGGATGACCGTCAGGTCGTTAAACTGGTCCGGGTGCCTTTTGAGGATCAGGAGCGGTCCGGGGAGGTCAGGGGCCGTCCGCAACCTAAAAATATTCTGGAAGTCATTCAGGCTTTTATCCGGCGGTTTGAAATATGGTCGTATATTACTCAGGAAGAATTTATTAATACGGCCGGAGCCAGGATAACAGAGGTGATGAACAGGTACGGGCAGGAGGGGCCGGATATTATTATGGGGAATTATTCCGACGGGAACCTGCTGGCGGGCAAATTGTCGGACTATTATGGCGGGAACGTCCCGGTTGTCATGACAGCCCATGCCCTGGAATTGAGCAAATATTTTAAAAGCATGCTGGAAAACGGCCGCCTGATCGATAACTGGTTTGAGACGGAAGACGGCCGTTATTTGGCGGCCCAGGCTTTGATCGATGCCTGGGTGATGCGTAAGGCCGATATTATCGAGACGAGCACGTTGCTGGAAATACTCGGCCAGTATTCCTATTATGAATCATTTGAATTTGAAAATCTTTTCCGGGTGGATAACGGGATTAAACTTACGGACGGAAAGTTTGTCCTGAATGAACCCAGCGTTGACCAGCGGACAGTAACAAACCCGGACGGGCTGTTCTTCGCCTATGAAGGGCCTGATGATGTCCGCCGGCAGGAGTTTGCCGATGCCAATGCTCTCTGGCAGGCCAAGATTTTTGCTGCTCCTGATGGCAAAAATAAAGTCTACGACCGGTTCGCTGACTGGAAAGATTCATCCAAACCGGTTGTTTTCACGATGGCGCGTTTTGATTCCCGGAAAAATATTGCGGGCCTGGTTGAGGAGTTCGCTAAAGCGGGCCTTAAAGACAGGGCCAATCTGGTGATCGTCGGCGGCAACACGGATTATATTATCGACGGAGACGGCAAGGTCGTCTTTAAAAGCCAGGACGGGTCTGACGACATGAACGCCGAGGAACTCGCTATCGCGGAAAAGATTCTTGCCTTAGTGGAGCAATACGGTTTAGACGGACACATCCGCTGGATTTCGGCCAGTACTATTGCCCGTGAATCGGCTGAATTGTACCGGGTTATGGAAGCCCATCCCCAGGGGGCGATTTTCGCCCAGCCGGCTATTTTTGAGGCTTTTGGTTTAACAATTCTGGAAGCTATGGTCACAAAACTTATGGTTGTGGCTACGGATCAGGGAGGCCCGGCAGAGATCATCCGCCATCACCAGGACGGTTTTCTGGCCAATCCTGAAATCCCGGGAGAGTTCGGGGAACGGTTGGGGGAAGCTTTGGATGCCCTGGCCAACGCTGAACAGAAACAGGCGATTATCCATTCTGCCCTGGAACGGATCGCCAGTAAATACAGCTGGCGCAGGCGGGTGCAGAGAACCTTGCAGGCGACGAAATTGTTTTCCACGCTTAATGATGTTGACCGGAATCAGCGTCCGGACCACTGGCAGGCCCGGAAACAATCCCAGGAGAAGGTTTACCGGGATATCCTGGATATGATTGACAATCTGGTGTGGGTTCATAAACTGGACCTTATTCCGCCGGAAGCACAGCCGGAAATGGAAAACCTGATCGGTGAGCAATTCAGAACGGGGGCGGAAGCCGTTTCAAGCCCGCTGGCTCAGGACGCCGAGACAGATGCCGGGTCTTATTACGGCGGTATCGATTTGAATTCAGATATGCTGGACCTGCAGATCAAACGTGACGGCCGGGGCGTGGCCCTGCCGCTTCCTCAGCAGCCGATTCAGAATATGACAATCCAGGGATTCATGCCGATCATCATTGATGTTGTCCCGGTGAATGTTCCCTTGTTGTTAGGGACCTTGGAAAGCTCCTCTGATAATATGCCGTCCGATGACGAAACATAGTCTTTAGGTCTGCCCGAGAAATTGAGCATTCCTGTCGTGCTGGACGGGAATGCGGCATTTTTATGGCGGAGACAGGACATTTCAAAAAGAGATCAACCATAAGGTTGATCTCTTTTTTGTGTCCGGGAAGGGGCGTTGCGAATCGTAAGCCTAGGAACCGGAAACTGTGCTGTCGGGGGCAGCGTTCTTAACGGGGCAGGGCAAAGGGCCGACTTTAATGGTTGAGATTTCTATCTGCCGGTGTTACATTAAGAAGGAAATTTTTAACGACATAATTTGGAGAATAACTCTATGAATATTAATTTTAGTAAACCCGCTGTTGAGATTAACGATTTGACCGTGGCTTATCAAGAGAGTCCTGTCTTATGGGATATTGATCTTAATATTCCCAAAGGGGTTTTATCCGCCATCATCGGGCCTAACGGAGCGGGTAAAAGTACGCTCATCAAGGCCATTTTGGGACTGCTGCGGCCCGTGGCCGGCGAGGTTTTTGTTTTCGGCGAGCCTTACAAAAAACAGCGTCAGGTGGTGGGGTATGTTCCTCAGAGAACCAGTGTTGACTGGGATTTTCCTGCCAGTGTTTTGGATGTCGTGATGATGGGGCTTTACGGCCGGTTGGGATGGATTAAACGCCCCGGTAAAGCGGAAAAGGATATGGCGCTGGAAGCTTTGCATAAAATGGGCATGGCGGAGTTTGCCGGCCGCCAGATCAGTCAATTATCCGGAGGGCAGCAGCAGCGGACCTTCCTGGCCCGGGCTCTGGTTCAGGATGCGCTGGTTTATTTTATGGATGAACCTCTGCAGGGTGTCGATATCCACACGGAGAAAGCCGTTATCCGTTTGCTGCATGAATTGCGCGACCAGGGAAAGACCCTGATGGTGGTTCATCATGACCTGCAGACAGTTTCGGAATATTTTGACTGGGTCGTGATGCTGAACAAACGTTTAACTGTGAGCGGGAAAGTGGAGGATGTTTTTACGGAAGAGAATCTTCGGCAGACATACCGCGGCATGATGTCGTTCATGCATAAGACCGTACCGGCCAGTTGATCACAATTATGATTGATTTTATCCAGACAATTTGGGGGGATTACACTTTACGGACCGTTATCATGGGAACAGCTCTGCTGGGCATGGTCAACGGGGTTCTGGGGTGTTTTGCCTTTTTGCGCCGTCAAAGCCTGCTGGGTGACTCCATCGCGCACGCGGCCCTGCCGGGCATCGCGTTGGCGTTTTTATTAACGGGAAGTAAGGCCACGATTGTTTTGATTATCGGTGCTGCTGTTTCGGGATGGCTGGGAATGCTGCTGGTGATGTCTATTATCCGGATGACCCGGATCAAAGAGGACAGCGCCCTGGGCATGATGTTATCGGTCTTTTTCGGCCTGGGGATGGTGCTTTTGACATTTATCAACCGTCTGCCCACAGCGAGCAAGGCCGGGTTACAAAAGTTTTTGTTCGGAATGGCCGCGACAATGCTGGAAAGTGATGTCCTGGCCATGGCCGTTCTGGGATTGCTTGTTTTGTTTTTAGTGATTGTGTTCTGGAAAGAATTCAAGCTCTTGTCCTTTAACCCGGAGTACGGAGAAACATTGGGCTATCCGGTGCATCTTTTGGATGTTTTGTTAACGGCGATGATCGTTATGTCTATCGTGATTGGACTGGAGGCTGTGGGCGTTATTTTAATGAGTTCCCTGATCGTGGCCCCGGCCGCGGCCGCCCGGCAGTGGACAGACCGGTTGAACGTGATGGTCGTTTTGGCTGCTGTTTTCGGGGCCAGTTCCGGTATATTCGGCGCGCTGTTAAGCGGCGCGGTCAGCCGTTTGTCGACCGGGCCGACCATTGTTTTATTTGTTACGGCGGTATTTGTTGTTTCCTTTATTATTTCTCCTAAACGGGGTATCCTTTTTACCTGGATCCGCCGGGTGCAAAGCCGCCATAAAATCCGTTTTGAAAATGTCCTCACCGACCTTTATCATTTGTCCCTTCATCATGCAGAGCCGCGGGGGCATCCGGTGCCGGTTCTGCGGACGATGAACTCCAGGGGCGTCGGTATTCAAAGAAGTCTAAACCTCATGCAGCGTCTGGGGCTAGTCCGGCAGACGAAAAGGGATCTCTGGATTTTGACGGAAAAGGGAACGGCCGAAGCTGAGAAAATATTGAAACAGCGGGGAGCACCGAATGGATATTGAAACCATTCAGATTATTCTGATTGCCTGTTTAACGGCAGCGACATGCGCGGTGCTGGGCGTTTTTCTTGTCCTGCGCCGTATGGCTTTAATGAGCGATGCGATCAGTCATTCGATTCTGTTGGGAATCGTTCTCGTGTTTTTTCTTGTTGAAGATCTGTCCTCCCCCTGGCTGATCGTCGGGGCAGGGGCGACAGGCCTGCTCATGGCTGTTCTGGTTGAAGCCCTTAATAAAACCCATTTAGTCAAGGAGGATGCTTCTATCGGCCTGGTTTTTCCGGCCTTGTTCAGCATAGGCGTTATTCTGATTAACCTCTATGCCGGCAATATCCATTTGGATATTGATGCTGTTTTGGTCGGGGACTTGGTTTTTGCCCCGTTTAATACGTTGACGGTGTCTGGACGGGATGTGGGGCCTAAAGCCCTTTATGTCATGTCGTGCTTACTGCTGCTGAATGTTTTGTTTATCATTGTCTTTTTTAAGGAATTCAAGTTGTCGACTTTTGACGCCGGATTGGCTTCGACCTTTGGCTTCGCGCCCGGCCTATTGCACTATGTTTTTATGGGCCTGGTTTCCATAACGGCTGTAGGCGCTTTTGATACTGTAGGTTCGATTCTCGTTGTCGCACTGATGATTGCGCCTCCGGCCTCCGCTTTTCTGCTTACGAGCCGTTTAGTGACTATGCTTTGGTTGAGCGCGGGGTTCGGGATTCTGAGCGCTGTAACCGGCTTTTTTATCGCCCATGCCCTTGATTCCTCCATATCTGGATGCATTGCCGTTATGACCGGAGTTTATTTCCTTTTAACATTTCTCTTGGCTCCTCATCGGGGTGTTTTGGCTATTATCAAACGCCGTTTGACCCAGCGGCTGGAATTCGCCCAGGGTGTCTTGGCGGTGCATCTGGCCCATCATCGGGGCAGGGAGGAAGAGCGCCAGGAATGCCGGGCAGACCATTTGACCGACCATATCCGATGGGAGCCGGGATTTGCCCAGAAAGTTATCGACCTCTCTCAAAAAGATCAGCTTATTATTAACCAAAAAGGGATTTTAAAGTTAACCCAGAAAGGACTGGAATTAGCGGATACGGTCATGGAAAATTAATGTCCCTAATCCGGGAGGAGTTTATTTATGAATCACCGCAGAATCATTATCAATACGGGCCTGGCCGTTCTGTGTTTTCTCTGGTGCGGCGCGGGGACGGGTTTCGCACAGCAGGTGCGAGTTCTGGCGACAACCGGAATGATCGCCGATGTGGCGTCGAATGTGGGGCAGGATTTGGTTGAGGTGACGGCTTTGATGGGGCCGGGTGTCGATCCTCATTTGTATCAGGCCACGGCACGGGATGTTCAACGGATGCGCAAGGCCGATATCATTTTTTATAATGGGCTTCATCTGGAAGCCGGCCTGCAGAAGATTTTAGAAAAGATGCCCCAAAAGGCTGTTGCTGTTACAAAAGATATTCCGGAAGATATTATTCAGACCCGTGATCATAAGCATGACCCGCATGTCTGGATGGATGTCTCCTTATGGATCAGAGCCGTGGAGACCGTTAGGAACGGCCTTATTCAAAAGGACCCCGCAAACAGACAACGCTATGAACAGCAGGCGAAAGATTATCTGCAAAAACTTCAGGCCCTGCACGGCTCCATTATGAAAAAAGTTGCCCTCATCCCGGAGAACGGCCGGGTGCTTATCACGGCGCATGACGCGTTCGCCTATTTTGGCAAAGCCTATGGGATGGAGGTTAAAGCCTTGATGGGTATTAGTACGCAGACCGAAGCCGGGACGAAAGATGTGCAGGACCTGACGGCGTTTATCGTTTCCGGAAAAATCAAAGCCATCTTTGTGGAAAGCAGTGTGCCGGAGAAATATGTTGAAGCGGTTCAGGAGGCCGTAAAGCAAAAGGGATTTGATGTGCAAATCGGAGGAGAGTTGTTTTCCGATGCCATGGGCGCAGAGGGGACTTTTGAAGGAACGTATATCGGAATGTTGACCCATAATACGGATACGATCGTCAATGCCCTTAAATAAATTCTGCCCAATCCTATTGTTTGATCTGCGGGGACACTTCTCTAGGAACTTCTTGGGACTAAAAGAGATAGATAGACCCGGTCCCTACTTTACTTTATTAAAGATAGCTGAAACCAAAGGATAGAATTATGAAAAGGATATTATTATTTTTGTCTTTGATCTGGATGAGCGCGTGTTCCACTTCAGCCGAATATACAAGCAAAAAATTTGACGTTCCTGAAAAACAATTAAGTTGTGAAGAACGATGGTCAGAATTAAAAAAGGGACTGCATTATAGTGAAGTGAATGATTTGCTGGGTTCTATTTCGAAACTTTCCCAGGAGGAGGCTTGCACGTTGGCGAAGAATGGAGGCTATAAAATCTATAGCAAAAAAGGTTCTTTTCTCTTCGATAAGTCGTGTCTGCTTGAAAAATGGACGAATTATGAGTGTCCTTAGTCAATAGAGAACAAGTTGTCCTCAGGATTCGTGAATTTAAGATTGAACGGTGAACGCCCCTAATATAATTTTATGTTCTGTAAGGGGATGTCGGGCCGACCATGTAGGAGGATGAATAGTAAAATGAGCAGTTCGCATGATGTTGAAAAACAAATTATCATTGGCACAAATGCCGGCCAGAAGAATTATCAGTTCGATGAAGAACATGACCCGAATCTTCCGGCCCAGATGTGGTTTCAGGAATCCGAAGAAGGAGAGATCCTTTTTATCGTTTTTTATTCGCAGGCCTGCCGATGGTCCCGCTGTCTCGGCTGTAATTTGCCTTCCCGGATGGCCCAAAAACATGTCGGTTTTAAGGCCCTGATGGCTCAAGCGGATTATGTTTTTACCCGCCCGGAAGTCGTCAGGCGGAGCCCCTGCTTAAAGAAAGTCATCGTCAGCAACAATGGTTCTGTTTTGGATGAGGCGACATTTTCTTCGACAGCATTGATATACCTCATGGCCAAAATGAACCTTCACTTTCCGCAACTCGCGGTTTTGACTCTGGAAACGAGAGTGGAGTATGTGGATATCGAAGAGCTGGAATTTATAGCCCGTACGTTAGCCGAGGGGGATACCCCGACCATGCTGGAGATAGCTGTGGGCTTTGAAGCTTTTGATGACCGTATAAGAAATGAGGTTTTTCATAAAGGACTGACGCTGGAAACATTTGAAAAGTTGTGCGCTATGCTGGCCGTGCATGGTTTTCGTTTAAAGTGTTATTTTATGCAGAAGCCGGTTCCCGGGTTGTCCGATGAGGAGGCCATCCTCGACATCCACCGGGCCATTGATTATTTGAGTGAACAATCACGGAAGTTCGGAATAAAAATCAACATGCACCTGAACCCGACCTTCGTGGCGGCGGGAACGATGTTGGAACAGAGTTTTAGACGTCAGCAGTATTCCCCTCCGAAATTGACGGATGTCATTCGTGCGGCCGTAAAAGGAGAAGGGAAAAACATTTCTGTTTATCTTGGCCTTTCCGATGAAGGGCTGGCCTGCGAAGGCGGATCCTTTATCCGGCCCGGGGACGAACCTCTCATCAATCAATTGGAGGTTTTCAATAAAACACAGAATTACAGCCTGCTTCATGAAATATTGTCTTCTTGAAGATATTGAAAGAGCCGTATTATAAAATTTCCTTGCCAGTGATGAGCGTCAGCAGTTTAGGGTAAACGAGGTGAATCTTCTGGTCGGGCTGTTCGGGATCGATCAGGTCATGGCCCAATTGAAGATTTTTCGGAAATTCATAATGCCGTATTTTATGCGGGTCGTGCGAGCGCCAGTTTCTTTTAACCGTTTTAATGCTTTTTCTGTTAACCGCTTTGTCATTCGCATTTGTTATGATGATAATGGCCCCTGCCGAAGGTTGATGTTTTCCCCCTTCCGCCTGTATATGCCATCCTAAACGCCTGATTTCCCCGAGCGCTCTCGCTGAAAAGCCGTAATAGGCTGACTCAGGACCTTTCATTTGGGCTTTTTCCAGGGGGTTCCACCAGACAAACCGGTCGGGTAATATGAGCAGGAGGTTGATTGTGGGTTTCAGGAATATCTCCGGGGCCACATATGTTCCGAAATTCGGGGCAATTAAAACAGCCTGATCAACATCATTACGGAACTGCGCGGCCCAGCCGGTCATGACCCCGCCCATGGACAGCCCCACCACTGTCACCCGTTCGCCCAACCCCCGGGCGATATCCACGGATTCATCGCAAAATGCCTTGAGTTCTTCCGCTGTCAGATACCCTAAATCCGGGGCCATCCGGTCTTTATGCCCGTGGCGGGGGAGCCGTGGAATCAGGACGTTATACCCCAACTTATAAAATTCTTCCCCCAGCGCTTTAAACTGGCGCGGGCTGTTGGTAAATCCATGGAAAAACACGATAGCCTCGTTCACCTTTTTCCCGTGATTCATAAAGATCAACTGTCCGGTGGGGGCGAGTTCCCGGGAGTTTAAGTTTTTCAATTTTTCTATTCTCTGCAGACTTTCCTGATAACTTTTGGCGGGACGGGGCCGGGAGAACAGGGTCTGGGTGTTAACCGAATATAATCGGGAGAGGGCTATCCCGATGACGGATATCCAGATAAGTTTTTTAACTGATATCTTGAACATAGAAATTTATTCAAGCGGGTTGGGATCTGTGTTGTTATTGACAGCCTTTTATGTCCCGTTTTCCCGTACGGGATTTTAGAAAGCTTCTGGAAAATAGATACTTGAAGATTAGTGTATACTAAAATACGTTTCTTGACAATAGTTTGGCATGTCCGGTCCGGGGCAGGTGTCCGCGGATGAGCCGTTTATCTTGCGTATTTATTGTCATAATTTTTTAACCCCATTATAAATTATCGCCCTATTTTTCATAGACACATAATAATATTTATATTAAACTAAAAATTCAAAGAAAATCGCGGCTGCAATCTGCCCTTACTAAGGAGGTTAAATCATGAGAGGGAAAATAGTCTGTTTAATGACATGTTTGTTGTTCCTGCTGAGTTCTGTGAATCCTGTCTTCGCCCAGACGTTTAAGGAAAGAGTGGGCACGCTGGCTATCGGCGAGGTTCCTGATCCGGGAGAAGTGCAGATCCCCTTCATCACCTGGGGGGGAGACATGATTACCTTCTACGCGAACGGGGGGCTTAAGACAGCCAAGGATTCCATCTTCGGCAAGCTTGGTCTTAATGTCAATCTGGTGGCCAGAGACGATCTGGAGCAGCAGGCTAAAGAATATATGGAGGGGCAAAGCCCTTTCATGAGGGGAACTTTCCGTATGATGGGCCAGGTATCGGAACTGATCGCCAGCAGCCCTAAAACAAAGGGTGTTATGGTCCTGCAGTTGACCTGGTCGGCCGGGGATCATTGTGTCATACGGAAGGGCGTTAAAACGATCGGCGATTTAAAAGGGAAGAAAATTGTCCTGCAGCGCGGGGGCCCTCATGTCGGTATGCTGGACGATATCTTAAGAACGGCAAAGTTGACCTGGGATGACGTGACGGTTATTTGGGCTAAAGACCTCACGGCGTCCCCAGACAGCCCTGCGGAACTTTTCCGCAGCAATGACGATATCGCGGCGTGTTTTGTTATTTCACCTGATATGATCGGTCTCACCGGAGGACTGCAGAACACCGGTTCAGGGGCGGAAGGGACGGTCGCCGGGGCGCATGTCCTGGTTTCAACGGCTAATATGAGCTATTCCATTGCCGATGTTTATATCGTCAGAAGCGATTTCTATTATAAACATAAAGCCTGGGTCGAAAAGTTTGTTGCCGGATATTTAAAGGCCGCCGAAGAAGTCGTTGCCTTGCGGAAAGATTATGAGACAAAAGGTTCGGATCAGTTTGTGCGGTTGTTGCAGTTGACACAGGATATTTATGGCAAGGAGACGATCCCCACCCTGGAAGAAGATGCGTATGGCTTGTTGATAGATGCGACCTTGGTCGGGCACCCCGGAAACGTCGCTTTTTTCCGCGATGCGGATAATGCTCACGGGTTTGAGGTCTTCATGGACAGATCTTTGGAGCTTGCGAAGAACCTGGGCATTGTCAATAAAAAAGTCCCGATCAGCAACAATGATTTTGATTACAATGCCGCCGTTTTTATGAATTATCTGTCCCAGACTGACGTGGTGAAGAAAGATAAGTTTAAGGCCGAAGCGGTCCAGCGGGAAATCGAAGAGTTGACCGAACGCGGCGGATTGGACGAGAAAACGATCCTGTCTTTTACTATTGATTTTAAGGCCAATCAGACAGATTTTACCGCTGAAGAATATGCCGCTGATTTCGATGAAGTCATCAACAGCATGGATCAGTTCGGAAATGCTGTCTTGGCTATTCGCGGCCATGCGGATCCCACTTTGGCTTTGAAAGCATTGGTTGAAGCGGGGATGGCCAAGGGCATTATTCAGAGAAGCGGAAAACAAGGAAACTGGCAGTACTTTTATAAGGGACGTCCGCTGAATCTTCAGGACACCGCGGAAATCATTTCCCTTATTAACTCCGGGGCTTTTGATCACGGCCAGCATAATGCCCGCGCTATTGTGCAGCAGGCCCTGAATTTATCCAGGAAAAGAGCCGAGGCGGTAAGACAAAGTTTTCTGAAATACGCTAAGGGCAAAGGGCTGGATGTCGACGAAACTCAAATTCAGGCTTTTGGTGTCGGGATACGGGAGCCGCTTGTTCCCAAACCCCGCAATCAATGGGAAGCCAAACAGAATATGAGGGGTGAATTTTCTCTGATTAGAACGTCTGCTGAAACAATGAATCCTTCTGATTTTGATTTTTGATTTATAACGGCTTTTTTACGGGGGCTGTGTGCGAACCTTAGTCGCTTCGGAATCCGGAAGTTCAAGAATGGCTTCCGATACGGCGGCGGGACGTTTTGTAAACAGACGTGCGGCGCCGAAGGATGTCCTTTACGGAAGATATGCCTCTCCAGAGGCGAGGCATGTTTTTGCAAAACAGAAGAAATTGGCAAGGATGGCTTGAATCATTTGAATTCTAGGAGGTTCATGTGAAAAGATTGATTTGTTGGGTGATTCTTCTAAGTTGTGTTGGGATACGCCCGGCGTTTGCCGGGAATGTCTATGCCGATAATCTTGTTGTTATTATTGACTGTTCCGGCTCTATGCAGGGACAAAAGCTCAAAGAAGCCAAAACAGCCTTGCGGGAGGTCCTCAACAGCATTCCCCGCTCAGTTCATATCGGCTTATTGGCTTTCGGCGGCAGCCAGGGATGGCAGTTCAACCTGGGGCCGCGGGATGATTCGTACCTTAATCTGGCGATAGATAAACTGCAGGCCGACGGCAACACGCCTCTGGGGGAGTACATGAAATATGGTGCGGACCGTCTTCTGCAGCAAAAAGAAACTCAGCTGGGATACGGCAATTACCGGCTGCTGATTATAACTGACGGGGAAGCCTCTGATCCCAAAGCCGTAGAGAAATATACTCCTGAAATTATGGCGAGAGGAATATCTGTGGACGTCATCGGAGTCTACATGAACAAAGCCCACAGTTTGGCGACGAAAGTTCATTCTTATCGGGAAGCCAGAGACGCGGCGACATTAAAAAAGGCTATTAAGGAAGTTGTGGCGGAAATAGAAGAACAGAAAAACGATACCGGGACGGACACGGCATTCTCAGACCTTGCCCCTTTGCCGGATGAGATGATCGTTGAGATTATTAAAGCCCTGACGGCGGCTCCGCTGTATCCCATAGGCAACAGGGGGCAATAACCTAAGAACGGGGACTTGAATTTATGGGGAATAATTCGTCTAAATGGATCGGTATCCTTGTCATGTGGTGTGTTCTTTTGGCTTTTGGATTAGCGGTCATTTTTAAATATGTTTTTAAGCCGCATCAGGATAAGAAACTGGAACAAATGACTTCGGCTGTCAGCCAGTATGAGCATGAGGTGACGGTCAACCTGGACAGCTTTTCCGGATACAGCATCCTCCGGTCCGATGTTTTTAAAGAAGAATTGAAAGCGGCTAAAATCCGGGTGGCTTTTCAGGATGACGGCGCGGATTATCACAATAGAATACGGGCCCTGGAAGAAGGGGCGTGCCAGTTTGCTGTTTTTACCGTAGATTCCCTTATCACCTCTTCCGTTGAGCTCGGGTCCTGGCCGGGGACAATTGTCTTGGCCATAGATGAGTCCCATGGGGCGGACGCCGTTATAGCTTACAAAGCAAGCATGCCCAATCTCAACAGCCTGGATGACCCTGACGCCAGAGTTGTTCTTACGCCGAATTCACCGAGTGAATTTATGGCGAGGATCATCAAAGCCCATTTCAGCCTGAAAGATTTATCCAAGAAATATATTGTTCCGGCAGACGGCTCAAGCGATGTTTACGAAAGATTCAAAGACGCTGCGCCTTCGGTCAAACAGGCTTTTATCATGTGGGAACCGGAAGTCTCCAAAGCCCTGGAGGTTCCCGGCGCTCACGTTCTGCTGGATTCGTCGAAAATCAAAGGGCATATTTTTGACGTCCTGGTTGTCCAGCGGGAGTTCCTGGCCGATTTCCCTTCCACCGCCCAAAAAGTGATTGAAGCGTACCTGCGGGCCGCGTACGCGTACCGGCAGTCGATGACAGAGCTTGTTTTAAAGGACGCGAAAGCAACGGGAAGCCGTTTGACGCAGGCCCAGGCGGAGAAAATTGTCCGGGGGATCAGGTGGAAGAACAGCATCGAGAACTATGCCCATTTTGGCTTGTTGGAAAAAGACGCGACGAAGGGGCTGGATCATATCGAAGATATTATCCAAAAGATTACGGATGTCCTGGTTAATACCGGCGCTCTGGATTCCGACCCTTTTTCCGGAAGTTATCACAAGTTGTTTTATGACAAGCTGCTCAGTAATCTCAAACATGAAAATTTCCATCCCGGGAGGAAGGTTAATCTTTTGGCCGGTGATATGGGCCTTTCGAACGATGAAGTTATCCGCGGGACGAAGGCACTGGCGCCTTTAACAGACCAGGAATGGGAACAGCTTGTCCCGGTCGGACGCATGAAGATCAATCCGGTCAGTTTCGGCCGGGGAAAATCAAGTGTCGGCATTCAGAGTCAGCGGGATCTGAAAAAATTGTCGGAAAAGATAAAATCCTGGCCGAGCTATTATCTGTTGGTTGTAGGGCATGCCAGAAAAGAAGGGGATCCTCAGCTGAACCGTCAGCTGGCCAAGGAACGGGCGGAAGTCGTTAAGATGTTCCTGATTGATGACTGCGGGATTAACGCGAACCGGGTCCGGGCTAAAGCCGCCAAAGTTTTTAACAGGGGAGGCTCGGGTCAATCTGTTTCTTTTGTCGTTGGGCAGATGCCCTATTAGCCTGGCCGGCATATCAGCGATATTAAATTATGAATCTCAGGGCAGATTTGATAAATTGACTAAAAAAAGTTCCTGAACATCAAGATCATCAAGTCATGGGTATAAATAAAAAACGACTGTGGTGGAAGTTTTTTCAAATCCTTTTTGCAAAGATACCAGTCGTCCTGAGTGTGGGAATTACGGTTATCCTGTTTCTGGCGGGATGGGCTATTAATTTCAGAGGAGCTTTGTTAAATGCTTTCATATGGATTATGTCTTTGATAACATTGGGGACGATAGGCCATCTTTTTATCCTCTCCGGGGATCAAATGGCCAGGCAGGCTATGCAGGATTTAAAAAAAGAGGCGGATGATTCAAGGCAGGAAAGACTGGATGACCTTTATGACCGGCTGGCCAAGGACCGGGATCCGCGGACGCACCGCGCTTTAAAAGAATTGCGGGAACTGGCGGCGGCGGTAAAAGACAGTGCCACTGAAGAATCGACGCTGGACGCCCGTTCAAAGTTTGAGATGGATTATAAGGTCGAGCAGCTTTTTCAGAAATGTGTGAACCGGCTCGAAAAATCTTTAAAGTTATTAAAGAATGCCCAGGCCATCTCGAATCAAGACGTTAAAGAAAAGCTGCTGTCTTTGCGAGAGAACCTTTTAGAGGAAGTGCAGAAGACTATTCGCTATTTGGGGGAAATCCTGACCAGGATCCAGGTCCTGCATCAAAAAGAAACATCCGATGATTCCGATATGAAGAATATCATGTCAGATCTTGAAGAGGGGCTGGCCGTCGCGGAGAGAGTCGATTTGAAGATGAAAGAGCTGGAGCAAAATAAAGACGTTCTGGAATAAAACCCAGTTTTCATATAAGAAGCTGTTGCTAAGATAAAAGTTAACATCATTAAACAGGAGGCATTCCTATGTTTAGAGCTATCGGGAAACTTTTCAAAACGATCGGTTACGCTCTGACCGGACGGATTAATGAGATTAGTGAAATTTGGGGAGAGGATCCTTATGTCGTTGGTGAGAAATACAACTCCATCCTGGAGGAAAAGAAGGCCCGTTACCAGACGATTACCAGGGCTGTTTCCCGTCTCATGACGTCCTTGGACAAGAAGAAGAAACAACTGGAAGCGTACCGGCAACAGGCCGAAGCAAAAGAGAAGATGATGAAGGGGGCTAAGATTGCGGGACAAAAACGTGCGCGGGAGTTAAAAAGCCAAGGGATGACAATTGAGAAGATAAAATCCGATGAAAAGATCAAGGAATTCGCCGCAAAACGAAATGATGCCAGCTCTTCGTTGACCCTGTTGCAGAACGACATTAGTAATCTTGAGACGGAAATTGAAGAAGATACCCGGGAGCTGAAGTCCTTTGAAAGGGATATCAAGCAAATGCAGCGGGAGTTTGAAAACTTGCAGCAGGAACGGGACCGGGCCATCGCCAAAGTCGCTTCGGCCAAGGAGAGAAAAGATCTATATGAGATGAAGGCCGGCATCAGTAATGATGAGACGGCAGAGCTTTTAAAAGAGGTGAGGGACTCGGTCAGTAATGTGGAGAATTTAACCAAATTGGCTGCGAAAACGTCAGGCTATGAAAATAAGGCCGAGGAAGAAGAATTGATCGCGCTCGCAGAGTCAGGAGGTGAAGAGGAGTTTTTCAATGAGATCGGATTGAGCGAGGACCCAACGCTTTCTGCCGACGTCGAAAAGAAAGAGAAACCCAAGGTGGCAGAGGGCGGAGATCAGTATCAAGAATAAATGGACCGGTTTTTTAAAAGCAGGAGGTTATGATGAAAAAAGTTTTTGTATGGCTGTCGTTTTTTGCTGTGTTGAGTTTTTTGTTAAGCGCGAGCCCTGTCAGGGCCCAGGAGTACCCGGCCTTCACTTTAGCCTGGAGTGAATATCCGTCATGGAGCACTTTTGGCGTTCTGCATGAAGCCGGTGTCATAAACGGGGCTTTAGGAAAAGTCGGCCCGGTAGAGGAGAAATGGGGAGTCGACATCGTTTTGGAAGAAATGGATTATGATTCTACGATTCAATTGTACGCTTCGGGACAAGCCGATGCCGTGTGTATTACGAATATGGATATTTTAAGCCCTTCGCTGTCCTTGAATTCCGTGGCCGTCTTGCCCACATCGACCTCTTTCGGGGCGGATGCTCTTATTGTGTCGGATAAAATTAAAGATTTTAATGACCTGAAGAAAGTCAATGTCGCGGGGCTTGATTTAAGTGTTTCGAGTTACACGTTTGATGCTAACCTGGAACTGCAGGGAGAAAATCCGGACCAGTATAGGTTTGTGAACATGGATCCGGCTACCGCGGCTCTCCAGTTTCAGCAGGGGGCCTTGGATGCCATTGTCGTCTGGAATCCTTTTGTGCTTGATACGTTAGAAAAAAGGAGCGATTCCCGGGTCATGTTTGATTCTACGTCCATCCCCGGAGAAATCATTGATATGGTTGTCGTGAGCCAGGCGTCGTTGGCCAAACCCCAGGGCAAGGCCTTTGCCTCGGCCGTAATCGACGCTTTTTATGAGTTAAATAAAATGCTGGCTGACCCGGCGGAAGGTGACGACACGCTTATTGCTTTAGGGGAAAAATTCAGCAACCTGGGCCTGCAGAGCATGCGTAAAGTTGTTAAACAAACCAAGTTTTACAGTACGCCTGAGGAGGCTTTGCAGTTATTGGAGGGGGAGCAGTTGAAGGCGACGATGAAGAAAGTCGTGGCCTATTGTGTGAAAAGAGAAATTGTCGAGCAGGCCCCGATGGTGACTTTCGGGACGCAGCAGCAGGGGAATCTGCTTTTTGATTCCTCCTATATCAAGAATGTCATGGCAACCCCCAAGGAATAAACTTTCATGATCGGACCATCTTTGAAGCCTGTGCCCAGAATAATGATTATGGCGGCCTCTGTCATGATCATTATTCTGGGATACACATATCTGGCCCACAAACAGCACATCAAAAATCCTAAGGACAAAACGATCCCGACTTGGGTTCAGCTTAAAGAAGGCGTGGAGAAGATCTTCGAAAAGAATAAACGTTCGGGAGAACGTTGGATCGTTGTCGATGCCCAGGCTTCAGCCCGCAGGCTTTTCCTGGGGCTTCTTTGGGGCATTGCCGGGGCTGTTGCGGTCGGATTGGCGATAGGGTGTTTCCCGGTCATGGAAGCGGTTTTTGCCCCGTCTTTAGCGATTCTTGCCAAGCTTCCTCCGACGGCCGCCTTGGCTTTGTTTTTTGTTATGCTGGGGACGGGTACCAGTATGTTTGTCGGTATTATTGTTGTCGGTATTCTGCCGGTTCTGGCGCAAAGCATTTATCTGGCGATCAAGGATGTTCCCAGAGAATTAATTGATAAAGCGACGACGTTAGGCGCTTCCCGTCCCGAACTTGTTTGGAACGTCATTGTTTTCCATGTCCTGCCGCAGATCATCAACGCCATCCGGCTGCAGATCGGCCCGGCGCTTGTTTACCTGATCGCGGCGGAATATGCGACAGCGCATATCGGTTTCGGGTACCGGCTGCGTTTACAGGCACGGCTGGTCAATATGGATGTGGTTTATCCTTATTTGGCTATTCTTATTATTTTCGGTTTCTTGATGGACGGGGTTCTTAAATACGCCATGAACCGGTTGTGCCGATGGTATGAATATGAAGGGCGGTAAATGTTGAATGAAATCGTAATGGACATTAAGGATGTGAGCCATTCCTTCGGGAAAGGCCCGAAACGGAATCGTGTCCTGCACAATATTAATTTAAAAATCAGGGAAGGGCAGATTGTGTCTGTTGTGGGACCTTCCGGCTGCGGGAAATCGGTGCTGTTGCGTGCGATTCTCGGAACCCACCCTCCGGAACAAGGGCAGATTGTCGTTTACTCCGGACTTCAGAATGAGATTGCCAATTTAAGATTAAAACCGGACAGAAATATCGGTATTGTTTATCAGCGGTACAGCCTGTTCCCGTTCTTAACGGCTATTGAAAATGTCGCGTTTGGTCTTATGCTGGATCAAACGGGTATTTTGGGCCGGCTGTTTCATCCTTGGAAATGGCGGAAGATGAGGAAAGGGCATTTTGCTCAGGCCGCGGAATTATTGGAGAAACTGAAGCTCAAAGAGGCCATGCACCGCTATCCGTCCCAATTGTCGGGAGGCATGTGTCAGCGAGTGGCCATTGCACAGGCCCTTATTATGAAACCGCGGATTTTGCTGTTGGATGAGCCGTTCGGCGCCTTGGATGAAGCGACCAGAGCGGAATTGCAGGATCTTGTCCTGCGGTTATACATAGAAAATACGTCAGCGAGGCAAAAAAAGCAAAAACCCCCGTATACAATTATGATTGTTACACACGAGTTAAATGAAGCGATACGGGTCGGTGACCGGGTTATAGGGTTATCGATGTACTGGAACTGGAGGCAGGAAATCCAGTCTTTCCCCGGCACAACGATCGTTTATGATAAAAGTGCGCCCGTTTTTCTGCCTGAGGAACCGGTCGATTATTCAAAATTGCAGGAGCAGAAGGACGAGATCGCTAAAGCTGTTTTTGATCCTGCTTATTGCCAGGACCGTGATGAGTTCAGGAAATTTTGGGTCGAACAGCAGATCAATACGACAACGATCCTGTAAGGGCCCGGCCCCGCCGTCAGGGCACCGGCATTTAAGCTGTATTTGAATGAAACATGAAGCAAGGTTGTGAATTTTGGTAGAAGCATCAGAAGCCTGCGACCCTAAACGTCGCACAGAAAAGGATGGATATAAATGAAAGCACCGAAATATGATTTTCTTCTTGAAACGGGACGTGTGTTGAATTCTTTGGAATCCAGTACGATTGTTTTGACGGGAAACGTGCACGATCATTTTTATGTCTCCAAGACAGATAATTACGTGCCGCTTGTTGATTTCATGAAAGAGAGTATGAGCTTAAGCACCAATGTCATTGTGACGTATAAAATTACCGGGAAGATCAAATTTCAGAATGAACGCGATTTGAAATCGTTTGCCGGCGCCTGGGAATATTGGCGTTACGAAACAGAATTTGAAGACGATTTTATGACACTGTGCCAACGGACAGCCGGGAACGTGACTTATGCTTTGGAATTGTTGCGGCAGATGTGTCTGTGTTCCAATGCCGTAGATGCCAACGGGCTTCCGGTTTTTGAAAAGAAACTTTTGATTATCATCGAAGCCGTGGAAACGATTGTCCCTTCCGGCCCGGTAAGCCATTTAAACGATAGCGAACGCATGCGTCTGCAGATATGTCTGGACTGGTTTAAAGATCCGGCTTTCATGGAAACGAGCGATGCGGTCATCCTTATTGCGGAATCAAAGGGCATGATCAATCCTGTGATCGCCCGGCTTCCTCACGTGATTGAAATAGGTGTGCCTTCGCCGGATACGGAGCAAAGGTTTCATTTTATCGAATGGTTTAATAAGAGACAGGACAGAAAACAAAAACTCAAACCGAGCCGGAAAAAGAAAAATTTGTCGCAGCTCACGACCGGTTTGAGTATCCTCGCTTTGAGGCGGCTTCTTAAAAGCACTGTTCATAAAGGCGGGATGATTCAGGAAGAGGCTGTCAACCGGGAGGTGAAGCGTTTCATTGAACGGGAATTGGGTGATATCGTGGAGTTTAAAGTCCCTGCGCATAAATTGACGGATGTCGTTGGGTGTCATGTCATAAAAAAATATGTTCAGGACAAAGTCATCCCCAGGTTCACGAGTACGGAGAAAGATTGCCTCCCGGGGGCCACGATTTGCGGACCGATCGGGAGCGGAAAAACATTCTTTTGGGAAGCTGTCGCGGCGGAATCGGGCATGATTGTTCTGGTCCTGCGGCAATTGAGAGACAAATGGTTTGGGGAAAGCGACGTGCGGCTTGAACGCTTGCGGCGGATTCTATACACCTTTGTCAATGTGCTGGTGTTCATAGATGAGGCTGATACCCAGTTCTCCAATCTTGGCGAAGGGGAGATCCATGCCACAGAGAAACGGATTCAAGCCGGTCTTTTAACCATGATGTCGGATCCCCAGCTTCGGGGAAAAGTGAAGTGGCTCCTTTTGACAGCCAGGATCGACAGGCTTTCGCATGATATGCTAAGACCCGGCCGCCCGGGAAGTCTGATTATCCCGATGCTGGATCCTCACGGGAAGGACCGGGAGTCTTTCGCCTGTTGGGCGGTCACTCCTGTTTTGGAGAAAAAACCGGATAAACAGACCATGACGGAAATTTTAGATTTAACAAAAGGATATTTTGCCGCTATGTTTTCCGAGTTGCGGTCTGAATTGCTGGCCGAAGCCAAAGGAAAGACATTGACCCTTCCTGCCGTTAAATCGATTATCCAGGATATCGTTCACCCGGCCATAGGAAAGACAAGAGAATATCAATCCTTGTGTGCAAAAATTTATTGTAACAGGCGCAGTCTTCTTCCTTCGAAGGAAACCCGGGAGGACTGGCAGAGCCGTCTGAAGGAATTGAAGTCATCCATGAAATAAGTGATACGATTTCTGATGTCATAAAGACCTGGGATGCACATTGCGTATATTGCTTGTAAATGTTGGCCGTCGGGCACAGTTTCCGCAATCCATATCTCCTCCTTTAGGAATTATGTGCTTGGCCGCGTATCTTCGCAGCAAATTTAAGGCCGAGATATGTCTGATTGATCAGCTGCTGGATAATTGTCTCAATCATCGTCTTGTCAAAAGGATTTCGGATTTCAGACCGGATGTCGTGGGCCTCAGCAGCATTATTCCGACCGCCCACAATCTCCCCGACCTTTCCCGGCAAATACGGACGGCATTGCCCCGCTCCCTGATTGTGGTCGGTGGAGGATACGTTTCTTCTATCGGATCCCAGACCCTGCAGACAACCGCCGCTCATGTGGCTGTCCCCGGTGAGGGAGAACGGGCTTTTGAAGAAATCCTTCATGCCCGCCTTGATGGAGGGGGCCTTGCGCATATCCCCGGCATTCACTGGCGTGATCAGTATGATCATGTCGTGTCTAACCCCGGTGAGCGGTTATATATTGAAGACCTGGATTCTCTTCCCTTTCCGGCCTATGATTTGATTAACCTTCCGGGGTACTGGAAACATCAGTCATTTTCTTCCATCATCAAAAACAGATATCTTTCTCTTTACAGCAGCCGGGGCTGTCCCTATCAGTGCAGTTATTGTCACCGTATCTTTGGCCGCCGGTTCCGTTTTCATTCCGCCGCAAGAATTGTGGAGGAAATTAAATATTTTAAAAAGTTTTATCCTATTGATGACGTGGAATTTTTTGATGATATCTTCAACCTCAATCATCAAAGAATTTTTGAGTTCTGTGATCTGCTGCAGAAAGAGGGCCTGAGGCTTAAATTGTCTTTCCCCAACGGTGTGCGCAGCGATATCCTGACGGAGGAAGAACTGCGTGTCCTGATTGATGCCGGCTTGTATTTCTGCAGTTTTTCGCTGGAGTCCGGCTCCCCTCGGATCCAAAGATTGATCGGCAAAAACCTTGATATTCAGAAATTTTTAAAAATTGTCGAGAGCGCGGCAAGACAGGGTGTTTTCTGCAACGGTTATTCCATGCTCGGTTTTCCGACAGAAACGGAAGCGGAGATAAGACAGACGATTGATGTCGCCTGTGGCTCCAGACTTCATACATGCTCTTTTTTTACCGTGACCCCGTTTCCTAATACAGATGTTTTTAACAACGTTATGCAGACAAATCCGGAAAAGCTTTCCGGAATCTGTTATGACGATATGGAATATTCCACGCTTCACTGCAATGTTTCTGATGTCCCGGATGAAACATTATTTTCACAGCAGCGCAAGGCCCACAGGAGGTTTTATTTGACGCCCAGCCGTATATGCCGCATACTCAGAGATTATCCTTCGCCGCGATCATTGCCTTTGATTCTGCCTGTTTTACTTTCGAGACTCACAAAAGGTCTCTTTCCCCGGAACCCTTCTGCTTAGCCGATCCTAAAAGGCGGGGGAGAAGGCAGACTTGGGAAGAAAGTGCTGCTTATTTAAGCGCAAAGAGTTTATAATACTTTACAATAGAAAACGTCGTTAAAACTTATGAATTTTATTGTCGACATAACCGGAATAAAAACATGACCTTCAACTGTCCTTATTGGAGAAACAGAAAATGTGCCGGAGTGCACGGGGATTATAAAAAGCCTTGTTCATTTGATAAGCCGGAATATTATCATTGCCCGGACTATCATGCCGTTAAAGCCAGACTTGACCGCCCCCGCAAGAAAGATACTCCTCCAAAACCAGAACCTCTTAGTGAAAAACAAACCGCCGCTGGGCCGAAACGGCGTCTTTCCCGGGAGGCTTTGGATGCCCTTTCAAAAAGATATTTCAGTCCCAAACCCAAAAAGAAATGGTGGGAATTCTGGAAATGAACGGGCGTTTTAATCTCTCCGGCCTTCGTCTGATCAATATTATGAACGAAGAGAAGATGGCCCCTCTGCTTTAAAACAGAGAGGCCGGATATGCACCTGATTGTTTTTAAAAAATAATTTTGTAACAAAATGGTGTGTTTTGCGTAAGATATAGTAGCACAGCAGTACTCAAGGATATCCCAGATAACGCTTGGCCCGGTGGCGCTGTCTCTCCCGGGAATGGTTTTTTTCGTGAACGCTTATTATGGGATATGGAGTGAGACGGCTTTTATATTTTGCTGATAGATCCTGGGAGATTGTTGTCAGGATATTTGTCAAAATTCTTTATTTTTGTTTCTAACCAGAAAACCCTTGATTCCCTGACGCTATCATGATTGAATATTTATACTATTAATATTCAGATTATAGGAATAATTCCTTGCATAATATCCTTATCCGAAAATGCATTCTGCCAGAATGCTGGTGGAAGATGACTTCCGTGGTAGAGTTTGAGAAATAAATGACATGATCCTGCCTTTTTTCAGAACATTGATTAACATAAAAATTTTTTTCAAAAATAAAAATACTCGCGAAGGACAGTCCTGCGTATTGACTGACAAATATCTGTCAAACAGGTGGGGAGTTGTTTTTCTAAATAACAACTGAAGATAACTGCCGTCTTGGGCGTTTATATTTAAGGACATAACAACATTCTTGGAGGATGATATGAAAAAACGTATTCTTGTTTCCTTGGCCCTTATCCTTTTTTCATGTGCAGTTTCCCCTGCAGAAGTATTGGCTGAAGGCCAGCAGACCTGTGCTGCACCTGCCATTCTGGCCGAACAGCAAATTTATGTCCCTTACGAAGATCTTAAAGAGGTCTTGGGGCAAAAGGAAAAGGGGATTTTCCTCCCGCATTCTGATTTCCTGAAGTTGTGGGAGAAAGCGACTAGGAAACCTCCGGAAAAGATTCTTCCTCCTCCGCCCGTTGAGGCAGCTATTATTCATGCAGAATATAAAGGAACCGTTTACGAGGATATCGCGGAATTTCATGCCAAAATGAAGGTTTCAGCCCTTAAGAAAGAATGGGCGAACCTTTTCTTGAATATTCAGGATATTGCCATTACATCTTTATCCTTGAACGGGACGACGCCTCTTTTAAAACCGGTGGACGGGGGGTTGCTGCTTATTTTGCCGGAAAAAGGAGATTATGAACTTGAGCTTGATTTCTCGGCGCGTGTCAATACATCCCCCGGAGAAAAATATATCGATTTCCGGATCCCTTCTTCACCGCTGACAAAAATCGATATGACCATCCCGGGGAAGGATCTGGACGTGAAAGTCGAACCGATGCTTTCTCAAAAGAGTCAGGTCGTTGGCAATAATACGGAATTTTCCGCGTTCCTTTCCCCGGAAGGTATCGTCAATGTCAGATGGCTGGCTAAGTCGACAGAGAGCAAAGCTGATAAAAGTCTTATATTCGCAAAACTCTTCAGTGAGTTATATGTCAAAGAGTCCGTATACCTGCTTAATACGCAGATTAGTCTTTCTGTCATGCAAGCCAAGGCGGATTCCTTTAAGGTAAGAATCCCCCGGGAACTAAGTTTGGTGCGGGTTGACGGTAAAAATATTAAAGATTGGGAGATGGCCGAAGATGGTGTTCTGAGCGTGAATCTGTATGAGGAGATTGAAGGGGATTATGTTTTCTCCGTGCTCACGGAGAAATACCGCGACTTAAATGAAACATCGTTCGCTGTGCCGCAATTCGAAATCGTAGATGCGAAACGGGAAGACGGAGAAATTATTATCAAAGCAGATCCTTCTCTGCGGGTTAATGTCGAGAAAAAAGACCGGGTGACGCAAATCGATCCCAAAGAACTGCAGGGCCGGATAACCTTTGAAGAATTTGTGTCCGCTTTCAAATATTTCAGGCGTCCGTATTTCGTGAACCTCAGTATTTCCAAGATTCAGCCTAAAATAAGGGCGGAACAGAATATTTTTATTTCCTTCTCCGAAACGATTATTGACTACCATACCAATATCCATTTTAAAATAAAAGACGCCGGTCTTTTTAAATTCCGGTTTCTCATCCCTGATCATTTCCGGATCGCGGAAGTCGGAACAGATGCCACGGTCGACAGTTTTGCGGTTTCCCGGGAGGAGGGGCAGGATATTTTGACTGTTGTATTGAAAAACAAAGCTTATGGGGATTTCTTGTTGCCGATTCATTTAGAGGCCGATAAGGAAGACAAGGATGTCGATCTGGCCATGCCTAAACTGCAGTGCCTGGATGCCGAGAAGGAAGAGGGCGTCATCGCTCTTTCTCTGCGGAAAAATCTCAAGCTTTCCACGGAGGCCATTAAATTTCTGCGGCCGATAAGTTTGGAAGAACTGCAGATGCAGGGGATACGGGATGCCGATATTAAGAATGAGATTGCGGCGGGATACCGGTATTCCACGCCGGATTATTCCTGCCAGTTGAAGATTGACAAGCGAAAGACGAAGATCATTGCTAATGTCGAGAGGAATGTTGACATTGAGGAAGCCGTTATGAAGGTGAATGATGTCATTCATTATAATATCCTTTATGCTCCGGTCAGTTTGTTTAAAATTGAACTGCCTCTTGCCATAGCCAAAGAGGCTGTCATCAGCGGCCATAACATCAAAGAAAAGAGGTTTATAAAAGACGAACAGACCAAGAGGGGAATATGGGAAGTCGAACTGCATTCCCCGGTGCTGAATCAATTCACACTTAACGTCAATTTGGAAAAGAAACTTCCGTCCATCAAGACCGGGGAAAAAAGAATAATTCATATCCCCGGCATCCGGGTGCTTGATGTTTTTAATGAATCAGGATACATCTCTGTGGCTAAGAGTCCCAATCTTCAAGTCGAAGCCCAAGAGAACAACCTTGAGCCTATAGATGCGAAGGAACTTCCTTCAACGATAAACCGCAGCCAGAGCATTTTAGCCTTCCGGTATCTCAGCCATCCGTATTCTCTGGCCCTGGAAACCACAAGACATGAATACGAGAAGGTGCTTGATGCGATCGTTAACCAGGCTCACTTCGATATTGTTGTTTCGAATGAAGGAATGGCGAAGACCGAAGGGGTTTTTAAAATTCAAAATACGAACAGGCAAAGCCTTGAATTGATGCTGCCCCCGGGGACCGACAAAATTTACTCTGTTTTTATCTCCGGGAAGAAAGCCAGCATTTCCCGGGGCAGTTCCGAAAGGAACAAGATCATCATGCTGCCCAAAGACATAACGCCCGGGCAGGAGTTTACTTTAAGAATCATCTATCAGACAAAATTCAGGTCTGCTTTTGGATTTATCGGAAGCCTCCGGGCGGAGAACGCTGAAATCATGGATATCCCCATTTCAAAGATCACCTGGAGAATTTATCTTCCATCCGAATACAGCTACATTTATATGGCCGGATCAGTGAATCCCGCCACTGCCGGCTATTATTCCTTTGATACTGTCAATCAGGGCCTCCGCTCACAGAGGGTCCATAGCCAAAGAAAGATAACCTTAGATACGGCCCAGATCCCTCAGCAGAATGATGAAAGTGCTCTATACGGCCTTGACATTGATATGGTGCGTGAAGGCCGGATGTTTTCTTTTTCGAAATTGGATAAAGAAGCTTTTCTCAATATCCTGTATATGAAGAAAAATGTCCTGTTGCCTTTAAGCCTCATGATTGTTGGGTTGACGGCATTTTTCTTGACAACTGTCATGCGCAAAAAAGATATCAACAGAATGAAAGTGGGGATAATTTTCTTGGGCACGGTTATTGTTTTGCGTATATTCCTGCCGCAAGGCTTTAAATATTTCATTTCCCTCATTCTTGCGGGGACGGCCCTTACCGGAGGCGCGTTTCTTGTCTATTCTCATTATAAAGGAAAGACGTATTTCCGTAAGACGGGCAAGGATATGGAGACAGTCAAGAAAAGCGAGCAGGAAAAGAAATAATATGGAGAACAGGACAATGAAAAAATGTTTTTTATTCCTTTTTTGTTTTTGTGTCTTTTGTTCTTTTTGCTCGCTGTCTTTCTCAGAGGACATGGCCCGGGAATATACCCCCTGTAGAACAGAAGAAAAAGCAGTATCGAGGACACCCCGGGAAACTTTTTTAGCAAATCCGGTGCCTCCCGGGGAAGAGGAGGCAGATATCGCAAAAAGCCGGGAGACAATCCTGATCGTGCCTTCAAGAGAAATGAAAGCTATCCTCGATATTGAAGGCGAAGGGCTTTTTATCCCCTTTGCAGAATATACTCACCTTTATGAGAAGGCGAAATTGGAATATATTAAGAACAAGAATGCCGAGAAAATTCCCGATGATGTTAAGGGCCCGGTGATCGTGCAGGCTAATTATTATGGTTCCATAGAAGGTGATGTCCTGAAGTTCTCCGCCGACTATGATATTGTCCAAAATGCACAGGGCCCGGAGAGTCTGAATTTCCCTTTGCAGGGGGTTTCTTTTCTCCAGGCAACACTTGAGGGGCGAAAAGTGCTTGTTTATGAACAAGATCAAGCCCCAAGAATTATTATCCCCGGACCGGGAAGTTTTAACCTTAAAATTGATTTTTTTGTGCCGATAAAATATAAGGACAAAATAGGGCACCTTTCTTTTGATATCCCTCAGGCTTTGCTCGGGAATATCGTTATAACGGCAGACCTCTTTTATGATATCCGTTTTCGAAATCTCCTTTTTTCCTCCAAGAAACCAGCCGATGAGAAGGTGATGTTTTTCGGTTTTATAGGTTCGGCGGAGACCGTGTCTTTGGATATCACGAACCGTCGGTCTGCCGGGGAAGAAGACGTAAAGATTATTTCCCGGGAAGAACACAGGGCTTTTTTGAACCAGGACCTCATTGAGCAAACTGTCGATTACCACCTTGATGTCCAGAACGGAGAAATCCCTGGGGTGAATATCACGATCGATAAAAATATCCATGTCCACGATATCTCCGGTCCGGGACTCTCTGGCTGGACGAGAGAAGAGGCCGGGACTCATGATATCCTGCATCTCAACTTCCATGTCCCGATCAGCGGGAAGACCGATTTTTCTTTGAAAACATACCAGTATTTAACCGCAGAGGCAGACAAGTTCCTCTTGACCGATATGCAGGTCGAGGACCTTTTTGAAAGACAGGGAACGCTTTCTGTCTATTATGATGAGAATGTCAGGGTCGATACCCAATCGGTCCGATACTTGCAGCCTGTCATCGGCTATCCGGAAGACCAGAATGTCCCGGACCGTTTCACGCTTTATCGGCAGTGCCGTCTTTTCAACCTTCCCTATGAGATGACTTTGTCCCGAGAAGAGATGCCGGACCAGATTGCCGTGTCTCAGAATAATCAAATGCAACTTGATCAAACCAAGCTTTATTTTCAGTCTGAAATCATATTATCCGGACTTGCTCAGGGCACGACACGATTGGCTTTCGAATACCCTGAAAATTATACCTTAAATGAATTTCATGCATTTGTTAACGGGCAGGCTGTGCAGGAGGACCATAATCTCAAAGACAGCCTATTGACGGTTGACGTGAGGCACCCGATCAGCCCCAAAGATGTTATAACCATGCTCATTCATAGTGAAGAACTCATAAACGAAAACTCATTTAAAAAGGGCTCTCAGACTATCAGCATTCCGGTTATCACCTATCCGCAAACCGCGAAAATGACGGGACGGCTGCAAATCAGCATTCATGAGATGTTCCTTTTAGAGGACATTATCTTGAAAGGGTATGCTCCGGCTCAGGACATTTTTGTCCCGGACTCAAATCAGGAAGAGAATAAAAACCTTTTCTATCATTTTAAGTCCCTTTCTCCGGAGGGGAAAATCCTGCTTTCGGCCCGGAAAGCCGAACAGACGTCCAAAACAGTCACTTATGTTGCTGTTGACGAGGACCTTTTCCAGGGCAATGTTTATCTGCAATATCATATTAATGCAGGGAAAAAGGATAATTTTTATTTTGCGATTCCGCGTTGGGAAGAAAGCAAGATCAATATTCAGGGTGATCATATAAAAGAAAAGAAAAAGATTGGCCCCGCTCGCATTCAGGATATCATCCCCGCGGCCCGCCTCTCTGAATTAAGGAACTATGATATCTGGAATGTCGTCCTGCAAAAAGAAGTCATCGGAGATTATTTCCTTGAGATTGATTATCAGAAAAAAATAAAACAGTTTGGAACGCTGTTTGATATGCCTTTGATTGTCCCCCTTGATGTTGTCAATGATACAGGTTATGTTGTCCTTGAAGCCAGCAAAAACACAGCGATTAATACGGAGAAAAAAGGCCTCAATGATATTGAAACTTATGAAATCCCTAAATGGCCGTCCTATAAACCTTCCAACCGCATCATCGAATCTGTCCGTTATTTCACGAGACCTTTCATGTTTAAGATCGCGGTTAAGCGAATGGATGAGTCCCCGGTCCTGGCCTCCATCGCGGAAAAGGAAAGTCTTTCTTATACTTTTGGGAAAGATTCGCAGGTCTTTTTTGAATGCGATTATATCATCCGGAACACAAACCTCCAGTTTCTTAAGATCCAGCTCCCGGAGGACTTTATTTTCTGGGGCGCCACGCTGAAAGGCAAAGGCATTAAACCCCGCAAGGGGCCGGATAACCTTTTGTTTATCCCTCTCCCGGCAGAGAGCGGGCAAAACCTTTCCCTTCGTCTAACCGGCCAGATTTCCAGGAAAGGCCGTCAAAGCCTGTGGGAATCTTTTCACCTACAAAGTCCGAAACTGAATATCCCGTGTTTAGAATCACAAGTGGCCATTTATTTTCCGCAGGAATATTCTCTCCTTCATATAAAGGGGAATTTTGAGAAATTCCCGGAGCCGTCTTACCAACAGCCTGTTCTCGTATCCTTTTTAAGGAATGTTTTTTCACCTCTCTTAAAAAATTTGGGAATGCTTTTTTTCCCAAGCTATATTAAACGGGGAGTCCAGGGCCGGCTAAAGTCAGCGGCAGATGATATCGGTGAACAATTCAGCCCGGGGACCCAAATGCTCCAATCGAGAATTCGTGATGCGGGTCAGTACATGGTTCAACAGGAAGGGGACCCCAACCTGGGACAGTCTGTCCAGTATGAACCATATTATTTGGAGACAGATTATGATGTCCAAAGGTCTGAGATGACGACTGTCACCCAGAACGCTTTAATGGAAGAAGAGGAAAAAGAAGAACATCCTGAACCAGCATTTGCCGCAACTAAGGATTATCATAAGAAAAAAGGAATCCTCTCTTTGAATATTGATATTCCGAAAGAAGGAGAATATTTGTTTTTACATAAACTTTGGGGAGACAGCCGTCTCAATGTGACATTTATTTCTGACGTTTGGAAGAAAGTCCTGAGTTTGTTCTTTATGTGTTTTTTCGTCTTCCTCGGATTCTCCCTGCGAGAAAAACGGATTTTGTCCCCCAACATGTTTCTTTTGTTGACCCTTGTTTTATGTACGTTTATCCCTTTACTGTTTTTCAAGTCTTATGTTTTCATTTTTAACGGAGCGGTCCTGGGGGCCGTGATGTTTATTGTCATTCTGTCTTTCACGGCTAAATTTAAGAAATTTTTGAAGAAATGCGGCGTGATCATAATCGCTGTTTTTGTTTTGCTGCCGTTGGGTACGGTTCTCTCAGAGAAACCGGCTTCTGCCGAGCAATTATCCGATGAGAGGTCTTCACCGTCGAGATGCCCCGTCCAAGATCATTTTTCTGAAGAGCAGGAAGAAGTCCTTTTCCCGGATGTCCGTGTTTATGTCCCGTATAACGACAAAAAGACTTTGCCTCCGGACAAGTCTGGTAAAGTGTATGTCCCGACTCAAGATTATTTCCGTTTAAAACTTCTCGCGGAGCCGCCGTATAAACCGGAAGATGATTTCCAATACAAAAACCCCTTCGATATCACCGGCTTATCCTGCCATGGCATTCTTGAGGGCGACCGCGTTGTGTTTTCAGCTTCCCTGGATATTTTCGTCAATAATCATGAATGGGCTCTTATCGGTTTACCTTTTCATCATATTGTTGTTGAAGAGTTTAAAGCGGACGGGGAATCGGTCCCCGTTAAAATAAAGCAGATATCCTCCGAGGGTATGCAGAATAATCTTCAGAAGTCTTGCCTTATCCCCCCCAAAAAACTTGATATTTACGAAATTCCCGTTTATGGATTTGGTTATCATTCTGTTGACTTGACTTTTTATGTCGAATTAAAATCACTGCTGGGAAAGAAGACCTTATCCTTCGGCTTCCCGGAGACGCTTTTCGCCGATTTCTCCTTGAATTTGAACGGTCAGGAAGTCTTTCTTGAATTCGAAGAGCCGGGGGAATCTTTCTATGTTGATGAGAGTAGCGGGTCCCCGATTCTTAAAGCTTCGCTCTCCGGGAAGTCTGAAGTTAGAATTTCCTGGTTCCCGAAGAAATACCTTAAAAAGACCGAGAAACCGCTTATTTATGCAGACTCCGAAATCGACATGCTTCTTGGATATGATGAAATTATTATTTCACAAGAAACAAAAATCAGGGTTGAAAAGTCTTCTCTGGCATCCCTCAGTTTTTATAAAGATCCGGATGTCGTTGTCATTGATGTTTTTTCAGATAAGGTTAAGAATTGGCAAGTCAGGGAGGAAGACGGACATGATATCCTGGATGTCATCTTTAAACATGAAGTCACGGATGCCGCTGACCTGCTCATCAAAGCAAAACGCAACTGTCTGCCCGAAATGGCCGCCCCGGCGATATTTTTCAGGCCGCTGGATGCCAAAAGAATTCATGGTCATCTCAATCTTTTTGCCCCTAAAGATTATAAGGCCGTTGTGACAAAAAGCCGTAACCTTAATGTGGCCGCAATAAAAGAAGGCCGGCCCAGGGAAATTTCCGGTTTTCAGCTCCAAAAAAGTTTTTCTTTCCTGGGCGGGGACTTTAGTGCCGAGATCGAAAGGCGTCCGGAAGAAAGAAAAATCATGGCAGATATTTCCTCGCAGCATATCCTTTCAGAAGACCGGAGTGTGTCCCGCTATAATATCGCCATCGATGTTCTTAAAAATTCTCTTACCGCATTAAATATCCGGTTGCCGGAAGGTCAGAAGATCAACTCAGTGAAAGCCGATAATACTTCAGATTATATCCTCAAAGACAATGTCGTTACTTTACCGCTGAAGAGTGCCGTCAAAGGGAGATTCTCGGTGGAACTGGAAACGGAGCAGGATATTGATGAATTTCATTCGGCTTTGATCGAGAGCATCGACCTCCTTGATATCCCCAAAATCACCGGGACGGCGGTCATCCTGTTTCCCCGAGGATTTGAAGTCATGGAATCGGATATCCAGGGGCTGAGATCTTCGAATATTGAGAGCGTGTTTGAACGGGTCCCGCAGGTCCGTGATATGTCATTCGGGGCAAAATATGCTTATACACTGCGGGAAAAACATTATAAAGCCATCTACAATATTTCTAAAAAAGAGGCGTCGCTGGATGTGATTAAAATTTATCATTCCACAGTGAAGGATAATCTTGTCAATGTGCAGCTATTATGTATATTTAATATAAAGAATGCTCCGGTTGATCATTTTGATATTATCGCTCCGGCTGAACTCCGGGATTCCATAAAAGTTGAAGGTGAAGGCCTTAAGACTGTTCTTAAAAAAGAAACGGATGAAGGAAAGCATGTTGTCCTTACGGTAAATACCTTAACCCCGATAGACCATTCTTACATGCTTCAGGTCTCTTTTAATAAATACTTCGGAAGTGATAAAATTTTCGAAATGCCGTCCATTATTTTCCCGCAGGTGGCCAACAGGACAGAATTTGTTTCCGTTGAGGCCGACACGGTTTATCATGTTAAGCCCCTGACCGTTCAATCGCTGCATGAAACCGAGCCCGACATGATCCCGGCTTTACCGGAGGGGATTGATCTCAATAATATCCTCTGGTCTTATCGGGCTTCCGGGGCCTCGGCCTGGGCGTACAGCCTGAAACTTGTGAGGCTGGAGAGAGAAAAACTTGTGAAGGCTAAAATACTGCGAGAAGACATCAAAACTCTTATTATTCCCAATGGTTATGCCTTGCATGAAATTATGCTTAAGGTCAATAACCGCAGTTTGCAGTTTCTCCCTGTCACCTTGCCGCGTGAGGCGTCTCTCTGGAGCCTGAAGGTCGCCGGGGAGCCGGTCAGAGCTTCGGTGAACACATCAGGAGAGAAGAATGGCGCGGCCCAGTATTTGATCCCGCTTATTAAAAGCGGATCGGGCGACAGAAATTTTGATATCATGATCGTCTATATAACTCCCATCAAAGAATTCGGTCTTTTTGGGCATGTCAAGCTGGACATGATGGCTACCGGGGATGTCCCGATTGAAAAAACAACATGGTCCTTATTTGTCCCGGATAACTATTCGGTGTTCAAGTTTAACACGAACATGGAAGAAATCGATCTTTCGATGATCGAAGCGGAAAAAACCCTGGATTTAGCTAAAGAGTACAAGTACTGGACCCATTTTGCCAGTACGGCTAAAGGGGAGTTGAAAGAAAAGGCGCTGGGGAACCGGGAGCGAGTCATGAGTGATTATACGAAACAGCAGGCGCTCAGTCAGAGGATGCAGACAGACTTAAACGTGAGGGAGGGCAATAAGAATTACAACCAGGCCCTTATTCAGGAAGCCAAGTCGCAGAATTCTCAGATTCTTAATGAGGCTTCCAATATCATTGCCCTGAATAAGCCTGATTCCAAGATTATGAACGGGAAAAAACAGCAGCCGGCTAAACAAGCTCTTGCGAATAGAAGACAGGTTAAAGGTTGGCAGTTTAAAACGAATGATTTTGCCGGTGAAGAGCAGGTCGAACGTTCTATCACGAATTATTTGCAGCAGGAAGACAGAAAAAAAATGGCACAGCATAAAAGGGCAGAACAGAGAACTCGAATGATGAAAAGGGAAGAAGTGTACGGCGGCCGGGATAAGGTTTCGACGGAAGTTCATGATCAGTTGGTTTTAATGCAGGGCCAAAATCTATCCGATTCTTCTGTGGCCGCCACGAATGAGAATGTGATTCTCAATGGAGACATGCGGCAGGCTGATTATGAACAAAGCCTGCGGATCCGAGAGAAAGGGCGTCGTGTGCCGGAGAGGGGATCTCAGGTTTCTCAGTGGTCCTCTGCCTCTGCGCTTGGTTCCCAGACAGAACCGGTGTTTGGGTACAAACAACCTGCCCCTCTGCCGGAAAGTTCCGGCGTGTCCTCGCGGGGAACCGGGGCGTATCGTGAAACTCCCCTTGAATCGGGGCGGCAGGATTCTATGGAATATTGGGGTGACGCGCTGGATGAAAAAACCGAATCAGAGGCCAAACCGTTCATCCAGATTTTTCAAGGGAAGGCGCCGGTGCAGAAGAAAAGCGCTTTGTTAAAAGGGCGCCGGTCCATTGACATCCCTATACCGGAAGAGGGAAGACGGTTCTCTTTTAAAAAACTTGGCGGCAACCCCACTTTGAGTTTGGTATACAGGAAGAACGAGAGCCTGTCCAAAGTTTTTCTCCTGCTGTTGTGTATTGTGGCCACAGCCGGGATATGGAACGTCCGCACCGTCCCGTGGCCTTCCGACCGAGTACGCATGATGGTTTGCCGGGTTAAACCTAAGGGCTGGTTTTTTTTTATCGCTGATGCACGTATTGTCAGGATCGCCACTTATACCCTGATGCTGTTTGCGGTGATCTTTCGGTCGCCGCTTTTTTTCATAACTTTGGGTTTTACGAGTATTTTTCTTTTAAGATCTATTTCCCGGAAGCGGTACAAAAAACTCGGATGTGTCCCTCAATATAATAAGAAACAATTCATGAAATATTTTCTTTCTTATCTGATCCTGATTTCCTCCCTGTTAAGCCTTTTTCACCTGGGCTTCTTAGTCCTGGTCGGCATTTCCACAACGATGAATTTTATTGTCGCATTCATCTACGGGGTTTTTATTTTTCTGGCCCCCGGGAAAGCAAATTTCGGAGGGGAAACAGAACCCCCGGGCCAGGACAAGAAAGAATTGTAAACGCAATATTTCAAGGGCCCTGCTAATTTCTCCCCCGACAATTGGGAATGACATGTCATAGCCGTCTCCGTGCGGATAAGATAATTCATGCGGCATTTATCATGGCGGGAACGGCCATAACTTTCTTCGGGAAGTGTCCAACAAAAAATTAGTGATACAAGCTGTTTTCGCGGTGTTCATTCACAAGAAGGAAAGGGGACGGGCAGGATATGAAAGTAATTCTGTGAATTTTTAAAGCAGAAAAATGAGTACAAGAATCCCTATGGTCATATAGCCGGCCTGCGTTGTGGTCAAAAAAAAGAAAATAACAAGAAAAGGCAAAGACTTGTCCAGCAGGAATTTATTGATATGCTTATGTTTGAAGACAAGATATAAACTTGAATAACTTTGCCAGTTTAATGTTGTCAGCCTGTTTTCTTTAAGCATTCTGGAATATAACTGCGTCCCCGGGAAGGGCGTTAAGACCCCCAGGCCGATTTTATAGGGCCGCAGGGCAAAGCAGAACTTCCACAATTTAAAAAGGCTCTTTATGTCCAAAGAATCGGATTCAAAACCGATTGTGAAATTTGCTTTAATCCTTATCCCGGCGTTTTTAATCCTTTGAGTGAAAAGATAATATTTTTCACTCATGGCGTATTTCCCCCCCTGTTTTTTCTCCGGAGAACTTGCAATAATCTCATATCCGATGCCTAAATTCCGGCAGCCGCTTTCTTTGGCCAAACGCAGCATTTTTTCATTGCTGCCGATGTCTATCGAAGAAAACCCTTCCCAGGTGAGCTTCAACGGGATCATGGAGGTGCACAACTCCTGAAAATATCGAGGATCATTATAAAGGTTGGAATCCCGCAAGTTAACGAACCGGTATTTTTTTCTGACCTTTTGAAGAAGTTCAATGATTTCCGAGACGGGTTTATGTCTGATCCGGCCTTGATGAAGGATGGGGATAGAGCAAAATTCGCAGTGAAATTTGCATCCTCGCGAAGTCTCTAAACAGGATTTGATCTGCTCGGGAGGAGACTGTAACAGTGCCTGGTGAACCGTGTCGGGCTCCGCATCAAGTGTTTGTGCTATGTATGTTTTTCTTAGGGAGCCGTTTTCGTAATCCCGGATCACGGCTGGCCAGACACTTTCCGCTTCACCTATGACAACACTGTCACAATACTCTAGAGCCTCATCCGGAAAGATTGAGGCGTGAAGTCCCCCGAGGATGACTTTGGACCCCCGCTCTTTGAAGGTCTTCGCTATTTCATAAACTTCCGGCGTTGTCTGGGTCAGGCAGGATATGGCGACAAGTTTCCCGGAGGCATAATACCGGTCCCGCCAGATGATTTGATAAAGATCCCTGAAATGGTAGCCTTTGGGGGACAAAGCTTTTAAAATAATAAAGACCGGAGGATAGGGGCGGCAGAGAAGATAATAAATCCGCTGAAAGATTCCGGTTCCTCCCGGTGGAACAATAAAATAGATTTCTTTTTTATGGGTAAAAAAAGATTTGATGGAATATATTTCGATGAGGCATAGGGAGATCACTGTAAAAAGCAAAAGTTGCAGATATTTTGCGAAGAAAAGCCCGGCACGCATAATGAGTGAATCGTGATTCGCAAACGGAATAAAGGCATGATGAAATACTATATAAAGCGCAGCAAGCCCTGTGATCGTCCGGACATACTGGAAAGGTATATGGTATTTTTTCCGTGGAATTTTGAATGGAAGAATGTGTTTCCTGTAGATAAAGGTATAGGCAAAAACATACTGTAGCAGAAGGTCTGTATGAACCGGGATATAGGGTTCGAGGGGTTTGGAGTTGGGAAAAGAGGAAAACAGGCTGAGGTTGATCGAAAAAACAAAGAATTCCAGGATGGCATAGATATACCAATATTTCTTAGCATTATCAAGGAACTTGCTGAAGGAGACAATGATGTGTTCCCCGCTGACGAGTTCTATGATCGTCCCGTAAACGGCGCTGTAAATGAAGATTCTTAGGCCAATATGGGTCAGGTCTTCCAGGAAGGATATGAGGGCGTTGTGCGTCAGAAAGTTTGTCCTGTCCAGGAGTCCGAGGCAGAAGAAAAGAACGACGGCGGAAAAGAAAGAATGCAGTATCGAGAATGCCTGACTTAAAACGGATGGCTGTTGCGGATTTCTTCTCATGAGGTCTCATTTTACAGCAATTAAAATAAATAATACAGGATATTATAACATACTTCTAGAGAAGCTGGCCGGGGAAATCCGCCTGCAAGGGCGATGATACCGCTTTTTGATCGTGTGAGGAATACAGCAAGTTGAATCCCGCGGGAAAAAACCGGATAATAATAATCCTTGGAATCACACCTTATTTTTGGTATAAATTGTTGCGAATAGGCTTTCCACGGTTTTTTCTTTTTATCGAAAAGAACCGTGTGGCTTCCAATCAAGGAAGCTCAGATAACAAAGGAGAGTGATATAATGTGCGAGCAGAATTTAAACGATGACCAGAAAAAGAAAGATGTAAAACTGGAGAGGATGAGGTTCCCTAAATTAAAATTCACGGTCTTAAAAAATGAAGACGGTTTCTGCTACCATAATTATAAAGTCGGGGATGAATTTATTCTGGATGATTTTACGCACGCCCCGAAAAATTTCTGCCTGGGGATTGCCCATGCCGCTTTCCCCTGTATGCATGCTCTAACCTTCGGCGGGCGATTCCCGTTCAGGGAGAATACCGCTTCCATATGTGCAACGTGTCCGGACGGAGGGAAGATGGCCTTTAAGATCGAACTGCTGGATGAGAACGGTAATGTGGTTGTGGAGCCGCAAAAAGAGAAGCCCAAAGGCCCTAACCCGAAAAGGATGCTCATCGAAGTTGAATATAGTGACCAGACCTGTCCTTACGGCTATAAAGTCGGGGATCAATGGGAAGTCAAAGGCTTGCGGACTCCTGCGGAAATGTGCGGCGCCGCGTATCATTTGTTGTTCCCCGTTTTATTTGAAATGAATTTCGGCGCGTCATTCAGTTTTGAGAAGAACCCGCTTTGTAAGACGGGGATCACTTGTCCGGATGGGGGGAAAGTGAAGTTTAAAGTTACCCGGCTGGAGGACGAATAGATGATCACGCTTCAGGGCGCGGGGCTTTCTCCGGAAGCTTGTCCCGTATGATGAAAGAGGGCGCGGCGGTTTTGGGGGCCGGTAGGACATGAAAAATTATGTAACTCCTGAGAAAACAAGGCATCATGCGGAGCTTTTATCCAATCGGGTCCGCAAACGGTACGCTCATCTGCGCCGGAGGTTTGCCCGGCAAAATATTGAGTGTTTTCGGCTTTATGACTGGGACATCCCGGAAGTCCGGGCCGTTGTGGACTGGTACGCCGGGCACATCGTTGTTGCCGAATATGTTCGTCTGCAGACAGGGCCGGAATGGCTTCCGCAAATGGCGCAGGCCGTTGCACAAACGCTGAATATCTCTCCGGACAAGGTCCATATTAAACGGAGGCGTACGGGCTCAGCGGGACAACCCCGTTATAAGAAGCTGGATACTCAGGGACGGCGGTTTACGGTCAGTGAACGGGATCTGCAGTTCTGGGTTAATTTGGATGACTATCTGGACACGGGATTATATTCAGACCACCGGAATACGCGTGTTATTATCAAAGATCTTGCCGCGGACAAGGATTTCCTGAATTTATACGGTTACAGTGGCGCTTTTACCTGCGCGGCCGCGGCCGGCCAGGCTCAAAGAACGGTTACCGTAGACCGATCGGCCACCTATCTGAAATGGGCCAAAGATAACCTAATATTAAATAAACTGTGGGGCGGGCAGCATGCCTTGCTGCAGTCTGATGTGACCACGTATTTGGACAAGGTCGCCTTATCCGGCCGCCGTTTCACTTTGGCGTTCGTTGACCCGCCGTCATTCTTTCAGGATCATAACCGAAAAAAATCTTTTGACATTAACCGGCATCATCCGGACCTGCTGAAGAAAGTTATTAAGGTCATGGTCCCCGGTTCACGGATATTTTTTTCGACCAATCATCAGCGTTTTGAGCCCCGCCTGAACGGTCTTCCCGTCGGTGATTTGAAAGAACTGACCCCGAAAACCATTCCGGAGGATTACCGTAACCGGAATATTCACCGGTGCTGGAGCATGACAGCCGTATAGTTCTGCTCGGCCGTGAAAAAGCGGGTTCGTCTTGCACGAGACGGATTTCTTAAGCGGGATTCCAGAGAATTTGCTTGCTAGAAAAAGGAAAAGGTGGTAATCATAATATCATGACATATCCCTGTTATAAGAAAATATTCCGGTTCATTTTTGTCCTTTCAGTGGGGATGCTCGGTTTTGCCTGTCCCGTTCAGGCCCAAGCGTATCACGGGCGAGAGACCGCGGCAAGCCGTCTCACGGAACAGCAATTTGAACGGGTGAAACAATGCGCCCGTTTATTGATGGATATTAAGTCCCAATCCGTTGACGGGATGCTTACCCGTCTTGAGGCCAGCTCTGATCCGGAAGCCAATTTGCAGATTCTGGAAGCCATAGCTAAGACTTACGTGCGTCTGGTGAGTGATTTGAAGATAGAAAAAGCCGAGGATAAAGAGAGTCTCTACGGCAGGATTTCTTTGAACATGGCTTTTCTTCAGATGGGGGGCGTGAATCCCGCCGCCGGAGAATCCCGGCAGCCATTGAACCGGTTGATTCTGCGAACTCTGCGGAGTTATCTGTCGGAAGCCCTGATCCGTAACTCCGATTTGTTTTATACCTTGGAATAGGGTAAGGTTTGGTGTTTTTGTCATGCTTTAAGGAAAACGTGAAAGGGAGACGTATGATTTATGAATAACTTTCCGGAAAAAAATGCTCAAATAACATGGGATGAAGAGACAAAAAACAAATTCAGCCGATTGCTGGAGAAAATCCCGGTCTTTTTGCGAGGCATGGCTGAGAAACAGGTGTCCCAAAAGGCTGAAGATTTAGTCAAAGAAGAAAACCGTTCGGTTATTTGTGAGAAAGATTTGGTGGATGCGCTTTTTGCCGAAACGCCCTTCGGCTTTCATGGCCCGATGAAGAGTGATATGGAAGACCTCCATATAGATTATTCGCAGTACGGTTATCCGAAATGATTGAGGGGGATACCTCAGGTTTATTCCTGAGTTTTTTTAGGAGTGAAGATCTCTTTATTAAGAGGAATCCCGGAAGTCTCAAATTCCTGGTAACATCTCGGCACATAACCGGTCGCCACGTAGTCCCCGAGAACAGTTCCATCGACATCCGTCCCTTTCTGATCAAAAACAAAAATATCTTTTAATTCTAGGTAATGGTCTTCTGTCAGACCGGTGACTTCCGTGATTTCAACGATTTTTCGTGAACCGTCGGCAAAACGGTTGACATGAACGATAATGTCCAAAGCTGTTGAGATCATTTCATTGATGGCCCGCATCGGCAGATCGACCCCGGCCAAAAGGATCATGGAACTCATACGCACCAAAACGTCCTTGGTGGAGTTGGCGTGCAGGGTCGTCATGGACCCGTCATGGCCGGTGTTCATCGCCTGAAGCATGTCCAGGATTTCCGGTCCGCGACACTCACCGACGATAATCCTGTCAGGCCGCATGTGAAGACTGTTCATGAAAAGGGTTCTGATCGGGACACGGCCTTTCCCTTCGATATTGGCCGGCCTGGATTCGAGCCTGATCCAGTGCCTTTTGTTGATCCGCAATTCCGCGGCGTCTTCGATCGTAACGATACGTTCGTTGTCCGGAATGAAGGTTGAGACAATGTTGAGAAGCGTGGTTTTCCCGGACCCGGTTCCTCCTGACACGATGATATTTTTTCGGCCCGTAACGCAGGCCTGCAGGAAATCCTGCATATCTTGATTAAGGCTTTTGAATTTGTTCAGCAGGTCTTCTACTGTCGGCCGCTGGCGCCCGAATTTTCTGATCGTAATGACCGGCCCGGTTAAAGAAAGAGGAGGGATGATGGCATTGAAACGCGATCCGTCAGGAAGGCGCGCGTCGACCATCGGCGTTGATTCGTCAATACGGCGTCCTAACGGGGCGATGATCCTGTCGATGATAGAGCGCATCTGCCTTTCTGAAGTGAACTTGGCCGGCGTTAAGGTGAGTTTTCCGTATTTTTCAATAAAGACCTGTCTTTGGCTGTTTACCATAATGTCTGAAATAAGCTCATCGGCCAAATATTCCTCTAAAGCGCCTAACCCGAAGGCTTCACTGACAACTTCATTTATGATCCGTTTCCGCTCCGGTTCTTCTTTCGTGATAGGACTGTTTATGTCGTTTAATATCTGCCCGACGACCGTGAGAGCTTTCTTTCGCTGCTCTTCCGTTTGTTCTTCATTGTTGAGGGACTCCGGGTTGATGTGATCGATATTCATGATCTGTATGAGTCTCTGGTGAATCTCTTTCTTCAGTCTCGTCTCATCATCTTCCTCATCAATTTCAATGGCTTTATCTTCTTTCTGCTGATTCACGCCAAGCTTCTGCCAAAGATCGCTGCTGGGGCTGCTTTTGATATGCCCGGCGACCTTGACCGTTCCCATATTTTGTATTTCGGTGAAATTTTCTTCTTTCTCTAATTCTTTGGCAAGGCCCATAATGCTCTGACTGACTTGCGCCTGAGGGCTGTCCAGGACACAAGGAACCCCCCGGTTCAGGGCCAGCCCCACGATCCGTCCATCAGAAGGAATTTTTGCCAGGATATCCAACCCAAGATCTTCCTTGATCTTTCCGGCGTCTATTGCACCGCGGCTCGCGGCCCGGTTCAGGACCAATTTGGTCATCTCCGGAGGTAACTTTATCCCTTTCAGCATATTTAAACACCATTTCATCTTATCCGTAGCCAAGTCATCCGGTGTGGCCACAAGCGCGATGAGATTTGAATTTTGCAGCACGGTGACCAAAGCCTCGCTAAAAGCCCGCGGGGCATCGACCAGAATATAATCATATAAAGTGGCAGCTTTTTTAAAAAAAGCATTAAGGACAGCAGGCGTGAAATGGGATATCTGTTGGGGGCTTAATATCGTAGGGAGAACGTCCAGGCCGCTGGAGTGGGTCGCCACGGCTTTTTTAATCAGGTCGGGATTATCAATGGATTCAATTTGGGCTAACAGATTGACCAGCCCGTAGCGGCAGGGAACGTTGAGCATTTTATCGATATCGTGACCGGACTGAAAATTGAGTTCCAGCAATAAAACCTTGTGTTTCGCCTCGGCCAGAGCTGTTGCGGTATTGACGGCTATAAAGGTTTTTCCTACCCCGCCTTTATTGCTGAAAAATGAAATTGTTTTAGCTGCCATGATTTTTCAAGCCTTATATATTTAGGTTGCCACGGGATCGGAAGAAAAGATCCCTTTATCCACCTTGATCCCTTTGGTGATAAGTTCATCTGCACATTTAGGAACATAATGGCACGACTCATAGAATCCTTTGACTTTCCCGTCAGAGTCCCGCCCCGTTTGTCTGAATACAAAAATATCTTTTAAAATCAGTTCATGTTCGCTTGTTATCCCGGCGATTTCCGTGACCCCGGTGACTTTTCGTGACCCGTCTGTAAACCGGGCCATATGAACGATAACATTAATGGCCGAAGACATCATTTCATTGATGGCCCGCATGGGAAGTTCAATTCCGCTTAACAATATCATGGAACTCATGCGAATTAAAACATCGCGGGTTGAGTTGGCGTGCAGGGTCGTCATGGAGCCGTCATGTCCTGTGTTCATCGCCTGCAGCATGTCCAGAACTTCCGGCCCGCGGCACTCGCCGATGACGATGCGGTCCGGACGCATTCTCAAAGAGTTGACGAAAAGATCCCTCAGCGAAACTTCCCCGACCCCTTCAACGTTGGGGGGGCGGGATTCCAGCCGGCACCAGTGCTCTTTTTTTAAGCCTAATTCGGCGGCGTCTTCAATTGTGATAATGCGCTCCCCGTCCGGGATAAATTCCGATAAAACGTTTAAAAGGGTCGTTTTCCCGGATCCGGTTCCCCCGGATATGATAACGTTCATGCGGCCCAAAACACAGGCATAAAGGAAATCTCTCATGGGGGGAGATAAACTCCGGAATTTTTGGATAATTTCGTCAACGGTGAGTTTTTCCGCCCCGAATTTCCGGATCGTTATAGACGGTCCGGTTAAACAGAGAGGAGGGATGATGGCATTAAATCGTGAACCGTCCGGAAGCCGGGCATCCACCATAGGGGTCGATTCATCGATACGGCGGCCCAGGGGGGCGATAATCCGGTTTACGATGGCTCTTAACTGCTGGTCTGAAACGAACTGATGTTTGGTCAAGCGAAGTTGTCCCTCTTTTTCTATATATATCTCTTTACAGCTGTTAACCATGATATCGGTGACAGCAGGGTCTTCCATGACTTCCTCTAATATCCCTAATCCGAAAGCTTCATTAACAATTTCATTAACCGTCTTTAAACGTTGTTCATGGGAAGCAATAAAAGCTCCTTCTTCTTCCAGCAGAGAGCTGACAATTTTTTTCGCAGATTCTTTTAATTGCTGGGCTTTTGACTGGTCGGTAAAATGTTCCGGCGTCAAAGATTCGAGATCCAGGCGGGTAATCAGTAAGGCATGGATTCTCCGTTTTAAGGCGAAAAGTTTTTCCTTTTCCGCGGCGGCTGCATCGTTTGCTGCAGATACGTCCTGCTTTTGTTCTCCGCTGAACTGATCCCAGAAAGTCTTGGAGTCTGCAAATTTTCCTGTCTCAACGTGGCTTCTTTCGTCCCCGGCGGTATGAAAAAACACATCTTTTTTCTTTAATTCATTAACGATTTTGCGGAAGGCATCGGCGATCGGGCCTTTAGGATTGTCAATGACGGAAGGGACTCCGCGTTCCAGCGCCTGTCCGACCCCGCTCCCATCGGAAGGAATGCGTCCGATGATATCTATATCCAAGGCATCACGGACTTCCTGCCAAGGGACGCCTCCCTGGCTTGCCGCCCGGTTTAAGACCAGTTTCACCATTTTGGTGGGGAAATGCATGTCTTCGAGAATTTTAATACACCAGCGCAATTGATAAACCGCTAAAACGTCAGGAGTGCCGATCAGCAAAATAATGTTTGCGAGGTCGAGGACATTGAGCATCATTTCGCTGAATGTCTGCCCCAGATCTATAACGATATAATCGTAGCTCTGTGAGACCATCTTCAGAAACGCCTTGATATCTTTTGAAGCCATGGTGCTGATTTCTTGCGGATCTGTAATGACGGGAAGGAAATCAAGTCCGGACGAATGGGAGATAACGTGTTTCCTGACAATATTGAATCCCGGCTGTTCTGTCTCCTGGATTTCCGTGAGCATCTGGGCCAGTGATTTTTCCGGAGCCACACCAATCATGCGGGCCATATCGTGTCCGGCCTGAATGTCCAAATCAAGCAATAATACCCGTCTCCCGGATAGGGCCCAGGAAGAGGCTAAATTGACAGCAACAAACGTTTTGCCGACGCCACCTTTATTGCTAAAAACAGGGATGATTTTTGAATCCATAAGAATAAATCGCAGTCATCAATGGAGTATTCTTTCACAAGATTTTAATACATCTAATTATACTCATATTAAGATTTTTTTCCAGTGTTTTTGCTGCCGTCTTTTTCTCTAGGTCCCGGCGGATTTTGTGGTTGTTATTAATTGAATAAGCCGAGGGGGTTGTGATATAATCTTACTATTATTCATGCAAGAGTGATTTTCCAGGTTTTTTAGTTGAAGAACGGCAACCCTTGTATACCGGTTAAGGAGGAGGAATTATGGATTCAATACTGGATTTCCAATTTTTAAACAATAGTGTCGCAAGCTGGTTAATCGCCGGGGCTCTGGCGATAGCCATAATCATCACCGGAAAAATCGTCCAGAAACTTTTGTCAGGATTGTTAAGACAATGGAGCAAGAAAACAAAGTCGGACCTGGACGATTTTATCGTTTCTGTCTTGGAGAAAATTAAATGGGAATGGGTCGCGGCCGGTATTTTTGCGGCATCGAGATATTTGAACTTCAGCGACACTTTTGATAAATGGATGCTTTGGCTGTTTGCCCTGGTGCTGCTCAACCGCCTTATCAGAATTGTCAGTGCTGTTATGGATTATGTCGCGGAAACTGTGTATCTGGCCAAGGACGCTGTTGACACGGGAAGCAAAGGGGCTGTTAAACATATTCTTCTTATCCTGAAAATCGTTGTGTCCGGCCTGATGGTCGTCATCGCCCTTGATAACCTCGGCTTTGATATCGGGGCTGTTATCGCAGGGTTTGGTGTTACGGGTATCGTCATAGGCCTGGCTGTGCAGAATATTGTGGGCGACCTTTTCAGCTCTTTCTGTATTATCTTCGATAAGCCGTTTGAAGTCGGGGATTTCATCATCGTTGGAGATTATATGGGGGTGGTCCAGAGGATAGGGATAAAAACGACGCGGATAACCTCCTTGGGCGGCGAACAGATCGTATTCGCCAACAGCGACCTGACGGGCAGCCGGATCAGGAATTACAAAAGAATGGCGAAGAGAAGGGTCGTTTTCAGTTTTGGAGTCGAATACGGTACGACGGAAGATAAACTTAAAAGTATCCCCGAAACCGTAAAGAATATTATTACGAACATCAACGATACCGCTTTTGACAGAGCCCATTTTCAGAAATTCGGGGGTTCCAGCCTTGATTTTGAAGTTGTATATTATGTCCTGAGCGCTGACTATAACAAGTACATGGATATTCAACAGGCGATTAATTTTGAGATATTTGCTGCGTTTAATAAAGGCGGCATTAACTTTGCATTCCCGACACAAACGCTTCATATAGAGGAATGCCATGTCACTCAACAGAGCTGAACAGGAGCTGCTAAGGTCATCGCCAAACGAAGAACTCTATGAACAAAAATAATTTGGGCCACAGGGTATTCTCTTTAGTGCTGGGTTTTCTGTGGATAATATTTTTTTATCCCCTGTTTAAGGCTTTGCGAGCCAGTAGCGGTCAGCTGTCTTTTGAGAATATCCTCCGTTCTTTTTATCTGCCGCAGTCCAATCTTCAGCTTGGAGAGATTTCGGGGATTAACATCCATTGGTATGTCTATGGCGTTTTATCTTTCTTCCTTATCATAGGTTATTATGTCAAACATCATTGGCTTGCAGGGAGGGCCCTCCCGCCCTGTTTCCACCCCAAAACAGTTGTGATCGCTTTCCTGGCGCTTGTGATCGCGGGACAAACGGCAAACCGGTTGATGTCTTTCGGGCCGGAAATCCGGTATTACATAACGAAAGACAAACAGCAGAGATATTTTTCTTTTTTCCGCGGGCTGCACGATTTCGCCCGGCAATGCAAAAATGTTTTGCCGGGAGCGCACAATGCCGAATTTATAAGTGATCTGGATTTCAGCGAGGAGGTTCCGGGCCTCTTCACATATTGGTGTCTGTCCTATTATCTTTATCCGATTGATATTAAAGATATTCATCCGCAGAAAAGCAAGGATTGTGTCATTGTCTTTTCCGGCAACAATCCTAAAAGCAGACTCCCCCGGGATTCCTATGAAAAGATTTATCTTATCGGCAATCAGGGCCTTGTGGCGATAAAAAAACAATGATATTCGTATGGAACTTTACAGCTTAACTGCGGCTTTGCTCATTCCTTTGGGCCTGGGATATGTTGTGCTGCGGTTTTTACCGCCGGGCAAGAACCTCCCGTTTTTACTGTCCTTGGCTTTGGCTTTCGGTTTGGGAACCGGGATGCTGACGCAATGGATGTTGTTGCTTGATATTTTCAGCATCCGCTTCAGCGCCAACACGATCAACATGCCGCTGATCGTATTTCTTGTTTTTACGGGGGTGGGGGTATGGACGCTTACAAGAACACGATATCCCCGTAAAGAGCCTCTTCCCGGACAGGTCATGGGGACGCCTCAAAAACAACTGCGGTTTTCTATGAAAGCTTTGTTCGTTGTCCTTTGTGTCGTATATGTTGTTGTTATGACAGCTTATGTTTTCTGGCGGGCTCTAAGTATCCCGATAGAAAGTTATGATGCCCTGGTTAAGATCTCTTATAAGGCAAAAATTTTCTTTTTTGACCGCAAAATACACCTCTTGAGACTTCCTCACAACTATTATCCTCTCCAGGTGCCGCTGCTGCAATCCTGGGTCAGCTTTGTCCTGGGGCGATGGGACGATTATTGGACGAAGATATTTTTTCCGCTTTATTTTTCTTCTTATCTCATCATTCAGTTTTATTTTTTGAAAACGATAGCGGATAAATACAAAGCTCTTATGGGCGCCGGACTGCTTGTTTCTTCCAACTTGTTTATTTTTCATGCCACGATCGCCTATATGGATTTTACGATCATGTATTACAACTGCGTGGCGCTTCTTTTGATGATTTTATGGCATCGATCAGAAACAAAGGAGGCCTGGCTTATGACAGCCGGCCTTTTTTCCGGCATGATGACCTTTGTGAAAAGTGAAGGGACAGTGTACTTAATCATCCATGTTATTTTGCTGCTGGTGCTTCTGAAACAATTAAAGGGCGTCCGGCTGAAAGAAAAAATTTCCCATTTCCTGCGTTTTATTATCCCCAGCGCCGGCGTTTGCAGCATTTTTTCCCTGTATAAGATTATACAGGGGGTTGCTCCGTTCGGTCACGACAGGCGGATGATCTGGGATTTTGGAATGTCAAGCATAACCCGTTTGCCCAAGGTCATGGCCGCTTATGCTGATGACTTGTTTTTGAGCGGGAACTGGAGCCTGCTTTGGTTTGTGTTCTTCTTTTTGATTATTTTTAACAGAAAAAAACTCTGTTTCTACTCGCGATGGCTTAGTCTGGCTTTGGGATTGTTTTTCCTGGTGTACACAGGTCTTGCTCTGACAACGCGGTCATTTGCTTATATCGGCGGTGAGTATACGGAACTTGGCCTGTCCCGGCTTATTTTGCATTTTTTCCCTTTGATTATCCCTGGGATCATCCTTGCTTATGATGCCGAGAGTGCTCCTGTTCAGGAATCATACCCGGGGAACGGCTGATTTCCCCGGGCTGTGTTTTTTTTCGGAAGGTGGTACAATGACATTAACCTCCTTTAATATTTGTTATTTTTGGTTATGAATATTGCCGTTTGTTCAATCAAAGGACTAAGAAGCACAATCCTCAGGGATTATTATGTGTACCGTTGGTTCCTGTATCTGCTTCGTCAGTCTTCCTTGCGGTCCGAGCTGAGTGCTTGCCAGGAGAACCGCATCATTTATGAACAGCTGGGAAAAATCACCCGTCTCCAATGGTTTTTGGGGATACTTATCCTCGGTCTTTCCATGCTGTATCTAAAAACGAAGTTTTTCTTGTTGTTGATTTCTCTTGCCGTTGCGTGTCTTTGCGGCTTTAAAGTTTTGGCTGTGAAAAAAAGATATGTCGCTGATTTAAGCCTCCATGTTATTGAAAGGGATTTTCCGGCCGATAAGCTGGCGAAGACAACGCTTTATCAAATAGGCGAGATATTCGGGGAGAAATACCAGGTCCTTTCTCTGGTGGACGCCATATATCATTTGGATAAAATTTACAGATTTACTTTGATATTCTCTTTTTTCCTGGTCGCTTATATTGTTAATATCGGAAACTGGAAGATCCGGCAGGCTTCATTCTTCTCCTTGTATTTCACCGTTGTTTTTCTCGTCAATACCCCGTTTTTCTACAAAAAGTTTAAATAATGGGCTCGTGAAGGGCTATGGGGAACGGGAGGTATTTTATCCCTAGAAAAGGAAATGCCTTAACCCGAAGAAATAGGCGTCAAGCAGAATAACGGCGGTGATAACAAGGCCGAAGGAGCAGGTCGTGGCCAGACAGAGGATGAAATGAAGCGGAAAAAGGAAATGGAACAAATTGTGGCTGAATGAACGGTGCTCGAAAACCAGGTTGTTTAGCCCGTAATACCTCCAGTTGTAATTGGTGATGCGGTCTTCTCTCAGCAGCTTGTAGTATATCTGGGAGCCCGGTAAAGGCGTTAAGACCGAAATGATGGTCAGATAAGGCATAATAAAAAAACAGTATTTCCATATATGCAACATCGTGTGATAATTATCCGCTTCAAATCCGAGGATGAAGTGCGCTTTGATCGTGATCCCCGTTTTTTTGACTTTCTTGGTTAACTCAATATACTGATCGGCCAAAGAAAATTTGCCTTTCTTGTGCTTCTCCCGTGATTCTCCGGTGATTTCATATCCGAACAACAGCTGAACACAGCCGCTTTCCTTCGCCAGTCTTAAAAGTTCTTCATCCTTGGCAATATCAATGGAACATTGGCTGGCCCAGGAGATTTCTAAAGGGATGAGCGCTCTGAAAAGCTCCTTGGCATATTCAGGGTCTGCAATGATGTTATTATCGATAAAGGACAGGATCTGGTTCCGGCGCGGATGTATTTTCTGGATTAAGGCCACAACCTCCTCGACAGGCTTTTTCCTGACGACACCTTTTGTGAACAGGGGGATCGTGCAGAAATGGCAGTGGTATTTGCACCCCCGTGTGGTTTCCAGGAAGTCTTTGATAACGGCCGGAGGAGAGTTCAGCAGTTCCTGCTGAACATGGCGGTGAAAATCCTCCAAGGGAACGCCCTGGTAGATGCTTTTCAGGGTGTGATTTTCATAATCCCTGACCACTTCCGTCCAGACGCTTTCGGCTTCACCGGTAACAACAGCATCGCAAAATTGCAGGGCTTCCTGCGGAAGGTAGGTGACATGCGGCCCGCCCATGACGACCGTCGAACCACGTTTTTTAAATTCCTTGGCGATTTTATAAGCCTCACAGCAGTTTGAGGTGTAACAGGTCACGGCAACGAGTTTATTCCCTCGATAGAATCTTTTTTTCCAGCTGATTTTATTGAACTCTTTGAAGTGATAGCCCTTGGGCGTCAGAGCCTTTAAGGTCAGGAAAAAGGGGGGGTACCAGCGGAACAGCAGAGAAGCGTCTCCTAACACGATCCCTCCGGAAACAGGGTTGACAAGATAGATCTCTTTTTCTTTGTCAAAGTGTTTTTCGATATCCGCATAACGGTCCAGGATAGTCATGGAAAAATATGTGAAGATAAAGAAATGCAGATAGGTATAGATGACAATAGGTTCATTACTGAGGAAGTCAATGGGGAAAAATTTTTTTACGTTGCCGATCAGGATATTTAAGATAAATAAAACGGTCACGGAAAGAATATGCCCGGGGGGAACGGCTATTTTTTTATAAGGAAGCCCGAATTTTCTTATATATTTATCCCTGATGATGAAAAAGCTGATCAGATAAATAAAGAATAAATCAAAAAAGAAATTGTCATAAAGAAACGCCAGATTGAACGCATTAAAAAATACGGCAAAAAAGATATTCGCGCAAAAATGCAGGATCAGCAAGGGGAGATAAATTTTCCAGTAACGTCTGGCATTCTTGAAGAAAATCTTATTTGTTATGGCAACCTGTTCTTGGCTGGCAAGCTCGATAATGGTGCCGTACATCCCGCTGAAAAGAAATATTTTAAGGAATATTAAAAGGAACATGAACAGGACGGTCAGGCCAGGGGAGGCGGAAATAAAGGCAGGAGGGTCAACAAACAGGACGTGCAGGAAACAGGCGATTAACAGAAACAGAAGCGCGGAATGCAGGATGTCAAAACTTTTAAGCAAAATTGTCCATGCCCCGTTTTTCATACAGTTTACTATACTTCATGGCTGTTGGGGAGGCAATACAAAATTCACTGATGATGCGGGCCTTTTTCGTCTTGTCCTATGGGGCAGGCAGGAGGAGTGCCGGTGTTTCTGTGTTGACAAAAGCTGGGATGTAAATTATATTAAATAAATAAGTAAAATAACTTCAGGCTGGTTTTTAGCCGCGTTTCCTGATTAATTTAACGTAACAAAGGAGAACAGCATGAGAAGATTTCCTCTCTGTGTCGGTCTGATCCTGACACTTGCTATCGCAGGTTGCACTACGGCGCCAAAGACTTTTATGCGGACACATGACGAACCCGGTATCTGGAAGACGGTTGATATCCGGGAAGGGATAGAGAACGATAAGATTTGGGAAACTCTGGTTGATACCTTAAGCCAAAAATACGATTTGGAAGTCCTGGAAAAAGATGCCGGATATATCCGTTCCTCTTGGAAATACTCTTACTATTCCGGAGGCCAGGTGATCGACCGGTACCGCTCCCGTATCGTTGTGAAAGTCAAGGGAACTCCGGAATGGGATACGGTTCAGGTAAAGTGTGAATCTAACTGGTTAGACAGCAAAGGCTGGATTCTCGGTTATGATACCCGGTTGTTGGAAGATATTTACGGTGATATTCAAGGAAAATTGGGCCGCGTAAGAAGATAAAATTTTATGTTGTAAAAAAGGCCGCTTACTCATGTAAGCGGCCTTTTTTTTGTCATTTTCCGGTTAATAAAGGGATGACCTCCGGGTGCAGCAAAAACCGTTCTGCCATAACCCCGATATTTTTTGTTTTTTTATGAGGATATATATTTTTGACTTCTTCGATGATATTTTCCTTCTAATAGTTTAGACACATAAAGCCGTGAAAAGTTTCGGTTTTTTTGGGGAATATCAGCTGTATTCTGAAAAATAATAGGTAAATGATGAATTAGTTTTATTTAAAGTTAAAAAATGTCAGAATAATGTCGAGTTAAACCATTGTTTAAATTAATTTTTTTTATATAATAAATAAAAGGACACTCCTTTTACTTAATTTTTATGAGAAAGATTAAATTTTGCCTTGCCTGTAAAGAAAGTATGTATTTATGAGGTTTTCTAAAAACCACAGTATTTATTTTTTCTGTCCTAAAAGTATTATTCCGCCGATTTCTAATTTTATCCATTCCTTATATATCATTTTATATATCACTTTCTTTTTTCCTGAAAATGAGAAGTTTTTTTATAAAGGCAAAGGACTGTGATAACAAAAGTTCATAAACAGTTTAGGGTACGATATAACAAAAGGAGAAGTTAAATGATGTGTCTTGGGAAAAGAACCTGTCTGGCTGTTTTCGTGATGTTTTGTCTTGTGGGGATGACAAAATTAAGTTTTGCCGACCTTATTTTGTGGAATAAATTAGGCACAGAGGATGAAATTTTGCATAGTGAGATCGGTGAAAGTTTATCTTGGACCGGCAGTGAAGAATACCAGGATTGTCAATATAATATGGGATCATATAGTAATGATAATTCTAACTACATAACTTTTCCAGGAACAGGTTTCACTCCGAATGCTTTTACTGTGGAGTTTTGGTTGAAAACAGATTGGGATTGTGTGAGTGGAACAGCTCAAGAGACAGGGTATTATTCTTACTTTCAGTGGTATTATGATAATGATAATCGAATTATGGCTCAAATTGATCATACGGGATGTTACCTTAATATTAGAGGAGAAGGTGTGCATAATTATCAATATTGGACACCTTCGCAGTTAAATTGGCAAGCTGGGGATATTGTTCATTTGGCTTGGGTATATAATCGTGATGGAATAGACGGGACCACAGATACGAAACGTCTATATTTTAATGGAAATGTCGTTGCCTCAACAACAGAACAACCAGAGGCGTTTTCTGTTTCTGGAGGAATGTTTTATCTTTTACAGCATCAAGATTTAAGCCGTACACTGAAGGGAACGGTTGATAATTTAAAAATATATGATTATGCCAAGACAGATTTTTCCGACCGGTTCAATGAAGGGACAGCCTTGAGTATTACGCTCGAACCGCTGGAAGCGGTTGATGCCGGCGCACAGTGGCGGTTGACGGGCGGGCCGGATACGGACTGGCATGACAGTGAAGAAACCCTGCTGAACCTTCCTGCCGGAACATATAATTTGAACTTCAAGAATGTTATCGGCTGGGCCAAGCCGTCCAATCAGACTATAGAAATCATCGAAGGTCAGGCAACAACAGCAACCGGAACGTATGAATTATTGGCAAAAAGTTCCGTGACCTGTCTTATAGAACCTCCGGAAGCGATTGCTGATGGTGCCAAATGGAAACTGACAACCGGGCCGGATACGGAGTGGCATGAGAGCGGGGAAGTGCTTAATGATATTCCGGTGGGCAGTTATAAAGTGAAGTTTAAAAATATTTACGGTTGGGAGAAACCTGTCAACCAAACGATTGAAGTTGTGGAAGGAGTGACGGCCGAAGCATACGGCCTTTATGAACTACTGCCGCTTAGTTCGGTAACGGTAATCATAGAACCTCCTGGGGCTGTAGCCGATGGGGCAAAATGGCGGTTAACCAAAGGGCCGGATACGGGCTGGCATGAGAGTGGGGATATTATTACGGATATCCCGATCGGGACATATAACATTCGGTTTAAGACTATCACGGGGTGGGCCAAGCCGGAAGATCAGGCCCTAGAGATAGTCGAAGGTGTAATAGCCGAAGGATATGGAGAATATACCTTGCTGCCGTTGAGTTCGATGACCTGCACGATCGAACCGCCGGATGCTGTAGCAGCGGGAGCGCAGTGGCGGTTAACGGGTGGGCCGGATACATCCTGGCATGCAAGCGGGGATGTATTAAATGATATCCCGATCGGTAACTATACCATTAAGTTTAAGACAATTTACGGCTGGGAGAAGCCGGTGAATCAAAGTATCGAGGTCGTGGAAGGTTCCACAGCTTCTGCCACAGGAATATATACAGAGGTAACGGCTAAAGGGAGTGTGAGTATTACGATTGAACCGCCGGAAGCCGTGGCAGTTGGAGCGCAGTGGCGGTTAATGAGCGGGCCGGATAACGTATAATATTTTTCGCACATTTGCAGAAGGGACAAAAAAAGTCCTCCAATTGGTATAATAACTAGGCAACCAAACCTAACCAAAAAGGAGGACTCAATGAACAATACTATTATTACAGTTAATGAAGAAAAAATCCAAGAAAAACTTGATGAGAAGATTCGGGGCAGCGTGGAAGAGACATTGAATAATTTATTGAATGCAGAAGCCGATCACTTGGTTGGAGCCGAGAGATATCAACGCACAGAAGCCCGGAAGGACACACGGGCGGGCTATTATGAGCGGCAATTGCAGACACGAGTAGGAAAAGTAAAATTAAGAATGCCGAAGCTAAGAAAATTACCGTTTGAGACAGCCATAGTTGAACGATATAAACGACGAGAGATATCAGTAGAAGAAGCGATGATGGAGATGTATTTAGCAGGAGTGTCGGTAAGACGAGTTGAAGATATAACTGAAGCATTATGGGGATCAAAAGTATCGGCTAGCACAGTCAGCCGAGTAAACAAGAAGATCTATGAACGGATCAATCAATGGAGACATGAGCCTTTAGATGAAGAATATCCGTATGTTTATATGGATGGGATTAGCTTAAAGCGGAGCTGGGGTGGTGAAGTCAGCAATGTATCCGTCTTAATTGCCATAGGAGTTGATTGGCATGGATATCGAAAGATCATCGGGATTATAGAGGGGGCCCGGGAAGACAAGACGGGATGGCAAGCGTTGATGAGACATTTAAAGCAACGAGGACTTAACCGGATTCAATTATTGATCACCGATAAATGTCTGGGATTGCTCAATGCCGCAGAAGAAATATATCCCATGGCTAAATGGCAAAGATGTATGGTTCATTTCTACAGAAATGTTTTCCGTTATGTGCCAAACGGAAAAATTAAGACGGTTGCCACCATGCTAAAAGCTATTCATGCCCAAGAATGTTCGTCAGCCGCCTTTAACAAAGCCCAGGCGATTTATCAAAAACTCAAAGAGATGAAGTTAAATAAAGCCGCCGAATGTGTTAATGAAGGCATTGGTGAGACTTTAACATACATGGACTTCCCGGTAGAACATTGGATACGGATTCGAACGAATAATCCAATGGAGCGGATTATCAGAGAGATACGAAGAAGAACGCGGGTTGTGGGATGTTTTCCAGATGGGGAATCAGCATTAATGTTAGCTTCCGGACGGTTACGCCATATTGCAGGAACATACTGGAGTCAAAAAAAGTATTTGAACATGGATTACTTACGCAAGCAGCGGCTGCTCCCGGAACTCGCAGCAGTTTGAGGACTTTTTTGTTCCTTTAAATGTGCGAAAAATTCGTTGCACTACCGCGGGCCGGACACGGGCTGGCACAACAGCGGTGACACTGTAGATGATATTTGTGTTGGGAATTATGTCATTAAATTCAACACGGTTTACGGCTGGGAGAAGCCGGCTAATATTAATATTGAAGTGACCGAAGGGAACACAACAACGGCCACAGGAATTTATACGGAGATTGCCGCCAAAGGATCTGTGAGCGTGACCATAACCCCTCCGGAAGCTATTGCAGAAGGAGCAATGTGGCGGTTAACGAGCGGGCCGGATACATCCTGGCATGCAAGCGGGGAGACAATCAGTGATGTTTGTGTCGGGACGTATTATGTGAAATTTAAGAATATCTATGGCTGGATCGCTCCTGAGAAACAAACTATTGAGATCACCGAAGGGAGTACGGCAACGGCGAGCGGGAATTATGAGCAGATCACCGAGAAAGGATTTGTGAGTGTGACCATAACTCCTCCGGAAGCCATTGCGGAAGGGGCGCAATGGCGTTTGACCGCTGGCCCGGATACGAGCTGGCATGGCAGCGGAGATGTGATCAATGATATCTGTGTTGGAAATATCACGGTTAAATTCAAAAATATTTATGGCTGGATCAAGCCGGATAATCAGACAATCACGATAGAAGCCAATCAGACCAGCTATGCAACGGGCGAATATGAACTCATCACAGAGTTCGGATCAATCAGCGCGACGATCGAGCCGCAGGGGGCCATAGATGACGGGGCGCAATGGCGGATGATAGTTGGGTCGGATACGGACTGGCATGACAGCGGGGACGTGATTGCGGATGTTCCTGTCGGGACGTATAAGATCAAGTACCGCAATATCGCAGACTGGACCAAACCGGACAATCAAACGGTTGAGGTCTTGGAAGGGGAGACCGCCACAACAACAGGCGTTTATGAACCTATTGTTCAGTCCATGATCTTTGGCGTGAGTGATGTGGAGTGGGGCCCAACATCACATTATCTTGATGGAGAAATCAGTATTGGTGATTACTATATGAATGATGTCCAGGTGTTTATGGCCCATAAACCCGATGCTATCTATTCTGGATATTATGATGAATATTCAAATATATCGTTCCGATTATCTAGTAGAGATACATCTAATCAAATACTAAGAATTGAAATATATTCTGTCATTTTTGATACTATGCAAGAAAATACATTGGTACGAACACTTATTGAAAATCAACCTGTAATGTTGGACCCAGATCCTTCTACGGGAGGGTATTCTAAATATTTTGAAAATTTTACAAGTTGGGACGGTCTAGATGATAATGGGCAAAATATTATGCCAGGATTTTATAAGCTTAAAGTAATTATGAATGAAGATAACAGTTGGAATGGAGAGGTTGAATTCGGTGATAATTTTGAGATTATTCCTAGACGTTTTTTAAGGAGTCCAATAAAAAAATCTGTATTTCGATTTATCGGAACAGATCTTGAAGAGGGTATTAGTTCAGGTCTATATCCAATTTATAAATCAATTCCACCTTCCCCATACAATTATGTCCCTGCTGCCTACCCCCAGGTGACTTCGTGTGATTATGCCATTCAAGATTATGATTTTAAACACTCTTTTGCCTATGAAGGATTGTCTTCGAGTGAAATTAATATTCTTTTTGACGAATTATTAATAGTGAATGGTTATATTAACCAACAATATTTTGTTCAGTATTATGGATCTCCAGCAACAATGATTCTTCCCCCTGAATTTGAGCCTTACAGAGAAGATATCTACGATATCTTATTAAATCTTTATCCTCAGCATGATGGTAATATTTGGCATCAGTTCTACAACCTAGGGCTGTCAGTATCGGAAGTCAAAGAACTCGTCAAAGAAGTTATTTTTAATGGTTATAATATCCTTGTTTTTCCAGAAATAACCATCCAAGAAAATTTTAGACAATTAACTAATCCTTCAGAGATGAATCTTTCCCCAGCATATGATGGTTATAAAGATGAGATTTTCAGCATTTTATATTCAGCAGATGTTTTAAATGAATATGGATGGATGGGACATTGTTGGCGTGGTCCCAACGGCGTTCCAATGTATGAAGGCCCTATTCAACATGGAATGCAAGCTGATTCTCTCTTTTATTTTAATGGTGTGCAAGGAGGCTTTTGCATCTGTGGGGAGCCAGAAACAATGCCGGAAGGAGAGTGTGGATATTGTTTGGAACCTTGGGCATGTTATGAAGAAGGACAGATATGTGATTCTTACGGAAGAATAGAGTATCCTTTTCCATACTGGGGGCAAGGTGAAGTGCCGGTAGAAGTCGATTATTATGGATATATTCATGCTCCTGTTGCCGGGACATATAAACTTCGTCTTTATGCCGATGATTCAGCAACAATGAGTTTGGGCGGTGATCTGAATGTCTTAGGATATGTCTATGATATTACACTTTCAGGAGGAACAGTGCTTGGCACGGCAGATGCATCAAATAATAACACATTAGATACTGAAATAACTTTAGAACCTGGCTATTATCCAGTTGAGATAAATTTTAATAATACGGAAGGCAACAGCACATTAAATCTTTACTGGAATCTCCGGAGTGCGAATAACCAGAACTTTATTTTCATCGACCCGACGTTTATCCAGGAGAGTCAGGAAAATGCCCAGGCCTTTGAGGCGTTTATGGGGAATTAATGAGTTTATAGAAAACAAGGATATAATAATAATTCTTTGATATCTGTGATATATTCGGTTAAAATTTTCTGCCGATTCGGTCTTTTTGGACCTTTAGCTCTGTCGTTGTTCAGATACAACGCATTCGTTCACGGTTCCAAGTTCACTCATGCATTACATCTGAATCGGTACCGATTTTTCGCGGTGAATATTGGAACACGAAACGACAAGTGACGCACTTAATTAACAATTGAGTATTATGTCTCTATAATTAGAAATATAAGGAGTAAAGGACTCTATGGATCAATATAAAAGAGTGGAAATAATTTTATTGGTGGCATTGGGATGGGTATTCCAGGTCACTCCAGCGTTAACTGAACCGGTAAATTGTGAAATGTTAGTCGAAGAAGCGGTGGATGCGTTTAGAGAAGGGGATATAGAGGAGGCTCGTTTATATACCCAAGACGTCATTCGGTCTTGTCAGGTAAAAGCTAGCGCTCAACAAAGGGATTTAAGAAAACAATTCCCGCATGAATTACAATTGTGGTTTTCTTCCACAGAAACAGGATTGTACGATAAAAAAGTATTGCCTCAAGGAGTCTTGGATGAGCGCCTTGTTTCAATTGGCTGGGAAGAACTCAATGCTGTCGGCAAAGCTCTTTTTATTGAAGCAGAAATATATAAGCAGGAAGGCAGAGATAAAGAAGCCCGTCAACAATATCAAGAGATTATTAATAAGTACCCAGATGCTTATCAAAGGGCCTATCAAGGCTGGTTTTGGAAATTGTCAGAATTAGCCCAAGACGCTATCGACCTTACGGGGACTGATTATGATTACGAAGATTATCAGGCAGAGACTCTGATCAAGAAAGCATGGGGGGCCTTTTATAGAAAGGATTATGAAGGGGTTCAGTTATACGCCCGGAAGTGCTTGCGCTTATATGATCACCCCGGTCTAAATTATCAAAACGAATCTTCTGTGAGCCATTTCCTTCTGGGGAAAACGTATTTAAATGAGAAAAATGCCGGACAGGCTAAAATAGAATTTAAAAAAACCATTGAAAATTATCCCGAAACCATTTATCCAAATGTTAAAAATTATCCGTATTTCAACAATATCACCCAAAAAGCAAAGGATCAGTTGGCTTTAATGGAAACTCTTTATGATTTCGGGAATTATACTACCGAGACTTTAACGATTAAAGCCTGGAAGAGCTGGGACCGCGAAGATTATCGAGGCGTGGAACTGTATGCGAACAAATGTATTGAACTCTGGGCCGCCCGAGCCCGTGAGATGCAAAAAAAGATGCAGGGATTTGCCCGCGGCAGTTTTATCCCTTATTACTGGGCGGTTAATGACATCGGGACCTGCCATTTTATTTTAGCGATGACATATCAAAAGCAAAAGCAATTTGCTAAAGCCCACCAGATGTATCAAACCGTCATTGATGATTTTGCTTACGCTCAGTGCTGGGACCCGCGAGGACATTATTGGAAAGTGGCGGAAGTCAGCCAGGAAAGACTGGATGAATTAAATAACCAAAAATAGAGTTTGTTTTCGAACAGGCGGTTGAATACGATAAAATGATAGTCCTCTTATGCCTGCTGTTATTTGTTCCCCCGAGTGCTTATGCTCAGGATCCCCCCGCGACTTCTCTCGTGGCAGAAATAGAAGTCCCTTCAGCTCATGCTTTAGTGCGCGGGGACGTCCCTGTCTATGGCCGTGCTTACGGACCGGCTTTTAAAGAGTTCTTCTTGGAATATGGACAAGGACCTGCTCCTCAGGAATGGAGTTTAATTCATCACTCAACTGAGCCGCAAGAGACATTGAAGGGATTGTCATCTGTAAACTTTGATTTAGTAAAAACTGTAGCCGGGAATTTGGGGATGTGGACCACGGGATTGACCGAATACGATTATGGTGATTATGATGTTGACCTTCCGATCGGCACATATACTTTACGCTTGAGGGTGGTGGACATCTCCGGTAGAGAAGTTGAAATGCGGGTTCCTGTTGAAGTGGGCCGGGTAGCTTTAAACTGTATGGCCAACAGGATTGACAGTCCAGACCAAGAGGCGGTTTTATTGATCCCGGAACACGCTATGGAAGTTCCGGCAAAAGTGTTTGCGTTAATATCCATCCCAACCCCTACACATATTCAAAACAGTAGCGAGAATTTTAAATTAGTAAGCCGATTGTTCCGTTTAAGGCCGGTGGGAATGCCGTTCACTTTACCGGTCCGTTTAAACATTCAATATGACCCGCTTAAGGTGAAGGAGCCCGGGCATGTCGGGATATGCGCTTATAATGTCCGACAGAAGATGTGGGCTGTTTACCCGTCAATTTTGCTCCCAGAAGGGGCTGCCGAGACCGTGCTTGAATCTATCCCAGATGAGTTGGCTATCTTCGGCGTATTCGAAAGTCAGGAGATCGATAATAAAACATGGCAGGAACAGCCTGGACCAGTGAGGAAAATTGTCTGGACAACATTATGCCATAATACTTTTGATGATGGGCCGGGGAGTTGGAAGAACAAGCATGGCTCCAAAGGCGCGCAACTGGAGGTTATGGACTGCGGTCCTTCACAGGGGAAATGTTTAAAATTGAGTAATAGGCCCGGAGAAGGGAATTTTGCCGCACAGGCGTATGATCAGGACTTTGATGCGGGCCGATATCCTTATCTTGACTTTGATTATAATATCCCGCCTGAAGTAAAGGTGAACGTGTTGTTGAAAGTCAACGGGCAATGGTTTGATATTGTTTTCACTGATGATGAAAAGACTTACTGGGATTTGCATATGGAAAAGATCGGAACAGTGGAAGATGCTCATAGAGATAGGGCGTGGCATCATGCGCGTCTGAACATTTATAATATGCTTAAAGGCCATACCGAATCTTTTCTCGTGGAAGAGATTGTTTTTGCTGATTGGGATTCGACGGGTTTTAAACAATTAGAATTCGGCACAACTCCAAAAGGGGCGCAGTATTTTATCGATAATTTTAAGATTAGTTCCTCTCAGTATTTCTGGCAAATAGGATGGGACGATCATTCGGCAGAAGAATTTGGAGCCCCTTTGATCCGGGACGCAAAATATACTTATATGTTACAGCAACCTTTCAAAACTTTTCCCAAGGAATGGCCTGAGGATGTCACGATCAAATTTTCTGTGCCGAAGGATATCCCGGAAATGTCGTATCGGTTGACAATAAAATTTGTCGACTCTCAAACACGGCTGACACAGCCTGAGATGAGAATAGCGAATAATCAAGTTCTAATTCCACAAGGCCATATTATGATATCCCCGAATCGTCTTGATGTTATTCTGGATTCTCTTGCTCCCGGGGCCCATTCCCTTCGAATTAAGAATTTGGCCGTAGATGGATATCTGGATTCTCTATCCTTATGTCCTCTAGGGCCGGGGCCTTGGGTCCTGGCGACGGTTCCCCAGGATGAAAAACAACAATGCCTTTTTCTGGGGGAATCATTTGAGCCGCAGAATTCCCAAACACTTAGTCTTTATCATGAGGATCGGTTAATTCTGTATTTTTATCCCCTTTCATTAGAATCCCGGTATAAAATAGAAATTATTCCTGTCCCTCATCGGGGGCTGTCCGAAAGTTCCTGGTTGAACTTAAGAAAGATGCAGGTATTTATCAATAATGAAATGTTTAAAGAGGTGATTTATGGAAATACTGACCATGCGTTAGAATTTTTAATTCCGGAAAAGTATTTAAGAAAAGGTATAAACTCAGTGTCTTTTCAATCTGCTCCATCCCAGGGGATTTTTTTGAAAAAAATTACTATTTTGAAGGATCCGGCGGCTCAATAAAGCTGTTTGCCGTGAATAACGTTATTTATGCTTTTTGAGTTTCTTCGGGAATATCTTTAAGACACGATTGGCCATGAATTGTGAATAATAAGGGGGGAGCTTGCAATTGTCTGTTGAATGTTTTATATTTTAACTGAGCAAGAATCGCTGATGCTTGACTATGACGAAAAGGCAAACCCATCGTAAGGTGGGGACGCAAAGCTGAAGGATCCTGTCAAAGTAAGGATAGCCTGGCTACCGAATCGACTTAATTACCAGACAATTTTGCCTAATCCTGCTATTGAAGGATTAGGCTTTTATATTTTAAAGGGAGGGAGACATGAAAAAAAAGATTTTAGTGGTAGACGACGAACGGGACGTCGTGCAGTTCATGAGCCGCAAGCTTGAGCGGGCCAATTACATGCCGTTCATTGCTTTCGACGGTAAAGACGGGTTCGATATCGCCCGGGTGCAGGATATCGATCTTATCTGTACGGATATTGTTATGCCGGGACTGGATGGGTATCATTTCTTCAAGAAGTTAAAGGAGTCCAAGAAGAATGCCAATGTTCCTATCGTTGTTTTCAGTGCCTATGCCAACCACGAACAGACCTTTAGAGAACTGGGCGCTTCGGATTTCCTGGCCAAGCCGTTTGACGGGCAGGCTCTGCTGGAGACTGTCGAGCGGATTCTGAAACGGGCCAGCCTGCAGAACACCATCAAAAGCGTGAAAGAAAAGGGGATAAGCGGAAAAATTTTATTGCATGTCGGACCGGGCAGTATTGTTCAGGATGTTGTACGCCTGATTCAGGATCCGGATTCTAAAATCGAAATAAAATGCGCGGAGAACAGCAAGGATCTTCTTGATGAAGCTCTCAGAAATCCTCCGGACGTTATTTTTGTCGATGCCTTGCGGGAGGATGTTCCTGCGCATAAGACAATCAAAATGTTCAGGAGTTATCCTCTGCTCAAGGATTTGACGATATTGGTCTATGCCAACACAACGGATGCGGAAAAGCAGAACAGGGGTTATGAAGCGCGGTTGGAGAAAATCAAGAAGCTTTGTCTGGAAGCCGGCGCTAATCAATTTGTCGGTCCTTTGACTCATGAGGTTTTGTTTTCGGCTTTAAACGATTATTGTACGAACTAGCGATATGCAGCGCCTTTGATTTTTTGCGTATTTGAAATAATATCATTTGTTAAGAAAGAAGGACATTGGAAAACAGACAGCCGCGTTATCGCGGCTGTCTGTTCTTTTTATGTGTGTGTGGCTCTCCTGTCATGGGGTTCTTGTGTAATGACCCTAGTTAAGCAAGGATTTTTTTGTGTAGATCGAGTTCTTTGTTAATCCATCTTTTGTAAAACTCTTCAGGCGTAGCGAAGAATAATGCCTGATGAGGGAAATCGGTGTTGTAATCGTTGATCCAACGCTTGAAGTCATCTTGAAGATCAAATGGGTTGTCCCATTCATTGATCCAAATGAAATCTTCTTTGATTCTGCGGATGACGCGTTCGGTGTCAGCATTGCCTTTGGGGTTGGACCAGGTTGAGAAGATCTGCTTGATGCCGGCCAGTGAACAATTAAGCCTGAAGCGCCCGCTGGTGGGCTGACAGCCATTGTCCGAGATCAGGTGCAGGTCATGATTCAGTGTGTCTTTGATGCCGTTTGGGAATCGGTTGTTGATGGCCATTTCCAGGGCATCCAGCCAGTCATCAGTCTTTGACTGGATGTTGAGGCTATAGCCGATAATTTCTTTGGTATACCAGTCTAGGACGATGGTCAGATAGAACCAGCCCCAGGTCGCCAGTTTGATTTTTGTCATATCGATACCCCAGAATTGATTGGGGTGAGAAGCTCGTGGTTTCCGGCGGAGGTTGCCACGCTTGGCCTTCAAGCGATCGTTGGGTTGAACCGTTAATTGATTTTCTTGCATGAGGCGTTGGACACAATTTTTGCCAATTTTGTAATGTTTACGGTTGTTTAAATAGGCCCAGACTGAACGGTATCCCCAGAGGGGATGTTGCTTTTTAATTTGTCGGATTTTGACTAAATGTTTTTGGTCTTGTTCGATACGCTTTAGAGAACGGCGTCTTTTCATAACTCGTACTCGTTTTTTTTTAGTTCAACGGTCAAGTCGCCGATGATGCGTTTGAGTTTGGCGTTTTCTTTTTCAAGACGTTGCTCTTTCTGGGACTGTTGTTTGATGTCAAAGGCCATATGGCATTCTTTGAGGAACTGGTCGCGCCATTTGTAATATTGGGTTTGGCCAATTTGGTATTTGTTACAAAGTTTACTGATGTCGATTTTCCCGCTGAGGCCTTCAAGCACGATTTGGGTCTTTTGTTGGCTGGTCCATTGGCGTTTTTTCATGGGAATTGGGCTCCTTTCCTTGGAACTCAATTCTACACCATTTGTTTAAATTTGTTAACTAGGGTCACTATACTTGTTCTTGCGGGAGATGCCTCATCCGGCGGGGTTTGCGGAATCCCAGCTTTCCCGTGATGGTCCGGTAGATATGAAAGAGATAGTACTTGGCATAAATGATGTGATCCGCTTCCTTTGTGAGCAATCCGGAGAGCAGGTCAAGCGTAAAAGCTATCCCTTCGTTAATAAAAGGCGGAATCGCTTTGAAAAGACCCGGTTTAAGCTTTTTTCGGAATCTGACCGGTGTATAGGGAAGAAGTTTATAGATAACCTGGTAGATTTCGTAAATTTTGAGCTGGTCTTTGGAAATTAAATTATGGCTGTGTTTAAATGAATCCAGGGAAATGCCTTCATTTAACCGTTCGGCATCTTCGTGTGTGATAAGTCCCATCTCAAGAGCCGTTTTCTGAATGGCTGTCCCCGGATAAAAATTGACCCAGTAGGAATGGATTCTGGAGGGTGTGTTCCGGACATAGAACTGGCGGGCTGTCTCTTGCGCTTCGGGCGGTTCCCCGGGCAATCCCAGCATATGGTCTATGCGCGCCCGGATGCGGTATTTCTTTGTCAGGCGGATGATTTCGGCGGTTTTTTCTTTTGTCTCATGGCGTTTCAGATACTTGCGTTTGTATTCATCATCCAGGGACTGCACCCCTATCTGGGCGGCATAGCAGCCCGCGGCGGCGAGGCTTTTCACGGTCGGTTCGTCCAGATGGTTGACATGTGAGAAGATCTGGAAGGGTATCTGAATGTCTTTTTTATACGCTTCCAAGAAAGAATTCAGCCATTTTTTATCAAACGTGAAAACATCATCAAAAAATTCTATCATACGGACGTTATACCGTTTTTTTGCCCAGCGCAGTTCCGTGAGCACATGATCGGCAGAACGATAACGGACGTATTTCCCTTTATCTTTCTCCGGCAGATCTGCGAAAAAGCTGTTAAAGCAAAAGGTGCAGCGGTAGGGGCAGCCCCGGGACGCCATTGTGACATAATAGTCCGATAAATTAAAATAATCTTCCCATAAAGATTTATCGAAAAAGGGTAAGCTGTCCAGATCCTGAATAAATCCTGTCTGCGGGCCTTGAATGATCTGTCCGTCAGCCGATTTGTATCTTGTGTTCGGCAGGGGAGAGGTGACCTCTCCTTTCTCAACCGCCTCCAGTATTTCTATAAAAGCGATATCCCCTTCTCCCAGGCAGATATAATCGACTTCCGGGCGGGCTATGACGCGTTCCGGAACGGCTGTCGTATGGACGCCGCCGAAAACTGTTTTGACGTGCGGGAATATCTCTTTGGCTTTTTGTGCAATCGTGAGGGACCAGCGATAGGAACCTGAAAGGGGAGAAAAAGCAATGATGTCCGGCCGGTAATGTTCGATGGTATGCAGGACATCTTTTGTGTCATCAAAAAACCGGGATACAGGAGGGCAGGTCATATGCAGCCGGTCGTTGAATAAAGCAACACTGAAGGCCAAACGGACATCATGACCGCGCTGTTTAGCCAGGGCTGAGAGGATGCTGATGCCGAGTTGTTCGTACCCGATGGCTACAAAAAGAATGCGCATAAAGATTTCCCGCTGAAAAAGTGGATCATCATATATTACTTCCGGGCCATTATAATATGATTCCCCTTGGGAAGCAATAAGAAGGAGGATATTTGCTCATTCCGGGGAAGGAAAAGGCGGGAACAGTTTGAAAATATCTTCCGTCAGGAGGGAAGTCTGGGTTTAGAGGGTGAATTTTCCTAAGAGAGCCGTTAGTTTTTCAGCTTGTTTATTGAGATTTTCAACAGACCCGGCCGTAGTTTCTATCACAGCGGTAAAATGCTGGGACAGGGCGTTGATGTGGTCAATCTTTTCCATGACAAGCTGTCCTGCCTCTTGTTGCAGCAGGGTCGCTTTTCGGATGTTTTCTGACGTTTTGCTGGATTCTTGTGCCAGTTCCAGGGTTTGTATAACCCATTGGGCGGATTCTTCTATATCATTGATAATGGTATGAATCTCCCCCTGAATGCTGGTCGTGATCTGCCGGATTTCATCGGTCGACTCGGCAGAGCGGGTCGCAAGTTTTTTAACCTCATGGGCCACCACAGCGAACCCTCTTCCGGCTTCTCCTGCTCTGGCCGCTTCAATGGAAGCGTTGATCGCCAGTAAATTGGTCTGTTCAGAGATGTCGTCAATTAAAGTTGTCATATTCCCGATAGCATGAGACTGCTCTTTCAATGAAAGTAAATGACGGGTCGTTTGATTTATTTTGGAATGCATTTCTTTCATTTTTGATAATGTGTTCTGATTGGCCTCTGCGACCTCTGAGGCGCTTTCTGCGATGAGGTTCGCGGAAGAAAAGAATTGGCCGGTTACCGCAGACACTTCCATTATGGCCGTATTTTGTTCCGTAGAGCCCGACATTTGTTTTACGGTATTGTCTTTGATAAGCTGGGTTGATGACGATAACTCCCGTCCGACGTCACGGATCTGAGTTATCATCTCCCACAAGCTCGAAAGAAGTGAATTGTAAGCCTTCCCCAATTTTCCTAAAACATCGTTTGTCCCGATATGGATCCTTTGCGTTAAGTCGGCAGACTTGTCGGCGATGGCGTGAGTTGTCTTGAGGATTTTTTTGATAGGGACTGTTAAAGAATATCCCATCAGTAAGGCGATAACAATCGCCGTCCCTATGCCGCCCCATATGCTATTTGAAAGAATCTGGTTTGTTTCTTTTATGCGGGCAAGAATATCTTGGTTCGATGCTTCCATGGATTTGTTAATTCTGTCGTTCAGCTGCAGGGATAGATTGTTCGTCTTTTTTGCTATGGATAAGACAATATCCTCCATCTGCAATGTCATTGATCCGCTGGGATCGTTCTGGAACTCGTGATCGAGGGTGATGGCGGCAACCTTAAAACGTTTGGCTTCCTGGATATACTGCTCCAGAATATCCGCGTCACGTCCCCCCAGCATGCTTATCAATTGGGTCGCCTCGGAGATGGATTTGTCCATTAAAGGGATAGCTTCTTCCATGCTGTCTATTTTTTCCCTGGAGAAAGCGTAATAAATGTCTTTGGCCTGCTGGAAATTCTCCCTGATAATTTGAAACTTTTTCAATCGGGGCCGTTCATAATCCATAACAGAAGTCACGTTCTGCTGGATTTTTTTGAGGTGGGAGATGGTTGTCCATCCTGTCATTACAAGGATCAATATCAGGCCCACAAGTCCCATATTTTTGATAAAGTCGAAAGAAAGTTTCATGAAACACACCTTTATGTTGGTTTCAATTAAGAATTAAAGGTCGCGCCCTTTCCCCGGGCTGTGCTCTTTTACAGACTTTTTTGCGAAAGCTCCTGTTCTCCGAACTGCAGCGTCAGAGCCTCGGAAATGTCTCCTGAGTTAAAAAGAGGCTGTTCAATATCCGGCTGAGGTTCAGAACCGGCAATTTCAAAACGGGAAATCCCGAACAGATAACTTTGAGTCAAATCAAAGGCAACATCATCTTCATGACCGGTATCCAAAGCCCGCGAGAATTCAATGGTCCAGCGGCCCTGCGCCCATTTGCCTTTGGCCTTAATATCGGCTCTGCTTCCCGTGGGGTCTTGCAGAGTGAATGGAGGCATTTTCTCCTTTTCGTAATCAACCACGATATTGTTTTTATATGCGCTGGCTCCTTCGTCGCCTCTGCGGACCAGATACATGTCCTGACCGCTTTTAGAAGTGACCTTTTTCGCCTTTTTCTGTTTCGTCCTTGAGAATTGTTGATATTTATCATCGGCATATCCCACAGGATCCGTCCGGACCGCTTTCCAGAACCAGATATCGGCCATGAATTCGTCGTCGCTTTTTACGGACAAATCGACCGGCCTGCTCTCCATGTTCCATTTAAAGATAAAAGTGTCTTCCCGTTCAGGCCCCGGTTTATAGATCTGCTCCTCTTTATCCCATGTCAATGCCTTGTGAGTTACCGATTCATCGGGGTCAGGATAAGAAACCAGGAAGAAAATTTGCTCGTCCGTATACAGGGCTTTGATCGTAACCGGGATTTCTGCGGTCTTGTCCATCGTTGTATATTCGGTTGCGAATTCCCAGACATGATCAGTCCCGTCCCCGTCGATGACTGGAGATTTGTCGACTTTTTGCGCGATGATGGTTTGGTCGGCCGATGAAAAAGAGGACAAAGAGGATAACAGAAATACTATGATCAAAATAATCCAACGTGAACAGTTCATTTTTACCTTCCTTGAAATAAATTTATTAAAATGGATTCAGCCAAAATCCCAATCTATATTAGCGCTAACTCTTTCTTATATAAAGTTTTATTTATTTTTTTTAGGTCGGAAACCAGGGTTTGTCTAAATAGAAAATAATTCTGTCCGCCCGCAGGGGGAAATCCCAGGGAATAGTTTGACTGATAGGACTGATATGCTAATATGAAGGCGAACTGTTCCGGGGCACGGGGCACCGCAAGAATCATTGCGGCCCTTTTCCCTGTGCTCCAACCTTATATGTCAGATATTATTCTGATATTCTCCCCGGGTTCTGTTGCCAGGCGATTATGAAAAACGTAGAAACGGACATCCACGAGATAAAAGATGGTTTGCTTTTATAATATTTTAGAGAAAGCTCAGAAAATATTCAAAGACTTGTGATTTCATGCAGGGCGTCTCATGATAGAATACTTCCGGATTGGAATTTCATTGTGAGGAGGGCTGTTTTGTGAAAATCGAACAAAAGCGATGGACGAAAGATACGGGCTGGGTATTTCTTTATGAACAGGGGCTTCAGGAAAAGGCCCAATTGCTGTTTCTTTTCGGTAACCGGCATATGTTGAAAAATTTTCAGCTTTTTGACGAAATTAAAGCCGCTTATCCGAACGCCCATATTTTAGGTTGTTCGACCGCCGGAGAAATTGCCGGTACACAAGTCCATGATCATTCTTTGGTCGCCACAGCGGTTTATTTTGAAAAGACGCCCGTTAAGGTTGTCAAATCCAAGATCGATCAGTACGGAAGTTTTCATGTCGGCCAGCAGTTGGCCCGTTCCCTGGACAAAAATGGTTTGAGCCATGTTTTTGTCCTCTCCGAAGGATTGAATGTTAACGGGACAGACTTGGCCAGGGGGTTTGTTGACAGCCTGCCCCGGCAGGTTGCTGTTACCGGAGGGTTGGCGGGCGATCAGAATTTATTCGAGGAGACATTGGTGTTTTCAGATGGTCCGCCGGAAAAAGATGTTGTGGTCGCCGTCGGTTTCTACGGTGAGGCCATTCAGATAGGATATGGGTCTATGGGCGGCTGGGATAGTTTCGGCCCGGAGCGGCTTGTCACGCGTTCCCAGGGGAATGTCCTTTACGAGCTTGATGACCATTCCGCCCTGGAACTTTATAAAAAGTATCTGGGTGATCATGCCCGGGGCCTTCCGGCCACAGGTTTATTATTCCCTTTAAGCATACGGACCGAGGATAATGCCCAAAGTCTTGTCCGTACGATTTTGTCGATCAACGAAGAAGCCGGGAGCATGACTTTTGCCGGAGATATCCCGGAAGGAAGCTACGCCCGTCTTATGAAGGCTAATCTCGAGCGGCTTGTGGACGGCGCTTCCGGGGCCGCGGATATCTGTGCCAAGACCTCGGCAGTTGCCGGAGTGCATTTGGCGGTCTTAATCAGTTGTGTCGGCAGAAAACTGGTTCTTAAACAGCGTGTTGAAGAAGAGATAGAAGCTGTACAGGAGAGATTGGGAGAACAGGCGATCCTGACCGGCTTTTATTCGTATGGAGAGATTTGTCCCGGAGGGCCGACAGACAATGTTTGTGAACTCCATAATCAGACGATGACCATAACGACTTTTTATGAAAAGATATAAAGGAATAAAAGGATGAACAAGCTTCTTGCTCGTCAGGTCAAAAAATATTTGGGTTCTTTGCCGGACATCCCGGAAGAATGGCGAGGGTTCCTGAAAGCCGTTGATGATGCCTATAACGGGTTCGATGCGGACCGTCAGCTGACAGAACGTGCTTTTGAGATCAGTTCGGCGGAAATCACAGATATCAATAAAAGATTAAGATCGGAAATTGAAGAACGAAAGAAAATCGAAAAATCTATCGCCGCGGAAAAGGAACGTCTTTCTGTCACGTTACGGTCTATCGGAGACGGTGTTATTACCGTTGACCGCCAGCAACGCATCACGTTAATCAATAATGTCGCAGAGACTCTGACCGGATGGTCCCAGCAGGACGCTGTGGGGAAGAACTTCGATGAGGTTTTTGCCATCCTGGATCCCAAAACACGGCAGCGGAGGGACGGTTTGCTGGGAAGTGTCCTGACGCATGGCGTCCTTTTGGAAATTACCTTGGGAATCCTTGTGTCCCGGGACGGGAAGGAACGGCTCATTACAGACAGCATTGCGGCCATCCGGGATTTCGAGAGTACTATTATCGGCGCGGTCTTGGTTTTCCGGGACATTACCGAGAAAAGGAAAATGGAGGACGAAGTTTTTAAAAAGCGGAAGCTCGAGTCCCTGGGCACCCTTGCCGGAGGCATTGCGCATGATTTTAATAATATCCTCACGGCCATTGTCGGGAATCTGACGCTTTTAAAAATGGCCACTCAGTCCAAAGAAGATATTGCCCCTTTGCTGAAAGACATTGAAGCCCAGTCCATCCGGGCCCAGGGATTGACCCAGCAGTTGTTGACTTTTTCCCGGGGAGGGACTCCCGTCAAAAAACTCTCGTCCCTTAAAGACCTCATCAGGGAATCCGCGAGCTTTGTTCTGCATGGTTCAAATGTGTCTCTGCGTTTTCTGCTTCCTGACGACCTGTGGTCGGTTGAGGTGGATAAAGGACAAATCAACCAGGTGATACAGAATATTGTCCTGAACGCCAAACAGTCTATGTTGCAGGGGGGAGAGATTACGATTGAAGCGAAGAATTTGATTATTGATCAGAAAGGTTCTCTGCCTTTAGGGAAAGGACAGTATATACGGATATCCATTTCAGATACGGGGGACGGGATCCCGGAGGAATATTTATCCAGGATTTTCGACCCTTATTTTACGACCAAGACAACGGGGAATGGTCTGGGGCTGGCAACGGTTTTTTCGATTCTGCAGCGGCACGACGGTTATATTACAGTCGATTCCGAAATCGGAGCAGGAACGACGTTCCATTTTTACATACCGGCGGCGGGCTTCTCCTCCACCCAGGAAGCGAATTCGCATGACCCGGCTTTTTCCATCGGTTCCGGGAAGATCCTTCTCATGGACGATGAGGAGTCTCTCCGGAAAGTCCTTGAGCGGATTTTGCGCAATATCGGCTATCAGGTGGAATGTGCGAGCACAGGAGAGGAGAGCATTGCCAAATACCAGCTGGCCATGAAAGAGCAGTCGCCTTTTGACGCGGTTATTTTAGATCTGACGATCAGAGGGGGCATGGGTGGAAAAGACACCCTCGAACAATTACGGCAAATGGATCCGGATGTCAAAGCCATTGCTTTTAGCGGGTACTCAAACGATCCCATTATGGCGAACTATCAAGAATACGGGTTTAAAGGCATGCTGGTCAAGCCGTTTAAATACGATGAATTATGTGCTCTTATTAAAAATGTGATAGGAAAATAATTTCTCAAGAGGGCTCCAGAACATCATATGTTTGAAAATTGGACGTGCCCGGGCCGGTGCCCCGGGCCCTTGTGAAAGATGTGCGCTTAATATCTCTTCTTATGAAAACACAAAAAGTATTCCCGGATTTAAAACGGCTGTCAATTTATTCGAAATTCAATTTTTTCCTTATTTTTTGTGGCATCCTTTTTCGGGGGATTCATTACTTTCAAAAGACCTCATTTTGGTTGGATGAAGTTAATATTGTCCTGCCGACACAATTTGTTCCTTTTCGTAATTTCCTCAGCGGAGGTTTTTCTCACCCGAGTGTCCCCATAAAACCTCTTATCTTTAACTTGTTTTTAAAAAGCCTGGGGAGCCTGTTTGGTTTTTACGAATGGATTATGAGAGTGCTCCCGCTGACAGCCAGTGTGCTTGCGCTTTTTTTGTTTTATTATGTTGCCAAACAATATTTATCTGAAAAAAAGGTCCCGTTGGCCCTGGGCCTGTTCGCCTTTTCTCCCGCGCTTATCGATTATGCCGCAGAGGTTAATACATATGCCAGCGACGTGTTGGTGGCCGTCGCGGTCTTGGCCCTGTTTTTATATGTCCAGACCAGAGGGCTCCTGAAAGAACATATTTATTTCATGGGATGGGTCGCTATGATAACCCCTTGGCTGTCATATTCGGCCCCGTTTATTTCGATCCCGGCCGCCGTCTTGATCTTTGCCCGTCTTTATCAGGAGAAAGACCGGGAGCGTTTGTTCGCTTTTTTCTCCATGTGCGTTTTCGGAATGGTGTCGCTTTTGAGGCTGTACCAATATTATGCTCTGCCCACCCTTCATTCGGAAGAATTCATCGTGGACCGTATGGTCTATTTCCCAAAGGTTGCAGGGCTGCCCGGGGTATTCCCGCTGCTGTTTAACTTGGTCCGGACATTTACCTATGAGTCTCTGGGCATGCGATATCCTCTCTTGATTGGCCTCCTTGTCCTCTGGGGAACGATCGCCTGTCTGCGCAGAAAAACTCACCGGCATGTTTTGCTTTTGATGCCTTTTTTATGTGTGGCGGCCGCTATTATGTTAAGAATCTATCCGTCTTACGCCAGGTCGCTTTTATTCCTGTCTCCTTTGATGTATTTAATCCTTTCCGAAGGTGTGGATTTCATGGCCCGGGGGATTCGCCGGGGAAAACTCATTATCATATCGTGTGTTGTAACCATGCTTTTTTGTCCGCCGTTTATCCAGTCCTTGGATGATTTGAAAAGTGTCCAAAACAGGGAAGACAACCGGCAATCGATGGAATTTTTCATGGCCCGGTATGTTCCGGGTGACGGAATCGTCTTGTCGGAATTCGGTCTGCAGATTTTTGTTTACTATCTTAATAATTTCAGAAGCCGAAAACCCGGTCTTGCAGATCCCGTCAGCCGCAACGCCCGGCAGTTGAATGAACTCGCTGTCTGGCGGCTGGCACAGAACCTGCATTCCCAAGATCAGCCCCCGTCCCTGGACATTTTCGAGTATAAAACAACGGACCGGCTTTTATTCGATCATAAAGACAGGGATATGACTATTACGGCGTCTTCTCCGTTGTTTTTGGAGCATTCCAAGAGAGTGTGGCTGATTTTGTTGCATTATCATCATGATGTTAAGAATTTTATGGACAAATATTTTGCCTCACACGGGCAAATGGTTGATAAATATGAGGGGAGAGGCGCGGCCGTTTATTTGTACGAACTGGAGGCCCGGACAGAGTAGTCTGTGGCTTTTAGCAAAGACGCGGGTTGCGCGCTTAGTTTATTTTAGAAAAGTAATAATTTTTAAGAAATTATATATAAAAAAAGCAAATTGACATCCTATTTAATATAATGTATATTTGTAATAGTAGTTAACTCACCCTTTTGCAGTAATATTTTGTCCCTTCAAGCAATACCTTTTCTTAATCTTTCAAGAAAACTGACGGTGTTCTATGTTTCCAACAGCAAAAGAAAACTGTATTGGGTTTAGAAAAGCTTATTTAAAATTTTTAAAAGTTGTTTTATGTCTTTCCTTAATTCTCTCTCCTAATTATACTTACGCTCAAAGCCTTTCTCCGGAAGCCTTGGGATTGCCCCCTTTGGGACACATGGTTTCCACAACGGACAGCTATATCCCGATGACCATGAAAGGCCTGACAATCTATTCTCAGGATCCCTTCAAATTCGACTTTATCATGAATACCGGCGATTCCGGGCTGGAAGGAGAGGCTTTCCGGGAAGAAGCCCGGAAAATTATCCTGTATTTCTTGGCGACTTTGACGACGCCGGAAGAGGAGATGTGGGTCAATTTATCTCCGGAAGAAAAAGACCGCATTATTCCTGACCAGTTGGGGAGAACGGAACTGGGTGTCGCCATGCTTTCCCAGGATTATGTCCTTAAGCAATTGACGGCATCAATGATATACCCTGATCATGATCTGGGACGGGATTTTTGGGACCGAACTTATAAAAAGGTCTCTGAACTATATGGGCACACCGATATCCCGGTTAATACATTTAACAAAATTTGGATCTTCCCTGATGAGGCCGAGGTCTATGAGTCGCAGGACAGCGCTTTTGTTGTCAGGCAACATTTAAAAGTGATGCTGGAAGACGATTATAAAGTGCTGAAAAGCCATATGAAGAACAACCATCTGGGGATGGGGAAGATTCAGGAAAAGGACGCGGTTGTGCTGCAGGATGCCGCGGCGGATGTGGTCAGAGAGGTCTTGATCCCGGAAATTGAACGGGAAGTGAATCACGGGAAGAATTTTGCAAAGCTCCGGCAGATTTTCAGCGCGATGATCTGACCTGCCCCCATTAGTTGTGCCAAAAGTTGTGAGAGTTTAACGGAGATGGCTGAAGCCATCTTGGTTGAATAGCTTCCGGTGCCGGAGGCTTATAACCCAATGATCCATGCGGACGGATCGTATTATATTCCCACCGCCAGCGTTCCACCAACACCTGAGCTTCATACAATGTATCAAAAATTTCCAGATTTAACAACTCATCCCGTAGTCGCCCGTTAAAGGATTCAATATATCCATTTTCCCAAGGGCTTCCCGGTTCAATATACAACGTTTCCACTCCGATCCGTCTCAACCACCAACGGACGCGTTCAGCGATAAATTCCGGCCCATTATCCGAACGAATATATAACGGCACTCCTTTTTCAATAAACAATCGAGATAAAACATCAAGCACATTCCTGGAATTGAGTTTGCGCCCAACTTCTATGGCCAGGCATTCCCGGCTATACTCATCAATGATCGTTAACATCTTTATTGGTCGGCCATTTGATGTCCGGTCATGAACAAAATCATAACTCCAGACGTGGTTGTGATGTTCTGGCCGTAATCGGATGCAGGAACCGTCATTCAGCCATAACCTCCTTCGTTTAGGTTGTTTCATCGGAACTTTAAGACCTTCCCGTCTCCATAAACGTTCGACTCGTTTATCATTTAATGGCATCCAGCCCGATTCGCGTAACAATTCAGCAACTTTTCGGTATCCATATCGTCCATATTGCTTGACCATATTGATCATAGCCTCAACTAATGCTCCTTCATCATATCGGCCTGAACATCTATATTGCTGTGTTGATCTTGCTTGGCTAAGAATTTTACACAACCGCCTTTCTGATACTTTGGGGAATTTCTCCTTCGCCCACATAATCGCCCGGCGTTTCTTGGCCGGGCTTAGAAGTTTCCCTCATTGACTTCCTTCAAAATAGCGTTATCTAATGATAAGTCAGCCACCAGTTTCTTTAACCGGGCATTCTCCCGTTCTAACTCTTTATACTTCTTGGCTTGATCTATTTTCATCCCGCCGTATGCCTTGCGCCAACGGTAATAGGTCTGTTCCGATATGCCCGCTTGTCGGCAGGCATCTCCGGTGTCCAGCCCTTTACCAAGGTGTATTTCAACTTCTCGTAATTTCGTAATTATTTCTTCTGATTTGAATCTTTTACCCATTTTTGCCCCTTTCTGTTATCATTATTCTATCACAAAAAGTGGCTCAACTTTTGGGGGGTGGGTCATATTTCGGCGGCCAAATCATATCAGGACAATAAAATTTTAATGATAGGGAATTTTTTTAAAGAGCCGCAGACCATTGAAGTCTCTGTTCATGATGAATTCAATTTTTCCCCCGAGGATACGGTTGAGTTTGAGAATCTGCTTGATCCCTCAGAAGAGGTGGTCGTTGAATCCGGGGAACTGTCCTATTCCCTGGAACCGGGTGAGTTTGCCGTCTTGCGCCTGAAGTCTGCATCGCTGGCGCCTGTTTTAAGCTCATCCCCGATTACGGCACCATGGGATTGGGACGGCAACAAAAATAAGACGGTCATGGTTCATCAGGGCCAGGCTTTGCTGATAGAGAATCCCCAGCCTTTTGAGGTCCATTTTATTGCCAATGCCACAGGCCGGAGAGACATGGCCGCGGCGACGCGGGAGGCGGATACCGGCCCGTATCAAGTGAGTTTAGGCGACCTTGAACCGGGCGATTATTCGATAACCTTCCGCTGGCCGGGCAAGCAGACGAATGACGGCTGGGAAGGAGAGGACGGTATAAAGTTTTATCACTTTACTGTTTTACCCGAAGGCCCGGCCAATTCTCAAGGACGGTTGTCCATCCGGTTGACCCGGGATGATTTTAACGCCTATCCCCACCATACGGTGACCTTGTCGAACGGGATTGGGAGTATTTTAAGAATGCCGGTCAGGCCCCTGAACCGCGATCAGCATGAGGGGGGGATTAGGATCGGCGGGCATGTCAGTAAATATGACGGGTTTCTGGTGAACTTGATGAAGCGCGGGACCCCGGATGAAGCTAAACGGGTCGTCTACCGGGGCACGGTGGATGATGTCACGCTTCACTTTTCCGACGGACGTACAGGACGCTATCATCTTGATGCCTCAACGTTTGACCATTTTGAACGCTATCCTCTGCCGTCCTGGACGTACGTTATTCAGGAGGGGGGGGAGAAAGTTGTTGTTGAGAAGACGGTGGTGTTAAAGCAAAATGAAAATGCTTTTGCCTTGAATTACCGGATCATCTCCGCCACGCTGGGAGTCGAGAATACAGAACTTTTCGTCCGTCCGGATATCGACCAGAGAACCCACCATGAGACAACGACAATCACTCCTGAGAGTATGGGGTGGTGGGCCGGTAAGCATGCCATGTATCTTAATCCCGATAATCAGCCGGTGGGATTTGTTTTGCACCCTGTCAATGAAGCCTGGCGGGACTGGTACCCGGGATTTAACGGCATTCAGATGTATGCGACACAGGGGCGCTATCAGGAAGCTCATGAGCGGCATTACAGCGACAATCCTTTGGAGACAGAGAGAGGCCAGGGAGAATATACGGACAGTTACAGCCCGGGATTTTTTAGCTCTTCGCTTATGCCGGGGGACAGTGCCAGTATCGTGTTTTCAAGCATGGATATTAACACCCCGAGCCGTCAGTATTCAGAAGAGGATGTCCAAAGCACGATGCAGGAGAACATCGCTTTAATGGAAGAAAGGCTGGATTTGATTAAAGACCGTGCGGCCAGGGCGGATCCTTTTGTGCAAAAACTTGTTTTGGCCCTCTGGGAATTTATTGTGGAACGGGATGAGTTTTTTACTGTGATCGCGGGGCATCCCTGGTTTTCCGACTGGGGGCGGGATACGTTTATTGCTTTTGACGGGATTTTAGCGGCAGGCATGGATGAGGTGGCCCGGGGGCTGATCATGGCTTTCGGTAAATTCGAAGGCAAAGACGGGAATAAAGGTATGCTGCCGAACATCATCAACGGGTCAAACGCCGGCAACTGGGATACCGTCGATGCTCCGTTACTGTATATTCTGGCTGTACGGAATTATATCGAGAGCACGAAAGACACTTCTATCCTGTCGGCGCGGACAGGAGGCCGGACGATCAGAGAGATTATAGAATCCATTATTGAAGGTTATCAGAACGGAACCCCCAACGGTATTCGTATGGATTCTGAAACAGGACTCATCTATTCCCCGGCGCATTATACCTGGATGGATACGAATTATCCTGCCGCGACCCCCAGAGAAGGCTACACGGTGGAGAATAACGCCCGTTGGTTTGAAACCCTTATGTGGGTGTCGGATATATATAAGAAGGAAGAGAATTTTACTAAAGCCAAAGATTATTCGCAGCTCGCCGGCCAGGTTCAGGAGAATTTCAATAAATTGTTCTGGAATGAGGCGGGTGGGTATCTTGCCGACACGATCAAGGCCGGGCCAGGAGTCAGCGCCCTGTACGGGGAGCAGGATAATGCTCTTCGTCCCAATCAGCTGATTGCGGTTCTTTCCCGATACGGGCTTCTTTCTAAGGACCGGCAAAGAAAAGTCGCCAAAATAGTTGAGGCCAAGCTTCTTGTGCCGACCGGTCTGCGCACTCTATCCGAGGATACGCAATCCAGTTCGGAATACCCTTATCAGGGGATATATGAAGGCAGCGATGATCATGGCCGGAAACAAGCTTATCACAACGGAACCGTGTGGCCGCATCTTTTCGGAGACTGGGCGTTAGCCTATGTTACGGCGTATGACTTTTCTCAGGAGAGTATCCATTACGTTTTGCCCTATTTTTCTCCCATTGAACAGCATTTGAAAGAGGCCGGCGTCGGTTCTGTTTCGGAAGTGAGGGACGGGAATTATCCTCACCGCCCCAGGGGCACTGATGCTCAGGCTTGGAGCGTTGCTCTTCCTCTGGCGGCTTATATGGAAATCAAGTATGGACAAGATTCTGCGGCTTTGTCATCCCCTTTGAATATTTTGGCCGGAGGCCAGGCAGATAATGTTTCATCTCCTCTCAGCCGTTTGACAGATATAGAAACACAGGGAGAAAGTTTTGGTGGTATTGATCTTAATGCCGAGTTAATGAATCTTAAAATAAAACGTGATAACAATGGCGTTTTACTGTCTCCCCCGCAGCAGCCTATGCAGAATCTGCAGATAGAAGGACTCTTTCCGGTTATCATTCATGTGGCCCCCGTTGATCTTCCTTTAATTATCGGGTTAAAAGATTAATTTTTTTAATATTGTGAAGGGATTCCACAAGAACCTGCCCCCCCCAGTTGTCATGGGGTCCCGCCACGTTTTGCTCATTTGAAGATTTGGTTCAGAAGCTGTCTTGTCATTGAAATCAAGGGTAATAAAACGGTAAAAATTATGTGAAAAAACTTTACGATGTGTTTTTTCTGTGCTAGGTTTAAATTATGTTTTCCTAAATATAATTGTTTTAGCATGTTATGCTATATATATCCTCGAGAAGATTTTTTTTTCTTCTTGCCCGTGGAGGCCTTGAGGGGAAGTCTTTTTATGGGGCAAGAGGAGCGCTAAGAAAATCAGGCAAAGATATACTGAACCAGCAAAGAGGAGGCGGTTATGTTCAAACAAAGGGTGTTCATCAGGTGTCTTGTGTCGGCTGTTATAGGTGTATTTGTCCTGTCGTCTCCAGGGATGGCGTCGGATGATGTGATAAGGACTCTTACAGAAAGATTGGACAAGTTAGAACAGGAAAATGCCGAATTAAGAGCTGAGATTAATGCTATAAAAGGGCAAGTTGAGGGAGTGAAGAAGGAGACTCGTGATTCGAAAACAATGGGGGGAGAAGAAAGTGAAGGAAATTTGATTGTTAACAAGCCCCCGGTTCAAATAGAAGTCTACGGGATGATCAAGACGGATATGATTTATAATGATTCACAGGCCGGGGAAAGCGGCAGCCAGGCACCATCGGAGAGCGAGGGGGCCCGTGATAATGATGAGTTTTTGTTTAATGCGCGGGATTCTCGTATAGGTTTAAATTTCATCGGGCCAAAAATATTCGATGATGGAGAAATGAAGGGAAAAATTGAATTTGACTTTAACGGAAGCAGTGACGATCATTCGACCTCCTCCCAGCCAAGATTCCGTCACGTGTACGCCCAGGCATCCTTCCCAAACTGGAGTCTGTTGGCCGGGCAGACAAACGCTTTTTTTTCTCCTTATAACCCGACGACTCTCACGGTTTACTCTATGAGACGGAAAGGAAATGTGGGATATCGGCATGCTCAGCTGAGGCTGACGAACATGTGGGAGAATATCCCTGGCGGAGATTTGAAGACAGACGTGGGGTTGATAGAAACAGATGACCTGAACGCAGATGCGGGGTCTCCTGATTTTGTCGGATATATCACTTATACAACGGAGCTCCTGGATCGGCCGCTGGAGATCGGTGTCGGCGGTCTTTATGGGCAGGCAGATATCTCCAGTACGGTGGATAAAAACGTTGATATATGGGCCGTAACAGGCCATATAAAATATCAGCCTCTCGATGAGTGGCAGTTGTTGACGGAATTTTTCAAGGGGGCTGGTTTGACCTCTTACCGGGGCTTAGGCCCATCTGAAGTCACCAATGCCAGCGATGAGACCGCGAAAGCCATTGCCGGCAGCGGCGGATGGGTACAGATTAAATATAATCCTAACGATAAATGGGAAATCAATAACACTTACGGGATTGAGGATATTAAAACGACTTTAGGCGCGGCGGACACGACAACCTGGGATTATCAATATTCTCATCTCCATAATGTGTTTTACAAGATCACGAACAACGTATCTGTGGGCCTTGAATATCAGAGAATTGTCGCGAAATTCAAACAAAAGGACGGCGGAGATTTGAACCGCTGGATGACGTCTATCATTTACAAATTTTAACCTGATAAGAAATAACCGCAAGAGCCGTACAGGAACCACCCTGTGCGGTTTTTTTTTCGGTGTATAAAGAGCTGTGTGAACTTGCTTTGTGTGGGCATGTTTTTTGTGCTAGAATTAATGTCCATTAGGATTGAAGAAAATCAGGGGACCGTAAACAGAACCGTATAATTTTTTATTAACGAATAAATAAGGAGGAATGCTGTCATGGGAACCAGAGGAAGAGAGATACTGGAGTCTTTAGGAATTAAAATCCCTGAGCTGATTCATTTATTGAATAAAGCTTATGCCGATGAATGGTTTGCTTATTACCAGTACTGGCTTGGGGCCAAAGTGGCCGTGGGGATCCCGCGTGAAGCCGTTGTCGCCGAGCTGGTCCAGCACGCCGCGGATGAATTGCGGCACGCCGGGATGGTTGCGGACAGGATCATCCAACTGGGAGGAACCCCGCTGCTTGAACCGCAGGACTGGTACACCTCGACAAACTGCGGTTACGATAAGCCCGAGAATCCGGATGTGCGGGTTTTGCTGGATCAGAATATTAAAGGGGAACAATGCGCCATCACCGTCTATAAAAATTTAATGGATTATACGAAAGATAAAGATCCTGTCACGTATGATATTGCTCTGCAGATTATGACAGATGAAATCGAGCATGAAGAAGATCTGGAAGCGATTAAAGAGGATATCAAGATGGCATACGGACAATACAAAAAGTAACGGGTGCTTCCCGTCATATTTTTTATAAGAGGCACATAACTATGTGCCTCTTTTTTTGCCTTAAAAGGACATGCGCTTCAGCCGCCGGGGCGGTTTGAATCTATTGATGATTTTGCGGAAAGGGAAGAATGCGTGTTGTCAGGCCGTTTTGGCTCATTCCTGGATTTTGAATTTTTTGACCAGCCCCTTCAGCAATAATGCCTTGTCGTATAAGTTCCGGGCGGACTCGGCCAGATCAGCGGAGGACATCGTGAAGGCCTGAGTAATGCCGGAGTTCGAGTCCATGGCGATCTGCTGCTCTTCGGTCGTCTCCGTAATGTCCCGGATCTGTTGGGCAATGGATGTCATGGCCGCAACAATTTTCTTGACATCTTCGCTGGCTTTTCGTGAGAGAGAAACGCTCTCTGCGACCTGCTGCAAACTGTCATGGATAACGTTTGTGATCCCCTGTGCTGATACGGCACTGCGTTCGGCGAGTTTCCGCACTTCATCGGCCACAACGGCGAAGCCTTTCCCGTGTTCGCCGGCACGGGCCGCTTCAATAGCGGCGTTTAAGGCCAGAAGATTTGTCTGTTCCGCAATTTCCGTAATGACATCAACGATTTTGTTGATCTCTTTAAAACAAAGCTCTACAGAATTAATGGCCATCGTTGAGCTATCCATGGCTTGTCCGGTTTCTTCGGCCCTGACGGCGGCCTGGCTGGAAAGTTTGACGACTTCCCGCGCTTTTGACGTGTTTTCCTCCACCGAAGCAGAGAGTTCTTCGAAGCTCGAAGCTTGCTGTGTCGCCCCTTCCGAAATGGAATTGGCGCCGACGGCAATTTTTTTGCAGTCAGCTGAAAGGCTGTCGGCCGACACCTTGACATTAAGGAGGAGATTTTGAATTTTTTCACAGAACATGTTGAAAGCAGCCGAAAGCTTCCCGGCCTCATCTCCGCTTTCGCAGGCGATCCGTTTTGTTAAATCGCCTTCTCCCCGGGCGATGTTCTGCAACATTCCCGCGACTTTTTTGATGGGGCTGGCGATGCTCTTGTCAAGCCAGAAAACCAGGGCGCCGCCTAATAAAGCGGCTATCGTTGTCAGAAAAACATTAAACCAGAGGGTGCTGCGGGCGATGATATTCACCCTCCCCAGAGATTGTGACATATGACGCATATCTTCTTCCTGGAAATCATCAAGAAGGAGATGGATTTTCTCACTGTTTAACCGGACCGAAAAGGAGGATCCCGGGCCAGGGCCTGCCGTGGGCTGTGTTTTATGCAAATAATTCAGGTGTTTATGAAATAATTCTTTTATTTCAGAGAGTTCCCTAAGACGGGTTTCGTTGTCTTTGAGGTCTTCTTCGAGTTCAGAAAGGTTGCGAAGAAATCTCTCTTCGAGAATTTTTAATTTTTTCAGATCCCCGGGGTTTGGCGACGCAGGCCCTTGAGTGTGAATTTGCTGCATTTTGAGGACCGTTTCTTTCATGTCCGTGCCGTAATTCAGATGGGTGAAATCGTGATGCTCAACACAGTGGGTATTTTCTTGAATTTCCAGCAGCGTATAAATACTGCAGATGCAGACGGTCATTAAAAATAAGAAAATGATTCCGGATGAAAAGAATAATTTTGTCTGAATATTCCAGTTTTTCATGTCGAGGATATTACAGTCTTTGTCCCTTTTCCTGGGGGCAGTGATTATTTGTCAAAACCAAGGATGCTCTTTAATCCTGAACGAAAAGATAGTTCAGCGCATCTCGGCCGGGGTGAAGGGGGCGTATAATAGAAGAAGAGGCAAGAAAAGAACTCATTCCCGCAGGCTTTGCCGTGTTATAATGCCGGGAGACACTGAAAATGATGTCCCAATAAATCATTCCGATCGTTAGCGTTACAGTTATATTATTCTAAACACAAATGAACCGGCAATCTATGAATTTTTTTCTTTTTTGCCCCTTATCATATCTTTTTGCCGCCCGGAAGTATAAGGCGATCTTTTTTTTTCGCCTTTTAGTTAAAATGGATGTTGTTCATGAATAATATTTTTTAAAAGAGTGTTAGATATAAGGGCCTTGCAACGTCTTAAATAGTAACAAGGCTTTTTGTTTTTTTGGGGTGAAAATCTATTAATATCAAAATCGTTTCAGGAGGTGACTATGGGATTGAGAATTCGAATAGTGTTCGTGGCCGTATTGTTATCATTCTTCCTGACTGGTGTCTGCGCTGCCGGTTTGGTCTATCAGGATTTTGAGGAAGGCAACGGCTCCGGGACATACGGGTGGGGATTTAATTCTGCCGTTACGGAATTTTCGGCAGGAGAGGAGCCTGTTTATTCCGGGGCGCGTTCGTGGAAGATAACATCTCCCGGGGACTGGGGGGGCACGGGCATCGCTTCCCAGGTGCAGACCTGGGACATGGATTTTGAGCCTGACCGGCACGACCGTCTGGTCTTTTGGGTTTATGCCCTTCCGGAAGAGACGAGCGAGAGCCTGGATAATGGCGTGGCCGTGAAGTTTTTTGACCGGGAGGATTACCGGAGCTCCGGCTTTGAAGTCTGGACAAGTAAGGCGGCAAAATACGGGGAATGGACACAGCTTTCGGTTCTTTTTTCCCAGCTTCCGGACGGATTCAATCTTAACAGAATAGACAAGATAGAATTCGTCAATGAAAATCCCGGCACATATTATCTGGATGATATCCATGTCGTTTCCGCTGACCGGACATATCAGTCTTTTGAGCCGATTCTTTATGACCCTTATTTTACCGGTGAGGAATATGAAAAATACGGCTGGGCCTGGTTCGGGATCGTGGATCTTTTTGTCGATGATCAGATTGTCCAGGAAGGACAGCAGTCCTGGATGCTGGACACGCATGACCTCATGGGAGGGACAGGGGTCAAATCCCAGGAAAAGAAATTTGTTGATAATGAACAGTCTCCCTGGTACGTGGATTTGCTGGGGGTTCGGGATCCGCTTTTACCGGAGGACAGCCCGTATGACCGGGTGACATTTTGGGTTTATTCCCTGGCAGAGAACGGATTGGATAATAATATCGGCATGCAGTTTTTTGACCACAATTACTGGGTGGAGGATTTGGAAAATCCGGAGGAACGCAATCCGTTTATATTGTGGACCGAAGGGACGGCTGATTACGGGGAGTGGAAAAGATTCACGGTCAAGTTCGATGAACTGCATTCTGGCGATCCTGCCGAACCGCCGGTGGATTTGCAGAATCTTAATAAGATCCAGTTTCAGGTGTACTGGCGAGGACGTTATTTCTTCGATGACATTCGGGCGACGAAACCGTTCCCGGAGATCGATAGAATATCCTTAAAAGACGGCACAGCCGAATGGAACACAATAGCCGGGGCGGATATTTATGTCTTGCAGCAAAGTTCAGCGGGGGCGAATGGCCCGTGGGAAACGATTTATGAAGGGCCTAGCACAAACGTTCCGGTCAGCAGGGTTTCCCAAGTCTGGTTACGGGTCGCCTGGAAAGAAGCGGTAGACCCGGCGAGCAATCCCGTCCCTTACATGTCGGATTGGAGCGATGTGGCCAGTTATACACCGGCGCCGGTCCTTATCAGTAAGGACGCATTGAAACAGGGCACCCTGCAATGGTCTGATCTGCCCCAGGCCACGCAATATGAGGTTGAGATGGCCAGCAGTAAACGCGGTCCGTGGATTCCTGTTTATAACGGGCCTTATACAACACTTGCGGCAGCAACCGGGATATGGTACCGGGCCAGAGCGCTTATTGAGGACAGCGGGGCTGTCGTGGATACGGGCGAATGGAGTCCGGCGCAGACCTACACGCCGGGGACAGGATACATTAAGGCTGTTGGAAAGATTCTTAAAGAAGAGGACGGAACAGGAGATAATATTATTCTCCGGGGCGTGAATTTGGGGAATTATCTTCTGATAGAACCCTGGATGACCGGAATAACTCTTGATACGAACCAGAGAACGGAAGATGACTGGAATATCCGGGAGGAGTTGATCCAGCGTTTCGGGGCCCAGGAAGCCGACCGTTTGCTGGGAATCTATCAGGATGCCTATATCACGGAAACAGACCTGAACCACATCCTGCGAAGCGGAGCCAATTTGATCAGGCTTCCTATTTACTACCGGGCGCTCCGGGAGCTTGATGAAAATACCGGGGAATGGGTTGCCGGCACAGATTATAATTTTGACAAGATAGATGCTGTTGTGAATCTCTGCGCTGACCGGGGTATTTATGTCCTGCTGGATTTGCACGGCGCTCCGGGTGCGCAGAGCAAGGAATTTCATTCCGGCCGTACTTCGGCAGAAAGTCCGGGCCAGGGATTTTATCATAAATTGTTTGACCCGACAGATGATACGTACCGGCAGAGAACCACAGAGCTTTGGCAGGCTTTAGCGGATTATTACAAAGATAATACGACAGTCGTGGGGTATGATCTTTTGAACGAACCCTTCGGAGCCGTCGATGCGTATTATTACGCCAATTATCATGATGGGTTAACGGCGCTATGGACTCTCTATGATCAGCTGTATGACGCCATTCGCGCCATAGACCCCCATCACCTTATCGTGATGGAAGCGATCCCCAGTGACAAAGACTGGGAAACTTTGCCTGACCCGGACGGGTACGGCTGGACAAATGTCATGTATCAATTCCACTACTACGGGTTCAAGCTTGACGAAAACGGCAGCATCAACGGCGTGCTCGATGCGGATCAGCAGAAGGCCTATTTGGTCAGCGGGAATGACCCGGAGTGTGCTGTGTACCCGGATGATGATAAGTTCTGCGGAAAGGTTTTTTATTCTCAACAGGACGAATATGATGTCCCCGTCCTCATCGGGGAGTTCAACGGGTTTGATCAGCGGGAAGTTTGGGACCTGTTTTTAACGACGTTCAATAAACAGGCCTGGAACTGGACGATGTGGTCTTACAAGCATCACCCCAAAAGAGAATCATGGGGGTTATATACGCATGTGAATTATGATGAGGATGCTCCCAACGTCAGTCTCGATGACACCGCCACTTTAGAAACAAAATTGGCAAAATATGATACTTTTGTTCACCATGAACCGAATGTGACTTTAAACAAAGTCCTTAAAAATTATTTGACCCAGCAAACCCTTGTTACCCAACCGGCTCTGGCGGGCCGCACCGCCGATGAAGTCAATCATCGTTGGTCTTCCGTTGACTTTGCGGACCGTTTTAAGAAAAAACCGGTGTTGGTGGCAGGAATTGAAACATATAACGGCCCCAATACTGCGGGCTTGAGAATCAAAAGCCTGAACAAAGGACGATTTAAAGTGAAAATCGAAGAGGAGCAGTCAGGGGACCCGGAAACAATTCATACGACAGAAGTCGTGAGTTATCTGGCCCTGGAGCCGGGTATTGTTCTGGATGATACGGGCACGGTTATCGGTGAAGCAGGAAGCGTCACGGCCTATCAACGCAACGGCGCCCAGTGGCATACGGTTACGCTGGAGCAGGAATATTCCAATCCCGTTGTTCTGATGCAGATGACAACCTATCATGGCCGCCAGCCTTCTCATATCCGTTTAAGGAATGTTTCCGGCCATTCCTTTGAGTATCAAATCGAAGAATGGGATTATCTGGATCAGTGGCATTTAACCGAGAAAATCAGTTATGTCGTTTTAGAACAGGGCGTTCACACTCTTACCAACGGCCAGACTATTGACGTGGGCACCGTGGATACGGATGAAAACTGGATAACGGTCCCGTATGCCGCGAGTTTTAATGCGGCTCCGGCCACAATAAGCCACTGTCAAACGTATAATGCCGGACAGGCTGTGATCACGCGCGAACAGAATGTGTCAAACAGCAGTTTTGAAGTCAAGCTGCAGGAAGAGGAGGGCGGAGCAGGTCCTCATCCGGTGGAGACAATCGGCTACATTGCCGTTGAGTTATAGTCTTCTAATTGTTTGCTTTATGCCGGGAGTCCTAAGATGTTTTATTTTATAACATTGGGGCTCCCGTCGTTTTTTTCTGAATTGTGTTTTTCGATAAGATTACAAGAAAAAATTATGCTTTATTTTTATAAAGCATTGTATTAAAATAGCTTAAATATTGTTAGCGCTATTTTGTAAGGATATATGATTTTTTATGAAACCCCGTTTACTTGCTTTGAGCTTACTGTTTTTTTTCTTCCTGCCACTGTCTTTTTCTCACGCTGCCGAACAGAATGATTCTCAGGAAAAATCAATTATTTACCTTAAACCGATCATTGTTTCTGCCAAACGCACGGAGTCTTTTGGGCTGGAGGAATCGTATGTCGCAGAAAACGCCACAGTGATCACCCGGGATGAGATAAATAATTTGCCTGCCCGTAATTTAACTGAAGCCTTGCGATATGTCCCCGGAGTGGATATAGCTCCAGGGTTTAAATTCGGTCAGGCTTCTGCGGTGACTATTCATGGTTCCAATGCCAGACATGTTTTACTGATGGTTGATGATATCCCTTTTAATACGCATCTCTCCGGCCAGGCCAATCCCACACAGATTCCGTTAATGAATGTCAAACAAATAGAAGTTATCAAAGGCGCTTCTTCCAGCGCCTGGGGATCAAGTTTGGGAGGGGTGATCAATGTCCTGACGCAGGATGTCGGGGACACCGCTGTCCCGAAAATATCTTTAAAAGAAACGTATGCGGAATATGAGACAACACAGCATGACTTGAATTTGTCCGGAAAGATTCAAGATGCCGGATATCTTTTGAGCGGCAGCTTTTTTTCAGCCGACGGGATAGGAGCCAATGATGATGTGAAGGAAAGCAAATTTTTTGGAAAAATAGCGCAGCCCCTGGGTGAGGATTTTAATATTTCCGCTTCGTTCGGCTACAGCGGGGCCAAGGCTGTGGATGAAGTCATCCGCAGTCATCGTTTATATGAGAGGCCTTATCAAGCCCGTTATGGGAAACTGCAATTGGGATACGAGCCGCGGGATGATTTCAACTGTAAAATAGCCTATAAATATAACAACCAGGACATCTCAACAGATATCTACAACACTCTAACTGCCCAGCAGCTGTCTTCCACTGTAAGCCATCATGTCTTTCACGGCCTGTCCCTGAACGCGGATTACCGCTTTGAAAATGATGACCTGCTGGTGGCGGGCGCTGATTTTGAATGGCAGGAGATAAAATCCAATAATTACTTAACGAGCAGCCAGGACATCAGCATACAGGCGCCTTATATGAATTACACGTTTCAGCAGGAGCGTTGGGAGCTCATCCCGGGGATAAGATTTGATAATGCTGACCGTTTCGGAAATCAATGGAGTCCCAGTCTGGGGTATGTTTACCATTTCAATTCAAATACTCTGGGCCGGGCCAAGGTGGCCCGTGACTTTAATGCCCCGCCGTTATTATGGATTTTTAATGATGACCCGACTCTTTTGGTCGGTCCGAATCCTGATTTAAAAGCCGAAAGGGGTATTTTGTACGAACTGGGCCTTGAAACAGAGGTGAAGAAACTGAACGCCAAGCTGAACTGGTATTGGGCGGACATTAAGGATGCTTTGAATATTGTTTTTAACAGTGATCTGGGGGTTTTCCGGGCGGAAAATGTCCGTAAGTTCCGCCGGCAGGGGGTCGAAGGGAACCTGAGGTATAAGCTTTCACCGGAATGGCAAATTTACGGAAACGCGGGATTTAATCATTCCGTCAACCGCACGACCCGGCAGATTGTCCGCGGGAACGGAACGGCCCGGCAGAGTTTTCAGTTGGGTGTCCAATATAAACATGATAAAGGATTCGGATGTCATTTATTGGGTTCCTATAACCGCTGGGACTCTGTCCCCTCCCAGGAGCCTAATGATAGAAAACCTGTTTTTGATTTAAAGGTGACCCAGGATTTCAAGCGGATATTTCATCACACAGATGTGCAGTTTTTTGTTCATGTTTATAATATTGCCAACAGCAAATACTGGTCTGATATTTCTTTCCCTGACCCTGAGCGTTATTTTGAAGGCGGTTTTGTGCTCAGCTTTTGATATTCCCCTGCCTGTAATTTAAGAAATTCCCCTTAAATATGTTATAAATTATTTATTTATTAATATTTTACAATAAAAAGTATAAAAAAGTCAGTTCAGGGGTGAATGGCCCTATTTACGAATAAAATTATTGAGTTAAAATAAATAAGAGGATTAGTATTAAAAAAGCCAGATATTTTTATTATTCCATCAGCTATGTTTTCAGTACCCCGGAAAAAATTTTTGTTTGTTTTATGTGTTTATTTTCTTTTTTTCACATTAATACTGTTAAATGTTAATAAGTATTCCTGGGCAGAAGATCAACAATTACTTAGTGAAAAACAGGCTCTCCCGATCCATTCACATTCACCGGAATATGGGGGGACGTTGGTATGGGGAACAACAGATCCGCCAACGGTCATTAATCCCGTTTTTACGCGTTATAGTATTTCAGCTTCTTTATTGGAGTTGATATTTGATTCTTTAGTACGAGTTCATCCCCAAGGGCATGTTGTCCCGGGGCTTGCTGAGTCATGGGAGATTTCGGATGACGGGTTAGAATATACCTTTTATCTGAAAAAGGGCGTGCATTTTCATGACGGAGTGGAATGCACGGCCGAGGATGTGAAATTCACTTATGAAGCCATTGCTGATCCTCAAAATAATTCCCCCCGTCTTGTATGTTTAAACATCATTGACAGATGGGAGATAGTAGATAAATACACGATACGGCTCGTATTAAAGAAATCTTTTTCTAAAATTCTTCATAGATTGACTATTGAAATTGCTCCTAAACATATTTTAGACGGCGAAGCCTTACTCGCTTCTCCCTTCAATTATTCACCTGTCGGGACCGGGCCGTTCCGTTTTAAAGCATGGGACAGGAGAACGGATGAAATTGAACTGGTTGCTAACGAGGATTATTTTGAAGGCCGGCCATATCTTGATAGAATTTTAATTCATATTTATCAAGATAAATCCTGCTTGTGGGCGGCTTTGATGCGCAATGACGTGGATTTATGTATTTTTCTTGATCGAGAGGATTACATGACTATCAGGAATGATCCGGCTTTCAGGACTTATGAAATTACCGGGGAGCTTTATTTGGCCATAGCTTTGAATGCCAAGGATCCCATTTTTTTTGACAGAGAGGTTCGCAAGGCCATGGCATACGGGATCAATGTTGATGAAATTATGGCTTATACCTCTTCCGGCGGGATAAAAAGCACCGGGCCGTTTCATCCGGGTTCCATTGGTTTTAATCCGGGAGTCAGGCCTTTTGAGTATGACCCGGTGATGGCGAGGATGATTCTGATGCATCGCGGCTGGTGGGATAAGGATCATGACGGGATCGCAGAAAAAGGTGGGCGGGAACTCGAATTGCGTTTATTGGTGGATCCTAGAAGTGAATTTTATAAAGATTTGGCTATGCTGATTCGCCAGCAATTGGCAGAGATCGGGATAAAAGTGTCTGTGCTTCTTCATCCGGAGGAAAGGACTCTTGAACAAACCTTTTTAGATCAGAACAAACCGCAGGGATGGTTAAGATATTTTTTGGGTTATGGATTTGGAGGTTATGATGCCGCTGTCAGCTGGACGTCCTCGTTAAGCCCCTATGAGAGACTTTGGAATTATCGGAATGACGAAATCGATAAATTGTTTGGTACAGCCGTTGCAACACAGGATCCCCAGGAATTAAGCGAAATTTATCAGCAGATTCATAAAATTGTTTATCAGGATCAGCCGGCCTGTTTTTTGTTTTATCCCAGCAGCTATCATGCTGTTGCGGCAAAATTTTTTAATACGGACGAATTTTTTTCCGATTTTATGCCTGTTTATACGATTAAGGATTGGTATTTAGGCCCTGCGGCTAAAGACGTCCAGCATAATGATTCCGGGCTGAAGTAGCAGAGAAGTAAGGAGATCATGCATAATCATTTTCCTAAATTTAAAATCATGAAAGGAGGTGATGATCATGGAAATACTGAGACCCGGAACCGATGATGTCATGGAGCTGTCCGTGAGAGGATGTTGTTGGCCACCAAGTATAGATAACATTACAGTTCCCGAACCCGAAGAGTAATTCCCGGGGATTCCGTTGGCCCCTGTCTCTGTTAACGGAATCCCTGTATATTGTTTGCGGAAGAGGTTTTTTATGAAATATTCTCATTATACGATTATCGTTCATGATTATCCTCAGGAAAAGCAGTATTTGCTTTTCAATACCCGTTCCCAGGCCCTTGTGAAGATCGAGCAGGAATTAAAGGATGTGATTGAAAACTACCGGGCCCCGGAATATTTCCGGCAGAGGTTCCAGTACAGCCAGGAATTGGCACAGCTGCATCAGATGGGAGTGATCGTCACGGATGAGCAGGAAGACAAAACCAGACTGGAGGATTTTTTTAGGCAAATAAAATTTGGGCTGGATACGAAGGTGTTGTCCGTGAATATCCTTACAACGTATGCCTGCAATTTTAAATGTGTGTATTGTTTTGAAGAAAGCAGCCGGGAAGATGAGCAGATGGACCTGCTGACCTGCGATATGATTATGAGTTGGCTCAAAAAACGTATGCAACGTTTTGGATATGAAAAATTATATTTGATTTTTTACGGCGGGGAACCATTATTAAATACCAAAGCTATCGAGTATATGGCGGGACACATGCAGAAATGGTGCCGTGAACAGCATAAAGCATTCAATTTTATGCTGCAGACAAACGGATATCTGTTCTCTCCTGATATCGCGGAACATTTGTTGCCGTTAGGGCTGGACAATGTCCGCGTAAGTCTGGACGGCCCCCAGGAGGATCATGACCGTACACGTCCTCTGGCTTCAGGGGGAGGGTCTTTTTCCCGGATTGTAGAAAACATCTTGTCCAATATTAACCGGGTGAAAATCAGTGTTTCCGTGAGTTATCAGCAGGGAAAAGTTGACCATATACAACGGTTGCTTGATTATTTTGAAGAACAAGGGATTTTATCTAAATTGGGACGCTTTATTTTTGCTCCTGTTTATGCCTCTCTGGGTGCTCCGGGGACTCCGGACAAGATCCGGCACAGGGAATGTTTAGGCAATTGCCAGCCGGAATATATGGTGCCGGCTGTCAGAAAAATAAACCAGATTTTGCAGTCCAAGCAGCTTGCGAACACTCATGGTTTGGGAATGAGTGCCTGTCCATTGACCCGGGAATACGGAGGCATAACCATTGATCAACAGGGCCGTGTTTTTAAATGTAACATGATGCTGGGACATCCCGAATATGCTGTGGGTGACGTCTGCTTTGAAGGATTTAGCCGCAGACATGAGGAGTTCCGGGATCTTGATGTCTGGCGGCAGTGTCCCGAGGATTGTCCATATCTTCCGCTTTGCGCCGGAGGATGCCGTTTAGCGTCGTTCCTGGCCCATCAGAATTTCCATACACCCGTGTGCCACAAAGCCTATTTAGACGCTATGGCAGAAGATTTTATTAAGCAGGAATACCGGGAATTGCAGGCGAAGCAAGGCTAGGGGGAGTGTTTTAAAAATATGGAATCCAAAATAAACATGAAAAAATTGTTTTTTCCCTACCGAATGTGGCAGCAGATTTTTATTCTTTTAGTCCTTCTCGTGCTCATTCCCCTTGCTTTGTTAGCGAAACTTATTATGGATACAAGTCAAAAAGCCATTAAGACATCAGTTTTGCGGGACCGGCAGGAACTTGTCATGCATACGACAGGAGAGGTGAAAGCTTATATTCAAAATGCCAAGGACGCCTGCGTTACGCTCGCCGCGCTCCTGGGCACTTTACCCGACGACCTGTGGCGGCAGGAGACCGCGATCGTTGAACTGGCGTTACATCATCCCGAGTTCCAGAGGATTTCTTTGCTGAATTTGGCGGGAGAAGAAACAGTCACCTCTCAGTTGGGAAGTGAATTGAGAAACCGGGCTCATGAAGAGGCTTTTCAGAGGGTGCAAGAGGGGGAGGTTGAATATATCTCGGACGTGAAAATCAACGAAGAATCTTTCGCCACTATGACATTAGCGGTGCCGATTAAACGGAGCGGAAAAGTTTCGGGTATTCTTCTGGCGGACGTGAGCATCCGGGGGGTGTGGCAGATGGTGGATCAAATAAGAATAGGAGAATCCGGACGGGCGTATCTTGTGGATTCCCAAGGCCGGTTACTTTCTCATCCGGATAAGAAGCTGATTTTTCAGCCTGATAAACTTCTTAACCCTATTATTATACGGAATATTTTATCCGGTTATGCCGGTGAATATGAAGAAATTGCCCCTTCAGGAAAGCATTGGTTGATTGCCTATGCGCCTATTGATGTGTTGAACTGGGGGCTGGTCATATTCCAGCCTGTTGAAGAAGCCTTTGTTTTTTCCAAGGTCATGAGGCAGCAATCCTGGAAGTTTATTGTCCTGATTATTTTTTCTTCCATTTTGATAAGTTTCCTTATGTCGCATTTTTTGAGCCGTCCCATACATAAGTTGATTTCGGCCATGCAGCGTGTATCCGTGGGTAATCTGGATGAAAGGCTGGATATTGCGAGAAAGGATGAAATAGGCGAACTTTTTGAGTCATTTAACAGGATGACAGTCAAGTTGAAGGAAGCCAAACATTCTGAGAAGCTTTCCACAATCGGAAAAGCAGCGACGGCTATTGCCCATGAACTCAAGAATTCCTTGGTGATGGTTAATGCCTATATTGATTTATTGCCGGAACGCCATATGAACCGGAAGTTTATACAAGACTTTTCTAAGAATGTATCCGAGGAGCTCGATTCCTGGAAAGCCATGTTGCAGAATATGATGGAATATTCCAAGTTTTTTAAGTTTAGAATGGAAAAATTGGACGTCAATGAGTTGATGGTGGATATTAAAAGTCTGGCTTATCAGCGGACCCAGCAGAAAGGCGTTGATTTGATGATGCATGCGGGGTCTTTTATCCCGCCTGTTATCGGTAATGCGGCAAAATTGAAAGAGGTCCTGACGAATTTAATCAATAATGCGGTAGATGCGACCTCTCCGGGAGGAGTGATTACGCTATCGATGGATTTCCTTGAGCAAGCATCAGAGTGGGGCAAACCCCATGTGCGGATTCAGGTCATTGATTCCGGAGAAGGCATAGCGGAAGAAGATATCGATAATATATTTGAACCTTTTTATACAACCAAAGAAAGCGGGCTGGGATTAGGGCTGGCCATCAGCAAAAAGATCATTGAATATCATGGCGGAACCCTTGAAGCCATGAAAGGTCGCTCAAAAGGGGCGGTCTTTACCATTCGGCTTCCGATCCTTAAGAAATTTTATGAACGCCGAAATCAGCAGGGGAAGGAGGATGGCTTTAAGGCATCTTTGCCCGGCAGGAACCAAAGAGGCGGTTATAAAAACTTTTTGAAACAGTGAAAAGCTTAATTCTAACGTAATTTCCCTTAAAGGCTGTGGCCTGTGAAAGGGAGGAAAGGCTGGGGATATGCTTTCAGACAAGATTCTGGTTATTGACGACGATCCCAAAATTATCCAGACGATTGATTTGATTTTCCGAGAATACGACATCATTGGTTTTCAGGACGGGAAAAGGGCCATAGAATATCTAAAAAAACCTAATAATGTCCTGATCGTTCTGCTTGATGTCTGCATGAAGACGATCAACGGACTGGACGTTCTGCAGGAGATTAAAAGGATCGACAAAAATATTGCCGTTATTATGATGACGGCTTTCGGAACCAAGGAAGTCGTGCTTGAAGCCTTGCGGGGGCATGCAGATGACTTCTTGGACAAGCCTTTCCATGTTGATGATTTAAGATACAAAGTGAAGATTCATCTTAAAGACCGGATGTTGAAATGTCATGTCGGAGAGAACAGCCGGGTTGAACGGATCAAACGTTATATTGAAAGAAATTCTGACGTTGTCTCTCTTGAGCATGTCGCGGAAGAGTTGAATTTAAGCCCCCAGTATGTCAGCCGGTTTTTTAGAGAGCACAATATTAAGGGATTCAGGGATTATAAAATTGAAATTAAGCTCACCCGGGCAAAACATTTGCTTAAAAATACAACTTTCTCCGTAAGCCAGATTGGAGAACAGCTGGGGTATCAGAACCCCGAATCATTTATGAGAATTTTTAAGAAGAACACCCAGGTCACCCCTTCGCAATTCAGAGAACGGGCCCTGGATTCTTAGGCCGTCAGGATTTCCTCCCGGTCCCGAATCAGTTTTTCCTCAGGTCATTTGAGGGCAATAACGGATTTTTTGCATTTATTCCCCTGCTGTGAGCATGAATTTTTAGGGGAGTTTAAGAAAAGTCAGTTTAAAGCCTTCTTGTCCTATTTACATATTTTAAAAACGTATTATAACTATTTTATGAACGCAGCCGTAGGCCGCGGATTAACTTTGTCCTATGAAGGTGAGAATGATCTATCGTTCCCATATCAAGGAGATGAGACATGTTGAAACCTATTAAAACGCTTTTAATTGAAGATGACCAGAGCAGTGCGGATCTTATTTCGGAATTCCTGCGACAAAATCATTGCCGGGCCTCAGTTTGTCACGTCGGTTCAATCAAGGAGTCGGTCGATTGCCTTAAAAATGAGACGTTTGATGTGATACTGCTGGATTTGACCCTCCCGGACAGCGAGGGCATGAATACCCTTGATAGCATTACTCGGGTCAACACGGTTCTGCCTATCGTTATTTTAACCGGCCTTAATGACGAAAGCCTTGCTGTAGAAATGATCAAAAAGGGAGCCCAGGATTATTTGGTGAAAGGGCAGTTCAACAGTTCATTGCTGATGAGGGTGATTCAATATGCTATTGAGCGAAAAATTATCGAACAGGCGCTTCGTATTTCCGAGCAGGAATGGAGAAAAACGTTTAATGCCATTTCTGACAGGATCTTTATTCAGGATGAGGATTTTCGAATAGTAAAAATGAACAAAGCCTTTGCCCAGACCATGAAATTGAACCCGGAAGATATTTTCGGAAAAAAATGCCATGAAGTCCTGCACGGGAGTGATCAGCCGATACCGCAATGTCCCTGCGTTAAGACCCGCTGCGATGGAATCTCTCACTGTGAAGAAATCCTGGATACGGAAACCGGGCAGTCTTTCCAGGTCACAACGTCACCGATTATCGAAAATAGTCTTTATAAAGGCGCTGTTCACATCGCCCGGGATATCACATCTCAAAAAAAGACGGACGAAGAATTGAAGGATATTCAGGCCCAGCTGCTGCAATTGGAGAAGATGGCTGTCCTTGGTCAGATGTCCGCGGGCATAACTCATGAGATTAAGAACCCTTTGTCGACGATTTTATTAAGTATAGACTGCATCAAAACAAAAATGGGAGGGAAGGACCCTATCCAGATAAAAGAGCTGCTCAATCTTCTGGAAGAGTCGGCTCAGCGTATTAATAAAGTCATCAACGAATTATTAAGCTTTGTGCGAACTCCGAATATCAAGGTCCAGAGGGTTAATTTGCACAGGGCGATAGACACGGCTATTTCCCTGCTGGACAATAAGGCCAGGCACAAGAACGTGATTTGTGAAAAATATTATTCGAAGGAAGATATTGAAATTAATGCCGATAAACTGCTGATAGAACAGGTGTTTTATAATCTGCTTTCCAACGCCGTTGATGCCATGGAACCCGGGGGACGCATCAAATTGAGAACAGAATGCCCGGGGATGTCCGGGGGAGAAATGGTTGATGTCGAAATCTCCGATACCGGATGCGGCATGACAGACGAGGAAATCGTTAAAATTTTTGAACCTTTCTTTACCACCAAGGATTATGGCAAAGGGACGGGGCTTGGATTAAGTATCGTCAAAATGGTCGTGGAAAAACATAAAGGTTCTATTAACGTGGTCAGTCAAAAAGGTTCCGGCACATCCTTTACTGTCAGCCTTCCGGTCAGTGCCGGTTAAAAAAGGGGAATATATGCCGTTCAGGAAAATTGTTGTTATTGATGATGAAAAAGATATCTGTCGTCTCATGAGAAGCATTTTAACCGAACTGGGCGATTATGAAGTCTTTGTCGCTTACAACGGGTCGATGGGGATGGCCCGATGCCTGACAGAGAAACCCGATATCATTTTTCTCGATTATGTTATGCCCCAGGAGAAAGGCAGCACGATGATTAAGCTTTTTAAGAGAAATAGGATCACCCAAAATACGCCTATTATTGTCATGAGCGGGTTAGGGGAAGCCATCACATTCGAAGAAAAGGAGTCATGGAGTTGGCTGACGGATTATTTGGATAATTTGGACCCCGACCAGGAATTGGATGCGGTTAAAATTCCCGAAGAGATCGCCCGGTCCCTGGGCATTCGAGTCTACCTGCCTAAGCCGTTTAACAAAGAAGCTATTGCCCTGGCCCTTTCCTATATCCTGACGAAAGATGCCTCCGTATAGATGAATGAGCAAGAAACTGCTTTCCTGCCTCATACATCCTCATAAAAAGTTCCCGTATAAATATTACAGATGTTGACGTTCTTCTTTTAAACTCCCAAGGTGCTGAAAGTTTTCATTTCCTGGTGATTACCTGCTCGAAAGGTCTTTGTTTTTGATAATCAATCCTAAGAGGCGGAGGCGGCGCTTTTGAATAAAATACTTCCTAATTTCTTTGTTATGGTTTAAACTACAATGGGCTTTTGATAACTTAAATTTTTATTAATATTAATAATGAAATATTTCATTTTAATACTATTTAATGCATTTTTGCTTTTTATCTTTATATCACAAGGGACTTTTGTCCAGGCGTCCATTCTTTATCAGGATTTTGAGCCTAACAACGGCACGCCGGCGAAACCGGCCTCTGATTCTCAAGATCCAGAATATGGCTGGGCTTTTAACGAGGCTGATGCGAGATTATCCCTGGATGGAGAACCTGTTCAGGCCGGGCTGTATTCCTGGCGGGTCGGGATCCCCTTTGCTGAAAAACTTGACTCGGGCAGTGGAATCGCCTCCCAAACCCAGACCTATAATATGAATTTTATCCCGGAATGCTTTGATCGTTTAACATTCTGGATCTATTCCGAACCCCTGCATCCCGGGGCGCATACCGTCATGGTTAAATTTTTTGACCACGGAAAATATCATGATGAAGGTGTCGGGGTCTGGACCGCGGGGAAGGCTGCGCCGAATCAATGGGTTCGGCTGGAAATATTATTTGATCAACTGCCCGCGGACTTTGACCTGGCCCATGTTGACAAAATTGAGTTTTTTAATTATTGGGACGGCATTTACTATTATGACGACATTCTCATTGCTTCCGCGCAGGGAGAGGGGGAAGATGCGGCTTGCCTGGAGACCGAAGGGTATGTCGTTTGTCATGAAGACCCTTTGAGGTCAGACAAGACGAAGAGTCTTTGTGTTTCTGTTTACAGCGGTCATGGCGAACAGTTGACGGATTATTCATATATCAAAAGCAAGAAACGGTTAAGGATTTTTGACCGGTTGCAGTCTTCGAAAGAGAAGAATTGAAAAGGGGACGAGTGGCCCATGGATGAACAGGTCCTGTTGGAAAATTGCCTGGAGGGGAATAAAGCAGGGTGGGATGAATTCATGGAGAAATATTCCCCGCTCATTTACGACTCCATCTTAAGAACGTTCCGCCGCTTTAATTACCAGGCTACACACGAGATGCTGGCTGACGTTCATCATGATTTCATCGTTTATCTGCTGGAGAATGATCATAAGATTTTAGGAGGTTTTGAAGGCCGCAATGGATGCCGATTTAAGCATTATCTGAGAACGGTTGTGATCCGTAAAACCATTGATTTCTTGAGAAAGTCCAAGCAGGGCGGGCGTCCCCAGCGGGTGATGAGCATCAATTCGCAGAATGAGGCGGCCGTGCATCAGGCCCTCCCGATCACGTCTTTTGAGCAGGATATTGATACCCGGTTAATTCTGCAGGCCGCGAATGAGATTTTTGATGAATTAAACAGCAACGAAAAAGATTTATGGCGGATGTTCTTTTCAGAAGAAATGAATCCTAAGGATATTGCTTTTCATCTGGGGATATCGGTTGACTGCTTCTATGTCCGAAAACAAAGATTATTAAGGAAACTCAAGACTTTAGCCGCGCGTAAGAATTTAACCTTTTAATGTTGCGCATTGCCGGGTGACAACGCATATGATCAATAATAATGAGCCTCAAAACGGAGCAGAGCTCACGGATGAGATGCTGACGAGTTACGTTGAAGGCCTTCTGCCTGATGCCGACCGACAGCGGGTCGAACGTTTTATCTCTCAAAATGTCTTCCTGCATGAGGAGGTGGAGGCTTTAAAGTCCGTTTATCAGGCCCAGCAGGCCGAGGGACTTAATGTGGTCCCTGATGACATAACGGAAAGGACACAGAAGATACTCGGGGAATATTTTCAGACGGATGTCCTGAAAATTGTCGTATCATGGGCGGACAATATATTCAGAGTTATCAAGAGCACCGGAGTCCTTCTCGTGGACCCTCAGGCTGCGGTTAAGCATGCTTTGCGGGACTCCGTGGCCAAGAGGAATGCCGCCGCTGTTCTGCAGAAGGATTTTCATAGGGCCCGGCTGATTGTCGAACTGTTCCCCCAGGGGGATGCCGCCATGACAGCGACAGTTATCCTTAAGAATTTTCAGGGACAGCTTGTCCAGACAATTCTGCGGATCACTTTGAAAGATCCTCAGGGAGAGCTGGAATCCCAGGATGTCAGTTCGGGGTACGCTGAGTTTGCGAATATCAAACCAGGAGAGTATCAGATCGATATCGCAGATTCCGGTCGTCGCATTGGAATGATATCGCTACAAATAAACCATTTATGATGGCAAGTTCTACTTTTATATTGGAAGTTATTATTGCTCGGAAGGCTCTGGCCATGAGTCTTTATGAACGCGATTCCACCATGCGTCATTTTGATGAGGTCCTTCCCAATCAGCTGGTTATTGAACATTTATGTGCGGAAGCGATCCGTCTTATGAACAAGACGAATGTCTTAGGTCCGGCATCCGTAGGGTTATCATTCGAGTTGAAGAAAATAGGGCGTGCTCTTTTTGACCAATTGTTGAGTGAAACAGTCAAGGTCAAGTTGATCGACTCTCCGGTAGAGAACCTGATCTTTCTTATGGATGAGGCTTTAATCCCCATCCCTTGGGAATTGTTGCATAACGGTCAGCAGTTCCTCTGTCTGCAATACAATGTGGGCCGCTCGGTCCGTACAAAGCGCCCTTCCTCGAAAACCGCCGAAAGAACCAGCTCATCGCCGATAAAAATGCTTGTCATGGCCGATCCCATCGGGGATCTGGATGAGGCCCGGGCGGAGGCGTTTAATATCCGTCAGGAGACAGACCAGAAAAAACATTTTTTTTCTGTGACGACGAAGTTAAAGAAAATAACAGTTGATTATGTCATCAAAAATTTGCAGGACTACGATATTGTTCATTTTGCCGGTCATAATGAATTTGACTACCAGAATCCCCTGAACAGCGGGTGGAAATTTTCCGACGGTCTATTCCGGGTTGAGGACGTTATTAAAATGAAGGGCGGGGCTGCTATGCCGCTGCTGATATTCTCCAACGCCTGTCAATCGGCGGTTTTATTGCGTGGGCAAAAAGTCATCGGAGAAACAGGCCGGATATTTTATGGCATTGCGAATGCCTTTTTGCTGGCCGGAGTGAAGCATTTTCTGGGAACGTTATGGGAAATCCCGGATCAGGTTGCGGCTGTTTTTTCCCGCGAGTTTTATGCGCAGATCTGTGAGGGCATGCCGATCGGGACGGCGATAAGAGAAGCGCGTTTAAAGATTATCCGGGTCTTTGGAGAAGATACGGTCATCTGGTCCTCCTATGTTTTATATGGGGACCCTTCGGCCCCGGTTGTTTCTCCGGAAATGCTGGCAGCGCCGTCAGGGGAATCGGCTCCGGTTTTTACTCCGGTCTCGAAACAGATAGCCATATATGTCGGGATAGGATTGTTCACGCTTTTGGCGTTGGCCGTCTTGGAGAATGTCTCGCGACAAAGATCCCGGCAGTCTCTTATCCCGGACGTGAATGCCGTATCAGCACAAAAAAAGGTCGAGAAAAAACAGCCCAAAACATCTCCCCAAAAGAAAGACGTCACGCAGGAGGATATTCATGCTGTTTTCTGGCCCCCGGCGGAAAAAATTAATCAGATAATTCATGATCTTAATCTTGACCTCGGCAAGGTTGAGGATCCCAAGGTCCTTTACGAGTATTATCGTCTTTTGATAGATTCCTATGCCATGGTGAATCAATATCGTCTGGCAACGCTTTATACGGAAGCTGTCATAGAATTGGCTAAGGCTCAGGACGATAAAGATGTTTTGGTCGAGGCGTATCTGGAGTGCGCCGATGTCCTGCTGGAAGAATTTGTGTATTTCCGGCTTCCTATCGAATCAGTTGAGGAAAGAGGCAAGTTCGGGGATGCCGTCAGTAAACAGATTTTAACGAGGATAACAGGCTATTATCAGGAGGGCATGTCCCTGACGGTCGGGAAAGAAAATGTCCGGCAGCTTCTCCGGGCTTATCAGGGATTAGGAAGAGTCTATAAATATCACGACGACAACAAATCGGCGATTGCTTTTTACGAGAAAGCCGTAGAGATACTTGAACAAAGTCCCCAGCTGCCCCGCAGCGAAGTGTATCAGCTGGCCTATGATTATGTGGAGTTAGCCACTCTTTATCTGGAGGAACATAAGGCTTTTGACAGGGCCCTTGTATATTTAAGCCGTATGGTCAGGCAAATGAATGGCATCTCTCCCACGTCTTTGGAGGACCATGTCATTTTAAAACCCGTTATCCGGAAATTTGATCTGCTGCTCCGCGATCTTCATCAAAAAGGCTTGTCATCCACGCAGTTTTATCCTAAGGCTATGCAGTTATACCGGAATCTGAACACAAAACGGTAATATTTGTTGTGCAGCATTAAAACAGGAAGATCCAGCGTGGGGGGCAGAAGAATTTTTCCCGGGACCAACAGATGCAGAAATGATTTAATGTGTGAATTCTATGACGGAAGCGATCAGCAGCCTACAAACACTGCAAAATTCCATTGTTTATGACTTTTATACTTCCTGCTGGTTTCATAATCTGTTATCCCAGCCGGCCGTGAAGGAATGCTTTGCCCGGCGTGCCCCGGAAACAACGGAAGCATATCAGAGGTACCGGAAAATATCTCAAGTGACCCAGCTTCCGCTTCTTGGTGTCTGTCTGTCCCTGATACTGGTTTTTATAAGTCGTCATTATGCTTTTTTGGTCATAAGCTGCGGGTTTTTGCTGCTTTATTTCAGGTTTGTGAGAAATCAACGGCAGATTCTGGCCCGTTTGTCATCTGTTTTGCTCCGGCAGGAATTTGCAGTAGCTGATTTTTCCGGGAGAACCCTGTACGAAATTACCGAACACCTGGGCCGTCAATATGGCATCCCGTCGATGGTGGACACTATATACAGATCGGACAATATCTTAAGAAGATTATTTTTGCTGGGGTTTTTTCTGCCTTGGCCGGATTTTGGCAGGAGCGTTCTGATTTTTTTTGTTGTTTATTTTTCCTGCAAATATTTGCTGAATTCGCGGATCGGCTATCGCATCTTGGCCGGATAGAAAGATTTTTATTCAGCGCAGCCGGGGTATGTCAGAAAAGATAAGCGCCCCAGAAGGAAAGGATAAGGACAAACAGAATCGCGAGTCCCCATTTGCATGTTGTGAAAAGAAAAGCAAAGAATATGACCGGATGCAGAATGCTTATGGAGGCGTGAGTGAAATGTTTGGTCTGAAATACGGGCCAGTAGCAGGAGAAGTTCCGCCAGTTCAGGCTGAGCATCCGCTCTTGTTGCAGCATATCTTTATACAATTGGGTTCCTGGCAGAGGCGTCAGAAGAGAGACAGCGGTCCAGTCCGGAAAAATACGGAAACAACACAGCCAATATTTGAAGATGTTTTTTATCCTGTCTGAATCAAAGCCGATGATGAAATGTCCTTCAATATGTATTCCCGCCTTTTTAATCCTTTTCGTATATTCAATAAACTTGTCTGCCAGGGCGAACTTCCCTCCTTGAGACTTTTCCAGGGAAGCGCTGGTGATTTCATACCCGATCAGCAGCCCCTGACAGCCGCTTTCTTTAGCCAATTTCAGCAGGGGTTCGTTGCCTCCGATATCGATACTACAGTTGGCAATCCATTTCATTTTTAACGGTTTCAGGGCCGTGAACAATTGTTTGGCATAGGCCGGGTCAGAATAAATGTTGTTGTCAATAAAGCTGACGGTCGTGTATTTGGTCCTTACTCTTTCAAGTATTCTGACGACCTGTTCCACCGTCCTGTGCCCGAACCGGCCTTGGCACAGAGCGGAAATGCAGCAAAAGGAACAGTGGAACTTACAGCCATAACTCGCTTCCAGATAATAACGGATAATATCCGGGGAGGCGTTCAGAAGTTCATTGTAAATCCTGTCGCGGACAGCTTGCGAGGCCGCGCCGCCCTGATACATTTTTTTGAGGGAATTGTTTTCATGATCCCGAACAACCTCTTCCCAGACACTTTCAACCTCTCCGACCACCACGGCATCGCAGAATTCCAAAGCTTCATGGGGGACAAAAGACACATGAGGCCCGCCCATGATGACAGTAGAGCCTTTTTGGCGAAAGCCTTTGGCGATACGGTAGGCTTCAAAGCAGTTGCTGGTAAAGCAGGTGATCGCCACCAATTTCCCGGGGCGGAAGTAAGACGACTGCCAGAAAACTCTTGAAAAGCTGCGGACGGAATAATTCTTAGGCGTTAAGGCCGAAAGCACGACGAACACCGGCGGATAAAATCGCAGAAAGATAGAGGTTAAGACTTCGATGACAGAGCCTCCTCCCAGGGGATTGATAAGAAAAAGCTCTTTCTCCGGAGGAGGATTCCGGCTGAAGTAGTCCGTTTTTGAAAAAAACAAAAGGCAGAGATAAACGAATAGAAAAAGGTGCGTATATTTTACGATAAATATGAGGCTTAAAGTCAGAAGGGCATGTATTTGCGGTTCTTGTTTTAACAACACGGCACAAGAGATGTTGATAAGGATAATCAGCAGAATCTGGACGACTGTCTTCAGAGGTAGCGGAAGGCTTAAAAGCTTGCCGGGAGATGTTTTAAGGAAATATCTCGCAATAATGAGCAGGGTTAAAAATATGAGGCAAACGGGCTCCAAAAAAACAGTCCAGTAGGCGTAATCCATGCGCGGGAGGAAGACAAAGGAACAAAACTGTATGCCTAGAAGGAAAATTTGAAAAAAGGTGAAAAGAAGCCAGGTGCGCTTGATTTGTTCTATGATCAAAGGTCTGGATACGAGATATTCTTTCCCGGAGCACAGCACGGCAAAACAGCCGTATATCCCTGAGTAAATGATGATTTTTAAAGGCAGTAAGCTCAGGAATATGAAAGGGAAGAGAGACTTGAAAATGCCGGCAGGCAGGAGGATGCTGATGGACGGGATCTCCAGTAAAAGAATAAGGAAGACGGCGGACATCAGGGAATGAAGAATATTCCAAGTGTCTTTTAACGGATGTTCAGCTGAATTCATGATCAAAAGAATCCGAAGGCGGCAGATATCTGTCCCCGGGTTCATCTTTGAAAAAATATTTTCTGATTTGTTAAATTATGATATTATTAGTTTTCTAAAAATCAGCCCCAGATACGTGATTTGGCCATAAAAGGCATAATAACCTGGAAAGTTAATCTATAATACCACAGACGGAGGAAAAAAGGACAATGAAGAATTTGATTTCTTTCAATACGAATGAATGGTTTTTTGAGACGGCCTTCCCTGGAATACGGAGATGTAAAAGAGATGGTTTCTGGATTGAAAAGGAAATATTCAAGGGAAAGACGAAATATCAGGATATTTATATTTTTAAAAGTCTTGGTTTCGGCCGGGTTTTGACTTTGGATGGTATTGTCCAATTATCGGAAAGCGACGAGTTTATTTACCATGAAATGATTGTGCACGTGCCCTTAATGGCGCATCGTAATGCCCGGAAGGTCCTGATAGTCGGGGGGGGCGACGGGGGGACGTTAAGGGAGGCGGCCAAACATCCTTTGCAGGAAATCGTTATGGTCGATTTAGATGAAGGCGTGATTGACATTTCCAAGAAATACCTGCCTTTCGTTTCCCAGGGCAGTTTTTCCGACAAACGCCTGCAATTGCATATTGAGGATGGCTTGAAGTTTATTAAGAAATACTCTGATTACTTTGATATTATTATTGTCGATTGCACTGATCCCGTTGGCCCGGGAAAAGTCCTGTTTGAGATGGACTTTTACCGGAAGGTTTTTTCGGCTTTGAATAAAGACGGGATAGCCATGTTTCAGCTGGGGCCATTTCTGGATTTTGATCTTATCATTCAGCCGAGCGCTAAAAAACTCCGAAAGCTTTTTTCATCGGTACATCCGGTGAGACTTCCCATGCCATCGTATAGTTGCGGTTCGGAATATTGTTTTATGGCGGCTTCCAAAACTACGGACTTAGCTAAAACCAGCAGGTCAGTTATTGAAAAAAGAGTAAAACAAAGACTTGGTGGACACGCTAAAAAACTTAAGTATTACTCACCGGAAATTCATTTTACCAGTATGGTTATGCCCCGGTTATGGCAGCTATGAACAGGAAAGTAACGCCAAACATTGCCATATTAGGGGATGGCCGCATCGGTCAGGCCGTGGCTTATTACTTCAAGAAATGCCGGGGTATCGGCCGGGTCGAGTTTGTCACGGCAGAACAGCAGCTGAAGCAGAGTCATCTGCTTGTCGGGGCTCTGCCGGGAGAACTTGGCGAAAAGGGCCTGAAACTGGCGCTGAAATACCGGCTGCCCCTTATAGACATTTCTGATCTGGACCCGGAATTTTACCTGGATCAGGAGGCGGCGATTTTTGAAAGACAAATTCTCGTTGTCCCTGGCTGCGGTTTTTGTCCGGGACTGATGAATTTTCTCCTTGGCCGCGAAATAAACAATTTGAAAGATCCTGTTGAGGACATTGAGGTAAAAGCAGGATCTCTGTCTCCGCAGGATCATTATTTCCCTTTTCTTTGGTGTTTTGAAGATTTGATCAACGAACACCGGATCCCCTCCTGGCAAATTATCAGCGGAAGAAAGAAAAAGTTTGCCCCGTTTGCCGGGTATCAACACGAGAAATTTTTTGATATCAACGCGGAGAGTTATTTTTCCGCCAGCGGTTTTGAGAATGTTCTTGATAAAGTCAAAATTAAAAATCTCAAATGCCGCGTTGTCAGGCCGAGGGGGTTTATGGCTTTTTTCCTTTTCCTGGAACACGCGGGATATCTGAACAAAGAAAATTTTATGCTATCTAAAAAAATCCTGGAATCGAAAAAGGAAGCCAACTATACGTTAGCAGAAATGACTTTACTCACCCGAAAGGAGAAAATTGTTTGGGGACTTAAAACTTATGCGAAGAAGAACGCAGGACTTAATTCCATGCAGAAAATAACGGCCTCGGTTGCCGCTGTGCTGGGACAGACTATTTTGCGGGATAAGATAAAAAGGAGGGGTTTGCTGTTTTTAGAAGATTTGAGCGGTGATGCACACATTTTTTCTTTACTTTTAGCTGAACTCAAAAAGAAGGGTGTCGATATTTCGAGAAAAAAGGAGAAGCGGAAGTTATGAAGCCTCACTCTTATATAACAAACAAAGTGGAAGTCCGGGAATCAGGGAAGGACCGTAAGGGCGTATTTGCTCTTCAGGAAATTGCGAAAGACGAAATTATTTCCATCTGGAGCGGGTATATCGTTTCCGGTGATGAATTGGTGTCCTTGTCCGAGACAACTTTCAAGAATGTTTATGATTATGCCATAGATATTGCAGACAACTTTTTTTTGGTGTCCAGCCGGGACGGCACGTTGGAGGACGATGATTTCTTTAATCACAGCTGTGAGCCCAATGCCGGGATAAAAGGCCAGTCGGTTTTGGTGGCGATGCGCAGCATTGCCCCGGGGGAAGAAATCACCTATGATTACGCGATGACGGACGCCCAGTCAGACCTGTCTTTTGAATGCCATTGCGGCAGTCCGCAGTGCCGCGGATATGTTTCGTCGTCCGATTGGAAAAGACGGGAACTGCAGCAGAAGTACAGAGATTATTTTTCAAGTTATATTCAAGGGAAGATTGATCAATCTCGGGACGTGCATTGCAAATTTTGAACCTACGGTTTTTTTTATGGAATTTTATGAATACAGAATCAGGTTAGACGAAGCTTTGACCTATAATAATTTGCGACAGGCCAAGGTTATTGCTACGCTGGCTTACCTTAAAGCGCGAAGGGTGGAGTGTTTATCGGAAAGGCTTTATTTTAAGGCGCAGTTGGCGATCATTGATGAGGATTATATTGAAGCTATCGAACTGTTGGAAAAGACGATCCAACATAACCCTCATGATGGCGCAGCCTTTAATGATCTGGCCCTTTGCCTGGTCGAACTGGGTCTGCTTAAGGAATCCTTGTTTTATTTTGACCGGGGTATCAAAGCTGAGCCGGATTATGCCAATATTTATCACAATAAAGGCTGGTTGCTCGCTCATTTAGGGCATTATACGGAAGCCATGGCTCTTTATCATAAGGCTTTGTTTTTAGAGCCGCACAGGGCTGTGACCTATGAGAACCTGGGGCATATTTTGGAAGGTTTAGGCCGAAAAGAGGAGGCTGTTTCTGCCTACAGGAAGGCGGTTGGGTTGCTTAAGTCCGAACATGGGACCATACGGCGTCAAATTCAAGACCGTATTCAGGAAATCCTTTGTAACTGATAGTTTTTCATGAGGATACGAAAGAACTAAATGATGATTAGACAAGAGGGAAAAATAAGATTATAATATTTTGTAATCTAAAATATGCGAAAATGACTTAAATTTACTGAAAATGGCTTTAATTGTGCTTAATAAAGGAGATTGCTATGCAGGAATATCAAGACACGAATTTTGCCGATGAATTTCTGCCATATCTTTTGGTTTTGTTGGTGGTTTCGTTGCTGTTATATCTGTTTTTATATTTTCTGAATATAAACGCGTCCCAATACAAAAGAGCCTCCGCGGAAAAACCTAGGATTGATTTCCTGGGCCGGCCCATTGCCGACAAGGCCTCGAAAAGAGCAGAAATTGTCCTTGAAAAACAGAAACTGCTTCTGGAAAGACGCAAAGACCGGTTAAAGAACCAGCAAAGTCTTTCTGATCTGAGAAAGTCGTTTCGTAGAAATGATATTTAGGGCTTGGATAATCTCTGGGGCTTATTTTTAATATTTCTGCAGTAGAATTGTTATCCTGCTTGTGACAAATCTTTAAATTTTATTAAAAATGCATAAGAATATCCCGTGTCCGCGGCTTTTTTGTTAGCCGCATGGGTTTGTAGATGAATTTTATGGCAGAAACAAATCGGAGTGGGATAGATCCGCTTTGAAAATTTGTTGGCTGAGAAAAACATATTACCGACTTACTTCCGGAGGGACACTTGAAAACCGTTATTTCTGCTTCCCGCAGAACGGATATCCCGGCCTTTTATCTGCCCTGGTTTATTGATTGTCTGAAACAGGGATATGCTGATATCATAATTCCCCGGGGCCTGCCCAAAAGGGTCGACCTGCAGCCGGATGCGGTTCATTCGATTGTTCTCTGGTCAAAGAATTTCCGGCCCTTTTTAAAACGCCGGAGTGAATTCAAGAAATACCGTCTTTATTTTCAGTTTACGGTTAATGATTGTGCGGTGTTGGAGCCGCGCGTTCCCGGTCTTCCGGAGCGCCTTGAACAAGTCAGGGAACTCGCGGATATTTTCGGGCCGGAATATATTCACTGGCGTTTTGACCCGATTATCTTTTGGGATGAAGGGCGGGCCAGTAATATGGGCCACTTTTGCGATATCGCGCAAAAGATGTTTTCCTCCGGCATTCGCAGGTGTACATTCTCCTTCTGCACCCATTACCGGAAGACCGTTAACCAGACACGGCGGAAAGGGCTGATATTGTTTGATCCGCCTTTGGAAGAAAAGAGGCGCATCGCGGAGGAATTAGGGCGCATAACCCAATCCCTGGGTATAACCCTGTATGCATGCAGCCAGCCGGGATTGTCAGGAATAAAACATGTCTCCGTCGCGAAATGTATCGATGGGAATTTATTGGAACAATTGTTCGGAGAAAGGGCTTCCAGGGCAAGGGACAGGTCGCAGAGGGAGGAATGTCATTGCACTAAAAGCGTGGATGTCGGAAGTTACAACTTGAAATGTCTGCACGGCTGCAGCTATTGTTATGCGAATCCCGGAATTCTTGCATAGAATGTCTTAAAAGGAAAAAGAGGAATTTTACTATCACTTTATGAAAAAGTATGGTAAAAACATGTGAGTTGGAATGATTCTTTTGGGAAAGCCCCCTGATTTTATTGTAGAGAGGGGAGAGGTTGATTATGACTCGGCAATTAAATATATTAATCGTGGACGATGAAGAAGCGATCCGCACGTTACTTGTCCGTTTTTTGTCGAAGATGCATAAGACGTTCGGGGCCGCAACCGGTGAAGAAGCCGTGGAACTTGCTCAGCAACGTCGTTTTGATGTGGCTTTTGTTGATATGCGAATGCCTGGCATGGATGGCTTGGACACTTTACGCGCCTTAAAAACCATTTGTCCGGATACCTGTATTGTCATTATTACCGGCTATGCTGAAGATGAGCGTCTGACCGCTGCGTTGCGGGAGGGGGCGATTACCTGTCTTAAAAAGCCGTTCCGTATTGATGAAATAAGAAATATCATTGATCAAAACGTCCAGAGTCTGGGCGGCGCTCCCCTGAAAATCCTTGTTGTCGATGATGACGAAATTTTCCGCAAGTTGTTTATGAAACTGGATGAAGATGATAAATACGCGGTTACGGCTGTAGCTAAAGCCAGTGACGCTCTGGCGGCTCTTAAAGCGGAGAAATTTGACATCTGTTTTATTGACATTATTCTTCCGGGGGTCAGCGGCTTTCAGCTGTATGATGAATGCCGGGTTTTGTCTCCGGAAACCAAGGTCGTTTTGTTCACCGGTTCAGACGAGAAGTTTTCGGCTATTCAGTCAAAAAAGGAAGACGGCGTTGATTATTCACTTAAAAAGCCTTTCAATTTGGATGACGTTGTTCATATCATCGATATGATTGAGGAAAAACATCTGTCTTAAGAGGTGCAAGCTATCTGTTGCGCCCCTCCTTCTGCTCCCGCATTCGAGTTTTAAAAAACATCTTTTTTAATGAAATGCCCGTTTCCTGGCGGGAAAATTAAATTGTTGTCCGATAATATTTTTATTGTTACAATTTCGGTAAACAGCCTGGCAGGTAGGCTGCAGGGGCTGTTCTCAGACATCCGCAAGAAAGGGCATCGTCTCAATTATGAAGAAGACATTCATAGTCATTTTTAGGTTGCTGTTCTTCTTGGCTGTCCTGGCCCTGATCGGCGCGGTTTATGCGTTGTGGGCAACGACGCCGGGAGCTAAATTTGTAACAGATGTTTCTTTATCTTCGTATTTAAGCGAGGAACAGCTCCGGATTGACGATATTTCGGGCAATTTTAAAGAAAGAGTGGTGTACTCAGATATAGAAATAAAAAATCTGCCCTATCTCCCGGAGGGAACATTATTTAAAGTGAAGGAATTAAGCCTTTCCGTAACGTCGCTGGACTGGGATGGGGTGACGATGTTGCTGGAGCAGGCCCGGATTTTTCTTCCTCTGTCTGACCCTCTGTTTGTGCAGGGGCGCATTCTTTACGGGGTTTTGGATTTCAATATTTACGCCAGTTATATCACATTAAGGGATGTTCAGAGTTTTTCCCCGCAGAACCGTTATTTGAAATCTCTGGACGGAGATTTTCAGGATATTGATATTTATGTCTCGAATAAGATATTGGAGCCTTTTATTAAAGGAGAAATCCGTATCGAAAAATTAACCAATGATACCATCCAGCTCCTTAAAAGCAAGCTGGATTTTATCCTGGAATTAAAAGATGTCACGACGCCCAAGCCGTTATTATATGGTGTTGTGAAAGTCAATGAGGGGACGTTATCGGCCCGGAAAACAGCTGTTCTTCAGCTGGAAGACAGCAGTATACGCTTTGAGGGGGACATGGAAAATCCTTCTTTAAATGTCAGAGGACGGTCTGTTGTTGACGGAGTTAAAATCCGGGTGCATTGTTCCGGTACGCTGCAGAAGCCGGAGCTGTCGTTTTCGTCCACCCCTCCTTTACCGGAGCAGCAATTGCTGGTGATGCTCGCTACGGGGAAAGCATGGACAGGGGCCACGGCAGATTTGACCAGCGGACAGATTACCACTGAGACGGCCAAAGATTTTCTGGATTATTTTTTGCTGGGGGGCGCAGGCGGTCGGTTAGCGGAAACGCTGGGGATAAAAGAGTTTAAAGTGATTTTTGAGAAGGAGACCAAAGGGCTTGGGGTGACAAAATCCCTATCCGATAACGTGGACGCGAGTTATACTGTGGAACAGTCAAAAGAGTCTTTGGGGGAAGAGACATTGACGCAAAAAATAGGCGGAGAACTCCACCTGAATGAGAAGGTCTCTGTGGGCGCCGAGCGGGAGATCCTGGACGAGAGATATCCTGACCGGGAGACCGCGGGGGATGTCGAGAAACGGGATACTTTTTTCATGAAGTTTGAAACGAATTTTTAATGCTGTATTCTGTCTGCGCGCTTCCCCGGGGGACTGCCCGGGTATTTCAGTCGAAATTTTTGCCAGCCATGAAAATCCGGCGCCTCAGCTTTTTCCCGGCATTTCCTGGATGAGTTTGTTGATGCGCAAAATCATTCCCTGCCCGAAATCATTTTTCCGTAAATGGAGTGGCTTCTTTTCTTTATTGGAAATAATATTATCCAGTTCCTGCAGGATCCTTTCATAGGAACCAAAGGTGCGGTGCACAAAGCTAAAGACGAAACGGGCAAACAGGATATAGTAAAATAAAATCAGGGCCGAAAATATAAGAACCCGGTCCATGAAATGCTGGCTGAGATCTGTATGAATGTAGGTGTAAATAAGATCGCTGAATAAGCCCCAGAAAAGAAAAAAGATCAGGATGACAGGCAAAGCCGCAAATAAGAAAATCATTTTTAGGACCTTCCTTTCATAAGGATTTTTGTTGAGGATGTTTCTTTGTGATGTTTTCTCATTATTCATAAGTTCCTCCCTGTCCAATGAATTGCTATCTTAAAGAGTTCTCTCTTCAATCATTTTGCCCCCGGATAGAATCCTGTAGGTAACTCCGGAATTTTCTTCAGACACCGGTTCGGCTGAAATTGTGTACTGGTCAGCCGAAATGTCGCAGGTGAACCGAAACCCGTGATGTGTCCCTTTGAAATAAGCGTCTATACGGTAAGGGTATTCTTCAATCATTAATTGTTTGAGGTTGCGCGGGTAGAAGCCGTTTTCCTCCCGATACTTTTCCAGCGCGTCAGAAATTTTCCGCAGAACGGATTGCGCCAGAACATCGTGAGTGGCTGTTTGAACTTCACTGATGATCTGATACGTTAAGATTGCCAAAAGGATAACAAGAATGGAAAAAAGAATCAGTTTAACACGGTCTAAATTTGAATCGATGATGTTCATGGGGCTTCCCCGGGAAAAAGTGGCTTTCTTATATCTTAATAAAAAGAGGAAGTATTTTCTATGATAATGATATAAAAATTGTCTCAATTCCATGTATAATAAAAAAAGGGAATAAGCGTTGAACTTTTATCCCGGAGCCTGAATAAGGGAGAGGTGTGCTTGGTGAAACAAGTCTCGAGAAGGGAGTTCTTGCAGAGGTGTCTGTTCTGGATCTCTTCCGGATTAATTCTTGCTGTGCCGGGCTTAATATCGATTGTTCAGGGTCAAAAGAGAAGGCCGAAGTCCATGCAACCCCATCTTTCCGAACCAGGGTATCTTAAGCTGCACCGGCAAGGACAACTGACTGAACGGGCGCAGACATTGTGGAATATGATGGGACGTTGCGAACTCTGTCCCCGGCGCTGTCATAAAAACCGTCTGAAGGGAGAAACAGGATTTTGCGGAGCTGCAAAGGATCTTGTTATTGCGTCTCATGGGCCGCATTTTGGCGAGGAAAAGCCGTTGGTCGGCCGCGGGGGATCAGGCACGATCTTTTTTTCTCATTGCAGTCTGCGGTGTGTGTTTTGTATCAATTGGGACATCAGCCATCTCGGGAAAGGGACGGTCAGGGGCATCAATGATCTTGCTTATATGATGATGGATCTGCAACAGCAGGGATGCCATAATATCAATCTCGTGACGCCCACGCATTATGTCCCGCACATCCTTTTAGCCGTGGATAAGGCGGCGGGGTATGGCCTGCATTTGCCTTTGGTTTATAATACCTGTGGCTGGGAACGCCTTGAGATCCTGGAATTCCTGGATGGGGTCATAGATGTCTATCTCCCGGATTATAAGTATGCGTCTTCGGCCATGTCAGAAAAGTATTCGGCAGGCGCTTCTTCCTATCCTTTCGTCGCTCAAAAAGCTCTTCTGCAGATGTACCGGCAGGTCGGCACGGCCCGGGTGGAGGCTGATGGACTCGTTAAAAAAGGGCTTATGATCCGGCATCTTGTCATGCCGGACCATGTTGGCGGCACGAAAGATGTCATTCAATGGATTGCGTCTCATTTGCCCAAAGACACGTATTTCAACCTTATGTCGCAGTATCATCCTTATCATAAAGCTTTTGACTACCCGGAGATCGCAAGAACTATTACGCCGCAGGAGTACCGGGAGTCCATCCAATGGGTGAAGGAGTCTGGTTTAACGCGTGTGGATTTCCAAAGAATGCCTTTGGGCGGTTAAGGGGACCTTATAGCGGGGAGGCCCCCAGGGGCTGTCTCCGAGAAAAAAAAGAAATTGCTAGTTATGAAGAGAGAATTCTGTTAATTTAACTCAAAGTGGAGGTCATATGAAAAAATATCGATGTGTTGTTTGCGGGTATGAATACGACCCGGCTGCCGGGGATCCTGAACAGGGGATCAATCCGGGTACGCCTTTTGAGGCATTGCCGGAAACATGGGTTTGCCCTGAATGCGGGGTTTCAAAATCCGAGTTTGAAGCTATTGATTGAGTTGTTTAAGAAACATCTTTAGTCCGTATGACATACATAACCGGGACATTCCTTGAAAAAGTACAGCGAACCTCAACGATCGAAAGTTTCCGATTCCGTTGGAGCGCCCCGGTGACTTTTCTCCCGGGGCAGTTTTCAAAAGTTGTCTTTGACAAGGACCGCCCTGATAATTCTGCCCAGAACAAATTTTTATCTTTTTCCTCTCCGCCGCAGGCCCCCTATATGGAAATGACGAAACGACTCTCGCAAAGCGTTTTTTCAGAAAAGTTGAGAACCCTGGAGAAAGGGGATGAGGTTTCTTTCCTGGGTCCTATGGGGGCATGCACGTTTCAGGATGATTTTTCTAAGATCGGGTTTCTGATCGGCGGGATCGGGATCACCCCGGTTATGTCCATCGCGGGATATGTTATCGCCAAACAGCTCCCTGTTGATATGGTTTTGATTTATGCCAACAGGGACAAGGAACACATCGCCTTTCAGCAGGAATTACGGGCATTTTCAAAAGAATGCCCCGGACTCCATCTTCTGTTTGCTGTTGATGAAGGCCCGTGCCCGGATCCGCATTTTCACCTGGGACGTATTGACCGGCAGTTGATAGAGACGGGGATGCCTGATTACCGGAACCGCACCATTTTTTCCTACGGCCCGCCGGCTATGGTTAAGGCTATGTGTGAATTATGTCTGGACATGGGATGTCAGCGGGAAAACTTAAGGACAGAGATATTTGCGGGGTACTAGCCGGTGTCGTGAATATGCCTGGCCTGCTCCCGGGGGCTTTCAGCCGGCGATAAGTTGACGTATTATTTGACAGCGGGATGCTGGTCCCCCTGAGTTTTAACTTTTCTATTACAGGAGGTATTCGTGGGTAATTATAAAACATTGGATAACCCCTTTGACGCTCAGCAGGCCTGGGCTGATGAAAACCGGCTTTTGCTGAATGCCAAGGGTATCAAATTGTTTAATATCATCGGAATGCCTGGCTCAGGCAAGACGAGTCTGATCGAGCGGACCATTGAAAAGCTGAAAGACCATATTACTATAGGCGTGATTGTGGGGCATATGGCCTCTTGCAAAGATGCCGAACGCCTGGTATCTCAAAATATTCCTGTCTGCCTGATTCAGTCGGAGAACAACGGTCAATTAGCCGCTCACCAGATCCACTGGGCGTTGCAGGAATTATGTGCTGAAGATAAGTTGGACCTGATTTTTCTGGAAAATATCGGGACTATGATTTGCCCGGAGAATTACGATGTCGGAGAGTTTACCAAAATCGTTATTTTAAACGTGACGGCCGGACAGGATATCGCGGAGAAATATCCCGGGATTTTTAAACAGGCTCAAGTCGTTGTCTTAACAAAGGTGGGGCTTTTGCCTTATGTGAATTGTGATGTGTCTGTTATTAGGAAGAATATCAAAGAATTAAACTCCTCTGTTCATTTGTGTGAGGTTGATAATGTCCTGGGGACAGGGTTTGACGACTGGATTGATATTATAAGCAAGATTGTCTGAGAAAGAAGGACGACAGAAGGCTGTATCCCGGATTTTGTGTAAAATATATGAGTATTGAGTTGACAATTAAATTAGCCGGGTGCAATAATACGCTGGAGTCTCCGGGGCATCGATGACCAAAGTTATAACGTTTACTCTCCCTTTGAGTTGCCTTTGCTGATTTTTTAACAAAAGATTCAAAAAGAGGAAGGAAAGTTTATCTTTCTGCAAAAGAGGAAAGTTTTTTATGGCTGAACTGAAGCGTGTTGGCCCGTCCCTGCAAAAAAGTGCTTTGATCGCTTCTGTGAAAAGTATCGTGACAACAACATGTCATGAAAAGCTCAGTTGCGAGCCGGCACTGAAAACAGGGCATATTAAGTGGAATGATAAGCATAAAATGATTATCCGTAGCAAGGACAGAGGATTTGAAGGCCCCTCTGTGGTTTCTGCTATCGGTTTGTTCCTTTCTGATAAACATGTTACGAAAGGCCTGCCTTGCGGGGCTGTCGTCCTTTTTTCCGATGAGTATTATGTCCGTAAACTCATGAGTTCTTCCGGGTTGCTCGGGGGGGATGTGTCGGATCCCGGTGTGATTGTGGATTTTTGCAGTGAATTGTGCAATATGATTACCGGAGGCTTGATCAACAGGATTGTCATAGAAGGATATCAGGAAATATTGATGACAGCTCCTATCACCAACCGGGAAGAGATTCCTGACGGGATCGCTTTTAACCCGGACTATACGGAATACATCGAATTTGTATTTTCCCTGTGGGATAAGCATGTTTTTACGATTGTTTTAACATTGTCGGCAATTTTTTCTAAAGAGTACCCTTAAGGATTCATGATGAAAAAGATACTTGTTGTTGATGACTCCTCTGTTCAGCGTAAAATGATACACCAAATCATTAAACAAGCCGGTTTTGAAAATGATGTCCTGGAAGCAGGAAATGGAGAAGACGCGATTCAGGTCCTTGGGACAAATTTTAAAGAAGTCGGACTTATTTTATGTGACTGGCATATGCCGGAGATGAATGGTGTGGAGTTTATTGCAGGGGTCGCGAAGGTTCAAGCTGTAGCTGAAATCCCTGTGGTTATGGTTACGACGGCGGGAACGGAAGAGAAACTCAAGCAGGCGTACAGCGTCCATCCAAATTTGAAGGGGTATGTCGTAAAACCCTTTACATCTGAAAAATTGCGGACAATTATTGCACCATTGTTGGAGAGCACCTCTTAATTTGAACGAAAAATCGTATGGAAGAACAGAACCAGAATACAAAGAATGACTCCGGATTGCCTAAGGACATTCTCCAATTTGTTTGTTTTAAATTGGCGGAGGAAGAATATGCTATTGATATCAGCCTGATTATGGAAGTTATCAAAATTCTTCCCGTTACCCCTGTTCCTCAGGTTCCTGATTTTTGCCTGGGGCTCATTAATTGCCGGGGAACGATTATTCCTCTTTTTGATCTCAGGATCAAGGTCCGGTTGCCCCAGAAACCTTTTGATTCAAAATCGAGGATCCTCATTGCCAATGTCGGGCAAGATTTCATTGGCTTGGTCATTGACGAAATACTGGATAATATCCGTGTCGAAACAAATCAAGTGGATTTAACGAAGTATTTGGCTATGAAAATCGGGAAGGAATATATTTGCGGGGTTGCGAGGGTGGAGGACCGGATGGTTGCCATATTGGATTTTCAGAGAATGCATAGTGTTATTTTTGAAGAAATGACCTCGACACATGTTCAACCGTGAGGGCATATTGTTGCAGATACCGAGAGGATTACGATGCAGGATAGTGAAAAAAGAAAACCGTCAGAAAGTCAGGAAGAAGTAAAGGTCATTGAGTTTTCTATTGGAGATTCGAGCTACGGGGTCTCTATCGACCAGGTTAAGGAGATTATTGCGGCTAATATTATGGTTGTCCCAGTCCCGGATGCCTTGCCGACCATTGAGGGAGCTATTAATTTGCGCGGGAGAATTATCCCGCTTATTAATTTGGCCAAGTTTCTGAACGCTGATACGGATAAAATAGGAAGGATTATTATTTCTGAGTTCCAGCAGAATTATTTTGGTTTTGGCGTGACAGAGGTGGCGAAATTGCACTCGGTGTCCGCGCGGGATATTGAAGACCCGCTTGATTTGCTGCAGGCCCGGGAGGGCTATGTGGTCGGCATTTCCAAGATTAACGAAAGAATCCTTTATTTATTAGATTTGAAAAAAATCGCACAGTCCATTAACGCCTGAATCGGGGGGATTGGTTTATATGATGAATCGACAGCAAGCTGAACACGGGGAACAGCGGAAGTATGTCCGGATCGACCGTCGTTATATCATAAAATGTTCCCCTTTTTCGGCCAAAGATTTTTTGTCCCCCTCATCCGCGGATATTACAGAAGGGTTATTGAAAAATATCAGTTGCGGCGGAGCTCTTTTTGAATCAGGAGCCAAATATGATGTGGGGACATTGCTGCGGATTGAACTGGCTTTGCCGGGATGGGAGCAGTTCAAGGTCGAGTTCCTTAAAGATGACAAGACGACATATTCCGCCCCTTTAACCGTCCTGGCCCATGTCGTGAGATTGGAAGTCCTTATCCAGAATGAGTTGTATGATATCGGGGCGTGCTTTTCCGCGATTGATGAAGGAGACAAATGGGCCTTATTTAAATATATCCAGAAATATTCCAAGAAGCATTAGAGCCTATTTTTTAGAATGACGAATACCCCACTTAAGATCAGTGATTATGAATTTGATGTCTTAAAAGACATTATGTATAAGCGTACCGGAGTTTTCTTGCGAGAGACAAAAAAGGCGTTGGTGATTTCCCGGCTGCGGAAGCGGCTGCTTGAGTTGGGCCTTTCCACTTTTGCAGAGTATATCTCTCTTCTGCGGGCGCCCGGCAGTCCGGAGGGGGACATCTTTGTTAATGCGATCACGACCAATGAAACCAATTTTTACCGGCATCCCAAACAATTTGATTATCTGTCAGCACATGTGTTGCCTGAATTGCGGGACGTGAAAACAAAAATTGGCCAGAAAACAATACGTATATGGTCTGCGGCCTGCTCTACAGGGGAAGAGCCCTATACGATCGCTATGATCTGTCAGGAATTCTTTATGTCGGATAAATCCTGGGATGTCCGGATTTACGCTTCGGATATTAATAGCGAAGTCCTGAACTATGCCAAGAAAGGGGAATACTCGGAGCGGTCAGTCCGGGAACTCCCGGAACATTTGCTGGAAAAATATTTCCAACACAAAGAATTTGAGACAACTTATGGGAAAGAGAAGAAATATCTCTTGTCCGATAATATTATGAAGTTAGTCCAATTCCAGCGGCATAACCTGTTAACGTCTTTCAGGCAGAAGTATATCGATGTGGTTTTTTTTCGTAACGTTATGATCTATTTTGGAACAGAAAGCAAAGAAGACGTCTTGAGAAAAATTCATGCGATCATGTCCCCCGGGGGGTATTTGTTTATCAGCCTTTCTGAAAATCTTCCGTATAAGGGGATGGGGTTTGAGTTTCTGACTTTAGGGGTGCACCGCAGGCTGGATGATAAGGCCTGATCTGCGGGACAAGGAGCCGAAAATGATAAAAGCCGTTATTGCCGATGACTCCCAGCTTTTTAGAAAGGCATTAACAGAACTGTTGGAAACAGACGGGCGGATTTCCGTTATCGGAGCCGCTGCGGACGGACATGAAGCCATCCAGTATGTTAAAACCTTGACACCGGATGTCCTGATCCTGGACTATCAAATGCCGGGGATAGATGGGTTGGAAACGCTTAAGATCATTATGGAGGAAAATCCTCTCCCGGTCCTTATGCTGAGCGCCTTAACAAAAGAAGGGGCGGCTGTGACATTGCGGGCTTTGGAATTAGGAGCCGTAGATTATTTTACAAAACCTATCAGACATGCCGGGGATATTAAACAAGTTTCTGATGAGCTCATACAAAAAATTGTCGCTGTTGTGCAAACCAAAGCCATTTCATATCCTAAGCCCATCCCCCGACCTGTCAAGGGAGATCTTAAAGCACTTAAAGATTTGAAAAAGAGAGACGTAGATATTATTGCCGTCGGTTCATCCACGGGAGGCGTTAAGGCGGCCGTCGATATCCTTTCGGACCTGCCTTCGGCCATGAAACCTATCGTCTGGGTGCAGCACATGCCCCGTACTTTTACGGCCAGTTTTGCGGAACGCCTGAATCAATATTCCAAACTGCATGTTAAGGAAGCAGAAGACGGCGATGTCGTTCAGCCCGATACCTGTTATATTGCCCGGGCAGGTTTTCAGATGGTCGTTGAATCCAAGGATAATCACCGGCGGCTTCGTTTGTATGAGGATCTCAGTTCGGACAATCTCCATTGCCCGTCATGTGATGTCCTGTTTGAATCCGTGGCCAAGCTATACGGTACTAAGGCCATCGGTGTCATTTTGACCGGTATGGGCAAAGACGGAACCGAAGGGTTGCTGAAAATGCATGAACAGGGGGCCTTTGTGATTGGCCAGAATGAGGCCAGCAGTATTGTTTACGGCATGGCTAAAGCCGCGAGAAAAGCCGGAGCCGTTGATCTGGAATTAGACGTGTGTTATGTAGCGGAAGCGCTCGTGCGACTAGGCTCAGCGCAGATGAAACTGAATTTATAAACATCCTTCAGGAATTCTTATGAGTCAGAATGAATATGATAATATCCCGGAAGAAATAAAAAAGTTTCTTCCTGATTTTATCGCTGAAACCGAGGAAAACCTCCGGATTCTCAACGAGAAGTTATTAGCGACAGAAGAGGCTTATAAAAAAGGAGAGGCCATCAGTGCGGACAATCTTAACAGCCTTTTCCGTGCGGCGCACTCCATTAAAGGAACAGCGTCCTTTGTCGGGTTAAAAAAGATTGTAGATCTGACTCATAAACTGGAGACAATTCTTCAGAAACTTCGGGATCAGGATCTTGAAGTGGCACCCCCGCTTTTTGATGCGCTTTTTGTCGCCTTTGATCTGTTGACAAAAATGTTGAAAAAATTGAGGAAGGGGCAGGATGATAAAGTCGATATCGGCCCGGTCGTCGCCGATATCGACCAGATCCTTTCCACAGTAAAGCATGAACCAGAGGGCGCCGAACTTGCGGAGGAACCCGCAGGCAATGCTCAAGACAAACAAGTCCCGGTTTCCGCCAAGGAGGGGGTAGGGCCTGAAAGTGTGCTGTCCGAAGAATCCCTGCTGGGGTCCTGCGACCAGCTGCTTTGTCGCTTGCAGGAGCTTCTGGATTCCCTGAAGACAGAGAAGGCCGACAGCGGTGTGCCCCGGGAACCCTTGTTGCAGATTTTACAGCAGATATATCGCGTGGCGGTATTCTTGTCTTCTTCTCCTTTGCAGGAATTGACTCAGAAAATTTTCGTCATTATTTATTCCCGGCCGCAGACCAGCCCCGAGGCTTCCCCTTTCCCCCTGGAGTTGATCTTCAAGAGCCTGGGGGCTTTTCGTCTTATCCTGGACTCCATGAAATCCAAAAGTCAGCTGAACAAGGATGATCTTAAACAGATTTGCGGGAAGTTGCAGGCTTACATTAAACAGAATGTCAAACAAGACTTAGATGTGAATATAACGCAGTGGTCCCCTGGCGCGTCTCCGGATACGGCTGAGCCTTTTGAGGATTTTATGCAGTTGAAAAATTTAAATGTCTCGGAAAAGAATGCGTTATTTGATGCTTTGGATCAAGGTTATGACTTGTTCAAAATTATGAGTGTCATCGCCCAGGATATCCCGGAAAAGGTCATTAAGGTCGTTTTGATTGAAGAGAGATTGAAGAAGTGCGGGGTTGTTATTTCCGTTAAGACGTCAGCGAAGAAAATTGAAGGGATCAGTCGGGAAATTGAGGTGGGGGCCTTCCTGTGTTCCGTTGAGAATGAAACGAATATCCGCAAAGCCCTTATGATTGACGGCGTAAAAGTCAATTCCGTTGAACGCCAGGGCCCGGCGGAACTTAAGGATTTTTTGGATCAATATGCCGCCGATCATGCGGAGATTTTCGGGGAAAAGGCGGAAGACCCTGCTGTCCATATGGATAGTGAAGGGGCCCTGCTACCTGAAAAAGCACCGGATTTCCCGAGGAGGGGCGGGGATCATGATATCTCCATATTGAAAATAGATTCCAGAAAGATTGATAAATTGATGATCCTCTCCGGAGAACTTGTCACTATACGGGCCCAGTTCTCCAGGCTGGGGGCGTTGCTTAAAACCGCGATCAGGCAAGGGGACAACTTGAATTCCGTGGTCAATAATTTTTCCGCATCTCTGTTGAACCTTCAGAAGGGAATGACGAATATCATAGAAATCGAATCTATAGATAAACGGATTGAAGGAGGGCTGGAATTGGCCAAATTGATCACCAGCCTGAATGAATCTTTATCGAATATCAAGAGAGACACTTCAGTCAAGGAGACGGCTGAAAACGTTAATTTCCTGGATGAAACGACGAGTCAACTGGAGAAGGTCGCTTCGGAAATCCAAAGCAGCGTTATGAATGCCCGCATGGTTCCTGTGGAGGGCGTTTTTAACCGTTTTAAGCGGATTATCCGTGATATCGCCAAAGAAGTCCAGAAAGACGTTGTCTTGGAACTTGAAGGAGAAGAGACCGAATTGGATAAGAAGATTGTTGATGCTTTGGTTGAGCCGCTGACCCATATGATTCGCAACGCCATCGATCACGGGATAGAGGATAAAGGGACAAGAGTTCAACAGGGCAAGCCGGAAAGCGGTGCGATTCAATTGAAAGCATCACATTTGGGAAACAGCATCTGTATTGAGATGGTTGACGATGGGCGGGGTATCGATCTCAACAAGGTCATTAAGACAGCTACCAAAAAGGGATTGATAAACCAGGCGAAGCTGGAAACTATGACGGAACAGGAAAAGTATGGGTTGATTTTTCTCCCCGGGTTCAGCACAAGTGAACAGATAACAGGGCTGTCCGGCCGTGGCGTGGGCATGGATTCGGTGAAAAATATGATTAACAGTCTGAACGGGATGATTGATATTAAAAGTGAACCTGGGCAAGGGACGACTTTTGTTATAAAGATCCCGCTCACTCTTGCTATTATTCAGGCCTTGCTGGTTAAGATCGGTGACTATACGTTTGCCTTCCCGGTGGAAACGGTCGTGGAAATTATTAAAGTGAATATTTCTGATATTTATTTGATTGATGGGAATCCGATAGTAAAATTAAGGGAACATGCCCTGAGTTTGGTGGAGTTAAAAAATGTTATTTATGTCCAAGGAAAGGACCGGTCGAATTACAGCTATTATAACGTGGTGATCATCTCTGACGGGATTAATCGAGTCGGGGTTGTTGTCGATGAGCTGATTGCTAAAGAAGAAATCGTTATTAAATCCCTGCCGAACCATTTCGTCAATGTGCAGGGGGTTGCGGGGGCTGCCATTTTGGCCGATGGAAGCATTTCGTTAATACTTGACATACATACAATCATTCATTCAACAATGTAAAATGGATTTTTATCAAGTCGACCAAAAACTGATCGTGGGGATTGCCGATATAAAAGTTGCAAAGGCTCCCTATGTTATTGAGACCAATCTCGGTTCTTGTATTGCCGTCTGTCTGTATGCGCAAGAGGAAAAAGCGGGGGGGATGGTGCATATCATGATGCCTTATGCCGAAGAGAATTCGGAGCAGGCCCGGCAGAAGAAAGCCAAATATGCCAATACCGCCATCCCGGAACTCATCCATCAAATGAAAATAAAATTTGGAATTGATGCCCAGAAATTAAAAGCCAAAATGTTCGGTGGCGGAAAAATATTAAAGGATTTTACTATTAATATCGGAGAACTCAATGAACAGGCTTCGCGGGAAGCTCTGCGCCTTGTCGGAATTCCTATTCTTGCGGCTAAAACCGGCGGGGAGAAGGGGTACCGGGTCGCATTCAATTTGGAAGACGGGAAAGTCCGTTGTCAAAGATTCGGAGATACGATAGAGGAGTTTTAGTTATGTTAAACGAGCCAAGAATCAACAAAGCGATTAAAATGGTTGCGAAGTTAAGCATTGATAAGGGGTCTCAGGTTTTTTCGAAACTGATCAAGACCGGCGCCCGCATCGATATGGAAAACGCCTTTTTGGGGGATTTAACAACCGTTACGGAAGATATTAACCGCCAGAACACCAGCGTTGTCGGGGCGATCATCAACCTGGTCGGGGACGCTAATTTTAAGTTCTTATTTTATGTGCAGATCGAAGACAGTATGATCTTGGCCGACCTAATGCTGAAGCGGGAAGTGGGGACAACTAAGGAATTTGATATTTACGCTTCCAGCGCTGTGCAGGAAGTGGGAAATATTTTGGCAAGCGCTATTTCCGGGGTTTTTGCGTCGGATTTCAGCATCAATTTAAAGCCAACACCCCCTGTCGTGATCAACGATTTTGTCGGTTCTCTCTTTCAGGAATTCTTGCTCAGTTCTGTGGGAGAAAAGAATGAAATCCTTATTATTGAAAGCTGTTTTCACATCGTGCGGAACAATATTCATGCCCACATGTTTTTGCTCCCGTTGGGAGATAGCGAAAAAGTATTAAGTTATATTGCCAATACTATGTAGAAACGAGGTGTTTTATGTCCAAAAGAATTGTTATCGTTGATGACGCGCCGATCATCCGCTCGATGCTGAGGGATATCCTGGAACAGGGGGGCTACGAGGTTATTGCGGAATGTAATAATGGTTTTGAAGCCGTGGAAACCTATCGCGAACTGAATCCCGATCTCCTGACTATGGATATTGTCATGCCGGAGAAAGACGGCCTGGAGGCTTTGCACGATATCTTGGCCATTGACGGGAACGCCAAGATTGTTATGGTCACAGCTGTTGATCAACGGGTATCCTTAATGAAAGCGATTCGGGCCGGTGCGGTGGATTATATCATTAAACCGTTTGAGAGTGAACGGGTCCTGTCTGCCGTCCGGACAGCCTTGGGCGTAGAATAGGAGGGGCATGTGTTAAAAGCAGCTAAAATTATGACAAAAGAGGTGATCTTTGTTAAGCCGACAACGACATTGCTGGAGGCGATGAGCCTTCTCGTGAAACATAAAATCAGCGGGTTGCCTGTCGTTGATGATCAGGAAAAAATTGTCGGAATGATAACCGAGAAGGACTTTCTGCAACTGTTGGTGAGTGATTTTATTACAAGCAACGAACTCGTCGGGGACTATATGTCCAAGGACGTGCAGTTTTTTGGCCCTGAGGACAGTGTTATTTTGATTTGCGATTTTTTCATGAAAATGAATGTCCGCCGTGTTCCTATTGTTGAAAACGGGAAAATGGTCGGGGTTATCAGCCGCAGAGATATTATTGATTTGATCCTGAAATCTTCCAGATCCAAGACGTCATTCTAGGCACCGGTCGATTCGGAGGAAGTTTTCTTATGGCCTATGAATATACGGTGGGTAAAATTTTGAATTTGCGGGAGGAACAGGAAAAAACCCTCAAGACACCGTGTTTGAAACCCAATGTTATTTTGCAGGGGATGTATATCACCTTTGATCTTTTTTATGGGCCAAAGCGCACCCTCCCGAAGTTTCTTGTCCTGGAAATTCTGGCCCGCTACCCTTATTGGGCCTGGGAACAGGGAAGCTATAAAAAACTTTCCCGGATTTATGCTCGCCCCGCACCGGCAGACCAAGAAACGGTTAAGCAACTGCTGCAGACGATTCAGTTAGGCCGGGACAGCCAGGATAATGAACAGTGGCATATGTTGCTGTTGGCTGATATTATTCAGCAGAAGGGGATCCGGCTGGGGTGGCTGAAACATGGCCTTCTGCCAAGAATTATGGCCGGTGTCTATTATTGTCTTACTCGTCTTATTTATTGGATTAAGCCTGCCTGGTCGTTCTCCATGAATGCCGCTTTTGAATCTCATGCCGAACACGAATATATGGCCATGGCTCAGGAAAATACCGGCTGGGACGAGGAAGAAGTACATTCATTCTGTTTTGCATATTATCCCCGGCAGAACTCCCTGAACGATCTTCTGCGTCGTATCGCTCTTGATGAACGGGATCATATGTTTCATTCTTTGGAAGAACATGAGCGGTTAACGGGAGGAAGCTGATATCGGGGAGGCATGATTTCAGTTGAGGTTGAGCATTTTTGAATTATTAATCTTGCAAGATGACAGGGAGAGTTGAATGAAAAAAATTTTAGCTGTAGATGATGAACCCGTTGATCTGAAACTGATTCAAGATACGCTCAGGAAAAATAATTACGAGGTCTTGACGGCATCAAACGGGCCCGAAGGCATAGCCAAAGCCAGGGAGTATCAGCCGGATCTGATTATCATGGATATTCTTATGCCGGGGATGGACGGCACGGAAGCCTACAGCCGTATTAAAGCCGATCCCCAAACCGAAACTATTCCGGTGCTGTTTTTGACAGCTGTTCTATCAAAAGAGGAGGAGCAGTTAGGCGCCAATATTGAAGAATCTTTTTTCCATGTTATTGCCAAGCCATTCAATCATCAGGACTTGCTGGCAAGGATTAAAGATATTATTGGCGAATGAGGGCCAGATAATTATTATGCCTGCACGATTATTCCTTTCACGTACGTTGGTTTTGTGTCTTTTCCTGACAACCCTTGTGTCTTCCTTCAACCCGGTCCCGCTCGAGGCATCCGAGGAGAGTTATTACTACAAACAGGCTCTTAAGCTTGTTAGAGAAGGCCGTTGGGATGCTGCGTATGCTTATTATAATTCTATTTTACGTAATCCCAAGTCCCGGTATTACAAGGTGGCCTTGTTTGCCAAAGCGGAATATTACATGCTCTCGAAAGATTACCGGGCCGCAAAATTGGCTTGGGAAAACTTCATTGAACAATATCCTGACGCCCCGGAAACACTTTTTGTTTATGTCCACTGCTACCGTATTGCCCAAAAGGAACGGGCGTCGGATGTCGCGGAGAATTATAAGCAGAAAATTGTTCAGTCACAACAATTGAGTCTTGTTTTCCGGAAATCCAAGAAATTTGATTTTACATCCCCGTTTCTGCACAAATATCAGGCCGTTTACAGTATTGATAAGATAGAATTTTTAAAAGATGGAATTCCCTTTGAGAAGATACTTTACTAAGTGGTTAGCCGGCATTGCGATCTCGCTGTGTATCTTTCTTCTTATGGCCTCTCTGGGCGTTTCCCTGGCGATCCGTTTCTGCCGCAAATCTTTTCTGCAGAATATCAACCGACACGTTCCCGGGGTTGAGTGGGATATGGGTGAGGTTTATTATCTGGCTCCGAATTATCTTGTGGTCCACGACATCCAAATGCGCCAAGTGTCTTCCGGTAGCCCGGTTCCACTGCTGAGGATCCCCCGGTTGATTCTCAGCTTTTCTCTCTGGGATTTCCTGAAATCCCGGGACCTTCATCTTTCTTTTGTCTCGATGAATAAAATGCAGGGTGATTATCTTAAGGCTTGGACGATCCTAAAACATTATGAAAAGTTTTTGCCTGCCTCCGCGGACACAGACTTTTCCCGCATGAAGATCCGCTTTAAAGACTGCGAGATCAGAAAAAGCAGTGCGGTTGCGGTTTACCCGGAGGATGGCTATCTCCTTAATGCCGTCCTGTATAAGAGAAAACATAACCTCGAAAGCCGGGGAACGGTCGGTCCGCTTCGGGCAGGGGGTTGGTACAGAGACTCCGGGTCGGTTTTAAATTTTGAGATGAATCTTGAAATCGGGCAGGGGGCGGGTTTGATTAAGACCTTGAATTTTAAGCACCCTTCCGGAGAAGGCCGCTGGCAGGGGCATTGGAAAGGCGGGGCCGTGGCCCTCAACGGATACGCTCTGTTCGATACGAGGTCCCCAAGGGACGGCCCGTTTTTGTTTTTGGGCTTGAAACGGAGCCGGCCCGCATTTAACCCTGACATTTTTATCCTGGATTTGAACGGAAAATTTCAACTCAAAGAGGCCCGAGTCGATATTGATGCATTTGATTTTACTTTAAATTCCATCCCCGTTAACATCCGGGGGGCGGTTTTTCTCTCCCGCAACCCGGCGTCTCAGCTTAACATTCACGTCCAGTCGCCCTTGCTCAAAGGGTATGTCCGGAGCTGGAATAAAGTGCAGGGGGAAATCAAAACGAAATGGCGGCAAGGGCGTTTCCTGAGCGACGGCGGGATTCAATTCTTATTTGACTCGGCTGATTTGCCCCCCGGAGAAACCGCGGCTCCGGTCTTATGTGATTTTGCGGGACTGGATTTTGACGGGCAGAATGGTGTCCTGAAATTATCACTGCGGAAGGCCTTTATACGGAAGAATTTTTCCGGCCGGGACAGGCAGGTTACTTTGAACGATATCCGGATTTTTTGGAATAAACGGCTAAAGGATGTGGCGGTCCTTGATTTTTCCTCCGGGCTTTATTCGGGAGATGTCAGGGCCCGCGTATGGTTTCTTTCTAAAGAGGACTTTGACGACAGATTATATATCTTGCTGAACATGAAGGAAGTCCGTTTGGATGAATTTCACAGGGAGGGGACGGAGGGCAGCCGTGTTTCCGGCTCCTTGGCCAGCCGGTGGTTTATCCAGAGTGATCCTGCTTTTTTAGCGAAAGGGTCCGTGGACTTGGCAGAGGGACAACTGATAAATATAAAGTTCCTGGTTTGGTTTGCGGATGCTTTCGGCTTCAAGGCGATGAAACGCCTTGCGTATAACCGCCTGTCATGTGCCGCCGTTATCGATCCGGAGGGGCTGCATATTGACAGGCTGAGCCTTATGGCTGATCAGGTGAGTATTCGCGGGAATTTTTCTGTTTCCAAGGAAAAAATGATTTCGAGCAGGATTTCGGTCATTATTGACCGGCCTTATTTGCAGGAATCTCCTGAATTGTATCAGCTTTTGAAGGAAACGGCAGAGGAAAATGAAAAGTATAATTTTGAGTTTCAGCTATCCGGATCTTTGGGATCAATGAATTTTCAGTGGCTGCCATCCCGGGTTAAAGAGGCTATCCAAATAAAGGTCCCTGATTTTGTGGAACGGCGTATTGAAAGAAACATTGACCAGATGATTCAAACCAGACCGTGACCTTTTACGGAAAAAATAGTTTTTATATTGATTTAGTTTTATACTTATATTGTCATGGCAGAAAATATGCTGGACCAATCTTCAGAATACTTGAAGTTTCAGCTGGAACAGGCGCAAAAATGGGAGAGTCTTTGCAGCCGTTGCGGTGCCTGTTGCGGTGTGCTGGACGGCGATCCTTGTCGAAACCTGCAGAAAGGCCCGGACGGACGATATCATTGCCGTATTTACGAGACAAGGTTCGGCTTGCAGCAGACAAAAGGGGGGCGGCTCTTTCGGTGCGTGCCTATACGGGATATCCTGAACGACTCCTGGCCGGGGCGGAATCAGTGCCGGTATATCCGGTCCGGGAATTCGTAAGAGAAAATCATGAAAAATTTTCTTTACACATTGACATTGTACGACTTTCAAGATATAAATTATAAGAGGAACAGCCTTATATGGGCAATTGTTCAATAACCAATAAAATGGAGGCATAACATGGTTGAATACGATGTAGAGCTCATTAAAGAATTTTCGCGGAGACTATATGCCCAGTCAAAAGCCACGACGATGCGACATTTTTTCATCGGGATATTTTTTGGGGTTATTGTTTTTGGAGCCATTAGTGATGCCTTGTTGGCTAGTTTTGATGCCTTGATTATTGCGATTGGCGCCATGATAGGTGGGGTTATGGGATATGGCTCTGGCCAGAATCGTTCATTTGAGCTTAAAATGCAGGCGCAACAAGCACTTTGTCAGGTTCGTATCGAAGAAAATACCCGTAAAAAATAATTGTGCGATCTGCCTGTTTGATACCTAGATTATTATTTTGAGAGTCTGAAGTCCTGGCTGAAAAGCCAGGACTTTTTTTGTCGTCTGCTCTCTGACGTTATTTTTAGCGGAAATAACAGAGTGTCGGTATGTCCTCATCTTTTAAGATGCCTCATATTTTTATCGCAAGCCATGACCAGAAATTAATTCAGCGGTTGGGCTTGCTATGCAAACAATCGGGATATCATTTGCATTGGCCCGGTCACGGGAGGGCGGCTATCCCGTCTGCCCTGGAAAGGTCTATCGATTTATTTGTTGTTGATGAGGAATGGAACAGCGGGTCTTCCTATGAGTTTTGTAAAAGCATAAAAACGACCAAGCAGTTTGCGGTGGTTCCCATAATTCTTCTTTTAAAACGGAAGCAGCGAGAAGAGGCTTTCAAAGTGTTGGGTGTGGAACGCATATGTTATCAGCCGGTTGACGAATACTTTCTCTTGTCCCAAATATCCGGCCTTTTGATCCAAAAACCCCCGTCCTTTGAGAGTTTCGATGCCATCGTGTCCCAGCGCCAGTCCCGTTTATACCGCAAGAGAGTGCTTGTCGGGGGGCAGGACCAAAGAAGCGGGGGGCTTATGGTTCGGCTTTTGCAGGAGGAAGATTGTGATGTGATTTCCGTGAACACCGGCCAAGAGCTTATCCGGCGGGCCAGGTCCTCTCGTCCGCAAATCATTATCATGGATGTGCTGCTGGGGGAGGGGAATTCATCCTTTGAAATTATTGAAGCTATCCGGGCGGACCCCGCCTGCCAGGGGATGCCGATATTCATTTACAGCTTTTACCGGGTTTCCGAACTGGGAAGTGAAGATATTAATCAAAGGGTGAATATCGTTGATGACGCTGTCGAAGCCTGTCTCCAGGCCGGAGCGACGGCGTCTCTCGGTGGTTTTTCTGAAAGGACGTTTATTCAGAGGTTGAACCAGTGCCTGGCGGGGACGAAGATGAATGATCATGAATCCTAGGAGGGAATAATGAACGTTGCTGTCATTGGCGCCTCAGATAAAGAGGACCGGTATGCCTACAAGGCCATAAAACTCCTTAAAGAGCAGGGGCATAAAATTTTTCCTGTTCATCAAAGGGTCAAGACGGTGCAGGGGTTGTCTGTTTATCCGACGTTGGCGGATGTCGGAGAACCGCTGCACACCGTAACGCTTTATGTCGGGGCTGATGTTTCGACCCGGATCAAGGATGTCATTATCCAGAAACAGCCGCAACGGGTCATTTTTAATCCCGGGGCAGAGAATCCGGAGCTTGAAAAGCTGGCCCGGGAGAACGGGATTCAAGTCCTCAGGGCCTGTACTATTATTCTGTTGAAAACAAATCAGTTTTAGCCCAAAACCATGAAAGGTTGGAAATATGCCTGAGCAGGTTATGGCCCCTGAATCCCTGAAGAGGATCAGCGGGATACATTGTTTGTCCAAAGAGTATAACAATAAGGTCCGTAAAGACCACAGCCAGCGATTGCTGGAGTTGATGGAAAAACACGTGGCCGAAATCAGGGATTTAAAAGAAGCTCAGAATAAGCATTTTCTGGTGGAAACGGGGGATTTGATTATCCTCTGTTTTGAGCTGCTTCTTGAGCATCAATATCCCATCGATGATATGATATCGCGTTGCTTCGGCCGCTATGAGACGAAGCTCAAGACATTATTGCTCGAAGCTGATGCTGAAATATTTTAATATCTTTGCCGGAGAAGACATTTAGCCGATATCCTCATTGACAAGTTTTGGGAAATCAGGCATACTAAAATTGAAGTAAATAATAGCGTAGAAGTAGGTTACTTTTTTGGTGCCCTTTGGGACTTCATCCTGTGAAGTCGGTCCGTTGTGATTTTTCTGACATGAGGAGTACGAAAGGTACCCGTTTCTGCCATTATTTGCTTGTATGAATGTAGAAAGGAGGGTAAGTAATGGCAAAGGGTAAAGTGAAATGGTTTAATAACCAAAAGGGCTATGGTTTTATATCCCGCGATGAGGGTGAAGATGTTTTTGTCCATCATTCCGCGATACTGGGTGAAGGATATAAAACCCTGCAAGAAGGCCAAGATGTCGAATTTGAGATTGAAAACGGTCCTAAAGGTGATCATGCAAAAAATGTCGTAAAACAATAATTTATATTTTTTATCTGTAACTGTTTAAGGAGGCCTCATAAAACTGTGAGGCCTCCTGTTTTTATCCTCATTTTTCTTTGAGGAAGGAGGGGCTGAAATCCGTCAATGTCCGGTTGTCCACGCCGGAAGCGGGCTAAAATGCCATCGTTAAAAGATGGCCGCTATTTCATTTGTTCTTTGCAGGAACTTTTTTACCATTTCATTGACAATGGGGGTTTTCTTTTGTAATATTCGTTTATGGAAAGGATTTATTGAGAGATCCTCTGAACCATTGGTCTCAGAGGTTTTGTCATGAGAGGCCGGGCATATTATCATGAAGCCCGGCTGACCGTCTTCATTTTAATATTTGATATGCAAGCGATACGTATCCATAGTTTTGGTGACAGCCAGGTCCTGCGGTTTGAGTCCGTCGAATCACAAACCCCGCAGCCAGGCCAAATCCTTGTTGAAATCAAGGCTGCCGGAGTCAACCCCGTTGACACATATATCCGTCAGGGGATGTATCCTCTTGATATTCAGCTTCCCTTTACCCCGGGCATGGATGCCGCAGGCGTCATCCGTGAAGTCGGGGAGGGGGTGACCAGATTCGCAAAAGGTGACAGGGTTTATATCAGCGGGATTTATATCGGGACCTATGCGGAAGAAGCTGTCTGCCATGTTAATGAAGCGGTCTTCTTGCCGGACAATCTCAGCTTTTCCCAAGGGGCGGCCATTGGGGTGCCTTTTGCTACAGCTTATCGCGCTTTGTTCTCCAAGGCCCAGGCGGTCGATAAAGAGACCGTTATGGTTCACGGGGGTAGCGGAGGGGTGGGGACGGTGTCTGTTCAGCTTGCAAAATGCCTTGGCCTGAAGGTCATTGCAACAGCAGGAAGTGAAAAAGGGATGGCTTTACTTGAATCCCTTGGCGCGGATCTTGTTTTAAATCACAATAGCGGTCATTATGCCAAAAAAGTTTTAGATTTTACCAATGGGCGCGGCGTTCAAATTATCCTGGAAATGCTGGCGAACAAAAATTTAGCGGAAGATTTAAAACTCCTCGATCAGAATGGCCGGGTTGTCATTATCGGCTGCCGCGGGGAAATAGCCATCAACCCCCGTGATGCCATGGCCCGTGATGCGACGGTTTACGGGATGTCCCTGCTTAATTTAACGGCAGAGGAAAGACAGAAGATTTACCAGGCATTGACCTCGTATTTTCAGGACGGGAGACTTTCTCCCGTCATCGGCAGGGAATTGAAACTGCAGGACGCCCCGTTGGCCCATGAAACCGTTATGCAGCAGGGAGCTTATGGAAAGATCGTTCTCCTTTGCGGCTCCTGATGCGGGTTTCCCGAGTTTGTAGCGTCTGTCATGCTCCATTTTAAAACCATATTTTGTCATGCAAAAACGACCTTTTGGAGTTGCTGTCATTAGCAGTTTGATGATTGTCATTGGAGGCTTTTCGACTCTGATTATTTTTATCATCATCCTGGACTCCGTTCGTATTTACGGCTTCAGTTCCATCCTCATATCCAGCCCTGCGGCCCTGATCGGTTTTATGTTGTACGGTTTAGTCCCGGTCCTGTTCTACGCTGCCGGAGTCAGTCTTTATATGGCGAGAAAATGGGCCAGGACCGTAACGGTCACGCTCATTCCTCTGGCGAGTTTTCTGCTTTTTATCAATTGGAAATACCGGCTTGCCCATGAACAGACAGTGCTTTTTAATCCCGGGATCGGGGATGTGGTTTATGAAAGGCTTGATTTCTTTTTGTTGTCTCTTTTACAGTTTTTCTTGGTCTTCATTCCTATCGAATATTATTTTCACCGCCCCCATGTCATGAGTTATTTTCATGATGTCGAAACGAAACCAGTTTCCTCATGATCCTCTATAGTATTATTTATTAAATTAACCCCGCCTCTCTTGTTTTGCCTAAAGAATATGTTACACTTTCCTTATAATTCTTCTGAGAGGAAGAAAACGCTTTTTTCTATGTAAGATGTTTATTTTTAATATGTTATGTATTATTAGAGCGGTCTGCCAATGAATAATATCTGCTTGAAACACACATATATAAGAAGGACAAGACTTATTCTTTGTTTGATAATCTGTTTTTTCATAACAGAAAAGAATGCCTGTTCCTTCACGACGCCGCATCCGGTGGATTGTTTTGAAAAAGGTCTCAAAGCCCTGGAGACCTATAACGGGGACGTCCAGGACTTGGCCGAAGCCAAACAGATCTTCGGGAATATTATCCTCCGTTATCCGGACTCTCCGCTGGGTTATCTGGGGATGAGCCGTGTCCAGATCATCGAAGCCACTCTGTTCGACAAGCATTACAATATGAAGCTGATTCATGAAGAAGCCCTGCCTAATGCCGTTAAGGCTCTTGAATTAGGGCCGACTTTGCGCGGTGTGCATGAACACTACTCTGACATAGAAAAAATTTTTGAGAACTATTACCTTTATAAAAAAGAAGCACAGATTTATCTGACGCTATATCCGGATGATCCTAAAACATTTTTTGTCGCCGGATCGTTTGTCCTGGAGCAGGATGAACTGCAGAAAGCCGTTGAATATTTGTTAATCGCTCTTGATATGAATCCTCATCCGGAATTGCGGCAGCAGATATTAAAAAGGCTGGCGTGGATTAATCTTAACAAGTTTCAGAACTACAACGAAACGGTCAAATACTGCAAAGAGGCCTTGGAACTTCAAACGGAATCCCCGGAAATTATCGAGTACTTGGGGCTCGCCTATTTGAAGCTGGGGGAATACCGTGAGTCGGTGAGGTCCCTGTCCCGTGCCCTACACATGAAGACGTCCAGTCCCGCAGCCCAGTATTACTTTCTCCTGGCGCAAGGGCACTTGGCAGAAAAGAACGGTGATATCCGCGATGCCGTACATTTCTTTGAAAAAGCTTTGCACACCCGGAACAGGAGTATTGACATCCATTACAAACTGGGGAATCTATATTTTGATATGGCTGATTATAAAAAAGCCTATGATCATTTCCGACGGGTTATAGATTTGCAGCCGGATAAGGCCAATGCCTATTTCTTTGCCGGGCGTTCGATTCAGTCTTTGGGGAATAATCACCTGGCCGTAAATTATTTTTCCAAGTACCTCACGTTCAAGACCGATGAGCAGAAGGTGAAGTGGATACGACAGAATATGCCTGATTTATTCTTTCATGACCAGCTTGGTCAGAGATAGTGCGTCATTGGACTCATGGAGAAACCTGTGAGCAGGAAGAGGGATCATGCAGATAAACCCCGGAATGAAAAGAAAATTATCCGTTCTGGTCGTTGAAAACAATCAGGTCGACAGCAGGATGCTGAGAGGGATGCTGGAGAAGACGACGTACGGATCCTTTTCCCTCGAATGCTGTGAATGTCTGGCCAAGGCCTGTGAGGCTTTGGCGCAGCATGATTATGACGTGATCCTCCTGGACCTGAACCTGGCGGACAGCCGCGGGCTGGACACTTTAGACAAAATCCACAGCAAATTCCCCCACTTACCCATTGTTATCAACACCGGAGCCTACCAGGATAATCTGGGATTAAAAGCCATCACAAGCGGGGCTCAGGATTATCTGATCAAAGGAAAATATCTGCCGTACGGGTTAAGTAAGTCGCTTTATTATGCCGTAGAAAGAAAAAAGGCCGAGCAGGAATTAAAGGCGGCCTATAATTATTTGAGAGAAACACAGGCTCAGCTCATACAGGCAGAAAAGATTAATGTGATCGGCGGATTAGCCAGCGGAGTGGCCCATGAAGTCAAGAATCCGTTAGCCACGATCATTTACGGGATCGAGTTCTTGTATACCAAATTCGAAGATGTTGAAGATGATCAGATTCAGGTAACGTTAAAAGCGATTCACGAGGCGGCCACCAAGGCCAACCGGATCATCAAAGACCTTTTAGACTTTGCGAGTCTCTCAGCCCTGCAGAGAAAGAGCGAAGACATCAATCAGGTGATAGACCACGCTTTAACGCTTATTCACCACCAGTGCGACAAGCTATCCATTGCTATTCAGAAACGTTATGATGAAACTCTGCCCCTGATACATATCGACAGAAACCGGATTGAACAGGTCATACTTGATTTGACTCTGAACGCCATTCAGTCGATGAAAAAAGGCGGGCAGCTGGAGATCGCGACTTACCAGAAGGAATATGAGAAGGAGGACGACGGATGGCCCGGCCCTCCGTCAAACGATTTTAGGCCCGGCGACCCGGTCGTCATCGTTGATATTGCCGACAGCGGTTCCGGTATCGGCGAGAAATTATTAACAAAAATATTTGATCCGTTTTTCACGACAAAGCGGGCTGAGGGAGGCGTGGGGCTCGGGTTGTCGATTGCCCGGACGATCATGCACAACCATAAAGGCTTGATCAGCATAAAAAACAGGGAAAACGGAGCCGGGGCGCAGGCCCGGCTCATTTTTAAAGTGTGAGCGGGACAGGATGCGAAAGGCAAAGATCCTTATTATAGATGATGAACGCGGTTTTACTGAAATGGTGAAGCTTAACCTTGAGTCGACGAACCGCTACCGGGTTATTGTTGAGAATGATTCGCAAATCGCCCTGGAGACCATCATCCGGACGCAGCCGGATATTATTCTGCTGGATGTCATCATGCCGTATAAAGAAGGGCCGGACATCGTTTATCAGGTCAGAAATCACCCGCTTGTCCAGGATATCCCCATCATTTTTTTTACCGCCACCATTACAAAAAATGAAGCGTCATCGGATTGCGGTATCGTCGGAGGACACTATTTTCTTGCCAAACCATCCTCGGTCGAAGAACTGATCGCCTGTATTGAGAGCCATTTGGATGATTGAAGACATCCCCCGGCTCTTCCAATCTCGCGGGACTCCTAAAATAAAAGACATTATATGTTTTCCATTTTAGAATTTTTGCTATAATGCAGCCGATGAACCGTAAAGGCGCTTTTATTTCCAGAATTTACGTATTTATCCTCAGCAGCTTTTTAGGCATGGCGAGTATGCCTTCATCGGGGGCGGCGTCCCTGTTTGATAAGCATACGGAAGGGGATTGGACATTTTTTATCCGGAGTGCAAAGCTTGTCCCTCTGCCGATCCAAGCCGAACTTGTCCAGGCCCCGTTTTCTTCGCCGCATCTTGTTTGGTCAGAGGACGAATCCCTGCAAATCCTGTCCATTGAACTGGCCATCCTGTATAAGGGGCAACCGTATGCTGTGAAGGATCCGAGTCAAATCCATTTTGACCTGAAAGACCGCAAAGGAACGCCCATGCACCTTTTAAGTGCTGAGCAGGGAGCAGGGGCTTTTGAGCTTCCTGCCGTAAAGGAGTCGTCTGACGCACCTCCTGACCTGCTGTCCAATAACGTTTATTTTCAGCTGTCTCATCAGGCCCTGGATGATTTTTCTCTGCAGGTAGATATCGCAGAGCCCGGCATTCATTCGGCATTTGAACTTCCCGTCCCCAAGGACATGATTCAGGTTGTTTCACGCGCCGCCCAAGAACGCACACCGGTTGAGGAGGATATCATCATCCTTTCTCCCGCCCCCGGAATGCCTGTTTGCCCGGGGGACGAGGTCTCTTTGAATATTGAGTTTTCCGATCATGTCGCGAGGCCGGATAAGATATTGATCCTCTCACCTTTTTATTCTTTCGAAGATGCGTATGCCAACGGTCATTATGCCCTGCGTATTGAAAAGCACGCCCCGCTCGGCGCCTATGACGTTCTTATTATTGCCGTCTGGGACAGCCGTCATCTGCAGACTACAGCATCTAAGTTATTGCCGTTAAAAGTGATAAATAACAGGAAGAAGAATCCTGCCCCGCGCATGTGCCCTTTGCTTCGGGAAATCTGAGGTGTTTTTCTCGGGCGATGATGATCTAGTCCTTGAATCTGAATATTTTTAGTGATATAATTCTCCGATTATTCATTTCATTTATTAATCCCGGAAACAAAACTATTATGCGCAGAGCGTTAACAATTATTCTTTGCTTATGTTTACTGTCGTCCTTTTGGGCCTGTCCCTGTCCGGTTCATGCGGAGGATGATTATTCCCTGGTCTCTTATTATTTGTCCCGGGGCGAGAAGAAACTTGAGAAAGAGGACTTTCTTGCGGCGATGAATCAGTTCCTGATTGTCATGCTGCTGGAACCCTCCCAGAAAGCCGCCCGGGAATATCTCCAGCGTTCGGAAATCAGTGCCGTATTGCCCGCACAGTTTGATCAATATAAGCTGAAGAAATTCCTTGATCTTGCGGACCAGACCGATTTCCTGAACTCCCGTATTGCCTATGTCGATGAGTCTAACGAAAGACTGTTTGATTTTATTCACAAGAATAACCTTGTGACAGCGGAGAACCGGGATAATATCAACGCTTTAATGGCTCTTGTCAAACCCAAGAGAGATATTTCTTCGCTGACGGCTAAATTAGAACAGTTGCGGGATGCCGAAGACGTCGAAACTCTGGGCCTGGCCATTAAACTGATGCTTGAACAGAAAGAACGGTCGATCCAAGTGTTGCAGGCAAGACAAAAAATCAATAAACAGCTGCGGACATTGAAACAGGCGTTGCTGGAAAAGGAAATCTCCCGTCAGAAATCTGCTGAGGTTGAAACGGACGGTCAGCGCTTTAGCCGCATCCGGGAGCGTTTGGCGGAGAAGGAAATGCAGATAAAAACACAGGATGATCAGATGAAAGTTCTTCGGGAGGAGCTGACGGCTGTCCGTCTGCAATTTGCCGATATGCAGGCGAAAATGAACACGACCGACCAGAAATTAGCCGTGTTAACGAAGGAACTTGCCGGGATGTCCCTGGATGTTTTGAGCAAAGAAAAACTCATTGAAAAAAGGAACGAGACGATAGAGGATCTGAACGCGCAATTAGAGGAAGCACAGGCACAAATGCAGCTTATTCAGGGCATTATTCAGGAGAAGGATGGCCAGATCACCGAATTTAAGAAACAATTGAATCAGATGAAAGAGCTCGTTGAGACCCGGGAGACATCCGTATTTAACCAGCCGGAAAGGATCCCGGAAGATATGTATCCTGAGGACGACACGGTTGTTTTCACCGATGAAGCGCAGAATAAACTGGATAGCTTTGAACAGAAACTGGAAGCCCTGACTTTAAAATATCAGACATTAGAAGGCGTTGTCCAGGAAAAGGAGGCGCAGATCGATCAGCTGAACCAACTCGTGGGTGTTTTAGACGGGAAAATTATTTCCTACCGGCAGACAAACACAAAAAAGATCCGGGAACTGAACCAGGTCTACGGAATATTGGAAATTTATAAAGGCCGGTTGGAACAAACATGTGATCTTCTCAAGAAGAAAGAACAGTATATCATAGAAGTTGAACAGCAGCTGCGTGGCCTAGAAAGCCTTTTTGACAAACATTCATTCGATTTAACGGGTGAATCTCTCCCTGCCGAAGAAGAGACGGATGAAGAGGAATACGTTCCCCCCGCAGAGTCTCTGATTCAAGAACCTCCGGAGAAATCTCAAGAGTCTCCTGTCTTTGAAAGTACAAAGCAGCATATTCAGAGTTTGCTTATGAATGCCAGGCCCCTGAATTACAGTATTATTCATTTTGAATAAATCATAACAATATATCTACGGATGGAGTTATTTATGAAGAAAGCAGTAACCTGTTGTATTCTTTCTGTATGCCTCTGTTGTGTCATCCCTTCTCAGGGGCATTGCAAGGACCATCGTGATTCCGTGGTTAAGATTTTTGTGACTTCAAACAGCATGGATTATTACCGCCCCTGGCAGTCCCGGGGAAGCTATTCATCGACTGGGTCGGGATGCGTCCTCGAGGGGCAGCGCATTATTACCAATGCGCATGTTGTGGCGGATAATACGTTCATTCAAGTGCGGAAGGAATCAGACCCGACCAAATATACGGCAAAAGTGGAGGCTGTCGGTCATGACTGTGACTTGGCTATTCTTAAAGTCGACAATCCGGAATTTTTTGCCGGAATTACCCCTCTGCAATTCGGGGAGCTTCCCCAGTTGCAGGATACCGTCGTTGTCCTCGGTTTCCCGCAGGGAGGAGACAAGTTGTCCATTACGGAGGGTGTGATTTCGAGGATTGAAATAGTCCCTTATGTGCAGAGCTCCAAAAGACTCCTGGCCGTGCAGATCGATGCGGCCATAAATCCGGGGAATAGCGGCGGGCCGGTTATCAAGGATGGCAAGATTGTCGGCGTGGCCATGCAGGCGATGAGCCACAGCCAGAATATCGGGTATATGATCCCGGTGCCGATTATTGAACACTTTCTTGAGGATTTGGAGGATAACGGTGAATACAACGGGTTCCCCAGCTTGGGCGTGGAATACAATAATACGGAAAGTCCCGCTTTAAGGGATTATTATCGCTTGGAAAAGCAGCATGGGGGCGTTTACATTACAAGGGTCTTGCCGTTCTCTTCCGCTGACGGGATTTTAGAGGAGGGAGACGTGGTCCTGGAAGTCAACGGCGTTCCTATCGGGATGGACGGGACTTTCGAGTTTCGCGAGAATGAACGCTTGAGTTTTTCTTACCTCGTGCATAACCAGTATATTGGAAATTCTGTCCCTGTTAAAATTGCCAGAGACGGTAAAATCTTGGAAGAAACCGTTCGTTTCAAACAATTCGTCGGGATGATCCCTCATCCGCATTATTATGAAAAACCCTCTTATTATATTTACGGAGGATTTGTCTTCACGGTTTTAAGTACGGATTTGTTGCGTTCCTGGGGAAAGCAATGGTGGGAAAAAGCTCCTTTGGTTTTTCTTAATCATTTTATGGGCAATGGCCGGTTGAATTTGGAGCGGAAAAAGGAGGTCGTTGTCCTTTTGCAGGTTCTGCCGGACGATATCAATATCGGTTATCATGATATGAGCAACGAGGTGATCGAGAAGGTCAACGGGAAAGAGTTTTCTTCTTTCAGGGAATTTATTGAGATAATCGCCAATACAAAACCACCTGTTACTTTTATCGAGACAGGCCTGCATCACCACATTATTATTAACAATAACGAAATAAATCAGATTACCCGGAACATTATAGAACGTAACAATATCCCGGCGCAGTTTTCTGAAGATGTCGCTGGCTGGTTGCCGTGATTTCCGGAGCTATACGTAAAATTTTTTCATATCCTTAGCCTGTTGACCGGTTTTTCCGGCAGATCTAATTCGCCGGGGGCAGGTCTCTTTTTCTTCTTTTTTCGCTTCTTACATCCCCTGTATTCTGCTGAAATTTTTTAAGGACGTATCTCCCTGTAATATAAATATTTATAGAATAGAAATTTCTGTACTTTAGCTTATATTTTTAGTAAAATATTGCTATGAGGAAAATAAAATATGGCATTTTTTTGCAGATTTTGGCGGTTTTTTTAGTTCTTGTCTTTTGCTGGGATCAGAAATTATACGCTGCGGTGACGTTAAGCGTTTCTCCTGATGAGGGAGGGAATAGCCTGCGGTTCGGTAGGGTCGATACGTTCTCCTCCGTAGACAAGGAAGTCCGGATCCGGGTGACCGGCAGTGAAGGCAATCAGTATCAGGTTTTTCAGAGAATGATGGCTCCTTTGGTCAATGAGAAAGGCGAATCTCTTGACCGTTCAGTGATATTGACCGGCGGGTTGTTAGGGTCGAATGCCCGGGGGAGTCTGTATATCCAGGACGTAGAACAGTTGGGTTTTTCGGATCAGCAGGTTTATTCCTCTGATCAGGCGGGCACGGCGGATTCATTTGTGCTTCTTTACCGGGTCGATCCATCGGCGATTTCTGCAACAGGCTCTTTTCAGGGGCAGCTCCTTTATACTGTCCGGCCTATCGGAGGGAGCAGTTTTGACGAAGTTGTTCTTACTTTGACCCTGGATGCCGGAGGTGATTTGAAAATTGAGGCCCAGGGGCCGGACGGCTCCGACCGGGTAAGGTTGACGACGGCCGAACGACATATTCAGGACAGTGCTTTTTCTGTTTCCTTTTCCAGTAATATCGGGGGAAGCAAGATCCGTATCTATCAGGAGGTGGAATCGTTGCCCCGAGATGAACTTCTGCAGCCCGTAGAGGAAGGTTTGGTCCAGTATCTGGCGCTGGGAGGGGAAAACGGGGATATTCAGCAGGCCAGTTCTGCTGCCCTGCGTCCGGGAAGGGAGCTTTTGTATGAAAGTACGGCGACTCATGATACCGTTGATGTCTTTTTCAGCGTGAATGCAGATGTGGTGCAGGAATATAAGGCCGGGGATTATGAAGGCAGCATTCGTTATATTATCGAAAGCCGTAACGGGGAGCAGACCGTGGATTGCGTGCTGGCTTTAAATGTAGCGTCTGTCTTTGAACTGAATGTTGAATATCCTCAGGAAGGAATGAGTTTCCGGGGGGCTTTGGAGTCCGATCCCCCGCAGGTACGGGAAGTGCAGGTAACAGTGAAATCCAACCTGGGCAAACCTTATGTTATTAACCAGCTGATTCAAGCCCCGTTAACCAATGAAAAAGGCGTTGAATTTTCCCATGAATTTTTTACTATGAAAGAGGAGGTTCTGGACGGGGACGGGCATATCCCGCATGATGATTTTTCACCAGTTGGCATCGGTGAGGTTCCTTTGTACGTTTCTGATGACCAGGGGTCATCCGCAGAGTTGAAAATAAGCTATCGTATGAAGCCTTACCATTTTATGCAAGCTGGAAGTTATAAACTGCAAGTTGTTTATTCTTTAGGCGCTATTTAACTGTTTTCCTGAAAGGAGGGAAATGAAATGCGAAAATTGATTTGGTTAGCGATTTTTCTTGCCGGAGCCATGATGTGTTTGAGCCCGGCCGTCTACGCGCAAACAAGTTCTGCGGCGTATGATATCTCTGTCACCATTGATAATGCCAGTACAGCCACGTTTGTGGTCTATCAGATAGATGCCGGTGTTTTCACGGCCTGGACAGACACGACGCTGTCATTCAATCCGGTCCTGACCGATGTCAGAGAAGACCCGGCCGACCCGCCTGCCTATGCCTATTTAGGGGATGTGTATTATGCCATCGATGTTTTCCCGTACGGGGCAGGGGCCTTGAACGTAACACTGTCCTACAGCAATGCTGATCCGGCTTATGATCTGGGTGTGCATGCCATCGGAACTCCGGTTTCGAATGATGATAATGGAACACCAACGATTTATACTGACGATACTGAGACTCCGGTAGGGGTTAAAGCAATCCTGAACAGTATTGCTCAGACAATATATGCCTCCGATATCCTCGCTAACGGGGATTACTTGCGTTTTTACGTCGGTTTGGCCACGGGTGATCCCACTGAGAATGAACCGTCCGGCGCTGTCCCGTTTAATCCCGGTGATACCCCTGGTCATTATGAAGGCACGTTAACAATGACAGTGGCAGCACCTGGGCCATAGTCAGATCTTGAAAATTATTTTATTATGCGGGCAAGGGATTCCTTGCCCGCATAATATGTCCTGTGATATATGAAAAATTTTTATCTGGTATTACTATTTATTTGTATTTTTTATGGGGGGATCCCGTCTCCGGCGGAAGCCCAACTGGTCCTGCAGAAGAGTGTCGTCCAACACGATATCCCGAAGGGCGGGACTGTCGTTGATTCTTTTGATGTCACTAACAGCACCAACAAGCCTTTAGGGATAAAATTGTACTGGCAGGATTTTATTTATAAAGCTCCTTACGACAAGGGGGCAAAAGATTTTATGCCGGCGGGGACATCCGATTATTCCTGTGCGGATATGGTGACCTTCAGCCCCACAAATCTGACGTTGCCGCCGTTCGGCAAGGAGAATATCAAATATTCTTTCAAAACCCCTGAAGATTTCCAGGGGGGCTGTGATGGCGTGCTCTTTTTTGAAATGGACCGGGATGTCAGTAAGGCCAAAATGGGCATGAGTTTTGTGACGCGTATCGGGGCGCTGTTTTTCCTGGAATCAACGGATAAAGATAAAACGGCTGATGTGAAAGATTTTTCTTTCGATCAGGCCCGTCTGCAGGGGTCCTTTCATAATCAGGGGAATATTGTTCTTTTCCCCAAAGGCATTTATTATATTCTCAATGAGGACGGTCTGGTGGAGGACCGGGGCGAGGTGAACAAGCTTTATATCCCTCCCGGCGCCAGAGCCGACTTTCATTTTTCTGTGCCGGAAGCGTTGGATGCCGGGACCTATACGGTTGTCCTGACGTTCGATCTTGACGGCGGGGACAGTATTGTTAAAGAAGCTGATTTCACGAAAAGTCCTGCCGGGGCTTTTCGTCTTATCGCCACAAGGGATTGATGGTTTTTGCGTAAAATATATAAGATAAGGTGGTGAATGTATTTCTGTGTTTCGATTTCACGTCCAAGTTCCATGTTCATTGCCGTAATGCGCTGAGCGTGAAATTGATGCTTGCTCACAAAGTAGAATATTATGCACAGGAGCCGCAGAATAGCCGTCGGGTATGACAAAACTTTCGTTGGGGATTCTTATAGCCGCATTATTAGCTGTCTTTTTTTGCGGAACAAGCTATGCAGACTCGGAGACAGATTACCATTATTACATGGTCCTGGGGATCAGAGCTTTTGATAAAGGTTTCTATGATAAAGCGATTTGGTATTTTGAAGAAGCCCAGGCTGTAGACCCTACCAAAAGCACTCCTTTAAAATATATCAAGCTTATTAAACGGTTCAAGGAAGGCCGTTTGTCTGTTGTTCAGCCGCCCGTTCGGCAGAAAAAAGGGGCGCCCACACCCGTTGCGCAGGAAAAGTCCGTCATTGAACAGCACCTTGCGACATCCCGAAAAATGATCGAAGCTAAAGACATGGTCCTGCAGCCTAAGGAGGCTGAAGTTCTTGTCCTGAATGATCAGTTCTGGTCTCTGCAGCCTAACCTGGAACTGGAAATTGAAACGAACAAGGTTTATGTTTTTCAGGGACAAAATGTCAAACGTTTTTTAAGTGTCAAAGAAGGCGTGCTGGATGTCGACCGTCTTGATAAGGACCGTATCAGCATATCAGCCAAGAACCGCGCATCGACATTTTTCCATGTCTGGGACGACCGCGGACGCTGGACTTTTCATGTCCAGGGGAAGCTCCCGGTTCTTTATCAGAATACCCGGGCTCAACAGTTTAAGGATACAGGGATGGAAGACAATCCTCCTTTAAAGATAGCTTATTCTAATAACTGGGGGGCTATTTATCGGGGCAACAGTATTCCGGACATGGAACGTTCGAGTTTGACATTTACCCAGTGGGTCGGGACACACGGAAGAATCCCATACGGAAACTTTGATGCCTCCATGAATTTTTACAAATATGCAGAATCCACGGAAAGAATCGGTGAACGGATGGGCTTGGGGGACGGACGCATCGGCCCGTTTAAGGATTTTAATATACGCGGCTTTGATACCGAAGTCTATTTGTCGGATTTCTCCGTGCCGGGGCGAAGCTTCCGAGGGGTGCGGTTTGACAGTTACGCATTTAACCGGAGATTGAATTATACATTATTTCAGGGGCAGGACAGGGCCCAGTTCCTTTTTATCAGCCCTTCCATTCTGGATGTCCGTAAGACCTATATTGAAGGCGCCAGTGCCACCTTGTTCCCGGACAGTGACCATAACTACACGATTAATTACGCCCGGGGCTACGGAGACTACCGGGATAACTTTTTGAAAAATAAAGCATTTTCTGCTGAAACCGAACATAAGTTTTATAATTTAAAGGTCTCCGGGGAAGTGGGGTACGATGAAGACGTCTATAGCGAAGTTATACGGACAGAATTTAAAAGATATAATCACACTCTGAATGTGAATGTCCGCGATATTCATAAGGATTATGTTACCGTTGTCGGACGCCCTTCCGGCCGGGGGGAAGCCGGCGGGAATATCCGTTATAATTTGAAACTGGAAAAGACGCGTTTTAATTCCAACCTCGACGTTTACCGGAACCGCTATCTGAACAACCCTGAACAGGACGGGGTGAATTTTGACTGGAACGGCTCCATGAATCATACCTTGTCTTCCAGCTCTTCCTGGTCCGCGGCAGCATTTGTCTCCTATACGCCGCAGCTTGTTTCCCCGCATCAAAGCATGAGCCTGACAAACTATTATCATAAAAGGTTCCCTTTCCTCTACGGTCAGGCCATGTCGATGTCTTTGGGGCATTCTTTCCAGAGAAATCGTTATGAAGAATCTCCCTTCGCGGAATTTGACCGCAACACGTTATCGGCGGGCTTTAGAATCCCGCTGTTCCCGGACGTGGGTTTTTTTGCCAATTATGATTACTCTTTTGTCCATAATATCCAGGAAGACCTGCAGACTTATCCCCAGGTCTTCACAGCCGGCGTGGACTATAATAAAACCCTGTATAATCATGTCATCGGCCGGTGGAGCCTCCGTTATCGTAATGAGGAAAATGCCACCGGTCAGTTCAGTTTTTTATCGGGAGAAGATTCGATCCGGGGAACAGTGGGCCTCAGTTACCGCCCGAATCCCGGTTTTGAAATTTACCTGGACAGTAATGTCCGCAGTGTCTGGACAGAGGACCCGGATAACCCCGCTTTTAATGATGCCGATGTCCGAATCGGTTTTCGCTCCAGTTGGGACACGTTCTTCCATTGGAATCCCACCGGGATTTTCCAGGGACGGGTCTTTAATGATAGCAACGGCAATGCCCGGTACGACCCGGGGGAAGAGGGGCTGGCTGACATTGGGGTGAAAGTCGGAGATAAGACCGTTAGGACCAACAGCCGGGGAGAGTATTTTGCCACGGTCAGGGCGAAAAAAGTGCGTGTCGCTTTGGATCTGGGATCTTTACCCATGGGATACATCAATTCAGACGGTTTTATGCGGGATATTGTCGTGGAACATAGACAGGTTAATGCGGTTGACTTTGGCCTGACCAGCCAGGCCGGGATTTACGGTGTCGTTTATATCGACCGGAACCTGACCGGAACGCTGGATCAGGGAGATGAGTTTATCGCAAGGGCGAAGATTATCCTTGATGGACAGCATGTCGCGTACAGTGATTTTGAAGGGACATACAGCTTTGATAACATTAAACCCGGTCAACATGTCATCTCGATCGATATCAATTCTCTTCCGCTCCAATATATCCCGCTTATCAAGCTCAACAATGAGATTGAAGTCGGGGAAGGGATCACGTATGTTTTTAATATCCCGTTAAAGGAAGGAAAATAATTGCACAGGGCGCGCTTTCTTTGTTCGTGTGTGGAAGTCTTCATCCGGGGGTGCGTTCGTAAAATTATGAATCAACAATTTTGTAAATGGTCTTATTCCGGGTTCGGTGATCCGTGAGCCGGTGAAGAAACCGGAGGGGAATTTTTGGTCCTGCTCTGCGGTTTATTTGGCGACGATGGTTTTTCGAATAACCGTGTGCCCGTCTTCCTGTATTTCTTCCGTAAAGACATTGAATTGAGCTTTTATCGGCGCGTTATCAACAGTTTCTTCAGACATGTTTTCCATCGGGGCATTAATACCGGGTACGGCCGGTATATAAACGACGATCCTGAAATCCTGGGAGGCCGTCGCCCCGTAAATATCCTGGCACAGGGATGCGAGGATTATCGCTGTGACCATGCCTAAAAAGTATATATGTTTCATGATGTCTCCCTACAGTTAAAGAAAAAGCCCTTCGAAAGATTCGAAGGGCTCATTATTTACGAAACCGGACGGTTACGGTAGCCAGACAACCATGTCATGCTCCTTATATTTAAGGAAGAGTTAGGTTCACGGCTTTGCGCCCTATTCTTTCGAATAGTTTACCTTTCTATTTGTCAATAAAAGTATAACATATAAGGAGTTGCCCCTGCCAGTAAGCCTCTTTTTTGGGAAAGCGTTTTTTCGCCGCATAGAAAAGGATAAAAGTGGCAAACGGCGGGGAATTCCGACTTTCCTGAATGCTTGCGAGGCCGTGGGCGAGATTTTTTGAAACTTTTCTTTCCAAAATAAAAGGCGCGATGTATGATGGTAAATCACGATAAGCAGGAAAGAGAGGCTGTCTCCATGAATAACATTGATCAAAAATATACTGCCGCCCCAAGAGGGATTCCTAAACTTGTGGGGATCGGCATTTGTATGGGCGCGGCCAATATTATCCCCGGAGTATCGGGGGGAACCATCGCCTTTATCTTTGGAATATATGCGGACCTGATCAGGGCTATTAAGCTTTTTGATTTTGAAGTGTTGAAAATGGCTTGCCGGCGACAATGGAAAAAGTTGTTGGATTATTTTCCCTGGAGATTCCTGGCGGCGATTCTCTCCGGAGTGGTCCTGGCGATATTTTCTTTTGCCAAATTGATGAGCTGGCTGCTGCAGTATCAGCCGGTCCCGACTTTCGCCTTTTTCTTCGGCCTGATTCTGGCCACCGCTCCGGTTATCGGCCGGACGATTAAACAATGGAATCCGTCTGTTGTGGCCCTGGGCATCATTTCAACCATCGGTATGTATTTTTTTGTCGGCATGGTTCCGGTGAACACTCCGGATTCCTTGTGGTTCCTTTTCCTCTGCGGGGCCATTGCGGTCAGCACCATGATTTTACCCGGGATATCGGGATCTTTTGTCTTGGTGATCCTGGGGAAATATCAATATATCATAGACTGCATTTCACACAGAGATATTGTCCCGTTGGGGGTTGTGGCTTTGGGCTGTGCCGTGGGAATACTCATTTTTATCCGTATCCTGAACTGGCTGCTGAACCGTTACCATGATCAGACATTGGTCGTCCTGGCGGGCATGGTTTTGGGGTCTCTGCGTAAGGTGTGGCCCTGGAAGGAAACGCTTAAAGTCACGGTATCCAGTAAGGGTAAAATCATCCCCATTGAGCAAATCAACCAGCTCCCCGCTGAATTTTCTCCGGAGGTCGTACTCGCTGTTATTCTTTTCGTGCTGGGCCTGCTCCTCGCCTGGAACCTGGGCGGGCGTTCGGAATCTCAGAATCTGCAGACAGAGGAGTAATCCCTGTCTTTCCTGTTTGTTAAAGTTTTTTTTTGTGCTTCAATGAGGCGTTTTGGGGAGAATTTGCCGTTTTTCCGCGTTCTGCCAGCGTCCCCCGGGAAAAAGATTGAGTCTGTCCGGGGCCGTCCGTCATTTTAGGGGGCGAGATGCTGTGCGATCCCTTTTAGCAGAGTTCCCGCTTTTTGCGAAGCTTTCTGGATTTTTATTTTGTCAAGCACAGACCAGGCGCGATGAGCGTGCTTGACGTTAAGGATGTCCGTTACATAAAGAAGGGCGGCGGCTTTTTTTTGGGTTACGGTTGCTGCCTGAAAAAGGGCTGCGGTTTCCATATCAAGAATGTTGATTTTGTGGCGTTCGAAATATCCGGAATATTCCGGCTCCAGGGCGAAAGAGGCGAAACTGCAACAGGCTTCGACGGAGCGGACCTGTCCTTGGGAAAGCCGAAACGTGAGGTCTAACAATTCATTATCCGCCGGAAAGAAAGCCGGCGGGATTGTCTGCCGGGATAACGTCTGGGAGAAGGAATCTACGGCATAGCTGCCCCGCGGCGTTGTTAGTTGGCCGATATCCAAATGATCCTGCCCGGCCCCGGTCGCTCCGCAGGCGCCTAATAAAACCAGATACTGACAGGGGCTGTCTTCCAAATAAAGGACCGCATCCCCCAGGAACGTTGCGCCCATGCGTGTATGAATGAGCGATAAATGCTCGCTGTTCCCGGAGGCGTATATTGTCCCTTTTCGCAATTTTGGCACCCCCAGGACCTTTAAAAGTTGCTGGTCATAAAACGGCGCCAGGACACAAAATTTTTTTATGTCTGTATTTTTTTGCCCGAAAAGTTGCTTGAACGATATCATATGCTCCTGGTTCTTCCTGAAGTCCTGCTGACTACCTTTTGCTTTTATCAAAGCAGTTGTGATAGAATAGCGTCATTATATCATAGTCTTTAAATTATTACCGGGTCTTATGGAATATAAAAGAATACCGCAAATGGATTTTGAAATGTCAGCGCTGTCCCTGGGAACATGGGTGTACGGGGGGGACGGCTGGGGGGAAACTTCGGACAAGGAGAGCCAGGATGCGATAAGAACAGCCTTGGATATGGGGGTGAACACGATTGATACGGCTCCGGTATATGGCCAGGGACGAGCCGAAACCTTAGTCGGAGAAGCGGTCAAGAAACAAAGGCACCGGTGTTTTTTGGCCACAAAATGCGGGCTGGTGATGCAGGGGAAAAAAATCGCGCTGAATCTTAAAGGCCCTTCGGTCCGTGCGGAATTGGAGCATTCTTTGCGTCGCCTGCAGACGGATTATATTGATCTTTATCAGTGCCATTGGCCTGACCCCCGAACCCCGGTTGAAGAGACGATGCACACCTTAAACGCTTTGAAGCAGGAAGGCAAGATCCGTTATATCGGTATTTCTAATTTTCCCCTGCCGCTTTTGCAGGAATCCCTGTCATACGCCGCTGTTATGTCCGTCCAGAATCAATATTCCCTTTTAGACCGAAGGATAGAGGAAGGCCTGTTGCCTTTTTGCCGTCAGCAACAACTGGCGGTTTTGACATACGGATCATTAGCCGGAGGGATATTAACCGGAAAATATCAGGTTCCGCCAGACTTCCAGAAGTCGGATGTCAGAAGGTTTTTCTACCGGTATTATGAGGGGAGGACTTTTGAGAGGATATGCTCCCTTATGAACAGTTATCAGGATTTGAAAAGACCCTGGAATGAAATTGCCCTTAACTGGGCGCGGCAACAAAAAGGCGTAACGAGCGTCATTGTGGGCTGCCGTTCTCCACGACAGGTCCGGGAGAATATAAAAAGTTTGTCCTGGGATTTGTCCGAGGATGAACTGGCGCGCCTGAATTCAACGGAATTTTTATGAGTGTGAATATCCGACAAGTGGAGGTTTTTGCTGAACAAACCTTTCCTGATTTCGGAGTTAATAAGAGACGGGAGATTATAAGGCTTTTATATGAGATTGCCAAAAGGGAAGGATGTGCCGTGGAGACGATCCTACACGAGGACCTCCGGAGGACAAGGTCTTTCCGTGCGGTAAAGTCCTATCTTCTGAAACGCCGCTACCCCGGAACCACGCCGGGTGAGAGGGGGGGGCATCATCGCTTTTTAAAGGTCACGGCGCCTTGTGCCGCAGCTCTCCCGGAGAGTGACGTCAGGGATTTGTCTCCCGAAATAATATCTGTTGAGGAAGAGTTGCTTGATCATCCGTTTGTCATGCGGATGCGGCAGACTTTTCGGGATGCTGAATTCCGGGGCATGGCTTCATACAGGGATGAGATAAGGAGGCGTGCTGTTTTCGGGGAACAGGATTACAATGAGCGGAACAGCCATTTTTTTATTGTAAAAGAACGATTTCAATTCTGGCTCGATTGCCCTTGTTCCGCAAAATCCGTTCCTTGCGGATACACGATCCTCAACCTCGGACAGGGCTGTCCCTTTAACTGTTCCTACTGTTTTCTGCAGGGCTATGTGAATTCTCCGGGACTGGTTTTCCCCGTCAATACGGATGATTTCTTTAAGGCCTTGGAAGAGCACGGGGGGCCCTGGCGTATCGGGACAGGACAGTTTACGGACTCACTGGCGCTGGATCATCTGACGCGGTATTCGTTGGGCATCATAGATTTTATGCGTAAGCGCCCGGATTGGGTCTTTGAATTTAAAACGAAAAGTGATAATATAGATCGGCTGTTGACTGTCGAAGCCCCGGCCAATGTGTTTGTCGGCTGGTCGTTAAATCCGGAAGAGTTTGTCCGGGAAAATGAAAAGGGGACGGTGTCCCTGGCCAGGAGGATAAAAGCCGCGCGTGCCTGCGCCCGGCAGGGATATAAGCTGACCTTTCATTTTGATCCCATTGTTTTTTTTCGGGGATGGGAGGAGGAGTATAAGAGGGTGATCGATTTGCTTTTTGACAAGATTGCTCCTGACCGGATAGCCTGGATCAGTTTGGGGTGTCTGCGTATGACCCCGAGGTTAAAACAGGCTGTCGAGACCCGTTTCCCTGATTCTTCGATATTGGACGGTATTCTTGTCCCGGGCTTTGACGGGAAATTAAGGTATCCCCGTTCCCGGAGGATGGAGATTTATAGGTTGATGTTGCATTGGATTCGCGAAAAGGCGGAAAGGGTCCCGGTTTATTTATGTATGGAAGAGCCGGATTTGTGGATGATCCCCGGCCTGGAGAAGAATTTAAACAAATATATTTTGAGTCAGGATTATGAATAATAAGCCGAAAATGTGTGTTGAATGTCTTGAATTGGTTGAAGTCGGGCGGGCTGTTGGTGATCTTGCCAGGGCGCTTCTGCAGGAAATTAATAATAAAAATATCAAGTTATTTGATCTCCCGGCGCATAAGAGAATTTTTTTGTTTATTTTGACCCGGGCTATTAAGACTTTTACTGCCATTGAAGTTTTATGTCTTCAGGGATTCGGGCAGGATGTCGCCGCCCTTATCCGGAGTCTGCTGGAAAATTTGATCACGGCCCAGTATATTATTTTTGACGAAAAGACAGCGGATCATATGGCGAAGCGATTTGTCGAATATAAATGGGTGATATTCAAGCGTTCCCTGGCGGAGGAGGAACGGGGGTTGCGTCGTTCTGCTGACGAGGAGAAGGTAGAGTTTAACGAGAAGAAGGAATTGATTCTTAAGCATGTGGAAGAGTTTAAAAAGAGATATGACATCAAATCCGACCGGGCTTTGATAACTTGGTCAGGTAAAACCGTCAAGGACATGGCTCGGCAGGTCAGTAAAGAATTGTACGACGAGTATGAGTCAACCTTCAGGAGATGCTCTAGATTTTCTCACCCCACAATATTAGGCGATAAAGAATACATCGTGCAGGATCAAAGATCCTTGACGTTTTCTCCCAGGCCGTCTGCTGTCGGCGTGGACATGAACTATCAGGCAGGCATCCGTTATTTTATGGCTTATCTTGATTTGGTGAATAATTTATTTAAATTGCAGTTCGCTGAAGACCTCAGCGCCCTCCGGAAGAAATTCCAGGATGTTCAGGATCTGCTGAACAAAAAAAACTCCGCGGTATCTCCCCGAGAAGAATCCCGCGCGACGAATATTCGAGAAGTAAATATATATTTTGATTATTAAAGATGACTCTTTAATGATTGTCATAGTGTTTCCGGGTTTGTCCTTGTCCAAGGTTGTCCGGCTCTGTCATGTTGACAATTTTATCAAAATGCATTAAAAAGTGTGAGGCTAAAACTTCAAAACCGTAACAATGCAGAAGGGATAAGCATGAATTTCAATACGTTACTGGGGTACTTTGAAGAAGCGCAAGGATTCAAACATATTCAAGAGGTTATTTGTATCCTGTGCGGAGCCTCTTTGGAAATCCGATCTTTGGACGGCCGGATTTTTAAATGCAACTTTTCCCCCTCTCTGAGTAAAAAATCCTATGAAAGCAAAGCAGATTTTCATGTCGATTGCCAGCACCGCTCGGAAGCGTGCAAGTGTCTTGTTTCAAATATAATAGAGAAGGCAACGATTTCCGGCCAGACCCAGATCAATAAATGTCAGGCCGGCCTCACGCAGATATTATTGCCCATTCATATCAGAAAGGAAATCGTCGGTTATCTCATCGTCCTTGAAAATCAGTTCTTCCGACTCAGCTATGTGCAGATCAAAGCGATTATTAATCTGCTGGAGAATTTTATCAAGGATATTCAGGCTGAGCTCGACCTGTTCCCGAATTTAAAGAAAGACAACCTGAGTTATCAGCAAATGATCGTTCACAAGGTTGTGCAGTATATTAGCGAACATTATCATCAGCCGGAACTTACTCTTAAACAGGTTTCGGAGGCCAACGGCATCAGTTATCATTATTTAAGCCGTTTAATCAAAAAGGTCCTGAAAACGACCTTTTCTCAGTATTTGAATCAAACGAGGCTGGAAGTCGCTTCGCGTCTTCTGCAGAACCGCAGTTTGTCGGTCAGTGAGATCGCCTATACCTGCGGTTACGAAGATCCGGGATATTTTTGCAAGCTATTCAAAAGAATGTACGGGAAATCCCCCGGGATATTCCGGCTGAATCCTCCCAATAGAATCTCTTCTCCCAAGGTAAAACAGAGACTGTTTCCGGCCAGATCCTGATCAATTGCTTTTCCTGCAGGGTTTTTTCCTTACTTTAGACCTGTTTTCCTTCACTAAGATTATGAATAATGGCGTTTATTCGAGAGAAATGAGTCAATAGCAAATATTTCCCATAAATGAGCAAATGCGTCCATTGAATAAATTTTAAAAGATGATATCCTTTTTTGGGTTATTAAATAGGACTTCAGACAATATGAAAAATTCCAAAAGCACATATAAACCAAACGCTGGCCCGGACGTCACATGCTCCGTCGTGATGCCGGGTTTTTATTTTGTTTTTAAAGCTGAAAGGAGGTGAGTTAAAACCGCTGTATTTTTTTAGGAGAAATTTTTAACGATTAATTAAGAAGTAAATTGAAGGAAAAAGGGTTAATGAAGGACAGCATCGAGTTCTTCGCCCTCTATTGTCAAAGTGAGGAATGAAATGAAAAAATTATTAATTTGGATTTTAGCAATAGCTTTTGCAGCATATCCGGTGGCCGGTTATGCCGAAAGCATCGCTCTTTCTGATTCAGAAATGGATGAGATTGCAGCGGGTGAATGGGTGGTTCTTGCTGAAGGCGAAACTGTTGAAGATGTTTTTTTCAGCCAGAACGAACTCCAGTCCACTGACGGTTCCCTGAATGAAGTGTCAGGTTTGAGCGTTGTAAACAGTGTTGACAGTGCGGTTGCCGTGCAGGCTAACGTCGGCAATTCCGAAGATTTGGCGGAAGTTGAAGCCAATCAGGCCAACGAAGCCAACGTGCTCAACATGAATCCTTCGGTTGACAACTCAACTTCGAACACGGTCACCAACATCACTGAGCAGGATCAAGTGAATGCCTGGTCCAAAGAGACATCGACAACGGTCACTTTCTCTCATGAAGATGAAAACAATACCCAGATTTACGACAATGAGCAGTCATCTTCAGCCAACAGCTCTTCCGAATCCACATCAGCGACTTTAGATGCATCCGCTTCCGGATCTGCCTCATCTCAGGAAGAGCAGTCTGGTTCAACAACAGACTCAACTCTAAACGAAAATCATACAGCCAACACAGATAACACGGCTTTCCAGTATGACTATTCGGATGACACAACTTTTGATCTGGATGCTCAAGAGCAAGATTCATCTGCTTCTACGGCTGACACTCAAGAAGAAGAGTCCACATCGGCCAGTTTAGATGTGCAGGCCGATTATTCTGACAGTGCTGCTGAACAGTCAGAAGAGTCCACATCAGCGAGTTTAGATACACAAGCTGATTATGCTAACAGTTCTGCTGAACAATCAGAAGAGTCCACATCAGCCGGTTTAGACGTGCAGGCCGATTATTCTGACAGTGCTGCTGAACAATCAGAAGAATCCACATCAGCTAGCTTGGATACTCAATCCGAATATTCTGACAGTTCTGCTTTTGACGCCAACGCCAGTCAATCAGCGCAGGCTGAAAGCAGCTCCCAATCAGAAGACAGCACATCAGCAACTTTGGATGCCAACCTGTCCGCTTCCGAAAGTGCATCAGAGCAGGCTGCAGCCGAAGACGCGACATCAGCTTCCTTGAACGCTGATGCGCAGTATTCTGACAGCGCAACAACGGATTCCACAACTGATTTTTCAGCGACTGAAGGAGAAACAACAGCAAGTTCACAAAGTGTTGACGGAACTTATAATCAGACCACAGACACTTGCGCAGATTGTGACACCTCCACAACGACTTTTGAGGGAACAGCTGCCACAAGTGACTATTCTGACAGCAAAGATTACACCGCGGGCACAACAGCCGGTACAACGGAAAACACAGATGCTTCTGGTTCGCTTGCCGGGACATATGATGCTTCTTCGGCAGAGTCCAGTTCAGCAGAGTCCAGCAGTGAAGCCTCAGGTGGGTTAAATGCCACTTATGATGATTCTTCTTCTGAATCCGCGAGCGAAGCTTCTTCTTCAGATGCTTCAGGATCAGTTGCTGCGTCTAATGACACAACAGCATCAGGTTCTTTGAATGCCGCTTATGATGATTCAGCTTCTTCATCTTCTTCAGAAGACACAACAGCGTCAGGTTCTTTGAATGCTTCCTACGATGATTCAGCTTCTTCTGCTGCTTCAGAAGACACGACAGCGTCCAATTCTTTGAACGCCGCCTACGATGATTCAGCTTCTTCATCTTCTTCAGAAGACACAACAGCATCAGGTTCTTTGAATGCTTCCTATGATGATTCTTCTTCCGCATCTACTTCCGAAGCCGAATCATCTGATTCTTCATCAAGCTTGGTTGTCGGTTACACAGATGCTGATTCAGAATCTGTTGCTGCTTCTCATGATGTTGCTGCATCCACAGATAATATCAACACCACAGACCATGCTGATGAACACAGCTCATCATCATCAAACAGTTTCGAAGCTGAAGGCGCTTTATCTACATCTTTTGATCATGAAGAAGAGCAGGCCTCCGAATCAGCAGAAGCCCGCAACAATGATGAATTCAAAGATGAATACGAAAAGACGGAAGTGTCTTTTGAGACAAAAGATACTGAAGCAACAACTAATGATGCTTCTCAGGTTCTCACCAACATCACTGAAACGAAAAACACAGATCGCAAGAACAAGAGTGAAAAGAATGTGTTGATCATTTCCGGTTCATCACAGTCCGGAGTCAGCTCGTTGAGCACAGTGAATGCTGTTGGTTCAGCTGTTGCCGTTCAGTCCAACGTTATTAATGCCACAGGCAGTTTGACTGGTTCTATCAACCAATCAAATATTGCGAATGTGACAAACGGTCTTTAATAAGTAATAAAAGGGTTGGGGGGAGGCATCTCCCCTCAACCCTGATTTTAAATGATGGTTTTTAAAAAGGAGATGGTCTGCGATGTCTAGAAAGATAGGGTTTCTACTATTAAGTGTAGTTTTTCTGAATATGATTATCAACCCTGTGTTTGCAGATGGAAACGCAGTCGTCCTGTCTGATGAAGAGTTGGATCAAGTATATGCGCAGGGATTTAATTTTAATTTTGATGAGTTTCTGGGAAATCTGGACAGCATTCTTTCTTCTCCTGACCTAAAAGTTGATTTAGATTTAGCCAAGGGTGGAACCGTGACTTTTACCGGTGATTCCGGAGTAGAGCAGCAGATATTTGCTACAGAAACCGGTGATATCAATTATATCAATTTGCAAGATTATGCCCAGCAATTTGCCAATAGTCTGATCAATGTGAATGCCGCAGGAAGCAATGTCCTGGTCGGGTTAAATTTGACCGTCCTCGTCAATTCGGTTGTGAACGGGGACATCAAAAGTTATAATTTCAATAACAACAGTTCCAGGTAAAGAAGCTTTTTATACATAATCATTGCGCCCTCCTTTTCTTTCATTTAATATATATCATTATGAATAATAAAATTTTTATAATTTTAAGTGTTTTTTACCTTTTTGTTGCTCCCGGCCATGCGGCTAGCATTTCGGTGGGGGGCGTCAGTATAAACAAAAAGGTCAAAAATTTAAAAGAGCTTCGTCAGGAAAATGTTGTCACGCAAAGCCTTGATTATAGTTGCGGGGCCGCGGGTTTGTCGACCCTTTTGAATTATTATTTGAATGATCCTACCCCTGAAATCGTTATCATCGATGCCCTGCTCAAAACCATCCCTTTGCAAAAAGTGCAAGCACGCCAGGGATTCTCTTTATTCGATTTAAAGAAATTCGCGGAATCCAGAGGATACCAGGTAACCGGGTATAAGATGGACTTCGAATTTTTAAAATCCATAGGCAAACCGCTTCTTGTCCCGATAAAATTCAAGAATTACCGGCATTTTGTCGTGGTTAAAGGTGTTGTCGGTGACAGGGTTTTTATCGCCGATCCGGCCGTAGGGAATATGACAATGAAAGATGAAAAGTTCAAAGCCATTTGGACCAACGGCATCGGCTTTGTGGTTGAGCATCCGGAAGGCTCAAGGAACGAAGATTATGCTTTGCGTATTGAAAATGAAGATGTCCGTATGGCGAATTATCAATCCTTGAAGCGTCTCACCAGTCCTGCCTGGGTCCGGACAGCAATATTTACAAACGAATGGTGATCTTTTATGCGTTTTAACCGAATATTATCAACAATATTGGTAGTGCTTTTCGTATGCTTTTTTGGGGTCTTCGTGTCCCGGTCGCGCCTTAGATATCCGGAAATTGATTTGACCGCTATTAAAAGGCAGTTAAGGGAGGAGATTAAAGACGAATTGCGCGCCGAACTGCTGCTTGAAATGGGAGATGTCATAACCCGGGAAGTTCAAAAAGAGGTTCATCTTTATCTTGCGCAGATACACAAGCAAAAGGCTGATACAGAAAAGTATAGCCATTTGCAGCCCTCTGCTTCCTATGATGATGCTCTTGCCCGCAATTCCCTGACCCAGCAAGAGGAAAGAGAAACGATTCGGGAGGCTATCCAGCGGACGGTACGTGACGTCGTTCAGGAATACAATGCACAGCTTTCTGATGAGGAATTAGCCGCAACCGTAGCCAGCGGCGGACTTGATCCTGCGGTGACTCTTCCGGGCAGTTTGTCAAAAACCGTACAGGATGACCCTGTCCTGTTAGCGGCGGCCGAGGCATCCGCGGGGAGCCAAAAGCAGACATCCTCTTCTCAGCCGGTTCCCGTGAATTCAAAAGACGCGACAGCCGGTTCCAATTCCGGTAAAGTTGATTCTATTGAAAGGACATTGGTCCAAAAGGGAAGCATCCTCTTGCCTAAGGGGAGATTGCAGTTTGAACCCAGCCTGACCTATGCGCATTCCTCTTCCAACCGGCTATACATCGACGGCTTTAGTATCCTTCCGGTCCTTGTGGTCGGCGATATCTCTACAGAAAAAGTGCAGCGGGACGTTTTCATTAATACCTGGACATTCAAATACGGTTTAAGGCACAACCTGCAGACAGAAGTCAGGGTTCCTGTCCGGTTTGAATATGACCGCATTACGAACACCGACAGCACAACGTTTGACCAGACGGATAATAAAGGCGGCCTGGGCGATATCCAGGTTTCTGTGAGCCGCCAGATCGGGTGGGAACACGGTCTCATCCCGGATTTGGTCGCGAATCTATCGGTGAAGTCCAATACCGGGGATGAACCTTACAATACGGATATTGCCTTGGGAACCGGGCACTGGGCTGTCAGCGGGGCTCTGGTTGCGGCCAAGGCCAGCGATCCTGCTGTTATTTTTGGCAGTTTGAATTATACGTATAATATCCCCCGCAGCGATATCGAAAACTACGGAAAAATAGACCCGGGAGACTCGATAGGTTACAGTTTGGGAACCGCCATCGCGTTGAGTTATCAAACAGCCATCAATTTTTCATTTGATCATTCTATTACCGATAAAATGGTCAGGAACGGCCAAAAGGTCCCCGGCTCTTTCCTGAATGCCGCTAATTTCAAGACCGGTTTTAACTGGGCTTTGAATGAACGGGCTTCCGTGGATTGTTCTCTCAGCTTTGGCTTGACTCAGGATTCTCCTGATTTCACATTTGAACTCCGTTTCCCGTATAATTTCTGATCCCCTCTTGGGACATCTTCCCCTCTTATAAGATATATTGTCGTTGTGCCAGGAAAGATTATTATGATTGCCAAAAGACAAAGCCGCATGCTATGATAAAAACTCTTTTGAAATTATTTTATTTTGAAAAGTACTCATGAACAGAAAGTTTTGCGCATTCTCGTTGATTCTTCTGAGCCTTGGCCTTGTATCGATCGTGAACATTGGTCAAGGGGCGGATTTAACGCGGCCTAAGGGCCAGCAGGAGAAGGAATGCCGTGTCCAGAATTGTCACGGGCTCGAAATCCAATGCGGTTTCAGTGAACCCAAAGTGTGTACCGAGATGTATCAGTTGGGTGATTTTTGCCGCGCCTTTGCTGAATGTCGTTTTATAAAAGGTGAGTGTCAGTTTGTGAACAATGATCTTTTCCAGGGATGCAAAGACTGCGTTTTGGATTGCGAACGCAATAAAGATGAGATCAATCCGTTTATTTGTGAGGTCAAATGCCGGAAGGAATTTGAGCCGTATATTTATGGAAAACCCCTTAATTGAATATCTGTCTTTCGCACAACGCATACTCGTATTAACAGGGGCCGGTATTTCCACGGAAAGCGGTATCAGTGACTACCGAAGCCTTGGCGGATTATGGGATAGATTTCAGCCTGTCACCTTTCAGGAATTTTTTTCCCCTGTCAGCTATGAAAAAGAAAAAAATACTCGTCAAAGCCGTCCTTTTTGATATGGACGGTGTCATCACAAACACCATGCCCGATCATTACCGCGCCTGGCGTTCGGTTCTGCGCGAGGAGGTCGGTATTGAAGTTTCTCACGAAGAGATATACAGACGGGAGGGGCAGAAGGGCATTGCCAGCGTGCAGGAACTTTTTGCCGAGCATAAGAAGTTTTATCTTCCGGAAACCGGAAAAGCTATCTTGCGGAAGAAAGAGGAGCTGTTTAAAAAGATTGTTAAAACGCGTTTCATTCAGGGAGCGAGACGTTTTCTTTCTTCCCTGCAGCGGCTGGGCCTTGAAATGGCGTTAGTGACAGGCACTTCGACGCATGAGATGCATCGTATCCTTCCGGACGCGATCTACCGGCGTTTTTCTGTCGTGGTGACAGGGAACCATGTCACGGAAGGCAAGCCGTCCCCGGAACCCTATGCCCTGGCTTTAAAAAAACTGGGAATGAAACCCCGGGATGCTGTTGTTATTGAGAATGCCCCTTTTGGCGTCCGTTCGGCCAAATCCGCGGGGATAAAATGTTTCGCAATTGCAACTTCTCTTCCGGCGTGTTATCTTAATGAGGCTGACGAGATATTTTCTTCGTTCCGCGACCTGAATCAAAAAATCGAATTTGCCTTGGTTTAGGAACCGGGCGAATCAAAGCACCATTCGTTTCGTGTCCGTATAGGTCCCCTAACCCGTGTTTGTCCGGGGATGTTATTTTTTAAATCATCCGGCATTTTTTTATGAAGATCAAAAAAATACTGCTTTTGTACAAAAAGAGCACTTATAAACATTATTGTCAGAGGTATTCTGCCGATTCCCGGCAGATGAAGACGAATTCCCGTTTTATCCGCAGATTTAAGAGGACTCATGATGAACATTATAAAAATTTGTCTGTCATCCAGCATGTTTTAAAAACGAAGAAGTTCAACTACGATTCTGTCGCGCGCGGGTCACCCTGCGATTATGCGTTATATGACTTGATTATCACTGTCGGGGGAGACGGCACTTTCCTGGAAGGGGCCCGTTTCGCTGCTCAGCAGCCTGTCCTGGGGGTGAATTCTGACCCGCAATGGAGTGTGGGGCGTTTTTGTTCGTCGACCACGCAGTCTTTCCCCCGTATTCTGGAGAAAGTTTGTGCAGGTCAGGCGAAAATATTATTGTTGAACCGGATGAAGGTGAGCCGGAACGGTTCGCAGGAATCGGTTTTGGCCTTAAATGATATCCTTATCTGCCATAAGAATCCGGCGGCGATGAGCCGTTATATCATAAAAGTCTCCGGCAAACAAGAAGAACAGAGCAGTTCCGGAATATGGGTTGCAACCGCTGCCGGCTCGACCGGCGCCATATATTCCGCGGGAGGGGATAGGCTGCCTTTGACGAGCCGGATGCTGCAGTTCCGGGTTCGGGAGCTATACCGGGGATGCGGCAAAACACATTGTTTTCATGCCGGATTGATTAACCCAAGACAATCCTTGCAGGTGACTTCCCTGATGAAAGAAGGCATGATTTATATCGATGGGTCTCATGTAAAACAGGATTTCAGTTTCGGTGCACATATAAAAATCCGGTCTGCCAGTGATGCCTTAAGGTTTATCACGGTCTGACTTGCCTTTTTGTCTTTTTCTTTCTTCCCCTGTTTTAGCCATATCATAACAATATCTTTCGTATGGATAAGACAATAAGATCTAAAATATGAATGATTCCGTGTTTAGAGAAAAACTGCTTTTGTGGTATAAAAAAAATGCCAGAAAATTGCCCTGGAGGCGTACGCGAGATCCTTATAAGATATGGATCTCTGAAGTCATGCTCCAGCAAACTACGGTCAAAGCCGTTATCCCTTACTATCAGAGTTGGATTAAGCAATTTCCGGATATCCATTCTGTCTCCCGGGCTTCTTCTGAAACGGTCCTTAAAGCCTGGCAGGGACTGGGGTATTACCAGAGAGTGCGGAATATTCATAAATCAGCCAGGATGATTTGCGAGCGCTACAACGGAAGAATCCCGGCGGATAAGGAGATTTTGCGCCGGCTTCCGGGGTTTGGGCCTTATACGACAGGAGCCGTGCTCAGCATGGCTTTTGATCAGCCCGAGGTCATTATTGATGCCAACATTCGCAGAGTATTGATGCGGGTTCTTGATATCACAGGTTATGCTGACTCAAAACATGATCCCCGGATTTTAAAAGTATTAAAAAAGATTCTTCCGTTAAAGGCGTCCGGCTGTTTTAATCAGGCTTTAATGGAGCTCGGGGCCGTAATATGCCGCAGTTCCTGTCCTTTATGTCTGCCGTGCCCGGTCAGCAGGGAATGCAGGGCTTACCGGAAAGGGACCCAGGAAATAATCCCTCAGCCGAAAACCAAGACTTTGATCCGGCAGCATGCCGTTGTCGCTCTAATCAAACATCGGAAAAAATATTTTATCCAGAAACGTCCTTCGAAGGGGCTGTTGGCGGATTTATGGGAATTCCCCGGAGGCAAGATCGAACCAGGGGAAACAAGCCGGCAGGCCTTAGTCAGGGAGGTCCGGGAAGAACTGAAAGTTGAAATTGAGAAGGCGCGGCATATGATGAACCTTACGCACTATTACACATGTTACAAGGTCCATTTGTCGGTATGGCTGTGTTCAGCCTGTCCGCTCCCCGGCGAAGACCGGACGCATCGTTGGGTCAGGCAAAAAGAACTTTCGGATTATGCGATGCCTTCCGGAAGCGCAAAAATAGTCGAAAGGATAAAAGTTTTGTAAAATTGTGGTAAAGAGATTAATCTTATAATATCATTGCATTAAATATCTAATAAAAGATATAATCGTATAAATATATTGTTATAATTAAGGAGAATCATGTGCGAATATTGGTTACGAATGACGATGGGATTTATGCCGAGGGATTATATGCTTTGGTTTCGGAAATAAAAAAAATCGGCACGGTTACCGTTGTCGCTCCCGACAGCGAACGCAGTTCCGTCGGGCACGGGATTACGTTGGCTCATCCGATTTGGTACAAGAAAGTCGTCCGTAAAGGACGTTTTTTTGGCTATGGCATCAGCGGCACACCGGCGGATTGCGTCAAGTTCGCTATTAAAATCCTGCTGAAAGACAAGCCGGACCTGATCATTTCCGGCATAAATCTTGGCAGTAATGATGGTTGCAGCGTATTTTATTCCGGGACGGTCGCCGGTGCGCGCGAAGGGGCTTTGAACGGCATTCCTTCTCTTGCGGTCTCTCTGGATACGTTTGTCAGGCCTGATTATAAACTGGCGGCTAAAATCGCCCGGCTGGTTTCAAAAATGATTTCTCAGGAAGGGCTGCCTCAAGGAACATTTTTGAATATTAATGTGCCGAATCAGCCCTTGCGGCATATCAGGGGGATCAAACTTGCTCAGCAGTGCACGCGTCCCATTGAGGGGATATTCCAAAAACGGCAGGATCCCCAGCTCCGGACATATTACTGGATGAGCGGGAAAGCCCCTCGCACGAAAGGGTCTCAAAATAATGATACAAAAGCCCTAAAAGAAAAATACGTCACGATTTCACCTGTTCATTGTGATTTGACGGATTATCATTTTCTTCAGGAGATGAAAAACTGGAATGTCGACGGGATATCAAAAAGGTTGTTGAAGAAATCATAACTGTTAAAAAATGAAATAGAGGTTAAGAATGTTGCCTAAGAATCAGACCGCGCATACGCGTATTCTTATCGTTGATGATCAGAAACTGCATGGATTGTACTTGAAGAAAGTTTTGGCAGAAGAGGGGTTCGAAAATGTCGAATATTCTAATGATCCCCTTAAAGTCCTTCAGCTTGTCCGTGATTTTCACCCGGAGATTATCGTGCTGGACCTTTTTATGCCGCACCTGGACGGTTTTCAGATCATGGAGCAGTTAGCGGAATTCCGGAAAGATCATTATTTGCCTGTTTTAGCTTTGTCCTCTGAGAAAAGTTCTGATGTGCGGCTGCGGGCCCTACAGTCGGGCGCGACGGATTTCCTGAATAAACCCTACGAAAACATGGAAATCATTTTCCGTATCAGAAACATGATCGAAATGCGTACTCTTCATATGGAAGTTAAAAACCAGAATAAGATCCTGGAAAGTAAAGTGCAGGATAGAACCAAGGAACTGAGAGATACGCAGTTAGACATTATCCGCCGCTTGGCGCAGGCGGCGGAATTCCGTGATAGTGACACGGGGATGCATATTATCCGTATGAGTCAGTATTGTCAGAAATTCGGTGTCGCCATGGGGATGAGCCTGCCCGAATGCGATTTGTTGCTGCACGCGAGTCCTCTGCATGACATAGGAAAGATCGGGATCCCCGATGCGATCCTGCTTAAGCCCGGCCGCTTGACGGAAGAGGAATATGAAATAATGAAAACGCATACGGTCATTGGAGCAAAACTGCTTGCCGGCAGCAATTCTCCCGTTATGAAAATGGCGCAAATCATTGCGATGACTCATCATGAAAAATGGGACGGCTCCGGCTATCCTAAACAGTTGAAAGGGGATGAAATCCCGCCCGAGGGACAGATCGTCAGTATTTGCGATGTTTTTGATGCCTTGACATCCGATCGCCCCTACAAACAAGCCTGGACCAGTGATGTTGCCGTTGAAGAAATTGTCCGCATGAAAAGCAAGCATTTTTCTCCGATTATTGTTGATCGCTTCCTGGAAGTGCTTCCGCTTATTGAAGATATCCGGCAAAAGAACTCGGATGGAACAACTTAAATTTATAAGATCTGTGCTTTGTTTTCAGGAAAAGTGATGTTATAGTGAGGGATGAGTTTTTCGTATTGGGCCCTGTGAACAGACAAGGGGGACTCTTTAAGACTGTGAATCCTGTTTGCGCAGGGCGGGAAAAGGCCTCGCAGGAGATGTCCGGCGAGAACTTTTGTCAGGATTATGTGCGTCGAAGAGCCATGTGATTTATAAAACGGAGACAGCATGACCGCAGAAAAAAAAGAATTCTTCTCCCGTGTCCCGGAACTCGATATGTCTGAAGGCACGGAGATGCTTACGGATTTTTCCCGGGAAGCGCAGCGCCATCTTATTGCCGCCCGTAATGCCCTGCTTATCCTGGAAACTGTCCCCTCTGATAAAGAGGCCATCGAGGATATTTTTAAAACTTTCCATACCATTAAAGGTCTGGCTGATTTCCTGGAACTGCATGACATCTTTTCGCTCACCTCTTCCTCCGAAACATTGTGCGATAAATTCCGGAAAAATTTGCTGCAAGTCGATAATGACATGATTCATCTCATTACGCAATCTATTGAAGCTTTGCAGAAGTTGCTGGAGCTGCTGGATGACCAGATCGCCAATGGGGGAGTTCTTAAAGGAGAATATTTAGATGTCAAGGACATTATTCTTGCGATAGAAGAAACCGTCAGCAGGAGTTCGGCGGTTGCCCGGCCCGTTAAACAGCTTGTAAAAAACATCCCCAAAATCAACTTTGAGCCGGACATGACGACATGTTCGCAATTGAAAAAACAGCTGGACCAAGGGGGAGACGGCGTCCCCTGTGATTCCGAAACGCTCGCGAAGCTCCTGCAGGATTTCGAAGAGACAAGCCGGGAGTTGAAAGTCGCTCAAAGCAAATTGCATGAACGGCAGAGGGAATTGATAAAAGAAAGAGAGTTGGCCATCAAGCTGACTCAGCAGGCCCAGGAAGAAGCCAGGACGAAAAGTGAGTATCTTGCCAACATGTCGCATGAAATCAGAACGTTGATCAATGCGATTTTAGGTTTTACGGATCTTCTGAAGGAGAGCGGACTTAATGCCAAGCAGATGGAGCATTTGAACACCATTATTGTCAGCGGCAGGATGCTCCTCGAGATTGTTAATGATATCCTGGATTTTTCAAAGGTGGAGTCAGGCAAACTCAAGCTCGAAAAAATCGCGTTTGATCTTGATTACGTCGTTGAGGAAGTTTTTAAGATTATCCGCACCCGGATGGTGGGGAAATCCATTAATTTGTATTTTAATATTGAGGAAGATGTCCCCCGGGGGGTGTTGGGAGACCCCACCCGCCTGAAGCAGATTTTTATTAATCTTATTGATAATGCCATAAAATTTACCGATCACGGAGAAATAGGCCTGAATGTCAGTTTGATTGAGCAGGAAACGGGATTCAATGCCAATCCCTCTATTAAATTTGTCGTCAGGGATACCGGCGTGGGAATCCCTGACGATCGGCAGAGTGCTGTGTTCGATACCTTTACCCAGGCGAATGATTCCACCACCCGTATCTATGGCGGGTCGGGCCTAGGACTGGCCCTTTGTAAAACATTTGTTGAGACGATGGGTGGAAACATCTGGCTGGAATCAAAGCTGGGGGAGGGAAGCCGGTTCAGTTTCATCATTACTTTTCAAGAAAGCCAGGAACCTGCGCCGCAAAAGAACCTTGATGTCCTGAAAGACAATGCCGGGGCCGAAGTGCTGATTGTGGATATGCACGAAACCTCGATACGCCAATTTATCCCGCAATCCGAAAAGGCCAAGCTGGACGTTATCGCCGTGTGCCATTCCGCCAAACAGGCTACGGAGCTGCTTTTAGTCAGAGAAAAAGAAAACCAAAGCCTGCCGGCGGTTATCTTTGTTGATTTGCTGCTTCCGGATAAGCAGGGTTTTATGCTGGCGTACAAGCTTAAACAACAGGAGCATTACAAGAATATTAAGGTCGTCGGGGTTTCATCGGATGTGAAAGTCGAAACGTCGGAAGAATTCCATCAGGCGGGTTTTGACGCTTTCCTGCCTAAACCCCTCATCCCCGAAGAATTTTTTGACCTTCTGCAAAGGGTCCTGGGAGAGAAGACCGACCATGTCCGAGTCCTGTCCGATGAGATGATTCAGAAAATATCCTGTTCCGGGGTCAGGGTGCTGGTCGCGGAAGACAGTATCCCGAACATGGAACTTTTAAAAATACATTTTGAAACATTGGAATGCACGTGTGATTATGCCTCGAATGGACAGGAAGCCATTGACTTCTTGCGGCAGAATGATTATGACGTCTGTTTCATGGATTTGCAGATGCCTGTGATGGGGGGGATCGAAGCCGCACGGGTTATCCGTAATGAACTGAAAAAGGGGCTGCCAATTATTGCTTTGACTGCGGCAGAACTCGAGGACGAAAAGGAACGCTGCCTTCAGGCGGGGATGACGGATTATCTGCCTAAGCCGTTTGGGGTGGATGAGCTGAAGGAAAAAATTATCCGTAATACAAAAATGTAACAACCTTATTTTTAAAATAAAGGAATAGGCGTGTGGAAGAATTAAATCATGGTAAAATACTCGTCGTTGACGATTCAGACCTTGAGCGGGAGCTCCTCATTGAAGTTTTAAAAGGCGCGGGAGTGCAGAATGCTTTTCTGCAGGCCAAGACCGGAGAAGAGGCCATTGAGATATTAGGGACACATTTTAAGGAGGTCGGTCTTATTCTTCTTGACTGGCAGATGCCAAAAATGTCGGGGATGGAATTTATGGAAGCGGTTGTGAAGGTGCCGCAGGTCGCCAGTAAAGCTATTATCATGGTTACTGCTTCCGGGACGGATGAAAACAAGAAGAAGGCCTGGGCCGTCAATCCTAATCTTGTGGGGTACGTTGTCAAGCCGTATACGCCGGAATCTTTACTGGATGTCATTTATCCATTTGTTCAACTCAAGTCTTCGGATTAAAGTCGTGGGATTAAAGGGATGTTTTTTTTAGGTAAAAAAAATAAAGAACTGGACAAATTCGCTGATTTGCTGGAGCAGGGAACGGTCGCGCTGTTCAAGGAGCGGGGCGATTTGCGCTTCTCCTCCGATCCCGTCAAGAGTAAACGGAGGATCATTGAATTTGAAGGGAAAATGCGGGCTGACGGCATGGAAAAGTTCGATAATGAGCCGACATATGTTTCTGCGGTTAATTTTTATGCCAGTGAGAGGGATATGGAAAAGAAGAAAACCCTGGGAGCCCTGGTTGTCTATGTGGAGCAGTCTTACATCGCAAAAATGATGAAACTCCTCAAATACCCTCCTATTGATGATGAAAGTGACGCCGCTATGCAGGATTCCTGCGGGACTTTATGCAATATCATCTCAGGCCGTTTCAAATCAGAAATCTCCTCTGCGGGCTATATTGAGCTTGAAATGTCCCATTTCATGAATTACCGCAACTCCGCCTTTGCGGGCGTCGATTTCTGTTTCAATGAGTTTGACATGTGTGAGATTTCTTTTAACCTGGATAATGTGAAACGGCTTGTTATTGACATGACTATGGGCGCCGTTCCGAAGTTGAGATGACAAGGAGTATGCCATGCCCCTCATCGTTGATTTAGACAAGAATTGTGCACAGTTAAAAATCGGTAAAGACATATATCTTAAAATTTTAAACAAGGCCATCACTCAGTCGACAGGGGATATGGAAGAGCTCAAGCGCGCTGTGCAGGAAACAGACCTGGATACGGTGCAGACGCTGTCCCATCGGCTGAAGGGAGATTATGATAATATGCGCATTACGGAAATTGCCGCCGTAGCGCGTACGATGAATAATTTGGTTAAGACCGGGAATGTTGATCAGGAGGAATTATCCCGTCTTTTTGCAGAATTATCCGAGATATTTCAGGAACTCAAATTTTTTGCTGATAACTTGGCCTAAAAAGACTATGGGGGATTTTAAATATTATGGATGAACCTTTTCAGCTGGATATTGAGCAAATTAGTGCGGATTTAAAAATAAGATCGGATATTTATCTGCGTATTGTGAAAAGCTTTTCCGGGACCCTTAAGGACAAAATAAGTGCTTTGGAAGAAGCTTTGCAGTGTTTTGATAAAGAAACCATGCGGAAAATACTGCATGAGATTAAAGGAACGGCGAGTAATTTAAGATTGACAACGATTAATGAGGCTGAAAATTTAATGCATGTGGAAGTGAAAGGGACGGCAGATAAGGAGAAATTGAAAGAATACCTGGATATGCTTAAAAAAGAAACAGATAAATTTTCACAATTTATTAATCAAATTCATTAATACCTGATATAATAGGGCATAATTTAGGAGAAAATGATGCATAAAATACTTGTTGTGGATGATAATTTTGAGAATCGGCAACTGCTGGCAGAGATTTTAAGAGAGGTCGCGGAATGTGATTTTGCTGCCAGCGGAAAAGAGGCTATCGACGCTTATAATTTATCTCTGCAAAGAAGTGACCAGTACAGCCTGATTTTGTTGGATATTGAACTTCCGGAGATTAACGGATTGGAAATCCTTGGTAAGATCAGAGAAAGCGAGAAAAATGCCGGCATCGCCCTGGGTGACGGCATTCCTATTATTATCGTCACGGCTTATGAGAAGCGTTTCCTGGAAGCCTATGAGAAGGGATGCGATGACTACGTTCTTAAACCCATAGATGCTAACGTGTTATTAGCAAAACTGGCCTCTGTCTTAGAAAAATCTGACCAAGATTAGTCCCCTTTCCTGTTTAACCTGTTTAATGGGTTCCCATTTAAAGTTGAAAAGGCAAAGTGTTTGTAATATAATACTTTGCAATATTCAAGATCTTATAAGAAAGAGGTGTCTACTATGTCTGAAAAAGTTAAGTTAATTATTAAGGGCCATACGCATGAATTATCGGTTATCGAAGGGACCGAAGGGGAAAAAGGTTTTGATATTTCCAAACTCAGACAACAGACGGGATATATTGCTTTAGACAGTGGTTTCGCGAATACCGGGGCCTGTCAGAGCGCTATTACTTTTATCGATGGTGAAAAAGGTATCCTCCGTTACCGGGGTATCCCTATCGAACAGCTGGCGGAAAAGGCCACCTTTGTGGAAACGGCGTATTTGTTAATCAACGGGCATCTGCCTACGAAAGAAGAATTAACGAGATATTCCAATGCTTTTACCCGTCATGCCAACCTGCACGAGGATATGAAGAAGTTTTTCAACGGGTATCCGGCGGCCGGTCATCCCATGGCCATGCTTTCGGCCATGGTTTGCGCCCTTTCGGTCTATTACCCGGAACTCATCAAGCCGGATCCCAAACCTGAGGATATTGATTTGACGGCCATTGAACTTATGGCGAAGATCCGGACGATCGTGGCCTGCACGTATAAAAAATCCATCGGGGAGCCGTTTATGTACGCCCGCGAAGATTATGAATATGTGGCGAATTTCCTTCATTTGATGTTTTCTACTCCAACGCATGAGTATGAATTCAATAAGAAGGTCGTAGACGCTTTACGTATCCTGCTTTTGCTTCATGCGGATCATGAACAGAATTGCAGCACCTCTACGGTCAGAATGGTGGGCAGTGCCTGGGCGAATTTGTTTGCTTCGGTATCGGCCGGGGTCTGTGCGTTATGGGGGCCGTTACACGGGGGAGCTAACCAGAAAGTCGTGGAAATGCTGGAAATGATCCTTGAAGACGGAGGAGATATCGACAAATATATTGAGAAAGCCAAGAATCCCAAAAGCCGTTTCCGTTTGATGGGGTTCGGTCATCGTGTTTATAAAAGTTATGACCCGCGGGCAAAGATCATTAAGAAGAAGACACATGAAGTGCTTAAAACCCTGAAGGTGCACGATCCCCTGCTGGACCTTGCCGTGGAACTGGAAAGTAAAGCTTTGGCAGACGATTACTTCATTGAAAGGCGGCTGTATCCGAACGTGGATTTTTATTCCGGCCTTATTTATAAAGCCATCGGTATCCCGACTCAAATGTTCCCTGTCATGTTCGCGATCGGGCGCTTGCCGGGATGGATCGCCCACTGGAAAGAGATGCGGGAAAATCCGCATACGCGTATTGCCCGGCCGAGACAAATTTATGTGGGGTCGGAAAAACGAGACTATATCCCGATTGAGAAAAGAGGTTGATCGTTTTCTAATTCTCAGCCTGGAAAGGAAATGATATGTTAGATTTTCGTCCTAAATTAATGCTGGATCAGCCTGCGCTTATTATCTTAAGCGGGAAAAAGGCTTATGAGCAGAAAAACTGGCTGAATCAGTTCCCGGCCGAGTTAAGGCCGTCTTTGTCGGCTCTGCAACAAAGTCAAAAATTCAAAGCGGAAAAAGGAGAAATATTCCCGCTTATTCTCAAGAACAAAGTTGTGCTTGCCGTGGGGCTCGGAGAACAGGGGCCGGGATATTTCACCGCATTAAGGTCGGTCACCCGAAAGGCCCTTTTATCGGAATTTGTCAGAAATATTAAGGAAGTTGAACTCTACCCGGCGGTAAAACAGGATGCCGAAATCGCGGCTGTTATTGAGGGCGTTTTAATCGGCGGGTACAACTGGGATAAATACCGGACATTCAAAAAGAACGAATTTCCTGCTCATCAGCGGCAGGTTTTTTTGGTGGCTAAGGAGAAAAAGGCGTTCCTTGATGCCGTGATAACATGCCGGGGCGTTAACCTGACGCGGGATCTGGTGAATGATAATGCTGATACCATTCATGCCGAATCTTTTGAAGAGGCGGTTATTTCTGTTATTAAAGGGTGTAAGCAGGCGAGCCTGACCGTTCTGAACGAGGAAGATTTAAAGGAAAAAGGCCTGAATCTTCATCTTGCGGTTAATAAAGGAAGCCAGTATCCTCCCAAACTTATTATCGTGAAGTACCGGGGGGCTGCCAAGGAAGCCAAAACAACAGCTCTGGTGGGAAAGGGGATTACCTTTGATGTCGGAGGCCTTAATTTAAAACCCTCCGGCCATCTGGAAACCATGCGTTGTGATATGAGCGGCGCTGCGGCGGTCTTGGGAACCCTGCACAATGTTATTCATCTCAGACTTAAAAAGAATCTTATTTTTGCTTTTGGCCTGGCTGAAAACGCCATCGGCCCTTTTTCCTATAAACCCGGAGATATTGTTAAAAGCTACAGCGGCAAGACGGTTGAAGTGGCCAACACGGATGCCGAGGGCCGCCTGGTGCTGGCCGACGCTATTTCTTATCTTGTCAAAAATTACAAACCCTCCCGGATCATTGATATCGCAACCCTGACCGGGGCCTGCGTCATCGCCCTCGGCCACGATTACAGCGGTTTGGTGTCGTCAAATAATCTTTTGGCCGAGAAGCTGCTTAAGGCCTCCGAGGTTACCGATGACCGGTTGTGGCGCCTGCCATCGTATCCGGAACTTAAGGATTCCGTGGAATCGCAGGTCGCGGATATCCGGAACCTGGGATTCCCGCGCGGCGCAGCCGGAACCATCACGGCCGCGGAGTTTTTGCGGCAGTTTACCGGCAACACGGCGTGGGCCCATATTGACATTGCCGGGACAGCCTTTCGGGAAGGGAAAGAAAGATTTTATTATTCCTCCGGCGCATCCGGTGCCGGGGTCCGGTTATTAACCGAATTTATCAAGAAGAATTAACGTGAATTCGAAAATAATCCGTTTTTTATCTATTATCCTGTTATTATTCTCCTTTTGCGCCGGGAGTCTTTTCCTGCAGGGAAAAGCTGCCGGGGCCAGGAACCAGGTCTTTTTCATTCAGCTGAATGACGATACGATTAATCCCATCACCGCTGAATTCATTTCCCACGCCATCGATCAGGCGGAAGAACAGCAAGGCCAGTGCTTGATTCTGCAGCTGGATACGCCCGGCGGCCTGCTGGCGTCCACCAGGCAGATCGTCAAGCGGATTTTAGCCGCGAATATTCCAATTGTTGTTTATATCGCCCCCAGCGGATCGAGGGCCGGTTCGGCCGGTGTCTTTATCACGTATGCCAGCCATATTGCGGTGATGGCCCCTTCCACCAATATCGGCGCCGCGCACCCTGTGCAAATGGGCGGAGGGGGACGGAAAGGGCGGGACAAGGAATTCTGGGAAGATTTAAAAGAGATGCTCGATAAGTCGGCGGAAGAGGAATCATCGGCAGATAAACCGGAAGCCGGCCAGGAAGGTAAGGAACAGGACAAAAAAGAAGAGGAAGAAACAGCAGCTTCGGAAGAGAAACCGGCCGCAACAACGGAAGAGGCGGCGGAAGACGCACAAGGAAAAACGCAGGACACGGAAGAGGCCCTGGAGGCCGGGGACCTGACCCCGGACGAGAACCCGATGGACACCAAAATCTTGCAGGATACGGTGGCGTTTATCCGGGCTTTGGCCAAACAAAGGGGCCGGAATGTTGATTGGGCCATTAAAAGTGTCACGAAGAGTTTTTCTGTCACGGAAACAGAAGCGCTTGACCTGGACGTGATTGATTTTATCGCCAGAGATGAAACCGAATTGCTGGAGAAGCTTGACGGGACCCCGGTGGACATCCGGGGGGGAACCGTCACTTTGAACACAAAAGACGCTTCCGTGGTCCGTCTGGAAATGAATGCGCGGGAGAAATTTTTTAATATCCTGGCCAACCCGAATATCGCCTACTTTCTTTTAATCCTGGGATTTTACGGTTTGCTGTATGAAGTGACTCATCCGGGGTTCGGTGTGCCGGGGATTATGGGGACGATTTTCCTGATCTTGGCTTTTTACAGCATGCAGACCTTGCCGACGAATTATACGGGGCTGGCGCTGCTTGTGTTCGGTTTGGCCCTTCTGGTGGCAGAAGCCTTTGTCCCGGGGTTCGGGGTGCTGACCGCAGGGGGAATTATCAGCATGTTCCTCGGTTCCATTTTACTGTTTGATTCCCCGGAACCGATCATGCGTGTTTCCTTGCCTATCATTATTTCCATGCTGGCGACCACGGCTTTTTTGACCATTTTTATGGTGCATCTGGCGATCAAATCCTTCAGGAAGAAGGCTGTGACCGGGCAGGAGGGGATGCGGGGCGCGCAGGGAGTCGTTAAGAAAAAGATTTCCGGCGGGCAGGACGGCAAAGTCTTTGTGCACGGTGAACTCTGGAACGCTGTCTCGGACGAGCCCCTTGAACCGGGAGATAAAATTATTGTCGAAGACATTAGCGGTCTGACTCTCAAGGTGAAGAAAGCCGCATAATGCATCCGTGAAACATTATTTTCTCTCAAGAAAGGAGTGATCTATGTTTTTTATCGGAGTTTTGCTTATTTTGTTTTGGTGGGCTTTTAACAGTTTTAAGATTGTCAGAGAATATGAGCGGATTGTCGTGTTCCGCTTAGGGAAAATCACCGAAGCTCCCAGGGGCCCGGGCCTGGTTTTTGTCTTTTTCCCCATAGAGACCGGCGTGACGGTGAGCTTGCGCTTGATCACCCTGGATGTCCCGCCCCAGGACATCATTACCAAGGACAATATTTCGGCCAAAGTGAATGCCGTGGCTTATTTCCGGGTCATGGACCCTATTAAGGCGATTGTGGAGGTGCAGAATTTCCAGTATGCCACGTCGCAGATGGCCCAGACGACACTGCGGAGCGTTCTTGGGGAAATGGAACTCGATGATCTTTTGGCCCAACGCGAAAAGATTAATGACAGCCTGCAGACACTGTTGGATAAACAGACCGATCCCTGGGGGATTAAAGTCACCAATGTGGAAGTCAAACATGTGGATATTTCCGATGAATTAAGAAGGGCCATGGCCCGTCAGGCCGAAGCCGAAAGGGAGCGCCGGGCCAAAATCATTGCCGCGGAAGGGGAGTTCCAGGCTGCGGAAAAAATATGTCAGGCAGCCACTATGATGGAAAAAACGCCGATGGCCCTGCAGCTGCGCTATCTGCAGACCCTGGTCGAGATTGGCAGTGAAAATAACACAACGACGCTTTTTCCTATCCCCATTGACCTTTTAAAGTCATTAACCCCGCAGAAACATGGCGAATAGAAGGACGTTATTATTATGGACATGAGAACGGAATCAGACAGCTTGGGAGAAGTGCCGGTCCCGCAGGGGGCTTATTACGGGGCCCAGACCGTACGGTCGTCCCAGAATTTCAATATCGGCTATGAGACGATCCCTTTTGAGGTGATCCAGGCTTTGGCCGTTATCAAGAAAGCCTGTGCCCTGGTGAACGCGGAGCTGGGCCGCTTGGACAACAAGAAGGCGCAGTGGATTGTGCAGGCGGCGGATGAAATCCTGACCGGACGGATGTATGACCAGTTCCCGCTGAAGGTCTGGCAAACCGGGAGCGGCACCCAGACCAATATGAATATCAATGAAGTCCTCGCCAACCGCGCTATTGAACTGGCCGGCGGTGTCATGGGCGCTAAACAGCCCGTTCACCCTAACGATGACGTGAATATGTCGCAATCCTCAAACGATGTCTTCCCGACAGCCATGCACGTAGCCACTGTCATTCAAATCCAGACATCCCTGATCCCTTCTCTCGGCCAGCTTTTTAAATCCTTGCAGTTGAAGTCTGTGCAATTCAAAGACGTGATAAAGATCGGCCGTACGCACTTGATGGATGCAACCCCTCTGACATTAGGCCAGGAGTTCAGTGCGTTCTCCCAGCAGATACAGAACGGATTGGAAAGGCTTGAGTCTGTGCTGCCCCGTCTGTATGAGGTGGCGCTGGGAGGATCGGCCGTGGGGACAGGATTGAACACTCATCCTTTTTTTGCCGAAAAGGTGGCTGATAAATTAAAAGTGCTGACCGGTTATCCCTTTGTCAGCGCACGGAACAAATTTGAAGCTATCGCCGCCCATGATGCCTGCGTGGAATTGAGCGGGGCCCTGAAAACCATTTCCGTTTCCCTTATGAAAATAGCCAATGACATCCGCTGGCTCGCTTCCGGCCCCCGTTGCGGGATAGGGGAGATTTCTTTCCCGGCTAACGAACCGGGCAGTTCGATCATGCCGGGCAAGGTCAATCCGACTCAATGCGAGGCCTTGCTCATGGTCTGTATGCAGGTCATCGGCAATGATACGACCATTGCTTTGGCAGGCGCCAGCGGTAATTTTCAGCTTAACGTCAGCAAACCGGTGATCATATATAATGCGATACAATCCTTGCGTCTGCTTTCCGACGCCGTTAAATCTTTTGACCAGTATTGCCTGCAGGGGATTGAAAGCCGGGACGAAAACATTCAGAAACATCTGGAGCGTTCTTTAATGCTGGTGACGGCTTTGACGCCGTACATCGGATATGACAGGGCTGCAAAGATTGCCTACAAAGCTTTTCAGGACAACAAGACATTGCGTCAGGCAGCGGTAGAGTCAGGTTATCTTACCGAAAAAGAATATGACTCATGGATCAGGCCCGAAGACATGATTCATCCCCGCTAATCCCGTAACATGATGGATGCGATTAATCAACAGTATAACGAGCTGATAGCCACCCGTTCAGCCGAAAGCCAGGAAGCTTTTTTAAAATTGCTGGCGGATATGGAACGTCAGGACTGCAAGTTCGGCGACAAACTTATCCCGACTTTTTTTAAGCCGATTTTTATTTCCCATGAACAGGCCGGGCGTATCGAGTCTATCCTTTTTCACATCATTAATGTTTTGGAAAAAATTACCCGGCTTTATTTCTCAGAACCATCACTTCGGAAGTTTTTTCAGGTCGGAGACAGGGAAGCCTCCCTCGTTGAGATAGACCCCGGGTACTCGAAATCCGTGCTGATTTCAAGGCCGGATTCTTTCTTCGTGGACGGCACCCTGCGTTTTGTCGAGTTTAATTGTGATTCGCCGGCCGGGGCGGGGTATACGGATACTGAAGAGAATATCCTGCGGGCGCTTTTCCCTTTTGATCTTCTGCGGGAGCGCTATGAATTTGCCGTGACGAAAAGGCTGGAGGGGCTTACCCGGACCCTGCTGAGATCATATGAAGAATTTGCCGGTTCGGGGAAAAATCCGCAGGTGGCCATTGTTGACTGGCATGATGTCCGGACCGTGAACGAATTCCGTATTATCCAGCGGTTCCTGAAAAACAAGGGGATAGAGGCCATCGTGGCTGACCCCCGGGAGCTGAAATTCACAAACGGCCGATTGTCCCATAAAGGATTTCATATAGATTTGATTTACCGCCGGGTGATCTTCCGCGAACTTATGGAAAAATATGATGATGTTCAGGACATGCTCACGGCTTACCGTGAAGGAAAAGTTTGTGTTGTCAATCCCCTCAGGTCAAGACTGGCTTCCAATAAAGCCATTTTGGCGATTATGACAAACATGAAGGAATACCGGCAGTTTTTCAGCAAAGAGGAAGTGGCCGTTATTCAGAAACATGTCCCCTGGACCAGAAGGGTTCTCGATATTCAAACCCATTATGAAGATAATACCGTGTTTTTGAAAAGGCATATTAAGACGCACCGCGACCATCTTGTCCTTAAGCCAGCGGACAGTTACGGAGGCAAGAATGTCGTGATTGGCTGTGAATGTGAACAGCAGGAATGGGATAACCTGGTCGAGCGCATTCTTGTCAACCGGGAAGACTGGGTTGTTCAGAGATACGTCACGATCAATCAGCTGGACGTCCCGGTTATGGCAGGAGAAAAGTTGACGTTCGCCGAAAAGAAATTTAATATTAATCCGTTTGTTTTTGACGGCTTGTACTGCGGAAGTGTCGCCCGTCTTTCCGATCAGAGCGTCATCAACGTCAGTGCCGGCGGGGGCCTGGTTCCGGTTGTCGAATATAAAGAGGTCTGATCAATATAACGAGGAGCAAAATGGGGAAAAACATTATTTTTGACGTGCATAATCATCTGGGGGTCAGCCCTGATGGGGGGGAAAGCTCCCTGGAGAGCATTTTGGAGAACATAAAAAAATACCGGATCGGGCGGCTTGTCCTGTTCGCGATCGATGAGGAGGACTCCGGCCAGACATTTGAAAAAGTCAATGACCGGGTGATTCAGGCCCAGAAGAAATACCCGGATAAGATTATCGGTTTTGTCCGCATCGTCCCGTCAGCAGGAGAGGCTGCCCTGCTGGAGCTGAACCGGTGTCTGGAAGCAGGCGTGCGGGGCATTAAAATGAAAGCCCTGGACGGCTATCCTGTCACGGAAACCTTCTCGGTGCTCGACTGCATCAAAGGCATTCCCGATTTCATCGTGATTGTCCATACCGACCACCGCCCCGGCTCAACCCCGTTTGACTGGCAGCCGGTGATTGAAAAATATCCCGATATCTATTTTGTGCTGGCTCATGGCGGAAAGGACCGTTACCGGGATTGCGCGGATGTTGTGAACCGTTATCCTAACACGTATGTTGAAACCTCCACGCTGTCCTATAACCGGACAAAATACATTTATCGCCATGTTGATGTGGACCGCATCCTGTTTGCTTCCGATTACCCCTATTCTCATCCGGCCATTGAAATGGCTAAATATGAAGTTCTTGTGCAGAAAGAAGAGGACTTGCAGAAGATTTTTTTCCTTAACGCCTGCCGTTTGTTTGACCTGGAGCCCCGGTCTTTGTTATGAAAATATTCCGACATGTCAAGACTATCCGGTTTGCGTTCATCATCCTGTTTATCCTTTTTATGCCGCTTCCGTCAGGGGCCGGCATTGTGGAGCATTTAAGACATAAAAAGGCCCCGAATTTCCGGGAGCAGCTGGATTGGCTTAACACGGAAAGCCGTTTAACGTTAAACGATTTGCAGGGGAGATTTGCCCTGCTGAATTTCTGGGCATATTCCAGCGTTAATTGTCTTAATGTCCTCCCGGATTTAAAAAAACTGCAGAAAAAATACCCGGGAGAACTTGTCGTTATCGGCATTCATTCCGCAAAATATCCCGCTGAGCGGGACACGGTGAATATCCGGGCAGCCGTGATGCGGTATGACCTGCCATATCCGGTCGTTAATGATTATCAGCTTCGCATCTGGCGCGATTACAATATTCATGCCTGGCCGACGACCGTTCTGATCGACCCGGATGGCGTTATCATCCATCGGCAATCCGGAGAGAATATTTTTGACAGTGTTGACGCGGTTTTAAGATCCCATCTGCACCATAAACACAAGAACCTTAAAAAGGGGCCTTTGCCGCTCTTGCTGGAGAAGTATAAATCTCCGAGGACGATGCTTAAGTTCCCGGGAAAAGTCCTGGCCGCGGAGGATGGCCGGCTCTTTATATCTGATTCCGGACATGACAGGGTCGTCCTTGCCGACCGGCAGGGACATGTCCTGGAGATTATAGGGAGCGGGTCTCCGGGATTTCAGGACGGCCCTTTTGAGACGGCCCGCTTCTCCGATCCGCAGGGGCTGGCTTTAAAAGGAGATGACCTGTATATCGCTGACCGGGCTAATCACGCTGTCCGGTGCGCGAATTTAACGTCGAGACGCGTCTCGACGTTTGCCGGGACCGGGCAGAAGGGAACGGTCCGCCTCCCCCAGGGCCCGGCCGCAGAGGCGGACCTCAATGCCCCCTGGGATTTAACCGTTCATAAGGACAAACTTTACGTGGCCATGAGCGGGGCTCATCAAATATGGGTGATTGATCTTGTCTCCCGGGATCTCAAGGTCTTTGCCGGTTCCGGAGTGGAAAACCTTATTAACGGCTCTCTCCTTAAAAGTTCTTTTGCCCAGCCATCCGGGATTGCCGTTTCGGAAGATACGCTTTATATCGCGGATAGCGGAGCAAATGCTGTTCGGAAAATTCCGTTAAGATTCGCGGCGCCTGTTGAAACTGTTCTGGGGCAGGGGCCGTTTCGCTTCGGGGATAAGAACGGGAGCGGAGATGTTGCTCTTTTACAGTATCCGCTGGATATCGCTCCGGTTCCCGGCGCTTTGGCTGTAGCCGATAGTTATAATAATAAAATTAAAGTCATTGATTTGAATTCCGGCAGTATAGAAACTCTGACCGGGGCCAGGCCGGGAGGGTACCGGGACGGCCTGTTTCAAAATGCGCAATTTGACGGACCTGCCGGGTTGAGTTATGCCGATCACAAACTGTTCATTGCGGACATGAACAATCATTGTGTGCGTGCTTTGGACCTCAAGACAAAAATGGTCGGGACATTGATTTTAAGAGGGCCGAATCAGGAGTTGTTCGGCCGCACAAAATTAAAGGATTTTAAAGGCCCTCAATATAAAGTCCGTAAGCCCTGTTCAAACAATATCGGACAACTGGTTTTTAAGATCAGGCTGCCGAGAGGATATAAAATTCTTTATTCCGGGAAACCTTTTTTCAAGCTTTTTACCCAGGACGGATCTTACCAGAATATTTATGGAATTTATGATGAAGAGTCAATATTTGATGTTTACGAAAAATTTCATACGGATAAACTTTATGCCGAAGTCCGCCTGACCTACTGCCGGGAGGATGGGCAGGGGCAGTGCCTGGTTAATAGTTTTTTGTACATTATCACTTTGAAAGGCGACAGCCATATGGAAGATGTTTCTTTAACCTATAAAGCTCAAGCAGATAGGAGCAAGCCTTAAATATTTTCCGGCAGAAATCCTTATGTGCCGGCCGTTGCCTTAATCCGGTTTGTAGGTTAAAATATTTTATGGTGTGGGCATAAGGTACTTCTTGACTATTGCGGTTTTAACGTTTATCCTTATAGTAAACGCAATCCCGGCTTAATGAGGTAAAAATGGTCAAACAATCGACTAACGAGAAAAGACACGCGATAAGAGCCAAACGGATATTAAGCATTCAATATCGTGTGGTCAAAACCAAAGTCAAGAACGCGGATAAACGCTGGCATCTTTCCACCACGCATGATATGAGTTTCTTAGGGCTGGCTTTTTTTTCGGATGTCCCTCTGCATGTTGACGATGTCCTTGAACTTAATGTCGTGATGTCCGGTATCCTGGATATTTTCAAAGGTTACGGCAAGGTTGTCAGAGTCGAAAAGAAGGTCACCGGGGCTTTTTTTCTGGTGGCGATTAGATTCGTAGAACTTAAGAAGACAACACCGAAATCCCGCAAGAAAACTTCCCGCACGTCAAGTGTTCCCGCCAAGCGAGTTAAACGCAAATCCGTTAAATCATAATTTTTATTCTACCGTCTGCTGCAATTTATCATTCTTTGCAGCACAAGGGATAATCCATAGTTCCCTACAGCCGCAGCAACAGGGGATTTTCTTTCCTCGGATTTGTGTCCATTCAGCTGGCAGGAGAGAGGTGAGTTTAATGGTTGGCTAACTCTTTGAACTCTGAGACCAGGCCTTGAATGGATGCTTTCGCATCCCCGAACAACATGCGGGTGTTCTCAAAGAAAAAGAGCCCGTTCTGTATCCCGGCAAAACCCGTGGCCATGGATCTTTTCAGGACAATAACGGTTTTGGCTTTATCGACATTGATAATCGGCATTCCGTAAATAGGGCTGTCTTCATCATCCCGGGCCGCGGGGTTGACCACATCATTGGCCCCGATGACAATGCAGACATCGACCGTATCCATAAGAGGATTAATGTCGTCCATTTCCACAAGCTGGTCATAGGACACGTTCGCTTCCGCAAGCAGGACATTCATGTGGCCCGGCATTCGGCCGGCGACAGGATGGATCGCGTAACGGATCTCAGCGCCGTTGTCTTCCAGCAGTTCTCCCAGTTCCCTCACCACATGTTGCGCCTGGGCCACGGCTAAGCCATAGCCGGGGACAAAGACAACAGAGCGGGCTGCTTCAAGGATGTAAAAAGCGTCTTCAACGTTGACCGGTTTCACTTCGCCTTGGATTTCTTTGCCGGACTTATGCCGTCCGGATCCGAAGCCGCTGAAAAGGACATTGCCCAGTGAACGGTTCATCGCTTTGCACATAATCCGGGTCAGGATCAGGCCGCTGGCCCCCACAAGAGACCCGGCGACAATTAAAATATTGTTCCGGATCACAAAACCTGCCGCGCAGGCCGCTAGTCCCGAATAGCTGTTTAATAAAGAAATAACGACCGGCATATCAGCGCCGCCTATCGGGATAACCACTAAAACGCCTAATATCAAAGAGAGGAGAATGATTAGAAGGAAAATCCCGTAGGATTGGGAGGCGTTAAGGCAGAAGAGAACACCGCTTAAGACAATCACCCCGAGAATGATGATATTAACAAACTGCTGCCCTTGGTAGAGCACGGGTTTGCTGACAATTTTTTCACTTAATTTGCCCCAGGCAATAACACTGCCCGTAAAAGTGACGCCTCCGATCAGCACAGAGAGGAATATGGTGGTGACCGTGAGCAACGGGGCCTCCGGCTGAGAGTGATAGACCGCCCAGCCCACCAAAAGGCTCGCTAACCCGCCGGACCCGTTAAGGAGCGCAACCATCTCCGGCATGGCTGTCATAGCAACCATACGGGCCGCCAGAACACCCAGAACCGTTCCGGCGATGCCTCCGATAAATATCCATTGAAAACTCAATCCCTGACTCAAGAGAGTCGCGGCAACGGCCAGGAGCATGCCGCCGGCGGAGATCAGGTTGCCTTTCCGGGCGCTGGCCGGGGAGCTTAAAAGCTTCAGGCCGAAAATAAAAAGCACGGCCGAAACGATGTAGGCGAAATTGATCAGAAGGTCTGTGTTCACGGGCTTCTCCAAAGCAAAGTTGAAAAAGTTAATGCGGCTTGGTTTCCTTTTTTTTGAACATGGCCAGCATCCGGTCGGTCACCAGATAGCCTCCGACGACGTTAATCGTCGCAAAAGCGACGGCCAGCGTCCCCAGGACCGTGTTCATCACGGAATGTTCTGTCCCGGCAGAAATCAGCGCGCCGACCAGCGTAATGCCGGAAATGGCATTGGCCCCTGACATGAGAGGCGTATGTAATGTGGCCGGGACTTTGGATATCAGTTCAAATCCGAGAAAAATGGACAGCATTAAAACAAAAAATAGATATATAATATTGGCATCCATAACCGTGTCCTTTTAGGTTGTCAGGGCCTTAATGCGTTCCTGGACGATTTGTCCCTGGTGTGTGACGACCGCGGATTGACAGATATCGTCCGATAAATCAAGACGGAACGTTTTCTCCTGTTCATCCCAGAATGTTTCAATGAAGTTGGTTAAATTCTGGGCATACATCTGGCTTGCGTGGACACTCACCCGCCCGGGCAGGTTTCTTAAGCCGATAATCCGAACCTGATTCAGTTCAATCTCTTCTCCGATACATGACCCTTCGACGTTTCCTCCGGACTCAACGGCTAAATCGACAATAACGCTGCCCGGTTTCATATCCTGAATCATATCTTTCGTGATAATCAAAGGGGCCTTTTTGCCGAAAATCTGCGCGGTTGTAATGACAATATCGGACTGGGCGCATATTTTTGCCATAGCGGCTCTCTGCTGAGCCAACTGTTCATCCGTCAGCTTTTTGGCGTAACCGTCTTTGGTCTGTCCGGTTTCTCCGAGGTCGATCTTGATGAATTTGGCCCCCAGAGACGCGACTTGTTCTTCAACAACCGGCCGGGTATCAAAAGCATCAACCCTGGCCCCGAGCCGTTTGGCTGTTGCGATGGCCTGCAATCCGGCAACCCCGGCCCCGATAACAAAGACCCGGCAGGGCGCTATGGTGCCGGCAGGCGTCATCATCATGGGCAGGATCTTATTCAGGCGTTCCGCCGCCGTGATAACGGCGACATAGCCGGCTAAATTTGCCTGTGAACTGAGCGCGTCCATTTTCTGCGCGATTGTGGAACGGGGGATCATTTCCATGCTGACAGCTGTGATGTTATGCTCTCTGAATAATTTGATGAGATCCAGGCGCTGGAAAGGGTCCAGAAAACTGATATGAACGGCATCGCGTTTCATGACAGGAATTTCTTCCGGGGGCGGGGGCAGGACTCTGAGAATAACATCCGAGGACGTCAGAATATCCTGACGGTCCATGATGTCCGCCCCGGCGTTTTTGTAATCCTCATCTGTGGCCTGAATGGATTTCCCGGCCCGGGATTCGATATTGACCGTATGGCCTTTTTGGACGAGGCGCTGGGCTGTGGCCGGAGTTATCGCGACCCGGGTTTCAAAACTTTCTGTTTCCCGCGGCATACCGATCCGCATTTTCACTCCTTTGGATGTTTTTAGCAGACGGGAGCGTTATTGGTCCCTAACAATGTTCATAATATTCATATCAGAAGTTCATCTAAAGTCAAGAAGAAACTGGGTCAAAAGTAAATTAAATTTTTATATTGCAAAAGAAGGTGCGGGAACCCATACCTCATCTTGGAGGAAAGCCCGTTGTCCAGCCGGAACCGGACTATTCCGGGGCCAAAATTCTCCTCAATATTTCATTTGTGGCTTGACAATTATTCTTTACAAAGATATATTAAAGCCATTAACTAACCGCAGGAAAGTAAAAGTGAAATGGCGGAATCCAGGCAGGTTGTTGAACACGAAGGCATTGTTAAAGATATTACCGGCCGGGATGTTTATGTCGAATTATTAAAGACTTCCGCCTGCGGGAGTTGTGAAGCTAAAGACCGTTGCGGCCTCGCAGAAAGCCAGTATAAGGTGTTGGTTTTTCAAGATGCGGGAACCGGCTATTTTATAGGCCAAAAGGTCATGGTCGTATTAGAAGAATCTCAAGGGATCAGAGCCCTTGTCCTGGCCTATTTGCTTCCGCTTTTAATCGTTGTTTTCTCAATCCTGTTTTATTCCATTTTCGTTAAACAAGAGTATCTGGTAGGTTTATGCGCGTTATTCATGTTAATCCCGTATTATCTCCTGCTGTATCTTTTTCGCCATAAACTTAAACAGTCTTTTCGGATGAAGCTGTATCCGGACAGCACGCATTTATAATTACGGTATGTTGATTATTTATACAATCTTGACATTAAGTATCCTGGGCGTCTCGGCTGCGGTCATCCTTTTCCTGGTCGCGCAGAAGTTCAAAGTCCACGAAGATCCCCGGATTGACCAGGTCGAAGAAGCTTTGCCTGCCGCCAATTGCGGCGGCTGCGGTTATCCCGGATGCCGTAATTTTGCCGAAGCCTGCGTCGCGGCCGATGATTTGACCGACCTTTTTTGCCCGGTCGGCGGGCAGGAATGTATGCACGCGGTCGCCAAGTTATTGGGAAAAGAACTTTCCGTTAACGATCCGATGATCGCCGTGGTCCGTTGCTCCGGGACCTTCGAGCACCGGCCCAAAACGAGTGTTTATGACAGTGCCCCGACCTGTGCCATCGCCGCCGCCGTTTACGGCGGGGACACCGGATGCTCTTACGGCTGCCTGAGCCTGGGAGATTGCGTCAGGGCCTGTAAGTTTGATGCCATATATATAGATGAAAAGACCGGGCTGCCGGTTGTTATCGAGGATAAATGCACGTCCTGTGGGGCCTGTGTGAAAGCCTGTCCGAGGAACATTATTGAACTGAGGAAAAGAGGCCCGAAGAACAGGCGTATTTATGTGTCCTGCGTCAGCCAGGACAAGGGGCCTGCGGCACGGAAGGTGTGCAAGGCCGCCTGCATCGGCTGCGGTCTTTGCGTCAAAGCCTGCCCCTTTGAAGCCATCACGTTAGAAAACTCCCTTGCCTATATTGATTTTAATAAATGTAAGCTGTGCCGTAAATGCGCTCCGGTGTGCCCGACTCATGCTATTATGGAAATCAATCTGCCGGAACGAAAACCCAAAGAGAAACCCGTTGAGAGTCCGCAGAAGACAACGACATAAAGTTTTTAAAATGACATGAGCCAAAAAAATGTTAAAACTTTTCCGCAGGGCGGCGTTCACCCGAAAGATCATAAATTGTCTGCGGACCGGACTGTGCGCAGACTTCCGCTGCCCAAGACCGTAAGCATCCCGTTCTCCCAGCATATCGGCGCTCCGGCTGTCCCGCTGGTTAAGGCCGCGGACGAGGTTAAGACGGGCCAGCTGATCGCCCAGTCGGCAGGGTTTATCTCGGCCAATATTCATTCCTCGGTCTCCGGGAAGGTGAAAAAAATCGACCAGGTCAAAGATTTAACCGGGTACAAACGCCCGGCGTTTATTATTGAGGTGCAGGAAGACGCGTGGGCGGAAGGCATTGATCTGAGCCCTGATTTGGTCAAGGACATTTCTTTGTCGCCGGAAGACATTGCCGCTAAAGTCGCCGCCGCCGGGATTGTCGGTATGGGGGGGGCCACGTTTCCCTCGCATGTCAAGCTGGCGCCGCCCAAAGACAAGAAGGTTGAGTTTCTCATGATCAATGGCGTGGAATGCGAGCCTTACCTGACCTCGGATCACCGGCTTATGCTCGAGAAAAATGAAGAGATTATGGTGGGCATACAGATCATGTTAAAAGCCCTGGGGATTGATCAGGCTTTTATCGGGATCGAGGACAACAAGCCCGATGCCATCAACCTTTTAAAAGAGACCGCGAAAAAGTATCCCGGGATTTCGGTCGAACCGCTGAAAGTCTGGTACCCTCAGGGAGGGGAAAGGCAGCTTGTCAAGGCTTTGACAGGACGGGAAATCCCGCCGCCGCCGAAAGGGCTGCCGATCGATGTCGGCTGTGTCGTGTTCAATGTCGGAACGGTTTTTGCGGTTTATGAAGCCGTACAGAAAAACAAACCGCTGATCGAGCGGGTTGTCACCGTAACCGGTCCGGCGGTTAAAAAACCGTCTAATTTCTGGGTGAGGGTCGGGACATCCATCGCTGAACTTATTGAGGCTGCGGGAGGTTTGCCGGACAATACCGGCAAGATTGTGTCCGGCGGGCCGATGATGGGCAAGGCCCTTGATTCGGCAGACGTTCCCGTTACGAAAGGGACTTCCGGAATCCTTCTGCTCCCGCAGACAGAGGCTAAACGGTGGGAAAAACTGCCTTGTATCCGTTGTGCCAAATGCGTGTCCGCCTGCCCGCTAGGATTAGAGCCGTATTTATTGATGGCCCTGGTTGACCGGCAGATGCTGGACCGGGCAGAACAGGAACGCATCCTGAATTGCTGTGAATGCGCCTGTTGCAGTTTCGCCTGTCCGTCCAACCGGCCTTTGCTGGATTATATCCGTTACGGGAAAGCGACAATTTTGAAAAAGTTAAGGGAAAAAGCGAAAAAATGAGTTCTCAATTATTAACGGTATCGCTGTCTCCGCATACTTACGGCGGGGAGACGGTTAAGAAACTTATGTCAGGGGTTTTGATCGCCTTGCTGCCGGCCTGGATTGTCTCGGTCATTGTGTTCGGCCTGGCGGCGGTCAAGGTGAGCGTTCTCGCCGTAGCTTCGGCGGTCCTGTTTGAATATCTGATTCAGAAGTATGTCCTGAAAGTCGATCCTTCCGTGACAGACGGCTCGGCGGCCCTGACGGGCCTGTTGTTGGCGTTCAATGTTCCGGCCACATTGCCCGGCTGGATTGTCGTTTTAGGCAGTTTTGTCGCGATTGCCGTCGGCAAGATGTCGTTCGGCGGGCTGGGCAACAACCCTTTCAATCCGGCGTTAGTCGGCAGAGTCTTTTTGCTGGTATCCTTCCCGGTCGCCATGACAACCTGGCCGAAACCTTTCAGCGGAGCCATGGCTGTGGCGGACGGGATAACAACGGCAACGCCTTTAGCGGTGATCAAAGAAGGTTTGAAGAACGGCCAGACCCCTCAGGAATTGCTGGCCGAGCTTCCGGGATATTCTGATTTGTTGTTGGGTAAGATGGCCGGATCCCTGGGGGAAATTTCCGCGCTTGCTTTAATTCTCGGCGGCCTGTTTTTAATATATAAAAGAATCATTACCTGGCACATCCCCGTTGCCGTGATAGGCAGCACAGCGGTCTTTTCCGGGCTGTTATGGCTGGTTCATCCGGATCAATTTATGGACCCTGTTTTTCATCTGCTGACCGGCGGTCTGTTGCTCGGCGCGTTTTTTATGGCGACGGACTATGTCACGTCCCCGATGACCCCAAAAGGCATGCTGATTTTTGGCGCCGGAATAGGGATACTAACGGTTACGATACGTGTTTTCGGCGCTTACCCGGAAGGGATGTCTTTTGCGATTTTAATCATGAATGCCTTTGTGCCGCTGATTAACCGCACCTGTAAACCGAGACGTTTCGGAGAGTGAAATGGCAAAGAAAGAATCGACATTCGGGAATATGGTCTTAACGCTTTTTATCGTGACCTTTGTTTCGTCGACAGCGTTAGGGTATGTTTACGAAGTGACCAAAGGCCCCAAGGCCAAGGCAGAACTGGAGAAGAAAATTAAGGCGATCAGTGAAGTCGTGCCGGATTTCGACAATTCTCCCATTGAGGAGAAAGTCGAACGCTGCGCCGGTGAACAGTGTGTAATGTTTTATCCGGCCAAAAAAGACGGACAGCTTGTCGGAACCGCTGTCGAAGTGACGACCAACAAAGGGTTTGCCGGCAATATTACGCTGATGGTCGGGTTCCTGCCCGACGGCGTGATTTTTGATACCGCCGTGGTTGAGCATAAAGAAACCCCGGGGTTGGGGGATAAAATAGACAAGAAGAAATCCGGTTTTGCGGAGCAGTTTAAAAATAAAGATCCGCAGAATTTTCGTTTAAGTGTCAAAAAGGACGGGGGAGACGTGGATGCGATCACGGCAGCCACGATCAGTTCCCGGGGGTTCTGTGACGCGGTCAAGAAAGCTTATGATTCTTACCGAAAGGAGTTTAAAGATTAATCCATTGCAGAATTTCAGTAAAGGCTTTGTTAAGGAAAATCCCGTTTTTGTTCTGCTGCTGGGATTGTGTCCGACTTTGGGGGTGACCACTTCGGCCGTTAACGGGCTGGGGATGGGGCTGGCCACGACCTTTGTCCTGGTTATGTCCAACACGGTCGTCTCTCTGATCAAATCCTTAATCCCGGATAAAGTCCGGATTCCCTGCTTTATTGTTGTCATCGCTTCTTTTGTCACGATTGTCGACCTTGTTATGGCGGCGTTTGCCCCGGCGTTACACGCTCAGTTGGGATTGTTTATCCCGTTAATTGTCGTGAACTGCATTATCCTCGGCCGGGCTGAAGCTTTTGCTTCAAAGAACACCTTGCTGTCGTCTGCCATTGACGGACTGAGCATGGGCCTGGGATTCGCCTTTGCGCTGACTCTCCTGGGCGGAGTCAGGGAACTTTTAGGGGTAGGCGCTTTATTCGGGTACAAATTTATTTCCGGGGACGGTATTTTGGTCTTTATCCTGGCTCCCGGAGCCTTTATTGCCCTGGGGTACATGATCGCTCTTATTAATTGTCTTAACAAATCGGAATAAACTTTATGGAGTATATTCTCATCATTATTTCCGCCACTTTGGTCAATAATATCGTATTGACCCGCTTTTTAGGCCTTTGCCCGTTTCTGGGTGTGTCCAACCGTTTTTCCAACGCCCTGGGGATGTGCGGGGCCGTGGCTTTTGTCATGACCCTGGCCACGATCGTGACGTACCTCATAAATACCTACATTCTCGTTCCTCTTCAGATCGGGTATATGCAGACGGTAACGTATATTCTGGTTATTGCGTCTCTGGTGCAGATGGTGGAAATTATTTTAAAGAAAGTGAGCCCGGCGCTTTACCAGGCCCTGGGCGTTTTTCTCCCCTTGATTACCACAAACTGTACTATCCTCGGTGTGGCCATTTTAGTTGTTCAGAAAGAATACAATCTTATCCAAAGCGTTGTCTTCGCCATAGCCAATGCCGCGGGTTTTGCCCTGGCTTTGATCCTTTTTTCGAGTATCAGAGAACAGCTTGACCTCGTGGATGTCCCGGAAGGGATGCGGGGTGTTCCGATCGCTTTGGTTATCGCGGGATTGCTTTCCCTAGCCTTTATGGGCTTCGCCGGAATCGTCCATTAATAAGATATTTTAGGTATCAAGAAAACAGGCCAACCTTGCCGCCGATCCTGTCTTTCGGCCCTTTTTTTGAGCCGCTGTTCAGATGCCCTGCGTTCGTTCGCGGTTCCAAGCTCTCTCACGCACGGCATCTGAACCGGTACCTTTTTTCCGCGGAGCCCCCACGGCCTGATTTAGTGTTTATAAAAATTCTTGTCATAAACCAGGGAACATACTAGACTAATATTCAAACATTACCCGGAACAATCTTTGGGATTTTTATGGCTCAGGAACAGAACAGTTACGTAGCCCGCTACTGGGAGAAACTCGATAACGGAGACATTGTCTGTTACCTGTGTCCCCGTGCCTGCCGGCTCAAAGAAGGCCAGCGGGGCTTTTGTTTTGTGCGGCAGAATATCGGCCAGCAGCTGATTTTAACCACCTACGGGCGAAGCAGCGGTTTTTGTGTGGACCCCATCGAAAAAAAACCTCTCAATCACTTTTATCCTCAAACAACAATTCTGTCCTTCGGCACGGCAGGATGTAACCTGGGCTGTCAGTTTTGCCAGAACTGGGACTTAAGCCGGTCCAGGTCTTTTGACCGGATGTCTGAATACGCATCCGCCGATGACGTTGTGATCCGGGCCAGGTCAGCCGGCTGTAAAAGCGTGGCCTTTACTTATAATGATCCGGTTATTTTCGCGGAATATGCCATAGATATTGCCGAGGCCTGTCATAAACAGGATATTAAAACCGTCGCTGTCACGGCCGGGTACATCAGCGACCGGGCCAGGCCGGACTTTTTTCAGGTGATGGATGCCGCCAACGTTGATTTAAAAGCTTTTTCGGAATCGTTTTACCGGAAATATTGCCAGGGGGCCCTGCAGCCGGTGCTGGATACCCTGCTTTACCTGAAAAAGGAGACCCGGGTCTGGTTTGAAATAACGACTCTGCTTATCCCGGGATTAAACGATTCGGACCGGGAACTGGATCAAATGACGGACTGGATATTAGAGCATTTGGGCGCGGATGTCCCGCTGCATTTAACGGCTTTTCACCCGGCGTACCGGGTATTAAACATACCCGCGACAAGCTATGAAACCCTTTCCCGGGCAAGACAGCTGGCCCGGGATAAAGGCCTGCATTATGTCTATACGGGCAATGTCCTTGACCCGGAAGGGAGCAGCACATATTGTCATGCCTGCGGGAAACTGCTTATTAAAAGGGAATGGTTTCATATCAGCGCCAATCATATCGTTGACGGGCATAATTGTGCGTATTGCGGGGCAGAATGTGCGGGAATTTTTTAGCTGCCGGAAGACAGGCTCGGCCGTCCGTCCGGCGGGATAAGGAGGTGTTCTGATGAAGCTGATCAGCTGGAATGTCAACGGCATCCGGGCTATCATGAAAAAAGGGTTTAACGAGTGGATGAAAGAGGCGTCCCCGGATGTTTTATGCCTGCAGGAAACCAAGGCGCATCCCGAACAGCTCTCACAGGCTGTTTTATCTCCTGCCGGATATCATTCGTTCTGGTCATCGGCGGAAAGAAAGGGCTACAGCGGGGTTGCCGTTTACACCCGCCAACAACCTCTTGCTGTTGAAGAGGGGCTGGGGATTAAAGAATTTGACCAGGAAGGACGTGTTTTAATATTAACTTATCCTGATTTTATCTTATTTAACCTTTATGTCCCTAACGGAGGCAACGGGAACAAAAGGGTCCCTTTTAAAATGGATTTCAACGAAATCCTGCAGAACAAACTTGAGGATTTACGGAGAAAAGGTAAAAGTCTTGTGATCTGCGGAGACATTAATACCGCCCATACGGAAATCGATCTGGCCCGTCCCAAGGCCAACGAGAAAAATACCGGGTTTTTGCCGGAAGAACGGGCCTGGATCACTCAGTTCCTGTCCCTGGGCTATGTCGATACATTCCGCCATTTCTGCCCGGAGCCGGAACATTATACATGGTGGGATTATAAAACCAAAGCCAGGGACAGGAATGTCGGATGGAGGATTGATTATTTTTTTATAACGGTTGATATGACGTCAAAATTAAAAGACGCTTTTATCCTGAAAGATGTCCTTGGCTCAGACCATTGTCCGATCGGTATTATCCTGGATGTTTGATCCTTTTGTGAGGGATATTTATAAAAATTTTTTTAAAAATAAGGAGGATGTCATGAGAATAATAAAAACATCCGGTTTTATGTTCTTTCCTGCCTGTTTGTTGCTGCTGATGTTCGATCAACCCGGAATGGCTCAGACTGCCTTTCAACTGACCAGTCCGGCTTTTAAGCATAATCAAATGATCCCGGTTAAATATACCTGTAAAGGCGAAGATATCAGTCCGCCGCTTCACATTCAGAATATCCCTGCCGGGACCGAAGCCCTGGTCCTCATCGTGGATGACCCTGACGCCCCGATGGGAACCTGGGTGCACTGGGTGGTTTATGATATCCTGCCGTCAGAATATATCGCGGAGAACTCTGTCCCCGGACGGCAAGTTGTGAACAGTTTCGGCAAGATTGAATACGGCGGACCATGCCCGCCCAGCGGGACACACCGGTATTTTTTTAAGCTGTACGCGCTTGATACGAGGTTAATGTCTTTAGAAGAAGGGACACTGAAAGATGTCGTAAAAGCCATGGAAGGTCATGTCTTGGGGAAAGCTGAGTTGATCGGCTTGTTTAAGAAATAATAGTTTGCTTTAACAAAAATCAAGTTTTTATGCCGGGGGGCAAGGCAGAGGGGGATACGGCCGGGGCAGCCGCCGGGGGCGTGTAAATAATCATTTTTAATGTAGATTGTTATAATAAATATTGGTATATTTATTAAACAGCCCTTTTTATTATAATTTCACCGAGGAACACGCATGAAAGACATCACCCCGTTATTAAAGAAAGCCTGCATATTCGGATTTATTGCCATTTTTTTGATCGCTCTTGCCTGGGTCCTGATCGCTGGGCGATAAAACCCTGAATATGATATTTTCAAAATCAAAGCCCCATCCTGTCAGAATTTGACTCTACGGATTGTTTTAAAAAATGATACCTGTTCTCCAAGCTGAAAGCCTGATCCTCAATCAGGCCGTTCTTTTTTCTGCTGAGCCTTGTCCGTTGGAAAAGGCAGGGGGCCGGATATTGCGTGAAGATATTTTTGCCGACCGCGATTCTCCGGCCGAGAGCTGTTCAGCCATGGACGGGGTTGCTATCCCTATGTCTTCCTGGAAAAAAGGACAGCGGGAATTCCGGATCCTCGGCACTCAGCGCGCCGGGGTGCCCCGGGTTTCTCTTCCCGATGCCTCCTGCTGTTACGAAGTCATGACCGGAGCTTTAATCCCCCGGGGCTACGATTGCGTTGTCCCGGTTGAAGATATTGTTATCAGGGGGGGACGGGCCGTTGTCCCGGGGAAGCTATCTCTGAAAAAGCATCAGTACATCAGGAGTAAAGGCAAGAATTTCCATCAGCAGGACCTTTTGATCCCGCAGGGCACTGTTTTGGCTCCGCCTCAGGTTGCGCTCGCGGCTTCAGTCGGTAAGACCACTGTCTTAACGGCTGAACCCCCGGCCATTGCCTTTATCGGCACAGGGGATGAAGTCGTGTCCTGTGACCGGCCGGTTTTAGCCCATCAGGTCCGGTCGGCCAATGTCCGGGCGGTGGGAGCTGCTCTCAGCCAACACGGTTTTACCAGAAACACATCTTTTCATCTTCCGGATAATTATGCTGTTATCCGGAGCCGGGTGAAAAAGATTCTGGCGGACCACGATGTCGTTATCTTCAGCGGCGGGGTGTCTATGGGGAAATATGATTACATCCCGAAAGTTTTACAGGAACTTGGAGTGAAAACGGTCTTTCATAAAGTCTCTCAGCGGCCGGGCAAACCTTTATGGTTCGGCCTGACCGGGAAATCACAGCCGGTCTTCGGCCTGCCGGGAAACCCGGTTTCGACTTTGATCTGTACATACAGATACGTCCTGCCTTTTTTATTGAGGTGCGCCGGGGCCGCTCATACTCAGGAAGATCTGACGCTGCTGGAAGATTCTTGTGAGAATGAATCGGAATTAACTTTCTTTTTCCCGGTTGATAAAAGTTCTGATCCAAAAATTCCTTTATATAAACGCATCATCCCTTATCGCGGTTCGGACGATATCCTTTCTTTGACCCGGAGCGCGGGATTTGTCGAGATCCCGGCCAGGACAGCCATTGCCGCCGGGAAAGACCCGGTCCGTTTCTTCCCGTGGGCCTTAATATAATTCTGACGCCATGAATATGACCTTAATCATGAACGGATGTGTTGTCAGTCTGGGATGCCTTTCGGTTTTACTGCCGTTTTGGGGCTGTCTGCTGTTTAATCCCAGGCATACGGCGGATTTTTACCGCCGTTATTTATTCCTGTATAATATTCTGCTCGGCCTGACCCTGATCTGCAGCTTTTTTTCCGGCATGGATGTTTATGCTAAAATGCTCGTTGTGTTTTGGAAAGTTTTTGCGGTGGTCATAAGCCGCATGAACTGGCATAAAAAGAAAATCGGCAGACCGGTATTTTTTCTTTTGTTTTTCTGCGGAGTTTTTTGTTATATGCTGATTTCTGCCGGTCTTCTGAAAGGGACGGGACTGGCCCGCGGATGGGTCTTTGCGGCGGGTCTGGGGTTGAGTGCTCTCATTCACCTGGGGCAAGCAAAGCGAGGGAATATATCCGTGGTCAGGGAATGACCGGTTTGCGGCAGATTCTACGTAACCCTTTTTTAGCAAAAGAATTAAAGGATGAACGGATAAAAATTTTTTTTGTAACTTTTTTTGCCGGGACGCGTTAAAAAGACAGGAGAGAGACAGAAGAGGATATGACGCACGCTGACGAAGAACTGATTTTAGAGTTTCAAAACGGCAATGAATCGGCTTTTGAAGATTTGTTTCAAAAGTATAAAACGCCTATCTTTAACTTTGCGATGCGCTTCCTGGGGACCCGGGCGGATGCGGAGGATGTTGTGGCAGAAGTTTTTTTGAAATTATACACACAAAAAAATGCCTACCGGCCCAAAGCCAAGTTTTCAACCTGGCTGTTCACCGTGGCCCGCAACACCAGTATCTCTAAAATCCGTTCCAGGAAGAGATTTGTGTCCATGTGGTTTGTCCGTGATGAGAAAGACACGTATGAAGAAATCGATGTCCAGGATACGGCCCCGCTTCCGCGGGAAGAGATCATGAACCGGGAAACGGCAGCCGCTGTGCAGCTCGCTGTCCAAAAACTGCCTCCGGATCAGAAAGAGGCCCTGATCTTGCGGGAATATCACCGTTTTAAATATGACGACATCGCTCTGATTTTAGGGTGTTCTTTAGAGAATGTGAAAATACTTATATACAGGGCCCGGGCCCGTTTGCGTCGAGATTTACCATCACAATTGATGGAGGGGCAAGATGACTGAACATGAAAGAATCCAGATGCTGATTTCAGCTTATGTTGATCAGGAATTGCCTGATGATGACCGGCAGACTGTTGAAAACCATTTGTCGGAATGCCAGGAGTGTCAGCGTTTTTACAAAGATGTCCGAAGAATTTCCTCTTCTCTTAAAAGCTGGACACCGGAAACTCTCTCTCCCGATTTAGAACAGAGAATCGCCAGCCAAGTTAAAGCTCGAAAGAGCCGGGAGGAGCAGACCATGCGTAAATATTTTAATATCCCGTACAGTGCCGTGAGCACGCTTGTGATTTGTATGCTTGTTTTAACCGTGTCATTACGTGTTTATATGAAGAGGAATGTCCAGACGGCTTTTAAAGAGGCCGGGGATGCCGTGACAGAGGAGCATTTGGTGCAGGAAACGGAACGGCAGATCAGGAGAAAGGAAGATGCTGCAGCCGTGCGTTCGTCTTCAGAAATCCCGGAGACGGTTGAACAGCAAAAATCTGTCCGTCTGGATGAAGCTGACAGTATTGAAATTGAGCCGTCCCGGCAGGAGACAGCCCCGCCGGTTGAAGCGTTTAAGTCGGCCCGTTTCGGTCAGAAAGGGGAACGCCGGGTGGCCATAGCCCCTTTGTTGGATAAAGAAGAAAAGGCCGGGCCGGATAAAAGTGTTGATCATAAAGATATGTCCCGGCTTTCCGGGTTAAATCATGAAATGACCAGTAAAGAGGTGACGGCAAGGGCCGGAGAACAAGGGGCCGTGTCTGCCGGTAAAACCACGGGATATGTCTCTCAGCCGGCTATTGATATTGTTCAGAGCCAGGTGTCTTCCGCTTCCGCCGTAAACGGCAGAGATCAGTCCCGGAGTGTGCTTTTTAAAGGACAGGCCGTTTCAAAGGCCGCGTTTACGGGCTCAGCGGCGGATGAAGGCGGCGTGGCCGGACAGGTGTATCTTGGCGAAAGCAAGAAAAAGATCCCGGCAGATAAACTGTATTTTGAAGCAGCCGACGGGAATTTTGCCGCTTCAGCCAGAGGAACAGCCCCGGCCGGAGCCGCTTTGTCGGTGATGGATGCCCGGCTGCGCGGTCCCGCTGTAACAGAAGAAGCCGAATACTGGGGGGATGCCTCATCCAGTGCCGTTATTTACCCGGACACGGGTGTCTCACCCATGAGGCCGGGTTTTATGATCGTTAAACCGGAAGAAGGCTGGGAAGAACCGTATGATCAGCCCTGGCAGGACCATAATGCCGAAGAATACGACCGTATTTATGAAAATGAATTCCTGGCGGCGATAGACAATCCGTTATCCACCTTCTCGATCGACGTTGACACGGCTTCTTATGCCAATATCCGCCGTTTTCTGAACGACGGACAGATGCCGCCGCAGGACGCCGTCCGGATAGAAGAGATGGTGAATTACTTTGTCTATGATTATCCTCAGCCGGATAAAGGGGAGCCGTTTTCGATCAATACCGAGACCGCCCCCTGTCCGTGGAACAGAGGGCATTTGTTGACCATGATCGGCCTGCAGGCCAAACAGTTATCCGCCGGTGAAATGCCGCCCAGCAATCTGGTTTTCCTGGTTGACGTGTCCGGGTCCATGAACCGGCCGAACAAACTTCCGCTGTTAAAGTCGGCCCTGCACATCATGGTTGACCAACTGCGGGAGGAGGAGCGGATATCTATCGTGACCTACGCCGGGCAGGCAGGCCTGGTGCTGGAATCGACCCCGGGGTATGAAAAAGAACGGATACGTCAGGCCATCGACCGTCTGCAGGCCGGCGGGTCTACGGCCGGGGAACAGGGCATACAGCTGGCGTACCGGATCGCCCAGCAGAATTTTATCCCCAGCGGGAATAACCGCGTTATCCTGGCGACGGACGGCGATTTTAACATCGGGATCAGCAGCGACGCGCAGCTCGTGCGGGTGATTGAAGAGAAGCGGGACCAGGGGATCTTTCTGAGCGTTCTGGGATTCGGGAAAGGAAATTATAAAGACTCCAAAATGGAAAAGCTTGCGGATAAAGGCAACGGCAATTATTATTATATCGATACTTTGAACGAAGCGCAGAAAGTTTTGGGCTCTGAACTGGGGTCGATGCTGTTTCCGGTGGCCAAGGACGTGAAAATCCAGATAGAGTTTAACCCGTCGCAGGTTAAAGCTTACCGCCTGATCGGGTATGAAAACAGGGCTTTGGCCAAGGAGGATTTTAATGATGATACGAAAGACGCCGGGGAACTGGGCGCCGGACACACGGTGACGGCTTTTTATGAAATTGTGCCCATTGATTCTGAAGAGGAACACCGGAAGATTGATCCTCTGAAATATATGCGCACGGTTGTGCAGCAGAGCGAGGATCTGATGACCGTTAAGTTAAGGTATAAAGACATTCAGGACAGCAAAAGCCAGCTGCTGACCCGGGCTGTTAAAGGGCGGGAGATCAAAGAGCCGTCAGCGGTTTCAGACAACTTCCGCTTCGGGACAGCTGTGGCGGAGTTCGGGTTGCTGCTCAGGCAATCCCCGCATAAAGGCGAGGCTTCTTATCTGAATGCCCTGCAACGGGCCAAGGGGTCTTTAGGGGAAGACCCGTGGGGATACCGCGCCGAGTTTATCCGTTTGGTTGAAAAAGCGGTGGTTTTGGATAAAGGCTATTGAGCTGGAGCAGGACAGGATTTAGGCGGAAGGGGCATTAAGGTGTGCCTTGTCCGGGAATAAAAAAACCATGTTTTCAAGGCATGGTTTTTTTATTTCTTGAGTAGCGGTTGATTCGGCTGCAGAGCTCGTTTATAATAACGAAATAAACCGGGAGTTTGTTAAGAAACAGTAAGAGCGTTTTGGCTGCCTGAAAATATATCGGTCGTGCACAGCGTCCTGCCATGTTTTTTGGGGGACGGCTGCGGTACGCGTTGTGTCAGATGTTTTTAAGGAGGCCAAGGCCTGAAAGGACTGAACACGATGCAAAATTATAAAAATAAAATTATTGTTTCCGTTCTTATCCTGTTATGCGCAGGCTGCGCCAGTGTCCCTGTTCAGGAACAGTATGATCTTGTTAAAAGGGATGACGGGATCAGTGAAAAGGAAGCTGTCATTATCGGGCAGTATGAACTTACGGAAGCCGCGCTTACCAATCGTTTCCATATTAAAAAAGGGATGATCCTGGACGACCGTCTGGTCGAGCCTTATCCGGATTACTGGTTTGTTTCCTTTTATCCCATTGCCTATGACGATCATTTCCGCCGGTTCCTGGTTGTGATTGACAAGAAAAACGGGAATGTCGTCCGTGCCGAAATGTACAGGCCCTTACGCGTGTTTGATTATGAATGGGTTTTTAACGGCAGCCAGCCGTAAAAAAGGGAGGACCGGGTTATTTACTCGGTGCCTCCCTTTTTTGAGAGCTTTTTATTGATCCTTATTGATTCGCTAAAGGTTCTTTGTGCTCAGTGATCACGGGAAGGTTCGGGGCTTTTTCGGCGTTGAGCTGAATAAAACTCTGCCATTTTTCCGGGACTTCTTCCGCCGGATGGATGGCCTGAACCGGACATTCCGGCACGCACGCGCCGCAGTCAATGCAAACTTCCGGATCAATGACGACCATTTCTTCGTCCTCCCGAAAACTTTCCACCGGGCAGACTGTGACACATTGAGTGTATTTGCATTTAATACACGGTTCGCAAACAACATGTGGCATGGGATTACCTCCTGATAAGTAAAAAATAATTAACTTTGCCTAAATTTAACAGATTGTCTTCCGGCTGTCAAATAAAATTCCCCTTAGATGAGAATGCCTCCGGAGGCTTTAAGCCCGTCGGAGCCTGGCGGATATCTTGGAAAGAAAATAATTTATAAAAGCTCCGAACCCGTAAACCTTCCGCCGTAAATCCCCCGGGCTTCTGATCGAAATCAGCATGCGCCAAATCTGTTCGGGCCGCAGATAAAATTCTTTGAGCCCTTTGTCAATGAAAGCGTCAATCTCTGTGCTGGACAGCTGCGGGTAGGACAGCAGGGTCCGCTGTTCCTTCTCCGCGGTCAGCCATTCGTTCCAGTCCCTGGCCAGAAGAAAACCGTTGCCCTTGGCCCATTGATACAGCGTTGTCCCCGGATAACAGGCCATGCCGGTGATTTGGGCCGTATCCAAAGGCAGTTCTTTGGCGAGATTGATGGTCTGCCGGGCGGAGGCCCGTGTCTCTCCGGGAGCCCCGATCATAAAACACCCGTGAATGATAAAACCCAGTTCATGGGCCTTATGCGCAAACGCCCGGGCCATTTCAACATTGACGCCGCCTTTGCGTACGGCCCGGAAGGCTTCATCATAACCGAATTCAAACCCGACCATGAGCATGCGGCAGCCGGCGGATTTCATTAAAGGAAGGACATCCAGCGGCGTGTTGATGCGCATATTGCAGGACCAGGAGATTTTTTTGTGTACGCCTCTGCGGATGATCTCCCGGCAGACGGCTTCGGCATGTTCGCGGCTGGCGGCAAACGTGTCGGTCTCAAACATGATTTCCCGGATCTGCGGATGCACGGACAAATCGTATTCCATTTCATCAACGACTTTTTCGGCCGAGCGCATGCGCAGGCGGTAGCCGTACATCAACTGCGGGTCGCGGCAGAATGTGCAGGCATTATTGCACCCGCGTCCGCTCAGCAGAGTGAGGAAGGGGAATTTTTTCCCTCCGTCCGGATACCACTCCGGTTGGATCAACGGCCAGGCCGGGAAGGGGAGGTCATTGACATCCAGCGGCGGCCGATCGGGATTGTCGGCGATACGGTCTCCGTCCCGCCAGCTCAGCCCGGCAATGTCTTTTGCGGGATGACCGTCGGCCAGATCGCGCAGGGTGAAATCATATTCGGCCCTTAAAATAAAGTCAACAGCGCCTCGGCTGATTTCAAATGTGTTGCGGACTTCTGCGGACACATGCTGTCCGACGAAAGCTATTTGCGCTCCGGTCTGTTTCTTGACGGCCCGGGCCTGTTCGATATCGTTATAAATGGACGGTGTCGTGGCGTGAATGACGACCAGGTCCGGCTGAAACGCCCGGATGATGTCATACGACTGTTCGGGAGTGAAGTTGCGGGCCGCGGCTTCAATGAACCGCACGTCGTGGCCGGCGTCAATGAGAACCTGGGCGGCCGTGAGCAGGTATTCGGGATGGCGCTGGACGCGGCCGCGCGACTTGGCTGCCCAGCGGGCTACGCGGACAAAATTATCCCCGAAGGAAGGATTGAAAATAGCCACTTTCATTGCTTTTGTGATACTCCCTTGTTTGCAGGGGGGTGAACAAATATAAGATTGTTTGAACACGTTTTGACTACAGAAAGCTTAATTTCATTCATAGTATACTCTTTTTTTGAAAAAATAAAAGGGACAGGGCAAAATAAGAAATAAGAAGTAAGAAGGACCGGGTCCTCATTATGCTTAGAGCTGCAGGAAGTTGAGAGAGAAGTGTCCCCTGATGCTGAATACTGCTATTCAGGCTTTCCCTATAATGTGTTTCTTGACAAAATAAAATGGGTCGGTTAAAATAAAATATCTTTTTCCATCTTTCCCCGGGAAGCAAGCAGATTTTTGCTGCCCATTTACCCCACATTATTTTTGTTTTTCACATTAAACTTAATTTAAAAATTTTTAAGCCCGGACTTTTTGTCTTGTTGCGTAAATATTTTATTTATTAGTGGTTGGGCGATTCTGAAAAATATTTTTGTATCCAAGTTTAAGAAAAGTCAGTTTTTGGTCGAGTCTGGCAATTGTGCGGATACAGACATTAGATTACAATGATATCAATTGACTGATGCTTGTTAAAATTTTTTGTTAAGAAAAACAGCTAAGGGGCTGGCTATATATTTTAAATATTAATCTGGAGGAGTGAGTATGCTGAAAATGAATTGTAGAAATATTGGGTCTTTTAATCGATATGTTATTATTTCTTTTACCTTTATTCTAAATTTATTATGTTTCCAGCTCCCGGTTCATTCTGCCGACGTTGAAAATCCCTGGCATCTCAGCATGTACGGCGGGGGTGTTTTTCCTACTGACGATACCATTGAAGAAACATTTACAATCGGCGGCCGTTTTACCTATGAACTGCTGGAAAATCTGGAAGTCGGGGTTGATCTTTCCTGGCAGCAGTATGAAGACAAGTATCTGGGGCTTACATTAGGTGATGTGAACCATATCCCGGTCTATGCCGTTGTGAAATACAATATTGTCTTTAATCCGGATAATACCAGGTTTGTTCCCTATTTGTTGGGCGGGATCGGCTTTTCATACTGGAATTATCATGAAGAATTGTCAACCATATCCGCAGATGATGATATCAGTTTTACCGGGAAAATCGGCGGGGGCGTTGACATGGCTCTGAACGAGCAGACATCTCTGTTCCTGGAGGGCGGTTTTTCGTGGGCAAAGTACGACCTGTCAGGTACAGTCCAGATGATAATCCCTGTTTCATCAACACCGATTGTTAGAACTGTTAGTGTCTCCAGTTCCACTGATCTCAATACGGCTTTTGCAAAAATCGGGATCAGGATCAATTTTTAAGGATTTTAAGGGACAGTCCACAACCTCTAATATTAAATTATTTTCAAATGGAAAGGAGCGAGCTATGTCTCGTTTTAGGTTGATTTTGAGCTTGCTGATTTTTTGCGCGTTTGTCCTTGTTTTCCCTAACTCAGCGCAGAGTTTTTATCCAGGGAGAATAGTTTTCATACATGAGGCGGATTATCATAATTCAGAAAACGAAACCGAAATCTATACTATGAATATTGACGGTTCAGATGTTCGGGTGCTGACAGATAATGATTTTGCCGATATGGACCCTCTCTGGTCACCTGATGGTCAATATATTTCTTTCTATTCTAACCGTACCGGAACAGGTGATGTGTTTGTTATGGATCAGAACGGCGATAATGTGATAAACGTCAGTAATAACCAGGATCATTCCAACTACCGTCAAACCTGGTCCCCAGACAGCCAACAGCTTACTTACGTGGAAAACATAGACCCGACTAATATAAATATATGGACCAGCACTTTAGATGGCAGTCCGTCTCAAAAGATTAACCAGGAACAGGGAAGTTTTTCTTTCCCAAGATGGTCAGGTGCCGGAGACCGCATCGCTTACAGTAAGTATGACAGTGATACCAAAATTTATATCGCTGACAGTGATGGTTCAAATACTGTTATCTTGTCGGGCGTCAGCACGATGTTTAATTGGTCTCCTTCAGGAGACAGGCTTCTTTATGTGCAGGATGGCAATTTGTGGACCGTTGATCCTTATGGTTTAGATGCAGAAATGCTTTATGATCCTTCGAATGGGAACGTTTTCTTCTCAGCAAATCCTGTTTGGTCTTCCGACGGTGAATCCATCGCTTTTGTTGTATCGGAAAGCACGGAAGAGGGGTTCACGCGTGCCCTTTATACCATAGGGGCCGATGGGCAAGGGCTTAATATGCTTTTTGATATACCACAGTATTCTACCGTAGGCTATCTGAATTGGACGCCTGACGGCCGATATTTAGTTTTTTGTATGTTTAGTGATTCTTATCAGATTTACAGCCTGGATTTGTTGACATCCGAATTAACCCAACTAACATTTGACGGAGACAACAGTAAACCTCATCTGCAGATGCTGCTCTCTCAGGATGACCCGCCATCTTCGACTGTCCCGGAACCGGCAACTGTTTTGTTGTTTGGCTTTGGAATCTTGGGCGGTTTATGGCGAAAATTAAAGGGACCGAATTAAAGTTAAAGGGACCGGGTTCTCATTATTCCTGGAGCGACAGAGAGTTGTGAGAGAAGTGTCCCTTGATATCCGTGTGAATTTGAGTATTGTTGTTTATTCGCAGCGCCGGAGGTTTAATGCTGTGAACTTTGTGCTTGTGCCCCTTTTTTTTTGAAAATTGACCTGTCTTTTTTTGTATTTTATAAAATTTTTTTTCTTGAAGTCAAATAAAGATAGTTCGAGGTTAAGTTAGCCGATTGTCAATGTTGAAAAATTGATTATACTGATAACGAAGATTGCAAAATGGCTAGAAATCAATTCAGTGGGATAAATGGGAAATGAAGAGGGCAGCTGAAGGTTTTTTTCTGTCAAGAAGTTGAGTGTCCTTTTAAAAAAATTCAATGGCTTGACAAATTCGCGTTTAAGAGTTAAATTGAAAATACCCCAATCTCTTTTTCCCACCAAATAATTGGCTGGATTATAGCCATTAACAGTTAATTCCCAAGATAGTATTCTATCGACGAGGTTACCCCTTGGTGAAAAGGATTTTTTGCCGAAGTCCTTTTTTGTGTATGGCATGCTTTGTCTTTGAACATAAACCGGCTGTGGTCAATAAATTTTATAAATAGGAAAATTTTTAAATGCCGGGGCATTATTATTTTTTTTCAAAACATTCATTTGATAACCTGCTGATAACTTAAGGGAAAAGCCATGAAACAAATATTCCAATCCGTTAGACGAACAATTGAAAAGCATGCCGTCTTTAGTCCTGGATTCTTAACTTTGCGAAAACCGCTTTTTGCCATAATGCTCATCCTGTTAAGCAGCGTGGCTTGTGTCGGAAATGTATATGGCCAAACTCCCACGGTCAGCACCGATAAGGCAACGTATACTCCGGGTGAATCGATAGTGGTGAGTTTCACCAACGCGGCCGGGGACGCGTCCGACTGGATCTCCCTGGCCAATGCCGGGTCGGCGAACAATCAGTATGTTGATCTACTATATACGGACGGCACTTTGAACGGGACCGCAGGTATCGTTAACGGCAGCGTCACGTTCCCCAATGGCCTGCCGTCCGGGAATTACGAAGCCCGGCTGTTTTTCTATGATTCCTTCAACCTGGAGGCGAGCGTGTCGTTCACGGTCGAGCCCGCGGGTGCGATCACGGTCAGCACCGATAAGGCAACGTATACTCCGGGTGAATCGATAGTGGTGAGTTTCACCAACGCGGCCGGGGACGCGTCCGACTGGATTTCCCTAGCCAATGCCGGGTCGGCGAACAATCAGTATGTTGATCTACTATATACGGACGGCACTTTGAACGGGACCGCAGGTATCGTTAACGGTAGCGTTACGTTCCCCAATGGCCTGCCGTCCGGGAATTACGAAGCCCGACTGTTTTTCTATGATTCCTTCAACCTGGAGGCGAGCGTGTCGTTCACGGTCGAGCCCGCGGGTGCGATCACGGTCAGCACCGATAAGGCAACGTATACTCCGGGTGAATCGATAGTGGTGAGTTTCACCAACGCGGCCGGGGACGCGTCCGACTGGATTTCCCTAGCCAATGCCGGGTCGGCGAACAATCAGTATGTTGATCTACTATATACGGACGGCACTTTGAACGGGACCGCAGGTATCGTTAACGGCAGCGTCACGTTCCCCAACGGCCTGCCGTCCGGGAGTTACGAAGCCCGGCTGTTTTTCTATGATTCCTTCAACCTGGAGGCGAGCGTGTCGTTCACGGTCGAGCCTGCGGGTGCGATCACGGTCAGCACCGATAAGGCAACGTATACTCCGGGTGAATCGATAGTGGTGAGTTTCACCAACGCGGCCGGGGACGCGTCCGACTGGATTTCCCTAGCCAATGCCGGGTCGGCGAACAATCAGTATGTTGATCTACTATATACGGACGGCACTTTGAACGGGACCGCAGGTATCGTTAACGGCAGCGTCACGTTCCCCAATGGCCTGCCGTCCGGAGATTACGAAGCCCGACTGTTTTTCTATGACTCTTATAATCTGGAAGCCAGTGCTTCTTTTGATGTGGCAACAGCCCCGGATGCTATAACTGATTTAAGCGCAGTATCAGGAGAAGGAGAGGTAACGCTTAGTTGGACAGAGCCGCCAGATAACAATTCTGCGATTACGAGTTATGAGGTTGAGTATGGGACGGTGGCGAGTGGATTATTTGATAATACATATACGGATGACGCAACGCCTGGCGCGACAATTAGTGGTCTTACGAATGGAGTTGCCTATCAGTTCAGGGTATTGGCTATTAATGGAGAGGGGACGAGTCCCGAGTCCAACGTAGTGACAGCAACACCAGCAGCTATGACAGGTGTCACCTGGACGGATTTAGTGGGGGTGAGTGCGAACGGGAATACCATCACAAAGACAGCCGGGGGGACGGGATGGAATGCCGGGGCGGCCTCGGCAGAGACGTTTAACGGCGACGGCGGAGTGGATTTCAGTGTATCGCAGGCTAACGGAGCTGTGATGTGCGGGTTATCAGAGGAGAATACGGATGAAAACTATACAACGATTGATTATGCTTTGTATGCGGATCTGTCGGGGAATGTTCGGGTGTATGAGAACGGAGTGTCCCGCGGGACGTTTGGGGCTTATGAAATCGGGGACCGGTTACGAGTGGCAAGGACCGGGAGCACGGTGACATATGAGCATAACGGGACAGTGATCTATACGAGCACGGTGTCAAGCAGCGGACCGCTTGTGGCGGATGCCTCGATCTACACGGCAGATGCTGAAATAGTCGATGCCCAGCTTTTTGGGGTCACAGTGGGTGTGCCCGATACGATAACGGATCTGGAAGTGAGGAATAACATTGTTGATGTTGAATTGGCGTGGACAGCACCGGGGAATAACGGAGCGGCGATAACAGAATATGAGATCCAGTATGGTACGGTGGCAAGCGGATTATTTGAGAATACGTATGTTGATGATGCCAGTGCCGGGGCAACGCTGAGCGGATTAACGCTAGGAGTGGGATATCAGTTCAGGGTGATAGCGAAGAACAGTTATGGGTCATCAGGGACGTCGAATGTTGCAACCGGGACACCGGTAACGGGGATAGATGTAAGCTGGACGGATTTGGTGGGGGTGAGTGCGAACGGGAATACCATCACAAAGACGGCCGGGGGTACGGGATGGAATGCCGGAGCGGCCTCGGCAGAGACGTTTAACGGCGACGGCGGGGTGGATTTCAGTGTATCGCAGGCTAACGGAGCTGTGATGTGCGGGTTATCAGAGGAGAATACGGATGAAAACTATACAACGATTGATTATGCTTTGTATGCGGATCTGTCGGGGAATGTTCGGGTGTATGAGAACGGAGTGTCCCGCGGGACGTTTGGGACGTATGAAATCGGGGACCGGTTACGAGTGGCAAGGACCGGGAGCACGGTGACATATGAGCATAACGGGACAGTGATCTATACGAGCACGGTGTCAAGCAGCGGACCGCTTGTGGCGGATGCCTCGATCTACACGGCAGATGCTGAAATAGTCGATGCCCAGCTTTTTGGGGTCACAGTGGGTGTGCCCGATACGATAACGGATCTGGAAGTGAGGAATAACATTGTTGATGTTGAATTGGCGTGGACAGCACCGGGGAATAACGGAGCGGCGATAACAGAATATGAGATCCAGTATGGTACGGTGGCAAGCGGATTATTTGAGAATACGTATGTTGATGATGCCAGTGCCGGGGCAACGCTGAGCGGATTAACGCTAGGAGTGGGATATCAGTTCAGGGTGATAGCGAAGAACAGTTATGGGTCATCAGGGACGTCGAATGTTGCAACCGGGACACCGGTAACGGGGATAGATGTAAGCTGGACGGATTTGGTGGGGGTGAGTGCGAACGGGAATACCATCACAAAGACGGCCGGGGGTACGGGATGGAATGCCGGAGCGGCCTCGGCAGAGACGTTTAACGGCGACGGCGGGGTGGATTTCAGTGTATCGCAGGCTAACGGAGCTGTGATGTGCGGGTTATCAGAGGAGAATACGGATGAAAACTATACAACGATTGATTATGCTTTGTATGCGGATCTGTCGGGGAATGTTCGGGTGTATGAGAACGGAGTGTCCCTCGGGACGTTTGGGACGTATGAAATCGGGGACCGGTTACGAGTGGCAAGGACCGGGAGCACGGTGACATACGAGCATAACGGGACAGTGATCTATACGAGCACGGTGTCAAGCAGCGGACCGCTTGTGGCGGATGCCTCGATCTACACGGCAGATGCTGAAATAGTCGATGCCCAGCTTTTTGGGGTCACAGTGGGTGTGCCCGATACGATAACGGATCTGGAAGTGAGGAATAACATTGTTGATGTTGAATTGGCGTGGACAGCACCGGGGAATAACGGAGCGGCGATAACAGAATATGAGATCCAGTATGGTACGGTGGCAAGCGGATTATTTGACAATACGTATGTTGATGATGCCAGTGCCGGGGCAACGCTGAGCGGATTAACGGTAGGGGTGGAATATCAGTTCAGGGTGATAGCGAAGAACAGTTATGGCTCATCAGGGACGTCGAATGTTGCAACCGGGACACCGGTAACGGGGATAGATGTAATCTGGACGGATTTAGTGGGGGTGAGTGCGAACGGGAATACCATCACAAAGACAGCCGGGGGTACGGGATGGAATGCCGGGGCGGCCTCGGCAGAGACGTTTAACGGCGACGGCGGGGTGGATTTCAGTGTATCGCAGGCTAACGGAGCTGTGATGTGCGGGTTATCAGAGGAGAATACGGATGAAAACTATACAACGATTGATTATGCTTTGTATGCCGATCTGTCGGGGAATGTGCGGGTGTATGAGAACGGAGTGTCCCGAGGGACGTTTGGGACGTATGAAATCGGGGACCGGTTACGAGTGGCAAGGACCGGGAGCACGGTGACATACGAACATAACGGGACAGTGATCTATACGAGCACAGTGTCAAGCAGCGGACCGCTTGTGGCGGATGCTTCGATTTATACAGCAGATGCTGAAATAGTCGACGCTATGATTATGGGTGTTAGTCAGGCTCCCGAACCTATTACGGATTTAACGGCCATGGCTGAGAACGGGCAAATTTCCTTATTTTGGACAGCTCCGGAAGATAACGGGTCCCCAATAACAGAATACGAAGTCCGTTACGGGACCGTTAGCGGCGGTGTATTTGATCACACGTACACGGATGATGATACTCCGGGGACTGTAATCACGGGACTCACTAATGACGTAGAGTATATGTTTAGGGTCTTTGCCATAAACAGCGCTGGGTCTTCAGCTGATTCTAATTTCGTTACAATTTCGCCGATAATAACGTTTCCGGTCAATTGGACGGATTTGGTCGGAGTGAACGCTAACGGAAGCACGATCACAAAAACAGATACATCAGCCTGGGGAAATGGCGGAGCGGCCTCAACAACAACTTTTGAGGGAGATGGAGGTGTGGAATTCCGGATTTCCCAAACTCCTGTCAATCTTATATGCGGGTTGTCTGATGAAAATACGGATGCCGATTATACGAGTATTGACTATGCCATCCGTTTAAATGATACGGGAGCGATTGAAGTTTTTGAAAACGGGTTATATGTAGACTCGTTCGGGAGTTATGAGGCTGCGGATGTTTTTAGAGTCAGGAGAACAGGAAACACAATAACTTATCAAAAGAACGGGACGGTTTTTTACACAAGCACTGTTTCTAGCTTGGGGCTTTTACTGGCGGATGCCGCCATATATGCGTCTGGAGACGAAATAGCCGATGCCAATATGATAGGTGTAACCCCGGGAGTTCCCGGGTCGATATATGATCTGTCCGCTGTGGCCGGGGATGAAGAAGTTATGCTTTACTGGACAGCCCCGGTGAACAACGGAGCGGTTATCACGGAATATGAAATTCAGTACGGAACTGTAGCCAGCGGTCTATTTGACAATACTTATACGGACGACGCCGTTACCGGGGCTACGATAACCGGCCTGACAAATGACACCGAATATCAATTTCGTGTTGTTGCTGTCAACAGTTACGGCACGGCCGATCCATGGGGTTTTGTAACATCCACTCCGTATGAGAGCAGTGTGGGCATCCCTGTCACCTGGCAGAATATGATCGGATGTGAAGCGACGGGTAATGATTTGGAAAAAGTGACTTGGGCAGGATTTGCCACAGCCTCTTCCGTAACGACCTTTTCCGGGGATGTGAAGGTGGCATTCACGGCTTCCAGTTTTCCCTACGGGATCCAGTTTGGTTTATCCAGTGATCCGGATACTTCTTATACGAACATACATCATAATATCCATATCAATAATCCTTCCGGCGTAGATACAATTAACATCCGCGAAAACGGCGTAATTGTTTACTCCGAGACGACATCTGTATCTGCCGGCGATGTTTTTGCCATAGAGAGAAGCGGTACGACTGTAACTTATCTCAGAAATGAAACCGTTTTTTATACGAGTACGAGCCCGTCTGCCGGGACTCAATTTATTGACGTTTTTATGGATACTTTTGGCGGCCGCCTTGAAGATGCCATGATTTACGGCGTCACGCCTGGCGTGCCTGATCCTGTTACGGATTTAACGGCTGATGCCGATCCGGGCGAAGTCGTGCTCGACTGGACAGCCCCGGCGAATAACGGCACAGCGATCATCCAGTACGAAGTGCAGTACGGCACAGTGGCCAGCGGGTTGTTTGATCATACTTATATTGATGATGACAGCCCCGGAACGACGATCAGTGCCCTGACGAACGGCACAGCCTATCAATTCAGGGTCGTGGCCACCAATAGTTCCGGTTCTTCGGAGGTCTCAAATGCCGTTGTTTCCACTCCTTATGACGGTATGCCTGTCACCTGGCAGAATCTGGTCAACTGCACGGCCACGGGCAGCGATTTGGAGAATACCTCGTCTGAGCAAGGCGGCGCTTCATCCGTGACAACTTTTTCCGGGGATGCGAAAGCGGAATATACCGTCTCTGCCAGCCCGGTGGGGATTCACTTCGGTCTGTCTGACAGTGATCCTGATGTGGATTGGACGAATATTGATTATGATATTTATGTCGGTACGGGACTTACGGTGACTGTTTATGAAAACGGCACGTCCGTACATGCGGGCCCTGTTGTGAACACCGGCGACGTTCTATCCATTGACAAGACAGGCTCAACCATAACCTATCTGTTGAACGGGACGGTCTTTTATACAAGCGCAGAAACGGCAAACGGGACTTTATTAATAGACACTTTCTTGGAGAATAACGGGAATTTGATCGAAGATGCCCGCATGATCGGGCTTGTCACCGGAGTTCCCGGCACAATAACAGACCTTACCGCTTACAGCGGCCTTGGGGAAGTCACGCTTTACTGGACAGCCCCGGCGAACAACGGTTCTGCGATTTTTGAATATGAAATCCAGTACGGCACGGTCGCCGGCGGATTATTTGATAACACCTATACGGACGACGCAGAAACAGGAGCCATTGTTTCCGGCCTGACAGACGCAACGGATTATCAATTCAGAGTGATCGCCAAAAACGGCTATGGAAGTTCGGATGTGTCCAACACGGCCGCAGCCATGCCGAATACAAGTGTAGACATCACCTGGACAGATATTGTCGGCGTTACGGTTAACGGTAATACCATTATAAAAAATGCTGCGACTATGGCCTGGGACAGCGGTGCCGCCTCTTTTGAGAAGATCAGCGCCGATGGGGCCCTTGAGTTTACCGCAACCCAGACAAATACACGGCGTTTATGCGGCTTTTCCAAGGCGAACACCGATGCCGGCGGCAGCAGTATTGATTACGGGATTTATCTTTACGATAACGGCTACGCTTATGTCTTTGAGAACGGCGCCAATAAAGCGTCTCTTGGACCGTACGAAAGTGGCGACCGATTTGCCGTGCGGCGCACCGGCTATCAGATGATTTATAAGAAAAACGGAAACGTTTATTATGCAAACAGCAACACAGCTAACAGCGGAGAACTGCTGGCCGATGCGTCTATTTATACCCCTGAAGGGGAGATTACTGAGGCAAAGTTGCTGATCCTCAGCCCCGGTGTCCCTGATGCGGTCGAAGATCTCGTTGCTGTCGGGGAAGACGGTCAGGTCGCTTTAAGCTGGAACGCTCCGGATGGAAACGGTTCGGCCATTACGGAATATGAAGTGCGGTACGGGACAGTGGCCAGCGGTTTGTTTGACAGTACATATTTAGATGATGCCGATCCCGGTGCGGTCATATCAGGATTAACTAATGGTGTAGAATATCAGTTCCAGGTTGTCGCCACCAACGGTGTCGGTACGGGTGAAGTTTCCAATACCGCGACAGCTATCCCTGTGCAGACCCCGGAAATTGACGTGGTCTGGACAGATTTGGTCGGGGTGTCGGTTGACGGCAACAGCATTACCAAGACGGCATCCACAGGCTGGGGGAACGGCGGGGCGGCATCCGAGCAGATCATAACAGGAGACGGCGGGGTGAAATTCACCGCGGCCCAGACAGATAAAATCGTGCTCTGCGGCTTATCAGAGACCAATGCCGATGCCAGTATTTTTTCCATTGAATACGCTATGTATCTGCACAGCAGCGGCAATGTTTATGTTTACGAGAGCGGTTCTTATATCGACGGCTACGGGTCTTACAGCGTCGGTGATACTTTCTCGGTGGAACGCAGCGGGACCACGGTCGTGTACAAACATAACGGTACGATTATTTACACCAGCACGGTCCCGGCCGCCGGGTCACTGCTGGTGGATTCGACGATATACACCCAGGGCGGCACGATCAGTGACGCGAAAATCACAGGGATCGCGGTCGGCCCGCCTGACGCCGTTGATGATTTAATAGCTTCGGCTAAGGATGCTGGAGTAATATTAGACTGGACAGCCCCTTCAGACAACGGTTATCCGATCAGCGGATATGAAGTGCAGTACGGCACGGTGGCCGGCGGTTTGTTTGACAATACCTATGTCGATGACGACATCCCGGGCACGGCGATTTCCGGATTGACCAACGGAGAGGAATATCAATTCCGGGTGGTGGCCGTGAATTCCCAGGGGACCAGTGATGTTTCAAATGTCGTAATGGCGACCCCTGAGCCCCTGGTTGTGGTTGACGTCGTCTGGACAGATGCCATTCACGTGGATGTCAACGGTAATACCATTACCAACACCTGGTGGCAGGATGGCTGGGAGAGCGGCGCCGCGTCCATGACAATATTTGACGGAGACGGGGCCGTTGATTTTACCGTTGCGCAGACCAATGCCCGTCTGGCCTGCGGCTTGTCTGATGCCAATACCGGCACCGGGTATACTTCGATCGACTATGCCTTTTATCTTGAGACCAACGGTGACCTGTATATTTATGAAAATGGGGTGAGTCAGGGCGTCTTCGGTACTTATGATGTCGGAGACCGGCTTGTCATAGACAGGACATTTTCCACGGTCACTTACTGGAATGACACGACGCTTCTTTACACCAGCACCACCCCCAGCACCGGGCCCCTTATGGCGGACAGTGCCATTTACACCTCCGGGGGCGTGATTGATGATGCCCGGTTAAGCGGGATATCCTGGAGTCTGCCGGAATCCGTAACAGACCTGGATGCGACTCCTTATTCCGAGGAAGTTGATTTATCCTGGAGCAATACCGAACTTGTGACCGGTTATAAGATCCTGTACGGCACAGCCAGCGGGGTTTATGATACGGAAATCAATGCCGGGGCCGTAACCGATTATACGGTCACCGGTTTAAGTAACGGTACGAAATATTATTTTATCGTCCGGGGCTACAACCATGTCGGAGACGGCGCAGACTCCAATGAAATCGACACCATACCTTACCAGAAGACCTATATCAATTCTGATATCACGGAAGATACAACTTGGGACCTGCAGGGCAGCCCGTATATTATTAACACAAGCATTGCCGTTGATGCCGGCGTGACTTTGACGATCGAACCCGGCGTTGAAGTGAGGTTTGGCGGTTTTTACAGCCTCACCATTAACGGCACGTTAAACGCGCAGGGCACAGCCGGGCAGAGGGTCCTTTTCACATCGGATGAATCGCCCAAAGAAGCTCAGGATTGGATAGGTATTTATATTTACGGTAACGCAAATATATCCTTTGCCCAATTTGAATATTCCCTTCACGGATTGTATATCGATAATGTTTCTCCCTCAATTTATGATAACGTTTTTAAATACAACGGCTCAGCGCTTTATCTTGTTAACGGCTGTTCGTCTGATATATCCGGGAACACGATAAGCAATAATCATACGGGTGTTTTTGTGTCCCCTTCATTAACGACGCCGCCCAACCCAACGATCAATAATAATGACATTTTTGACAACGTATATGATTTTAAAACAGAAGCTCCGGGGGGATTGGATTATTCTTCCATCACGATCAATGCGGAGAATAACTGGTGGGGGACAACAGATCAGGCGGCCATTGAAAATAAAATTATTCATAACCCTGATGATGCTTTGCTCCCGGTCGTGGATTACGAGCCTTACGAATCGCAGGCCAGCGGGCCGGGGATATCCAACCCCAATGTCTCAGCTCTGCTGTTTACCCCTGTCTCCGGGGAAACCACGAGTATCAATTATACCCTTGACCAGGACGCGGATGTTACAATTAAAATATATTTATATGAGACTAAGGAACTCGTCTACACTTTGCTGGATTCTGCGGCCAGAACCGCCGGCACTCATTCCGAGACCTGGGACGGCCGGAACAATTATAATGAAGTCCTGCCTTATGATGTTTATTATTACACCATCAGTGCTGTCGACAGTTCGGATAATTATTCGGAATATGACCCTCAGTATGTTGAAGGGACTGTGGATTTCCTTAATTATTCGGTTGAGCCGGACACGTTTGACCCTTATCAGAACGAAGTTGTAACGGTCTCTTATGATCTGCTTTCCCCGTCTTGGGTTATTTTGACAGTGAACGCCCCCAGAGAAATCGGTGAAGATGCCTATGAAATTGATGAGCTGGTGACGTCAAGCCCACAGGACACGACGGGGAATCAGGAGATCTGGGATGGACGCGATGCCGGAGGATTCATTAGGGATGGTGATTTTTATATATTTGGTTGGGCGACTCTTTTGCCGGATAATGCCATTGCCCTGGAGCCTGATTTCGAAATCACATCTTTGACTACGGGGCCGTACTCTATCTTCCCGATTTACGGGGATATCACGCATATAACGTATGAAATCCCCGCAGATGCGGTGATTACTCTGGAAGTGCTGGATCCTGACGGCGTTTCGGTTCGCACGCTTATAAATGATGCATTGACGGAAGCAGGTCATTATACCGGTCTCGTTTGGGACGGCAAAGATGATACCGGACGGGTTGTTTCTCCGGCCGGGAATTATATCGTGAAACTCACAGCAGTGAATGCCGCGGACGGGGAAACGAGTATCAAGTATGCCAATGTCACAATTTTTGATTAAAGAAAGATGAAAATATGCTGCAAAGGACTTTAGTTTTTCTGCTCATAACTTTTTTCTTGAGCCATAGTCCGCTTTGGGCTGAGGTTAAAGAACTGATTGCTTATTCAAGTCTCACGGATGGCTACTGGCAGATATGGACCATGGCCCCGGACGGAAGTCATAAACAGCAGGTGACGCGGTCTTTGTCTGATAAAAGGGACCCGGCATGGATGAACAACGGTCAGGCTTTGGTGTGCCGAACGAATAATGGCGAACTTTGGACTGTTGACCTTGCGACAAAAGAGGAAAAACAGGTCCTCACAAGATACACCATGATCCGTAATCCGCATTACTGCGATGCCAGCCAGGAGATCGTTTTTGTCCGTTTTGACCCGCGGTCCCAGGGGGCGGGCTTTATATGGAAAACAGATTTGAAAGACAGCTACCCGGAGGTCCTAACCCGGGAAAGCATTCTGAAATATCAGCCGGTTTTTTCCTGGCAGTGCGACAAGATTGCCTTTGTCAAAGCTGATCAGGAATTAAAGAATCATCATGTATGGCTCATGGACGCTGACGGCAAGAATCAGGAACAGTTGACAAAAGAAACAGGGCTGTTTACGCTCCCGGCGTTTTCTCCGGATCAGAAAAGCCTTGTTTTGACCTCAAACTGTCAGGATGATAATTATGAAATTTATGTTCTGGATCTGGCAAGCCGGGAAACGAAGCGGATCACCAGCGATCCGGGGCTGGATACCCATGCCCGTTTTTCCCCGGACGGGAAAAATATTGTCTTTGTTTCCAACCGCAGCGGGAGTCAGCAGATCTGGACCATGGACCGGGAAGGCCGTAATCTGCAACAGCTCACCCGCGGCCCGGAGGAATGTGTCACTCCGGATTGGGGAAGGGCCGGGGAGGATTAGACATTGTTTATATTAATTCATACATGAGGGTTATATTATGAAAAATTTATCTCTATCCGTATTCATGCTTTTATTTTGTGCCTTGTCAGCAAACGTTTTATACGCCCAGTCCGTTATTCCGGTCACACTCAATCTTGTTCAGGAAGAACCGGATAAAAAAGGGACGGATATAACGAATATCTATACGGTAGAAATTCAGGCTGATCAGCCGGCAGACGTTGAAGGCAGGACATTTGAAATCGTTTATTTCCTGGATGATATTGTTATTCAAAGATTTGATCAGCAGACATTGCCGTTTTCGTTCAAAAGAAATTACAAAGGGAAGAAACCGGGTGCGCATAAGATACGTGTTGAGCTCCTTGATGAAAACGGCAATAAAGTCGCCCAGAAGAGTGTAACCGTAAATGTGGTCTATTAATAACCGGAACCTTTAATAATGAGTTACTTGGTCAATATCATATTTCTTGTGTTTATCCTGTCCGGCTGTCAGACCGTGACGGCCCCGCCGGCAAGTGGGCCTGTTACATCTGGGGTGTCTCCCTCCGAAACAAAGCCTTTTTATGAAGGAGAAGTTAAAGTCTCCGATACCTCTTTTGCCCAGGCAACCGGTAAGATTGTTTACACCCTGGCCGAACCCGCTTTGGTCCGTATCCGCATAGGCCAGGAGAACGGGGCTTTGTTAAGGACTTTCCTGGATTGGGAAGAACAGGAAAAGGGGGAGCATGTTCTGGCCTGGGACAGGAAAGATCAGAGCGGCCGGGTGGACTTTTCTTCCCGTAGGGATATAAGCGCGGTGGTCTTTGCAATGTCCCGGGACTCGAAAGAACGTGAAAAATATAAAGGGCCTATCCAGGGGTTTCGTAAAGCCCCGGAAGTGCATATTGAGTTCCCGGAAAGTTCGCAGGAAAACAGAAAGGGTGTTCCTGTCGTTAAAGGCCGGGTCCCGGTCAGAATTTCCGTTGATGACAAAGATAAAGAATGGTTAACCGAAACAAAATACGGCATGGTTATTTTTTTTGATTCCGCGTTTGTGATGGCCGATGAGGAAGGCCTCAGCCCGTATACCTATATATTAGAGACCAAAAGACTCAATGACGGCCCGCATGTCATAACTGTCAATGTCGTGGCTTATTCCGGCGAGATCGCTGCGGCCAGCCGGATGATAGATTTAAAAAACAAAAACGAATAGGACTTTCTCATGTTCAATCTAACCAAATTCCGGGGTATTTCTATTTTAACTTTATTCTTTTTTATCTGTTCTTGTATCATGCCGTATGTGCAAAGAGCTGAAGCAAATGTAGGATTTGTAGTCTTGTATGTTTATGCCTTGCTTTTCCCTGGTTCGTGGCCGTCCGGAGGGACGAATCTGGGCAGCGGCAACTCAAGCAGCGGCTCAGGTTCCGGCAGCGGCGGTTCACAAAACGGCCCCCAAAACCCGCAGACCCTCGATAAAGACTGTCCCAACGGGGATTGTGTGGGGATGTGGTCAAGCCCGAATCCTGTCTCTTACTACAGCGGGCAGGAGAGTTTCAGCCACGTGGATTTAACAATCCCCGGCCTTGGCATGGATGTGGTCATTGCCCATTCCTATAAAAGTGTGTTTGACTTTAATAATCAGTTCGGCTACGGCTGGATGCTGAATTATTACGGCCGTCTCATCCCCCTGTCAAACGGCAACGTCACCGTTATTCTGGGAGAGGACAGCAGCGTCAATACGTTCACCTATTCCGGGGGCGAATTTATCCCGCCTTACGGCGTGTTCCAGGAATTAAAACAGAACAGCGGCGGCACCTGGACTCTCACCAAAGAGCACGGGAAACAATATCATTTTGACTTGAACGGCAATTTGGCTTCTATAAAAGACCGTAACGGCAACGAGATCAAGTTTACCTACTCGATCGGGACATATCCTATCCTTGACAGCGGTACCGGAGACGTTCTGGCCAATGATTACCGCCTCCTGCACATTACGGATACGCTTACCCGTAACATTGATTTGGTGTATAACCCGTCCGGGCGCCTGGCCGCGATTTATGACCCCCTGGGCCGTTCCGTGACGTATTCCTACGACCCTAATACGGATGACCTTCTGTCCATAACCCTGGAAGGCGTGAGCCCGTATCCTTCGGGGCTCAGCAAGCAGTTTACTTATAATGCCGACCATAATCTGGAAAGCGTTACGGATGCCAAGGGCCAGACCTATTTGGTGAACCATTATGATACAGACCAAAGGGTGTACCAGCAGGATTACGGCAACGGCAGTATTCTCATGGATTATGATGATGTCTTCGGCACAACAACGGTGACCGACCGTAAAGGGAATGTTAAAAAATATACTTTCACGTCCAGCGGGGAAGCGCAGATCATCGAAACCTTTACCAGCGGGCTGCGCGCCGGGGAGCCGGGCAGTTACAATACCTATTATGCCTTTAACTATCTTTCCAAACCTGTCCAGGTCAAGTACCCGAACAAAAACGGCATTATGTACACCTATGATACGTCTAATTTAGATCCCCGCGCAAAAGGCAATCTCCTGCAGATCAAGCGTGTGGCGGATATGGACGATCCCTATACCACGGATGTCCTGGCCACGAACATGACCTATGAACAGGAGTACAATCAGGTCAGCACGGTTACAGACCCGGAAGGCAATATCGTGACCTATGTCTATGATTATCAGCTTATGACCTCGGACCCCCGTTTCGATGACAAGGGAAATCTGGCAAGGATCATTTATCCTGCGGTGAACGGCCAGACCCCTGTCATTGACTATACGTACAATCAATACGGCCAGGTGACGGAGATCGAAGACCCGAACGACAATATCACCCAGTATACTTATTATGCCTCCAGCGGGCTTGTGTATCAAATCATTCAGGACCCGGGCGGGATCAATGCGGTCACCACCTTCACCTACGATACGTACTTAAACATCGATACGATCACTGATCCGAACGGGCACACCACGGATTTTGATTATAATGAAATCGGCTGGCTCATGGAGACCACGAACCATCTGGGGTACAGCACGCGCTACACCTATGATGCCAACGGGAATGTCACGCAAATCGACCGGCAGGCGAATGCCTCCGGGACAAGCTGGCAGACCACAATATATACTTATGATATTCTAAATCATGTCCGGACCATGACCGATCCGCTGGGCCGGATAACCACCTATACCTATGACAATGAAGAGAACCTCATATCTGTCGAAGACGCGGAAACGAATGTCACCACTTACGAATATGATGAACGGAATCTTTTGTTCACCGTCACGGACGCCAACACGCCAGGAGGTGTCACCCGTTATGATTATGACTGGAACGGCAACCTGCAGAAAATTCATGACGCTAACGGGCACATCACGGAATATCAGTATGACGAATTCAACCGCCTGGTGACAACCATATACCCGGATTCATCCGCCACCTGGTTTGAATATGACGATAATTCCAACCTCGAGCTGCAGACACTCGCCAGCGGCGAGACCGTCACCTATGAATATGATGAATTGAACCGGCTGACGGACAAACGTTTCCCGTCTCATCCGTCTCTGGATGTGTCCTATTCCTATGATGTGGGGTCGCGTATGCTGACGGCCGATACCGCGGCCGGCGCGATAAGCTTCACTTATGACCATCTGAACCGCGTGGATGCCACGACCCAGACCGTCGCCGGGCTGGCGGCCAAGACCGTTGATTATACGTATGACCAGGCCGGCAACCGCACGCAGGTGGAGTATCCTTCAACGAAAACCGTTGTTTATGATTATGATGAGATCAACCGCTTGACCAATGTGGAGGTGGACGGCGCGTCTTTGGTGGATTTTACCTATGATACTTTAAACCGGCGGACATTAAAGAGTTTTACGGCCGCGCCATCGCTGGATACCTCCTACGCTTATAATAATGATAACACCCTGGACAATATGGTGAATCAAATCAACGGCGGGGCTGTGATTTCGCAGTATAGTTATGCGTATGATGGGGTAGGCAACCGTATCGGCGTGATAACGGCCGCTGATAACATCACCTATAATTACAATGATATTTATGAGCTTACGTCCGTGACCGGCAGTCAAAGCCATGCTTATGATTATGATGGTGTTGGCAATCGCCTGACCGCCGATAGCCTTACTTACGTCCCGGATGAATTGAATCAGTATGATTCGGTGGACAGTGTGACCTTTACCTATGATCAGACCGGCAACCTTACCGATGACGGGAATAATACTTACAGTTATGATGAAGAGAACCGGTTAACGGACGCAAGTAATGTTTCCCATGTCGCGATCTATCAGTACGATGCCTTTAACCGGCGGGTTAGCAAGAATGTCGATGGGGTTGTGACGTATTTTGTGTATGATGGCGATGAGGTGATAGCGGAATACGATTCGTCAGGTATTCTTGAATCTGAGTATGTGTATTCCGATAACATCGATGAAGTTTTAACGATGGACAGGAACCTCACAACGTATTATTATCATTATGATGGTTTGGGATCGGTCACGGAAGTGACTGACCTTGCCGGTGCTGTTCAGGAATCGTATAAATATGATCCTTACGGACAGCCTTCGTTCTTTGACGGTTCTGGTTCACCTTTGACCGAGAGCTCAATCGGCAATCCCTACATGTTCACCGGAAGAAGATGGGACAATGAGACGGATATCTATTATTATCGGGCTCGAATGTATGACCCTACGATAGGGAGATTTTTGCAGAGAGATCCGATTGGGTATGAAGATGGGATGAATTTGTACAGTTATACAAAAAATAATCCCATCAATTATGTCGATCCATCTGGCGAGATTACTTTATATTTCGCTGTAGTTTCTGGTATAATGATATTGGTCCTTGTCACTGAATTTGCAGTGCTTTCTATCGCAGGCTCAATGCAATTATTGGACGAACCAAAGAAATGTGAAATACTGCGTGCAGTCAAGTATGTTTTGAATGAAATAAGTAACCTTTTTTCAGAAGATTTAACGGGTAAAGAAAATTTGTATAAAATAGAAGACTATGGTGAAATAGGTGAAATTAAAAATGCAGACCTTGCAGAAAAAGAGAAAGATCCCTCTTTTTCCCCTGCTGCTGATTTAGCAGCAACTGTTTTATTAGATTCTGATCCTGATGAAATTACATTGTTTTACCCTTTACCTATACCAAAACCACGATATTTTGGAACATATGATTTTAATAGGGGATTTGTACCACTACCTAAGTAGAATATTATGACAGATAATGAATTTGACTTGTTAAGAGCTCAAAGTGATAAAAATAAAATTAACGGATTATTTATTGCTGGAATAATTGGTAGTATAGGTTTTATTTCTCTAGCTTGTTATATGTTTACCCAAATTGACATAGCTACAGGAGCATCTATTGTTATGTTAATTTGGGGATTAGTAATACTGATCACAACAACAAGCATTTTTTTGTCTTATAAGATAAAAAACAAAAAATAAGATGTTAAAGAGACACAATACTTAACTCGGCCAATCCCCACCGCCGTTGCCAGATTTGGCTTTAGTGATCATGTTGAATGAAAGTACCAGTCCAAAATATTAAAATACTACAGCTAAAATGTTGATAACTTTGCTGTAGTTTTCATTTTTTGCTCTTTTTCATATAGGACATTTCGAAAAGCATCCAATAGTCTGATCCTACGATTGGGAGGTTTTTGCAAAGAGATCCAGTAGGATACTTTGATTCGATGAGTCTATATGAATATGCCGATAGTGTCGGAAAACCTATTGTAGAAACAAATCTGTACTCTTATACCGGAAATGACCCCGTAAATTGGATAGATCCTTTGGGTTTGTTGAAGAGGGATCATCGTTTCTGGGAGAATGTCAAAGAAGGGGTAATGAATAATCTTAAAAAGAAGTATGCTAAGTTTAAGAAAGAGAATCCCTGTGAAGAAGCTCCGCCAATTGCCGGGGAAGATTTGGAGAGCTCATTAGATAAATTTGCAGAAGCTTTTGCCGATGAATTAACAGAGAAAGAATTCGGTTTCTTGGGCAGGGGCGTTGAAAAAAATAGTGATGCTGTTAAGGAACGCTTAAAAATTAAATATCCTGATTGGCCATGGGAAGAATGGGACATAATTTTTAAATGAGAAATAACCTGAGAGAGCACGTTCCAAGGCGGAAACTAATATTGGGATGTTTTATGGGGTTTTGCTTTGGTATTCTAATAATCGTTTGCGGGGATTTTGTTTCAAATATTCCGAATTATTCAAGCAGCTTTTTCCTGAATTCAATTTATTGGGTATGTACCTATTTAGCCAGTGTGGCGGCAATACTGGCAAAGCTAATATTAGGAACATTCTTTAATAAATGGTACTCAGTGGTATTAAATTTAATCGCATTGATGTATTTTTCAGTATTGGGAATGTGTTGTGTTGTTCTGTTTAGAAGGGGTAAAAAAATTTTTATATTTGTTTTCATTGCTCTTCTGGTCGTTCATGGAGCAGGTCTGTATTTATTCTGAGATGTCCGTAATTTCAAAAAGGGATTTTCCTGTAAAATAATATATAAAACAATAATGTCGTCGAGATTATGAAGTATAATAGAGGTGTCCGAATAAAAGAAAGGAGCCTCTTGAATGTTAAAGAATCCCCAAAACCAAGCCTCATTTTTTGATGCTGAGTATATCTGCGAAGACTTAATCCCTGCCGATAGTTACTACCGCAAGTTCAGGGAAATAGTCTTCCCGCTCATGGATGAGTTGGATTTTGAATCCATGTATTGTCAGGATAATGGCCGTCCGCCGATCTCGCCGAAGTTGTTGGCCATGGCGTTGCTGTTGCAATTCCATAAGAATTTGTCAGATCGGGGAATGGAGCGGGCATGCATGTATGATATTGAGATCAAGTATGCCTTGGGATTAAAACTCAACGAGCGACCGTTCGATCATTCAAGTCTGGGAGATTTTAGGAAGCGATTGTATGAGCATGGACAAAGCAAGAGGGTTTTTGACCAGATACTCAACAAGTTGATTGAGGCAGATTTGATAGAGCGTGATGAAATTCAGCGGATTGATGCGACGCATATGATTGCTGATATTGCGATACCGACGGTGGTGGCGTTGGTCAAGAAAGGCATTCGTGAAATATTAAAACCGTTGAAAGGCCAAAAGCCCGAGTTATACGCTAAGGTTATAAAAAATATCGATGTCGAAGAATATACGCGGGAAAAAGTCAACCAGGCGGATGAAGGACGGCTGGATATTGAGAAACGGCAAAGAAAGCTGGTCAAGGTCGTTACCGATGCGCGAAACCTTTTGAGAGAAGTCGAGGATGTTAACATGAGTCGTGGATTGCGAAAGCGGATTGAATTGCTTCAGAGGATACTGCAGGAGAACGTTAAGGAAGCCGACGAGGGCAAGATTGAGGAACGCAAATATAAAGATAAACCGCCGGACTTGCTGGTAAGTCCGATTGACGAAGACGCGCGGTATGGCGCAAAGTCGGATACAAAAAGATTTATGGGATACAAGGCAAATGTGACAGAGAGTGTGAAAAATCGGTTGATCACAAATATTGAAGTGATGCCCGGAAACAGACGGGATGGTGAGCCGACAGTGAAGATGGTGGTGGAGCAGAAACTGAACGGATTAGTCCCTAAGAAGCTGGTAGGAGACGCGGCGTACGCGGACGGGATGTATAGAAAATTGCTCAAAGATAATGAAACCCTGCTGGTCGCACCGTTAAGAAAAGTTAATGAAAGTGCACAAAAAATTTACCCCAAAAGCATGTTTTATTACGATGAGAAAACAGGAACAGTAACGTGTCCGCAAGGCGTAAAAACAAAAACATGTTTTGAAGATCGTCGCCATGGGTTAAAGCAATTTCATTTTCCGATGAGCGCGTGCAATCAGTGTGGCGTTCAGAAAGAGTGTACAAAAGCAAAAGAAGGACGCCGGACGATAGGGATCAGTATCTTTAATAAAGAGCTGCGCGAAGCCGAAGTATACAACGAAACAGAACAATTCAAAAAGGACATGAAGCTGCGTCCACCGATTGAAGGAAAGCTGTCGGAGTTGACGCGGTATCACGGCTTAAGGCGCGCACGATATCGAAGGTTATATAAAGTGCGGCTTCAGGGTTATTTTACAGCGGCTGCGGTGAACATCAAGCGGTGGTTCAAGCTGATTATCGAAGGAATAGCAAGGCACCCGGAGGTTGCGATGGGCTTTTAGAAGATTGAAGGGCGTAAAATAAGTGCGCCCCAAAAATAATGCTCTTTGAAACTGGACCAAAAGTCCAACGGCGGAAAAATACCGGGTTTTCAGACGGTATCATGTCCACAATAATCCGATAAATTTTTTAGATCCCTTAGGATTAGCAGACGTTAATTTAATTAGTCCTCGGAGTAAGAAGGAGAAAACAAATTATGATTTAATGAAACAATATAATCCTAAGCACTTTTTTGTTGTAGGGGCACATGGAACATATGATGCAGAGAAAAACGTATTTCATGTTGTAGACAACAGAAGGCGTAGGCGCCGTTATCTAACTCCACAAGAATTAGCCCAAATAATTGTATATTCTGGAATTAAAGAAGGCGAGGTTGTATTATTAGCACTTTGTGAATCTGACGCTGGTGAAGCCTTTGAGCTGTATGTCCAACAATTAGCAGATGCTCTCAGAGAATTAACTGAAGGGAAAAATATGGTTGTTGTTGCTCCTGCTGGATATTTAAGGTTAATAAAGTTTAGAACAACAGATGTAATATCAATAGTTGAAGATGGGGGTTGGGAACCATATGTCGGTAGAGAAAATTAAATGAGGTTTAATGATGATGCTTGAAACGAAGAGATATTTACTAAGGACATTGTATACTTTAGTTCTAGTTTTTTTGGGCTTTATTTTTTTTGTCCCCCTGAAAACTGATCTATATAAACCTAACTGTCTTTCTTCGTTTAGTGAGAGGAGAAAGAAAAAATTAGCCATGTCGGGTAATTATGATGCCGTTAAGGATTTGTTTGATCACTATTTAGTATGCCGTCAAGATGTTAATACTGCACTAAAATGGATGGAAATAAGTGCCAATCAGGGTAATGTTGATGCTCAATTTACTTTTGCATATTGGAATAAACTTAGGGATAAGAATAAAGCATGTAAATGGTTCTGACCCACCCCCCAAAAGTTGAGCCACTTTTTGTGATAGAATAATGATAACAGAAAGGGGCAAAAATGGGTAAAAGATTCAAATCAGAAGAAATAATTACGAAATTACGAGAAGTTGAAATACACCTTGGTAAAGGGCTGGACACCGGAGATGCCTGCCGACAAGCGGGCATATCGGAACAGACCTATTACCGTTGGCGCAAGGCATACGGCGGGATGAAAATAGATCAAGCCAAGAAGTATAAAGAGCTAGAACGGGAGAATACCCGATTAAAGAAACTGGTGGCTGACTTATCATTAGATAACGCTATTTTGAAGGAAGTCAATGAGGGAAACTTCTAAGCCCGGCCAAGAAACGCCGGGCGATTATGTGGGCGAAGGAGAAATTCCCCAAAGTATCAGAAAGGCGGTTGTGTAAAATTCTTAGCCAAGCAAGATCAACACAGCAATATAGATGTTCAGGCCGATATGATGAAGGAGCATTAGTTGAGGCTATGATCAATATGGTCAAGCAATATGGACGGTATGGATACCGAAAAGTTGCTGAATTGTTACGCGAATCGGGCTGGATGCCATTAAATGATAAACGAGTCGAACGTTTATGGAGACGGGAAGGTCTTAAAGTTCCGATGAAACAACCTAAACGAAGGAGGTTATGGCTGAATGACGGTTCCTGCATCCGATTACGGCCAGAACATCACAACCACGTCTGGAGTTATGATTTTGTTCATGACCGGACATCAAATGGCCGACCAATAAAGATGTTAACGATCATTGATGAGTATAGCCGGGAATGCCTGGCCATAGAAGTTGGGCGCAAACTCAATTCCAGGAATGTGATTGATGTTTTATCTCGATTGTTTATTGAAAAAGGAGTGCCGTTATATATTCGTTCGGATAATGGGCCGGAATTTATCGCTGAACGCGTCCGTTGGTGGTTGAGAAGGATCGGAGTGGAAACGTTGTATATTGAACCGGGAAGCCCTTGGGAAAATGGATATATTGAATCCTTTAACGGGCGACTACGGGATGAGTTGTTAAATCTGGAAATTTTTGATACATTGTATGAAGCTCAGGTGTTGGTGGAACGCTGGCGGTGGGAATATAATACGATCCGTCCGCATGGATCATTGGGTTATAAGCCTCCGGCACCGGAAGCTATTCAACCAAGATGGCTTCAGCCATCTCCGTTAAACTCTCACAACTTTTGGCACAACTAATGGGGGCAGGTCAGGCTCGATTGGATTGTCGTTTTTAAGGGCAGCGAAGGCGAGGGGAAAAAATCCAATATTAGGCAAACAACGAGTAGGAAGTGGATTAAAGGATGATTTTGTAAAACCTATATATGATGATAGTGGAAGAATAATAAAAGAGTTTCCTGCTAAAGCCAAAGCACATGGATTCCCCGATATTATTGACAATTTTGCTTCTGGGGCTAAAAAATTTAGACTTAGAAAAGGAGTCAATTTATACCAATTAGAAGGATCATATAATGGTGTTGAAGGAAGATTTGAATGGATTGTTGAACAAGGTAAAGTAACTCATCGAATGTTTGTTCGTGGAGGAAAAATAACAGGAGGACCTATTGTACCATGAAAGCTGATTTAAAAGAGTTTGAAGATATCTTTCCTATTAACTGGACTACCTTACTACTTGGATTAGAGGGGCCTGGGAATTATTTGAATGTTATTTCTACACTTGATGTAGTTAATTATGTAGAGCAAAAAGTTAATAAAGATGCAATTATTTGTAATCAGCTTGTGATGAGTTTATCTAATTATTCTGATGATAAGACGGCTTTGATTGCTTGTTTAAGAGAATTAATAAAGACTGAAGATGAAGATATGGATGTTGAACTTAAGAAATGGCAATTGTATTTATTGAAAAAGACTATTGCCTCATTACCAGAGGATCCTATTCATGGTTTGATTATGTTAACAGATTTTTGGGAGAAATTTGATTATCCTGAAAATAGCCCTCATAAAGTACAAGGAAAGGATGTCTCAACTCATCCCAATGACTATTATACTAAGGATAATTATATTAGAATTGTACAACAACATGAAAATTGGCTAAAAAATGAAATTGTAAAGAGGATGAAAGTGCCAGTCCCCAGAAAGGGACATAATACTTAATTCGGCCAATCCTCACCGCCGATCCGATCTTTTTAACCTTTAGTTTTGTCGTTGTTCAGATGCAATGCATTCGTTCACGGTTCCAAGTTCACTCATGCATATACATCTGAACCGGTACCCGTTCTTCGCGGAAGATACATTTGATCTTTGATAAATTAATATCCTGTTTTGTTGCTCTCTGACGAATCGTATCCAAGAGAGAGTTGTTATCACTTGTCTCTGACCTGTCGGTCAGTTTGCTGCTTTTGCAGCAACAAATCTCCCTGCCGGAGCTTTGAGACAAGTTTTTTACTTTGGACAGGAACTCCAACACGTATTATTATCATTATGACGGTAATGGTTCAGTGACAGAAGTGACTGATGCCTCTGGGAATATACAAGAAAGTTATACATACAGTCCTTATGGCCAGTCTTTGATCTTTGATGATTTGGGCGCACCGTTAACCTCCAGTAATATTGAAAATCCGTATATGTTTACTGGACGTCGCTGGGATGACGAGACGGGCATTTATTATTACCGGGCGAGGATGTATGATCCGGCGATAGGAAGGTTCCTGCAGAGAGATCCGGTGGGTTATGCGGATAGTATGAACCTGTATTCCTACGCGGGGAATTCCCCGGTGAATGCCTCTGATCCTTTGGGGTCAAGGATTAAGTGGAACTGGACGGGGGCGTGGAGGTCTATAAGAAACAATGCCGGTGCTTTTCTTGTCGCGGCTATCGGTTGTGCTATTTTGCCAGAAACTGCTTTAGCAGCGCTGGCCGGAAGTTTTGCCGCACAGATATTGGCAGCCGCAGGGCTGGCGGGGTTAGGCTGGCAAGCCCAGCAAGTTCTTAACCGGTTTCGTTCAAAGAAGCTGTATGATGATCCTCTCACCACCGAGATGCTCATGAACGTCTTCATCGGTTTAGGCTCGATTGGATTATCGTTTTTAAGGGCAGCGAAGGCGAGGGGAAGAGTAAGAGGATATCGTGCTGTTTCTAATGCAGAATTAGACGATATAGCAGAGTATAAGGGCTTTAGACCTGATCCTAAAGGTCGGTCAATGGAAGATAAGTGGTTTTCTGAAACTAGAGAAGGGGCTGAGAAATTTTCAAATATGTATCCAGAGTTGGAAAACATAGTCGAAGCCGAAGTCCCAAAATCAGTTTATAACAAAGCTTATCACCATCCCAATATTGATAATACAGGGCCTGGTTTTGCTATTCAACCAGAACAACTTCCTAAAGTAAAGCCTATTATAGAGTGAGGTGTCATATGTTGATTTTAGAAGCAGCTGTCGTTTGGATTAAACCAGAGTTTGGTGGTAGATCAATTAAACCTTTAATAGGTTTAAGACCGATCATTAGATTTCAGAAATACATCTCGGAATGGTTAAGTACTGCATGGGATGTTGAGATTATTGATCTTGATATCGATAATGACGATTGGTCTGGCAAAGTCAAAATGAAATTTTCTGGGAATGCTACACCAAAAAAAGAATGGCTGAAAAAAGGAGAATTGATTGAATTGTTAGATGCTTACAGAGTGATTGCTATAGGGAAAATAATTTAACGAAGAAATAAATAGAGAAAGGGACACAATACTTAATTCGGCCAATACTCACCGCCGATCCGATCTTTTCAACCTTTAGTTTTGTCGTTGTTCAGATGCAATGCATTTGTAATGACCCTAGTTAAGCAAGGATTTTTTTGTGTAGATCGAGTTCTTTGTTAATCCATCTTTTGTAAAACTCTTCAGGCGTAGCGAAGAATAATGCCTGATGAGGGAAATCGGTGTTGTAATCGTTGATCCAACGCTTGAAGTCATCTTGAAGATCAAATGGGTTGTCCCATTCATTGATCCAAATGAAATCTTCTTTGATTCTGCGGATGACGCGTTCGGTGTCAGCATTGCCTTTGGGGTTGGACCAGGTTGAGAAGATCTGCTTGATGCCGGCCAGTGAACAATTAAGCCTGAAGCGCCCGCTGGTGGGCTGACAGCCATTGTCCGAGATCAGGTGCAGGTCATGATTCAGTGTGTCTTTGATGCCGTTTGGGAATCGGTTGTTGATGGCCATTTCCAGGGCATCCAGCCAGTCATCAGTCTTTGACTGGATGTTGAGGCTATAGCCGATAATTTCTTTGGTATACCAGTCTAGGACGATGGTCAGATAGAACCAGCCCCAGGTCGCCAGTTTGATTTTTGTCATATCGATACCCCAGAATTGATTGGGGTGAGAAGCTCGTGGTTTCCGGCGGAGGTTGCCACGCTTGGCCTTCAAGCGATCGTTGGGTTGAACCGTTAATTGATTTTCTTGCATGAGGCGTTGGACACAATTTTTGCCAATTTTGTAATGTTTACGGTTGTTTAAATAGGCCCAGACTGAACGGTATCCCCAGAGGGGATGTTGCTTTTTAATTTGTCGGATTTTGACTAAATGTTTTTGGTCTTGTTCGATACGCTTTAGAGAACGGCGTCTTTTCATAACTCGTACTCGTTTTTTTTTAGTTCAACGGTCAAGTCGCCGATGATGCGTTTGAGTTTGGCGTTTTCTTTTTCAAGACGTTGCTCTTTCTGGGACTGTTGTTTGATGTCAAAGGCCATATGGCATTCTTTGAGGAACTGGTCGCGCCATTTGTAATATTGGGTTTGGCCAATTTGGTATTTGTTACAAAGTTTACTGATGTCGATTTTCCCGCTGAGGCCTTCAAGCACGATTTGGGTCTTTTGTTGGCTGGTCCATTGGCGTTTTTTCATGGGAATTGGGCTCCTTTCCTTGGAACTCAATTCTACACCATTTGTTTAAATTTGTTAACTAGGGTCACTATACATTCGTTCACGGTTCTAAGTTCACTCATGTATATACATCTGAACCGGTACCCGTTCTTCGCGGAAGATACATTTGATCTTTGATAAATTAATATCCTGTTTTGTTGCTCTCTGACGAATCGTATCCAAGAGAGAGTTGTTATCACTTGTCTCTGACATATAAGAAACAATGCCGGTGCTTTTCTTGTCGCGGCTATCGGTTATGCTATTTTGCCAGAAACTGCTTTAGCAGCGCTGGCCGGAAGTCTTGGAGCGCAGATATTGGCAGCCGCAGGGCTGGCGGGGCTAGGCTGGCAAGCCCAGCAAGTTCTTAACCGGTTTCGTTCAAAGAAACTGTATGATGATCCTCTCACGACCGAGATGCTCATGAACGTCTTCATCGGTTTAGGCTCGATTGGAGTGTCGTTTTTAAGGGCAGCGAAGGCGAGGGGAAGTGTTCAATTTAGAAGTAAGTTGAGTACTCAGAAACAAATGAGACATTTAAGAGGAACAGCTGCTCCTAATAGAAGTTATTTTGATTCTATTGATGATGCTCAAGCGGTTCTAGATGCTTATAATAGTGGAAATTATAAATTAATTAGTCAGAATCCGGCACAAAATACTGTAACTATTGAAGTAAAGAATATTACTGGTAGATATGTAAATATAGACAACCCTAAAGGACTTCCGGACTTAAATTTACCAACAAATAAATTCATGATTCAATCATCAAAAGCACCCAAAGTTGTTCCTGTTAATCCATATAAGTGAGCTAGATATGTTAAAAATTAAGGATTTAGAATTAGTCGGAGCATTTCAAAGAGCACTTCTATTTAATATCTCTGCATCAATGCGTTTTATTTCTTGTGAAATAATAAATGAGGATATTCTTCAGGTTTATATTTATTTTGACAAGGATCCAACTGAAGAGGAGTTAGATCTCATTTATTCTGTTGCAGGTGAAGTTTGCGGGGATTTCCCGGGACTTAATAATAGTGATGTGAAACATTTTGTTAATAATAAGGATTTTAATTCTTTAAAACACCTTCGAATATTAGTTTATGCAAGATTTGAAAAAAATGAATGAGAGATAAAAGTGCCAGTCCCCAAAAAGGGACAGGGCGTTTTTATGCAGTTGAATAATGCAGGGAAAGAGATATAATATTTATATTCCCCTGATGTTTTCCCCGGGTAAACAGAAAGGGGATTTTTTATGCCCAGAGTCGCCAGAAGAGAGGTGTTGTATAACGGGTGTTATGCGCATGTCTGTAATGACCCTAGTTAAGCAAGGATTTTTTTGTGTAGATCGAGTTCTTTGTTAATCCATCTTTTGTAAAACTCTTCAGGCGTAGCGAAGAATAATGCCTGATGAGGGAAATCGGTGTTGTAATCGTTGATCCAACGCTTGAAGTCATCTTGAAGATCAAATGGGTTGTCCCATTCATTGATCCAAATGAAATCTTCTTTGATTCTGCGGATGACGCGTTCGGTGTCAGCATTGCCTTTGGGGTTGGACCAGGTTGAGAAGATCTGCTTGATGCCGGCCAGTGAACAATTAAGCCTGAAGCGCCCGCTGGTGGGCTGACAGCCATTGTCCGAGATCAGGTGCAGGTCATGATTCAGTGTGTCTTTGATGCCGTTTGGGAATCGGTTGTTGATGGCCATTTCCAGGGCATCCAGCCAGTCATCAGTCTTTGACTGGATGTTGAGGCTATAGCCGATAATTTCTTTGGTATACCAGTCTAGGACGATGGTCAGATAGAACCAGCCCCAGGTCGCCAGTTTGATTTTTGTCATATCGATACCCCAGAATTGATTGGGGTGAGAAGCTCGTGGTTTCCGGCGGAGGTTGCCACGCTTGGCCTTCAAGCGATCGTTGGGTTGAACCGTTAATTGATTTTCTTGCATGAGGCGTTGGACACAATTTTTGCCAATTTTGTAATGTTTACGGTTGTTTAAATAGGCCCAGACTGAACGGTATCCCCAGAGGGGATGTTGCTTTTTAATTTGTCGGATTTTGACTAAATGTTTTTGGTCTTGTTCGATACGCTTTAGAGAACGGCGTCTTTTCATAACTCGTACTCGTTTTTTTTTAGTTCAACGGTCAAGTCGCCGATGATGCGTTTGAGTTTGGCGTTTTCTTTTTCAAGACGTTGCTCTTTCTGGGACTGTTGTTTGATGTCAAAGGCCATATGGCATTCTTTGAGGAACTGGTCGCGCCATTTGTAATATTGGGTTTGGCCAATTTGGTATTTGTTACAAAGTTTACTGATGTCGATTTTCCCGCTGAGGCCTTCAAGCACGATTTGGGTCTTTTGTTGGCTGGTCCATTGGCGTTTTTTCATGGGAATTGGGCTCCTTTCCTTGGAACTCAATTCTACACCATTTGTTTAAATTTGTTAACTAGGGTCACTATATGTCATATCACGGTCGATCCGTAAAATGAAACTGTTCAGAGATGAAGCAGATTTTCGGGAGATACGCCACATAAAATTATATCAAGGGAACGGGATGGTGTCATAAGTCCCTAAAAAGGCGAATAAATGAAAGACTATTCAGAAAAATCCATATTAAGGAAAATATTGAGTTATAAAAGTCAATTTAAGAAAGAAAAACAAAAATATGGTCTTTACAGCGATGGTTATGGAAAGAGATTTATCCTCTTTGAGTTATATTATCTATTGGGTGACCATGAGAAGAGTAAAGAGTATTTTTCTTGGTATACGAAAGAGTTCCCTGACGATGGCTGTGATCCTATTGCACTGCTGTTTTGGTCGTTGATTTTGTATCAAATGGGAGAAAAAGAAGCCGCGAGATATAAACTTGCGGAAATGATGCTTGCGAATGTTTATATAATTCCGTCAATTCTTGAGGAAGCAGTTAAAGAATATGATATGTGGCACGGATCGAACACATGTGAGTTATCATATTTTCAATATATCCCGCAGCCTGCTATTGAAAGGATAAATTTTGAAGAGAAAGAATGGATGCGGGAATTATATTATTCCAAGGATTTCGAAGAGATTAGAAATAGGCATATTGAAATTCATAAAATTTTAAGAGATACTCGTGATATTGAGAAAAGAGGAATTCTTTGTGATGAAGATGGAGGGTTATTAAAAAAGTTGGATTGTAAAAAAGAATAATGTCCTTATTGATATCTATAGCACTAGGTGTTATACTAATAATGTGTGAAGAACTTGATGGGATATTTAATAAATAAGTCATTTCAACGAGATTTAAAGGAAAATAAATTAAACCACAGCTATATACGAAAAGTGTTAGACGATGTTTTTGCAGGGAGAGCAACTTCCCTCGGTTCGAAAATGTATAAGATAAGGGCCTCAAAAGGAGGACGAGGTAAAAGCGGTGGTTTTAGAAATATTTTCTTTTGGAAAAAAATGAACGTATTATTTTTTGTCTTCTCTTTGGAAAGAATGAGCAGGATAATTTAACGGCTGATGATAAGAAAGCATTAAGGATTTTATCGGAAGAGTATGATAATTTAACAGAGAAAGAAGTGAAAATAGCAACTAAGCAGAAGATATTCGAGGAGGTCCCCTATGATAACCCGAGCTAAAAAACGATCAAAAGTTTTAGATATGGTTGAAGAAGACTTGTACGCCATTGGTGAAATGAAAGACGTTTCTTTAAGCATTCGGAAGTTTAATAGAATTCGTTATCCTGAACCAAAACAATATAAAGCTAAAGATATTATTAGGATACGAAGGAAGTTGAACGTGAGCCAAGCTGTCTTTGCTTATCTTTTAAATGCCAGTGAAAGCACTATCCGGCAATGGGAATCTGGTGCCAAAGAGCCAGGTGGAGCCAATTGTCGCCTACTTCAAATTATCGAAAATAAAGGCGCAGACGTATTCCTTCCTTAGAAAGAAAACCCCTATGAAGACCCCTGTTTACACCGGCATTGTTATCCTGCTGTTGCTCTGGGCTTTCCTGGCCCGGGTGGAATTCGTTTATACGGACAGGCTGGGGCCGGATGAGGCCCTGTACGGCTGGTACGCCAAACTCATTGCCGAAAATCCCGCCAAGATTTTTTCCCGGGAAACTCTGGAGTTCCACCCGCCGTTATGGCCCTGTCTTTTATCGCTCAGTCATGTTTTTACAAATAAAACCCTTATAGCCTGCCGTTATACGGCTGTCGCCGTGAATTTGCTGGGACTGATATTGATCTACCTGATCGGCCGGCGCCTGAAAAGCCGGTTCCTGGGTGTTTTTGCCGCTCTCAGTCTGGCTTTCAACTATTTTTATTTCCTCTGGGCGTTTTCCCTGACCATTGACAGCCCGTTAACGGTGTGCCTGCTCGGGGTGTTTTTATGCCTTTTGCAGATCAGGGACGGTGCAGGGCTTAAGCCGCATATTCTCACCGGGCTCCTGGCCTCTGCCGCGATTCTCCTTAAATGGTCAGGCCTGGTTGTCTTCCCGGCTGTTTTGGCCAGTTACTTTTTTCTGCCGCTTGAACGGCCTCTTAAAAGGAAAATGACATTGGCGGGCCTTCCGCTATCCATGGCCTTTTTGACCGCCCTTTTTCTTGCTGCGATGAATGTGGTTCATTTGGGGACCGTTTTCCCTAATACAAGCGCTGTGGCTTACCGTTCCTCGGCTATCGGACTGCTGGGCCATTATATCCGCAACCTGAAAACGATCCTGGTTGTTCCTCACTATATCCCGTTATTCCTTTACAGCCTTTTTGTTGTCGTCCGGTCAGGAACGCGTCAGACAAAGATGCTCTTGGCTTTTTTTACGGCCTTATTCATTGCTGTCTCTTTAACACCTGTCAAAGACTGGCGCTACAGTTTATTATTTGCCCCTTTTGCCATTCTGCTGGCGGGTATCGGTCTGGAGACGCTCATAGAAAAGTTTGTGAAAAGCCTCGACAAACTAAAGCGCGCCAAAACGACCGTGCTTTTTCTTATGGCGGTCTTTTTTGTCTTTCACTCCCGGGGACTATATGCTGTCATGCGGGATACCTCAAGCCGCGTGACCGGATACCGTGAAGCCGCAGACTGGATCAAAGCTCATGACACGGGCCGGACCATGGTTATTGCCGAAAGCCCCCGTATGATCCGTTATCACACCGGCATTGAATTTCAGGAGTTCGGCGGCCGGATCATAGAACTGCCGCGAAATAAACATGATTTTGAGGACCTTGTACGGAACACCCCCGGACATATCCTGCTGGAAGTCGATTTTTGGTCGGAAACCCGCGGAGATGAACTGCCGTCTATGCTGAACAGGGCCGAAGAACAGCGGTATTTCGGGCAGTTCGGTTTTGTCCCTGTTCAAGAAGTTATTCGTATCATTGATTTTGCAAATGGCAAAAAAAAATTTGTCAGGGCGGTTAGAATTTTTGAAAGGAAATAGTATAATATAATAATACTATAAGAGCCCTCTCCGGGGGGGCGTCAGACTTTAAGTTTTAACGGGAAAAAATACATGATGAAATATTATGGCAAGTTTTATGCTGTCCGGGCCGCGGTGATATCGCTGGCGCTGGTTTTGCTGCCGTCCGGGATGGTTTCCGCGGAAATCCTGCAGCTTAAATCCGGAAAAACAATCGAGGGTGTTGTTGTTGAAGAAACCAAAACATTCGTCCGGATAAGAACAAATGAAAACAGTTACAAGATCCCTTTAAAGCAGATTACGGAGCGGACGCCGAGTGAATATAAGCTTAATGAAGAGATTGTTATCCCGGAGAAGTCAGACCCGGCCTACCTGTTATGCCAGGTGAACAGGGAACGGCTGCAGCTGAAGGTCCACCAGATGGTCGAAGCCCAGCGGTACCCCGAAATTGAAAATATGGCCAGGGAATTCCGTTCGGCCAATACTGTCAATAAATACGGGGATTTTGAATTAAGAATGCTTTATGAAGGGATTCACGACTCCTATCGTGACGGGGATGAACGGCTTATCAAGAAATATATCAAACGCTTCGAAGAATGGGGGGAAGAAGGCCCTGATTCCATCACGCAAAAACTGGCCCTGGCCGATGCGTACATTGCCTTAGGCTGGGCTTACCGGGGGGAAGGGTATGCCATTACTGTCAGTGAGAAAGAATGGGAAAAGTTTTTTTCTGCCCTCACGAACGCCAATGAAATGATCATGGTGGCGGAAAATTTGCAGGTGGAGGACCCCCGGCTGTATGAATTGAAAATCACAGCGGGGAATGCCTTGGGGCTGCCGAAACTGGTCCTTTATGAAATGGCGGAAAAGGCCATGGCGGTCAATCCTGTTTACCCTTACCTTCATTACGCGATGAGTTCGGCTCTTTTACCCCGCTGGCGGGGAGATATTGGTGAAGTGGAGAAGTATGCCGAATGGGCGGCGGACCAGACCCGGGAGAAGGCCGGGGATCAGATGTATGCCCTTATCGCTAATTTTGTGAGAAAGGACGTCGGGAACCAGGATTTCATCAAGTTCCGTTTTTCCTGGCCGCGGATCAAGAAAGGGTTTGAAGAAAGGCTGGAGCTTTACCCGTATAATTTTTATATATTAAATTCCTTCACCTGGTTTGCCTGTTATTCCAATGACAAGGACACGGCTCAGAAGCTGTTTAAGAAAATAGGGGATAACTGGGATAAGCTGGCCGAATCAGCCTGGGGAAGCCGGGACGAGTTTGTCCATTGGAAGAAATGGGCTTTTGAGGAGGAGGAAGAGACAAAGCCCGAGCCGGCCGGGGATAAGGAGTTGAGGATTGCCATTTTAAACAAGGACGCTGAAGCCGTTAAAAAACTTCTGCCGCGTATAAAAGATATTAACGCATTTGACGTTTATGGCGACACCCCTTTTCATTTGGCTGTCCGCAAGAGTTCGAAAGAAATCGTGGCTTTGTTGATCGAAGCCGGGGCGGATTTAAGGCTGGCCGGTAAGGACGGATACGAAGCCATCCAGATGGCCGCCTACAATCATGATATAGACTTGGTCAGGAATCTGATGCAGAACAACGTCCCGATCAATACCCCGCAGGGGTTCTTTTTCTGGACCCCGCTGCATATCGCCGCGGAGAAAAATTTCATAGAGCTTGCCAAATATCTTTTAACACTGGACAACGTCAAACTCAACCTGCAGAATGTCCAGGAAATGACCCCGCTTTACGTGGCCGCGCAGGAAGGGAGCCTGGAGGTTGCCCAGCTTCTTTTGAACACGGCCGGGGTGGAGTTCAAGGCCAGAGAACAGGACGGTTTTACGCCTCTGCATGCGGCGGCTTCGCAGGGCCATTTGGCCATTGTGAAATTATTTACTGAAAAAGGCATTGATATTAATATAGAGGAAAAAGGCGGGGAGACGGCCGCGGACCTGGCCAAAAAGAACGGGCATATGGAAATCTATGATTATCTTGTCAGGAAAGGGAGTAAGGTCCATGACGATGTCTGCAGCCCTGCGGACAGAGCCGAGGCGGAAAGACGCCACGCAAAAGGCAACCAGTTCCTGAAAGAAGGCCAGACGCGGGAGGCGAAAGAAGAGTATATTAAGGCCGTCAAATACTGCGATGACATGCCCGTCACATATTATAATTTGTATCTTATCACCATGAACCGCGAAGAGAGTTTTACGCGGGCTTTGTATTTCATTAACAAGGCCATAGAACACGACCCTGATGAAGTGGAATATTATTATGAGCTTGGTCAGGTCTATATGAAGCTGCGGGACCCCCTGAAGGCTAAACAATATTTCCGGACGTTTATGGAGCGCTGTACGGTAGACGATCCCCGGATGATCAGGCTTATCGAAACGTTCCCCGATTTGAGACCCGCAGACCTTCCTCCTTCTTTTTGAGATGCATGACTCGACAAAAACCGATTCCCTTTTTATAATAATAAAATATATGCATGATATTTCTTCAATACGGGGATGAGGGCGTTTTCCCCCAATAAAGGAGTTGTCTATGAGTCTTTCTGCTGATGAAGTGAGCCGTTTAATGACTTCCGTCGGTGATAACCTGTCGCTGGTTATTCATGGCAAAGAAGATAAGATTGAGCTGGTTGTCCTGGCTCTTGTCGCCGGGGGGCATGTGCTTATTGAGGACATCCCCGGAGTCGGCAAGACAACGCTGGCCAGGGCGCTCGCCAAAACCGTGGCCGGAAAGTTCAACCGCATCCAGTTTACCCCGGACTTGCTGCCGACAGATATTACGGGCATCAATATCTTCAATCAGCACGACAGCAGTTTTTCGTTCAACCCCGGGCCGTTGTTCGCTCATATTTTATTGGGAGATGAAATCAACCGGGCTTCCCCCCGGACGCAGTCCGCCCTCCTGGAGGCGATGAGTGAAGAACAGGTCACGGTGGACGGCGTCAGCCACCGGCTTCCGTCCCCGTTCATTGTCCTGGCGACCCAGAATCCCATAGATTATCACGGGACTTACCCGCTTCCTGAGGCGCAGCTGGACCGCTTTATGCTGCAGATCGACCTGGGCTACCCGCCGAAGGACAAGGAACGGTCTTTGCTGATCAACCGGACCCGCGAGGACCCGGTCGATGCCATCCATGCCATTTTATCCCTCGAATCGCTGCAGCAGCTGCGCGGCGCCGTTGACGCGGTCCGGATCGAGGATACTGTCAGCGAATACCTTTTAAAAATCGTCCTGGCGTCCCGCCAGCATCCCCAGCTCCGGCTGGGGGTTTCGACGAGAGGCACACTGCTTTACGGGCGTATCGTCCGGGCGCGGGCCCTTATGCGGGGGAGGGATTTTGTGCTTCCCGAGGACGTCAAGGACCTGGCTGTGCCTGTCCTCGCTCACCGTATTCTGCTTGACACAAAAGCGCAATACGGGGGCATCTCCCGGACGAATATCATATCGGATATTATCGCATCCATTAAAGTGCCAAGATAATGCCAAAACGGAAATATTCATTTTTTATGCCGGCGGAAGACCACGCCTTTATTAAACGCGCGGTGGTTTATACCCGGATGTGGTTTACCGACGCCGGCCGTATTTTATGCGGGATTGCTTTTGTCGGGATTATGATCGCTTCCCCCGGACTGCATATCTCCGCCTATCTGCTGCCCAGTTTTGTCACGACCCTGTTCCTGACCGCTTTCATTTTCGCTTTTTTCAGCAAGCCCCGCGTGGAGGTCAGGCGGCTTCTGCCCCCGCCGCCCTGCGCCGGAGAGTTTCTGTTTTATCAGGTCCTTGTCAAGAATACCGGGCGTCATCCGATCAGGTATATGAATATCTGCGAGGACTCCCTTCCTTACGGGTTATATGACGCGCCGGACCATAAAGAGTTTGCCAGTACGGTTCCCTGGCTTGAGCCGGGCGAGACCGTGAGTATCAAGCTCATTACGCGGTGCAAATTCCGCGGCGTGTATGAACTCCCGCGGCTCCTGGTCGGCTCCAGTTTCCCTTCTGGCCTGCTCCGCTGGCCGGTCAGGGTGGGGCAGAAGGACCGGCTTATCGTTTATCCGAAGTTTATTTCCCAGACGGATTTTGTCGTCCCTTTCAAACGGGTCTATCAGCCGGGCGGCATCGCGGTCAGCTCGCATGTCGGCGACTCGAACGAGTTTTTGACAACCCGGGAGTACCGCCGGGGGGACAGGCTGAAAGACATTCACTGGGCCTCGTATGCTCACACGGGCAGGCTGATCGTTAAGGAATATGTCGATGAGTACTTTATCCGGGTGGGGCTGTTTCTGGATACAGAGCTTAAGAAAAGACAAAAACAGGAGAGTTTTGAAAAAAGGATTTCCGTGGTGGCCGGGATAGCGGACGCCATCGCGAAGAAGGATTATATCATTGACCTGTTTGCGGCCGGCGATGTCCTGCATCATTTCCAGATGGGGCGCGCCCTGGCTCATTTGGAAAATCTGCTGGAGCTTTTAGCCTGTATCGAAGATGTCCGCCAGGTGAATTTTAAAATGCTGGAGCAGAGCCTCAACCCGTTTTTAAAGAAACTGTCTTCAATGATCGTCCTGCTGGGGGATTGGGATGAAGCCAGGTCCGACCTGTGTCAGGCTATTGAATGCATGGGGACGAATATCAGGGTTATTGTCATCCGCGACCAGCCTTTGACCATGAATCCGGACCGGGAGCTGACGGTCGTGGCCTCGGAAGATTATGAGAGTTTGATCCGTTAATGTTAACCAAAAGAGAACATACCGAAATATTTCTGACGCTGGTTTTTGCCTGGCTTGTTTACGCTGTCTGTCAGGGAGAGCTTATTGTCCCGGCGCTGGCTTTCCTGTGTGTCCTGCCTTCGTACATCAAACAGATGTCCGGCCGGCCCACCCGCAGGTCAAGCATCCATATGTCCTGGCGGTCCCTCATCAGCATTTCCATCGTTGTCAGCGGCACCTGGCGCAATCTTTTCCCCTCGCCGGATAATGCGGTGTCTTTTATCCCGATTCTGGTCCCGGCTCTGCAGACCGCTTCAATCTTTGTCGCTATCCTGGCGTGGTTCCGTTTTGATTACAAGTGGCGCACGTACTACCTGAGGTTCCTGCCGTGGTTAACCGTCGCTTTATCCATCAACGTGCCTTTCACGGTGATCACTCAGTTTGTCTTCTGGTTTTATTGTTATATGAGTGTCGGGATCATGATCGGCCATTTATACTTTCCTGTCTCTCCGGATACAGCCGAGGCATTCAAACGTTCGAAATACAAAAGCCCTTTCCTTTATGCGTATCCTGTCTTCCTCGCCGTGATTGCTGTCGCCATCTTCTTTGTCATCGTGCAGAGCATTCATCTGGGGGACGATATCTTTATGCACCTTATCCAGAATTATGTGGGAAGGAGACATTTCAGTTTGTTTGACTCCACCCTGAACTTAAGCGGGTCCGGGAATTCCCGTAATGATGTCAGGCCGATCCTGGAAATAGACCGCACCGGCGGCCGGTCTCATTATCTTGTGGCCCAGATTTTCAAGGATTATCAAAACGGGGTATGGACCGCCGTGGAAGACCTGCCCACGGATCCGGTGTCGCGGGAATTCCTGCCCTCCCGGGACACCTTTGAGCTGGTGATGTTCGAATATCTGGCAGATATTATCCCTGTCCCCCGGGGGGTGGCCGCTATGCACAGCAAAGGCACGGCCTACGTTCAGGACGCTAACGGGGTTGTTTATAATGTCGATAAGAAAATCCCCAAAGCCGAACTTCAGCTCGGGGAAGTTTCCCCGGGGGCAAAAGTGGGCGGGGCTGACCGGCATGACTACACGGCTGTTTCGGACTTTTTGAGAAAGCATTTGAAAATAAGAAACGATTATCTTATCGGCCGGGAAAACGACCCGCTGCGGATTGCCAGGAAGATGGAGCATTTTTTCCGCACACAGTTTGAATATAACCTGTATGTCGATTTTGTGGCGGACGACAAAGGGTTGATTTATATGCTGGACTACCGGCGCCCGGCGTATTGTTCTTATTTCGCTTCGGCGATGACGCTTATGTTAAGGGAAAGGGGGATCCCGGCCCGTTTGGTCGCGGGCTTTCTGGCGACGGAAAAGTCCGCGTTTAGTGACGACAAGTATATTGTGCGCGGAAGAGACGCCCATGCCTGGGTGGAAGCCCTGATCCCGGTGCGGTCCGGCGGGGCAGGCCCGGATAAGGGGACGGCCCTCTATGACTGGGTCCGTTTTGATCCCACGCCCCCGGATTCCCGGTTATCCGCCATAGACCGCTACAGTAAAATCAACAAAATAGCCGACTGGATATGGTGTTCTCAGAAGCGGTTGAAGGCGGCTATCCTGGATATTGAAACAAGGACTTTAGTGGCCCTTTTGTTTGCCATTGTTATCATGGTGGCGCTGGAAGAAATTTTCAAGAAATTCTTGGGCCGTTTATTCAAAAGACATAAGGGGGACGAGGTCTGGACAGAGACCAGACTGAGCAGGAAACAGAATCCTTATGTGTGGGAGTATAAACGGCTGGAACATTTTTTAAAGACAAAATTTCATGTCGAACGGAAGGACAGCGAAACCGATACGGAGTTATTAACCCGTTTGCGCGGGCTGCCGGAGGTGCCCGGGAATGTTGTTTTAAAAATCGAGGCCTTTTTTATCAAGTATCATATGGCCCGGTTCGGTTTTAAAAAGGACGTGGATCTGACTCTTCTGCTCGAAGACATCCTGCAGGGCCGGAAATGAAAAATTCCGCCCGGAATGGTGGTATCGTCTCCCCTTAAACAACGGGCTGACCGGCGTAGTTTCTTTCAGGGGGAGAGGTGTCGAATGGGTTGACTCGTATCTGACAATTCTATATAATACCCCGATTAAATTGGTAAAACTTATATATTTACAAGTAAGGATTTCATTATGGATGTTTCCAAAAAAGATGCCTTTAAAACCATTTCCGTTAATAATAGAAAAATCGGCATTTATCATTTAGCCAAGATTCATAAATTGGGGCTGCCCAAACCGGAGGCCCTGCCGTATTCCATAAAAGTGCTTTTGGAAAATGCATTAAGGAACTGGGACAATTACCAGATCCAGTTTGCTGACATAGAGAAGCTGGCCCGTTGGCAGGGGAGCGGTTTGCCCAAAACAGACATCGCTTTTAAACCGGGGCGCGTGATCCTGCAGGATTTTACCGGAGTGCCTTGTGTCGTGGATTTGGCGGCCATGCGCTCGGCCATGAAACGTCTCGGGGGTGATTATAAAAAAATTAATCCGCAGGTGCCGTGCGATTTGGTGATCGACCACTCTTTACAGATTGACGCTTACGGCTCCGCCAAAGCCATTGCCACGAATATCCGGCAGGAGTTTAAACGGAACAAGGAGCGCTATGAATTCCTGAAATGGGGACAGCGTGTTTTTCAGAATTTCCGGGTTGTGCCGCCGTCGACCGGAATCATTCACCAGGTTAACCTGGAATATCTGGCGCAGGGCGTGCTTTTGAAAAAGGAAGAAAAAAGCCTTGTCGCTTATCCTGACAGCCTTATCGGAACGGACAGCCATACGACGATGATCAACGGTATCGGTGTCGTCGGCTGGGGCGTGGGCGGCATTGAAGCCGAGGCGGTGATGCTGGGTGAGCCGATTTATATGCTTTTACCGGAGGTCATCGGGTTTAAACTGACGGGCCGGCTGCCCAAGGGCGTTACGGCCACGGACATGGTCTTAACCATTACGCAGGTGTTAAGAACCAAAGGCGTGGTCGGAAAATTTGTGGAATTTTTCGGCCCCAGCCTGAAACATTTAAGCCTGCCGGACAGGGCCACGATTTCCAACATGGCTCCGGAATACGGCGCCACGATGGGGATCTTCCCGGTTGACGAGGAGACCCTGAGTTACTACCGTTTAACCGGACGGAAGAAAACCCAGGTCGACTTGATCGAACGTTATATGAAAGAACAGGGGATGTTTTATCAGCCGCGCTCTGCTGTCCCTGATTACACCGAAGTGCTGGAATTGGATTTGTCGTCCGTGGAGCCGTCGCTGGCCGGGCCCAAGCGTCCGCAGGACCGGATCCCTTTGAAAGATATGCAGGGCTCTTTTCAGAAAGCTCTGAGTGCCCCTCTAAAAGAGCGGGGGTTTGAAGTGCCCGGTGAAGAGTTAAACGCGGGCGCTGTGCTTGCTGACCGGAGCGGGAACGCCCTTTCTCACGGCGCGGTGGTGATTGCTTCCATCACGAGTTGTACGAACACGTCCAATCCGTCTGTGCTGATCTGTGCCGGGCTGCTGGCTCAGAAAGCCGTGGCGCAGGGCTTGAAAGTCCCGTCTTATGTCAAAACGAGTTTTGCTCCCGGCTCTCAGGCTGTGGAGGAATATTTGGCCACCTCGGGGCTGCTGCCCTTTTTTGAACAGCTGAATTTTCATATTGTCGGTTACGGATGCGCGACCTGTATCGGAAACAGCGGGCCGGTCGCCGGGCCGGTCGCCAAGGCCATACAGGAGAATAACATTGTGGCCGCTGCCGTCTTAAGCGGGAACAGAAATTTTGAAGGGCGGGTCAGTCCTTTTACAAAAGCGAATTATCTGGCGAGCCCGCCGTTGGTTGTGGCCTATGCTTTGGCCGGGACAGTCAATATTGATTTTATGACACAGCCCGTGGGGCTTGACGCTAAAGGCGCGCCGGTCTTTTTGGAAGACTTGTGGCCTTCCCCGGAAGAGATCGAGGCGGTCTCCCAGAAACATGTTCATAGAAAAGCGTATGCCAAACGCTATAAGGATGTGTTCGGAGGCAATGCGGAATGGGAAAAGATCAAGGTCCCGCAGGGTGAGCTTTTTAAATGGAAGACCCAAAGCACCTATATTCAGGAGCCGCCTTTTTTTGCGCATATGACAAAAGAGCCGGGGACGATTCAGCCTGTGTCCGGGGCAAGGGTTCTCGTCAAGGTCGGGGACTCGATCACGACCGACCATATTTCCCCGGCGGGAGCCATTGCCGTCAACAGCCCGGCCGGGAAATATTTGATTGAACAGGGCGTTGATCCTGCGCATTTTAACAGTTACGGGTCGCGCCGGGGCAATGACAAAGTTATGGTCCGGGGGACGTTCGCCAATATCCGGTTGCGGAATCAGCTGGCTCCGGGAACCGAGGGGTCCTGGACGATTCATTTCCCGACCCAGGAGAAAATGAGCATTTACGATGCTGCCCGGCTTTATCATTATGATCAGATACCGCTGCTGGTTTTGGCCGGGAAAGAATACGGGACAGGTTCCAGCCGGGACTGGGCGGCAAAAGGTACGGCCCTGCTGGGGGTGCGGATTGTGATAGCGCAGAGTTTTGAACGCATCCACCGCAGTAATCTGGCAGGCATGGGGCTGCTTCCTCTGGAATTTTCTCCCGGAGATTCGGCCGAATCCCTGGGCCTGACCGGAGAAGAAGTTTTTGACTTCCCGAATCTGAACGAGCAAATACAGCCGGGAGCAGCTGTTGTCGTCCGGGCGCAAAAAAAAGACGGAACCGTTCAGGAGTTCTCCTGCATCTGCCGGCTGGATACTCCTGTGGAGATCGACTATTACCGTCATGGAGGGGTTCTGCAGACTGTTCTGCGGAAACTGTTGCTTAAGTGATGAATGCGCCGTTGACATTTTTTGTTTTGTTACTTAATATTATGTAGAAATATAAGGTGTTAATTTAGGTTAGGTAAGGAGAAGATATGCCAAAGACATTATACGATAAGATATGGGAAAAACATCTGGTGCATGAGAGCCAGGAAGACACGTCGGTCATCTATGTCGACCGCCAGCTTGTGCATGAAGTCACCAGCCCTCAGGCTTTTGAAGGGTTGAGGCTGTCGGAACGGAAAGTGCGCTGTCCGCATAAAACCTTTGCCACCATGGACCACAATGTTTCGACCCGCACGCAGGACTGGTCAAAAGTCGAGGATACGTCCAGAATTCAGATGGAAACCCTGAAAAAGAACTGTGAGGAGTTCGGTGTCCGGCTTTATGAATTCGGCAGCCAGGACCAGGGGATCGTGCATGTCATCGGCCCGGAAAAAGGGATCACGCAGCCGGGGATGGTCATTGTCTGCGGTGATTCCCATACCGCGACGCACGGCGCTTTCGGCGCGTTGGCTTTCGGGATCGGAACCTCTGAAGTGGAGCATGTGCTGGCGACCCAGACCCTGCAGCAGAACAAATCAAAGTCCATGCTGATCAAGGTTGACGGGGTTTTGGCTGAAGGCGTCACAGCGAAAGATATCATTTTATATATTATCGGGCAGATCGGTACGGACGGAGCCACCGGTTATGTCATTGAATATGCGGGAACCGCGATTGAGAGCCTTTCGATGGAAGGGCGGATGACGATTTGTAATATGAGCATTGAAGCCGGAGGCCGGGCCGGGATGATCGCGCCGGATGAGAAAACGTTCGAGTTTTTGAAAGGACGGGATTTTGCCCCGAAGGATAAGGATTGGGACAGGGCCGTGGCTTATTGGCAGACGCTTAAAACAGATCCCGGCGCCGCGTTTGACCGCCTCATCGAGATTGACGCAGCAGCGATCAAGCCGCAGGTGACCTGGGGAACCAGCCCGGGCCAGGTCGTTTCCATTGATGATGTTGTTCCTGACCCGGAAGGCATGACAGATCCGGTCAAAAAAACAACGGCGAAGAACGCCTTAAGGTACATGGATCTTCAGCCTTTAACGCCGATAAAAGGCCTTGAGATCACCAAAGTGTTTATCGGCTCTTGCACGAACGGAAGAATAGAGGATTTGCGTGCCGCAGCGGAAGTGGTCAAAGGCAAGAAGGTGCATCCTCAGGTCGAAGCGATCGTCGTGCCGGGGTCCGAACGTGTGCGCCTGCAGGCCGAGGAGGAAGGCCTGCAGAAAATATTCCTGGACGCCGGTCTGCAGTGGCGTTTTTCCGGATGCTCGATGTGTCTGGGCATGAACGATGATCAGCTGAAGCCGGGGGAACGGTGTGCGTCAACGAGCAACCGTAATTTTGAAGGGCGGCAGGGGCCGGGCGGCCGGACGCATTTGATGTCCGTACAGATGGCGGCGCTTGCGGCTTTAAAAGGGCATCTGGCGGATGTCCGGGAAAATATTTCTTAAAAGAGAGGTCGATTATGAAACCGTTTATTCAACATCAAGGTGTTGTTGTCCCGTTGGACAGGGCCAATGTCGATACAGATGCGATTGTTCCCAAACAGTTTTTACGTAAAATTGAGCGCACGGGTTTTGGACAACATCTGTTTCATGAATGGCGCTATAAGGATTATGAAGGCACAGAACCCAACCCTGATTTTGTCCTGAATAAAAATGAATACCGTCACGCCACGATCCTGCTGGCCAGGGATAACTTCGGCTGCGGGTCGAGCCGGGAACATGCTCCCTGGGCGCTTGCCGATTACGGGTTCCGGGTGATTATTGCCCCGAGTTTTGCCGATATTTTCTACAACAACTGCGGCAAGAACGGTATCCTGCCGGTTCAGCTTGAACCTGAAAAAGTGGAACGTTTATTCCAGCAGGTTAACGCTTTCCCCGGGATACAATTGACCGCGGATCTTCCCAAACAGATCATTGTTGACCGGAACGGCTGTGAATACCGTTTTAAAATTCATCCTTTTATGAAATTCTGCCTTATAAAAGGCCTGGATCAGATCGGGTGGACCATGCAGTTTGAGGATGATATTAAAACGTATGAAGAAAGATTGCGGCAGGAGCAGCCCTGGCTGACCTGATTCCGGAGAGTTCTTGATGAACCGGATATCTTGAGCCCATTCCTTTTGGGTTTGTCGTCGGGCATATTGCCCGCGAAGCTTTTGTCGGAGGACCTCTTGCTATTGCAAAAAATGGTGCTATGATTAGCATTGATGCGCGAAAACGCTCAATGAATGTGTGCTGGTCATCCAGCAACCCCGCAGCCGTTGTCAAAGCGCTGTTTTAAATAAATACGCCCGGAGCGTAGGGGCAGCCGCGCGGGGCGGCGACAGATTATTAATTGACAGGAGACCAGAATGGCAGGAAATATTTTCGGAGAACTTTTCCGTATATCAACGTTCGGGGAAAGCCATGGCCCGGCTTTGGGTGTTGTGATCGACGGCGTCCCGCCGCAGTTGGAGATTTCAGAAGACGATATTCAGTTTGATTTGGACCGCCGCCGGCCGGGGCAGAGCAAGATAACGACCCAGCGCCAGGAATCCGATAAGGTTGAAATCCTTTCCGGGACATTTGAAGGCAAGACGACCGGAACCCCTTTGGCGATGCTGATCCGTAACCAGGACCAGCGTCCCCGGGATTATTCCAATATTATGGACGTATACCGCCCGGGGCACGCGGATTATCCTTATCAGATGAAATACGGGATCAGGGACTACCGGGGCGGGGGGCGCTCTTCCGGGAGGGAGACTGCGGCCCGGGTTGCCGCCGGAGCCGTGGCCAAGAAATTCCTGGCACAAAACAATATAAAAGTTATCGCCTATACGATATCGGTCGGCCCGGTAAAGGCCCGGGAGCGGAATTATGACGTCATTGAACAGAATATCGTGCGGGCCCCGGATTTGTCCGCCGCCGAAGAGATGATTCGGGTGATTGAAGAAGCGAGAAAAGACTGCGATTCCGTCGGCGGAATTGTCGAGGCGGTTGTTCAGGGCTGTCCGGTTGGACTGGGCGATCCTGTTTTTGATAAGCTTAATGCCCTTTTGGCTCATGCCGTCATGTCGGTCGGGACGATCCGCGGTGTCGAGTTCGGCGAGGGGTTTGCCTCGGCCCAATTAAGGGGTTCGGAAAACAATGACCCCTTTATTTCCCGGGAGGGGAAGGTCACAACGGCAACAGACCATGCCGGAGGAATTTTGGGCGGGATATCTACCGGCGCGGATATTGTATTAAGAGCGGCTGTCAAACCTCCGTCTTCCATTGCCAAACTGCAGAACACCGTTAACATAAATCATGAAGAGGTTGAAATTCAGGTGAGGGGCCGGCATGATCCGTGTTTATGCCCGAGAATTGTCCCTGTGATCGAAGCGATGATAGCCCTGACGATTGCGGATCGTCTTTTAATTCAAAAAAGCATTCAAAATTCATCGTCATGAATCAAACTCCTTCACAGCAAATCATTCTTATCACCGGATGTTCCAGCGGGTTCGGTCTGCTCATGGCGGCCCGGCTGGCTTCCCGGGGACATCAGGTTATCGCCACCATGCGCAACCTTGAGAAGCAAGGGGCCCTTTTAGACGAATGCCAGCGCCGGCAGACAACCGTCGACGTTTATCAATGCGATGTCACGGACCGTCTTTCGGTGAGCCACTGCTTTAAAGAGGTCGGCTCAAAATACGGCTATATCGATGTTCTGATCAATAATGCCGGGTACGGGCTGGGCGGCTATTTTGAAGATTTGACGGACCAGGAAATCCGGGAGCAGATGGACACGAACTTTTTCGGAGTGTTGAACGTTACCCGGGCCGCCGTTCCCTTTATGCGTCCTAAGAGACACGGCAAAATCATCAATATTTCCAGCGTGTCCGGGTTCAGCGCTTCCCCGGGGTTCAGCGCTTATTGTGCCAGTAAATGGGCTTTGGAAGGTTTCTCCGAATGCCTGCGTTATGAACTCAAACCTTTCGGTATTGATGTTTTTTTGATCGAACCCGGAACTTACAAAACGAAGATATTTTATGAGAACGCGCATTACGCAAAAAATTATGATAGTCCGGACAGCCCGTATTTCGCACTGTCACAGTTTATGAAAAAGAAGATCAAGGATCATGTCGATGATTGTCATAAGGATCCGGAGGAGATTGCTATGCTGGCCGAGAAGCTGATCTTGGGGCAAAGGCCTTCTTTCCGTAACCGGCCGGATATTGAAACACAGGTTCTGTTTGTCCTGAGAAAAATTCTTCCCTTCAGGCTGTACAGCTGGCTTATTAATAAAGCCCTTCCTTTAGAGAAAATCATTCAGCAAAAGCCGTGAACTGTTTTTTCTCCCCAGGCAGAAGACCTTCCCGGAGAATTGGGAAGGGATGTCTTTTTTACAGGGTTATGCCCATGCGGTGTTCGATAAATTCCTCTCTGGACCGGCAGGTCAGGTAGGGATTGCTTCCTTTCTGGTCTTTCAGTAGGGCTTGCGGGGTCTTCCCGTAATCGTGCCCGGGATAAATCACGGTTGATTCCGGGAGTTTGAGAATAAGGTTATATAAAGTATGAAACATTTTTTCCGAATCGCCCCCCGGCAGATCGCAGCGGCCGCAGCCGTCAATAAAAAGAGTGTCCCCGGTCAGCAGGTTATTCCCCGCAAGAAAACATTGCGAACCGGGTGTGTGCCCCGGGGTATGAAGACATTGGACCTCTAAAGACCCTATAAGTATTTTTTCATTGTGTTCGACAAAATGAATGTTGTCACACTCAGGCTGGTAATAAGCTGGCTCATGTTTCGACAGATATACGGGGACAGGAGTGTTTTTCAGCAGTTCTTTGAGAGCATTGGCGTGGTCATAATGTCCGTGCGTTAAGAGCACGGCGGCAATCTTATAATTTTTTTCCTCACAGATGCCGAGAAGGGTCCGGGCATCCCAGCCCGGATCGACAACCCCGACCTGGCGGGTCGCTGCGTCACCGATCAGGTAGGAGAAATTGTTCATAGGGCCCAAGGGGATTTGTTCAAAAATCATCGCGGTTTCATCCATAAGTCCCGATCTCCTTTCCGGGGAAAAATTCCATTTGAATCATGTGTTTTGAGCGGAGTCCGAAATCCCGCGTACACTCTGGATTATTATACACAATTATGCTTTAACTTTGAACAGAAAATCCGGCGATTCTTAAACATAAGAACTCCTTTGGAAAAACCGGGAAATCAGAAGGCATCCGGAATATTATATGCTTGACAGAAAATAGGACGCTTCTATAATTATAAAAATTAAATAAGGAGGGCCCCATGGCATTATTGGAATCTGTGATCGTTCCGTTAGGTTCGACACTGCCTGAATTTGCATTGCCTGATACGGAGGGAAAAACTTACAAAAGTGCCGATCTTTTGGGGGAGCGGGGATTGCTTGTTGTATTTACTTGTAATCACTGCCCTTACGCACAGGCCGTTTGGCCTAGGGTGATACGTTTGGCCCGTTATGGCTTGGGGATGCGCCTGAATACGGTTGCCGTTAACCCGAACATTCATCCGGACTTCCCGGAAGACGCCCCGGATAAAATGAAAGAAAAAATCAAGGAGCTGGGGATTGATTTTCCGTACCTTATTGATGAAACTCAGGATGTTGCCAGGCGTTTTAAAGCCCAATGCACTCCGGATATTTATCTTTATAACAAAGAAGCCAGGCTTGTTTATCACGGACGCATTGATGATAACTGGAAGGATGAAACCAGGGTTACCCGGGAAGAACTTAAGGAAGCCATGAATAATATGGCTGCCGGCAGTCCCGTAGATGCCCGGCAGATGCCGGCTATGGGGTGTTCCATCAAGTGGCGGACTTAATAAAACGCTTCCCCAATGAATGACAGGGAGGATCAATCCCGCTTCGGACGCTTTGTTTTTAAGAAAGATATCCGTTGAACCTTATTCATGAACAGTCATAAGATGAATAGCCAGAATAAAAATATGGAGTTTTTGAGCCGGATTTCAACATCGACCCTTTTAGATGTTATCCTTAAAGATTTATCCGAGGGCGTTGAGGGGGCGTGGGACATCGCCTTCCTTTTTATTTCCGGGTTTGATGAAAAGTCGACCAAAGTCATCGGGGACAAGATTCAGGCCGGACTGTCCCTTAAAAATGTTTTGGGCTGCGCCGGCTACGGCGTGATCGGGGCGGGAAAAGAAATTGAGGATTCCCCGTCAGTTTCCCTGCTGCTGGCCCGGATGCCGGGGGTGAGGTGCATGCCGTTTTATCTCGACCAGACAAGTTATGAGGACCTGCAGACAACCGAAGAATGGTATGATTTGATGGATGTCTATCCGAATGAAAAGCCCAAGTTTATTGTTTTTACCGAAGCCACAAACAGCGCTATGAATTCTTTTATCGAAGGCATTAATAAGTCCTATCCTAACAGCCCGGTTGTCGGCGGGTTGACCGGGGTCGAAAATCATCCCCGGCAGAATTTGTTTATCTGCAACTCCCAATATTATGCCGAAGGGCTGGTCGGGGTATGCCTCACCGGGAACATTCATATTGAAACCATTGTCTCCCAGGGCTGCCGTCCGATTGGGGAAAGCTATATTATCACGCAGGCGGATGACAATATTATCTATGAGTTGGCCGGCCGGCCGTTTTACGAAGTCCTGGAGGATGTGATCAACGAAATATCGGAACGGGACCAGAAGCTCGCCCAGGACGCCATATTCGTCGGTATCGCTATGAATGAGTATAAACATCGTATGAGGCAGGGGGATTTTATTATCCGTTTGCTGATGGCCATCGACGATGAATCCGGGGCGGGGATTATCACCGATGCCGTGCATGTCGGCCAGACGGTTAAGTTCCATGTGCGTGATCCTATCTCCGCGGAACAGGATTTGAAATCCCTTTTAAAAGAGCATCAGAATGAACTGGTGCGTCTGGCCCCCAAAGGCGGCTTGATCTTTTCCTGCAGTGCAAGAGGAAAGGAGCTTTTTGGAGCCCAGAACCATGATACGAACTTGTTAAATGATTTTCTGGGGGATGTCCCGCTCTCCGGGTTTTTCAGCGCCGGGGAACTGGGGCCGGTGTACGGGAAAAATTTTCTCCACGGCGTGACGAGCTGTATCGCCTTGTTTTACCCTGGAGAACCTTGATATAATGGCGGCATCCGTATTAATTGACATGGAAAGACGGGGCTCATGAATCCACTTGATATATTGGCAAAACAAAAATCTGAAAATCTCTCCCGGCAGTTGGAACATATCCGGCAAATCAGCCTGCGGTATCAATTTCAACCGGGCGTCCGGAAGGTCTATAAGTCAGGGGAGCGGTTTAAGGACCTGCGCGTCCCTTTTAAACAGGTCACAATCAAGAATCCCTCCTCAGAAACAGGGGGGGCTTCCTCTGCCAAAGAAATTATAAATCTTTACGATACCACCGGCCCGTATACCGATCCGGAGGCGCAGCTTGACCTGACTCAGGGGCTGCCCCGGTTCAGGGAGGCCTGGATTGAATCCCGGGAGGATACGGAACATTATAAAAGCGACACGGCCTTTTTAGGGGACGGGGACGATAACCGTACGCCCCTGATTCCCCGTTATCACGAGCAAGGCCCGGATTTCCGGAGAGCGAAACCCGGATGTCATGTTACCCAGATGCACTATGCCAGGAAAGGAATCGTTACCCCGGAAATGGAGTTTGTCGCTGTCCGGGAGCACTGTCCCGCTGAATTTGTCCGGGAAGAAATTGCGGCGGGAAGAGCCATTATCCCGGCCAATATAAACCATCCGGAAGCGGAACCTATGATTATCGGCCGGAATTTTCTGGTGAAAATCAATGCCAATATCGGGCACTCCATATTATCCTCCAGTATCCCCGAAGAAGTTGAAAAAATGATCTGGGCGACACGCTGGGGCGGGGATACGGTCATGGACTTGTCGACAGGGGCTTATATCCATGAAACCAGGGAATGGATTATCCGTAACGCGCATGTCCCTATCGGAACGGTCCCCATCTATCAGGCTTTGGAGAAAGCGGGCGGGCGGGCGGAACGGCTGAGCTGGGAGATTTACCGGGACACCCTTATTGAACAGGCAGAGCAGGGCGTCGATTATGTCACGATCCATGCGGGCGTGCTGCACCGTTTTGTCCCTCTGGCGCGGAAACGCGTGACCGGGATTGTTTCCCGGGGCGGCGCGATTATGGCCCAATGGTGTACGGCTCATCAGAAAGAAAATTTTCTTTATACACATTTTGCGGATATCTGTTCCGTATTAAAGCAATACGATGTCGGTATTTCCCTGGGAGACGGGTTGCGCCCGGGAAGTATCGCTGATGCCAATGATGCGGCCCAGTTTGCTGAGCTGGAGGTCCTCGGGGAATTGACCCGGATAGCCTGGGAACATGATGTGCAAACCATGATCGAAGGTCCCGGGCATATCCCTTTACATTTGATCAAAGAGAACATGGATAGACAGTTAACCTGCTGCCACGGCGCTCCTTTTTATACCCTGGGACCCATTACGACGGATGTTGCCTCCGGCTACGATCACATATCTTCGGCTATCGGGGGGGCCATGATCGGCTGGTACGGCACGGCCATGCTTTGTTATGTTACCCCGAAAGAACATCTTGGCTTGCCGAACAAGGAAGATGTGAAAAACGGTATCATTGCTTATAAAATTGCCGCTCATGCCGCTGATGTGGCCAAGGGACATCCCCAGGCTGTGCTCTGGGACCGCGCGGTTGCTGAATCCCGTTATGATTTCCGCTGGCAGGACCATTTTAATTTAAGTCTTGATCCCGAAACGGCAAAAGCCTACCACGACACGTCCCTGGAAGAGAACAGTGATAAACGTGCGTCTTACTGCTCGATGTGCGGCCCGGAATTCTGTTCCATGAAATTGACCAGGAACGTTCCTCCTTGTCCTCTCCAGGAGGAAAAAGAGAAAGACCTTCCCCAAAAAGAGAATTAAATCTCATCCCTTGATGGCTTTGTTTTTTTTCAGGAAGGGAGCGGGGTGAGAACCCTTTCCGGGCATGTTTCCAGAAAATGTAAAAGTTTTGATTTTAAGGTGAGGATATCTTGTTCAATCGTTTCCGGATGTGTCCAGAACTGCCGGCAGCGGTCGGATTTTATAAGGCTGAGATAATAGTCGATCCCCTCGCAAAGATTGTTTTTGATCGATTCCAGGTTCAGTTCGCTGGCACTGATGTTGAAATGGAGGGACTTCTGAACGGCTTTAATAAAGTACTGCATATAAATATGGACTTCCTGGACAAACATGTGCGGGCGCTGAGTCATGGTTTCATAGGAATCCCGTCCGTAGATATGATTCAGCATTTCTTTTAACGTATAGATGCGTGAGAAGTATTTTAAATTCGGGCCCGGGCAGATAGCCGGGTTAAGTTCCCCGGGAAAAGGGATAGTATGCTTTTTTAAAGCCCCGGCACCCAGATCATGACAAATGCAGCATTTATTGACCAGGGCTGAGTAATGCCGCTGATATTCTTCGTCAGTGAGGTTCCGGGATTTCAGTTGCTCAATTTTCAGTTTCTGGTATGCCCGGGAAGCTGTACAAATGGGCTTTTCAGTAAATTCTGTGTTGTTGGCCAGATGACCTTTGGGGCAGGGACTCCCCGGCCGGCCGTCCAATATCCGTTGATTTTTCCGGATTTCGGACTGGCTTGACAAAAGATTGTTAAACGGAACACCCAGAGGAGAAACGTCGCTGAGTTCCAGGTCTTTATCCCGGGCGGTTTTTAATTGCGCCAGGGTGTCGTCATCAACGGATGTTGTTTCCGGGCAGAGAAGAAACAGCGTTCCCCAGCCTGTCGCATCCAGTCCGTAATAGTTCAAAAGGAACTGATTCTCCTGATGCGTCCCGATGCCTCCCTGGGCGGTGATCTGCACAGGAAGGGGATTGGCAAAAGTTACGCGTTGCTTGATTTTCTGGGCCTCGGAATAGATTTTATGAAGGTTCTGTATGAGTTCTTTCTTCTTGTTTTTGAATTCTTCCAAAATAGGGCCCAGCATCTGTCCGGAACCCACAAAAGCATGTCCGCCGCAATTTAATCCTGATTCGAACCGGTACTCTGATACCCATAAGCCTTTTTTGGCCAGAAATTTCCCCTGAATCAAAGAAGATCTGTAGTCGCTGACTTTGAGAATGATTTTTTTCTTGATATATCCTTTTTTGTCTGCGTAAAAATCTTTAAATTCACTGATATAATTATACAGCCGTCTGTTGAACCCGGCCGAAAGGACGACAGCCGCGTGAACAGTACTTTGCGCAAACCCACGCAAAGCAGCCAGAGCGTCGGAATACTCCTGCGGAAGAAGTTCCCCTGTGCCCGGGGCGTAATTCGGCCGGTCCAGTTTTGTCATGATGTTGACGTCAATCCGTCCGATCTCAAGAGAGTCTCTCAACTGATCCTGCATTTCTTTTTTAAGAGAGGGGTCATGAGTGGAAAGCATTTTCTTGTAGAGAGATTTGACCGGTGATGATTCAGGAATCATTTCAAAATATTTCGTGATTTCTGTCCCGATTTCAAAAGCGGAATTTTTGAGCTCCTGGAACTGGAATTTGACGATCTTGTCAACGAGGTTTAAATATGCGGTTATCCTTTTAGCCCGGTAGTCCGGGTCTTTTTTGGTAATAGCCTCATAGGATTCTCCGAATTTCTGACAATAGTGCTTGCGCATCTCTTCAATTAAAGTGTCGTCAACCAAGGAAATGACAGAGGAAATTCCGTATTTAGCTATTTTGATGGGCGTGTCAATCGTGAACCCTGTCCCCATAACAGGGATAAAGACTTTGTGTGGCTCATAATTCATATCTTCATGATATTAGTACAACTACTATTAGAAAGCAAGAAATATATTAATTATACACGCAGCGTTCCTTGACGCATACGAAGTGCGGGTTTTATTTGCTTTCCCTCATGTTTTATATTAGAATACCCCCACGTTAAAGAGAGGCATTATGACACATGATCTTTATGAAAAATTGATCCTTTTAGAAGAAACCCAGGAAACGCTTCCGGATACTGTGTGTCTGGACATCCTTGAGTCTCCGCAAGTCAGGCTTTTGCCTTTACTGGATGCGGCTTTTGTTTTAAGGCAAAAATCCTTCGGCAGGGATGTTCTTCTTCATATCCTGAACAATGTCCAGAACGGACATTGTCCGGAAGACTGCCAGTATTGCGCGCAGTCCAAAGGTTCTGCGGCGAAAATAGAAGAATATGGTTTTAAAACAGACGAAGAGATCCTGGCCGAAGCTGAAAAGGCTTACCGTTCCGGGGCTTTCCGCCATTGCATGGTTTTTTCCGGCCGTACACCTTCCTTACAGAGAATCGAGCATCTTGCGGAATTGATTAAACGCATAAAAGCTAAATATCCCATGCAGATCTGTGTGTCCCCGGGCATCCTGGACCGCCCCAAAGCCAGGATTTTGAAAGAGGCCGGAGTCAACCGCATTAACCATAATTTGAACACGTCAAGACGGTTTTATCCTTCCATCTGTACAACACACACTTATGAGGACCGGATAAAAACTTTAGATATCGCGCAAGGAGAAGGGCTCGAGATCTGTTCGGGAATTATTGTCGGAATGGGAGAGGAGAGCCGGGATATCATTGAGGTCGCGCGGTATTTACGAAAGATCGGGGCGCAGTCCATTCCGGTCAATTTTTATATTCCTATTGAAGGCAATGTCTTGAAAGTCCCCGAGTCTTTAACGCCGGAATATTGTCTGCGGGTCTTGTGCCTGTTCCGTTTCCTGAACCCGTCTACAGACATCCGTATTGCGGCCGGAAGAGAATTTTACCTGAAGGAAATGGAACCGCTCGCGCTCTATCCGGCTAATTCCCTGTTTTTATCGGGATACCTGAACGTGCGGGGAGCGGAGGCCGCCCGGACCCTGCGCATGATACAATCTGCCGGATTTTCCATCCGTTCAGATTTCCCTTTGAAAGATTTATTAGATCACAACGCCCCCTTAGATGAATTATCTCAAAACACATCGATAGAATTAAAGCAGCTGTCCGAACTGCGGCCGGCCGGAAAAGATACCCCTGACGCATAAAGAGTTAAGACCATATTTTTATTAATGGAGGGAGGCATGGAAAAAGTTATTATTATCGGCTCCGGGCCTGCGGCCCATACGGCTGCGATTTATTGTGCGCGGGCGCAATTAAAACCTTTAATGTTTGAAGGCATGATGGCCGGGGGCGTTGCTGCCGGAGGGCAATTAACGACAACAACCGAAGTGGAAAATTTCCCGGGCTTCCCGGAAGGGATTTCCGGTCCCGACTTGATGGACCGCATGCGCAAACAGTCTGTGGCCTGCGGGTGTCAGATCAGGACAGAAACGGTTTCCCGGGTTGATTTTTCAGCCAGACCTTATAAGGTTTGTGTTGAACAAGAAGAATATCCGGCAGAATCGGTCATTATTGCGACGGGGGCAACAGCCAAACGTCTACATGTCAAGGGTGAGGATGTGTTGTGGCAGAGAGGGATATCGGCGTGCGCGGTCTGTGACGGGGCTTTACCGATTTTCCGGGGAAAAGAGCTGTTTGTTGTCGGCGGCGGGGACACGGCCGTGGAAGAAGCAGACCATTTAACCAAATATGCCAGCCGGGTCTTTGTTGTTCACCGCCGCGACCAGTTGCGGGCATCGAAGGCTATGCAGCAGCGTTTGTCTTCCAATAAAAAGATCGAAGTTATATGGGATTCCGTGCTTGTCGAAGTCCTCGGAGACAAGGTCGTCAGCGGGGTTGTCTTAAAAAACGTCAAGACCGAAGCCTTGACAACCCGGGAGGCCGGCGGTTTATTTTATGCGATCGGCCATCTCCCCAACACGTCGTTCCTGGAAGGACAGATCCGTCTGGATGAAACAGGTTATATCATAACCCATCCGGGAGCCACGGCAACGAATGTCGATGGGGTTTTCGCCTGCGGGGATGTGCAGGATAAAAGATACCGGCAGGCGATTACGGCCGCGGGCTCAGGCTGTATGGCCGCTCTTGATTGTGAAAGGTATCTTTCTTCGCGTGAATCTTAATCCGCGTTTAAAGCCATGATGTCGCCGTCAAAAAGCCAGAACGGGCACGATTCCGCCCATCCCCAGGACACCTGGCGGATATTTGAGCGTGTTTATCCCACCTATGACAGCATCAACCGCATATTATCCCTGGGCATGGATTTGAAATGGCGCCGGAAACTGGCCCGGCTTGTTGTTCATTCTCAATCTGCGGAGGTGTTGGATCTCGCGACAGGAACCGCCGACGTCCTGTTTCTGATCAACCAGGCCTGTCCGGGAGAACGGGATCTTTACGGGCTCGACATGTCGCAGGGGATGCTGTCGGTCGCGCAGAGGAAATTAAAACGTCAGCGCCGGCCGGTCCAGATGTCCTTTGTCCGGTCAGACGCCGTGGCCCTGCCGTTTTTGGAAAATAAATTCGATGCCGTGACCATGGCCTTTGGCATCCGTAATCTCAAGGACCCGCCGGGGGCGCTGAAAGAGATGTTCAGGGTGCTTAGACCGCAAGGACATATTTATATCCTTGAGTTTTCTCTCCCGGAGAATCGTTTTGTCAGATCCCTGGCTTTGGTTTATCTGCGGATATGCGTCCCGTTATTCGGAGGGCTTTGCTCCGGCCATTGGAAGGCTTACCAGTATTTGAGCCGCTCTGTAGAAGTCTTCCCTTACGGGCAGAATTTCTGCCGTTGGGTGCGTGACGCGGGCTTTTCCAATATACGTGTTTTCCCGGTGCTGTGGGGCATGGCCTCGATATACCAGGCCCGGAAAGAATGAGGTTTAAGACCGGCTGTTTGCCATAAGATCGGAAGAATCCATGAATTCAGGTGCGGAACAAAAATACGCTTACACATGGCCGGAAGCTCTTCATCATCTGAAGGACCGGGTCATTCGCGCTTTGAAACAACCGCAGGGGAGAGGGAATCGGGCTTGGAACCGTCTGGAAGTCCAAGTGGACGGCCGGGATATTATGGCATGGCTGCAGGGGCAGACACTTAGACCCCGGATGTATTGGCGGCAAAGGGATGGTTTTTATGAATGTGCGGCTTTGGGATGCCTGGCTATGATGACAGATGAAGGGGCGTGCAGTTTGCCGGATGTCCTGTCCCGGATCCGGTCGCAATTAAAGCACAGCGCCCGGGGAATAAAATTTTGGGGCGGGTGTGCGTTTGACCCGCAGAATCTTGATGACGAATGGCGTGGTTTAGGGGCGTTTCGGTTTGTGCTGCCCAGACTGGAATTGTACAGAGAAGGACAATCTTATTTTTTGGCGTGTCATTTTTCATGCGGGGCCGACCGCGTAGAAGATACGGCGGAGTTTTTCGACCATATTAAAGATCCTTGTCCTGCTTCCGGGCAGGGGCGGCCTTGCCTGACGGGAAGCAGGACCGAAAAACATGTCCCGGATTTTCTGGGATGGAGAAAGAACGTAAATGATATCCGGATGCTGATCCGGCAGAAGCAGGTGGAAAAGGTCGTGTTGGCCAGAAAAACATCTTTTACGGCCTTTGACGACAGGGATGTTTTTGACTGGCTTAATGCCGTTGAGGCGAATCATGTTCTTAACCGGCATTACCTGTTCGCATTTCAATGGGGCGAGGCAGAGGCCTTTATGGGCGCGTCCCCGGAATGTCTTTTTTCCCGGAACGGACGAAACGTTCACTGCGAAGCATTGGCCGGGACATCGCCGAGAGGCGAAACAGGACAGCAGGACCGGGACTTTCATCTGAAACTCCGTCAGTCCTGCAAGGATCTGCAGGAACACCGTTATGTTGTTGAGATGATCGAGAAAACGTTGGGTCCCTGTTGTCATGTTTTAAATTCCGGCAAACAGCCGGAGGTGTTGTCCTTGAAAACCGGTTTTCACCTGCTGACACTTTTTGCCGGACAATTAAACGAAGGCATAACGGATCAGGACCTTCTTTCCCGTCTGCATCCCACGCCTGCGGTTGCCGGGACCCCGACTCAAACAGCGTTGAAGCTGATACGCGAGCTAGAGCCTTTCAGCCGGGGATGGTATGCCGGCCCTTACGGGTATTTGGGGGCGGAGCAGACGGAATTTTGTGTGGCTATCAGGGCAGGGTTGTGGACCATGAACCGGTTCTCGCTTTTCGCCGGGGCCGGTATCGTCCGGGACTCGGACCCTGTCTCGGAATGGGAAGAAGTGAATTACAAACTTACGAGTTATCTGGAGAGACAGCCGGCGGAAGCAGGGGGGCGGCCGGGATAATTTGGCGGGGGATGAAGGTATTTTATTCAGAGACAGCAACGGATAGGTTTATGAAAATGAAACGTTCAGAGAATTTCAACATGTTTTGGGCGGAATTGATCATCGAAGAATTGTGCCGGTGGGGCGTGGAATATTTTTGTCTGGCTCCCGGGGCCCGTTCAGCGCCCCTTGCCCTTACGCTTGCCGGACAGCCCCGGGCAAAGAAGATCATCCATTTTGACGAGCGCGGTTTGGGGTATTATGCTTTGGGGTGTGCCGCCGCTTCAAAAACACCGGTGGCCGTTATAACCACGTCGGGAACCGCTGCCGCCAATTTGCTGCCGGCCGTGGTTGAAGCATCCAAGAAGAAACTGCCGCTTATCATTTTAACGGCTGACCGTCCGGTCGAACGGCAGAAGACGGGTGCGCATCAGACGATTCAGCAGCAGAATATCTTCGGCGAACACTGCCGTTTTTTCTTCGATTTCCCGGCCCCGGGCCAGGATGTCCCGGCGGAATTTGTTTTAACGACTGTCGATCAGGCCGTGTATATGAGCCGGCAGTCCAGACCGGGGCCCGTGCATTTAAATTGCCCCTACCGGGAGCCGCTGGTAGAAAAATCCTCTTCAGCGATAAGCCCGTCTTACCGGAACACCGTGCGGACCTGGCGTAAGTCCGGTCGGCCTTTCTCCGTATACGAGCGTTATATAAAACAATTGCCTGAAAAAACTTTTGCGGCGGCGGCCGAAAAAATTAATCGTATTAAAAGAGGCGTTATTTTATGCGGGAAACTGAATTCGGATACTGAAAGGGATGCCGTCAAAAAACTGGCCGGCAGGCTCAAGTGGCCTGTCTTCCCGGACATTGTCTCCGGACTGAGAACGGGCGATCAGGACATTACCCTTATCCCTTATTATGATTTGATGATGCTGAGCCCCCGTTCGTCCCTTTTTCAGCAGGGGTTGCTGAGCTGCGACGGTATTCTTCATCTCGGGGGCCGCCTGACATCCAAGCGGTGTTCAGAATGGGTGAAAGGCCTGAAGCCGGACCATTATATTATGGTTTTGAATCATCCGTTACGTCATGACCCTTTTCATAACGTAACACTGCGCTTGGAAACATCTGCCGAACATTTCTGCCGGGGCGTTCTTCCCTTGATTAAAGAAAGAAAGAGTTCCTCCTGGTGGGGGCTTTGCAACAAGTACAAGGATCTTGTGCATAAAAAACTTGATGCTTATTTGAAAGAAAGCCGCGAGATAACAGAACCTGCTTTAGCGCGGACATTGTCGGGGCTTCTTCCGTCCGGGTCCGGGTTATTTCTGGCTAACAGCATGCCGCTGCGGATCATGGACATGTACGCGGATGACTCCGGCGCGAAGGTGATCGTGGGGGCCAACCGGGGAGCCAGCGGCATCGACGGGACCCTGGCCTCGGCCGCGGGATTCGCGGAAGGGCTCCGGAAACCGGTCACGCTTCTTATCGGTGATCAGGCGTTCCTGCATGATTTGAATTCCCTGCCCCTGCTGGCTCAATCGACACAGCCCGTGATTTGTGTTATATTAAATAACTTCGGAGGCGGAATTTTTTCGTTCCTGCCGTTATCCCAGTATAAAGAGCATGTTGAAAAATATTTTGCCGCTTCCCATCAATGGACGTTCAATCATGCGGCGGAAATGTTCGGGTGCGATTATGCCCAGCCCCGGACCATGGCCCAGTTTACGGACGCCTACCAGAACGCCTTAAAACGCAATCGCTCGGCATGCATCGAGATGCGGTATGCCCGGGCCTGGAATCATACAGATCATCAGGCCCTGCAAAATGCCTTAAGGAAGGTGTTAACCTGACATGAAAGAAAAACTGCCAGAAGCCATTAACGTCAGCGAATTCGAACCGTTTTTCGAACGCATTGAAGATTCCGACGGGCATTTCTTTGTCACCGGGAAAGCCGGGACAGGGAAATCGACGTTCCTGATATATTATCGCCAGCGGACCGGGAAAAATCTGGTCGTTTTAGCCCCGACGGGAGTGGCCGCCCTTAATATAAAAGGACAGACGATACATTCTTTTTTCAACTTCCGGCCCGATATCACTGTCGACACCGTCCGTGCCGTGCGTTTTCATCCCAAGATGAAAAAAGTTTACCGTAACCTGGATGCGATCATTATTGATGAAATTTCTATGGTCCGGGCTGATCTCCTGGACTGCATTGACGCTTTTCTCCGCCTTTACGGCCCGCGGAATGACCGGCCTTTCGGCGGGATCCAGATGATTTTTATCGGCGACCTTTATCAGCTGGCCCCGGTGGTGAGGCAGAACGAACAGTCTTTGTTTAGTTCCATCTACACGAGTCCGTATTTTTTTTCCGCTCATGTTTTTCAGAAAGTGCGTATGGAGTACCTGGAACTTTCCCGGATGTACCGGCAGAATGACGGCCGCTTTATTGATCTCTTAAACCGTATCCGGACGAATTCCGTCGAACAGCAGGACATTGATGCCTTTAATGAGCGGTACCAGCCTGATTTTGAGCCTGATCCGGAAAAATTTTTCATTTATCTGACGACCACCAACAGCCTGGCCGACCGGATCAACGCGATGAGATTGGGGGATATCGACAGCGAATCTTTTTCGGTTGAAGGGGTTTTGAGCGGTGATTTTGACAATAAATTTTTGCCGACCCATCTTAACCTGGAGCTGAAGATCGGGGCCCAGGTGATGCTGCTGAATAATGACTTTGAACGCCGCTGGGTGAACGGCAGTATCGGCAAGATTCTTGATATTTTCTTCGAGGGGGAGGTGCCGGTCTGTATCCTGATCGAATTGTCCGACGGGACCAGGGTCGAGGTGGCCCCCTTCACCTGGGAACTTTTTCATTTTTATTTTAATGAGGAAACCGAAACCATCGAAGCCGAAACGATCGGCTCGTTCCAGCAGTTCCCGGTTAAGCTGGCGTGGGCCGTCACCATTCATAAGGCCCAGGGGAAAACTTTTGACCACATGCTCATTGATATCGGACGGGGGACGTTTTGTCACGGACAACTGTATGTCGCTCTCAGCCGGTGTACGAGTTTGGAAGGGATTATCCTGAAACGCCCGATTTCCCAGAAAGATATTCTTATGGACCCGCTTATCGCAGAATTTTTGACGCTTTTTCAGTATCGTCAGGCGGAATCCAGTCTCCCCATCGAACAGCGCCGGTCTATCCTGGAAAAAGCGATTCAGCATAATCAAACACTTGAAATCACTTATCTGAAGGAAAATAACACTAAGACCTTGCGCCGGATCGTTCCCCGGGTGTTCAGGAATATCGAATACAACGGACAGCCGTGTCTGGGGGTTGAAGCCTTTTGTCTGGAACGGAACGCGAACTGGATTTTTCGTGTGCCCTGTATTGTGAATATCAGAACGGCCAAGAATCTAAAAAAGGGGGAAGAGTGATGGGGACGGCAGTTCAATGGAAGAAAGCAGGAGATTATCAGGATATCCGGTATGAGAAATACGAAGGGATCGCCAAGATAACGATTAACCGTCCGGAGGTGCGGAACGCCTTCCGTCCGTTAACGGTCGATGACATGTCCCGTGCCCTGCAGGACGCCCGGCACGATGAAAATATCGGAGTTGTTATCCTGACCGGGGAAGGGGAGAAAGCCTTTTGTTCCGGGGGGGATCAGAAAATCCGCGGCGAAGCAGGATATAAAGATGAACAGGGGGTTCCCCGTTTGAACGTCCTGGATTTTCAAAGGCAGATCCGTACCTGTCCCAAACCCGTGATCGCCATGGTCGCCGGTTATGCGATCGGCGGGGGCCATGTGCTTCATATGTTATGTGACATCACTATCGCGGCCGATAACGCTGTTTTCGGTCAGACGGGGCCGCGCGTCGGGTCTTTTGACGGGGGATACGGAGCTTCTTATATGGCGAGGATCGTCGGGCAGAAGAAAGCGCGGGAGATCTGGTTCCTGTGCCGGCAATATTCGGCCCGGGATGCTTTGGATATGGGCCTGGTGAATAAAGTCGTGCCGTATGCCGAACTGGAAACCGAGACCATTCAGTGGTGCCGGGATATCTTAGCCCAGTCGCCTATCGCTATCCGCTGCCTCAAGGCTGCCCTTAACGCAGACTGCGACGGGCAGGCCGGTTTGCAGGAACTGGCCGGAAATGCTACGATGCTGTTTTATATGACAGAAGAAGGGCAGGAGGGCCGGAATGCCTTTTTAGAAAAACGCTCTCCTCATTTTTCCAAATTCCCCAGGCGTGCCTGAAAGATGCCGGGGCCGGGTTTATGATGCCCGGGAGAATTTTTTCACAGGAGATGATAATTCAGAATGACAATGTCGCCATGGAAAATTTGGACGCTCGCTATCCGCCCTAAGACTCTGCCGGCGGGAGCGGCGCCGGTGCTCTTGGGGTCGGCTATGGCCTGGGCTGACGGTGTCCACCACTGGCCGGCGGCGTTTATGGCTCTGGCCGGAGCCCTTTGTATACAGATCGGAACAAACCTGGCCAATGATTATTTTGATTTTAAGAAGGGCGCGGATACGGATGAACGCTTAGGTCCGTTACGCGTGACCCAGGCAGGCCTGGTTAAGCCGCGAGCCATGATCGCCGCGATTTTTTTCGTGTTTTCATTGGCGATAGGCGCGAGCCTTTGGCTGATCATGAGGGCGGGCTGGCCGGTCACTGTGATCGCTGTCCTGGCCATTTTATCAGGCCTATTTTATACCGCCGGGCCTTACCCGTTAGGCTACCTGGGGCTGGGCGAACTTTTTGTCTTTATTTTTTTCGGGCCGGTTGCCGTGGTCGGCTCCTATTATGTCCAGTCTTTTGAAATGCATGCCGGTGTTTTCTGGGCCGGATTAGCCGCCGGGTGTTTTTCCTCTGCCATTCTGGTGGTGAACAATTACCGTGATATCGATACAGACCGTGAATCGGGGAAGAAGACTCTTGCTGTGCGGTTCGGGCGGGCTTTCGCCCAGCGGGAATATTTCTGTCTTATGCTTGCCGGTTCCTTCCTGCCGGTCATTTTGTATTTGATCATTGACGACCACCGTTACATCCTTTTCAGCCCCCTGGTCCTGTTTTTTTCTCTGCCATGCATTCAAACCGTGATGACCAGGACGGACGGCCCCCGGTTGAACAGAGCTCTGGCGCAGACAGGACTGGTGCTTTTACTGTTTACCCTTATTTTTTCGATCGGATGGTCCCTATGATTATTAAATCTGCCGAATTGTTTTCCTATCATATCCCGCTCAAACAGCCCCTGTTGTTTTACGGTAAGAGCCTTTCCTCCAGGGAGGGGTATTTGATAAAACTGGTAGATGAATACGGCGCAGCCGGCTGGGGTGAAGCCGCACCTCTTCCCGGGTGCCATAAGGAGACGCTTTCGGATGTTCATGAGCAACTGAAGAATCTTGTGCATCTCCTGCGAAATCAGTCTTTTCACGAACCTATTGAAGACATGAGGAAAATTCGTGTCGCTGGCGTTCCTTTGACACAGTATTTGCCTACGGTTCAATGGGCTGTTGAGACCGCTTTGCTGACTCTGAAAGCTAATTCACAAGGCATTCCCTTGGCCCAGCTGATGGACCCTGACTATGGAAACGTTGTTCCCGTTAATGGATTCCTAACCGGCTCACTGCCGGACCTCAAGGCGCAGGCGCAATCCATGATAGACCAGGGCTATAAAGCCGTCAAACTTAAAGTCGGGCAAAGGACGCTGCAGGAAGATGTTGAACGGGTGCAGGCGGTTAATCATGTTATTGAAAGCAAAGCTTTGCTGCGTATAGATGCGAACCGCTCCTGGCAGCTGCAGGAAGCGGTTGATTTTATCCGGCAGGTGGGCTTGAAGACCATTGAGTATATTGAGGAGCCGCTGAAAGATATTTCTCAGGTGAATGAGTTTTATCAGGAAACCTATATGCCTGTGGCCGTAGATGAATCGGTTCACGCATTGGATTTTAAGACGATTCAGTCCATGGACGGGATTGAGATTCTTGTCGTTAAACCTTCCGTGTTCGGCAGTTACCGTAAAATTTGGGATGTTGTCCAGAATGCGAAAGCCCGGGGGCTCAGTGTTGTTTTCAACTCGGCGTTTGAATCAGGCTACGGGCTCACCGTGATCGCGCATATCGCTGCCTGCCTGAGCAAAAAAGTTCCGGCCGGCCTGGATACAGGAAAATTTTATCAGCAGGATTTACTGAAAGACAGATTAAACGTGTCTCACGCCAAAATCCTTCTGGATCAATACCCTTTATTGAATATCCGCTTCCACGAAGATTCTTTAGTGAAATGTGATGTCTGAAACATTCTCCTGCCCGATTAATCGCTCGGCTGAAGTTTATGGCCTCTTTCCGGCTGTTGTTTTTCCTGCGGGGACATATTCCTACAGGGAGTTAAACACTTTTGTGGAAGAGATCATCCGGTATTTGCAGGACATCGGGGCTGCGGATCCCCGGAAAGGCCGGATCGCCGTTCAGTCAGGGCCTTCTGTTTTTGTGCTCGGACTCATCTTTGCCTGCTGGCGTCTCGGGTTAACCGTTTTTATGGCCCATACCCGATGGCCTCCCGGAAAGATAGGGAAGACGGCGCGGGAACTTGATTGCCAGATCCTTTTTGTCGATCAGGATAACCTGCCGAGCCAGGATCCTAAACTCCGGGTTTGTCTTTTAGATGAGCGTCTTCTCCCGGCCCGGGACACTTTTCCAAAGACCATTGAAAAAAGATATATCTCCCAAGATAGGCCGGCCGTGCTTCTCATGACGTCCGGCAGCACGTCAGCGCCCAAAGCGGCGTGTTTGTCTTATGGCAACTTGTATTATAATGCCCTCGGAAGCCAGGATGTGCTGCCGGTTCATCCCGAGGACCGCTGGCTGTTGTCTCTGCCTTTGTATCATGTGAGCGGGATAAGTCTGTTGTTAAGGACGTTTATTGCCGGGGGGACGGTTGTTCTGCCTTCCCCGGGAATCCCTCTGGAGACTCTGCTGAAGCAAGAAAAAATCACGCATGTTTCTTTGGTCCCTTCCCAACTTGTAAGACTGCTGGATGCCGCTGCTTGCACGTCGGCCCCCTGGTTTTTAAAGGCCGTGTTGTTAGGCGGCGCCCCGGCTGCCCCGGGCCTTGTCCGGAGAGCCCTGAAAAATCAAATCCCCCTTTATTTAACCTATGGCCTCACGGAAATGGGCTCCCAGGTGGCCACGAGTCCTGTTTGCGAGGCAGGGGAAGATGGGGACTTTAAAGCCGGGGTGCTGAAATACCGGCAGGTGAAAATATCTCCGGACGGAGAAGTTCTCGTGCGGGGAGAAACGTTGTTCCTCGGGTATTTAAAAGGCCGCGAACTTGAAAGGCCGTTTCTTGAATCCGGATGGTTACCGACCGGTGACTTAGGATCCCTTGACAGCAGCGGCTGTCTCCGGATATGGGGGCGAAAAGATAATATGTTTATCTGCGGCGGGGAAAACATTCAGCCGGAAGAAATTGAGAAAGCCCTGCTGGATACGGAAGAGGTTGTCCGCGCGGTCGTGGTCCCGGAGGGGCATCGGGAATACGGACAGGTTCCGGTGGCTTTTGTTGTCCTTCGAGACAGACAGAACATAATCCTTCCGGAGAAATTTGCGGACACTTTAAAAGCAGCCCTGCCTTCTTATAAAATTCCCAAATCTTATTATGCCCTCCCGGAAGAATTCGCAGCAGAAGGGAGCAAGGTTCCCCGCCGGGTGCTGAGAGAGTATTTATGCCACAAAAAGCAGGCCCTTCGGAGTATCCCTATCGCTTCTTAATTCAGCACTGCCGTCTTTTCGTTGAGCCGGTTAAAAATCTCGCGCAGTTCCTGCGGGAATTTTATCTTTCCATTAGTTGCTTTGCTGACAGTGACGTGAATGATTTTTCCCCTGGCGACCATCATCCCTTCGGCGGACAAGACGTGAAATAATAACGTCAGGGAGGATTCCCCGATCCTGCCCAAAGACATTTCAATCAGCAGTTTATCTCCGGTTTTGACCGGGATAAGGAAGTCCCCTTCGGCATGAACGACAGGCAGAGCATATGCTTTGCTGTGGAGCATTTCTTCTATGCGGAACCCTTCTGATTTCAGAAAGGCCTCCAACGTGTCATGAAACAGGATGTAGAGGTTTGCGTAAAAGAAGGACTGTGCGGCGTCCATGTGGTACATTCTGACGTTTGTGTGGTGTTGAAACACGTTCCGCTCCTTTCAGTGATCTTATATTCTAGCATTGATTTGAGATTGAAAGAACATAATTTTCCTCTCAATCCTGTCAGCCATTGGTGTTTGTTTCATTATCATGCCAGAAGCAAGGGCCGGTTGTCCCGGTCCCCGCGTATTTGAAATGGGGAGTTTTTCCTGCCCCTATCTGCCTGAGACGGCCTGGTTCTCCCACAAGATCGTGTGTTCCCCAGGACGGAGTGGAGCAGAGGGCTGTTTTTATCTGTGATTTCAAGAATATAAATAATCATTCTGTGGCAAAGGCGGGTATGTTATAATTATAAAAAAGAGGAGGCGATATGCCCTGCCAGGACAGTTCTGCCAATATGATCATTAAATTGAATAATGATGATCATTTGGATTATTTTTATTTTACAAAATTAGCTTGCGGAAGCCCTATTGATGCTCAGACAGGTTTTCAGGATTATTGTAAGGGGAAAAAGGCTTTGGAAATCCTTGATTTTGATTTTTCCGGTATTGTAAATGAGCTGGGGCTTGAAAATGAGGAGCAGCAATTTATTTTGTACTTGGAATGGGATGCCTTGCGTGCTTCTTTAGCCGCTTTTTTCGGAATAGAAAAAGACACGATTGATGCCGAACGTTGCCGGATTACTTCCATTAAGCATGATGAGGACGGCATCCTTATTTCAGAAATTGTTTTACCCCCGCGGGACCTTCCGGATTTGATCCCCTGTCATTTACGTTCTGATTGAAAATCTAGGGAAGAAGAGAGGCTTAGGTTTCTGAATGACCTGAAGCCATAACGACTTTTCCGGTCCGCACCATTTCCAAAATACCGTATTTTTTCATTAAGGCTTCAAATTCATCCAGTTCAGTCGTCGATCCCGTTTGTTCAATGATCACGGTCTTGTCAGAATCATCCAGGATTTTTGTCCGGTATTTCTTCATTAATTTGAAAATGATGGGACGGTTGGTCGGGGTGCACTTGATCTTGATTAAAGCCAATTCCGTATGGACAGAATCCAGCCCGGTATGTTCGCTGGCGTGAATGACATCAATCAATTTATTCACTTGTTTAATGATCTGCTCTAATGTTTCCGGGTCGCCCTGGGCCGTGATCGTCATGCGGGAATAGCGGGGGTTATAGGCCGGTGACACAACCAAAGAGTCGATATTATAACCCCGCCTGGCAAAGACATGAGCGATGCGAACCAGAACCCCGGGTTTATTGGCTACGGTCATACTAATAGTATGGACATTTTTTCGTTCGGCGTTTTCAGATTGCATGATTAACCTCTTTATGTGCTGCCTGTTGGTTTTTCTAACTTTGTTTTTGGAGGTTCAATGATCATATGATAAGCAGATTTCCCTGCCGGCACCATAGGAAAGACATTGTCCTCCTTGATGACCTCGCAGTGAATCAGTGCCGGACCTTTATGCTTGAGGGCGGCCTGTAAGACTTTTTCCACTTCATTGACCTGGCCGATATGGAAGCCCTTCACCTGATAGGATTCCGCAAGTTTAACGAAATCAGGGTTCCCTTCCAGATCAACGCCGGAGAGCCTGTTGTCGAAAAACAGTTCCTGCCACTGGCGCACCATTCCCAAATATTTATTATCAATAACGATAATTTTAACCGGCAGTTTATGAATGAAAGCGGTTGCTAATTCGTATAATGTCATCTGAAAACCACCGTCACCCACAATCGCGGCAACAATTTCTTTCGGACGGCCGAACTGCGCTCCTAAGGCAGCCGGGAATCCATATCCCATGGTGCCCGCGCCACCGGAAGAAAGCCATTGATCGCTCCGGTCGCAAAGATAAAATTGCGCGGCCCACATTTGATGCTGTCCCACGTCCGTGATAACGATGGCTTTGCCTTTTGTCAGGCGGTAAAGCGTGTCTATAATAAACTGCGGGGTGAGGCCTTTGCTGTTGTCGTAATGAAGCGGGAATTCGGTTTTATAATACGCGACCTCTTTAACCCAGTCTTCCGTATTCAGCGGCGCAACATGTTTGATCAGCTCGTCAAGAATCAGTTTGGCGTCCCCGATTAAATAATTATCCGGCTTGATAATTTTCCCTATTTCCGCCGGATCGATATCGATATGCAGTTTTTTGGCTCCTATACAGAATTCCTCGGTGTTGCCATTGATGCGGTCGTCAAAACGGGAGCCGATAGAGCAGATAAGGTCGCAATTGATTAAGGCTTTGTTGGCATACGGCGTTCCGTGCATGCCGACCATCCCGAGAGCATAGGGATGGGTTTCCGGAAAGACGCCTTTGCCTAGAAGCGTGTCGATGACCGGCGCCCGGAGTTTTTCCGCCAGGGCTTTGACCTGGTGATCCGCTTTGGCGATAACCGCGCCGTGCCCCACTAATAAAAGAGGGCGTTTGGACCCTTTGAACAGTTTGGCAAACGCCTTGATGTCCTTGAGGGGAGGTTTTGTCGGCACAGAATAGCCCGGCAGATCCATAGCCGGGGATAAGGTTTTGCCTGTGAAAGGCCCGGCGGAAACGTCTTTAGGCAGATCAATGAGAACAGGGCCGGGCCGGCCGGTATTAGAAATATAAAATGCTTCTTTGATGATCCGGGGGATGTCATTGGTGTCTTTGACAAGATAACTGTGTTTAACCACCGGCATGGTGATTCCGGAAATGTCCGCTTCTTGAAAAGCGTCTTTCCCTAGCAGCGGCCGGATGGTTTGTCCGGTCAGGACAATGACCGGGACAGAATCCATCATCGCTGTCATGATGCCGGTCACGGCATTCGTGGCTCCGGGGCCGCTGGTAACACAGGCAACACCGGGTTTGCCTGTCACCCGGGCATAGCCGTCGGCCATATGAACCGCGGCCTGTTCATGCCGTACAAGGATCAGTTTTATTTTTGAATTTACGAGCGCGTCAAAGATGGGGATGACCGCTCCGCCGGAAAGGCCGAAAATATATTCAACCCCTTGAGCTTCCAAACATTGGATCAGGACTTCAGCGCCGTTGTACTGCTTTTTTGTGGATTTTTTTGCCATAGAACCCTCAGTATAAATATTATATTATAAATAAAACGAGTTTCATCTTATCAAAACCACTCCGGGAATGCAAGTTTTTTTACCCCGGCGGAGAGTTGCCATGGACAGATTAAACAGAACGATTTTCTCTCAGCCAGTCCACAATCAGATCTGATTCATACAGCGCTTCTCCGTTAATGAGCAGGCAAGGGACCTGGGTCTTCCCGCCTATTTCAAGAAGTTCTCTGCGGAATTCGCTGTTTTGATCAATATCCTTAAGCGGCAGTTCAATGCCTTGCGTGTCCATGAATTGGAGGACTTTTTGACAAAAAGGACAGGTCGGTTTGTAAAATAGCAGCAACTCGTTCATGAATCACTCCTTTTGCCCGGGGGCATGAGACGGTTTGTTTTTTATAAGACGTTCTATAAAATCAAGGATATCCTTTTCCAGCTTGACCTGGCCCAGGCGGTTCATTTCCTGCAGGCAGGTCGGAGAGGTGACATTGACTTCAATAAGGAAATCTCCAATAATATCAATACCTACAAAATAAAGTCCCAAGCGGAATAAATGAGGTTTGAGGGTCCGGATAATGTGCCGGTCGCGGTCCGAGATATCGGCCGGGTGAGGCTGGCCGCCGGAGAAAAAATTGTTGCGGTGGTCCGTCGGAGGGTGGCGTCTCAAGACCGCTCCGAGCGGTTCGCCGTTCAGAAGAAGAATGCGTTTGTCCCCGTGCCCGGCCTCCGGAACATATGGCTGCAGGATAATGTCGCGGGTAAAGCCGTGTGTTAATGTCTCCAAAATGACATTTTTGTTTGAGTCGTCCGCCAGGATACGAAAGACCGCCTGCCCGCCGAAGCCGTCCGTGGGTTTTCCTATAACGCTGTTATGCTTTTGAATGAAATCAGACAAAATTCCCTTGTCCCGGGATAAAAGGGTCGGAGGGATTAAGTCCGGGAACTGCATCGGCCAGATTTTTTCATTGGCTGTCCTGATGCCTTCAGGGCGGTTTATGATGGTGATGTTCTCCGGCAACTGCTGTAAAAGCCAGGTATGCATCAGGTAGTCATAATCAAAGGGCGGGTCTGTGCGGATCATGAGGCCGTCGAGATTTTCGTCGTTTAAAAGGGCGGGGCCTTTAATAAGGAAGGGGGTGTTTTTATCATCCTGAGGAATGACTTCCTGCCCCCGGAATTTAAAACAGCCGGGACTTTCATGAGAGATCCCCCCTTTAGGCAAGAAAAAAACCCGGTGTCCCCGGCGGTAAGCTTCAAGCATTATGACAAAAGTCGTGTCTTTTTCAAAGATCACTGACTCGAGGGGATCCATCAGGAAGGCGAGGTTCATTTTATTCCTGCCTCAAGGTAGATGATTTCCCTGTGGGCGGCCAGAGCCGCAATCCGGGCCAGCAGGCGGTACACATCGAATATATTGATGTCATGCGGCACGCCGCAGTCATTGTATTGCGGAAGATGAGGGCACATTTTTTTAAAGCCCATGCCTTTGGAATTGAGGTTGTCCCGGTTGCTTTTCCCGGAGTGATAGCGGTAAAATCCGCCCAGCAGATTATTTTCAACCTGGTAAATGACGACCTCGCTGACCTGTTGATCAACATGGTGGATCGTGGGGACCCCTTCCTGCAGAAGATAGGTGTCTATGGCCTGGGCCCCTTTCCCTTTATAAAGTTTATTGCGTTTTTTCCGGCTAAGCTGGAGGATTTGCGCCGGTTCCTCGAGAGCCATCACCCCCATACCATAGGTCCCGGAATCAGCTTTAAGGACAATATACGGTTTTTCTTTGACATGATGTTCCTGATATTTCAGGGTGATTTCATGGAACAAATCTCCGGCAGCGCGGTACAGCTTTAAACGGTCCTGTTCCTGGTTGATGTCAACATGCTTTACGGAAGTGTACAGGCAGGAAAAGAACCAGGGGTCCAGGTTTATCAGGCCTGCGAACTCATGAAGGAGTTCATTGCTTAATTGGAAATGATGTGATTTCTTCCTCGAATGCCATCCGGCCTGGGTGGAAGGGTAGATCGGGATCCGGGACTGTTTAAGAATGTCGGGTATCCCGTTGATGAGGTCGTTGTTCATGATAATCAGATCAAAGGCTATTTCCTGTTTTTCAAAATCCTGCAGTAATTTCCTGAAACAATGGATTTTTACCGACTCTCCGGTTGCTGTCTCCAAAACAACATAACTTGTTTTTTCACAGAAACGCGGTTCAACGGTCAAAAATGTGGCGATCTTGCTGGAGAACCCTGCATCTCTGATGATTTTTTGCAGGACAAGAATATTTTGTAAATACCAGGTGTTCCGCGTATGTTCTTCCGCGATGATCAGAACGTTCTGGCAGTGAGGAACGCGCCGTAAGATCGCTTCCCGCATGAAATGGACGGAGTCGCTTAAACCATGTTCACAGAGATTGTTGAATCCGGCCGGGAAAAGGTTGGTATCCACCACCGCCGTTTTAAATCCGGAATCCCGGATATCAACGGAAGAATATAAAGGCAGTTCCAGGACGGATTCGTATTTCTGGAGCCAGGCAAGGATTTGGTCCTGTTTGCTTTTGATCCGTTCGATAAATAACGGGTAGATTTGGCTGTCGGCCAGCGTTGAATTCATCGTTCGCCTTTTTGATATTTTAGTTTATTATGATATAAAACACTGTTTATGTCGATGTTTTTCCCGAAGTCTTACATGCTTTTCCCGGACGCTTAATAACACTTTTGGAGTTCCGTTAATTTTTGTCGCAGTTTATCCAAATCGTTTACTTTCATCAGTTCCGAGCGGATATATCCTGCCTCGGGGAATCCCCTTAGGTAACCGATAAAATGCTTGCGAAGATGAACGGTCCCCCATCGGGGGCCTTTGTAATGAGCCGCCAATTCCAAATGTTTCAAACAAAGATCAAAACGGTCCCGGATAGACGGCCGGGGCGGCTCCTGTCCGGTTGTCAGGAAATGTTTTGTCATCTGGAAAATCCAGGGATTGACGACGGCTTCCCGGCCGATCATAACCCCGTCACAGCCCATATTGAACAACGTTGCTGCATCAAAACAGGACCGGACATCTCCGTTGCCTATAACGGGAATGGAAACGGCTTTTTTGATTTTTTCCAGCCAAGACCAGTCCGCCCGGCCTTTATAGGCCTGACTGCGTGTCCGGCAATGAACCGAAAGGAACTGGACCCCGGCTTGTTCTGCCATCCGGGCGACGTCCAGGACGACGATGCTGTTCTGATCCCATCCCAGCCGGGTTTTAACCGTGACAGGAATTTGAGAGCTTTTTACAACGGCCTTTAGGATCCGTTCCAGCAGAGGCAGATCCCTGAGCAGCCCGGCGCCTTCTCCCCGCTGGGCATGATTTTTAGCCCAGCATCCGCAGTTAATATCAATAAAGTCCGGGTGCTGCCGGGCGGCCATTTCAGCCGCCTGCTGCACAGAGTCTTCGCGGCTTCCAAAGAGCTGAATCCCGATGGGCCGCTCATCCCCGAGAATCTTAATGCGTTGTTCGGCTTTGGGTATACGGCGGATCAAGGCTTCACAGCTGGTGAACTCGGTCATAAGCACATCCGCCCCCAATTGTTTGCATATGGCGCGAAACGGGATATCCGTAATATCATCCATAGGGGCTAAAAAGAGCGGGTTTTTAATTTCCGTTGATCCTATTCTCATGATGGTAGTCCGGGCTTTAATTTGGAATTCGACCAATTATACTTGATTTACCATTGTTTGCAAACATTTCATAAATAGTGTATATGTATATTTAATCCGAGTTATGATAATATGAATTCATGAATACGGAAAATTTTGTCCCAGGAAGGATGCCATGATTTTAAAACAACCGACCGTTTCCTTTTATACCCTAGGCTGCCGGGTGAATCAATCCGAGACGGCCGTTCTGCAAAATATGCTGGAAGACGACGGCTTCCGGGTCGTTGATTTTGAATCTCCGGCTCAGATTGTTGTGATCAATACCTGCACTGTTACGGCCCGGGGGGATGCTGATACAAAACGCATGGTGAACCGGATCAGCCGAAAACACCATCAGACAAAAATTGCTTTGATCGGATGTCAGTCTCAGGTTCAGGGCGCCCGGCTGGCCTCTTTGAAAAATGTGTGCTGGATCGTTGGCACAGAAGCTAAAATGGATTTGGGAGCCATTTTGAAAAACCGGCCGCAGCCGGATTCGGGGCCGCAGGTCTTTGTTTCTCCTATACGCCGCAAAAAATTCACCATGCCTTCGGGAGGGGCAGACCGTCAGCATACAAGGGCCAATTTGAAAATTCAGGACGGGTGTGATTTTTTCTGTTCGTATTGTGAAATCCCTTATGCCCGGGGCCGGCCCCGCAGCCGGGTGTATCAGGACTTGCTCAAGGCCGCCCAGAATTTGGCCGAGGCCGGGCATAAAGAGATTGTTTTAACCGGAATCAATTTGGGGTTGTACCGTGACGGGAATTATACTTTAAAGGATGTGATCGGAGATATGCAGTCCATCCCGGGACTCGCGCGGATACGGATTTCTTCCGTTGAATTCAATACGTTCCCCGACCTCTTGCTGAAACACATGTTCCCCAAAGGGAAATTATGCCGTTATCTGCATGTGCCTTTGCAAAGCGGAGAGGATGATGTTCTGCAAAGAATGAACCGGCGCTATACGACCGGAGAGTTCTCTGCCTGGCTTAAGCATGCCCGTAAACAGGTGCCGTATCTGTGTGTGGGGACAGACGTTATTGTGGGGTTCCCGGGGGAGGATGGCGATGCCTTTGATCGAACTTATGAATTTCTGAAATCCCAGCCTTTTCAATATTTTCATGTTTTCAGTTATTCGAAAAGACAGCGGGCTAAAAGCCGGAATTTCTCCGGAGAGATTCCGGCGCATACGATTCGTAAAAGGAGTGAAATCCTCCGGGCCTTATCTCTGCAGAAAAGAAGAGCTTTCTTTGAATCGTTGGAGGGCAAGGTTGAACCGGTCCTTTTTGAAGAGGAGAAAAACGGATGCTGGTCCGGGTTGAGTGATAATTTTGTCCGGGTAAGAGTTAAAAGCCCTTTGAACCTGAAAAATCAAATCATTCCTGTCAGGTTGGAAAAACCTGTTCAACAATATATGGTAGGGACCATGGTCCGTTGACGAAATTTTACGAGGGCAAGGAAAATGTCAGTCTTTAATTTTTTTAAGCAAATTTTTCAAACCTCAAAGAAGACCGCCACAGGAAAAGAAGATGATCCTTTAACGGAGAACCCTGTGGCGCCTGCGGATTTGACGGGTGAGCCTAAGCCGGAAACAGCAATTTTGGAGAGTCCGGCGCAAACGGATTCCCGCGAAGAGCCTGAGGCCGTGGCTGAAACAGCCCCTTCAGCGCCAACAGGGGAATCAGCCCGGGAAGCAGCGGAAGCCTCGGCTGCCGTTGCGGATGGAGTTGAAGAAACATCAGAGGATCAAACCCCGCCGAATGAATCAAAAGAACCGGCGCCGGCGGCCCAGGAGAACGGGGAGGCCGCTCTTGAAAGCGAGCCCCAGGGGCAGGCTCCGGATACGAATCAGCCGACAGAGGCAAAAACAGATCAGGCTCCGAAAGCAGACCTTCAGCCTCCCAAACAGCTGTTGAAAAAAGTGTTCTTCCTGGGAAGCGGACACGAAAAATTGAACCACAGAATTAAAGATGAACTGAAAAAACTCGGCTTTTCTTATGTCGATTTGTCGGACAGTTACACGGAAATATCTTTGGATGAAATTACCAACTCGCATCGGGGTGTGTTTTTCAGTATTGTCACTTTATCCGGGGATGAATTCATTTACGACAAAAACGGCAAACCGGCCCAGGCTCAATTGGGGGCAAAACAGGATGTTGTTTTCAAGCTGGGCTACTTAATCGGCAAATATGGCAAAATGAACTGTTATGTCCTTTTCAAGGAACAAAAGAGTTTTGCTCTGCCCACAAGTCTGCTGCACGGTACTTTTACGGTGCTGGATGATGATGCCCGCTGGCGGGACATTTTAAGACATCGGCTTACGGGCAGCGGTTATTCGTTATGATGAACAGATCTCCTTTTTATAACAATCTGGCTGTGTTTTCCTTCCTTGTTCTTACGGCGGTTTCCTTTTTGTGCTGTTGCCCCTTCCAGCTTTTTGCCGAGGATCCTTCTCCGACCAGCGTTGATCTTATCGAATGCGGGGACCGGAAACTGGCATTTAAGATGTTCTGCAATCCCCGCTGGCAGACCAGCCGAAAAACATTAAGTTTAAAACTTGTGATTGACGGGACCCCCCAGAGAGAAGTGTCTGTCACGGTTTCCAAATCCGAGGAGGTGGGGCTTTCTTATGAAGACCTGAAGCCGGTGGCCTTAAAACGGGTTTTTGAATATGCCGATGAGTTTAAATATGCCAAGACGTATGTGAATTGGAACAGGGTTATCCGGGTGGAAGCTCAGCCTCAGGGCCAGCCGGAAACATACCTGTTGGATTATTTTTTGATACGGGACAGTCAATTATACCGGATCAGTTATTCCGCCCAAAGCCGGGAGCAGTTCAGGAAATATCTGCCGTTGTTCGCTGAAATGATGCGCAGCTTTGAATTCATTAATGTCGGACGGTGATCTTTTATGTCGGAAAATAAGATAATGTAATGGCCCATAGACAAGAAAGGGAGTTTGTGATATACATTAAGTAACTATGAGAGTATCTATTTTAATACTGTTCAGTTTACTCTTGCTGGTTTTTCTTCATAACCCCGGTTATGCGGAGATGGTTCATTATTTTGACGAGAACGGGCAGATCCACTATGTGAATACGGCTGTGACCAATGTCCCGGAGAAGTATATGAACCAGGTCCGCCCGCAACTGGAAAAGGCGAGACAGCAGGAAGGCGAAAGCAACGTCACAGAAAAAAAGGAGGAGGCTCAAAACTCCATGGATATGGGGACAGAACTCTTTGAAGAAAGTGACGCGGCACCCGAGCCTCCTGACAGAATTGTCGTTGACGTCTTAAGAAAGGCGGACTGCAAATCCTGTCTGAAACTGTTCTCTGTGTTGAGGCAAAGCAAGATACTTTTCCAGTCCCGTAATGTGGATATTGACCCCAGGGGGAAAGAGCTGTATGAAAAGTATCCGGATATGGAACTGCCGATTACAGTCGTGGGGGATCAAGCTGTCTCGGGGCTTGATTTTTTTAAAATCAAGCAACTTGTGCGTGAATTGAAAAATCAGCAGTAAATGGTCTTGAATATCGTAAACGGAACTATAAACTAAGGACCAAGTGATGGGTAAGAAAACTGGTTTTACGCTAGTTGAGGTGATGATTGTTGTCGCTATCATCGCCCTTTTAGCCGTTATTGCAATTCCTAACCTTTACCGGGCAAGAGTGCAGGCCAATCAGTCAACAGCTCAGGCCCACTTGAAATCTATCGCGAATTCCCTGGAAAACTACGCAGCGATTCATAGTATTTATCCTTCGGATACAACACAACTTTTAGGCGCCAGCCCCCCGTACCTCAGCATTGACTTTTTTTCCGGATTTCACGCCGGATACAGTTTTACCAGTCAGCTGGGAGATTATTATTATACAATTACGGCCACCCCTGCGACTTCAGGCGCTGGAACGAGCACGTATACCTTAACGACAGGTGGCGTTATTTCTGCCATCTAATTCTCAAGCCTCCTAAAAAAACTGAATTTTTGACAAGAATTTTTAATTGGGATTTAAAATAAGTCAATAATAGAAGTATTTCCTTGACAATCTTTCGGCAAACCTTAATATAGTATAAGTGGTTTAAACAGGATGGGATAAGAGAAATGAGGGGCGGGGTCAGCCTAAAAGCCTGTTTTTTTTTGCCCTGGGGTTATCTGTCAGCATAAAACAGAGAGAGGGAAATTGTGCTATAATGATAAGTATTAAAACTTATTAAGAATAAATCTTTATTACAGTAATATTTATTTTAAACTATAATGACTGCATCTGAAACACCGAATAGATGATAAGGTTAAAGAGGAGCCCCGGGAAAGACTTGGGTATAGCTTAGAACATGGGAATTAATATAGGAGCATGATCGAACATTCAAAACCAACACTTGGATTAGAAGAGAAGAAAGCTGTTTTAGACACCCTTGACACAAATTATATCGCGGAAGGGCCACAGGTCCGCTCTTTTGAGGATGAGGTTGCCGCGTATATAGGCTCCGTTGGGGGTGTAGCCACCTCCACGGGCACATTAGGTCTCCACCTGGCGCTGCTCTGCTTTGACCTCACCCGGAAAGACGAAGTTCTTATCCCGAGTTATACTTGCCGGTCGGTTTTAAATGCCGTTTTATATTCTGGAGCCCGGCCCGTATTATGCGATGTCAATAAAGACGATTATAACTTATCTCTGACAGAGGTTAAGAATAAGATAACATCAAAAACAAAGGTGATAATCGTTCCGCATATGTTTGGCTGTCCGGCCCCCGTGGACCGCTTCAAAGAGCTGGGGATACCCATTATTGAAGACTGCGCCCACGCTATCGGGGCGGAATATCAGGGCCGGAAAGTAGGATGTTGGGGGGACCTGGCGCTGTTTTCATTCGAGGGTACGAAGTATATCGTTACGGGCGAAGGGGGTATGGTTCAGGCCAATTCTCAGGTCATGCTCGATAAACTTCGAAAACTAAAAGAGAGCGATTCTTTTGATTTTTTAACGAAATATACTTACCGGATGACTGATTTGCAGGCGGCCGTGGGCCGGGCTCAACTCAGGAAATTAGACGGTTTTATAGAGAAAAGAAGGTCTATCGCTGAAATCTACAATAAAGCTTTTCGGACCTTGCCCGTGACCGGCCCAGAGGATAACTTGAAAGAGGGGCATATTTATCAGCGTTATATGATTCAAATCGGCGGGGGTATTCAGGCTTTCATGGAAAAATGCTATAAGAAAGGGATCAAGGTCAAACAGCCTGTTAAACCCTATGCGCTTCATTCGTATCTGAGGGTGTCTGCCCGGAGGTATCCTCATACGGAATATATTATGCATTCAGCCGTTTCTGTCCCCATTTATCCGTCGTTAACAGCCGAACAAACGGTTTATATAACTGAAACTTTAAGGGAACTATTAACAGAACATCATGCGAAATCCCCATAACACAACTGTTTCTCACTATGGTTTTTTGACAGAAAAGGCCAAACGCTTTCCTCCGATGATTGTCGTTGAGATCACCAACGTTTGCAATCTGGAGTGCATCCATTGTCCGCATGCCTTTATATCCAAGGAGCCCGGGTACCAGCCACGCTATATGGGCTGGGCTCTTTACAAAAAAATCGTCGATGAAGTTTCGCAATATCCCGGAACGATTTTCCGGCTGCTGTGTGACGGGGAGCCCTTATGCCATCCGCGCTTTATTGATATGCTCCGTTATGCGAAGGAGAAAAATGTCCGGCCCGTAAATTTCATTACCAACGGTCTCCTGCTGGATTCTTCCAAGGCAGAGGCTGTTCTGCAATCCGGAGTTGAGGCTGTGGAATTCAGTCTTGATGCGCTTCACAAAGAGACCTACGAGAAGATCCGGGTGGGATCGGATTTTGAAAAGGTTATGCATAATGTCCACCAGTTTATTGAAATGCGCGACCGGCTTAAGGCGCAGACCAAAATTTTTGTGAGCATTATCGATCAGCCGGAAGCCGAACAGGAACTGGAGGCCTTCCTCGCTTATTGGACGCCGAAGGTCGACCGTGTTCTGACGAGGATGTATACCTCTATCCGGGGTTTGGTCGATACGAGAAAGATTAAGATCGACCCCGACCTGACCCGCTGGCCATGTCCGGATCTCTGGCGGCGTTTTTTTATCAACGTGGACGGCCTGGCGGAATTTTGTGTGGAAGACTGGTATGACCAGTCTGTTATCGGTGACGTGACCCAGGCCGGCATTCATGCTATTTGGCGGTCTCCCGCCTATGAGCGGATCAGGGGCCTGCATTTGCAGGGGAAATTTGAAGAGGTGTCTTATTGCCACCACTGTTTAGACTGGCGGGCCCGTGACTGGCATTATGATTATTTCCTGGCCCTTAAAGAAGTTTTGAATCATGAAACAAAGACGGAGTAAACATGGGAGCTGCGATATCCCCCAAGACAATAAGAACAACCCGGAGTGTCTGCCCCAAATGCCTTCAGACGATTGATGCCTTTATTGTGGAAAAGGATAACAAGGTTTTCATGCAGAAGACCTGTCAGCTGCACGGGTTTTTTGAGATATTGCTCTCAGAGACAGCCCCGTATTATTCTGAACTGGAACAGTATTATTTTGACCTGGCGGACGAGCGCAACGAGGTGCCGGAATATGAGATCTGGCCGACCTATAAATGCAACATTGATTGCTCTATTTGCTGTTTCGGGAAACAAAATCATGAGATGGAGGACCAGGACGCTTCTCTCTCCCAAATCGAACAGTTCATCAAAAACAGTTCCAAACGCTTTTTTATCCTTTCCGGGGGAGATCCGACCTGCCGGGATGACCTCGATCAGATCATAAAATTATTCCGGAAATACGGTAAAACGGTCACGATCAACACCAACGGCCTGAAATGCGCGAGCATAAACTATCTTAAAAAACTTAAAGAGGCTGGCCTGGACCGCCTTAACCTGCAGTTTGACGGTTTTGACCGCAAGGCCTATATTGCGCTGCGGCGTCAGGACTATCTGGATGTGAAGTTGAAGGTTATTGAAAATTTGAAAACCCTCAATATCCAGACGACGTTCAACGCAACCATAGCCAAGAATCTTAATGAGAACGCCGTTAAAGATTTAATAGATTTCGCCGCAAAGCATCCGTTTATCAACGGGGTAAACTTTTTTACGATTTGCTACCTGGGCGGCGCCAGGGACTGGGGCCCGGATAACTATATTATGCCTGATGAAATTGTCGACTTGCTGCAGCAACAGACGGATCATAAGGTCAGCAAAGAAAATGTCTTTATATTTCAGAAACTTCATCTGGCCATAAAATCCTTTTTATCCCAGAAATGGTGTTTTTACAATCAGGTTTATCTTTTTGTCCGTGACCGGGGTTCTTATCAGCCGATCGACCGGTATTTGAACCTGGCCAAAGCCGGCCCCTGGCTGGATAAGTACCGGGACGCTTTTATCAGGAAAAAGTTCTTGTCCCGTTTTTATCTTGGCATGGCGGTTGTGTGTCTGTTCCTGAAGAAAGAATCTTTGGTCATTTTTAAGGAAATCCTTTTAAGGGGGCTGTCTTATTTCTTGAAAACCCAGCATTATCTGAAAGGCAGCCGTTTCTTTTCCGTCAGTTTTTCGACCGGGTGCGATCCGTATAAATTTGATCATGATATTGTCAAACATTGTCAAAATGAGATTATCGCGGCTCAGGATGCGACAGGGATCCTGACGGAACTGGGGAGCGACGGAATTTACTGCATGAATTTAGAGAGAAGACATTTAAACAAAACCTTAAACCAGGAAAGGACGGCGTCCCCTTAATATGCTCAAGGCCTACCCCCGACATTCCGTGGATATTACAAAGCATGATTATAAACGGATGCTTGCTTTTTTGTTCGCCCCCCGGTCCGTCAAAGCCGGATATCTGAAGCGGTTCGAGCAATCATTCGCCGGATATATCGGGACGCGGTTCGCTTTGTCCATGCCTTCCGCCAGGCTCGGTCTTTATGTCGTGTTGAAATATTTTAATTTCCCCGAGGGGACGGAAGTTATTATCACGCCTTTCACCCATCAGAGTATCTTCACGGTTCTCAAAACATTCCGGCTGAAGCCTGTTTTTGTTGACATAGACCCCAAGACCCATAACACCAATCCTTCTTTGGTCAAACAGTGTATCTCAGAAAAAACGCGCCTTATGGTTTTGACCCACATGTGGGGGCAGGCCTGTGATATGGACGCTTTTATGACGCTGAAAGAGGAATACGGCCTGAAAATCATTGAAGACTGCGCCATGGCGGCCGGGGCCGTTTATAAAGGCAAAAAAGTAGGCAGTTACGGAGATGCCAGCATATTTAGTTTCGGGAAGGCGAAAGCCATTTGTGCTTTCGGAGGAGGAATGTTGTGCCTGAATGACGAGAAGATGCATGAGTTTGTCGCTTCGGTCATTAAGGATTTTCAGCCGCCCCGGCCGTTTTCTCTGGTCTTTTCCGTGATCAATTCCGTGGTCGCCAATGTCCTCACCCGTCCGCGATGTTTTTTCCTGTCGCTTTATCCGGTTATGCGGCTTTTTAATCTCAGAGACCCCTACAATCCGGTTGAGCATAAAAAGGATTCCGAAGTCATTCTGGAGCAGATGCCGGAAGAATGGAAAGTCCGGTTATCGTCTTTTCAGGCGGCCATAGGCCTTGAACAGCTTAAGACTTTGGAAGAACGCAATGACCGCAGAACCCAAAATGCCCGGATTTTGAACTATGCCTTGAAGGACGTCCCGGATATTGGTCTGCCGGAGACGTCAGAACGCGGGCAGCATATTTATCTCTACTATGCGGTTCACATAAAGAAGAAAACCGATCTGGACAATCTCCGGAAGAAACTGTTGGCGCGGGCCGTGGATACCCAGCTGAATGAATTGACGAATCCCGAGCAGTTAAGCATTTTTGGCGCGGACAGCGGGTCTTTTCCGGTCTTTGACAAGATCTCTCCCAACATTCTTGTTATTCCCAACGGAATAATGCTGAATGAGCAGGATATCCATGCGGTGGCACAGGCGGTCAGGGAATGCCTTGGGCCCGGCGGGGGTGAGATGTAAGATATGATAAAGGATGATAAGTTCAGTCACATCGTCAGGGCGACTGAAAGCGTGTGTCCGGTTTGTCTGGACTCCGTTCAGGCATTGGTGCAAATCCGGGGGGAGTCTGTTTATCTTGAAAAGACATGTCCCCGGCACGGAGATTTCCGCGTCCTCTTATCGAAACACGCCAAAGATTATAAGGAGTTGTCGGATTGCTATTTCTATTTTATCCCGCAGGCTTTGGTGCAGAAAGAATATTACCTCTGCGCAACCATGCAGTGCAATATCTCCTGCCCGATTTGTTTTCTGGATTACTGTCAGGACAGGCAGGACCTCTCTTTTGAACGTCTGGCAGACAACCTCCGCGATAAAACAGACGTGGAAAGATTTACTTTTTCCCATGGCGAACCGACCGTCAGTCCGCAATTACCCGATATGATCCGGGCTTTGAAACGGGCGAATAAACTGGTTAACATTCATACCAACGGCGTCAGACTGGCGGATTATGATTATGCGCTTTCCTTGAGGAACGCCGGGCTCGACCATGTCAGCCTGCAGTTCGATGGTTTCCGGGACGAGATTTATCAGGCTCTCCGGGGGGCGCGGTTATTGGATGTTAAATTAAAAGCTCTGGAGAACCTCAAACGTTTATCCTTGCCGGTCACTTTAAATGTCACGGTGGCCAAGGAGGTGAACGATGATGAATGCGGCCGGATCTTCGATTATGTCGTTAAAAATGATTTCATGAAAGACCTGAGTTATATCACTTATTGCCATTATTCTCCTGACGATAAGGATATGGAACGTTATATGATGCCCGATGATCTTTTGGTTATTCTGGAAAAACACACCCAAGGCCGGCTGCAAAGAGAAAATATCATCCATTTTCAGAAACTATATTATGCTTATCTCAGTGCGTCGCATAAGAGAAAATGCTTCAATTATTATCATTATTTTATCGTCCGGACAAAGACAGGCTATCGCGGAATCGACCAGTACCTGGATTTAAAAAAGATCGCGCGGGCCATAGACCGCTGCAAAGATCAAAAGAAGAAGATGACGCGCTGGAGGCTTTATAAAATATTGCTGACATCCTTGAAAAAATCCAGCCTGTTTTTGATCCCTTATGGGGTGTCCCTGGTGTTGAGAGGGGGATATCCCAAAAAACCGGGACGGTTCCTGGTGGTGACCTTTGCCAGTATCTGTGACCCTTATAAGTATGATGCCACGGTCGCTTTGAATTGCGGGCAGGGGATTGTGACGCAGAAAAATGAACAGGAAAGTTACGGTTCATATATTATCGAAGAAATGAAAACTTTAAGAGTCCAGTCATGAAAATTGCCTTTGTCAATGATTCCTGCGAACGGTTAGGCGTGGAGTACATTTCGGCCGTCCTTAAACAACACGGCCACACCGTTAAGCTCTTCGCCGATCCCCAGCTGTTTAATGACGAAAATTTCACCATCGCTCCTTTCGCAAGGTTTTTTGACTATACGGAAGAACTTGTCGCGGATATCAAGGCGTTTCAGCCGGATTTAATCGCATTTTCCGTCGTGACCGACTTTTATCAATGGGCCTGCCGCCTGGCCAGGCGGATTAAGTCTGAGATGGATGTCCCGGTCCTTTTCGGCGGTATTCATGCCACTTCCGTACCTGAAAAAGTCCTGCAGCAGGATTGTGTCGATATGGTCTGCCGGGGGGAGGGGGAATACGCTCTTTTGGATCTTGTCACGAGTATGGAGCGGGGGGCGATAGATTATGCCACCCGGAATATTTGGTTTAAAAAAGACGGCCGGGTTATTAGGAATGAAGTCCGCCCGTTGATAGAGAACCTGGATGAGCTTCCTTTTGCGGACAAAGATCTTTTTTACGAAGCCAGCGCCCATTTTTCCCGGTGTTATTTCTTAATGACCAACCGCGGGTGCGCCTATGCCTGTAGTTATTGCTGCAATTCGTTCCTTAAAAAATTTTATCAGGACAAGGGGAAATATCTGCGGTTCCGCAGCGTCTCTAACGTTATCCGGGAACTGGTATGGGCCAAGGAAAAGTACGGTATCCGCATGATCCGTATCCACGACGATGATTTCCTGACCCATGACGTCAAGTGGTTCGAAGAATTTTCCGGGCAGTATGCCGGGCGGATCAAAGCCCCGTTCGCCTGTTTTACTCATCCCAACAGCGTGACGGAACGCAAGGCCGCTCTTCTTAAGAAAGCGGGCTGTCATGATATCGAAGTGGGGGTCCAGTCCATCTCCGCCAAAACACGTTACGAGGTCTTAAACCGCCGTGTTTCCGATGAGCAGTTAAGCAAAGCCATCCGCATCTTAAAAGACGCCGGGATCAAAGTTATCACGGATAATATCCTGGGGCTCCCGCACCAAAGTGATCAGGAACTGCTGGATCTTATGAGATTTTATAATAAAAACCGGATCATGAAGATTTACTGTTTTGGGTTCCGGCACTACCCGGCCACGGATATCGTGGAGTATTCCCGAAAAGCCTCTTTGCTGACCCGGGAGGATGTTGAGAACCTGGAAAACGGCGTGAATGTCAAAACATTCATCCAGAGCGGGGATATCTTAAGCCGGGAAGCCAAACAGCTGCAGACTTTCTTTGCGTTTCTGCTTTATCTTCCGGAATCCTTTAACAATTTTATACTGAACAGAAAATTGTACCGTTTTTTCATTCCGTTACCGTATTATATTCTTGTTATTTTCTCCAACTGGCTGAGGATCCCGTATCGTTACAACTGGGCGTTGCACATTACGGTTTGCCGTTACGGCACATATATTTTCAGGCGTTTCAAGAGCAAGCTGCGGTTTCCCGGGATGTTTGCCCGGGGAAAAAGAACTGATTTTATTCTTAAACATCCCGTAGGGCAGGAATGCGGTTCAGGAGAGAGGGCTTGATGAAGACCTATTTTATAACAGCTTCGACATTCTGCATGGAAAGAATGCTGGACTGCCAGAAAATTTCCGATTACTTAAAAATGAACGGCTGGCGGCCGGTGAGGCGGATCAAGAAAGCCGGTTTGATTATTGTCAGCACATGTTCTTTCGGCCGGGAAGAAGACGATAGCTCGCTCGATTATATCCGGTTTTACCTGCGCCGGAAGTTGCCTGAAGCACAATTTTTTATCATCGGGTGCGTGCCGGCGATCAATCCCGAACAGCTTGCCTCTCTGGGCGATATCCCCACGCTTTCTCCCACCACGTTGTCCCGGCTCGACACTTTGCTGCAGCCGTCTGTGAAATTCGCGGATGTCCCGGAGCCGAACAAGATTCTTGCCGCGGAGGTCATGCACAGCGTTTTTTTGAAAAAAGCTCTCTGGCTCCGGTCCTACGTGCGGCAGGCCTTGAAGGATGTCCCGCCCGGCCCGGCGGTTCTGAGAAAAGGGGGGCAAGCGCTGAAAACCGGGATCAAGTACTTTCCGGTGCTGAAATCACACATTAATCCTTTCCTCTCCTGCAACCGGAACGGATTTTATTATCTGCGGATTTCCAAAGGGTGTCTGGGGAGCTGCAGCTACTGTGCCAAGAGACATTCTACCGGGCGGCTCAGGAGCAAACCGGATGATATGATCGTTCAGGAGTTTCAAAAAGGATTGCAAGCCGGGGAGAAAAGGTTCTACCTCTTAACGGAAGACGTCGGGTGCTACGGAATTGATCAGGAAACGACTGTCATGGCTCTGCTGAAAAGGATATTTGCTGTGGGGCATGCCCAGGAATTCCGGATTGTTGTTTCCAATTTTAACGCCCGCTGGTTTGTCAAGTATTATGACGAACTGGAAGAGCTCTTTGTGAAATATCAGACCAAAATTCTTTATGTGCAGATTCCGATCCAATCCGGGAGTACGCGGATTTTAGGGCTGATGGACCGGCATTATACGGCGGAAGACCTGAAAGAAAAACTGCTGGCTTTAAGGCGCAAGGCCCCGGCGCTTAACCTAACGACAGACATGATTGCCGGTTTTCCCGGAGAAACCGATGAGGATTTTGAATTAACCAAGCAGTTCGTCTCTGAAATCCGGTTTCAGCATATTGATATTTTTGGATATGAACACCGGCCCAACACCCGGGCGGGGGCCCTGACGGGGCAGCTTTCCCAGGAAGTGATAGACCAAAGGGTTTTCGAACTCGCCCGATGGCAGAATAAATATTCCCAAACAAGGACTGTCATCGGCAAATTGATCGAGGTGGCCAAGGAAAATGCGCAGCGGTACCGGACGAATTCAAGACAATAAACATGATGAAGAAAAAAGGTTTGAAAATTGCTTTTGTCAATGATTCCTGCGAGCATTTAGGGGTTGAGTATATATCAGCCGTCTTGAAGGCCGCAGGCCATCAGACGCAACTGTTTGTCGACCCCTTGTTATTTGATGATGAATTTATTACGGTCAAAGCCCTAAGCAAGTGTTTTGATTATAAAACGAAAATTATCAAGGAATTAAAAAGTTACGGGCCTGACCTTATCACCATGTCGGTTGTCTCCAGTTTTTATCCCTGGGCTTCCGGTATGGCGCGTTTAATCAAACAGGAGATTCCTGTTCCCGTCATTATGGGCGGCGCTCATCCCACGGCTGTCCCGGAGAGGGTCATTCAGAATGAGTTTGTTGATATGGTCTGTGTCGGAGAAGGGGAGTATTCTATGCTGGAGCTGGCCAACAGCATGGCGGCGGGCAAGGTCGATACCACTATTAAGAATATCTGGTTTAAACAAGACGGACGGATCATACGCAATGAGCTGCGGCCCCTTATCGATAACCTGGATGAGCTTCCCATGCCGGATAAGGAGCTTTACTATTCCGCCAGCCCGCATTTTTCCCAAAGCTATTATATTACCGCCAGCCGGGGGTGTCCTTATGCCTGCAGTTATTGCTGCAACTCTTACCTGCGGTCCCTGTATAAAGGGCTGGGGCCTTATCGTCGTCAGCGCAGCCCAGGTCATGTGATCGGGGAATTGGTCGAGGCGAAAAAACGCTTTGCCATTGATCCGGTTTTCTTCCTGGATGACTGCTTTGCCTACGATCTTCAGTGGCTTAAAGAGTTTGCCCCGGCCTACCGGAAGCAGGTCGGCATAAGATTTTATTGTATGATGTTCCCTGACGATAAAATGGAGGAAGCCTTAAAATATCTGAAATTAGCCGGATGCGGAGAGATTGAAATCGGGGTGCAGTCCTGGGATGAAGATGTCCGGCGGAATATTTTTCACCGCCGTGTTTCAAACGAGACGATGATCCGGACGATGAAGCTTATTAAAAAAGAGAATATCAATCTGGTGACCGGAGATATTCTGGGCTACCCGGGACAAAGAGAAGAGCATATCCTGAAGGCCGCGCATATTTATACGGAGATAAAACCCAGCCGGACCTATTCTTTTATCCTGAAATATTTCCCCAAAACACAGATCACGGAAGAGGCGGTTAAAAAGGGCCAGCTAAAAGGTGAGGATGTGGAAAAGATCCTGGACGGGCATTACGGGAAATATCTGTCGAAAGACGGGAGCATGACGGAAAAAGAGGTGATGCAGTATCTGTTCCTTTTCCTGCTTGTGCGCATCCTGCCCGTCCGGATGGCGCGGGCTGTTATCCGTAAACGTCTCTACCGGAAATTTCCGGTGGTTCTTACGCCGGCCGCCATCTCCATTTTGAACAATTTTTCGACATCCACTTTTGAATCTAAAATTAACCGGCGAAGCGCATGGCACCGGTATATTTATTTTTTAAAGAAGATGTTCTTTAAAGGCAAACGATGAAAATCGCATTTATCAATGATTCCGCTCAGCAGCTGGGCATTCAGTACATGTCCGCTGTGCTGAAACAGCACGGCCATGATGTGAGGCTGTTTATGGACCCCCAGCTGTTTGCTGACGATGTTATACAGATCAAAAGGCTCAACCGCCTGCTTGACATGAGAAAAGACATCGTCCGGCGGGTCAAGGACTATGCTCCGGATCTGGTCGGCATATCCGTTGTCACTGATTTTTATCAATGGGCCAGCCAGATAGCCCGGATGATCAAGGATGAAATGGATGTCCCTATCATTGCCGGAGGCATCCATCCGACCTCGGTTCCGGAACGGGTCCTGCAGGATGAATGCTTTGACATGGTGTGCCTGGGGGAGGGGGAATTTCCGCTTTTGGAATTAGCCGACAGCATGCAAAGAGGAAAAATGGACACCTCCATCCCGAATATCTGGTTTAAAGAAAACGGCCGGATCATTAAAAATGAACTCCGGCCGCTTCTTGAAGACCTTGACGCTTTGCCGCTGCCGGACACGGACTTGTATTATTCCGTCAGCCCTCATTTTAGAAGGACCGGGTTGTATATTACGATGACGTCCCGCGGCTGTCCGAATGCCTGCAGTTACTGCTGTTTCTCCTATCTGCAGGACCTGTATAAAGGCAAGGGCAAACGGATCAGGCAGCGCAGCGTTCAAAATGTGATTGAAGAGTTGAGAATCAATAAGGCAAAATATAAAATAAAGTTTATCGCGTTTATGGATAACTGTTTCGGGTATGATGTGAAATGGCTCAGGGAATTCACCCCGGTTTACCGTTCGGAAATCGGCATAAAGTTCTGGTGCATCATGCACCCCAAAGACGTTACAGAAGAAACCCTCCGGCACCTCAAACAGGCCGGATGCCATACCATTGACATGGGCGTGCAGTCCTGGAACGAGGATATACGAAAAGAAGTCCTTCACCGGGATGTCGATAACGATACGATGGCCCGGGCTATTCAGATCGTTAAGGATGCCGGGATCGAAATTATGACCGACAGCATTTTTGACCTGCCCGGGCAGACAGAAGAGGATGTCCTGGAAAGCGCCCGGAGATACGTTGAGATCAGGCCGAAGCGGATATATTTTTACATGTTACGGCATTATCCGAACACCCTCATAACCCGGTTGGCCAAACAAGATCAGCGGCTTGCGCCGGCCAGGTATGAAGAAGTGATGAGCGGGGTGAATGTCACGTCCTTTACGGTCGGCGGAGACCAGGTCAACCAGAGAATGATTCAGTTCCAAATCCTGTTTTATTTGATTGATCTGATCCCCAAAAGCATAAGCCGGTATATCATTCGCAAAAGACTTTATCGGTATTTCCCTGTGGCTTTGGGGCCGGCTATTATTGTCATCCTGCGCAATCTTTTGGCTTTTGATATGAATGCGCGGCTTCAACGCGCCTGGGCTTTTAATCGCTACGCCTATTTTATCTGGCAGAAATTAAAACCTTTAAAGAAATAAGCGGACTGGCAAATCATGAAAATCGCTTTTGTCAATGATTGTATTGAACGGCTCGGCGTCGAATATATTTCCGCTCTTCTGAAGAACGCGGGACACGACGTTAAGCTTTTCGTCGATCCGCAGCTGTTTGATGATGTCCATATTCATCACAAGGCGTTAAACCGATATTTCGACCACAAGCAAAAGATCATCGCGGACCTGCTGGAATACCGGCCGGACCTGATCGCTTTCTCCGTGGACACAGAATCCTATGCCTGGGCCAGCGGCATGGCCCGGGCCGTTAAATCCCGCATGGAGGCGCCTGTTATATTTGGCGGGATCCACCCTTCATCCGTTCCTGACCATGTCATCAGGAACGACGCCGTCGATATCCTGTGCGTCGGCGAGGGGGAATACCCCATGCTGGAACTTGCGGAAAGCATGGCCAGAGGGGAAATGGACACACATATTAGCAATTTGTGGTTTAAACAGCAGGGAAAGATTGTCAGAAATCCTCTGCGCCCGTTGCTCAAGGACCTCGATGTTCTGCCTTACGCCGATCATGATCTTTTCTACAGTCACAGCCCGTATTTTCAGCAAGGGTACGGCACCATAGTCTCCCGGGGGTGCCCTTACACTTGCAGTTACTGCTGTCATTCCTATTTGCGCAAGCTCTATCAGGCAAACGGGACATATCTCCGTCTGCGCAGCGTGAGTAATGTGATTGAAGAATTGAAAGATCATGTGGCGAAATATGATGTCGGGACGATCACTTTTTTTGATGATAATTTCGGCTATAATTTCAAATGGCTGGAAGAATTTTCCCGTGAATATGCCCGGGCCATTAAGAAAAGGTTTAAAGTGACGACTCATCCGGAGATTGTGTCCCGCGAATATATCCGTCTGCTGAAAGACGCGGGCTGCTGTTCGGTGGATCTGGGCATCCAGTCCTGGGATCGGCAGGTGAGACGCTATTGGTTCCAGAGAGATGTTGAAACAGGCGTGATGCGGCGGGCGATGGAGCTTATCAAAGAAGCACGCCTGGAATTGATCTGCGATAATATTTTTAACGTCCCTGCGCAGGATGATGAACAGTATATTCAGACGCTGTTGCCGTATACGGATATTAAACCGCATCGGATCATATTTAACCAGTTGAAATATTATCCCGGCGTGGCCATCACCGAAAAGGCCAAAAGGGAGGGGTTCATCGGCGAGGAAAGATACCGCATGATATTGGACGGGGCGGATCAAAAGGGGGTTTATTTGGACGAAGTCGTGCTGAAAGAGCGGGAACGGAAGAGTTTTGTTAAAATGAAAGTTTTTTTGTATCTCATGGATTGTTTCCCCAAGAAATTTTCCCGCTATGTCATCATGAAAAAGATTTACCGTTATTTCCCCGGTATTTTTAACCCGGCGTTTTTTCTGATGTTCCGGACCCTTTTTTCCTCTGATTCCGACACGCAATATTTAAAACAAAGAACCTTGGCGAGATACCGTTATCATATCGGCAGACGGCTAAGGTTGAAATTATTTTCAAGGAGACATAATGAACAGTCAAAGTGACAGAATGATCCGGGAAACGCAAAGTCTATGCCCGGTGTGCGGCCGTAAAATCCAGGCGGCTATTGTCGAGTCGGAAGGCCGTGTTTATTTGAAAAAAAACTGCGGCGAGCACGGCATGTTCCGGATCAGGGTTTCCAGGCACGCCTGGTACTACAAGGCGCTGACGGACTATTATTTCAGGGTTATGCCGGAGACTATGCCTCAAAAACGTTTTTATATTTATTTCAGCAACCGCTGCAATCTGCATTGCCCGATCTGTCTGCTGGAGCCCAACCAGGATAAAATGGCGGATATCGATCTGGAACGTTTTAAAAAGGTTATCAGGGAAAACCCGAAGTTCCGTTATTACATTTACGGCGCGGAGCCGACATTGCGTCAGGATCTGCCGGAGTGGATCCGGCTGCTGAAAGATTACGGGAATATGGTCAATATTCACAGTAACGGCATTAAGCTGGATGATTTTGAATATTTGCAGGAACTGCAGGCATGCGGGCTGGATTATCTGAGCCTGCAGTTTGACGGTTTTGACGATGATATTTATCTCCGGTTGAGAAACCAGAAGCTGCTGGACAGGAAAATGAAAGTCCTGGAAAATCTGGAAAAGCTGAATATCCCTACCGGGCTGAATGTCACAATCGCCAAAAACGTCAACGAAGCCCAGGTGAAGCCCATTATTGATTATGCCGTTAAAAGGCCGTTTATCCGGGATGTGAGTTTCGCCTCGGTGTCCTTCCTGGGGGATGCGGAAAAGAATTTTTCTGCCGAAGATCTGCTCATGCCGGACGACTTGGTCGACATGGCCGAGGAGCAAACTCAGGGGGAGATTTCCCGGCGCAGTATGTATCTGTTTCAAAAGTTATATTATGCCGTTTTATCTGTTTTTAACATCCGGCGCTGTTATAATTTTCACCATATGGCCCTGGTGCGTGACCGGCAAGGTTACCAGACATTTGATGCCCTGTTTGATTTGGCGGATTTTGAAAAGGTCCTGGACAGATATTCTCAATGGGCGGGGAAAAGCAAAACCAAAGCCTCGTTATATTTCTGGGGGCAGCTTGTGCTGAATATGTTGACCAAAAAGCCCTTTGAAAAATTAAAGACTCTGCCGCTCAACATGCTTCTGCCGGGGAATATCCGAAGCCCCAAGATCCCGTCGAAAATCTTGCTGGTCAGCTTCGGAACGGTTTGCGACAAGTATAAATATGATTCCGGTATTTCCAAATACTGCGGACAGGGTTTTGTATTCAATCAAAATGAGGATATCGTTTTGTCCGATTCGATATCCGATGTGACGCTTTTACGTGAGGACCGGCAGTGTTTGTAGTGCGAAACGTTTTTTATTACCGAGCGGGGTACGATGAAAATAGCCTTTGTGAATGATTCCTGTGAACGTTTGGGGGTGGGGTATATTGCCGCCCTTTTAAGATCCCGCGGGCATGAGGTCCGGATATATATTGACCCGCAATATTTTAAAGACGAAAATATCAACATCAAATATCTGCAGAATATTTGTGATCGTCAGGCCCGGCTGATATCCCGTCTCAAAACCTATAACCCCGACCTTATCGGCTTTTCTGTTGTCTCCGATTTTTACCCCTGGGCCTGTGCCTTGGCGCAGTCCATTAAACGGGAGATGGCCGCGCCGATCATCTTTGGGGGGATTCATCCGTCTTCCGTCCCGGACCGCGTTATTCAGAAAGATTTTGTGGATATGGTCTGTGTGGGGGAGGGGGAATACCCCATGCTGGAGCTTGCGGAGAGCCTGGAACGGGGCAAGATAGATACTTCGATCAAAAATATCTGGTTTAAAAAGAACGGTACGGTCATAAAGAATGAACAGCGCCTTTTACTGACCGACCTGGACCGGCTCCCGTTTCCGGAAAAAGATCTTTTTTACGCCTCGAGCCCGTATCTGTCGCGGTGTTACTATATTATGGCGAGCCGGGGATGCGCGTATTCCTGCAGTTACTGCTGTCATTCCTACCTCAGACAAATGTGTCAGGGGAAAGGCCCGTACTTCAGGCAAAGAAGCGTTGATAATGTCTTGGCGGAACTGATTGAAGCTAAAAACAGGTACCCGGTCAAGTATGTGAGATTTTTTGACGACAGCCTGGGACTGAATCTCAAATGGCTTAAGGAATTTTCTGAAAAATACCCGAAAACCGTGGGGCTGCCTTTCATGTGTTATATGTATCCCAGCCATATTTCAGAGGTGACGGCGCACTACCTGAAACAGGCCGGGTGCTGCGAAGTGGAGATCGGTGTTCAGAGTCTTAACGAGGATTTAAGCCGGAATGTTTTGCATCGCAACCTGTCTGAACAGCAGATCGCGCAAGCTATCGATATCCTTAAAAAGGAAAAAATCCGCCTGGTGGCGGATAACATTGTCGGCCTGCCCGGACAGGAAGAATCGGATATCCTTCATATGGCGGAATTTTACAATAAACGGAGAGTGAACAGGATTTATTTTTTCTGGCTGCGTTATTATCCCGGAACAGTGATTGCGGAATATGCCAAAGAACAGGGGTACCTGAGTGAAGAAGAATATAACAGCATCATGGACGGTCGGCCGAGCCGGCCTTTTTCAAGGGGAGGGAATACTCTGAACCGAAAATGGCTGGGCCTGCAATTTCTGTTATTTCTTCTTCCTTTTCTCCCGCCACGGATTGTGAACTGGATCATCGAGAAAAAGATTTACAGGCATTTTAATAAAATCCGTTCTCCGGGGATTTTTACCGCCCTGACAAGTTTGTTCTCAACAGCGTATAATGATAAAATTCTTATCAGGCGGGAACTGGCCCGTTACAGCTGTTTGTTTAAAAGGCTGCGTGAACCTCAAAAAACGAAAAAAAATCTCCAACGGCCTCCTGTTTTTTAAAGAAATGTTGGCCTTTTGAAAAGAAAGTTTCTGCATCCATGCGAAAATTCAATTTGTTAGCCGTTTTCTTGAAATACCGCATCCTGTTGCTCGTATTGCTGTTGATTGATATTCTACGAAATCCTTTTTATCTTAATTTTGTTGAGTCCTCGGACCGCCTGCGGGAATTCTCCAAATACATTTTCTTGAGATCAGCCGTTTTAAATCAAATTATTGACAACGGGGTAACGGTTTTAAATAAGCAATTTCATTTGTTGCAGGGTGCGTTCACCAATATTTTGCTTTATTTCGGCGGCTATGTTTTGCTGTGTGTCATCTCTGCGGTTTCCCGGAAGAATGCGGACCGCCGCGCCCATCCGTCCCTTGTCCCGGGAATACTGATTATCCTGTGGTCTTTTATTTACGTTTTTTGTCTGAAGGATTTTCCTCCCGGCATAAGTTTCTGCCTTATGGCCTGTATGGTCGGGGTTGCGGGCATGGATTTCATCCTTTTTTTCAGGGAAGGTTTTTTCGATAATAAATCTAATAAAAACATTTTTGCCGGTTTTTTTACGTCCGTTATTTTTCTGAGTGAATTGTTCTGCGCCCCGCTCTATTGGCAATTTTTATGTGTGTTGCAGGGGAAGAAATTCCCGAAAAAGATTTCCGTTGTTATTCAGCACGGGCATTTTATGCTCTTTATGGCTGTGGCGCTGATTTTCCTGTCTCCCCTTGAGAGCCCGTCCATTATTGAGATGCGACAGATCAAAAAAGGCCAGTACTATGGTCTGCAGTATTATAAGGATAATATCCTGGTGGCGCTTAATGATTTCGAAGGACAGGTGGAACGTATCCACGTGGGTCATGATGTGTCTACAAAGGTCATTTACCGTTCGACGTTTCCCCGGGGCACGGAGGAGGCCATGGGGGAGAGGCTGGCTTTGAGCCCTGAGAGAGAAGAGGTGTATTTTACGGACAGGAAACAAAGCCAGCTGATCGTTGCGGATGACCGCAGTCAGAAAATAAAAGCAATGATTTCTTCCGATGTCTTCGATATGGGGGATAATGCTCTTGCTTACATGAACGGTCACGTTTATGGACTTACGGAAGAAAAACTGTGCGTTTATAAAATTGATATGTCGAGCGCCGCTCCCCAACATGTCCCGCGTTATTGCATCAATGAAGGAGAGGGAGGGATCATCCTGCCTAACGGGCCGCGTAATGTTTTATATGCCGCGAACTGGAATGATCCGGAAAACCGATTTTTTATTTATGAGATTGACGGCCAGACACTGGATATTCACAGACGTTTCCCGATGCCGGCTGCCGGAGTGGCTATGGCCGCCGAAAACGGCAAAAAACTGTATTGTATCTGGCCAAGGAATCTTTATGTTTTAGATGCCGGGAATTTTCGTGTTGTTGATAAAATGAAGCTTTCTTACGGCCTGATGAACACGTTTTCCCTGGATGATACGAATCAATTGGTATTCGGGGCGAACCATTTCACCAATATCATCGAAGTCATCGATTTAAAGACCAAGAAAACAGTGCAATATTTCCGGGCGGGGATCGGCAATTCCCATATCAGCAGAATCACGGTTGATGCGGAGAATAAAAATTTTTATGCCACGGTATTCCGCGACGGCATTTATATGGGGCATTATGAATAGAGCCCAAGATGCAAGCGGGGGAAACTTTACAAGAAACGGATGAGGCAACGTGAGAGAAACGAGAACTCTTTATAAAACAATTATGATGTTTCTTGTCCCGACCTGCCTTACGGTCGTCGTCCTGTATCTGTTATTCAGAAAAGTGGATCTGCCGATGATGTGGGCTTCTATGCGGCAGATCCATCCTGTGTTTCTTTTAACAGCGTTTTCAATTTCTGTTTTCTGTAACATCGCGGTTTATGCGCTGATTCGGTGTAAGATATGGCGGATCATGGGCGTTCCGGTCTCTTACCGGGAATCGGTTTTTATCAGGCTGGGAAGCCTGCCGTTTCAGGCGATCCCGACATTTAAAGATACCGGCTTAGCCAAGGCCATATACCTGAAAAAATTTTTTGCCATGCCGATGACGGAAGGAGTTCTATCAAATATTATTGCCAATATTTTCAGCGTGACGGCAATAATATCTTTGGCGGTCGCCGGCGCTCTGGCGAACGGAATCAATGTGATGCATATGTCTCAGATCAACCAGCCGCTTCTGCTCAGAGTGGTCCCGGTTATCGGGGTGATCAGCTTCGTCCTTTATGCGTTTTATTTTCATCAGCCCTTTGGGAAAAAAATGCTTTTTCATGTCTGCTTCAAAAGAAACCCGGACCTGTACCGTATTTTTGAAAAAAATATGCATCTCTGGAAAAAACTTCCCGGGGTCCGGCTCTTCAGCTTTTTTGCCCTGGCCCTTGCTTTTAAGTTAGCCGAGGTGTCTATTTTTTTTGTCTTAGCGCAGGCGTATTCTTTGAATATCCCCTTTTCGGCTATTTTACTTTTTGTCCCTTTGGCCATGATTATCAGCGAGTCGCCGGCCAATATCTCCGGACTTGGGGTCAGGGAAGGGGCCCTTGTGCTGTTTTTCTGGAATTTTGCGGCCAAGGAAACCCTTGTGGCCATGGCTGTGCTGGTTTTTGTTTTTAACCGGCTCTGTCCGTTAATACTGGGACTTGTGTTTTGTTATCCGTTTTTTTCCAGGTTAGGGGTATCATGGAAAAGCGTCAGGGCCATGGCGGGCCGGGAAGGAATAAATTCATTTTCTACATAAAAAGGCCATTGTTGATTCATGCTAAATCAAACGATTTCTCTGGTTGTTCCTGTTTATAATGAGGCGGAAATCATCGCGGAAACAGTTGCCGTTTTTGACGACGCCTTAAGGAGCATCTGCCGGGATTACGAAATCATTATCGTGGACGACGGAAGCGTTGATGAAACCCCGGGGATTCTTCAGCGCCTCTGTTCCCAGCACGTTCGTTTAAAGATTATGCATAATTCTGCCAATATCGGAAGCGGGGCCAGCCTTTGGCGGGGCTTTCAGCAGGCGGGCAAAGACCTTGTCGTCAGCAATTTCGCGGACAGGCCTTTTGATGTTACGGAGCTGGGAAGAATTATCCCGTCCGTTGATTTCAGCGCCACAGACTTCGTCGTGGTTGTCCGGCAGGACAGAAGCGCAAACACACCCTATCGTAAGATCACGTCTTTGACGAATTATTGGCTTATCCGATGCCTTTTCCGAATTGAGATTTCTGATTTCCAATTTGTGCAGATTTACAGGCGGGACATCCTGAAGGGCGTTCGCATTGACTCCCAGGAAACATTTGTTCCCCCCGAGCTTATGATCAGGCTGATTCAAAAGGGATATCGGTATCAGGAGGTTGTTTCTTCTTTTTATAGACGGCCCGGGGGCCAGCCCAAGTGCGGTCATCCCGGGAAAATCATGAAAAGTATATTTGATATTTTAAAATTTTGGATATCCTGGGAAATCTTGGGGAAAAAGGACGGAGGGGAGCGATGAGAATCAGCATTATGCAACCCGGGTATTTACCCTGGCTGGGTTTCTTTGACCTGATGGCCCGCTGTGAACTGTTTGTGATACTCGATGACGTCCGGTTTGCCCCAAGGGACTGGCGTAGCCGTAACCGGATCCGCACCAAAGACGGATGGGTCTGGTTGACGGTCCCGGTTTTATCCAAAGGCCGGGCCGGGCAAAACATTCTAGACGCTCAAATCAATAATGATATCAACTGGCGTCATACTCATTTGAACTGTTTGAGAATTCATTATGCGAAGGCCCCGTATTTTAAGGATTACATCCGATTGTTCGAGGATGTTTACACCCGACAGTGGAACAGCCTGCTGGAGCTGGATATGGCCCTGATTTCCTCCCTGTCCCGGCAAATGAAGATTGAGACCCCTGTCATGCACTCGTCATCTTTATCTCTTACGGATGTCTCCGGCAATGAACGTATCATTAAAATCTGTCAAGAACTGGACGCCCAAGAGCTTTACGACAGTCAGGGCGCTAAGCCGTTTATCCAAATGCCTCTATTTGAGGAAGCGAATATCCGGGTGGTTTTTCAGGATTACCGGCATCCGGAATATCAACAAGTTTATGAACCGTTTTTACCGTATATGTCTGTCGTTGATTTATTGTTTAACGAAGGGCCGCGGAGCAAGGATGTTCTGCTGCGTGATGGCCCTTCCGGTTAAAGGGTAGACAAGGAAAAGGAAGATGGTTTTATGAAGAAATATCCCTGGATGCCGTTTTTCATATTATTGGCTGTTGCGTTGGGCTTTGCGGCCCCTGTCTTGAAAAACATCCATTACTGGGGCCATATGGACTGGGACCAGTTTACATTCTGGCATGCCGTCCCGCGGGAAACAATTTTAAAATACCGTCAGTTCCCGCTTTGGAATCCTTATGTCAACGGCGGAAATGTCCTGCTGGCCCATCCTCATTCGGCTTTTTTATCCCCTTTTTTTATTTGTGTTCTGATCTGGGGGCCGGTTATCGGCCTTAAGCTGGAGATAGTGCTCCATCTGTTTGCCGGGCTGACGGGGATGTACACGCTGTCGAGATATATGAAGATGAACGAACGGGCCGCTTATCTCTCTTCTTTTGTCTATATGTTAAGTTCGATTTTCCCGTTGCACTTGGGGGAAGGACAAGCCGAGTGGCTTTCCCTGGCTTTTGTCCCCTGGTTTTTTTTGTTTTTTTTGAAAACAATAGATGCGGACATGGCCCGTCGGACGGTTACGGCTGAATCATCCGGAAGGACAGACCTTGCTTCCGGACCGGTGAGGCATGGGAATCCTTTGGCGGGAATAAAGAATTTTACGGCTGCCGTATTTTTTTTGGGCATGATTTTGGTGAGCGGGGTATATGTCTTTAACATCCTCTTCGTATTTTTGTGCTTGTATTCTCTCCTGAAATCGGTCCGAGAGAAGAGCCCGGCGCCCCTTAAAATTTTCAGCGTCATTCTCCTGGGGGCATGTTTGTTGTGCGCTGTTAAACTGCTGCCCATGCTGGAATTTTTAAACCAGTATCCCCGGCTGATCGACCAAAAGAGCGGGCTGGGCTGGGACACATTAGGAACCATGCTTTTCAGCCGGCAACAGGCCCTTTTGGACATGCGTCTCTGGGAAACGGTTCTTCTTGAGACAGGGGAATATCAGTACGGCTGGCATGAATACGGAGCCTATGTCGGATTTCTGCCTTTCTTTTTGTTCCTTTACGGGGTTTTCAAAAGATATAAGAAGAACTGGCCTTTAATCCTCACCGCCGTTATCTGCCTACTGATTGTTTTGGGGGCGCGCGCTCCCGTCAATATCTGGGGCTTCCTTCGTCATTTCCCGGTCTATAAATCCCTTACGGTACCCTCGAGATTTATTTTTTGTTTCATTTTTCCGTTTGCCTTGTTGGCGGGCTGGGGGCTGTTTTGTTTGGAATCGTATTTGCCGCAGAGGGCTAAATCATTATCCGTCATGATTGTTCTGCTGGTCCTCACGGATTTATGGCAGGTCAATGCTCCGATCTTTAAAAATGTTTTCAGAATACCTCCGGTTAAGGTGTCCAGCGCCGGAGAGTTCCGGCAGCGGTACGACAAGATTAATTTTTATGAGGATAAAGATATCAACCGCAGTTCTCAATACCCGGTTTTCCTGAGTCATAGCGGGATTCTGGATGCTTACGAATGCGTGCAGGTCAAACGGGGCGATGTCCGTGCGCTGACCGATCCCGGATACCGGGGGGAGATTTATTTTAAAGACAATAAGGGGGACATTTTAAGCCAACAGTTTTCTCCCAATAAAATTACCGTTGATATTGAAACAGAAGAGCAGGATGTCCTGGTCATCAACCAGAATTATTATCGGGGATGGCGTCTCCGCTATAACGGACGTAAACAGCAGCCTGTCAGTTACAACGGGTTGATCGCGGCTTCTGTCCCGCCGGGCCGTCACCGCATAATTTTTTATTATTTGCCTTGGAGTTTCATCCTGGGGCTGGGGGTGAGTTTGGCTTTTATCGGCGGAATCCTTTTTTGTTTTATCAAAAATTCCCAATATCGGGGATAGGAGGGGGGAAGTTACCAGTAGTTGCCCAAAGGCCGCTTTTGCTCTTCGACGCATCGGAAAGGTTCGTATGTCGCTGATCTGACGAGACGGTATTTCCCGGAAGAGGCCGATCTGATATAATCCACTTCTTGAACATCGATGTCGATACGGTCCCCCAGCAGGGATTTTATGCCTTTTTTTATCTGTTCGATGTCCAGCCGGACTGAGGGATCGTCCTTGACAACTTTAAAGTCTATGGTCTCAGCGTTGCGTTGAATGCACTGAAAAAGCTTAACGCCGGGGTAATCAAGAAAAGCACCGATCACTTCCTTTGAAGGAATCGGGGCCCCTTCCCGGCTGATGATCAAGTCCTGCAGCCGGCCTGCCACGTCCATAAGTTGACTTGTCCTTCGGCAGGCACAGGACTGGTTGTGAAATTTTCCGACGTCGCCGTGTTCGTAGCGGATAAACGGCATGCCGTAGGAATTTAATGCTGTCACGATAATATTCGCCAGTTCTCCTTCCTGCGCTTTTTCCCCGGAATTCTTTATGAACTCGATATAACATTGCTCTTCCAGGATGTGCATCAACCCGTCGCTGTGCGGACAGGAACTGGCAATCCGACCCAGTTCGCATCCTCCGTAACTTTGAAACACAGGAGCATGAAATTGTTCGCCGATAAATTGTCTCATGGCGCGGGTGGATACCCCGGCCGTCAGGTCTATGCCTTTGCAGGCAGGGAGCCGGCAGGGATGCTTCTGCAGGTATCGGGCACACAAATAGAGATAAACAGGGTAGCCGGTGATGATTTGAGGCCGGAATCGCTGGATCTCTTTAATATAGGCTAATATGTCATTATCTGTAAAATCCGCTTCTAATGGAGGAGGAAAACGCCGGTTGTTGATAAGACTGTTGGCGATATGCCTTTCGACAAAGATATAATACGCTTGCCTTCTGTATTTATGGCGGCTTAGCGCCATTTGCAGATATTGACGCAGCCCCACTTCAGGGCTTTGTCCGTCGGGCAGGCAGGGTTGACATTCATTGGGGGCTAACCGCAGGATAGAGTCATTCACATCACAGCCCATCAAATAGCGGCTTCTTAATTTTGAGGCATATTTGTAATTGATATCCTCATGATCATGCACCAGCATTAAACCGGCCCCGGTCGTCCCTGAGGTGTTTGAAAATCGCATGAATTCTTTAGGGTAATTCTGCGCGATGACATTTTTAGGGAAAAATTCCCGCAGCTCCTTTTTTGTGATAACAGGCAGTCTCCTGAAATCCTCTTCGCATCGGATGTCTGCGGGGGTGATCCCCGCCTCATCGTATTTTTTGCGGTAAAAGGGGACATTTTGGTATGCGTGGTCAACCACCCGCATGAGTTTTGCCCAGCGTCTTTTTCTCCTGATCTCCGCCGGATCAAAATCAGCCTGGATATATTGGCCGTAATAATCCCAGCCTTTGTTGGAACTGCATTTTGCCGCAAGAGGCAGCATAATATTTTTTAAGATATATTTGCGCATGATTTATTCCCGACAGCCCTGAGGATTTTCCGGGGATAATGTTGTATATATATGATAAAACGTCTGTCTTTGTTTTTAAGAGCCAGAAGGGTCATGAGTATTATAATGAAAAAGTTGGGGATATAGCGGAATTTTTTCCAATGATTTTTTCTCTGCAAAAAAATCCTGAAATTTCGCGGCAGAAGGGGAAGGACTTTGAAATATTTTTGGAAACACGCGTTGATCTCCCTCAGTTCTCTCGCCCCGGCAACTTCGGAGAAGAAATCTTCATGATAATCGGCATTGTCCTTGATGCCCTCCGGAGAATAATCATAGATATCCGCATGGCGGTAAAAAACCAGATTATGGCATTTGATCCTGTTGAGATACTTCTGCCGTCCGTAAATTTCAGCCGCTTTTTTGTGATCGCCCTGCGTTTCCCCGGGTATCCCGAAAAGATGGTCCGCATCATACATGAGCCGGTGCCGTTCACACATGGCAAAAGCCTTTAAAATATTTTCTGTCTTTTCCTCCCGCGAAAGGACTCTTTCTTTCAGCGATTCATTGAATGTCTGCACCCCGAATTCGACACAGTAGCAGCGGCTTTGTTTAAGCATCCCGGCTGTTTCGTCGTCGAAACTTTCGGCTTTGCCGAAACATTTAAAAGGCAGACGGATATCTTCCCGGTATCGCGGCAGGTATTCTCTGAGCCAGCTTTTATTTAAGGCAAAAATAGAATCTTTATAGATGACTTCCTGAATGTCGTATTTCACGCGGGCTGCTTTGAGTTCGGCGATGACATGAGCCGGGTCCCGTCTGCGGAAAAACTGCGGCCCGAAATTGTTCTTCAGTACGGTTTCCAGACAGTAAGAACAGCTGCACGGACAGCCTTTGCTCGTGTAAATGAGATAGCTGCTTTTAAAAGAAATGTGCCCGGAAAAAAGATCCTTGTCCGGAGGAGGCAATTCATTGAGGTCTGCCATGGCCGTAGACCGGAAGACTTTGCAGTTTTTCCCGATGTGATCGTCCCTCAGGAAAATATTAAAGGTATATTCCGGTTCTCCGATCAGGGTGAAGTCAAAATGAGGGCGTGACGGATTTTCAATATAAGACAAATAAACAGTTCTGACATCGGGGCGTTTGCGTTTTACGGTTTTCAATACATCGTTGACCCATGCTTCATTTTGATGGATAGCGTCATAAAAGACAATCAAATCCGGGGAGGTGATGAGGAAGTTGTCCGTGAACCGCTCCATATTACGAATAAAGCTGTGAAGCCGGCGTGAAGAGATGACGTTGTCCGAAACCCCGAAAATGTCCTGGTCGTAGGCCAGAGAAGTTTTATGCCCAAACTGCTTGGCGATGGCCGAGAGGGTTTCGGTGACCACCGCATCCTGCAAAAAATACCGGCCTTTGTACAAAAATAAAATATTCATAACTGGTAGCTGTTGCCCCCCCTGTGCGGCTTTCTGGAAATTTAAAGGCTCCGTTAACGTTAACAATAAACGGGCTGTTTTTCAGTGAATTCGCGGTGCCCTTGAACGGGAACTGTAAAGTGCGGGCATTAACTTAAAGTTGATTTTATGATACTAAAAACAAAGACATTAAACTAGAACAAAATTTGCAATTTCAGCTCTTGCCCCTCCGCCGTGTTTCGCCTGGAAGAGTTTTCCGTTATCACAACATAGTCGAGAAAAGCCTGGAAATAAAAAACAGAATCGCTTTTGCTATTAATATTTAGTATAATATTATGACAAATAAAAATTTTAAATATGATTCATCTAAAGAAATTATTTTCAAAGACATGAAGGATAGCGGCGATCCTAATAGCCAATGAGAGAGGAGAAATAAAGGTCATATGAAAATCACGGGGCTAACTGTTTTAAAGCTGTTGTTATGGCTGTTTGTGTGTGTTTTGATTATATCTGCCAACGAATTCCTGACCCTGAATGATACAGACGAAGTCACTCCGCAGGACCAGGCTGTTTTTAAATACCGCGAGGATTTTAAACAAAAGAAAATCCATGACCCGAAGAAGCTCCGGGAAATCCTGTACCAGCAGCTCAACCATAAAAATATTCGGGTGAGAATGAATGCTGCTGAAGTTCTGGGTGAACTCGGGGGGGCGGGTATCCTTGAGGACCTCTGGAACATCTATCTCAGTGACGGCGGGCCTTCGATTAGAATCTCCGCTATTGCGGGTATTCTTAATCATGATACTCCGGACGGCTTGCCGTATTTGCTGCAATCTTTGTCCGATGAACACAAAGATGCCAGGAGGAAATCCTTGTACGGGGTCTCTATCTGGGGGGATGCTTCTCACCTGGACATCCTTGAAAAAATGTTCAACGAAGAGTCTGAGTATTTGAACCGGATCGCCGTGGCTGCGGTCATGTACAACTTCGGGGACACGGAGAAAGCGGAATATATTAAAAATGTGCTGCTCAATGAACCCGGCATCGATGTGCGCAGATATACAGCCCATCTTCTGCAGGATTACCATATCGAGATAGACAGTCAGATCGTTGTAGAAGCCCTGCAAACGGAACAGGACCCTTATGTCAGAATATGGTTGTCGGCTCTCTTGGTCGAGCGGGGTGATCAAAACGCGCTGTCCTATATAAAGAATGTTTTATCCAGCAGTGATGTCCCGGCTTTAAAATCCTGCGCGGCCCAGGCCCTGAACGCTTTATGTGAGAGAGAGTTCGCCTATCCCTACTTGCTCGATCTTCTAAAAGCGGAAGATGCCGATGTCCGGGAAAGAGCGGTTGAAGACCTGGTGGATTTCATGGAATTTCCTCTGCTCCCGGTGCTGGGCCGGGTGCTGAAGGAAGATTCGAGTATTATTGTCCGAGAGGTCGCGGCCTGGGCCATGGGGGAAAGAAAAGAGGCCGCTGCTTTGCCGTACCTGGAACCGGGACTTTATGATGAAAGCGCTTTTGTCCGGACCGGTGTTGTTGCCGCCATTTATAAAATTCTTACCAGCGAAGGCAAGAAGCCCCGTAACGACAGGATGTGCCATTCAAAATAAACATGGCGCATGAAGGAAAGAACGGCACGTGGAATTCTGTAACTTATGGAAATTTGAGGCCCCATGAAACTCTCCTTAATTTTTAATCCGTTTTCCTATAAGGTTCATGAGGAAAATATAAGAGTCGTCCAGAAATATTTCGGACTGTTCCCGCCTTTGAGCCTCGCTTGGGTTGCTTCCATTGCCGAACAGGCGGGACACCAGGTTCAATTGGTTGATGCCCGCACTTTGAGACTTTCCATGGAAGCCACGCTCGAAAAAGTCCGGGATTTTCAGCCGGACATCATGGGATTCATGATGACGACATATATGTTCCAGGACACGTTGCTTTGGATCAAGTTCCTTAAACAGCATCTAAATATCCCGGTTCTTATCGGCGGATACAATCTGAGAGTTTATCCCCGGGAGTCTCTTTCTCATCCGGAAATCGATTTTGGTGTTGTTGAACATGCGTATTACACCGTTCCCCGGCTTTTGGAAGAGCTTGAAAGCGGCCGGCGTGATTTCGATAAAGTGCCCGGCCTGGTTTATAAACGCAACGGCCAGATCGTGGTCACGCCGCATCCGCAAAAAATAGAATTTGATAAGTTCCCCAACCCGGCCCGGCATCTTTTACCCAATGAGCTTTATGCGGAATTCCCTACGGAGCGGAGGAACTTTACCGTCATGGTGACATCTCTCGGCTGTCCGTATGGTTGTACATTTTGTGAGGCAGGCCAGACGCCGTACAATCCCCGTTCTCCGGAGACAGTGGTCGCTGAGATGGAAGAATGCTACCGGAACTACGGGATAAGGGAAATTGATATCTTTGATTATGAGTTTACGGGTATCCGCAACCGTGTCATGCGGATTTGTCAATTGATAAAAAAGAAAGAGCTGGATATTATCTGGGCCTGCCGTTCCCGGATTGATACCGTTGACCGGGAGCTTCTGAAAGAAATGAAAGAAGCGGGATGCCGGCGAATATATTTTGGGGTGGAATCAGGCCGGCAGGAGCTCCTGGATAGAGTTCATAAAGGATATTCCATTGCCCAGATCAGGGACATTATCGCGGTGTGCTCTGATTTGGGTATCCGCACTCTGGGCTTCTTTCTTATAGGAGCTCCGGGGGATACCCGGGAAACCGTGAAGGACACGGTGGCCTTTGCAAAAACACTTGATTTGGACTATGTCCAGTTTTCCAAATGTCTGGCCAAACCGTTAACGCCTTTGTGGAAGGAGATGGTCGCCCAGGAAAAGAAGGATTATTGGCGGGACTGGATTCTGGGCCGGGAGGTGGATCGGGAGTTGCCCCGTCCGTGGACAGAATTAACAAATCAGGAAATAGACCGGTTGGCCCGCTGGGCGTACGTTTCATACTATGCCAGACCCTTTTTCCTCTGGAAGCATTTATGCAAAATAGCTTCGTTTTCTGAATTGAAAAGAAAAGTTTTTGCCTTGTTCGATATGGTTTTTAAACAGGAATCCTATTCTCGTCCGGATGCCCATTTCGTGGCTTTTAACGAGAATCCCGGAATGAAACTGACGAAATATCAGACGTCAAAGGGCTGCCCTGACGACGGGGGCTTATGATTTTTAGACCGATTCCAAGACAGAAATCTTCTAATTCCCTGAGCGACTTATGCCGTGTTTTTGAATTGATGCGGGAGAAAGGTTTTTTTCAGGGCGAAGGCATCAGGGCGTTTGAAACAGAGTTCGCGCAGGCTTACGGCGTCAGACATGCCTTGGCGACGGGATCCTGCCGTTCGGCCTTCTCGCTGGCGCTTGATGCTTTAGGGATTCAAAGCGGGGACGAGGTGATACTGCCGGCCTTTAATATGCCGGCATTTCCAAAAATATTAAGATACAAGGGGATTAAACCGGTCTTTGTCGATATTCATGAAAGGACGCTTAATATTGACGAGACATTGATAGAGGAAAAGATTACCGCCCGGACCAGGGCCATTGTTGCGGTGCATTTGTTCGGCAACACGTGTCCCATGGACCGGATCATGACTTTGGCCCGAAAGCACCGGCTGGTTGTTATTGAGGACTGTGCCAATGCTTTTAACACGCCGTATCAAGAACGTTTGGCCGGGACTTACGGTGACGTGGCGTGTTTTAGCCTGGGTTCGACAAAAGATATCCCCACATGGGGTGGCGGGGTCATTATTACGAATGATTCCGCCCTTTTCAGCAAATGCGTCGATCTGTATGAACGAAATTTTGTGTTCCCTTCTTGGACCGAAGTGACAAAAAATCTTATTAAAGGAGCTTTGATGCAGTTGTTGTCATTGAAATTTTCTTATCTTCTGTTAATTTTTCCCATGAACCTTTTCTGTTCACTCGTTCATTTTGACCCTTTGGACTATGTGATTGAAGAGAAGGACCGGGAGATGAGTTGTCTTCCGCAAAAGAAATACACCAACTTTCAAGCGCTTATTGGAATAAACAAATTCCAAAAGAGCCGGTTTTTTCAGGAAAAGCGCGGCGCTAACGCCCGGATTTTAAACGACCGTTTGTCTGAATGCCCGGCCATTGTCACACCCGGGGTTCTTGAAGGCGGTAGCCACGCCTACTGGAATTATCCTCTGCTGGTCCCTTGCCGGAGGCCGTTTGTCCGGGCATTGTTACGGCACGGCATCGGGACAAAGACGATTGACACTTATGACTGTAATGGATTGGATATCTTCCGGGAATACCGGCAGATGTGCCCCAAAACAGAAGAGGTGGCCCAAAAGATTTTGGTTCTTCCTGTTTATCATCACTTGAATAAAAATGATGTGGAATTTATGGCCGCAATTCTTAAGAAGACATATTCTAAGCTGGCGCTCCAGGACCGGGGGGAGGGCTGCTCGGGGACATGAATGAAATGAATCTGAAAAACAGGCCTAAAATTCTGCTGCTGAGGTTATCGCCCGGTATTTATAAACATTCCCATCATCCCATCGGGCATCGGCCGCCCTATACGCTGAAATATATCGAAGCTTTGTTAAGGCAAGATCGGCACTGCGAGGTGAGGTTTATTGATCAGCGCGTTTCAAAGCTGTCGGTAACTGATATCGAAAAGGATATGAAACAATGGGGGCCGCAGTATGTTGTTTTTGATATTTCATCGTTAAACCTGGACATCAGTATAAAATTTTGTGAAAATATGACCCCTAAAAGCCCTTCCGCAAAGATCATAAGCCTTTGTGTCGGGCAATCGCCCAGCGCCGATATCCGCACTTTTAAAAGGCAGTACCGGCAGTTTGATTTTGCTTTGGCCGGCGAAGCTGAACTTGAAATCCATAAAATTCTTCAATGCCTTTATCAAGGCCGGTCCGTTGAAAATATTCAGCACATGTATCAACAGGAGGGGACCGCCGATCGCCTCTGGACGGTGGAAGATCCTGATCAGATGCCTTTCCCGGAATATGACGGGGAATCGTTGAAAGGATATTCTTTTGTTTATCCCTTAAGAATGGCTCAGCGGATTATCTGGGGGCATATGCTGAGCAGCCGGGGCTGCCCTCATCAATGCGTTTTCTGTTCCCAGATCATGCGAGAAAGCTACGGGAGACGCGTGCGCCTGCGGTCCGCATCTTCTGTCGTGGATGAGATGGAACACTTATTGGCCTCCGGGGCGAATGTCATCAGTTTTGATGACGATAATTTTACAAGTTCCCCTCAGCATGTGCAGTCTATCTGTGAGGAGATATTGCGCCGGAAATTAAAAATCCGCTGGATCGCCCATGCGCGCATTGATGAAATTAACGCCGATCTCTTGAAACTTATGGGACACAGCGGTTGTGTTCTGTTAAGATACGGGATTGAAACAGCCAGTGAGAGAATCCTGCATGTGTTGCACAAGACCCGTGAGACATCTCTCTGGTTGAAAAAAGCCCGGGAAGCTGTCCTGCTCTCCCGACAGAACGGTATTTCTGTCGCATGTTTATTTATGATCGGATGCCCGAGTGAGACACAGGAAGAGTTAAAGCAAACCATCCGGTTTGCTCAGGACATTAATCCGGACATTATCCAGGTGGCCTATTTTACGCCTTTTCCGGGTTCGCATTATTATAAAATTTTCCGGGAAACGTTTTCCCGGTATAACGTGACACAGCTGTACCATTACAGTATCCCCAGTATCAATCTGAGTCACATGACGGAACGGGAATTCCGGTCGGCACAGAAATCGTTTTACAAAAGTTTTCTCCTGAGGCCGGCTTTTATCATAAATCATTTCCGGAAATACACTTTTTTTTACATGGCGAATCCCGATGTCTTTTTGAAATTGATTAAGGTTAAAAAACTGACTCAGCAGAGAGGCCCGTTATCTCCGGAGGCAGGATGCTTTGAAAAAACACCCGGAAGGTCCCCCGCGGTCTGTCAGGAGTTGAAAGAACAGCCCTGATAGCCGGGTGTTTTCATCCATCTGCCCATAAGACAAGCGAGTCCAGGATGAAACAGATATATCTATTGTATATTAATGCCGCCAGCGAAAGTTCCCTGGATTACTCGGGATTGCTGCAGACGAATTTATTAAAGGTTGTCCCGAAACTGGGGCTGCAGTATTTACACGCGGTATTGCATCAGCATGATTTTCCGGCTGTATTATTGGACCAGGAGATAGAACCTTTAACCCTTAAAATATTGTCTGATAAATTTCATGAACAGCCGCCTCTTTTCGTCGGGATTTATTCGTCGGAAAGGATCCGAAGCACGACGATCCGTTTTATTCAACAACTCCTGGCCGCCTGGCCGAGACTGATGATTATTGTCGGCGGGCCGGATTATTTCAGCTATGAAAGCTATCTTAAAGCCGGGTGCACCTTTGTCTGCCACGGGGAAGGGGAAAAAACAATTGTCGAAATAGCGAAATATGCCCGGGGCGAATTGGCCCTGGATGCCTTAAAAGGGGTTTATTACAGGAAAGGGACGGAGGTTGTCCGGACAGAACCGCAGGAGCTGATCGATGACTTGGACCGGCTTCCGTTTCCCCGAAGAGAGCATCTTCACGCATACGCGGATTTTCATTATCTCGGCATGGTTAAGCCTTATGTGCACATGATAACATCCCGCGGCTGCGGCTGTTCCTGCAGTTATTGTTCGTCCCCTTATATCTGGGGCAGGCGGGTGCGGAGGAGAAGCATCGAGAATATCCTGGCTGAGATTGATGATCTTGTCGGCCGATGCCAGATCCGCTATATCAGTTTTAAAGATGACCGGTTCTTTTCGAATTTGGCTTGGCTGAGGACATTTTGTCATGCTTTGATTGAAAGAAAATATTCGTTGCGTTTTAACTGCAGCGCCTGCCCGTCAGATTTTAAAAATGACTGGGAAGAGAAGATTGACCTGCTGAAGGCGGCCGGCTGTGATGCCCTTATTTTGGGCCTGCAGTCAACAGACAAATCCATACTGCAGAAGATTCACCGTAATCCCGATGAAGTGGACTTTTTGAAGCCAGTTATCGCTTATGCGAATAAAGTCCGCCTTTTTACGATTGTGGAATTCATATTCGGGCTGCCGGGGGATACGGAACAATCGCTTCAGCAGACGATTTCGTACGTGATGAAGATAAAGCCCTATTTTATCCAGTTCAACAGGCTGATGCTTTTTAAGGGGTCGGAGTTGAACGCTTTGAGGGAAGAGCCGGCGCCCTTTTGCGCCCTGACAACCCGGCAAATTAAAAGAATCATTTTAAAGGGATATCTGCGTTTCTATCTGCACCCGCAGGTTTTTTATAAAAATATCCGATATGTTTTGCGGCATAACCCCCGCTGGTTCGTGAACGCCCGGCGCGTGTGGTTATATCCCTTACTGCTCGGTTATAACTATTTTCACAGCATGAAAACTTTACATCGGTAAAATTCATGAACATCGCTTTTATGAAAAAAACACAAATCCTCCTGGCCCCGGCTCTGACCGCGGTTATTTTCGTGATCCTGTTCCGCTATATTTCTCTGACGGAGGTCGTCCGGATAACGAAAAATTGCCATATCAATATCCTTTTGTGGACTTTAGTGGTCTCGGCAGGGTCAAATATTTATATCAATGCCTTAAGATTTCAGAATATTTTAAGGCAGCTGGGAATCCCTCTTTCGCTTTTCGAAACAATACTGATCAAAGGGGGCGGTTCGCTGTTTAAAGTTTTTATGCCGGCCCGCAGCGGTGAATTCGTCATGATGGCTTACCTGAAACGGGTGAAAGACCTGTCTTATATCCAGTCCTTTTTTCTGATCATATCCGAATACATTCTCAACCTTTCGGCGCTGATCCTTTTTTTTCTTACAGGCTTCTTGTGGTCAATCAACCAGCCTGCTGTGAACCGGCATACCCTGGCCATGATTATTATGTTCCCCACGGAAGAAAATCCTTCTTCCCGGGGATTCCGGGCCGTTTTTCATAAATGGCTTCCGGATATTAAAGACAACGTCAGCCTTTTCCGCCGATTATGTTTCCGGAAAACCATTATTTTTTATACGCTGCTGTATATGGGAGCTGAAGTGCTGACATTTTATCTGTTGGCACACGCCCTGAACATTTTTATTCCTTTCGGTATTGTTCTCATGCTGATTCCGGCAGCCTTTTTGCTGAGCAGCCTTCCGCTCACTTTGGGAGGGCTGGGCCTGAGAGAGTGCGCCGTATTGTTTTTATTTTCATCCTATGCCCCGGCAGAAGAGCTGTTGTCTTTGGGCGTTCTTTATTCTTTTGTTGAAAACCTTTTCCCTTTGCTGATTAACGGATCTCTGTCCGGTCTTTTTCTTTCCAGGTTATTGAAAGGGGAGCAATGATAAGTTATAAAAAAATTTTTCCAATTGTCGGACATATTTTGGCCGCTAAGATGTGTCATATCCCGTGCCCCCTGGCGGTCCGCTGGGCGTTAACTTATCGGTGCAATCAGCAGTGTTTGTATTGCGGTATCCCGCACCGGAAGGATTACTATGAATTGGATGCGGCCGGTATTTGCCGTATGCTGGATGATTTTGTGCGCCTGGGCACACAATGGATTTCTTTCTCCGGAGGGGAGCCTTTGCTCCGGGACGACCTTCCTGCGATTGTGAAGCATGCGAAAAAGCGGGGTTTTTTTGTGACACTCAGTACGAACGGAAGACTGCTGCCGGAAAAAATCCGGGATTTGCGATGTGTCGACCGCATCAAAATAAGCCTGGACGGCCCTCAAGATGTCCATGACCGCATCAAAGGCCAAGGGTCTTTTCAAAAGGTCATGGAGGCTTTGGCCTTATGTCAGGAACAGGCTATCCCGGTTGCTGTGGATTGTGTCATTTCGAAATTCAACGCCGATGTCATTGAGGAATGTCTTGGGATCGCTGAGGCCCGTCATATCCCGATATCCTTTCAGCCGGCGACGATAAGGCGGTTGCCCCGGGATGAGGAGGAGGATTATCTGGTGCCGGCGGATAAATACAGAACGATTATAGAGCTTTTAATTGCCTTGAAAAAGAAGGGAGCCCGCATAGAAAACTCCGTGGCCGGGTTGCGCCATCTTGGGCATTGGCCTGTTCCTCGGTCTATCCCGTGTTCCATGGGATTATTAAGTTATAATGTGGAACCCAACGGGATCATCGGGGCTTGCATCGATAAATCCTATATTTATGTGGGGCGGGATGAATCGCAAGGGCAGGAGTCCCTTCGGACAATCTTAAAAAACGCGAAGCCGCCGTCTTCTTGCCGGGAATGCTGGTGCGGAGCTATGGTGGAATTTAACCTGATAAATTCTTTCAACCTGGATGCTATTTTTAATCGCATGAAATATTCATGATCCGGATTTTTATCCATTAGCGGTCTATAGCCGATATTCTTATGTTAAAAAAGTTTCCTAAAAGAAATATTTTTATATCCGAAAAAGAAATAAAAGCGGTATTGTCTTTTCTGTTTCGTCCGCGAGTCAGGGCTGAAGATTTTGTCAGAAAGTTTGAAGATAATTTCAGTCGGCACATCGGGGTAAAAGAGGCTATCGCTGTCGGCTCGGGCCGGTTCGCTTTGTCTTTAATCCTGAGATCCCTGGGAGTGCAAAGAGGCGATGCTGTTTTACTCAGCGCCTATAACTTTACCGGTGTGCCCGAATCGTTACGGCAGGAGGGGGTGGAGCCTCATTTTGTTGACGCCGATCCGTCAACTTATCAAATGAACATCGATCTGATCCCGCAAAAAATCACTGAAAAAACTAAAGTTCTCCTGGCCACGCATCTTTTCGGGCAGCTATCCGACACGGACCGGCTGGCGGATCTGGCCCGGGAAAATCACCTCTACCTCATAGAAGATGCCGCGCAGGCTTTGGGAAGCTTTTATAAAAACAGGCCGGCAGGAACACGGGCCGATATCGGGCTGTTCAGTTTTACGGGCAGTAAATTGCTTAATACGTCCTGGGGTGGGATGATCGTTACAAACAACGCAGACTTAGCCGGAAAGATCCGTCAGGAGTTGTCCCGTTATCCTGCTCTCGGCACAGCCCAGGCCGTTTTCTTCAGGGTGAAAACTTATGCCTATGCTTTGGCGACCCAGCGTGCTTTTTACAGTTATCTGGTCTATCCTCTGACGGTGTTGTTTTATTTGTGCGGTATTGACCTTTTTGCGGCTTATAAAATGTTTGACCGCCGGGTGTCTCCCTACAAGAGGAACGGGCTGAATAATTTGCAGGGGTATCTGGGCCTCGATCAGATGGACCGGCTTGAACAGTTTATAAAAAAGCGGAAAGAGTACGCCGGCAAACTTCTGGCCCAATTGGCCCCTGCGATATCTTTGCAGAAAGGCCCCCCGGACGCCGACCCGTGTTATTTTATGATCCCCCTGAAAGCAAAACACAAGGGGGAGGCCTATAAAAAACTGCTCCTTAAAGGGATTGACAGCAATATTCAGTATGCGGCCGATTGTTCGGGATTGACAGGGGTTCATAATCCGTGCGCAGCGGATTTATCCCAACATATTTTAACGATGAATTTGCCTTTGCGCATGAGTGATCAGGATATAAATTATATGGCGCAATCCATAAATGATTTAAAAGATATGTTAGAATGAAACGGTATAAATTTTTCAGCCTTAAAAAGTTTTATCTGAAAAATGCAAAAGCTGTTTGTCCGGGGGGCTTCCTTTCTCCGGGATATCCCATATGGATACAAAAGGCGGGTAACGGGAATTTATGACTAAAAAAGTTGAAATGATTTTTTTGTTCCTTTGCTTCCTGGGGGCATTTTATTTGCGCCTCCAGGCGTCCCTGAATGTTCCCTATGCTTCCGATGAAACTCTTAAGATCCGCGTCGCGAAAGAAATTAACTTAAAGAATTTTGAGCTCCCTTTGGGTAATGAAGAAACGCATAATGGCCCTTTGCTGCTTTATGTGATGAAGGCGAGCATGAGTCTTTTAGGAGAAAACAGAATGGGGGTGCGTCTTCCGTCATTGATTTACAGTTTATTGACTTTGTGGCTTTTATATGTTTTGGTTAAGGAATCCCTGGATCAAAGAACGGCGATGTTGTCTCTGATTCTGCTGAGCCTGAGTCAGCTTCATATCGGCTTTACAAGAATTGTCGATGAAAACGGCTTCCTGATATTTTTTGTTGTCCTGACGCTTTTATTTATTCAAAAAGCCTTGCATGCCGGGCAAAAAAGATATATTTTTTTCGCAGGTTTATCCTTAGGGATGGGAAGCTTGGTGAAAGGCACCATGCTGACGATCCTTCCGGGAATCCTTTTATATCTCTGGCTGTATAAAGGACACCGCCACCCTTTCTCCGGCAGAGATATTTTGCTGTTTCTTATAACCTGTGGGCTTGTCGTGTCTCCCAGTGTTTATTGGGACATGACTCACGGTTATACGGATTTTAAATATCATCTGGATAAATCAGGATTTTTTGCCTTCAGTTTTATTTCTTTGGCCCTTTTTTTGGGGGAATTATTTATATGGAACTTGCATTACATCGATGAGATATCGCTGTCGCAAATCGTGTCTTATGAATATCCTTTTTGCAACTGGCTTATGGGGTTGATCTGTTTGGCGGGGGCGACATACTTTCTGAATAACAGAAAGAACGGGTTTACGGATTTGCTGTTGTGGATTTTTTGGTCTAATTTTATTTTTTTCTCTCTGGTCAGGTCAAACTCGGGAGGGGGGGCGGCTTTTCATCTGGATAATTTCTGGTGGGCTATTGTGGCTGTTATCCCGGGTTTTATCCTGGGGGGAGCCTTTCTTGCGGATTTATGCCGGAGATACAAACCTGTACGATATTTCATCCTCCCGTTGATACTGATTTATTTTGGGATAAACGGCATAAGTTTTGTCCGTTTCCCGGCCCTTTGCTGGATCCCCAACGATCGGGTAAAAATTTTGGAATTAAGTAAGACAGCCCAAAAGTACCGGGAGGAAGGTTTGCGGGAGGAAGCTTTAAAGGTGGAGCAATATATCCAGGGCCGATACTATGGTTTGTGAAACAAAGACAATCAACATTTGGGATAAAAAGTTTATTTCTTGGATAACCGTTCTGTCTTTCGGAGTGTATATGTTCGGGACATACATTTTGAGCGTTCTCAGCCGTTCTGCATTTTTTGACGTATCTCTCTTCGGATCAAGCCAGGAAAACCCTGTCACGACCGTCATAAGCTTTCTTGTTTTCGGGGCCGGGTTCCTTATGCTTTTCATCCTTCCCGGGTGGATTTTTTCTCTTCATTTCAAGAGGTTGAAAAGCGATATGACGGTGTTTCTCGCTGTCTCCCTGGCGGCAAGTGTTATCGGCTTAATTTTTTCTGTGACGGTTTATAAAATCATCGGAGGGGAGACGTTAAACAGGACGAATTTTCTTGTGATATTGATCATGCTTCTGGGCGCCGGCTTGATTTCCTTACGGGCGCGGTTCCCCCAGCATAAAAACGCTCCGGGAGTGGCCCGGGTTTCCCTGCCCCGCATATCCGCTGTTTTCGTTTTTATCCTGATCCCTTTAATATTTCTTTCAACCTTGGGCCATAAACTTATAGACGGGAAACCGGTGTCTTTTGATTACAGTCAAGAGGCTGTCCTGGCCATCCCCTTAGGACATCAGTCAGACGCTCTGGAAACATTCGGTTTGGCGCATAGCCTCAAAGACCGTATCCTGCCTTATTGGGATTTGGAGTATGCCGACACTTTTGGCTTCGCCTTCACTGATCCTCCGTTGTATCCGTTTCTTTGTCTGTTTGCCGTATTGCTTTTTGGAGAAAGTTTTGCCACATTGTCTCTGATGTCGGCGGGGTTTATTATCCTTATGTTTTTGTTTGTTTGGGGACAGGGAACCCGTCCGTCTCCTCTGCGTTTTTTTATCAGCCTCATGTTTATGCTGTCATATCTATATTTTTTCCGAAACAATACTGTCGTTTTTGTGCTGCTTGAACATTTTTTTATGCTGCTGATATTCCTGACCTATATTTTCCTGTTGCGGGAAAACTACGGAATATTTTTTGTGTTCGCAACTTTGGCAACTTTGACGAGATTTTACGGTATTTTTTTTGTGTTGCTGGGATGGGGGGCCTGGGCTTTATTCTATAAAGACCGCAGGGATAAATCGTTCTGGATTCTGTCCCGGTACGGTTTTGTCGTGGCCGGTATCCTTTCCGGCGTGGCTTTCATCGGGGTTTTGACCGGACACCTGGACACGTATCTAAAATGCATTTTAATCGAACACTTTAACAGGCTGGATTATTTTTCCGCACTGTCGGGCATTTATCCGGGAAACGTTGTCTCCCTGCCGGCAGCCTCCTTGCGCCAGGGCGTGCAATTCCTGGCCTGGTGTTTATATAGTACTGTATTTACGTTCCCGGTTCTGATATATTTCAGTAAGAGCAGAGAGGAAAATTTTTATTCATTTATCTGTCTTGTTTACTGTTTTCTTGTCGTTTCCAGTAAATACAGTTTGCCTAGATATGTTATCCCGATGCTGCCTTTGGTGGCCATGATTTTTGCCAGTAAAGTTGAGCGGTTCATGGGAGCCGCTCTTCCCTAAACCCCGGTCATTTAAAATGAACTTTATTCGTAATATTATTCTTATTAGAGCGGGCTATCTGCAAAGGAAAAAATTCGAACATCCTCTGCACTGTCCGCCGCCCTTGTCCCTGAAGTATGCCAAAGCCCTTCTGGAGACAAGCGGGGAATACAATGTTAAAATTGTCGACGGGTTGATCGACTGCGTGCCGGATGAAAACATCCTGAAGATGCTGTCTCAGTGGCCGGCACAATTTGTTTTTATTGAAATTGCTTCGCCGGCCAGCGAAAAGGGCCTGGCTTTATCTCAAAAGATCAGGAGCCAGTTCCAGGATATGGTTGTCGTGGCCGGAGGGTCGGATGTCAGTGAACGGTATCAGTTTTATCTGACGGCGAAGGACACTTTTGATGTCATCCTCCGCGGCGAATTTGAAAATGAATTAACCGTGCTGGTCAAACAGCTGCAAACAGCTGATAAGAAAGAAGATGTTCAAAAAATATACCTGGAAGAGAGAAACCGGCAGGTTTTGCTGGTCGAAGACCTGGATGTCCTGCCCTGTCTTGCCTGGACCAGGGCGGAATTAAAAAAATACCCTTATCGTTATCCTTTGAAATATGCCCGGCCGCTGTTGTCAGGTTATGTCTCGACTTCGAGAGGGTGCCGGCACGGGTGCACCTTCTGTTCGCCGTCAGTCCGCAAAAGTTATGGAAAAAAACTGAGGCTGCGGTCTGCTTCGCATGTCGTCGCAGAGATAGAATATCTGCAGACATTGGGTGTCAATCTTGTCTCTTTTGAGGATGATGATTTTACCGGCAGCCGGGATCATTTACTTTCCATCTGTGAAGAGCTGATGAAAAAGAACACGAACATAAAATGGACCTGCCATGCCAGGATTGATGAAGTGTCCCCGGACATATTGAAAATTATGCGGCAGGCCGGCTGTATCTTAATTTTGTTTGGAGTAGAATCCGGTTCGCAGAACATTATACACACCCTGCATAAGAATTTTTCTGAAAGGGACTGGGGGGACCGGGCGCGGGAAACCTTCCTCAATGCAAGAGAGGCGGGTATCGCCACGTGCGCATTGTTCATGGTGGGGAACCCCGGTGAGACCCGCGATGATGTTAATGCCAGCATTCAACTGGCTTTTGACTTGCATCCGGATTTTATAAAAGTTCATAATTTCACGCTTTATCCCGGCTCAAAGGATTACGGCCGATACCAGTCCCAGCATGCCCCGGTTCTTTCTCAGCATCATTATCTGCAGCCGATCATTAATGTGAGCTGTTTGACAAATACCGAATTAAAAATTTTACAGCGGGAATTCTACCGCCGGTTTTTCTTCCGGGCCTCTTTTCTCATAAACCATACTTTAGGTTACGCTGTTTTTTATTTGCTGAATTGGCCGTGGAGCTTTAAGATGCTCGGAGAATTGTTGAGTTTTTTGTTCAGCAGGCATAAAAATGAGTCTCTTAAGGGGAACGACGCAGAGAATAGAAAAGGGGGGCTTTAAGATGACCGATTTTATGGGAATGCTGTCATGGGATAAAGGGCTAAAGGCTGGCACCCGCCAGAAAATTATGAAAAATGATGATGTCCCGTCCCCTGCCGGCATTGAGACAAATCTGAACGGAGGGGGAGCGTTTATCGGGGCGACAGGCTCTGTCGGAGCCCCCGGAACCTTCAGGGGCAAAGAGGTTCTGGGATACCATGTGATGTTCAACGGGCAGTTATACAACACCGAGGAACTGTTCGCCGAAGGAGGAAGATCGGAAGAACGGCCCGCTTTGCCGAATCCTCCTGAACTTATAGCCGCGATGTTCCGGAAATACGGGGAACAATGTTTTTTGAGACTGAACGGAGTCTATTCCCTGGCCCTGCTTGATCCGGGGCGCAGGCTGTTTTTTCTGGGGACAGGAAAACTCAATCCCCAGACGATTTACTATCTTTATCAAGAGGAATGTCTTTATTTTGCAGATAAAATTGAAACCCTGGTAAGAATATCCGGCATGCCGCCGGAGCTTGACCATCAGTTCCTGCCCAAATATTTTGCGCACGGCTTTGTCCCCAGCCCGCACACATTGCTGAAAGGAATACGCAAAATACCCACAGGAAGTTTTCTGCTTTTCCAGGAAGGCGGGCGGCTGTCTTTACAGCGTTACTGGGATATGCAATTCAGCGGGAAGGATGTCCCGGAACTCAGAGAAAAAGATTACAGCCGGAATATTTATAAAACATTGATCGACACCACCCGCAGACGCCTTAATATTGATTCAAGACTGGGCGTGTTTCTAAGCGGAGGTCTTGATTCCGGATCCTTGGTTGCGGTCCTCAGTCAGTTGAAAGAGGGAAAGCCCCTGCATACCTTTACGGCGATCTTTGACGAGAAATCCTTCAGTGAAGCGAATCAGGCCAAGACTGTCGCGGCTCATTTCGGCACGAAACATTTTGAAATCCTTCTGACCCCTGAAAAGGCTCTGGAGTTTGTGAGGCGCTTAATCGGGAAAATTGACGACCCGTTTTCTGACGATGATGTCATCTGCGGGGGGGTGCTGTCCCCGGTCGCCTCTGAGCATGTCGATGACGTTTTCCTGGGAGACGGCCCCGATGAATTATTGATGGGGTACCCGTCCCTTTTAGCTCATAAATTGTCCCGCATTTATGAAGCCGTTCCCGGGGCGCTCAGGAGAATTTTTGAGCGGGGGATGAACCGCCTGCCTGTTTCTTATGAATATTGTGCGTTTGACGCGCGGTTCAGGCAGTTTTTAGGAGGCGTGGGCTACCCGGCGGAACTCCGCGACGCGGCATGGTGGGGCCCTTTCCCGCCCCAGAATCAACCCGGCCTTTTTCACAGGGATATTCAGGAAAACCTGAACTTTGAATACCGGCAGATTTATTCTGAGGCTTTGGAGGAAATAGCCCGGGGTAATGCACATGGGATCATAGAAAAGATTTTAACATTATACATTCGGTGCCTGGGTGAACGCTGGTTCATGAAATTGAATGCCGTGAGTCAAAGCACGTCCATTCATTTTAAACTGCCTTACCTGGATGACCGTTTTGTGGAGTGCGCCAATGCCGTCCCGAGCCGGTATAAACAGAAATCGAAATATATTTTAAGAAAAGCGATGGAGACTGATTTGCCGAAGAGTATTTTATGGGGACGCAAAAGACCTTTCTTTGTCCCGTTGGCTCTGTGGATGAAGAATAATTTCAGAACATTGATTTTGGATGTCCTGACGGAAACGAATGTCCTGAAAGCGGGGTTGAACTATTCTTATGTTTCTCATATGCTTCAGCAGCATTTCTCCGGGGAAGCGAATCATGCCAAACAACTGTGGAATATCTTTATTTATGTGGCATGGGCTATCCGCCTGCCCAAGTGGGGCCGGGACTGAAATAAAGATGTCTATGGGCAAGGGAGCCTCGTGAGCCGTATATTATTGTTAAAACCTTACTGGCCTTATCCTTACGGGAAGGGAGAGCATACATATAACCGTATCTGGGCGCCTTTGTCTTTATTGAACTGTGCCGCGATCCTTCAGCAGTCCGGACACCAGCCTTATATCTTGGATGCCCATGCCCTGCGCATAAAAGCGCGAAAGCTGCGGCCGTATTTACAGGGATTTGAAAAGATCGTTATTTCGTCTTCCTGTTTGGATAGATGGCAATGCCCCAACATTGATATCACGCCGTTTCTAGAGGCTGTGGAAAATCTCAAACAGGTCACCGCGGAATTTTATGTGACAGGGTATCACGGGACAAGGTGTCCTGAGGATATGCTCAGAAAGACGGGAGCGAAAGCGGTCATCCGGGGGGAACCGGAATCCGTTATCCTGGATATTGCCAGCGGTAAAAGTCTTCAGGATATCCCCGGGATAACTTATGCCGGGCACAGCCGCATTGTTTCGAATCCTGACGCCTGTCTCCCGGATTTAAAAACATTACCCGTGCCGGCCTACCGTTTGTTAAACCCCCGGAAGTATTTTTACGAAATCTTGGGCGGAAGATTCGCTTTGCTGGAATACAGCCGGGGATGTCAATACCAGTGCACATTCTGCAATAAGGTCATGTACGGTTCCGGATTGAGGCTCAAGTCTGCCCGCCAAATGATCGAGGAAATCCGGACCGTCGTCGAAGAATGTCATTTCCGTTCCGGGTATTTTATCGATCTGGAATTCCTGTCCGACAGGGAAATGGTGGAGGATATCTGTGATTTTTTTATAACCGAAAATTACGATTTCAGATGGTGCTGTCAGACCAGAGTTGACTCTTTGGACGGCGATATCCTGATGAAAATGAAGAAAGCCGGCTGCCAGCTGATTCATTTTGGGGTCGAAAGCGGCAAGCAGAAATTTTTAAATGAAACACGCAAAGGCTTTAAGCTGGACAGGGCCATGCCGTCAGTTAAACTCTGCAAAGATGCCGGGATAAAAACACTCGCTTTTTTTATCTTCGGATTTCAGGAGGAAACAGCCCGGGACAGGGCAGAGATACTCGAATACGCAAAGACTTTGGACACGGATTACGTCTCTTTTCATAAAATATTCCCTTATGCGCAGGATAATGGAAGTGTCCCGGAATTCCGGCCGGATGAAATAGACGCGTTTATCCGTCAGGCTTTTTTGCAGTATTATTTAAGGCCGGCGTGCCTGAAAAAATTGGATTTTAATGTTCTGTTGCGCTCTGTGAGGTTGTTATGGGCCCGCATGACCTCATTGTCGTGACCTCTTTTAAAATACGGAATCAAGACAATATTGATGAACGATGCGACACTAAAAAAATTTATTGCGGCGGCCGTTTTGCTGTGCATGACATTTTTGATCTTTTTTCATCTGGGACATTATGCTTTCTGGGATGACGAAGCTATCTGCGCTTTATTCGCCAAATCACTTTTTGAGCATGGGGATACGAGCGCTGTTTCAGGTCATAATCTGATTGCCTTCAATGACGGCCGGGAACTGGAAAATCTTCATCAAAGATATGTCCCCCCGCTGCAGTTTTATTTTGCCGCTCCCTTTGTCGGGCAGGGAGGAGGCTCGACCTTCATCGCCCGGTTCCCTTTTGCTGTTTGCGGTTTGCTGACGGTTGCCGTTATTTTCCTCTGGCTTTGGAGAAGCCGTGCTCCAGTTTATACCTGGCTTTTGATGTCAGCCGGGATATTGGGAAACGTTTCCTTTATCCTCTCCTGTCGGCAATGCCGTTACTATGCCCTGAGCATGCTCCTGACTGTTCTTCTGGCATTTTTATATTATTTTAGAACCCCCAAAAAACAGACCGTTTTGGCCATGGCAGGCGTGTCCTTGTTGCTTTTAGCTTCCAATTATTTGTGTTACGCGGCTGTTATGGGATGTTTGATCATGCATGACATCATCTGGGGCAGGAAGAGGCATGCCTCCAGCCGCTCGGATATTCTCCTTTTCTGGGGTATGCAGCTTTTCCTCGGGGGCCTCATTGTTTTGACGTATAATCCTTTGGGAAAAAATGTCTGGGATATCTCCTCGGATTCCTGGCTCAGGAACAGAACAGCTTTATTCTTCTGGAATTTTCGTGATTTGAACAGCTGTGAAATGGGCGTGGGGATTCTTATCGCTTTGTGCCCTTTTTTGTATTTTTACAAAAAAGACCGCCGTTTCCTGCAGTGTCCCGCTCTTATTGTGACATATATTTTGATCGTATCGTTATTCACCCCGCACCCTTTTGATATGCTGTGGGTCGCTTTTGTCCGTTATTTGTGTCCCTTAATCCCGCTCTGTATCTATACGGCTGTGCTGGTTATCCAGACTTTATCCGGGCACAGGCGCTGGCTGCTCATTCTTCTGGCTTTTCTGGCCTTCGGGACCAATGTTTTGCACGGAGGCCCGTTGACCAGGGTCAAACGGCACACAGCTTTCAGCCATGCCGTCGCTCACGGACATTTCCGTTCGACGTTTGTTGAATATTTCAATGAATTGTTGACCGCAAGGCCCAATCCGTATCAATTAGTTTCTGACTGGATTAATGGCAACCTGCAGACCGGGGATACGGTCTGGGTCGTGCCGGGATACGCCAATTATCCTCTTATGTTTCACGCCCCCAAGGTTGTATATGCCTGGCAGCTCACGGAAAAACAAGGGCAGTTTTCGAACCTGCCGGATATTCATTTTAAAGGTGAGGAATGGCCTGATTACATTATCGCTTTCGGCCCGAACCTTCTGGATGTTTTTGCATTCTTTGAAAATAAAGAGGAGGCCTTTCCCTATGAAATGATCGATCAGATAAACATTTTTTGGTCATCCTTGACCCGTCCGGAACTTTTTTGGCATTCATTCCGTGAGATTGAGAATTATTCCCTTGCGACGGAAGCCATTTATATTTTTAAGTTTTCAGAATAACAATATGTTGATGTTGTTTTTGTCCGATATCTGATATAAAACAAAAAATGCATGGTATCCTTGAATATATGAGGTAAAATTTAAGATTAGACTTGATAAAGATATCCTGGCGATATCCGTTGTATGATTTATGTGAACATATGGACAGACAAGCCACCTCCATTTCGATTGTTCTTCCTGTTTTTAATGAGGCCGGTAATATTGAAACGACCATGCAGGAAACTGTGAACTTTTTTAAGCAGGAAAAATTTTTCCCCGAATATGAGATTATTATTGTTGATGACGGCAGCACGGATAATTCTCCCCGAGTCTTGGACGGGCTCTCGGGAAAAATCGAACGGTTGTCTGTTGTCCGGCATGCCCAAAATCGGGGCTACGGAGCCGCTTTAGTGACTGGAATAAAGAAAGCCCGGCATCCCTGGATTCTGCTCATGGATGCAGACGGCCAGTTTAAAATCAATTCCATCCTGGACATGATCCCCCGCATGAACAGCTGTGATGTCCTTGCCGGTTACCGGCGGAAGAGAACCGATTCCCGGATAAGGATTTTGCTGGGGAAGACTTATACTTATCTTGCGTTTTTGCTTTTTAAAGTAAAATTAAAGGATATTAACTGCGGATTTAAACTTCTGAGAAAAGATATCATTGATATTGATGCCGTGAGTTCTCATGGCGGGGCTTTTTATACGGATTTTTTTATCAAGACCCAGAAAAAAGGCTGCCGGATTGAGCAGGTCCCGGTCGAACATTTCCCCCGTTTAAAAGGGAAACAGACCGGAGCGAGCTTCAAAGTTGTTTTGGCGGCGATGATTGATGTTTTTCGATTATTTTTTATTGATAGATAATTTCTGCAAGATTGCTTACAATGTCTTTTGGGAAAACAGGGGCAGATGGCCTGTCCGTTAGAAAACGACCATCAATTTTAAAGAGTTTGTTATGACGATAGGATTCATGCGGCGTATCGATTATTGGTTCGGGATCCCGGCGTGTTTTTTTCTTTCCATATTTCATGCCGTATTTAAAAAGCTGGCCCGTCCCAAACAGCCTCCGGCACCCATCAGAAAAATTCTCTTTTTAGAGCTGTCCGAGATCGGAAGCACCATCCTGTCTTATCCTGCCATCACCAAGGCCAAAGAGCTGTTCCCGGAGAGCGAGCTTTTTTTCTGGATTTTTGAATCCAACCAGGATGCTGTGCATGTCCTGAAAGTTATTGACCGAAAAAATGTTTTAACTGTTAGGACAAAAAATTTGTTCATCTCCGCAAAAGACCTGATAAACAATTTACGGAGGATCCGCAGAGAAAAAATCGATGTTGTCCTTGACTTGGAATTGTTTTCCAGGTTCAGTTGTGTTTTATCCTTCCTGTCCGGAGCCCCCCGCCGGGTCGGGTTTCACTCATTCGCCCAGGAGGGGCTTTATCGCGGGAATCTTCATACGCACAGAGTCTCTTATAACCCTTACCAGCACATTTCCGTGAATTTTCTTTCTCTTGTCAGCGGGATCAATGCGCCGCTAGATCAAGTGCCCCTTGTCAAAGAATATTATGAAAAGAAGGGCTGCGATATCCTCCTGCCGAAGTTAAAATCAACGGGAGACGGGAAGAAAGCCATTTGGAAAAAGTTGAAACAGATTGCTCCGGATATTGACGAAAAGAAAACAATTGTTGTTATCCATCCCGGGATCAAGGAAGCTTTGCCTTTGCGCCAATGGGCCTTAGGCCACTATTTGGAACTGACCCGGAGGTTGCTCCTGAATCCCAATGTCTTTATCGTTATGGCCGGGGTGCTTTATGAATCGCTGGATAAAGATATTGTCGAGCAGTTGCGTATGCCCCGTTTGATAAATCTAATAGGGAAGACCTCGATCCCGGAGTTGATTGATTTGTTCAACGTATCTGATATGCTGATCAGCCATGACGGCGGTATTATTCATATCGCGTCTTTAACCCCCGTTCATATCATTGCCCTTTTCGGCCCGGAGACGCCTTCCTTGTACCAGCCGTTGACAGACAATAAGACAATTTTATATCGGCCTTTGTCCTGCAGCCCTTGTTTAACGGCCTACAATCACCGGATTTCCATGTGCCGTGACAATCAGTGCGTTCGGGAGATTACTGTCGAAGAGGTTCTGGAAAAGGCTTTGTGTTCTTTGCCGGATGCCTGAAAACGAACGGGGGAAGAAGCCTTTGCCGGGTAAAATTTGAATTCTTGGTGAAGAAATTTGGTGAAGGATTGTTGTTATTTCATTATTATCAGATGGTTATGAGAAAAGCACCGTATTGAACCGTAATGGTTGCATCATTTGCCTGTTAACAATTATACTTGTTATATATAGAAAAACGGATCCCCTGTTTTTCTGACACAGGATTTGAGGGCCGTGACGTGCTATTTCTTAATAGGAGAGAGGAAAAGGTTGTTTGCAATAAGCAAAAAACTCTTTGATTTTTCCTTTTACCCATGATTAAATAGAATATAGAATACAAAAAGTATAAATCTTAAGATTTTCCGTTTATCGTAGGGCAAATACCCAGTCTATCTTAAGTCACAGTAAGAATAATGACTTAATAGTTTATATAATAATTTGCAAAGTAAGATTTATATAATAAGGGAGGAAATACAATGTGGCACAATAAACTATTTCGCTGGGCGATAATCCTCACGAGCCTGAACGTATTTATTGCGATGGGATTGTTCCTTGCCGGGCCGAAAGCCCCGGTACAAACGGTCACAGATGCCGACGCCCAATGTGTGCGTTTCTATTTAGCCAGTTGTTCAGGAAACGGCTGTACACCCAGCTGCGGTGCTGGATCGGCGGTTAATACTGTTATTACCGGTTACGTCAATGTTTACGGCGGACAGGCCCAGTACAGGACATCATTATGTTCACAATAAGCTGCTGATTTTTTATGCAGCTTCAACGTCTTGCAGGAACAGTAAATTTATTGATGTTGATTTTCTAAATCCACATCAATCTCTTCGGAAGAAGGTAATATTTCTTATATCTGCCCAATAGTTTTTTGCTAGAATACATGGGTTATTGATATTATTCAACCCGATAATCCCGTTTATCGCCAGCCATTCCAGTCCTTCATAGATGCCAAGGGAAAAGAAACCACTTTTAAATTTTCGCCGCTTTGACTGGCAAAAAAATCCTTATATAAAATTTGGGGTCATAATATTGCTCATTGCCTGCGCCGCAGCTTTACGCATGTATCGTGTGAGCTATTACGATATGTCTTTTGAGGAAATCGGGACCGAGGTGTATACGTTCCAGAACTTAAACAGGATTTCCCAGGCAACAGGAATGTCCCAGTTTTCTCTGTTTTTCAAGAAAATGAAAAACGATCCCCATTCCAGTTTTTCTTATCTGTTGGTGTATTTCTTCAGCAAGGTGTTCGGTGACGGGAAGATATTAAGATATTTGTCCGTCATTTTCAGCCTCTGGGCATGCGTGATTTTTTACCGGCTGTCCCGTATGTTATTTCCCCCCCGGGTAAGCCTGTATTCAACAATGATCCTGGCCATTCATCCGTTCCATATTTGGTATGCGCAGGAGGCGAGGATGTATGCGGCTATGACGTGGATCTCTTTGTTGGCGTTCTATGCTTATTTCAAGGCGCTGAACACAAATAAACTTGTCCCCTGGATGAATTTTGCTCTGGCAAGTTTGCTGGCTTTCAATTTCAGTTATTTTTATGGATTATGGCTTTTGGCTTCAAGTGCGCCTTTTTTCTTTAAAAAATACCGGCCTTTTTTAAAAAAATGGCTTTTTTCTGTTGTGTTCGTTTTTTCTGTGCAAATATTCCTCTATCCTGTTTTTTTAAGCCAGTACGGGTTCGTGAAACACAGTTTCTGGATCCCTATTCCTACCCCAGAAACGTTGTTTTGGACTTTCCGGGTTTTTAATTTAGGCTACACGTCCTCTTATCCACAGTATCATTTAGCATTGTTCCTTTTTTCGTGTTTATTCGTGTTTGGGGCCTGCCGTTTGTATAAAAAAGACCACATTTTAACTGTAACGATATTAAGCTTTATTTTTTTCCCGATTCTTTCGGCCTTTGTTATTTCAAAACTTGTGGCCCCGGTTTATATTAACCGGCAATTGCTTATTTTTTCCCCTTTATATTATTTGTTCATTGCCTACGGTATCGACCGCCTGGCCCGGAAAGAACTCCGCGTATTCGTGTTTTTATTCGTTATTCTGCTTATTTCCACATCTCTTTACAATTATTATGGCGGCTACATGTTTTATCATCCTTTCCGGGCTAATCTCCTGGGCGGCGTCTTCCCCAAAAAGAGATATCTGCATTTATTCGACTCTTTAATGAAAGAATTCCGCCCGCACGATATCCTGGTGGCCGGAGACCTGCAGTCTTATATCCTCCTGCGGTCGTATCTTTTGAAAAACGACAAGACATGTCCTGTTTCCGTTGACCAGTTAAGGTTCCTTTTTTATCCGGAAGATCTTTTCCGCTTTTCGCAGCGTTATTTAAAGATCAACAACCTTATTGAACAAATGCCTGAGAAAGAACTGTCGGAATTGCATGAATTCCAGTTATTTGAAAATGATACCCGCCGGTTAAGAAAAAGCGACCTGGAAAAGGAATCTTTCCGGCGCATATGGCTTGTTCTGGCCAGCTGGGAGCCCGAAAGGCAATTGAGCGCAGAAGCGGGTGTTTTGCATGTTAAGTTGGCAGAGCAGTATCGTTATGTCTCTTGGCAGCAGAACGACGGGATATTTGTGGAGCTTTTTTTGCAGGATCGCAGGGGGGGCGCCGGGGAACCTATCCCTTGACATGAATTTTCTTGAAATATATAATGCGAACAGTCCATAGGATAATTTTTTCCTTTAATAATCTATAATTTGTGATATTTTGGTTTGAGCATCCCGGATACTCATTGTATGATCGCTGACGCTGCGGTGTACGGGTTAAGGGAAGGGCGTTAAAATTCTGTTTTTCCGTAACTGTAAAAGGGGAGCATAATGAAACTGATCAAATTTCGTATCTATAATTACAAATCAATCATCGACAGCGGATATTGTGACCTGTCCACGGATTTTACGATTCTTTTGGGAAAGAACGAGTCGGGAAAAACCGCGGTCCTGGAAGCCTTAAGGGATTTTGACAAACAGGTGGCGAATTTCCCGGAAGACGCTTTTCCTATCAGCGGTGATTATGAATCCCCGAAACTTGAAATGTGCTTTCAGGTTGATGAGGCGGAACTGGATGCGATTCAAGATTCAACGGGAATTAAATTGAAGGGAGCGCTCGCGGATTATCTCATTGAGAAAGGTTTGTCCCTGGAGAAAAACTGTACCGGCGAGTATTCTATTAAAGACGAGACCCTGCTTCGGTTATTAGATGAGGTGAACCAGGGCCAGCGTCACTATATCCGTAAAGAGGAAAAGAAGATAAGGGCGCTGTTGACGGGATATTCGATCCCGGAGCTTGACCTGGAAGCCTCTGTCCCGGAAATCCAGGAACGTGTCCAGCAGCTATTCGTGACCATCAAATCCATTTTACCGCTGATCAAAGAGGAGGATATTCAGCAATCTGTTATAGAGGCTTTGCGTTTTATTAAGCAGGAATCCAAGGATTTATCGGAGCAGGAGAGTCAAGTCGATGCTAAGATGGCTTTTTTGGATAAAATTAAGGGCTTTTTGCCGCATTTTATTTTCTTTAACGAATTCAATGATATCCTGCCCTTTGAAATCCCCCTGCAGGAACTCAGCCGAAACCAGGCCGTGCTTGATTTTGCCAAGATTGCCCGTTTGGATATTGATAAAATTATCAACACGCAGGACACCCAGAAACGCATTAATATTCTGAACCATCATTCTGCCGCTATCAGCGGGGAATTCCTGAATTTCTGGGGGCAGAACCAGATGGAGCTGATCATTCGTCCTGAAGGCGATAAACTGCTTTTCGGGGTCAAAGAGGCCAACAGGACGGAGCTGTTCAAAATCCAGCAACGAAGCAAAGGTTTTCAGTGGTTCCTGTCTTTCTATCTGAGGCTCAACAGCCAAAAAGGCGCCTCTAATGTCATTCTTATTGATGAGCCCGGGATGAACCTGCATGCCAAGGCCCAGAACGAAATTATAAAGGTCCTGGAGCATTTGACTCTGCACGGGAATCAAATTGTATTCAGCACCCATTCACCTTATCTTTTGGATGATCTTCGGCTGGACAGGATACGTCTTGTTCTTAAAGACCCGGCCAGCGGGACAGTTTTGGAGAGTAATTTAAGTATGGCTACCGACGATGAAACATTAACGCCTCTTATTTCCTTGTTTAAGCTGGGCCTTTCGCATCGTCTTTCCATGCTGGAAACCGGAAAAATAAATGTTATTGTTGACGGGCTTGCCAATTATTACTTCTTGGACGGGATGCAATGCTTTGATGAAAATGTCCCTTGGGCCGATTATCACTTCATCCCCGCTTCCGATATCTCTGAAATCCGGCAGATGGCGTCCTTGATGGTGGGCTCAAAAATGAATTTCCTGATTCTTCTGGATTTCAATCAGGATAGCGAAAAGCTTGCGAATATCCTGCAGGAAACATTGGGATTGGACGCGACACAGATTATCTTTATCAATGCCGCTCTTGATCAGAGAGTGGAGGACCTTTTTTCAAAAGAGGATTTCTGCAGAATTCTCATAGGCGAAGATCCGGACGAAGAAAGTACGCTGTCAAATTCGACTTATCTTAAGACGCACAATAAAAACCGTGTTTGGCTGGCGAAAAAATTTACGGATTTATCTCATAAAAAGGACAGGCTGCTTTTATCTCAGGAAACGTTATCTTCTTTCAGGCAGTTTATAAACCGTGTGTTCAGAAGCGGAGAAGATAATGCCCCACCTCAGGACAGGAAAGAAAAATCCTTGTTCTCAGAAATCAGGCGCTTTCCATTTTTCCCGAAATTCGGAAAACGGCCTGAACTTACACAAGACAGCAAAAAATAATTATTTCTTTCTGTCTTCCTTTTGAATTTTTTTGTCTTTATTTATAATAAAATAAACTAATATTAATAATTATGTTTACTTTTTTAAACATTTATTATAAAAATTAGACATTCATATTGCAAAAAAATACATATTTTTCTATTTATAAGTATAAGTTTGTAATAAATATTATAATGGCACATTTATTGCTATATATTTTGTTAAGGAGGAGTCAACATGAAAAAATATAGAGCCATTCTCATTATTTCTGTCGTTTTTTTTAGCCTTTTAGGGTCTGCTGCTGCGGAAGCCGGAACTTATTACGAATTTATTCCTAGTCCTGATGCAGATTTAAATGACTTAGACCATTACAGATATAGTTTGTGGGGCATAACCTGGACCGTGCCCAGTAATGAAGAGATTGTCGGCGCCACTTTTTATATTGACGACATCAATAACTGGGCCAATGAAGACAATGATCAGCTTTTTATCGGACTTTTAGACAGCGCTCCAGCAGGTGTGACCACGTATTATGACGGTCAGGGGACAAGCAATGCCATAGAAACATATGCCGCAAATCATAGTATCGAATATTGGCATTTAGACACTTATACAGATATAAATGATTATCCGGGGCCAAGCGAGGATTATGATTATATCTTCGATGAAGATGATTTGGCTCAACTCAACAGTTTCATTATTGATGGCCTCTGGGGCTTCGGCCTGGATGCTGATTGTCACTATTGGAACAACGGTGTTAAGTTTGTCATAGAAACTTCTCCTGTTGTGCCTGAACCGGGAACTCTATCGCTGACTTTGTTAGGTGTTCTTTCAGGTTTTGGCCTTCAAAAACGGCGGAAGACGCATAGTTGACCTGCCGTTTTTCCCGCCACTCAACGTACCCTATCTTATAAAGTGAGCCGTGGCTCCCCATGCTTGCGATGGTGCGGTCGGACTCTAAAATATTATCCGCTTTCAAAACAGCCGATAGCATAAATTTTCAGATGATTGCTTTATTTTTGATCCAATATAACGTATAATTTAGCAACACGCCCAATGGAGGCGTCACACCGGGGAATAAAAATATTCTTGAATATTTTTTCGTGTTCCGGTCGTCATAGGCGGCCCGGCAAGTTTAACTTTTACAGAGATAGGGGATAACGACAGGTGGAAAACAATGTTCATTTAAAAAAAACCCTCTGTGTTGCTGCCTTTTCTTCCGCCGTATGTTCTTGCGGCGCCTTCCTTATACAAACGCAGGCAAACAAAGCTACAAATGCTTGCAGCTATCTTGATCCGATCACAATTGATATTGTCGCTTTTCTGTTCGGGCTTTTTCTGCTCATCGAAGGGCTGTGCGATATTTTCAAACATCGCAATAGTCTTGTCAAAGAACAGCTCACGAGATGTTTCCGGATGAGTATCGGCTGCGGTATTCTGGTGATTCATACGATGCAGTTTATGCATAAGGGAGGCTGAACTCTTCCTGGAAGTTATTTCATCTCCTATGATTGAATTTTGAAATTTTTTTAAGGATCATGTCTTCTATTCTCTTAAAAGTGCTTATCGTAGAAGATAATGCTGAACGCCAAAAAGTTCTCTGCCAGCTCTACAAAGATCATGCCTGGGTATTGGTGCATACGGCTGCACGGGCCATCAAGCTTCTCTCGGCCTTTCGTTTTGACCTGATTTCCCTTGATTATGATCTTGCGGGGGATGGAAAAGGCAGGGATGTCGCTTCTTATCTTGCGCAATCACCGCAACCGCACGGTAAAATTCTTATCCATTCCATGAATGCCCCCGGGGCAGAAATCATAAAGGATTTATTACCGGAAGCCCAATACGTTCCTTTTTCCAGGATCATCAAGTCCAACACCGTTTTTAAAAAGATCCGGCAGGAATTGTCTCGGGGGATTGATATAAACTGGGATTATGTTTTCGGCCGTGAAGAGCCTCCTGCCGCATAAGCCTCGAGAAGGATTTTTCCATGACAAATTCTTTATTATGCTTAATGATATGTGTTATAATAAAAAATTAATATGAATATTCTGCGTAAAGTCAAATTATTTTTAATACAAGGGACGACAATTATGACAGAACAAGATTTTAAAGAGACGGTTGGGAAACATATCGCTGTATTCATTGTTTCCGCGTGTTTGTTTTTCCTTATAGGGCGCTACATCGGACAAAGCAAACAGCCTTTGCATGTAGCCGGGGAGTGGTATTTTTCAACGTACGACGTCAACGGTGTGCCTCTGGAAAAAATGATTGTCGCAACTTTTATTGAAGAACAGCCGAAGGTCATAAAATTTCTGGCCGCGAACAAGACTTACTCCGGGTATATCAAAGACAACATCATTAACGTCAGCAGCCCTTGTGCAGATGTTGAAGAGTGTCAGCTATCCGAAATCCAGGGGTCGCTCTCAAGAGGGGTTTTAAGCGGAAAGTGGCGCGACCTGAAAGATACAAGAGTTGTTGATGAGGGGACATGGATAGCCAAACCCAAGGCGGCCGGTACGAACGAGAATGCGGTCATCCCGAAAATCAGCGGGAACTGGAAATTCAAATTTTATACCAGGAACGAAGGCCTGCAGTTACAGGTCAACACAATGATCTTTCAGGAAAAGCTCAAGATTTCCATGAAAGAGCCGCATAAATTTAGCGGATACGTTGTGGACAATACTTTATACGCCTGCGCGTTAACTCCCGCAGAATCTGAATTTATGGAGATAGAAGGCCGTATTAACGGGGATACTATGGTCGGAGAATGGTGGATCTATACCCCGGGAGAACCGGAAGAAGAGGGGACCTGGGAGGCCGAAAGATTATAATATCCCTCTTTGATGGTTTTAACGCAGCGATCCATCCTGCAATCTTTGCGTCAGAAGAATGAACATGCCGGCAATATCCTAATTATTTGTTATCAATTTATTGTGTTTTCAACTCGGGAAAGAGCGTGATCGCATTCGGGATAAATTGCGATTAAGCTCTTTTTATTATCGCGAAAAAACCACGGCCATGAGGCCGTGGATGAAGCGTTTCCGAGGTCTTGGTTGCGTATGATACAATGGGTGCATGAGATATTTGAAGCAAGGACACACAGTTTACTATGCCAGATACCATATTGTCATTTGTACAAGATATAGGCGAAAGATATTGCGATGGGGTTCGGCGGAGTATGTCAAAAGATGCGTTTTGGGAGTGATGAGACGGTATCCTGAGATCATCATTGAAAAAGTAAATACAGATTTAGATCATATGCATCTTTTGGCATCAATTCCGCCGAAGATGGCTGTAAGTCATGCAGTAAATCTGATTAAGAGTAACACAGCAAAGCTGATGAGGCGGCGATATAAGTTTTTAGACAAGATGTATGTGAAAAAGGCAGGGATATGGTCAGCAGGGTATTTTGTGTCAACGGTTGGAGCCGACGAAGAATCGATAAAGCGATACATCGAATATCAAGGCCGGGAAGACCGAGGACAAACGCAGATAGAATTTTAGCTGCGTTTGCACAGTCAAAATAGTTAAGAAACCACGGCCGTGAGGCCGTGGAGTTTCATGGTTTGTCATCGGTTTTGGGGCATTCCATGCTCGTAAAGGCATGAAATTTTATGAAGATAGCCTTTGTTAATGATTGGAGTCAGCAGATCGCCCTGCAGTATATCTTTGCCGTTTTAAAGAAACACGGCTATGACGTGAAGCTTTTTACGGAACCCAACTTGTTTGACGATATATGGATTTCCATCCCTCCCCTGCATAAGATCCTGGATTTTCGCGAAGAAGTGGTCAGGAAACTTAAATTATATAATCCGGATTTGATCGGGATATCGGCCACAACGCGTACTTATGACTGGGCCTGTTATGTTGCCGAATCCATTAAGAAACACATGGACGTGCCGATTATCGCCGGTGGCCTGCATCCCACGTTTGTCCCGGAAAGAGTCATCGAAAACCCCTGTTATGATATGCTCTGTGTCGGGGAGGGGGAGTATCCTCTGCTGGAGCTCGTGCATAGCATGGAAAAGGGAACTGTGGATTATTCCATAAAAAACATCTGGTTTAAAAAAGACGGAAAAGTTATAAAGAATGATATCCGGCCGCTTATTGAAGATATCGATTCCATCCCTAACCCGGACATGGATGTCTACCTGGACAGCTATTCCTATCATACAAATTCTTACGTTATGAGCACCCTTCGCGGTTGTCCTTTTTCTTGCAGTTACTGTTGCACATCGTATTATCATCAGCTGTATAAACTCAAAGGCCCGAGATTCCGCGTGCGAAGTGTCGAGAACGTCATTAAGGAACTGCTGGAAGTCAAAAGATTAAATAAGCGAACGCGGAAAATCATGTTTAACGACACCTGCTTCGGTTTTAACATCAAGTGGTTAAAAGAGTTCTCGAAGGAATATGCCCAAAAAATCAACATAGGCTTTTTTTGTGTCATGCACCCGGCGAGCATTACGGAAGAATCCATCGGATATTTAAAAGCCGCCAGATGCAGATGCGTGTCTTTGGGCATGCAGTCCTGGGAGGAAGACGTGCGGGTGAATTTGTATAATAGGCGGGTCAGCAATGAAGTCATGGAAAGGGCTGTTCAGCTCATTAAAAAAGCAAAGATGGAAGTGCTGTTGGACAATATTTACGGCCATCCCGGCTCGGATCCGGAAAAGTATATCCAATCGCTCGACTTTTATACGCGCTGCAAGCCCACACGCAATTATTTTTACCGGCTGCATCATTTCCCCAAGACGGTTTTAACGGAAAAAGCGTATGCGAACAAATGGCTGTCGCACGGCCAGTATGAAAATGCCTTAGACGGCAAAGACTTGGGCACATTAAGGTATGAACCGGCCCAGGATGGTTCCTGTGCTCCCCAGGAAAAGATATACAAGCAGATGCAGCTGTTGTTTATCCTTATCGACCTTGTCCCGGCAAGAGTCACTTATTATATTATCAAAAAAAGATGGTACAGGTTTTTCCCGGCATTCTTAAACTCGGCTCTTCTGACCATATGCCGCACATTAATCTCTTTTGACTTGGAGTCCTGCTACTTCCGTTCTATCATGTTTACCAGGTATTTTTATTTTATAAAAAGGAAAATTTTAAGCCATTTAAGACTGAAAAAATGAAAATAGCTTTTATATCCGGCTCTTGTCAGACTTTGGGAATACAGTATATCTCCGCTGTCCTGAAGGCCGGTGGCCATCAGACAAAACTGTTCATGGATCCCCAGCTTTTTAATGACAGTTTTTTGTCCATAAATTTTTTGAGCCGGATGTTTGACCAGAAAAAAGAAATCGTAGCGCAATTGAAGGCTTATGCCCCCGACCTGATCGCCATTTCCGTTATCACAGATTTTTATCAATGGGCTTCGGGCATGGCGCGTATGATCAAGCAGGAGATGGATGTGCCGATCATCCTGGGCGGCATTCACCCGACTTCGGTTCCGGAAAGGGTCATGAAAAATCCTTTGGTTGACATGATTTGTCTGGGGGAAGGGGAATATGCCATGCTGGAACTTGTCAATAGCATGGCCAAAGGGTGTATCGATTGTTCGATCCCGAACATCTGGTTTAAAAAGGACGGGAAAATTATAAAGAATGATATCCGCCCTCTTATAGAGGATATTGATTCTCTGCCTTTGCCGGATAAAGACCTTTACTACGAAGACAGCCCCAAGTTTGTTAAAGCTTATCCTTATCTGATAGCAACGGACCGCGGCTGTCCCTGTTCTTGCAGCTATTGTTGCCATTCCTACCTGAAGCCCTTTTATAAAGGAAAAGGGAGATATTTCCGCCAACGCAGTGTTGAAAATGTTATGCGAGAACTGAAAGCGAGCAAGGCGAAATATCATATGAAACATATCGAATTTGTTGATGATTCTTTCGGACATAATATTGAGTGGCTGAAGCAGTTTTCCTCGGAATATCACAAGCACATCGGGATAAAGTTTTTATGCAATATGAGTCCTATGGATATCAATGAACAGTCTATCGAATGCCTGAAATTGGCCAATTGCGCTGTCATCAGTATGGGACTTCAATCGTGGGACAAGTCTATCAGGGAAAGAGTTTTTAACAGAAAGATTCCTAACGAAGTTATGGAGAATGCTATTTCCCTGATTAAAAAGGCTAACATTGCTCTGTCTGTCGACAACATCGTCGGGCTGCCAGAACAAAAAGAGGATGACCTTATAGATTCGATTAAATTCTATTCGAAAATACGGCCTAACCGGATCTATTTTTTTAAGCTGCAATACTATCCCAACACTCAAATCACAAAAAGGGCAAGAGAGACCGGGCTTTTTACGGATGAGGGGTATGATGACCTCCTGGAGGGGAAATGTTCGGATGTCTTTCGCATGAAGTCGCTCGTCGCCCGCAAAAGAAGGTTGAATAAAAACATGATCAGGATCAACACCCTGTTGTTCCTGATGGATTTTCTCCCCGGGGAAATGATAGACCGTATTATTGAAAAAAAGACCTATTTGTATTTCCCGACATTGTTTGACCCCTATTTTATTTTTATCATCAGAAGACTGCTGTCCGCGGACGCGGAAGCCGGATTATATAGGGAAAGCACTTTAAGCCGGTATCGATATTATATAAAAAGAAAATTTTTAAAATGGGTGGGTTTTTGAGGGCATCCCGCCTCCGGCCAGCCAGGATAATGCTCAATGGCTCAATAATCTTTTTCTCTTAAAAGTTCTCAGCCTTTGGGACGCAGTCGGAGGGAGGGGGTGCAGCATAAACGCCGTTTTTCTTAGTCAGATATTTTTTAATCTAGAATGAGTTGTCAAGGATGTCTCCCCGGGAAGACTGTTTTTGTTCCGACGTTATTCATGCCTTCAAAAGGTCGCAAAAAATTTTAATCTTGTTTTGATTTAAAACAATAAAAATAAAAAAGATTGACATTCTAAAATTCCCCATGTAAGATTAATCCATTGTTTTATGTTTTTGTTCTTTGAGGTGTTATTCAGTACGATATAAAACCGAATAAAAAAGGGAAGTTCCGTGAGATTCGGAGGCTGTCCGGCAACGGTAATATTTACTTTTTAATTGTAAATGAGCCCGAACACTTTTTTGTTTTGGGAAGTACCTTCTGTGGAAAGGGAAGATAAAGAATCGGATACTATAGCCGGCCTTTCTACAGGTCGGTTTTTTTTTGACATTGAATCATTTGCAACATAAATAAATCATTCAGCAGGGAATTCGGTGAGAGTCCGAAGCTGTACCCGCAACTGTAAGCTTCATCTCCTTTGAGGATATTTTAAGAGGAGTTGAAGTGAGCCAGAAAACGAAAACCTCCGGGAATAGAGGAGCTAAGCCTACCTTTGTGGAAAAGGCGTTGAACCCAGCTTCTCTTTAGGAGACTGGGATTTTTTATTGAACAAACCCAAATAAATTATTTTAAGGAAAGGAGTTTTTGAAATGCAGAAATTTTTAATCCCGCAGCAGTTTATTTGCATCATGGCCTTGGTCGGTTTGTTGATGCCTGGAAATGCTGTTGCCGAAAATAATTTCAGTGAATATGGTTCTAACCAGATTGGGAATATTGTTTTACCGGAAGTTGAAGCGGGATGGTTCGTTCACTTTGATGCCATAGGTGAAACAGACCAGATGATCGGGGCCTACCCGGCAAAAGGGAGGGTCCTGGCAGCCAACGGAACAAGCATTTACCTGCAAAAGAACTACGGGGCCGGAGCGCATTCAGGCGACTGGCAATGGAACGGACCTGATCAGGCTCACACCGGGAATCTTCCCGGAGGTAACGATAATTTTTTAGTTGTCGGGACTACCACTGAGACGATGGATCCCATTTTTATAAAAGTATCTCCTGACGGTAATACCGTTGCACTCGGCGTGAGCTGGACCTCGCAACTATTGTTAGTTTTTCCGATCAGCTTGTTAGACCCGGACAATCCGCCTGTGTTGGATACGCACCCGTCTGTTACCGCGTATACAATTAACTGCTATGAGGGTCAATGGGTGCCGGAAGAAGCCGGAACAGCAAACTACCGTTTAGCACTGAATGGCGGGTCTTGGCCCGGTCCTTTTGAAAGTGATGTCGCGGTGCTTGACGTTACACAGCCCAACTCTGAAGATCTTCCCTACAATCCTGTGCCTGTTATCGGTTCTATAGGAGGAGCGAGTGCTGATATTGATTTTGATAATGACGGGAATATGATCACAGGTTGCGGGTACGGAACAGATCCGGAAACCGGGCAAATTAAAATTTTTACCCGAACGGATTGGGAAACGGTATACGCATCCGGTGGATCAACCGCACCGCTGGATTATGCTGCCGCAGGACACTTATTGGCAGAAAGCATTTTAAGCGCCGCGGCCATGGGTGTGGATAAAGACGATAATCTTCATGTCGGAGGCGGGGACTTTGTCGATGGCTCTGAAAATGGCTTCGCGGCCCTGGTTCACGCGGACGTTGTCGCTAGAGTATTAACCGGAGGGGATCCGGTTAATGAAGGACTTGCCAGTGAGTATAGACAGCTCCAACCGGATTATTATGGGGATGACTCAGCTACATCACCTATTGAATTCAATCTTTTGGGAGAAGGCTTGAATATCTGCTGGAATCCAACCGGTACCGGCACGCAGGGTTCCGGATCGGATTGGTGGCAGGTGGGAGTCAAACCGGTTATGACAACCTATTACGGTGTCGACGCTCCTGATAGTGATGGTGATGATATCCCTGATACATCGGATAACGCTTACATGACCCCTAATCCTAATCAATGGGATGCGGACGAAGATTCGTTCGGCAATGCCTGCGACTGCGACCTGGATAACAATGGCTCTGTGGGATTCAATGATTACGATTTATTTGTCGCTCAGTTCGGCCAGCCGGGAGGCCCGGACCAGCCTGCTGATTTCGACGAGTCAAGCACAGTGGGTTTTAATGACCTCGATGTATTAATTACCCGCTGGGGCCAGGAAGAGCCTTTTAAATAACACTTTTATTCACGAAGGATGAACTGTCTAAATTATTTGTATTTTTAAGGAAGGAGAGGCAATGAAAAAAATTGTTCAGTTACTAACGATGCTTGTCGTATTTACCCTGTGCCTTGGCATTCAATCCGTGTCCGCGGAAGATCCCGAAACCAATTGGCAGTTGCAACTTAAAGGGGTCGACGGAGATCTTGTTCAAGGATCATACTACTACGTGGAAGTCTGGTTTGTTTCAACGGATAATGGCGATAGCGGCACCGCCAATGACGGTGAGCAAAATCTGAACCGTTTCGGGCTTGATATTGATTATGACGAAACACGTTTGGAATCTCCGGCCATACTGTATGAATCTTATACAGATCCGAATGACCCGTTCGTTGAGATTTGGGACGGAGGTATTGTTCCGACGACTATAGAGGAAGATACCGGGTATATAAGGGATGTGAACGGGAGTGAGCCGTTAGGCAGCAGCGGAGTATTTTTCCCTGATGACTTAAACGGAAAATTAGCCACCATCAGGTTTACGGCAAAAGTAACAGGCTCCCAGACAGACATTTTAACATGGGTTGATCCGGATATAGACGGGCTCGCCAGAATAGACGAGGTCACGTATAATCTTGATCCGCTCATCCTTTGGAAAGACGGAACGTCTCTCAACGGCACCTATCTTCAGGAATATTACAGACTGCATCTGGGAATTAACGCCTTCGGTCAGGATGAATTCCCGCAGGAAGTAAGCGAGCAGACATATTTCACCGGTGTGGCTTCAGCGTTGCAGGCCTTGCGTTTTTTAGGCCCGGCATATACCTGGCCGACCCAGCAGGAATTGTATGATGCGTATAATACCGGTGATGTCGGAGACGATTTCACCGCGCCTGCGTTAGAGACCTTGCTTAACGCCCTCACCTATAATAACAGCGGTTCGCCGTTTTATCGCATCTATCATTTTTCTGATTACAACGATAGCGATGAAGACACGGCTATTAAGAGAATCATTCACTGGATCGATTATGATGTCCCGAACGCCCCGGATGAACCTAATGCGCCGGCCCATGTGCCTTTAAACGGCGCATACAACTGGATGACGGTTCGGGGGTTTGTCAGCGATATCGCTCCGACCGTAGAGGGTAATGTCTGGTCCATCCCGGAAGATGTCACGGTATACGGGCTTTGGCTCAACGACCCCAATGAGGATGGAATGGGCTACAACATCTATATGACCGGCGATGCCTTTAAGACGGCCTATGAGACTGTGGATGGAGGTCATCGCTCCGTTGTCGAGCCTCCTCTAGATGATGAAAAAATACAGAAATTTGAACAGGCTTTACCGGACATGAAAATCAATTATGTGAAAAGAAAAGCCAATAAACAACTCGCTCAGGCCATAAGATCAGATATGGAATTAACTTGGGATAAAAAAGAAGTTCTGGCCGCCAAGGAAGAATTAGATGAAACCCTTCTTCAACCTTTGGCTGAGGACGTGTTTGATCAATTCAAGTCACTAAACTGGGAAGACGTTATCCCGGAAGAATTGATGGCATCTCCTGATTTTAACAGCCTTTATTCAGAAACACCCTTTGCCTTGCCCATGACTGTCTTGAATGAGGAGAGTGCTACTGTCTACACCCTCGTGCTTTTTGGCAAAGAACGGCCGCGCATGATCAGGAAATTGTATAAGGCCTATGCGGCCGTTGTGGTCGATGAAGAAGGCGTATTCCAGGAAGCATCCTGGACAACCTCCGGGGACACCTATCTTACGGAACGGGGAGCTTTGCATCTGGCCAAAAAAGCGCTGAAAGAAAACTACTTCAAAGAATTAAAAATTTGGAAACGTTTATCAGGATCCCGCCGCTGGGACGTTGATATCGTCTTTCATCCGGAACTCAGCGGCAGTGTTTTTCTCCCGGTTTTTCAGGTGACTTCGCCTTTCGGCCCCGTTGTTTATGTGACACAGGATGGGGAAACGCAGATTGAAGGGGATGTCGATCCGGAGTTGAGAAAGGCGCTGCGGATAACGGCAGCCAAAAGAATAAAAAAAGCTGTTCTTGAAGAGACGACAAATAAGAAAGAAGACTTTCGGCAAGACGCTTTAGCACGTCTGCCTGTCATCAGCGTTGATGTCTCAGAACAGGACAATACTGTCGGTGTCCGTATTGACCCGGAAGATGCCAAAAAAACAAAAGAAATTATTGAAAGGGTTGCCGAACTCTACAAAGAAAAGACCAATGCCGATGTTGTCACTGTCGTGCATTATGTCGGAGGTAAAATTTTCAGTCGATCGACTCATTAACCAGTAAATACCATTAAAAGGAGGAAATTATGCAGATCAAACTCAGAAAAAAACTAAGAAGTAAAAAAGGCGCCAGCGCTGTTGAATATGCCTTGATAGCCGGTTTGGTTTCTGTGGTGCTTATCGCAACGCTTGGCTCGTCAGGAACTTTCGGCACAGCGTTTACGGGTATGTTTGGCCGGCTTGCCGATGAATTAGATGCTGTTCAACCGTAATGAAATTCTTTAATGCTTCAAAACGAACACCGTTTGGATTAGAAAGCGGGGCATCAGCCGTGGAGTTTGCGCTGGTGCTCCCTTTCTTGCTAATTGTCTTTTTTGCAATCTTTGAAATGTCATGGCTTGTTTCGTCACAGACGATCCTCAATCACGCTGTTTTTGAAGCCGGCCGGACAGCCGCGATTGCCAAAGAAGAAGGATATTCTGATACGGACGCGACGTCTTATGCGAAGGCAAGAGCCGTGAACTCCTATTGGATGGGGGCTCTGGACCCGGATGATGTGACGGTGAATTTTGATGAAAGCGGCTATGTCCCGCAGGTTGAAATATCCGCCCTGATGAACTATGTCCCTTTAACGGGGTGGTTTGACGCAAGCCAGCTTCCCGGCCAGATCACATCCCAGGCGGCTATGCCGTATCATTAATGACAGGAAAGAAGACCAATGAAAAATGTGCGAGGAATGATAGCCTTTTTGATCGCCTTGTTTTGCGGTTTGATCGCCGCGAAAATGACATCAAAATATCTGAGGGAACTGCAAACGCCGCAGCCGCCGCAACCGGACATTGAAATGCAGGATATAGCGCCGATGGCCCCCGGGCAGGACAAGCCATTTACGCAATCAATCCCCCAGGGCATGCGGGCTTTGAGTATACCGGTTGATGAAGTGACCGGGGTTTCCCGGGAAGTCAACAAAGGGGATATCGTTGATGTGGTTGCTGTATCTAAAGCCTCAGCCGAATGTAAGAATAAAGACGGCCGTATCGCCCGGGTGATTTTACAGGGAATAGAGGTTTTAGCAGCGGCCGCTCAGCAGGAGGAAGAGGACAAGCCGGCGTTACAAGTCACTAAGAAAGAAAAAAAGTGGGTGGCGACTCTTCTGGTCAAAGCGGAAGAGGCCCCTCTGCTGGCAGCGGCTGACGCTTCGGCCGATTTAAGACTCGTTGTCAGAAATCCTTCTGATGACATAGCCTTGCAAGAGCCTCTTGCAAGGGGGTTCGATAAAAAACAGGGCAGCTATGTCCACCGCGACCAACGGCAGATTCCTCCTGTTGATATGAAGAAACTCGTCCGTCCGGGCATGCGCGCTTTTACCCTGATTACGGAACTGGAAGACGGTGTTTCCGGCCGTCTGCAGCCGGGAGACAGGGTTGATGTCATTTTGACCTGCCCCTTCGGGCATTTTAGTGCCAAGGGCCATGAGGCGGGGGCCGAAGGGACGATCACATCAACCCACATGGCATCGCGTATTTTTTTGCAGGACATTGAAGTTTTGGCCGTTGATGAAAACGAAAGGCTCGTCATGCCGCCTAAGCTTTCCAATGATAACCTGAATGACGTTATGCCGACGGAAAATGCTGCGGTGACGGAAGTGGTCCGTTCCGTTGTCCTGCATCTTAGCCCGGAAGATGCCGAGTTGCTGGCGGTCGCTCATGATGCGACAGAAAAAAGTGTTATACGCCTGGTTCTTCGCCATCCGGAGGATGCCGGGATAGTCAAAACAGACGGTCAGCTGTTAATTGAGCTGTTAACGGAAAAAAAGGAGTATTCCAATGTAGAAGTTATCCGCGGGATAGAGCAAACTGCAAAGAAATTTTTTAAATACAAAAAAGGTGCGATTGCGACGCGTTCTGAAGCTTTGTTTAATCTGCCTGATGTTGATGATAGGGATGGGAACGAATGAAAACATATTTCATAATACTGCTCTCTTTGATTTTTTTGTGTTGTGCGGCTGTGGCAAATGTTTCGGCGGAAGATATGGAGGACTATCGTGATGTGCGGGAGACTGTCTCACAGAAAAATCAAGGGAAGAAAATTTCACTTGAACTAAATAAATCCTTGTTATTTCGCCTGGAAAGACCGGCTATCCGCGTATCAATTTCGGCGACAGATGTCGCAGACGTCACCCTGCTCACCCCCCGGCAGATACTCGTTGTATCTAAGAAAATTATCGGAACGACCAATTTGATTGTCTGGTATGACGAAGAAGAGGTGGAGTCCTTTGATGTTGAGATCTTTATCCCCAACCGTTTGCTGGAGATCATTGAATCCACCATTAAAGAACACGCCCCCCGGGCCTACATCACCCTGAATATCACTCCTACAAGCATTATTATCGACGGTTTTGTTGAAGACCAGGAAACTTTTCTTCGTGTTGAAAAAATCGTCAAAAGCTACGTCCCGAACGTCACTAATCTCATCAAAATACGGGGAACGATTCAAAAGGCCATTAATCGGGTGACCGGAGGAGAACACGTTAAAGTCATTATGGAAAAATCAGGCCTTTTGCTGGACGGGACGGTAGACAGTCAGGCGACTCTGATCCGGGTGCTGCAAGTGGCCCGGGGCTACTCAAAAGATGTCAATAATATGATGACCGTTAAAAGTCCGCAACAGGTTCAGCTGGAAGTCACCATTGCCGAAGTCTCCCGCAGCGCGATCAAACAACGCGGATTAAGTTATTTGTTAAACTCTGACGGCGGCCGGCTGGGACTTTTAAAGTCAGGAGCCTTATCAGATACCAGCGATGATTCTTCCGGCAGTTATTCGATTGAAAGTGAAGGTGTTCCTGATTTGAATGATGTCGCTAGCGCTCTGTGGGGGGCACAAGTCTCTGATGTCCTGTCGGACTCGGCCGTGAATTCGGCTTATGGCTCAGCCTTCCAGATTCTGGTACAGTCTATGGATGATAACTGGCTTTCGATCATCAGTCTTTTGAAAGGTCAGGGGCTGGCGAGGACCCTCGCGACACCAACCCTGGTCGCCCTCAATGGCCAAAAAGCGAAATTTCTTGTCGGGGGAGAAATTCCTTATGTTACGGAAGAGGCGATCATTTTCCGGGAATTTGGCATTCAACTGGAATTCACGCCTTATCTTACGGGTAAAGAAAGCATGACACTTGTTGTTGAACCGACGGTGAGCTCGGTGGACTGGTCTTTTGACCCGCCGGGATTAAAGGAACGCGCCGGGTCGACAACCTTGAGCCTAAAAGACGGACAGACATTTGTGATGGCCGGGCTCATCACAGAAGAATTTTCCGAAATCAGCAATAAAATTCCATTTTTGGCTGACATCCCCGTGCTCGGTTCGCTTTTTGAAAGCAAGCAGTTCCGGAAAAGCGAATCAGAATTGATTATCGTTGTGACGCCGCGTTTAGTCCGGCCCCTGAATCGAAATGAATTAAAGAAAGTGCCTATTTTTAAACAGCCTAAAGATATCAATGATGAGGAATTTTTCCTCTATAAAACAAACACAGACTCGAATGTGACAGACCGTAATTCCGCTCCCCCGCAGACTGTGGGGACATTCGGGTTCGCAAGGTAAAATATGAATTACGAAGAATATCAATACGCTATTATTTCTTTGGATGAAAAATTCACGGCCCATATTAAAAGAATTCTCAATCCCGCCATAACGGCAGATCACATTATCTCCGCCGGTTCTTTAACACGGCTGCCAGTAAGTCAAAAAACTATTGTATTATTCGATGCGCGGACGTTGAATGTCCAGTCCATGGAATGTGCCCGGCAGTTTAAAAAAAGGAAAAGGGACGCTAAATTTCTGATTATTTCGGACAACATGGATCCTCATGAGATACGAAACTGGATGAGACTGGGAGCGGTTGATTATTTGACGCCCCCTTTAGATAGTAAAGAATTGCTGAATGCCGTTCAGCGCATGGTCGATTTAGACCATTCCCAAAATTTCAACGACTCGCAGGTTATGGGGGTCTTCAGCTTGAAAGGCGGACAGGGGGTTACATCCATAGCCACCAATATGACTGACCATATCACCCGTCTCACGCATGAAAAAAACCTGTTAATGGACCTTAATCTTTATATGGGGCATATGTCTGTTCTTTTAAATCAAAAATGCACCTATACCCCTTTTAATCTGGTCCGGGATTTGCCGCGGGCGGATGAAGACCTTCTCCTGTCTTCTATAGAAAAACACGAAAACGGGTTCCACCTTTTGGGAGTTTCAGATGAGATTGCCGATGCGGAGCAGATCAGCCGTGAAGATGTGAAATCCATGCTTCAAGTATTAAGAAAAGTTTTTAATTTTATTGTCGTTGATCTCCCGCATGACTTTTCCAACCAGACCCTGGCCGCTCTTGATGAGTCCGATAGCATTCTTCTTGTTGTTCAACAGAGCGTGCCGAGTTTGAAAAGCGCCCAAATGGCCATTCAAATATTCGGGGAACTCGGGTATCCGGATCATAAGGTCCATGTGGTTTTAAACCGGTATCTCAGCCGTAATCCCATTCAACACGATGATATTGAGGTAGCCCTGAATAAGCCTGTGTTTATGTCTTTAGAGAATAATTATCCCGTTATGTCGGAAGTTTTTAACAGCGGTCAGACCATTCATTCATTTGAAAGGCATTCAGATATTAACATAACATTTCATCATTTTGCAGCAAAATTGATCGGTGTAAATCCGGCCTTGAAACGCATGAGAACATTAAAAAGGCTCTTTTCGAGAATTAAAGGATCATAGCCTTTATGAGCTTAACGGAACGTTTCCTGAGAAACCAAAAAAGTGATAAAAATTATCACAACGAGCAGTTGACAATCGATGAGGCCTCTTTTGATAAAGCCAAATTGCTTGTTCATGAAAAGGTCGTTGAGATCATGGATTTATCCAGTATCATGGAAATGCCCCGGGAAGAGCTTGAACGGTCTGTCCGGGATATTTTGATCCAAATGCTCGAAACCGAAAAGATCCCGCTCAACAGAGCAGAACGTTCGCGTTTGATTTCGGAATTGTTAAATGAAATCCTGGGTTTGGGCCCTATTGAACTATTGATACATGATGAAAGCGTACAGGATATCCTTATTAACGGAAGCAAAAACGTTTATATTGAAAAACAGGGTGTCATCCATCAAACAGCCATTCATTTCCGGAATGACGAACATTTGATGCAGGTGATTGACAAAATTGTATCCAAAGTGGGCAGACGGGTGGATGAATCCTCCCCTATGGTTGATGTCCGGCTGCCCGACGGATCGCGCGTAAATGTCATTATTCCCCCTGTTGCTTTGGATGGGCCGCAGGTATCCATTAGAAAATTCGGTGACACCCGGTTAACACAGGAAGGGTTACTACAACATCAGAGCGCTACGGCCCAAATGACGGCATACCTTCAAATGGCGCTACGCTCCAAACTGAATATCCTTATTTCGGGCGGAACAGGCAGCGGGAAGACGACGTTGTTGAATATTTTATCAGGCCATATCCCGCATAACGAAAGAATCGTAACCATCGAAGATATTGCTGAACTTAAGTTAAACCAGCCTCATGTCGTGCGGCTGGAAAGCCGCCCGGAAAACATTGAATCCAGGGGGGAGATCACATTGACAGACCTCGTTAAAAACAGCCTGCGTATGCGGCCGGACCGAATTATTGTCGGAGAGACGCGGGGGGGGGAAGTCCTGAACATGCTTCAGGCCATGAATACAGGGCATCCAGGCTCCATGAGCACAATACATGCTAATTCCCCCCGGGATGCTTTCTCCCGCATGGAAGTGATGATTGGTATGGCTCCGACCATTTTATCAGAACGGGGAGCCAAAGGTTTGATCGCCAGTGCTATTAATGTGATCGTTCAATGTTCACGTCTTGTCGACGGCTCGCGCAAGGTCATATCCATTTCCGAAGTCTGCGGGATAGAAGACGGCGAAATCATGACGCACGAAATTTTCATTTTTGAACAGCAGGGGATCAGTGAGGAGGGGCGAGTCTACGGCTGTTTTAAGCCCGTAGGTTCAACATCCATTTACAAGGAACATTTCTTGTCTAACGGCATGGAACTGCCCCCGGCCCTGTTTCATTTCCAGCAAAAGGTTCGTTGAAATGGTTTTGTTAATAACCATCATTGTTTTTTTGACAATATTTTTTTCCGTGCTGACGGTGTATTTCCTGAAAGAGGACAATCGGCGTAAAGTTAAGAACACTTTACTTATACGATTGCTTCCGGCTGAAGAAGCCCTGCCGCATCATTTTTATCGTCTGAATTCCCAAGTAGCGGACTCTCATGATTTTTGGTTAGCCAAGAAAATCAGGAAGCATCTGGAAATCGCCAACATGGAAATCCCGGTTAAAACTTTTATTTTTTATTGTTCTCTTATATCCGTTATAACATTAATTTTATTTTTATTCCTGACGGGGCCTTTAACGGCCTTAACAATGAGTTTATTGTCAGGAGGGCTTGGGCCTTTTTTGTACATCATGTATCGCCGGCATAAAAGAGAAAATGCCTTGGTTGCGCAGTTGCCCGATGCCGTTGATATGATCAGCCGGGGCCTTCGCTCGGGGCTGAATCTGGATGATAGTCTCAAGGAGATTGCCCGCTCCTTTTCAGACCCCATCGGACCGGAATTCAGGCGCATGTATGAAGAAATGGCGCTTGGCCTGTCCTTCGAGCAGGCTATAAGAGGTTTAGAAAGCCGTTTTGTCCGGGTACATGACGTGAAAATTCTTTGCGCGGCGTTTCTGATTCAGAGGGAAACAGGGGGGAACTTAACGTCTATTCTGGACACAATATCCAGGACGATCCGTTCCCGCCTGGTGTTTTTCCGCCAGGTACAAGCTCTGGGGACAGAAGGCCGCGTGTCGGCCTACATCCTCGGCAGCCTGCCTTTTTTGTTTGCTCTTATTACTTGGTTCATTCAGCCAGACTATATTAATCTGCTGTTTACAGAACCGGCGGGAAAAACGGCTTTAAGTTTAGCCTTGATTTTTGAGATGGCAGGATTCGCTCTTATGTACAGGATGGGAAAGGTGGAGGTATGATCATAACTATTGCGGTTTTTATCTTTATGACGGTTTTTGGCATAATTATCAGCTTGTATTATACAACCGAAATCATTCATCAGAAAAACATCTTATTCCGTCGGCTTTCGGTTGTCCGTCATGAAAAATCAGACCATGTTTATAAAACAGCCCTGGTCAATATTTTCATGCATTTGGGCCGGCTTATTTTGCCCCAACAGAATACAGACCGGCACCTGATTTTGGAATGCCTGAAACGCACGGGATACCGTAACGAAAATGCCCTGTCATTTTTTTACGGTTTACGCATGATATCTGCTTTGGGAACGGCTTTGCTTATTCTGTTTTTTTCGATGCTCCTTCATGTGAAATCTCTGGTCGTGTGTTATGCGGGAGTACTTTTGGGGTATTATCTGCCTCTGTGGCTGTTGAAATGGAAAGAAAAACAAAGAGCCCAGACCATCTTCCGGGAATTGCCGGATGCTTTGGACATGTTTATTGTCTGCATGAATGCCGGATATAACTTTGACCGCGCATTGTTCCGGGTCAGCCAGGAACTTCGCCAGATTGCTCCTGTCTTGTCCAAAGAATTTGAACGTTATTTTTATGAAGTGGAAAGTGGATTGCCTGTCCAGGAAGCTCTCGGTAATTTAATAAACCGCAATCAGGTTGAAGAATTAACCAGTGTTGTGCAAATTTTAATGCAGTCGGCCCGCTTTGGAACGGATATCATTCATGCCCTTAAAATTCATGCCGAAAGTCTAAGAACCAAACGCCGACAGATGGCAGAACAAAAAGCGGCCAAAGTTTCGGTGAAGCTGGTTTTTCCAACGATCCTTTTTATTATGCCCGCGATGATTTTGATCATCCTCGGGCCAACCGGAATCCGGTTTATTGAAAAATTAAAGGATTTAAAATGGTGAAAAAATTATTATGTTTTGTGGCCGTTTTTTTATGTTTTGGTTGTTCGTCAACTCATGTCCTGAATGAAATATATCCCCGGGAAGTCCGCTATATCCCTGCTCACGAATTAAACGCTGAGAAATCCTGGGATTTGAAAACCTGTACCAGCCGTGTAGAGATAGCCCGGAGGCTTATGGGGAAAGGGTTCCATGAAGTCGCCCTGAGACAGTTGAAAGAGGAGGTTAAAGGGCAGGGGACCAATTCGGCGGAAATTTTATATTTGATCGGTATTTGTGAGCGGGAAATGGGAGATAAACATAAAGCCAAAAGATCATTCCAGGCCGCCCTGCGTTATGATGCTAATTATGCCCCTGCCTATGACGGGCTGGGCGTCGTATGCTTTTTGGAAGGATATCTTTGGCAGGCAGAAAAGTTTTTCAAGAAAGCGGTGGAACTTGACCCGGGACGAGCCGATTTCCAGAATAATTTAGGATTCCTTTATCTTCATAAACGCAATTTTTTACTGGCAGAGAAGCGCTTCAGGAGATGTTTGTCCATTGATCCGAATTTCACCAAAGCGATCAATAATCTGGGTAGTTGCTTGGCTCTCTTAGCCAGGGAGGAGGAAGCTCTTGCTGTTTTTCAAGAGATCATGTCTAAAAGTGAAGCTTTAAATAATATGGGTGTTGTCTTTGAAGTGGCTGACCAGGAAGCAAAAGCTTTGGAATACTATCAAAAGGCCGTTAGGGCGGAACCCTCCCTGACTATTGCCCAGAACAACTTAAAGCGATTTAAGAAAATCATCAACAGGACGGAATAAAGGAGCGAAATTATGACATGCGGGACAGAACGTGGTGTTTTTATCCTACGAATATGTTTTTTTGTTTTTATTTTAAGCGGCCTGCAGGGATGCGCCCCGGTTGCTGAGGAAACATATCCTTTCGGCGAATCTTCCAAAACATTATTTGCGGCACAGGTCATCAATCCGAATGCCCCGGAAGATCCCTCCCCGGTTAATGAAATGCCCGGGCAGGTCAGTGAGCTGATCTATTATCAACGTTATATGGATGAGATGGTCACCCCGGAAGATGAAGAAGAAAAAAGCAGCGGAGGGACATGTCATAATGGATAAGCTTCCTGGGGCCAGCAGGATATCCCGCACTTTGTCTAGCGAGAAAGCTAATATCAGTATTGTTGTCGCCTTAAGTATGGTGACGATCGTATTTTTTGTGGCCCTGGCCTTTGACCTTGGTTTTCTCGTGATGGAGAAGGACAGCTTGCGGAACAAGACAGAGGCTGCGGCTAAAAGCGGGGTTCAGGTCCTGCATAAAGATTCAACCTATATGCAGGCCTTTTGGGCTTCCTATGATTCCTATCAAAGAAACGATGAAATTTTACCGCCTATCTATTTATATCAGCGTTTTCATCCCGGGTATTATGATTATAAAAAGCTTTACTCGGACTTTCCCCATTTTAAGAATTTTGCCTCTGTTAGATACGGAGAAGTCCCTGCGGATGAGCCGTGTAATGCGGTTGCAATACTCGATATGCCCAAAGCCGTTCAGACTATCGAAATCAAACCTTCCGGGGCAAGTACGGGCCGTGTACAGTCGGCAGGGATGGCCTATGCCAAAAACTATACATTTCTTGCTTTAAGCGATGCGTCAGATGCTATGCGCTGGTATGGCTGGGAAGACGGGTATTCAAATTATAAAAATTGTCTTATTGGCTCCAACGGCGGCATTGAATTCTATGGAACGGAAACTTTTGACAATAAGACTGTCGTAGAAGCCGGCGGGGCCGTTGTTAATGACAACGGCAATGTCCAGATCAATTCCATTGACAAGATTCGGCTTCCGGATATCAACTGGGACGCCTTGAGAGAACAGGCTGTAAGCAACGGGATGGTTTACGACCCTGAAACGTGGTCAGACAGCTGGACCGAAGATGCGTTCGGCAATCAACTTAGACGCTTGGTCAGTGGTTCGGCTCCCAATCAGACAATACATTATTTTTTTATTCCCCAGGGTGAAGATGAGGACGGCGTGCTTGGGACAGAGGGGGACCACGACGGGCGGACATATTTTTTCGAGATTCCGGACCCGCTTCCAACCGGTGTCTCAGAGATCTATTTAAACATGATGAATACAGATCATGCGCCGGCTAATCGCATTTTTTGGAACTGTACCATAGCCGCACGATGCAATATCAGTACCTATCCCAACCCCTCCTACGGTCCGTATCTTTCCACTAAATATGGCAACTATGAAGCTTACGGCGAAGACGGGCTGGTCTATATTTACGGGAAGCGGTTTTATCGCTGGTACACACGTTACAGTCATCTCCCTGTCTCTCTTCCCTATGGGACCGTCATCCGGGTTGAAGAGGATTTTACGATGTACAGTCAGTATCTTCTGTCATTTTTTGGCGTCCCGGAAAATTATTACCTTAAAGTGATAGCAGATACCATGTATTTGTACTCTCCCACCTGGCGAAAAAATGCCATTGAATTTCACGGCAATTTTGGCGCTCCTGACCTTTTCCGCATCGGAAGCCTGGAATAGATTTTACTGCTTGTATCTAACATGCCTCACGGCTGGCAGCCGAAAGATCCCCTGGCCCGCTCATTTATTCCTTTTTTTAGCTCTTCATGAATAATTCACCTGCTCTTGTTGCGGCAGACGAATTGTTATATATTTATTAATATTGTAAAGATCTATTCCTGTGGCGGGTTTTTTAGGAGGATTTTATATAAATGCCTGGTATGTATAGTTTTAATATTAATTTAGTATATCAATCTCATATGTCGAATATATTTAAAAAATTATTGCGGAAACGGGATATTCCCTACCCGTGGCACCACATACATAATGTGCTTTATTATTCCTCTATGCTGGCTTTCTTCAGCCATCTCACTTTTATCTTTTTTTATTCTTATTTGAATATCCCCTTCATGATTTATTTCAATGTTTTCAGCTGTCTGCTTTTTGCCGTTTGTCTGATTTTATGCCGAAAATTCCTGCTGAACATCGCAATTATTCTCTTCATTTCAGAAGTCATCATCCACGCCTTTTGCAGTGTCGTGTTTGTCGGCTGGAACAGCGCATTTCACATTTATATCATTTGTATGGTCCCGTTATTTTTCTTCCATCCGACCTGGTCCAATTCTGTCAAAATCGTTTTTACGTTTTTTGTGGGGTGCGGCTATATGTTCCTGAATTACCTTTTCCCGGATAAAGGGCTGGTTCCTGTTCCTCCGGCCATACTTTATTGGATTAGATATTTCAATTTTTACTCTTTTTTTGCCTATATGGCTGCGTATGCCGCGTACTATAAAGCAGCCTCGGAATTTATTGAAAACACCCTGCGTATACAAATAGAAGAACGCAGAGAGACGATGGAGGCTTTAAAGGAAAGTGAGGAGCTTTTCAGAACCATTGTTACGAATTCCGTCCCCATTATCTCCTGCATTAACCGGGAGGGGATCTTTACCCTCGTAGAAGGGAAATCCCTTAAAGTTTTAGGATTAAAACCGGAAAGCCTTGTCGGAAAATCAGCCAAAGAATTGTTCTGCCATTACCCGGAGATCATGAAAGGCCTTGAGCTGGCTTTAAACGGACAGGCCTTTACGGACACGATAGCCATTCAGGGAGCACATGAACTGGTTTATTTTGATCTTTTTTTCTCCCCTTTTAGGGACGCTGAAGGCCATATCACGGGAATCATCGCTATCTTAAATGATATTAGCGAACGGAAGAAAGTTGAGAAAGAAAGAAAGAGCTGGGAGGATCAGCTGCAGAGGGCAGAGAAAATGGAAGCTATCGGAACCCTGGCCGGAGGCGTCGCGCATGATCTTAATAATATTCTGGCCGGAATTGTCGGTTATCCTGACTTGATATTAATGGAACTTCCCGAGGACAACCCTTTGCGAAAACCCATTGAAATCATTAAAGACTCCGGGAAAAAAGCCGCTGAAATCGTGCAGGATTTGTTGACTTTGGCCAGAAGAGGCGTCTCAGGGAGGGACATCCTGAATTTGAACCATATTATTAAAAATTATCTGGAAAGCCCTGAATTTGCACACCTGCGGTCATCGCATGATGCCCCGATTGTTCTAAAGACTCAACTGGACAGTCATCTGCTGAACTTGGTAGGATCCCGGGTCCATCTGTTCAAAACCGTTATGAATTTGGTCATCAATGCCGTAGAGGCCATGCCGAGTGGAGGCCAATTGACCATCTCAACGGAAAACCGCTACATTGACCGGTTCCTGGATAAATATGAACCTATCGAAGGAGGCGATTATGTGGTCCTGACGATTACGGATACCGGGGTGGGTATCAGCGAGGAAGATCAAATGAGAATCTTTGAGCCGTTTTATACAAAGAAAATTATGGGGCTAAGCGGAAGCGGATTAGGGATGTCGGTTGTCTGGGGTACGGTCAAGGATCATAAGGGATATATTGATATCCGCACGGAACTGACAAAGGGGACCAGTTTCGTTCTTTATTTCCCGGCGACAAAAAAGGAAATCGTTCCGGAAGAAACAGATATTTCTCTGCAGGATTATAACGGGAAAGGGGAATCTATTCTTGTTATCGATGATGTCCCTGAGCAGAGAGAGATCGCCGTAAAAATGTTAACCGCGATAGGCTATTCTGCCTCAGCCGTTGAAAGCGGGGAAGCGGCCGTCGGATATTTGAAAGAGAATAAAGTGGACTTAATCATCCTGGATATGATTATGGATCCCGGTATGGACGGCCTTGACACCTATAAAAAAGTCCTTGCTATTCGTAAAGATCAAAGAGTGATCATCGCAAGCGGTTTTTCGGAAACCGCGCGGGTCAGGGAAGCTCAGCGTCTCGGGGCTAAAAAATATGTCAAGAAACCGTATACCCTGGCGGTCATCGCCAGGGCCGTCAGGGATGTCTTGCAATCCGCATAATTTCCCTTCCAGAATCACGATGCCATTGTAATGTTTGAAATATTCTGTTGACAGAGATTAAAAAACTAAGCATAATATTCATCTAACAATTTGAAAAGACATAAGCGCTTTCTTTGGGAAAGCTAAAAGGGAAATCCTGTTAAATTCAGGAACGGTCCCGCCGCTGTAACCGGAGGAGATTCCCGGGAGTCAGAAAACCTTCTTATGTTGTGAGCATAAGGTGCTGCGTAAGACAGTGTTCGTGCAACAAAAAGGACCAAAGTTGATAAGGGTGCAATCCTTAAGTGCAAATCGCGCTTAAGGATTTTTTATTGAAATCAGAAATGACGACATTAATTCTTATAAGACACGGTGAAACCAAAGATAATGCTGTCGGGCGTTACATCGGACACACCGACCCGGATTTGAATCCGGAAGGGCTTCGGCAGGCAAAAGCTTTGTATGCACGTCTTTCGGCCATGCCTGTCGATCATATTTATACGAGCGATCTGAAACGGGCCGTTCAAACAGCCCGGGGGGCTTTTCCCCATGCCCCTATCTTAGAAGAACCTGCTTTCCGCGAAATGCATTTCGGTGTTTTTGAAGGCTTGCTTTATGATGAACTTCAGGAAAGATTCTCTCAGGAGTATCAGGCCTGGTTAACGGATCCGGTGATTCATTACCCCCCGGAAGGAGAGAGTCTCCAAGGGATGAAAAAGCGTGTTTTATGCAAAATGGCGGCTATCCTCAATGAGCACGCCGGAGCAAGCGTGGCCATTGTTTCGCATGCCGGCCCTATCAAAATTATCTTGCTGAACGCGCTTGATTATGATTTGTCGAAATTCTGGGATGTTGATCAAGCTCATGGAACAATTTCCATTATCAAATACGATGAAAAAGGAAGAGCCCATGTCGCGGTGAGGAACGATAAGACACATCTCGTGAAGCCCGGGGCCATGATGGAATAAGGATATTCGTATGGGAAAGATCACTTTTGTCATTGGCGGTGTCCGCAGCGGCAAAAGCCGTTATGCCGTTGAGTATGCCAAAGCATCACAAAGACACGTGACTTTTATTGCCACGGCCAGGGCAGCTGATGATGAGATGAAAGAACGGATTAAAACCCATCAGGCATCCCGGCCTCCGGAATGGGATTTGATAGAAGAGACAACGGATATGGCATCGGTTATAAAAAACCTCAATAAAAAACATGCCAGGAAAGAGGTTGTTATTGTGGACTGTCTGGGGCTTTATATCACGAACTTGTTCATGGACGATCATTCGGATGAAAGCATGATCCGAAACATGTCCGACTTCCTGGATGCTTGCCTCGTCTCTCAGCACGATATTTTTATTGTATCCAATGAAGTGGGGCAGGGCATTGTCCCGGAACACCTTTTAGGCCGGCGTTTCCGGGACGTCCTGGGTTTGAGCAACCAGATGATCGCCCGGAAAGCGGATAAGGTTATTGTTATGCAGTGCGGGATTCCCGTTACGATCAAAGGAAAATCAGATGAATAAATTTCCCGATATTATAAAATCGATAAAGAAAATCAACTGGGACATGACAGCTAAAACGCAAGACAGACTGGACCATTTAACAAAACCGCAAGGAAGCCTGGGCCGCCTGGAAGATCTGGCCAAACAGATCACAGCCATAACCCAGGAAGAAAATCCTTCTCTAAAGGATAAGGTTATTTTCACCTTTGCCGCGGATCACGGGGTGGCGGAAGAAGGTGTCAGCGCTTTTCCCCAGGAAGTGACAGCCCAGATGGTCTATAACTTCCTGAGAGGCGGGGCGGGGATTAACGTGCTGGCGAATCATGCCGGGGCGCGTGTCGTTATCGCGGATCTGGGCGTCGCCTCCGATCTGTCGGAACATCCCGGGCTTTATGCTAAAAAAGTTGCTTATGGAACAAAAAATATGGCCCGCGGCCCGGCCATGAGTCCTGAACAAGCTCTTGCATCCATCGAAAACGGTATCGCTATTTTCGAAGAAGAATTTCAAAAAGGTGTTCATCTGGTTGGGACGGGGGAGATGGGCATCGCCAATACAACGGCGGCCAGCGCTATTGTTTCCGTCATTACCGGCAAAAGCGTGGCCGAAGTCACAAGCCGCGGGACAGGGATTTCTGATGAAGCCCTGGCAACGAAGATTCAGGTGATCTCTCGAAGCATCCAGAGCAACAGTCCCTGTGCAGATGACGGGATGGATGTTTTAGCCAAGGTGGGCGGTTTTGAAATCGGCGGTTTGACAGGGGTTATTCTTGCGGCGGCGGCCAGGAATATCCCGGTGGTGATTGACGGGTTTATCTCAACCGCAGCGGCCTTAATCGCCTGTCAAATGGAACCCAAGGTCCGGGATTACCTCATAGCCTCGCACTGTTCGGTGGAACAGGGACACAGGGTCGCTCTTGATTATCTGGATCTTAAGCCGCTTTTTGATTTTCAGCTGCGCTTGGGGGAAGGAACCGGGGCAGCCCTCGCTTTCAGCCCCATTGAAGCCAGTATAAAGATCCTGACGGAAATGGCAACATTCGAAACAGCCGCGGTGTCAGAGAAAATACACCCATCGCATAAAGGACTTTGCGTGTGAAATCTTTTTTTATTGCTGTCCAGTTCTTAACCGTTTTCCCCGTCCGGATCGCATCCCCGGTCAAAAAGACTGATTACGGACCGGCCCTTACTTTTTTCCCTGTGGTGGGACTGCTGCTGGGGCTTTTTTTGTCTTTATGCTCAGTCCTGTCTTCTTTTCTGCCGAGAGAAGTGCATGCTGTGCTTATTTTAACTGTTTCTGTTGTTATAACAGGCGCGATTCATCTGGACGGCCTCGCCGACACGTGTGACGGTTTTTATGGACAAAGATCCCGTGAGGATGTCTTGAAAATTATGCGGGACAGCCGTATCGGCGTGATGGGCGTGACAGGTGTCGTTATCGCCTTATTATTAAAATATGCTTTGTTCATCAATATGCCTCTTGAAGTTTTATGCCCGGCCTTGATGACAGCGATGACGGCCGGCCGCTGGGCCCACGTGTTTTGCTGCTACTATGCTTCTTATGCCCGCCAGGACGGTAAAGCAAAATATTTTATGGACTATGCCGGGGAACGGGAGATGATCCGCGCGTCCCTTTTTACCGTGGCTGTTTTCCTTTTCCTCAGACAACTCGAGGGGCTCTTTGTTTTTTTTATCTTGGCTATTATCGTTTTTTTGTTTATCCGGAGCTCTAAGCATAAAATCGACGGAATGACAGGAGATACCATCGGAGCTGCCGGAGAGATAGCGGAGATTTCCGTACTGCTCCTGACGGTTATTTTATCCTCCTTAGGAGGCCCCCATGTTTAAAGCATCGCACGGCGGGCATATCTGGGAGTATTCACAACAGCAGAGAAAAAATTTACTGGATTTTAGTGCAAACATTAATCCCTTAGGCCTCCCGCAAGGGGTTAAACCGCTTATTCGCCGGTCTTTGAATTTTATAGCCCATTACCCGGATCATCACGGCCATGCCCTTAAACGTGTTCTGGCTGAATCTCACGGGATTTCTGAACAGAATATCCTGCTGGGCAACGGGTCCGTAGACCTCATTTACCGTATCACTGAATTATATCAATCCGCTCAGGCCCTGATCCCCGTCCCGACTTTTAGTGAATATGAATATGCGGCCCGCGCTCACCGTATCCGGTGTCACTTTATTAAGAGGCAAGAAAGAGATCATTTTAAACCCGATATCAAAACCTTGACAGACTCCCTCAGGAAGATGGATCTGCTTTTTATCTGCCATCCCAATAACCCTACAGGCGATGTCATGCCCCGGGAAGACTTGCAGCATGTCTTAGCGGCCTGCCGTAAACATAAAACAAAGCTTGTCATTGATGAGGCTTTCCTGGACTTCCATCCGGAAGAATCGTCTTTAAGTTTTATCAGGGAGGCGGCTGGCGGTGATTCTTTGATTGTCATCCGTTCCATGACAAAAATATACGCTCTGGCTGGTTTAAGGTTGGGGTATCTGGTCGCCGGTCCCGGAATTATCAGGCAGTTAAACGCGCTTCAATACCCCTGGTGCGTGAATACCCTGGCCCAACTGTGCGGGGAACATGTTTTGGCCGATACCGGTTATATCCAAAAAACCCGGCCCTTTATACATAAAGAACGGACTTTCCTGATGCAACATCTTCGGGCGCTGCCCGGGCTCAAAGTTTTTCCTTCCCAGGCAAATTTTGTCTTATGCAAGATTGAAAGAAAACAGGTCGGTGACGCCGGCAAGCTCAAGGACACCCTTTTAAAGAAAAATATCCTTATTAGAAACTGTGCAGATTTCCGGGGGCTTGACGGGCGTTTCTTCAGGGTCGCCGTAAAGAAACGGGTTGATAATGAAATTTTAATCAACGCATTACGAAAGGTTTTTCCATAATGCCGTTGTGGCAGATGATCATCCTGGCTTTTATTCTAGATTTGTTTTGGGGCGATCCGGTATGGCTGCCTCATCCTGTCCGCGCCATAGGCTGGTTGATCAGCCTTTTTGAAAGATTTTTGCGACAAGTCGTTCCGCATAAAAAGACTGCCGGAGCTTTGCTCGCCTGTCTTGTCATCGGGATCACCTGGGGTAGTGTGGCGTTTTTTATCAGGATACTCACAGACATCCATAGTGTCCTGGGGGCCTGTGTCGCGGTTTTCTTTATCTACACATCATTGGCCGTTAAGGACCTCGGGGTGGAAGCGATGCGTGTTTATCATGCCTTGGACAAAGAAGACCTGGACGATGCCAGAAAAAATGTTGCCCTGATTGTTGGCCGGGACACGGAGCGGATGACCCGGGAGGAGATCATCCGGGCCAGCGTGGAGACCGTTGCCGAGAATATCGTTGACGGTATTGTTTCCCCCTTATTTTACGCGTGTATCGGCGGAGCCCCGTTGGCCCTGGCCTACAAAGCCGTTAACACTCTGGATTCCATGGTGGGGTATAAAAATGATGAATATAAAGACCTGGGGTTTGTTTCTGCCAGGCTTGATGATATCGCCAATTTCATCCCGGCCCGTATCACAGCGCTTATCGTGCCTTTGGCAGCTCTTTTAGCAGGCAAGGATTTTGCTCATGCCTGGCAAGTCATCGCCAGAGACCGCAGGAAACATCCCAGTCCTAACAGCGGTATCCCGGAAGCCGCCGTGGCCGGGGCGTTGCGGATACAGATCGGCGGGATAAATTATTATCAGGGGAAACCGTCTCTGAAGCCTTTTATCGGGGATGATATGGAGTCGCTCACGATAGGGCATATTACAGACAGTATAAAAATCAGCCGGTTGAGCGCTGTTTTGATATTGATTTTGGGAATAATCGTGTTGATGCATTTATGATAAACAGCTTCTCCAGAAAAGATGATTTTTTAAGGCATCCGGGAATCATTTTATGAAAAAAAAGGCGAAAGTTATTCAAATATGCGGGACAGGTTCCGGTGTCGGCAAGAGCGTCCTTGTCGCGGGCTTATGCCGTATTTATCAACAGCAGGGATACCGCGTGGTTCCTTTTAAAGCCCAGAATATGGCCCTTAACTCTGCTGTCACAGAAGACGGGCTGGAGATCGGCCGGGCTCAGGCCATGCAAGCCGCAGCCAGCAAGGTTGAACCTCACGTGGATATGAACCCCATTTTATTAAAACCCACCAGCCAGGTCGGATGCCAGGTCATTCTGCACGGGAAGCCCGTGGGGAACATGAACGCACGCGAATATTATAAATGCAAACTTCAATTTTTGACCCGGATCAAAGAATCTTTGAACCGTCTTTTTAAAAATAATGATCTCGTTATTATTGAGGGGGCCGGCTCTCCGGCCGAAATCAATTTAAAACACCACGATATCGTCAACATGCGCATAGCCCGTCTTTTAAAAGCTCCTGTTCTTCTGGCGGGGGATATAGACCGCGGGGGAGTTTTTGCCTGGCTTTTGGGGACATTATCTTTATTAAGTCAGCAGGAACAGCAGTTAATCAGAGGCTTTATTATCAATAAATTCCGGGGAGATAAAAATCTTTTGAAAAACGGGCTCCGCTATCTGGAAAGAAAAAGCCGGAAACGTGTTTTAGGGGTTGTTCCTTATTATACGGATATCACTTTGCCGGAAGAAGACTCCCAGTTTTTTGATCATCAACGCCCCAAAAGAGCCCCTAAAAAAAACGCGGTACGGATCGTTGTTGTGAAGGTCCCGCATATCTCGAACTTCACTGATTTTGATGCTTTTCATTACGAAGACGACGTTCATTTGGAGTATTCGGCCGATATTCGGACTATCAAAAAGGCCGATTGCATTATTCTTCCCGGCACCAAAAACACTTGTCATGACCTGTCTGTTATTTTCAAAGAAGGGATAGCCGACATAATCCGTCAAAAAGCCCGAGCCGGCTGTTGTGTCGTGGGGATCTGCGGCGGCTTTCAAATGATGGGCATAAACGTTTCAGACAGGCTGGGGATTGAGGGCGTGCGGGGAAAATACCCCGGACTAAATTTGTTGAACCTGGAAACTGTTTTCAAAGCCGAAAAGGAGACCCGCCGTATCGAAGGTTATGAAATAAGGACAGGGAGACATATTCAGGGGTATGAGATTCATCACGGGCGGATACATGTCTCTGATAAAGAAAAACCTTTGTTTATGATAGAAAAAAGAGGCCGGGAGAAGACCTGCGTCCCGGAGGGACTTAAGAACAGGAAAGGCAATGTCTGGGGAACGCATATCCACGGGATATTCGATAATAATGATTTCCGTAACGATTTTTTAAATTCCCTGCGCCGCAAGAAAAGATTAAAAATAAAAAGTCAGGGATCTTTTTTTTCCCCTGACGATGAATTTAACAGGTTGGCGGATTTATTAAAGGACCATCTGAACATGAAATTATTGCATACAATTATTTTTCAGCAGAAATAAGGAGCGTGTTATGAAGGTTTTCGTATCCTGGAGCGGCGGGAAAGATTCCATGCTTGCCTTGTTCCATGTTCATAATGACCTCGGGAAAAAAGTGGTTAGTTTGTTGAATATGATGAGTGAAGACGGGACTCACTCCCGGACACACGGGATAAGCACCCGTTTGCTGAAAGAACAGGCGGAGGCCCTGTCCATCCCGCTTCTTCAGCAGAAAACAACCTGGAAAACCTACAGGGAAAATTTTATAAAAGCCGTGGCGCGCCTGAAAGAGGACGGGGTGGAGGGCGGCGTCTTTGGAGATATCGATTTGCAGCCGCACCGGGACTGGGTCGAAAGTGTTTGCCGGGAGACAGGACTTCAGCCTTTTTTCCCTCTTTGGCAGCAGAAAAGAACGGCCATTATGGACGCTTTTATTCAAGCGGGCTTCAAATCTATTGTCATTGCCACGCGTGCCGCAAAAATGAATGCCTCCTGGCTTGGCAGGGACATTAACGAACGCTTTCTTCTTGATCTTGCAAAAGAGAAGGATATCGACCTTTGCGGAGAAGCCGGAGAATACCATACATTTGTCTATGCCGGGCCGCTTTTTAAAAAACCCGTCTCTTTTACGGCAGGAGAAATTTTTAATCGGGATGATCACTGGCTGTTAAATCTTTCAGCTTCGGAGGATGACTGATTTATGGAAAAAATAATATTTAAACCAATAATTTTTATGCTCGCTCTTTTCCTTGCTTTGACGCAGGGGGCTGTTGCCGGGGCGGGTGTCCCCGACCGTATTATCAGCCTGGCTCCGTCCTTAACAGAAGCTGTTTACCTGCTTCAGGCAGATGACAAATTGGTCGGCAATACAACGTACTGCCTGCGGCCCCCGGATGCTCAACAGAAAGAAAAAGTCGGGACAGCTATTGCTGTGAATATCGAAAAGGTGATCAGCCTGAAGCCGGATCTTATTTTAGCCACACCTTTGACCAGACCTGATGAAAAAAAGAAGTTGGAGAATTTAGGAGTTAACATTGTCAGCTTTACTTATCCCCGGAATTTTGGCGAAATCTGCACGCAATTCCTGAAACTGGGGCAGCTCCTCGGGAAAGAAGAGTTGTCCCGGGACATTGTTCAGCAAACAGAGAAAGAAGTTGAAGAAATCAGAACAAAATCTCTCAAGGCTCCTAAACCGCGTGTATTCGTTCAGATAGGCGCCAAACCCCTGGTCACTGTTACGCAGGACTCTTTCATCAATGATTATATTGAGTTTGCCGGGGGCGTTAACGTCACCCGGGACATAAAGAACACCCGCTATTCGAGAGAACGTGTATTAACCGATAACCCGGACGTTATTATTATCGTTACGATGGGGATCAATGGGCCGGAAGAAAAACAGGTTTGGGAGAAGTACACGGCTTTGCGGGCCGTCCAAACCGGGCAGATTCATATTATGGAATCTGAATTATTCTGCAGCCCGACCCCGGAAACTTTTGTTGAAACATTGCGGAAAGTTTCGAAAATTCTGCACTCAGAATATGAATAAGATATCCTTATGGCTTCGATGGGTTTTGTTTTGTTCCCTCACCGTTGCGGGAATAAGCCTTTTGTCCTTGTCGATCGGGACAGCCGGCATTCATATCAAAAAGATTCTGCCTGTCCTCCTGAACGGACAAGGAACCATGGAGTACAGCATTTTGTTTGACATCCGCCTGCCCAGAATCATTCTAGGGTTCTGCATCGGAGGCGCCTTGAGCCTGGCCGGCGTTATCCTGCAGGGGATATTCCGCAACCCTTTGGTCGAACCTTATACATTAGGCATCTCTGGAGGGGCGGCCCTGGGGGTCTGCTTGAATATTGTCCTTAAATTTCACCGCTCTTTAGGAGTTTTCACCTTGCCCCTTTTCGGATTCCTGGGGGCGGGATGCGTCATCCTGATCATTTACTCATTAAATATTAAAAAAGGTATCTTGAAAATCCAGGAGCTTCTTTTAACCGGGGTCATGTTGAGCTTCATCTGTTCGTCGCTTATTATGCTCATTATGTCCATCGTTCATTCAGAAGACCTGCACGGCATTGTCTTCTGGATCATGGGCTCTCTTGAAGAACCGAACTGGGCCTTTATCAAGATATCCATAGGGGTCTCTTTGTTGGGTTTGCTGGCGTCTTACGGGTTCTGCCTTGACCTCAACGCCTTCTCGCTGGGAGAAGAGGAAGCCATTCACCTGGGCGTTGACACGGAAAGGACAAAACGTGCCCTGTTTATTATCGCGGCCCTGCTGATCGGATACAGTGTTTCTGTGACAGGCATTATCGGATTTGTCGGCCTGGTGATCCCTCATCTGATGCGCATGCTCGTTGGACGGGATCACCGCATTCTCTTGATATGCTCATTTCTCGGCGGGGCGGCTTTCTTGATTATCTGTGACACATTGGCCCGGACAATTATTTCCCCCATGGAACTTCCTGTCGGAGTTATCACCGGGCTGCTGGGAGGCTCGCTTTTTGTCTATACCTTAGCCAAAAAAGGAACATTGTAAATCATGCTCGAAATAAAAAACCTGACCTGCGGGTACACAACAAAGTCTATTCTTCATGATATTGAGTTCAAGGCGGAGGACGGCGAATTTTACGGTATTATTGGACCCAATGGTTCCGGGAAAACCACCTTTCTGCGGACCATCAGCCGCATACTCAAGCCGAGGAAGGGAGCGGTCCTTTTAGATCAGCAGGATATCAGAAAAATGGGGCTGAAGGAACTCGCCCGTAAAATGGCTTTTGTGCCGCAGAGCCTGGAAATCAGCCGCCTGACCGTTGAAGAATTCGTCCTGCTGGGGCGGATCCCGTATTTTTCCGGACTGCAGTTTATCGAATCAAAGGAGGATTATCTTAAAGCCCGTCAATCCATGGAATTGACGGACGTCCTGCACCTTAAAGATGTTTTTATTGACCAGATCAGCGGGGGCGAAAGACAGCTTGCCCTGATCGCCCGGGCTTTAACCCAGGAGCCGCGGCTGCTTTTGCTTGATGAACCCACGTCGCATTTAGACATCAGCCATCAGGTTAAAATTCTGGATTTATTGAGGAGACTTAACAAAGAGCTGAAAATAACGGTGATGATGGTGCTGCATGATTTGAACCTGGCCAGTGAATACTGTCATAAACTGGTGCTGATCAATCAGGGAAGAATTCATCGTATAGGATCCCCGCAGGAGGTGTTGGACTACCGGATCATTGAAGACGTCTATAAAACAATTGTCGTTGTGGAAAACAACCCTGTTTCGAACAAACCGTATGTATTAATCGTTTCGGAAGAGGCGAGGGATGCCGCCTGTTTAACAGCTAAGGCCCGGCGTAAAAACGGGGCTTCAAGAGGAAAGGACGCATTATGAAGCAAGGATTGACTCATATTTATACTGGCGATGGCAAAGGCAAGACAACAGCCGCTGTCGGGCAGACGATCAGAGCGGCGGGGCAGGGTTTGCGCTGTTGTTTTATTTTCTTCTTTAAGGATCTTTCCCGCTATACAACCGGAGAATTGACCATTATGAAAACCCTGGGGATAACGGTCATGAATTTCGTCTCCAAATCCCCGTGTTTTTCTCCCGACGTATCTCATGAGGAGATGCGTCAGGGCTGCCTGCAGTCGCTGAAAGACATAGAAGAAAAAATATTTTCTGATAAGACCCTTGATCTTCTGGTCTTGGATGAATTTAACCTGGCTGTCAAACACGGATATTTAACGGAAAAGGACATTTTCCCCTTTATTCAAAAGAAGCCGGCCGAACTTGAACTGATTTTAACCGGACGCGGAGCAACGGATGAGCTTATGGAACAGGCCGATTATGTGAGTCAAATTCATAAAATAAAACATCCTTATGAACGGGATATCCAGATACGTAAAGGTATTGAATATTAAAACGGCACAAGGAAGGAAACAGCCCTCAAAATAAATCATTATTTGAAACATGTTATTGTCCAGGTGCTCCTCCCGAAGGAGAGAATAGGGAAGCCAGTGCAAATCTGGCACGGACCCGCCGCTGTAATGGGGAACGAAAGCCGTATCAAGTCACTGTTCATCGCCGTATAAATAGGCATGAAGATGAACGGGAAGGCGCGGCCAGTAGGATGATCCTTGAGTCAGAAGACCTGCCTGTACAATTTGTTTGCGTCTTTGCCGGGAAACGTTATGTCAGGAAGGCGCAAAGTCTTGTCGCTTAGGATAAAACAGGGAGTCCTCAAGCCGTTCGGTTTGAGGACTTTTTATTGTTTTTTATGACAACTTAAGGATATAGAAAGCGGTTTTTTGAGAGAGAAAATGAAATTCATACGCATACAATATCTCCCTTTGATGATTGTTTTATCACTCGTTGTGTTGATGAAAGTTGAACCGAGCGGTGCTGCTGTGGTTCAGCAGGATTTTCTCTGGCTTGAATACCAGGACGCGATAAAAGAAAAAGACGGGAGCATGACATTGCCGCTGCAGATTCATTACGGGACCTTCCCGCAGGAAGAAAAAAAGTTCCCGGACTTCTTGAGCTTGAGGGCTTTTTATGTTTCCCCCGTCAAGGAGGAGACGGCTCAGGGATTGATTTATGAATCCGCGATTACTCCAAAGACAGAAGGTTTATTCCTGAATATCAATTCTTTGAAATCCCGTCCTTTCACCGTTTTTGTCGAAGCAAAAATTTCACAAAACGGGACGCCGCATACTTACCTGGCCAAAACATCTTTTGTGCTTTTCGGTTCTGTTTTAAAGGAAGAGGTTCCCCGTTATTCTCCTGTCTCCGGCTATCCGGTGGACCGTTCCCTGGAGATAACAACGCGTCCGCCATTTCATTATTGGCCGCAAACCGGACAGCCGGTGGACATTATTCCTTTATGGCATGATCAGCGTTTGCAGCAGGACACCGTTCATATATTTGACGAGCATCAGGCTTTAGAAAGCGCAACGACCTCCCGGGAAGGTGTCTTGACATATTTGCCCCCGGATGATGCGGCTTTGAATGCCAGGGGGGATACGGCTTTTAAACAAACAGTGTTCGTCGTCCAAAAAGACGGGGACGGGGGAAGATACATATCGACATGCACCATGCTCTTACACCGGAACAGATTCAACAAACATAATACGGTTATGGGAATTTTTATTTTCGGGGCCGCCATGCTCGGTTGTTTGGGCGTGGTGCTCGGCAGAAGAAGGAGGTTCCGTTTTGAGTCTTTTTAATCTGCGGTCCTGGATTCAGGGCATCAGTTTTCTGATATTAACTTATGGCGGACGTTTCGGGCTGCGTTTAGGCCATTTTTTGCCGTGTTTTGCCTGCCCTTATGTGGGGAGTTGTTCTGGGCATTGTTATTTGATGGCTTTGCAGGGATCCATTTGGGGAGCCCAGATCCCCTGGGCCCATCTTATCAGCGTCAGGGGCCTCAGGGCCTTGGGCATGTTTGCCGGATTTTCTTTTTTAGTGATCATTTTCTCTAAAACCTGGTGCGGCTGGATTTGTCCTTTCGGCACTCTGCAGGATTGGATCTCCTGGGTAAGGAGAAAACTCGCTGTCCGGGAAGCGGAATTTTCCGAAAGTTTCCGGAACGCCTTGAAACCGGTGAAGTACATTTTACTGGTTTTGCTCATTATCATTCCTATGTTCATTGCCAATGCCGGCCTGCATCCTGACTTTAAACTGCCTTTTTGTCAACTATGCCCGGCCAAGCCTCTCATGCCTGTATTTGAAGGAAATTTTCAACATTTTGCCATTGATACCACCAATACCATCACCTTTGTGATGAGTGCATTATCCATGCTGCTTACCGCCGGATTTTTGGTCGGCATGATGTTTAAAGACCGATTTTTCTGTATATTCTGTCCTCTTTTGGCGCTCATAAGCCTGTTTGACAGATTTGGACTTCTGCAGTTAAAGAAAAATATTCGGTCCTGTACGGGCTGCGCCCATTGTGAACAAATATGTCCGATGGATATCAGCGATGTCCATCGGGAAGAACAGAAAGAGCCGGTCATCTCCCAGGATTGTACGCTTTGTTTGAAATGCGCTGAACACTGCCCGGAGGATAAAACGCTCTCTTTGGAATTCATGAAAAAACCCCTTTTTTCTTCTTCCAGGAAATATGTGGCCCGGCATTCGATAAAAACAAAAAGGTGATATTTATGGACTTGAAGAATAGTCAACAAAGCAAGATCAGAATGAAACAGGAAAAGGTTAAAAAAGAACTGCAGGATGAATATGCCTGCCAGATGGATTCGCTTAAACAGCGGGATGACTTTGAACCCGGGTTCGAATACTTTCTTGATATCCTCACTTTGCTTATTTTTCCAGCCAAACTGAAAGACAGAATGCAGGCTCCCTTAGCCGGGCTTTACTGCATTCAGGCTCCCTTGGAACTGTTTCATGCGTTGGGGTTTCATCCCGTTAGGTTCTGTCACGGGTCATTGGCTCTCCAGAAGCTTTCCGCCGCTTCTCTCCCGGCTTTGGCTTGCCCGATGATCAAATCCTGTTTAGGGTCGTTTCTTTCGGAGGAATCTTTGGAAAAAATTTGTGACGTCCTGATCGTGCCTACAACATGCGACTGGAATACCAAAATACCTGAACTGATAGGGGCAAATCTCCGGAGTCCCTATGTGATGGAACTTCCCCATCTGAAAGACAGTGCACGGGGGAAAAAACGCTGGCAGGAGGAGATTCATGAATTAAAGAATTATCTGCAGAAAATATCCGGAAGGAAACTTGAACGGCAGCGTCTCTGGACATCCGTGCAGACCTACATGCGGGCCTGGGAGGTTTTAGGCCGGATTCTTGAACTGCGGAGAAACCAGCAGCTCTCAGGGACCTGGAGCCTCATTTTGACCAATGCTTTTCTTGTCGACAAGGTGGAAAACTGGACGGAGAATGTTCAGCATTTTCTAAAAAAACATCAGCCGCGACCCAACAGTGATCCCGCTGTATTCCTGGCCGGATCTCCGGTCTTTTTCCCATATTTGAAAATCACGGAATTAATCGAGGAAGCCGGTATGTTCATCAAGGCCGATGAGCTCTGCACATCGGAACGGATTCTGGCGAGTTCCGTTCCGGACGATCTTTCTGAATACGGCCTGTTGAAGGCCCTTGCGGACAAATGTCACCGGGGCTGCAGCTGTCCCACATATGCGGACAATCACCGGCGAATCAACACGGTTATGCATGCCATGCGTAAGAGTAATATCAAAGGGGTTGTTTATCATGTTCTCAAAGGATGCCATCCTTACGACATAGAAAGTTTTGTTTTTGAAAAAACCGTCAAAGAAAACGGGTTCCATTTTCTGAAAATAGAAACCGGCTATTCCAAAGAAGACAGACAAAATATTTTAGCCCGCTTGGAGGCTTTTAAGGACACAATCGGTTGAATTTGAGTCTTGTGTCGGGAATTGCGGCAGGCCCGACGTTCAGCAAATCCAGATTAAAAGGAGAGGAGAAGAATGGTTATTGTCGGCATAGATATCGGGACGGCGGCTATCAAAGTCGCCTTTACGGACGGACAGCAATATCTTTGGACCAAGGCCCGGGATACTGTTCCGCATGCCGAAGAGGTCTGTCAAGCCCTGCTGGAGGAAGGCCTGAAAGCCCTGACCATGACCGCCGATGATGTGGATGGGATTGCCACAACGGGTTATGGCAAGCGGCTATTCTCCCGCTCCTGTAAATTTGTCAATGAGATATCCGCCAACGCCATGGGGGCTTTTATCTTGAGTCAGGGGACGGCAGGAACTGTCGTTAACATCGGCGGGCAGGATGCCAAGGTGATTAAGATTTCTTCTCAGGGGAAAGCGGATGATTTTAAGATGAATACCAAGTGTGCGGCCGGAACAGGCCGTTTTTTTGAGATGGCCGCAAGGATACTAAACGCATCTCTTGACGATTTTGAACGTCTAAGCCGCTTAAGCCGGAGTCCTGTTTCGATCAACAGCACCTGTGTCGTTTTTGCCGAGAGTGAAATTGTCTCTTTGTTGTCCACCGGGCGGGACCGGAATGATATCATCGCCGGCCTGCATAAATCGGTAGCCAGGAAAATATCGGAGATGTCAGAATCCATCCCGTTGGAAGATGTTGTTTATCTGGACGGCGGGCCGGCAAAAAACAAAGGATTGTTGTCGGCCATTCAGTCTGAATTGATGAGAGAAGTCGCTGTGTTGTCGCACCCTCAATTTACGGCGGCCTTTGGTGCGGCCAGGATTCTTTTCAATGAAAGAAAAATATCAGGGAATAATCATTTCACGCTCAAAACCTGAAGGAAAGAGAAAGGAGGGTCACCTTGTAACGGGAACAATTTTTTGCAGTCTACATGAAATCGTTAGAAACTATGTTAACCCACCGGATAGACAGAGGAAGTCCTGGTGTGATCCCAGGCGCTGCCCCGCAACGGTAATCTCGCATGACGGATGAGCCCGGTCTATTGTCTATTTTGGAAGTACACTCGAGGGAGAGGAAAATGGTAAAGAATGTTTGTCTCATTACAGGATTCTTGGGTCTTATGGCATTTCAACAAACAGCTGCGGGAGCGGAAATCCATATCGACGAAAAATATCATCTCGGGGAAGTGATCGTCTCCGCAACTAAAACAGAGACATACCAAAGCGAGGTAGGAAGCTCAACGACCGTCATTACGGCCGAAGAGCTGGAAAATTCGGGAAAAACCCAGGTCCTGGATGTTCTGCGGGATGCCCCGGGCGTGGCTGTCGTGCAGTATGGCAGTTATGGCGGAGGCACCTCTGTGTATTTAAGAGGCTCCAAGCCCGGACACACTCTGGTCATGATTGACGGCATTGAGGTGAATGACCCGATGGTCAGCGACCGATCGTTTGATTTCGCTCATTTGCTGGTCGATAATATCGAACGCATCGAAATTGTCCGGGGGCCGCAATCAACGCTTTATGGTTCAGATGCTATGGGCGGCGTTATTAATATCATCACGAAAAAAGGTTCCGGCGACATGACGTGGGATGCTTTCTTTGAAGGCGGGACTTTCAAATCTTTTAAGGAAAAACTCGGTCTCAGCGGGGAGAAAGACAAGCTGGGGTATTCGCTGTCGGTCCTGCGGTTTGACAGTGACGGAGAATCGAAAGCCGCTGACGAATGGGAGGATGACGGTTACCGCAACACCACGCTTTCCTCGCGGTTAAGTTATCAGCTTCTGGAAAACACGAATATCGATCTGGTCTTCCGTTATATCGATGCGAAATATGATTATGATGACGGCGCCAACCAGGACGATCCTAATAAGATCGGCTGGTCGGAAAACATGATGACAAAGTTCGCTTTTGATCACGCCATAAATTCCATCTGGGATCATACGTTCACATTCTCCTATTCCCGGATAAAACGGACGTATCGGGACGAGCCGGATTCTACGGACCTTTATGACAACACCCACAACTGGTATAAAGGTAACAGGAAAAAATTTGAATGGCAGCATAACCTTTATCCGGTGGACTGGTCGATTTCAACCCTGGGAGTGGAATATGAAGAAGAACGCGGCCTGGCGGACGGCCGGTCCTCGTGGAACAGGATCGACAGAAAAACAGCGGAAACAGTCAGTTTTTATCTGCAGGATCAGCTGACTTTTTTCGAAGACTTGCACGTTACCCCGGGTTTCCGGATCGACGACCATGACCGGTTCGGCACAGAAGCGACCTATAAAATTTCTTCGGCCTATCTTTTGCCGGAGAGCGGCACCCGGTTTAAGGCGAACTGGGGCACAGGTTTTAAGGCTCCGTCACTGTACCAATTGTATTCAGATTATGGCGATCCGGCCCTGAATCCGGATGAGAGCCGGAGTTATGATGTCGGATTTGAACAGGAGCTTTTCGGACAGAAAACATCCTTCGGATTAACGTATTTTTATAACAATTTTAAAAACATGGTGGATTGGGATTCCAGTTTGAACAAGTATAAAAATATCGATAATGCCATAACCAAAGGTCTGGAATTTGAAGCGTCTTACCGCCCTCTAGAATCTTTGACTCTGGGGACGAACTATACCTATACAAAGACAAAAGACAAAGATACAGACAAGGAGCTGCCCAGACGGGTTCAGAATCAGGTCGGTTTTCATATCAACTGGACCTTGCTTGAAAAAACGAACCTGAACTTGACGGCCACTTACATGGGACATCGATGGGATGATGCCGCGAATACGAACAAGTTGAAACCTTATACCCGCGTTGACTTCCGGGGGTCTTACGATTTGACGGATCATGTCCAGCTTTTCACCAGGATAGAAAATCTGTTTGATAAAAAAGCGGAACAAATCAGCGGTTACGGCACCCCCGGGACATCTTATTACGCCGGGATTAAAGCCACATTCTAACAGGGTTCGTCGCAGGGGACGGTAAAAAATTTTGCCGTCCCCCTGACGAACAGAAAGGGCAAAAAGCATGCTGGAATTTCTTATGAAAGGCGGACCGTTGATGTGGCCGATCATCCTGTGTTCGGTCATTTCCGGTTCAATCATTTTAGAACGGCTGTATAAGTTTTACCGTTCGAGGATAAAAATCCCGAACATATCGGCGCGAGTCAATAATCTGCTGAAAGAAAAAAAACCTCAGGAGGCGTTAAGGCTTTGTGAAAACACCGATGATCCCCTTGCGCACATTTTAGCCATCGGGATACGCGTCCGGAAAAGAAATCTGGAAGAACGGGAAAAAATCATTTCCAGGGCGGGGTCCAAACTTGTCCGGGATATGGACCAGCACCTGCGCGGGTTAGCCATTATCGGAAACATTACCCCCTTAATGGGATTATTGGGCACGGTCACCGGGATGATCAAAGCCTTTATGAAGATACAGGAGTTGGAGGGAAGAGTCGATGCCTCTGTTTTGGCCGGCGGGATATGGGAAGCTTTAATCACAACGGCCGCCGGTTTAGCGGTGGCGATTCCGACACTTGTCGCTTATCATTATTTTGAAGGGAAAGTGGATAATATCAGTGCCAGGATGAAAGAAGCGATTGCCGAACTTCTAGAAATGGAACATGTTTAAAAAAGGATTCATATCATGGAATTCGAAGGGCGAAAAAAAGTCGTCACGCAGTTAAATATTGCGCCCCTGATAGATATTGTTTTTCTGCTTTTGATATTTTTCATGCTTTCAGCGCATTTCATTTCTCAGCCGGGGATAGAAATCACCCTGCCGTCCGCCGCCGCTTCGCAATACCAGGAGGAGGAAGAGATCCTTGTCTTCATAGTGTCCGGAAGAGAAATATATCTCGGGGAAGACTTGGTAACCTTGGAAGATTTCTCGGAGAAGTTGAAGATGAAACTCAAACATGCCAGAGAAAAAAGCGTGACCGTAAAAGCGGACGAGGGAGTGGACCTGGGCTTGGTCGTGAAGATCCTGGACTGGGCTAAGCAGGCGGAGGCCACCTCCTTGATTATTTCAACACAAACGGAAGAAGAAGCTCATGCCGAATGATAGAGTCATGCGGATGGCTTTCCTGGTGTCTTTGCTGGGACACTGTGTTTTGTTCAGTGCTCCCGGGATGAAAATCCCGGAAAACCGGGATGATAAAAAAAATATCAAAGTAAGCCTAAAGATTGAAGATCCGGTTATTTTGCCGAAGATCAGGGAAATCGGGATGGAAAAGAAAATCCCTGAACTGCCCGAACTACCCGAGGAATCCGTCCCGGAAGAACCCGATCTCAAGGAGCCGGATGAGCCGCCAGAGGAGCAGCCCGAGGAGAAGGAACTGGAAGACGTTTCCCCTGAGCTCCCGCCGGCGCAAGAAGTTTTTAAGGCACCTCCCGAAACCCCAACGCCGGAACCGCCGGAGCAGGCAGTCCCGGAGCCGTCCCCCCAGCCCCGAACGGAGAAAATCGCCGCCCCAACAACACCTCCGGTCCAGGATATTGAAAAGCCGCCTCCTTTGCCGATGCCGACACCTCAGCCGGTGCCTGCTGTTAAAGAGTTGTCTGAAAACGTAGTCAAAGATAAAAATTTTGCAGAAAAGGTCAAGGTCCCTCATCCGGATACGGAAAAAATGCTTCGTTACCAGGACGCGGTTAAACAACGTATCCAGTCAGCAAGACGATATCCCCGCTGGGCCAGAAGACACGGGGTGGAAGGGGCTGTCGGGGTGAGTTTCCTTGTTTTATCTGACGGGTCCAGTAAAAATATTCGCCTGACGCGTTCTTCCGGATATAAAATCCTTGATGAAGAAGCCCTGGCGACAATCAAAAGAGCCGGGCCTTTCCCCCCCATACCTGAGAAAAATATTCCGCGGACACGAATACATGTCAGTATCGTTTTTAACCTGCAATAAATCATGTGGCCTCTGAGAACATTATGAACATAAATTATCCATGTGTTCAATATTATGATTAATATTTTGCCTTGGCATGGATAAAGTAGTATCCTGATTATTATTGCAGGAATTTCGAGATGCCTGAGACAGAATGCGCAGTATCGGCGTCAGGCAAACATTAAAGAGGGAGGATCTATGGCGTTCCAAAAACGGAAAACACTCATAATATCTCTGGTTATTGTTTTTTGTTTCGGTTCAACGACATGTTGTCATGCGGTGGAGCTTTTTGAAGGGGTATGGCGCGCGCTGGGGGTTGATGTTAAAGAATTGGAAGGCGCTGTTCTCGGTCTGGGGGTTTTATACACGCCATCCGTATACAAAGACGCCGACGATAATGTCTGGCCTATTCCGCTTATTATCGGGAAATATAAAAGATTCTATTCCGACGGCTCCAGTTTCGGATATGTTTTGAATGATAACAACACCCTGTTTTTCTCCCTGGTCGGACAACCCCGCTTTAACGGTTATAAATCTTCGGACAGCGCGGCCTTATCCGGGATGGAAGACCGGGACTGGTCTCTGGACGGCGGTTTGAAAATGAGCTGGAATAATGAGTGGTTTTTGCTGAACATCACAGGGGTGACCGATCTTTTGAGCCGGCACAACGGCCATGAATTAAAAGCCGTTGTTTCCAAGGAACTGTTTAAAGGAGGGTTGACGCCTAAGCTGGGCATAAAATGGTTAAGTGATAATGTCGTCGAGTATTATTACGGTGTCTCCGGAACGGAACATCGCGCTGAACGGCCCGCCTATGAAGGAGGCTCGAGCATAAATGTCATTGCCGGCTTTACTTTAGCGTTGCCTCTAGGTGAAGACTGGGCTGCCATTACGGATTTTGAATATAGATATTTAGGCTCGGAAATTGAAGACTCTCCTATCGTGGACACCCATGATGACTTTACGGCTATTTTCGGGATAGTTTATCGATATTAGCTGTGCCCCCGGATAATATCTTCTGTCCCGGCAATAAGTTAAGGGGCCCCGTCCTCAATCTGCTTTACCGTATCAACAAATTATAGTAATATATTAAGAATTTCATGTCGGGAGAGGATATTTTATGAAAAAATCAAAGGGTGAAATTGAATCCCAAATCAGCGAAGCTATCATACGTTTTGAAAAAGAATATATGGGGCGGGGCCCCAAGGAAACCAAAACCTATATTATCGAAGATATGATTTTTGTCCGGCTGAAAGGCGTTTTAACCCCGGCAGAAGAACAACTGTCCAAAACCAACGAAGGTTCTGATTTAATCAAAAAGACACGCGTTAATCTGCTGGAAGGGGCCTGGATGCTGCTGGAGAGTCTTGTTTTTGATATCACAGGGTGTAAAATACAAAGCCTGCATTCGGATATCAGCACGAAAACAGGAGAACGCATCATCATTTTCACTCTGGACAGAGATTTTGAGGAACGTGTTAAGAACTCCGGGAAAATAATTTGACTTTGCGTTTTTTTGTGATATTTTATTAGACAATACAAATTATTTGGAAGACTAAGGTAAGGACCTCATTGTTGAACCGGGGTTGTTGCAAAGTAAGCCAACATCAGAAATCCTTGCTACTTAATTATGGCGGGAGAGGATGTTGGCTTTTTACGTGTTTGTTATTAATGATAAGGAGGATGGCGAATGGCAAATCCAGATTTTGATGACTTAAAACAAAAGTGTGGCGGGGAAGGATATGAGAAGTTGTCAGCATTAAATAATGCAAAATTAATGGAGTTTATCGGGAAATATGTGCGGATCTGCAACCCGGACAGCGTGCATGTCTGTACGGACTCTGATGCGGACAGGGAATATATCGTCAAAGAGACGGTGAAAAACCAGGAAGAAACGCCCCTTCACCTGAAAGGTCATACCATACATTTCGACGGCCCCAAAGATCAGGCCCGGGATAAAGCCAACACAAAGTATCTTTTGCCTCCGGGAACGGATTTGGGCGCCTCGCTCAATTCGACGGATAAAGACTCCGGAACCAAAGAAGTCCATGAATATTTGAACAACAGCATGGCCGGGAAAGAAATGTATATTTTGTTTTTCTGTCTCGGTCCGACCAACTCGGAGTTTTCTATCCCTTGTGTGCAGATAACCGATTCCAGCTACGTGGCCCATTCCGAGTATATCCTGTACCGCAGAGGCTATGAACAATTCAAAAAACTCGGCGACACCCCTCAATTTTTCAAGTTTGTCCACAGTGCAGGAGAACTGGAAAACGGGGTGAGCAAAAATGTCGATCAGCGCAGAGTCTATATTGATCTTGACGATCAGATTGTCTACAGCACAAACACGCAGTACGCCGGGAACACTGTGGGGCTTAAAAAATTAGCTTTACGTCATGCCATTAACAAAGCTTCTCAGGAAGGATGGCTTGCAGAACATATGATGCTCACCGGCATCCACGGCCCTAACGGCCGGAAATCCTATTTTACCGGAGCCTTTCCCAGCGCCTGCGGGAAAACTTCTACGGCCATGCTTCCAGGGGAAACGATTATCGGTGATGATATCGCTTACTTGCGGAAAATTAACAATGAAGTCCGGGCCGTCAATGTTGAGTGCGGTATTTTCGGCATTATCCGGGACGTTAATCCCAAAGATGATCCGGTCATCTGGGGGGCCCTGAACAATCCGGGGGAAGTGATTCTTTCTAATATTCTCATTGACGGGCAAAAAAATCCTCATTGGCTGGGAGACGGGAGACCGGAACCGGATCAAGGCACGAATTTTTCCGGGGAATGGACTCGCGGGAGGAAAAACGCCCAGGGACAGGAGATCCCTTTCGCGCATAAAAATGCCCGGTACACGGTCAGCTTGTATGCCCTGGAGAACTTAGACCCTAACCTCGATGAGCCGGACGGAGTTAAACTGACCGGAATGATTTATGGCGGCCGGGACTCGAGTATTTGGCCTCCGGTGCAACAGGCTTTTGACTGGGCGCACGGAGTGATCACGATGGGAGCTTCCCTGGAGTCCGAGACAACGGCAGCGACCCTGGGCCAGGAGGGCGTCAGGCAGTTCAGTCCTATGGCTAACCTTGATTTTGTTTCCGTCCCGCTGGGAAAATATATCAGCAATTATCTTAAATTCATCGAGGATGTTGAGCAGCCGCCGGCGATATTCTCCGTCAACTATTTTCTTAAAGATGTGGACGGGAAATACCTTACCGGCATGGATGCCAAACGCGTCTGGATCAAGTGGATGGAACTGCGGGCTAACAATGATGTCGAGGCGATTGAGACGCCGACAGGTTATATCCCGCGATATGCTGACCTGCAGGCGCTGTTCAAAAAAGTTCTGAATAAAGACTATACTGAAGAAGAGTATGAAAAACAATTCTCGGTAAGAATCCCGGCGAGCCTTGAGAAGATCGAACGCATTAAGGAAATTTACACAACCAAAGTCCCGGACACTCCGAAAATCCTTTTTGATATCCTGGAAGAACAGGAGCAAAGGCTCAAAGCCGCCAGAGCTGTTCACGGGAATTATATTGCCCCAGGTCAAATCCAGGGAAAAAAAGTTTAGTGTGATTTCAAACTGATCTTCCTTGGAGTAATGTTTTTCCCCCTCTCCCGGCCGCAACGGGACAGGGGGCGTGCTGTGTCGCCTGGCAAACGGTTTTCTCCCGCCTTAGAAAAACAAGCAGGATTTCTATCCGGTTACAAACCTTCTTGATTATTTCCAGTTATTACGTCATAATCATTCATCTTCATTTTAAAGATTCAGAGAACCTTTTAGCAGGGGCAGAATAAACTGCGTGACACTGTTCCTGACGATGAACCAACAGTGAGGCGACCATGGGACATGAAGGTGAAAAAGTTCCCGGCAGGATCACCTGGGAGGAAACGACTCAAAAACAGCTTGAAGAAATTCTTGAACAGATCCCCGCTCTGATCCGCGGGATTGCCGAAACCAGGGTATGCAAAAAGGCTGAAAGCATTGTCAAACAGGAAAACCGATGGACCATCGGGGAAAAAGATATGGTTGATGCTTTTTTTGCCGAGACACCGGAAGGATTTAAGGGGCCGATGAAAGAGAGCATGGAGGCCCTGGGCATCGATTATAAGAAATACGGTCATCAATAACCCCGGATCCGGGAGTGCAGGCATATTTCCCCATAATCCTCCCGAAGAAAGCATGCTAAAGTTCCCGCCCAAAAAATTTTTGATAAGAACCTTAAACGCGGTCTTTTTGACTTGCGTCTGCTGTTTTGTCTATATGAAATGGGTCGAACCCTGTTGGCTGGAGATATCGGAACATAAAATCAAATTTTTGAAACAGCCCGGGCATACTGTCCGGATACTGCATCTCTCGGATTTTCACGCTTCAGCTTTCGTTTCCCTGGAATTCATCGATAAGGCCGTTGAAACGGCTGTGGCTCTTAAGCCGGATATCATCGTCCTGACAGGAGATTATATAACCGGAAAAGTGTCCCGGGATTTCATCCGTACGGATTACGTCAAGCAATATCAAAGGATCCTCAGAAAACTGCCGCAGACCGCACCCACATTTGCCTGTCTGGGAAATCATGACGGGGGCGTCTGGGCCGGCTTTGATGCTGGTATTATTTCGGAAATGCTGCAGCAGAGCGGAATCACGGTTCTCCGCAACACATCAAAACACATGACAATAAGAAATGAGCCGTTTCTGTTGGTCGGGGTGGGGGATCTTTGGGCCAGGGAAGTCGATGCGCGGAAAGCCTTCCGGGATGCCGGCTGCGACGATGAGATAAGAATCGTTCTCGCCCACAATCCTGATATTAAAGAAAGCATTAAAGAATATCCTTGGGACCTTTTGTTATGCGGACATTCCCATGGAGGACAATTACGGCTGCCGTTGATCGGAACACCTTTCGCGCCGGTCAAGGATCACCGGTATGTTGAAGGTCTTCGGCCCTGGGACGACCGTTTGATCCATGTGACACGGGGGATCGGGAATCTTCTGGGATTAAGGTTCAACTGCCGGCCCCAGATATCGCTTTTAATCCTGACATCTTAGACGGCGGTCATTCAATTCAAGTTTTGGGATTCATGCTCCGCAGCATTATAATAAACCTTACGTGCAATGACCGGGGACGGTGCAAAAAACATGAAATCGCTTTATTCACCCAAATCTGCAAAGCCATCGGACTTTTCCGCCCTGACGGGTCTCCTGCTCCTTTTTGCCATCTCTGTATTGTTCTGGGACACCATTTATCTTTACCCTATTAAAATTTTTGTTGTCATTCTCCATGAAATAAGTCACGGGATGGCCGCCGTGTTGACCGGCGGCCATATTGACAGGATTGAAATCAATGCGGCCATCGGGGGCGTTTGCTGGACAAGCGGAGGCCACCGGGGGATTATTCTGAGCGCCGGATACCTGGGAAGCATGCTCTGGGGAAGCCTGATTCTTTTCATAGCCGCAAAAACAAAGTACGACAATATTCTCGGGATATTCATCGGGGGAGGGCTTATTTTAATAGCCCTGTTTTTTATCAGAAATTTTTTTGGTTTTCTTTTTACCATGGTCCTGGGCCTTCTGATGATCATCCTTTGTGTCAGATCAAATAATACCGTTGCAGATTTCCTGATGAAGTTTATCGGCATGACCAGCGCTCTTTATGTCATTATTGATATTAAATCTGACCTCATCGACAGGACCGTAGACGGAAACGCGCTGTATTCGGGGATGAAAAGCGATGCGTTTGCCCTGGCAGAATATCTGGGCTTCCCGCAACTTTCAGTGTTTATCGGAAGTGTCTGGATGATCATTGCCATACTTGTTTTTCTGCGGACCCTGGCTGCCGTAGGCAGCGGAAAAATCCCCCAAAAGGGTTCGGGTGACCGGTCCTGAGAGAAAAGACTCTTTCCATCCCTATGACTTCATTTTTCCGGGATATCAGTACTATTTATAAAGTTTTTAAGACCGCATTCATGCCCATTTTGCCGCACAGGCAACTTTTTAGATTGCCGATCGTTGTTGAGGTGTTATAATTTATCTGATAAATTAATAAGATAGTGTTTCTCCGAGATGCTCCGATGCGAAAGATGAGAGGCCCCATTGAATATTAACGACGGAGTTATAAAACCCTGTTTTTTCCTGATCCTTTCTTTATCTCTTTTTCTGGGCCAGCCTGCTCCGGCCCAAAGCGACCAAGACCTGGAATATCTTAAATCTCTTTCCCGGCAAACCACCTTTTTTGCCGAACAGGAATACTCGCTGATTTTGGATAAAGGCCGGGATTGCTGGCCGGATGCGGATACCCTTAAAGTCCGCATGGTTTTTGCAAATAAAACTGTTTTTGAAAAAAATTTCCCGGCGAAGTTTCCTCTTAAAGTTGATTTTCAATATCCCCAGCTCAAACCGGGGGTTATCGCTGATCCGCTTCTTATCATTACGGCTTTTTCGCAGGAAGAGATGCTGAAAGGGATTTATCAAAAACAGCTGTTTTTTTTCCCGCAAAAGCAGAGCCCTGCTCCGGGACTTTATACGGAGGAGATCGGGATTTTCGATCAAACCGGAGAGGGACTTTTAAAGAACAGTCTGCAGGAAATGGGAATCCCTTTTACGGAAATTTATGAGTTTTCTGATTTCAACGGGCCGTGGATTGTTGGCTCAGGACTCGATTTTTCAAACAATTATTCGCTCTTTGAAGAGATGCTGGAAGCTTTTTCCAAAGGAACGTCCCTGCTGATTTTAGCGCCCCTGGAAGGCGAATTCCCCTGGCCGGATATGAAAAAAATAACCCGGGTCATTTTCTCGGACGAGAGTATTGTGGCCGATTATGATAAACACCTGAACCTGCTGACGGACGGGATGAACGGAACAGAGGGGCATGTAACGTTTCAGGTTGGAAGCAACGGGGAAAGCAGTGTCATCAAATGCACCGGGGACCGCCAAGGATACAACTGGCTGGAATTTCAGACCCCGGAATCCCGCATGATTTTTCTGGGATGGAATTTGCCGGCATACACCGGGAAGAACCCGACCATGTTCATGCTGTTGAATCGTATATTAACTCAAGAAGAAAAAAAATGAGGAGGCTTAAATGAAAAAGAATATTCTAACCATCTTGCTGGGGGTGGCGATACTGACTTGTTTTTTCGTGAAAATGGTCTCTGCCGAAGACATGTATCCTCTCGCGATCTTGTCTTTTGAAGAACGGGGAGCCGGGTTGAAAGGTCAAGGGGCCAATGTCCGGGACCTGTTATTCGCGAATCTGATTGAAAACCCCAAGCTTCTTATTGTTGAGCGTTCCGAACTGGACAAAATTCTGGATGAATCGGAACTGAATCTCTCCGGGAATGTTTCGGCTGATCAAGCCACCCAAATAGGCCAGTTAACCGGGGCCAAAATCATTGTCACAGGGTCCATATTCAAGGTTGACAACAATACCCATATCGTGGCCAAAATCATCAGTACTGAAACGAGCAAAATGTTGGGGAAGAGCGTTAAGGGGGCGGAAGGTCTTGACGTTTTAGTGGGGCAACTGGCCCGGGAAGTCAACACGGCTATCAATGAATCTGCCGAAAGCCTTTTGCCGCCTCCGGTTGATAAGCGCCAGAGCATCGAGAAGATTCAAAAAATGATCGAGGGCAAACAGCTTCCCGTGATCTCCGTGTCCATTCCCGAAATGCATCTCAGCCAGGCAGTTCCCGACCCGGCGGCAGAAACCGAGATTACCTACATTTACAAAGAAGTCGGCGGATCGATCATAGACGCCGGTACAGGAGATATCTCGAAAGTGGACTATAAAGTCGTGGGGGAAGGGTTCAGTGAATTTTCAACCCGTATTAAAAATCTTGTAAGCGTGAAGGCCCGGTTAGAAGTGAAAGTCTTGAATAAAGAAGGCCATGTCGTTGCCGTAGACCGCCAGACATCGGTTAAAGTTGATTTGAATGAAATGCTGGCCGGAAAAGCGGCCCTGCAGGAAGCGGCGGCCATGATCGCAGAACGCATTATTCCCAAAATGGCTCAGTAAGCCCGGATATGCTGGCTCACACCAGATAAGGCAGAGCGAACACAACTTTTATGTTTGGAATTAATAAATTCATAAAATTTTTTCTAATTATCATTTGTATTGCTGTTATTCCTGCTGTCGGGGCTGCCCAGCCGGCTGAGCATGTCCCGAAAGAACCTGTCAGTCTGGCGGTTATCCCCGGGGCAGGGGAGAGACAGCCGTCTGATTTGGTGATAGCCAATTTAGAAGTCCATTTATCCTCTTTGCCGGATGTCTCTTTGGTCGAAAGAAGCCTCATTAATAAGGTTCTTCAGGAAATTCATTTAGGGGAATCAGGACTGCAGGATAAAAAACAGGCCGTCACAATAGGTCAACTGGTTGCGGCTGACATTCTGGTTTTTGTGAAAAAAGGACGCCCTTCCCTGGAACATAAGGAGCAGATAACATCCGGAACAGACACGGATATTGTGCTTATCCGGCTTATGGAAACCCGGACAGGAATTATCCTCGGCTCCCTGTTGGAAGATGCAGAACGCCTGGAATCTGATCTCCCATCCATTCTCTCGCATGTTCAAACGGCCATCAACAAAGAAAAAATTCCTTTAGAAAACCGCAAACATATCGGTATCCTGGCCATAAAGAATAATGAACCCGGGACAAGTCTTGACGGGGCAGCGGAAGCTTTGCAAATGTTTCTGGCCATCGATCTACCCAAGGCGCCGAATGTGATCATGTTAGACCGTGACCATTTGCAGTATCTGCAGACCGAAAGAGCCCTAACCGGGATGAATTTAAAACTGAAACACTCCACCTTTGTTGTTGAAGGAGGTCTGCAGTATGAAGAAGGGCGTCAGCAGATTATTGTTTCCGTTGTTCTCCGTTCCTTTTCCGGAACAAACAGCGCATCGGAAAAAATGACTTTCACCGTTGATAAAGACGACCTCCCCAAGGCCAGAGAGGTGATCGCCCAGGGCATCCTGCAAAAACTTGATGTGGAAAAGACTCCGGGACAATCTCCGGCGGCGGATAAAGAAGGAGAGCTTTTTTTAATGCAGGTGCCGCTTTATCTGTCCAGCGGTGATTTGGAGGCGGCTGTCAGATATGCCGAAGTGGCTTATGCTCTTCTCTCCAATCAAGAGGCCCGCTATTGGGCTGCCCGGGCATGGTATGCTCTTGGCTGGGATTTGGTTGATAAATCCATGGGCGATTCTTTTCGGAGTAGCGCGAGCGCTGTCAGAAGGACCAGAACCCTCGGAGATCAATTTTCACCAGGAGGGACTCAGGTTGTCCCCCTGCGCAGACCCGGTGAGGCAGGGAGAGCCGAGCGTTTCCAAAGCGGCAACTCCAATATCGTTCGAACAACAGAGCAGAGGCCCGGACAGCAGATAGAATTCTGGGGGGACGGGAGACAGGTTCGACAGCCAGCGGATTCTTCACGGCCAACGGCCGCGCGCATCGAAAAACCGCGTCGCCTTGAAGGACGGGAACATAATTCCTCCGGGGCAACATCATCCGGACAAGGAAGGGACCAGGATGCTTCCCAGAAAGACCAGAGAATCCGTTTTCTTTCCGCGTTAATCCGGTCTTACACCCTGATGGAAGAAATGCTTGCCGTTCATATCCGCGATTACGAGTCAGATACGCAAAAAAATATCGTCCTGCCCGACCCGCGGGATGATTTTGAGAATGTTTCCCGTCCGGAAGACCGCCAGCGCAACCTTGCCCTTAAGTACAGAATCGGCCGGGATGACACGGACGTTTTCTGGCTTTTTAAACAGCTGGTTCAAATTCGCAATAACCTAAATGAACAGCAACGTGATTTTTATTTGCAGCATTATACCGAAAGCCTCAAAGCCCAGACAGCTTACTGGCTGAGCTGGAAAGATAAGACGGAAATGATCAAGCAGTACTACCGTTATGACCCCAAACTATCCGCCCAAATCATCCAGCAGGTCGTAGATGCCTTTATGAAAACCTCGGACGGGCCTCCGGCCCCTAGGCTCAAAGGTTTCATCGATATGCTGGCTCTGGGGCGCGGCAGAGCCTTGTCCCCGGAAGAAGAATATGTTTACCGGAAATTCACAACGCATGAGGATGTTTTTGTCCGCTTTGCCTCCCAGAAGCAGTTGATGCGTGCTGACCCGGTCGCTTATGCTCAAAAGGCTTTGAACATTTTTATTCAGGAATTCCCTTATGATCATCCCTACCGCACACTGGACAACGTGAGTCTTCTCCCTGACTTTGTGAAACCGGTGTTTCACCGTGCGGCTCTTTCCCATAGGCAAGAGATGCTCCTGTTAGCGGAAAAATTATTTGAACCGATGATAAGGAATCAGGACATGGTACAACTGGTGGCCTGGCGGGACTGTTTCTGGCCGTATGTCAACGGATTGGAACTGGATGGAAAGAAAGAGGAAGCGCAAAGGCTTGTTCAGCAGGTGAGCAAGATTCTGGAACAGAAACAATATTTTAATTTTTCCAACGAAGCCAAGCGTCTGCGGGCGGAACTGGATTTGAAACTTGTACAACTTGGCGCTAAGCAATCTCCCAATACCGAACTGGAACGATATTTTTCTTTCCAGGAACGGCCTCATTATATCCGTCTGCGCCCGGAATTGGAGGCTCCGCGGCTGAATGATCCGCCGATCGATGTTTCTTCCTTCAGTCCGATCCAGCTTCCCACGAAAGGGCTCAACACAACCACAAGCAGCCGGACCCGCGATGTTGTTAAGAACGGATTCTCCGGAAGCTCCTTTGCCAAAGGCTATACGCGGGTTATCGATGCGGAAGGCAATGAAACCTATACAATTATGGACATGGATATTCAGCGGGAAAAGACGAAAAAGAAAGGCGCCTGGCAGCAATACTCAACCCGCCGTATGCCGGTCCGGCTGGTCGCCACCCAGCAGATGGATATCAGAGGGAATCCACTCCAGGAGCGGATTCTCCAGAAGAATTATTGGATTGACCATGATAAAGTCTATATCCTGCAGCAGAGCCGGAGCAACGATGCCCTGCTCATAACAGCTTTTGAACAAAGCCTGCAGAATAATCAAAATAACCGCTGCTTAGGGGAAGTCTCGGTGCCTTTGGGCCATATTAAAGAATATTTCCCTTATTATGTTTCAGCCATGACAACGGGACCGGAAGCCCTTTACGTCGGGACAGCAGGAGGGCTTATCGTTTTTCCCAAAAAGGGAGGAAAAATTTTTCAAAACACTTCGCAATTCAGTTCCCTGCACCGCAGATATGAACCGTACTATCCGGATAAAAAAGAGAACACAAGCCCTCCCAATGCTTCCGGACAGGCAAAGTTGCTGACGGAAAAAGACGGTCTTCCGGATAATAAAATATTGTCCCTGGCTTATTGTCAGGGGAAACTTTACATGGGCCTCGGCCCTTTGGCCGAGACACAGATGGGGTTAGTCGGCAATTGCGGATTTGCGGCTTATGATCCCGAAACAGGGTCCTACGAACTTATTGCCTCCAGCCGTTCTATGGAAAAACGTAATGCCCTTGAACAGGGAGACAGTTATCAAATCACGACGATTTTAGGGGATGAAAAACGGAACTGTCTATGGCTGGGGCTCTCCGGCAATCCGGACTATAACGGGATCTGGCGGTATGATATGGAAACCGGCCGGCTCAAACGTATCCTTAAAGAGGACTTCTCCCTGCAGGATATGCGCTGGGCCGGCAGTAAAATTCTCTACTTAATGACCCAGACGGGGATTGTTCAATTTGACCCGGACACGTCGACCCGGACATGGCTGTTGGGACAAATAGGTTCTGCTTTAAGCGGTCTACAGGGACCTCACCCGCCTAAAAATTTTTCTGGCCAACCGCTTTGCGGGCATCCGGAGACCCGTTTGTGGCCTTTTGCCATGAGGGATGACGATCTTTTTACTGTGAGCTGGGATGGTTATGACGTTCTTTTACACCGCAAAGGACAGGAAGCTGTGGGAAAAAGTGTCTTTGACCAGAGAGCCACCGCCGTTGAGTTTAAGGCCTTTATCGATGCCAATGACGAGGGCGTTTGGCTGATCACCCAATATGGAAATGTCTACCTGATTCAATAAACTTTAAAAAATTCGGAAAATGTTATGGACTATATCTTAAAAGAAAAAATCCGCGTGGGCATAAGCGCCTGTAACTTCGGGGCCAAGGTGCGGTGGAATCACGCCGGATGGGATAGGGCCAGCCTGATAGGCAGACAGAAATTCGATTATTTGTGGACTCCCATCTGTCCTGAAATCAACAGCGGCCTGGGAGTTCCCCGGCCGCCGATGAAATTGGTCAACGGCAACGGCGATGATCTTTGGGCAGGCCAGGCCAGGGTGAAAAATAAAAACGGACGGGATGTCAGTGAAGATGTCAAGAAAGGAGCCTTAACCTCTTTGCAGATACTAAAACAGGCGGATGTCGAAGCTTTTGTTTTTATGGAAGGCAGCCCTTCCTGCGGCGTTTACCGGACCACATTAAAAAATAAAAGGCTGGGTAAGCCGCCGGGTGTCTTCGGGGCCCTTGCCTTAAAAGAAGACCTTTTTCTTATTCCGGCGATTGATTTAGAAAGCCCCTGGAAATGGTGGGATTGGAGCCGAAGACTGCATGCTTTTGTCTGGCTCAGACGCCAAGCCGTTAATACCAAAAAGGATATTTACGACATCTGGCATATGCTTAAATTTCTTTGTCAGGAAGTCGATGTCGGACGCTCAAATGACATCGGCCAAAAATTAGCCAACGCTCCCCAGAAAATCTGTGATGATTTCGTGGTGCCATGGAAGACTGATGTTTTGCAGTTAATCAGAAGGCCATCCACCTTGAAAAAAATTTACGCCATCATGATTAAACATTATGCCCATTACAGGAAACAATTTGGCCTTAAACCTAAAATTCTTCAGCCTCCGGAGATAACGCAGGGGAAACGGAACTTTATCGAGGAATTAGGGAAAATGGAACGGAAGGCGGCTCAGCAGGGTTACCCGTTTGCCGGCCGGCCGGTGATATATAACCCGTCATGAAAATTCCCGAGAAAGTTATCCATTTAACCTTTGAAATATCCTAAAGGCATCAGAAACGAAGACTCATCGAAAAGGAGGGAATATCTTTTTGGCCCTACCCCGGGAGTTATGATATAATTTTTTTGTCAGCGGTTTTAAAACAAAAGGGGAAATAAATGAAGATTTATTCAGGGAGCTTAAAAGAACCCCCGGGCACTTTCCTGCATGCCGGATATTTATCGGCAGCGAATGAGAACGCGATCTTTGTTAAAACACCGATCGTATTATCGGCACTGCTTGTCTTATTATTACTTCTTAAAAAAATATTTCGTAAACCGTAAATATGAATTTTTAAAATTTTCATGAACCATGGTTGTTTAAAAAGAATGAGCTCTTCAACACAGGAGCTCTTTTTTATTTGGTTCGTTCTGCTGGTTTATGTCTTTTTATTTTACGGGATATGCAAGCTAACGACAGGTTTTTACTCTTGGCCAAGACTGCTTCTTCCGAATGCCTGGCTTTTCTTGGCATCCCTGTTATGGATCAGGCGGAAATCCACAACGTATTTTGCCATAAAACATATCCAAAATACCAAGGAGTTGTTTGTCCTGGGCACCGGGAGCGTCATACTTATGGTCTTTTTAAATCAATATCCCGTGAAAGAGAGCCATCATGCCGTAATCCCTCATTTATTGTTAAAATTCATTTTCCTGGCCGCGATCGCCTCTATTTGTGAAGAGGTCTTTTTCCGGGGGATCATGTTGAATTCCCTAAAGAAATATTTCAACAACGGAATCATCTCTCTATTACTAACATCCGTTATATTTGCTTATCTCCATCTGTCCCAGGGGACTGTCGTTTTTATGCAAATGTTCATTTTGTCGGTTATATTATGCCGTTATACTCTGGTCAGCAAAAATATCTACGGGGCTTCGGTCATTCACCTCTGCTGGAACACCGTATATTACAATCAGTTTATCCTTGGCCTCAGTCAAAAACTGATTTTCACCTGTTGTGCCGTTATGACGTTCACCGTTTTCGTTTATATTTTGTTTTCGGCAGAAAAGCATGAAAAAAATCATTGAAACCCGGTCGCTTTATTTTAAAAAGCCTTCCTTCAGAGATATCAGGGGAACATCCTGTTTGTTGATATGGGGGGATTTGGGGCAGTGGCTTATCGTTGATTCGGAGTTTTTAGACTTTCTTGACACATATGCATCCGGAGACTCCCTGAAAAACCATATCACGAAATATATTCAAAGGAAAGGCTTGGAGCCCCGGAAGCCCTTTATCACGGCCCTGAAAAAGAACGCCGAGGAATTGTTCAGCCGGAATATCCTTTCCCATTCCGGCACAGCCTTCAGTAAAAAACCGGAGGGAAGGGATATCGCCAATATAACAATTAACCTGAACAATGACTGCAACTTGAAATGTTCCTGGTGTTACAATACGAAAAGGCAGACCCCGGAAATGCCAATACAAAAAATGACCCAAGCTATCGACAAAGGCAAAAGATTTTTTTCGAAAAATGCCTCCTTTTTTATCTTGGGGGGAGAACCCTTTATGAATCAGGAAAGATTGCTTGCGGCGGTGCAGTATGGATTAAAAAGCTTTCGAATGCCTGTTTTAGTGTCAACAAATGGGACTTTAATCAAGAAAGAAGTCGCAAGGAAACTTGCCGCAAAGAATCTCCAGATTCAAATTTCCCTGGACAGCCCCTATGAAGAGAAACATGATGCCGTCCGGGGAGCCGGATCTTACCGGAAAGCCGTGAGAGGGGTCAAGATTCTCGTCGATGCTGGTGTTTATACCGTGTTGTCCATGGTCTATACCCGTGATAATTATCATGATATTGAGGAATACTTTCGTTTAGCGGAAACTTTCAACGTGAATGAAGTGCGTTTTATCCCGCTGCGCCTGATTGGCCGGGGACTGGGCTTTAAGGAACTCATGCCGAATCAAATTTCGGTTTTCCGGCATCTCATCCAGTTGCTTAAAAAACATCCGGGCTTTTTCCGCCTTTTAAAAAGGGATTTCTTCACCATCGCCATCAATAAATGCCGTTACTCGCAAACCGGTACGAATTGCGGATTGGGACGAAAAGTTATTTTTGTCGATGCTGACGGTAAAGTCTATCCCTGTCCCAATTTTGTCAAGGAAAGTTTTTTGTGCGGAGACCTGAACCGAACGGACCTGGGGGACATCTTGAAAACATCGCCATTCCTAGATGATCTGCAAAACCGGTATAATATAACGCTATATTCAAAATGCCGGGATTGTCATTTCCGTTTCTGGTGTTCCGGGGACTGCCGGGCCGAAGCCCTGGCTGTGTCAAAATCACATTTAGCTCCGTCCCCGCACTGCCAAGAATTACAGTCTCTCTATAAAGAGATGTTCTGGTTAATCGGGGAAGGATATGTTAAGAATTTCTACCGGGATTATGCCCACGGCTTATCGTTTATCTGATAATTCAGGTGCAATGAAAATAGTGTCAGCGACCGGGGATATCCTTACAGGGTAAAAATCATTTTATTGACCATAAGCAAAAAATCTGATAAAAATTTTAATGTTATGCGTATTTTGATTGTTGAGGATGAAAAAAAATTAGCAAGTGTGATCCGCAGGAGCCTCAAAGAAAAAGATTATGCTGTCGACATTGCGCATGATGGCAATGAAGGACTGTTTCTCGCTGAGGTCAATCCGTATGATTTAATCATATTGGATATTATGCTGCCCCAAAAAGACGGTATCTGTATTTGCCGTGCCTTAAGGAGGAAGAAAAACGACGTTCCCATTTTAATGTTAACGGCACGAGATGATGTTGAGGATAAAATTACCGGCCTCGATTCAGGAGCTGATGATTATCTCACAAAACCATTTGCCTTTGGCGAATTGCTGGCTCGGGTAAGGGCTTTAATACGGCGGAAACAAGACGTAAAAACAACCAGATTAAAGGTCGCTGATTTGGAGTTGGATCAGTTGACCCATACGGTGAGCCGGGGGGGACGGATTATTGAACTCACAAGTACGGAATATGCCCTTCTTGAATACTTGATGCTCAATGCCAATCAAGTCGTCACGCGGACAATGATATCAGAACATGTCTGGAATGATGATTTTGATACTTTCTCAAACGTCATTAATGTTTACATTAACTACCTCCGGAAAAAAATCGACAACCATTTTGAAAAAAAGCTGATCCACTCCATAAGAGGCACCGGATATATTTTAAAAGAATAATCCCAACTATGCATATAAGATCGATTCGTTTTAAGACGACATTGCTTTATTCGGGAATCCTGTTGGGGATTCTTCTCGCCTATAACAGTGTGCTTTATTTTTCTCTTCGTTCCATTTTAGTGAGGGATGTTGATGAAGAACTGAAAATAAAAGCCGGTGAGATTTCCAATATTCTGCTGGCCTACGAAAAAATAAAGAATACGTCTTTGCACCCCATGAGTGTCCTCGAAAATCTTCTGCAAAAACATGGTGTTTTGCCGGATAGGGCTGTCATCGTTGACGATCTCTGGCGTTCAAACTTTAAGACTTTAAAGCTGAAAGAGGACTATATCAACATCCTTAATGTTTCCGGGCGTTCTCTCCTGCATTCGAACAATGTGACACCGGGAATAAAAGATTTAATATCTGAACAGTTCGGCTTTTCGAACAATGAAGTTTATTGTGGAACTGTAGAAAAAAGGTCTTTAAAAGTACGGGTCATTAATCTGCCGTTCATATATAAGCACAATCTGCCCTTAACGATTCAGGTCGCAACGCCCCTTAGACCCGTTCATCAATTTTTGGCCAGGTTTATGATGATCAGTTCAGGATGTATCCTCGGAACGATCGCTTTAACGAGTTTCCTGGGAAGTTTCTTTGTCAAGCATATTCTAAGGCCCGTTGTGGCGGTGACGAGAACGGCAAACGATATCAGCCACATGGATCTGGCCAAAAGAATCTCTATGGGAGATACGGACATCGAGTTGAAACAGTTAATCGATTCATTCAATGCCATGCTTGAACGGCTGGAGAAATCTTTTATTCATATCAATGAATTTAATTCTTATGTCGCCCATGAACTTAAAACACCTTTGGCGATTGTCAAAGGTGAGCTTGAATTAGCGATTGAACAACTTAAGGAGAAAAATGAAAATGACACAATCCTTTCTGACTGCCTGGAAGAGATCGACAGGATGATCAAGATCATCAAAGATCTTCTCTTTTTAGCAAAAATTGATTATAAACCTCAAATATTAAAATTTGAAAAAATAAATTTTCAGAAATTTTTTGAGGAGATCATAGAGCACGGCACGATACTGGCATCTGAAAAAAAAATAAAATTGACAGCAGATTCTTTAAAACTAAAGGAAACTTTAACCATTGATGCTGATAAAGTACACTTGCGACGTCTCTTTCTGAATATAATAACCAACGCAATAAAATATACTCCGGCTAACGGAAACATTCATTTATCTGTAAAGCGGGAAAAAGACCATTTGTTTTTTGATATCTCCGATACCGGAGAGGGGATTTCGGAAGAAAACCTGCAGAAAATATTTGATAAATTTTTCCGGGTGGATAAAGAGGAAACGACACAGAATGCGGGTTTTGGATTAGGCTTAAGTATTGCGCTTTCTATCGCTAAAGCCCACAAAGGGGATATAAAAGTCAAGAGCAAATTCAATGAAGGAACCACCTTTACCGTTATCTTGCCATTATCAACATAAAAAATCATTCGTTCCATCCGGACAGCTGTCCCTTCATAATATTTTTATTTCCAACGGCTTGCAGCATCCCTTGCCATTTTTAAAAAAATAAGAAAATTTTAATTTTATTCTAACGTTCTTCTTATCGATCGTTTGTTATAAATAGATCGGGAAAAAAGGATGTTTAGGGATGCCGTAAAAAATATACTGGAGGGATAAACATGTTTGAGATGATCATAATGATAGCCTGGATTGTAGGTATTGTCTTGGGAATTATGTGGCTGTTCTTACCCTGGATCATGATTTCAAAAATTGATGAGGTTATCGAAGAGTTAAGGAAATTGAATGCCAAAAATATTTAAGAGGGAGGAGGGTTTTGACATGGAAAAGATATTGATTGTCGATGATCAAGCGCGGATACGGGAAACCTTTGGCCGGGTATTAAGCAAGGACGGGTATTCCGTCTTCAAGGCCTCTGACGCCGATCACGCAAATGAGATTTTGAAGAGAGAAAAAATCGATTTGATGTTGCTCGACATGAAAATGCCGGAAGTGGGAGGAGAAATTTTATGCGAAATAAAAAGGACATTTCATAAAGAAACGAAAGTCATTGTTTGCAGCGTTTATCCTTTGGATGACCAAAAACAGATGATAGAAGGGGCCGATGATTATTTTGACAAATCCGAAGGGTTGCGTGTCCTCAGAGAAAAGGTTAGCCATGTCCTTAACCGTTCAGATCAAAAAAAAAGGCTCCTTATCATCGATGACGAACAAAAGGTAAGGATCCTTTACTCCATTATTTTGAATAAGGCTGGCTACCTGGTTAAAAGTTTCGGAGATAATCAGACAGCGCTCAGTTATTTGAAACACACGGGAACTATGATCGATCTCTTGATTCTTGATTTAGCCATGCCTCAGATTGACGGGTGCTGTTTTTTCGAGATTATGAAAATAAGACATCCTAATACGAAAATACTCATTGCCAGTAATTATGGGCTCGACACCCAGAAATTTATGATTTTTGATGCGGATGATTATTTCGATAAAACACAAGGCAACGCTTTATTGCTTGGGAAAGTAAAAAAACTAATAGGATAATCTAAAAAGGAGGTGGGCCATGACGAACAAACTGATTATTATCGCTGTTATTACAGGACTCATCATCGGAATCGTGTCTCTGGGAATTGAAGTAAAAAAACTGCGGGCAGAAGAACCGGCTTCGGCAACGGATACCAGACAACAGCAAAATCCTTCTAAATTCCCTGACGTCTGGACAGCAGCTGGCAACCGTTGGGACCCTTACTCTGAACTAATGCAGTTTCAAAATGAGATGAATAAGCTGTTCCACGAAACGTTCAGGGACGAATTGTGGCGCATGGGAAACGGGGAAAACCTTTATGAGTTAAATACTGACATCAAAGATAATAAAAATAACTATCTTATCAGTATGGATATCCCCGGTATGGAGAAAGAAAACATCAATGTCGAAGTGAGGAATAATACGCTCTTGGTCTCCGGTGAACGCAAAGAAGATACCCAGGAGGAAAATGCCAATTACTATAGGCAAGAACGCAGTTTTGGTTATTTCACACAACGCTTGCCCCTGCCAGAAGATGCCGATTCCTCGGAAATTTCGGTCACCTATAAAAACGGGGTTTTAAAGATTGCAGTCCCAAAATTAGCCAAGACCAAATTTCAAAAGGAAGCTATTAAAATAAAAGTCAATTGATTCCTATGCTAAAATAATTCATTTACAAAGGGCAGTAAATGCGTCGCTGCCCTTCGTATTATCTTGTGGATATTAATAAATGTTACAAGTATAATTATTTAAAAATATTATTCTAAAATATGGAATCGATCCTCATTGTCGGTATTATTTTATTTGCAGGCTTTCTTCTGGGAGAACTTGCAAAATTCATTAACCTTCCCAAGGTGACCGGGTATATTATCTCCGGGATCCTACTCAATCCGAGTATATGTCATATTATTCCAGTTGATTTCCCGGCCCACACAAATTTGATAACCAATATTGCCTTGGCTTTTATCGCTTTCTCGGTAGGGGGGACTTTGTCCTATCCCAAGATCAAAAAACTCGGAAACGTTATTTTGTCCCTTACATTTTGGGAAGCTGAATTTGCCTTTTTGACCGTCGCATTCATATTTATAATTGCTGCCCGCTATTTCCTCAATATCCCCGGGGCCTCATTCATAAATGTGTTTGTTCCTTTTGGACTTTTAACGGCTTCTTTAGCCGTTCCGACAGATCCCTCCGCAACACTTGCCGTCATGCATGAGTATAAAGCCAAAGGAGACGTAAGTTCAACCATCATGGGAATCGCAGCTTTTGATGATATCTTAGGTATCATCAATTACAGCCTGGCTGTAGTTGTGGCAACGGTTCTTATTTCCCATACACCCTTGACCGCAAACACAGTTGTTATAAAGCCGCTGATCATGATCGGAGGCGCCTTTCTGTTAGGAATAATCTTTGGAATTATCTTTAATGTCATTACGAAACTTATTAAACGGGAAACGGAAGGTATGTTTATCGTGCTTATCTTCGGGCTCTTATCCCTTTGTTTCGGCACGGCCTCTTTGCTTAAAATCGACGAACTGCTGGCGCTCGTTTCCATGGGATGCGTCGTGGTTAACTTTAACCATGCCCATGTGAAAATTTTTACTATGCTGGAACGTTACACCGAAGAACTTATATTTGTTCTCTTTTTTACTATAAGCGGCATGCATCTTAATTTTTCTGTCATCAGCGAAAACTGGATGCTTATTGTTTTATTTATCCTGTTCCGGACCATTGGAAAATATTTGGGGGTGATGACAGGAAGTCATTTATCTCACGCTTCTTTTAAAATCAGAAAATACGTGACCGGCGGACTCATTCCCCAGGGGGGCATTGTGATCGGGTTAGCCCTTTTAACACAGCAGGAAGTCATATTTTCTTCATTTTCCAATATCCTGATTAATATCATTATCGGAGCGACGGTTTTTCATGAACTCCTCGGCCCGGTAGCGGCAAAAATTTCTCTCTTGAAAGCCGGAGAGATAAAGCATTAAAGCAGAGGCGAAGCTACATGAGGCCTTTAGACACTCCCGGCTCGCGTATCTTTTCTCAAAAAACGTTCAGCCTCCGGTCTGTGACCGCAGGGTTATAACGATGTCAATAATAATAGCGGATATGGAAAGAATAAAGATAATCAGATAGTTGAGGTTTTCCCGGGAACGCTCGATGGATGTCAGCAGGTAAGTCAGCCCTTTGCGTTCCTGAGGATCAAGGGCATGCCCCTGTTCAAGTTTTGTAATGAGTGTCTGGCCGTGCACGGCATGCTTCCGTTTGCGGGAAATGTGATAACGGAAAAGGAAGAAGATCAGATTGGTGATCACGGCTAAATACCATAAAAGACGCACATAAGACGGGTGGGAATGCTGTACAATAATAATAGCGCGGAAAGAAAACGCCGAGGTCACGCCGACTAGGAAGAAAAGTGTCGCTACAGATTTAGGAAGGGCTTTCGGTTCACGCATACTTTTTATCATAATGGGATTTCTGTTTTTTGCAAAGAGCAAAATGAAGCAATAAAAGCAAGCTGACGAATCAAGGAGGCATAGGATCATGCAAAACTGGGTTTATGATGAACATAGACATTGCGGAGTAAATTATTCGGATGAAGACACGGCAGAAGATTATGACCGGCGACATCAGGCTTTCCGGGACTATGAAAGGGAATTTAACGGCATGATAGAATTTCTTGATTTAAAAGACCTGCATGAACTTTCGGTTATGGATTTGGGATGCGGGACCGGGGCCGTGTCAATTTACGCGGCCGAACGTTTCAAAAAAGTCCGCGGCATCGATGTGTCTGAAGTCATGATTCAGCAGGCAAGAAAAAAAATGCCTGATACGGCTCATAGTCATGTGGAATTCATCCTCGGCGGATTTCTTAGCTACCGGCATGAAGATGAACCCGTGGATGTCTTGATGACGAAAGCGGCCCTTCATCATCTGCCTGACTTTTGGAAGCAAGTGGCATTATTAAAAATGAACACAATGTTAAAACCCGAAGGAATATTATATATTCATGATGTTGTCTTTCATTTTGAAGCTGCCCAGTATAATGATAAAATAAGCCGCTGGATTTCTGCTTTTGAAAAAAAGGCAGGGGAAAAATTCCGAGATGAGGTTGAAACACATATTCGGGAGGAGTATAGTACATTCAAATGGATTTTAGACGGCATGCTCGAACGGGCCGGATTCCGTATCGAGAAATGCCGTACGGATGACGGTTTTGTAACGGAATATCATTGCATGAAAATGAGACCGGTCGGGGAAGAGGTCTTCGGGAAATTTCCGGACAAAATATAAAAACATGAGAAATATCACAAAGGACCCAAACATGAAACTAAAACATTTGCTGATTTTAGCTGTAATTTTTTTCTTCACTTCAACCGGTTCCGCCCAGGAGGCGCCGGAACTAAGCCGGCTTTCAGAGCATGTTTATGCTTATATCGGGATTACCCAGGCTTCGCCGTCTGCCAACAGTTTCGGGGCGAACTGCGGTGTCATCATCGGTTCTGACGCCGTTATGGTTATTGACACTCTTGTTTCTGCGAAAAAAGCCCGGGCCTTGATATCCCAGATTGAGGAAATCACCGACACGCCGATCAAATATGTCGCAAACACGCATTATCACCTGGATCATGCCTGGGGAAACTGTGAGTTTGAAAAACTGGGGGCCGTTATTATCGCCCATGAAAACGCTCCTTTATCCGAAGAACAAATCGAATATGCGCTAACTCATCCCGAAGATTTCGGTATGACGGCCGAGGACCTTACCGGGACAACAGTGAGTCTGCCCCGGATAACTTTCCGTGATTCCATGAATGTTGATTTAGGCGGCGTCACGGTCAAATTGCATTTCCCCGGACCGTCCCATACGCAGGACAGCATCACGGCCTACGTGAATGAAGATAACATCCTCTTTACCGGCGACGCTGTTTTTAACAAATATCATCCGTTTCTGGGAGAAGGGGACATCTCCAGCTGGATTAAGATCCTGTCAGAACTGGAGCAATCAACGGCCGCTGTCATTGTGCCTGGGCATGGCCCGGCAGCCACCCGACAGGATTTGCGGGACCTCGCCGACTATCTCGAAGAGTTTGACGAAAATGCCAGACGCCTATGTGATAAAAAAACGCAGGATGATGCCCCGGCCGTCGCGGAAGAATTATTAAAACTGCTCCCGGAGCAAGGCAGAACGGAAATGCCCGTTTTGGTAGAGATGAATCTCCGCACCAAATATCTCCCGTCATCCCCGGGAAAAACAGCAGGCACGGGAACCCATTAAATAAGGAGGATTGCAAATATGCCGCGCAATATAAAAAAGCAATCTAAGATGGCCGGATTGCCGCCAGGGACTTTAATTCATATCGGAGAAAAGAATCCGGGAAAGACAAAGATCACGCTGTTAACGTATGATCAGGATCATTATGAGAAGAAAATACTCAACACAATTCAGGAATGCTTCATCTATAAAGACACCCCGCAAATCAAATGGATCAACATTGACGGCCTTCAGGATGTCGGGCTTATTCAGCAATTGGACGAACATTTCGGGATACATCCCCTGGTCCTGGAGGATATCCTGAACACGGGACAACGTCCCAAAATCGAAAATTTCGAAAATTATCTCTTCATTGTCCTGAAAATGATTTATTTATCGCCGCAAGGGAACGATATTGTATCCGAACAGGTGAGTCTGATCGTGGGGCAGAATATCTGCATCTCTTTTCAGGAAAAAGAGGGGGATGTCTTTGATCCTGTCAGAAAACGCCTTGAAGAGAACAAAGGCCGGATAAGAAAACTGGGGGTTGATTATCTGGCATATGCTTTACTGGACGCCATTGTTGACAATTACTACGTCGTTCTGGAAAAATTTGCCGAAGATATGGAAATACTGGATGAGACGCTGATGAACGGTTCGGAGATAACGACGGCCCGGAAGATCCATAAATTAAAAAGAGTTATGATTGATTTAAGAAAACAAATATGGCCTCTACGGGAGATCATCGGCAGTCTGCAGAGAGGCGAGTCAAAACTCATAAAAAAGACGACAGTCCTTTATCTGAGGGATATCTATGATCATATCATCCAGGTCATGGATAATATCGATACCTCCAGGGATATGCTGTCCGGGATGCACGATGTTTATCTTTCCTCCATAAGCAATAAAATGAATGAAATCATGAAAACCCTCACCATTTTTGCTGCTATTTTCATTCCTCTTACTTTTGTTGCCGGTATCTATGGCATGAATTTTGAATTCATGCCCGAACTGAAATGGCGATGGGGCTATCTAGCCGTACTGGGGCTCATGTCAGGAATAGGGGTGGGGTTGATCGTTTATTTTAAAAAGAAAAAATGGTTCTGATCTGGCCATCCCGGAAACCTGCCCTGACGATAAATAACCGCTGATGAATATCAACTGTATTCTTACCAGAAAATTTACGAGTCTTTTTTCCATAAGCATGCTCGCAATATACGCCGCCGGGATTCAGCTGTTGGCGTTTTTTGACAAATCCTCCTTTTCCTCTGTGGTGTTATTCAGCTTCAATGACGTAACCGGCATGAATTTTTTGGTCGCCTGTACGAACGTTCTCGTATTTTTAGCTGGTTTCCTCCTGATTTTCTTTGTCCCCGGGTGGATCTTCATGGTCCGGACCAAAAGGCAGGCTCCACCTGCGACATTGACCGGTTCCGCCTTTCTCCTAAGCCTCTTAATCCTGATAGCTGTCAGCACCATTTTTAAATTATTTGTCCCGTTTGCTCTTAACCGGACAATTTTTTTCACATTATTGGCCTTCCTGGTATGTATTCAGCTTCTCATATCCTGGCTGCGGCCGGTAAGTCCGCGAGAGGAACACCGGGATATTCCGATAAATCTCAGGGATCTGGCCCCTTACATCTCGCTGCTCCTTATTGTCAGTTCTTTTGTTTTTATCTTTCGTGAAAACGTCTTTGATTCCCGCAGAATGGGATATGATTTTAACGAAGAGAACATCCTGGCTATTCCGCTGGGCCAGCAAACAGACCTTTTGGAAAGATTCGGCCTGGCCGACAGTCTCAACACGCAGCTTTTCCCGTATTGGGATCTGGAATACGCCGACACATTCGGCTATGTTTTCACCGACCCGCCCTTATACGCTTTTGTTAACAATTTTTCGATCCTGCTTTTCGGAGAGACCAAAACAACCCTGCGGCTGGTCTCGATAGCGTTTATCGCCATAATGTTTTTAGCCATCATGGCCCAAGGCCGGCCCGGAAAGTCTTTAAGGTTCGGGATCTGCGGTCTGCTGTCAATTTCGTATCTTATGTTTTTTATCGGAAGAATTGACGAGCTTATCTATACAGTCCCGTTTTTCTCTTTCCTGCTGACAATAGCCTATCTTTATCTCATGCGCGCAAATTTCCGTATGTTCCTTTTATTTGCCGTTGCTGCGACCTTGACGAAGTTCTACGGAGTCTTTTTCACTCTGCTGGCGTTGGTAATATTCGCATTACTTTTTAGCGAACACAGAGAGGGATGTCTGAAGGTCCTGAAGCAATATATCTTTTTTGTCGCCGGATGTGTTCTTTTTGTCGCCGCTGTAGGCCAGTTTTCCGGGCATTCGGCTATTTACTGGAGAAATTTTGTCATTGAACATTTCCTCCGTTTGGATGTGTTGCATGTCCTGGATAAAACCTATCCGCACCTGGTGGTTAACGATCCCGCATTCAAGTTCAGCGGGGGCTGGCAGCTCATAAAAGGATGCCTCTGGGCCACGGCATTTATGTTTCCCGCTTTATTCATCTTCGGCAGGAACCGGGAAGAAAATTTTTATTCTCTGATCGGATTGATCTATACTATACTTATATTCTCCAGCCGTTTTCATATGGAAAGATATATTATTCTTCTCATCCCGTTTACCGCCATTGTCCTTTGCAGTAAACTGGAGCGCTGGACAAAAAAAAATAAAGCAGGACCGGGCATCCAGAAATCATGACCTCACTTCTCGATCTTTATAAGAAAATAAAACGTCAATACATCAACCTTTCCCTGATCAGGGCCGCGTCCCTCAAAGACTACCTGTTTCATTTGCCGTCTTTTTTGTTTGGCTATTTTTCTAGAAGCGGGGAGGCTCCGTTTCCGCTGAACATCACCCTGGATTTATCGTACCATTGTAATTTAAAATGCCCTTTTTGCTTCCTGTATGACCAGGGGCGTCCCGGGGATGCTGATGAAGGTGAGGATTTATTAAGTTATGAAGAGATTGAACGGCTGCTTGTTTCCCTCAAAGGAAAGACAACGACTTTTTTCCTGACAGGCGGGGAACCGACATTAAGAAAAGATTTCTCCGATATCGTCGGACTGATCAAAGCTTACCCATTCCGCTGCGGCGCGGTCACGAATGGAACGGTTCTTACGGAATCCCTGTCAACGGCTTTGATCGATCATAGACTGGATTATCTGTTTTTTTCCCTGGACGGCCCTGAGGCTGTTCATGATGCCCTGCGGGGCAAGGGGGCTTTTAGAAAAACGTGCGAGAATATCAAATATCTGTCGAAAACGCGAAAAGACAGAACACCGCGCATCATTATGGGGGCAACGCTGCTGCCCGGGAATCAGGAAAAATTAAGAGACCTTATCGATATTGCCGATGATCTGGGCATTGACGGCATCGCCCTGAGTTTCCTGTCCTTTCTCACCGATAAGGAATACGCGGCCCATAAAACCTCGTTCGCGGAATTTTTCCCGGATGAAGAATTCCGAAGTTCTGTTTATGTGCAGAAATTTGCCGATTGCGATCCGGAGAAACTGCCTGCCTTGATAAAAGAAGCACGGCGGTACGCTGACAAAAAAGACGTGCCGATGTTTTTAAAACCGGATTTAAAAGAGTCGGAACTGAAGATGTGGTTTAAACAGGAATTCCGTTTGGCCCGTACATGTATCTATCCCTGGAATGTCCTGCGGATTTCGCCCAAAGGAGATGTTTACCCGTGTGCTCAATTTCATATCAAAATGGGCAATATACGCCAGGCACCGCTCGGCGAGATATGGAATAACAGGAAGTTTCGTGATTTCAGGAATTATTTGAAAGCGCAGAAAACACCTGCCGGATGCAACAGGTGCTGCAAACTTTAAACAACCAGCCAATGAAAGATATTTCTATAATTATTCCCGCGTATAATGAGGCCCAAAATATCGAGCTCCTCTGCCATAAAATCCATGACGTTATGGCGAAGCTGGATAAGGACTATGAGCTGGTTTTTGTTGAAGGAGGGAGCCGTGACAGGTCTTTTGACATCCTGCTGCGACTGCGGGAAAAATTTCCCCGCCTGACGATTGTTAAACTTAGAAAAAGATGTGATCAGTCCATATCTTTATCAGCCGGAATTCATTTCAGCCAAGGGGACGTTATTATCGCTATGGATTCTGACCTGCAGGATAACCCGGAGGACATTCCGCGGTTTTTAGAAGCGCTGAATAACACCGATATTGTCTGCGGCTGGAGAAAATTGCGGCAGGATTCATCTATGAAAATTTTTGTTTCCCAGGCAGGGAACCGGGTCTTAGCATTTTTAACAGGTGTTCATGTGCACGACTCGAGCTGCACTTTTAAATCATTCCGGAGGGAGGCGGCAGAGGCTGTCAGCCTCAAACTGCATCCGGGGTTTCACCGTTTTATCCCCCTGATTGCAACAAAACTCGGCTTCAACATTCAGGAGATAGAAACAGACCACCATCCGCGCCTTTACGGGAGATCAAAATACACCTTTTTAAAGGTCTTTCCCGCGTTGTACGATTATATCCGGATCATGCTGAGCGATGAACAGTTAAAAGAATACCCCCGTGATAAGTTATTGAATTCTGTAAAAAGCGTTATTTCTTAAAAGATAAAGGCGTATTTTTTATTTTTCGGATTTCCCTGTCAGGGAAAGGAGGCCTTTGAGAATGAAAAACTGGGGTAACAATCCAGAAAAAAACAGATATTAATCAAAGAATAGCTGTGTATCTATAAAGGAGACACTCTATGAAACCCGACGAAAAAAAATGTGAAAAATGTCAAGAAAAAATGGCCATTCGCCTCAACGGGCTACAGCCGCAAGGCTCCGGGATTAATGTCAGTTATGCTTATATTTGTCCCCGATGCGGGGCAACGCCTTGTTTTATCATGCATTGTGAAAATAAGGCCTCCCGATTTATCCCCCATGATGTTTTTATCAAACACAGCGCCGGGAATAAAGGGCAATATTTCCGCAACGATACGCTGGTTTGCGATGAACATTATGTCTCAACGAAAAAATCATCCCAGTTGAAAGGGATGATTTTTGTTTTTGGGGTGATCTCTCTCATAAGTCTTGTTGCGACTTTAGATGGGAATCGCCAGATTCATTTAAATACCCCCCTGGGCATAACAGCTATCGTGGCCGGGATTATTACGGCGATTATTGCAGGCATAAAATACAAACACGATAATGATTACGCCCTTTTAAAAAAGAAAGAGTTTTCTTTTGCCAGGTTAAACAATGTCAATGTCATAGAAGATAAAGGGCTTGTATGATTCCAAGCAGCGTTTTGACTGCTTTAACACACCTTAACCGCTAAAAGAAAGGACACAGCCGGTGCAGGAAAGGACCGATAGCACATGGAAAGATACTGAGACAGCAAAAAGATTCCTCAAGGAAATGATCGGGGCGATCCCGTTTGAAACTGAACAGCTTGACATTATGATGCGTCTGATCGCCCATCAAAGAGAGACCGTGACCTCCTTTTTGGATATCGGCTGTGGCAACGGTATTTTATCCGGAGTCATTCTCAACCGATACCCCCAAGCCCGGGGCATACTGCTGGACTTTAATGATACGATGCTTTCGGCCGCCCGGGAGAAACTTTCAGCTTATGCCGACCGGATCAAATATATCAAGTCCGATTATGGGAATGATTCCCTGGAGAAAACTCTTTCCGGATATTCTGAAGGGGTGGATGTTATTGTCTCGCGTTTTTCAATTCATCATCAGCCAGATAAACGCAAAAAAGAAGTTTATCAAGAGATATTCAACCTGCTGAACCCCGGGGGCATCTTCATCCATATTGAACACGTTGCTCCCGCCGGCCCGTTGATGAAACCCGTGTTTGAAGATTATATGATCGACCATATCTATGATTACCACCGCAAAACAGGGGGGAAAAAAGACAGAAACGATATCGCCAGAGAATTCCGTGTCCGGCATGAAAAAGACACGGATATTATTGCTTCAGCCGAAGAGCAATGTGCCTGGCTGCGTGCAAAAGGATTCAGTGATGTTGAATGTTATTTTAAGATTTTTGAGATCGCCATATTCGGGGGACGAAAGACAAACAAGTGTGAAATTAATCGGCGTTTTCCAGAATTAGGGGACGTTTAAAAAGCACTAAAAAATGGATGATAAAAGACATAAATATGATTCTGCCGCTTTGAAGGGCCTCGGTTTTGATGAGGGTCTTTATTCCGAGCTGCTTCCGAGTCAAATCAAGGAATTTGCAATAGCCAGGGTCGTCTCCGTGCATAAAAACCGTTTTATAATAAGCGATGGCGGGAAAGAATGCCGGGCAGAGATGGCCGGCAGGCTGTTATTTAACACAGAAACTGTTTTTGATTATCCTGCGGTGGGGGATTGGATTCTCGGTGATTTTCATAACAGCCGCACGTTCGCAGTCATTCATTCCATCCTGCCCAGGAAATCACTGCTTAAACGCAAGACCCCCGGTGATAAAGTTGATTTCCAGCTAATCGCGGCGAATATCGACACCGCTTTTATCATGCAATCCCTGGATCATAACTTTAATCCAAGAAGACTCGAGCGGTACCTGGTCATGGTGAACGAAAGCAATATTTGTCCTGTGGTCTTATTGAGCAAAAGTGATCTCGTTGATCCGGCGGAGGCTCAAAGTCGTATGAATGAAATACGTGTCCTGTCTCCGGATTTACAAATAAAAGCTTTCAGCAATACCTGCCCGCATAGTTTAGACGCATTAAAAGGACTTCTAATCACAAATAAAACTTATTGTCTGTTAGGATCATCCGGGGTGGGAAAAACAACGCTGTTAAATAACCTGATCGGGCAAGACATGTTTAAAACGAAAAATGTCAGGGAAAAAGACGGGAAAGGCCGTCACGCGACGACTTCCCGGCAACTTATAAAATTGCCGCCCGGCGCTATGATCATTGACACCCCGGGCATGCGTGAACTGGGGAACTTTTCTGTAGAGAAGGGGCTGGATGAAACTTTTTCTGATATCAAAGCATTATCTGAAAAATGCAAATTCAGTGATTGTACCCATAGCCATGAGAATGGCTGTGCGGTTTTGGCTGCCGTTAAAAACGGGGATCTTCCGGAAGAGAGACTGCAGAATTATTTAAAAATAAACAAAGAAGCAGCATATCATGAAATGTCATATATTGAAAAAAGACACAAGGACAAACAATTCGCAAAATTCTGCAAACAGGTCATGAAGCAAAAAAAATACCGCAGATAACATTGCAAACGGCTTGTTTTTTTTCGTAAAAACCAGATTAAATCCTATGATGCAGAAACGATATATCGGATGCTGCGGCGCTTACTGCAGAACCTGCAAGGCCTATCGGCAGGGTGTTTGTAAAGGCTGTAAACTGGGTTTTGATACCGGTGAACGGGATATTAATAAAGCCAAATGTAAGATTAAGTTGTGCTGTTTTCGGGACAAAGGGTTTGCCACTTGTGCCGATTGCCCGGATATGGAATCCTGTGATATTATCGGCCGCTGGTATGCCAATAATGGATATAAATACAAAAAATATAAGCAGGCGACGGAATTCATCAGAAAAAAAGGGTATGCCTCATTTATAAAAGCAGCTGAAAATTGGACCAATGCCTACGGGAAACTGGACTCAGCCCGGCCGCCTACGGCAAACCCGGCCTCTCTTATTGCCCCCTGCGGCATGAACTGCGGCATTTGTTATGCCTATCTCCGAGAAAAAAACAGATGTCCCGGCTGCCGGCTTTTTAACGCTCCGGAGCCGGTCAGTATCGCCAGATGCAAGATAAAGAACTGCCAAGTTATTCAAAAAGAAGAAATAAAATACTGTTTTGAGTGTGAGGATTTCCCCTGTAAGACTCTAAAGCATTTAGATCAAAGATACCGGATGAAATACAATATGAGCGAGATAGAAAATCTGGAATATATTAAAAAAAACGGGATAAGGAAATTTGTGAGAAAGGAAAAAATAAGGTGGATGTGCCCCGACTGCGGAGGCCCCCTTTGCGCCCACAAAAAGAAGTGTTTGTCTTGTGGAAGAACTTCAGAAAAGACTTATGACAAAAATCTTTGATTAAAAAATTAAAGATGGGATATTCCCCCGAATACCATTATCTTCCCTAACTAACATCAAATACTGTAGGGGGAAAACCCCGTCTGGGAGAACGAGAATGGATTATCATGAAGACATACGATTGTTTTACATTTTTCAACGAGCTGGATCTTCTGGACATAAGGCTGCATGTCCTAAATGACGTTGTTGATTATTTTATTCTTGTCGAGGGGAATAAAACGTTCAGCGGCGAAAAGAAAAGATACGTCTTTGAGGCCAATGCAGAGAAATTCTCCGCGTTTGAAGATAAAATCATCTATGTGAAAGTTGACGATTTCCCGGAGCCTGATCCGAATAGACATGATCCAGTGAGGAGAGCCTGGATTCTTGAATCTTTTCAAAGGAACGCGATTGAGCGGGGCTTAAAAAACGCCCGGATGGACGATATTGTCCTGATCGGTGACGTTGATGAGATTCCCCATCCCGAAAAGATTGTAAACTTCGCCCCTGAAAAAGGCATTAAAATATTCCGCCAGCGGCGGTATAATTATTTTCTTAATTATATGGACAAACACAAGCCTGATTGGGCCGGAACCCGAATGGGTCTTTATTCCGATTTGCTGGAACCGAGGCAAAAACTTAAAGATTCACCTTATTATGATCCCGCAGGTGATTACGGACGGCCGAATTATTTTCGGTATTGCAACGGGGAAATCATAAAAAACGGGGGATGGCACTTTTCCTTCCTCGGTGGCGTTGAGGCCGTCATCAAGAAGGTGAAATCCTTTTCTCATCAGGAATATAACTCTACTGAGTACACAGATGAAGAATATATTCAGGACTGTCTGATCAAAGGGAAGGATATTTTTAAACGCAAAGACTGCCGCATGGTCTATGTGGAAATCGACCATTCGTATCCCAGATATATTTTGGAAAATCTGGACAGATACCATCAATTTATTGCGCCAAAACCCAAATTGCCTGTGCGCATTAATTATGCTTTTCTCTCTTGCTGTGATTTTTTCCTGCGGATACGTGACGGGCTTAAAAGGAGACTTAAAAAGAATAAGGGGACAGACTCCCCAGCAAGAGAGATGATAACCGGGGACACAGATAAAGAACTGGAGAAAGCGGGTTAAAGCATGAAACAATTCTTGATTTTAATCACGGTGACTTGTGTATTAACGGGGCACCTCGCATCCGCAAATGCACAAAAACAGATAAAAGAGTATCATCTCGATAAATATCCCGAGATCGGGGAACTGTTTGACTGGGGAATGAGCGTGGATACCCTGGAAAGCGTTTTGCATCAAAAGCTCTCAAACGTCGGGCAGGATAAATATCAGGCGAAGTTTCCTGCCGGGGAACTATCGTTTGACGCGACATTTATTATTTCGGACGAGGGACTTGAAGGATTAGTCCTGCAGTTTGACATAAGTCCCGACGATTTTTTTAATCTTCTGGACACCTTGAGAGCCATTTACGGCGAACCCACTGCTGTTGATACAAATAAAGGAGCCATGCAATGGAAGGACACTTTAAATGATACGGGCATAATAATTTCGGGGAAAAAAAACGGTCTGTATTCAATTGTAGTCGGGCTGCGGCGTCTAAGGAACACTGTTTCTTTGAATCACCTCGATCCGGGTAAAATATCTTCTTTGGAAGGCATTGCCTTGGGAATGTATAAGGATGTTTTTTTGAAGCAAGCCACATTTTTTGAACCTAAAAAACTGCCTCCCGAGGACGGGATGCCGGCAGATGCCGAAGTTTATCAGGCCTTTCTTACTATCAATTTAACTCCGGCAGAAGCATTTTTCGAATTCAATCAGGACAAATTAGTATATGTGATGATATATATCGCGATGGAATCAAATGATGGCGGATACATGGCTGAAGCTTTTAAAAATAATTTAAATTTCCTGTCGGTTTTCTATGGTGATCCTTTAGAAAAATCCGCCGATATCTCTGTCTGGTATGATGACACGATCGAGATGAAATTCGGGATACACCCCTTCGGGACATTCGTTGTCTCCTGGGAGCTGCTCAGCAAAAACAATAATATCCCTTCAAACGAATTAGTTATAAAGAAAATTCCGGCCTTCAGAGGTCTTTCCTTAGGCATGCCGGAGGAAGAATTTCATAGCCGTTTTGATATCGCCCCCCTGGAAAAAGTCGAAGATTCGTCCGGGGAAATATATTGGGCTCATGTTATTTTTAACTCCCGCCCCTCTATCGTCTATTTCTCTATGCATAAAGATCAGCTGGCGGTAATTTTATTGGAAATGTTTGCTTCCGAAGGGGATGATGATCAAATCGACAAGGATTTTCAAAATCATGTCAATTATTTAACGTCGCTTTTCGGGGAATCTTCAAAAACGGCTGATCATCTTGCCATTTGGGAAAACGGTCTTTTTGAAATTGTTTTCGCTTGGGCAAGCGATGTTCAACGATTCCGTTTAGCTGTCAGGGATAGAGGCTTGCTAGCCGAATAAAAAAATATAAAAAATTACGCACAAAAACATGATAAAGAGTGTTTTGTGCAAGGGGCAATTGGAGAATGCGGTTTCATTGAACAAGAATTGAACCATAAAAAAGCCATTAAAATTCTGGATGTTAGATGCGGCACAAGGAGACATTCTGTCGAGCTGGCAAAAAGAGGATATTCCATGACAAGGATTGATCTGTCAGCATCACAACTTAAATGGGCGGAGGAAAAAGCCAAACAGTTTGATTTGGCCATTGATTTTCAGCAACAGGATGCACGCGGGCTTCCTGTTGACAAGGAATTTGACGCGGCAATAATACTTTGTGAAGGCGGGGGGCCTTTAATGGAAACAGACAAAATGAATTTTGAGATACTTAAAAATGTCACCAAAACGTTGAAGGATACTATTAAAGCGAAAGGGGTAACACATAATTATTGTATCCTATCCAAACGATGGGGGATGAAATGAATACTTACGTACATGGATATTCTGAAAAAGAAGGTGACCGTCTCCACGACCAGGCAAATACCCTGGATGAATTGCTTCATGGCGATTCCGTTTTTCCTGATGGCTCAAGGATACTGGAAGTCGGCTGCGGGGTGGGTTCTCAAACAAGAATTATTGCAGCCCAAAACCCAAGATGTCATTTCACATCAGTTGATATATCTGAAGCATCACTGCAAAAAGCGGCGCAGCTCATTCAAAAACTCAACATTAAAAATGTGGAATTCCAAAAAGGGGACATTTTTAATCTCGATTTTCAAAACAACTCGTTTGATCATGTTTTCGTGTGTTTTGTTTTAGAACATCTGTCTGCCCCTGTTCAGGCCCTGCTACATTTTAAAAACGTGCTCAAGCCGGAAGGCACGATTATGGTCATTGAAGGAGACCATGGCTCCGCTTTCTTTCATCCTTATAGTGAATTCGCTTGCAAGGCGATTCAAACCCAGGTCGAACTGCAAAGGAGGGCTGGAGGCAACGCCATGATCGGGAGAGAACTTTTTCCTCTTTTGTCCAAGACCGGTTATCATTCAATCCGCGTTTCCCCCCGCATGGTTTATGCCGATGCCTCCCGGCCAGACCTGGTAAACGGGTTCACAAAAAAAACATTTACCGCCATGATCGAAGGCGTTAAAGATTCTGGCATCAAAACAAAAATCATCACGAAAGACGCATTCGACCAAGGGATCAAAGCTCTGTGCCGGACAACAGAGGCAGACGGGATATTCTGCTACACATTCTTTAAGGCGACGGCTGTAAAACAGAATTAAACCGCCGGGGAAAACGCCAAGTTTAAAATTTTTGATTTTTGAAGGTGCAAACATGAAAAAGAAATATGTCGTCATTATTATCGTTTTAATTTTGATGGTGATAGGGGAATTCTATCATAAAAAAATGCGGCTCAAAAAAGGGGAGGAGTTTTTTTATGAAACAGGGCACATTGTCTGGCATGAGATTTTAGAAGAATGGAAGTTTGAGAGGATCGGGGATGCCATTAAAGGATTTGAGGAGTATTTGAAGCGTTATCCTGACGGCCGTTCGACCTGGAGTGCCAGAGAGATTGTGGCGGATCTCAAAAATTTTCAGGCCTGCTTTGTTGAGACAGCGACAAAATCCGCGAGAATTTCCTGCCTTCATCGATACTTAAAGAAAAAAGACCCCCCAAGAAAGCTTTTGTCAGGACGTTCCGGCAATAAAATCAGAAAGTATATTGCTTTTTTATGCGGGAATGATTTCCGCGAGGGATTTTTTGAAAAAATCCGCCATGATCCAAGTCGGTTGGAAATGGAAATTTTAGCATATATGCTTCTGTATAAAATACCGTTGACCGAGGAGTTGAATCAAATCGTCAAAGATTTTTATCAGGAAGGCAAAGTGTTTATCCGTCTGCCTGAAGACCGGCTATACAATCTTCCGATGTGGAATAAATTGGCATATGCGCATGGGCTTATCCCATCGGAATCTGAAAAATGTTTGTTAGTGGCTAAATATGACCCGTTGCAAAAAGAAAAGTTAGACGAATGGCTGATCCGTGAAAAACCTTTGGATTTTATGGAACAATGGAAGGCAGGATCGACATTTTACGTTATGAGCAAAGGGGAGGTTATCCTCAAGGAGGATATTGATTTTACCCAAAAACCATTGCCACCGTTTGTCGTGCGGAACGTGTTGACAGAAGAACAGTTGAAATACAAGGATCCCGTTCCGAAAGACCTTTTTGAAATAAGGGTTCATAATGACTGGATCCGGCATGTTGTGGGTATGCATTTCCCTGAAATTCAGGCCCCTTGGGGAGCCATCTATCCTGAGGTCCGGGAAAGAAGCCCCAAACAATATCTTTTAGATGCCTATGTCCACTTCATCTTGGAAGAATACGCAGCTGGCCAGGCATCTCTTCGTACCGTCGTAAGTTCTCATAAAACGAAAGATCCCCTCATGTTGGAAACAGCAGAACGACTTTTAACCGGAGACTATGACTATGAGGAAATTCGAAGATACCAACCAAAGTAGTCATAGGGAACAGCGCCCAAAATGAGAGGAAGGGGTTTTTATGCACTATTTAAGTGAAGAACATATTTTCATTTTTTTAGTTCAGATATCACTGCTTTGGATCTTTGCACGAGGTTTCGGCGAACTATTCCGCAAATGGAAACAGCCGACGATTACAGCTGAAATTCTTGCCGGAATAATCTTGGGAAAGACAATATTGGGGAGGCTTGCGCCGGGCCTTTACAATTGGATATTCCCTGCCGATGTCATTCAGCAGAATATGTTGGAAACCGTAGCATGGTTTGGTATTCTTTTCTTTCTGTTAAAAACTGGACTTGAAATGGATTTTTCTAGCGCCTGGAGACAAAGGGGGCAAGCTTTAACCATTTCAATTGCAGATGTAATACTGCCGATGACGATCGCTTTTGTTCCGACTCTTCTTATCGCCACGAATTACATTAATGATCCCAGTCATAAATACCTGTTTTCTTTATTTATCGCAACGATTATGACAATCAGCGCGCTTCCTGTAACCGCGCGTGTCCTGCAAGATCTAAATTTATACAAAACAGATGTCGGATTTCTCATCATGGGCGCATTGTCGTTAAACGATATCATTGGATGGGCTGTTTTTACTCTTGTGCTTGGCGTTGTAACTCAAGCATCTTTTAACATTGTAAACGTCGGAGTAATCCTTCTCGCCACAGTCATGTTCAGCGTTTTTTGTTTGACTGGCGGCAAACGCTTCACAAATTCTGCCATATCAAGAATGCACAAAATAAATTTGCCAGAACCAGGATCATCATTAACGTTTATTTGTATATTGGGAAGTATTTGCGGAGCTATCACCGTAAAAATCGGGATACATGCTTTATTCGGTTTCTTTATCGCAGGAATTATGGCAGGGGAAGCGAAGGCTCTGTCAGAGAAAACACGAAATGTTATTTCTCAGATGGTGAATGCTCTTTTTGTCCCTTTGTTTTTTGCAAATATCGGGATAAAAATTGACTTCCTTAAAAATTTAGACTGGTTTTTAATTATTTTTATAACGACCATCGGTATTGCAGGGAGATATCTTGGCGCTTGGTTGGGAGTAACAATGACAAAACATCCAAGAGTCAATCGCTCTATCATTTCCATTGCGCACACTCCTGGCGGTGAAATGCAGATAGTCGTTGGCATTTTGGCTTTAGAATATGGCTTGATTAACGAATCCGTTTTTGTTGCAATCGTTTTTGGCGCGATTTTTTCTTCAGTGATATTAGGGCCCTGGATGGCACATGCTTTGAAGCAGAGGAAACGGGTCAACATCTTAGAGTTTTTCAACAGAAGAGCCCTTTTGCCTGAACTTCAATCAACAGATCTGAATGATGCGATAAGAGAAATGAGTGAAATAATTGCTGAGCAGGAAAGCATGCCCAGCAAGGATGAAATTATCACATCAGTGTTAAGTCGGGAATCCACCATTGGAACTGCCCTGGAAGACAGCATCGCCATACCTCATGCCAGGCTCAAAAATATGAAACACCCGCTTATTGCCGTAGGGAGGTCTAGCAAAGGCATTGACTGGAATTCCCCTGACGGGAAATTAACGAATTTAATATTTATGATATTAAGTCCCGAAGACCATGACTGGGTTCAACTTGAAATTTTACGCAATATTGCCATAGCAGTAAAGGATGAGGAGGCAAGAAATACTCTTCTCGATAATAATCAAGAATTTTGGAATAACGTAAGAAATGTTTTTGGGAGCAAATACATTTCTAGGAAAAATTAATATAAACAATCTCGTTATACGAAAAAGAAAAAAATTTGGCTTAAGCTTAAAGTGTTCTGCTGAGACCGTACGTACCCTTACGGTGAAACACCTTTAAGTCTGATAAATGCGCTAAATAAAAAATTGGCCGGTTATTAATCGAAGAACTCAACTGGTTACCGAAATCATGAAAATCGTTTATTTATAGGAATATTTCCATGCCAAAGCTTGTAAAAAATGGGGTCTTTAGGACTCTTTTCGATATGGCGGTCCCGATGTTAGCGGCAACGTTTGCCATGAACGCGTATAACCTTACAGATACCTGGTTTGTCTCGCGGTTGGGAACAGATGCCCTGGCGGCAATGTCATTTACATTTCCCGTGGTCATGCTCTTGCGATTTATCATACGAGGAGTGGGCAGCGGAGCAATGACGACGATAGCCCATACCTTAGGAGAAAAAAATCAGCGGATGGCCGCATCGCTGACGACCCATTCATTATTTTTGATGTTGATCTTGTCCTGCATCATCTCAGGGATAGGATTATTGACTATGAAGTCCTTATTTATGCGGTTAGGCGCTTCGGGACATATCTTAAATTTGACAAACCAATATATGGGAATCTGGTTTTGGGGATTGGTTATCGTATCCTTGCAGATGATAATACTGGATATTATTATCGGCACCGGCAGCTCAAGGACGACCAGCTTTTTAGTTGTTTCAGGGACATTTTTAAACTTTATATTAGACCCTCTTTTTATCTTCGGCCTGTTCGGTTTTCCAAAGATGGGAATTCGCGGCGCTGCTCTGGCAACGATTTTGGCTCAAATGTTAACACTAATAATCTCTATATATATTCTCGATAAAAAATATCATTTAATTTCTTCCTCGACATGGCGGCGCAGCCAAATTTGGGACTCTTGGAAACGAATTTTACATATAGGGATACCTGGCATATTGAGTTCTGTTCTGACTCCGGTCTCTGCTGCTGTCATTGTCAGGATTGTCGCTGATTTCGGGCCCGGAGCGGTTGCCGCCTGTGGCGTGGCCACCCGTATCGAGATGTTTGCTTTCATGATCCCCATGACAGTCGGGGTATCTTTGGTTCCCTTTGTGGCACAGAATTACGGGGCCCGGCGTTTTGACAGGATTGAATCCGCACGAAAAGGCACCCTAGTGTTTGCTTTAGGTTATGGACTGATTGCTGCAGTCCTATTTCTGTTCATGGCCAGGCCCTTCGCGATGATTTTCTCGGACAATCCGGGGGTAGTCGATATTATAGTGCAGTATATTCATATGACATGTTTTGGTTATGGATTCCTGGAAGTGCACCGTTATGCGGGATTTTATCTGATAGGGATTCATTCGCCCATACATGCCAATATCCTGAATGTCATTCGTACAATCGTTTTATTGATCCCGTTGTCGTTTATAGGCTCAAAGGTATTCGGTCTTTGGGGTGTTTTTGGAGGAAGGCTATTGACTGATATATCGGCCGGTATCATCGGGATTCTTTGGTCCAGAAGAGTATTGTTAACAACAATGACAAGGGAAGAGGACAGTTCCTAATAAGTATGTATCCCTACGGTGAAACACCTTTGAGGCTGGTAAATGCGCTAAACGATTAATAAACATCTTGATGAAGAATATTTAATAGATCTATCTGCGTAAGTAGGGAAGCGACACTGTTTAAAGTTTTAATGAGCCGGATATCGTGGGAGCCAGGGGAGGACAACACGGTTTATTGTTCATGAAATTTTTAAAATAAATTAAAACAATGGAAATAAATGAAAAAACAGCTGTTATTGCTTTGTTCTCGGTCCCGCTGATGTTATTAACCGCGGTAGCCATAAGAAATGCCGTTAAACCGCCTCCGGCTATAAAAACGAATATTCCCGTTATTCATTCAGAAAGCAGGGACGATGAGACAGAGGAATCAGTCGCTGCTTTAGTCTATGCAATCCTTGATCGGAAGCAGAATTCCGCGGACCGGATTAAAGCTGTTGACAAGTTAAGTGAAATCCCCACTGATGAGGCGTTTAACGCCTTGGTCGATTGTCTTAAAGTGAATCACGTCAGTGTTCAACGGAAGATCATCCAGGCCTTGGCCTGGCGAAAAGATCCCCGCGCCATTGTTCCTTTAAAAAGCCAGCTTAATATTTACAATTCCTTTTATTGGGGCAAGCCGCTTGACGAACAAAGCAGGGACACCGCCCAGGCTATCATTGCGATCGGTTTTACACCAGATGACCTCATTGATCTGGTCAAAGTTTACTACACGGCGGACAGGATAAACGAACTTGAAATTCTTGAACCTGGCATTGCCGTCAAGCTGATCGATAATTTAAAGAATTCAAACGATCAACAGGTCAAAATTAGTAGCATTATGGCACTCGGGCTGATGAAAGAAAAATCAGCGGTTATCCCTTTAACGGACATCTTGACCGAATCCGACTTTTTCCTTCAATGGGCAGCGGTCCGGGCATTAACCATGATCGCAGATACGCGTGCCGTCAGGCCGATGATCAACTTAATCAACCACGATGACCACCGCATCACGGGGACCGTTAACGAATTTCTGAAAAAAATGGAAACTCTCATGTTGGAAGAATTAAAGAAAAACCGTGAACCGAGTCCCGAGTTAATCGAATCATTATCATCGGCGGAATTCCCGGAGAAATATTACGCCGTCTGGGTGCTGAACCTGTTGGCGGATAAAGATGCCGCTGATGTCATGTCCAAACTGTTAACAGACTCTGATTTCAGGATCCGTAACATGACAGTCAGCTTTTTACGGAAAATATCATGGCATCCGAAAAATACGGACGATCAGCTTCATTTTCTTTTTGCCACTGAAGACGATCAGGGGATCAAACAGTTAGCCGCACCAGATGTGATTGAAGCCTTGGGAAGACATCTTTTTCATCCAAATCAAAAATTAGCGGGATGGACAATCCGCATGCTCGGTGATATCGACAACCGGCAAACCATCCCGTTTTTAATGCAGGCATGGCGTTCTGCCCCAAATATCAATGAAACATTGTTTACCGCCTTAGCAAAAAAAGGAAGTACGGCCGTCGGTCCGCTCATACTAGAACTGAAAAACAGCCAAAGTAAAAAAATACTGCGACAAACGATTAAGCTGCTGGGACAAGCCGCCGACCCAAGGGCTGTCGATCCGCTTCTTGACCTCATGAAAAACAATCAGGACCCGGAGTTTCAATCATATATCAGGGAAGCCCTGTGCTTCATCGGCGATCCGAAAACAAAGGATATTTTGATCGAGGAACTGATCGGTTACCCTAATAAAGAAGCGGCAGCGAAAGGATTAAATAAAATCGGCTGGGGACCTCTTTCTGAAACGGAACGAATTCATTGGTGGTTGGCTACCCAAAACATCACGGAAATACAAAAAAATCATGATAAAGTAAATAAAATCCTTATCGATGACATGAAATCAGGAAAGCCAGGGGCTTTCAAGTATGCAATCTTAACCGGCCAGGAGGACCTTGTGCCTTTTCTGTTAGACGAACTGAATTCCAAAGGGACTTTGTGGATGGCAAATATCTATTACAGTTCGGGCAACCCGGATCTGGAAAAGGCAGCCAAGGAGTGGGCCATAAGCAGGGGATGTGTTTTTGTGCCTACCACATCAGATGCGAATATACGGTGGGGAAGATTGCGATAGTGAAGGGAAGCAAAAGAAGGGAAAGGGGACAGGCCCCCATAATAAACTATAAGGGACGGGGCAACCTTTTCAATTTCTGCCAACCATCCCACAGTGTACAATCTCGTGTAAAGCTGGAATAAAGTATTAAAAAAGCGTCAAAAAGAACTTGACAAATCCCCGCAATATGTTAGACTAGTCTAAGTTTTAGAGAACCCTCAAACATTATATTGATCATAAACATGGCACAGAATCTAACTTCAACGATGGAAGATTATCTCGAGACGATCTATGAACTTAAAAAAGTCAATGGTGTCGCCCGGGTCGGAGAAATTGCGGACAAACTCAAGGTTAAAAGTTCCACTGTGAATTCCGCAATAAAATACTTAACTGAACAAAATCTGGTTCTTCATGAAAAATACGGTTATGTTGGGTTGACGAAAGAAGGGGACAAACTGGCGGCCGGGGTGAAAAGCAAACACGATATTTTATTCCGGTTTCTGACGGAATTCCTGATGATTAATCCAGAAGCGGCAGAGAAAGAAGCATGTTGCATAGAGCATGCGATAAGCGAAGAGACTTTTATAAGGCTTACGAAGTTTTTTTCTTTCTTGGAGAAAGGTTTTACCGATGAAAAGCCAAAGCTCCTGCAGTTATTTGAGGTCTATTTGAAGACAGGGAAAAGAATGAAATGTAATTGTGAACGATAGTTTTGGGGGTAATAACCCATATTTTTTTGTGTAAAAAGTTAGATCAATCTAAGTTGTTTTTATCTGTCTAAATTGGAGGGGTCATGAAAGTAACCAAAAGACTAAACGAATTAAAACCTAAGGATACAGGGAGAATAAAAAAAATCGAAGAAGCCGGGAGTTTAAAGAAAAAATTGCTCGATATGGGCATTATACCGGGCAGTCCGTTTGAAATTGTCAAACTGGCCCCTTTAGGAGATCCGGTTGATATCAAAATCAAGGGATATCACCTGTCATTAAGGAAAGAAGAAGCCAAAAGCATTATTATTGAGGTAGATCATTTATGATGCGGTTAACTGGAATCAAAACAGGGGAAAAAGTCGTTATTTTATCTTTTGACGGGGGGCGAGGCGCGGAAAAAAGGCTTCTTGATATGGGATTAATTCCGGGGGAGATCCTAAAGGTTATTAATAATTCGGGCATAGGGCCTTTGACCGTTAATGTGAAAGGTTCCCGGCTGGCTTTAGGACATGGTTTGGCTCATAAATTGTTTGTGAAGGAGGTCTAACAAAATATGACAGCAATAAATAAAAAAATCCTCGTGGCTCTGGCCGGCAACCCGAATTCGGGGAAATCGACTATTTTCAATCATCTTACCGGGTCCAGGCAGCATGTCGGGAATTATCCGGGAGTAACAGTTGAGAAAAAAGAAGGAAAAGCCAAATATAAAAATTATGAGATAACTTTTGTTGACCTCCCCGGGACATACAGCCTTTCGGCTAATTCTGAAGATGAAATTGTCGCCAGAGACTTTATTATCAAAGACAAACCAGACATTATTGTTCATATTGTCGATGCCTCCAATCTTGAACGGAATCTATATCTTTACACACAACTGGCCGAACTCGATGTCCCCATTGTCCTCGCATTAAATATGACGGATATGGTCGCGGCAAAAGGATATTCCATTGATTACGAGGAGCTAGAAAAATTGATTAAAAAGCCTGTTGTCGCGACCATCGGCCACAAAAATATCGGGATGGAGAAATTGCGGGAAGTCATCGTTGCTTTATATGAAAAAGAATTAACAGTTGAAAAAATAAGAGCGGACTACGGGGAGGAAATCGAGCTTGAATACCAAAAAATCATCAAAATGTTAAGGCAATGCCAGGCAGAACTCAATGGCTACCCGATGGAATGGTTCGCCATGAAACTTCTTGAAAAAGATCTTTCGGCTCTTAACATGGCGAAGAATCTTTCTTTGGGAGAGGCTATCATTAAGCAAGTTGAAGAAAGCAGGAAACACTTAAGCCAGCATTTCGGGGATGAGGCAGAAGTGATGATTGCTGACCGCCGTTACGGTTTTGTCAGCGGCATATTTAACCAGGCGGTTAAACAGACCGTCGAGGAGCGGCACGATGTTTCAGACAGAATTGATAAATTCATTCTTAACAGGTTTTTGGGGCTGCCCATCTTTGCATTTGTTATGTACAGCATCTTTAAATTCACATTCACTTTTTCTGAGCCGGTGGTGGGATGGTTTGAGTCCTTTTTTGAATGGGTGGCCGGCATAGCCTCTTCAAGCCTTCCGGAAGGATTGTTCCTATCTTTTGTCGTAGACGGAATTATTGGCGGTATTGGCGGAGTATTAGGCTTTTTTCCTCTTGTTCTCTTCATGTTTTTTGCCATTGCTTTTTTTGAAGATTCAGGATATATGGCCAGGGCCGCCTTTGTTATGGACAGGATCATGCATAAATTCGGCCTGCACGGGAAATCTTTTCTGCCGATGATGATATCAACGAACGGTTGTGCCGTGCCGGGAATCATGGCCACACGAACACTGGACAGCAAAAAAGACCGGCTGATCACCATGATGGTAACCCCTTTTATGATTTGCGGGGCTAAACTACCGATATTTGCCTTGTTTATCGGGGCCTTTTTCCCTAAAGAACACGGGGCCAATCTTATGTTCCTCATGTATGCCCTAAGTATAGTCATTGCATTTGCCTCCGCCTGGATATTAAAAAGTTTTGTATTTAAAGGAGAAACAGCGCATTTCGTTATGGAACTGCCTCCGTACCGTGTCCCCACGATACAGGGACTGCTTCTTAAAATGTGGGAAAGAGGATGGTTGTATATAAAGAAAGCCGGTACGATCATTCTTCTCATATCCATATTAATTTGGGCGGGATTCACTTTTCCTAAATTTGATGGTGGGGAAGGGCTGAACGAGGAAGCCGTTGCCGCATTGCAAATGGAACAGAGTTTTGCGGGGAGAGTCGGCAAATTCGTGGAACCGGCTGTCAAACCACTCGGCATGGATTGGAGAAGCGGGGTCGCGCTGATGGCGGGGATCGCGGCCAAAGAGGTTGTTGTAAGCACTTTGGGAACCGTTTACAGTCTGGGAGAAGTTGATCCAGAGGAGACGGAATCATTAAGAGAATCTTTACAGCATGATCCGACATGGAATCCACTGAAAGCCTTGTCTTTTTTAATGTTTTCTTTGATTTATTTGCCGTGTTTTGTGGCCATGGCCGTGTTTTACCGTGAATCTGGATCTAGCTGGAAATGGACCTCCTTTTTGATTTTCTGGACCACGGTTATGGCATGGGTAATTTCGTTTGGTGTTTATCAGGGAGGAACGATTTTAGGCTTCGGAGGATAATATGGAAGAATTTACGGTTTTGACAATCGTATTCATAAGTATCGTGTGGCTTGTAGTAAAAGTTATACGAACAACCGGAAATGGAACATCATGTAATCATTGCGGTTATTTCGAACAATGTGAAAAAAGAGGGCAAAAAACATGAAAGATGTCAATCAATATGATTATGACTTAGATCAAGAAGGGATTAAGAGACACAAAAAAGGAGTGAGCAGTTTTTTTATGCATGATTCAAAACTTATTTTTAAAGAACTGAATCTTAGAAAAGGTGACCATTTTCTCGATTTAGGATGCGGTGCCGGAGATTATTCACTGCAAGCGGCTAAACATGTGGGTGATTCAGGAACGGTGTATGCTTTGGATAAGTGGAGCGAGGTAACGGGACGGTTTACAGAAAAAATAAATTCTCAACAAATAAAGAATATTAAGGTGTTAGCCTTTGACATCCTTCATCCATTACCTATGGACAGCCATAGCATAGATGTTTGTTTAATAGCTACGGTGTTACATATACCGAATATATCCCGCCATGCAAAAGATTTATTTCAGGAGGTTAATCGTATTTTAAAAAAAGACGGACGTGCAGCTGTTATTGAGATCAAAAAAGAAGAAATGTCTTTTGGTCCGCCGGTCTGCATGAGATTATCACCGGAAGAGACCGAATCCTTGATAAAACCCTGTGGTTTTGAAAAGAGGAGTTTCCTGGAACTTGGCTGTAATTATATGATTCAGTTTAATGTCAAGAAATAGATGGGATCAATGATATTGTTTTCATAGAAAGTGCTGATAAATGGAAGAAGATGCCAGACAGAAAACGAATCAAATCCGCTGCGCCTGTGGAAAATTATATTTAATAAAAACGAAAGAAGGATATGAATTTAAATGCCCCAGGTGCAAAAGAGTTCAGCTTCTGAGATACGAAGAGCTCATAGTAAACTATTTGACTAAAGATTAAAAATAGTCTCAAAACGACAATAAAATAGGAATCAAACACGCGGTCAGAGATCAGTCCCGTAATACGGGATTAATTCGGGCTCTAACTTATGTCACTTCATAAGTTATGCCCTCATAAAGAATCCAGAACCCTAAAAACATAGGAGTCTGGATTTTTTTATTAGAGGAGGATGAACTATGGAAAAAGCAAAGGTATTAGCAAAAAGTTCAACAGGCAATGTTTCAAGATGTCCTGGCGGATGCATTCATTTAAATATCCCGGGGATATCCTTACATCTGACAGAATTACAGTTTATCACGCTGTCGAGAATGATGCAGGATGCGTCATCCTGCCTTATGGACGAGTCCCTGAAGATTCTCCTGGATGACACAAACTAATAGGAGGAAATAAAGGAATGTCAAAGGCAATCATTGTTTATGGTAGCACGACCGGAACAACGGAAGACATGTCTCAAATAGTGGCTCAGGGAATTAAGGCTTCAGAATTTGAGCTCACGGTAAAAAAAGTATCCGATTCCACCCCGGAAGAATTAATGGGTTACGATCTGCTTGTTTTAGGCTGCTCCACCTGGGGTGACGGTGATCTTCAGGATGACTTTGTTGATTTTGAAAAAAAGCTACGGGCAACTAACTTAAGAGGAAAAAAAGCGGCTGTTTTTGGCCCGGGAGAGAGCTCTTATCCCCAATTCTGCAAATCTGTGGATATCTTGGAAGAGACGCTTTACCGAAGGATTAAAAGTAGATGTATCGGAAGGTGATTTTACCGCTAATCTCCAAGAGTGGAGCAAGCGCCTGTTAACCGCTTAAAAGATGACTCAAAATGGACCGGGAAGAGATTATGTCAATTTTTGACCATCATATTTATGAATACAAGAAAGGGCTGCGGGGGCTGGTTCTTCATACTGTACCGAAGGAATTAGCGCAGGGGTTAAAAATTAAATTAGCGAAACAATCGATCCCTTTCGTCATACATGAATTGACGGATAAAAAGTGCAACCTTTTTTTCGGTGATCCTTTATGTTTGGATGTGCTTAAGCAGTTCGGAGAAAAAAGATTAAATGATTTAAGCGTCGAAGAGGACTTTATCTTGGGAATCATGTTGGGATACGGCCAACAGCAGCAATGTCAAAGATACCTAATGCGAAAAAAAGGGCGGCTGTTCAACAAGCATCAGCAGTATTGTTGAGCAACATGAGAGCATATATGAAAGGTGATAAGAATGGGAAAACAATGTTCATGTAATGGCAAATGCGGTGACAACTGCCGCTGCAAGGAAGCTAAAAAAAATCAGAAAATATCTTTGGAGAAAAAAGATCAGGACATTGTCTTGAAAAAAATACGATAACTCACAGACGGGAATTGTCGGGAGAGAAGAAAATGACTTCATCGCATGAAGCCGTTATGGCACGAATAGAAAATCTGTACCGGATGCTGTTTGATCATAATGGATATGGTGAGATGACGATCGAGATCCGGTATCTGCGGAAAAAAGAGAAGGAAGTGTTGATCCGCTGCGGGAAGCAGTACCGTTTTGTGGTACCATGCGACTGCACAGATAATTATCAGGAAAAATGCCTTTGTCATGAATAAGGCAAAACAGAATGACAAACAAAGACCCGCCCCGCGTGGCGCGGGAAGGCTGGATAAAGAAAGGAGGTGGAAACGGACAAAAATTCAGGTTGCGGGAAAGGTTTTCGCGCCATTGAACAGGAAAAATAAAAAAACAACGACGGGCTTGTCCATAAGGGAGCCGTCTCAAAATACGAAGAACGTCATACCCATGACGTGAGAAAAAACAAAAGGAGTTTTAGAATGAGAAGTATTCACAAAAAAATGAAAAAGACGAGCGGGTTCACGCTCATTGAGCTGTTGATCGTCATTGGCTTACTCGGCGCCCTGACCGCACTGGTCCTGCCGACTTTAACCGCTGACCGCGAAGAAGCCTTGGGTAGTGTCTGTGATTACAACCAGGCTGGCACGGTTCGAGTGCTTAAACAGTATGAAAGCCTGACCGGCGGTTATCCGGCAGATATGCACAACGGGATGACTTTAACTTCAGCTAGCGCCCTTGCGATGCCCGGACTTCCGGATGCGCAAACTACTAACATGGGTGATGGCACCACAATTCCAGCCACTACATTGTATGATTTGACAGACTATCACGGTAACTCACTTAGAGAAGCCGGTATTACAAGTATCACCTCGGGTACTGGTCTTAATCGTACAAATATTCCGGAAACAGCTACACCTTCAGGGGCTGCCTTAGGCATTAACGTAGCGGCCGCTACCTCTTGGATAGACGATGGTGGTGTTGCTTACCAATTTGACGGGATTACTTTAGCAGACTGGGAAGGAACTCCCGCGAATACACCAAGCTGGGACACTTCTACTGGTAAGGTCATCTGTCTGTGGATCGCACCGACTATTGACTGGTCTTCCGGCACTGGTGTTAACACCGACTGGTCCAAGGGCAGCGTGCAGATGGGCATCGAACTCGAAGGTCAGTGCCCAATCCCAGCGACCAGCGTTAGCGGCGGCGATCCTGAATTCGCCTATTACATGGCGTACTTCAAGGTCTACGATGACGGAAGTGCCGCTAAACTTATCGGGACATCATGTCCTGAGTGCGGAATCATGAATCCGTAATCGTTGTAAGTAGTTTTAGGTGCTAGGGGGCGCTTAGGCGTCCCCTCAGCATCAATAAAGAAAAAAGACTTATTATTTAGGAAATAGAGAATGCAAAAAGATAACTTAAAAAACATAAAGCCGCGACTGTTATCGAGCTTGGCCGGATTTACATTGATCGAGCTTCTGATCGTCATCGGACTTTTGGGAGTACTCGCAAGTCTTGTATTATCGAGTCTTCAGGTGCAGCGCACCGACGTGCTGGATAATTCCCTTGCACCGGCTGAAATGATGGATATCTGCAAAGCGTTTGTGGCGTTTGAAGCTGACTGCGTGCCGACCTCTACGGACAGAACCCTTATCGAGCAATATGGCCTTGAAATTTTGATGGACTATGAATCTTCACGAGGCTGGTCATTTCCGGATGAATTTGATTTTGATCGCGGCAAGGGTTGGCGCGGTCCATATATTGAAAGACAGGGCTCCCGGGAAGTAAACACCGTAAGCGGTCAGCCGCTGCTTAGCGGCGGGACAGATCTCCCTGTGGTTCATGATCCGTATTCCGATTTGCCGGACGATGAACACTATTACCGCGTGATCAAGCCAGCGGCCGAGACCAAACTGAAATTGGTATTCATCGGCTCTGACGGCGCGCTGGGAACCGCGGATGATGTTGAACGCGTGCTTTTAACATGGTGAGCATTAACAGTGAAAGATAAAACACGAAAATTTATTTTGAAACGGCGAGCAGGTATGACCTTGATCGAACTGCTCATTGTCCTGGCCCTGATGGCAGGACTGGCTGGCATGGCGTTGACAACCGTAGGGGACATGGGCACGCGCGGCCGTTATGACGAAACCACCGCCCGCCTGCGTCTGATTCGCGAAGCGGTTGTGGGCAACGGCGCTGAACCGGGCCGTTTTCTGCGCGACATGGGCCGTTTACCGGTGGTGCAGTCGACAGATGACGGTAAAGTGCTTTCTGAACTATGGATCCCGGGAAGCACGTCGACCTATGCGTATGCGATCGTGAGTTCCGAAGACTTAAAAGACGGAAGCGGTTCCATGAATTGGCCTTCTGCTGATTCGAGTTTGGACAATTACAGTTTGGTACCGCAAACGGTAGACCTTCATTGTGGATGGAACGGTCCTTACTTTCAGGTAAATGATCCGGCTGACACGCGGTTATATGATGCTTTTGGAAACAATTTTCTTGCCGCCATAACAGCGACATCCGATCCTGATACAGCGAGCGAGTGGTACACGGACCCGGGCGAGACCGGCGAGCCGGGAGTTGGGGACACCATCTACGGTGTTCTGACCCGCGGGAGTGACGGAGATTTTACAGGTACGAGTTGGGACGAAGTCAATCGACCAGAATTTTTTGAGTATCCTGACACAACCAGTTTAGAGGTGAAAGTCATGGCTCAGGATTTATCCTTAAGCAATCCGGTCTGGGAATCACTCATTTATGCGCCGGCTTGGGCTGCGAGTGAGGCTAAATCAGCTAATGAAAGTATTGTCGATACTACGGGAACATACGTGTTTAGGTGCATAACCGCAGGTACGACCGGAACAGCAGAGCCTGTTTGGGATACGGCCGCTGTCGGCAACCAGACTACCGATAACGGAGTATCGTGGGTATACCTCGGTGAAACCGCAAAAAAGAGACAGTATGTCAACCGGTTGCGTGTGGCATTCTTTATTCCCACAGTAAACAGTACAACATCCGTTGTGGATTGGTTCCTTACTCCGCTGGAATCGATTGCCGTTCAGTCTCCGGTTGTTTTTAATGATCCTTCCATAACACCGGGTTTGCGTAAGGTGTGCGCCTATGCCTTTCTAAACGGGAATAATTCTTCATTGAGGATACTCAGCAATACGGTTGAGACTGTGGATATGCATTTTGGAGCGAATCATGTTACCCTTTATCTTCGTTAGGGAATACAGAGATAGAAAAGATCAAAAAGGCATACAAAAAATGCAGGAGAGGTTCGGGGCGGCACGACAGAAGATTTCTTTATTGACGGTCTCCATAAGGATGACGTTGTGTTAAAGGATTTGTCTGGCGAGAGAATTATAGGTTGAGAACGGAGGGGAAGGACGCGATGAAAAAGACCGTGAAAAAATCACCAGGACATTCAAAAGGATTATTTCGGCGCCGTTGGCGCCGGCCGCTGGCCGTGGCCGTGCATGACGGAACGGCATGGACTATGACGATTTTATCTCTGTCGGGCGGACAGTGGCGTGCGGGTGCGCCGGTGGAATGCGATTCACGCAACGGGCGTCAGATCCCGAGAGTCCTTCTTGATGCCGCAGCGCAGTCCGGTGTGCGTCGTCTGCGTCTGCTGTTGAGCGGTGATCCGCGGATTTTTTCGATCGAAGCGCATCATGAGCTTTTTCCGGAGGAATTGCAGTCCGCTTTGCGTTTTGAGGCCAAAGGGGAACTTGGCGCGGATGCCGAAGATATGCGGTTTGCCGCCGCACTGGTCTCACAATACGATATGGGCGCCGGGCGTCAGGATGTCCTGACAGCCGGGTTCGCCATTGAAAGTCTTGAGCAGTTTGCCGCTAACGCCCAGCGGGCCGGACTTGATTTTGAATCTGCCGGCGCTCTGGAATCCGCTATTTTAAAATGGCATTCGTCACGCTCGCCGGAAAAGCGGCTGTTGTTCGTTCGAGAGAAAACGAGTTTTTATGTTGTTCCGGCCGATAATGCGCAGCCGTTTTGGGTGACAACCCTGCCGTTGGGTTTGGACGCTTTGCATGATCCTGTTGCCAGGGAGCGCGCGAAACGGGCGCATGAACGCCTAGCCGCGCACAAGACCTTACCTTTGTGTGTCGTCATCGCCGGAAATGGAAAGAAAGAGAAGTGTTTAGAAATAGAACCGCTGTTGGGCGGGGCCAGGGATATTGATATCATATCCTTGAAAGACATGCTATCCGAAGTCGTGTCTTGTGCCGCTTATGTACGGGAAAGCGGGCTTGATTCGCCTTGTGGGCTGATCGGCCTTCCTCCGGCTCCCCGCGATCCGCACCGGCACGGCACAGTGATCTTTTTTTTCATCCTTTTGATGACGTTGGGATGGATCGTCTTTCAGCGGCAGGCATATATTCAGAAAATCAACCGGGCCCAACAGAGCCTGGAGAGATGGGAAGACCTTCAAACACAACGCCAAACAGCAAAAACTTCAGCCGGGAATTTGCGCGATCAGCTTGACCGTCAACGTGCCGGTTTGCGTTTGCTGTCCAAACACCAGCCGCTTCCCCGCGGGATATTAACTATTCTTGACGCTGTCGCCCGTCATATGCCGGAATATTCACGGCTTGAATCGATCCGTCAGATAGAAGACGGTTTGGAAATCACAGGTATTACCCGTTGGCAGGAAGGGCTGTCTCAGTTGGATGAAGGGTTGCGGAAGGCTGCGGCGGCGGAAGGTTTGAGACGGGAATTCGGCGGACTGGAAACCATGGAAGATTCCGGCGTACAGCGTTTCCGTTTTATTGTGCGCGCCCCGGAGGTGTTGCCATGAAACGGGAATTACAGCGGGCTGTTCAAGGCTGGAAAAAAGAATTCGTGATGTTTTGGGGGCGTTTTAACGCCTTTCAACGCATTGTCATCGGCATTCTTTTGGCCATGGTTTTGGTGTACGCCGCGCGCGTAAAACTGCTGGATCCCATGCGCCGGGAGGTTGAAAAGGTTCATAAAACTTTGGAGGATGAAGGGGTGCCGGCTGTGATACCGACGCCTGAGCGGGATGATGAGATACAGCAGGACTTGCTGCGTATAGAGAATTTTGAGGAGAACATCAAAGAGGAAGCTGCTGAGAAGGGAAGGGCGGAAGCTCAAACATCTTATCGTTTAAACGCGGGGCCAGCGGATGCGCAGGCGGCTTTGATCGCCTTGGCCACCAAAAGCGGATTACGCGTACACGAAAACCGCTCTGTTGAGGTTGAGACACAAACGCGTGTGCCTCACGCGGCCTTTGCTTGTGAATTGCGGGGGGCCTTGTTTACATCTATTTTCCGGTTTCTTAACGCGTTTTCCTCCGAACCGTATTTATGGGAATTGGATCAGATTTCCCTGGAATTACTAGATCAAAAATCGACAGCTTCTGTTTCTGGGGTTTATCAACCCCCTGTGTTATCGCTGCGATTCCTTTTGCGGTTTTATATATATGGTAAAGAGACTACTGATGATCAGGAAGCTGATCAGGTTAAGGCCGACCATATTGAAAATGTTTCTGCTGTTGATGAGCAAAATGAGCCATATATAAAAGAAACTGACGATGATCAGAAAATTGATCAATTTGAAGCTGACTATGTCGATGGTGTCTCTGATGATGATAAAGAAGGTGAAGCCGTGCCGGACCGTACCGGTGAAACCTTTTACGTGTACCGTAAAAACAATTGGCTGGAAAATCAGTTTATCCCGTCAGGGTGGATGGGAGATATTCACAGCCTGTCATTCAATAACTGGTTTATTCCCGATCATTCCGTGGACGCGACGTATGTTGAGATAACATACAACCCTGAAAGATTAAAGCAAGAAGGCTGGGCGGGTATTTACTGGCAGTCTTCTGAAAATAATTGGGGGGCCAGAAAATCGGGATATGATTTGCGGGGATACAATAAATTGATCTTTTCCGCCAAAGGCGCCAAGGGAGGGGAAGTTATTACCAAAGTCAAAGTCGGCGGAATAATAAAAGACAATATGACCGGAAAAACGTTTGATTATCCTGATTCATTGGACACGGGCAAAGGGCCTATACGCCTCAGCGCCCGGTGGCAGGAATATTTTATCAATCTCGCTGGCAAAGACCTCTCCTATGTGAACGGCGGATTTGCGCTGATATTTAGCAAGGAACACACCGGGTCAACACAGACAATTCATATCGGTAATATCCGTTATGTTTACGATCCCGGCCTGACCGCGGAAGATGATTCGTTGAGTTTTCCGTTTCATGTTTATACAGATTACGGGGCTCTTGACAACCATTTTGTCCCCTCGGGATGGATGCCGGGTTCCTTGGTGAAAGATTTAAAGATGGATACCAATTGGATAGAGAATCCCTACAGGGGTGAGAGCTGTATAAAAATTGAATACAGAAACAATTCCGGAATCCGATGGGCCGGCATTGCCTGGCAGGAGCCGGCGAATAACTGGGGAGCCGTGGCGGATGCCGGCTATAACCTGCGGGGAGCGAAAAAGCTCACTTTTTGGGCGAAAGGTGAACAGGGCGGAGAAATCATCAATGAATTTAAAGTGGGCGGATTAATAAACGGCGCTTATCCGGATTCGGGCAGCGCGAGCATCTTTCATATTCAGTTAACAGACCAATGGAAAAAATACGAAATCAACTTGCACGGCACTGATCTTTCGCACGTGATCGGCGGTTTTGGTTTTTCAACAAGCATAGATAATAATGATCCTGACGGAGTCGTTTTTTATATTGATGAAATTAAATATGAGGATTAATTATGCATATTTCAAATGAGGCAAAAAAATAATGAGTAAGGACCGCACGATTGACTTGTCTAAAGTGGTGATCTCGGATGAGGCGTTATCACGTCTACCCGCTCGGTTGGCACGCCGCTTCGGGATTTTACCAGTCGCATTGGATGGCGACACCCTGACGGTCGTTCAAACGAATCCCGATGATCTCCTGGGTCCTATGCAGATTGAAGGGCAGCTGGGGTTAAGGATTCTTACGGTGCCTGCAACGCGCCCCACCGCAGTTGGACGCGCTATTGAGCGTTACTATAGCGGACCGACAGCGGACGCGACCTCAACGGGGCTGGATGTTCTCGAACATCTGGTCAACCGCGCCATTCAAATACACTGTTCCGATATTCATCTGGATCCGGAAGAAGGTGTCGGTCTTGTCCGTATGCGCGTGGACGGCATGATGCGTGTTATTAGCGAGTATCCGTTGGATTTTTTGAGCAATCTTGTCGCCGCTGTTAAAGTCGCTGCCAAGCTTGATATTTCGGAAAGCCGTGCGCCTCAGGACGGACAGATGGAAATCGAAAGCCTTGGGGAATCCGTGGTTATGCGTGTGGCTGTAATTCCGACGGTACATGGAGAGAAGGTCACGCTGCGTATCCTGGCGACCGCCGCGGTTTCTGAAGAGCTCGACCGGCTGGATTCGCTGGGTATGAACGAATCGCATTACAAGACATTTTGCTCCGCACTCGATCAGTCCCATGGAGTTATTCTTCTTTCTGGCCCCACGGGAAGCGGTAAGACGACCACGCTTTATGCCGCTCTGCGCCAGTTGCGCAAAAGCGGTAGCCGGCACATTATCAGCATAGAAAATCCCGTGGAAGTCCCTCTGCGGGGGGTCAATCAGCTTCAGATTGATGGGGAGCGAATCACTTTTGCCAAGGCGCTGCGCAGTGTTTTGCGGCATGACCCGGATGTGATCATGATCGGAGAGATTCGTGATGTGGAAACGGCTGATATCGCGATCAAGAGTGCGCTGACCGGGCATATTGTCTTGGCGACACTGCATGCCAACAGTTCTGTATCAGTCATTACCCGTCTGCTTAATCTCGGGGTCAGCGCTGAAATGGTCGCGTCCACGTTGCGTTTAGTGATCGCTCAACGCCTGGTGCGCCGTCCGTGTCCGCATTGCGTGGACTGGGAACCGGTCGGGGAATCGCTTCGTGACCAATTCGGATGGGCTCAAGACGCTCCCTTGAAAGTTCCTCACGCGGTCGGATGTCCGCTGTGCGGCCAGCTCGGATACGCGGGACGCACGGGACTCTATGAAATGATTCCGGTGGACCGTATGTTGCGTGATTTGATCGTGACGGGGGCCTCTGAGGATATTATGGCCGATGCTGTTTTTAAACGCAAGGGTGCGATGACATTGATGAGCGATGGCGCAGCTAAGATCGCAGCCGGCCTGACGACGCCGGAAGAAGTGAGGCGTGTTACATTTCTTGGGGAAGGCTTCTGATGGCTAGATATGTTTATACTGCACATACTGCCGGTGGACGGCGGACAGGAACCCTTGAGGCCGATTCGGAGAATGCGGCCCTGCAAAGACTGCGTGCGCAAAAGGTCACTGTTTTGGATCTGCGGATGGCATCTGCGGCGGGAGAAGATGACGCAAGGAATGAAGAGCTATTCAGATTGGATATTTTTCAGCGATGGCCGATCCGGGCACAAGACCTGGAGTTAATTCTGCGTCAGACCGGTTCGTTGCTGCATAGCGGTGTTCCGATCATTACCGCACTGACAGCCATTGCCCGTACATGTCCCGCGAGGGCGGCCCGTGCATTGAATCTTGTTTCGCAGGAGGTGCGCAAAGGTAAGCCATTCAGTAAGGCGTTGGGCTCCTGCATGCCGGGTTTGGACCGCGTGACCCTGGGATTGATCAGTGTCGGTGAAGCCAACGGAACGCTTGATGAGATGTGCCGGTACTCCGCTAATTTGATGGAACGAGCCCGCAAATTGCGCGCTCAGATGATTGAGACATTTACTTATCCGGCCATTGTGATCCTTGGTGCCATGGGAGTCGGTTATTATATGGTTCGTCATGTTTTCCCGGTTGTCATGAAGTTTATTGAGGGAAGCGGACGGAAGGCGGCTGTTTTGCCGTTGCCGACACGCATGGTGATAGCACTTGATGGTTTTTTATCGACTTATGGAATTTTTATCCTTTTAGCGCCGGTTGTATTGGCGATTGTTATCATGGCCTTGCGCAAATATCCGCGTTCGGGTGAAATCGTCGATGCCTTGGCGCTTAAAATTCCGTTATTAGGGGGGGCATTTTGTTTTCACGCAAACACAATGTGGTGCCGGACTCTGGGATCCATGCTGTCGGGTGGGTTAGATGTTCTGGCGGCAGTTGATTTGACGCAGGCAACCATGAACAACTGGGTGTATGCTCTTGAACTCGGATCTATAAAAGACACTATCCGTAACGGCCGCAGCCTGGGGGACAGTATCGGCGCAAGCCGGCTTGCCCAATTAAACCCTATGGCACATACGATGATCAGTGTCAGCGAACAGGGCGGACGGCTGGCGGAAAGTTTGATTGAAGCCGCGGAGTTTTCCCAGGATCAATTGAACAGGCGCGTTGAGTTGTTGAGCAGTATTGTCGAGCCGGCGATCTTGCTGATTGTCGGAGGTTTTGTCGGATTGGTTTATTTCGGATTTTTTATGGCCATTTATTCGGCCACGCGCTCGGCGTTGTAGTATTTGGAAATGATATTGAAAACAGGAGGAAAAGAGATGACAGTCTTGAAGAACAAAGGCATTTTTATGATCGGCCTGTTTGCCACGGCATCGTTGTTTATATGTAATGGGTTTTCAATGGCGCAGGAAGCAAAGACGGCTGATCCGTTAAATAACCCGTTTGAGATGCGAGGAGATGAGGGATTTGTCAACGCCGGACTTGTTAATCTTCCGGCGGGAATACGCGTTCTGGGGATCCTGGCGCCGAAAGGACGCGATCCCGTCGGTGTGATCGAAATACCCGGAATGCCCAATGTCTATTTTGTTAAATCCGGCGATGTGATCCAGGTGGAATTTAACGAGCATGGGAATAAGAAAGTTGCGGGCGCAACGGTCGCTCCGCAGCGGCAGATTTATTTACTTGTGCAATCTGTCACGTCAGACGAAATTGTTATCGCGCCGCAAACCCGTCCGCAGGAGACGCGGATTTACCGTTAGGGAAAAACAAACGGGGTATATCTCCTACGCATGGCGGGCGCAGCATATGTTCGACTAACTCATAAAACGTATTTTTTACAGGAGGTTATTATGCGGTTAAAACAATATAAAAAAAATACCGGGAACGGTTTCCGGCATGGAGATCTTTTTGACTCTGGCCGAACCCGCCGAAGGCCGGAGATAATCCGGTATGGGATGATTCTGCTGGTCATAGCGGCGGTATCGCGAGTTTTTATCCCGGCAAATTCCGTTTCCGCCCAGGCGCCATCGCCGGTCATTGAGTCGGTTTTTGCCAGGGGCATGACTTTGCGGGATTTCACTGAACTTTTGACGCGCGGATTTGGCGCTGAGTGGAAAGTGTTGGTCAGCGAGAAAGCCGGTGATCGGAAAATCCGTTTTTTTATGGCTGACGCGGGAGTTGAGGAAACCTTGCAGGCGCTGTGCACATCCTATGGGCTCTGGTACCGGCGTTCATCCGACAGCGGGATCATCCAAATCATGACACTGGAGGAATACCGCGAAAGCATTAATTTATACGCCGATGAACTGGTTGAGGTGGTTCCGGTGCTTTATCCGTCGCCTGAAGAAATCGGCGATTCTCTGGCACGCCTGTTTCAGGACCGTGTGGTGTGGGATCCGCCGTCGGAAGATGTTGGGAACGATATCACGCGTATTGAGGATGCCCTTGACCGCATGGATACAATCGCTAATCGCGCGACACTGGTGGACACGGAAGGAGAATCGTGGACCTCCGGAAGCTCGAGTACAGATCGATATGAAAGACAAAGCTATTCGAACTGGCGTACTGACCGATACGGAAGGCGGACATATGATGACCGCGACCGCGGGGCAAGCGACACGCACAGCGTTGATGATGTTGTTTCCAGCCGCGAGCAGGAGATGGCCGTGCGACAGAAAGAGGTTTCCCCGCTGGAATTCTTTGAGAAGGAGAGGGCTTCCCGCCCCGGCCTGGTGTATGTTTCGGCGGCGCCGATGGCTAACGCGCTGGTCTTGCGTTCCAGTGACGCAAAATCGCTGAAGCTTGTCAAACGGGTCATTAATGAACTGGATAAACCGAAACCCCAGGTATTGCTTGAGGTCAAGGTGCTGGAAATAACGCTGTCAGATGAACAGGCACGCGGCGTGGACTGGCTGTTCCGAAAAGAACGCGGAGACGACATTATAAGCGGGGGGATGTCGAGAGGGATTACCTCTACACCGGGGGATCTGATCGAATCGTCCGACATAACCACACTGGTTATGCAGGGGGAAGGCCTTGATCCGATGGCTGCTGTGTTTAATGTCGTCAGTGATAATGTGCGCGCGCGTCTGCAGCTTTTGCAGGAGGAGAACCGTGTTAAGGCACTGGCAACCCCCACACTCCTGGTGTCGGACAATGAGGCTTCACGGATTTTTATCGGAAGTGAAGTCACTGTGCTCGAAAAAGTTGAGACAACTACCACGACAACCACCACCAGTACCACCACCGAGAAAGAGGGTAATACTTCTGTTACCGCTCCGCGCAAGCGTATCGGGACCACCTTGCTGATCACACCCAAGATCCATGCTGATCGCACGGTGACCATCCGTATTCTGCAGGAAACCACCGCACTTGGGGACGAACGCTCTGTTTCCTATGGCTCCTCTGACGAAGACGGAGGATTTCTTTCTCAGGATGTGGAAGAAACGTCCGTGACAACCACTGTTATGGCAAGCGATGGGCATACCATTGCTATTGGGGGATTGATCCAAGAAGAGCATGGTTATCAGGAATCTGGCATTCCCGGGCTCATGCACATTCCTGTTTTAGGCAATCTTTTTAAAAAGACGGTCAAATCCAAGACGCGCACAGAACTGCTCGTTTTGATACAGCCGCGTGTTTTACTGGCTCCGGGTGAGGCTGACAGCGCGTCACGCGCGTTTATTGAGAAAGCCAGCCGCCACTCCGATATATTGCTACCCTCACCGCACGCTGAGGATGAAAGGCAGGAACCCAATGCCCCGTGATCTTGATAATCTTTTGGATGAACTGGTGGCGTTGAACGGCAGCGACCTGCACCTTGCCGTCGGCAATCCTCCCGTGTTCCGGGTGCATGGTTATCTTCAGAGGCTCAACGGACATGACGAACCATTAGGCCCGGAAATCATCGCTTCGATGGTCGCCGGGGTTGTCAGCGAAGACGCATTCGACCGTTTGCGTCACACCGGGGAACTTGACGCCGCTTTTGAAAGGCCCGACGGCACCCGCCTGCGTATCAATGCTTACCGGCAGCAGGGTGAATTCGCTGTTGCTATTCGGCTTCTGCCCAATCGTTTTTTTAAACTGGAGGAGTTGGGGATTAATGTCAATTTTCTGAAGAAGATCTGCGGACTGCCTTCGGGGCTGGTTCTTGTGACAGGAACAACCAGCAGCGGGAAATCCACGACCATTGCCAGCATTGTCAATGAAATCAATAAGACCCGGGCTTGTCATATCCACACTATTGAGGACCCGATCGAGTATCGGCACCGCAGTCTGAAATCTTTTGTGACTCAACGTGAAATCGGGCGTGATACAGCCAATTTCTCCGAAGCCCTGCGCCGCAGTATGCGGCAGGACCCGGATGTGATCGTTGTCGGTGAAATGCGAGACTTGGAGACCATGTCGGCAGCGTTTGCTTTAGCCGAGACCGGACATCTCACCTTTGCCACCCTGCACACCGCTGATGCCATTCAGACCATATCCCGTGTGATAAGCGCGTATCCTGCTGATCATCAGGCGCAGATCCGTGTGCAAATGGCTTCAACCTTGCAGGTGGTCATCTGCCAAAAACTGATCCCGTGGCAAAACAAAACGGGGCGTTCGCTCGCCGCCGAGATTCTGTTCTCCACGCCCAGTGTGCGCGCGATGATCCGTGAGGAAAAGACTCATCAGATGAGGACAGCCATTCAAACCGGCGCTGAACACGGCATGCAGACTCTTAATCAATCGCTTCTCGCACTGCTCGCCGAGGGCCGGATCGACGAAGCGGCCGCGATGCATTACAGCGAGGATAAAGCCAATATGAAAAATGAAATGGAGCATTTGAAGCATGAAAATTAATTTTAAAACATGGTTAAAAATTATCCTTTCGATCATTGTATTTTTTATTTCGTTTTATTCTGTGAGAAGTTTGCTAAATGATAATTTGAAACATGAAGATTTTCAGTTTCAGAATCCGGCGATCGGGATAGCTGTCCCTTCCGTAAAACTGGCAGAGCCTGATGCGCAAGAGGTGGATTTAAGAGAACTGATCAAAGGGCAAAAAGCGATTATTTTTTTCTGGTCGTCAGCATGTCCGCATTGTGTAAAGGCTATTGAACGCCAGGATAAGCAGGAAAAAGAATTGGCAGCTAAAGGGATTAGGTTCCTTTCCATTAATCAAGGAGAGGAGATCGGCAGAATTCAACAATTTTGGGAAAGGAAAAAACTGGAAGGGGACTTTTGGGTTGATATAAATAACACGTTACCTTCCATCTTGAAAATTGTGGGAGTTCCGTCTTATTACTTTGTGAATGAAAAAGGGGTCATTGTGATGGTAGAACACAAATTAACTAAAGGAATGATAAAATATTTCATGAAACTTTAAAATCACCTTCATTGATGATGACAAACGAGATACGAAAGGGGACAGGCCCCCATAATAAACTATGTTATCAGTTTGTACCCTTTTCAATTTCCGTCAACCATCCCACCTTGATTTTCATATTATAAGAGAGTATAATCGCAACATCATAAAGAATGTTTTTCTCTGCCCCTACGGATGACCGATGGTACCGAAAAAGGACGGTAATGGAAAATATCGCTAAGGCATTGGAGAAACAGGGAGTTGTTACTCTAAAATAACGAAAAGATGATCTCATAAATGCCTGGGGGAAAATTACTGCTCAGAATTTGAGACTGCTTGGAATGAAATGCCCAAAGCAACTTATCAATAAGGATGGCATAAATCAATGGGATCAGAAGACGTGAAATTGTTAGAGAAAGGAAAGGAACTCATGTACATATCTCCTAGGAGTAATAGACCGGCTGAAAACAGTTCAGGTTTAATGAATAGCTTAGTGATGGGGAACTCATCAAAAGTTGTAGGCTGTTTTCTTACCTTTGTTATGTTGGGGCTTCTGTGTCTTCCACCACAGCAGATTGCTGAGGCCCGTCAAGTTATGAAAGAAGGAAAATTTACCATTGATATCAACGATGACTTCCAATGTGGCGAAGAAGCCGAGTTAACGATCACGGTTCCGGACCGCAGATTTTTTAAGGGTGACCCGCGACACATCCGGGTCTTAATCGGGAACGTACGGGGGCCTCTGAGTGAAGAATGTGGTCAATATGCCTTTAGAAGTGTCAAAATCATCGGCAAAGAAGGCGACGTCCAGGTTTTTTCAGGGTCTGCCCAAAAAAGTGAAAGTTGGAAGATTGTCAGTGACAATGCTGATGATCAAGGGGAGCAACATGATGGGCAAGAGCCTGATGTCAGAATCAAATTCCGCCTTCCAAACAGTTCCGCCGGTATTGACTATGCAGGAACCTGTCAAAGAAACCCTATTATCCCGTTAAAACCGGTGTATTACAATAATGCGGATGCGGCTTTGAGCAAACCGGCCACAATGAGAGATTATCGTGTTGTCGCGCCGTTGATTGCTGAACAGTATCTATCAGCGTGCCCCGGCACGGAAACCATTGACTTCTCACTCAACCCCATTCCCGAAGGATATGTCTGTGTCAGCGGGTTCCTCTGTTATTTGAATTGGTCTGCACAGAATCCAAAGGAAGTCATGACCGCAGAATTTAAAAGAAAACCAAGGCTTAAGGACTACGATGATGTTATTCAAGCTTTTGCAGAAGGGAATTTTGATATCCTTCGTGAGTATAAAGAATTCAATCATCTTTTTCATAATGATTTTGCCGAGAGATATACAGACATTTGTAGAGACCATGTTGACAGTACGGTCACTTTTGAAATTGAGAGCATTCAAACCCGATACAATTCAGATGGCTTCGTTGAAAGTAAAAACAAGGTAGGGCCGACGGTCCACATCCATATTGACGAGAATTTTGCAAAGCGATACAAGGCGTTTTACGGTCCTAATAAAGCCTGGGGTGCGCTTTTATTAATGAACCGGGTTGTTGATCAGAGGTCTCGCCGTCCCGGATCTGCGGGTATGATCAAAGGTGTGAGCTATTTTATCGATAATTTAAACCAAATTGATCAATTTCTATCGAAGGGTTGCACAACGGAAAAAGTGCGCACGGTTTACGATAATATCGACCGTTTTTATCGCCATCAACCACCTGTGAAGGCCGAAAAGGAAGGGGAAAAAAGGAAGGGGACAGTCCCCGCTAAGGGACAGGGCAACCTTTAGGCAATGACATCTGGGAGGGATTCATGACGAACACAAAAGGATTCTTCAATAGTTTGGCCGGCAAACTGGCCGCAAAATTCAAGAAATCGCGCTGTGCCTTTTGCTCAAAGATACTGCCGGAGGAAGGGCTATCGAATCGACTTTTTAAAGAAAATTTGGTGCGGAAGATGAAGGACAGTTTGGGGGAACCTCAGCGGCCCCCACATGCTATCCAAGAGGGTGCTCCTCAATGGCTGGTGTGTACTTCCTGTTTTGATAAGTTTGTCAACACCCAACAGATTTGCGGTGCTTGCCGGCGGCCTGTGCCACCAACGGAAGGGTACGTATTGCCGGCTAAAAAGGTTGTCACCAAAAATTATTTCTGGAGGATGTATTTCTCAAATCCCCTTCCGTATGTCCCCGCGACCACCTATCAAGGGGGAGCCATCACAAATTTTGACGCCATTTACCGTTACGTGGTGGGGCAGCAGGCTAGTTGGCTTATATGCGAAACGTGCTATAAGACATTGGGAAGCCCGTTTGACTCGGCCAGAGCTGATGCCAAAAAGTGGTGGGGGGCCGGGCGGAAAAGCGATCATGTCAAGGAAGCCGGCCCGGTCCCGGTCGAGGATGCTGTCGAGCCGGCCACAAAGGGATTTTATCTTGTCTACAGGAAGCCTTCCGTTGGTCTTTGGATAAATGCCTCGTCCAAGCCTAATGAAGCCTTACCCCAAGAGGAGTTTAATGAAATTTGTCCTCTGATCGAAGATCTTGCCACTAAAAGCCTCGGCACCGTTCTCGGAAGCGACCCATATTTTTCATTAAGACGTCTGGGTAAACGCGTCGTACCTTACTTGACAAAGGTCATCGATTATCCCAATTATGAAATAGCAGAAAAAGCTGTTAAACTTTTAGGGGAAGTCGGGGGGAAAGAGGCTATTCCTGTACTTCAAAAAGTTGTGGAAGACTGTAATATTTGGGAAGTCCGCAAAGCCGCTTTGACCGGCCTTGCACAAATTAAAAAAATAGACGACGAAACTCTCCCCTTGGACACCGAGTGCCCTTATCAACAAATTTCCGAAGTCTGGACCGCAGTCATTCAGGGCCGAAAGCAGCTCTATACCCCGAACACTATTTATGAATACGGCACGAGAACTATGGAACGTATGCCAAAGCTGATGATTGAATCTGAGAAGATGCGGTCACGGATGTGGGCTATGCTGGCCGAACTTATATATATCGGTTTAAACGCTTCTTGGGATAGGGATATTCGGACCATAAAACATTGCCCTCAAGCTGGAAAATGTATGGAAGAAGCATTGCGCTGCGACCCCCAAGGGGAAAATGTGGAAATGTGGAATCAATTTCTTAAAGCATATACAATCACATGTGGGGACAGTCCTTAAGAATACCTAAGAATAATAAACTTAAAGGAGAATTCATGAAATTCTCATTTGTATTTATTGTAATCATGTTATTGAGCTCCAACGTTTATGCCCAAAGTAACCTCGCCTCATCCAAGAAGCCGAATATTATGGAGGTTATTTTGTTTTTGAATGCCAATCAAGCCAATAATGGCTCTGCCAGTTTTAAAGCAGATCATGATAAAAAAACTTTGGAATATTTCGATCAAGATGGGAGGTTGATAGAGAAATCTTATATCAATGAAAGCAACGATATTGTCACCCAGAAATATGACAAAGAAGGGGGAATTATATCGGAAACAAAAATCACAGAGGAATCCATTTTAGCACAAAATAAGAAGAGGAAAGATGACCATAAAAATAAAGTGGTCCCCGGATTGATCGCCAAATTGTCCGTCATGGCTAAAGCCGCAGAGCGTTACGCAAAAGATCATGATGGCCGATTTCCCCAACAAATGAATGAGCTTGTTGGCGCTCAGCCGCCATACTTAAGTGAATGCTTTTGCGATGACCAAACCCCAACATATCGAATAGTTTGTGACATTAATGAAGCTGGTTATCACTTTAAGGCCAACGCACTCTGGTCACATCTTGAATCCTATGTAATGGTAAACGGCGAAAAGTTAACGACAGTACCGCCCCAGAGACCAACATACGAGAAGTCTACATCAACGTGCAAATAAATTTTGAAGGGGAAGAGGACAGTCCCCAATAAGTTGCGAACCAAGGGAAAAAGATTAAAGAAATTGGTCATTAATACTACAAATACAGGACTGCTATTTTATGAGAGCCAAATCACAGGAACTCCTCGATTCATTAGCCGATGAAACTTCCGTTTTTATACAGACCCATGACTTTCCGGATCCTGATGCTGTTGCGGCCGCATTCGGACTCCAATATTTTTTGAAAGAAAAAGGAACGGCATCCACCATTCTCTATGAAGGTGAACTCCAAACAAATCCGATCGGAAGAATGGTCAAAGATCTTGGTATTGTCATGCAAAAAACGGGTGAGATAAATCTAAAGAAAAAAGACGGCATTATACTTATTGATGGGTGTAAGGGCAATGAAAATGTAACCAATGATACAGGAAAAGTTCTGGCGGTCATCGATCATCATTTAGGCAAGGAGCCAGCAGACGTTCCGTTTCTCGACATCAGGAGTGATTACGGTGCGTCATCAACAATTATTTCTCATTATTTGAAGGAAAGTGGGGTTGTTCTGACACCCTATGTAGCCACAGCTTTATCAATCGGCATTCATGTCGATACCGGTTCTTTGCGCAGGAGGGTTCATCTCAAAGACATCGAAATGCTTTCCTTTTTGCAAGATAAGAGTGACAACAACTTATTGGGATCAATATTACGTAATAATGTTTGCCAAGAAGATCTTCATATTTATAAAAAGGCTTTAAAAAATGTCAAAATCAGTGATCGTTTCGCATTTTATTACCATCCTGGAGAATGCGCGCAAAATCTTTTGGGCATACTTGCTGATTTCTTTTTGTCTGTAAAAGAAATCAATTTCGTAGTGCTTTGCGCGCAAAGTAACGGCAAAATCATTTTCTCGGTGCGCAGTGAAAACCCCGAGTGGAATGCGGCGTTTATCATCAAAAGTGTTCTCCGAGGATTGGGTGCCGGAGGAGGACATCAAGACATGGCTGGGGGAGCCATCAAAGATCCCTCTTCATTTAATGAGAAAGAGCTTTATGAAAAATTTCTGAACCATATAGATTAAGCTCAATACTTATGAAAAAAAATTATTTAAAAATTTACGGCTGACCGATGGTACCGAAAAAGGACGGCAATGAAAAATATCGCCAAAGCATTGGAAAAGCAAGGGATATGTAATTAAAAAAAACTTATAAACTCACATTAACTAGGAATTGATATGCGACAAAAATTCAACCTCATTACCCTCGGCGTAAAAGACATACAAAAATCCATAAATTTTTATGAGAAAGGTCTCGGCTGGAAAAGGTCGCCTGCGAGTCTAGATGATCTTATTCTTTTTCCCTTAGGAGGAATTGTTTTGGCGCTCTATCCGCGGAAGCTTTTGGCTGATGATATAACCTTAAAAGACTTGCCAACAGGGTTTTCTGCTGTAACTATTTCTTATAATGCAAAGGATGAAAATGAGGTGAATGAGGTTCTCGGGCAGGTAGAGCAACTTGGAGCAACCATTCTCAAACCCGCTCAGAAAGCATTTTGGGGTGGATACAGCGGATATTTTAAGGATTTGGACGGGCATTTAATTGAAGTTGCATATAATCCATTTTGGGAGTTTGATAATAACGACAATCTTAATTTGCCATTATGAAAATTTGTGACGGGATTGCTGCTATAATATAAAGAAATAAGCTATGGATAAGAAACATCAAGTGGAGAATATTGATATTCTAAAAAAATTTGGAGACTACTACACTGCAAGTGAACGTACATTTATTATGGGCATTGATAAAAAATTTACGTCTCATTTTGCTGAACGATTCAAGAATTTTGTCGTTTTAGAAACATGCACTGGGGGAGGATTTACTACCATATCTCTTGCGAGAACAGCAAAGCATGTCATTACATTTGAAATTGATCGATCCATACAAGAAGATGCCGCCCAAAATATAAAGAAAGCAGACCTATCCGACAGGGTTACTTTGATAAATGGAAATATTCTGAATCAAAATTTAATAGAAAATCTCCCGCCTATAAATAGCGCATTTCTTGATCCTGATTGGGCTGTAACTGGACCAGATCACATCTATCGATTCACAAATTCGAATACAAATCCTCCAGCAGATGTATTGCTCAATAAAATTTTTATAATTACTAATAATGTTGCCTTAGTTTTACCCCCGTTTATTGATATCAAAGAACTAGAAGGATTACCAGAGCACGAGCTTGAACAACTCTACATGGGGGACTCCTTAGAACTTTATTGTCTTTATTTTGGAAAACTCATAAAAACCATTGGTAAAACAACCTTTAGAATATAATTTAGCGTAAAACATGAAGAAAATATTTCTAAAAATCTACGGCTGACCGATGGTACCGAAAAAGGACGGTCATGGAAAATATTGCCAAGTCATTGGAAAAGCAAGGGATAGAAGCTAAATTGTTGAAATTTAGTGACTCAAAATACTCCTATGAAAATTAGAAAAATTAAAGATGAAGACATAAATGCAGTGGTAGAACTATGGTACGAAGTTTCACTTGAAGCACATAGTTTCGTTCCCTCGGAATATTGGAAAAAGAATAAAGAAGCAATGGCTACGAAATATCTGCCGAATTCAGAAACCTATTTAGCCCTTCAAAAGGATACGATTGTTGGGTTTATTACCATGGTCGATAATTATCTTGCAGCCATTTTTGTCTCTTCGGATATGCAGGGTCGCGGAATCGGCACAGAATTATTAAATCATATAAAAGATCACAGAAATTTGATTCAATTAAAAGTTTATAAAAAGAACTCAAAAAGCGTAAATTTTTACATCAAACAAGGATTTCAATTATTTGCTGAAGAGACGGAAGAAGTAACAGGAGAAATAGAGTGTTTAATGAAGTGGAAGAAATTGAACATGAAAGATGAAACAAAATTATTCTACGATTTAACTGCAGAAAAAACGGCAGATGAATGGTATCAGAATGATATTCTCCTGCCAACAATAAAAGAATTCGCGTCCTTACTGCCAGAAGCACCTCGAGTATTGGATTTAGGCTGCGGCCCGGGGCATGAAAGCAAAAGGTTGGCATCCCTCGGAGCCGACGTAATCGGTATAGATTACAGTAGTGAATGCATTCGTATTGCCAAAGAACGTTGTCATGAATGTGAATTCAAACTCATGGATTTTCGCCATCTTGATGGTAGTCTTGGCCGATTCGACGGTGTATTTGCCAGCGGGTCGTTAATTCATATCACTCCGGCTGATCTGTCAGATGTTCTTAAAAACATCGCAGCCATATTAAAACAAGACGGTTTTCTTATAATGATTCTTCAGGATGGAGAGGGCATCCATGAAAAATACAGCAATCTTGAAGTCAGTGGCAAAATCTTAAGACGACCGGTTTATTGCTATGCAAAAGATCATTTGATTAAGATTTCTTCGAGATCTAATCTCGAGTTTATAAAAGAAGGGCTTTTGGATAAAAACCTCTATGCGGATAATTGGAGAAACCATATATTCAAGCGGATAAAATAATTATAAAGTAATTTAAAAAAAGGAAGAAAGATGCCTGTTTATTTGGTTGTTGAAACTAAAGAGATTCTGAATAAAGCTACGTATAGCGAGTATATTCAGAAAGTGCCGCCAACTGTCCAAGCATTCGGCGGTGAGTATTTGGCCCGCGGAGGACAAGTCAAGGTCATCTCAGGGGATTGGAGCCCCGAACGCCTTATTGTTGTTAAATTTGGCTCTATGGATACCTTAAACTCCTGGCTCAATTCTCCAGAATATTCTGCAATTGCCTCTTTGCGTGAACAATCCGCTAAGACAAACGCTATCGTGGTGGAAGGCGTCTAGAAATATGACAAAAAAGGTTTATCTTAAAGTATACGTCTGACCGATGGTGCCTAAAAAGGACGGCAATGGAAAATATTGCTAAGGTGCTGAAAAAACAGGGAATAAAGATAAAATCGCTGAATTTCAACGACTCCAAAAATAAGGGGAAATAATGAAGAAACAATGGTATGAATCATTATTCGAAGATTACGCTCACAAATACGATAAGGAATGTTTTGTTCAAGGCACGATCGGCGAATGCGATTTTATTGAAGATGAGATAAACCACGTAAAATCCTTAAAGATTATCGATATCGGTTGTGGGACAGGAAGGCATTCTATTGAACTTACTAAAAGGGGATACAACGTGACCGGGGTTGACCTTTCTGATAATCAAATTAAAAGGGCAAGGGAAAAGGCGCAAGAGGCAGGGGTGGCCATCGACTTCCAAACAAAAGATGCCCGTAATCTTCCGTTTGAAGGTGAATTTGATCTGGCTATTATGTTGTGTGAAGGCGGATTCTCTCTTATGGAAACAGATGAGATGAACTTTGAAATCCTCAAGAATGCAACAAAAGCGTTGAAAGATAAAGGCAAATTCATTTTTACCACATTAAATGGGTTATTCCCGCTGTTTCATTCTGTCAAGGAATTTTATGAGTCGGCGCAGAAAGAGGGGCAATCCCAATGTAAGGATTGTTCCTTTGATCTGATGACATTCCGCGATCACAATACCGTTGTCTTTGAAGATGATGCGGGAAATAAAAAAGAATTAAAATGCCATGAACGCTATTATGTGCCCAGTGAGATAACGTGGCTTTTAAAGACGCTGGGGTTTAAGAAAATCGGCATCTTTGGCGCAAAGCTCGGGGCATACTCAAGAAACGACAAATTGACAATCGACGATTTTGAAATGCTTGTTGTCGCGGAAAAATGATAGAAGATACGAAAAAAATATACCTTCGAACATTTGGTTGACCGTACGTATCACTACGGTGAAATATTTTTGAGGCTGATATGCGCTTTAAGTGATTGATTATCAGTTAGTTATACTGATAAAATAAATGAAATAATATAAAAAGTTATATATTACAAAATTGTAATTTTTCGGTCATGTTAATTTAATTTTTGCCTATTATCATGTATGAATAAACCAATTTATAAATTATGAAAATATTATTAGTTGAAGACGATAAGCAAACAGCTCAATTTATACTTAATGGATTAACCCAACAGGGTTATGCCGTTCAGCATGCCGAAAATGGTTTGGATGGATTACATTTCGCCGAAGTTGAAAAGTATGATGTGGCTATAGTCGACATAATGATGCCAGAGCTTGACGGTTTAAGCATGATTGAAAAACTCCGAAATAAGAAAATTATGCTGCCAGTCATAATATTGAGCGCAAAAAGCGACGTTTCCGATAGGGTCAAAGGACTTCAAAAAGGCGGCGATGATTATTTAGTAAAACCTTTTTCCTTCAGTGAATTATTGGCCAGAATCCAAGCTATCCTTCGCAGATCTTTTTCCAGGCCAGGCATTACTTCATTTCAAATTGGAGATTTGAAATTGGATTCAATCAAACGAAAAGTCTATCGGCAAGATAAAGAAATCTTCCTTCCCGTTGGCGAATTCATATTACTTGAATATCTTATGCAAAATGCGGGAAGAGTAGTATCAAAGACTATGATTATTGAAAATGTTTGGGATTATAATTTTGATCCAGAAACTAATGTCATCGAAGCACGCATGAGCCGTTTAAGAAACAAAATTGATAAACCATTTAAGAAAAAACTCCTTCATACCGTCAGAGGATTTGGATATGTTCTGGAAGAAAAAGAATAGCATTTTCCATTCCGTTGTTTTTCGTCTTTCCCTATGGTATGCCCTCTTTTTTTCAATAGCGGCCATTCTTGTCTTTTTTATAAGTAAATCGATCCTATCTTCTGATCCCACCAAAATTATTGATTATGAATTGCTGCATGATTCTCAAGAGTACAAAAATGAATTCTTGAGAAGAAATATAGAAGAAATGATTGAAGAACTTCATAAAGAAGCTTCTGAAGAAGGATTGGGGAGAGTTTTTTATAGGCTTTTATCCTCTGATTATACAGAAATTAGCTCTTCCAATTTAAATCAATGGAATCATTTAGACTTAAATAAACTTAAAAATTTAGCCAAATTGTCTTCTCAAAAAGATGTTGTTTTTGAAACACTGACCTACGAAAACAATCAACTCAATACCAGAGTTATCAGCAGAAAAATCGGAAATGGCAACTATATTTTACAAATCGGATTTATCATTCAGAACAACCAAGCCCTCATGGAAAGTTTTAGATATTGGATCTTCTGGATTTTTATTGCCCTTTTAGTTTGCGGGATCATTTTGGGCTGGTGGATAATGCAAAAAACTATGTCCGGGGTAAAAAGAGTTGCAGAAACAGCTGTGAAAATAGGGAAAGACGGATTAGTCCATAGAGTTGAAACGAAAAATGAAGGGACAGAGATAGATAATCTTGCTGAAGCATTTAATAATATGCTAAATCGGATAGAAAAATTAATGTCGGAATTAACAGATATAACTAATAACGTAGCTCATGATCTAAGAACACCAATAACTCGCATACGGGGTATAGCAGAAACATCATTGAAAAATAATGCTAATTCTCATTCAAACGATGAGAGCTACTCAATTATTATCGAAGAGTGTGACCGGCTTGTTTATCTTGTTAACACCATATTAGAAATTTCCGAAATTCAGGCTGGAATAAAAAAGTACGATCAAACAAACATTGAAATAATTGATCTTGTTGAAAGAGGTTGTGATATTTTTCAGCCTGTTGCAGAAGATAAAAATATAAAACTAAAATTTGAAGGACAAAAAACGCCGATTTATATTCAAGGAAACATGAATAATTTGCAAAGGGCAGTTTCTAACCTATTAGATAATGCCATAAAATTCACTCAAGAGAACGGAGAAATTTTAGTCAGGGTAACTAAATCTGGGCACCAAGCGTTAATTTCGTTTAAAGACACGGGCATTGGCATTAAACAGGAAAATATAAAACGTATTTTTGAAAAATTTTTCAGAGTACAATCAAGCCGGTCAACCCCAGGAAATGGATTGGGCTTAAGTTGGGCGCAATCCATTATTTCCACAATGAATGGAAAAATTACAGTGCAAAGCGAACTTGGCACAGGAAGCACCTTCATCATCCACATTCCTCTTTATTCCACAACATTACAATAATGTAATCTACCTATCAGTTTTTCATAATTTTATAATGATATACTTTTCGCATTAAAAAGAAACGTAAGATGTGTAATGACCCTAGTTAAGCAAGGATTTTTTTGTGTAGATCGAGTTCTTTGTTAATCCATCTTTTGTAAAACTCTTCAGGCGTAGCGAAGAATAATGCCTGATGAGGGAAATCGGTGTTGTAATCGTTGATCCAACGCTTGAAGTCATCTTGAAGATCAAATGGGTTGTCCCATTCATTGATCCAAATGAAATCTTCTTTGATTCTGCGGATGACGCGTTCGGTGTCAGCATTGCCTTTGGGGTTGGACCAGGTTGAGAAGATCTGCTTGATGCCGGCCAGTGAACAATTAAGCCTGAAGCGCCCGCTGGTGGGCTGACAGCCATTGTCCGAGATCAGGTGCAGGTCATGATTCAGTGTGTCTTTGATGCCGTTTGGGAATCGGTTGTTGATGGCCATTTCCAGGGCATCCAGCCAGTCATCAGTCTTTGACTGGATGTTGAGGCTATAGCCGATAATTTCTTTGGTATACCAGTCTAGGACGATGGTCAGATAGAACCAGCCCCAGGTCGCCAGTTTGATTTTTGTCATATCGATACCCCAGAATTGATTGGGGTGAGAAGCTCGTGGTTTCCGGCGGAGGTTGCCACGCTTGGCCTTCAAGCGATCGTTGGGTTGAACCGTTAATTGATTTTCTTGCATGAGGCGTTGGACACAATTTTTGCCAATTTTGTAATGTTTACGGTTGTTTAAATAGGCCCAGACTGAACGGTATCCCCAGAGGGGATGTTGCTTTTTAATTTGTCGGATTTTGACTAAATGTTTTTGGTCTTGTTCGATACGCTTTAGAGAACGGCGTCTTTTCATAACTCGTACTCGTTTTTTTTTAGTTCAACGGTCAAGTCGCCGATGATGCGTTTGAGTTTGGCGTTTTCTTTTTCAAGACGTTGCTCTTTCTGGGACTGTTGTTTGATGTCAAAGGCCATATGGCATTCTTTGAGGAACTGGTCGCGCCATTTGTAATATTGGGTTTGGCCAATTTGGTATTTGTTACAAAGTTTACTGATGTCGATTTTCCCGCTGAGGCCTTCAAGCACGATTTGGGTCTTTTGTTGGCTGGTCCATTGGCGTTTTTTCATGGGAATTGGGCTCCTTTCCTTGGAACTCAATTCTACACCATTTGTTTAAATTTGTTAACTAGGGTCACTATAGATGTTTCTAAAATGAAAGGAGTATTTATGTTTGGTAAAAAACTGTATGTAATCCTTTTTGCGTTTATGAGTTTTGTTTTTACGCAAAAATGCGTCGAAGCATCTGAACTCTTCGACAATGTTTTAAGTTCAGTAACAGAGGAGTTGAAAAAAGTAGAAGATGGAGCAGTGGGGATTGGAGTTATGTATGAAACTTCACCATATAAAGGTGCTGATGATGAAGTTATGCCCGTGCCAATGGTTATGGGAGAATACAAAAATTTCTTCATTGAAGGGACCGAATTTGGTTACAAAATTATTAAGAATGACGATTGGGAGTTATCTGCAATCCTGGGCCCTCGTATGGATGGGTATGAAGCAAGCGATAGTACAGATTTAGCAGGAATGAAGGAACGCAAGAATTCCTTTGATGGTGGTGCAAAATTAGAATGGGATGCAAAGATTTTTGAATTAGAGGTGTCTGTTTTGGCTGATTTGGCAAACAACCATCAAGGACAGGAAGTTGAATTTGAACTTTCAAAAGAGTTTTTGGGCGGGTTTTTAACGCCTTATGTAGGCGTGACATGGCTCAGCAAAGATCTGGCAAATTACTACTACGGAGTCAGGTCATCAGAAGCACGGTCAGGACGACCTGCTTACACCGCAGATAGCTCTTTTAATCCCGCTGCTGGGGTGCGCATAGTTTATCCAATTAATGAAAAATGGGCGATTTTTAGTGATTTTGAATATGAAATATTGGATTCCAATATTAAAGATTCACCAATTGTCGATCAAGATGGATTGTTTTCATCAATGTTTGGAGTAGTTTACCAATTCTGATTACAAAATGATGAAAACATTCTTTGAATTCTTTGCAAGAAGAACCCTCCTTGCTAATTTAATATCGATTATGATTGTTCTTCTGGGGATAGGTTCTCTGCTCACGATTAAACGTGACAGCTATCCTCATGTTGATTTCGGAGAAGTTTTAATCGAAACATCCTACCCTGGAGCTTCACCCGAGGATGTTGAAATCAACATTACGAATAAGATCGAAAACGAGTTAAAAAGCGTTACGGGGATAAAAAATTTCACTTCCGTATCAATAGAAGGCGTCTCGCTCATTACTGTTATCATTGATCCGACAGTCCGGGACATGAAAAAAGTGAAAAATGATGTCCGGGATGCCGTCAACCGTATCAAAGATTGGCCCCGAGAGATTGAAAATTTTCCTTTTATTGAAGAGTCAAATTCTGCAACGTTTCCAATTATGGAAGTCGCCCTTTCAGGAGAGATGCCTTACAGGGATCTTTATCAAACAGCTAAACTACTAAAGAAAAAGCTGGAAAATCTTCCGGAAGTTTGCCGAATCAATGAATATGGATATCGAGCGAGAGAAATTCATATCGAACTTGCCCCGGAAAAAATCAAAGATTATCAAATCCCAATAAATTGTATTAAGACAGCCATCCAAAAAAGAAACATCCGCTCCACGGCGGGAAATTCAGAATCATTAACTGATAATAAAAATATCACCATTTCATCTCAATTCAGCAGCCCTTCTGAAGTTGGCGATGTAATCATTCGGAACTCATATGATGGCCCTCTTATCAGATTGCATGACCTTGCTGTTATTGAAGATGATTTTGAAAAAGCACAGACCCTCTCGCGTGTTAACGGGATATCTTCCATTTCCTTTGAAATAATAAAAGCTGAGTCTGCCGATATTTTAAGAGCCGTAGAATCTGTCAAAAAAGTCATCAAAGAATCAAAGGAGATTACGTCCGCAGGACTAAAGATATCTATTGCCAATGATTCCTCTCATTATGTCAGAAATCGTCTTAATATTGTACAAAGAAACGCCGTCTTGGGCCTTATCTTTGTCATTTTACTACTGCGGATCTTTATGAATGCAGAAACATCTTTTTGGATTGCCGCAGGAATTCCTATATCTTTGTTAGGGACGATTTATTTGATGCCTTTTTTTAATGTTTTCTTGGATAGTCTCTCCTTGAGCGCCATGATTATGGTAATCGGTATCATCGTCGATGATGCTATTATTATCAGTGAAAATATTTATAAACATAGGGAGCAGGGCAGTCCTCCGCTCAAGGCCACAATAAGCGGCATTCAGGAAATTTTTTGGCCTGTCCTCACAACCGTCCTGACAACCTTTTTCGCCTTTGTTCCCATGTTTTTTATGGAAGGTCTTTTTGGGAAATTTGTCACGGTTATTCCCTTGGTGATAACGTTGGCGTTATTCATATCCCTGATTGAATCATTTATAGCGCTTCCAGCGCATCTTCAACATGGATTGCGAAAACATAGGGGAGCACGACATTCAAAAAACAAATTACAATATTTAAAAGCAGTATATTTCTCGCGGATGAAACAAATATTGAAATTCCGGTATATGGTTGTTTTTATTTTTATTATTGTCTTTGGAGTAACCCTACATTTCGGATTGACCCGCCTCAAGACGATACTTTTTCCGGATAAAATGGCAGAGGAGATTTCAATCACGGCACAACTTCCCCAAGGATCCAGCCTGCAACACACATCTCAGAAATTCTCGGAGATTGAGCAAATTATAGCCCGCTTACCTAAAACCGAACTGAGTTCTTTTGTTACGCGAATCGGTGAAGACGAGTTTTCTGATATCAAAATTAAAAATCATGGATACATGATATTGTTTCTAACGCCTTTTAGCGAACGGAAACGCAGCGCTCAGGAAATTGTTGAAGAGCTTCGAAAATCCACACGCCAATTGAAAGGCTTTGAAAATATTTCTTATTTCATAGAAACCGGCGGCCCTCCCGATGGAAAACCCGTTGAAATCTGCATCGTGGGAAGCAATGATACGATACGAAAAAAACTCGCCGATGATGTTGTTTCCTTTTTAAATACACTTAAAGGAGTCAAAGATATTACCCGTGACGATAAAATCGAACAAGGCCTGATTGAACTGGACATAGATTACCTTCAACTGGAAAGGTTCGGTTTAACTGTTGAAAATATTGCATCAAACGCCCGCATCGCCTATGAAGGAGAAGTTGTCACCAAAGTCAGATATGGGGATGAGGACGTTAATTTCAGGCTTTTGTTCAATAAAAACTCCGATGACAATCCTGATCGACTCGAAAACCTCCTGCTGGCAAATAACCAAAATAAACTTATTGAGTTAAACAAGGTCGCCAAATTTAAACACACAAAAGGTCAAAGCCTCTATCAGCATCATAACGGTCAAAGGGCAGTCAAAATCGAAGCAGACGTTTTTCAAGACATCATGACTCCTGATGACGTGATGGATTTAGTAGAGAATAAATTCAATCTTGACAGAGACTATCCCGGGACAAAATTTATAAAAGAAGGCGAGATCTTTGAAACAGAGCAATCTTTCAAAAGCCTGTTCCTGACCATGATCATCGCATTGACCGGGATTTATTTCCTTTTAATTGTCTTGTTCAATTCTTTAACACAGCCTCTTATTGTCATGGCAGCCATCCCTTTTGGTATTTTCGGTGTCATTCTTGCTTTTTTACTTCACAAAGAACCTTTAAGCTTTATCGCGTTGCTTGGCGCCATCGGGTTAACGGGTGTTGTTGTCAATGATTCCCTCGTTCTTGTCAGCCATTTAAATCAAATCAAAAAAAGTTCACCTGCAGGACTTTCCATCATCGACATTGTTGCCCAAGGATCTTCCGACCGGTTAAGGGCAATCATTATGACAACAGTTACTACCGTAGGAGGACTTATTCCGCTTGCGTACGGATGGGGAGGATCCGACCCCTTTATGGCTCCCATGGCATTGTCCATGAGTTACGGATTATTGATCGGAACCCCTTTGACATTACTGATCACCCCTTGTTTGTACCTAATGCTACATAATCTGTCTGAGAAAACCAAAATCCGAATAAGGCAAAAAAGGCAACGCATTCTGACGAAAAGAAAAAATAGACGAATGCTTTCTTTACTGCTTGTTGTCTTTATTGGGCTTTTTACAATCTCGACTGAAAGTAACAGTTCGGAATCACCTTTGACAATAAACAATACCTCAACAGAGGGAGAAAACAAAAAGATTCTTTCCTTCGACTCATATATCAAAATTGTCACGGATAAGCTACCTGAGCTCAAAAAGAATAGAATCGCAGTTGAACGATCTAGAAATTCTGTTTATGCGGCTTCTGCCGTTGACGATTTATCTTTTCATGGTGAATTTAAATATAACGAAAATGACGAGTATTCTGATGAATATCCTGCCCAGTCTTCCCGGGTTAATGGTTACACGGCAAATATGGCCATGAGGAGAACAATCTCTAAAAGCGGGAGCAGGATAGCTGCCGGCATTGAATATGCAAACTCGTCGGACGCATCCGTTGACAACGGGCGACGGTATCACACCCCTACGGTCTTTGTTCAAATCACACAACCTATTTTAAAAAATATTTTCGGCATGGCCGACCGGTTCGCAAAAAATGATGCCCAGATGCAACTGGCTATTGATGAAATTCGCCGGAAAGAAAGCGACGAAAGTGACATGAGTTATTATCAAAAATTATATTTTAATTGGATCACCTGTTATAAACATCTCCATTATTTAAAACAATGCATGACGAACGCTGAAAAGCTTCTTGCGGACACAAAAGAAAAACTGAGCTCCGGACTTGTTGACAATGATGAACTCCAGGAGGCGGAAGCTTCTTTACTATTATATCAGGAACAATATCATGAAGAAGAAATTATCCATAACGCAATACTGTCTGAATTGGACATCTTTTTTGATACGAATAAATACTTGCCCCAACTTCATGAATTTGAAAAACAGTTTGAGCAATTACTTTCGTTCCATTATGAATTTGTCCCTTTTACAGATACAAGCGCCAGTGAGATTTATGCCTTAATGAACAAAAAACTCAATAACAGCAGGAAAGTCTATGCCAACAATCTTCTTCCGGAAATCAATCTGGTCGGTCAATACAGCAATAAGTCGACGGATCATAATTTTTCTAATGCTTTAGATAATATGCAAGATGAAGATTACTATATCGGACTCAATGTCACTATTCCTTGGGAGAACAGAAAGGCGAAAAGTGCATTAAAGAATATCCTTTTAGATATTGATGACCTCAAGATTGATTACGACCTTTCCAAGAATGAATATTTAAAAAGCTTGAAAAATTTACAAAGACTAATTAAAGGCAAAAAAAGAATATTACAAGTAAAAGAAAACTTACTGAAATCATTAGAATCAAAGTATAATACTGAGAAAAAGAAACTCATGCATGCTCGCTTGGATTTGCGTCACATTATTGATACTGAGAATGAAATCGCTTCAGAGCAAATAGAAATCATTAATATAAAAAATGAGATTATCGTGTTAAACATAGACTATTCAAATTTAACAAATTAAATTTCATATGTATCCTGTGAGATAGGACAGGAAGGAAAACAGTTGAGAATGAATACAAGACAAATTCTTTATTGGAGTCCAAGAATACTATGCATTCTTTTTACGATATTTTTAAGTCTCTTTGCGTTGGATGTATTTAGTGAAGGTTATAATTTCACAGATACCGTTGTTGCCTTGTTTATGCATTTGGTGCCAACCTTTATTATTCTAATTGCGTTGGCAGTTGCCTGGAAAAAAGAGGGAGTAGGTACGGTGATTTTTATTGCTTTTTCGTTATTTATTTTGATTATGAGCCGCGGTGAAAGCTGGATTATATCCGGGCCACTATTTTTTATAGGCACTCTTTTTTTATTAAATTGTATATATAAACATCATGTTCGTTCATCTGAATTTTCGAACAAATGAATGAATATGATGTTTAGGTGAAATTTGGAGTTTGCAACATATTATGAATAAACAAGATACAATAACAATTTTCTTGAGAACCTACGGCTGACCGTATGGCCAAGTTCCGCACGATGATTTTGAAGGTTTTGAGTATGATGTATGAGGAATAAACTTATATAATTTTATATAGTTGGAAATATAAGATTAGCCTTTCATAATGCCGCATTTTGTTGTATTTATAGCTTCCTATTTAAAAACGGGTTACCTAACCTAACAAACAGGTAAATTATTTATTCTGTTAGGTAACTTATTAAAAAAATTTTTAACAAAAAATAATCAAAGATCAAAATACGTTATAGCTTTAGTATTTCGGCAAAAGTAACCGATGTAAACAGTCTGGATTGATAAATGTTTAATGGGTGATCCAAATTTCGAAAATTCATACTTGACAAGTAAAATGTAAGTGATATCATTTAATTGAAAGTGAAAACCATTTGCATTTAGGAGAAAAGTGAATGCCAAGAAGACATAGAAGAGGACATGCGTGGTGGCATGGTAAATTTCAAGGATATGGATATAAAATCACAGCTAGCCGTGAAATTGTTTTTGGTATATTAGCAGGATCTGAAAAACATTTGAGTGCCGAGGATATTTATATTAAAGCGCATGCGATGAATCCTGCTATTGGTATGACGACAATATATCGCACTTTGGATATTTTAACAGAAATGAGGTTAGTTAATAAATTTGATTTTGGTGATGGTCGGGCAAGATACGAGTTAACGGAAGGCCCAAAAGGAGCCCTTCATCACCATCATCTGATTTGCACATCATGTAACAGGGTAATTGATTATACAGATTTTATTGATGAAGAGGTCGAACTTTTGACAAGAACAGAGAAAGGTCTAACTGGAAAATATAATTTTAAAATTTTTCATCATTTAATTCAGTTTTATGGTTTATGTGATAAATGTCAAAAAGGTCAGGATAATTAATTTTTTTTATTTTTTAATGATAATGGTTGTCATTTACAATTAGGGAATTTTAATGCCAAATTTTAACGGGACAGGACCAAAAGGAACAGGTCCTTTAACAGGTCAAGGGATGGGATATTGTGTCGTTAAAGTGGATAAAGATAATTTAATAACTGAACAAGGTATTGGAAAGGAGGTGGACGATATGCCAAGAGGAGACAGAACAGGACCTTCTGGATTAGGGCCTATGACAGGGCGTGGTGCGGGTTATTGCGCCGGTTATTCTGTGCCAGGATTTATTAATCCAATTTCAGGTAGAGGTAGTGGATTTGGATTCGGACGCGGCTTTGGCAGAGGACGCGGCTTAGGTCGTGGTTTTGGCTGGCGCGGAGCTGGTTATCCTTATGCCTATGGGAGTCCTTATCCTGCGGTTCCTTATGCGCCAGAAATGACCCCTCAACAAGAAACAGATATGTTGAAAGGTCAGGCTAAGGTTATGCAGGACGAAATTAATGCTATCAATGAACGTATAAAAGAATTAGAGTCCAACTCAAAATCTTAAACAATACAGGAAAATGCAAGATAGGTGGAAATAGGCGAAAATGGTTTATTTCCACCTATAACCTCATTTTTTATGGAGAATAAAATTTAATAATAGTCTCCGATGGGGTATTTTTTAATTTTCGTTATTAATATAAGTATTTTGTAGCATATTTAACGAAATCAACAAATATATTTTGAAATGTTTTGAACAAGTATCATTAATGGGGGAAATATAAATGGCAGTTAAAATCGATAATGATAAATGTACAGGATGCGGTGCTTGTGTCGATATCTGCGGTGTTACTGCTATAACAATAGAAAGCAATAAGGCCGTTGTAAGTGAAGAATGTGTTGAGTGTGGCGCATGCATTAGTCAGTGTCCTAATGAAGCAATATCGTTTTCAAATTAAGGAGGTGTGCATTTGAAAGTTGCTATTTCGACTGATAATAATTTCGTATCGGCTCATTTTGGTAGATGTCCGTCTTTTACGATCATTGACTTAGAAGATGGAAAAGTTGTGAAACAAGAAACTATTGATAATCCCGGTCATGAGCCAGGTTTAATCCCAAAACTTCTCAACGATAAAGGAGTCCAGTGCATTATTGCCGGTGGTATGGGAATGCAAGCAACTGGCTTTTTTCAGAAATACGGCATCGAGACTGTCGTTGGTATACAAGGAATAATAAGTGACGTTGTCAAAAAATTGCAAGATGGAACATTGGAAGGCGCCGAAAGCCTTTGCAAACCAGGTGATGGAAAAGGCTATGGATTAGATAAAACAGTGTGTGATCACCCACATGAAGAGGGTTGTGAGCATGAAGGAGGTGAGTAATGAAAATCTGCATAACATCTGAAGGAAATAATTTCGACTCAAAAGTAGATCAGCGTTTTGGAAGGTGCCAATATTTTATTTTTGTAGATACAGACACTTCTGAATTTGAGGCTGTTCAAAATCAAAATGTTGACGGTATGGGTGGTGTTGGCGTTCAATCCGGTCAGCTTATGGCCGAAAAGCAAACCAAAGTTATTATTACGGGGAAAGTCGGTCCTAATGCATCTCAGACTTTAGAATCAGCAGGCATTGAAATTATTCTTGATGTTGATGGCACTGTTAAAGACGCGCTTGAACGCTTCAATAAGGGGGAACTTAAGGTTACTAAAGGACCAAATGCAGGTGAAAAAGCAGGGCTAAACAATTGATGCCGTATTTAAACAATGATAGAGAAAAAGATTTATTATCACGATACAGATGCCATTGGCATTGCTTATCACGCTTCTTATTTAAAAATTTTAGAAGAGGATAGAACTGAATTTTTTGAATCACAAGGAATTTCGGTTAAAGAGTTGCATAAAAGTGGCAAGCATTTTGTTATTAAAGATTTATATATTCGATATAAGCATCCTGCCAAATTTGGTGACGTAGTTGTTTGTGATTCGAGTATTAGAAAAATAACAGCAGCTCAAATTTTCTTTTCCCAAAAAATATTTAATAAAGCGAATAATGCCCTTCTTGTCGAAGCGGATATTATTTTAGTTATCGTCAATGAACAGTTGCATCCTGTGTTAATACCGGAAAATATAAATTCGTTATTATTAAATGAAGTAATAACTTAATCAGGAGGTGCAAAATGCCAGGTGGTGATGGAAGAGGTCCAACAGGACAAGGTCGTGGTTTTGGCGGAGGGAACCCGGGGCCAGGGGGAGAATGTGTTTGCCCTAATTGCGGACAAAGGGTTCCGCATCAACAAGGAGTACCTTGTAATTCAGTAAACTGCCCAAAGTGTGGAAATAAGATGACAAGAGGATAATGGGGTTTCGGCATGTTGTAAGAATGCTGTAATCGTTTATCAATGGATATACCGTTGTCTATGATGTTTTCATATATATGGAAACATCTAAGGCATAGGTGATGCCTTAATTTAAGCGGGAATTCCCCGTCTGTGAAGGCGGGGATGTGAGCAAATCCAGCGACATTGCAGTCGCTGGACAAGCAACGCTTGAAATTATAGATTAAATTAAGTACCACGGCTGTGAAGCCGTGGGTATCTATTTTAAAGAAAACTTAATTTTATTACGCATGGGAGAATATATTTAAATGATTATATCAGTAGCGAGTGGTAAAGGAGGTACGGGAAAAACAATAGTTACGACAAGTTTGGCATTATCTATATCAAATGCCCAGATTCTTGATTGTGATGTTGAAGAACCGAATTCTCATATTTTTATTCAGCCGAAAATTACAAATAAAGAGAAAATATATATTCCTGTCCCTCAGGTAAATGAATCTAAATGTAATTTTTGCGGGAAGTGTCAAGAAGTTTGTTTTTACAATGCCATTGCTGTTTTAAAAAATAAGGTTATGATTTTTCCGGAATTATGCCATGGATGCGGGTCCTGTAGTTATTTTTGTCCTCAGGCTGCGATTAAAGAGGTGAATAAAGAAATCGGTGTTGTTGAAATTGGCGAAAACAATGGCGTCCAGTTTGTTCATGGAAAATTAAATATCGGCGAAGCAATGGCGCCCCCCCTTATCAGAGCTGTAAAAAATCATATTGACACAAACAAGGTGTCGATTATTGATGCCCCTCCAGGGACGTCCTGTCCTGTTATTGAATCTATAAAATTAAGTGATTTTTGTGTTTTGGTCACTGAGCCAACACCTTTTGGTTTAAATGATTTAAAGTTGGCCGTTGAGGTTATGCGGAAATTGAATATACCTTTTGGCGTTGTTGTTAATCGTTCTGATTTAGGTGACGATAAGACTGATTTATATTGCCAAGAGCAACATATTCCTATTTTAATGCGTATTCCTTTTGAGAAAAAAATAGCTGAAGCCTATTCGAAGGGAAAAACAATTGTAAAAGCTTTACCTGAATATCGAGAGCGCTTTCAACAATTGTTTGAGGAAATCAAAAATATTCAACCTAAAAAAAATAATTTGTAAAGGATATCGTGGAAATGAAACAAATTGTAGTTATAAGCGGGAAAGGCGGAACAGGAAAAACGGTTTTAACTGCCAGTCTTGCTGCTTTAGCCGATAAAAAAATTATGGCTGATTGCGATGTTGACGCGGCGGATTTGCATTTATTGCTTCAGCCTGATATTCAGCAACGGCAGGAATTTAAAAGCGGTTTTACAGCAAAAATTAATCAGGATAAATGTGTTCAATGTGGTAAATGTGGAGAAATTTGCAGGTTTAACGCTATTGCCGAAAATTTTGTCATTGATCCTGTTTCTTGTGAAGGATGCGGATTTTGTCATTTTGCCTGTCCTTCGCAGGCTATAACCATGGAAGAAAATCTTTCCGGGGAATGGTTTACATCGAACACACGTTTCGGCCCCATGGTTCATGCCAAGTTGGGCATTGCTGAAGAAAACTCAGGAAAGCTAGTCAGTTTAGTGCGAAAGAAAGCGAAAGAATTAGCGGAGAAAGAAAACAGTCAGTGGGTGATTATTGACGGATCCCCCGGGATCGGGTGTCCGGTTATCGCATCCTTATCAGGGGTTGATTGCGCCGTTGTTGTTACTGAGCCGACTCTTTCAGGAATGCATGATGCTTTAAGAGTTATGGAAGTAGCTAAACATTTCAAAATATTAACGAAAGTTATTATTAATAAATATGATTTAAATACGGAGATGTCTGAAAAAATAGTTGAGGCATGTAAAGATTTTGATGTTGAAGTGATCGGGAAAATAGGTTTCGATAAGTCTATTGTGAAGGCAATGGTACAGGGCAAGACCATAGTTGAAGCAGCGGATGAAAATATAAAAAAAAGAGTAACTGAAATTTGGGAAAAATTAAGGCAAGGGTTGCAATAACATTTTTAAAACAGGAGTTAAAGATGAACGATCTTCAATGGAAATTTTCAGACAAATTTAGAAGCCACTGGATAACAGTAAAATTTTATAAAGAAAAGCCTGATTTAAAAGAAGCCAGAAGGCCCAAAAATATAAGGTTTTGCGAAGCGACGAGAGAAGCGATGTTTGAACCTGTTCTTTTAAACAAAAAGGCTATCTCCTGTGCAGGAGCACAATATGCTTTTGGCTGGAAATTAAATGATAAAAATGATTTTCCTGGAGATTGTTATGATAAACGTCAAACGAAAAATAATATCATAAAATCCATAATCGAACAGACGCCTTATTTAAAGAAGCCTTTTGAATATATAGGATTAAATACCGACGATACCCCTGATCTTATTATGTCTTATATCCCCCCGGAAGAAATTATGAATTTAATGAAAATATATCAAAATCAAAAGGGAGAGAATATAGATGTCTCTTTTAGTACGATGATGTCTATTTGTTCGGGTATAGCCGTTAAGACTTTTTTGGAAAATAAAATTAGTCTTTCTTTTGGCTGTGATGACTCTCGCAAATACGCCGATTTAAGACGAGAAAATATGGCCATCGGTATTCCAAAGACATTGTTTGATGTTTTTATTGATTGAGAAAAGAAAGGAAATATTTTTGTGGCGATTTTAAGGCAAATGTTAAAGTCAAAAATTCATGGAGCAGTAATTTCTAAAAAAGAATTGCATTATAACGGAAGCATTGGAATAGATAAAAGTTTTCTGAAAAAAGTTGATATGCTCCCGGGTGAAAAAGTGCAGGTTTTGAATTTTAATAATGGGCAGAGATTTGAAACATACATTATTGAAGAAAAAGAAAATTCAGAAATTATTGCTTTATATGGGCCTGCGGCGAGATTGGGAGAAATCGGTGACAAAATTTGTGTAATATCTTATGTTTTTTTAACGGATGATGAAACAGACAAATTCTCCCCCAAGGTCATCTTTATTAATGATAAAAACGAAATAAAGCAATGAAAACATATTTAGATTGTATCCCCTGTTTTATGAAAACAGCCCTTGAAATGGCAAGGCTTGTTGATGCTAACGAGATTACGCATAAAAAAATTCTTGATGAAGTCGCAGGGATGATTCCGGATTTTTCATTAGGGTCTTCACCTCCTGAGATGGCGCGCATGATACACAAAGTCATGGAAAGAAGATTTGGAAATAAAGATATCTATAGAACGATCAAAAAGGAAAGTAACCGAAAAGCGCTGGAATTATACCCAAGACTTAAGAAAAAAGTGAGTGAGTCAACAGATAAACTGTTAACGGCAATAGAAATTGCGATTACTGGAAATGTCATAGATTATGCGGCAATGAATGCTTTAAAAATAGATGAAGAGCTAGATAAATTATTTACCAATGAATTTTCGCATATTAACAAAACTATTTTTGATTATGGTCATTTTAAAGATGATTTAATGAAAGCTAAACATATTTTATATTTAGCTGATAATGCTGGTGAAATTCTTTTTGACAGGGTTTTAATAGAGGAACTTTCTGAAGATAAGGAAGTCATTCTCGCTGTCAGAGATAAACCGGTTATTAACGATGCTCTTATTGAGGACGCTATTGAATGCGGACTGGATCAAAGAGCAAAAGTTATGTCAAGCGGTGTTGATGCCCCGGGTACGGTTTTAAAATACTGTTCAAAAGAGTTCATAGAAATTTATAAAAATGCGGATTTGATTATCAGTAAGGGGCAGGGCAATTATAAGGCGTTAAGCCAGGAAAGGGAGAATATATATTTTTTGTTTAGGGCAAAATGCCCGGTAATTGCCAGGCATACCGGAACAGAAGTGGGAGATATTGTTTTGCATAAAGGATGAGAAAGATTAAATTATGGAAATAAAAGTACTTTTTAACAGCGAGGCAATTAGCAAGAAATTTTCAACAGGGTGGGGATTATCCCTTTTGATTAATGAAAAGATTTTATTTGATACCGGAGAAAAAGGTGATTTGTTGCTTAATAATATCAATAATTTTAAGGTTAACCTTAAAAAGATTAAATCTGTCGTGATATCTCACGATCACTGGGATCACACAGGAGGGTTATGGAATGTTTTAAAGAAAAATCCTAAACTTGATGTTTTTGGGTGTCCCGGTTTTTCAGAAGAGTTTAAGCGAAAGGTATCAGAATTATCAGCACATTTAATCGAAGCTGAACATTTTATGCGAATTAATACCGAAATCTATTCTACAGGAGAAATTGTTGGAACTTATAAAGACAAGAATATTGCGGAACAATCGTTGATCATTAAAACAAATAAAGGATTTTCAGTTATCACAGGTTGCGCTCATCCGGGAATAATAAATATTCTTAAGAAAATAAAATCGCAATTAAGTATTGAAGAGTTTTATTCTGTCATTGGCGGATTTCATTTAAGAGATCACTCTGTCCAGGAAATTCAAACAATTGTTGATCAGTTCCTGAAGTTTAAAGTCAATAGAGTTGGGGCAACACATTGCAGCGGTGCAGATGCGGAGAAAATATTTCAAGAAGTTTACCGTGATAGATTTTATTCAATGAAAGTAGGTGAGAGTATAACCATTTAAAGCAATAAAGGAGAAAGAGTTCAATGGCTTTAAGACGTTTTTTACTTATTACACTCTTTTGTCTAATGACGTTGATTTCGTCTTTCAATTTTTCGTTTGCCGAAGATTCAAATAATGGTTCGGTTTCTGCTGTTTATATTACAGGAATCGGTTGCGGGAATTGCGCGGTAACAGATCCCAGGCTATTTATTGAGACAGTAGATGTTAATCCTGATTTGATAATTTTTGAATATGAGATTTACAAAAACAGAGAGGCGAATCAGGAAACCAAGAATGAATATTTTAAAAATTATATAAAAGATAATCGTCCGGGAGTGCCTTTTTTGATTCTCAACAAAGAGCAGACTTATATGGGGCGGTTTAATGTAATGAAGGCATCAGAGGACATTATTAACATAACCTCAAATGATTATCCGATGCCTGATGGCTCATCAATAAGTTTTCAGGATTTGGATATCACTCATATCCCAGGGAACGTGAAAATATGGACAAAAAACAGGGTGCTTTTATCTGGAGAAGGAGGAGACAATACACTTCTAAAAAAATTCCTTTTAGAAAAAGATTTATCTGTAGCTTTAGATGGAGTGAATTTTTCAAAGGTTGCTCCACAACCAATCTCTATCTCTCAAGATGAAATTGTTTTTTCTCATGCAGTTAAACTTGACGGCTGGACTTTGCAATGGAACGGAGATGATGTAAAACCTGTCATTAAAAAGAAAAAGTCGTTATCAGGGTATCACTTGTACGGGATACTTCTTGTTTTGATTTTTTTAGCAATTGTTCTATCTTCGTTTAGAGTCCGAAAAACAGGCAAAGGAATGCCCGTTAAATTCGAATTAAAAGGCCGATTGAGAGATTGTATTATCGCGTTGTCTTCATTTAGTGCATTAGCGGTATTTTTTGTTTTAGCTAAAGGTGTTACTCCTGATTTATTAGAGAATATGGGATACAAAATGCCTTTGCCTCTTTTTACGTTTTGTATTGCTCTTGTCGACGGATTTAATCCCTGCAACATGTTTGTTTTAACTTGCCTTTTAGCCCTTCTTGTATCAACATCAGATTCCCGAAAAAGGCTTTTTGCCGTGGCATTAAGTTTCGTTGGAATGGTGTATATTTTTTATTTCATGTTTATGGCAGCCTGGCTCAATGTTTTTAAATACATCAGTTTTATTGACCCGTTACGAATTACTATTGCTTTATTGGCGTTGATTGCGGGATTTATCAACTGTAAGGAGTTGTTCTTTTTCAAAAAAGGAATTTCGTTGACTATTCAGGATCAGCATAAAGGCCCGCTAATGAAGCGTATCGACAAGATGAAGGAGATTATTCAAAACGGATCTTTTCCATTGTTGATATCATCTTCCATTGCCTTGGCTACTTTTGCGTCACTTGTCGAATTGCCATGTACGGCAGGATTCCCAATAATTTATACCGGCATATTATCCGGGCGGGGAATGGAGAGCTCACTAAGCTATTATCTTTATCTGGTGTTGTACAATTTCGTTTATGTTCTCCCGTTATTAATCATTGTAACCATTTTTATATACACATTCAGAGTGAGAAAAATCACCCAAAGGCAGATAGAAATAATTAAGTTTATTGGCGGGATTATTATGATTTTATTAGGAATTGTCCTGCTGGTTAATCCGGGATTAATCGGATTGGGAATCGGATAATGGAACAAGAATTTTATTCTCGATTATCACAAAAGGCATTATCAGGTGGGTTTTTAACAAAAGAGGATGCCGCTGCTATTTTGAGATCAGAAAAGATTGATCTGTTGCTATTGTTGAACGCGGCTTATAACGTCCGTAAAAAATATTTTAGCAATCAAGTTAAAATTCACGTTATTAATAATGTGCAAAATGGGCGTTGTTCTGAGGATTGCCGGTATTGCGCTTAATCAAAAGAAGCGAATGCAAAAATAAATGAGTATCCCATGAAATCCGACGAGCGAATTATTCAGGAAGCGAAAAATGCTTATGAAAACGGTGCGTTTCGATATTGCATGGTTTTTTCTGGCAAGCGAGTGTCAAAAAAACGGGCAGTACGTTTATCAAATTTAATCCGCAAAATCAAATCAAAATATCCTATTCAGGTTTGTGCTTCTCATGGGCAAGTCGATAAAGAAGTTGCATTGGTTTTAAAAGAAGCGGGTTTAAACAGAATAAATCATAATTTGAACACATCACAGCGATATTACCCGCAAATTTGCACAACACATACTTATGAAGACAGGCTTGCGACTTTAAGAACCGCTCGTGAGGTCGGGCTTCAGATTTGTTCGGGCGTTATTATCGGAATGGGGGAGACAGTGGATGACATTTTTGAATCAGCCTGCGCGTTAAGAGATCTGAAAATAGAATCAATCCCGATAAATTATTTTATACCGATACCAGGAGTCAAGTTAGATATAAAACCCGATTTAAGCCCGGAATATTGTTTGCGAGTATTATCTCTTTATCGATTTTTAAATCCACGAGCGGAAATACGGGTAGCAGCAGGCTGGGAAATATATTTTCGAAGTATGCAGGTTATGGCCTTTTATCCGGCAAATTCTTTTTTTATGGAAGGATATCTTAATAGTCAGGGGAGTTCCAAGAAGTTTATTTATCAAATGATTAAAGACGCTGGATTTAATATTAACTCTAATTACTCTTTGGATGAGCTTATTGAGGGAAGTCGAAAAAATGAATAAAAATTTTGAAAAAGAAATACAGCAGGAAAAACGCCTTAAAGAAAATTTGGAGAAGATTAAAAATAAATTAATTGTTATCAGCGGTAAAGGCGGGGTCGGTAAAACAACTGTTGCTGTTAATTTGGCTTACGGGCTGGCTGTTAAAGGGAATAAGGTAGGTATTCTTGACGTGGATATCCACGGACCCAACATCGCAAAAATGCTGGGAATTGAAGGAAAAAAGCTGGAAGGTTCAGAAGCAGGTATTGAGCCAGTTGAAGTGCTGCCGAATTTAAAAGCTGTCAGTATTGCTTTTTTGATAGAAGATCAGGATACCCCTATAGTCTGGAGAGGGCCGCTTAAAATGATTACTATCAAACAGTTTTTAAGTGATGTCAACTGGGGAAATCTTGATTATTTAATAGTCGATTTTCCTCCTGGAACGGGTGATGAACCGCTAAGCGTTTGCCAGTTAATTCCGGATGTAAACGGTGCGATAGTCGTAACGACTCCACAAGATGTTGCCATATTAGATTCAAGAAAGAGCGTTCAGTTTGCGAAAGAGTTAAAGATCCCGGTTTTAGGGATAATTGAAAATATGAGCGGTTTTGTATGCCCTCATTGCGAAAAGGAGATTGATTTGTTCGGCACCGGGGGTGGAGAAAAAGCCGCTCACGACTTGAAAGTTCCTTTTATGGGTAAAATTCCTATGGAACCTGAAATGGTGAAGTCAGGGGATTCAGGGCAACCGTTTATTCATTTTAAAAATGAGACAAAAACAGCGAGTGTTATGAATGAAATAATCAATTATATTAGCGACTGTTTGGAAAATAATGAAAAGTTCAAAAAAGTGCATATGGTTTGATGTGTGTCCGCTTAAGAGGTTTTATGCGCAGGGCAAATTGGATAAAAAATGGATTGAGGATTATTGTTTTGGTGATTTTTTAAAATGTACACGATATAAAATGGAACAAGAAGGTGTTTTTCATCCCGATAATATGATGCCTGACGGCACAATAGACAAGAGGTTTAAATGAATCAGAAAAAATATAAATATATTTATGGTCCGGTTCCTTCCTGGAGATTAGGCAGTTCTTTGGGAATTGATCCGGTCTCAAAAGGAAGAAAAATATGCAGTTTTGACTGTATCTATTGTCAGATTGGAAAAGCCGGTTTAATGACAGATGAGCGGGGAATTTTTATTAATTGTAGCGATATTATCGAAGAGATTGATTCATTGCCGCCTTTAAAAATTGATTATATTACATTTTCCGGAGCCGGAGAACCGACTCTGGCAGCTAATTTAGGCAAGATGATAAAAGCTGTGAGGCAGATTAGGAAAGAAAAAGTTGCGGTTATCTCCAATTCTTTTTTATTTTGTAAGGAAGATGTAAGAAGAGATTTACAATTAGCGGATTTTGTTATAGCAAAACTTGATGCACCCACACAGGAAGTATTAACGGCTATTAATCAGCCGATAAAAACAATTGATATCGAAAAAATAATCTCGGGAATAAAGACGTTTAAGAAAATGTATAAAGGAAAATTGGCGTTGCAAATCATGTTTATTGAAAAAAATAAGGAATTTGCCGAAGATATCGCACAGATTGCCAGGGAGATTAATCCGGACGAAGTCCAAATCAATACTCCGCTTCGACCATGCGGAGTAAGGCCTTTGCCTGAATTTGAAATTGATAAAATTGAATCGCTTTTCGAGGGGTTAAAAACTGTTTCTGTATATAAAGCGGAAAGAAAAAAGATTCGTCCACTCAGCGATGAGGAGACATTGAAAAGAAGAGGAAAAATATAGTGTTTGTTTTTAAAATTAAAAAATACCCGGAAAAAGTTTTACGGGAAAAATGCCGACCAGTACAGGCCGTCACAGAAAGAGAAAAGAATATTTTTCAGAAAATGTTGCGCACAATGTATCATTTCAAAGGTATAGGGCTGGCAGCTCCCCAAGTAGGCATTACAGAAAGATTGATTGTTGCCGATATCGGTGAAGGTGCGGTGACTTTAGCTAATCCGCAGATAATTAACGTGAAAGAAAATGATGAGTTAGAAGAAGGTTGCTTAAGTATCCCTCAAGCACAAGTCAATGTATTAAGGAGTTATGAAATAACGGTTAATGGATTAAATGAAAAAGGAGAATTGCAAGAGATGAAGGTCAAAGGCTTGATGGCGAGAGTGCTTCAGCATGAAATTGATCATTTAGAAGGGAAAATGATTATTGATTATTTCCCTTTATGGGAAAAAATTAAATTTGGAATAAACCGAAAGAGGTAATATGCCGACTTATCAATATTTATGTGAATCTTGTGGCCACCAGTTTGAAAAAATGCAGGGAATGACGGATCCGCGGCTTAAAGTTTGCCCTAAGTGCGGGAAAACTTTAAGCAGATTAATAGGAACAGGAGGAGGAATTATTATCAAAGGAAGCAGATCCACAATGAGTAATTTAAAAAATGATTTTTCTTCGGGACAAACTTGCTGTGGAAGAGAAGAACGCTGCGATACTCCTCCATGTTCGGATGATGGTGTATGTAAAAGGTGAAATCGATATGGATTTAGCAATTCATCAGCTTATCTATTTTTTGATCGGCTTTGGGTCGGGGTGGGCTAGCGGCATGTTTGGGATAGGAGGAGGCTCTATAAGGACACCGTTGCTTTATTTTGCCGGTTTACCGTTACGGTCCGCATTCGGTATTAATTTTATTGTGATTCCCTTTTCTTCCTTTACGGGCGCATTAACCCATAAAAGAAACATCGCGAACGAAATAGGGATTTGGGTAATTATTGCTGGTGTTTTTGGTGAATTACTGGGTGCGTATCACGTAGGTCTTATTCCGGTTAAATTTTTAACAATTATATATGTCATTATTTGTTTTGTTGTGGTCTTCGGTATTTTGAAGGAAAGAATATTTTCTGTTTTTGCCAAAACAAAACAAGCTGACAAAAAAACATTTGCTATAGCTTCATTTTTTGTAAGTTATATTACTGGTCTGAGGGGCGGAAGCGGAGGACAAATTTTTCCGGCACTTTTTAAAACATTGGGAATGGAAACACGTCAGTCTATTGCTACATCACTGGTCGTATCAATGTTTACTGCTCTCGGCGCAATTCCTATATATTGGGCAAGAGGAGATTTAGTTTGGTTGCCGGCCATATCGGTTTTAATTGGTTCAATCATAGGAGCAAGAATGGGAAGCAAATTTTCTTTAAAAACAAAACCAGTATGGTTAGAAAACGGTCTTGCATTAGTTACCATAATTTTGGCCTTTTTAGTTTTGATTAAAGGAGTATTTCAATAATGAATAATGAAAACAGGGGGATGGAATGAAAAAAATAGTTGTAATAGGTTGTTCCGGTTGTGGCGCCATGGCGGCCTTAATGTTAAAAAAATTAAGACCCTCTTTGGATGTAACAATAATCAGAGAGCCGGAAGAGAAGGGATTATTAACAAGGTGTGCAACACCCTATATCTGTTGCGGCGATGTGATGGTAGATGCATCTTATAAAGATGATAATATTTTTACGGAACAAGGAATTAAATTAATAAGTATGAAAGCTGTAGATATATATAAGGATAAAAAGAATGTAAAAACATCCGATGGAAATATTTATTCTTATGACAAACTTGTTTTGGCGACCGGCGCTAAACCTGTTATGCCTCCAGTCCCGGGAGTTAATTTGCCAGGGGTTTTTACTCTCCGCACAAGCGGTGATGCCGTGAATATTCTTAATTGGATAAATTCTCAACGTGTAAAAAATGTTGTATTGGTAGGTGCCGGTGCAATAGGTATTGAGAAGGCCTATTTGCTTTCCCGCCGGGGTCTTAAAGTGACACTTGTGGAAATGCAAGCTCATGTTATGCCAACTATTTTAGATAGTGATATGAGTGAAGATTTGCAGACCTATATGTTGCAGAAAGGCGTGCATCTGAAATTAAATAAAAAGATAATTTCAATTAATGGTCAGGAACATGTGGAGGGAATAAAGCTGGATTCAGGTGAAGAAATAAACGCGGAAATGGTGGTTATTTCAGCAGGGGCGCGTTGCAATATTGAACTTGCTAAAAATGCGGGATTAGATTTGGGTGATCTTGGGTTAAAAGTTGATGATTATTTACAAACTTCGGACTCTGATATATTTGCCGGAGGAGATCTTATAGAATACAAAAATCATATTACGGGCAAGCCCATGCTTGGACAATTACGTCCAAACGCCGTAATTGCGGGCAGGATTATTGCCAAAAATATTTTAGGTTTTGATATTAAATATCCTTCTTTAATTAATAGTTTTTGCACTAAATTTTTTGATAAATCAATGGCCGGAGCAGGTATGACCGAATTTGAGGCAAAACAGGAAGGTATTGAAGTTATTGCCGCAAAACAAAAATCTACAAGTATGCATTCTATGATGAGAGAGCGCAAGCCGTATGTTGTTAAATTGATATTTGATAAACAAAGTCAAAAATTAATAGGCGGGCAAATTGTCAGTGATTCCGAGTGCCCGGTAAAATCCATTGATGTTATTGCGATGGCTATAAAATGTAATTTGAAAATATTGGATTTAATTACTTTTAGAGGAGCGGGCCAACCGGAGTTGTCTCCTGACCCCGGCAAGGAACCCATAGCGTTAGCAGCTGAGAATGTTTTTGCTAAATTGCACAATGGTTAGAAATTCTTGATTTATTTTTGCCTTGTGGTATTATCATATGCGAATATTTGAATATGATAATAAAGGAGGCGTGAAATGAATACTTTAAAAAACAAAAAAATTTCTAATTTTTTCAATGCTCTTTCGCATCCTGTTCGGGTCGAGATAGTCACCGAGTTATTAAAAGGGACAAAATGTGTCAGCGATATTAAAGAGCTTATAGCGATAAATCAGCCTAATGTTTCTCAGCATTTATCTATTTTGAAAGCAAAAAATATTGTGGATTGGCAACAGGAAGGTAAAAGGAAGTGTTATTTTTTAAAGAAACCAAAATTAATAAAAAATATTTTAAACGCACTGCAAAAATTATAAATAATCGAAGGAAAAAATGCATAAAGTAAATACTAAAAAATGTCTTGGATGCGGGGTATGCATTAATAGTTGTCCTCAAGGGGCTATATTTATAATCGACGATAAAGCAAGTATTGACTCAGTTAAATGCATTGATTGTGGCAGGTGTGTTCAAGCTTGCCCGCAAGGTGCAATTTATTCAGATGGCTCATCAAAGCAGGAGATTATTCCCGGGCAGTCTGTAATGTCTTCAGGATTTGGAATGGGAGGTGGCCAAGGACGCGGTAGGGGGCGTGGTTTAGGAAGATGCTTGCGCGATGGGAGAGGAAAAGGCAGAGGTGGTGGGGGCAGGAGAAGATAAATTTTTAACTAATATTATGGAGGTCAAAAATGCCATGGATTAAAGAAGAAAAATGTGTTAGCTGCGGAATTTGTATTGAAAAATGCCCGGTAGATGCTATTTCAATGCAAACTGAAAAAGCACAGATCAATATGGAGAAGTGTATCCATTGTGGGACATGTCACAGTGTTTGTCCGCAGGAGGCGGTTAGGCACGACGGAGAGAAAATACCTCAATATATAGAACTTAATGTTGAGAAGACAAAAAAGTTTATGGATCTTTGTGCCAAACATTTAGGTTCGGAAGATGAGGGGAAAAAATGTTTGGAAAGGATGAAAAAAATTTTTAACAAAGAAAAGCTTATTATAGAAAAAACATTAGAAGAGCTTGATAAATTATAGTATCGGGCATCAAATGAAAAAGGCGTTTAACATAAGGCAGGAAAAGGAAAATGAGAGAAGCGGGAAAAATTGCATCTAAAATTTTATCTGAACTGAGTGGCGTAATAAAGGAAGGAATTACGGGTATCTACCTTAATAATTTTGCTGAAAATTTTATTAAGCAGTATTATCCGGATTTTAATCTATCATCAAAAGGGTACCAAGGATTCCCTGCATCTTTATGTGTTTCTGTCAATGAAGAAATAATTCATGGTATTCCTTCAAAAAGGATTATTAAAAACGGAGATTTGGTAAAGGTGGATATTGTGGTAGATCATCAAGGCTGGTTTGCAGACACAGCTATGACATATATGGTGGGAAATGTAAGCCCGCAATCGAAAAAGCTGGTAAAGACCACCCAAAACGCTTTATTTGAAGCCGTAAATGCGGCAAAGGTCGGCAATACTATAGGAGATTTAGGATATCTTATTCATGACTGTGCTGCAAGGGAAGGTTTTTCGATCATAAAAGAGTTTGGAGGGCATGGTATAGGCAGAGAAATGCATATGGAGCCGTCTATTCCAAATTTTGGGAGAAGGGGAGAAGGTTTAAAATTAGAAGAAGGAATGACTCTTGCGATAGAGGCCATGGTTTTTGCGGGAAAATCAGATATTAAAATTGCTGATGACGGCTGGACTGTTAAGTCAAAAGATAATTCTATGACAGCGCATTTTGAGCATACTGTTTTAATTACAAAAAATAATCCGGTGATTATTACAAAGTGATGAATTTGGCAGAAATATTAAAAAAGATGGATTTCAAATATGAATAGAGATGAAGGCCTAAATTTAATTAAATCAAAATTAAAAAATAAAAATCTTATAAAACATAGTTTGGCCGTTGAAGCCTGCATGATGAGATTGGCTAAAAAATTCGGGCAAAATGAAGAAATGTGGGGGATAGCTGGGTTGCTTCATGATTTAGATTATGAAGAAACTAAGGACGATTTTGCAAAGCATGGGTACGTTACCGCTGAGATTTTAGAAAAGGAAGGGATGGATAATCGAATAATAGAGGCCATTAAAGCTCATCCGGGTCACATTGAAAGAAATACTTTAATAGCAAAAGCCTTGTATAGTGTTGATCCTTTAACTGGGTTGATTGTTGCTGCCGGGTTAATGCATCCGGATAAAAAATTGGAATCTTTAAACACTGAATTTATTTTTAACAGGTTTAAAGAAAAAAGTTTTTCGCGGGGAGCAAATCGGGAGCAAATAAAATCCTGTCAGGAATTTGGACTGTCGATTGAAGATTTTGTCGGGATATGTTTAAAAGCAATGCAAGAAATTAGCAGTGTTTTAGGCCTGTAGCATAAGGAAGATTAAAAAAAATGAGACACGTATTTAAATTCTGTCCTTTATGTAAATGTAAGTTATATCAAAAGACCGTTGAAGACAGGATAAGATTAGTCTGTCAAAAATGCGGGTGGATAGACTACCAAAATCCTCTGCCAGTGGCTGTTTGTGCGGCAATAAACTCTGAAAGGAAAATACTTATTGTCAGGAGAAATCAGCAGCCAGGGAAAAATAAATGGGCTTTACCCGGAGGCTTTATTGAAGCGAACGAAAAACCGGAAAAAGCTTGCTTAAGGGAGTTAAAGGAAGAAACAGGTCTGGAAGGAACATTATTGGGATTAGCCGGCGTTTATTTACGCAGAACCAAAATTTATGGATCGTTAATTGTTGTTGGTTATGCTGTCAAAGTTTTAAAAGAAAATATTTTTCTAAACCATGAGCTGAGGGACGCAAGATTTTTTAGCCGAAAGGATTTGCCGCAGATTCCATTTTCAGCTCATAGGAGGATAATAAAAAAGGTTTATGAAGAGGGATTTAGAAATGGAAAAATTCAGTCAAATCTCAAAAGAACTTAAAACACATGCTCCTTTTACGATTTTTGGAGCAATTACTGGTATTATTCTTATAGCGTTTTTTCAAAATCTTCCGGAACATATTTCATTTAATATTTTTTATGTGCTCCATCCTTTACATGTCGTTTTAAGTGCTCTTGTAACAGCTTCAATGTATGAATTCCATAAATGCGGCGGGCATAGTAAAAAATGTAATATTTGGACTCTCCTTGTTATTGGTTATATCGGCTCTGTAGGGATCGCGACGATAAGTGATTCTATTATTCCTTACATCGGAGAAATTATCCTCGGCATGCCAAACAGAGGTATTCATTTGGGTTTCATTGAAAAATGGTGGTTAGTAAACCCTTTGGCCATAGCCGGAATAGCCATTGCTTATTTTAGACCTTCAACAAAGTTTCCGCATGCGGGGCATGTTTTATTAAGTACCTGGGCATCATTGTTTCATATGATTATGGCCATAGGACAGCCTTTAAATTGGGTAATGTATGTCGGTATTCTATTTTTTCTTTTTTTGGCTGTTTGGATTCCTTGTTGTGTGAGTGATATTGTATTTCCTCTTCTATTTATAAAAGAAAAACCAAAGGGGAGATAAAAATGCCAATTATGGAGATTAGCATTGTTCCAGTGGGAACTTCGACAGCTTCTGTTAGCCAATATGTGGCAAATACAGTAAAAGTATTAAAGAAACAAAAAGGCATCCGATATGAGTTGACATCGATGGGGACGATAGTTGAATCAGATTCATTAGAGGTATTGTTGAATATCGCGAAAAAAATGCATGATAGCATTTTTAAGTCGAATATTAAAAGAGTGGTAACGACTATTAAGATTGATGATAGAAAAGATAAAAAATTAACAATGAGCGGCAAAATAAATTCTGTGCAGAAAAAGGTTAAAGAATAAAAATTCATGGTCAATTTTACTGGAAAAAGATGCCGATTAAGAATTGTTGTTCCTGCATACCCTTCTTTGAATATCTATTCTCATATAGCGGATAAGACTACAGCTTTAGGCCCGGTATGTGTTGCCACTATGGTAAATAAATTGCCCCAATGGGATGTTGAAGTTATTGATGAAAATAATTTCCGCGGATACGGCCCCCGAAATCAACTCGGAGAAGTCGATCACGAATCTTTACAAAAGACCAGGCCGGCGGACATTGTTGGTCTGTATGGCGGCTTGACCAGCACGATTCCCCGTCTGTATAACATAGCCCGCTTTTATAAAGACAAGGGAGTTGTGACGATTGCAGGCGGGCAGCATTTTGTCGATGAGAATATTTTTGAAGCACTGTCAAACGGCATTGACTTTGTGGTTATCGGGGAGGGGGAAGAAACAATAAAAGAGCTTTTAATCGCTATACAAAATAAGAATGAAATTAATAACATTAAAGGCATCGCTTATCGGAACGGTAAAGATATTGTCAAAACGACTCAGCGAAAACCATTGACTGATTTTGATAAATTACCTTTTCCGGATTTTTCTTTAGTGCGATATGCCAAAATCAAAATTTATCCTGTTGAACGGATTCGCGGTTGCGGTATGAATTGCGAATTTTGCACTGTAAAAGGAAAACCTCGCTTTGCTTCTCCTGAACGGCTACTCGAACATATTAGTCATCTTGTTGAAACAAGTGATGCAAGGCATTTTTTTATCGTTGATGATCTTTTTGGCCAGCAAAGAAATGAAACAATAAGGTTTTGCAATATATTAAAGGATTATCAGGAAAAGATACATCGAAGGCTGGATATAAATGTTCAAATAAGATTAGATAAAGCCAAAGACCATGAATTGCTTTCGGCCATGCGCCAGGCAGGTATTAATATGGTGTCCATTGGGTTTGAATCGCCCATTAAAGAAGAATTAGAAGCAATGAATAAACATGTGACGCCGGAAGATATGATTCAATTTTCAAAGACATTTCATAAGTTTGGATTTTTAGTCCACGGCATGTTTATTTTTGGTTATCCATCGCGGGAAGGCGGAAACATTAATATATCGGCTGATGAAAGGGTGAAAATTTTTCGAAGGTTTATCAAAGAGGCAAAGATTGACACGATACAAATTTTACTTCCGGTACCTTTACCGGGGACGCAATTAAGAGAAAGGCTTAAAAAACAAGAAAGGATTTATCCCCTTCAGGATGTCGGATGGGAATATTATGATGGTAATTTTCCATTATTTGAACCTGATAATCCAATGAGCGCTGAACAGATGCAGTCTTGTGTCAGAAAGATTATGGGAAAATTCTATCAATTTAAATATTTTTTTAAAATAGGTTTAAATATTTTTTCCTTCCCCGGCTTGATTTTCTTTCTGCACAATATTAAGAAGGGCTGGAGGAAATGGTATCGTCCTTGGCGTAACGACCTAATACGTTTTGGCGGGTGGATCATTGTGAAAGGATGGAATGCAAAATTTAAAAAAGATCCTTTTTTAAGAAAATTACACAGCGCCAAATTGCATTTATTAAAAAGGCCTTAAAAAGTAAACAAATGAATATTTTTCGAACAATCGAAAGGGGGCATTTGAATGGAAGTTATTTTGACTGATGAAAACTTCGAACAAGAAATAATTAAATCGGATTTGCCATGTTTGGTTGATTTTGGCGCCGATTGGTGTGCGCCTTGCCGCATGGTCGCACCAATAATGAAATCAATTGCAAAAGAGTATCAAGGAAAACTGAAGGTTGGCACAGTCAATGTGGATCAAGCACCTAAGACTGCTTCTAAATACGGTATTACAAGTATTCCCGCATTGTTTCTTTTTAAGAATGGCAAAATAGTCAACAAGGCCGTTGGTGCGGCTCCAAAAGAACAGGTGGTTTCTATGTTTAAAGAATACATATAAATCAGGATTTAAAGAGGAGGTGTAATTTATGCTTTTTTCATATGAATGCCAAAAGTGCGGACATACATTCGACCTTTTAATCGGTATGACCATGGAAAAACCGAAGATGGAATGTCCCAAGTGTCAGAGCAAAAATATCGTCAAGCTCATTTCGAAACCCAGCATAAAGATAAATAAATCCGATTCGGGAGGCAGTTGTTCGACAGGGACTTGTCCGACCTGTATCCCTTAGTTTTATGAAGTGAGGAATATCTAGTGATTAACAGTATTGAATTATGCCTGAAACATAACGGAAGGGTGGACGGAAAAAAGAAGCTTTTATTTAAGCCGGGGCTTAATATTGTTATTGGCCCTAATGGCTCCGGGAAAAGTTCATTGTTAGAAGCTATCTATAACTGTCCGGATTGTATAAAACATAATAACGATAAAATGAGATATCATTATTTTAATAGTGAAACGATGAATCCGCATAGATCTGAAAAGCATTTTAAAGGAATCAGCGGATCGATTATTCGTGTGCGTGCCATGTTTTCATCTCACGGAGAAACAATGAGGGATGTTTTAAGATATATTAATTTTCACCCCGGCGATTGCCTGCTTCTTGATGAACCCGAATCAGGGCATGATTTAAAATGGATTTTAAAAATTCGCAAAGGGTTGGATGCAATTTGCAAGAAGGGAACACAGGTTATTATTGCAACACATCACCCGGTGTTTTGGAATGCGGACAATATTATTGAATTAAAAAAAAATTATCTTAAGAAAACATTAAACACATTAAAGAAGAATCTTCCTTGATTAAAAGAGTCAAATTTTATGAAAAATAATGGGAACATAAATATTTCTCAAAATAAGGAAAAACAGAAGCATAATCATCGGCATTCAATAAAGGAAAGGCTTTTTTTGTTTTTTAAATGGTGGCTTGTTTTTACCGGCATTTATTCCGTCTCTTCTGTATGCCCTTTTTGCGGGAAGGTAGGCTGCCCCGTTGGTCTCGGAAGCGCTGGGGCCCTTGGAGCCTTTTTTGCTTTATTTATGCAAAATTGGAAACACCTGTTGCAAAAAATTCATTTTTTAAAAAAGGAAAAAACAGAGGTAACGAAAAAATTCGAAAAAGAAAAATTTTTCGCTAAGGGAGGAGGGGGATATGGAAAAGAAGGATTTGATAATAATCGGCGCGGGTCCGGCAGGTCTTAGTGCGGCAATTTGTGCGACGGATTTGGGCATTAAACCGCTAGTATTAGAAGAAAATATGCCCGGTGGTTTAGCCTCTGAGATTCCTGTGTTGGAAAACTATCCGGGTTTTAGTGAAGGAATCAGCGGTAAAGATTTAATAGATAAATTGATTGAACAATGCAACAAAGCCTCGATAGAAATACATCAATTTGAAAAAGTTTTTAATCTGAAATTTGAAGCAGACGTAAAAATTATTGAAACAGATAAAGCTCAATATAGAACCAATATTGTACTTATTGCTTCCGGAAGGCATCTCAGCATGCTTGGTGTTCCCGGTGAAAAAGAATTCAAGGGGAGAGGAGTAAGTTATTGCGCAGTATGCGACCGTGCTTTTTTTAAGGATAGGAAAGTGTCCGTTATCGGAAAAGATGTTCATGCTGTTGAAGTTGCTTTATATTTAGCTGAATTGGCATCATTAGTGAATTTTATAAATTTAGGTAATTGGCATAAGCCAAATGATATTTTCCTGAAAAAATTAGAAGGCCGAAATATAAATGTTCTTTCCGGGGTTGAAGTGAAGGAAATCAATGGAGACATTAAAGTAAAAACTGTGGTTTTATCGGATAAGGAAACAGGAGATATTCGCGAGATAGAAACAGACGGAGTGTTTTTACAGTTAGAAGAGGAGCCTAATAGTCAATTAGCAAAAAATGCCGGTATAAAGGTAAACGAAAAAGGGTATATCCTTGTTGATGAGAAAGGAAAAACTAATTTGGATGGTGTTTATGCCGCTGGTGACGTGACGGATGGTTCGGTAAAAAAAGTAATAACATCTGCGGCCCAGGCATTTGTAGCTGTCAATGATATATTCGAGAAAAATCAAGGAAGGTTTCATTAAATATGCAGGAAAAGCGCATAGGTGTTTTTATTTGTCATTGCGGTAAGAATATTGCCGGAGGTGTGGATATAAAGGCTCTTGTCGAAAGCTCAAGAAGTCTTAAGGGAGTCGTCTTTGTTACAGAAAATAAATTTTCCTGTTCTGAAGAAGGTCAGGTTGCTGTTCAGGGTGCCATAAAGCACGAGCGTTTAGACAGAATTATTGTTGCTGCTTGTGATCCTGGGTTGCATCTACTGACTTTTCAAAGGTGCGGGCAGAAAGCGGGAATAGATTCTGCCTTCGTAGATTTAATTGATATTAGAAAATGGACAATGCACAGTAGCCCTCATAAGGTTGATCCTCATCAAGCCTTAGAGAATTGCAAAAGACATATCGAACAAGCTGTAAAAAGGATGCGGTTAAAACGCAAAATCCCCAGGGTTACTGTAAAAGTAAACTCTTCGGTTTTAGTTATCGGAGGAGGTGTCGCAGGATTAGAGGCCTCTTTAGATTTGGCGGATAAAGGATACAAAGTACATCTTGTTGAAAGGCTTGCGACCATCGGAGGCAAAATGGCCCTCCTTTATAAGGTCTTTCCTACAAATGATTGTGCGCCTTGTATATTAGCTCCCAAAACGGCGTACGCGAATGTGCATCCGAATATAAATTTGTTGACAAATGCGGAAGTTCAAAGCGTGGAAGGGTATATAGGAAATTACACCGTTATCGTTAATCAAAAACCGCGTTACATTGACGAAAATAAATGTACTGGCTGTGGGTTATGTATAGAGAAGTGTCCCACAAAAATGGTTGATAACGAATTTTCCGCCGGAATTGGGGAACGCAAAGCCATCTATATTCCTTATGATCAGGCAATACCCAAAAAGGCAGTTATTGACAGTGCAAGTTGTCTGTATTTTAAAAAAGGGGCTTGCCGGTTATGCGAAAAAACCTGTCCGGCTCAGGCCGTAGATTTTGAACAACAGCCTAAGTCAATCAAGTTAAAAGTAGGCGCGATAATTGTTGCTACGGGTTTTGATGAATATAATCCTGTGTCGAAAACGGAGTATGGTTATGGACGTTACAAAAATGTTATCACCCAGTTTCAGCTAGCAAGATTTTTAGATATAGACGGCCCTACGAAAGGAAAACTTTTAAGACCTTCAGACGGCAAAGAACCTAAAAATATTGTTATGATTCAATGTGTGGGCTCAAGGGATGAAAATGCGAATAAATATTGTTCTGCTGTTTGTTGCATGTATGCCTTAAAGCACGCCCAGATAATAAAAGAGATGGTTTTGCCCAATACCGAAATTTATATTTGTTATATTGACATACGCACCGCAGGAAAAGATTTTGAGGAATATTATAAATATACAAGGGGATTGGGAATTAATTTTATTCGCGGAAGACCGGCTGAGATAGCAGAAAATGCCAAGACACGAAATCTTATTTTAAAAGTTGAAGATCCTGATATCAATGCCTTGATTAAAGTCGAAGCGGATTTAGTTGTGTTGTCCTGCGCGACTGTGCCTTCCAAAGGGACACAAAATCTTGCCGGGATACTAGGGATACATTTGGATGAAAATGGATTTTTTAAAGAAGTCCATCCTAAACTGCGTCCGGTAGAAACGAATGTCCGCGGCATTTATATTTGCGGTTCTGCACAGGGCCCCAAAGATATTCCGAATTCAATTGTCCAGGCAAAAGCGGTGGCTTCCTGCGCGGATGGCGAACTAAGAAAAGGAGAATTAGAACTTCCCGAAGCTATTGTAAAAGCAAATAAAGTCCCTTAACTTTAATTATCGGTGATTTGAGAGGAGATCCGACATGTTAAAACAAGAACAAGAAAAAATGGAAACAAAATGCAAGAAAATTATTGCGGAGCAGTTAGGAGTAAAATTCGAAGAATTAAAGCCAGATGCTTCTTTTGCTGATGATCTTGGTGCTGATTCTTTGGATTTGGTAGAACTTATTATGGCGTTAGAAGAAGAATTTAGTATTGAAATTCCTGATGAAGAAGCTGAAAAAATCAAAACAGTTGGCCAGGCAATAGAATATGTAAATAAAAGAATAGAGAAATAAATATTTTAAAATCAGGAGGGACTGCCATGGCAGAGGTTTATGTGGAAGAATTTATGTCACCCGGATGTGTCGGTTGTCCGGTGGTAAAGGAAATGCTTAAAGTTTTATCAGAAGAAGTAACGGGCGAGGTAACGATAGAAGAAGTCGACATCACAGTTGATACGGCACGGGCATCTCAATACGGCGTCATGTCTGTTCCGGCTATAGCTATTAACGGTGAGCTTAAATTTATGGGCGTGCCTAAAAAAGAAGAATTAAAGCAGGCGCTCGTTGAAGGGCTTAAGGCAGATGAATAGTGAAGAAAAAAATAGTGATTTGGGAATAACGGTTTCCATATCGGAATGTGAGCCAAATTTTAAATTTGAGGTTTTATCTCATCCTGATGCCAGCGGATTAAATGCCTGCTTCAATTGCGGGACATGTACGGCAGGATGTCCTATTCATGAAGTTTTTCCTGAATATAACCCCAGGAAACTGGCAAAGATGGTAAAGCTTGGTATGAAAAAACAGGTTTTAAGCAGCCCCTATATTTGGTATTGCGCTACCTGTCATAATTGCGAACAACGCTGCCCCCAAAATGTTAAATTTTTCAATATTTTGAATGTCTTGAAAAATTTGGCAGCCAGACAAGGTTATGCGCCGTCCTGCTGGATTCAACAGACCGAACAAATAGCAAAAACAGGCATAGTCTTTCCGACAGAAGATAGTTGGATCAAAAGAAGACAGGAAATGTCTCTCCCTTTTTTAAATCTAGATGGGGAAAAGGCAAAGAGAATAATTGAATCAAGCGGGATGAATGAAATTAAATCGAAGGTTAATTTGAATGAGTAAATATGCTTTATTTTTAGGTTGCACGACCCCAACTCAGGTACCGCAGTATGAGTTGTCCGCAAGATGGGTTTGTAAATATTTTGGCATTGAATTAATCGATATTAAAGATTTTGTTTGCTGTGGTATTAATCAGGTTAATCTGGATATTGAGACAGGTTTTTCCTTGGCAGCTATGAATTTGGCTTTAGCGGAATCCGAAAAATTAGATGTTTTAACGCTTTGCGCCGCCTGCACCGGCGCCCTGGCTGAAACAATCGAAAAACTGAAGGACGAAGCAAGCAGAGATAAAGTAAACAAAAAATTAAAGACGGTCGGATTAAAATATACAGGCCAATCTAAAGTAAAACATATATCGAGAGTTCTTTACGAAGATATCGGGTTAGAAACAATAAAAAAGGGAATAAAGAAAGATTTATCCGCACTGCATGTGGCACCTCATTACGGCTGCCATTATTTAAAACCAAAATCTGCTTTTGGTGATTTTGAAAAACCCGATAATCCCAAAAGGCTTCACCATCTCATTTCGGCTGCCGGGGCCCATCCTATTGAATATGAGACGCTTGGTTTATGCTGCGGGGGCAAAACTTTTCCTGTTACTAAAAATCTGGCTCATTCATTGGTACAAAAAAAGTTTGATAATTTGATGGATAAAGAAGCGGATGCGATGGTTCTTCAATGTCAGACTTGTTATCTTATGTATAGCGGCCAACAAAAAGAGATAAATGAAAATTATGGCAAACGATATGATTTTCCGGTAATTCTGTATCCCCAGCTTCTCGGATTGGCTCTGGGCGCGGAGCCCAAGAAAGATTTAGGCCTTGATTTAAACGAAATTTCAGTAAATCGAATTTTGGATAAGATATTATAAATAAGCGGTAATTGTGACGGAGATAGTGCATGAGCATAAAAGAAAATTATTTGAAAATTAGAAAAAAAATTCCGGATTATGTCCAGATAGTTTTAGCTGCCAAGATGAAGACTTCTGAAGAAATCAAAGAGGCTATTGATGCCGAAGCAACAATAATAGGTGAAAATTACGTACAGGAAGCTGAAAAAATATATGAGGCGTTAGGAGAAAAGGCTAAAAAAATTAAATGGCATATGATCGGTCCTTTGCAGAAAAATAAGATTAACAAGGCAGTAAAAATTTTTGATTGTATTCAGACGGTTGATTCTATTGAACTCGCTGATGCTATACATAAAAGAGCTGAGGTAATAAAAAAAGAAATGTCTGTTTTTATAGAGGTAAATATCGGCAACGAAATGACAAAGGCAGGCGTTAAACCGGAATACGGAGTGGTTGAAAAATTAGCGCTACATATCGCAGGATTATTTTATTTAAAATTGGAAGGACTTATGACAATCGGCCCTAGAGTCGGCAACCCGGAAGACATCCGTCCATATTTCAAAGCAGTAAAAGAAATTTTTGATAAATTGCAGAGCGCGGGTATACCCAATACAGATTTAAAATATTTGTCCATGGGGATGTCCAATTCATACAAAATAGCCATTGAGGAGGGAGCGAATATTATAAGGTTAGGAACTATTATTTTCGGAGCGCGCAAATGTGATTTAAGAAACTAAGGGCATGAGATAAACACGGGTAGTGATGGGGCAAAATTATGAAAATAAAACCATTTGAAGAACATGTGGATCAATATGAAGATTGGTTTGAGAAAAATTATTGGGTCTATCAGTCAGAACTTCAGGCAGTAAAAGAATTGTTGCCTAAGCAAGGAAACGGCATTGAAATTGGTGTAGGAAGCGGTCGTTTTGCAGATCCCTTGGGAATACGTTTAGGTGTTGAGCCTTCGCCTAAAATGAGAGCACTGGCAAAAGCTCGAGGGATAGAAGTTATTGATGGAGTAGCCGAAGATATCCTTTTTAAAAATCCTCGATTTGATTTCGTGCTGATGGTCACAACGATCTGTTTTCTGGATGATATAGAAAAAGCATTTAAAAAAATCCATAGGATTCTAAACCCAAGCGGGCATTTGGTCATAGGATTTATCGATAAAAACAGCCCTGTTGGAAAGATTTACCAGAAACACAAAAACGAAAGCGAGTTCTATAAAGTTGCAACTTTCTATTCTGTAGATAAAGTTGTGTCTTATTTAAAAAATGCCGGATTTAGCAACTTTGTATTTAAGCAGACTATTTTCAAAAATTTAAAAGAAATTAAAGACATTGAACCTATTCAGGATGGTTTTGGTGCGGGTTCTTTTGTCGTCATTAGAGCTTTAAAGGAATGAAGGTATGAAAGTCGCAGTCATTGGAGCATCAAATAAACCGCATCGGTATTCTTATCAGGCTGTGGTTCTTTTAAAAGAAACAGGACACAAAGTTTATCCCATTCATCGAAAAATAAAAGAGATTGACGGGATTCCAGTTGTTCCAACCATTGAAGAGGTTAATGACTTAATTGATACGGTTACATTGTATATAAATGCTGTTTTTTCTAATGCTATCGGCAAAGATATTATTGCTAAAAAGCCCAAAAGAATAATTTTTAATCCCGGAGCTGAGAATCTGGAATTAGCAAATGAGGCGAGAGAGCAGGGTATAGATACAATTAATGCCTGCACATTAGTTATGCTAAAAACAGGTCAGTTTTAAGGAGGGAGTAAAATGTCCATAATGAAAATTATTATAGGAATTTTAATCGGAGCATTGCTGGGGAGTGTGATGGGATATTTCGGTAAATGCTCAAGCGGTGTTTGCCCTTTGACAAGTACACCGCTAAGAGGGGCTCTTTGGGGAGCTTTCTTGGGATTAATGTTTGGATTAACTTAATGTAAAACGAGGAGGAGAGGATGCTGGAAACAAATTTGAAACATTTAGAAACAAAAGATGAGGTAGAAGAATTATTAAAAAATAATGAAAAAGTCATGATTTGCTGTGGCCGAATGGGGCCGATGTGTATTCCTGTTTATGGGATTATGGAAAAATTAGAATCGCAATATTCACAGATTCAGTTCAGGGATATGGATTTTGATATCCCTGTTGCCTCTTTTATTAAAGATTTGCCCGAATGTGCTTCGTTTACGGGATTGCCTTTTACGGTCTATTTTAAGAACGGATCGATCGTTAAGGCGACAACCAGCATTCAGAATGAAAAGCAAATAGTTGATATTTTAGAAAAAATTTTTTAGAAATGAGCATGAATGAATCCTTTCATAAATGTTCAAAGTGTGGGAATAATTTGCCGGAAATAAATATTTTCGTTATTGACGACGAATATATTTGTATTCATTGTTTATATGGTAAGGCCGAACCTTTCCCGATTTATCCTATAGGTATCGTGCAAAATGATCTAAGGCGTAACAGAAAAAATTTTGGTACGGTTGGCAAAGGCGGCCTATCATGTATTAAGCTGTTCCCATCACAAAAGCCATTTCTGTATAAAATTGAAGAAGAAAGGTTTTTGACGATTGTTTATTATCTTCATCAAGCAAAGCAGATTAAATCAGTCTTTAAAAGAGGATTGGACGGGAAGGAAGTCGGTGTTTTCTCTTCCCGTACGCCGGATAGGCTTTCACGCATTGCTATTCAAAATGTTAATCTGGTGAAAGTTGAAGGGACTAATCTTTACGTTGAGGGATTAGATGCTATCAATGGCAGTCCGGTTTTAGACATAAAACTTAAAATATAGTGATCAAAAAGGGTGAATTATGAAAATATCTATAATTTTTCACAGTGTATGCGCAAATAATTATTTGATGGCTAAGGCTTTTTATGAAAATTTAAAAATCAAAAAACAAGATGTTTCATTGTTTAGAGTTGCTGATCCCGATTGGGCAGAACAAGAAAGTGTTCCTCTCGTGGCAAAAAAAAATTTGAGAAATATGATGGCTCTTCCCATGGCTACTCCAGAAGCCATGTTTGAAAGCGATCTTATTATAATGGGTTCGCCGACGTATTTTGGAAATGTATCGGCCGAAATGAAAATTTACATGGACTCCATTGCTAAATATTGGATAAAAGCAGAATTAGCAGGGAAAAGGCTTGCTGCTTTTACCTCAACAGGCAATCCCCAAGGCGGCGGAGACTTGTGTCTTCAGGTTATTCACACATTTGGAATGTATATGGGAATGCTTTGCGTACCTGTTCCAACGACTTTAATTTCAGGTGCAGATATCCATCCCTTTGGCATCATGCATTATTCCTATTCGAAGTACGGCGAAAAATTAGATAAAAAAACACAAACAGTAATAGAAAATTTTTCTGAGTATTTAATACAATAAATCAAAGGTTGATGATATTATTATTTTAAAATTTTTTGATTATAAAAAATGGGGGGTTGAGGGTAATCTCACCATTTCGCTTAAGAAAAATAATAAATAAAAAAATTAGCCTGCGGCGCTTATAGCAAGATAAAAGGTGTTTAACATGGCGCCGTTTTATGTGTGATTTTGGGGTGATTTGTTAAACATCTAGGAGGTGGTGTTTAACACGTGTTAAACATTAAGAGAAGCAAGAAATTTTAAAAAACTCGTCGTTGTGCTCTTGACATCTGATGGGCTATATGGCACACTTGCACTCTATCCGCATTAATAATTACTCTTCGTTGAATCTCAATCCAAAGATGTGGTTTTACTAGAAAATAATCAAGCATCTAGGTTGTAACATATATAAAATTTAAAGGATTTAAAAGGCCATCCCAGATATCTGGCTTATAGGGGTGGTCTTTTTTCTTGGCCACTTGCTTTAAATTACGCAAAATGCCAGCCAAGAAAAATTTTTTTAAAAAAGTATGGCATATTTTTGCAAACAAATGACATATATATGTAGGAGCAAGTTGTACGATAGATCTTTATTTACTTGAAAAGAGGTTGTTATGCATAGCAACGAAATGAACGCATTATTTGAAATATACAATGAAGCAAAGAACCGGATTTTGTTATATGTTGAAGCTTCTGTGCATCCCGAGCAATTTAAAGCGCTACGCAAGCTTATTCTTGATGAACTTGGCAGAAGCGGGGCTGAAGGTAAGGTGCGGAATTTATTGAGTGAAAAGGACAGGGCAGGCAAGTAATGAATAAAGCGAAGGGGGTGGTGTAAAATGAATGAAAAAGAATGAATTTTATAAAATTCAGGCGGAAGCGTTCTGGGATTATGAAAAGAGGTTTTCGTATAGGAATTTCAATAAACATAACATCAAAGACCCGGTGAAATTCCTACACGGTAACAAGTCCGAGCTAGAGCGAGGTAACTTTAAAGATTACGACAGAATAAAACTGTTCAATCAATGGGCAACATCAAAAGACATTACAGGCGCAGACCGTCAGGAAATATGGAAAATAGTGAGAACTACAAAAAAGCAGGATTATGTTATCACGGAAGGAAGTGAAGAGTTTATCAGGCTTTCAGAAGTTATCAGCATTTTGCATAATGAGAACATGAAGCAGTTAGGTGATATGCTATCCAAGAAAAAATGTGGTTGACAATAACTGTAAAGCAACGTAAAGTATTTCTTATGAAAATATACACGGTTACAAAAACTGCGGAAAAACTAGGAATATCACGCCAGTCGCTCCATCAATGGATTAAAAAAGGATGGGTAAAACCTAAATACGATTACAGGAATTATCCTGTATTTACTGCTGACGATATTAAAAAAATTCAGCAATGGATGGGAACACTAAAAGAATCATGCGAGTAGCCATTTACACAAGAGTATCAACAGAAGACCAAGCCCGTGAGGGGACTTCTTTGGAGGTTCAGCGGGAGTTTCTTGAGAATTACGCAAAGCATCAGGGGTGGTCTATATATTATCCGGAAAAAGGTCGGATTTACGAAGATGACGGTTATTCTGGAAATCTAAGCAGACGACCTGCTTTGAATAAACTTCTTAGCCACGCAAACCAGAAAAAATTTGATATTGTACTTGTCTATAAAATCGACCGTTTCGCAAGAAACAACAGGCTTCTGCTTAATCTTGTCGAAGACCTCGACCAAAGGGGAATAGGTTTTAAATCAGCTACGGAGTCATTTGATACCGTTACTGCCGCCGGCAAAATGGCGCTGTCAATGCTTGGAACGGTAGCGCAGTTTGAGCGGGACAGGATTATTGAACGGGTATTTCCGGGGATGATAAAAGGCGTGGAGCGAGGGAACTGGCAGGGTGCAAGATATTCGCCCTATGGATATTTTTATAATAAACAAAAGAAGCTTCTTGAAGTGGTGCCGGAGGAAGCAAATGTTGTAAAAATGATTTATACAATGTATCTGTCAGGGCAAAGCACGCCGCAAATAGCAGGGTATCTTTACGATAAAAAATATAAAACCAGAAGCGGCGGGAAATTTCATACAAAACTGGTCGCAGATATTTTAAAAAATCAGTTATATATCGGCAATCTTGTATGGAACAAGCATCATTACGATAAGACGAAAAAGACCCTCAAAGGCAATCGCTATGTTAAAAACGATCCGGAAAAAGTTGTAATCTCTAAAGGAAAACATATACCGATAATTGACCGGGAAGATTTTGAAGCCGTACAGCAAAAGCTTGAAAAAAGCAGAAAAGGCATGGGAAACAGAAAGGGATGTAAAGAATATCCTTTGACAGGTATCATCAAATGCGCTAAATGCGGGCATAATTTCCATGGCTCACTTCTGACAGCATCAAGGGAAAATAAAAAAACGAAACTGAAAAGAAGATATTACAGATGTTCCGGCAGAGCAACGCACAATGTTAGATGTGATAATGTTTTTGTGAAAGCAGTTGAGGTAGAGAAAGAAGTTTACAGAATCTTGGAAACAATACGGCTGGAAGATATAAATGAGGCGTTACGGACTTCAGCATCATCAAATAATATAACGGAAGCAAACGAAGAAGTGATCGACAAGATCCATGAATTGAAGATGGATTTAGCGAAGAATTTAAAAAAGCAAGAAAGGCTCGGGAAAATCTTTACTGAAGGGCTGATTGCAATGGAAGCCTACAAGCCCCAGGTCATTCCCCTCAGAGATGAAGAGAAGGAAATAAAAGGTAAAATCAAAAAGCTTGAGCTGAACTTAATTGAAAGAGAACGTTCAGAAGAATACAAAAAATTAGTAACAGCCGTTATTGAACACATTGACGCAGTCAGGAATATGGACATCGCAGGCAAGAAAGGACTGCTGAAAATAGTGTTTAAAAACATAATAATTGAAAATGGAAAGATAACAGATTTCGAGCTGTATCAACCGTTTAAAAAGCTATACGAAGGAGCAGCGATAAAGTGCCAAATGCAGGAAATAAAAGAACTTATGACAATTCCGGAGTGCGTGTGTACATGCGTACTTACGGATGCCAGATGAATGAATATGACTCGGAACTGATCCGTTCTATTCTGATTCAGGAAGGCTATTCCTTTGTCGAATCCGCGGAAGACGCGGAGATCATTCTCTTAAATACCTGTTCTGTCCGGGAAAACGCCCACCGCAAAGTCATCGGGCACATCCACGCCCTGCAGCATTCTTTAAAAGAACGCCCTTTCTTGTTGGGCATATTGGGCTGCATGGCCGTTAACCTGAAGGACGATTTGCTGAACGACCCTTCATTAAACATCAACTTCGTTATCGGGCCGGACGGGTACCGCCGCCTGCCGGATATCATTTCCCGGACATCTTCCCGGCATAATAAAGCGGAAGACACATGCCTCTCGGGACTGGAAACCTATACGGGCATTTCTCCCAGCAGAATCAGCCAGGTGAATGCCTGGGTGGCTGTCATGCGCGGATGCAACAATTTCTGCACATTCTGCATTGTTCCTTACACCAGAGGGAGGGAAAGAAGCCGGCCCAAACAGGACATCCTCCAAGAAATCCAGAATCTCGTTGCCCGGGGCTATAAACAGGTGACTTTGCTGGGACAGAATGTCAACTCGTATCAAGACTCCCGGACAGACTTTGCCGACCTGTTGGAAGCTGTCAGCGAAGTGCCGGGGCTTGAACGGATCCGGTTTATGTCGCCCCATCCCAAAGACTTTCTGGACCGGGTCATAGATGTTGTCGCACACAACCCAAAAGTATGTGAACATCTCCACTTGCCGCTTCAGGCAGGGAACTCCCGGGTGCTTCAGCTCATGAACCGGACATACGACCAGGAACAATTCTTGAAGTTAGTGGATAAGATCCGCAACGCCTGCCCTGATGTGGCTTTAACCACAGATGTTATCGTTGGATTTCCAACGGAAACCGCAGAAGAATTCGAAGATACGGTAAAAGTGATGCGGCAGGTGGAATTTGATGCGGCTTTCATTTTCAAATACTCTCCCCGCAAGGGGACCATAGCTCAAAAAAAGTATCCGGACGATGTGCCGGAGGAAGAAAAAACCCGGAGGATTGTTCATCTGAACGAACTGCAAAAAGACATATCATTACGCAAAAATCAACAGTTGGTCGGTACGGTACAGGATGTCCTTATTGAAGATCTTCATTCCCAGCGTTCGCAAAACGATATCCAGGGCCGGACCCGGGGAAACAAACTGGTGATTGTTTCTGATTCCCGGTCGCTGATGGGAGAGACTTTGCGGGTAAAGATATCTGATGCCAGCCCGCATGTTTTGAAAGGTCAGCTTGAGGCCAGCCAATAACCTGATATTTAGCACAGGATGTATTATTGCAGAAGGGGAAAAGGGACCTACGTGTTTTGTCTTCTGAAGATCGTTCCAATAAGGCCAAAGCCAAATAATAATATGCTTGCTGGCTCAGGGACAACCGGAGACTCGTATTCTAATTGCAAATACGGACTATAACCTTCGAGTCCGTCTTTTGTAATACCTCCTATTGTTGCGTTTGCGGTCATAGATTCTGCGATCGCTAACATTAAACTTAATTGATCGTCTGAATCCAGAAGTTGGTCATTCGCTTCAGCAGGAATTCCGCCGGCAAATAAATCCCAATGCAGCCAGGAAGCCGTGCGGGGATACGTTTGGGTATCTAAAACTCCTGAATCCGGGCCGGGGGCATTCTGCCATGTTATGGTTGATTCCTGCCACGAGTCATCTGACACAAAAAAAACTGAAGATTGTATGTCTTGACCACCGCCGGCAGAATAGGTTTGTATGTATGCGTAAAAATCCGCGCCTATTAAATTAGCTCCATTGGGAATACTGCTTAAATCAAATTTAAAATACGCATACTCCAAAATGTGTGTCGTTGTCGTCGATTGATCCATAATTTCAAACCCGCCTGTACCTCCATGATTATCAGTCGGAAAAAAACTGCTTGTGTACGAATCTTCTACAGCAACTAAATTGACAATCGTTGAAGCTGACACTGTAGAAGCCGGCACGCCCCAAAAGCTTAGAAAGAACAAAAATCCAGTAATTAATTTTTTCATGTCTTTTCCTTAAATGTTGAATATTGATTTCATTATTTAATTTAGTTCGAGTTTAATAATTATATATATTAATTTTTAAAGCGTCAACGTGACAGTACTGGTCAAACATGGACAACCCAAACAAATCAGAAAATGAATAACTTAAACACAAATATATGATTTCAGTAATTGAAAACGTCCTTTACTCCTTAAATACGAGAATATTTCGAAGTAACAGGGGCAGACATCTTGAATCAGGACTCAAACCAGATTTAAAAATAATAAAAAAATTAACTGACATCATTGGCTAAATAAGAATTTGCTGTGCACTTCATATCCGGGCTTGATTTTCAACTCATTTTGAGCTATATTGCTCATTTAAACAGGACGTTGATATTTAAAAATCAGCCTTTGATACAAAAAGTTTTTTATGACAGTCCCCAAACAATTAACTCCGGAAGAGCTTTATCATATTCTTAAAAATGTGAAGCTGGGCGCTTTTGTCTGCCAATACTCCCTCAAAAAATGCGAAGAGCTTACGCCTTTGATCAATGAAATCAACGCATTAAAAGTGCAGATGGACGCCGTCATTCTTGCGCACACCTACGTTGTTCCCGAAATACTCTACGGGGTGGCCGACTTTGTGGGGGATTCCTATGCTTTGAGTAAAGATGCCATGCAGACGAAAGCTAAAAGAATCATCTTTGCCGCTGTGAAATTCATGGGAGAAACAGCCCAAATTCTTAATCCCGACAAAGAGGTCCTTCTTCCTGCGAAGGACGGAGGGTGCACCCTGGCCGACGCGATCAATGCCGAGCAGGTCCGTCAACTGCGCAAGGAGTTTCCCGGATACACTTTTGTCTGCTATATCAATACGACCGCGGATGTCAAAGCTGAATGCGATGTCTGTGTGACCTCGGCCAATGTCTGTGATATTGTCCAAAGGATTCCCCAGGAGAAAATTTATTTTCTGCCAGATAAATATATGGGGCAGAATCTTATCTATGAAATGGAACGAAGAGGGGTTAAGAAAGATATCCGTTTTTTTACCGGGACGTGCGATGTCCATAAAGAATATTCCTTAGAGCAGGTCGACAAAGTCCGCCTTGAGTATCCGGAGGCAAAAATTGTCAGCCACCCGGAATGCAAACCCGAAGTCTGCGAGGCCTCTGATTATGTCGGCAGCACATCCCAGATGCTGCAGTATATGCGTAAAACCGAATCAACGCAATTCTTAATGCTCACCGAATGCGGTTTATCCTCCAGGCTGGAAGTCGAATTTCCGCAGAAACAGTTTGTGGGATCCTGCACCTTGTGCGATTTCATGAAATCCAATGATTTACACGATATCAAACGTGTCCTTACTGCGCCAACAGATAAGGACCGTATCTTTGTCCCTCCCGACATCCGGGAAAAAGCGAAAAGATGCATAGAAGCGATGTTTCTCTACGCGCAAAAATAATTCTTCCTTCCGCGTCTGATCACTGTCCCAGCCTGAAAACCATTGAATAAATTGACATCAGTTCCCGCCTATGTTAAGATTTTCGATACTTGATAATATTAAAAAAATAAAGTCATGAAAACAAACCAGTTAGGAATCGTCGAGACAAAATTCTATAAGCTCGGGGCCTGTCCGCATGAGTTGCAACTGAAAAGCGGGGCAACGCTGGGCCCGGTCACCTTGGCCTATGAAACATACGGGACATTGAACGAAGAGAAAACAAACGCGATCCTCATCTGCCACGCGCTCACCGGGGATGCTCATGCCGCGGGTTTTCACGCAGATGATAAGAAACCCGGGTGGTGGGACAAGATGATCGGTCCGGGGAAATCCTTTGATACGAATAAATACTTCGTGGTGTGCTCCAACGTTATCGGCTCTTGCAAGGGCAGTACCGGCCCCAGTTCTATCAACCCGCAAACCGGCAACCCCTACGGGCTGAGCTTTCCGGTCATCACCATCGAAGATATGGTGCACGCCCAGAAATACCTTGTAGAAAATCTGGGGATAAAGAAACTATTAGCCGTCGCCGGCGGTTCGATGGGGGGGATGCAATGTTTGACCTGGGCGGTCCTTTACCCGGAGATGGTTCATTCCGTTATTCCCATTGCGACAAACTACCGGCATTCAGCCCAGCAGATTGCTTTTCACGAGGTAGGGCGGCAGGCGATCATGTCTGACCCGGACTGGCAGGACGGGGATTATTACGGAAAGACGATTCCCTCCCGAGGACTGGCCCTTTCGCGTATGGTCGGGCATATCACGTATATGAGCGAAAAGTCCATGGAGGAAAAGTTCGGGCGTAAATTATTCAGCAGGGAACGCGTCGGTTATGATTTCTCGGTCGATTTCGAGGTCGGCAACTATTTGAGGTACCGGGGAGACAGTTTTGTCCAGCGGTTTGACGCGAATTCCTACCTGTATATCACCAAAGCCCTGGATTATTTTGACTTGACCGAGGAAAAAAGTCTTGTTGAGATATTTAAAGATATTCAATCGAAATTCCTGGTGATCTCTTTCACGTCTGACTGGCTTTACCCTCCGCACCAGTCGGAAGAAATTGTACGGGCCCTAAAGATCAACGACGTCGACGTGTCCTATATCGCCATCAATTCCTCTTACGGACACGACGCTTTTCTGGTGGAGAATACCGGACAGGCCCATATGATCGTGCATTTTCTGGCCCGGATGCTTAACGAAGTGAGTAACCCTTAAAAAAAGAGCGCTCCTATGACACCACCGCAATCTGAAATAAGACTGGATTACAAAGTCATCCTGCAGCTCGTTGAACCGCAGGCCCGCGTCCTCGACCTGGGATGCGGGGACGGGGAACTGCTTTACCATCTGATTCACCAGAAACAATGCTCCGGAACAGGCATTGAGATAGATGAAAAAGCCATTTATCAATGTATTGAAAAAGGCCTTACGGTTTCTCACAGCGATATCAAGACAGGGCTGAAGGATTTTTCGGACAAACGCTTCGATTATGTTATCCTGAACGAAAGTCTACAGCAGGTGCTGGACCTGCAGACCACGATTCTCGCGGCCTTGCGTGTGGGGAAAAACGTTATTGTGGGTATCCCTAATTTCTGTCATATTTCTGCCAGGATACAGATCTTTTTCCGGGGGAAAGTGCCGGTCACGCCCGAACTTCCGTATGAATGGTATAATACGCCTAACCTGCGTTTTTTCAGTTTAAAGGACTTCCGGATTTTCTGTAAGAAGAATAATATCCAAATTGTGAAAGAACGGGGGATAGGACGGGAAAAAGAAGTCAATTTTCTGCCCAACCTGTTCGCCCATATCGGAATTTTTCTGCTAAAACAATAACATCGCCCCAAGAGAGGAATATCATGCCCTACATCAATCTAAAACTCGTCGGGACTTTAACAAAAGAGCAAAAGGAAAAAATCGCCAAAGAGTTTTCCGAAACCCTCGAGAAAGTCGCGAACAAACCCAAAGAGCACACCTATCTTGTTATTGATGAAGTCCCCGGGCAGAATTGGGCCAAAGGAGACAAATTTTTCGTCTGAGGGAGAACGAGCATGGACAAAGATTATGACTATATCATCATCGGGGCGGGTATCATGGGCCTGGCCATGGCGTATGCTTTAAAAAAGGCGCAGCCCGGCTGCCGTATTCTGGTGATAGAAAAAGATCATGACGTTGCCGCTCACGCCTCCGGCCGCAACAGCGGGGTGCTGCATGCCGGATTTTATTATTCGGCGGACAGCTTTAAAGCCCGCTTTACCGTTGAAGGCAACCTGGCGATGAAGGAATTTTGCCGTATCCATAACGTCCCGGTGAATGCCTGCGGAAAACTTGTTGTCGCGCAGAACGAGACTGAGCTGGCGGCCCTTGCGGAACTGTTGAAAAGGGGACAAAAAAACGGGTCCAATGTTTCCCTGATCGATGCCAAAGAGGCGGAGGAGATCGAACCAAACGTCTCGACATATCAGCGGGCCCTGTTTTCGCCGGACACGGCCAGCATAGACCCGGCGGAAGTCTGCCGCAAACTCAAAGACGTGCTGCTCTCCCAGGATGTGGAATTTTCGTTTGAGACGCGTTATTTAAAACATGCCGGATCCGTCATTGAAACCACCCGGGGGCATTTTTCCGCCGGAAAAATCATCAATGCCGCCGGACTCTATGCCGACAAAATCGCTCAGGACTTCGGATTTGGCTTCCGCTACACCATGATTCCGTTTAAAGGGTTATACCTGAAATACACGAAAAACAAAACAGACGTGAAAATTAATATTTATCCTGTTCCTAATCTAAAAAATCCTTTTTTAGGCGTCCATTATACAAAAGCCGTTGACGAGACGATCAAAATCGGGCCGACAGCCATTCCGGCGTTCTGGAGAGAAAATTACAGTCTTAAAGAAAACTTCCGGGCAGCAGAATTCCTGGAAATTCTTAAATATGAAACTTTGCTGTTTTTATCGAACAGCTTTAATTTCCGCGACCTGGCCTTCGAAGAGATGAAAAAATATTACCGGAAATACTTCATCAGCCTGGCCACGCGGATGGTTAAAAGCATTGACCCGGATGGATTCACCCAATATACCGCCCCCGGCATCCGGGCCCAGCTGCTTGATAAAAAGACCTTGACCCTTGTCCAGGATTTTGTCGTTGAAGCGGACAAATCAACGGTTCATATCCTGAATGCCGTTTCTCCGGCCTTCACCTGTGCTTTTCCCTTTGCCGATTATATCGTCCGGCAATATATCCGGAAATAATTCTTTAAATAAGTCATTTAATGAAGTATTTCTTGACAATTTATGATGAATGCTTATGATATTATAAGCAGTTAGGGGATTCGTTTATAAGGAGCTGGTGTTTTTCTTGAAAATTGCGTCTTTGAGAAATAGGTATAATTTAAACCCAATTTTATGGATTATCCAGCAGAACAGAAAGGAGAATACATGTCTTATACCATCCATATTCAGCCGACACCCAACCCCAATGCCCTGAAATTTATTCTTAACGAACCGGTGATTAACCAGGGGAATATAACATTCAAAAATTCCGAAGAAGCCAAAAATACGCCTTTAGCGGAAAGGCTTTTTGCCCTGCCCAACGTGGCCGAAGTCTTTTTCAATGAAAACTACATTACCGTCACCCAAAACGGCCAGGCCGACTGGGATGAACTGGAAAAGAATATTCAGACGGTCATTCTCGAAAATATGCCGGCACATAATCCGGATATTCAAATTTCCTCATCCGGGACGGCATCCGCGGACACATCCGCCGATCCCCAACGCCAGAAAATTGAAGAGCTGTTAAACCAGAACATCCGGCCTTATCTGCAAATGGACGGCGGGGATGTTCAGGTCGTGGACTTCAAAGACAATGTCCTGAGCATTGCCTATCAAGGGGCCTGCGGGGGCTGCCCGGGGGCAACGATGGGGACATTACGGGCCATCGAAAATGTTCTGAAAGATAAGTATGATCCGGATATTGTCGTTCAAATGGCTTAATATGACAACCGCATAGAGGATGGGCTGATTTTTCATGTTTAAAATGAATAAAAAAATGGAGTACGCTCTTATTTCCCTGAAATATATGAGCCAAAAATCGCCGGGACAGCTGACTTCGGCCAAAGAAATCAGCTCCAGTTTTAATATCCCGTTTGATCCGACCGCAAGAGTGCTGCAGATCATGACCCAGCATGAATTACTGAGGGCCGTGCAAGGAGTACACGGAGGATACCAGATCCTCAAAGACCTTTCAAAAATTTCTCTGGGGGACCTGAATAATATCATCATAGGGCCGATCAGGATCACGACCTGCTCCTGCGGGGAAAACAAATGCAAAATAAACGGACACTGCGACATGGTTAAGTCGATGAATAAACTGAACCTGCGGCTGCAGGAACTCTTTGACACCATAAAATTGCAGGATTTCTTTGAACTCGAAAAACCGAAAAAGCATCAGCTGGCGAAAAAATAATCTTTTAAAGGCGGCCAAGAGATGTGCAAAGATCCGCAGCCCAAGGATAAAAATTTGAACGAAAAAACACTGGGAGAGAATGCTCTGTCCGGCCGTGAATATAAATACGGATTCTACACAGACGTTGATGCGGACACGGCCCCAAAAGGTTTAAATGAGGATATTATCCGTCTCATATCGGAAAAGAAGGCAGAGCCGGCATGGATGCTGCAGTGGCGGTTAAAGGCTTTTGCCCATTGGAAAACCATGACCGAACCCCATTGGGCGAATTTCGAATACGCGCCTATTGATTATCAGGAAAGCCATTACTACAGCGCACCGAAAAAAAAGCCGCGGGGGCCGGGGACTCTGGAAGAAGTGGATCCGGAGGTCATTCAGACATTCGACCGCCTGGGGATCCCTGTTTCGGAACAGAAACGCCTGACGGGAGTTGCGGTCGACGCTGTTTTTGACAGTATTTCCGTGGGGACCACCCATCAGAATGATTTAAGTCAGCTAGGCATCATTTTCTGTCCGATCAGCGAGGCGATAAAAACATATCCCGATCTGGTGCGGAAATATCTTGGATCGGTCGTCCCGTATACCGACAATTTTTTCGCGGCCTTGAATTCCGCGGTTTTCACGGACGGATCATTCTGTTTTATCCCCAAGGGCGTGCGCTGCCCGATCGAACTGTCGACATATTTCCGCATCAACGCCGCGCAAACAGGACAATTTGAACGCACGTTAATTGTGGCCGAAGATGACGCTTACGTGAGTTACCTGGAAGGCTGTACCGCTCCCATGAGGGACGAAAATCAGCTGCACGCCGCTGTCGTGGAATTAGTGGCTATGAACCGTTCTGAAATCAAATATTCTACGGTGCAGAACTGGTATGCCGGAGACGGGGAAGGGAAGGGCGGGATATACAACTTTGTGACCAAAAGAGGAAAATGCCTGGGAAGAAATTCCAAGATTTCCTGGACTCAGGTCGAAGCCGGATCGGCGATTACCTGGAAGTATCCCAGTGTTATTCTGCAGGGAGACCATTCTGCCGGAGAATTTTATTCTGTGGCCCTGACCAATCACCGTATGCAGGCTGATACAGGGACGAAGATGATCCATATCGGGAAAAACACAAAAAGCACGATCGTTTCCAAAGGCATTTCCACCGATGAATCGAACAATAGTTACCGGGGGCTTGTTAAAATCATGCCTTCTGCCGACCATGCCCGAAATTTCTCGCAATGTGATTCCATGCTGGTCGGTAACAGATGCAGCGCTAATACATTTCCCTACATTGAAGTTCATAATCCTTCGGCCACCATGGAACATGAAGCGTCAACCTCTAAAATCAATGCCGAACAAATTTTTTACCTGCAGTCACGGGGACTGGATACGGAAGGCGCCATCTCTCTGATCATAAACGGATTCTGCAAGGACGTTTTCCAGGAACTGCCCCTGGAATTCGCGGTAGAGGCCGTAAAACTGCTGGAAATGAAACTCGAAGGCAGCGTGGGTTAAAAATATCAACATTGAGGGAAACCATTATGCTGGAAATAAAAAATCTTACCATTGAAGTCGAAGGGACGGAGATATTAAAAGGCATCAACTTAACCATGCAGGAAGGGAAAGTGCATGCGATCATGGGGCCGAACGGATCGGGGAAAAGCACTCTGGCCAAAATCATTGCCGGGCATCCCGACTATTCAGCCACCAAAGGGGAGATCCTTTTTAAGATTAATAACAAAATGGTGAACCTTCTCGAGTTGGCGCCTGAAGAACGTGCCAAAGAAGGCGTGTTTTTGGCTTTCCAGTACCCGGTTGAAATCCCCGGCGTATCGAATACGGTTTTTCTGCGGGCGGCGTTTAACGAGATATGCAAACACCAGGGTGTTGAAGAAATGGACCCCATGGACTTTGACGCGTATTTACGGGAAAAAATGCAACGGCTTCACATGGATGAAAAGTATATCCACCGGCCCGTTAATGTGGACTTTTCCGGAGGAGAGAAAAAACGGAATGAAATCCTACAAATGGCGATCCTGAATCCCCGTCTGGCCATTCTGGACGAAACAGACTCCGGGCTGGATGTTGATTCGATGCGTATCGTGGCTGATGGGGTGAACCGGTTAAAATCGTCACACAACGCTTTTCTTGTGATCACTCATTATCAAAGATTATTAAATTATATTGTCCCGGATGTGGTGCATATCCTGCAGAACGGGCAAATCGTACGAACAGCCGGGAAGGAGCTGGCGCTGGAAGTCGAAGACAAAGGCTACGACTGGCTGACATAATAAAAAAATGATGACGACACAGGATCAAAAACAAAAAAATACATGGCAGGGCCTTATAGCGGCCTGCGAGTCCATTTATCAGTATCACCGGGATCAGGGACCGGACTGGTACGCCCAGGACCGGCAACGGGCCTGGAACGATGTTCTATCAACAGAGGCGCCGTCTCCCAAAAACGAACGCTGGAAATACACGAACATTTCCCCGCTCTTTGAACTGCCCTTTGTCCGGGCTGAAAAAACCGGTCTTCCGGCCGGCCATGACTTACGAACCGGTGGCACGGACGGGACGGATATTTCTGTTTTTCTCGTAAACGGCGTCATTGTCAATATCCCCCCGGCGACAAACGGACTGTCTATCAGACGCTTTTCGGAACTCTCTGAAGAAGATTATACCCGGAATATAGCTCCTGTTTTGCGTCCGTCAACGGCTTTTTTTGAAAATCTAAACACGGCTTTGTCCGCAGACGGGCTGTGGATTCATATCCCGCAAAAAACTCAAATCAAACCCTGCATCCATATTTGCCACATAGCCCTGCCGGAAGAACACCCGGTCATCGTGTCTCCCCGTATCCTGCTAACCGCCGGGCCTTTTGCCGAAGCGGATATTCTCATGTCTTTTTTGTCTTGGGAGATCACAACAGCTTCTTTTACAAATGCCTTAACCGAAGTCGTTCTGGACCGGAATGCCCGTATTTCGCTGACGGTAAATCAAAATGAAGATCAGAACCGCTACCATGTCAATTCCCTGAATGTCCTGCAGAACCGGGACTCTTCATTCCGTCATTTCTCTTCCGTAACCGGCGCACGCTTAACGAGAAACGAATTGACCACCACATTAAAGGAACCCGGCGCTTCTGCCGATCTCAAAGGCATTTACCTTGTACAGGGAGAGCAGCATGTCGATAATCATACAGAAATCCGGCATATCGCTTGCCGCGGCACCAGCAATCAATTATATAAAGGGATTTTAAACGACAGAGGAAGGGCGGTCTTTAACGGGCGGGTGTATGTCCATCCGGAGGCCCAGCAGACAAACTCTTACCAGCTGAACAAAAATTTACTGATGGGCGAACAATGCCGGGTCGACACCAAACCGCAACTCGAGATTTTTGCAGATGACGTGAAATGCAGCCACGGCGCCACAATCGGACAGCTGAATCAGGAAGAAATATTTTATCTGCAGGCCCGGGCGATCCCCAAAAAACAAGCCGTCCGCATGCTGGCCAGAGGGTTTGTCGAGGATATTGTCAACCAGATTCCTTGTCTTTCCTCCGGGAGAAAAATTTCGGAAACGATAGGACCCGTTCTGTCGTCCATGACTTACGAAAAGACGCCATCATGACAACCTTCGATATTCAGAAAATCCGTTCCTGTTTCCCGAACCTTAATATAAGCGTTCACGGGCAGCCTCTCGTCTACCTGGATAATGCTGCGACAACACTCAAACCGCAAAGCGTCATAGATCAGGTCGCGAAATATTACACCACCGGGACCTCCAATGTCCACCGGGGCGTTCATTATCTCAGCGAACAGGCCACGGCCGAATATGAACGGACCAGGGAGAAAATCAAAAAATTTATCAATGCGGGAAAAACATCCGAGATCATCTTTACCAGCGGGACAACGGAAGCGATCAATTTAGTTGTTCAGAGTTACGGGCAGTCCTTCCTGCAGGAGGGGGACGAAATTATTATTTCGGAAATGGAACATCATTCCAACATCGTGCCCTGGCAGCTTTTCTGCCAGAATAAAGGTTGCATCCTAAAAGTCGTCCCGATCGACGATCACGGGCAGTTATGTCTTGACGAATACAGAAAAATGATAACCCCCCGGACAAAGTTTGTTTCCATGGTCTACATTTCCAATTCTCTGGGCACGGTCAATCCCATCCGGGAGATTATTGGAGAAGCCCATAACCAGGGGATTCCCGTTCTCGTGGATGCCGCCCAGGCTGTCGGGCACAAAGCCATTGACGTCCGGGAACTTGACTGTGATTTCCTGGCCTTTTCCGGCCATAAACTTTTCGGCCCGACCGGGACAGGCGTTCTATACGGGAAAGCCTCTCTGCTCAACCAAATGCAGCCGTATCAATCCGGCGGGGACATGATCTCGTCAGTCACTTTTGAAAAAACGACCTTTAATGTTCTTCCCTATAAATTTGAAGCCGGAACACCTCATATCGCGGGGTCATCGGATTAGGAGCGGCGGTTGATTTTGTTCAGGAAATCGGGCTTCAAAACGTTGCGGAATACGAACAAGACCTGTTAAGATACGGGACCCGGCAGTTGCAGACTGTTCCCAATCTGCGTATTATCGGAACGGCTCAACACAAAACAGCGATCATTTCATTCGTGCTGCCCAATATCCACGCGCATGACCTGGGAACTTTGGTGGATGAAGAAGGGGTGGCTTTACGGACAGGACACCACTGCACACAGCCTGTCATGAAACATTTCGGGGTGCCGGCAACCTCCCGGGCCTCAATGAGCTTTTATAATACCCGGGAAGATATCGACCGTTTAGTCAAGGCGATTCTGCAGGCGCAGACACTGTTCCCCGACTAAGGAGATTTTATGACCCTGAACCATCAAAAAGAACTTTATCAGCAAGTTATTCTTGAGCACAACAAAAAACCGCGTAATTTCGGAAAATTATCTCCCAGCACTCATTTTGCGGAAGGATACAATCCGCTTTGCGGAGACCATTTGATGATCTATCTCGATATTAACAAAGATAATGTTGTGGAAAGGATATCGTTTGAGGGGGACGGATGTGCGATTTCCCGGGCATCCGCCTCCATGATGACTTCTGCGGTTAAAGGGAAATCTGTCCCTGAGGTTCTGTCCCTCTTCCAGGAATTTCACGATCTCGTGACAGGCACCCTCAACCCGGAAGAACAGGCCCATCATTTGGGCAAGTTAACGATTTTCTCCGGTATTTGGCAGTATCCTTCCCGAGTTAAATGCGCGATTCTGGCCTGGCATACTTTGAAAGGGGCTCTTGAACAGAAAAACTCGGTCAGCACCGAATAGCAAGCACGACCTGCCTACCAGAAATACTTGTTCCCGGACTTCTCCCCAATGCCCCCCAGGAACCGGACTTCACGCTGCAGCTGAATATCAAACCGATCTTTGACCGCTCGCGCCATTCTTTCTGCCAATTCAAAGACGTCCTGCGCCGTGCACCGGGAACCGATCTTTATAATGATATTCGCATGCTTTTCAAAGACACCCGCCCCTCCGACATGCAAAGTCTTGGCTCCGGCTTGCTCCAAAAACCATCCCGCAGCGGTACGTTTTTCTCCAGGGACACCTGATTCCAGGTTCTTAAAGAAACTCCCGGCACAAGGGACTTGTTTATAGTCGGGATGTTTGGAGCGGCGGAGGGCAAGGATCTCGTCCCGTTCTGTCAGCAAGACCTTTTGATCGTCCGGAATTAACCGGAATGTCACCGAGGTTAAAACATGAGAGGAAGTCTTGAAATTTGAATGCCGGTAGCCGAACCCGCATTCCTCTTTTGTGGCGATCATTTCAGTACCATTCTCATTCAGGTAAAAAACATTTAAAACGGCATCCCCGATCTGTTGTCCGAAAGCGCCGGCATTCCCGATCACCGCACCGCCAACGGTGCCGGGGATACCTCCGGCAAAATTGATCCCGGCCAGACCTTCCCGGGCCGCGTACGCCGCCAGATCATCCAGAAGCGTGCTGGCACTGACTTGCAGGTCATGCCCATTCCGTTCGATAATAGGGGAAGGGGAGACATAACGAATGACGGAGCAATCCACACCCTGATCAGAGACAACGACATTAGACCCGCCTCCCAGCAGGACAAACTCCTGCTGCATTTCCTGACAAAGGGAAACAGCCTGTCGGAGCTGCTGCGGAGTCCGGCATTCAATAAAAAAAGGACATGCCCCGCCTAACTGAAAGGTCGTAAAACGCGCAAGCGGGATGTGGCGGGAACACGGGATATTGAGAAACTTCAATTTTTCTTCGATCATTTTTCAGGGATCCTCTGAATATCGGTATTCAGGATAAAAAGAAGCCTCTAAAACTCTATCTTCACTTCTCCTGCCCGGATATAACACTGGCATGCCAGACGCCTGTGCGGATCAAGTCCGAGTTCAATTTCCTCGTCCGTAAGATCATTCAAATTCTCCTGTCCCGCAACAATCCGGACAATACATGACCCGCAGACTCCGGTGTTGCAGTTAAACGGGACCCCCTGCGATTGACATAAAGAGCCGATTGGAGAGCCGTCCGGAAGATCAAAACTTTTTTGATTGATTGTCAGTTGCGCCATAATATTCTCCGAAACTAAAATGCGGGCAAAGGAAAGACAATGTGTCTTTCCGGATTATCAAAATGATGGACCTTTGAGCCGGGGAAAAGCGCCTGTATCCGATAGACCAGGTCACGGACGATAAACTTCGGGACAGAAGCCCCGGAACTGATTCCCACTTTACTTTTATTATCAAACCATGACATATCAAGATCATCAGCGCTGTCAATAATATGGCTTTCCACCCCTGCCATTTCACCGGTTTCCCTCAGCCTGTTACTGTTCGAACTGTTGGTTGAGCCGCAAATAATAATCAAATCACATATCCGGGCCAGTTCTTTCACAGCATCCTGCCGGTGCTGGGTGGCATAACAAATATCGTCCCTGGCCGGCTCAATCAGGTTTGGAAAACGGCGGTGCAGATCATCAATCATCTCTTTTGACTCATCAACGGAAAGTGTCGTTTGAGTCACATAAGCGACAGGCTCTTGGGGATCAATGGTTAAATTTTTTATCTCTTCTTTTGATTCTATAATATACAGATTATCCGGATTAACGTATCCTGCGGTCCCGACCATTTCCTGATGGCCCTTATGACCGATCAAGATGATCTTATGACCTTTTTCCGAAAATCTTGTCGCCTGGCGGTGGACTTTCTTCACCAGGGGGCAGGTGGCATCAATGACCTGTAACCGCCGGTCTTTGGCTTCCTGAACGATAGACGGAGGGACGCCGTGGGCGCTGAAGATAATACGCGCGCCTGCCGGAACCTCCTTTAATGTTTCTACAAACACAACGCCTCGTTTCTTAAAATCGTCCACGACGAAAGTGTTGTGAACGATTTCATGATAAACATAGATCGGCAGACCGTATTTTTCTATGGCTTTTTCCACAATATCTATGGCAAAAGAAACACCGGCACAAAAGCCTTGCGTTCTCGCTAAATAAATATCCATAAATTCCCTTTCGAAAGGCGGTCTTCAAATTCGTTTGCATTGATAAAAAATATTCCGTATAATTAAAGCTTAAAGTCACCGACAATACTTTCAAAATTATATCATTATCCACTAAGAAGTAAACCCTATTAGCAACAATGTTCCTCTTAAAACGCAACTGATCGTTATGACTTAAAAGGATACGGGGGCAGGGCGGTCATTAACAAAAACCGCAAGCACGCCATGATGCCAAAAATTAAAAGACGAAAAAGTTGTTCAGTCGCCGTTGGGCCCGTGACCATGGGCGGGGGGAATCCGGTTGTAATCCAGTCCATGACAGACACTCCCACGGCCAACATCCCGGCGACATTGCGGCAGACAAAATCTCTTATAACGGCAGGGGCCGAGATCGTCCGCTGGACCATAAACGACGAAGCAGCGGCCGAAGCCGCTCCGGCGATCATTCAAAAACTGAGGGAGACCGGATACCACACCCCGATTATCGGGGATTTTCACTTCAACGGACACATTCTGTTATCCCGATACCCCGGACTTGCAAAATCCCTAGACAAATACCGCATCAACCCCGGCAATATCGGGACGGGCCGAAGACACGATGAAAATTTCAGGACGTGTATCAAGATCGCCGCGGATCATAATAAACCGGTTCGTATCGGTGTTAACAGCGGCTCCCTGGATAAAGAACTCTTCACGGCCTTGATGGCCCGGAATGCCAAAAGAAAAAAAACCAAAAATTCCAGGGATATCACAGGGCAGGCCATGATCGACAGCGCTCTTAAGAGTGCGTCTTTGGCGGAAAAATTCGGCCTGAGTAAAAATAAGATCGTCTTAAGCGTCAAGATGTCGGAACTCCAAGACATGGTCAAGGTATACCAGGATATCGCCCGGCAAAGTTCCTATGCCTTGCATCTGGGCCTGACAGAGGCCGGCTCTGATTTGGAGGGCATCATTGCAAGCACCGCCAGTCTGGCCATTCTTCTCCAGCAGGGCATCGGGGACACAATCCGGGTTTCACTCACCCCGCAGAACAACAGACCCAGGACAGAAGAGGTCCGCGTTTGCCGATTGATTCTGCAGGCGCTGGGGCTGCGCTATTTCGTTCCCAAAGTCGTTTCCTGCCCCGGATGCGGCCGGACCAACAGTACAGACTACCAAACCCTAGCCGGAGAGGTAAAAACATACGTCAACAAACAGATGCCGCTGTGGAAAAATTCTTTTCCCGGGGTTGAGAAGCTGACGATAGCTGTCATGGGATGCATCGTCAACGGACCGGGGGAAAGCCGGCATGCCGATATAGGGATAAGCCTTCCGGGGATAACAGAGAAACGCGTGGCGCCGGTTTATCTCAACGGACAGCAATACAAAATTTTAAAAGGGCCCCACATTGCAAAACAGTTTTTAGAGCTTTTATCAGATTATATTGCCGACACGTATACTCCCAAACCAGCGCGGCAAAGGTAAAGCCCCTCAGGGCAAAGACTGTACGCCGGCCCGATGGATTCCAGAAATGAAAAAATTAACCCCGCAACTTATTGTCGATGACGTTTTGAAATCCGTTGCTTTTTACAGTGATGTCTTCGGTTTTAAATTCATTATGGGGGTTGAGACCGGTTCACGGGAAGTCGTTGTCTCCTGGATGGACGAACAGCCTTTGGACTGGGCGGTCATGAACTGCGGGGAGGTGGAACTGATCTTTGAATCCCGAAACTACGCGAAGGAACATTTCCCGCAAAGGGTTCTGGCCCCGCACTCGGATGTTATATCATTATATATCGAGATGGAGGATATTCAGGAATTTTATGCCATTCTGAAAGGGAAAGTCTCTGTGCTTAAAAAACTCTCAACGACTTTCTACGGCATGCAGGAATTTTATGTGCGGGATTGCAACGGTTATGTCATAGGGTTTGCGGAGAAAGCCGGGGCCGCTTAATGCCCATTATCTGCCGTTTTTCAGCATTTGTTTCAAAAAGGCCTCAACGTCCTGCTCATGTCCCTGCGGTTTGACTTTCTCAAATATATGCTCAATCCGTCCATCCCGGCCGATGATAAATGTTGTCCGCGCGACTCCCATATATGAACGGCCGTACATACTCTTCCTGACCCATACCCCGTAGGCCCGGCAGACATCTTTGTTTTCATCACTTAATAATATAAAGGGGAGCTGATATTTTCCGGCAAATTTTTCATGTTTTTCCACAGTGTCAGGGCTGACACCCAGAACAACAGCTTTCCTTTTTTTAAACGTGTCAAAGGCATCCCGAAAACCGCAGGCTTCTTTCGTGCAGCCCGGAGTATCGTCCTTAGGATAAAAATACAGAACAATAATTTTGTCTCTGAAATCCGTAATGGAAACCAAGCCCCTGTGATGGCCGGGCAGGGAAAAGTCCGGCGCCGGATCCCCGGGTTTAAGTTTATTCATGATCGCCGTCCTTTCTTAACGGGACAAGCTTTTCAATCCGTCTTTGTCTGAAAACGACATATTCCGAATACCCGGCTTCCCGAGCCCAGGCAGCGGCCTGCAGAAAATCCATGCCGACCTCGGAAGGCTGGTGGGCGTCTGACCCGAACGTGATCGGGACCCCGGCCTGAGAGTAAATTTTAAGGGCAGGGAGAGACGGATAGATTTCCTTAACGGGTTTCCGCAAGCCCGCGGTGTTGATTTCAATGACCACGCCGCTCTCTTTAAAGACCCGGGCTGTCTCAACAATTTCATCCTGGATATCGGCAGAGGGAAGATGCCCAAATTTTTTTACGAGGTCAACGTGTCCCATAATATCAAAAAGGCCGGATGACGCTGATTGGCGTAAAAGCGCATAGTAAGCTTTATAGACTTCCGTCACATCAGCGTGATACCATCCCTGAATTTCGTCCGGATTGTCAAATCCCCACTGGTCAATAAAATGGACCGAACCGATCACATAATCATAAGGAAAAGCCGCCAGCATTTCACGGGTCTGGTCTTCAAATCCAGGGTCAAAATCAGCCTCAATCCCTAATTTGACATCCATCCGGCCTTTGAATCTTTCCTGAACGGAACGTATCATATCATGATAAAGAGGAAGTTCCTCTTTTGTCATGCTGATATTGTCCCGCTGGTGGGCGATCAGCGGAGCATGATCGGAGAACCCCATCTCTGGAAGTCCGAGAGCAATGGCCTGACGGACATATTCCTCCGGCTGTCCCGCGGCATGACCGCATAAGGGGGTGTGCATATGATAATCGACAAGATTTGTTTTTTTCATGAGCGACAAGTGTTTCAGGTTAATGGGCCCATTATAACATATCATAATGTTTGTCAAAACTTTTACTAAAACCTTACAGGAAGCCGGTTTGACATTATTTTAGGCATATGTTATTATCCCTTGTCAAACGTATCCGAGGAAATACTCATGGACCAGTTTTTTAAAGAATTCTTACTTAAAATAGGCGAAGATATTGACCGGGAAGGATTACGCGCCACGCCGGCGCGGGCGGCAAAAGCTTTTCAATACCTGACGAAAGGCTACCAGCAGAATGTCTCTGACATATTAAACGGGGCCCTATTCGAGACCGATAACGATGAAATGATTATTGTCAAGGATATTGAATTGTACTCCTTATGTGAACACCATCTTTTGCCCTTTTTCGGGAAATGCCATGTCGGTTATCTGCCTAACGGAAAAATCATCGGCCTTTCCAAGGTCGCCCGAATCGTTGATGTCTTTGCCCGGAGGCTGCAGATCCAGGAAAACCTAACAAAACAGATAGCGGAAGCCATACTGGAAACCACAAACGCCAAAGGAGTGGGGGTCGTCATTGAAGCCAAACATCTCTGCATGATGATGAGAGGCGTCGAGAAACAGAATTCCAGCATGAACACGTCCTGCATGTTAGGGCTGTTCCGGTCAAGCAGTTCTACCCGTTTTGAATTCCTGAGCCTTATCAAGTGAGATCTTTTCATGCCACAGGACAAAAAACGCAAAGCGGCCCTCATCACAGGCGCGGCCAAGAGAATCGGCGCAGCCATAGCTCTGGACCTGGCCCGGCAGGGTTATGACATCGCCTTGCACTATCACACATCCGTACAAGCGGCGCAGCGGACACAAAAAAAGATTCAAAGAGAGGGAGGAACGTGCCGGGTCTTTACCGCGGACCTTTCCGATAACAGGCAGATGACACAATTAATCCCTCAAGTTAAAAAATATTTCCCCCGGTTATGTCTGCTTGTCAATAATGCGTCTATTTATAAATCCAACCGGATATCGGATATTGACACAGATCTGTATGATCTTGTCATGGATACGAATCTTAAAGCCCCCTGTATCCTGACAAGCCTATTTGGCCGCCATTGCCGAAAAGGCCAGGTGATCAACATGCTGGACACCCATATCACAAGGAACAAAACAGGATATTTTTATTATCTGCTTTCCAAAAAAGCGCTGAAAGAATTCACGCAAATGGCCGCTCTGGCGCTGGCGCCGGGAATATGCGTCAATGCCGTCGCTCCGGGCGCGATCATTCCTCCGGCATCCAAGAACCAGAATGACCTTAAAAAGTTAGTGCCGTCAATCCCGCTTAAAAAGACCGGAAAAACAGATGACATTTTAAAAGCTGTCCGTTACCTGACGAAAAACACGTTTTATAGCGGGCAAATTCTTTATATCGATGGGGGCGTGCACCTGACCTGAATATAAAAAAAGGACGTATGACAGAAGCGACCGTATATATCGAAAATTTGCAGTTACGTGCGATAATCGGCACTAATGATTGGGAAAGGGAAACAGCGCAGGATATTATTTTAAATATTCAGTTCCGCTACGATGCCGAACGGGCCGCGCAGACAGATTCTATTGAGGAAGCTGTTGATTATAAAGCCCTCAAACAGGAGATCATCTCCTTTGTCGAAAGCTCTAAATTCTTTCTGCTTGAGAAATTGTGCCGCGATGTTTTGAACCTGATTATGCGAAAAGAAAAAGTTCTCTCGGCTAAAGTGAGAATAGATAAACCCAATGCTCTGCGTTACGCCAAATCGGTCGCGATTGAAATGCAGGCAGTCCAATAAACAGGGATGGCTTTATGTCCATGAACGTGGCCATAATCGGGGTCGGATCAAACATCCAGCCGGAAAAGAATATTGCCCAAGCCATCAACTTATTAGAGGAACGGGTTCATATATTAAAAAAAAGCCGTTTCGTGCAAACCCAGCCTATCGGCTGCAGGCAGCAGGACGATTTCATGAATGGATGCCTTCTTGTTGAAACGGACAAAGAAAGAGAGCTTTTCACGGCTGAGTTGAAACTTATCGAAAAGACGCTCGGACGGGTTAAACAGACGGACAGATACGGCCCCCGGACCATTGATTTGGACCTGCTTACCTGGAACGGGCAAATAAAAGACACGGATGTCTATCATAGAGACTTTATTCAAAAAGGGATTTTAGAACTTGTTCCCGACTTCCGTTTTTAACCTGGAGAAATTATGTTTTTTTACCTTATATTATTGTTTACCATCGTCCCGGCCCTTGAACTTATGGTTTTAATTGAAGTCGGCAGTGTGATCGGGTCATTTAACACGATCTTGATCATCATTCTGACCGGGGGCCTGGGGGCGGCTTTAGCGCGCCTGCAAGGTTTTGCGGTTTTACGCAACATCCAAAAAAACCTCAACGAAGGACGTATGCCCACAGACGATATGGTTAACGGGGTCATGATCTTTGCCGGGGGGCTTCTGCTGCTGACTCCGGGTTTTTTAACGGACACCTTAGGCTTTCTGTTGTTGATTCCCTGGACGCGAGAGATTATTAAAATTATCGTCAAACAAAACATGGGGAAGATAATCGTCCAGCACAATTATCCGGAGGAGACCCCTCGCACCGGCCGTCCCCGGACGGATTTTGAAGACGCGGAGTTCCATGATTAACCGCCCCTGTCAAGGCTCCATCCTGTATTTTCCTGCTGTATTTTTCTAAAAAAAGCAAATATTTTTTTACCCATTTTATAAACACATTATTTTCAACCTATTAGATTTTTCCCTGTCATAGGTTGTCCTATTGCCATTTTCCTGATGCATGTGTTATCTTTATTGGAATTTGGTGATTCCCATGAAACAAATCATTCGAACAATATCTATCATTTTCATGATGGTCATGACTGTCACGTTGGCTGATGCGAAGGTTGACGAGGCTTTTCATACGCCGCCGAAAAGAAAATATGTGATTGGTCAGGCATCCTGGTATTCCAAAAAATCTCCCGGGATAAACAAGCACACGGCCAATAACGAAATTTTTGATGACCGACAATATACCTGCGCAATATGGGGTGTCCCTTTCAATCAGAGAATTAAGGTGACCAATTTGGCTAACGGGAAATCCATTATTGTACGCGTTAATGACCGCGGGCCGCACAAACGATTTGTCCGCAACGGCCGGGTCATAGATCTCACTCAAGCCGCCTTTGCTCAACTAGACGACCTGAAGCTTGGGTTGATCGAAGTGGCTTTAGAATTCATTTAAATCTCCTTCCCTTAACCTTTATTCCTCAATCTACGAGCACAAAACAGAAATATTTTTATTTTTTTACTTGCATTCATGATGAATATTGATATGATGAAGTCGATTATTTCAAATTCATACGTGAGATATTTTTTATTATGAAATTAAAAGATCAAGTAGCCTTAATTACAGGGTCGGCCCGGGGCATCGGGAAAGAGATCGCCAAGTCCTTTGCCCAGGAAGGGGCCCGGGTCATCATCTCCGATATCAATAAAGCCGCCGCCGATGAAACCGCATCGGAATTCCGTTCTTCAGGGTTTGAGTCTCTGAGTGTGGCCTGTGACGTCACAAATTCCCAAAATGTTGAAGAGATGGTCAACAAAATTCTTGACAAATATAGTCGCATTGATATATTAATTAACAATGCCGGCATCACAAAAGATAATCTGCTTCTTCGTATGAGCGACGCAGACTGGGATGCCGTGATCAACACCAACCTTAAAGGGGCTTTCATCTGCACAAAGGTTGTCAGCAAGTTTATGCTGAAAGCCAAAAAAGGGAAAATCATCAGTATATCTTCGATCATTGGCATTATGGGAAATGCTGGTCAAGCCAATTATGCCGCGAGCAAAGCCGGCGTGATCGGCCTTACCAAATCTGTTGCAAGGGAACTGGCGTCCCGTGGCATAACAGCCAATGCTGTCGCTCCCGGGTATATTCAGACTGAAATGACCGAAAAGTTAAACGAAAAAGCCCGCGAAGCTATCTACAAACAAATTCCCGTAGGAAAATTAGGAACACCTAAAGATGTAGCAAATGTCTGTTTATTTTTGGCATCCAGTGATGCAGACTACATTACTGGACAAACCATCGTGGTCGATGGGGGGATGGCCATATAGCTTTAAGTCAGGATAAAAAGGAGGTTATACATGGCTGTTGAAGAGAAAATAAAGTCGATTATTGCGGAACAGTTAGGCGTTAAGGTTGACGAAGTCACTCCACAAGCTTCATTTATTGACGATTTAGGGGCTGATTCTCTAGACACGGTTGAATTGATTATGGCGCTGGAAGAAGAGTTTAGCGTCGAAATCCCGGATGAAGACGCAGAAAAGATGACAACTGTGGGAGATGCTGTTAAATATATAGAGGAAAAAGCCGCCAAGAAGTAGCTTCTTTCATTTCAAGAATTCCATATTGAACTGCCCCGGTGCCTATCGGGGCAATTCAGTATATTGTCTATTTTAATCCATTTAATATCTCGGGTAATGCTATGAACAAACATAGAGTCGTCATAACAGGGTTAGGTGTTGTTTCTCCTGTCGGCACAGGGGTTGAAAAATTCTGGAAAGCGCTTCTCGCGGGGCAAAGCGGGATATCCCCCATAACACAATTTGATGCCAGTGAATTTGACTGCAAAATATCCGGCAATGTCACAGACTATGATCCGCTGGATTATTTTTCTTCAAAACAGTCCCGTCATTTAGCCAGTTTTACGCAATACGCTGTTGTGAGTTCCCGCGAGGCCGTAAAAAATGCCCAACTGGATCTAAGCAAAGTGGATCTGGAGCGCATGGGCATCCTCATCGGATCGGGTATCGGAAGCATGCGGACCATGGAAGTCGAATACCAGAAACTTATCGACCGGGGACCGGGGAAAATATCTCCTTTTTTCATTCCGCGCATCATCATTAATGAAGCTGCCGGGCAGGTTGCGATCGACACCGGGGCCAAAGGCCTGGCGACATGCGTGGTCACGGCATGCGCCACGGGCACCAATGCCATCGGAGACGCTTTTCGCATGATGCAGTACGGAGAGGCCGATCTGGTCATTGCCGGGGGGACGGAAAGCGCTACAACCCTCTTGGGGGTGGGAGGCTTCTGCGCCCTGAAAGCCCTGTCGAAAAACAACGAAAACCCGGCGGAAGCCAGCCGTCCGTTTGATCTGAACCGGGACGGGTTCATTATGGCCGAGGGGGCCGGGGTTGCCGTTCTGGAAACATTAGAGCACGCCAAGGCCAGAGGCGCCCGGATTCTGGCCGAACTCGTGGGTTACGGACGCACCTCTGATGCTTATCACGTTACAGCGCCTGAGCCGACAGGACACGGAGCCGCCAAGGCCATGTCCCTGGCCATGCAAGACGGAGGACTAAAACCTCGGGATATTTCTTATATCAACGCTCACGGCACGTCGACAAAGTTAAATGACAAAGTGGAAACACTAGCGATTAAGACAGCGATGGGTGAAACGGCATACAAAATTCCGGTTTCTTCAACAAAATCCATGACCGGACATTTACTGGGCGCGGCCGGTGGCATAGAATTCGCCGCCTCGGTCCTGGCCATACGAGACAATATGATCCCGCCAACGATCAACTATAAAACTCCGGATCCTGATTGCGACCTTGATTATGTTCCTAATGAAGCCCGCAGCATCCCGGTCGACGTGGTGATGTCAAACTCTTTGGGGTTCGGGGGGCATAATGCTTCGCTGATCATCAGAAGATATCAGGAATAATCCACACAAGATTTCTATAGTAGAATACGGAATATATGATATAATGTCACTTCGTTTAATTTCGATATCGATAAAAGGAAGGATGAGGAGATGAAGAGTTATAAGATTGCTGTGATACCGGGAGACGGAACAGGACCGGAAGTGGTCAATGAAGGATTAAAAGTCCTGGAAGCGGTTTCTCAAACATGCCAATTCAAATACGAAACGACCCATTATGATTTTGGAGGGGAAAGATATCTGCGGACGAATGAAGTGCTCCCTGATTCCGCGGTTGACGAGCTGCAATCATTCGACGCCATTTATCTCGGGGCCATAGGACATCCTGACGTCAAACCGGGGATACTGGAAAAAGGGATATTATTGCGCTTGCGCTTTGATTTGGACCAGTACATCAATCTTCGTCCTGTGCAGCTGTACGATGAACGTTTCTGCCCGGTGAAGGACAAAAAACCGGAAGATGTGGATTTCGTTGTTGTTCGGGAGAATTCCGAAGGCCTCTATAAAGGTCTGGGATCCTTCGAGAACAAAAACACCCCGGAAGAAGTCGCCATTCAAACATCATATAACACCCGCAAAGGGGTGGAACGGTGCATCCGTTATGCTTTTGAATATGCCCGTCAATACGGGAAGAAGAAACAGCTGACTCTCTGCGGGAAGACCAATGTTTTAACCTATGCCTTTGATCTCTGGGAAAGAACGTTTAACGAAGTCGCGAAAGAATACCCGGACATTAAAACAGATTATGCCCATGTGGATGCTACGACCATGTGGTTTGTTAAAAATCCCGAATGGTTCGATGTTATTGTCACAGACAACATGTTCGGGGACATCATTACAGACCTGGGGGCCATGATTCAGGGAGGTATGGGCATCGCTGCCGGCGGGAACATCAATCCGGAAGGCGTTTCCATGTTTGAACCGATCGGGGGTTCCGCCCCCAAATATACCGGTAAAAATGTTATCAATCCTCTGGCGGCGATCTGCGCTCTGTCCATGCTGTTGCGGCAGATCAAAGAAGAAGAAGCCGCAAAAATGATTGAAACATCGGTGATTACAGTCGTAAAAACGAAATTGAAAGATTTAGCTGCGGGAAAAATGGGGTATTCGACATCAGAAGTCGGGGACCTTGTCGTTAAGCATCTTTAATAAGGTATGATTAAAGAGGATTTGAGATGAGAAAATATCGTGTGGCCATCGTGGGAATAAGGGGAGCTGTCGGGCAGGAAATGCTGAAAATTCTGGAAGAACGCCGGTTTCCGGCTGAGGAGTTGCGTGTCATGTCATTCCACCCGGAAGACTGCCCGGTCTACCGTTTTCACGACCGGGACATTCGAGCAACGAAATTGACGCACGATGCTTTTAAAGGGATTGAAATCGGGCTGTTTTCCCCCGGGGCGGCTGTCAGCAAGGAATATGCGCCTTCTGCCGTTAAAGCCGGCGCCGTCGTTATCGACAATACGAGTCAATTCCGCATGGATCCTGAGGTTCCCCTGGTCGTTCCGGAAGTGAACCCGCAGGATATTTTCCGCCACAAAGGTATTATCGCCAACCCGAATTGTTCGACGATTCAGATGGTCGTGGCCTTGAAACCGCTGCATGATTATGCCCGCATTAAACGGATCGTTGTTTCAACTTATCAATCGGTTTCCGGAGCGGGATCAGAAGCCATCTCAGAACTGGCAAAACAGGAGGACGGGGACCTGTCTGTGAAAAAATTCCCTTACCAGATTTTTCATAACCTTATTCCGCATATTGATATCCCTCAGCCGGATCTCTATACCAAGGAAGAAGTCAAGATGCTCAATGAAACCCAAAAAATTATGGGGGATGATACGATAAAGGTCACCGCAACCTGCGTGCGGGTTCCCGTGGTCCGGGCTCATTCGGAGGCTGTGAATATCGAGACAGAGAAGAAAATCACCCGGGAGAAGGCCATAGAACTTCTGAGCAAGGCCCCCGGCGTATGCGTTTTAGATGATATTGAAAATAATGTTTATCCCGTACCTTTGGAGGCGGAAGGAAAAGACGAGACATTTGTCGGACGGATCAGGGAAGATGACACAGTTGATTTTGGCCTGAATATGTGGATTGTTTCCGACAATTTAAGAAAAGGTGCGGCTCTCAACGCCATTCAAATTGCCGAAGAATTGATCAAAGCCCAGTAAGTTTCATCAATAACCTCACGTCAAAAAACGGGCGTCATATTTCTCCTTCTTAAAATCATAAAATTATGCGGACGGTTAAACTGACTATTGAATATGACGGGACAGATTTTAACGGCTGGCAGATCCAGAAAGGGAAAAACTGCCGGACCGTACAGGGAGAGATAGAGGCAGCTTTAAAAACAATATTCAAAAAGCCAACACCTATCCGGGGCTCCGGCCGCACGGATGCCGGCGTTCATGCCCTGGGACAGGTGGCCCATTTTAAAACAACACGGTCCATGGACTGTGAAGAAATCGTAAGGGCCCTGAACGGCAATCTCCCCAAAGATATCGCGGTCTTAACGGCCGCAGAGGCGCCGGCCGATTTTCATGCTCAATACAGCGCCAAAAGCAAAACTTACCGTTACAGCATCTATAACAGCCCGGTCCGCAGCGCTGTGTGCCGGAGAGATGTCTGGCATTATCCTCATAAATTGAATTTGAGCGCCATGAAAAGGGAGGCCAAGGCTTTCATCGGTACGCATGATTTCAGATCTTTCATGGCGGCAGACAGTTCGGGAACAAGCCAAAAGGGCGGCAAAAACACAAAAAGAAAAATTTTTCACTTACATATTAAAAAATACGGGAAAATCATCACGTTTGAGATTACCGCCAACGGCTTTTTATATAAAATGGTGCGGAATATTGTCGGTACGCTGGTGGCGGTCGGGACAGGCCAGTTCCCTCCAGGAAGCGTCGGGCCCATTCTTAAAGAAAAAAACCGGGATTGTGCCGGGCAGACAGCGCCCCCCCAGGGATTGTGCCTTGTTGAAGTAAAATATTAATTATTAACAAATTGTTGACAATATAATAGAAAGTGATATACTTAAGTTTCTAAAATATCAATTGCATTAAAGGACAGGATTATGAGTAAGACGTTTATTCCGAAAAAAGAGCAGATAGAAAAGAAATGTTATCTTATTGATGCCAAGGATAAGGTTTTAGGGCGGGTCGCGACCAAAGCCGCTGTCCTGCTTAGGGGCAAGCACAAGCCGATATTTACCCCGCATCTCGATACGGGAGACACTGTCGTCATTATTAATGCAGACAAGATCAAGGTAACAGGCAAGAAACTGACTCAAAAAGAATATCAGCGGTACTCAGGCTACCCTTCGGGCCAAAAATCGGTTTCCCTGGAAGACATGCTCAAGAAGAAACCGACTCAGGTCCTAAGGCTGGCTATCAACCGGATGATTCCTTCCGGGAAGTTAGGCAATAAAGTCCGCACACATTTGCGCATTTATGCTGGAGATAAACATAATCATCAGGCACAAAAACCGATTCCAATTGAGATATAATAAGCGGAGGTAATTTCGATGGTCGAACTAGTGAAATACGGAGCAACCGGCAGACGAAAAAGTTCTGTTGCCCGTGTTGAACTTATTCCCGGACAAGGGAAAATTCAGGTTAATAAAAAGGATTTTGTTGAATATTTTCAACGGGAAACAGACCGTTTGACAATTATCGAACCCCTGAAACTTACGAATACCTTGAAAAAATTCGACGTATTGGCAAAGATTGTCGGTGGGGGGACAACAGGACAGGCTGGAGCCTTCCGTTTAGGGCTGTCCCGGGCCTTGGTGAAATTTGATCAGGAAAATAAAGGTGTATTAAAAAAAGCGGACTGCTTGAGACGCGACCCCAGGATGAAAGAAAGGAAGAAACCCGGACAAAAGGGAGCGAGGAAAAAATTCCAATGGGTTAAGCGTTAATATTTTAAAGAATTTGTTAATAAAAAACCTATCTCCCTCGAGAAAAGAGTTGACGAGATAGGTTTTTTATTTTAATATAAACCATTATTCTTCAACAAATTAACATTTTTTTGGAGGTCTCGAACCGTGGAACCTCATATTATACGGGTCGGAATTATCGGTGTCAGCGGGTACTCCGGCGGAACGGTTTTAGAATATTTACTTCATCATCCTTATGTCCGCGTCACATATGTTTCTGCCAATAACACGGAAGGGCGCATCACGGATATATGGCCCAGGCTGCAGGGACAGACAAAACTTGTCTGCCGCCCATATTGTTATGAAGAAGCTGTCGAAAAATGCGACGTGGTTTTTCTCGCGGTTCCGCACACCGTTGCCTTTACCGTTGCCCCCCCATTACTCAGAGCCGGCATTAAAGTCATTGATTTGAGCGGTGATTACCGGCTGAATTCTCCGCTAACTTATAAAAAATGGTACGGGAAAGCCCATAAAGATAAAAATAACCTTAAAAAAGCGATTTACGGATTGCCGGAACTATTCCGGGTCGCCATCCGGGATGCGGATCTGATTTCTAACCCGGGGTGTTATCCCACAGCCGCTCTGCTCGCCTTAGCTCCTATGGCTGCCATCTATTCTGACAATATTGCCGGCATCATTATTGATGCGAAATCAGGAGTCAGCGGAGCCGGGAAAAAAGTGCATTCCGCTTTCATGTTCGGTCATGTTCATGAAAACTTTAAAGCTTATAAAGTATTGAATCATCAGCATGCTCCGGAAATAGAACAATTTTTGAACAGGATCGCGCGCCATACGCTCCCCATGACCTTTGTCCCGCATCTCTTGCCTGTTTTTCGCGGTATTTTAGAGACGATTTATATTCAACTGGACGGCACAATATCCCTATCCGATATTTACACACTATATAGCCGCTTCTATAAAACAGAATCTTTTGTCCGGGTTCTCCCTTTAGGCTCACAGGTGGAAACACGGCATGTCTGGGGAACCAATTATTGCGATCTGAGTCTGGCCCTGAATGAATCAAAAGATATGCTTGTTATCACGAGTGTCATTGATAACCTTGTGAAAGGGGCTGCCGGACAGGCGATTCAGAATATGAACATTATGTGTAACTTTGCTGAAGAAACATCTTTATTGTAGATGCATGGTGTAATGTTATGAAAAAAATTTCCAAAGGTGGAGTGACATCAGCCCGGGGCTTCAAGGCCAACGGCTTAAACTGCGGTATCAAGCGTTCGGGCAAACCGGACCTGGCCCTGATCGCGAGCGAAGTCCCCTGCAGCGCTGCCGGGATATACACAAAGAATTCCATTATCGCAGCGCCATTGCTTGTGACGAAAAAACATCTGAAAAATTCCAAAGCGCAGGCCATTATCATAAACAGCGGAAATGCGAATTGTTTTACCGGCCACTTCGGACATGTTTATGCCCAAAAGATGGCGGAGCACACGGCCAAAGGTCTGGATATTCCGACATCCGATGTCCTTGTGGCTTCAACCGGCATTATCGGCAAACCTTTACCGGTCAAAAAAATAACAACGGCTGTCCCCCAATTGATTAAGGGATTAAGCCGCCGCAAAGCCACTTTAGCGGCCAGGGGGATACTGACAACAGATACCTTTGTCAAGGAGATCGCCGTCACAGTTCCGATTGCCGGGAAACCGGTGACTTTAGGCGCCTGCGCCAAAGGTTCCGGGATGATCGAGCCACATATGGCGACGATGCTCGCCTTCATTACCTCTGACATCGCAATTCAGCCTTCCTGTCTGAGACACGCATTAAAGGAAGCAGCTCATTCGACTTTTAACAGCATTACGGTCGACGGCTGTATGAGCACAAATGATATGGTCGTGATCATGGCCAATGGATTGGCCGGGAACCGGCCTTTGACACGCGGCAGCAGGGACTTTAAGATATTTTTCAATGCCCTGCGGCATGTCTGCCTTGGACTTGCCAAAATGATCGTCCGGGACGGGGAAGGGGCGACAAAATTCATCGAAGTCACTGTTAACGGGGGCAAGGATGAACGCACGGCTAAAATCATAGCGAAGAAAATCGCGAATTCAAACCTGGTTAAAACAGCGGCTTTCGGCAGTAATCCGAACTGGGGGCGGGTAGCGGCGGCGGTGGGATCTTTGAGTCTCCCTGTCCGGGAACAGGATTTGAAAATCAAATTCAGCTCATTTAAAAAGAAAGATATCCGAATAACCGTTGACTGCCATTTGGGACAGGCGGCCGCAACTGTTTACACATCGGATTTATCTTATGAATATGTCCGCATAAACGGAGAATACAATTAAATTCATTGGAACTTAAATATGGAATCCATTATCCGAAAAGCAGGTGTTTTAGTTGAAGCTATCCCGTATATTCACGCGTTCAGGAAAAAAATTTTTGTCATCAAATACGGGGGAAGCATTCTCGAGAACAAGGCCATTCGCAAATATGTCCTGGAAGATATCGTCTTTCTAAGTTATGTCGGAATACGCATTATCCTGGTCCATGGCGGAGGCCCTTTCATCAGCTCCCGCCTGAAAGAGAAAGGCATTAAACCCGTCTTTCATGACGGAATCCGGGTAACGGACAAGCATACCCTGCAAATCGTTTCGGAAGAGCTTGATAAATTAAATAAAAATATCGTGACGGAAATACAGGAGCTCAAAGGCGATGTGACAGGATTGAAGGGAGAAGAGAATATCATCCACGTTGAAAAGAAGAAAGCGCGCGAGGAACTCGGATTTGTGGGAACCATCAAAAATATCGAACGAAAGGCCATTCGGGAACACTTAAGACGCGGACACATCACCGTTATTTCCCCTATGGGCATCAGCGGTGAGCAACAGCCGCATAATGTCAATGCTGACGAGGTTGCCAGCGCCATTGCATCATCGATGAAAGCGGAAAAACTTGTGCTTTTAACAAACGTCACCGGGGTTATGCGAAAGGCGGCTGATCCGGACTCCCTGATCTCCACATTACATGCCAAGAAGATCGAAACCCTTATTAAAGAAAAAATTATCCAAGGCGGCATGATTCCCAAAGTCGATGCTTGCATCAAAGCGCTTTACGGAGGCGTTAATAAAACTCATATCATTGACGCCCGTCTGCGCCATGCCTTATTGCTTGAAATCTTTACCGACCGAGGTATCGGGACACAAATCATAAAAAAATAGGATCATTCCAATGAAAAAACAGGATATTTATAAGGCCTATGATGAATATATTCTGAATACATATACACGTGTGCCTGCGATTTTTGTCAAAGGCAAAGGGATGACTTTAATTGACATTTCCGGGAAAAAATATCTGGATTTCTTTCCGGGCTGGGGCGTCAACAGCGTAGGACACTGTCACCCCAAGGTCCTGTCGGCTGTCCGGGACCAAATCGGCCGACTTATCCACGTCCCTAATAATCTGTATCATCCGGGTCAGGCAAAACTGGCAAAGGAAATCATCCGGACATCCTTCCCGGGAAAAGTTTTTTTCTGCAATTCGGGCGCCGAAGCCTGTGAAGCCGCGATCAAATTTGCCCGGGCTTACGGGCAGAAGAAGCGTTATGAGATTATTACGATGCAGAATTCTTTTCACGGGAGAACGCTCGGCGCCTTATCGGCCACCGGACAGCCCAAATATCAAAACGGCTTTGCCCCCTTGCCGGACGGTTTCACGGCCGTGCCTTTCAATGATTTTAAGGCTGTAGAAGCAGCCCTTACGGATAAAACTGTCGCCATTATTCTGGAATTAGTGCAGGGCGAGGGCGGCATTCATATCGCTGACCAGCAATATATTAAAGCGTTAAGAGAACTTTGCGACAAGAGGGATATCCTGCTGTTCTTTGATGAAGTTCAGACGGGGCTGGGACGTACCGGTGAAATGTACGCGTTCAAGCATTACAACGTCCAGCCTGACGGATTTATGCTTGCGAAAGCTTTGGGAGGCGGGTTGCCTATCGGAGCTTTTGTTGCCGGGAAGGCTGTGGCAGAAACCTTCAAACCGGGAATGCATGCTTCCACTTTTGGCGGAAGCCCATTGGTCTGCCGGGCTTCTTTAGGGGTTTTTAAGGCCATCCATTCACAAAAAATGCTGCAGAACACCAAGAAAATGGGACGGCTTATCATGCAGGAACTTCAGGCACTCAAACGGAAACATCCCTGTATAACAGATATCCGGGGCCTGGGGCTGATGATCGGCATCGAGTTATCCATGCCCGGGGACGCCATTGTTAAATATTGCTTTGAAAAGGGGCTCCTGATCAACTGCACCCAGCAGAAGATACTGCGGCTCATGCCCGCCTTAAACGTCACCCAGCGGCAGATAAAAAAGGCCCTGGGGATCCTTGAACAGGCCATTTCCGAAGCCGGACAAAATTGAGGACGACCTATGAAGAAAAATCTTACAAGTTTGGAAAATTTAAACACACAGGATCTTTTATATATCATTAATGAGGGGTTGCGTCTAAAAGCGGACCGTTACAGCGAATCTTTTATTCTGAAAAACAAAACATTAGCTTTGATTTTTCAAAAGCCTTCCAACCGCACCCGGGTCTCTTTTGAAGTGGGCATCCATCAACTGGGCGGGAAGTGCCTTTACCTCGGTCCGGATGAGATCAATTTGGGCAAAAGGGAATCAGCCTCTGATGTGGCGGCGACATTGTCCCGTTATTTAGACGGGATTATCGCCCGGACTTTTAAACATGAAGATATCGTGAAATTAAGCCAGACGGCAACAATTCCGATCATTAACGGGCTGTCAGACCGGTTTCACCCCTGTCAAGCCCTGGCAGATCTTATGTCCATTAAAGAAAAATTCTCGCAATTTAAAGGGTTGAAGTTAGCTTATGTCGGGGACGGGAACAACGTTTGTCATTCGCTGCTCCTGGGTTGCGCAAAAGTCGGAGTACAAATGACTGTCGCCACTCCGGAAGGATATGAGCCTGATGAGGACATCCTGCAGCAGGCGGTCCATACCGCCAAAGAGCAGGGGACAACGGTTTCATGTACGCACGCCCCCCGGGAGGCCGTACAGGGCGCCCATGTTATTTATACGGATGTCTGGACCAGTATGGGACAGGAAGATGAGCACGATGCCCGGCTCAAACGTTTTCAGGACTTCCAGATTAACGCTGAACTTGTATCGCAAGCGGATAAAAAGTTTATTTTCATGCACTGTCTTCCGGCTCACCGCGGAGAGGAAGTGACGTCAGAGGTCATTGACGGACCACATTCCATTGTCTTCGATCAGGCCGAAAACAGGCTGCATATTCAAAAAGCTGTTTTACTCTTTTTATTTTCTTGAATATATTGAGAGGAGCCCTTTCAATAAAGCCAGAACAGTCCTGACGGGACAAAAAGGGTTCCGAAGAAAATCCTGAAATTTTATCGATATCAATTTTTATCTTTTGGGAGAACAGAATTATGAAAAAAAAAGTGGTGCTGGCTTACTCCGGGGGACTAGACACGTCCTGCGCGATAAAATGGCTTAATGACCGGGACTATCAGGTCATCGCTTTTATCGCCGATGTCGGACAAAATGAAAACTTTCAGCTCATAAAAAAACGCGCGGAAAAGACGGGGGCGGGTAAAGTCTATGTGCTGAATCTGCAAAAAGAATTCGTGCAGGATTATGTGTTCCCGGCACTCAAGGCCGGGGCCGTTTATGAAAACAAGTATCTCTTGGCTACGGCCCTGTCACGCCCGCTGATTGCCAAACACCTTGTCCACATTGCACAAAAAGAAAAAGCTTCCGCAGTGGCGCACGGCTGCACCGGGAAAGGGAATGACCAGGTGCGTTTTGAAACGACCGTCTCTATCCTCAATCCCAAACTCGAACAGATCGCTCCGCTGCGTATCTGGGAATTCAAAACCCGGGAAGAAGAAATTGAATACGCCCAACGGCATAAAATCCCCGTGGATGTCACCAAGAAGAGTCCCTATAGTATCGATAAAAATCTTTACGGGCGCAGTATTGAATGCGGGGTTCTGGAAGATCCCTGGACCGAGCCTCCGGAAGAAATCTACCAGATGACACAAAGTCCGCAATCGGCCCCGCAGAAACCGCTGAATATCGAAATCGCTTTTCAGAAAGGCCTGCCGGTCAAAATTGACGGAAAAAAGTATCCGCCTGTCCAGCTTATCCATCATCTTAACCTCTTGGGAGGCCGGCACGGGGTGGGGAGAGTGGACTCGGTTGAAAACCGCCTGGTGGGGATCAAATCCCGGGAAATATACGAAAACCCTGCCGGGACAATACTGCATTGCGCACACCAGGAACTCGAATATCTGAATCTTGACCGGGAAACTTTACACTTCAAACATATATTAGCCTACAAATATGCGGAGCTGATCTATTACGGCCTTTGGGAAACCCCGCTCAAGAAACAGCTGGATGCTTTCATGGACAAGACACAGGAAGAGATGACCGGAAGCGTGCGGGTAAAATTATATAAAGGGACCTGTACGGTCACAGGCCGCAAATCACCATTTTCCCGTTATCAGGAGGAATTGGCCACTTACGGCGATAAGGACGTATTCGACCAAAAGTTAGCCGAGGGCTTCAACCGGCTCTGGAGCTTGCCCTACAGGAGATCATTCTGAAAAAAAGACTCTAACCATTCAATTCGTTCAAGTGAGAGGGTAACATGAATAAATTATGGGGTGGACGTTTCAGCCAATCAACGGATAAACAAGTGGAAAATTTCACGAGGTCCATTCACTATGACCAGCAGCTCGCGAAATTTGACTGCTGGGGGTCTCTGGCCCATATTAACGTGCTCAAGAAAGCGAACCTTCTGACCCCGCAGGAGTATAAAAAACTGAAGTCCGGGCTGAATAAAATTCTGACGTCTATCGCAAAGGGGACCTTTAAGCCTCATCCGTCTTTCGAAGATATTCATTCCTACATTCAGCATTTACTGGAGAAGGATAATTATGCGGGGAAAGCCGCGCTCAAGCTGCATACCTGCCGGTCGCGGAATGACCAGGTTGTGCTCGACACCAAGCTTTTCTGTCTCGGGGAACTCTTAAAAACCGAAAAGGCTCTGCTGGGTTATATCCAAAGTCTGCAGGATTTGGCGCAACGGTACAAACATGTGGTCATGCCGGGATACACCCATTTACAGCATGCGATCCCGGTGGCCTTTTTTCAATACTGCGAAGCCTACATTCATATGGCTCACCGGGATGAAGAACGTTTGCTGCGCATATACAACAGCATTGAACTGACCATGGGGTCCGGGGCTTTGGCCGGCACCTTTTTGCCGGCATCCTTTTATCAACAAAAACTTCATCCCGACCTTAACAAAGACATTTCGCCGGCAACGAATTCCCTGGATACCGTCAGTGACCGGGACTTTATTCTTGATATTTTGTCCTCTTTGTCCATCCTGGGAATGCATTTATCCCGTTTAGCTGAAGACCTGATTTTATGGGCGACAACGGAATTCAACTTCATTCATTTAGCTGATGCCTTCTGCACCGGCAGTTCGCTTATGCCCCAGAAAAAGAACCCGGATGTCCTGGAGTTGGTCCGCGGATATACCGGCCGCCTTTACGGTCATCAGATGAGCGTGCTCGTTGTCATGAAAGGACTGCCGCTCACGTACAACCGGGATATGCAGCTTGATAAAGAACCGCTTTTCGATTCTTTCCGGATCGCCCAGGACAGTCTGCAGGTTCTGACAGAATTGTTGACCCATATGCAGCTGAATGAAGAAAGCATTAAAAAACAACTGGATGACGAATCACTTTACGCAACGGACTTGGCGGATTTTCTGGTACAGAAAAAGGTGCCGTTCAAAGAGGCCCACCATATCATAGGGCAGCTTGTTCAGAACAAGATAAAAACCGGCATCCCTATCCTTGAGATGGATGATAAAACACTGCAAAGAATTCACCCCCTGTTAAGTCATAAAGTTGTCAGCCGTATCATGAAACCGGAAGAATCCGTTAAAAGCAAGAAATCCACAGCCAAGAAAAGGGTTTAAAAATATGCACGACTTTCACTTTAAAGACGGGGAACTTTTTTGCGAGGAGGTCCGCGTGAGCGATATCGCAAAAAAGGAAGGGACCCCTTTTTATCTTTACAGTTACAAAACATTAACAGAGCATTATCAGAAAATCCAAGAGGCCTTTGCCTCGCTCAACCCCTTGATCTGTTTCGCCATGAAAGCGAACGGCAATCTGGCCGTTATCAAAGCCCTGATCGGGCAAGGGGCAGGCTTAGACATTGTTTCCGGAGGAGAACTAAAGAAAGCTCTAAAGGCGGAGGCTGATCCGAAAAAAATCGTTTTTGCTTCTGTCGGAAAAACGGACGAGGAGATCCGGCTTGCCTTGCAAACGGACATTTTATTTTTCAATGTGGAATCTATTGCGGAACTGGAACGGATCAACTCGATCGCCCGGGAACTCAATAAAAAAGCGCCCATCGCCATCCGTATCAACCCCGATGTTGAGGCGGCAACGCATGAGTTCATTACGACCGGGACATTAAAAAACAAATTCGGGATCGATCTGTCTTCCGCCCGGGAACTGCTGAAAAAATCCCATGAATTGCAGCATATCGACATCATCGGTCTGCACATTCACATCGGCTCTCAGATCATTTCCAGTGAACCTTTTATTAAAGCCATTAAAAGAGTCAAAGAATTTATTGATGAACTGAAAGCGGACAACATTCAAATAAGTTATCTGGATATCGGCGGGGGGCTGGGGATCATTTATAAAGATGAGAAACCGCAAACAGCCCAGCAGTTCGCGGAAGCCGTGATTCCCTGCCTGGAGAAGACCGGGCTTAAAATCGTCATGGAACCGGGACGCTTCATTGCCGGTAATGCCGGCATTTTCGTGACAAAGGTTCTGTATTTTAAAGACAACGGCTTCAAGAAATTTCTCATCGTTGACGGGGGGATGAATGATCTGATCCGGCCGTCTTTTTACGGGGCTTATCATGAAATTGTTCCGGTTAAGCCAACAGACGAGGAATGCGTCCAGGTTGATGTTGTCGGGCCGATCTGCGAAAGCGGCGATTATCTGGGAAAAGCCCGGCAGCTCCCCTTGCTGCCTTCCGGGGAATTATTGGCCGTGATGAGCACCGGGGCCTATGGATTTGTCATGGCGAGCAACTACAATATGCGCTGCCGGGTTCCGGAAATCATGGTGAAAGGCCGTGACTTTGCTGTTATTCGTCAACGGGAAACATTCGAAGATCTGATCAGGCCGGAACGTATCCCGGATTTCCTTTCCTGAGACGGCATTTTTCATTAAGGGAGCATATTTCATGTCAAAGAAGAAAATTCATTTCGTCAAAATGGCCGGGGCCGGCAATGACTTTCTGGTCCTTGAAGATGCCGCTGGTCTACAGTTTAAGAAACTGGCGCGAATTATGTGCCACCGCACCAATGGCGTGGGCGCGGACGGGTTGTTAATCTTAGCCAAATCCAAAAAAGCCGATTACCGCATGAGAATCATTAATGCCGACGGGTCCGAAGCAGAGATGTGCGGGAACGGAGCGCGTTGTTTGGCGGCTTATATTGCCCGGAATAAGAAGGGGACGGCGAAAAATTTTTCTGTCGAAACAAAAGCCGGAAACATTATCGCCCAGGCACGAGGAGAGGTGGCCGAAATCCGACTCAGCGATCCCCGGGGCTACCGGCCGGATATTCCTTTAAAAATACTCAGGAAACCTCTCTCGGTTCATTATATTGACACAGGAGTTCCTCATACTATCATATATGTTGACAATCTGAAAAATATTAACGTCAGGGAGATCGCTCCTTATGTGCGTTATCATAAAAAATTTTTCCCCCGCGGCACCAATGTCAATTTCGTTGAGCAGATCAACACCAGGCTCATTGACGCCAGGACATACGAACGGGGCGTGGAAGCGGAAACCAAAGCGTGCGGGACAGGCAGCGTCGCGGCAGCCCTGGTGACGTTCCTGAAATCTCACCCGGAGAAAACAGAATATCCCGGGGCCCGCATGAATGTCAGGACTCAAAGCGGAGAAGTGCTTCATATCACATTCGATATAATAAAAGGGAAGCCCCAAAACGTCCGGCTGAAAGGCAGCGCCTGTTTTATTGCGGAAGGGTATTTCTTCCTTTAAGTCAACAGGAAATCAACAAGCCTTAATCAATTATTTAAGAGGAGAAAATCAAAATGTTGAGTGGTTCCATAGTGGCTATTGTAACTCCGTTTAAAAACGGGAACGTGGATGAACAAAAACTGGCAGACCTGGTCAATTTCCAGATAGATAATGGGACAAACGGAATCCTCCCGTGCGGGACAACCGGCGAATCCCCGACATTATCTCATCAAGAACATAACCGTGTTATCGAAATCTGCATTGAAGCAGCCAAGGGACGGGTTCCGGTTATGGCCGGGACAGGTTCAAATTCAACAGCCGAAGCTGTGGCGTTGACCAAACATGCGGCCGAAGCAGGGGCAAACGCAGCCTTGGTTGTGAGTCCCTATTACAATAAACCGACCCAAAAGGGTCTCTACTCTCATTTTAAGGCTATTGCTGATGCTGTGGATATCCCGATTATCCTTTATAACATCCCGGGAAGAACAGCCTGCAATATTGAGCCTGGCACAATGGCAGAATTAGCGAAGGATTGCAGAAATATTGTCGGGGTCAAGGAAGCTTCCGGCTCTCTGGCTCAAATGCAGAATATCAAAAGACTATGTCCCAAGGATTTTATTCTGCTTTCCGGGGACGATGCCTTATTATTGCCCATACTCAGTATCGGAGGGCAAGGCGTTATTTCCGTGGCCGCGAATATCGTTCCCGAGGACGTCACCCGCATTATAACAGCTTATGCACAGGGGCAGACAAGCAAAGCTCAGGAATATCATTATCATTTACTGCCGTTGGTACAGTCTTTATTTTTAGAAACAAACCCTATTCCGATCAAAACGGCCATGGGATTGATGGGATTATGCTCTGAAGAAGTCCGATTGCCGCTCTGTCCGATGTCTGACGCCAATCAGGAAAAACTGAAGAAAGCGCTCAGAGATTACAAATTAATCAAATAATCATTAAAATATAAAGGAATGATTATGATACCTATATCTATCAACGGATGTCAGGGACGCATGGGACAACGCATCACGCAACTGGCCTTGAAAGATAAGGAATTCCAAATTACCGCCCTTTTAGAGCATCCTGACCACCCTCTTATCAACAAACTTCACGAAGGCATCCTGATTTCAGCCGATCCGGAAGCGATCAAGGGAAGCAGAGTTTTTATTGATTTTACTTCTCCCGATTCAACGATAGGACATCTACAGTATTGCCGGGATTTCGGAATCCACTGCGTTATTGGGACAACAGGGCTCACCGAACGACATTTTCAATCCATTCAAAAAGCCGCTGATGATATTGCTATCGTCTTTTCTTCAAATATGTCGATCGGGGTGAATATCCTTTTTAAACTGGCGCAAATTCTTTCGCAAGCGGCTCCCGATGATTATACCGTGAGAATAGAAGAGGCACATCATGTCCATAAAAAAGATGCCCCCTCCGGAACCGCCAAAACACTGGCCAGCATTATCGAAAGTGCTTCCGAGCATAAGGTTCAAAATACGGATTCTGTCCGTGAAGGCGAGATCATCGGGGACCACAGCGTTATTTTTGAATCCCATGAGGACCGGATCGTGATTCAACATCATGCAAAGACCCGGGACATTTTTGCGAAAGGCGCCTTAGTCGCGGCAAAATTCCTGGCAACGAAAACTAAGGGATTATTCGATATGCAGGATGTCTTAAATATCCGGTAATCCCCGGAACTCCGGGACAGAATCTTCTCTGAAGATATTCAAATCATAAAAATTCATTTTTGTAAAGGAGCCGTAATGACAAACACCATCGAATGGGCAGACCGCCTCAGAGAACTGCCGCCCTATCTTTTCGTTGACATTGATAAGGCCAAAAGACAGGCCGTGGCCGAAGGACGGGATGTCATCAATCTCGGCATCGGAGATCCTGACTTACCGACATTCCCGCATATTATTGAAAGCATGAAGAAGGCCCTGGACAATCCTGCCAACCACCATTATGCCCTGGATGCCGGGTTACCGGAATTAAGGCAGGCTATCGCTAAGTGGTTTAAAAACCGTTTCCTGGTGTCTTTAGATGCCGATACGGAAATTTATCCGTTGATAGGTTCCAAGGAAGGGCTCGCCCATTTTCCCCTGGGCCTGATCAATCCCAATGACAAAGTCTTGCTGACCGATCCGGCTTATCCGGCTTATCAGGCAGCTATCCAGTTTGCCGGGGGAAGAATCTCCCGCGTCCCGCTCAAAGAAAGCCATAACTTTCTGCCGGATTTAAACAAGCTTCCTTCTCTGAAAGGCGTCAAAGCCATGTTCATCAATTATCCGAACAACCCTACGGCCGCGACCGCCAGCAAGGATTTTTACCAAAAACTCGTCGAATTTGCTCAGGAAAACAATATCATTCTGATCTCAGACATGGCTTATTCGGAAATATATTATGAAGATATTCAACCGCCGAGCATTTTGGAGATTGAGGGAGCCAAGGATGTGGCTATTGAGTTTCATTCCCTTTCTAAAACTTATAATATGACGGGCTGGCGAATCGGATGGGCCTGTGGGAACCCGAAACTTGTCGCCGCTTTAGGCAAGGTCAAATCAAACTTTGATTCGGGAATCTTCCAGGCGATTCAAATAGCGGCCATAACAGCGCTTGAAACACCTCCGGAGGAATTAGGGGATTTGCGCCGGGTCTATGAAGAGCGCCGGGCCTGCCTGATTAACGGACTCCGGAGTATCGGGTGGAAAATCCCCGCCCCGTCCGCGGCTTTTTATATTTGGGCCAAAATTCCCAAAGGATTTTCAGATTCTATGGAGACAGCCAAAGCTTTTCTCGATAGAGCAGATATCGTGATCACCCCCGGAGTCGGCTTCGGGCAGGCCGGGGAGGGATATGTCCGCCTGGCCTTGACTGTCCCCAAAGATCGCTTATCCATTGCCGTGCAAAGAATCGGCAAGATACTATAAATGCGCCGTTCTTATAAAATCGCCTGGCTAATCAAAAAAGGATATTTGAAACTCAAGGGGAAAAACGGGTTATGGGACTGATATACATGGGTTTGGCCGTACCGATATCAAAAATCAACCTATTTTAAAGATGTCTGATGTTTTTCTAGGATTAGGCTCCAATTTAGGAGACCGGCGCGGCAACATTGTTCAGGCTCTGAACAGGCTGAAACAATGCGGGATTTCTGTCGAACGCGTTTCGACGATTATTGAGACAGCGCCCCAGGGAGGCCCTCCTCAAAGCCCGTATCTTAATGCCGTTATAAAAGGGCAAACCGACCTCAGGCCGGAACTGCTTTTAAAAACGGTTAAAGATATCGAAAGGGAATTAGGACGAACGCCCTCGGTCCGCAACGGTCCGCGGATCATTGATATAGATATTTTATTGTATGACGACATCAAAATAAACACAGATGATCTGACGATCCCTCATCCTCGCATGAAAGAGCGTTCCTTTGTTATGATCCCCCTCAGTGAAATCATGGATACAACATAATGCAGAAAACCATGATTCCTTGGCACAGACAGATTTGTCAGTGACAAGCAATTTTAACGACCTCTAAATCCATCGAGGAAAGTTAAAATCCTTTTTATTAAATTCAGAAAAGCCAAGATTTCCTGGCAGAGACATGTCTGATATACTATGATAATGTAAAGTTATCGTTCAAAATCGTCCGGAAAAATTCCGACATGAAAATCATATCGCACCCCAAAACACTTCAAAAAATCATCTCCCAATCCCGCAGGAGGGGCAAGTCGGTTGGGTTTGTGCCGACCATGGGATATCTTCACGAAGGGCATATATCCCTCATTAAAAAATGCCGTCGAGAAAATGACATTGCTGTCCTGAGTATTTTTATTAATCCCGCACAGTTCGGCCCGGGGGAAGATTTTCAGATTTATCCTCGAGACAAAAAAAACGATGTTTTATTGGCAAAAAAAGAAAATATTGATATAATATTTTATCCGTCGGTGGAAATGATGTATGCGGGTCGCTATTTGACATATATCGAGGTGGAAGACATCACAAAGATTCTTTGCGGCGCCTCCCGTCCAGGCCATTTCCGGGGAGTGACAACAATCGTCGGGAAATTATTAAATATCGTGCAGCCCCAACGCATGTATTTGGGCCAAAAGGACGCACAACAATGCGTTGTCATAAAACAAATGGTTAAAGACCTGCATTTTCCTGTTCAGGTGAAAGTCCTCCCGACAGTACGGGAAAGAGACGGCCTGGCCTTGAGTTCACGGAACTGTTATTTAAGTGCAACCGAAAGGGAAGAAGCGGCTGTTTTATACAAAACCTTAAAAAGTGCGAGACAAAAAATTCTGGACGGGGAGAAGGATGCCAAAAAGATATGTCGATATATGAGAGTAAAAATAGGACGCGAATGTCATGCCAACATCGACTATATTGCCTGTGTCGACGCTGAGACCTTGCAATCCGTATCTTCTATTGAAAAGACTGTTGTTTTAGCCTTGGCCGTAAAATTCCGGCATGCACGGCTTATTGATAACGTGACGGTTCATTTAAAGCATTAATTCTTTCTGAAATTATATGAGAATGACTGTTGTGGAAGAAGAAACAACCACGCAACTAAAGAAAATAAGCATTCTGGGATGCGGGGCCATTGGCTCAGGAATAGCCAAAGCCGTTGAACAAGATTTAAAACACCTTTGTTGCCTGACAGGACTTTACGATATCAACAAGGAAAAAATAACAAGACTGGAAAAATCCTTAAACAGGGATAATCTGGTCCGGGAATCTTTAGAAGAACTGCTTTTGGACTGCGACATCCTCGTTGAAGCCGTAAACTCATCAGATACTCATTCCCTGATTCGAAGATCCTTAGAAGCAAAAAAAGATGTATTAACTATGAGCGTCGGGAAACTTCTCAACGCTAAAGATTTATTTCATTTAGCCCGGGAAAATCGCTGTTCCCTGATTATCCCCTCGGGAGCCATCGCCGGAATTGATGCGATAAAGTCAGCTTGTCTCGTCCCTGTTGAAAAAATCACCCTCACGACTCGGAAACCCATATCAGGATTCTCAAACAATTCTTATATTAAAGACAAAGGAATCGATCTCGACGCCATTGAAGGAGAAAGACTTATTTTTGAAGGAAGCGTGGATGATGCCGTTCGATATTTCCCCCGGAACATCAATGTAGCAGCTACTTTGGCTTTAGCCTCTGAGGCAAAGAACAAAATTACGATTCGGATTATTACATCCCCGGAATACACCATCAATTCCCATGAAATTGATATTAAGGGTGACTTTGGACATATGATCAGCCGCACGGAAAATGTCATCTCCCCTGATAATCCTAAAACAAGTTATTTAGCCGTTCTCTCAGCCATTCAGACCCTTAAGGAATTCTGCAGCGGGGTTCGTATTGGAACTTGATTTAAATATTTTTTAGAAAGGAGGTGAAAACATGGCCAAGAAGGTAGCTAAAGTTGGAGTCAAAAAAGAAAAGGGATACCTTTACTTTGTAGACAAAGACGGTGATGTTTCTTGCGCGATTATGGCTCGAGGCAATAAAAAAGGAGGCAAGCCGAAAAAAGTCGCTAAGGTCGGCATCAAGAAAGAAGTAGGTTACCTGTATTTTATTGATAAGAATGGTGATATCGCATGTGCAAAGATGGTCCGCGGTGGATCAAAGAAGAAAAAGACGACTAAAAAGGCTTCTGCCAAGAAAGCAGCCAAGAAGAAAGTAGCCAAGAAGAAAGTAGCTAAGAAGAAAGTGGCTAAAAAGAAGAAAAAAGTGGCATCCTCCAAGAAAAAGAAACCAGCCAAGAAAACCGCGAAAAGGAAATAAGTCGTTGAAGCCCGAATAGCCCCTGTTACTCATATAACAGGGGCTATTCTTAGATTGTTCTTCCCCTTATTTCTAGTCGATTGTATAATAATTCCAATTATTAATATTAATTCAGGGTCAGATGATTATCGATGCTGCATGATTCAATCATAATAACAAATGCCAAAGAGCATAATCTCAAGAACCTTTCCCTTACGCTACCGCGCAATAAATTCATCGTTGTGACAGGCCTCAGCGGTTCGGGGAAATCGTCTCTGGCCTTTGATACGATTTATGCCGAAGGGCAAAGGCGATACGTTGAAAGTCTTTCGGCCTATGCCCGGCAATTCCTTGAACAGCTGCGAAAGCCGGATGTGGAATCCATTACAGGGTTGTCCCCGACCATTTCCATCGAACAGAAAACGATAAGCCACAACCCCCGGTCCACCGTAGCGACCCAGACGGAAATTTATGATTATTTGAGAGTCCTCTTCGCGAGGGTCGGAGTCCCATACTGCCATCAATGCGGCCGGCAAATTCAACAGCAATCGGTTGAAGAAATCGTTCAGCAGCTCATGAAACTGGAAGAAGGGACCCCCCTGATAATCCTGGCCCCGCTTATCCGCGGAAGAAAAGGAGAATACCGCGACATTCAAAAACAGGTCAGCAAAGCCGGTTTTGTCAGAATGCGTATTGACGGCCAGATGACCGATGTCCAGGATAAAATCAAGTTAGATAAATATAAAATTCATCATATCGAAATCGTTGTCGACCGGTTAACCGTCAAATCCTCCGTAAAAAAGCGCTTAACTGATTCTTTGGAAACGGCGCTGAAAGTCGGCAAAGGCATCGTCATGGCCGACTTCAATCAGAAATACCCTGAAAAAATTTTTAGCGAAAATTATTCCTGTGTTCACTGCGGGATTAATTTGACAGAAATTGAACCGCGGATTTTTTCTTTCAACTCACCTTACGGAGCCTGTCCCGATTGCAACGGCCTGGGGATCAAAATGGAAATTGATCCGGAATTTCTTATTGATGACCCCGCAAAACCATGGATTAATGCCATCGCGCCATGGAGAAAAGGCCGGCGGAATTACCTCATGTACTACAGGGCCGTCATGAGGGAGATCGCCGCGATCTATGATGTCGATCCGGCGCTTCCTTATAAAAACACCACCAAAGCCTTCAAAAAAGTTATTCTTTGGGGGTCTGGCGATGAGGTGTGGGGAAAGCCTTTTGAAGGGATATTAAAGTATATGAAAAGGCTTTTTGAAGAGACGGACAGCGACTGGCTCAAGGACGAGATATCCAGATACATGTCCGCATCCCCTTGTCCCACCTGCAAGGGAGACCGCTTGAGAAAAGAGTCCCTGGCTATTAAAATTCACGGGATAAACATCGCCCAGGTTTGTGCCATGTCCATAAAGGAGGCCCGGAACTATTTTCACGATCTCAAATTAAACAAAACACAACAACACATCAGTGAACCGGTGGTCAAGGAAATCATCCGGCGTATCGATTTTTGCATGAACGTCGGGCTGGAATACCTGACGCTGAACAGGAAAAGTTCGACCCTCTCGGGAGGAGAAGCGGAACGCATCCGCTTAGCCACTCAAGTGGGTTCCGGGCTCGTGGGGGTTGTTTATATTTTAGATGAACCCAGCATCGGACTCCATCAAAAAGACAATGAACGCCTGCTGTCCACGCTGCAGTCCCTGAGGGATTTAGGAAACACTCTTATTGTTGTGGAACATGATGAAGCCACCATACGGGCCGCTGATTACATTGTAGACCTGGGGCCGGGAGCCGGGGAATTCGGAGGAGAGCTGACATATGCCGGTGATATAAAAGGCTTACTGACCTCGAAACGCTCCCTTACCGGAAAATATCTCCGCGGAGAATACCAGATCCCGATACCGATCAAGAGGCAAGTGACCAAAGAAACCCCGTATCTGGCCATCACCGGAGCCAGAGAGAACAATTTAAAAAATATCACGGTAAAATTTCCTCTGGGCAAGTTTGTGTGTATTACAGGCGTTTCCGGATCCGGGAAGTCCACACTCGTCGATGAAATCCTTTACAAAGCCCTGGCACAAAAATTATACAAATCACGCGATAAGCCGGGACGTTTCCGGCAAATCAAAGGGATCGAACACATTGACAAAGTTATTGAGGTGGATCAGACACCTATCGGGCGCACGCCCCGGTCTAATCCCGCGACATACACCGGAGTCTTCAGCCATATCCGTGATCTGTTCAGCCGCCTTCCGGCATCCAAAATGAGAGGCTTCAAACCCGGACGTTTCAGCTTCAACGTTAAGGGGGGGCGCTGTGAGGCGTGCCGGGGAGACGGGATCAAGAAAATCGAAATGCATTTTTTGCCGGATGTTTATGTGGAATGTGAAGTCTGCCACGGGCAACGCTTTAACACCCAGACTCTTGACATCTTTTATCGTGATAAAAATATCTCCGATATCCTTAATATTTCCGTCGATGAAGCCCTCGACTTTTTTAATAATGTCCCGCGGATCAAGAATATTCTGCAGACGCTTTATGATGTGGGGCTGGGATATATTAAACTGGGACAACCGGCCACAACATTATCGGGAGGGGAGGCCCAGAGGGTCAAGCTGGCCAGCGAACTCTGCAAACGCTCCACGGGGAAGACTTTGTACATCCTGGATGAACCGACGACAGGGCTCCATTTTGTCGATGTGGACAAACTCCTTCAGGTCCTGCACCGTCTTGTTAACAAAGGCAACACCGTGCTCGTCATTGAACATAATCTTGACGTCATAAAAAGCGCCGACTACATCATTGATCTGGGGCCGGACGGGGGAGATAAGGGCGGGGAGATCGTTTTTGCCGGCCCCCCGGAAGATATCCTGACACTTGATCAATCGCATACGGGGCAATATTTGAAAAAAATTATTCCCCATTAATTCTTGAGAACAGATAATGAAAAAAATGAAATCTTCTAACAATATCGCACCTGTCGTCATCCTTCTGCTGCTATCTCACCTGTTTTTTTCTCATCCTCTGCCAGCGCAATCCCAGGGAACCCATCACGAGTTGTTCCTCGTAGCGCAAAGGGCTTTCGACGATGGGTTCCATGATGTCGCCATCCGCTATATCGAACAGTACCTGGAAAAACACCCGGCGGGGAAGGATCTCGTTCAGATCAAACTTCTGCTGGGGCAATGTTATTTTTTCAAGAACCAATATTTAAAAGCGTATTCGATTTTTAAGGAATTACTGGCTTACGAAGAGCTCAAAGATGCAACCTACTTCTGGCTGGGAGAAACATACTTTAAGGCCTCCGACTATAATCAGGCGGCGCAGTATTATCAGCAGGTCCTGGACGAATTCCCGAAGTCGGAGTTCATCCCCCAGGCGCAATATTCCTTGGGCTGGGCCCTCTGCGAGAAAGGATTATATAAAAAAGCCGGTCGGCATTTTCATTATCTCATCACCCATTTCCCCAACCACACCTTAACCGAGGATGCCTATTTCAAGCTCGGAGAGTGTGAACATAATGAAAAGAATTACGCACAGGCGATAGACTACTTTCAAAAATATCTTAATAAATATCCGGAGGCCCGGCATCAACCCGAATCCTTTTTTTATCTGGCGGAGTCTTACTTCTATACGGATGATTTCCTCACCGCAACAACCTATTATGCAAAAGCCGCGGATCTGGCCGAGGATGCCAAATTAGTCTATATGGCCCAATCCAGCATGGGGTGGTGTTATCTTAAGCTGGACAAAAAAGACCTTTCCAAGCGCTACTTTTTGGAGGCGGAGGATTACGCTATTAAACATGATGTCCTGACGGATGATGTTTATTGGGGGCTCGCAACGCTTTATAGCCAATTTGAAAATTTTCATGCGGCCCTGGACGTTTACAACAATCTCATCAAATTATTCCCCGAAAGCCCTAATATCTCGGACGCTTACCTGGGGAAGGCCAACATCTATTATTCTCAAGAGGATTATCCGTCTGCCATCCGGGAGTATTCATGGATTATTGAACACTATAAAAACACCAAGGAAAACCAGGGAATCACAGAGAAAGCCTATTACGGCTTGGCCTGGACTTATCTTAAATCCGGCGACCTGAAAAAATCCATCGATACGTTCCAGCGTATCATCTCTCAAACGAACAGCGATATTGTCAAAATGAGCGCACTCACTCAAATGGGCGACGCTTATCTGGACAGCGGCAAACTTAAAGATGCTATCTCGATTTATGATAAAATTCTTAATGACTATCCTGACAGTGCTTACGCGGACTATGTCCAGTTCCGGTTAGGCATCGCCCTGCTCCAATCCCAGCGTCTGGATACGGCGGCCTTGTCTTTCAAAAGTCTCTTGAACAATTTCCCGGAATCCAAATATACGCATGAAGCCCTGTATTTTCTTGGCTTAACGTATTTCAAAAAAAATAAAATGACCTCATCGGTAGATTTTCTTTCCCGATATATTGAGGATGATTATCAAGATAAGGAACACAATCGGGACGCCTATTTTCTATTGGGATTAGCCTATTTTAACCTGAAAGATTATCAGTCTGCGATAGAAACATTCCAAACCATTCAGGACTATTTTGACAAAGATTTTTATTTAATGCAGGTGAGCGCTTTAAATATCGCCAAGTGTCTTTACCATATGGGCCGGGATCAGGAAGCCATCTCTAAGTTTAAATCTGTCATTCAGGATTATTCGGAAACAGAGTCGGCTTTAGAATCCCTTTTATGGTTAGGGGATTATCATCTTGAACGCCGGGAATTCCCGCAGGCCATTCAATACTATCAAAAAGCGCTGGATAATTTTCCTTCAACGCCAAAAATAAACATCATTTATTTTGAACTGGGCCAGACCTACACGGCTATGGAGGAATTCGATTCAGCGATCGATTATTATCAAAGAATCACCAAAGAGGCGTCTCCGGAAGTCTACGGCAAGGCCCAGTTAGCGATCGCGGACATTTTTTCCAAAAACTTGCCCCTGGAAGAGGCCCTGGAAACGTATGTAAAAATCGGAGAGGTTTCGCATGAATTCAAATGCGATGCGTATCTTAAGATTGCCGGAATTTACAAAAGCCAGGAGCAATATCAGAAGGCGATTCAAGCCCTGGAATTCTCCCAAAAAAATCACGTCGCTCGTTGCGAATATTCCGAAGCCCAACTGCAGTTCGCTATTGCCGACCACTATGAACTGTTAAACTTGACAGATAAGGCTATTGAAGAGTATTTTAAAATCCCTTATCTTTACAGCAATGAAATTAATTGGATTATTAAAGCCTATTTACGTATTGGCAGACTGTTTGAAGATCAGGAAAACTGGGAAGAAGCCCAAATCGTATACAATAAAATTTTAGAGTACCATACCGAAGAATCGAAGTACGCCGAAGAAAGAATTCATTGGATACGTAGCAACATTTCTGAAAAAAGATAGCGTTGTCACGACATCGAGAGTATCACCGTTCTGACTGCGGTATCTCAGGAAGTCCTGTGTTCCATAAGAATCTCATAAATCATTTGAAACCTGTCAAAGGAGGCCATCATGGACGCTTGGGAAATCAATGCCGGGGAACTTATCCTATCCGGTGGACCGATAATGATCCCCATTATTATATGTTCGATTATCTCGGTCGGCATCATCCTGGGAAAGCTTATCTATTTCGCCAGCATTAATTCCAATCCGCAAAAACTTAAAGAAAACGTCTTTTCACTCATTAAAGACAACCGCATCAAAGACGCCATCAAGATCTGCGATCAAGACCCGTCGCCCTTAGCGCAGATCCTTAAAGCCGGCATTCTCAAAAATGGCTGTTCCAGAGAGGAAATCAAGGAAGCCATGGAGGATGTCAGCTTATTCGAGATACCAAAACTGGAAAAAAGATTCCCGGCTTTGGCAACAATTGCCCATATAACACCCCTGCTAGGACTGTTGGGGACGGTGACCGGGATGACGAAAAGCTTCTACACCATTAAGGAATTGGCCGGGACAATGAATCCCGTTACCCCGGGAGATTTGGCCGGAGGGATCGGCGTCGCTTTATTAACGACCGTGGCGGGACTCACGGTGGCTATCCCCACTTTCGTAGCCTATAACTATTTAGTCAGCAGAGTCAACTCTTATGTGCTGGATATGGAACGGGGAGCCACAGAATTGGTGAATCTGCTCTGTCATATCAGCGAAATGGAATCCAAAGATACGCACAAGTGACTCCCCATAAATACCGGAGGAGTTTCCGAAACATCCGCGGCCGCAAATGGGGCTACAGAGCATAAAAACAACAAGCCTGAGGGATCAAAATGAAATTTAAACGTCACGTAAAATTGGAACAAGGATTGGAGCAAATCAACCTTGCTCCGCTTATCGACATTATTTTCCTGTTACTTATATTCTTCATGCTCTCTTCATCATTTACATTTCAATCCGGGATCCATGTTAAACTTCCCAAGGCTGTAACGAGTGACTCTATAACTGAAGATAATTTTATCATCATTATCAGCAGTGAAAATGTCATTTATTGGAATGATACTGTCCTCACTGTTGATGAGTTAAACCAGAGGTTGAAGCAGTTAAAGGGAAGGGACACTCCTGTTTTAATCAAATCTGACCGGCGGGCATCCCTGGGCAGGATTGTGGATGTCTGGGACTTATGCCGAAAACACGGGATTGAACGCATTAATATTGCGACAACTCAGGAACGCTAAGAAAACCGGAGGGGCAGCTGGCCCGAAAGCCTTATAGATAAACGGGGAAATTGTTGATGAAATCCATTTCGACAAATAAATCCCATAGACATGAACGGGATTGGGAGGCCTTTCTCTTTTCGATCCTGCTGCATGTTTTTATTTTCACCTCTTTCACGTTTATTTTTAAAAATTTTATAACGACAAAAAAACCGAATCTTATTTTTCTCGGCCCCATTCTCGGGTATGATGAAATCCGCAGAATCGAAAACCATCGGACGCCCCAGGACACAAAGGACTTTCTCTTGGCCGAAATGGATGTTCATCCCCGGGGAACAGATTTCTTTGCAGAAGGAAACACAGCCAACAACAAAGTCTTGCCTCCGGCCAAGCTCAAACAAGGGACTAAAAATTACCTGAAAAATACTTTTTTAAAAAAAGACGGCCACAGTCAAATACGGGAAAAAGAACTTGAAAAACTGGGTATTGATCCGGATATCCCGCGCCGGGTACCATTGCGTTTAAGTTATTAATATTCTATCTCTACAAAACCATGCAAATTAAAATTGATTTTAGTGCCGCGTTGGCTCTCATGCTTTCTTTAGTGGTTATTCTTGTCTATTGTTCCTGGTTATTTTATACTAGAAATAACAAAGAAAAATCTGGCTCCATAGCGGAGTACGTGCAACAATGTCCTTACTGTTTATACATCGTAGTGGACTATAAGCAGAAAAAACTCTGGAAATGCCCCCGCTGCAACAGTCTTTTGGATAAGGAGTCTCATGAAAAGTAACGTCGTCACATTCTCCTCCCGTCCGCATTTGAATGATAAGGGTGTCATTTTTGTGACCGTGCTCATCATCAGCATCGTTTTGGCTGTTGTCGTTGTTGGCGTCATGAGCCTGCTCGTCACCCATCAAAAATCCGGGCAGGATGTCGTCGACCAGATAAAATCCGAACAATTGGCCATAGGGGAGTTTTACCGGTATCACCAGGCTCAAATGGAAGGGAGTACGATTCCGATGACGAATGCCGAGAGCCTGGATGGAAAAAACTATAATTACAGCGTCCAGGATAATGGCAGCATGAATATTGCGCCAACGGGTCTGACCCCCGTCACGGTGAACCAAATTCAAGTTCAAATCAACTATTAATTTCTTCCCCCCTGAATTTAAGGCAGGTTTGTGTCGTGCCTCCCGCACCGGAGAAATCGACGCATATCAGGGAAAAACTTCCCCGCACCTTCTTGCGATATACCCGTCATAAAAAACGGATGGTTTAAGACATTCCTGTTTTCATGGCAATTTTTTGTGAAGCTGATTGACAAAGGGGAACCTGTAGTGTTTAATGAAAGTGTATTTTTTACTAATATTATAAATATTATTAGTTATGGCAACAGCAAAAACACATACAGGCCTCTATTGGGGGAAAACCTCATTTTGCCTCGTTGAATCTTCAAAGGGGCAAATCCTGAAAGCATCTTGTGCTCCGATTGAGGAAGCCCTCGGTTCTGATTCCGAAGCCATTCCCGATGGTCTGAAATACACCAATATTCTCCAAAAACTCTTTCTTGATGCCCAGCTTACGAACCGTCAGGCCGTTTTAAGTTTACCGACAAAAGAATTAATTTTCCGGTCGTTTGTCATCCCCTGGATGGCGCCAACGGAGGTCAAAGGGGTCGTTGAGTTTGAAGTTACGAAGTATGTCCCGATCAAGGTTGATGAACTTATTTACACTTTCCACACCATTCCTTTTGAAAAAGACAAACTGAAAAGTCTTAGGGTCATATTTGTGGCTATCAGGAAAAAAGTTCTGGATAAATACACAGAGATATTGCAACACAGCGATATCGCCGTATCAAGCATCGAACCGGCTGCTGTTTCGATATTCCGTCTTCTAAAAAAACAAAAGCTTATCCCGCGTGACCACGCGACAGCCGTTGTCCTCATTGAAGACAATTCTATTCATATTATATTGATTGATGAAGACGTCGTTCAGTTTGTCAGAGAATCTCCTTTCACATTTGACGTGAGCCTTTCCGAACAGTTTGTTTCCCGGTTATTTACCGATTTGCGCGTTTCCATCAACTTCTTTACCCGGCAAAACTCTACGGCCAAAGTTAAAAGAATTTTTCTCATTTCCAAACACTCCCTTACGGACGTTCTGGCATCGATCGAAGATGATTTCAAAATTCCCGTCCAGGAAATCCCGGCATCCAAATTAACAAAACAAGAGGATATCCCCAGTTTGGGGTTTTTGGGGGCTTTCGGAGCGTCTCTCAAAACCAGAGTTCTTACCAGCAAGGATTTTAATATCGGTCAGGAATCAGCCGATCTCGTAAGTACAAGTACGGCGATCCAATTCAATATCGGTCGCTATAAACCCTTTTTCGTTTCGGCCGCTCTTTGTGCCCTGGTGATTTTTGCCGTCACAAACTTTTTCAACAACCAAACCCGGAATCAAACCCAAAGGCTTGAAGAGCTGAAAGTCGAACTCGGCCCCTACAAAAGCATGCAGAAGCCGGATATTGAAAACTTAACCCAGGAAATGACCCAGAAGATTGCTAATTATAAAAATGTCCGTACTCAGAGCCATGTCAAACGTTATCTCTACCGCATCCCGGCTCTCATGCCCTACGGGATGTGGTTAAAATCAATCAAAGTCCGCTATGAAGCCCCTAAACCGTCCGCAAACAAATCACTCAATGCTGAGGAGGGAGAACATCCCCGCCAATTCATCGAACTGCAAGGGTATGTTTATCAGGATAATATCAATGATCAGTTCAAATTAATTAACCAGTTTTATTCCGCCATAAAAGAACAGGACGAGTTTAAGGACGCGTTTAAAAATATCGATCTTAAAACCAGACAGGAAGAATACCGGAATTTCCAAGTGTCTTTCTTTGTTATCACATGCAACTCATAAAAACATATTGAAATCATCATGAATTTATCAGAATTAAGCAAACTCGACATTAAAGATATCAACAAGCTGGATTACAACAAGATCTGGAGGGATCTCAAAAAAGCTCCCGAACAATTATTGACAATTGTTGTTATCTTAGCCTCTTTGCTGTTTATCGCTCATTTTTGTCTTACGAAATCTTCTGAACTGCGCAGCGTCGAGTTTCAGATCAAGGACCTTTTAAACAAAAAAAAGGCCATGGATGAATACAACGGGGCAAAAAAAGAACACGATGACCTTTTGAATAATCTGACAAAGGGGCTAAGCGAAGATGAACTGGCGAACGCGATCACGACGATGGCCATCCAGAGAGGGGTTCGTCTAGAATCTTTTTCCCCGGCCAGGAAAGTCACGGAAGAACTTTACGAATTAACCAGCATTCATCTTGACATTTCTTCTAAACAGTATGACAGCATCTTTCTTTTTATTCATGACGTGGAAAATTCCCCCTTCAATCTGAGGATTGAAACGCTTCGGGGAAATACCATGGACAACCTGACGACCCAGAGACGGAAGGATAAACATCTGAAAGAAAAAAATATTGATGAAAATCCGGAAATCCGGGTATCCCTGGAAATAGCTTCTATCATTTTTAAAAATGAAAATAAATAGGATCATTATTTTACAGCTGTTCTGTTTAATGTGTTTAACGTTGTCTGTTTCTGCTGACGAGAAACAGCTTCTTGAACAAGCTCAGGATTTCGCTGATTTTTATTCCAAAAGGCTCACGAAAGACGAAGTGACAGAACAGGTCTCTGAACTCAAGGAACAATTCCATCGGGAGCAACTTAGAATTGACGAGGAAACAGCCAAAATGTTGCGGTCGTTGAGGAATCCTTTTCTCCCTCAGTTACCGGAAGAAGTCCCCCAAGAGAAACCAGCTGAAGAAGAAGGACCGGCCTCCTCAACGGACAAGAAAACACCGAATCCAGCTCAGACAACACCGGGTCAAAATACGAATAAGGAGTCGCCACCGGTTGCCGAGGAACCTGTCGTTAAACCGTCATACAAAATTTCAGGAATTGTCTGGAATACTGACCGTCCTCAAGCTATTATTGAGGGTAGAGTTGTTGATATCGGTGATAAAATTGAAGAATGGGATATTACAGCCATATCCCGGAATGGCGTAGAAGTCTCATACAAAAATCATAGTTTTCTGATCGAACCTTAAGGAGATTCTTATGTATAAAAATGGCAAGGGAACTCTCATTTTGGCTTTTCTATTCCTTGTTTTTCTTGGAAAAGCAGAAGGGGAGGTATCTCTTGACAAGACTGAAAGCCCCTTTGTCTATCCGGAGTATTCAAAAAAAATTTCTATGGATTTCCAGAGTGCGGCGCTTGTGGATGTCCTGAAGATATTTTCCAAACAAACGAATTTAAACCTAATAACCGCAGAAAATATTGCGTCCAAGCGTATTACAATCTTTCTGGACGATGTCCCGGTTGAACAGGCTTTGGAACAATTGCTCAAGGCCAATAACTTGACCTATGAGTTACAGCCTAACAGCAATATTTACATCGTGAAACCTTTACCGGTCACCGATGAACAACTCATGACCCGGGTTTATACTCTCAAACATGCGACAGTGTCTCAGTCAAAGCTCCGCCAGACCATTGATATTAAGAATACTACGGGAGCAACCATCGGAGAATTTGAGAACTCCGATGATGCGGGGATCAGAGGCTCTCTGATGTCCGTCCTTTCTTCCAAGGGGAAAATTACGGAAGACCCGAGGACGAATAGTTTTATCATCACTGATGTCGCCCAGAATTTCCCTCTGATTGAAAGCACTTTGGCACGCCTCGATGTCCCGGTTCCGCAAATCATGATCGAAGTCGAAATGCTTGAAGTCTCCAAGGGGACCATTGAAAAAATTGGCGTTAAAGTCGGCGACACGCCTTTAAGTTTTTCCGGAGGAATCAGAAGACATGTTTACCCGTGGAATCAAAACCAGCTGCTGGAAAAAGGACAGAGCTTCATGAGCAACCAGTTTGACGATGACGACGCACAGTACTACACCGGGGTCATTGACGCCAGCGGTCTTACGGCGACACTACAATTCCTGAGAACCCTCTCCGAGACGAAAAGCCTGGCAAGACCTTCCATCATGACCCTGAACAATGAACCGGCGGAAATAAAAATCTCCACGAGTGAAACAATCGGGGTGTCGACGCAACTGGAATCTGCGGAAAGTTTGGCGACACAATCGCAAGAGGCGGAACGGGCGGAAACAGGTGTGTTCCTGACCGTAACGCCGCAAGCCAACATCCTCACAGAAGAGATCACCCTGGCCCTGGCCCCTAAGGTTATCGTTGCCAGAGAAGGCTTGACCTTTAACGGCCAGACATTCATGGACCCGGAAGAAAGGGGCACGCAATCCATCCTCCGGGTGCACAGCGGTGATACGATTATCATTGGCGGGCTTATGAGAGAAGAAAAATCGAACGCCGTAACCAAAGTCCCTTTTTTAGGCGATATTCCTGTCCTTGGACAGGCCTTCCGTCATAAAGATGAATCCGTGACAGAACGAGAGCTGATTATTTTTATTACCCCTCATTTAATCAGTGACCAGGTTGGACAAGAATCCCAAAAGATTATTTCCAAATCCATCATTCGAGAACAGGATTTTCCTTCAAGCAGATTCGAACAGATCGAAAAAGAGCTAAAGGAATTTGAAGAAAATTAATATTATAGTGATGGCATAAAAGGTTTTTTTCTATGGTGCACTATAAAATAGGCGAAATTTTACTCCAGCAAAAGCTTATTAATGAGCAGCAACTGCAGGATGCTATCGCCATGCAAAAAACAGACGGCGGCCGGGTGGGGGAAAACCTCGTTAAACTGGGATACATCACGGAAGAAGATATCATCTCAGCTTTGGCGTCACAGCTGGATCTGCCTTATGCGACCTCAGAAAACGATCTGCTCAATCCGAATGTTGAGGAAGAACTGGACAAGATTATTCCCTACGATTTTGCAAAAAGGAACATCGTTTTACCCCTTTCCCAAAAGGGTAATGTTTTAACATGCGCGATCGAAGACCCCCTTGACCTTGTCACTCTGGATAATTTGAAAATGCTGGCCAAAGACGCAGAGATTAAACTTATTTTAGCGACACGTAAGGATCTTCTGCCCGCTATCCAAGAATATTATTCTTTGTGCCGCACGGCCCGTGCCGGGGAAACAGCAACAGAGGAAAGCGAAATTTCGGACGGCCCGTATATCGAGATCGAAAACGAGGAATTCACGCCTCCAACAAGCTCGGATGAGGACGTCGATGAATTGATAGAGAAAGCGGAAGAAGCCCCGGTTATCAAACTGGTCGATCTGACGATTCAACAAGCCATTGAACAGAGGGCCAGTGACATCCACATCGAACCTTTTAAAGACAAGATCAGCCTGCGTTTCCGCATCGACGGCCTTTTATATCAAATCCCTCCGCCGAACAAACATCTCATGCTGCCGATCGTTTCCCGCTTAAAAATCCTCGCGAAACTCGATATCGCAGAAAAACGTCTGCCGCAGGACGGGGCTATCACCTTTAAATATAATGAACGTTTTGTTGACTTGCGTGTTTCGACCGTGCCGACAATCTGGGGGGAAAAGGTTGTTTTGCGAATCCTTGACAAATCCGCTGTGCCTTTACAATTAGAAAATCTCGGATTTGAAAAGAACCAATACGAAAAAGTCAAACGGTCTTTGAAATCGCCGTACGGCCTGTTTTTTGTGACCGGGCCGACCGGAAGCGGAAAATCCACGACATTGTATGCCATTCTCAACGAAACGATCGACCCCAAAAAGAATATCCTGACAGCAGAAGATCCTGTCGAATTTAAAATTGAAGGGATTAATCAGGTCGGCGTCCGGTCTGATATCGGCTTAACGTTCGCCGCCGCGCTCCGCTCGTTCCTGCGCCAGGACCCGGATGTCATAATGGTCGGGGAAGTGCGCGATCTGGAAACGGCCCAAATCTGTGTGCGGGCCGCCTTAACAGGGCACTTTGTTTTAAGCACCCTGCACACCAATGACGCCGCATCGGCGATCACCCGTCTGATCGACATCGGCATTGAACCCTACCTGCTAACACCGTCTATTGTTATGGTGGTCGCGCAGCGTCTGGCCAGGCGTCTGTGTGTCAAATGTAAAGAAGCTTATGAGCCGGTTCCCGGCCAGTTCGGAGATTTGGACATAAAAAGTGATTTGCTCTACAAAGCTGTCGGATGCGATGAGTGCAATCAGACAGGGTACCGGGGCCGGATCGTCCTGACCGAGACCATGCTGATCGATGACAACATCCGCGATCTAATCGCCAAAAGGGCTAATTATACCGAGATACATGACCTGGCACGGAAAAACGGCATGACGACCTTGTTTCAAGACGGAATTAAGAAGGTGGAAGCCGGAGTCACCAGCCTTGATGAAGTTGTCAGCGTCACAACAGTCTATTAGTGAATATTCCGGACCTAAAGAAAGGTTGTCATTTTGCCCAAGTTTCATTATGTTGTAAAAGACTCCCAAGGCAAGACGCTCGAGGTTGATACGGAAGCCTATGACAAGAACAGCCTTGTCCAGAAACTTCAACGGCAGGGCTATTTTATTATTAAAATTGAAGAAGGACTGAGTTTAGAGCAAAAAAGAGCCCAGGATTTAGCGCAAAATGCCAAGGCAAAAGAGAAAAAATTCTCTTACAACAAGATAAAACTCTCGGATCTATTATCTTTTGCCCGACAGCTGACAACCATGCTTGAAGCCGGTGTTTCTTTATTGAGAAGCATTGATGTCATTACCCAGCAGACCCAAAGCGCAAATTTTTATAAGGTTTTGTCAAAAGTCAAAAAAGATGTCGAACAGGGAAGTTCTTTATCCCAGGCTTTAAACGAGCATCCCAAAGTCTTCAATCAGTTCTGGGTCACCCTGGTGGAAGTCGGGGAAGCCTCCGGGACCCTGCCTACGGTCCTGAACCGCTTGGCGTTTTATCTCGAACAGGCCGAACGCTTCCGTTCCACGATTATGTCGGCCTTACTTTATCCTGCGGTCCTGTTTTGTATTTGTCTGGGGGCCATCAGCGTTTTTGCCCTGTTTATCGGGCCGCGTTTTGAGAATGTCTTTGAAAGCATGGGGGTGGAGCTTCCTGGGATCACCAGAATCCTTCTGGGCACTTTTCGTTTTATCAAAGAAAAATTCTTTTTAATTGTCCTTACCATAGGGACCGTTGTCTTCCTTATAAAGAAATGGACGAAGACCCAGCCTGGCCGCAAGAAAACAGAACAATTACTCTACTCCTTGCCAACTTTCGGAAGCATTTACAAACTCATCATTGTCGAACGCTTCACATCCCAGATGGCCATTCTGGTGGAAAGCGGGGTCCCGATCCTGCATGCGCTTGATATCTGTGAACGGCTCGTTAATAACATAACCTGCTCGGCCATTATTGCCAGCATTAAAGAAAGTGTGCGGCAGGGAGAGCTTCTGGTGGGCCCCATGGAAAGGAGCGAGTTCTTTCCCTCTATGTGTATACAGATGATATCTGTAGGGGAAGAATCCGGAGAACTGAGTAAAATGCTTCAGCATGTCGCCACTTTTTATCAAGAAACGGTGGAAACCGCGATGAAACGCTTCGCGACTCTGATCGAACCCCTGATGCTGGTCTTTATGGGGGCTGTGATCGGGGTGATTGTTCTGGCGATGTTCCTGCCTATGTTTAATATCGCGCAACTCGGCGGAGCGAAATAAGAAAGCGCTTTCTTATTTTCTTCAAAAAAATGCCCCTCCCGGTTTGACTTTGCTTTTCCCATATGTTATACCTTAACTAGATTGCGACATAACTTATCGATCAAGGTAAACTACCCGTGAGGGTGGGGCACAAAACTAAAGGGTCCCGGGAAAATCCCGCGACAGCCAGTTGCCGATAAAAGGAAAATATGTGCCTATTTCACAGCGGGTGAAATAGGCTTTTTTTATTGAACCCAGCAACCCCTAAGGAGATGATGCTCAAAACAAAAAAATAGATTGGAAAATGATTTGAGGTTAAATAAATTTGCGATATTGTATTATTAAAGGAGATATAAAAATGAAAAACATGAATAATAAAAGCGGTTTTACCTTATTGGAAATCATCATCGTTATAATCATTGTTGGTGTCTTAGCCAGTTTGGCCTTACCTAGATTCTTTGCTACGGTTGAATATTCAAGAAGTACAGAAGCTTTAGCGGCCATCAGCGCTGTCCGCCAGGCTCTGGAAAGATGTTATTTACAGAGAAACGGCGATTACACCGCCTGTAATGGTTTTGGGGTCTTGGACATTGAAGATCCGGGCAACTCCCCGAACAATCACTTCAGCTATGCTATCAGCGGAGGGTCTGCAACAGGATATACACTGACAGCGACAAGAAACACGCGTGATAATGGTGACGGCTCTTCAACGATCGTCATCTCGCAGGATGCTACGTCTGTCACTCGATCCGGAACAGGTGCGTTTGCAGGAATCCAGTAATAAGAACGTCTGAAAGTTAGCTTAGGAAGGACGGGGGAGCAACATTGGGTGCAATGTTGCTCCCTCATTTATATAACCATGTTCAGATCCGATAAAACATATTCCCGCGACCGGGCTTTTACTCTGGTGGAAGTTATCCTGGTCACTGTCGTTTTCGGCGTAGCCGCGACATTCGCCGTGCCTCGCTTGGCTTACACGATCGAACGCATGAGGGCGGAAGAAGGGAAACAAATTCTTCTGGCTCTCTATGCGGCTCAGAAACGATACTGGCAGGAGAACGGGCAGAATTATACGGATAATCTGGATGATCTGGATGTCAACATCCGGAACAGTCCTTATTTTGAAAATATCCAGGTCAGCACGGCTTCTCCGCTTGCGCAACTGGAGAGGAAAAACGGCACTTACACTTTGACGATCGATGAACAGGCACAAATTTATTGTACAGGGACGATGTGTTATGAAATGGGGTTATAGTCATCACATGATGAAAAGGGACGGCCGCGGGTTTACGGTCGCGGAACTCATTGTTGTCGTTATTATCATGGGGGCGATCGCCGGGTTTGCCATTCCTAATTATACCAGATCCGTTGAGAATGCTCACTATCAGGACGCGGTTTTACAGCTCAAGGCGATCCATTCCGCCCAGCAGATCTACAAAGTGCGGTCCGGGCAGTACTGGCCTACGGACGGGAGCACTCATTATGTTTCTGATATCAATAATGATTTGAATTTGAATGTTATTGAAGACGGGGTCACGTATGCCTGCGCCAGCAGCGATCCTGCCGTAGGGTTTTCCTGTCAGGCGCAGAGAGACGGCGGGGCATTCACCGTCTCTGTTGATCAAACGGCCCTATCGACTTCAAACCCCAGTTGTACGGGCAGTTGCCCATAACCGGGAGAATCTCATGAGTCAACGTCAGACATATCCCTTGTCCCTGCGTCCTAAATCAGGATTCACCATCACGGAAGTTGTTATTGCAACGCTGGTCTTTTCCATTGTCGTAGGCGGGGCTATTTCCGCTCTCTCAGCGTTAAAAAAACCCGCCTATGCTTCGAAAGAAGAGGTGACCGCAGCCTATCTGGCCAAACAGATCCTGGAAGAACTGCGTACGGACGTCAGTGCGGAAAACTGGGACAGCGGCGGTCTTAACCCCAACGGCGGGCCTTCGGCCAACGGGACATATGATAATTTATCGACCATCACGATAGACGGCGTCACCTATACTCCGGTTTATCAGGTTGAAGATGATAACGAAACAGGGAGCCGCAAGGTCACATTAACGGTGAATTGGTAATGATGAAACAAAAATTTAAAATAGCCCGGAATTCCGGCCTGACATTGACAGAACTTGTTATCGCGTCTATCCTTGTCGGGATCGTTATGCTGGGCATTTATTCCGTGGATTATGCCTTGCGCGGGTCAAGGGCCGCGGCTTCGGACGATTCACTGCTGGCCATGAAGACTTGGGCCACAATGGGACATATTACGCAGAACGCCAAACTGGCGGTAGGGGATATCTCAGACCCGGGTATTGCCGCTTCATCGGGCAATAATTATTTGTGTTTCCGCCAAGATACGACAATAACTCCAAATAATTATAACGATGATGTTTGGCAATGTTACTCAAAACTTTCCAACAATATTCATGCCTGCGCTAAAACAGCCGGGGCAGGACCTTCGGCATGCGCTAATACAGATCAAATCATAGGGACGTATGCGTTAAAAGATTCCTGCGCTTCAGACTGCGAGCTTTTTACCTATGATGTCGTTTTAGACAATGTTTTAAACAAAATTTATGTCGACATTTCCCTGACAAACCGTCTGAAACCGACGTCTCCTTCAGACCCCATGTCCAACCCTGATTATACGCTCCAGACCCGTATCTTTCCGGAAGGGCACAGCTATAATTAACCCCTTCTGCGAAATCGTGCCTCAAAGACAATATTGATTATTTAGAAATACCCCGAGATAAAAAACGCGAGGAAAAACGGGGATGTTTTTCAAACATATGGATTATCGGCTCTCTGAATAATCCTTAATGGAATCCTTGAAACTTTTTGTGCCCTTTTTCTCGGATTTTGCGGACAGAAACATGGGGATTAAAACAAAGTAAACGACCACGGCAATAAATATCGTTATGGCAACCGTGACCCCTGTGACCTGTTTGTTAAAATCTATCTTACCGACTTTAAGTTCCCGGGACAGGAACGGGAGGTTGCTGATCGTTTGATGTAATTGATAGGATGAAAAAGGCCTTTGAACAATGGCGCTGACTTTTAACGCGACAAATTCCTTCCTGGGCACATTTTCACTATCCTGCAGAATCAGAATAGGGGTCCGGGAAAACTTTCCTTTTTGGCGAATCTGCCGGCAAAGCTCGACAGCATTGATCCCGGACAGGGAGGAACTCAATAAAATAACGGCCGGGGGCTTGTTGTTGGCCAGTAAGTCCTTGGCTTCCTGCCCGTCACTGGCATACAAAACGTCATAACCGTGATTCTTAAATCCTTTAACCAGGCCTTCGGCCTCTTTCCCTGATTCCTGGGCCAACAATAAAGAACGGGTCATTTCATGACTCCTTGTATGAATAATGAATTTGGGGTTATTATACTACACGCTTTATGTCAAGTCATTATTCTATTTAGAATTTTTTTCGGATCAAAACCAGGAAAATTTTTTCCAAAGACACATAAAGACGACAGCAAGGTTGTAAAAACCGGCCGTATAGACAATTTTTATCAGACAAATAAATAAAACATACTGTACAGCCCGATAAAAATCTGCTATAACAGATTTCAAATGGGCCGGTAGTTCAGCTGGGAGAACGCATGGTTCGCAATCATGAAGTCGGGGGTTCGAATCCCCCTCGGTCCACTTTTCTTTTTTTTTGCATTCACGGAATCCAATGACGATACGGCCCTTTTAATATTATATGCACCGTTTCTTCACAAAATTCACTCTGAACAATGACTCCGTAGATATTACGGCCCCTGAAGAAATTCATCATATCCGAAATGTTCTGCGTTTAAAAAAAGGGGATAAAATCTGTATTTTTAACGGTGAGGGGGAAGAGGCCTGCGCTACGGTATCTTTGCTGACCGCGAAAAAAATCAGAGCAGAAATTTATCAACATCATAAATACGACACGGCCGGCCGGAGCATTATTCTCGCCTGTGCCGTCCCCAAAAAAGCGAAACTGGAGTACATCATCGAAAAAACCACAGAGCTGGGCGTTACGGAAATCATACCGGTGAAAACTCAGCGTACGGAAATTCAATTAACTCCGGAACGGGCAGAAAAAAAATGGAACCGCTACCAGTCCGTTGCTATCAATGCTGCCAAGCAAAGTCAAAGGCCGACCATCCCGAGGATCCACCCCTACCAGACATTCCCAACAGCCTTAACGATGCTCTCTCAAGATTCTATGCTCGGCCTTATCCCGTGTTTAGCCGGGGAATACCAAAATATCAAGGATGTTTTAGCCCGGCCGTCACCCCCAAAAACCGTTATGCTGTTTATCGGACCTGAAGGAGACTTCACTCCGGCAGAAATACAAAAGGCCGTTGAAGCGGGAGTCGTTCCTGTTTCACTGGGGAGAAACATCTTAAAAGTTGATACCGCCGCTATCATCAGCGTGGCTTTAGCCCAATTCCTTTGTCATAATGATTAGAAAACCGATCTCATTTCAAGCTAAGCAAACATGGACCCTGTGGGCTGTTTTTCTCCTGGCCCTGGTCTTGCGGCTGGGATATCAGCATTTCCTCAAAACCAACTACCTCTTCTATGATTCCCCCAGTTCAGACGTGACCTATTACCAGGACTGGGCCAGGGACATTGCCGCCGGAAACTGGATAGGGCAGAAAACGTTTTTCGGGCTCCCGTTATACCCCTATTTTCTCGCCGTTCTTTTCCGCCTGAGTCTGGGACATACGGAAATCGTGCGGTTATTTCACATGATGATCGGCTCGCTGAACTGCGTCCTGATTTTTCTGATAGGACAAAAACTCTTCTCCTACCGCACCGGGCTGACCGCAGCGATACTTGCGTCATTCAACTTTATTCTTATTTACTACGACTGGATCATGATGCCGGTTCCGCTTCTTATCATGCTTTCACTCCTGTTGCTCTGGTGTTTACTGTCCGATGCCCTTAAAGACCGGCCGAAAGACTGGTTTCTCTTTGGAATTCTGTTGGGTTTGAGCGCTTTAGGTGACGGGAAATTCCTGTTTTTCCTGCTGCTGCTGATTTTGATGATTCTTTTTAAATGGCCGTATCACATAAGGATTAAACTGTTTAAAATCATCCTTCCTCTAGGCCTCGGCTGCGCTTTAATGCTGCTGACTGTTTCTTACCGCAACAAGGTTGTCGGAGGGGATTGGACTTTCATTAGTGCGCAAAGCGGACTCAGTTTTTATACGGGAAATAACCGGGTGGCCACCGGCGTTTATGATCACCCGGCTTTCCTAAGACCGTCTCATCAGGGACAGGACGACGACCAGAAAATCATTGCGGAAAAGATAGCGAAAAAACAACTGTCCCCCTCGGCCGTTTCCCGTTTCTGGAGAGCCAAAGCCCTGAAATTTATCGCTGAAGAACCGGGCCTCTACCTGAAATTATTGCTCCGAAAATTCTGTTTGTTCTTCACTGATACGGAAGACGCCCATGATGCGGACCTTTTGATGCAAAGGGACTGGCGGAAAAAAATGGATATCAATCCCTATTGGCTCATATGTCCGCTGGGGATCGGGGGCCTCTTGCTGAGCCGAAAAAAGACTTCCTATTCCGTTTACCTCAACTTCATCCTCGCAAGTCAGCTGCTGATGACTCTCGTCTTCTTTCTCTCAACGAGGCATCGGGCGACAATCATCCCGGTATTCTTACTTTACGAGGCTTTCGCTTTGCTTTGGATATGGGACAACATCCGGAAGCCAAGCTACCGGCGTTTAGGGCTGGCCGCTGTCTTCCTTCTGATTTTTCTTTGTGTTTTTCCTCCGGAAGAATCGGATTCATCATATACGGATTTCGTTAAATGGAGCAAAAGCGGGACCGTCTTTTTAAACCGGGGAGACACTCCTGCCGCGCAAAATTATTTCTATAAAGCGCTCGCTCTTCGGCCGAACGACAGCACGACCCTTTATAATCTAGGGAACGCTTTCGTGCAGGCGAAAAATTTTGCCAAAGCTCAGGAATATTATCTTCGCGCCGTGAATATTTGTCCTCATAATGTCGATGCCCTTTTTAACCTGGCTTACACTTATGAACAGACCGGGCAATTTGAATCCGCCCTGAAATATTATCAGCAGGTCAAACAATATCAGCCCGAAAGTCTGGATGTCTGGTTCCGCTTAAGTCAGGTCTATTATCAGACAGGGGATTGCCAGAAGGCTGTGCTTTACTATCAAAATATCATTGAGCGGCAACCGGCCCTTTCTGAGACACTTAGGAGCTGTTTAAAAAGCTGTTTCTGAAGTTGATGTTCTAACTTATTGATTACATTAACTTTCCTTCATTTTCCCCCGCAGGGCGGCTATTGACAATCCCCAACGACTCATGTATAATCATTACTCATTTTATGTATTAATATTGTTTACTATATATAAGATATTTACCCCAAAAAATTAAGCGGCAGCAAGTTATGTGCCATTGATAAACATCGGTTACCAAGAGGAGGGTAAAATGGCGGAGATCAAAAAAACGACGGAATCTGAGAATAAAAGAAAAGCCTTGGATTTGGCTTTAAGTCAGATAGAGAAACAATTTGGAAAGGGAGCCATTATGCGTATGGACGGGTCTGCGCATATGGATATCCAGGCCATCCCGACGGGATCCCTGGCTCTGGACTTGGCCTTGGGAATCGGAGGCATTCCCCGGGGCAGAGTCGTGGAGATATACGGACCGGAGTCCTCCGGGAAAACCACCTTGACCCTCAGCATCATCCGGGAGATTCAGAATCAGGGCGGGATCGCGGCCTTTATCGATGCCGAACATGCTTTTGATTCGAGTTACGCAAAAATGATCGGGGTTAAACTTGAAGACCTGCTGATTTCCCAGCCGGATACCGGAGAACAGGCGCTGGAAATTGCCGAAACCCTTGTCCGGTCCAACGCTGTTGACCTTATTGTGATTGACTCCGTCGCAGCCCTGACGCCTAAAGCGGAAATTGAAGGGGATATGGGAGATTCCCATATGGGACTGCAAGCCCGGCTGATGTCGCAGGCCTTAAGAAAACTCACCGGGGCCATTAACAAGTCCAAAGCATCGGTTATCTTCATTAATCAGATTCGCATGAAAATCGGCGTTATGTTCGGCAACCCGGAAACAACAACCGGAGGGAATGCCCTGAAATTTTATTCATCCGTTCGCATCGATCTGCGCCGGATTGAATCGCTGAAAAAAGCCGATCAGTTTATCGGCAACCGCATCCGGGCGAAAATCGTTAAAAACAAAGTCGCCCCGCCGTTCCGCACGGCAGAATTTGAAATTTATTTTGATGAAGGGATATCGCGGACCAGTGACATCCTGGACCTGGGCGTTAAATCAGAGATCATATCCAAGGCCGGATCCTGGTTTTCCTATGAATCAGAACGGATCGGACAAGGCCGGGACAGTGCCCGGAAGTTCCTGCTGGATAACCCCAAACTTCTTAAACAAATCGAAAAGAAACTTTTAGATTCCTACGGTTTGAAAAAGTAATCTCGCAGGAGGCTTTCAGCATGAATAAAAGAGGAGGCATTCTTTCACTCATATTGCTGCTTTCCTTTTTTGTTTCCGCCGGGCAGACGGAAGAGCTTTCTTTGATACACGCTGTTGAGAAAGTTGCGAAAGACGTGGGGCCTGCGGTTGTCTCGATCCGGACGGAACAGGTCCAGTATTATAGAAGCGCGCCTTATTACAGCGGGGATTTGTTTGACCAGTTTTTCTATGATTTTTTCGGGGGACACCCCCAATATCAGCAAAAACGCCAGGGACTCGGCTCCGGGGTTATCATTGACAGCCGGGGATACATCCTTACGAATGAACATGTTGTTCGCGGAGCAGACAAGATCACGGTCATGCTGCCTGACGGCCGGAGCTTTAACGGACAGCTTAAAGGGATTGACAACCGCTCGGATTTAGCCGTGCTTAAGATCGATCCTTTGGAAATGGTTCTGCCGCCGATTGGGAATTCCGATGATTTGAACATCGGACAATGGGTTGTGGCCATTGGGAATCCTTTCGGTCATGTGCTCAATGATCCTCAGCCTACGGTCACAACCGGCGTCGTAAGCGCTTTACACAGAGCTTTACCGGCGACAACCCGCCGGGATACGGATTATTCTGATCTTATTCAGACCGATGCCGCGATCAATCCCGGGAATTCCGGGGGACCGCTGGTGAATCTCAAAGGGGAAATCATCGGCATTAACGTCGCCATTTTTTCCACCTCAGGAGGATATCAGGGGATAGGGTTTGCCGTACCGATCAATTACGCCAAAACGATCGTTGACCAGATTATTAAAGGCAAAAAAGTGGAGCAGGGGTGGATCGGTATCAGCATTCAGGATATGGACTATCGCTTGGCAAAATACTTTAATCTTCCTTCTGCGGAAGGGGTGCTGACCTTGAAAGTCCTGGACGACTCTCCGGCCCAGGAGGCAGGACTCAGGGATAGAGATATTATTTTATCGATCAATGACGTTAAAATGCGTTCCAGCGCGTTACTCATCAAATATATCTCTAACCGGGATATCGGAGAGACCGTGGATATCAAAGTGCTGCGCCAAGGCGGGGAAAAAAATATCCCTGTCAAAATTGCCCGGAGGCCGGAACCAGAAGACCTTTGGGAATCTAAAACTCCGGCCGGGCAGGATAATTTGGCTGACGCTCAGCCCTGGAAAGGATTACAGCTGCAGAACATTACGGAAGAGTTTAAAGACCAGTTCCGTCTGGAAACGATCAAAGGTGTCATGGTGACAGATGTTCTCCCCAACAGCCCGGCCCAGCATGCCGGCATCCGGGAAGGAGACATCATTATCGCCGTTAACAATCAGGCGGTCCGGAATCTGCAGGATCTAAACCGTATTAAAGAAACTGTTAGCGGGAATTGCCTGATACAAACATTAAGAGGATTTTTTGTTATTGAGGATTGATTATGCTTACAACATCTGATATTCGAAGAAAGTTCCTGGAATTTTTTGCCGCAAAAGGCCATTCGGTCATAAAAAGCGACTCCTTGGTGCCGAAGAACGATCCGACCGTCCTGTTCACGACAGCCGGTATGCAGCAGTTTAAACGCCAGTTTCTGGGACATATCGAAGGATATACCCGTGCGGCCTCATCTCAAAAATGCCTGCGGACCGACGACCTGGAACAGGTCGGAGAAACGAACTTTCATCACACCTTTTTTGAGATGCTGGGGAATTTCTCTTTCGGAGATTACTTCAAGAAGGAAGCGATTGCCTGGGCCTGGGAATTTCTTACGGAAATCCTGCAGTTACCCCCGGACAAACTCTGGGTCTCTATTTATAAAGATGATACGGAGGCGGAAAAAATCTGGCTCAAAGGGATAAAAATACCGCCGGAACGTTTTGTCAAACTGGGGGATAAAAGCAATTTCTGGCCGTCTAACGCAAAACTGGACGGCCCTAACGGCCCCTGCGGCCCCTGCTCGGAAATATTTTATGATTACGGCCCTAATCCTCAATGCACGAACAGCAACTGCAACCCTGAGTGTGATTGCGGGCGGTTCGCGGAAATTTGGAATCTGGTTTTTACACAGTTTAACCGGAAGGACGGCGGGGAACTGGAGCCTCTTCCCGCAAAAAATATTGATACGGGAATGGGCCTGGAACGTTTAGCCGCGGTCTTGCAAGGAAAACCGAGCAATTTCGATACGGATATCTTTCTGCCTATCCGTGAAACCATTCGACAGCATATCAGCGGAGAACTGACCCGCAAAGAGGAATGCATTATCGCAGACCATGCCCGCGCCATTGTCATTGCGATCTGTGACGGCATTATTCCCTCGAACAAAGAACGCGGGTCTGTCATAAAACGTCTCATTACGGACAGTGCGAATATCGCGCTCTCTTACGGGCCGCAGGAACCGCGCATTTATCGATTAGTGCCGGTTGTTGTAGACGTGATGAAGGACCAGTATCCGGAACTGATTGAAAAGGCCGAAAACATGGCCGAACTTATCAAAAAAACCGAAGAGGCTTTTATCCAGGTCCGGGCTCTGCGTATCCCGGAGTTGGAAGCCCTGAACCTGTCCCAAATGAGCGACCAGCAAAGAGGGGAAGTCTATTTTAAATTCCGGGACACTTACGGCCTGCCTTTGTCCGTCATCCTTGCAACCGCCAGAAAAAAAGGGATAAAAGAAGAGGACATCCAGAAAGATTTGCAGGTTTACAGCCGGCTCATGCAGGAACAGAAAGACCGGTCCAGGGCTGCGAGTAAAATGATGGGGGACGTTTTCACGGACACCGAACTCAATCTGAATGTCGCCAAAACAAAATTTTCCGGATACGAGGAAGAGCGGACGACAAGCCGCATCCTTAAACTTTTTGTCAATCATACCGAACAGGACTCTGTCCAAAAGGGGGAGGCCGTCCAATGTATTCTGGATGAAACACCCTTCTATGCCGAATCCGGCGGGCAGATCGGAGATACCGGAACCCTGACCGGGCCTAACGGGACCATACAAATTACAGACACACAAAAAATCTCTGATATTTTCATTCATGAAGGGAAGGTCCTGGACGGGACAGTTTCCGCCGGAGACCGGGTTGAAGCCGGTATTGATATGGAACGCCGCTTGTCGGTTATGCGCAACCACACGGCGACGCATCTTTTGCAAGCCGCCCTGAGGCAGGTGCTGGGTTCTCATGTGCAGCAGCAGGGCTCATCGGTTGACCAGGAGAAACTGCGTTTTGATTTTTCTCATCCCAAGGCCTTAACAGCTGAAGAAATCAGGGAAATCGAAGACATTGTCAATTCGCTTGTTCTCAGATGCGACACGGTGACCAAAGAATCCATGTCCTTGGACGAGGCAAAAAGCAAAGGGGCCCTGGCCTTTTTTGCCGAAAAATATGCCGATACGGTAAGGGTGGTGTCCATCAGCGACTATTCAACGGAACTCTGCGGAGGCACCCATCTGGACTCAACGGGGCAAATCGGACTGTTTAAAATAATAAATGAATCCGCTATTGCGCAGGGGATCAGACGGATCGAAGCGCGTACCGGCCGGAGAGCTTATCAGCTCATCATGGAGCAGGAAGACCAGATGAAACGCATGGCCCAACTGCTTAAAGCCCCTTTAAACGAAATTGTTGACCGGACGTCCGTCCAGCTGCAGCGCATGAAGCAACTGGAAAAGGATATTGAAAAATACCAGTTTGAAACGATAAAGCAAACCATCCCGCAACTGATTGATCAGGCGGTCTTGCTGGACGGCATTCATATTGTCCGGAACACTTTCGAAAATGTGTCGATGAGTGTCTTAAGAAAACTGGCGGATACCATTAAGCAGCGGGTCTCGGCGGTCATCGTCCTGGGGTCTCAATCAAAGACTGATGCCCAAATTCTGGTCGCCGTAAGCCAGGAACTCACCAAGAACGGATGGCACGCCAAAGATATTATCCAGATCATGGCCCGAAAGATTCAAGGCAGCGGCGGAGGCCGGGACCAAATGGCCCAGGCCGGCAGCAAACATCCGGAACTCTTATCAGCCGCGATGCAGGAAGCCGAAAATTTTGTTAAAGCTAAAACGAGCCACTCGGAATAATCAAAAAGGGAATTGCAAACATGAAAATTCTTCAACTCAATGGTCAAGGCATTCAAAATATTTATAACCGCCATCTGAATATCCAGAAAAGACATATTGAAGAAAAGGTCAAAAAAATCATTGATGACGTGCGTTTGCACGGAGACGAGGCGGTGGTGAAATATACCCGGCGTTTTGACAAAGCCAAATTAAAAGCCAAAGACTTACGGGTCGCCGAAAGCGAGATCAGCGGAGCCTTTCAGAATATCACCAGCGATTTTATTACAAATCTGAAAACCATCATCAACAATGTCACGCTCTTTTATAAGAAACAGGTCCCCAAGCCCTGCCGGGTCAAGGACCAGGACGGGATTTTTCTGGGAGAGAACATTCATCCTTTGGACACCGTGGGGATTTATATCCCGGCAGGAACCGCACCGCTCGTTTCTTCCGTTTACATGACGGTCATCCCGGCCAAGGTCGCCGGTGTCAAGAAGATCGTCATCGCAACACCGCCTAATCCGCAGGGGCATATCAACCCGCATATTTTAGCCGTCGCCAATCTGTTAAAGGTCAATGCGGTCTATAAAATGGGCGGGGCCCAGGCTATCGCCGCCCTGGCCCTCGGAACAAAAACCGTTCCCCGGGTCGATATGATCGTCGGGCCAGGGAACATGTATGTGACAGAGGCCAAACGCCAGCTTTTCGGATTCGTGGATATTGATATGCTGGCCGGACCGTCTGAACTTGTTATCATAGCCAACCGTTTCAGCAACCCTGACTATGTCATAGCGGACCTAGAGGCCCAAATGGAGCATTTAGGCGGATTATCCATCTTGATTACGACGTCCAAACAATTGCTGAAACAGGTGCGGAAACGGCATGCCAGCGGATACGGAATTTTCGTCAAGAACATGGAGCAGGCGGTTGAAATCGCCAACAAAATTGCCCCCGAACATCTGGAAATCTTAACAAACAACCCCAAAAGCATTGCCAAAAAAATCCGCAATGCCGGGGCTATTTTCCTCGGGCCGTACAGCCCCACGGCTGTCGGAGATTATGCGGCCGGCCCCAGCCATGTGCTGCCGACCATGGGGACCGCGCGGTTCTTTTCCGGGCTGAGCGTGAGTCATTTTATGAAGACAAGCCATGTGATTTCTTACTCCAAACGGGCCTTGGAAAAAGTCTATAATAACGTGATCAAAGTCGCGCAACTGGAACAATTAACCAAACATGCCGAATCTGTGCAGGTGCGTTTTCCTCCGTACCACAAGGCGGATATTAAGGGATGAAAGGACAGGATATGGAAAGTTTCAACACCCCAAGGCAAACAGCGTTTGAACGCAAAAGTAAAGAAACCGAGATCCAATGCCGGCTGAATATCGATGGGACAGGGGAAACACGGATCAAGACTCAAATCGGATTCCTGGACCACATGCTGGAACTTTTTGCTTTTCACGGATATTTCGATCTGGAACTGGCCGTTCAAAAAGCGGACCTGGAAATCGATATCCACCATACGAATGAAGACATCGGCATCGTTCTGGGAAAAACGTTCAAAAAAGCCCTGGGAGATAAAGAAGGAATCCGGAGATTCGGTTCCGGATTTGCCCCCATGGAATCCACCCTGGGACAGACGGTCATTGACATCAGCGGCCGCGGCTATTTCAGTCACGACCTGACAAAAGGCCAGGACCAGGAAGGATACTCGATCTCTTACATGGAGCACCTCCTGGAATCCTTTGCCCACACCCTGGGAGCGACACTCGTGGTTGAGGTCCACAATCAAAGTGATGACCTGCATACCAATCTTGAAACAGTATTCAAGTCTCTGGGCTTGGCTTTAGATGAGGCGACCCGTATCGACCCGCGCAGGGCGAAAACCGTTCCCTCAACAAAAGGGATTATAGACTAAAATATTTTGCCGTTGAATTATAGAAGGATGACGTTATTATGATCGCCATTATTGACTACGGGATGGGAAATTTAAGGAGCGTACAAAAAGCTTTTGAGAAATCCGGAGCTGACGCCCTGATCACCCATGATCCCCGGATGATAAAAAGCGCTGATAAACTGGTGCTGCCGGGTGTCGGGGCCATGGCCCCGGCCATGGAAAAGTTGCGGGAACTCGGCCTGGTTGACGGGATATGTTCTTTCGTGAATTCCGGGAAGCCTTTTCTGGGGATATGTCTCGGATTTCAGCTCTTGTTTGAAAAAAGTTTTGAAGGAGGAACCGTCCCCGGGTTAGGATTATTAGAAGGAACCGTGGAACGCTTTACGACAGGGAAAGTTCCTCATATGGGATGGAACGCCTTGCAGATGACCCAAAAAGACTGTCCCTTATGGAACGGTCTGCCGGAAAATATTTATGTTTACTTCTGCCATTCGTTCTTTGTCAAACCGGGCCGGCCGGAGGTGACATCCAGCAGCACGGATTACGGGATAACATTTACCTCTTCCGTATGGGAAAAAAATATTTTCGGAGTCCAATTCCACCCGGAAAAGAGTCAGGACATCGGTTTAAAAATTCTTAGTAACTTTATGGCCATCTCATGATATTATATCCAGCTATTGATATACAGCATCAAAAAGTTGTCCGGCTCAAACAGGGGCTTTTTACGGAAAGCACGGAATATTCGGAGAATCCTTTATCTGTTGCCCGGCAATGGCAGGACGCCGGGGCCTCCTGGCTGCATGTCATTGATCTGGACGGCGCCCAGACAGGCCGGATACAGAATTTTGAAACCATAGCTCTATTGGCAGAACAACTGGATATCCCGGTGCAGTGCGGAGGGGGCATCCGCACCCGGGACGATATTGCGGCTCTTATGCAGGCCGGAGTTCAAAGAGTCATTTTGGGGACAAAAATTATCGAAGACCTGAATTTCCTCAAAGACCTTCTCCGGCAATGGCCTGATCAAATCGCCGTGAGCTTAGACTGTGACCAGGGGCGTCTCACGACCCGCGGCTGGACCAAGGTCACCGACATTCAGGCCAAAGATTTCGCAAAGGAGCTGGAAGATATCGGATTATCCTGTCTGATTTATACGGATATCAAACGGGACGGAATGCTGACCGGGCCGAATTATGAAGCGCTGGAAGAGCTGCTCGCCGCCATCAATATCCCGGTCATTGCCTCGGGCGGGATCAAGGACATTCAGGATATTCAAAAGCTCAAAAATCTTGAGGGGCGCGGGTTAGCCGGGGCCATCACAGGCAAAGCTATATACGAAGGAACGTTGAACTTGAAAGAGGCGATTCGCATATGCTCACAAAACGAATAATCCCGTGTTTGGATGTCAAAAACGGGCGGGTTGTCAAAGGCGTCAATTTTGTCCAATTGCGGGATGCCGGAGATCCGGTTGAAATAGCCGAAAAATATAATCAGTTAGGGGCGGATGAGATTGTCTTTTTGGATATCACGGCCAGTCATGAAGAGCGCCCGATTATCCTGGATATCGTCAGGGCAACCGCTGAGCAAGTCTTTATGCCGCTCACCGTAGGGGGAGGGATCAGGGAACTGGACGATATCCGGGCGTTGCTCAACGCCGGGGCTGATAAAGTCTCCATTAATTCCGCTGCTGTGCGTGATCCCAAACTGCTCAAGGAAGCCTCGGACCGCTTCGGCAGCCAGTGTATTGTTCTGGCGGTCGATGCCAAAAAGGAAGGGGATTCCTGGATGGTTTATATTAACGGAGGCCGTATCCGCACGGACATGAATGCCCTTGACTGGGTTAAACAGGGTGAATCGCTGGGAGCCGGAGAAATCCTCTTGACGAGTATGGATTATGACGGTACAAAAGACGGATATGACTTAAAATTGACAAAGGCCGTTTGCGACAGGGTCAACATACCGGTTATTGCTTCCGGAGGCGCCGGGACAGCAGATCATTTTTACCAGGTCTTGTCACAGACAACAGCTGACGCGGCCCTGGCCGCATCCGTGTTTCATTACGCAGAAATGACGATTGAGGACGTCAAAATTTATTTAAAAGAAAGGGATATCCCGGTACGATGATGAAAGAAAAAGATATAGAGAAAATCCAAATTACACCCCGGACGTTAAAAAAACTGAAGTTTAATCAGGACGGCCTTATTCCGGCGATTATTCAGGACCACAAAACCAAGGAAGTCCTTATGATGGCCTACATGAATATTGATTCCCTGAAAGAAACCATTAAAATAGGGAAGACATGTTTCTGGTCCCGGTCCAGAAAAGAATACTGGGTGAAAGGGATGACATCCGGGCATTTTCAATATGTTAAAAATATTTATTACGATTGTGACTGTGATACCCTGCTCATTACGGTTGAACAGGTCGGAGCCGCCTGTCACACGTTTAAAAAAAGCTGTTTTTACCGAAAAATTAAAAAAGCTGAGAAAAAATGATTTATCCAGACATTGACCAGTTTCTAAAACTCACGCAGAAAGGGAATCTCATCCCTGTTTACGAAGAAATCCTCGGAGACCTGGACACGCCGGTATCGGCTTATTACAAACTCGAGAATAAATCCGGGTATGCTTTTCTCCTGGAGTCTGTGGAAGGAGAGGAGAAAGTGGCGCAGTTCTCCTTTCTCGCGTCACATCCGGAAAAGGTCATTCAGTCGCGCGGGCGCGAGATTCAGATCCTGGACCTTCAAAAGAAAACAACGCATAAAGAAACATTTTCAGCCCGGGAAACTCCTCTGCGCTTTGTCCGCCAGATGATGAGTCAATATAATTTTGTCAACATTCCGGGGCTGCCCCGTTTCTGCGGAGGGCTTGTGGGGTATATCGGTTATGACACGGTCCGGTTCTTTGAACACCTGCCCAATAAACCCCAGAATGATGTCGATCTCCCGGATCTGTTGCTTGTTCTGGCAAAAAGTCTTGTTATTTTTGACCATCTGAATCATAAAATAAAGATCGTTCACTGTGTTCACATTAATCAACACGAAAGCCGTGAGACAAAGATCAAAGCCTATCATGACGCCATTGAAAAAATACAAGAGATCATCCGGGAACTCAAAAAGCCGTTCAAGACGGAAAAATATCCCGCAAAAGTCAAGAAAGAATCCCTGAACGTCCGTTCCAATATGTCACAAAAAACATTTGAAAAAATTGTCCGGGAAGCGAAGCGGCAAATCCGGGCCGGGGAGATTATCCAAGTTGTGCTTTCGCAAAGATTCGAAGTTGAAACACGTTTATCCCCGTTTTATCTCTACAGGATGCTGCGGGCCCTCAATCCTTCTCCATATATGTATTACCTTCATTTCAAAGATGTGGCTATTGTGGGATCGTCCCCGGAACTGCTGGTACGGTGCGAAGACGGGGTCGTGGAGACCCGCCCGATTGCCGGCACGCGTCCCCGGGGCAGGGATGAAAAGCACGACATGCTTCTGCAGGAAGACCTTCTAAAGGATCCCAAGGAAAAAGCAGAGCACATTATGCTTGTGGATTTGGGACGCAATGATCTGGGCCGGGTTTGCCAGCAGGGCAGCGTTGAACTCTCGGAGTTTATGGCCATAGAAAAATATTCCCATGTTATGCATATCGTGTCTAATGTTAAAGGTAAACTCAGGAAAGGCAAGGATTCCCTGGATGTCCTGGAAGCGGCTTTCCCGGCCGGCACGGTTTCCGGCGCCCCTAAAATCCGGGCTATGGAAATTATTGATGATTTGGAAAACGTGGCCAGAGGCCCTTATGCCGGGTGTATCGGGTATTTCAGTTTTTCCGGCAACCTTGATTCCTGTATCACCATCCGCACGATCGTTGTCGTGAAAGACAAGGCCTACATTCAGGCCGGGGCGGGTATTGTGGCGGATTCTGTCCCTGCGCGGGAATATAAAGAGACCATGAATAAAGCTAAAGCTCAAATCTTAGCTATTGAGGAAGCTCATAACATTTGGACGAATGATATAACACAAAAACGTAAAAAGAGTCGTGCTGACGATAAAAAGGAGGAAGACTAAATGGAAGTTCGCATTCGACTGCAAAAAGCAGGTGCCAAAGCCAAAAAACGCTACAATTACCGGATTGTTGCCATGAACCAAATTGCGACAAGACAGGGCCGGGCTCTGGAGATTCTGGGTTATTATGACCCGGCAAAAAATCCGGCCACTATTTCCATCAATAAGGAAAAGTTGGAGAAATGGCTGAATAAAGGCGCCCAAATGACGGATACTGTTAGATCCTTGGTAAAAAAAATCAATAAAGGTTAATATTTCGCCCTTTTGTGTTTAAACACAAAAAACCGATGAAATTCACCCTGAACCTGATTTAACGAAAGGTTATCCTTATGCCCATGGAATCAACAGCGAGCCCGTTTACCCAAATGGTTCCCTTTATTCTCATTGCTATGATCTTTTACTGGATTGTTTTCAAGCCGGAAAAAGAAAAACAAAAGGAGAAAAAGGAAAAACTGGCAAATCTGAAAAAAAATGATCAAGTGGTCACGATCGGAGGCATCCACGGGACCGTGGTGAACATAAAAACAACGACGGTTGTCCTGCGTGTTGATGATAACGTTAAATTCGAGGTTGACAAGGAGGCCATCGCGACCATCAGCGAAAAATAGCTACGTATAAAGAGGAGAGAGGAGATCATGAGTAAAAATCTTAAACTGCGGTTGCTTGTCGTGGTAGGCGTTATAGCAGCGTCTTTGTATTTTGCCTTACCATTGGAAGAAAAAATAAACAAAGGGCTCGACCTTGCAGGAGGGATGCATCTTGTTCTGAAAGTCGACACGGAAAAACTGGATGAAGAAGCCAAGAAAGACGCCGTGGTCAGAGCGATTGAGATTTTACGGAACCGTATCGACCAGCTCGGCGTGGCAGAACCCGTCATCCAGCGCCAGGGAGAGGAACAGATCATCGTCCAGCTGCCCGGGATAACAGACCGCGCAAAAGCCAAAGAACTCATCGGAACCGTCGCCCAGCTGGAGTTCACCATGGTCAGCGATAATGCCGCCCTGTTCAAACAGGCCATGGAGAATGAAGAAAACGTCCCGGAGGGTTATGAGTTAAAAAAGATAAAAGGGAAAGAAGAGTTTATTTTGCTGCACGCGAAACCTTCGCTGACCGGGGATAAGATCAAGAATGCCATGGTGGATTTCAATCAGGCGGCTTTCGGAGAACCGCAGATCAACTTTACGCTTAACGGCGAAGGCGCCAACACTTTTGCCAAACTGACCCGGGCCCATGTCAATGACCGGCTGGCGATCGTTCTGGACGGGGAAGTCCTGTCGGCCCCGAATATCAGCGAACCCATATTAAGCGGAAAAGGGGTTATCACCGGTCAATTCTCGGTTGAAGAAGCGTCTCTTTTGGCTTTAGCGCTACGCTCCGGGTCTCTGCCTGCCCCCATGCATGTGGAAGAAGAACGGACGATCGGCGCCCTCTTGGGTAAAGACTCCATTAAAGCGGGGAAAACAGCCACTCTTATCGGCGGTATCGCCGTCTTGGCTTTCATGCTGATCTACTATTGGAAAGCCGGGATCATTTCCGATATCGCCTTACTGATCAATCTCGTTATTATCGTCGGCGTCATGGGCGCGTTTAATTATCTGCTCCCCGGCTCCAAGGTCACGTTAACGCTTCCCGGGATCGCCGGTATCATTTTAACCATGGGTATGGCCGTTGATGCCAATGTCCTTATTAATGAACGCATCCGGGAAGAGATTTTAAACGGCCGGCCGATGCGAGCCGCTGTCTCCAACGGCTTTAATAAAGCTTTTACCGCCATTCTGGACTCAAATTTAACGACTTTGATTGCGGCTTTTATGCTCTTTCAGTTCGGCTCCGGCCCCATAAAAGGCTTTGCCGTGACCTTAACCATCGGTCTGTTATCCAGCCTCTTTACAGCCGTTTTTGTCACCAGGACATTGTTCTTGGCTCTCATTGAAATGAACATGCTGAAATCACTGCCGATGGTCAAAATTCTGTCTAATACAAACATCAATTTTGTTTCAAAGCGTTATCTGTGTTTTATTTTGTCCGCTATATTGCTGGGTGTCGGGCTCTTTCATTTCTTCCAAAAGAAAGAGGATGCCTACGGGATAGATTTTGCCGGCGGGCAAGTTCAGGAATACCGGTTCCAGAAACCGGTCGACGCCCAGACTCTCAGGGACATGTTCACGGCCAGCGGGATCGAGGATATCGTTATTCAAGGCTTTGAAAAGACCCCCGAAGACATTATCATCCGCTCGGCGCAGGACACAGACACCGCGGTCATCCGCGTTTTTCAGGAACAGATGCCTGACAACTCCTTTGAGATTTTAAGGATAGAAAAAGTCGGGCCTATCGTGGGAAAGGCTTTAAGAAAACGGGCCATCCAGGCTATCATCTTTGCCCTGGGCGGGATTTTAGTTTTTGTCGGCTTCCGCTTTCACCATTTTGATTTTGCCACAGCCGGTGTTATCGCGCTCTTGCATGACGTGCTCATCACTTTGGGGCTCATCGTCATGATGGGCCGGCAGGTCGACTTGCTGGTGATCACGGCCCTTTTGACCATCGCCGGTTATTCTATCAACGACACGATTATCATTTATGACCGCGTCAGAGAGAACACCAACAAGCTCCGAAAAACCAAACTCAAAGACATCCTGAATATGAGCATCAACCAGACTCTGAGCCGGACGCTCTTGACGACGGTGACAACCCTCATTGTCGTCGTCTCTCTTTATATTTTCGGGGGCGAAGTCCTTAATACATTCGCGCTCTGTTTGCTCATCGGATTCATCGCCGGTACTTATTCGACAATTTTTATTGCTACGCCGCTGGTTCTGGCCTGGCAGAAAAATAATTAAGGATGTTCCGGTCGATAAAACTGTATGTTGAGCAAAGCATCGATATTGATGAGGTCCTGCAGGAACTTTCAACCTTTCAATATCGCAGGGTTAAAACGGTTTTCACGGAAGGGGAATTCGCCTTCCGGGGAGAAGTTCTTGACATTTTTCCCAGCCAATTTGACAGCCCGGTCAGGATCGCCCTGAACGAAGACCGTATCCGTTTTATCGCCAGTTATAACATCCGTTCCGGCCAGAGCATTTGGAAACATAATATTGTCTTTATCCTGCCCTGTAAAAAGAAAAGGCCGACCCCTTTTACAACGGACACCCCTTTAAACCATTTTGTCGATATCCGTAAAGGCGATTACGTGGTGCATAATCACCACGGTATCGGCCGGTTTCTCGGCATTAAGCCGGTCGAAATCAATAAACAGCGTAAAGATCATCTCATCATTGAATACCGCGGAGGAGACAAGTTATTCATCCCCCGGCATGACATGCATCTTGTGCAGAAATACGTCAGCTTTCAGAAAAAACCGCCCCGCCTCTATAAACTCGGATCAAAAGAATGGAAACGGGTCAGGACTCAAATGCAGAAAAGGCTGCAACGCTTTGCCGCCGAGTTGCTGAGACTGCAAGCCGTGAGAACGAGCCTGCGGGGCTTTGCGTTCAGCAAAGACCATGAATGGGAAAAAAGTTTTGAAGAGTCGTTCCCTTTTGACGACACCCTGGACCAAAAGAGAGCCGTAGCCGACGTCCGGAAAGATATGGAGGCCGACTATCCCATGGACCGGCTGTTATGCGGGGATGTCGGATTCGGGAAAACGGAGGTGGCTTTGCGGGCCGTTTTTAAGGCCGTGCTCAGCAACAAACAAGTGGCCGTACTCGTCCCGACAACCATTCTGGCGGAGCAACATTTCTATAATTTTTCGCTGAGAATGCAGGATTACCCTGTTCAAATCGCCATGCTCAGCCGCTTCAGGACCAAACAGCAGCAGGAAAAAATCATTCAAGGGCTTGCCCAAGGAACCGTTGACGTTGTTATCGGAACCCACCGGCTCTTATCCAAGGATATCTGCTTCAAAGACCTGGGGCTGGTCGTCATTGATGAGGAACAGCGTTTCGGGGTGAGAGCCAAGGAGAAATTGAAACACCTGAAACTGATCGTAGATGTCCTGACCTTAACAGCCACCCCTATTCCAAGGACCCTTTATATGGCCATCTCCGGAGCCAGGGACATGTCTGTTATATCGACACCCCCTCAGAACCGTACTCCTGTTTTAACGCATATTGTGGAATTCGATGAAAATTTAGTCAAATCGGCCATGGAACGGGAACTCCGCAGAAAAGGGCAGGTTTTTTTCTTGCATAACCGTGTTGAAGATATTGATAAAATTGCTAAAATAATACAGCGGCTGGTTCCGAAAGCCAGACTTGCTGTCGGACACGGACAAATGCCGGCCAGGCAGCTGGAAGATGTCATGCTGAAATTTTTAAAAGGGGTCATTGATATTTTAGTCTGCACAACAATCATTGAATCCGGCATTGACATCCCGAACGCGAATACGCTTATGGTCAATCATGCCCATCGTTTTGGTTTGGCGGAACTGCATCAGCTACGGGGACGTGTGGGGCGGTTCACGAACCAGGCTTATGCTTATTTTTTTATCCCTTCAGAAGGGGGCATATCAAAAGTCGCCCAGGCACGGTTGCAGGCTTTGGAAAAACACAGCGAACTCGGCGCCGGCTTTCAGATCGCTTTTGAAGATTTGCAGATCCGGGGAGCCGGCAATCTATTAGGAGAGGAACAAAGCGGATACATTTCTGCCATAGGGTTTGATCTCTACTGCCGTCTGCTGAAGGAATCTATTGAACACCTAAAACCAGACAAGGAAAGGCATGTGTGTGAAAAAAATACAGTTTAAACTCATCATCCTGGCATCATTCTGGCTGTTTTCGTGGCATCCCTTATGCCCGGTTGAAGCGACAGAGGACGCCATTATCGCCGTCGTCAATGACGACATCATCACGTTAAAAGACCTGAGAGATTATGTCCAGTCTTTTGTCACACAATTAAAAATGGAAGGGCGTACCACCAATACGGACATCAACCTGATAATAAAAGACATGGAACAAAACGGCATTAATCGTCTTATTGAGGATAAACTCATCCTTTCGGAAGCGAACCGTATCGGGCTGGAAGTGCGGCCGGAAATTGTCGACCAAAAACTCAATGAGATCAAGCAAAGTTATAAATCTGAGAAGGATTTTCTTAATGCCCTTTTGGCGGGAGGGGCCACGATCTCGGAGTTAAAACAGAAACTGACTGATCAATTTAAGATCAAATTTATGGTTGACCGGGAAGTCAAAACAAAAGTCGTCGTCAACCCGCAGGAAGTCACGGATTACTATAAAGAAAACTTTGAGTCTTTCCAGCAGCCGGCTAAAGTGAAACTGCACTCCATCTATATCCCTAAAGAAGATGACGACCGAACGGCGCGGGAACTGGCCAAAAATATATTGCTGCAAATTATTGAAGGCAAAGATTTCCAACTCCTGGCCGACAAGTATTCTCAAGGTGCGCCCATAGGCACCATTGAAAAAGGGCAGGCTCTTCCGGCCATTGAAAACGCCGTTTTCAAGCTGCAAAAAGGCGAAGTATCAAAAATCATAGAGTTGGACGACGGACTGTACATCTTTAAAGCCACTGAACACGTTCCCAAGCAGATCGCAACCCTGGACCAGGTAAAAGATCAAATATCAAAAACCCTTTTCCAGAAAAAATTTAAAGAACGCTTTCAGGACTGGATTCAGGAACTGAAAAAACAGGCTTATATTGATATTAAAAGTTAAGCTTCGCCTTAAGCCATAAGGGATTTATTTTACCGCGCATTCGCACTCCCCGGCATTTGCAAAAACAGTCAGGTGTTCATGGCCGCAAAAAAAGAAAAGACAATAGGAATCACGATGGGTGATCCGGCCGGTATCGGTCCGGAAATCATTGCAAAGACCTTGCGGACATCCGCTCTCCGGCAATGCGGGAAAATTCTTATCATCGGGGACAGTTCCGTTTTCCAGCGCTATCAGACAAAATTTCCCGGCAACTGCACCTTCCTGGACCTTAAACTGCTTGCTAAAAATGCTGTCCGGCCAGGCCGGGGGGACGACGTGGCGGCCCGGGCGTCGCTGGGGTATTTACATAAAGCTGTTCAGCTCTTGCAAACAGGAACAATCCATGCCTTGGTCACAGCTCCGGTCAGCAAAGAAAACATCAGCGCCCTGGGGCATTTCTTTCAAGGGCACACCGAGTTTCTCGCGCAAGCCTTCCGCTGCCGACATGTCGAGATGATGTTCGTGGCCAGGAATCTCCGGGTCATACTTCTGACGAGGCACATCCCGATCACGCAAGTCAGCTCTATGATTAACAAAAAATCCTTATTAAAAACCATCCGGACGGCGCATGCAACTCTACTGCGCCACTTCAAGATCAAAAATCCCCGCATTGCGGTATGCGGGCTTAACCCCCATGCCTCCGAAGGAGGGAGGATCGGGGATGAGGAACAGCGGTATATTCAACCGGCTGTCTCCCGGGCCCGGGAAGACGGCATCAACGTCAGCGGCCCCTTTGCGGCCGATACACTTTTTGCTCCGCATAACTCAAAGAATTTCGACCTTATCATTGCCATGTATCACGACCAAGGCCTGATCGGGATAAAATCCCTTTATTTTGATGATCTCGTCAACACAACCATCGGGCTTCCCTTTGTAAGGACATCTCCGGCCCATGGAACAGCCTTCAATATCGCGGGGAAAAATAAGGCTCACCCGGGCTCCTTATTGGCGTCCATTAAATTAGCCGCGCAATTGATGCGTGCCGGGATGAAAAAATGATGGGAAAAAAGCCCGCTAAAGATTCGGGAAGAGGGCCCTGGCACCCCCAAAAGCATTTAGGGCAGAATTTCCTTATTGATAAAAATATCATCCAAAAAATTATTGCCGCCTGTGCCTTTCAGGAGGAGGATCATGTGCTTGAAATCGGACCGGGACACGGGGCCTTGACCCAGCACATTGCTCCGCGGGTCCAAAGCCTGTTGGCCATAGAGGCAGATGCCCGGGTCTGCGAAACTTTAAAACCTGTTTTCCCGCAAAAGCATGTGCATATCATCAACGCGGATTTCCTGAAATTCGATATGTCTTCGCTGCCATCCCCATTAAAAGTGGTCGGGAACCTGCCTTACTATATTTCATCGCCCATTCTTGAGAAACTGATGTCCTGCCCCAATTCTTTTTCTGATATCTTTATAACCGTACAGCATGAATTCGGGAAAAGGCTTACGGCTCATCCGCATACAAAAGACTACGGATCTTTAAGCTGCTTTGTGCAGTATCATGCCGAAGCGCGGAAACTTTTCCTCATCCGGCCGTCCTGTTTCCGTCCCGTGCCGAAAGTCATGTCCTGCTTTCTTCACTTATCTCCCCGGGAAAAAATCCTTTCCGCTAAAGAGGAAGATATCCTTTTTAAAATTATCCGTACGGCTTTCCAACATAGACGCAAAACCATCATTAATGCCTTATCCGATTATGATGACAAACAGCGATTAAAAGATATCTTCCACAGACTCAATTTCAATATCAAGGCGCGTCCGGAAAACTTCACCCTGCAGGACTACTGCAAAATAGCCAAAGCCTTCGGAGAATAAAAATCCGTTCTGTTTTATCTTTTCAAATCCATAAAAAATCGTAGAAAGCAGGGGATATTTTACGGCTGATATTCCGAAGAAAAAAGGATGCCTAATGGGGAGGGGAGGAAGGGGAAGTTTTTTCTGAAGAACCGCCCGGGCGCCACCCTTCAAACCAGTGTTGCACAAGGTCCTTCTTTTTGAACTCAAAAGCATATTTTAAAATCGTATCCTGAATATCCAAAGTCGTGTCGTCAAAACTGATTCCGGCCAGGTTTCCGTAACCTGAAACACGACTCCACGCCACATGCCCTTCAACTTCGACGGCTTTTGCCTCGGTTAAATAGATCGTCAGTTTGACTTTCTGATCAGGTTTGAGCTGCTGGCGCATAACGAGACAAGTCCCGGCGCAACTCAGATCCATACTCCGGCATTCTAAAGAATCAAAATTCTCATCATAACGGCATAAAACTCTATTATTAACCTCCCAGCGGGGCAGATATCTTTTCTCTGGGCCGGTGAATTCAGGTGATTGGGATTGCGTATTTGGGCTTGTATTTTCCATAAATATATATTATATATTAGTTTACAATTAACAGTATTTTTCTTTTATTTATTCATAATTTACCATTTTTTCTTAATATATGCAAGAGAATGAGGAAAAATATTATTTTTTAATTCATATTCTAAAGCTTGACATGGCTTAAGATTAATGATAAAAGTATCCTTTAAAATATATAGGGAGAGCTTATCGATGGAAAAAAGAATTTTCTTTTATGATACGGATGCCGGGGGCGTGGTCTATTACGGGAATTATCTGCAATATTTGGAAGAGGCCCGCACGGAATTTCTTGAAAAAAAAGGGTTAAGCGTTGCAATGTTCAAAGAGCGGGGTTTCCTCTATGCGGTCCGGAAGGTCTGTATTAACTATAAAAGTCCCGCCAGGTACGGGGACGTTCTGGAATGCACAGCGGAGCTTATAAAAATCACTGCAGCACAAATTCTTTTTTCACAAAAAATTATTCAAAAAAATACCGGGATGTTGGTTGTGGAAGCCGAAGTGGCCTTAGCCTGTCTGAACCAGGATTTTAGGGCGACACAAATTCCGGAAGACCTCAAAGCCTTACTCCAGAAATAGCGCTTGTTATTATTCTAGGCAGATGCTATTATTTTAAAATATATATTTAGAGGTGTCTTATGATCACTAGGGAAACAACACAACATATTGCCAATCTTGCGCGCATAAATCTCTCTGAAGAAGAACAGACCAAACTGACCAGGAACCTGGAAGACATCCTGACTTATATATCTAAACTTGAACGTTTGGATATAACGGCTATTGAGCCCACAAGCCATGTTTTACCGCTCAAAAATGTCTTTCGGGAAGATGTCGTGGCCGCTTCTTTACCGCAACAGGATGCCCTGAGCACGGCGATAACCCAACAGGACGGGGCTTTCACCGTCCCGCAAGTCGTTGAATGATGAAGGCCTGACAAATATGCCGTACAATGAATTAACAGCGCATGACCTTAGCGAACTGCTTCAGAAAGGGGACGTAACCCCGGAGGCCGTCTATCAGGATTTACGACAACAGATCCTAAAACACGATAACTCTGTTCATGCTTACGTCCGGGTCAATGATGCGCTTTCCTTTAAAAAGGACACTGCAGATAAGAACACCTTGGCCATTCCTATTGCCGTTAAACATAATATCTGCGTTAAAGGCGAAGAAACAGCCTGCTGCTCTAATATCCTCAAAGGCTTTAAGCCTCCGTACGACGCCACGGTTATTCAGAAGCTGAAAAACAGAGGAATTCCCGTCCTGGGCCATACGAACATGGACGAATTTGCTTTTGGATCTTCCACGGAGAACTCCTGTTACGGCCCGACACGAAATCCCTGGAACCTGGATTGTGTCCCCGGAGGCAGCAGCGGAGGCTCAGCGGCCGCCGTTGCCGCTCAGGAAGCGATATGGGCTATCGGATCAGACACCGGAGGATCGATACGCCAACCGGCTTCTTTCTGCGGTGTTGTCGGGGTAAAACCCACTTACGGACGGGTGTCGCGTTACGGACTCATCGCTTTTGCCTCCAGTCTGGATCAAATCGGTCCGATCACGAAAGATGTCCGGGACGCCGCTCTTTTACTTAATCTTATCGCCGGACATGATCCCCGGGATTCAACTTCAGCGGATATTCCTGTCCCCGATTATCCCGCTCTGCTGGATAAAGATCTGCACGGGTTGAAGGTCGGAATCCCTCATGAATATTTTGTGGAAGGGTTGGACCCTGAAGTTGAGACGGCCGTTAAAGAGGCTATTGAAGCGCTCAAAACATTGGGTGTGCAAACTGTGGATATTTCTCTGCCGCACACGGAATATTGCGTTGCGACTTATTATATTATCGCCACGGCTGAAGCCAGCTCCAATCTGGCCCGCTATGACGGCGTGCGTCACGGGCTGCGCTGCAGGCCGTCTCAGACACGTAAAAATTCCATCACGGATATGTTTGAAGAAACCCGGGCCCGGGGATTTGGGGAGGAATGTAAAAGACGCGTCATGCTGGGCACGTTTTCCTTATCTTCAGGGTATTATGATGCCTTTTATTTACGGGGCCAAAAGGTCCGCACGCTGATCAAGCAGGACTTTGACCGTGCTTTTAAGGAAGTGGATGCCATTGTTATGCCGACATCTCCGACAACAGCATTCAAAATCGGGGAAAAAGCCAATGATCCGCTCTCCATGTATTTATCGGATATCTATACGATTTCGGCGAATTTGAGCGGGATCCCGGCGGTCTCAATGCCTTGCGGCTTTTCCAAATCCGGGATGCCCATCGGGCTGCAAATCTGCGCCAAACCTTTTGATGAAGCCACGATGCTCCGGATGGCTTATCATTACGAGCAAAAGGCTGGCTGGTATAAACACAAGCCAGGACTGGAAGAAAAAAGATGACGGCAATAGAGCAAGAAAAATTCGAAACAGTGATCGGGCTTGAAGTCCATCTCCAGTTCCACACAAAAAGCAAAATATTCTGCGCCTGTGCCAATCAGTTCGGACAAGCTCCGAACACAAACACATGCCCTGTGTGTCTGGGCCTGCCGGGAACGCTCCCGGTCCTTAATAAGACAGCTTTAGAATACGCCATAAAAGTCGGCCTGGCGCTTCACTGCGAAATTAATACCTTCATCAAATTTGACCGCAAGAACTATTACTACCCGGATCTTCCCAAAGGATACCAGATATCTCAGTACGATTATCCGATAGGACGCAACGGGTATATCGATGTTTTGTCCGAACAAGGGGCGAAAAGAATACGCATTCACCGGGCGCATCTTGAAGAGGATGCAGGAAAACTCATTCATGACTCTAATAATAAGCTGAGTCTGGTCGATTATAACCGCACGGGCACGCCCTTAATGGAGATCGTAAGCGAGCCGGACATGCGGGCGCCACAGGAAGCCTATGATTATTTAAACACCCTGAAACTTATCCTGCAATATTTGCGGGTTTCTGACTGCGATATGGAAAAGGGGAGTTTACGGTGTGACGCCAATATTTCCCTCAGGCCGGCCGGGGAAACAAAACTCGGCGTCAAATCAGAAATCAAAAACCTGAACTCATTCCGGGCCGTAAAGGCGGCTCTGGAATATGAAGTGACCCGCCACCAACGCCTGTTGCTGGCCGGCAAGCCGGTTGTTCAGGAAACAAGGCTCTGGGATGAACAGGAGCAAGTCACGCATGCCATGAGAAGCAAGGAAGAAGCCCACGATTACCGCTATTTTCCGGAACCGGATCTGGTGCCTTTCACGGCATCGAAAAATGTTGTGGAGGACATCCGCCAGTCGTTACCGGAAGCCCCGCAGGACAAACTGGCCCGTTTGAAAAAACAATATGAACTGGCTGATTATGATGCTAATATTCTTGTTCAGGATCCGGATCTGTCTGATTTTTTTGAAGAATGCGCAAAAGGATTTAAATCCTATAAAAAAATATGCAACTGGATCAACGGCCCGGTCTTGCAGGAAATGAACCAAAAGAAGACCTCTTTGGCCGATTTGAACCTTTCAGCAAAAAACTTTATTGAACTTATAGAAAAAGTTGAAGAAGGGACGGTGAGTCAACTCGTTGGAAAAGACATATTCAAGAAAATGCTGGACACCGGACGCGCCGCGTCAGAAATTATCGAGTCCGAAGGTCTGGCACAGGTTTCTGACCACAAGGCATTGGAACGCTTTGTGGATCAGGTGATTGCCAATAATGCCAAAGCCGCGCAAGAAATCAAAGACGGAAAGATGCAGGCATTAGGATTTTTGATCGGACAAACCATGAAACTCACTCAAGGCAAAGCCAACCCCAAAATGCTGGGGGATCTTATAAAAAGGAGGCTTCTCGATGGCTAAAAAGTTTTTTTCTGTGTTTTTGGGATTATCTTTGATCCTGTTTTTTTCTTCTCTCGCTGTTTCCCAAATGGATGCATCAAAAAAGATTGACGACCTCTATTCTCAAATAGAGATATTCAGTTATGCTTTAACGACTATTCAATCAGAATACGTGGACGAAAAAAAACCTCAGGATATCATTTACGGGGCCTTGTCAGGGATGTTAGCTTCTCTGGATCCGCATTCACAATTTCTCACTCCGGAGGACTACCTGGATCTTAAAACCGAAACCCAGGGGAAATTCGGAGGCTTAGGGATCGAGATTTCCATCAAGGACGGATTATTAACAATTATCAGCCCTATCGAGGGGACGCCGGCCTGGGAGGCGGGATTAAAAGCCGGGGATATTATTGTTAAGATAGAAGATGAAATCACAAAAAATATTACGCTGGGGGACGCGGTCAAGAAATTAAGAGGGGAGCCGGGAGAACCGGTCACGATCACCATCCTCCGCGAAAAAGAATTTAAAATTGAAGATTATACCATCGTAAGAGAAATCATTCAGATTCAGGATATCAAAGACACACAAATCCTGGAAGATAATATCGGATATATTCGCCTCACAGAATTCCGGGAAGATACCCATAAAGAATTTCAGAAAGCCATCGTTGAATTGCGGGAACAAAATGCCGACAGTCTCATACTGGACCTCCGAAACAATCCCGGAGGATTGTTAAACGCGGCTATTGACTGCACGGACGAGTTATTAGCACCGGGGCTGATGATTGTTTCGACAAAAGGCCGCCGTCTATCCCAAAACCTGGAAACAAAATCCACTGATAATGAAGGGAAGGCTTTAGACTGGCCTATCGTTGTGCTGATCAATGAAGGCAGCGCCTCAGGAAGCGAAATTCTGGCCGGAGCCCTTAAAGACAATCAGCGGGCCGTTATCGTGGGAGAACAATCCTTCGGAAAGGGTTCCGTTCAATCGGTTATCCCCCTTCCAGACGGTTCCGGGTTACGTCTCACAACAAGCAAATATTTCACGCCTTCCGGCGTATCGATCCACGGCACAGGGATAACCCCTGATATCATCGTTGAACGCATCTATGAAAAAACAACCGAGGGCATTGAGGAGAATTCCAAGAAAGAACAGGAAATAGAAGAGATTTTTGACAATGTAGAGATTAAAGATGCCCAGGACCCCGAGAGACTCAAGCTAGACAAAAAAGCCTTGGAAACGCATGAAAAGCTTCTCAAAGACAATCAAATCCAGACAGCCATAAGCGTTATCAAGGGGATAAAAGTCTTCAAGTCTTTTGGGCATTCTGGCTAAACCCATGCCGGGGAAAAGAAAAACACAAATGATGAGGCAAAACGAGAAGATTAAAGACCTGCTCATCGTCTTCTTAGGTATTATTGTCTTGGTCGAATCATTGTTGCTCGCCCGCATCTATTTTCCGCTTTTTCGACACAAACCTAAAATCCCTAAACAGACGTCTCTGGCCAAAATCGCCATCATTATCGACGACAACGGCTACAGCACGAAAGACTGCGAGGCCCTGTCGCAAATCGATGATCCCATTACGATTTCCGTTTTGCCGCATCTCCGCTATTCCAGGGAAGTGGCTGTCTGCGCCCATGATCATCACAAAGAAGTCATGCTCCACCTGCCTTTAGAACCCCACCGGAACAGAGATAAATATCCTAACAATTATTTAATAACAACCTCCATGCCAGACAGCCTGGTGATTCAAAAGTTCAATGAGGCGATACAAAGCGTCCCTTTTGCAAAGGGCCTCAATAACCACATGGGCTCCAAGGCGACGGAAGATGTTGAGCTGATGTCTGTCATATTTACCCAGATGAAAAGAAACAATCTCTATTTTGTCGACAGCCGGGTCACCCGAAAAACAATCTGTCCTTATTTGGCCCGGAAACGCAATCTGCCTTTCGCGGAAAGGGATGTCTTCCTGGACAATGAAAACGACAGGGCGTATATCGAACAGCAATTTTTAAAACTCAAACAGCAAGCCGTTAAAAACGGGTACGCCATAGGGATAGGACATGCCAGACCTTTAACGTGGCAGATTATTAAGGAACAAACCGAGCACCTGTCGGCTTTGGGGTATGAATTCGTCACGGTAAAATCGATCATCGACTCTCTTTAATTTATTCTTTACGAATTTTCTATGCATATCCTCGGAATCGAAACCTCTTGCGACGAGACATCGGCAGCCATTGTTAAAGATGGACGGGACATTCTTTCTAATGTTTTTGTCTCGAGCCTGAAAGAACACAAGAAATACGGGGGCATCATTCCGGAAATAGCTTCTCGCAGACAAATGGAATCCATCCACATGGTTGTTGAAGACGCCTGCGACAAAGCTCGGATATCCCTAAAACGCATCCAGACGATCGCCGTCACCCAATCGCCCGGCCTGATTGGCTCCCTGCTGGTAGGGCTCTCATTTGCCAGAGCCTTAAGCTTTGCGCTGCAAAAGCCATTGATTGAAGTCGATCATATTAAAGCGCATCTATATGCGACATCTTTACGGGACCGAACGCTCTCCGGAAAAAAAGAGAGGCCCCTTTTGCCGGCCATCGGGCTTATCGTTTCGGGAGGACATACGAGTCTTTATCTTATAAAAAACTGGTCGAATTTCATCTCACTCGGCCGGACGCGCGATGATGCGGCAGGGGAGGCCTTTGATAAAGTGGCCCGGATTCTGCATTTGGGATATCCCGGCGGGCCTGTTATCGATAAGATTTCCCAAAAGGCGGCCAAGGGCCACGGCATCTCTTTTCATTGCGCCGATTTACCCGGGACCTTTGACTTCAGCTTCAGCGGGATCAAGACCGCCGTCCTTTATTATCAACAGAAACACAACGTGAAAAACATCCAAACCAAGGCCCAGGTGGCACAAGCCTTTCAGGACAGCGTTGTTTCAGTCCTGGTTCAAAAATGCTCAAGAGCCTGCCAGGAACATAATATTCACACATTGATTTTCGGCGGCGGGGTTGCGGCCAACACAAAATTGCGTCATGAAATAGACATCCTGGCGAAGGAGCAGAATATTACTGTCTTTTTCCCACCGCTTGCGTTATGTATGGATAATGCAGCCATGGTGGCGGGGTACGCATATCATTTAATAAAAAGATAGATTTAAATTTTCTTCTCCACCTGAATTTGCTAAAATAGTATTAATTAAGTTTAGTTAAGGAGTTTAGGGTGAAGATTTCACTGTTTGAATTAATATTTAAACTCATCTTAACAACACTCCTGTGCAGCATCATCGGGGGGGAGAGAGAAATCCGGCATAAGGGGGCGGGCTTGCGGACTCATATTCTTGTAGGCTTGGGGTCTGCGCTGTTCGTGCTAATTTCTTTTCATATTGTTGAGATTTTCAAAAATACGACTCTTGTTGATCCAACGCGTATAATCACAGGCATCGTCACCGGGATCGGGTTCCTCTGCGCCGGGACTATTATCCGCTGTGAATCCAACGTGATCGGGCTGACAACAGCGGCAACGCTCTGGATTGTCTCGGGCATCGGGATGGCGGTCGGAGCAGGAGTCTATGCCGGGGCCATAGTGTTCACTCTTGTTGTCTTTTTTGTGCTCGTGGGAGCTCGTTCTTTTGAAAAAAGACTTAAAAAAAGATTATGTAACTAAGGAGGATAATATGGTGATTCGCGGGAGAAATAAAATCAATGAAATAGAACCCCAGGAAAAAAGTATTGACATTAATGCCCAAATGCAGGGGACACTCTCATTTAAAGATCCGGTGAATTTGAAGGTCAACGGCAACTTTAAGGGGACTCTGGAGGTCAAAGGAACGCTGACAATCGGGAATTCGGCTTTTGTCGAAGCGCATATTACCGGAGAAAACATCATCATTGCCGGTAAAGTCCGGGGAGACATCATTGCCAAAAAAATGCTCGTCCTGATGCCCACAGCCGTTCTGACAGGCAACATATCGACCCCCAAACTCAACGTTGTGGAAGGCGCCATATTCCAGGGGAAATGCCAGATGATGGAAGATATCCTGTCCGTGGAAGAGCTTTCAAAATATCTCGAAATTGATGCTCCGGCGATTATCGAGCTCGCCAATGCCGGGCAAATCCCGGCAACGAGAAACGGAGATGACTGGACCTTTGAACGCTCAAAGATAGACACCTGGGCTGCCTCAGGACAGGTCAATGACTAGATATGCCGATCTTAGGGATTTTCTTTTATGACAGACAATCAATATATTTCCGTAAGAGAAACGGCTCAGTTGCTTGAAATTTCCGAGAAGCAGGTCATGACTTTAATTGAAGAAAAGCAATTAATGGCTTACCGGATTGCGAATCAGTTTCTCCGGCTTAAAAAATCCGAGGTTTTATCTCTACAACAGCAAAATGCCGTGGCCCCGGAAGAAGAGACGGATTATCCGTATACACTAGGGGAACGGGTCAAAGATTTCTTTTATTATAACGACTTTTATATTCTCTGCGGGCTCGTCGTATTAGGATTATTGTTTTATATTTTTTATATGGCCTGAAAATCTGCCTGCGGTCACAGGGATAATATTTTCATATAAAATATCTCCAAATTTTTTGAATCTTAAAACGCCGTAAGAATTCATATCCAAAAATCCAATCCGTGTTATTATAAAGAAAATATCTCTCATGGAAAAAATTTCTTACTACACAAAAACAAAATGTCCTTCCCGTATCTTTCTCGCTGCTGTTCCGCTTGTAGTCCTAATGCTGACAGGCTGTTCGACAGCCAAAATACAAGAAAAAAAAGCTGAGCTTGAGGCCAAGAAGAAAAATTTCGCTGCCCTAACCACCGCGGCCGCAAGAGGAGAAATCAAAATAGGGACCGAGAAAGAGGTGATCCTTGAAAAATACGGAGAACCGGATAATCTCTACAAGTCCTTCTCTCAGGTTAGCAGCACAGAAATATGGACTTATGAAAGCGGGTCCGAGGAACGGTTCGGGAAAGACTGGCGTCCGATCCGGTTATATTTTGCCGATGACAAGCTCATCAATCTGTCTTATTAAGAAGCTGAGGAATTATTTTTCATGCCGTCTTAAAAATCACTTGCCAAGCAGGACTCTTTAGCGTAAAATTTAATACTTCTTTAATGTTTGATTTTAAGCAGGCAGGTTTGCACAATTCGTGGCGAGGTAGCTCAGTTGGTCAGAGCACACGGCTCATACCCGTGGCGTCGAGAGTTCGAATCTCTCCCTCGCTACCATTCTAAGCCGCCCACGTCATATAAAACGATCTTAAGATGTATACACAAACAAATATCCTCAGGATGAAAGAAAGAGGACCTCATGAAGTGTGTTAATAAAGCCAAAAATATGGATTATTGTAACTGCAGCTATGCCGGCTGTGACAAAGCAGGGGTCTGCTGTGAATGCCTGCACTATCATCGCAAAAAGGGACAATTGCCCGCCTGCTATTTTCCGGCTGACGCGGAGAAAACCTACAATCGTTCTATTGAGTATTTTATCGAACTCTATCAGTCCAATTCTTCTTAAACGGGATATCAAATGCTGCGGGCCCACAGTTTTCTGACAAGAAGACGGTCATACCTTTCTTTCCTGCTCGGAGTATCCCTAAGCATTTTAACCTTCCCCGAGGCAGAATCCCGCGCGCAGGAACTGTTCCTTTCTTCGCAAACAACCCAAAAAGAAGGGATCGTGACCGAGGTCATCTCTACCGACACCGTTATCTTGGACCACACCAAAAGAGTAAGACTCATCGGCTTGAAAGCTCTGGATAAACCCCGGATAGCAGACGTTGAACGGGATCAATACGGGTTTAGGGTCCAGAAAATTTCTCCCGAAACACCCCTGGAAGAACAGGCTCTGCAGTTCGTGCAAACACTTCTGCTTGATAAAGAAGTCGTCATGGAATTCGATAACAGGAGCAAGGATAACGCTTCAAACGAACTGGTGTATCTTTTCCTGAAGGAGAATGATCTCTTTGTCAATGCAGAAATTCTTCGTCACGGTTATGCGCACCTGCATATTCAACCCCCCAATTTAAAATATGCCGAACAGCTGAGAAAGGCCTATCGGGAAGCCAGAACTGAAAAAAAAGGGATTCTTAATGAATAATTTTTTGGGAATATTTCTCATATTCATAACTGTCCTGGTTATTTTCACAGCCATCGCCGTAAAGGGGGGGAAATGGTTCAACCGATTTTAAACCGGCGGAGAGACGTATGGATCTGATTGCCCAGGTTAAAAAAAACATTCAGGAGAAAAATCTTGTCCCTCTGGGAGGCTCTCTATTGGCGGGCGTTTCCGGCGGCAGTGATTCCATGGCGCTCCTGCATGTTCTGGGCTGTATCCGATATGAATACGGCTTGCGGGTACGCGTCGTTCATTTCAACCATCAGCTTCGCCTTGATGCCGGAAAGGACCAGAGTCTTGTTGAAAACTTCTGTCAGCAAAATCAAATTGCCTGCCAAAGTTTTCCTCTGAAGGTGAGGCGGACCAAGGATCAGAGTTCGGTCGAAGATTGCGCCAGACAATTAAGGCTAGAAAAATTTCTATCCTTAAGCAAGAAATGGGGAACCCAAACCATCGCTCTGGCCCATCATCGTGACGACTGCGCGGAAACGGTATTAATGCGAATTTTACGGGGGACAGGACTCCAGGGGCTGCAGGGGATCCTGCCCAGGAAGAAAATCGGTTCGCTCACCCTGGTTAGACCATTTTTTAATGTTTCGAAAACAGCTGTCCTCGCGCATATAAAAAAACATAAAATTCCTTTCCGGGATGATCCGAGCAACAGATCAATGGAATTTTTCCGGAATCGAGTCCGCTTGAAACTTTTGCCCTATCTGGAAAAAAATTATCAGACGAATATCAGAGAACTTCTGTTTCAGCTTGCTTCACTCAGCGCTGAGGACTATCAATTCCTCCTGGAGTGCGCCAACGATCAGTTCAAAAAAATCCTCAGGTCAAAAACAACCCGGCGGCACATCAAATTAGATCTTCAGGCTTTCCGCGACCTGCATCCTTGCCTGCAAAAAATGGTCACCCGTCTGGCATGCGAAAGAATCCAGGGGGACTTGAACCGGTTAAGCCTGAAGCACTTTGCAGAGATTGAAGATTTGATCTGTCATCGCCCGGCCCGTTCCTGTGTTGATCTCCCCAAAGGCCTAACTGTTACCAAAACCACTGCTTACATAATCTTCCAGCAAAGAAACCCTTGAATATCATTTCCAATTCGCTATAATAAATAGTTATTTTAATTCAGAAATATTATATGAGGATAAATCATGCAAAAATATAAACGCTCGAACTTTAAAAAACCTTCCCGAAGACTTCCCAAACGCAGCAAAAACAAACCTCCCAATAACAATATTTTTTTGCTGCTCATGCTGGGTTTTGTCTTGTTGCTGCTGATGAGCCAGTCGGAATCCGTTAATAAGTTTAACGTTCCTGATCAACTGCCCTATAGTGAATTTTTTAAAATCCTTGAAAACAACAAAGAGACAGGCCGGATACAGAAACTGGAATTAATCGAAGGGCCGGAAAACATCGTCCGGGGTGAGTTTAAAAACGGCAATAAGTTCCGTCTGAATATTCCCAGCAAGGATGAAGGGCTTTTAGAGCTTATCCGCACGAACATCCCGGAAGTGGAGGTCAAGCCTGCCCAGACATTCTGGAGCCAAATGTTCCTTTCCCTGCTGCCGATTTTTATCATCATCCTTTTTATCTGGTTCATTTCTTACCGCGGCAGCCAAATGGGCAATAAAATATGGTCTTTCGGGAAATCCCGTGCCAGGCTGAACACCATCAACAGTATCAATATCACGTTCAAGGATGTGGCCGGTGTTGATGAGGCCAAGGAAGAACTGCAGGAAGTTATCGAATTCCTGAAAGAACCGCGAAAATTCCAGCGCCTGGGAGGGAAAATACCCAAAGGGGTTTTGCTGGTAGGCCATCCCGGCACCGGGAAAACGCTATTGGCAAAAGCCGTGGCCGGAGAGGCTGAAGTCCCTTTCTTCTCCCTGAGCGGATCGGATTTTGTTGAAATGTTCGTGGGGGTCGGAGCCTCCCGGGTGAGAGATCTTTTTGACCAGGCAAGAAAAGCCTCCCTGACTTCGGGAAAAGGCGCCATTGTTTTTATTGATGAAATTGACGCGGTAGGCCGGCAGCGTTTCGCCGGCATCGGAGGGGGGAATGATGAAAGGGAGCAGACCCTGAACGCCCTTTTGGTGGAAATGGACGGATTCAACACCCAAAGCGGCGTGATCATCATCGCGGCGACAAACCGCCCTGACACACTAGATCCCGCGCTTTTGAGACCCGGACGTTTTGACCGGCAAATTGTCGTGGCTTTACCGGACATCAAAGGCCGTGAAGGCATCTTAAAAGTCCACACAAGAGATATCAAGGTCGATGAAAAAGTAAATTTTGAACGGTTAGCTCAACAAACGGTTTATTTTTCCGGAGCAGACCTGGCCAATGTTTGTAATGAAGCGGCTTTACTTGCGGCCAGAAAAAACAAGGAAAGAGTCGAAATGGACGACTTTCTCGCTGCCATTGAACGCGTCACAATGGGGCCGGAAAAAAAGAGCCGTTCGGTCTCCAAGAAAGAAAAAAAGATCACCGCTTATCACGAGGCAGGGCATGCGCTGCTATCCCTCCTGATTGACGAGGTGGATACTTTTACGAAAGTATCCATCATCCCGCGAGGCATGGCGGGAGGCTACACTCTGACCCCGCCCAAAGAGGACCGCCATTACTTGAATAAAAAAGAATTAAAAGGACAAATGGTCGTCTTGTTGGGAGGATTGGTGGCGGAAGAAATTTGCATGCAGGACACCACAACAGGCGTTTCCAATGACTTAGAAAAAGTGACGCATATCGCCCGCGTGATGGTCTGCAAATACGGCATGAATGAGAATCTGGGCCGGCTGTCCTTCGGACACAACCAACAGCACCATTTCTTGGGGAGAGATCTTTTTGAACAAAGAGATTTCAGTGAAGAAACCTCAAAGAATATCGATCGCGAAATCCAGGCGCTCGTCGAAGAGGCTTATCAAAGGGCCCGGACTTTGCTCACGGACAACCGGGACAAATTAGACCAAATTGCCCAGAGACTTATTGAGAAGGAAGTGATTGATATTGAAGAGACCGGGGCTCTCTTAGGACTGAAAACAGGACATGAGCCTGGGGAACCGGCAGACCCGGCGACGCAAAAACAGGAACACGAGGAAAAACCTTCGGACGTATCCCAAAACGAACAAATCCATTGAAACCTGCTTTTCAAAACACGAAAACACAGCAAAGAGAAAAATATCTTCTGCAGGCAAGAGAATGCGAGATTCATCTTGGATGTAAGACCCAGGTGATGGGCATTGTCAACGTCACGCCTGATTCATTCAGCCAGGATGGGTGCATGAAGCCCACCGGAGATTATGTCCGTTCGGCCGTGGCCCGCGCTCACCGACATATCCGACAGGGAGCTGATATTATCGATGTCGGCGGGGAATCCACGCGCCCCGGATCAAAAGCAATATCTGTGAAGGAAGAAATCAAACGTGTTGTTCCTGTTATTCAAGAACTCTGCCAAACGACGCGTATCCCTGTTTCTGTGGATACGTATAAACCTCTTGTTGCCAGACATGCCCTGGATGCCGGGGCCAGTATCGTCAACTATATCATGGGGTCCGCAGTGAACCGGACTCTGCTGAAAACAGTAAAAAAATACCAGGCGGCCATTGTGCTCATGCACATCCGGGGGAAACCCCGGACCATGCAAAAAAGAATTCACTATAAAGACCTCATTGAAGAGATCACGGAGTCTTTGCGAAAATCCCGGGAAATTTGCTTGGAAATTGGGATCAAATCAGATAGAATCATAGTGGATCCGGGTATCGGGTTTGGCAAGACTGTTGAACACAATTTAGAAATCATCAATCGCTTGGATAAATTCCGCTCTTTAAGATGTCCGTTGCTCTTAGGGACATCGAAAAAATCTTTCATAGGCAATGTTTTAAAGAAAGATATCCCATCTGCCCGTATATGGGGAACAGCCGCGACTGTTTGCGCGGGGATCATGAAGGGCGCCCATATTGTCCGGGTCCATGATGTCAGAGAGATGGTGGATGTGGCTCGCATGACTGACGCTATTCTTAACCAAAATTCAAAATATTAATCAAATTTATTAATACTGTCAATGTTTTTCTTCCTTTGGTCATTTTTAAAACCTGTCGTTGAAATCTCCATCCTTTGGATGATTTTTTACCAGACACTGGTTTTCTTTGAAGGGACACGCTCGTTTCAGGTCTTAAAAGGGCTGACTTTTTTAGTCTTCGCTTTTATGCTCTCACAAATTGCGGGACTGGACACCATCAACTGGCTGCTGACGAAATTATTCGGTATTTCGATTATCGCCCTGCTGATTATTTTTCAACAAGAACTGCGCCTCGGATTAGCCCGGTTAGGCCAACAGCATCTTTTCAATATCGCTTTAGAAGAAACAGAAGTCATGGCGATCATAGACGAGATATCGAACGCGGCTTATAAGCTTTCAAAGACTAAAACCGGCTGTATTATGGCCATGGAACGGGATGCGAAACTTAAAACCTATATTGAAAGCGGCATAAGTCTGGATGCCCGGATTTCTTCAGAACTGATTCAAAGCATTTTCAACCATCATTCTCCGCTGCACGACGGAGGAATTGTGATAAGACGCGATCGTATCGTTGCGGCCGCCTGCCTGTTTCCTTTGTCCGACAATCCCAGTTTCAGTAAAATCATCGGCACCCGCCACCGGGCGGCCCTGGGATTAACCGAGCAAACAGATGCTATTGTTATCATGGTTTCGGAGGAGTCCGGGGAAGTGTCCATTGCATCCGACGGCCGTTTTATCCCCGTAATCAATCGGGACAGGTTCACGCATATCTTGAAAAATCTTATCGTCGGAGCACAAAAACAGAAGAAATAAAATGCAGGGAGCCATGCCCCATGAAAAAATGGTTTACACATAATATGGGCTTAAAACTGATCGCTTTGGGACTTGCCATTATCACCTGGATTTATGTGAGCGGAGAAATTCTCAGGAATAAGAAAGCCCAGACATTCCCCCAGAAAAGCACCACGGCCACCCCTTAAAATCATCCTTCTAATAGCTTATTAGAGAAAGGAATATGCCATGATAAAACTCGGCGTAAATATTGACCACGTAGCAACGTTACGCCAGGCCAGACGAGAACAAGAGCCTGATCCGGTCGCCGCAGCTATCCTTTGCGAAAAAGCCGGGGCCCACAGCATCGTCTGTCATTTAAGGGAGGACCGGAGACATATTAACGATTCCGACGTCCGCGCATTAAGAAAAAAAATCAAAACACGTTTGAACCTGGAAATGTCGATCAACAAGAACATTGTTGATATCGCCTGCCGCATAAAACCGGACCAGTGCACACTTGTTCCCGAACGCCGCCAGGAACTCACCACAGAAGGGGGCTTGGATGTCATCCGGTATTTTAAAAGGGTTAAAGAGGCCGGGGACCGTTTACAGAAACGAGGCATCACAGTCAGCCTATTCATTGATCCGGACAAAAAACAAATTGCCCGGACCCGGGACACGGGCATATCCATGATTGAACTGCATACGGGCCGTTATGCGGGATGTTCGTCGGCCAGGACAGCACAACATCAATTAAAGATCATAAAAGACATGACTCAGCATGCCCTGGATCTTGGGCTGACCGTTAACGCGGGACACGGGTTAAACTACTCCAATACGTCCGCAATCTCCCGGATCAAAGGGATAGAGGAGCTGAATATCGGACACGCCATCATATCCCGCGCCGTATTTGTCGGGATAAAACAGGCGGTGCAGGACATGCTGAAGATTATAGGGACTAAAAAATGATCGTGGGGACGGGGATCGACATTATTGAAGTGACACGTATCGAAAAAGCGCTGCAAAGATGGGGGGATCATTTCATTCATCACGTTTTCTGTGATGAAGAAATTGCGTATGCCCGTAAACATAAATTTCCGGCCCAACACTTCGCCGCCCGTTTCGCGGCTAAGGAAGCGGTATTCAAAGCCCTGGGGAGTGTCGAGCCTTCAGTCGGCTGGAAAGATTTAAAAATACTCAATCAGGATAATGGGAAACCTTACTGTTTGATCAACAAAGAGGATTTCCGGTTTAATATCCATCTTTCAATTTCGCATTCCGAAAATTATGCGGTTGCCAACGCCATTATTACGGCTTAAGAAAAACGTTTATAAAAATCATTTCGGACACCCCCTCGTCCTGGCGGGGTCTGCACGGATGCTGGGCGCGGCAGCCCTGTCCGGCCTCGCGGCCATGCGTTCGGGAGCCGGGCTCGTGACAATCGGAGTCCCGAAAAGTCTTAACAGCACCCTGCAAAAAAAGATCTCGCCCGTCATTATGACATTACCGCTGGCGGAGACACCGGAAAAAACCCTCTCCAGCCGGGCCTGGAGGCCTGTGGCAAACGAACAGCATCGCTATAATGTACTGGCGGTCGGACCGGGCTTGGGGAGCCACCCCAGCACAAAGAATCTCATAATGAAAATTGTGACAACGGCTGACCTGCCGCTGGTGATAGACGCCGATGCGCTCAACGCCCTCTCCGGACATTTAAACTGTTTAAAGGAAACGCCGGGGACAAAGATTTTAACGCCTCATCCCGGAGAAATGGCCCGGTTACTGCAGATCCCCAAAGAGACCGTTGAAGCCAACAGGAAAGACATCGCCCGAGACTTTTCCCGTAAATATAAATGCGTTCTTCTGCTTAAGGGGGCGCGCACGGTCATAGCCTCTTTCGACGGGGAGTATGCCGTGAATTCCACCGGGAACCCCGGTATGGCCACCGCCGGGAGCGGAGACGTGCTGACAGGCATGATCAGTGCTTTTTTAGGACAGGGATTATCAGCTTATGAAGCGGCAAAATGGGGCGCTTACATCCACGGGCGGGCCGGGGACATAGCCGTCAGCCATAAAACCCGCTTATCTCTTATCGCCAGTGACCTTATTGATTTTATCCCCCAGGCTATCCAATCCTTGACGTAATCCAAACATAATATCCTTGAACTTCCTGCCATAGGAAACAAATCATCCGGCATAAAACCCCCGAACCCGGCACTTCATGATATTATCTCCCCGGCTTGACAAAGCGCGTAATATCATGCAAAATACCGTTATGGAAGAAAATGCTCGTAACCCATTAACCCCTCCCATATTAGGAGAAAAGGTCCTTCTGCACTCCTGTTGTGCGCCTTGCTCGGGGGAAATCATGGAAGCGATTCATTTTTCCAAAATTCCCCTGGCTATTCTGTTCTACAATCCCAACATCTATCCCAGAAGTGAATATGATTTACGGAAAAAAGATGTTATGGCTTTCGCCGCCAAACTAGACATTCCATTCATTGACCTTGATTATGACAATGAATTGTGGGGCCAGAAAACCCGGGGATTGGAAATGGAACCGGAACGGGGAAGGAGATGCGAACTCTGTTTCAATATCAGATTACGAAAAACAGCAGAATACGCCTTTCAGAACGGGTTTAAAATCTTTGCGACAAGCCTGGGGATTTCCCGATGGAAAAATCTTGCCCAGGTGAACACATGCGGATTAAGCGTGGCGGCTTTGTATCCCGGGTTAACGTTCTGGAACTATAATTGGCGGAAACAGGGAGGAAGTAACCGTAAGGACAAAATTGCCAAACGGGAGAATTTCTACCGGCAAAACTACTGCGGCTGTTATTTTTCCCTTGAACAAACGGTAATAAACTCCCAAAGCCGTCTCAAGATGAACGGTGTAAAAATTTGATCTGAATGGCATGCCCTTCGCGGGAATTCTTATATCAGATTTCCCAAATAACTGAAAAACAAATTTTATTGATTAAATTTTGAAGTTCAATATAATTATTTTATTAATATTTTTACTAGTACTTATCAGAAAATGAAAGGAATCATCTTAGCTGGCGGTAACGGGACGCGCCTTTATCCTTTAACCAAGGGTGTCTGCAAGCAACTCCTTCCGGTTTATGACAAACCGCTCATTTATTATCCTTTATCCGTTCTCATGCTGGGAGGGATCAGGGAAATTCTCGTCATTTCCACGCCGAAAAACATCCCGCGATTACGGGACCTATTCGGGAATGGAAAACATCTGGGCCTGGACATCTCCTATGAAATTCAAAAATCGCCGAAGGGAATTGCCGAAGCCCTTATTATCGGAGAGAGTTTTATCAACAAAAAGCCTGTCGCCCTGATCTTGGGCGATAACATCTTTTACGGCCATGAGCTCGGCAAACTCGTAACCCAGGCCAGGAAATTCAAGGAAGGGGCCACGATCTTCGGATATTACGTAAAAAACCCCTGCCAATACGGGGTCATGCAATTTGATAAAAAAAAGAAAGTTTTAGCTATTGAGGAAAAGCCCGCTGTCCCAAAATCGAACTGGGCTGTTACAGGACTGTACTTTTATGACCGCCAGGCTGTCCGGATCGCTAAATCCATCCGTCCTTCCGCCAGGGGCGAACTGGAAATCACCGATGTCAATAACCGGTATATCGAGAAAGGTCTTATGCGGGTCGAACTTTTGGGCCGGGGATATGCCTGGCTGGACACCGGGGATCCGAATGCCCTCATTGATGCTTCGATCTTCATCAAAACCATCGAAGAACGGCAGGGACTTAAAGTCGGATGTATTGAAGAAATCGCTTACCGGCAGGGATATGTCACAAAAGAACAAATTCTCCAAATGACAAAAAAGACAAAAACAACCTACGGGCAATACTTAAGAAACTTGGTCCATGAATAACGACATGCTCATAATCGGGAAAGGCTACATCGGACAAAGGCTCCACGAAGCCGTCGGGGGCCGGATTTCACGGAAAAAAATCCACTCATTCAAAGATGCCGTTCAGCTCGTCAAAAGATACAAACCCAAGACCCTGGTAAACTGTGTCGGCTACACCGGACGGCGAAACGTTGACGATTGCGAGGTCGATCCGGATAAAACCATCCAGGCCAATACGTTCGTGCCTATACTATTAGCTGAAGCCTGTATACGCCATAACATCAAATATATTCACATCAGCAGCGGCTGCATCTATCATTATGACTACAAACACTCCCGGCCGATCCCGGAGGAACAGATCCCGGAGTTCTTTGAATTATATTACAGCAGAACAAAAATTTACGCAGAACATGTTTTAAAGGCTTTGGCCCAGAAATATCCCGTTCTTATTCTTCGAATCCGTCTGCCTTTAGATACCCGGCCTCACCCTAAAAATATCCTGACAAGACTTGTCAAATATAAAACCGTTATTGACCTGCCCAATTCCGTGACATATTTACCCGATTTTTTTAAAGCTTTTAAACACCTGTTAAAAATCCAGGCCCGGGGGATTTACCATATCGTCAATAAGGGCGCGTTGCGTTATCCCGAACTCATGGAGGTTTACGCAAAGCATGTTCCTGATTTTCGATTTGAGACCATTAAATATTCTGCACATAAACTTAAGAGAACAAATCTTATTTTATCGACAAAAAAACTTGAAGACACTCATTTCAAAGTCCGATCAACTCAAGAGGTTCTGGAAGAATGCGTCACAAATTACCTAAACTGCTCGTAACAGGAGGGGCGGGATTTATCGGCAGCGAATTCGTGCGCCAGGCTGTTGGCCGCGGGTTTCCGGTGACGGTGATCGACAACCTCTCATATGCCGGAGACCTTGCCCGGTTAAAAGCCATAAGAAAACAGGTCTCTTTCTACAAAACAGATATTACTCACCCTCAGAAGATAAAAGATATCCTTAAAAAAGAAAGACCCGATATCATTGCTCATTTCGCAGCGGAAACACATGTTGACAGAAGTCTCCTGGATATCGGCCCTTTCATTAAAACCAATATCCACGGGACGGCCGTTTTAATTGATACGGCCAGGAAAACACATATTAAGAAATTTGTTCATATCTCGACAGACGAAGTCTACGGGGAAATCATCAAAGGCTCTTTCTCGGAATCGTCGCCGTTATCTCCCAGCAACCCTTACGCCGCGACAAAGGCGGCGGCAGACTTTCTCGTTCAATCGGCGATAAAAGCTTATGCCTTTCCGGCCGTAATTGTCCGGTCTTCAAACAATTACGGGCCCTGGCAGTACCCGGAGAAATTCATTCCGGTCATTCTGCTTAAAGCCCTGCAAAACCAAAAAGTCCCCATATACGGGGAAGGGACCCAGGTCCGGAGATGGCTTCATGTTTCGGATTGCGTCAATGCCATTTTTTTAGTCATGGCAAAAGGCCGCCCGGGAGAAATTTATAATGTCGCTAGTCCTGTTTCCCAAAAAAATATCGAAATAGCAAAAACCATTTTAAGGTTGTTAAACAAACCGGAGACTCTGATTCAATTTGTGAAGGACCGGCCAGGCCATGACCGGCGCTACTCCTTAAATTGCCGAAAAATCCGGGGATTAGGCTGGCGCCCGCAAAAAAATTTCAACAAGGGGATGGAAGAGACCGTCCGCTGGGCTACCCGGCATTTTGACTGGCTGGAACAAAAACTTAAATTTTTACAACCCTATTGGAAAACTGTTTATAATACGGGGAGGTAGGATCTCTTTATTTTTATGCCGTTTGATACCAGAATAAACACCAACGAATAACCTGAGGATATATTTATGAAATTAGTTATCCAGATTCCATGTCTCAATGAAGAGAAAAGCCTCCCTGAAACATTGGCTGCTTTACCCCGTCACATCGAAGGGATTGATGACATCAAGTGGCTTGTCATAGATGACGGCAGCACGGATGAGACCTCCCAGGTCGCCCGGGAACACGGCGTTCATCAGGTTGTCCGTTTCACGAAAAAGAAAGGCCTCGCCCGCGTCTTTCAGACGGGCTTGGACACGGCATTATCCATGGGCGCCGATATTATTGTCAATACGGATGCCGACGGGCAATATAAGGGTGAAGATATTCCCCGTTTAGTGAAACCTATCCTGGAAGGGAAAGCCGATATTGTCATAGGCAACAGGGATATCGAGAATGTCCGGCAGTTTTCATTCATAAAAAAACGCTTGCAGAGAATCGGCAGCTGGGTCGTACGGCAGCTGACCGGCTCAACCATACAAGATGCGACCACCGGGTTCCGGGCTTATAACCGGGAAGCCGCGTTACGGATCAATATTATTTCGGAATACACTTATACCTTGGAAAGCATTATCCAGGCCGAACATAAAAATCTTGCCATTGCCAATATTACAGTCTCGACCAATGACGTCCATCGCCCTTCCCGGCTTTTCAGAAGTATTCCGGAATACATCAAGCGTTCCATTCTAACGATCATCCGGGTCTACTCCATGTTCAATCCGGTCCGGTTATTTGCGACAATCGGAACCGGATTTTCGTTTCTCGGGTTCCTTCTGGGATGCCGTTTTGTTTATTATTTTTTACTGGGAGACGGGGAGGGGAAGATTCAATCCCTGTTGCTGGCCTCCGTTCTTATCATCATCGGTTTTCAGGTTCTTATTATCGGGCTGGTTTCCGATTTAATCTCCGCTAACCGGCGTCTGATTGAAGACATTTTATTCCGGATCAAGAAGGCGGAAAAATAATGCCTGTCATCAAAACACATGATCTAACGCGTTCCCTTTTTGCGTCCCGCGGCGGGGGACTTGCACACGGCCCAAAGGGGAGAAAGGGCTATCTTTTCTCCCGGAACAATATTCTGCAATCATTTTCGCTGAGAATTTTCACATGATGTTTTTTCTATTTGCCGAACGGAGTTTTTCCGTCCTTCTTTTGCTGATTCTCTCCTACGGATTGGGGTATAGCCTGACCCGTTTTCTGAAAACGTCTTCTTTTAACACCGTCATTTTAAGACTGGGAATAGGCCTGGGAACCATCCCGGTTCTCGGGGTGTTCCTCAACACGCTGCACATTCCGCTTGATTGGCGCATATTTCTCATTTTATCCGTCCTCCTGCCGCTTTATGATCTCAAAAAGAAGGGCTTTAAAGTCTCCTGCTCATCGTTTTTTAAAAGCAAACCCGTTGAGATCGCCGTGATTCTCTTGTTTGTGATTAATGTCTGGATATACTGCCACGGGGCTTTCGTCTATCCCTGGCTTGAAGACGATGATCCGTGGACCCATGCTGTGGGAATAAAATATATTGCCTTAGAAAAAAACCTCAATGTCAGGCCGGGAGAATTTCACTACATGAACCCTTATCCCCCGGGATATGACCTGACCCTCGGGATACTGCACCAGACAAATTCCTCTCTTTACTGGACGATGAAATTCATCAACGCATTCATTGTTTCGCTCAGTTTTCTCTTTTTTTACCTTATGGTCCTTGAATTCACACAAGATAAAATTCTGTCGCTCACAGCACTGTTTGTCTTGACCTGCCTGCCGTGTTATCTAAGCCACTTTATATGGGCCCATTCCCTTGTGGTAGCCCTGTTTTTTCCGGCTCTCACCGGCATCAAGAAATCTCTGGATAATAAAAAATTCATCCTCCCAAGCGTCATCGTCACCGCAGGGATCTTCCTGACACAGCCGACCCAAAGCATTAAATTTGTCATTATGCTCTTTCTTTTTATGCTGGCTTTCTATATCGTCTATAAGAAAATACCCCGCCGGTGCCTTCTCATTCTTGCCCTGGCTGCGGGGATTTCTCTCTTGTGGTTCGGCCCCGTGGCCAAAGATATGATTCAGGGATCCTCTTACTTAGCGGCCCGAAAAAACCAAGCGTCCAACGCTTCCCGTGCCACTCAATCCGTCATCGGGTACTTATTCAGCCCGAAATCCGGCACCGCAACACAAGCCTACAGTATGACGGATTATCTCTACATTCGGAGAGACAATTATATCAACAATCCTCTGGGAATCGGCATGGTTGTCTTCATCCTGGGGATTTTGGGGTTAACGATCTATACCTACCACGTTTTCAGCCCCGGGCCGAAAGAAGAGACAGCCAGACTTTATTCAATCACAGTCCTGTTATGGCTCCTTTTTACGGTCCTGGGGATGAACAGCCTCACGTTTCATCTCCCGGTAGGCATGTTCGCCTTCCGGTTCTGGATGCTTTTTGCGATTCCTTTGTCTATTATCACAGCTGAAGCCGTGTTGTGGCTTACCTATAAACTACGACACCGGCATCAACGGGTCTTGCTGAGCATGATCCTTCTTTTCTCGGTGGCCGCGAATGCCGGGTATTATAAATTCCTCGTGAATACAATCTGGTGGACTTACGGGGTCTACTGGACTTCGGATGATGAGATGAAAGCTTACCTTTGGATGAGAGGGCATTTGCCTCCGGATACAAAGGTATTTGTCCCGACTAATAATTTCTTTGTCCTGGGGCACGACATGCTAGCTGAGACATGGCGGGATGATTACAAAAACGCCTTTGAAAATGCCCTTGATTTGTCTCTTGATGAACTTTACAAAAGGCTCCGTCAGCAGGATTATGAATATCTTGTTATCGGCCAGCAGGAAATGATAACGCTGGGCTTGGAAGGCATTAAAGATATCCTTCAAGAACTCAAACGGCATGAGCACTTTGAACTCGTATATCGGGAAGGGATCGGAGCGAGAATATTCCGGTTGGTCCCTTAGGGCAGACAGTTAAAAATAAACCATGGCGTTGGGAAAGCTGACCACAAGATTGATATAATACGTTTTCAGCAGCATGTATGCGGTCATAAAGCTCACGATGACCAGGCTGACGCGCCGCATCCCTAAATTTTCGATCAAAGACACTTTTCTTATAAGTTCAATCCAGAAAGCTGCTCCTAAAATAAGCAAAACAGGCGTCGCGGCCAAGACATATCTTGATTGATAACTCTTCCATAAAGAGAAAAAAAGCATTATTGTCAACAGGACACACTGTAACAGCCTGACATTTTTCGAACGCATCTTTTCAAAGGGAGCGACAAAGGTGCATAAGCCCAGGACATAAAACAGGGAAAACTGGGACAATTTGATAAAGTAAAAAAACAAACCATTATAAGAAAAAGCTCCCGGATTCCATTTCGTTTCCGGCAAGAACGCCGGGGACAGGGCGGGGAAAAGCTTCCACAGGAGAAACAAAAAGAATATTCCAAAAATAACGTTTTGCCAAGACTTCGTGCACAGCCAATCTATCCTCTGTTGGAAAAATTCACGGACATTCTTTTTCAGGGCGCAAAAAAACGACAAGGCGGCAAGGGCAAGAAATCCCCAGACAAGGCTATGTGTGCCGGCCATCTTAAACAGCCCGTGAACACCAAGTGTCTCCACCCATAACCGAGTGCCATAACAGATATAATTCCAGTAAACCCAAGGCAGCAGCATCCCTAACGGAAGAATAAGACCAAGAAGAAAAGATTTCCTTTTAAAGAGCCGTTGTTCATATAGAGCGCAAAAAAGAACCGCAGAGAACACCGTCAGCACACCCGTATATTTCGTTAACATGGCCAGGCCGCAGCTGCCCCCAAAAGCCAGGAACCAGGAACCCCGGGAATCTTTCAAGCCAAGAAGAAATAACAATACCGCTAACGTCATAAAAAACGTCACTGTCGTATCCATCCAAATTTTTTGTGAAGAAATAATATTGACCGGATCCATCCACACTAAAAATGCGGCCGCCAGCCCCACGCATTCATCAAAGACAAGGGCCCCGATCCAATAGGTCAATAAAATCAAGAGCACTCCAAAAAGACAAGAGACATACGCCGCAGAATAATAGTGTTCGCCGAATATCCGCAATGAAAGACTGACGAGTGCGGCAAAAAAGGGAGGATGCTTAAAAAGAGGTTGCGAAAAATACTTCGGCAAAGGGGCAAAATGGGGACGCAACTCCAAAAGCACTTGGGAAAATTTTATCGTGTGATAGTCCGGGAAATGATTTTTCAGCTGAGCACCCAGGTGATAAAAGACCAGTTCATCAATGGTCCTGCTTGTGCTTTTGCGGTAATTCCTCATCCGGATATAAAATCCGGAAAGCAATAATAAAGCAAGGACCAAATAGATGACAACCTGTTTTCGGGAGAAGGGCATAAGCCATAAAAAAGGGCAAGCGTATTATTAAAAGGATACGCTTGCCCAGGTGCACATTTTTTTAAAGGTGCCGGGCAACTTTACCGGTAACTTCTTGAAATGTGTATTCAGCTTCAGCTGGTTCCCGGCCGAAACACATTCCCAATTGTTCATGATAAGCAACAAGATTCAAATGAACATGTCTTTGCTTTATCGCCTCAGCGGTCTTCATATATCTGACCGTATTGTCATCTATCCCTACGACAGTAACCCCTGACATGCCGTTTAGGAGTAAATTAACAGCCGCAGAACCCGCTTCTTTTCCGAAATTCACATCATAAGCGGAAGAGCGGCCGCAACGGACTAAATGCCCGGGAGTAACAGCCCGCACTTCGGGGACTTCGTAGATGCCTTCAACATACATTTTGTTTTGCGTCATTAAACTTTTAATGTCTGCATCATCTTTAAAACGCTTGGTCAGCTGCTGGGTGATGTACTTGCCGGCCCCGGCAAGTTTTTTATGCCCGAAAGCATCCACACCCGCTGATTCATCAACAATCTCGGAACCGTCGGCATTCTTCAGACCTTCCGCCACAATGATAAGGTATGTTCCGGCTCGGACATCACTCTTTGAAATACGGTTAAAATACCGCTGTTTAACGTGCTGATACAACACGTCGAGATCTACCGGGATTTCGGGAATAAGAACGGCATCGGCATCGGCAGCCACTCCACCTCTAAAGGCTGTATGCCCGGCATAACGGCCAAAAACCTCCACAACGATGATCCGGTTATGGGTTTTTCCGGTTGTTTTCAGGTCCTCGGAGAATTCAGCGATCCGGCTGATCGTGGAATCCGCCCCCACAGAATAAGTCTGCAGATCCAGATCCATCGTCTTGGGCGCATGCACACACCGAATGCCGTTATTGGCCAAATCGACGATGACACTGCCCGTATCATCCCCGCCGCTGATCACAAGGCCGTCAATATTGAATTTCTCCAATCCTTTCTTGATACGGTCATACTTATGATCATCCTTAATTTTCTTGACTTTGACCCGGGAATGGCCAGCTTCCGATCCAGCGATATTCGCACCGATAGAATCAACTCTTGACGGGGTCAGCTCCACGAGCGAATCGAATTCTACAAGATTGTAGAGGCCGGCATAGCCGTTGGGGATAACATGAACAGAGACACCTTTGTGGGTCGCCATAGAGGCCGCTCCCTTGATGACGGCGTTTAACCCTCCACAATCTCCTCCGCTGGTAATAATTCCTATCTTTTTCATTGGGACTCCTTTTCAATAATTCATCTGATAATTATCCATAATTTAAGCTATTAAATTAGCACAACATAACCCATAAATCAATGAAAGTATAAAATCAAAATGTTAAGGACAATATGATCATTCCTGCGCTTCGCTCAGCAACAGTTCTGCGTGGCGAAGGGCGATATCTCCTTTTTTATCCCCGCTCATCATGTGGGCGAGTTCTTCTATCCGTGACGCTCTTCCCAGGGCTTCAATATGCGTTATCGTCCGGCCGGACTTCACCTGTTTGATGACCTTGATATGCCGGTCTGCAAAAGCGGCGATTTGCGGCAAATGCGTGATGAGAATAATCTGTCTGTGTTCGGATAAAAATTTCAATTTCTGTCCGATAACGGCCCCTAAACGGCCTCCGATCTGAGCGTCAATTTCATCAAAAATCAAAACAGGGACGGGGTCCACATCGACCAGGGCTTTTTTTAACGCCAGCATGACCCGGGCGGCTTCACCCGAAGAGACGATATGCGCCAAGGGCTTCATCTCCTCCCCGATATTAGGGCTGATGTAAAAGATGATTTTATCCCGGCCGTCCTCATGAAAATCCGTCTGGGAAATTCTGGCCTCAAAAGAGACCTGGGGGATCCCCAGGTCCTTCAACTCGCGTTCAATGACCTTTTTCAGCCTTTCTGCCGATTGCTTTCTTTTCAAAGTGCACGTTCCGGCCAGGGAACGCAACTCTTCTTCCTTCAGTTTTAATTGCTCAAAAATCCTGCCGCTGTCATGTTCCAAATTCACCAGTTGCTGATATTTATCCTGAATCTCTTCATAATAAGCCCGTGTCTCCGCCAGATCCGGGCCGTATTTTCTTTTAATATCCTCGTACCGGTCAAATTTATCCTGGATCTCCGCAGCCTCAGACGGTTCAAAAGAAAGCGCGCTCAGATAATCCTTCAAATCAGCGACAATCTGGCAGCTGCATTCCTGCAAATGACTGAGGTTCATATCAAACCGCGAGGTGCTTTCATCCAGTTGATTCAAAACCCGCAAAGGCTTAAACGCCTGGGAGATCAAATCATTCACACCCGTTGAACGATTTTCATCCTCCAACAGTTGTAAAAGAGCTGCCGCATGGACGCATAATTTCTCGGCATTATTCACCCTGGCCGTATCCCGTACGACCTCCTCATACGAGGATTCATCCAGAGGGAGTTCGGACAGTTCCTTTATCTGATATTCCAGGAATTCCACCTCACGATCACGGGATTTTGCCAGCTGTTCCATCCCACGCTTTTTTTCCAACAAGGATATATAAGAATGATAACATTGCTGATAAGCGTCTTTGGCTTTCCCAAACTCGGTCAGTTGATCGAGAATTGTTAAGTGCGCCGTCTCGGAAAAAAGCATTTGATGATCATGCGGCCCGTGCAGGTCTATCAAAGCGGCGCCCAACTCTTTTAGCTGTCCCACGGTCACCGAGAGCCCGTTGACCTTTATTTTTGCCCGTCCTTCCATTGAGGTCTGACGGCAGATAATAAGGCTGGAGTCAGTACCCCGCAAATGCTCCCGGAGCAACGGGTGCTGACGGATCGTCCGGGCCCCGAAATCAAAAACCGCCTCCACGAGACAGGGGGACTGACTATCGCGGATATAAGAAGAGTTCAGTTTTTCTCCAAGAACAAACCGTAATCCTTCGATGATAATCGATTTTCCGGCCCCGGTTGAACCCGTGAGCACATTCAATCCTTTGGAAAATTCCACTTCTAACTCATCAATAAGTCCGAAATTTTTAATAAACAAACGTACGAGCATCTGTTAATCCATGAATTCATAATGTTAGCGGAAAGAGGGAAGAAGGGCCTATCATTATGCTTATCATAACAAATAACGACATATTTTAAAATGTTTTTAAACAATCTTAAAGCCTTTATTTATATCATTATTTCTTTGAACATATTAAACTTTAAGCTATAATCAACAAAAACAAATATTTATGAGAGGGATAAGATGAAACTCAGAGTATTTATTGCGGATGACAACCCGGAATTATTACAAAAGATCGCTCAACATTATGAAACCAAAGGATATGACGTCATTACGGCTGCCAATGGGAAAGATGCCTTGCATTTACTTAATGTTAACAACGTTCCCCATCTGATAATTATCGATGCGGATATGCCTGAACTGGACGGCCTTGAAACCTGCAGAAAAATAAAGTCAGATAACCGGCTTAACCGCTGTCCGATTATTCTCCTGAAAGAAGACTGGGTCGACGAAAAACCTTTCCGGCAGATAGGGGTGGAGGAATTTCTTATGAAGCCTCTCAATCTTGATGCCTTGATAAAAATGTCTTCTGTTTTATTGACCTACGGCACCCGTCCCAAAATACCGCAAAAATCTAAAGGACTTAACAAAGAAATCATTGCCATTATTATTATTGTCATTGCCATCCTGGGCATCACGATTATCCTTATAGGCACGGACAATCTCTTCCTGAGGATGAATAAATGATCCTCAAGGTTATCGGGGTCATCGCAGGTCTGCTTTTTGCGATGAACTGGATCTGCCTGCTGGCTTGCCAGAAATTCCGGGGATTTCCGTGGGGCGATTATGTCCTGGTCTTCATCCTGGCTCTGCTGATTTTCAAATATGCTGATTCTTTAAGAAATTATGCCAAGCTCATTCCGGATACTTTACAGGCCATGACCGAGCAACCCCGGGAGTCTCTGCAGGACATAAAAAACGCCTTCCAGGAAACCAAGTCGACATCGGCAACGGTTCTGAACTATTTCAAAGGACTTGTTCAACGCGATTTGGAAGAACGCATGGAGTATAAAATAGAATAACTCATTTGAGTCGAACGGCCGCATCCTTCATAAAGGCATCATTTTTAAAAACATTCCCGGGAGAAATACGGACTTATGAGTCAAGGCTACGCCAAAAACCAGCACCGCAAAGAGGCCCTGAGTCTTTTTGTTAAGGACATGATACGACGATCAAAATCGCATTGTGAACTCTGCGAAAAGTCGGGGGCCAAGCTGGAAATCCACGAAATTCCGCCCATCGACGAACAGCCGGTGTTTGAACATTGTGTCCTGATCTGCGAAACATGCTCCCACTTGTTGCATGCGCCCCAAAAGGCAAATCCGCTGCACTGGCAGTGCCTGAACAAATCTGCCTGGAGTGACATTCCTGCGGTTCAGGTCGTTGCCGTCAGAATTTTAAAACAACTTTCTAAAAATGAACCCTGGGCCAAGGATCTTTTAGAACAACTGTACATTGCCCCGGAAATACAAGAGTGGATAGACCAGGAAGAGTAAAAAAGGAGAGGGAAGACCGGGAGGGAACATGAAACCGTCTTTAAAAATATATTTATCCCGATGCCTTGCAGGCCTCATCCTGCTTCTCTGCATCAGTCCCTTCACCCTTATCATCAGAAATACATACGACACCTTTCAAAGAGCCCGGGATGCGCAATGGAACCTGGACCGGCTTCATCAAAAATACCATTCCATTTATAAGACAGCTCCGGAAGCCCAAAAAATCATCCCGCCGGGCGCTAAAGTAGAAACCTCTTTTAAACCCCTGTCCATTGAATGGCGCGCGGCCCGATATGCTTTATATCCTCTCGAAATCAGCCCTGAGGCCAGTTATATTTTAGAGTTTCCCTCTCAAAAGCTGGAACGGCAGCCGGGATGGCCGTCCCGGACATTCTCCGACGGAACGCGGCTTTATACGGCCCCGGGCAGTCCGGCCCGGACAACAGAAGCCTCTGAGAGGTCTCCGGCGCCGAAATATCCTTTACATTTTTTTCTTCTGACAGTATTCTTGAACGGCTTGACCGGAGCCCTTCTGCTAAGGCTGTTGCGGATAAACGCTGCGGAGGGGGGGCTGTTCTACTTCCTGGGGACAGGCTGTTTGCTCGGAGCGGTCATCTACGGCCTGTCTTTGTGGCTTCTTCTGCTATGCGGCGTTCCCCTGAATCCGCCTTCTTTATGGCTCACATATTTATTATGGCCCCTGCTCCTGGCCTTGCTCAACTTTTTAATAAAAGCCCCCCGGGAAGACGCCAAGGGAAATCCGCAGCTTCAGACGCAGCCGTTCAACCAAGGCTGCCGGAAAACACCGGCAAAATCATTTTCTGGCTTGTATTGTAACGGGCTCAAAATCTGGACGATATTGCTCGTCGTGCTTATCCTCATCCTGATCAGCCTCACGCCTTTAACCGATTGGGATAGTATGTCCAAATGGGTCTTAAAAGCTAAAATTCTTTTTTATACGCAAACCTTGGATTTCAGCTACAGTCATCACAATTATTATCCCATATTATGGCCCGTCATTTTGGCCGTGCAATTTGTCCTGATGGGGGGGGCGGTCCATTCCGTGCCCCAATGGCTCGCGGCTTTCTTTTTCCTGACCGCGTTATCACAGCTCTGGGGGGCGCTCCGTTTTTTATACATACCGTTCAAACAAAAAATTTTTTCTGTGAATATTTTTATCGCTGCCTTTTTTTCGTATCGTCTCCTGGCGACAGCAAACGCTGAAAACATCTTTCTTGCTTTGACAGCCGGAGCCATAGCGGCAATAACTGCCTGGCTTCAAGACTGCAGGAGAAAAAGTTACCTCGTGCTTGCGGTCATTTTTAACTTAGGATTATGCCTCGTAAAATTTGAAGGCATGATTACAACGTTTATCCTGGCGACGGGCCTGTATTTTTTTCATCGCAGGCAACTCTCCTCGAAGCAGGCCACACCCCTTTTATGGATGATGCTGGCTGTCATCCTTTGTCCCCTCTTATGGATCGGCTGGACAAAGGCTCACGGATATTACAAGCCCATCGTGCATTTGCAGCTCACAGAAATGTCCCTGAAAATTCCTTACCTTGTGCAGAATAACGGAAGGCTTTTTTTAAGACATCCTTTAAGCCCTTTTTTGATCCTCTGGGGATTCTCGCTCTATTTGTCGCCCAATCATAAAAAATGGTCTTCCGCTGAAAAATGGCACACATGGTCTGCCTTGGGGTTAATCATTTTTAGTATCTTCGGAAACATCGGCCAACCTTTCGAAGAAATTCAACGCACTCACATGGATGCTTTTCTTAGGTTATTATTACATGCGTCCCCGCCCTTACTTCTGCTCATGGCCAGCAGGTCAGTTCGCAAAAACGGGCAGCCTGATCCTTCCCAGGCAATGGGTTGACGGGATCACCCGGTTTATATTACAATAACGTCTTTAAAGCTCATGAAACCGACAGGAAAGTCCGAACACCAACATGCCCAAAAAATTCCTTCACCCAAACCGGGAAGCCTGCGGCACATTATCCATTCATATCTTTGGGTGGATTCTATGTGTCTTTGCTGTAGATCTGCTGGGTGAATTTTTCAATCTGTCGTGGGCCCAGCATGCCTTTATCGACGTGGCGAAAATCACCCTTCCCATTTTGCTTCTGTTCACTCATGCCTGTTACATCCTGACTCTAAAAAGAGCCCTGTTCTTTATAGGGATAACAATGCTGACCGGGTTTCTGGCCGAGTTCATTGGCATTCGACACGGGTCTTTCTTCGGGGAGTTATACGCCTACAACTATGAAAGCCCCATCATTTTCTCGAACACGCCCCTGTTCCCCCGTTCATTCATTTTTAAAGGCGTCCCGTTCCTGATCCCTTTATTTTGGTCGGTATTCATTTATGCCGGCTATAGCCTGTCATCTTCGTTCCTTTTCTGGGTCAGGAAAGACAAGCCTGCGAGGAGGAAAGGGGAGAGGTTGCTGCTTTTATTCTTAACAACATGTGACGCCATTTTCGTACTAACATTGGATTTGTTCATAGATCCTCTACTGGTCCGGACAGGAAACTGGCAATGGGCAGAAGGCAGTGTCTATTACGGAATACCTCCGGGGAATTACATAGGCTGGTTCCTGGTGGCTTTCTTGACCTGCGGGATTTTCCGGGTTTATGAATATATCTTCCCGGCAGAAACGGTCAGGCTAAAACCCTCGGTCTTTTTGATGCCGCCGGCCGGGTATCTGGTTTTCTGGGGCATCAGCGTTATAGCGGCCCTGCAGTATAAAATGTATTTCTTGATTTTTATCGGCTTGCTGACAATCATCCCCTTATCATCTCTTAACCTGCTTTTTTACCTGTTAAGGGAAGACGGAGGGAAGACAGCGGCTTCAGGCTATATGTTCCGGTTTAAAACAGCTATGGCTGCGAGGCTGGGGATGATGCTTCGGGAGGACTAAGCTTCTTTTCTTGATTGATAACCTGCCCTATCACCTGCAATGAGGAAAAATCTATTTCGTATCCCTGGTACTGCAACCAGTCATAGGGGCTGTCCAAAGAAAACCACATATATGTCGGTGGGACAAAGGCCCGGCCCAGCCAGCTTAAGGGGCCGAATCTCGGGATAAGCTGGATCTTTAAAGCCGCCTGCGGGCCGTCCGCGAGAAGAAGCTCTTCCTCTCCCAGGTGTCTGGCCGTCACATGATAAAAATTATCGGCTTCCGTCATAATATAAAAAGAAGGTATTTCTTCAGAATCATCATGATTTATCAGGGACCGCAAGACATGGGGTAAAGTGGCACTGTCTACTGTCAAGCCCTTCAAAGGATAAATCTTCCGCGTGGTCTTCTTGTTTTGTCCATCATAAGATGTGTAGCGGATCTGTTTTTGCGCATAATCAAAGTATTTCTCTTTTTTGACAATAACCTCCTGGGCCCCTTTATATCGAAGAGAACCCTTGCTTTCCAGCGGGTAAAGAATTCCGTCCCGCAGTTCGGCGGTAGACTCCGAAGCCCAGACAACATCCGCATAGTCGGCATAGTCCCCCTCGCCCTGAGATGTAAATTTATAGTAAACCGAGGAATCATGTTTTGTTCTTTGAGTGATAAATTTCACAAAGGAACGCGGCTGCAAAGAATCTTTTTCGACATAGCGAAAAGATAATATTTCATAATCCGGGAAAAAGGACGGTCGCGATGAAGAAACCGGGATATTCCCTTTAAGGGCATGGTCCTCAGCCCCGGCAACATGATAAGCCGGCAGACAGATTCCCAGTCCGAGGACCAGAAAAAATATTTGTCTTTTGAATCGGGTATCCATAACAGCATTCCAATTTTTAAAATCACCAGAAAATTCAGCGTCTCATTTTGAGATATATATTATACATAAATACCCGGGAGACACAACGGATACTCTCCCCGGGCGAAGATATTCAAAGAAAGCAAAACCCGGGCCATAGGAGGGACATTCTTATCATGGACTCGGGAGACAGGCGTGTGCTAAAATATTCTTATACGGCTTGGTGCCGCAAATTTTATCATCAACCAATCATCCCGGGTCAAAGGCATGTTCATTCCTCAACCTGTATCAATTCACCGCAAACGGCCTCAAATGGTTTTATTTGCTGCTTATCTGTTCGTCCTGTCTATGACTTTCTTCGGGCAGGGAGAAGGCGTGCAGGCCGGGCCGCCATCAGAACAAATTGTTTTTGCCGGGGACAGCCTGATCTTTTCAGGCCCCTGGAAAAGCTTTTTTAAGAACGGCCATATTCATAATTCCGGAGTTGTCGGCGACACGACCCAGGACCTTTTAAACAGGGTGGATGAGATATTGGCGGTAAAACCCGGAAAAATCTTCCTCATGATCGGGATCAATGACCACCCGCAGGAAAACAACATCGATACTATTCTGAACACCTATAGAAAAATCCTCCAGAAAATTCAGCAGAATCTGCCGGAGTCTCATATCTATATTCACAGCATTTTACCGGTCAACAATGAACGGTTAAAAACTTATTACCATCAGCAAATTTCTAACGAGAACATTATGAAACTGAACAAAGCCATCCTGTCTCTGACTCAAAACGGCCCAGTCACTTATATCGACCTGTACCCTCATTTCCTTAAAGACGGGGAACTCAACCCGGACATGACAAAAGACGGGGTGCATCTGAACCGGGAAGGGTATCTTCTCTGGAAAAACCTTATCGCCGGGTACATCCAGTAAATCACCGGGAGAAACGACAGGCTTATTCTTGCGCCTGCACAATCGTTTGCGAAATCCTCGGCCCTACCCATTGGCTGAACTGATAATTTCCCCTCCCGTTAAGATGAATAACGTCAGAAAACTTTTCTCTCGGATAAGCCTCGAAAAGGGGAGTGACATAAAAAAATTTTTCATGTTTTTTTTGCAGATCAACCAACATGCCCTCGTAATCCCTTAAATATCCCTCTTGTTCAAGTCTCTCATAGATCACGTCCATGAGCGGAGCCTGAAACAGGATGACAACAATACGGTTCTCCTGCGCCAGTTCCAGGAAGCGCTCCAGCCAGTAGATGTTCTCATCCGTCAAGGCCAGCTTTCTTTGATATAATTTGGACCCCTTCACCTCGGCAAGGCGGGGAGGGACATTCCGGCCGAATGCCGTTGTCCCGGATTGTCTCGTTGAGGTGTGACGAATCCAAACCATATGGTCCTTGATATATTCAGGATTAAGCAGCAACTTTTTGACGCGGTTTTTATATCTTAAGGCAAAACTCGCTTCCTTCAACCGAAGTTCACACGACTGCAGCCACAGAGGCAAGGGCAGCACGCTGAAAAGGTCGTAGGGCGAATACATCATGTTCAATCTGTGGATATGGGCCAAGTGATCATCCTCTTCCGAATGGTCTTCCGGCGGGGCAGCCCAGGCATCAGGCGAGAAGCTTAAAAAGACATACCGGGGCGCGGGATGATCCTTTAAATATTTCCTGAGCAATAAATAATACGCCGGCATACCCTGGGCCGGGGTGGCGTAGTTGTAGAAAGACATCGGCTCGCCAAGGTCCTGCGATACTTGTTCGGCGACCTTTTTGGCATAAACACCAAGGATGGTGCTGTCTCCCAGGAAAAGTCCTGTATAAGACTGGGGCTGCTTTAACCGGCTGTTTTTATAAAAAATAATCGAATCGCTGGGAGGGCGGATATACCCCGCATAATGCCGCAAAACCAGCTCTGTCATCCCGAACAATACAAGACAACCGACCAAACCCAACGGAAATTTTTTAAAATTGAAAGTAGATAAAATCCTGAGCATCGGAAACTCCGAAAATAATTAACAACATCAATAAGACATAATAACAAACCGATTTAACGGGCCAGGGCAGTTTATAAACGGCCATCAGGTCATGTTTCATATACTGATACATCTGAATACCCAGCAGAACAGCGGAATAGGAAAGCATTTGGACAAAAAGCGGCCAGCTCGCCGGCACGTCATGCCACTGCCAATTCGTAAACAGGGCTTTCCCCATAAGCACAACCTGCTGAACCGACTGGGCGCGGAAAATCAGCCAGCCGATACAGACGACATGAAAAAAGAACGCCGTTTCAAAAAAGACCGCGGCCCGGGACCGCCAGGACCTCCCGGCACGATCTTTCTTTGCAATGACCGGATCAAGAAGACTTTCCTTCAAGTGATATACGACCAGAATCGTGCCGTGATACACGCCCCAAAAGACAAAAGTCCAGGCAGCGCCGTGCCATAATCCGCCTAATATCATCGTGACCATAAGATTTCTTAATGTTTTAAGCACACCTTTACGATTGCCTCCCAGAGGAATATAAAGATAGTCCCGTATCCAGGTGGAAAGACTGATATGCCACCTCTGCCAGAAATCGCTGGGGTTCCTGGCAAAATAAGGGAGGTTGAAATTGACCATGATTTCAAATCCCATACATTTACACAGCCCGCGGGCGATATTCGAGTACCCGGCAAAATCACAAAAGATCTGAAAGGCAAAAGCGTATAACCCGATGAGGATTTCGAATCCGTGAGTATATTGCGTCCGGGCAAAAACCGGGTCGACAATACGGGCCAGATTGTCCGCGACAAAAACTTTTTGAAACAGGCCCCAGAATATCAAATAACATCCTTCGTAAAAAAGCGTGCGGGAGACGGTTCTCGGCTTTTCGATCTGAGGGAGAAGGTGCCGAGCTCTTTCAATAGGCCCTGCGACCAACTGAGGGAAGAACGCCACAAAAAGGGCGAAGTTCAATTTATCCCTGGTGGGCTTAATCCTCTCATAATAGATATCAATGGTATAGCTCATGGTCTGAAAGGTGTAAAAAGATATGCCGACGGGCAGGATAATTTTTAAAGCAGGGCCATGTAAAGGGATATTCAAGACCCTCCCGAAAGCCAAAAAATTCTCCAGGAAGAAATTATAGTATTTAAAAACTCCCAGCAGGGCCAGATTGACAAAAATGCTGAGGGCTAAATATCGTTTTTTCCCTCTTTTATCCGGGGTTTCACTGATTCTTATCCCGCAAAAATAATCGACAAACGTCGAAATCCAGATAAGAGACAAAAACCGCCAGTCCCAGCTTCCGTAAAACCAGTAACTGGCAATGAGCAGCAAAAAGTTTTGTTTTTTATGCGGCGAGCATAAATAAAGGGCGTAAACAAAGACAAAAAAAACAAAAAATTGATAGGAATTAAATAACATTTATTTTAGGACATCATCCCCGGGTATATTTCCGCTTTACCTGAAATCCGGGAATCTATAAGGAATTGTCATTCAGATATCTTTAATATTAAGATGATCTGAATTTTCGCAAGTAAATTTTATTATTATTGTATCTCTTTTCAATTTTTTTGCATCTGCTTTTTAAAACATTCGGGTATTCCTTCAATACGGGCCGGTCTCCCCGAGATAATGGGCCTACGGACAAAGATTATCAGGACAAAAGGCTTAAATTGTACAAAAACAGCAATTATGGTAAAATATATTTAGAATTAGCACAAATGCATATCTTGGCATCACTTGGGAAAAAGAGGTGCGGGATGAGCGAAAGACAAAAAAGATATTGCCTCCGCTTCAATAAAAACATTATCCTGTCCGACAAAGATGACATGCTCGTTTGTGAATGCAGTATCCCGAAGGAAAAGAGAGAAACCTTGTGTGCTGTTATCTGTGTTCACAATCAAAAAACCCAGTTACTCGTGGCCCAGATGAAAAAACAAAGGAACCTTTCCGAGGAAGACATCCAAACATCATTGGAGCCGTTCGGATACCGGGACTGGGCCTCTATCAAGGATTAAGGGTTTTTTACCTTCAAGCATGTCCAAGGCTCTAAAGCCCGGAGTGACAGGGGAAACCATCCTTAGCCATTATTGCTTCATTTTTCTGCATTTTGCCCTTCCTGACGGCACGGCTTCAGTATAAACATTTTTCCGAACTAGGCTCATGGTTCGGGAAAATCACTTGTTTCTGCATATTATGCGACTTTCGAACCAAAAGGAAACAAAGCCCCCCTTGCCAAAACCCGTTCCATGTGATACTATTACAATGATAGTATCATTATGATACTATCATAAATAAAGGAATCGATATGAGACCGCCATATACCATCACAAACGACATCCTGACTCTTTGCACAGAGATCACCATGCTGTTGGGTAAATACGAGGGATTACAGGCCCCTGTGCCCAAGCCAGAGCTGCGTAAGCATACAAAAATTATCACCATTCAATCGAGCCTGGCTATAGAAGGGAATACTTTATCCATAGATCAGGTGACAGATATTATTAACCACAAAAGGGTAGCAGGCCCTCAAAAGGATATTCTGGAAGTTAAAAACGCCATTAAGGTTTATGACATGCTGGATAAGTTTGAGCCGGAAAGCCTTGAGTCATTGTTAAAAGCTCATAAAATTCTTATGGAGGGCCTTATAACGGATGCGGGGAAACTGAGGGGCGGTAATGTGGGCATCCGGTCAGGGGGAAAAATCGTTCACATGGCTCCGAAATACACGATGGTTCCCCAATTAATGGGTGACCTGTTTACGTTTCTTAAAGAAGAAACGGATATCCACCCGCTCATCAAATCCAGTGTCTTTCATTATGAGTTTGAGTTCATTCATCCCTTTATGGACGGAAACGGGCGCATAGGGCGTTTGTGGCAATCCGTGATTTTGTATAATTACCGCAAAATTTTTGAATACATCCCTGTTGAGACTGTCGTCAAACGCCGGCAAATGGAATATTATGACGCCCTGGCACAATCCAGCAAAAAAGGGAACTCAACCGTATTCATTAAATTTATGCTGGAAACAATCAAAGAAGCCACCCTTGAATTCACAAAGGAACTCAAACCCGTTAAGCAATCTACGGACTTAAGGATCGAAACCGCTAAAAATCACTTTAAAAATTCATCATTCTCCCGCAAAGATTATCTACAACTCCATCCGAATATCTCAACCGCCACTGCCAGCCGTGATTTAACCATTGCGGCAGCCAACGGCATCTTGCAGAAGACCGGCACCAAAGCCCAGACGAAATACCTTTTCATTACGTAAAAGCAACGGTTTCCCGGCCGGGCACGTTTGGGCTAAAGATATCCGAGTGCCCCTCAACTCACAAAAAATATATAATTTGGTTAAAAAATGCCAGTTTTAGGGCGTATTGAGCCATTGACAAGGGGCAGATATGGGGGATAATAAATTATAATTTAAATAAGGGAGGAAATATCTATGTATCCCGCTAATGTTTATAAAATTTTTTTAGCTTCCCCTAGTGACGTGGCAAAAGAAAGGCAATTGGCTCAACAAGTTATTGTTCAAGTGGAACGACTTGCATTCTCAATCTAGCAGAATTGTCCTACAAGCAACTGGATGGGAAAAAGCTGAATTAAGTCAGTTTTTGGCGTAGTCAGCCTATTGACAGAATGATTATTTTGGCAGATCATATCAAAATAAAGAAACAATCAAGCTTCTTATCATTTTTTCAGAACAATACAACTTTTTTAATTGTACAAAGGGAAAAGGAATCCTGTCGTGAAGAACATGATTATCCCTCATAAAACTTTTGTTAGAGAAAAATTGATTTGCGTGCAGTTTGATTCGGTCCATTTACGTTCGTTTGACATTCCGAAATTCCGGGGGTATCTTTCCGAAAAATATTCCTCTTATAATTTGATCCATAATCATCTTGAAGATAATAGATTGAGATATGCCTATCCCCAGATTCAATTTAAAACCATTAACAATAAACCTGTTATTATCGGACTCGGGGAAGGGATTGAAATATTAAAGAAAGTATTTCTTGATATTCAGGAATTGAAGATTAATCAGGAGAGACTGCAGATTAATGAAAAGTCTGTCATGCTGCGGGAATGGAAGCTGGGGCAGACAGAAGAACAGGTAAAGTATCGTTTTATCTCTCCCTGGATGGCGCTGAATCAGGAAAATCATAAAAAGTATATTCATCTCAGTTGGCATGAAAAACGATCGTTTCTTGAGAGGATTCTCGCCGGGAATCTGAAATCACTGGCGAAAGGATTTCAGTATTTTATCCCGGATTTTGATAACCTGCACGTTCAGCTTGATCTTAAGCCGGTAACCCGTAATTTTAAAAATATCAAAATGACCTGCTTTAGCGGGACATTTCAAACAAATTTTTTCATTCCCGATCACCTCGGCCTGGGCAAACAGGTCGCGCGAGGGTTTGGGGTGGTGGAGAGGTTAAAGGAGAAATGAAATATGAGTCTAGCCTATAAACTTTGGAGGATCGGGAGCGCATTGAATGAGGAGGATGTTTTTGAATTGATGAATGAGAATTCAAAAATTCCCGATGATCCCAGGTATTTGATGGTGGATTTTATAATCCAGGATGAAAGTGTTATAGATGTGCAAATCAAAGAGAAAGGCATCAGCAAAGATAAATTGTTTATGACACCTAAACTCGGTGGAGCAGGGACAGGGATTTATTATTTGTATCCCAACATTATTTTACAGAAGAATATTCCCTCTGAAAAAATTTTTCTATTGAAGAATACTCTATTCAACATAGTTTGCGTGTTTGCAAATGAGCCGAATAAAAAGCTGGCAGATCTTGTGATTAATCACTTTGAACGTGTTGAGGAGTTATGCTCATCGCATGAAAAAGGCGATTATGTTTTTTGTATAACGATCAACGGAAAAACTTTTTGGGAATGTATGCCGGAGGTCTGGGAGAATTGGGTGAAATGTCCTTTTGTCGAAAATAAAAGCCTTTGCGAAGGACGGGATATCTTTACTAATGAGAGTTGCCGAGTTGGATACCAGCCAGATGTTAAGATTTTTTCTTATGATAATTATCATGATACCCTGAAATATCGTCTGACTAAGAATTATGCATTCTCCGCACAGAGTGCTAGGAACATTCGTTTTGGGTGGATGTTTGTTTGGGAAAATTTATTTTTTTGGTATAAAGGGCAATCTTACTGTCTTCTTCCTAATCTTATTAATTTTAGCCCGAGTGTTTATAAGGAGATTTTAATGAAATACAAGCAACTTAATAAAAAAGAGAGAGGACGAAATGCTACGATTAGTGATTTAAAAAAACAGGAAGACGCTATTAAAAAAAAGTTAAAAAAGGAAAAAAATACGAAGAAAAAGGATGCTCTAAGAATTGAAGAATTGGAAAAGAGTCTTGAAGAGAAGTCAGCGGCTTTGTTGACATTAGACGTAGGGTTGATAATCAAAAGCCATGATGAGTTGGATAGTCTCTTGGAATATCGAAACATGATGACGCTAGATTATTATTTTTTTGATCGTAATCTCACCAACAAATCCTTTCAGATTAAAGGCGCATTGGAAGAAATTTTGCCTAGTCAGATAAGTCGAGTGGTGAATGCTTTAAGGGAGCATAAAATTGACGAAAATATTACTTATTCCCCGAAAGAGAGAAGTGGTTTTGTAAGTCTTAAGCATTATTTTTCTAGAAAAGAAATAGAAATTGTTTATACGAAAGGGTTTTCCGGGAGGAACGATTTCAGCAATACGATTCTTAAAGAACGTATTTATTTGGCTCGCTTACTTTTGACAGATGAACAAATATCCATAGATAACCTGATGGAGCGGTTTGAGTATCATCGCGAAAAAGACTACGAAGGGCATAAGCGAGTCCACGATGGAATTAAGGATTGGCTCCAATATTCTGGCATATATCGCGAATCCGAAGAACGCATTCTTACATTCTTAAAACAGCTTAATAAAATAAAGGAGTAGGGCTTATGGGAGGGAAAAGCTTTAAAGAAAAATTGGAAGCCCGTATACAGGAAGATACGGCTAATTTTTGGTCTCGTCCGCAAATTCAGAAGGCATATTATTCTGGGGCTTATTCCAAGGCTATTGTTAATGGTTCATGGACTTCCAAAGTGAGTAAACAAAATGAAACATTTAAAAAGTGGCTTTCTAATCAAATTATTAATGCCAAAAACCTTGACCGTATATTTGAAATGGCTTTTCGTTTTGAGCAGAAATTAAAAATTCGGGTTCGAAACGATGGTGAAGTTCGTCGTCTTGCCCATGGAGTTGCTGCGGCTTCTGCGGCTGGGATATCAAGTGCAAAAATTTCATTTGCTTTTGTTGCTGGATTTGATGACTACGGGGTTTTTATAAAAGACAACCCTGCAGAAAAAAATCAGGATATGGATAACGAAATTAAGGAAGAACATAATTAACCTTCAGGAGGAATTTATGTCAGAACAAGCTAAACACAGTGAATTGCTTTTTATTTGGGATGCCAAAACATGCAATCCGAATGGTGATATGTCGGCAGATAATGCTCCTCGTTTTGATGATGTCGATGAAAAGGCTATTGTTAGTGATGTTAGGGTTAAAAGAACGATTAGGGATGATTTACAAAAAAGGAAAAATGAGCCCATTTTTATTAACAATGATGAAATTTTATCCAAAGGGCTTACGGCTGAAGCTCGTTTTAAGGAGTTAAAAGATAAATTAAAAGATATTAAAAACGAAAAAGAAGTTTTTCTTTCTTGTATTGATAATAGGCTTTTTGGAGGAGTTGCTCCTAAAAGTGATATTCAACTTGTGGGGACTGTTCAGTTGGGATGGACTAAATCACTTAACCGTACGGAAACAATTTTAAAATCAGGTACGGGGGCTTTCGCGACTACTGGGAAGTCTGGAGAAACTAAGTATACGAAAACGTTCCGTGCCGATAATTATATCCCGTATGGACTCTTTGCAATGTATGGAACTGTCAATCGCCTGCAGGCCGAGAAAGCCAGTACGCAAGAAGAAGATATTAAAAAAATGCTAGATTCCCTTTGGATGGGAACGAAATTATTGAATACACGTAGCAAAGAGGGACAAAAATCACGTTTGCTGATACGAATTATTTACAAAGCCGAGTCCTTTTTCTTCATTGGGTTGTTGGATGAACTCGTGACCTTAAAAAATGAGGATTCTTCTCTTCTTAGAGAAATAGATGAGTGTGATATTGATTTTTCAAAATTGGTTGCGGCCATTGATGCGGCTAAGAATCATATTGAAAAGGTTGAGATTGTTCTCGATGCCTCGATGGAAAAATATCGCGATGTTTTTGGCAATCAGATTTTTTCCATTAAGACTGAGACCGAATTTATACAATAATAAGGAGCGCGGCTATGCTTGTTTTTAAAATATGGAGCAGGTTCGGCGTTTTTCGCGATCCACTGACCATCACTCAAAATATTACCTTCCCTTTGCCGCCTAAAACCACAGTAGGAGGGATGATGGCTGCGGTTTTGGGTATTGATTATAATGATTATTTTCGTGATCCAAATTATTTTTTGTTCGGGTATTCGGTCGTTACTTTGAATCCTATCAGAAAAAAAAGTTTTGCTCAAAATTATATTGATGATTATACCAAAGGATCTTCAAGAAAACTATCTCAATTGGGGAATGCTTCTAAAAAGTTCCCCGGTGATATTGGTAAGCTGGGAGAAAAATTTACAAAGCCTAAACCAATCTTTCGAGAACTTTTGTGTGCTCCCGCATATCTTGTTTTTATTGATGATTATATATATATAAAAAAGCTTAGAAAGGCCATAGAGAATCACACAACCGGTTTTGCCCTTTACATGGGGAATTCGGAATTCCCGGCCAATATCAAATTCATTCCTGTTTTATCCTTCAACCCGGTCAACGATGTCTGTCTCGATTCCTTCACAACCCGGCCAGATCTTCTGGAGTTTGAAGCTAACAAAAGATACACAAATTTACATTTCGCAACCAGCGTTACAGGTGAACGTGAATACACACAATACCGCAAAATCATTTTCTCCGAAGCCGGAATCCGTCTGAAGAAACCGGTGGAAGCCGTCAAAATCGTTACGGAAGACAAAACATATGTCTGTGAATTTATCTGAGTATTGCTCCCATCCAGGTTATCCGTACGAGAAACATATCGGAAACATTGCAGACTCTTTCCCGGATCCGTTGCATAAGGAAATCGCACATTTTCATGATGCCGGAAAACTTTCTGACAAATTCCAAAATGGTGTCCTGAAGGGAACAACAAAAACAACGCACGCACTGGAAGGTGCTTTTGTTTATTTTGCTGACTGCTGCAAACAGAAAAGACCACTTGCGCGTGATGTGTTAACAGCATTTTGGACAATTGCGGCGCATCATACAGGTCTTGACGATTATCGTAATTTTTGGGAATCTCGGTGCACCGACTATGAGGAGCTTGTTTATGTCTTGTCTGATTTTGAGGAAAATCTTGCGCAGGTTATGGAAAGACTTTATGGGTTATCGAATTTCCCTGCGGGAAATATATGTGAGTGGTTTGATGAGAATAAGGAACAAATCGCCAAACTTCTTAAAGAACCTTTCGGGAATTTCTTTATCATTCGCGAGTCGTTCTCCCGTCTGATCTTTGCCGACAGGTATGAGGCTATATTTAAAGAATCTTTTCATGATATGAATATGTTGGATACCCCATCGTATAAGGACAAACTTAAGGTGGTATTTGACAAATTCTCAGCAAAAGGTGGAACTCTGACTGAATATAGAAACGCTTTCCGGGAAACTATTTTGACAAATTATTATAATAGCAAGGGAAAACGTTTTTTCATTGTCGAGGCACCTACTGGAATTGGAAAGACATTGACTGCTTTGGATCTGGCATTACATATTACCAAAGACAAAAAAAAGAAACGTATCATCACATCCCTCCCAATGACATCTATCATTGATCAGACTCAGATGGTCTATTCTGAGATCCTTGGAGAAGACGCTGTGTTGAAAGATCACTATCTGGCAGATACTAAGAACTATGATGACCACATCGATATTCAAAAAAATGATTTCTTGATGAACAGTTGGGCAAATGACGGAATTATTGTTACTACATTTAACAGATTGTTTAATGCTCTGTTTTCTGTCAGTAACAGCGACATTTTCAAATTTTGGACTTTACGGGATAGTGTTGTAATTCTTGATGAGGTACAAACCATCCCGCGCGTGCTTATTCAAGATGTGGCACGGGTTCTGGATGAACTGTCTTTTCTGATGAATATTGATTTTATCGTCATGTCGGCTACGGTTCCAGAGATCAAAAGATTCCTGGCCCCGGAAAAAATCGCGGTGCTTTCGAGTGACCGGTTCTTCCAGGATGAGACCAACAACCGTTATATCCTTCAATACGATGAAAATATTCCCGATACGGATTCTCTCATCGAAGCTGTGATGCGTGCCTACAGGGGGCATCAGTCCGTCCTGTGCGTCGTCAATACCAAGAAGACCGCCTTGCAGGTTTATAAGGGTTTGAAAAAATATTTTAGTTCGGAACTGTATCTATTAAGCGGATATTTTTTGCCATGCGAGAGAGAAAGAATTCTCAAGGAAATCGGGGAAAAACTCGGAGGCGAAAAGCTTGTCCTTGTTTCAACACAAGTAGTCGAGGCTGGTGTTGATCTGGATTTTGATCAGGGCTTCCGCGAATTTGCTCCGTTTTCCAGTATCATTCAAACAGCCGGAAGGATTAACCGGGAAGGTAAAAATGATCCAAGTGAACTAACAGTTTTTCCCTTAATTACCTCTGGGCCTTACCACAAAATCGATATGTGTGCGGACAAGGTTATCCCTTGGTTAAAACAAGGTTTTCCAGAAAACAAATTATTTAATGTGATAAGGCAATATTTTAAGAATATTATTGAGTCTTCCAATCCTGATCCTTTATTGCTTCAGGACATAAAAAATTTAAATTACAAGACAGTCTCGAACTCCTTCAGAAATAATTTTATGACGGATACCCCTTTTTATGTAAAAGTCTTTGTCGAAATTTGTCCCGGACTGTATGAGCAGTTTGATGAAGAACGAAAAATGCTTTTAGCCGGATTGAATGATTCGGATGAATTATCGAGAAAAATGAGATGCAAGGTTCGCCTGAGAAAAATGATGAACAAATTATCGAAGTATATTATTAACGTATCTAAATTTGATGTCGTGGGTTTAAGCAATTTGTGGGATTTAGACGATTTATATATTTGTTTTTATGATCATTTGACAGATTATTATAACGTTGAAAAAGGCTGGAGCGTTTCAGAATCATCTAGTTTAATGTTCTGATAACAGGGAATATTTATGCAACTCATCCTAAACACATACGGCTCATACCTCCATCAATCCGATGGGATATTTGAGGTTAAGGTAGATAAGGAGAAGACCCGTATCTCCCCCAAGAAGGTGCAGTCTATAGTTGTCACAACAGGGATTAGTTTATCATCCGATGCCATGCAGTTGGCGGTTGAAAATAATATTGACGTTTTGTTTATGGACAAGTTCGGTAATCCTTTTGGCCGGGTATGGCATGGGCGTTTGGGATCAACAGCGCGTATCCGCCGGGCGCAGTTGGAACATGCGGTATCAGAAGGGGGAATTATTATCGGAAAGAAGTTTGTCGAGAAAAAGTTTGATAATCAAATTGCGTTTTTGCTTGCGTTGCGTGACCGGCGTACAGCCATGTCGGCAGAAATTACCAAGGTTATCCAGGTGATCAGGGACGCAAAGGAAAAGCTTCTGCTTGTGAATGGTCCGGTTGACGAGCAGCGGGGAAGCATTATGGGCATAGAAGGACAATCCGGCAGACGGTATTGGGAAATTTTAAGTTTGCTGCTGCCGGAACGGTTTCGTTTTAACGGCCGCAGCCGTAATCCGGCAGGGGATGAGTTTAATTGTCTTTTAAATTATGCTTACGGAGTTTTGTACGGGATCGTTGAACGGGCTTGTGTTTTGGCAGGAATTGATCCTTATGTCGGTTTTATTCATACGGATCATTATGCCAAGACTTCTATGGTTTTTGATGTTATTGAAGGGTATCGTATTTTTGCGGATGAAACGGTTTTTAATTTGTTCTCACGTAAAAAAGTTAAACAGGCTTTGTTTGACCGCATGCAGAATGGTTTTGTTTTGAACAAAGAAGGTAAGGCTGTTTTGCTTGCGGATTATAATGTGTATTTGGATGACTGCATTCTTTATAATGGACGCCGTCTGAAAAGACGGGATACGATTCAGTTTGACTTGCACAAACTAGCCAACAGCTGGATAAAAACGGATGCCGTTCTTTAGGGGGCGTGCCCGAGGAAAGACAGATGAGATGAAACCAACAGAAACACTGGTTTGGGTTATTTATGATATCTGCAGTAATAATATCCGGCGCAAAGTAATCAAAGCGACTGAGGCAACCGGATTGTACCGGGTGCAGAAATCTGTTTTTTTAGGCACGATTAACCGGGCGGATCTGGATTCTCTGGCGCTTGAGATTGAAGACTTGATTGATGAGGAGAGTGATTCGGTTTATATTTTTCCGATGTGTGAGACTGATTTTAAAAAAGTGGTTTTAAAAGGACAGGCTTTTGACAAAAGTCTTGTTACAGATGAGGTGAAAAGTTTGTTTGTCTGATTAAAATAAAAAGGAGAAGGTATGCTGAAGGTCAGTGATCCGCAACAGCAGGTCATGATAACACCGAGTGAGGTGATCGAATATTTATATTGTCCCCGATTTACATATTATCTGAATGTCTTAAGAATTGATCAGTACGAAAAAAATCGTTATAAAGTCCAGAAGGGGCGGCGTGTACATGAAGAAAGGCTGAATCATAATAAGAATTATTTAAGAAAAAAGATTCCTGTTATAAAAAAAGAAACTAATGTTTATCTGGCTGACCCTGTTTTGCGGGTGAGAGGGATTGTTGATGAAGTGCTTTATTTAGAGGATGAGTCTCTTTCTCCTGTGGATTATAAATTTTCTCCATATAAGGATTTTGTTTTTAAGACGCATAAAGTGCAGATGTGTTTGTATGCTTTACTAATTGAAAAAAATTACCAAAAGCCCGTTAAGAAAGGGTATATTGCTTATATCAGAGGGGGGAGTAAAACCTGTGAAGTTGATATTACTGATAAAATGAAGTCGGATGCACGGGCAATCGTGGATAGTATTCTTGAGATTATTGTGGGCGAAAGATTGCCGGGAAAGACGAAAAACAAGGTGAGATGTATTGACTGTACTTATAAAAATATTTGTGTTTGAGAATGGTAATGATAGAAGTTGATATATATGAATATGTTGTGGGGAATTAATCGCGGGAATAATGGTGAAAACAGAGCAGAAAAGCTCTTGTGTCGAGGGGGTTCTTTGATAATTCAATATGATTTTTGCGGAGATGAACATTTTGTGGTATATAAAGTTAGAAGAAATGTGCGGTCGTCAGTACATATCCAACAAAACAAGGATTGAAACAGCAACCGACAAATCAAGCCCGTTGCTTCGTTCTGCGTCGTCAGTACATATCCAACAAAACAAGGATTGAAACGTAATAACCGTAAGTAAGTTAGTAATAACCCACCATAAGGTCGTCAGTACATATCCAACAAAACAAGGATTGAAACATCATCTTGGTCACTTCGTCTAATGCAAAGCTCTGGTCGTCAGTACATATCCAACAAAACAAGGATTGAAACGGAAGTAAACGCTCACAGGGAATTGCTACGCCTAAGGGTCGTCAGTACATATCCAACAAAACAAGGATTGAAACATATTAAAATCAACAGAGATATACTCCAAAAACTCTTGTCGTCAGTACATATCCAACAAAACAAGGATTGAAACAAGCACCAAAGATTAAACCATGAGATACAAAAGAATCGTCGTCAGTACATATCCAACAAAACAAGGATTGAAACGGCGGGACCCATCCACGGGCTGATATGCCTTCTCTTAGTCGTCAGTACATATCCAACAAAACAAGGATTGAAACTTTTTCAGAAAAAAAATACCGGCAACCGTTGAGCGGAGTCGTCAGTACATATCCAACAAAACAAGGATTGAAACACTCATCATACGTCCCCACTAAGTGGAACACATGCGGTCGTCAGTACATATCCAACAAAACAAGGATTGAAACATGTGCGCTGATCCCCAAGAACCACGCCAGGCAGCAGGTCGTCAGTACATATCCAACAAAACAAGGATTGAAACTAATGAACGCCCTCGGGGAGGAGCCGAAATGAGCATAGTCGTCAGTACATATCCAACAAAACAAGGATTGAAACTTCATGGGATGACCGCCTGTCACCTGCATTTCTCCTGGTCGTCAGTACATATCCAACAAAACAAGGATTGAAACTAGTAGCCGTCTGCTTCTTTTGCCTTATATATGCCGGTCGTCAGTACATATCCAACAAAACAAGGATTGAAACCTTCTACAGCTATCAAAGTATCACCATTTGTCCAATAAGTCGTCAGTACATATCCAACAAAACAAGGATTGAAACAATAGATAATATTTCTATAACATCCGGGATGTTTAAGGGTCGTCAGTACATATCCAACAAAACAAGGATTGAAACTTATTCTTTTCAGCATGGAAAAAATATAGCACATTTTGTCGTCAGTACATATCCAACAAAACAAGGATTGAAACGAATAAAGAGAGAAACGCAGATACAACTTACATGAGTCGTCAGTACATATCCAACAAAACAAGGATTGAAACGAGAAGGATACGACATTATCGTTGATGCCACAAACAGTCGTCAGTACATATCCAACAAAACAAGGATTGAAACCATCATATTAAACATCAGGGGCGTTTCTTAGTTGAGTCGTCAGTACATATCCAACAAAACAAGGATTGAAACGGCGGGACCCATCCACGGGCTGATATGCCTTCTCTTAGTCGTCAGTACATATCCAACAAAACAAGGATTGAAACTTTTTCAGAAAAAAAATACCGGCAACCGTTGAGCGGAGTCGTCAGTACATATCCAACAAAACAAGGATTGAAACACTCATCATACGTCCCCACTAAGTGGAACACATGCGGTCGTCAGTACATATCCAACAAAACAAGGATTGAAACATGTGCGCTGATCCCCAAGAACCACGCCAGGCAGCAGGTCGTCAGTACATATCCAACAAAACAAGGATTGAAACGCGACAGAACCATTGCTAGAACCAGAACCACCGGAAGTCGTCAGTACATATCCAACAAAACAAGGATTGAAACTAGTAGCCGTCTGCTTCTTTTGCCTTATATATGCCGGTCGTCAGTACATATCCAACAAAACAAGGATTGAAACCTTCTACAGCTATCAAAGTATCACCATTTGTCCAATAAGTCGTCAGTACATATCCAACAAAACAAGGATTGAAACTAAAACATGTGTCAAGCCTCCTGTGTATTAATTAGACGTCGTCAGTACATATCCAACAAAACAAGGATTGAAACAAGGCTTATGAAGATCTTAAACGGTCCGGGAAGCTGTGTCGTCAGTACATATCCAACAAAACAAGGATTGAAACCGAAACGAAGAACGACCAGAAAAAAGATTTTCAAGGGTAGTCAGCACATATCCAACAAAACAAGGATTGAAATTTTCCAGAATTGAATGTTTGGGAGCCGTTACAGCAGGGAATAAGACAGAGTTGATAGCACATTAACATTGAAAAATCCCGCAGATGGTTTATACTAAAATCACTTATTGGTAGTAGACCATTTGCGGGAAATCCCTGTAGGAGGAGGATATAACGCAAAGGGGAAACTTGAAAAAATTGATTTACTTTTAAACGATCTCAGGTATAATAAAATTTCTGAAAATAGCACGAATTTAGCACAAATCTTTCTTTTTCGGTTGGCGCTGGATTCAAGCTTCTCAAGAAGCACCTAAAAACAAACGACTTAGAAATTATGCTGGCGTAGCTCAGCTGGTAGAGCAACTGACTTGTAATCAGTAGGTCGGGGGTTCGAAGCCTCTCGCCAGCTCCATCTTTAGTTTTTCAGGGCAGATACCCAAGTGGTCAAAGGGGACAGACTGTAAATCTGTTGCGGAATCGCTTCGGAGGTTCGAACCCTCCTCTGCCCATTTAATTTTGGATTCGACAGCCCTGCGAGAGTAGTTCAGTGGTAGAACACAAGCCTTCCAAGCTTGATACGAGGGTTCGATTCCCTTCTCTCGCTCCAATTTTGCAGGATGTTTTTTGCAATAGCGATGGGCATATTCTAAGACTAACACAAAAAATTAGCGGGCCAGTATTTTCTGCTAAGGCTTCACTCAAACGACTCCCGGATCATGAAAGTAACGTTATTAATCCCAACCCTGAACGAAATTGACGGCATGAAAGCGATCATGCCCAAAATCAAGCCGGAATGGTATGATCAGTTATTAATCATCGACGGGCAATCAACGGACGGGACCATCGAATACGCCAAGGAAAAAGGGTATCCTGTTATCATCCAGCAAAAAAAAGGCATGCGGCATGCCTATATGGAAGCCCTGCCGCATGTTACCGGGGATGTCATCCTGACATTCAGCCCGGACGGCAACTCCATTCCGGAATTGATTCCCGAATGTATCGCCAAACTGAAATCGGGTTACGACATGGTGATTGTTTCCCGCTACGCTGAAGGGGCGAAAAGTTATGATGACGACTGTGTCACGGCTTTCGGGAACAAATTATTCACAACCACGATCAATTTGCTGCACGGAGCCCGCTACACAGACGCCATGGTCATCTTCCGCGCCTATAGAACAAGCCTTATCCAGGAACTGGACCTCGACAAAGATTCCAGCTATGAATTTGAAGAAAAATTGTTTAAGACAAAGATCAGCTGGGAACCTTTGCTTTCAATACGGTGCGCCAAACGCAAACTCAAAGTGGCTGATATCCCCGGGGACGAACCCGCCAGGGAGGGGGGGGAGCGGAAACTGCAGGTCTTGCGCTGGGGGGCCGCTTATATGTTTGAGGTCTTTCGGGAAGTCTTTGTCTGGAAATAACAATACGGTACCGTTTTCTCTAAGAAAATAAAGAAATCATTTCTTTCCCAAATCATCTGGCCCTTCCAGACCTATGAAATCATTGAGAATACCGCTAAAAAAAGTTCTTTTGAACGATGGGATTTTAGCGGTTTTTTTATTAGGCTTGTTTCTTGCCACGAACGGATATACATTCGGCTGGGATGACCAGCATCTCGAAATCCCCCTGTTAAAAAGCCTTATTGATCCCGCCCTTTACGCGGGAGATTATTATGTCGAAAGCCTGAAGAAAAACTTTTCGTCCATTCTCTATCCTCTGCTGGCCAGAACCATCAGCGTTCAGCAAATCCCTTCGGTCTATCTGGGCTTTTATTTGATCAGCCGGTATTTCTTTTTTTTCTGGATCTATAAACTCTGGGCCCTCATATCAAAATCAAAACTCACCGGATTCCTTTGTGTCGTGATGTTCATTGTTTTAGGCCGCGTGGAAGAATTCCTCTACCGCACGTTTTCCCACCAGGAATTCGCTCTTGCCGTTATTATGAGCGGCCTTTATTTCTTCTACCGGGAAAGGTTCGTTTTAGCCGCGTTCATTTTCGGCATGGCCGCCAATTTTCATTCTCTATACAGCCTTTTTCCTTTTATCTACATGCTCGCTTATTTATCAACGCATCTTTCCCGTTACGGGAGCCGGACGCTCTTTAAAACTTCCGCAGCATTCCTGCTGTCCCTGTGCCCCCTGATCATCTGGATGAGAGCAAAATTATTTATGCCCGGGGCAGACACCTCCGTGGACCTTCAGGAATGGGTGCATCTTTATCAGCTAGCCTGCCCGCAGAATTTTATTTTCCTGGATGTCGATATCAAAGACGTCACAAAGAACCTCTCACTTTTTTGGAGAGCCACAGCTCCTTACTGGCCGATCTTCTGCTTGACCATGCTTAACCAATGGCACAACCCGGTTTTTCAGCGTGACCGGAAGGTAAAAACCATACTCATAACCGCGGCTTTTTTCTTGTTCCTGTCTTTGATCTTCACCTATATTTTCCCTCAGCGCTTTATTCTGGATTTGAATCTGGTGCGTCACACGCAATTCATGCTTTTCTTCCTCTGGGGGTACACCGTCATTCTCATCATGACGCTGATAAAGGACCGTTCCGACCTGGCCGTATTGGCCTTGTCCTTGTGCCTTCCGCTCATCCGCTTCGGAACATATATCAGCCCGCTCGCTGTCATCCTGATGACGGCAATCCTGGTTGTGGGCAAAGGCTGCCGGTCACAGCATCAGGAAGAAAGGGGGCGTATCCGTCCCGTTATGGCTTACGGAACGATCCTGCTGGGCTTAGGGGTTATTTTCAGGACCGTTCTCATCGACAAGTTCAACACCCCGACGCTCATAATGATCAAAATCATCTGGATTCTTCTTTTGACGAATTATTTAATTTTACGGCATGTTAAAAAACCAGCCTGGGAAACGGTTCTCCGTGTCTTATTCCTAATCATTCCTCTCACGGCTTTTTCGCTCCACTATACTTTTTATCATTTTAAAAGACTCGAAATAGAAAAAAAGGCGGCGGGGTTTTGGCAGCTGCAGAGGAACTGGGAAGATATGCAGCACTATGTCAGGATGAACACGCCGCAGGATGCCCTCCTTTTAGTCCCTTATGACATGACAATGGGAGGGTTCAGGATTTTTTCAGAAAGAAAAATTATCTGTTCTTACCGGGACTGCGGGATTGTCGGCTTTGATTACCAGACAGCCAGGGCATGGAAGAAAAAGGTCGAGGACATCGAACCCTTTAAAGTGATCGCAAAGGAGGATATCACCCCGGCCATTCAGAATGCTTTATTCAAATATAAAGTTAACTATATTGTATTCATGAATTATCTTGCCCCGAAGGCCAATCCTGTTATGAAGCCCGTTTACCGGAACGGGGTGTTTTCTCTCTATAAAGTTCTGATAAACCCCAGATAGCCCGTCATAATTTTTGCGGCATGGATATGAAACAGGACATTTATATTAAAAGGTTTATGCTCAGGGCCGTTTTTATTTTGTGAACAAACTTGATTGACTTTTCTTTACCCGTATAATAATAGGTGTAGATAACTCATCCCGGGGAGGGAAACGTGAAAAACATTAAAAATATTTCTGTTATCGGCGATGGGAGCTGGGGGACGACTCTTGCGGTTTATCTGGCGGAAAAAGGGTACCCCGTCATGCTCTGGAGCGCCTTCCAGCAGAATGTGACCGCCATCCAAAAAACGAGAACAAATAAAATCTTCCTGCCGGGGATAAAAATCCCTGACAATGTTACGGCAACGGCCGACCTCAAACAAGCGCTGGATTTTGCCCCTTTGATAATCTTAGCGGTTCCCTCGCAATACCTCAACGGTGTCTTAAAACGCTTCTCTTCCTGCCAATATTCCCAAAAAACATACCTGAGCGTCATTAAAGGGATTGACACCCAGCACCTGCTCCGCATGTCCCAGGTGATCACCCGTCATCTAGGTCATGTCAAACTCGCCGTCCTTTCCGGGCCGACGATTGCCATGGAAGTGGCGCGCGGACTGCCGACAACCGCTGTCATTGCGGCCAAAAATCCCCGGACAGCCAAGCAACTGCAGACGGTTATGAATTCCAAATGTTTCCGGATCTACACCAACAACGACATGATCGGGCTGGAAATAGGGGGGAGCTTAAAAAATGTCATCGCTCTGGCCTGCGGGGTCTGTGACGGACTGGGATTCGGGACAAACACAAAAGCGGCCATCTTAACGCGCGGCCTCGTTGAAATGGCCCGCCTGGGAAAAGCCATGGGCGCGCAGCAGAAAACATTCTCCGGGCTGGCTGGCTTGGGAGACCTGGTCACAACCTGTGTGAGCCCGCAAAGCCGGAACAGGCATGTCGGAGAAGAATTGGGAAAAGGCCGGGCCATCCAGGAGATCCTGGATTCCATGAATATGGTCGCCGAAGGGGTCGCCACCGTTAAAGCCATTCACCGTCTGCGCCTTAAATATGGCGTAAGTATGCCCATTTCAGAGGAAGTCTACAAAATCATCTATAAAGGGAAAAATCCCAAGGAAGCCGTCACGGATCTCATGACACGTAAAATGAAGTCCGAGTAAGGGATATGCCTTCCTTAAAGTACGGCCTTTTTTGTTTTTTGTCCTTACGTTTTTAAAATTACCCCTATATTCAAAAGATAATATTTTCTTTGCATATAAATAGGATTATTGTATAATAAACGTTCTAAATTGATTAATATAATGATTTAGTATCATATTCTCATAAATTTCCGGAGCGTAGCGCAGCTGGATGAGCGCACTTGAATGGGGTTCAAGAGGTCGACGGTTCGAATCCGTCCGCTCCGACCAATTATATAATAATGACAGTCTAAGAATGGGGAGGAAGACGATGGATAAACAAAGTCACCCTGAACGGAGAAGATACCATAGAATTCAGAAAAATTTCATCCTGACATACTATGATATGGCTAACCCTGACCATCGGTTTGAAGCGACTCAGCTGAAAAATATCAGCTTGGGAGGGATGTGCCTCATCACATCAAAAGGCTTCCCCGCACATACGGTGCTGGCCATTGAGTTAAAGACACCTTTTCTGCTGGAGTTGACTCATTTGGAAGGTCTGGTGCTGGAATCCCATGAAAAGGTCAAAGATATCATTTATGAAACACGGCTGGAATTCAAAAATTTATCGCTGGATGCCGAATATCTGCTGAACAAACTTGTTGAACATTTCGAAAAGAAAGAGCAAGAATAATGAAACATTTAACGATCGGGTTGATCGGTTATGGCAATGTGGGCAGCGGGGTCATCAAATTTCTGCAGACGAAGAAAAATTATATCAACAAAAAATATGCTGTGGATATTTCCGTGAAGAGCATCTGCGACATCCGCTTCAGCGAGGAACAGCCCAAAAACCTGCAAAAATACCATATCACCCCGAATGCTCAGGATATCATCAACGACCCTGATATTGACGCCGTTGTGGAACTCATCGGAGGAACCGGGCCGGCCAAAAATCTTGTTTTTCAGGCGCTGAAAAACAAAAAATATGTTGTCACAGCCAACAAAAGCCTTATCGCCCAATATGGCAAAGAGCTTTTTGAGGAAGCCCACAAACAGGACAGGAATATCTACTTCGAATCCTCGGTCATGGCCGGAGTTCCCATCATTAAAATGATCTCCGAAGGCGTCGCCGGGAATCAATTTTCCAGCATCTACGGCATCATCAACGGGACCTGCAATTATATTCTGTCGGAAATGAGCCAGACGAACTGCTCCTTTGACGAAGCGGTAAAGAATGCCCAAAAGTGCGGATTTGCCGAGGCTGACCCGACATTGGATATCAACGGCATGGATTCGGCTCATAAACTGGCTATTCTTGTCGCCTTAACGATGGGGCGATTCATAAAATTAAAGGATATTCATACCGAAGGCATCACCCATATTTCCCATGAAGACATTGAATACGCGGAAAATCTTGGCCTGACGATCAAACTTCTCGCCATTGCGAAAAAACAGAAGGAAAAGATCGAAGCGCGCGTTCACCCGACCTTGATTTCCAAAACGCATCCTTTAGCTTCAATCAACGGGGTCATGAACGCTTTATTCACGACGATTGATCCTTTAGGCGAAGTCATGCTGTCCGGGCAAGGCGCGGGTCAAATGGCCGCCGCCTCCGGCGTTGTCAGTGATTTAATCAATTTATGCACCAGACAAGGGATGCCGGCATCCCAGATGATCGGGAACTTATTCCTGGAATCCAGCTCGGTCAGCATTGAAACGATCGATGAAGTTTCCACGAAATTTTATATCCGGTTTACCGCTGTCGACAAACCCGGCGTTTTATCGCAAATTGCCGGTATTTTGGCCGAACACGGGATAGGGATCAATTCCGTCACCCAGAAGGCCCACAACAAAGCCACGGCCGTCCCGGTTATCATGATCACGGACTATGCCCCGGAAAAAATGATACGTCTGGCGTTGCAGCAAATCCATAAACTTTCTATCGTTAAAAGCAAACCCGTCGTTATCAGGATGGAAAATCTATCATAATATTTTAAAGGAGCTGTTGAACTGATGTGGAAAGGCATTATTGAACAATATCGTGACTTCCTGCCCGTGTCTGAGAAAACTCCTGTGGTGACACTGCAGGAAGGGAACACCCCGCTGATTCTGGCTGAGGATTTAACGGAAAGGATCGGGCTTAAAGTCTATTTGAAATATGACGGCTGCAATCCTACGGGGTCATTTAAAGACCGCGGGATGACCATGGCCATTTCTAAAGCCAAGGAACAAGGGGCCAAAATCGTTATGTGCGCTTCGACCGGGAACACGTCCGCTTCGGCGGCCGCTTATGCCGCGCGCAGTGAAACGATGACCTGTGTGGTTTTAATCCCGGAAGGGAATATCGCCCTGGGTAAACTTGCCCAGGCGATGATCCATGACGCAAAGGTCATTGCGATTAAAGGGAACTTCGACCAGGCGCTGAACCTTGTTAAAGAAATCACGAGCAACTACCCTGTGGAACTGGTCAATTCCATAAATCCTTTCCGGATCGAAGGCCAGAAATCGGCGGCTTTCGAAATCTGCGACGCCTTGGGTGATGCCCCGGAATTTCACTCAATCCCTGTCGGGAATGCCGGGAATATCACCGCCTATTGGAAAGGATACCAGGAATATAAAAGATGCGGCCGAGCGTCTCAACTGCCGGTAATGCTCGGTTTTCAGGCGGCCGGGGCCGCTCCTATTGTTCACGGGAAAATTATTACTCATCCGGAAACGATTGCCACCGCGATCCGCATCGGAAATCCCGCAAGCTGGAAAACAGCAGAAGCCGCCCGCGACGAATCCGGAGGAATTATCGACATGGTCACAGATGAAGAAATCCTGGCAGCCTACAAGATACTCGCGCGGGGGACAGGAATTTTTGCTGAACCGGCTTCTGCCGCTTCTATCGCAGGCCTGCTGAAATTACATGACCGCGGCTTTTTCGATTCCCATAAAGGAGCCCGCGTGGTTTGCACCCTGACCGGGCACGGCCTGAAAGATCCTAATATCGCCATCAAGAATGTCGCTGATCCCGTATCGCTAGAGCCTGATATAAAAGGAATTCTCAAGGAAATCGGCTTATAGGTATTGCAAAAATGGGATTGAAACAAAAACGGGTCTTAATAACCTGCGGGCCGACGTGGGTGCCCATAGATGACGTACGCGTCATAAGCAACATTTCAACCGGGGAGCTCGGGCAGAAATGCGCTCTGGCCTTTAAAAAAAGAGGGGCCAGAATTACGCTTTTAGAAGGCCCGGTGAGCGTTCCTCTGAATATCCAGGGGATACGGCGGGTCAAATATCGGTATTTTCATGAATTGCGGGATTTGTTAAAGAAGGAGCTTAAAAAAAATTTTGATATTGTCCTTCATGCAGCCGCGGTTTCCGACTACCAGCTTAAGAGCGCTGTTAAAGGAAAAATATCATCGCAAAAAGAACAGCTGACTTTGCAGTTGATCCCTGCGGACAAACTGATAAAAACCATCAAACAACTCTCACCGCAGGCCTGTTTAGTCGGGTTTAAACTTGATCCGAGATTCAACCGAAAAAGACTTTTGCAGCAGGCCAAAGATTTAATGCGGTCAGCCGGCTGCGATATGGTGGTGGCCAATTCCACCAAACCGGGCTACCGTGCGTTCACGGTGAACAGCCGCCATGAAACATCACAGACAGCCGATTCAAAAGAAAAGCTGATAGGACTTTTAATCAAAGAACTGGAAAATATCCCATGAAGTACATCATCATTGTCCCAGACGGCATGGCCGACCAGCCCTTGGAAGAATTGGGGGGTAAAACCCCGCTTGAGGCTGCCCATACCCAGAACATGGACTATCTGGCCCGTAACGGCACTGTGGGGATGGTGAAGACCATTCCGGACGGGATGAAACCCGGTTCGGAAATCGGCAACCTTTCCCTGATGGGCTATGATCCTAAGAAAGTCTTTTCCGGGCGCGCCCCGCTGGAAGCAGCCAACATGGGCATTGCCCTGGCAGAGGATGAAGTCGCATTCCGCTGCAATCTCGTCACAATAGCCGACAAAAAAATGCTGGACTACAGCGCAGGGCATATCCCGAGCAAAGAAGCGTCCTTGATCATCGAGACTCTCAACAAGAATATCGCCGAAGAAGGCATCCGGTTCATTGCCGGGAAAAGCTACCGGCATCTCATGGTCATTAAGGTCCGGAACGTTCAGGAGTTTATCAATATAAAATGCACACCGCCGCACGATATTATGGGGAAAAGCATCGACAAGTTCTTACCCGAAGGGGCCGGGGCAAAAATCCTGCTGAAGCTCATGGAAAAATCTGAAAATATCCTTGCGGAACACCCCGTCAACAATGTACGGATAGATCTGAAAGAAAACCCTGCCAACATGATCTGGTTGTGGGGACAGGGGATCAAACCGAATCTTCCGGCTTTTAAAGACAAATACGGCGTAACGGGGGGGATCATTTCGGCCGTTGACCTGGTGAACGGGATCGGGCGACTGGCAGGATTAGACATTATCAAAGTCCCGGGGATTACGGGCTACTATGACACGAATTATCTCGGCAAAGCGAAATATGCCCTTAACGCGCTTAAGACCAAAGATTTTGTTTATATTCATATTGAAGCTCCGGATGAGGCCGGACACAACGGAGACGCCAAAGCAAAAATGGAATCCATTGAAAAAATTGACCGGGAAATCGTGGGAACGATTATCACCCATTTCGACGCCCATGATGCGGTGAGAATTCTTGTGCTTCCGGATCACCCCACGCCAGTCCATTTAAGGACGCATACCCGGGACCCGGTGGGTTTCGTCATGTATGGCAAAGGCGTGCCCCTTGATACGGCGGAATATTTCGACGAAACCTCGGCCAAGGAAAAAGGATTAAAATATAAAAGCGGCGAAGACCTCATGGAATTTTTCATGAATAAATACTTGTAAAGACTATGAATTCCGTATTGATATTACTTGGTGCTGTAGTGTTTTTTATTCTGGGATACCGGTTTTATGCCTCGAAAGTGGCCACGATCTGGCAAATCGACGTCAACCGGCCCACTCCGGCTGTGAGCCAATATGACGGTGTCGACTATGTCCCGGCAAGAAATTGGCTCATGTTGTTCGGGCACCATTTCGCTTCCATTGCCGGCGCCGGCCCCATTATCGGACCGGTTATTGCCGTGACGCTCTGGGGCTGGGTTCCGGCCCTGATCTGGGTTGTGTTGGGATCTATTTTCCTCGGCGGCATCCATGATTTCGGTTCCTTAATGATATCTGTCAGGGAAGACGGGGCCACGATCGGAGACATCGCCTCAAGCGTTATCTCCAAGCGGGCCAAAATCATCCTTTCTATCTTTATCTGGTTGGCGTTAATTCTTGTCATCGCCGTCTTTGCTTATTTCGGAGCTAAGACTTTTGTCGAACAACCCAAAGTCGTAGCACCCTCATTAGGCATCATCCCCCTTGCGGTCATGGTCGGCCTGGGGCTATACACGTTAAAATGGCCTCCGACTGTCGTAACAGTCTGCGGCCTTTGCGTTTTATCCTGGCTCATTTTTTTCGGGGAACAATGCCCTATTTCTTTAGGGGATAACGGCATGACCTTATGGATCCTTGTCCTGTTGGTTTATTGTTATATTGCGTCGATCTTGCCCGTTAATATCCTTTTACAACCCCGCGATTACCTCTCAAGTTATCTACTGATCGGAGGGATTGTTCTGGCCGTATCCGGGATATTCGTGAGCCACCCGGACATGGCGTCCCCGGCTTTCATTTCTCATACGAGTCCGGTTGGTTTTATCTGGCCGATGATGTTTATTACTGTGGCCTGCGGGGCTAACTCGGGATTTCATTCTCTCATCGCCTCCGGCACGACATCCAAACAGCTGCCGAATGAAAAATATGCCAAAAGAATCGGATTCGGAGGCATGCTTTTGGAAGGCTTTTTAGCGGTCATTGTTATTATATTAATAACCAGCGGATTCACTCTGGATGAATTCAACGCTCATGTCGCGGCCAAAACAGACCCCCTGAACCTTTACGGTCTGGCCTTCGGAAACATCACATCACCGATTTTGGGGGAGTGGGGCACGTTTATCGCTTTAACGATCTTAAACGTTTTCATCCTGACCACACTGGACTCAGCCACCAGGATCACAAGATATATCACCGAAGAACTCCTGGGAATAAAAAACCGGTTTATATCGACCTGGATCATTATCATGGCCGGGGGCTTTCTCGCTTTGAGCAAGGACAGCGCACAGACCCCCCTTTGGCAAAAAATCTGGCCGGCCTTCGGGGCTTCCAACCAACTGGTGGCCGCGCTGGCATTACTTGTTATATCGGCTTGGTTGTTAAGCAAAAAAAGACCGACAATTTATTCCCTTTTACCGGCTGTTTTTATGCTCCTGACATCCATCGCCGCCCTTGTATTTCAAATTATGACGTATTTCAAAACGAAGGACTACGGATTAATCGTCATTTCCGGGGTGCTTATCATTTCAGCGGCTTTTTTATGCAGCGAAATTTTCTTAAGTTTCCGGAAAACACTTAAAAATGCAAGACTGTTGTTTCATTTTGAAAGAGGACGAACATGACAAAAGCCATTATTGTTCAGAAATTCGGCGGGTCGTCCGTTGCCAATATTGATCGTATTAAAATCGTTGCCGAACGGGTCCTGCAGACAAAGACGAAAAGAAACAGTGTCGTTGTGGTGGTCTCCGCCTTGGGGGATACGACGGATGAACTTGAAGAGCTGGCATTCAGCATCACGAAACAGCCGCCTGAGAGAGAGATGGACATGCTCATGTCAACGGGCGAACAAATTTCCTGCGCTCTTTTGGCGATGGCTATCAAGGCCTTGGGACATGACGCCATTTCATTGACCGGCGGGCAGGTGGGGATCAAAACGGACAAATCTCACACCAAGGCGCGCATCGAGTCTATCGACGCGCAGCGTATACGCAAAGCCCTGAAAGAGAATAAAATTGTTATCGTTGCCGGGTTTCAAGGGGTGACGAGCGACGATGACATTACGACGCTAGGGAGGGGAGGATCCGACCTGACAGCCGTGGCTCTGGCCATCACCTTGGGAGCCCGTGTCTGTGAAATTTTTACCGATGTGAAAGGTATTTATACAACGGATCCCCGCATTGAGAAGAAAGCCAAGAAAATTAAAACCATTTCTTATGATGAAATGCTGGAAATGGCATCCTTAGGCGCTCAAGTCATGCAGGCCCGTTCTATTGAAGTTGCCAAACGGTTTAATATTCCTATTCATGTTCGGTCAAGTTTTTCTAAGGAGGAAGGGACCATGATCATCAAAAACAGTCCAAAGCTCGAGCAGATTGCCGTGAGCGGGATCACTTGCAATAAGAAAGAAGCTAAAATCACAATTTGTGCCGTGCCGGACAGGCCGGGTGTCGCTGCCCATATTTTCACAGAAATTTCCAAAACCGGCGTGAATGTAGACACCATTGTGCAGAACGTTTCCCACACCAAGCATACGGATATTTCATTTACCGTACCCCGGGCGGACCTGACAAAAGCCTTGAAATCAGCAGAGCAGATTGCCAAAAAAATGCAGGCCAGTGAAATTTTACATGACAAAAATATCGCCAGAGTTTCCATCATCGGCTCCGGGATGCGTTCCCATCACGGGATTGCCGCAAGAATGTTCCAGACGCTGGCGACTCACAAGATCAATATTGAAATGATTACGACCTCGGAAATCAGCATTTCCTGTATCATTGATGAAAAATTCTCTGATAAAGCCGTAAAGGCCTTGCATTCCAGCTTCAATTTGGCTAAAGGGTAATATTTCCGGAACACACAGGCGGCGTTTTCAGCCTAATTTCTTAGAGAAAGGACAAACATTATGTCCAGACAAATAGTGATTTATGACACAACATTGCGCGACGGCTCGCAGACAGAAGGGATTTCTTTTTCGGTTAACGACAAGCTCAAAATCGCCGAAAAGCTAGACCAACTGGGCGTCCATTATATTGAAGGCGGGTGGCCGGGGTCTAATCCCAAAGACAAGGAATTTTTCAAACTGGCCCAGGGGAAAAAGTTCAAAAACGCCCGGATCACAGCTTTTGGTTCAACCCGCAGGGCCAGGATCAAAGCTTCGGATGATGCAAATCTGCAGGAACTTATCCGTTCTAAAGCCCCGGCCGTTACGATATTCGGGAAGACCTGGGATCTGCATGTGACCGATGTTCTTAAGACCTCTTTAGAAGAAAATCTGGACATGATCAGAGATTCCGTCCATTTCCTCAAGTCTAAGAAACGGGAAGTCTTCTACGACGCCGAACATTTTTTCGACGGGTACAAGGCGAACCCCGATTATGCTTTAAAAACACTTTTAGCCGCACAGGAAGGGAAGGCGGACTGTATTATCCTGTGTGACACAAACGGCGGGACACTGCCCCAGGAAATTCAGAAAATCATGTCCGAAATACAGCAGGCCGTCACGGCGCCTCTGGGCATTCACACTCATAATGATCTTGATTTGGCGGTGGCCAACAGTTTAACAGCGATCGTGTCCGGCTGCACACAGGTTCAAGGGACATTCAACGGACTGGGAGAACGGTGCGGGAATGCCGATCTGTGCACGATCATTGCCATCCTGCATTCAAAAATGAAAATCAAATCTATCCCGGAAAACAAGGTTAAACTTTTAACGGAGACCGCTTACTTCTTGAGTGAAATCAGCAATATTAAGCTGGCGGATAATCATCCCTTTGTCGGGCACTCTGCTTTTGCCCATAAGGCCGGAGTTCATATCGACGCCATGTTAAAAAATCCTTTAGCCTATGAACACGCGGATCCGCAAATCGTCGGGAACCACCGTCGTTTTATCACATCGGAACTGGCCGGAAAAATGCCTATCATTATGAAAGCCCAACAGATGGACACGTTCATCGATAAGAAATCACCGCAGGCCAAGAAACTGCTGAAAGAGCTGCAGGAAAAAGAACATGAAGGATATCAATTTGAAGCCGCGGATGCCTCCTTTGAGCTTTTCATGAAAAAGGCCCTTAAAAAATATACGCCTTTCTTCAAGCTGGAGGGGTTTAAAACTTTTATTGAGAAGCGTTTTGACGGGAAGATCTTCGCGGAAGCATCTATACGGATCGATGTCAATGGACAAGAAAAATTCTCGGCGGCTGAAGGTGACGGACCCGTGGATGCTTTAGACCGGGCCTTGAGGCTTGCCCTGGATAATTTTTACCCGAACCTTAAAGACATGCATCTGAGAGACTATAAAGTCAGGGTCATCGATTCCAAGGCGGGAACGGCCGCCAAGGTAAGGGTTCTCATCGAATCGCAGGACAAAACGGATTCCTGGACAACGGTCGGCGTCCATGAAAACATCATCCAGGCCAGCTGGGAGGCTCTCACGGACAGCATCGAGTATAAACTCATGAAAGACAGGAAAAAAAACTAAACCGCTACGACACGCATTAAGGGATTGTAGAAATCATGAATGAATTACCGCCACGTTTTATTTTTAATGATATTGAACCGAACTGGTGTTCGCTCTGGGAAAACACGAATATTTTCCACGGCTCGGCGAATCCGGCTAAAAAACCCTATTCCATTGTCATTCCCCCTCCTAATGTCACGGGTATTCTCCATATGGGGCATGCTTTAAACAATACCCTGCAGGACATCATCATTCGCTACAAAAGGATGCAGGGCCATGAAACATGCTGGATGCCGGGGACGGACCATGCCGGTATTGCCACTCAAAATGTCGTTGAACGCCAGCTGGCACAGGAGGGGAAAACCCGTTATGATATCGGCCGGGAGGAAATGCTCGCAAGGCTGTGGAAATGGAAAGAAGAATACGGAGGCACGATCATCAATCAGCTGAAAAAACTGGGATCTTCCTGCGACTGGGCACGGACACGGTTCACGATGGATGACGATTACAGCGACGCCGTGAAAGAAGTTTTTGTCCGGCTTTATGAAAAAGGCCTTATCTACCGCGGCAGATATATCATAAACTGGTGCCCCCGCTGCCAGACCGCGCTGTCTGATGAAGAAGCCGAACATCGCGAACAACAGGGCGCTTTGTATTACATACGCTATCCGTTGAAAAATGACGCCGGGCAATACGTCATTGTGGCGACGACCCGGCCGGAAACCATGCTGGGGGATACGGCCGTTGCTGTTCATCCGGAAGACCCCCGTTATCAACACCTGATCGGGCAAACAATCACCTTGCCTATCATCAAACGGGACATTCCTGTGGTCGCGGACGCCTTTGTTGATCCGGCTTTCGGCACGGGAGCGGTCAAAGTCACTCCGGCTCACGATCCCAACGATTTTGAAATCGGCACGCGTCATAAATTAGCGTTCGTTAATATCATGCATGCCGATGCCGTCTTAAACGAAGCCGCCGGGGATTTCTCCGGGCTTGACCGTTTTGAGGCCCGGGAAGCGATCATTGAGACGCTCAAAGAGCTGAAGTTATTGGAAAAGGTGGAGCCCCATACTCACGCCGTCGGACACTGCTACCGCTGTCATACTGTTGTCGAACCCTATCTCTCGCAACAATGGTTTGTTAAAATGAAACCCCTGGCGGAGCCGGCGGTCCAGGCTGTCCGGGAGGGAAAAATCAAATTCACACCCGAACGCTGGACAAAAGTCTATTTAAACTGGATGGAAAACATCCGGGACTGGTGCATATCGCGGCAGATCTGGTGGGGACACAGAATTCCGGTCTGGTATTGCCAGGACTGTGAAGAGGGGCAAAACATTATCGTTTCCAAGACAACGCCTGCAAGCTGTCCGCGCTGTCAATCCTCCCGGCTGATCCAGGACGAGGACGTTTTGGATACCTGGTTCTCGTCATGGCTCTGGCCTTTCGCTACTTTCGGCTGGCCGCGGCAGGGGGAGACCACGGATGACCAGATTAACGAGGTTAATAACGACCTGAGTTTCTTTTATCCGACCAAGGCCTTGTTCACCGCTTCGGAGATCATCTTTTTCTGGGTGGCCCGCATGATCATGGCCGGCCTTGAATTCATGGGAGAGATTCCTTTTTCCGATGTCTATATCCACGGAACGGTTCGGGACGCGCAGGGGCGGAAGATGTCTAAGTCTCTCGGCAATGCGATTGATCCGCTGGAAATCATAAAAGAGTACGGGGCCGACGCTCTCCGTTTCAGCCTCATCATCAATTCGGGACAAGACCTGTATATTTCTAAAGAAAAGTTCGAAATCGGCAGAAACTTCGCCAATAAAATCTGGAATGCCTGCCGGCTCGTGCTCTTGAATATCCCGCCGGAGAAACGGGATCCAGAGTTCTTTCAAACTCTTGAAAAAGAGCAGATGGACTTACCCTCACGATGGATCCTGTCCCGGTTCTATACGACATTATCCCATGTCTCGCAGGCGATTGAAACTTACCGTTTTTCCGAAGCGGAAAATTTGATTTATGAATTCTTCTGGAAAAACTACTGTGACTGGTACCTGGAAATAAACAAGGCGAACTTCAATAATGCCGGCATAAGCTCCATTATTTTTTTCATCCTTGAACAATCTATTCATCTGATCCATCCGTTTATGCCTTTCGTAACTGAAGAGATCTGGGACCAGATAAAAAGGAATCCGAAGCCGCTCTCCGTGCAGGCCTGGCCGGGACACGGGCCTCAATGGGAGGACCAGAAAGCCGAGGATGACATGCAACTTCTTATCGACCTTATTACCGACATCCGCAACGTAAGAGCACAATGGCGCATCAAGCCGCAGCAGGAGATCGATTGTTTTCTGTCATCACAGGATGAGACGCAAACCGCATTGCTGCAGGACAACGCGTCGCTGCTGAAAACGTCACTTAAAATAAGAAATCTGCAAATTGCCGAGAGTCTGCCCAAAAATGAAGGGAACTCAACAGGAGTGGTCAAAAACGTCACCTTTGCCATACCGTTAGGAAACATCATCGATGTTCACGAAGAACAACTGCGCTTGCAAAAACAACATGCAGAGATTGAAAAGCTCATATTAAATCTGACGAAAAGACTTCAAAACGATTCGTTTATTCAAAAGGCCCCCGCCGATGTTGTGGAAAAAGAAAAAAACAGGCTGCAGGAGCTGGAAAACAAACAACAGGACATTAAAAAATTATTAGCATCTTTAGGATAGTCAAATTATGCAAACCGAAATAGACAAAGCCATTCGTCGAGCCCTTAAGGAAGACCATAGCGACAAGGACGTCACAACCCGGTGTCTCGTAAGCCCAAGTCAAATATCCCATGCCGCTATTATCACGCGGGAGGATTGTGTCATCTGCGGGTTATCTCTTATCATAACATTATTCCGCAGGCTTGACCGAGAGATAAAGATCACCTGCCATTATCAAGACGGAGACAATGTGAAAAAGAGCCAGAAAATCATCACTTTTGAAGGGAAGACAAGGGCCTTGCTCTCGGGAGAACGCGTGGCCTTGAACTTTTTCTCTTATCTCTCCGGGGTTGCCACTCTGACCCATCGTTTTGTTGAAAAAGTGCACGACCTCCCGGTGAAAATCATGGACACCCGGAAGACAATCCCCGGTTTGAGAGCTTTGGTCAAAATGGCGGTGCGCAGCGGGGGAGGGGTGAACCATCGCTTTAACCTCAAAGAAATGGTCATCATCAAAGACAACCATCTTCTGGCCTATGAAAAAGATGCCACGATAAAAGATGCCATCCTTCATGTCAGAAGACAAACCAAGAAGCTTATTGTCGTGGAAGTAGACACTCTCACGCAATTTAAAGAAGCTTTGGAAGCGGCTCCGGATATTGTTCTTCTGGACAACATGAGCATTCCTGACATGCGGGAAGCCGTTCAACATAAAACAGATCAAAAAAGTCATTGCCTCTTGGAAGCTTCCGGGGGAATCAACCTGCATAACGTCCGTCAAGTGGCGTTAACAGGAGTCGACCGCATCTCTATCGGGGCTTTAACCCATTCCCCCAGAGCCATTGACTTTTCTATGGAATTCGGAGAATAATCATGAAGTTATATTTTATCCTTTTTCTAACCATAAACATCGTCTGCTTTTCCCCCCGTCCTTTATCCGCTGCGGGGGAGGACTTTTTGGGGAACAGCATTTTTGACGACAAACAACTGCTCAACGGTTATGCCGAGAAATATTCTACCGAGGACAAAGAGTTCCTCTTGGCCATCATTCAGGACGAAACCGTGACCCCCTTCAAGACCGCCGCCGCCGTCAGGGTCTTCCGGGAAAAGTATTGTCAGGAAATATTCACTAAGGAAAAAAAACAGGCTGAAAGGATACTGCTCCGCCGTTTAAACCGGACCGACTCGGCTTTTGTCCAGGTTGAAATCATGCATGCCCTTTGTCTCATGGACCGGTACAAATACTTCGACTCTATGATTCCCCTGCTGATCAATAAAATGAATCACTATAATGACACGATCAACGAAATGGCTTTTGACGCTATTAACCATATTATTGAAAAAGGGAACAACCGTCCGAGGGAAGCCCGGATTGTCTTTAACACCTTGCGGAGATTCTTTTTCCTGTCCCGGAGACGCCTGGCCAATTTGGCCGAACCGGATTCCCGCCTCGTACAGAAATTCGAAATACTTCGTTGGGCGCTCAAAGTCTTGGGGACTCAGGAGATCAGACGGTTACCGAAAGAAGTCATCAATCTGCTTTAATAATTTTCAGGGCAGGACTTAAACAGGAATTTTACCGTGACAAAAAAACAGATATACTTTTTTATCAGTGCGACACTGTTAAGTATAGCCATCTGGTATAAATTCACCTATCCGCAATTTGCTTTCATTGATTTATCCGTAGATAAAAATACGGCCTTCCAGGTTGCCGAGAAATATCTTTCAGAAGAACTGCAGGTCGACACGACGCAGTACCGTCACGCCACCGCTTTCATCGGGAATATCAATGCGGACCGGTATCTGCAGAAGGCCATGGGATTCAACAAATCCTTAGAGTTTATTGAAAAACATGATTTTGAATACTTTTTCTGGAGGGTCCGTTTCTACAAAGAAAACGAAATTGAACAATACCGGGTGACCGTCAGCGCGGCGACAGGAGAAATCACAAACTTTACGCATAGCATTCTTGCCACCGAAGCCAGGGATGAAATAACGCAAACCCAGGCTCAGGAAAAGTCCGTTGAATTTCTCAAAAAAAAGTTCCAGTTTAATCCCGACGATTACATTCTGCACAGCCATTTCGAGAAGAAACATGACAACCGGACCGATTTTTCTTTTGTCTGGGAGAAAAAGGGCGTTTATATCCCCTGGAGCGACGAACCGAATACCGGGGGGGCAAAACTCCTGGTCGGGACAAAAGTTTCCGGGGATGAAATCCTGACATTCAATAAAATGTCCCTGGATATCCCGCAGGAATTCCATGTTTACCTTGCCCGTCTGAAAACGGTGGGGACGAATCTGGCTGTCGTTTTCCGGATGCTTTTCTTTCTTCTGTTAACGTCATCTATTTTCTACGTTGTCGTCCGCCGGAACGATCTTGTGATGCATACGACAAAAAAATTCTGTGTCGGCATAACACTTTTTATTTTCTTCCTGAACCTCCTGACCTATTTCAATGAATTCGAATCGGTCCTGTATAATTACCGCCCGACATCTTCGTTTTCATCCTATCTCTGGAGGTCCATGACCCAATTCATTATGGACACCTTCATCGTTACCATCAGCATTCTCATGCCCTGCTTAGCGGGGGAATCATTGCATTATGAGACTTTAAGAGAAAAAAAGGAAGGCAGCTTCCTGCACTTCATTCTTTCATCTTTTCAAAGCAGGAAAATTTCATCCCTGATCCTGTTGGGATATTTCGTCGCCATTATTATGATCGGCATTCAATCCTTTGCCTTCGAATTCGGACAAAGATATTTGAATGTCTGGGTGGAATACACCTGGATGGCCCAGCTCTCGTCCAGTTTCTTCCCGTTCTTAACGGCATTCATATTAGGTTTCGTTGCGGGGTCGACTGAAGAGATCTGCTTCCGGCTTTTTTCTATCAGCTTTGGCAAAAAATTCCTGAAAAGCACGGTCTTAGCCGTGCTTTTCTCCTCGCTGCTGTGGGGATACGGGCACAGCACATATCTGGTTTTTCCCATGTGGTTCCGGGGCCTGGAAGTCACTTTGATGGGAATCTTTCTGGCTGTCATTTACTTGCGTTACGGGATCGTCACGGTCCTGGTGGCCCACTACCTTTTTGACGTTTTCTGGGTCAGTTCAGCTTACTTATTAGGGACATCGACGCCCTACCATTTTTACAGCGCTCTGGCGATGCTCCTGCTGCCTTTAATTTATGCCGGCTATGCCTATCTTCGCAATGCCTCAACAGAAGAAAAACAAATGCACTGGAAATTAACGAAACATCAGTTGTTTAACCTGAACGTTCTCAAACATTATTTAAAGGACCACCCTGTTGACGTTTCCCGGCCGATAGAAGAGGTCAAACGGGAAATCAAGAATCACGGCTGGGACATCTCTGTGGTTGAACTTGCCCTGGAAGACCCCAGGAAACCTGAGAACAAATAATATGTTCACGTTTTATCCGAGTCACTGTTATGGATCTTAACCCTTTTCAATATCACGCTCCGCAAAGTTTAAAAGAAGCTGCGGATTTATATTTCAAATTATCCCAGGTAAAACTTCTGGCCGGGGGGACGATGTTGCTGAACAGCCTGAAGACAGCGAAAAAAAAGGGACTGAAAACCCCGCAACACATCATCAGCCTGAAAAGGATACCGGAACTGAAAGATATCCGGAGGGAAGAGGGGGGGCTCAGCATCGGCGCCATGACGACCTTTGCGGACCTTATCCGCAGCCCTCTCGTAAGCCAGGAATTAAGAAACATCCTCCGGCAAATAGGAACAACCCAAATACGCAATATGGGAACGGCAGGGGGCAATCTGACCTGCCGCTATACATGGACGGAATTAGGAACGGTTATGATGTCGCTCAATGCTCTCTTGTCTTTTTATAACCCAAAGGGGGAAAGCTATACGGAAACGGCCGCCGAATTCTTTGCGAAGCAGGCAAAAACAAAAGACATTCTGACGCACATCCGTGTTCCCGGCCCAGAACCCCGGGCTGTCGGTTATTATCGGCTGCCGAAAACGTCTCCTTTGGACGTCCCTCTTTTTGCCGTGTGTATCAGTGCCGAATGCGCTAAAGGGACATTTCAGGACACCGTGATAACGATCAACAGAGGGACATCATTCCCTTGCCGGTACAGGGAACTCGAAGCACAATTAAACGGGAAAACAATGACGCCTGAAACAATCTCTGAAATGTATCCGCTCATTCAGCCGCAGGCTTTTGATCCGCATTGCGAAGGCTATAAAGGCCATATGTATAAAATAGGCATCCGGGATACTCTGAAGAATTTGATAAAAGGGCATCGAGATCATGGATAAAAAACTGACGACACTCCATATCAATAAAACAAAATACCAACTGCCCCTGGAAGGCCACGAGACGCTCCTGGAAGTCCTCCGTGACCAGATAGGGTTAACGGGGACAAAATCCGCCTGTTCCGAAGCCGAGTGCGGCGCTTGCACCGTCTTAATAGACGGGCAGTCCGTCCTATCCTGTATCACCTTGGCTTGTGATGTTGAAGGCCGGGACATCCTCACAATTGAAGGCTTGTCCCAGAACGAAGAGCTGCATCCTGTCCAGCAGGCCTTTCTGGAAAAGGGGGCCGTTCAATGCGGATTCTGTATCCCGGGGATGATTTTGTCTTCACATGCTTTACTTTCCGAGAATCCTCAACCGGAAACGGAACAAATACAAAAATCGATCGACGGGCATATCTGCCGCTGTGCGGGATATCATAAAATGATTGACGCCGTCAAATATGCCGGTGAACTTATCGCAAAGAAGGAACGGGAAAGCTAATTCTCTTATGAAAAATATTCCTCCAGAAGACCTTTACGTCAACCCTGTCGGAAAAAGCGTGGCCAGAATCGACGGGCGGGGACTTGTCACCGGGCAGGCGAAATACGTCTATGACCTGAAACTTCCCGGCATGCTCACCGGAAAAATGATACGCAGCCATGTCCCCCATGCGCTGATCAGGAACATTGATACGTCAGCGGCAGAAAAATTGCCCGGGGTCAAGGCCATCATTACGGCCAAGGATACTTACAATATCAAATTTGGTTCCAATGAATTTTTCTTCCCGCACACGGTCGACCAGATGGCCCTTGAAGCGGATAAAGTCCGTTATATAGGAGACGAGATTGGCGCCGTTGCGGCTATTGATGAAGACACCGCAGAAGCCGCATTGAAGCTTATTAAAATCGATTACGAACCTCTCCCGGCTGTTTTTGACATGATGGAAGCGATGAAACCCGGAGCCCCGCTTATTCATCAGGCTATGGGGAATATCGGAGTCCTGTTACCGGTCAATTTCGGGAACCCCGACCGGGCGCTGAAGGAGGCAGACTACGTCAGAGAAGATACTTTTTACGCATCATCCGCCGCGCACTGCTGCCTGGAGCCGCATAACAGCATCGGACAGTGGGAATCCTTCAGCGATAAAATCACTTTATGGACATCGACTCAAGCGCCCTTTAAAGTCCGGGAAGCCCTGGCCAAAACATTGCGGATGTCTTTGAATGATGTGCGTGTTATCAAACTGGCTGTGGGCGGCGGATTCGGCGGGAAACTGGAAATGCTTCCCATGGACTTCGCAGCCTGTCTTCTCTCTAAGAAATCCGGGGGCCTGCCGGTGAAGATATGTTACAGCAGGGAGGAGGAGTTCGCCTTCTCCCGGCGGAAACACGCCATGCTATATAAACTGAAATCCGGAGTCAAGAAAGACGGCAGCCTTTCAGCCATTACCGGGGAAGTCTTCGCCGACGGCGGCGGCTACTGCAGCTACGGCCCTACGGTCCTGGCTGCGGCGATCATGAGGATTTTTATGGTTTATAAAATCCAGCACTTCCGCATCACGGGTTACCGCATCTATACCAATACGCCTATCAGCGGTGCGATCAGAGGGTTTGGCGGCGTGCAATCAGGCTTTGCCATTGAATCTCACATGGACCTGCTGGCCCGGGGGATCGGGATGGACCCGGTCGAATTTCGCCTCAGGAACATAACGTCTCCCAATATGACGACGATAAATAAGATGAAAATCACATCCAACGGCTTAAAAGAATGCATCACCCAGTCAACGGAAGCCGCCGGGTGGACGGACAAGCACGGGAAAAAACTCACAGGGAGAGAAAAACATCTTAAACGGGGAATCGGCATCGGAATCGCCGCAGATGTCATGGGCTCCAAAATGTATAAATCCCATGAATCCGCAGGATCCATTATTAAAATAGAAGAAGACGGTTCGGTTTATTTGTTTACAGGTGCGGCTGATACAGGGCAGGGGTCTAACACCGCTTTGTCCCAAATTGCAGCCCAGGCCCTGGGTGTCAGCTTTAAACGCATTAAGTGCCGGGCCGCTGACACGGAAATCACCCCTTTTGATACCGGGAGTTTCGCAAGCCGTGTCACATTCATTGCCGGAAACGCGACTTTGCGAGCCGCAAAAGATGCCAAACTCCAGATTCTTAAAATTGTCGCTGAAGAATATAAATGCGATATAAATCATCTTGATATTATCGCAGAAAATGTTATAAATTTAGAGGAGGATGTCGTTCTGATGAATTTTGATAAGGCCCTTGACTTGTGTTATTCTTTCGAATACGGCCAACAAATCATAGGAAAAGGGACTTATAATCCTACAACAACTCCGGTGGATTTCCGAACCGGCGAAGGGAATGTTTCCGGGAGTTACGGATTCGAAGCCCAGATAGCTGAAGTGGAAGTCAATACGGAAACCGGCGAAGTGCGAGTTATGAAGATGTGGGACGCCCACGATATTGGCAAAGCTATCAATCCCAGTTCCGTAGAATCGCAAATTGAAGGGTCCCTGGCTATGGGAATTGGCTACACATTTTATGAAGATCTGCAATTTAAAGAAGGCCGTGTCGCAAACGGGACATTTTCTCAATACCGTTTGCCGCGCGCCTATGGGATTCCGCCCATTGAAACGATCCTGATTGAAACGAATGATCCGCAAGGCCCCTTCGGGGCCAAGGGAATGGGGGAAGCCTCTCTCCTTCCAACGGCCGCGGCCATTGCGAATGCCATTCATGATGCCGTAGATGTTCGCATCAAAGATTTACCTATCACTCCCCAGAAAATATTAAAAGCACTTGAAGAACAAAAATCCAAGAAGGAGGGAAGATCTCTATGACAAAAACGATAATCATTTTATTATGTGTTGTTTTTCTGACTTCCTCCTGTAGTATTTACCGCGTCAATTTCGAAGAAGTCACCGGTAATTACTACTCTGCCACAAAGCCGGAGGACGTACAGGTTGTAGAACAGGTAAGTCAACCCCATGAAATTGTCGGATTCATTACGGTAAATACTGAACGGAATCAAAAGATGGAAGATGTTCTATACCGCATGAAGACAGAGGCCGCCAAGCTGGGGGGGGATGCCATCACCAATATCCAGTCGAACGCAACCGGATCCTGGAAAAAAGTGCCCGCGCAGAACCTGGTCGGGAATGCGTACGTACGGGCGAACTTTTCTGCCAGCGTTGTTGCTTTTCTTACAGACTAATAACCTGTTTTTGCGAGGTTTGTAAAGTCAGGAGAGAAACCCTTTCAATTCCTCAAGCTCTTCCTGAGTATTAAAACTCAGACAGACTCCGGGATCAGCAACCGGCCAACATAATATCTCTTTCCTATGCCGTCGGGGGATTTCGTGACAGCCATTACCGTGAGTTAAGGATTTGAACTCATCGATTAAGCTGTGATGGAAAAGCGGGGGATGCCCCTTACGATGGCCGAAAGTGGGGATAACGATCAAAGCCTTATATTTAAAGTAAGCTTCTATAATGCTGTTGATTGTCTCTTTTTGGATCAAGGGATAATCAACGGGCAAAAGCATAACCCCCCGGCAGGCATCCGGACACCGGGCAATTCCGCATTGGAAAGAAGCTGTTTGCCCAAATTTATAATCTTTATTATAGACAACGCAAACCTTTTTGTGGTTTAATATGTACGGTTTGATATTTTGCCGATACGCGCCGGTAACGACATAAATGACGTCGACGTTTGAGTCAATGAGCATGGATAATTGACGTTCAATAACTGTTTTTCCCCCTAGTAATGCTAAAGCTTTGGGAGAACCGAATCGCTGGCTGAATCCAGCAGTCAATAATATACAGCTTATCATGACATTATTATAGATTCAGCTTCTTTCATGTCAACAACGATATGACAAGGGGCTGAAAGTCCGGAAGGAACAACATTCTGTGTACCTTATCTATATTGGGATAGGAATACTTGCGCTGGGAATCATTGCGGTTGTTTGGATATTAACAGCCGACCGGAAATCATCAACAGCGCAGCCGAAGACAAACAGTGAACAGCAAGCTCTAACCACATCTCAAATATTAAACCAGCTGGGTCTCAATGAAGAGGACCAGGACCCCGAACCTTCCCCCTTGCCCAAGAGCGCCGGCACCTCCGCCTCCGAGGAAAGCTCTCCCGATAACGTCTTCGCAGATAAAATGGGTGCGGAAGAAATTCTTAACGACGAGACAGCGGGGCTGCCGCCGTCTCACCGAGGGACAGCGGCCCTGAGGCTGGATGATGACGAGAACTCGGAATCAGAAAAAATCCTTGTCATGGAAAACGAACAGATCAAGAAACAAATCGAGGATGTGCGGACAAAAAATGAGAAACTCGAATCTATTCTCCAGGATAAAAATAAGGATATTGAACAGGTTAAAAATGACCTGGAAACGGAATTAAAAAGCCGTAAGGAATTTAATAAAATAAAGGATATTCTGGAAAAGGAACTTAAAGATTCCAAGGAAAAAAACCGCGCTCTGCAAATAGACCTCAACAACACGCAGACCGAAGCGGATTCTTTTTTAAAACGGGTGAAACAGCTGGAAGAAAAAATAAAAAAGCTGGAAGGCGAAGTGGAAGAAAAAGACGGCGTCTTAAAAACCCACCAGGCGGTTAACGAAAAAGACAAAAAAAACCTGGATCGTTTGGAGAAAAACTTAAAAGAGTTTGATCCCCTCATCAGAGAAAAAGATCAAAAAATCAACTCACTCGTCCCTCTGCTGAAGGATCTCCCGGAAGGAACGCCTGCCGCAACACCTGCAGGGGATGAAGAGAAGCCCAAGGAAGGGGAAACCGCAGGGTCACCGGAGACGGACGCTCCCCTGACAAAACCTCATTCCGAAAAGGGGGGAGAGGGGGAACAGCCCCCCACACAAGAACAGGTACAAAAGGGAGCAGACACGTCCGCCCCCGACGCCTCACAGGAAAAGACACAAGCCCCGGGATCCGTTAAAGAAACGGATAAAAATAAAGGAGAGGAGAAGGCTGCTCCGCCAACAGCTTCAGAAGCTCAAATTCATCCGGAGATAAAAAAAATTGATGACATAGAAAAAATACGGAAATTAACAGAAACCGACAACTCGCCAAAGACAGCAACACCCCAGCCTCTTTTCGAGAGCCAGGATGTAAGTGAACCGGCTGTCGCCCCGCCCAGCGCTGCTCCCGGGAGCGGAAGAACGGAATCTCCTGATGACGCCCAAAATCACAAAACAGACATGACCCACAAGGATTTATTAAACACCATAGAGGCGGATATCAAAAATGGGCAGAAGGACACACCACCACCCGGGGCAGAAAACAGAGCGAATGAGGACGATCCCCCGGACAACACAAATAAATCCATGCTCCAGGAACAAATGCATGGCGACAAAAAGACAGAACAACCGTCAAAGGATACTGATCGTGCGCTGCATTTGCCCCCGGACATTGACCAGCAGCCGAAAAGAGGAACAGAAGGGGACGGGATCATAAAAGATAACCTTAATACCGAGAAAAAAGAGGAGGACATAAAACAGAATTCGCCTGTTGAGCAGAAAGAAGAACCCAAAGAAAAATAGATATACCAAGGAGAGAGCTTATCATGCCAGCCAAAATTGTTAAATTAATAATTTTTATCAGCTTCTTCGGCTTTATTATGACAGGAACAGCATGTTCCCAACAATCAACAGAAAGGACACGGCCCGTGGTTGTATTAGAAACAAATCAAGGAGATATTGAAATCCAACTTTTTAATGATGTGGCTCCTAAAACATGCGAGAATTTTGTCGGCCTTATAAAGAAAAACTACTATGATGGGCTTATTTTTCATCGTGTTATTAAAAATTTCATGATACAGGGGGGCGACCCGACAGGAACAGGCAGAGGGGGCGAAAGTCTTTGGGGAGGAAAGTTCGAAGACGAAGTTTCTCCCAGTGTCACTTTTGATAAAAAAGGGCTGTTAGCCATGGCCAACGCCGGCCCCAATACGAACGGCAGCCAATTCTTTATTACCGTTGCTGCGACCCCCTGGCTGAACATGAAACATACTATTTTCGGTGAAGTTGTGGCCGGATATGATGTTGTCGAAAGTATTGAAAACACTGCTACAGGATCGGGAGACCGGCCTGTTGAAGAGCAAAAAATCATAAAAGCTTACGTAAAAGAGTAAATCTTTCGTCTTTCAAAAGAAATATGATAATGCCTGGTGTGAGTTATGGACCCAGTAATTCTAGCGGCTTATAAAGCCGCCCAGCAAGAGCAAAGTTTTGCTTTTGCAACGATCATTGAAACAAGTGTTAAAGGGACTCCACGGAAAACAGGAGCCAAAATGATCGTTTTAGAAAACGGAGAAATCGTCGGGACGATTGGAGGGGGGATTGACGAAAAAAGGGTTATCGAAGAAAGTATCAAAGTCATAAAAAGGAACAAGCATCAATTATCCCGCTTTGAGTTAAGCGGAAAGTCAAACAGACCTCTTTGTGGCGGTAAATATACTGTTTTTATCGAACCTTTTATCAAGCAGAGGCATCTCATTATTTGCGGTGCCGGACATATTGCCTTGCCTTTATCCATCATAACCAAAATGCTGAACTTTAAGGTCTCTATTATTGACAATAGGAAGGCCTGGGCGAATAAAAAAAGGTTTCCTCATGCAGACCAGATAATAACCGGAGACTACGTTAAAAACCTTCAAAAAATCCCGATAAGCAGTAACACTTATATTGTCATCGTGACACACGGGCATGAATTCGATTACGATTGCCTTCAGCTTGCGATAAAGACACCGGCAAAATATATCGGAGTCATTTCAAGCCACGCAAAAAGAAATAAGTTCATAAAAGACCTCCGGGAATCAGGATGTTCTCCCGGGCAGATTAAAAGACTAAGCATCCCGATAGGGATTGACATCGGAGCCCAAACCCCGGAAGAAATCGCCGTTTCCATCACTGCGGAACTGATTTCGAAATATAATGCCGATTGCCTGAACGCAAAAAAATTTAAAATAAAACAATAAAAAAACATCATCACGCTGACTTCCACAGGAAAGGAGCTCCATATGACCAGGGAGGAAGTTTTTGACCTGATTAAAGATGCCGGATATTGTGTCCTTGCGACAATCAGCGAAAACAAACCAAAAGCAAGACCCATGATGCCGTTGTTAACCGATGAAGGCAAAATGCTGCTGGCATGTCTTTCAAGTTGCCGGACAATAGGCCAAATACAAGAGAATCCCAATGTCGAATTATGTTATATCGATAGGAAAATGAGATTCGCCAGAATATCCGGACAGGCTCACTGCAGTGAAGATAAAGACAAAAAAGAACACGTATGGACTGGTATCCCCATGTTAAGACAGTATTTTACCGGACCGGATGACGCCAATTTCATTCTTATAGAGATCGATATTGAAAAGGCAGAAATCATGACACCACAGCAGCAAACCCCGGAAAAGGTGAGTCTTTCAAACTAAATAATACTGCTTGAACAAGAATTATTTTAATTTATTTACAAAAATAATTCACAAAACCACAAAAAATCAAACACACATAAAAGAGTCACTTTAGAGGCTGAGAGCGGCTCCTTTAAAAATGTTTCCTCAAGTTAACATAACATATATTATAGGAAGTTATGGAAGTATTTTTTTGGGCCTTTTACAGCCCATTCTCACGCCACCCCCAAAGGAAAAACAGATAAAGAAACCTGGCCGCGTCACATCATTCGCGCCGACCCCGGCTCCGCTTTTTGCCTTTCCATTATAACGTCTTCCTGCAAATCTTCATCTTCAGCCGGATCGCCGACACTCTTCATAAGGTCTTTATGCTTCTGCTCAAACCGCTCAATTTCCTTCTTAAGAGTATCCTGAGTATACTCAATCTTCCGGACACCAACCTGCGCGTCACCCATGGTTATCTTAATGATTTTGCCGTTCACCAGCGCATCGGCAATCTTAAAGCGCGCCTCCCGCAGGATCCTGCCGAAACTTGGCCTGGAGACGTGCATGGCCATGGCACCGTCCGATTGCGAAAATCCCTGAAAGTCCGCCAACTTTATCGCCTCAAACTGATCCAAGCTCAATTCAACTTCATCCGGACGTCCAGGCTTACCTCGAGGGCTGAAAAGCATAATCTTGGGCATGCTTTGGATATAGCGAACTTTTTTCGGTCTTCCAACTTCAGCCATTATAAAATCAACCCCTTTGATGATATGCCCAACCGCTCATTACAACCCGCAATTATTTATTAGCATATGCTCAAAATTAAATACACGTTAATTGCCTGCCCCAGAACACTCTAAATACTATGAATAGCCGTGGAAATCAATTTAGACAGGTGCTCCAGATTGCCGACGTTAGCGGAAATTTTTCCGCCGGCTTTTTCGGTGTGCAAGTTCAGCACACCGAAAACCCTGTTCTGCGCAGACAAAGGAACGATCATGGACTGCTTAATCGAAGATCTTTTCAACAAATGGCTAATACGGCTGTCTCCCTCCCGCCCGGAAATGACAAAGGAGGTGTTTTCCTGCGCCGCTATGCCTGCTATCCCCTGCCCAACCTTAACACGCGCACTCTGAGCAATCTCTTCCGGCATTCCCCGAGAAACCTTAACAGCCAACTCCCCCGTCCGCTCGTCCAGCAACATGATCGAACCGTTTTCTGCCTGCGTCAAATTCAACGCCACATCCAGTATGGTGATAAGCAACTCGTCAAGATGGATTGTCGCGTAAAGGTCTTTTGCCGTCTCGGCAATTTCCCTGGAGAACATTTCCTTATTATATCTTTTCTTGTGCAAACGCTTCATTTCCAAATTCAAGTCAACGATATCCTTCACGACTTTTGCCAAAAGGTCCAGGATGGCTTTCATAGACACGAAAGAAACGACCCTGATCTCAAGAATCCTGTCGATCAAATCCTCAAATTCCACATGCAGTCGGCTTGCCATATTTTCATAATCTTCATTATCCCATCTCTTGTTAAGTATGACAGGGCCCACGATGAGGTAAGCGATCGTCTTGTCGATATCAGCCTTAACGGGGATGGCAAAAACATGAAAATCAAAAGGATCCTTAGCCTCCAGATACGGTCCATGCTGGATAAAATCCTCCATCATATTATATTCCTGCCCGGTAAAATCAAAATTAAACGACCCCGTCAGGAATTCCACCCCATAGCCCCGGTTCAGGCTATCCCTGTACGGAGGGACCAGCATTTTACCGGCATGATCCACAACAAAGATATTAATCCTCAGGACGTCAATAAATCTGCGGAGGAAATCCGCCCACTTATTTTTAATGATCAAGCGATCTTGGAGATGAGACAGATACTCTTTGTTCTTCATTTCTGTAATAACCTTTAAATCTTATTAAATGAAATATTATATTTTTTCATCTTATTATACAAAGTCGTACGATTAATCCCCAGCACAGCTGCCGCCCGGTTACGATTCCAGCTGCATTCCTCCAGCACGGAAAGAATCATGTCCCGCTCCGGCTGTTCCAAAACTTTTTTCAAAGACTGGCCATCCACAGGTTTTGTGGCAGCGACAGAAAACTTTTCGGAATTGGGGATATCCCATTTATTAATCACATCTGTGCGGCACATGACAACCGCCCCTTCAATCGCGTTCTCCAGCTCACGGATATTTCCGGGCCAATTATACAAAAGGAACATTTTACGGACTTCGTCCGAAACACTCCTCACGTTCTTATTGTTATTTTTATTATACCGGGCGATAAAGTGCTCTACGATCAATTCTATATCATCCTTGCGCTCCCTTAACGGCGGCATAGAAATATTGATAACATTAATGCGATAGAACAAATCCTCCCGGAAATCCCCCTGCGACACGAGGTCAACTAAGTTCCGATTTGTGGCGACGATGATTCGGGCGTCTGTCTTCCTGGTAATGTTATCACCGACACGCTCAAAAACACCGTCCTGCAAAACCCGGAGGAGCTTAACCTGCAAACTGGGGGAAAAAGCATCTATTTCATCCAGAAAGACCGTCCCTCCCCTGGCATACTCGAACCGCCCCTCTTTATCCTTGATAGCCCCGGTGAACGCCCCTTTCATATGTCCAAAAAGCTCGCTTTCGAGCAAAGTCTCAGACAAAGCCCCGCAACTCACTTCGACAAAAGGCTTCTGGCTGCGATTTTGGTCGGTCTCATGGATAGCTCTGGCGACAAGCCCCTTCCCTGTCCCGCTCTCTCCGGTGACAAGAATCGTCGCGTTGGATGTGGCGACCGACTGAACAACATGATAAACTTTTTGCATTTTCTCACTGCCGCCGATCATGCTGCAGAAAGAAACCGGGTTGACTTCAGCAATGATCTCCCGCAAATCCCTGTTTTCCTGCAGGATTTCTTTTCGCTCAACAATCTTATTGATCATAAGTTTTATTTCATTATCATTGATAGGTTTTGTGACATAGTCATAAGCGCCTTTTTTCATGGCGTCAACCGCTGTTTCAATAGACCCGTAGCCGGTAATAAGAATCACTTCCGTATCCGGAGAAACTTCTTTGATCTTCTCAATCAGCTTCAAACCGCTCATCTCAGGCAGCTTCATATCCGTCAACACGATATCAGGAGCATCTTTATTTAAAATTTCTTCATAGGCCTCCTCACCCGAGGCTGCCATACTTGCCCGGAAACCGTCAATCCGCAAAATCTCATAAAGAGATTCTCTGATAAGCGGCTCATCATCAACGACAAGGATGTTATATTTATTATTACGTTCTTTATTGTTCATATTTTGTCTTAACGGGTATAGAAATCGTAAAAGATGTGCCTTTATTCAGGTCGCTTTCTACGTTGATCTGGCCATCATAACTTTTTATGATTTCCGTAACGATGGTCAAACCCAGTCCGCATCCTTTTTCAATATCTTTGGTTGTAAAAAAAGGTTCAAAAATATCATCAATCTTATCCCCGGCAATACCACAGCCCGTGTCTGTCACAGAAAAGATAATGTGTCCGTCCATTTGGGTGGAACACACTTTTATTTCCCCTCCAGGCCCCGTAGCATCAATAGCATTCCGCAAAAGGTTGACCAACACCCGTTCCAGCCCCAGATCCGTAACTTCCTTGAGTTCGGGATCAAGCTCTTTAGAAACGATAATCCCTTTCTCCACAATATCCGTCTTCAGGCCTTGCAAGGCCTGTTCAACCGAAGAGTTCACGTTAATCTTGTGCAGCGAGGGGCCGGACGTACGGGAACAAGCCAAAAGACTTTTTACAATATTGGCCATTCGGTTCAACCCGTTCTTTATTTCCAGAAGGTACCCGCGAACGACCTCATCGTCCTTTACGTGCTCCAGGCAAAGATTGGTATAACGCATAACCCCGTCCAAAGGGTTATTGAATTCATGAGCGATCCCGCCCGTTAATTTTCCGATGGTTGCCAGTTTTTCATGCAAAACGATCTGTTTTTTAAGATGACTGGCCTCTTCACTGCTCTTGCCGAGCTTATGTTTTAAATTCTGGGACTCTTCCTCTACGGATTTAAATTTTTGATAAAGCTGAATACGCCTATAATTCAAAGCGATCTGGCTTGAGAGAAAGTCCAATAGCTGCAATTCGTTGGAGTTGAAGTGACTGCCGCACTCTTTGTCAGAGAGACTTATAACACCAATAAGTTTATCTTTTATTAATAAGGGGGCACATATAAAAGAAGGTGTTTTATAACTCGACCTTGCCTTATAATTCTTAAAACGGTTATCCTGGGCAATGTCTGTAACAAAGATAGGCTTTTTACTGGCGGCGACTCTCCCCACCACCCCTTCACCGAGTTTTTTAACCAGGCGCTCCTGCTCCGTCAATTCCATGCCCTGAGCTATCTTAAGGATCAGATCCTTTTCATTGTCATCAAGGATATAAATTGACCCCCGGTTAGCATCAAACAACTCCATGGTCTTTTTCAGGGAAGTCTCCAAGAGCTCACGCGCGCTTGACACGGCATTCACGGCAGCGCAGATGTCCCCGATCTTTTGGAACAGCTCCGATTCTGTAAACTGCTCAAATATATGTGCCTGACTTTTATTGTACATTTGGCTTCTTTTTAACAACAGGCTGCAAACGGACATCGACCCCCTTGTCTTTTAGAGCCCTTAATCCGTTGATTGTCTGCTGCAGATAACCATTATATTTATGAGTCGGATGCTGATTCAAAAAATCCTGATAAATCGCAATAGGAGTATCAAAGTCTTTTAGATTTGCGACAGACATCGTATTGATCGTTTTAACAGTCAACACCATTTGCTGTGATGTCAAATACTCACTATCGGCGTACTCTGTCAGCAGTCCCCCGAGCGTCGCTATGCCATTTTTAACGTCACGTTTTGCAAAATACGAAGCCGCAAGCAGCCTCTTGGATTTAAAAGCGATCTCTGTTCCGGGATTAGCTTGCACCTTATTGCTGTAAAATGTCAACGCATCCTGCAACGCTCTCTTAGCGTCCTCCTGTTTATTGAGCTTCACGTACAGATGCATAATATACAAGGGGATATTAACACCGAGATCCGTTGTCCCGTAGTCGTTCATCAGCCTCCGATAAGCCTGGACGGCTTCGTCATACTTCTTTTCCATTTCAAAGCTTTGCCCGATAAGAATCAAGGATTTGGCGTGCGATTCATAATCATCCGGATATTGCGAGATCGTTTCCTGAAAACTCGATCGTGCCTTCACGTAATCTTTCTTTAATATATAAATCTTCCCGATCTTGTTATGAATCTTTCGCGATAACACTGCCTCAGGGTGTTGTTTAAGAATTTTCCGGTATTGCGCGATCAAATCTTCATAGTTTTGATCAGGAACAGCTTTGGGATCCTGCTCAATTTCTTTGAATTGTTTTTGGGCCTGCCAGAGCTTCTTTTCCAGCTTGTAATCACTGGTATCCACCAGGGAAAGCCCCACGAATAAAACTCCGAGGATCACAACAAATAAAATGATTGTCTTTTTCATTGCTCTTCTTTCTTTAATAAATAATAGGTTGTCATTGTCGTATAATGTATGGCATCAATAAAAACAGAAAGCAGGACAGCGATGACAGCGAGAGCACCAAACAATTCCGGATAGACATTTTCTTTAAAGAGATTGGAGGCAGATTGCAACACAATCATCGGTAAATACAGTAAAGCCGGCAGCAAAAGCATAAAAAATGTGAACCAAAATGACTTCCATAATGTTTTAAAATTCGCGGCAAGCGCCGGGAAAAATTTCTTTTTATCAACAATAATCGCCGGAAAAACATAAATAAAGAGTGTTGCTGAAAAAACAGCAAGCAACAGGTTCATGTACGGAGCGCTGATCAAGACAGATTGCTTGATAATAAAATACATACCTGTCGTTGAGCGGATAATCAGCGCCCGGGCAATCACAAGCTGATGAAGATAAGAAAGGCCCAGCATCGTGGCCACCGGCAAAGAAGCCCCTAAAAACAAGTGGACATAAAAGGAAGCCGCTCGCTTGAAAGCAGCCTTAAAAATAGCGGGTTGATTACCGTTAATCGCATTAATGATCGCGATAGAGGTCCCGATAAAGACACTGTTAAATATCATAAAGAGAAAACTTTGCAAAACATTATTCTGGAACCATTTAGCTAAAATGTAATACGAAAAAGGGTAGTGCAGGAATACAGCTCCCTCTAAACGGCTGATAATCGGGCCGAAAAATTTAACAAGCGGATATCGAGGAGCGAAAAGGAGAATTTCAAAAATCAGCAATTCCACAAACATAATAATAATATAGGGAAAAAGAATCGCCGAATGAGAGAATAAAGTGTTAACTGAAGTTTTTAGAAGAGCGAAAGGCTGCCTGGTTTTCTTTGTTGAGGACATACGAAATCTCCCCCCATTATTTATTTAAATTAAATATTTTCAAATACTTAAAGATAGTATCATAGCAAAACTTTCATGTCAAACATAATTGGCTTTGATTTATCAATCTTGATAAATATTAATAAAAATAAGACAGATCGTAGCCAACCTGTCTTATTATTTATATTTCAACGAGTTTATATGACCATAAAAAAATATACTCGTTTTTAATCTTAAAATTTTTAAATTATATCTTTGTTTTCTTTTTTAAGGTCTTCATGTAACTCATCGCCACAATACCACTTCCTAAAAGCAACATTGTCGCCGGCTCAGGATTATGAAGCTGCGTGATAATTTCATCCCCTCCTCCTGACGGTAAAGGATTCGTGCCAGTAGTGACAGAAGACGGGTCAGTTTCAAAAAGGCCACCCACAGACGGCTCACTGCCACCTCCGCCACTATTACACCCATAGACAAATGGGAGCAACACGCTAAAAAGAAACAAATTATGCAAGCGAGCAATTAACGTTTTCATAAATTTACATTCTCCCTTCATTTACACTAATTTTCTGATTGACTACACAGATATTATAAGCAATTAATGTGCCAACACGCTAGAAACCCCCTTTAAACCCTGCTCATAATGCAAACACTTATGTATTAATATGTTACAACCAATAAATACATAACTCTGATATTCTGTCATACCATGTCCGTGACTGTCACCCCACAAAATGCGTTCATTTTTTTATACATTGTTGTTTTATAGCCCCCACCACATCCCGCAAACCGGCAGCGACACCGTCATACTCATTCCCCTCCCCCGAAATATCAGAAATCAAGGCATCAACAGTTTTCGGTGCTCCGATGAAAACCTTAACCGGGGCAGGTCTGGGGAAGCGGCGGGTTCTCGGCCATGCCTTATGAGAACCTTCAATGAAGACCGGGACGACAGGGACGGCGAGCTCTTTCAACAAGATTCCAACGCCTCTTTTGAATTGATTCATTTCTCCGTCAATGGATCTTTGACCTTCCGGGAAATAACACACGATCTTCCCCTGCCGGAGGACAAAGGAGCATGCCCGCAGAGCTTCAATAAGGTTATGACTGATTTCCAGGGGAATCAGTCTGGCGATTTTAATAAAAGGCCTGAAATAAAACCGCTCAAAAAATTTGCTGTATCCGACAAAATATGTCTGCAAGGCTATTTTGTAAGGCAAAGAACACACAACAAACAAGCCGTCCAGATAACTGGCATGGTTTGGGCAAATGAGATACGGCCCTTTCTCGGGAAGATTGTGCCCCCCTTCCGTTTTCAAAAAAAAGAATATCTTGAAGACCAGCTTACAAAGCGAGATAACAATAATATTAAAAATCAGGGCCAGAGGTCCGAAAAACAGCTTAATTCTGTTAATTGTGTTTTCCTGAGGACTTTCGAGCAGAATTTCTTCCCATCGGACGCTCTTGTCTTCTTTGAAGGATTGCTCGCCATCAGGAACAACGGTCTTAAGATGGTTCATGAGCTCCCGAATCGTGTTACACATAAAAAATTTCATGGACTGCTCGTCATCGAGCTCTAGGTTCAACTGCTCCTGGATATTTAACAAAAGCTCAATTCTGCCCAAAGAATCCAGCCCCAAATCCAGCTCCAAATGGTCTTCTTCTCTGACATCTCTCTGTAAGGTTTCCCGGACAAACAACAAGGCGGACTGTGTCATGCTTTGAAAAGGGGCATCTCCCCCCCCACGGTCTCCCGGAGGATTATCCTGGCGCCCCGAGGTCTTTTGCCGGGAATAGAGGGGCTCCAGCTCATATCTTTTAATCTTGCCCAGACGGGTCCTGGGCAAAGGGGTCTGGGATATGGAAAATCCCTGTATCCGTTTGTAGGTCGGGAGCCTGACTGAAACATTGTCTATCTCCCACTTGATTTTCTCCCGGATATTTGAAACCTGCTGCAGACGGAAATACTCCTCATCAATGACGATTACAGCAACCAGTCGTTCACTCCCCGGGAAAAAAGCGCCTTCCTTGGAAACGAGCACGGCGAGCTCTTTAATAAAAGGAATCTGCTGGTACTCCCTTTCCACTTCTTCAGGATAAATATTCTTCCCGCTGCCGAGGACAATAAGCTCTTTCTTCCGTCCGGCAATAAACAGATAACCTTCCTCATCCAGGCACCCCAGATCGCCGCTGAAGAACCACCCGTCCTTAAAGACCTCTTTTGTCTGCTCTTCTGCCTGATAATAACCTTTCATGACATTCGGGCCTTGAATAAGGATCTCCCCTACGCCGGCTTCATCGGGATCAAGAATCCTGACATCACATCCCGGCAAAGGCTTGCCCACCGACCCGACTTTAATGCCTTCCACAGGAGTAAAAGAAACAACGGGAGAGGTCTCGGTTAAGCCATATCCTTCCAGAATAGAGAAACCCCAGGACAAAAAAGAACGCGCGACTTGAGGATCCAATTTCGCCCCCCCGGAAACCAGGTGTCTCACCTGACCGCCGAAGGCCTGATGCACCCGGCCGAATAAATATTTATTAAAATTTCGCCCTGAGACACACCCCATGGCCTGAAAAACAGGCGCCAGAAAGGAGAGGATAAAACGGGTAAAAAAAGGCAGCGAAGCGATCCGCTGCTTAATTGATCTTTCCAGGAGAAAAAAGACCTGAGGAACCCCGACCAGGAGAGTTGTCCTGGTGGCCTGCATAGCCTTTGCCAGTTCCAATGAACCGATCCCCTCCGGATAAACAACCTGAGCTCCCTTCAGAAGCGGAATTAATAACGTGGTTGTAAAAGCATAGGCATGATGCAAAGGAAGAAACGACAGAAGAATATCCTGACTCTGGATAATATGATAGGATTCAATGGCCTGGCAGTTCGACAGCAAATTATGATGCGTCAGCATAACAGCTTTCGGGAGATCTGTTGTCCCGGAAGTATAAAAAAGGACAGCCAGGTCTTCCCCATCCTCCCCCCTGGCCTCATTTTCGGAAAAACGATCACAAGCCCCGCCGCCCTGCCTTAAATGATCCAAGAATGATTTAGAGTCAACGGCAAGTAATGGAATTCCGGTGATCTGCTCTCCCCATTTTTGAAACATTTTCTGCGATAAAATCACCATTTTCGCCTGAGAATGACGAATAACATTCTCAATCTGTTCCCTGGAATATTGAATATCCAGCGGGACAGCTACCGCGCGCGCATACATAACCGCAAAAAATGAGAGAGAAAAACCAGTCTGATTGTCCAGCAAAAGGATGACCCTGTCCCCGGGAGAAACGTTCTTTGCTTTAAGGTGTTCCCCCAGACGCACGACGTCATCCAGAAGGTCTCGATAAGGGATAGAGCTAACAGACTCTTTCCGATAAGACACTAGAGCGGTTTTATCTGAGTGAATTTGGGCAGAGTGCCGGAAAGCTTTAAAGATTTGCTGTTCGACAGTTGACATAAATGTCGAATTTATTCTTTGGTCAAAGTTCCTTGATCAAGGTTTTCAATAAAGTACTCAAAAAACTTTGGAAATTTCCTCCGGACTTCCTGTTCCATCACAGGGAGCTTCCCGAGATAAGGCTTAACAGGCCCGTAGACATCGACTTCTTCTCCGATGCAGTCAAATCTGAATCCATGAATCCGCAAGAGAAGCCATAAGCTTTTTTCCATTAACGCGTACCAATACGTAATGCCACGGCGCTTACTCTCATGATACAATTCCCGGTAGAGTCCAAAAGCCATGGGCTTGGCACGTCGGAGAAAATCATTTTGGGCCCCGTTAACTTTTTTATCGTCCACTTGCGGTTCATAGTACATTCCGTCATCGCGCCGACGCCGCAGTTGTTTGCTGATGACAAGCCGGGATATCTCGGCATACCCCATTTCCGGCAGAGGATCCGGTTTTATTGTGATATCCGGGCAATGCCTCTCAATAGGCAAATTCAACTCCCCCGGGACGATCATGCGCATAGTCCCGACAACATGCCCCGCATCGTTCAGAGCTGCAAAATGAACAGACTGGGCATCATATTCATCCTTTTCCAGGCACTGGGGATAATTTTCTTCTTTAATAAAACCGCATTCCCGGCAATAGACCTGAAAACGCAACTTATAAACTTCCTGCATTAACTCATGCTCGTCGATATCAACTCTCTTAAATGTGAATTTTTCCATGACTGGTGTTATGCTAACATATCATGTCCTACGTGTCAACATGAACTCAACAGATCGCAGGGGATGTTTTAATATATATAATACTTACCTTAATTAATACGGGGGGGATCAGGGAGAGGCTCCCGCAGCCAGGCCTTTAATTAGCCCTCTGAAAGACAGGAACAAAATGGGATTCCAAAATAGGGCAATTATGTTGAAAAATAAAATTCTGGATGGACCGCTCAATATCGGAAATTGAGACAACATAAGGGAAAACAGGGCCGAAATAGCTCACCTCCGGCCCGATGCAGGTGAACTTAAAGCCGTATTTGGCAAAAAGCACGTACAATTTCCTTTCCATCAAGGCATACCAATGGGTAATATCCAAACGCTTGCTTTCCGCAAACACGCTGCTACAAAGCCCTATAGTGATACACTTAGCAATACACCGGGACAGCGCATCAGAATACTTTGAGGGACAGTTCTTACTGTCCTCACACAAGCGCAGAAAATCCTTTTTCTTACGGAACTTCTCGCTGACAATCAAACGCGAAATCTCGGCAAACCGCAGCTGGGGACATATCTTTCTGGGATTGAGGAACAGAGAACTCTTCTGTTCCAAAGGCAGCGGATGTCTGCCGGGCAGAATCAGGCGGATAGCCCCTACAACGTCTCCTTCACTATCAATCGCCGCAAAATGCTGGGCTTGCGAGTCATATTTATCATGCTCTAAGCCGTCCGGGTAATCATCTGAATCAATATATCGGCATTCCTCTACATAGACATCATAACGCAAACGGAAAATCTGCTCCATCAGGTGAGGCTCATCAGAATATACTTTTTTGTATATCAACTCTTTCATAGTTTAAGCGCCATGCTAGCATCTGAACCTCAACATGTCAAGGGACTCAACCTGGACACAGCCGGACAGGGACAACCCCAGACACACTGGGACAGACAAAAATAATACGGCATATTAAGGTGACCTGCCCCCATTAGTTGTGCCAAAAGTTGTGAGAGTTTAACGGAGATGGCTGAAGCCATCTTGGTTGAATAGCTTCCGGTGCCGGAGGCTTATAACCCAATGATCCATGCGGACGGATCGTATTATATTCCCACCGCCAGCGTTCCACCAACACCTGAGCTTCATACAATGTATCAAAAATTTCCAGATTTAACAACTCATCCCGTAGTCGCCCGTTAAAGGATTCAATATATCCATTTTCCCAAGGGCTTCCCGGTTCAATATACAACGTTTCCACTCCGATCCTTCTCAACCACCAACGGACGCGTTCAGCGATAAATTCCGGCCCATTATCCGAACGAATATATAACGGCACTCCTTTTTCAATAAACAATCGAGATAAAACATCAATCACATTCCTGGAATTGAGTTTGCGCCCAACTTCTATGGCCAGGCATTCCCGGCTATACTCATCAATGATCGTTAACATCTTTATTGGTCGGCCATTTGATGTCCGGTCATGAACAAAATCATAACTCCAGACGTGGTTGTGATGTTCTGGCCGTAATCGGATGCAGGAACCGTCATTCAGCCATAACCTCCTTCGTTTAGGTTGTTTCATCGGAACTTTAAGACCTTCCCGTCTCCATAAACGTTCGACTCGTTTATCATTTAATGGCATCCAGCCCGATTCGCGTAACAATTCAGCAACTTTTCGGTATCCATACCGTCCATATTGCTTGACCATATTGATCATAGCCTCAACTAATGCTCCTTCATCATATCGGCCTGAACATCTATATTGCTGTGTTGATCTTGCTTGGCTAAGAATTTTACACAACCGCCTTTCTGATACTTTGGGGAATTTCTCCTTCGCCCACATAATCGCCCGGCGTTTCTTGGCCGGGCTTAGAAGTTTCCCTCATTGACTTCCTTCAAAATAGCGTTATCTAATGATAAGTCAGCCACCAGTTTCTTTAATCGGGTATTCTCCCGTTCTAGCTCTTTATACTTCTTGGCTTGATCTATTTTCATCCCGCCGTATGCCTTGCGCCAACGGTAATAGGTCTGTTCCGATATGCCCGCTTGTCGGCAGGCATCTCCGGTGTCCAGCCCTTTACCAAGGTGTATTTCAACTTCTCGTAATTTCGTAATTATTTCTTCTGATTTGAATCTTTTACCCATTTTTGCCCCTTTCTGTTATCATTATTCTATCACAAAAAGTGGCTCAACTTTTGGGGGGTGGGTCAAAGGTACGATAAAATTCATCAAGGATAATCTATTGAATACGAATCCTTCCGGTGGATTTTCGTTATACGTATACTGCAGCTCAGGGGAAAGAAAAGGCGAAGCGCACATTAATAAGAATAATTTTTCTCTTTCCACCGCTCCCTCAAATAAAAGTAAGCAGCGAATATTTCTATTTGCATTTGCATCTTAAAGTACCATATGCTAGCATAATTTCAAATCATTTTTGTTAATATTTTTCAGACTGGAATATGAAAATAAATCAGAAAATACGCAGTCATTTGTTGGGAGCAATCCTCTTTTCCCTTCTTTGCCCTTTAACAGTTGCCGGCGCACAGGAGGAAATTTCGGCCAAGGAATTTATTAAACGCTCCGATGACCTTATGCGGGGAGAAACGAATCAAGGCATCTATTCCATGCGCATCAAGACTCCCAACTGGGAACGCACGCTGTCCCTGCAGGTTTACAATTCCGGGCGCAATAAGACGTTTATCCGCATCCTCTCTCCGGCCAAGGAAGCAGGTATCGGCACGTTACGGATCGATAATGAGATGTGGAATTACCTTCCCAATATAGAAAAAACGATTAAAATCCCCCCTTCCATGATGCTTCAGCCCTGGATGGGAAGTGATTTTGCCAATGATGATCTGGTCAAAGAAAGCAGCATTGTGGAAGATTACACGCATAGAATCGTAAGTCAACGCTCCTTCAAGGATAAAACCATTCTGAAAATTCAACTCACCCCTAAACCCGGAGCCCCTGTGATCTGGGGAAAAATATATCGCTGGATCCGGCAAGAAGATTATCTGCCTTTGAAAGAAGCCTATTATGACGAAAAAGGCAAACTGATTAAGACCCTTTATTATCTTAATGAAGGTCCGGTTTCTGACCGTGTCATTCCCAGGACCTGGACCATGAAGTCAGAAGTCAAAGAAGGACACATGACCACGATAAAATTGCAGGATGTTGAGTATAATAAACCCATACCCGATGATATCTACACTCTCATACATCTTAAAAAAATCCAGTAATCAAATCTTTTTAAGAACGCAGGCAGCACTTCCGGCAAAACATTTCATAACTCATTACAATGTTTACATTTATAAAAATTGCCATTCGGAACATCATTCGCAATAAAAAAAGATCACTGATCACGATCTCGGCTGTCGGTTTCGGATTAGGGGCCCTGATCTTCATCTGGGCTTTTGTCGAAGGCGCCCACAAACAAATGATCGAAAACTACACGTCGTATTTAACGAGCCATATTCTTATTCACCGAAAGGGTTATCAGCAAAAGAACAATCTGGAGACCTATATTGAAATCCCCAGGAACATCCTCTCTTTTCTGCAACAAAGACCGGAAATTGCCGCGTTTGCCCCCCGGGTCAAAGCAGAGGGGTTATTAAGCTCTGCCGAATCTTCTTCCGGTGTTTTAATTTTTGGGATCGACCCTCTGCAGGAGACAAAAGTCAGCACATTAAGCAAACGCATCAAACAGGGCCGTTTTCTGACCCCGGACAGTCATGACAATATCATTATCGGAGAAGCCCTGGCAAAAAACCTGAATGTCGGGCTGGGAGACAAGGTCGTGATCATGTCGCAGGCCCTGGATGGCAGTATCGCCGCCGGAGCCTTCCGTATCCAGGGTTTGCTGGACACGGGGGTGGAAGAAATTGACAAAGGGGTCGTGCTGCTTCTGCTGCCGGACTCCCAAGAGCTTTTCGTTATGAACGATAAAATCTCGGAGATTGCCATTCGGCTCAAGTCTGTTGAGAAGGCAAAATCCGTCGCCAAAAAACTCAGCAGGGCCCTCCCTGCCTCTGAACTGGAAATACTGCCCTGGCAAACCATATCTCCCATGATGCAGCAATGGATAGAATTTGACAACGCTTTTATTTGGATCATCGTCATCGTCGTCATGATTGTTGTCGCCATCGGCATCCTCAACACCGTTCTCATGGGCGTCTTGGAACGAACCAGGGAGTTTGGCATCCTGCTGGCCTTAGGAACTCATCACAAGCAAATCGTGGCGATGGTGGCCTGGGAATCCGTCTTCCTGGGGATTATCGGCAGCCTTTGGGGCCTGGCCTTAGGAGTATCATTAAGCAGTTATTTCGGGAAAGTCGGTATAGATTTATCCTTATTCACCAGCGCCCTCAACTCATTTTATATGGACGCTTTTATTTATCCGGTCATTCATATGGGTTATATATCGGTATCTGTGGCCCTGGTTTTGTTTACAAGTATCCTCGTGTCAATCTATCCGGCCTGGCATGCGGCCCATTTAAAACCCGTTGATGCTATACGGACTATTTAGTCTTTTATTATGGCTCTTATAGAAACAAAAAATCTCAAAAAAGTCTACACGATAGGAAAAAACATCAGAGCCGAAGCTCTGCGCGGCATCAACCTGCAGATTACGGAAGGGGAATTCACGGCCATTGCCGGCCCTTCCGGTTCGGGGAAATCTTCCCTGTTAAATATCATCGGGGCTTTAGACACCCCCACAGAAGGCCTTATCCTTCATGACGGGCAGGATGTCAGCCAGAAAACCCCGAAGCAACTAGCCTCCTTCAGATTACGGCATATCGGATTTGTCTTCCAGGCCTATAATCTTATCAACACATTGACCGCTCTTGAGAATGTTGAATACATTATGCTGCTGCAGGGCGTCAGCTGGCATACCCGCCAGAAACGCTCGAAAGAAATACTAAAACGCGTCGGGCTGAACGACTACATCCACCGGTTCCCTAATGAGATGAGCGGGGGACAGCAACAGCGGGTTGCGGTGGCCAGGGCCATGGCCGCTGAACCGCGCATAATCTTGGCTGATGAACCCACGGCCAATTTAGATTCAAAAACAGCACAGGAATTGCTGAATCTTATGCTAGAATTAAACGATGAAAAAAAGATCACCTTTGTTTTTTCAACTCACGACAGCCTAATCATGGAACGGGCCAAACGTCTCGTAATCTTAAAAGATGGAGTCATTGTCTCATGAAAAACTTTCTTTTGCTGGTATCCGTATTAATATTAGCCGTGACAACGGATGTTTTTGCCGAGGACTCAACGGACACTTTCAGTCTGAGCGGTTATTATAAAGCGCTCGTCGTCGGGAGCAAATCCCTGGCGACCAAGGAAAACATTTTTGCGGCGACCAACCGGCTCAGGCTGGAACTTAAAGCGCAAAAAGACCCTTGGCAGTTTTATTTGACCATTGACAACGAAGCTATTATCAATGACTTCGCCAATACGGCAGATTTCGCCTTTATCCGCTCACGCACCCAGGACAAAGTCGCGGCTATCGACGCAGACGTTGTTTCGGTCGACAACGACCATTTATACCTGAAACATTCCATCTACCGGGCTTTTATCAAATATTACACGCCGGAATTTCAGGCGGTGATCGGGAAACAACTCATCGATTGGGGACGTTTGAGGTTCTATTCTCCGGTCGACATCTTCAATTCCGTAGGTCCCGTCAATCTGGAACAAGACGAACGGATCGGGGTCGATGCCATCAACCTCAATTATTCCCCGGAGGCCTTCGTAGGCATCAATCTTGTCGCCGCTCCTGACAGCAAGGATGAAAATGCCAGCGGAGGGCTCAAGATTTATAAAACAATCTCGACATATGACCTGGCCTTGCTGGCGGCCTCTGTCCGTAAAGATCAGATATACGGGTTCTCCTTTGACGGCTACATTAAAGATGCGGGATTCCGGGGAGAATTCACCTATACGGTTCAAGATGACAAACGGGAATTCCCCCGGGCAGCCCTGGGGATCGATTACCGATTCAATCCAAAATGGTACACCCTTGTCGAACATTTTTATAACGGCGGCCATGATGACAACGATCCGGCCGCAGTAAAGTCTTCTTACACGCTCTCACGCAAAGTCGTATCCTTAAAGAGCCAGCTCAGCGGCCTTTGGATTCAGCATAACCTGACCCCTCTCCTGGATATTAACCACTATACGGTTTACGACTGGGACGGAAAAAGTGTCGTCCTTAATCCTGAAATCCAGTACGACGTAAATAAGAATACGGACCTGCGCCTTGGGACACAGCTTTATTTTGGACGATCCGATTCCGAATTCGGCGAGAGTGAACATGTTTATTACGGGGAATGCAGCATCTTTTTTTAATAATGAATTTTATCGAGAAATATTTCCGGCGCTGGAAACGGGATAAATATATTCGTCTTCTGACTCATTCAGACCCTGAATTAATTGTCGCCTACGGTCAGGACCGTGTTCTTCCGGCTTTCCGCAAAGCAGCCGCGCAGATGCCCGCCTACAGGAAAATCCTGGAGGCACAAGGCGTTGAGCCGCAACAGATAAACAGCCTCTCGGATTTCCAAAATCAGGTGCCGGTCATCGCCAAAGAAGACCTTTTTCCCGTTTATCAACTGCAGGAGTTGGTGGCCGAAGGCCAATTTGATCAACTGGCCTCTGTTTTGGTCAGTTCCGGCTTTTCCGGACACCCCTCGTTTGGAATCGTTTCCAAACGAGAAGAAACTCAGGCGACTTTCCTCATTGATATTATTCTGGATTATCTCTTCCAGACAAGCAGGAAGAAGACCTTTTTGTTAAACTGTCTTCCGATGGGGGTCAAGATTCCTACGTGTCTCCCCCACTCTGAAACCAGTGTGCGCACGGATCTCGCCCTCTCGGTCATAAAAAAAATCCAGCCGTCCACAGAACAATTCCTCATTATCGGGGGACCTCACTTTTTAAAGAAACTGGCCGAGGATGGCATCCAACAGGGGCTGAACTGGCCGGCATTGAATGTCAACTTTATTCTGGGATCCGACTGGTTCTCCGAAAGCTACCGGTCCTATATGGCTCAATTATTGGGCATTGATTTTAATCACCCGGACAAAGGCTACCTGGGGGCCAATTTCGGGATAACGGAATTAGGCCTGTCTCTCTTTCACGAAACGATAGAAACTATCCGGCTGCGCCGGGAATTACAGCGGAATCAGCAGCTCAACAGCCAGTTATTCGGCAGAACAATCAGCGTTATTCCCGAGCTCCTGGTTTATTATCCCAACCGTTATTTTCTGGAAAGCTTGGAGAACCAGGACCTTATTTTTTCAATGCTCGATCCTGACTCACTGATTCCCCTGATACGCTACAATTCCGGAGATACAGGGGACCTCTACCCGCATAACCGGCTGAAGGATATTTTATCCAAAGAAAACCACGAGGACCTCCTGCCGGAACTTAAACTTCCTGTGGTGGCCCTGAAAGGCCGTTCGGGAAAGGTCCTCTCCATTGAGGGTAAAACCGTTGCCCCCGAAGAAATTAAACAGGGCTTATACAGCGATTATGAAGTTGCTGCCTTAACCACAGGATATTTCAGGATGAGTGAAAACAAAAACATCGGACAGGTTGAAATCCAGTTAAAAAAGAATATTATAATCACCCCGGAACTAAGACAAAAGTTCCGCAAGGCCCTTCTTAAATATACACAAGCGGATATGGAGATCGTGATCTACCATTATCAGGATTTCCCTTATAACATGGCCTTAAATTATGAAAACAAATTCCTGGCCATTTAAACCCTTCTTAACCCCAGGAATTTCATTAGCTTGAAAGGACACAAGCATGTGGTCGGAGTCTTACGAACAATTGATAAACCGCAACATCGGGCTTATAACAAAAGAACAGCAAGACATCTTAAAAAATTCCTGTGTTGCCGTCTGCGGCCTGGGGGGCCTGGGCGGAACAGTCGCAGAAATATTAGCCAGGACAGGTGTGGAGTCCCTCAAAATCCTTGATCACGGCACGTTTGAGCCGACAAATCTTAACCGCCAGATATACTCCTTTATTGACACCAATGACCGGCTAAAAGTGGACGTGACGGAAGAATACTTAAAAAAAATCAATCCGGACATAGATATTAAAAAATTCGTGAATATCACCGAAGAAACGGCCCATTCCTTTCTTAATGGCGTTAATGTCGTTGCTTTGTGTGTCGATGCCCTTCTGCCTATCCTCATGCTCAGCCGGGCGGCCAGGGATTTAAAAATCCCTCTGGTTGAAGCGTGGGCTGTCGCTTACGGGAACGTGCGGGTCTTTACGGAAGAGACCCCTTCTCTCGAGGAAGCATACCAGTTCCCGACCATCGGCAGAGATATATCCAGCATCACGCCGGAAGAAGAAAGGAACCTGATTTTAAAATCGATCACCAGTATGTTCGTGCTGGAAGGCCTGCAGGATTTTTATCCCGAATCCGCTTCCAAACGTTTACTGGAAAAAGGCGAAGGCACCACATTAGCGCCTATGGTCTGGTTATCCTGTGTGATGATGGCTTTTGAAGTCGTAAAAATCATCCTGCAGTGGGGGAAACCGGCTCTCGCTCCGGGATTTGCGGTTTATGATTGTGTTAATCATAGAATTCCGGAATAAAAAAGAGAACCTGCCGGGTAACGGACTGCTCTTCATGATAAAGATTTCAAAAGATCTCCGGCTGTTAAACTCTTTTTTTCAACGCCGTTTAATAAAGCCTCAAAATTCTTATGAAATATCTTCTGTTTAATCTCATCCGATAAATCCAGGCCATTAATACAGTCAACGAAATCTTTCATCCTGTGCGCCCTCTGACCAAAAGGCATCGGGTAATCCGTTCCGAAGATAAACTTGTCTTCCCCTATCCGTTCAATCAAATCCTTATTCAGAAGTTGTCTGATCTCATAAATATACGCGGCCGTATCAATATAGACATTCTGATTTTTTTCCGTGACCATAAAGGCCTCGTTGTGCCACAATGTGCCTAAATGCGTCAGCATGATACGCAAGTCAGGAAACGCACAGGCCACTTGGTCCAGCAACAATGGATTCGCCTGGTCTAATTTAGCCAAGGCACCGAACGGGGTGGTTCCGATGTGAAAAACGACCGGGACATTGAGTTCGCTGGCTTTCTGATAAACCGGATAGACACGCTCGTCATTGGGATAAAAGTTCTGCAACGGCGGATGGAATTTAATCCCCTTCAGATTCCATTGTGTGACCGCCTGTTCAATCACAGACACGGCATCCGGACGGAAAGGGTGGACGGAAGCAAAGCCAATAAACCGTTCCGGGAACCGCCGGCAAATTTCGGCCACATATTCATTAGAGGAATAAACAATAGGGGCTTCACAGGCGAATAATACGGTCTGCGAGACTCCGGCCTCATCCATCTGTTCTATAAGTTTCCGGGGATGCAATAACGGAAGTGTTTCGTCCAAATTCTTAAATACTTCCAGATCAAGAGAAATCTCCAAGTCGGGATTCTGCTGCAGCATCTTCTCTAATTCAATAAGATGCACATGAGCGTTAATGATTTTCATAACATATCCCCTTTTAAACTGATTGACGGCCTGCTGCCGTGAGTGAACCACGGCTATGGTTTCATAAACACTTAGAGTGTATTATGGCCCAAGACATGAAGAATGACAATCTATTTCACCTGTTTTTTGCTCAAAAAACACAGATATACCGTACTTCATTATATAATAAAGTCTTTGTATTACAATAATAGAATAGGGATGGAGACTCACGGTTCTCCATCCCTATTTATTTCAAAAAAAGGCAGGAGATATTATCTCCTGCCTTTTTTAAGTGATATGGCCAATCCTATCACTTTTAGGATCTTATTTCTTTCTTCTAAAACCAGCCAAACCTAACAAACCGGTTCCGAGCAATAACATGGATGTCGGTTCAGGAACAACTCTTCCTTCAATCGGGTCTTCGCTGTTTGCCAGCCAGCCAAAGCTGCCAGGAGCAACAGTGTCAAATTGACCGAAGAAATCAGCGTAGGAAATGTTGCCTTCGTCATCGACTAACATATAGTCGTTGCTGTCAAACATATCAGCAGCGCTGCCGCCAATGACGACTAAATAGAAAGCACCGTCACCGGTAAACGGCGTCGTTGTCGAATCAATATCATTATCATAAGTGATATGATCGTCTGTTGTATCGCCGTTACCAAACGTGATACCCGGAACAAGAGCTAGCCTTAAAAACAACTCGCCGTCCGTGACTGTCGGGTAAGTGTTGCTTCCTGTTCTGTCTGTCGGACCACCTGTCGGATCAAAATCAGGGGTGTCATCAAGGTACAGGTCGATATAACCGCCAACTGATTGAATATTGAGTGATCCGTCAGAATTTACTGTCCAAGCATCATCGTCCAAGCCGTAAAAAATACCTGTTAATTCTTCACCATCTTGACCGTCTTGCCAGAGCGTCTGCCCGGCATCCGTTTTGAGGGTGAAGACCTTGAAGATACTCCAAGCATCTTCTGTGCCGTCGGCATTGCCATAGCCATTGGAACTGCTAGTATACAGGGTGCCTGCGGTGTAATCGGAGAACTTAAACTCCACCTGCCCTGTATATCCGCCAAGGTCAAAGGCGTCTGCCGGAGTGCTGATAAAGGCAAGGCCTGCTATCAGCATTGTGATTAAAACAACTTTTTTCATCCTTTACCTCCGTGTAAATTAATAATTATCTATTTATTATCATGTAAGAAGCTAGGTTCGAACTGATACTCCTTACGCCAAGTTGGAAATAAATTTCCTTAAAAACTCACCTGCCATGAACTGCTCTTTGCCCCCCTCCTTTCTTTCAACACTCATAACTGCTTGATAAACATCCACAAAAAAATCTGCTGAGTCCGGAACCAATGACCGATTTTATCGCGCCCCTTCTCCCGTAAAGACAACTCTAAACGTTCGCAGGAAAATCCGCACATCTGTCCACAGACACACTTTTTTGATGTAAAGAAGATCATATTTAATTTTTTTCTTAACATCTTCGATCGTTTCATCATAACGGTGCCACACCTGAGCCAGGCCGGTGATACCGGGTTTGACAGCCAGCCGTCTTTCATATTCCGGAATTTTCTTTCTTAATTGATCCACGAACTCCGGCCTTTCAGGTCGCGGTCCGATAACACTCATTTCCCCTTTCAGGACATTAAAAAATTGCGGAATTTCGTCCATGTGGGACTTACGTAAAAATTTTCCGGCAGGAATGAGCCTGGGGTCATCTTTGGCGGCCCATACAGGACCTGTTTCTTTTTCCGCATTGACTCTCATTGTCCGGAATTTGTATATCTTAAATAATCTTCCATCTTTTCCCACACGTATTTGGGTGAAAATGACAGGCCCTTTGGAAGTCAGCTTAATTAAAAGGGCCGCAAATAGAAATAGAGGAGATAAGACAATAACCGCAATAATGGAGAGGACAAAATCGAAAGCCCGTTTGGCAATGTAATAAGTCTTTCGGACAAAACTAATAATCATCCCGAAAAATCCGCTGCCGAACAAGGCTAAGGTGGATGGTTCCGGGGCTCTGGATTTCGGAATATCAGCCCGGTCCTCGATCGTCATCTGCTGATCGTTCAAAGGATAAATATCCTGTGTCCCTTTATAATCAATCAGGGTCATTGTGGCCCAGGCCGTGGTTGCAGCAACGGTGCTGACCAAAATAAGCAAAATAATAAGAGCTGCTTGTCTGATTTTCGTTCCCATTTTTATCATTTATATTAAACCTCACTAAGAAAGCGTTTTCCGCCGCTTTTCATACCCATTACGTAGCAATTTGCGTGCCAACTCCAGCAGCAAACAAACTTCAAAACACATTTTTTTATTTCATTGAATTACAATGCTTTACATTATGCTGAATATACGCCATAACCAGACAAAACCCCCCAAGCACTGACAAGACATGACAAGCCACCCCAGGGAGACGTTGACCTAACACAACACTCTGTTGATGGCGTTAGACATTATATCTTTAATATAATAATATCTAGAATTTTAGATTAGCCCTGCCAAACAACAGGCACAAAGAAAGAGGATTTGAAATTTCCCGAGGATCGGAACTTACGGCAGATATTTATAAAGATACGGAGTGACCGTGCGGACAAAACTATCTATGGTTTGGAGGGATTTATCCGGATGATCCGGATCCACAACACTCGAGATACGAATAAGCGAGCCGCTGGAAGACTGCCCAGTCAATTTTTTAATCGCGATAAGGGCCTGCCCTTTCAAATAACTATGCGTAAAGGTTGCCCCGACCTTAAACCAGTAACACATATGCTGACGAATGGCGCCCTGTTCCACCAGATATTTATTACAGAGGATATCCACCTCCGGCCGGCTGACATGAATCGTGTGGTAATCAGTGCTTAAAAAGGTCGCCCCCCCTCCCGTATAACAAATTTCCGGAGGATGAACGACTTTCCGGTTGGTCTGAGAGTAAACCACAAATAAATACACCGAGTCTCCATCGGCATTTGTATATTTCCGGGTAAAGGCATTTCGCGTTTCCAGCAGGGCATATTCCTTATCTGTGATGGTTATCTCCTCTGCGACCCATCCATCGATTTCAGAAGGGAATTCATGAATGTTAGCCGAATCAGCCTGCCGGTATTCCTTGAAATAAAGCGTCCAGGAAACTACGGCGGAAATAAGGAATAGTCCAATAATACAAATAAATTTTTTGTCAATTTTTCTAGACATAGTCAAAATAAAATATTTACCGCCTATTCAATAACTTTGCTGACCCCCATAAGGAGAACAAAGGCTAAGGCAAAAATAAGAAACCCCGAGGCATCATGCAGGAAACCGCCGGCGGCTTCAGCGCCCCAAATTTCACTGACGGTTGATAAAAATACGACCCGGCACACATTTGTGATGATGGCAATCGGGATCGTGGTTAAAAAAAGCCCGGCTTTCTTCCAAAACGGCCCTCTGAGCCAATAGGCAAAAATGCTCCCCAAAGCCGTTAGGGAGATCAAGGAACGCAAGCCGCTGCAGACATCATCGACAACCACCTGCGTGTGACGCATGATGATAATACTCCCTTTACGCCTGGCCAGGATACCCATTCCGTTTAGAATCTTTTCCGCGATCGCTGCGGCAAACAGTTTCATCCGAAAGCTGATATTGACGATGGCCACTTCCGGCAACGGGAACATAAAAATCAAAAAGCTGACGGGAAAAAGGATCTCCTTAAGGATCTCCCGGCCGTAAAAATGCAGGACAAGCCCGAAAACAACCGTGAACATCGAAAGCCCGCCGGTAAAATTGATGCGGAACAAGGCACTGAAAAGGTAAAGTAAAACACCGGCACAAATAACCGGCAGGCCCAAGCGCGACTCCTGGACCGGAATATTTTTCAACTGATCCTTTTTCTGCCAGATCAAATAACCGCTCACGAAAGGGATCAATATCCCGTGGCTGTAATAGGAATCCGCCACAAACCAGCGGCTCCACATCCAGAGAATCGTCGGGACATAAGCGACCAGAAAAATGACACCTGCTATGATCGGGCAGGAATGTTCTTTGAGGAGGGACTGAATGTTTACGATCTTCTGTTCCATAAAATAAAAACGGTCATCCTTTGAATTTTATGCGGCCATGTTTATGGCGCTTGCGCCAAGCTTAAACTTTCCGGGATAATCTATTGTTGTGATCTATCAATAATACAATATCTTCCCCCAACATTGCAACATCACTTTTGTTTACTTTTTCTTTCAAGATACCAGTGAATCATCCGCTTCAACCCTTCTTCTATGCTGACAGTCTGTTCAAAACCCATCTGACGAATCTTGTCCGACCCATGCCAGGTCATCATATTGATCTTTTTGATCCGGTTCGCTGTAATCGGGAAATTTATTCCGGTTATTCTAGCCAGGACATCGACCAGACTCGTAACACATAAAATAGGCTTTAACGGCAGGTGCCAGGTGTAGGGCTTGCGGCCCAGGCCATCCGTGATATAACGGACCAGCTGTGCCGACGCATGATGCGGATAATCCGAATAATTATATGCCGCGAGGCCCGGGCTTATTTTTTCCAGGAGAAACATCGTGGCCGCCACCAGATTCTCCACATAGGTGACGGACTTGATATTATCTCCCTTCCCGACAAGAAAAAACCTTCTTTTGTAAATGGTGTCAATCAAGCGGAACATATTCGCATAATTATGCGGACCGTAAACAACAGTCGGACGGACAATGAGCACCGCCCGCTGGGGGTCATCCTTAGCCCAGGCCTCGATCAACTCTTCAGCGGCCAGTTTTGATTCGCCGTAATCATTGGACGGATTCCGGGGGCATTCCTCGTGGGAACACTGGTCACTGTCCCCGTAAACCGCGACAGAACTGAAAAAAATGAATTTCCGTATCCCCAGCTCAGACAGGACATCAAGAATTCGCTGGGTTCCGGTTTCATTGATCTGAAAGAACTCTTCACGGGAGACTCCGAAATCATGGTGTTTGGCCGCCAGGTTAATGACCATATCCACGCCATGGGCCGCGGTACGCAAAGCCTGGCTGTCCATCAGATCGCCTTTGACACATTCATATCCCTCCCGGGGTTCGTCCGCCCGGCCGATATCAAGCCCCGTCACCTGATGTCCGGAATTGAGCAACGCCCGGGTCAAATATCCCCCGATAAAACCCTCACTGCCTATAACAAGTATTTTCATGAAACCCAGCCCCTTTCTTACAAAGGATAAAATTTCGTCCGTGGCCAAAGCCAATCCCTTCTCCCCGTCCACAACAAGGTCGGAATTCTTCACCGTAGGAGACACATACCTTTTATGCATGGGCCTGACCGTTGCCAAATATTGTTCAATGATGCTTTCAACGTCCCGCCCCCGCTCCCGGACGTCCCGCAATATTCTCCGGGCAATCCGCAAATCGTCCGGAGTGTCAATAAACACCCTGTAATCGTAATACGGGCAAAGATCATCCAGCAGCGCGAACAGCCCTTCGATGATGACAACAGGTTTGGGATCGAAACGCTCAAAAGCCGGCTTGCGGGCATGCGTCCCGTAATCATAAACCGGTTTCTCTATGGGCTGCCCCTGCTGCAGGGCCGCAAGATGCTCTTTGAACAAAGCCAGGTCCAAAGCATCCGGATGATCAAAGTTGACCTTCATTCTCTCTTCGGCAGACAAACCGGAGAGATCCTTATAATAGGAATCCAGCTCAAGAACAGCGGCCTTGTCCTCACCTATTTCCCGGGCCATGTCCCTGGCGAATGTCGTTTTGCCCGAAGCAGAGCCTCCGGCTATCGCCAATAAAATAGGCTTCGGGGTATGTGTATTATGATTCATATGACATATCCTTGATTTTTTATTCCGGTTATCCTAACACATCTTCCGGGACGGTGTCCGCAATGTCTGGTTTCATTTTCTTGTGTGATCCCATTTGGAGAAATCCTTTTTCATCAGAAATTTCAGCAAAGATAAAACCGGAGAAAAGACGGAATATAACAAAAGATATAATCTTTGCGGTTTCAAGACAACAGCACACGCGAGCAATAGCGCTGCAAAAACAAAAAATATCTTGGGCTGCAGGATAACGGCGGCTGTTCCAAAAAGCCCTATCCACAAAGGAGCCAGCCAGCGGTTAATCTTGTGAGAAAAGACAACAAAAAAAAGCCCGGGATTCTTAACGATCTTACTAAACAACCGTTTAATGATATCAACGCCGCCGGTGATCACCCGTGTCCGCCGCTGAACTTCTGTTCTTTCATCGGTCCATTCCGAAAGGGCCTTTAAACGGCTTATATGCGCGGATTTCCGGTTCTGCAAGAGGATCGTCAGCGGGATCCACAAATCATCGGCCATGGCCTGTGCCGGGATGTCCTGATAATATTTCCTCCGGAACGCGTAAAGCCATCCCGTAGACACAATCAGTTTGCCGATGCGGGATTCCGCCTCCCGCAGGGCCAGTTCATATCTCCAGTACAGCATCTGGATTTTCATGTCCCGGGCCTGATATTGCGGCACGCAGGACAGACAGCCCAGGCGGCTGTCAGCATCAAAGGCATGGATCATGGTTTCAAAAGCATCCGCATCCATCTGAGTATCCGCATCCGTTGAAATGACCAGATCCCCGTCCGAAGCATGGACGAGTTTATTAATGGTCTGCCCTTTGCCCTGGTTCTTAAAACGGAAGAGCTTCCAGGGGGCCGGGTGATGTTCCTGAATAAACGCCTCAATGATACGGTCAGTCCCGTCGGTGCTTCCGTCCGATCCGATCAGGACCTGATAATCCCGGGACACCTGGTTCAGACAAGCCCTTATATTCTCCAATTTCTTGCGGATACACTGTTCTTCGTTATAGACCGGCATAATAACACTGATCTTTTCAACCTGTGCTTTTTCCTCCGCAGGATCACGCCGGTTTAAAACAGCAAAAACCTTTAAATAAAAAAACACAAAAACATTATGCAGCAACATAAGAGAAGAAATAACGAGCAGCCCTTTTAATAACGTGTCCATAACCCCTTATCCCCCGGCGGCAGCGCCCGAATCTTTCTGCCGGCTTTCGACAATCCCTTTCACATATTCCATTTGAGCGATCTTTTGATCAATGCCTTCCACGTAATTCGCATGATGCATGATGATGCCCTCGGGCACGGGCAGATCCATGCCCGGTTTCCAGTGTTGGCCCGTGATGGTCCCTCCCCCGTAGAACGTGTCGGGCAGGTATGCGTACCGGCACCATCCCGTAAGATTCCTTAATGCATAAACGATCTTCTTTTTGCGTCCCGTCCGGAGAAACTGATTCATCAGTTTCTGGTCATCCTGAATCGCATGAAGAGAGTTGAAAACATTCTCCCACAATTTTAAGACACGTTTATTGGCCCTGGCCATCCAGAAACCCGCGCACAAGTAACCGTAAGGGTCGTCCCTCTGGCATATGATGTCAAATTCCCCCATTTGCTCCAGCAGCACCTTTTGGGTCGGCTGAAAGAACTGGATATCCACATCAGAATAAACAAAAACATCTCCCCGGTTCTGCTCGATGGCCCGGAGAATTGTCTTCACCTTAAAAATAATCGCCTGACACCAGCTGGCTTCCATGTAGGCCCCGCCCTGTTCTTGTTCACAAAAAGCAAGATCAACGTCATAGTCATCTTTCAGCGACGGCAGGAACCAATTGTCCTTGAAAACCCGATGAGATTCGGTATACATGCCGACAAGCTTCATTCTTCCTCCTTTAAAAAATCAGGGCCGGTCAGGGATGGTTTTATCTGGCGTTGACGACGGCCCGCACATATTAACTGAGCGATCTTTTGATCAATGCCTTCCACGTAATTCGCATGATGCATGATGATGCCCTCGGGCACGGGCAGATCCATGCCCGGTTTCCAGTGTTGGCCCGTGATGGTCCCTCCCCCGTAGAACGTGTCGGGCAGGTATCGTACCGGCACGGCCTTATAAAATCGCTTAAGAAATACATCATTTTTTCTCTTCTCTTCATGCGAAGATACCGGTTGAAAGCCAACTGTTCCCTTTTCTCCTCTTTTTCCTGTTCATAAACCTTCTCCCATAATTTCAGAACAGGCTTATTGGCTTTAGCGACCCAAAAACCGGCACACAAAAAACCGTTGGGATCATCCCGCTGACACACGATATCGTAATCGGCGATGCTTGCCAAAAGCGCTTTCCGGGTCGGCTGAAAGAATTGAATATCCACGTCAGAAAACACAAAAACATCCCCCCAGTTTTCCTTAACCACGTTGATAACCGTTTCCGTTTTAAATGATATGGATTTGCTCCAGGACGCCTCAAAGAATGCACCCCCGCCTTCCTCGCAGAAACGGATATCCAGGTCATAATCGTCCTGCAGGGAAGGCAGGAAGAATTCATCTTTAAAAATCCTGTGCGTCTCGGTGTAGACAGCCATCAATTTCATGCTTAGGCCTTTATACCAGGGCCTGGATGACCGCCGTAATCTTATCGCCGATAACCTCCCAACGGTATTTTTTATCAACCAGTCCCCGTCCCCGCTCTGCCAATTGTCTGCGTTTATCCTCGTCACGAAGCAGGTCAACGATATGTCCGGCAAAGGACTGCGGATCATCGGCTATCAGAATATCTTCATGGCCCGTCACCTCCAACCCCTCACATCCGATGGACGTTGAAACAATGGCCTTTTTTAAAGCCATCGCCTCTAAAATCTTTAAACGCGTGCCGCTGCCGATGCGCAACGGGACGGCACACACCTGGCTCTGCATGATATACGGGGTCACAGTTTCCACAAAACCCGTGACATGAATAGAAGCATCTCCCGCGCACAGTTGACGCAGTTTCTCGGAAGGGCCTTTCCCGACGATCCAGAACGCGGCCTCCGGGACCCGTTCCTTGACCAGAGGGTAGATATCTTTCACAAAATACATCACGGCATCTTCATTGGGATGCCAGCTCATAAGCCCGGTGTAAACAATGCTGCAAGGGATTTCCCGGACATCTTCCAGAAGGTCAGGGACGTCCACCCCGTTAGGGATAACTTCCACTTTGGCCGTTTTGACTTTAGCAAGGATCGCCTCCTTATCCGTATCTGAACAGGCAAAAATACAATCCATTTTTCCCCAGATCTCCCTCTCCAGCCGGGCCATGCGCCAGTATTCATAATACGCGTACGCCTTCTTTAACAGGTTTTTCTCCAGCAGAGCGTACCGCCTGATGATAGTCGATTCGACATTCTGTTCATTCAGGACCGTACGGCACGGTCCGGCAGGGATATAAACGGCCTGATAAACCGTATCACACATGATACAGTCGATACTTTGCTCTTTTAGCCATCCCGCAATGCCTTCCTTCATAAGAGGGCTGAAACGGCTGGTGACCCCCAGCGGCCGTGAAGACAACAAGCCCTTCAGCACACTCCAATAGAGGGCAACGCCTTTGTTCTTCATAAATTCCCGGGGAGGCGGAATGACAACATACTCCTGACATACCGCTTTTAAGGAATCGTGTTCAGCCGTATTCTTGTCTCCGTAACAGATAAGATAAATGTTATGTCTGGCGGCCAGTCTCTTAATGATATTCCCGGTCCGCATCTTGGCTCCCGTGTCAGACGGGAACGGGACCTCACGCCCGATGTACAAAATATTCATAAAGACCTCTTCTACGGCTGTTGACGCTTGACATCATACCGGTTTCTGAAAGATTTCATTTTTATTTTCAGTTTCCAAATACATCTGAGGAACAGATTAAAAATATGATTCGTATAAGTGTCATAATAGACAATCTGGGAAGGATTGATAAAGATAAGTCCCTTCCCCTGCCGGGCCATGTCCCGGTGCAAAGAGACATGATCACATTCGGCTTCAACCCTGGCATCGGCATTCAGAAGACAATGGTACCGGAGCCCTTCAACGGACGGCTTCCGGTAAACAGCCAGGCCGTTAAACGCCGAGGCCACCCGCATCATGGGCATCCCCTTTTTCAAAGGCTTTAAGAGATATTGATAGGCAAAAATCATCTCTTCGGTCTGCGGACGGGTATCAGAAACCTCTCTTAATGCGTAAGTATCGAAATAAACATAGCCGGAAAAGAAAGCCCTTCCCGGGGGGACATTCCGGCCGTTAGACGTGACCGCATCCCACGCTATGGGCTGGCCGAACGTGTCGGCTATTCCGTCAAGCGAAATGTGAAACAGGTCCATGTCCACGATAATAAGGTAGTCGACCGTAAAATTCTTTTCAACAAATTCCAAATATTTATTACGGTATTTCACCATCAGTTCCATGCGGTGTTTGGAAAACCACGGCCTGGCTTCATTATGGCTTTCAGCCGGGATCGTCTCCTGCCCGGAGTCTTCCGTAAGGATATAAACATCCTTTTTCCGGCCGGCCCATCTCTTTAAAACGTCTTTCGTGCCGTCTTTACTGTCATTTTCAACAACGACCACATAAGACTGCGAAAAGCACGTCCTTAACTTTTCCAAGACAGCCATGTTTTTTTTCAGCCGTTTCTGGCAATCGCGCGCCAGGCCGCAAATGGCGACCTTTTTCTGCTTCATGTGTTCATAACCGCGCCTGACATTCTTCCGGTAATTTTGGGAACGGGAGACATACGGCAGCATAACAATCCCCTTATTCTATGATTTCCTCTATGCTGATATCATCAAACCAGGCCGTGCCTTTTCCGACCAGCTGGCAGGTAAAATATTCGATGGAGCCGGGTTCTTTAAACTGAAAAACCTGGAAGACCTGCGTCCAGTCCGTGGTTCCGGAAACCGGGTCTGTTTCAACATAAACGGTTTCACCGTTCTGGTATTTCACCTTCATCTTTATCAAGGCCCGGTCCGGTACATCCGAGGTCATGATCCAGGCTTTTATCACATAACGCTTCCCGGAGTCGATAGGGATGTCCTCTATATTCCAGGCCCCGACGCCCAGAGAATCCCATCCGTCCGCCGAACCCTTTATCTCCAAACTGCGCAGCCCTGTGCGGCGCTTAAACCAGGAAATTCCCACGCGCGGACGGCCTTTCCATTGCTGCCGTTTCCAGCCCTGCTCCCCTTGTTCAAAACCCGGATTGGGTAAAGTTAAAGGCCTGGTCTTCCAGTCCCGGGACTCTGGCAAACCGGCCGGGCTGTCGGGCTGCACAAACTCCTCAACCTTGGCTGTCCCGGGGGCCATCACTTCAAGCTGAATATCGTCAAACCAGGCTGTCCCATTGCCCACCATTTGAGCAACGATGTATTCAACGTCATTCTTTTCTTTGACCTGGAAACGGCTTTCATACCGCGTCCATTCCGTTGTCCCGAAGGGTCCGCCGGCCTCATAATACTCTTCACCCCCGCTTTCGGACTTGATCTTGATACGGACTTTAGCGAAATTCTCAACCTTATCCGTCTTTATCCAGGCCGAAAGTTTATATTCGACCCCCGGTTTGAGAATAAATGAGGGCTGGTACTGGGCAGCCACCCCAACGGAATCCCATCCTTCAGCTTTTCCGCCCACGATTTTTAAAGCATACCGGCCCTTATGAGGAGACGCCGAATCAATAACAACACGGCTGTCGCCCTTCCAGGTCTGCAGTTTCCAGGCCTGTGAACGCAGTTCAAAATCCCCGTTTGTGACCGGGATATTCAGGGACTTCAATTCCTCTTCCGGCTGAGCCTGAGGATACTCATTCCGCACCAGACCGAAAACGCCGTCAAAATCCGGGACAAAATCCGTCAAATTCAAGGCATAGGCATAAACCATATCATTAGCCTGCTTGATAAGGGAAACAGCCTCCTGGTAAGGTTCATCCTTCTGATCGACCAGGCCCCAGTTGGCCGGTTTTTCATCATAACAATGCCGCGGGGGATCAAAGTACTGAAACCAGTGCATACCGACGATACGCGGGTCAGCGGCCACTTTCGCCAGGAACCGCCAGTAACTGACACCCCGGTCCTGCTGGGATTTGACCATGCCGTAAGGCAGGCCGGCGTCCTGGCCGGAAACAATAACCCCGAGGAGAATCGGTTTCTTGGTGTACGAATAAAGCTCGGCAATCTTTTCTTCGAATTCCGGATCAAGCCGGTAGCCTCTGTTCAGTCCGTAATAGCTGACGCCGAAAACATCCGTATACTCTCCGATCGCTTCAAGGATTTCCGGATATGTCCGGCTCGGACGGGTTCCCAAAACCATATGATGCGGGTCAAAGGTGCGCAACGTTTCAAAAAGGACTTTGGAGAACTGCAGGGCAATGGCCTTTAAGAATGCCAGTTTATCCTTCACAGCCTGCGCGGTATCTTCGACTTTTTCAGCGTTAAGAAGCTCTGCAAAATCCTTATAATCCGACTCCCAGGCCTGGTTCAGATCGTCAATGCCGGAATATTTGGCTTTCAAAAACTGCACCCAGGCCTGTTTCCCGGGACGGTCGGCCCCCAGGCGGATGAAATCATCTGTCAGGGCGCCGTGCCGCTGCTTGCTGCCGTACCATGACGGTTCGTCTGCCAGGAAATATCCCAGCAGCCAGGGATCGTCAATTAAAAAAGCCTGTTGTTTAAACCGTTCAAACATACTTTCGTAAACGGACTGCTGAAACTCGGGGGCAAAGACATCCGGGAAATAGCCATAATACCCTTCGGGGATCACGTTAGGGGCTTTTCTCGGCAGATCCACTCCCACAACATAGGCGAATCCCGGCTCCCGGAAAACCGAGGCCGAAGACCAGTCCCCGATCGTGTTGAATTCCCATTCCTTAAGACGTAATCTCGTCACCCTGGCCCATTCCGTTTCATGGCCGTATTTTTGCACAGCCGCTTCCTGGTAAGGACGGCGTTTCGTATTCGTATCCGGGATCCCGGAGAAACGGACGCTGTACACACCCACCGACCAGAAAACATTCCCCGCAGGCGTGACAATCCACCACCGGTCATGAATAGCCTCTGTATGAAAAGCCCCGGTCTTTGTTCCTTTTAATCCGGTCCAGCCGCCGAATTTGTCGAACTGCTGCTGGGCATGGCCAACGTCAGGTCCCGTAAAAACCCAAACCAGACAGACAAAAATCATTATGATTTTTCGATTAATCTTCATGCATCACCTCTTGTATTTCCTGTTCAATTCTTTGCCCAATAATTTCCCAACTGTATTTCGTTTCCACCAGCTTGCGCCCGTTGACGCCTAAGGCCTGCGCTTTATCCGGGTGATTCAACAGATCCACGACTTTATCCGCGAAATCAGCCGGATCATCGGCTATAAGGATATCTTTCCCGTCTGTCACGTCAATCCCCTCGGCACCGACGGAAGTCGACACAACAGCCTTGCCCATGGCCATGGCCTCAAGGATCTTTAAACGTGTGCCGCTCCCGATCCTTAAAGGCACAACAAAGACCCGGCTTTGCTGAACATAGGGCCGGACATCATCCACAAAGCCCGTGACGTTCAGGGAACGGTCAGCCGCGGCCAGCTGCCGGACTTTCTCGCCCGGGTTCTTACCGATGATATCAAAACTGACCTCAAGGACTTTTTCTTTTATAAGCGGATAAATATCATGGACAAAAAACAGGACCGCATCTTCATTGGGATACCATCCCATCTCCGCCGTGTAAGAGAGCTTGGCCGGGATAAGCGGCCGTTGCGGGGCAGGAGAGAAGAAATCAACATCCACGCCGTTGGGAACAACAGAAAAACGCCCCTGGCCAAGCCGGGCTCCGGCTTCCTGTGCATCGACAGAGGAACACATAAAAACACGGTGAAAACGCGCCCAGGTCTCTTCCTCGTAGCGTTGAAATTTCTGCAATTGATCTTTTAAAATAAACCTTGCGACCGGATTCCGTCTTAGCCGGGTCGTTCTCTCCAGAAGTTTGGACTCCAGGTTATGTTCATTCAGGACAGCTTTTCTCCCGCATAAAGATACGTTTACGGCGTAATAAACGGAATCGCAAAAGATCAAATCAACCCCTTGCTGCTGAATGATCTCCCCCAAAGTATCCCGCATCTCTTGAGACATCTTGCTCCTGACCAGCCAAGGATACCGGTAAAACACTCCTGATAAAAGCCGCAGGTAATTGCGCCATCGGCTTTGGCTATGAACTTCCGGGGGGACACACACGACCTTGACCATGCGGCTGACCTCTTCCGGCAGAGAGGCGTTATCGCCGAAACAAACACAGAGCAATTCGTGGCGGGAGGCCAGTAATTTCATGATATTCCAGCAGCGCATGCGGCCGCCGTTGACGGGAGGGAACGGAATTTCCTTGGATATAAAAAGAATTTTCATAAACACGCTACTTTCTGACTTTCACATCGTTTTTTTCCGGCCCCGGGTTCTGGCTCAAATGTGTCAGGGCCAGAGACAAGAAAACAACCAGCCACAAGGTTTTTTCCTGCTGGGCATGCAAAAAAAGCGCCGCCACCATAAAAGCAATAAGTCCCAAAAAAACACCTCGGGCATAACTGTCATAAGGCTTGATCCCGCTTTTGATGACCCTGTTGGCATGCCTTAAAGCCGAGAACAAAACCGACAGGAATAAAATAAGCCCTACGGAACCCATTTCAGCCATGATTTCCAAGTAAAGACTGTGCGCTCTGCCGGGAGATAAAGGATAATACAACCGGCAGTTATAATAATAATTTCCCGGGCCTGAGCCGAAGATCGGATAATCCAAAAACATTTCCCAGGCAGCCATCGCCAGATAATATCTCCTGACGGTGGAACCGATTGTGTCATCATGAGAATTTTCCAGCCTTGTCTTTTCAAACCTCTCCCAAACCGTTTGGGGCATAACAGAAACGAGTATAAAAGATAAAACACCGACTGTAATTAAAGCTGAAAACTTATTTTTGGCGCGGATAATGGCAAACAACAGCATAACCGCCAGCCCCAGCAGGCCTCCCCGGGACTGGGTCAGAATCAAAGCCGTAACCAAAATGACCGGGATGAAAAGCAATAGGAGTTTGACGATTTTATTTTTTTCAGCCAGGCCCACGTAGAAACTGATGACAATGAAAGGCAATAAACTGATGGCAAAATAATTGGGGTCGAAATTCGTCCCTCTTAAACGCGACATCATCAAAAGGTAGTCCGGACGGGTCAGGAAACTCAAGACAGACTGGGCTGAAGCCACAGCCATGGAAATGACGGCCACAATCGTCAGAAGCCTCAGCCTTTGCGGCGTCGTTATAAGCGCCAGGATTGTGAAGCCGAAAACCCAAAAAGAGGTGAATGTGGTGAAAAGCTCTCTGGAAAAGGATGTCGGCTGGGCAAAGCCGTCGATATAAAGATAAACCAAATATATGGAATAAATCTTAAAGCCGGAGGATTTAAGAAACGACCAGCTCCTCCCTTGTATAAGCAGGTGAATAACCGTTGCCAGAAAGGTCACGGCTCCGATGATCTTGATAGGGGTCATCATGGAAAAAGCGCCCAGGAACGAATACCCCATGGAAGGGATCAAGGCCTGGGGGAACAGACCAACCGTGACAAGCAAGCCGATAAAAGGATTAACCACGATAACGATTCCGCCGACAATTCCCAAAAGGATAAAAAGTGCTGACATGACGATTTCCTTAAATAACTTAATAACTTTGTTTCATTGTTTCATTATGCCAAAGAATGCGGCTGTTGGCCAACACGTTTAACTTTTCTTTAGCATCTTCGATATATTTCTTCCGTCTCCCGGACCTGTTTCTTTAAATCAAAATGCTCTTCCACCCGTTTCCGCGCCCTCTGCCCGAGTTCCCTTCTTAGCTGGGGATCATCGATCAATCTCTCCATAGCCTCTTTGAGAGCCTTGCTGTCCTTAGACGGCACGACCAGGCCCGTCTCTCCGTGAAGCACAGCTTCGGGGCTCCCGTCCACATCCGTGACAATGACCGCCTTTTGCATGGCCGAGGCTTCCAAAGCCACCAGCGGGAGTCCTTCGAACAAAGACGGGAGCACCAAAATATCCAGACTTCCCAAAACAGGGATGATATCGCTACGAAAGCCCAAAAACTTCACCTTGTTGCTGATCATATAAGATAAACACAAATTTTCCAGTTCACGCTTTAAGCGGCCCTCTCCCACAATAATGAATTCCGCCTTGTCCGCTTTACTTTTTAAAAGCCGGACAGCGTTCAGAAAATATTTATGCCCCTTCTGTTCTTCCAAACGGCCGATAACACCGACCTTGACCTTTGTGTTTTTCTGCTCCCGCCTCTTGCCCTGGTCCCGCCCTGCCCGCCGTTTCTCCCCCGCAGCGGCCTCTCGCCGCTGCCCGGCGAACCTTTCAAGGTCTACTCCGTTATGAATAACCGTTATTTTCTCTGCCGGCACGCCTTTCTCCTTTACCAGAAACCGTTTTACGGCTTCGGAAACAGCAATGATTTCATCGACAAAGCGGTAAAAGAAACGGTCAATGATAAACGCTCTCTTAAGGCCTTTTCTCCAGGCTTCCCGGATATGAGCCGTTTCTATGGTCACCGGCACCCCGGCCAGTTTGCTCAAGGGCGCGGAGAAAAACGTTGCGAAGAACAGGTGGGAATGAACAATATCCGGTTTCTCCCGGTTCAAAACATATAAATACTTCCTGATCTCGGAAAAATCTGTCCACCGGCGGATACGGACCGGATAATATTTCACTTTCTGTTTTATAAAATCCCCTTCCATCTTTGTCAGTAATTCCGGAGGGCACACAATAACCGGCTCAAAAGAATCCCTGTCCATGAAACGCAGAAGGCAAAGAACATGTTCTTCAACGCCGCCGCGCACTGTGCTGTTTAAAAAATAAAGGACTTTTGTCACGCAAAGCTCCTAAACGTTATTTCAAAATTCTTCCGGGCCGGCCAGCCCGCACCTTAATGAGCATGCTGCTCCATCATCGAGAAGAAATCCCTTACGTCATTCACCTGACATGCCGGGTTCCGGGTGGAGACCAGGACCGCGTCCATCCGGCCGTCATCAATATCGTAACCGTGCATCCCTTCCGGAGCGCGGCACCCCATATAGCTCGGATTGATGATCGTTCCGTTATTCATTAAAAACAACTCCTCCCCGTACATGTTGTCCTCAAAATAAACATGCCGGGACTTCTTCTCTTCCGGAGAAAGGACCCGTCCATAGGGTTTATCCCGCAAAAAATTCACAATCGCTTCCCGGGCCCTGTCGTTGAAAAACCAGAAACGGGCCATGGTGGAATCATAAAAAGGGATATAATCTTCCGTGATTTTAAGTCCCAAACCTTCGATGCCGGTCTGCAGATCATAAGTTTCGTAAACCGGCGACATGCTGTGGTCTGAAAACACATATAAATTGACCTGATCATGCTTCTTCCTTGCCCGGGTCACCAGTGTACGGATTTCCCGCTCGTAATAATCGATCATCTTGTTGGTGCCGTCCGCATCCTTGCATCCTCTATGCAAGTAGGCGTCTGATTCAGAGAAATAAAGAAAATAATACGGGCTGTCGGTCTCCTGGACATCCCGCTGGGCCTGGGAAAAGATTTCCTGGTCTTTCATCGGGTAAGCATAGCATTTATAATCGATATGTCTTTCCTGAAGGATGTCGAACAGGTTCTTCCCGTTGCGCATGCCCCGGGGGGCATAGATGCGCTTGTTTTCGCAAATGTCATAAAGATGCAAACGTTCCACCGGGATCAAATACGTTTCAAAATATCCGTTATATCCCATCATGCGTTTTGATATTTCCTCAACGAGCTTCCGGGTGTAACGGTTGTTCAGGAGTTTCGGAGGCAGGCGCTGAAACGCCTTGGTCCAGAGGAAACAGTTCTGTTGCGGGCTGTAGTAATAGAGGAACCAATGTTTATGTTCCGGAGGATACCGGCCTGTCAATATAGACGGGATGACGCCGCTGGAAAAGCCCAGGATACTCTTCACCGGCCTTTTGATCGGGCATATATCATCCAGGAAGGGACGGTTCTTAATATAATCCCAGCCCAAAGCGTCGATAAGAATAAAGATTGTCGTTTCCTTCATCAAAGGCCCCCTTTACTTCACGATCGTTTTCCATTTCTGAACAACTTCTTCCCGCTGCCCCGGCAAAGAGGAATCCGCAAAATAAAGACGGGCAGCGTCCCGGTAAATCAGGAACTGCGGAGAAGTCAGAAAACATTTTGTCACGATATCCCTGAACTGAAAATACCGCCACTGATTCCTCAGCAAAACCTTGGCCCACCCCTGGGCACAGGATATCAGATCCGGGACAGAAAGGATATACTGCAGGCCTTTTTCCAGATCAAGGTCCTTATACTCCAGAATCTGGGCTATTTCGTACAGCCAGACATATTTCAGGGTTTCCCGAAGCATCCGCCATTGTTCCAGCATTTCAGCCCGGGAAAGCTGAAAAAATTTCCGTTTGAGAATGTGCTCGAAAGCCTGCACGCACGGCGTAACATCCAAACGGTTTTTATCTATGATATCCTTGCGGGAAAGATTCAAATGAATAATTTCGTTTTTCTTTTCATCATAAAGACATTTGTATCTCTTCTCAAAGGCTAGGAGCGAATTCACGATCTGCACGTAGCCTTTATCGATATGATAAGATTCAAAACTCTCGCCGTTTTCAATCTCGGTCAAAAGGATCAGCTGTTCCACCATCCGGTTATTGAGCAGGATCAAACCATCCAGCCTGGAAATATCCTTTTCTCCGTAAGCGGGGATAAAATGGAGGATATCTTCATCCCCCCAGAGGACTTTACCGAACTTGCGCACTTCTACGGTGAAAATATACGGTTTGAATCTTTTTAAAATCGTCTTTGAGGTTATCCCCAAACTGACGTCAATATCCCGGCCTTTTTGCTTTAAGACCGCCTTAAGGTCTGCGGCAAAAGACGAATTTTGCCGTTTGAAAAAGGCTTCCTCTTTGACGACCAACAAGAACTCGATGTCGCTTAAATACCGGACAGGACCGTTCTCAACGATAGACAACTCTTCCCCCCTGGCAAAACTTCCGGCCAAAACAACAGCCTCCAGATCAGGGCCGAAATGCTCCACAATCCCGTCCCGGCACTGCTCAATGATCAGCGTGGAATCATTCCGTTCTTCAGGGCCATGACTTGTCATATCCGGGCCTCCCTTGGGACCCAACTAAACAGAAACCTTATTCCGCTGTTTTCTGCCATAGGTGAACAACCTTTTTAATGTCAGCATTACTGGTGAATTCCTCTTCGATTTTCCTGCGGGCTCTTAAGCCCATCTTTTTGGCCTGCTCAGGATTTTTCAAAACGAGCAGAATCCTTTCAGCCATAAGCCGGTCATCCCTGATGGGCACTTTATAACCGGTCTCGCCATCCACAACCAGGTCCTCGGCCCCGGCAAAACGCGTCACGACAACGGGCTTCCCGGCTGACATCGCTTCGGTCATCGCGATGCATGTCCCCTCAAAAATGGAAGGGACGACATAAACATCACAGGCCGCTAAAAAACGCGGGATATCATCGTGAGGGACGCTTCCGGCAAATTTGACATGAGCGGAGAGGCCCATCCCGGCCGTCAATTTTTTTAAAGCCTCTTCTTCTGCTCCCGAACCGACGATCAATAACAATATGTCCGGCAGATGCTGCCGCACGGCACGCAAGGCCTTCAGCAGCGTGGGGATATCTTTCTGTTTCACCAGTCTGCCGGTAAAAAGCAGTAAATGGCTGTGTTTATTATTGAGATACTTCTCCCTGATCTGCTGTCCGGAAACATCCTGAAACTTCCGGACCTCCGAGTTGACCGGGATCACGGCAATCATATCTTCACGGATTCCTAATTGACTCAATTTATGTTTTTCATAACGGGTCCCGCAACGGACCGTATCCGCCTGCTTTAACACAAACTGGCCAAGCCGGTTAAAAATTTTATTGATTTTCCGCAGGCTCATCCAGTAAGGGTTGTTCAGGAAATCAATATGAACCTGGACGTTCAAACGGATCTTAAACCTTTTTTTCAAGAAATATCCGACCAGACCTGTCGTGAACGGATCCTCCACCGTCACGACATCGATCTGATGGCGTTTGATCACGACAGAGCACAAACGGTACGCATCCAGCATAAACGTTACTTTATTAACAGAGTTTGTGGGATAAATGAACAGGTTGTCCCCCCATGTCTGCGGGACAAAAGCCAAAGCTTTCGGGGAATAAATCACCATATGAAAGGTGTTAAACGATTTGGCATATTCCAGTTGCCGGGCCCGCACATCCCCCCGGACTTTATCGTCTTTGATCATCAGGTAATCTAATCCTAAACAGAGAATATTCATTAATAGCCCTTCCGCCCTACCGGACTCGTAAACCTTTGTCTTTCAGCCCAAAGACAGATCTTCGCAAAAAGACGTACCAACTCACGAAACAACCCACACATTTTCCCCACCCGCTGATCAGCACACAAAACAGTTTGCGGAGACTGGGCTGTTTGATAAAGGCGACAATGCCGGTATTATTGGTAAAAATATAGGCCAGAGTGCGTTTCAGATCATAATTCATGAACATCAAGTAAGTTGAATTCCTTGCGATATAATATTGCCTCCGGTAATCAAAAGTATTGCGCTGCACGATGTCCCGCGGGGCCGTGGTGTGGATCACTTTCATTTTCGGATTAAACAATATTTTATACCCGGCTTTTTTGACCCGGACGGATAAATCTGTTTCTTCCCCGACATTGGATCCCGTATAATTGGGATCAAACCCGTTGACCTGTTCAACAGCGTTTTTACGGAAAGACATGTTGCAGCCCCGGATATGGTCGACTTCCACAATTTTTCCCGGATCCCGGTGGAAGTTGCCGACCCTGACCCCGTTATAAGTCACTGTTCCTATAGAATTATACTGAATCGCTTCGGCATTTTCGGCATTTTCGTCAACAATAAACCCGCCTACCCCGCCAACCTCGGCAGACGAATATCCGTTCACACATTCTCTCAGCCAATGCTCCTGCACAAAACTGTCATCATCGATAAAAGCCAGAATCTCTCCCTGGGCATGCTGTATCCCTAAATTTTTTGATTCCGGTCTCCGGCCGGCGCCGTTTTCAAGAAACAGATATTTCACCTGCGGGTAGTCCCGCTCAACAATCTCTCGCGTGGTATGGTTCGTTGAAGTGTCGACCAAAATCACTTCAAAAGCCGAATAATCTTGTTGGAATACGTACTGCAGGCATTGGCCGATAATCTGCGACCTGTTACGGGTCGGAATGATCACGGATACGAACATCTCTTGTTTATTCACCATAACTTTCTCGTACCTCTCCGTTATGCCTGCCGGTCCTGATGAAAGAACCGCCAGCCGTGAAACTAAGGGGTTAATTTCCGATAAATATCATTCAAGTCCTTACTCCTCTGCTTCCAGCTGTATTCAGCTTCAATAAGGGCCCGGGCCTTTTCGGTCAGGCGTAAACGGGCCGGCGGATCATTGAGGAGTTCAATGACTCTCTGCGCAAAAATCCCGGGCTTGTCCTCCACAACAATATTCTGCCCGCGGGAGACATTGATTCCGACAACGCTGTTGGTCGTGGAAACAATCGCGATCCCCATAGACATGGCTTCCAGAATTTTGTTCTTTATGCCGGTGCCGTAGCGCATCGGGCAGACGTAAACAGAGGCCTTATAAATATACTCCCGGATGTCATCGACCGTACCGGTGACAACAACGTTCGGGTCGGCCTTAAGCCGCTGAATCTCCTCACAAGGCCGGGCGCCGACAATATAAAATTTCGCCTCCGGGACAGCCTTACGGATATCCGGGAAAATCGAATGATAAAAATACAGCGCGGCATCCACATTGGGGATGTAGGACATATTCCCCGTAAAAATCACATTCTTTTCCCGGCCTTCAAAGGGACGATACCCGTAGTAATGCATATCCACGCCGTTACTCATGACCGAAATGTTCAGCCCCGGGGCGTGTCGCTTTATAACCTCCTTGTCCTTGGGGCTCACAACAACACAATGATCAAATTTCGAATAAATGTCCTTTTCACAGGCCACGGCTTTAACCCATTGGATGAAATATTTCACTTTGTCCAGGAAAGCGTCCCGGCTGATCAACAACTGCCAGGCCCGGGCAGAAGGCGAATCATGCGGACAGATGATTTTGGGGATATCCGCACTCCGGTAAACATATTGGCCGATACTGGCGCCCTCAACATGAACCAGGTCAAAACTCTCTTTTTCAAGCCACTGCCTGATCTTGCCAGCCATCTCTTCGTTCCAGGCATATTTCAAAAATAAATTCCGCAAGGATTCCCTCTTCGTTTTAGGATATTCAAAAAAGACCGTGTCCACAACTTTACAATATTTTGAAATAGAACCGATAAAGTTCAACTCGTTTTTATCAACATAAAATGACAGCAAATAAATATCATGTTCCCTGGACAGTTCCTGGATCAGGTTATACGGGATAAGGCGGAACCCGTCATGGCACGGGAAAAAAGGCAAGTGTTCGGTTATAAATAAAATTTTCATGTTTTTGGACATCCTTTACTCAGGCGTTCCGCCTTTTACGGTGACCCCATATCATAATCTTCTGCAGAGGCACGGCCTGCAGCAGATACGCCCTTTCCTGTTTATCAAATAAAACAGGGATGGCCAGACAGGCATAACATACCGTGCTTATGATCCCGCAGACAACAACATTAAAGTAACTGGGGGCCACGATAAATTTAAAAAGCTGCCGGACGAAAAACAGGTATCCGGCGGTTAACAGGAAACACGGTGCCGCAACCTGCAGGTAATATTTTTTATGATCAAACTGGATAACATGGCAGATATAAACCGGCATGACGAACAAACCCAAAAAGACCGAGGGAATGGCCGTCCCCAGGGCCACGCCCTTCAGCCCCATAAAACGGACCAGAATGATGCTTAATGTCAAGTTCGTAAGGGAGCCGAACAAACTCACCAATGAAGGAAATTTATGCCGGGAAATCCCGTAAACGAGATTAATCCCGGTGACGTTCGTTAAAGAAAGCGCAGAGCTGACCACCAAAATCACCAACAAAGGATAGGCGGCGATATACTCCGGGCCGACCCAGCGCAGGATAAACGGTTTTCCCAGAAGAATAATATTGCCGCCGATAATCAGGGAAAAACACCAGGCAAGCTTGGAGACAAAAACATATTTTTCACGTATCGCGCCGAAATTGCCCACAGCTTCATACTGGCTGAATATCGGGGTCATCAGCCCCGTGGAGGACCATACCAACTGCGAAAAATATTTTGCCAGGCGCGCCGCGATGGAATAGACCGTTACAAACCCCACTCCCAGGAATCCGGCAATGACAAAATTATCGATGTCATTTCCGATCCTGGACGAAACCTGGCCGAGAAAAGAATAAATACTGTAGCCGAAGAATATCTTTAATTTTTTCCGGTTAAAATATTTAAAGGAAAATTTCATATACTTCGCAACAGCCTTTGTAAAGATAATCGTGATGATATGGCAGAAAACATTCACGGACAGCATAATGACGGCAATGGCGATGAGTCCATACCCTTTTTTCAGGAATAAAATGATCAGGCCGGTGCGTAAAAGCAGGTTCAGCAGGTCGACTCCGACATTAATATCGTACCGGAGGTGCGACTCCAGAACCCCGTAAAATGTCCGGATCACAAACATTAAAGAAACGCTGACCCCGGTAATAAGCAAAAAGTTGCGGAATAAAAAGGCCTCGGCCGGATCGGGGATAAAATACCGGGAAAAGAAAGCGACAATAACGGTGATACCAAAAGCCGCTAAACCGATAATGGAAAAAACCAGCAGCGCCGTATTAATGACCTGATTGCCTTCCTCATAATTTTTCAGTCCGAGTTCCTTGGACAAGAACCTCCGGACAGCTGCCGTTAGCCCCAAATCGAGCAAATCATAAAATCCGAAGACAGACCCGACCAGCATCCACATCCCGTAAACTCTGTCTCCCAGGGACTTGATGAGAAAAGGCGTCATAAAAAGCGCAACGATACAGATCGAGAACAGATTTGCGGCCCGGAGGACGGATCCCAGGACAAGTAACGTCCCCTTTGTGTTTCCTGATTTGTTCACGCTTATTCCCTTCTTAAGGCTCCTCACGCAGAAGGCCTAATGAGCATCGGATCTTATAAACAGCCTTTTTGGAATACTTATACACAAAAAAACACAATTTATCTTTTATGCTGAGCGGGGCATAATGTTTGTCCCGGATTCTTTGAGTATTACGGGCCACGCCTCCTTTGGCCATGCTCTGCCCCGTAATGCTGTTTTCGTGTAAGCGATAGTTCCCCAATGTTCGGTTTATATATTTTACGTGGGCAACCTGTACCGCCCGTATGAGAAAATCAAGATCCATGGCATATTTCTCACAAATATCATAATTGCCGATCAGAGCATGCAAAGACTTGTGATAAAAATAGGCTGACGGGTTCACCGGGTGCGGCGCGCCGGATAAAAGGTCAAAAAGCGTCAGTTTCCTGGGACGGTTGACATAAAGGACATCATCATTCTGATCCAGGACATTGCAGTTCCCGATCAGCAAGGCCGGTTCGGGAAGACTGTCCAACAGAGCAATAACCTCATTCAAAACATGCGGTTCATAAAAATCATCACAGCCCAGAATGGTCACATACCGCCCCTGCGCCAGGTCCAGCCCTTTGTTCAATGCCTCTGACAACCCCTCGTCAGGATCAGCAATGAAACGGACATGGGGATAATCCTTGGCATATTGTCCGGCGATCGTTCCCGTGGCATCCGTGGACCCGCCGTCAATAATAATATGCTCCAGGTTGGCGCATTCCTGCTGAATAACGCTGGCAAGACATCCTTTAATAAAACGTTCGCCGTTACGGACAGGCGTGATAATGGACAATTTAACCGCCGGTTCATTCATGTGATTCTTTAAGATCCTCCTCCGCAAAACATTTTAAAATATTCCTATTTCATCAAATGGCATGTTCTTCTGACTTCATCCCTGTATTTCTCGGCCTGCATCAGCAAAACATTCTTCAAACACCTCTTATCCTGCATCAATAATTCCAATTTCCCGGACAACTTATTTTCAAAAAGGCCTTCAATCGGCAGGACATAGTCTGTGTGCCCGTAAAAATCCCGAAAAATCCCTTCGGCTTTCCGGCTGTACTTAATGACAATGGCCGGAATGCCTTGAGACAAGGCGGCAATAGTCGCATGCGTCCGGCAGCCGATAAAATAGTCGCATTGACCGATGATATATTTATATTCGTTTGCACTTAAATCCGGAGGGATCAGCGTCAGCCTGGACTCACAATCAGGGTCCTCATTAAGCCGCTCCTGAATCAGTTTCGACAGGTCATAATCATTGTTGCGGTTTTCAGGGACCGCGACATGGGGAACCAGCACAATTTGACAATCATATTTCTGGACCATATCATGAATGGCACGGGTCCAGGCCGAGACATATTGTGCTTTGTCAAGTTTCATATATCCGATTAACCCTCCGCTTAAAGACATCCCGATCGATACCCGGTTCTGTTTCAGAGGCACATCTTTTCGGGGTTGACACGGCTTAAGCAAAAAGGCCGGGTCAGGCGCATAGCCGCAGGGGATACTCTCGTCAAGAGACCGGACATAATAAAAGGTTGCTTTCTCCCGGCACGTTACAAAACGGGCTTTCAGCAAGGCCGCTTTCAGCCGTTTCTCGTTCTGGGCAGAGAGAGTATCAATAGAACAACCTAATAAGAAAAGACGGTCATTATACCGGGTAGCAATTTCAAGCTGGGTCACCCATTTATTAAAACTGATCTGACCATAGCATTCCGTAAGCTGGTCACGGCCGCTCATGACGATAAAGTCGGCGGATTCTAAATTCTTCCGAAAAGATTGCGTTAAAGCAAAAGTCATATTCCCGTCCAAAGAAAGACTGGGCCGCAGCGTTCTTAATATTTTATTCCTGATACGCTGACAACAACCGGCCTTATAATAATTCAGCAGCCTGACGTGTTTTGTGTCCACTCTCTCAGGGATATATTTTCTGTCATACTTTAAATCTTCGGTGATAACCTCTATCTCGGCTCCCTGGGGCATCAGGTCAATTAAAACTTTAAGGATGGCTTCGTCTCCCTTGTTGCGACAATTGATATGACCGAGTATAAGAACTTTAAGCATAAGTCATCGTCAATCCTGGTTATGAATAAAGATATCTTTGCTCTTACGGTACAACCGGTAAAGCCCCGGGGCAAATTTCCTCACAAAAAGTGACAGTTCATCTTTTAATGCCGTTAGATGATAGCAGATCAGGATTTTTCTTTTTAATCTCAACAGATACGGTTCCTGAATCAGGCTAAAAAGATGCATCCATTCTTTCAGTCCCGACTGCAGCATTTCCTGTACCGTCAATTTAATCAAAAGCCTTTCGTTCTTTATGATCTCCTGTTCGTCGAGTTCCAGGACACTTAAGTCCAGACCGTTATTTTTAAAAATAAAATAATTCCGGTAACACTTCTCACAGCGGCAACACCAGCGTTTCTCTGTGCGGAAATGACACGAATTCTGATGTCTGGCGAGGCTGGGATATTTAAGGTGCAGAGTCGCAACAACGTCATATTTCGGCAGTTCACTGAGCCTCGATTCAAAAAGAACACCTCTAGAGACTGACGCGTACAGCGTCTCCGCCCATTCGGCAAAAGCATTAATACACTCTTTTTCTCCCCCGCAGAAGATCCTGCCGATCCGGAATTGATGACAGACAGGATAAACCAAAGAGACAAAAAACGGACAGTAAAGGACAGCGACTAATATCGATGCTCCGGACTTCATCAGGGGACGCCAAGTCTTATCAGAGACAATTTCTTTAAAATTAGAACGGATGTTGATAACCTGCAAGCCTGTTTCCCTAGCAATTTCCATATCTTTTTTAAATTTTACCGTATTGATAGTCGGATCACTGCCGGCCCATAACGGCCCCCCTAAACTGATGAGATAAGGGCGGACACCTTCATCCAGCAAAGTCGCCAGGGTTAATAAGGATTCCGAACCTCCTCCCAGCAGCAGAGCATTTTCGGAATAGGAATCATCACAGACCTCATAAGGCTCATCCTCTTCTCCATTCACGAATTCCACCTGACAGGGACGGACATACCTGACGGCGGCAACTTCTTTTATGGCCCTCATCCAGTTGTCAAGGACATCCTGCCTGACCCTGTACGGCAAATGGAAACGAACGGTCCCCAGAGCGGCCAGGGCCAGACAAACAGGGAAATAAACTTCACTTAATTTTTCTTTAGGACAGTCTATTTTCTCCAGATCCGGACATTCTATCCAGTACGTGTTGGAGAGGAAACAAAAACTAGGGTCCCAGGAAAGAATAAGCTTATTATTATCAACAACAGGTTTGTGTAAATAAATATCCATCTATTTTTTCTTATAAAAGCTAATCGTTAGGATTGCCCCCAGGGCGTTCCTCAGCATATCCCCCAGTGAAAATTCCCGGCCCGGGACAGAAGCCTGAACAAACTCGTTCAGGATACCGAAGGATACCGCCAGGCCGAAAACCAGAAACAGGACGCACCGCTCCCCTCCGGTCTTCCAGGATAAGGCATGACCGTGCAGCGTCTGAATAAGAAAAAAAGCCAAAACGGAATAGGCGGGAATATGCAGAAAATTCAAAACAACCCCTCTTTTGGAAAAACCCTCGGTGTCCGAAGACCCCGGCATCGTGGAACTCCACAATATTGCGAGCATATAAACAACCGTTATCAGCAACCAGGACCGTTTTGTGAATTTCATTATTTATGTATTCTTAAAATACTCCACGGTTCTTTTTAATCCTTCTTCAAAATTGACCAGCGGAACATAACCCAGTTTCTCTCTGATTTTTGTGATGTCCGCTAAGGTCCGGAACACATCCCCCGGCCGCAGGTCAAGGAACTTGGGCTGCAATGTCTTGCCCATGATCCTGTTTAAGGCCTCGACCAATTCTAGAACAGTATTGTCCGCCCCGTTACCGACGTTAAAGACTTCATGTTTGATGCCGGGTTTTGTGGCGGAAAGGATATTCGCCGAGACCACATTATCGATATAAGTAAAATCTCTGGATTGTTTCCCGGTCCCGAAGATCGGCGGCGCTTCATCATGCATAATGCAATGGATGAATTTGGGAATAACGACCGCATACTCGTCATCCAAAGCCTGCCGCGGGCCGAAAACATTGAAATATCTTAAACAAACTGTTTCCAGGCCGAAATTCTCGGAAAAAATCCGGCAGTAAAATTCCCCGGTCAATTTGCTCAAGGCGTAAGGAGAAATCAACAGCGGATAAAACGTTTCTTTTTCCGGGAACTGATCGGTATCCCCGTAAACCGAGCTGGACGAGGCAAAGACAAACCTTTTCGCCTTATGCTTGGCCGCGGCCTGGAGCATAAACAGAATCCCGTTAATATTAACATCATTGTAGCTTTCCGGCTCTGTCATGGACTTCGGGACCGACCTTAAAGCCGCCTGATGAATGACATAATCCATTCCGGCACAGGCCTTGTCGCAGACGTCCTTGTCCCTGATATCACCCCGGACAAGCTCAAAAGCGTCTGAGCCGAGCTCTTTGGCAAATTCCAGATTTTCCTCTTTACCTGAATAAAAATTATCCAGGACACGGACAAAATGCCCTTCCTGAATCAGTTTCTCTGTTATGTTTGAACCGATAAATCCGGCCCCTCCGGTGACTAAAAACTTCCCCATGATTAGGCTCCTTCCTAAGCAAATGCTTATAAATCCCGTCGCTTATCTAAAAGACGGTAAGACTCAATGTGTGATATTTTTTTAACCTGACTTCAAAACAGACGCATACCTATGCTGTTTAGCATACTATCATTCTTAGAATATTCATATTAATATTTAAATTATTTAAATATCCGTAGAATAAAAGCCCCGATAAGCATTATAAGTATCGGTAAATATACTGCGGCAGGTGGTATTCAATGTTCGTCAAGACATGGCCCAGCACCTTCGCATGACACTGGTGGAGATGTTCTGAAGCCCGTTTGACGATGCCGCGCTGAGTGCGTCCGGCCTGAATGACCATAATAACGCCGTCAGCCTTGGCCCCCAGGATACCGGAATCCGTAACGGCGATGATGGGAGGAGTATCAATGATAATATAATCAAACTGGCGTTTGAGATCCGCCAAAAGCAGCTTCATTTTCTGGGAGTCGAGCAATTCCGCGGGATTCTCCGGCACAGGCCCGGAAGCCATAAAATTAAGATTATCCACATCGATCTGAAAAACAGCATCATCCAATGCGGCCTTGCCCTGCAGGACATCAGAAAGCCCCACGTCCTGGTCCAGGCCCAGATACTTGGCGATCCGGCCTCTGCGCATATCCGCGTCAATCACCAGGACTTTCGGCTTTTGGGACGACTGGGCCACCGTGACAGCCAGATTAAGCGTTGTGACCGTTTTCCCTTCTGTATTAATCGCGCTGGTAATGACCAGAACTTTGTGTGCTTTCGTTTTATTCATCGAAAGCACGTTTGTCCGCAATATCTTATACTGCTCGGATATGGGGGATTTGGGATCAAAATACGTGATAATTCTCGGGTCAACTTTGGAGTCCCCCATCTTTTTAATGACCAAACGGTCGTGATTCTTAATTTTATTTATTTTGTCGATACGCTCCAAGCGTTCGTCAGCGGCTTTTCTCAGAGCTTCGGTTAATTTCCCCATTTTCTAATATTCCTTTCATATTACACCGGGCAACAAGAGGGTCATCCTGTCAGCCGGCCGTTTGTTAAACACTCAAGTAATGTTTAATGGCCTCCTGCGCCTCCTGATGTTTCAGGAACGAATATCCATGAAACGAAACGACCTCAGCCTGAGCGGGCCGGCGCGTTGCTGTCCCGTCTTTTCTGCCCTGCCACATATTTAAAAGATATTGTATGAATTTTGTCATCTTATGTTTATTCCGGTTTCAAAAATTTCAATTCTATGCCCCGAGTAAAGAACACTCAATTCTCGTTCTGATCCCGCATCAGAGAATGAATCCGGGCATACCGTTTTTTCAATTCCCGGAATTTCTTTCTCGTCAAATATCCTTTATGGTACGCCATATCAAGCCACGCATTCTTTGCGCTGGACGCTTCGTCTTTAGGCAGACACAGGTCAACAATAAATCGTCTCCGCTGATCATCGGAATCCCTGGAAGTCGTGCGCGCTGTCCCCGGCGTTTTTTTCATCTGCTCCTCAAATCTCAGGTATTTTAATATTCAGACTTTCCCGCTCGTATCTTTCCTTCTCCACTTGATCCAGCCTTTGAATCGCTTTGGATGTGCTGGAAGAAATTTGCGTCATCGGCGATTCATGGATCACTTCCCGCATGATATCAGCCGTAATAATGTCCGACCCGGCGATATATCCCGTCAGCAAAGCGCTGTCGCAGATTTGGTTCACCAGCCTCGGGACGCCTTTGGAATACTTCCAGACAAGATCTAACGCTTCCTCGGTAAAATACTGGTGGTCGCTCTCGCTGGCGATCTTTAAGCGGTGAACGATGTACTCCTTGGTTTCTTTCTCCGTTAACGGGATCAAGTGATAAAAGACCGCGATACGCTGCCTTAACTGTTCCAGACGGGGCAAAGCGAGTTTCTTTTTTAATTCCGGCTGCCCGATGAAAACAATCTGGATCAGCTTTTCATGTTCCGTTTCCAAATTCGACAGCATCCGCACCTCTTCCAGAACCGAGGCCGCGAGATTCTGCGCCTCGTCAATGATCAGCACCACATTGCGGTCATTCCGCAGCTGTTCGATCAGATAATAATTAAGCTGGGACAACAGCTTCGCTTTGGAGCCTGGCACAAACTCAATGTCCAAATCCTCCAGGATACTGACCAGGAGATCTTTCCCGCTGATATGCGTATTGGTGATAAGGACAACTTCCGTATTGGCCCCGATCTGGTTCAGCAGCGTGCGGCAGATCGTGGTTTTTCCCGAACCGATATCCCCGGTGATCACGACAAAACCTTTTCTTTCCTGAATCGCATAGATCAAAGTGCTGATAGCTTCCGTATGCTTTGTGCTGGAATAAAAAAATCTTGAGTTCGGCGTTAAATTAAACGGCGAGTCTTTAAATCCGTAATGTTTCTTATACATATTCTCTCCTCACGCGTATCTTTTCTTTCCGGGCAAACCTTTTATACATTCAAGCTCACTCTATTTCAAAAAATTCTCCACAGCTATTGTGACGACAACTAAAACAATGCCTCCGAGAATCGTCAAGGCATACATCCAAACCTGTTTTTCCCTCTCCATCCGGACCGTCATTTCCGTTTCGATCTTGGAAATAGCCCCTAATAACGGCCCTCCCAAATACTCTTTGGCTTCCTCGACATCAATAAAAGATTTATCCAAAAACTCGAGTAAAAAGACCAGCCCGATCCCCAGCGCCAATCCGATGATGCATCCGATAACGGCAATCAGGACTCTGTTGGGCTGAAACGGCTGTAGAGGCACGCGCGGGGGGTCCAGAATGGTGTATTTTGTGCCTTCCTTGGATAGCTGAAGGCTCTGGGTGATCTTGGCGGTTTCCAGCCGTTTTAAGAGCATATTATAGACCTGCTCATTAACTTCCACGTCTCTGGCCGCCACCGAATTGAGCAGCATGAGCTTATAGATATCGTCCTGCCCGCCGGCGACTTTTGTTTTTTCCGCTACGGCCGGGGCATCCATCTTGTCCAAGGCGGCTTTAATGCTGGCGATAAGCGGATTGCTCGTTTCCGAGGCCAGCTTGTCCGGATGAGTGTACTGAAGATTTTCCGCCTCTAATTCAGCCTTTTTGACGTCAATCTTTTCTTTGATCTGCCTTACAAGCGGATGCTTTGCCGTGGAATCCACCAACAGCTCGTCAAGTTTGTCCTGCAGCTGAGCGATCTCCGCCGACTTGATCTTACCCTTATAGACCTTCAGTTGTTGCTCGATGAAGGAAATAGCGTCTGTGGTCTCCTGGGTCTGTATCTTTTTGTTCCTTTCAATAAAAATATCCGTGATGTTCTGGACAACAGCCTGGGTCTGCATCGGATCAAGCCCGATATAAGCCAGTTCCAGAATATTATTCGACCTCAGCCTGATTTTGATGTCCTTCCGGATGCCCAAAATAAGCGCCTCGAATTCCCGGCGGGTATCGACGTCCCGGTCAAGATTGAGCCTTTTGACAAGTTCAACCAGGCTCATCCATCCCAGCATGGATTCCTTAATCGTATTAAGACGCTGCTGAACCGTCGAGGATACCGCCAAGTCACTGAACAGGGGGTTATCTGTTTTTCCTTCCTCAACGAGAATGACCGTAGAGGAAATGTATTTCTTCGGCAACAATATCCCGGTGCAAATCCCCAGCGCCAGCCCCAATAAAGCGGGAATGATAATCAGCTCCTTCCGGCGGAAGAACATCTTTAAATAAGCCATAGGAGACATTGTATCTGAATGTAGTTCTGCCATATAGTTTTTCCTTAACTTTTGTCTTGCTTGATTATAATAAAGTTGTTCGCTTAAAAGCCTGTTGTCACTGCGCGGCCCGCACCAGCGGCGGTCCCGACCGGCGCTGCGACCGGCTGAATAGCCCGTAATGTTTTCGTTAAGAACGTCGCCGGGATATAGATGACATCACCCGGTTTCATATCCAAATTCTGCCTTAAATCCCCCTCATATAAAAGGGCATAAACATCGACTTTCCGGATATTGGCATCGCCGGATTCGGACGGAGTGATCAGCCGGCTTTTCCGGGTCACACCCGTCAATTGCGGCAGTCCGGCCTGCATGAGCGCTTCTCTAATAGTAATGGTATCGCCGCGCATAAAAATCTTTCCCGGACGGCCGACTTCTCCGACCACATAAACGACCTTGCTGTTATACCCCACTATTTTCACCGAGACCTCCGGCGAAATAATATATTCGGCCAAAGCCTTCTGAATGGCATCTGCGGCTTCATCCTTGGTCAACCCGGCAATGAGGATGTCCCCGACAAACTCATACTGAATTTTTCCTTCCTGATTGATGAAATACTGTCCGCTGACTTCCGGATGCCGCATAACATCAATTTCAATAACATCTGTGGCGCCGAGCGTGTACCGGCTGCTCTCAGCCTCAACAGGCAAAGCCGCTTCTTCACCTTCTCCGCGTTCCTCAGCCGCCACCCGGTTAAGAATATCATTAATCGTAGGATCTTCTGATGATGTCGAAACAGCGGTTTCCTCTTGCTCCGGCGGCTTGCTGTTATCGGGAGTCCAGTTTGCAAAATTCTGTGCTTCCCCCTGATGGGCAAATACCAGAAGAAATGCGCTTATTAGAAAATATGTATAATATTTATTTTTCATCTGAATAATCTCCTTGGATTATGCCTTACTCAACTTCAAATAAAGTCTCGTGAAAATCTTTGATTTCTCGCAAATCCTGTTCATCATAGACACGCCAGCCTCTCCAGTCACGTTTGGGTCTGCGGATCTTTCCTACTTTTTCCCATCTGGCCAATGTCTTCGGGCTTATCCCTACCGCCTCTGCTACTTCTGTAATTGTCATACGCTTTTTCACTATACGGCCTCCTTATTTTATATTAAATCCGGCGTCTCGTCTTTCGAGTCACATGCTTTTTTGCTTGACAATGGAAATAGGAAGCAATTATCATGCCAGGATCATCCGGAACATATGATCAGAGCATTAAAACATTGGGATATAAAATGTTATGAAATAACGTTTCTTACCGCCCCATAATATTTCAGGGAGGGTTTAAGATATTGTTTAAAAGATTAGACATGCCTGTCCTGGACATACCCGGACAACAATGGAAAATACGCCACAACAAATACTTAGGAAATGTTGAGAAAAATTATCAATATGCAATTAAATATACAATAATAGTAACAATACTGTAAATATAAAAAAATATTAACAATTATTTAGCTGTTTTAATACAAAAATAAACAATTTGTTGTTAACAATACATTATGGTATACTTTTTGCGTATGGGCATGAAATTAAACATATCGCAGGTACAGAAACAAATTCTGGCCCCATCCATGCAGCAATCCATTGAAATATTGTTGCTCCCCCTTTTGGACCTAAGCCAGAGCATTGAAGCCGAAATGCAGAACAATCCCCTCCTGGAGATTGATGAAGAAAAACAGCGGGAAAGCAGCAAAGATGAAGATCAAGCAGACAATTCACTGGACAACATGATCAACCAGATCGTTGAGAATAGCGAAGCCCCATACTACCACAAAGAGATTTACGAAGAACCTCCGGATGAAAAGCCCTACAAAAGGCAAGAAACCCTGGAAGAAAAATTGTCCAGGCAACTCCATATCGACCTGAACGACCCTTTACATGAAAAAATCGGAGAATTCATCATCGGGAATATCAATGAAGACGGCTATTTAACTTTAAGCTGTGAAGAAATAGCGGAAATCCTCGGCCTACAGGACACAACAGAGGTTGAGTTTGTTCTAAAGATCATTCAGGATTTCGACCCTGTCGGCATGGCGGCCCGGGACCTCAAAGAGTGCCTCCTGCTGCAGATACCCCACAAACTTAATTCCAAAATTGAATTAGCGACTATTATGGTCCGGGATTACCTGCAAGAACTCGGGCAGAAAAAATATCAATATATGGCAAGAAAGCTCAAAGTCAGCCTGGATGAAATCAAGGAAACGGCACGCCTTATCGCTTCTTTGGATCCGCGTCCCGCGCGAAATTATCGGCCGATCAGAGGAAGTATTTATATCAAACCCGATGTGTCTGTGGTGAAAGACGAGAACGACCGCTATGTCATCAATGTCAATCATGACGGGCTGCCCCCGTTACGCATCAATCATAAATATAAAAGCCTGATTCGCGGAGGGAAACTCTCGACGGAAGAGAAAAAATTCGTCAAGGAACAGCTGCAGAACGCGATCATATTCATCAAAAGCATTGAACAGCGAGGCCAGACCATCCACGCCATTGCTGAACACATCCTCAAAACTCAGGAGAACTTCTTTAATAACGGCCATTCCGGGCTTGTCCCCATGACGCTTAAAGATGTGGCCCTGGCGGTCAACCGCAATGAATCCACGATAAGCCGCGCTATTAATAATAAATACATGGAAACCCCCAAAGGAATTTATGCCTTTAAATTCTTTTTCTCCCAGGCTGTAAGTCAAAATCAGAATGCCGGGCCCCAGGAAGAAGGCAGCGGGGTTTCCAACAGAAGCGTTAAAGAGAAGATCAAAGAGCTCATTGAACATGAAGATAAATCCTCGCCTCTGTCTGACGCGGATATTCAAAAATATTTCACCCGGAAAGGCATGAATATTGCCCGCCGCACCATTGCCAAATACCGGCAAAAAGAACGTATCCTCCCTTCCCATCTGCGGAAAATATAATTCAAAAGCCAAATCATGGATCGAAGCAGCGGGACACCATCACGAGCGATTTACGGGCTAACTCCGCGGGGATGCGGACTCAATGAAACTCCACGGCCTCACGGCCGTGGTTTCTTAACTATTTTGACTGTGCAAACGCAGCTAAAATTCTATCTGCGTTTGTCCTCGGTCTTCCCGGCCTTGATATTCGATGTATCGCTTTATCGATTCTTCGTCGGCTCCAACCGTTGACACAAAATACCCTGCTGACCATATCCCTGCCTTTTTCACATACATCTTGTCTAAAAACTTATATCGCCGCCTCATCAGCTTTGCTGTGTTACTCTTAATCAGATTTACTGCATGACTTACAGCCATCTTCGGCGGAATTGATGCCAAAAGATGCATATGATCTAAATCTGTATTTACTTTTTCAATGATGATCTCAGGATACCGTCTCATCACTCCCAAAACGCATCTTTTGACATACTCCGCCGAACCCCATCGCAATATCTTTCGCCTATATCTTGTACAAATGACAATATGGTATCTGGCATAGTAAACTGTGTGTCCTTGCTTCAAATATCTCATGCACCCATTGTATCATACGCAACCAAGACCTCGGAAACGCTTCATCCACGGCCTCATGGCCGTGGTTTTTTCGCGATAATAAAAAAGCGGGTTGAGGGCCAACCCGCTTTCATCAATGGCACAGAAAGGTTAGGAACATGCCAGTCTTTACCTTATTTATGTCCATTGACTGTTTCGGCAACAGGTGAACCTGTTGCCGAAGTCTCGATAAAAACAGTTCAATTCTAGAGGGAACCGCCTGAAATGTCAATAAAAAAGATTTGCCGGACTACAACAAATATGGCCGGGGAACAGCCTGGGCACAAGGCGTCAGGCAGAGCCAAACAATTTATAAAATATTGATAATAAATGACTTGGAATAAAAATCTTCAAAATCAGTCATCATCACTGCGGGCGAAATCATCCTGAATACGGACAATATCATCTTCTCCCAAATATTCTCCGCAGGCCACTTCAATAAAGGTCAATTTCTCCTTGCCGATGTTCCCGATACGGTGTTCGGCCCCGACAGGGACATCGACTATAGACCCGGGCTGAACAGTAATCTGGACGCCGTTAACCAGGACCATGCCTATTCCATTCACAATAATCCATTTCTCAGACCTTTTATTATGCTTTTGCAGGCTTAATCGACAGCCCGGCTCAACAGAAACGCGTTTCACCCAAACACCTTTTTCCTGGTAAAGCTTATAATAATTGCCCCATGGACGGTCAGAAACCGTGTCATAATTATTGGTTGCCATAGTCTTTTTCTTTCTTTTTTGCGCTGTTAATACCTGGTTTCGTTCATGTCCGAAACGTTTGTTTGCCCCAAACATGCGTTAAACAATCAAAGAAATGACGTACTAACAATTTTTCTAAGTATAATATAAAAGATTATGATTTGCCATAAGAAATGAAGATGTTTGCCTGCCGCACGGGAGACTTTTTCGCGGAAAGGAGCCGCCGGCCCCCGGCGGATAAACATCCCCGCCGCGAGGGACTCCGGCCCAGCAAGGAATGCCGCATAACGAATATATCACTCTTCTCCGTAGGCAATTTGAGAGAGATTATCCTGCAGGTGACCGATAAAATCCGTGTAATCCAGATAAGCATCGGCTTTTCGAAAACGGGGGTCCTGGTTCCAGGATTTCAGCTTCTTTTGTCCGTCATAATCAAATATCAGCCAATGGCCCTTCCCTTTTTCAAGGATATGGTAGCCCTTTTTATCCCATTGCTCTTTGAGGAACACCAAATACTCTTTCTTACTGCTTAACGAAATATTATTCTTTTTAGACTTAGGTGTCTCGCTGAAGATATCAATAAGCTGATTGACTTTTAAGGACCCTTTATACACTTTCGAAACATAAAAAGACGTTTGCTTGACCGGGCCAAATCCGAGCACCAGGGTCACCCCGGTGGAACCGATATTTTCCTGAAAAAGTTTGCTGGAAGCGGCAGATTCATTGAGGACAAAACCTTCCACAATAACATCAGATTCCTTGATCATATCAGACACGGAAGGTTGAGACGCCGCCATCGCTGTTTGCGCGGCAAGGCACAAAGCTAAGGCGGAAATGATAATGTCATAATACCGTTGTTTTTTCATAATGAATTACTATATATTATGCACTATATTTCCTTTCCAATGCAAGATGACAAAGATGGACAAAGTAGGACAGGAATAAACTGATTCCAGGGCCCCGCAAGCCCCCCTGCCCAGAGCCCTGGAAAATCAGCGGTCACTAAACATGCATCTTGATGAGATCAAGATGCAGAGGAGGAGTCATTTGTGTTTAGTGACGCATTGCATTTTTTATGTCGTTCTTCTCTCCCCGGCCTTACAGCCGATTTACAAATATTAGGAATTAAACACTTCCGGGGATTTTTGAGGACCAACGGGAAGGTGCTGGGAATGGAATTTCATGCTCCGGCGGGGCCTAAGCCCGGAGCACGTAACAGATTTACTTTTTAATCGTCCTGCCCTAACTTCCTGATAAATTCGATAATATCCTCTGGGGCGGGACGCACGCGATAATCTTCGTTGACATAAGCATAAAGGATCTTCCCCTGCTGATCGATCACATAGGTGGCCGGCACAGCGATAATCCGGTCTGTCCGGCCGGAGGCCTGTTCAAGGTCGATCCCGTATTTTTCTTTATACAGATCAGCCAGTTCAAGGGGAACCTGGTAGCGCACTTTATAAAGATCCAGGGTTAACGCGCTGGAATCGCTCACCACTTCGAAACCGAGATTGTTCTCTTCCACAAACCGGGCAGCTGCCGGGACAGTATCCACGCTCACGGCAACAACAGAAACGCCCAATGCTGTAAAAGCAGGTAACTGTTCCTGATAAGCCTGCATCTGAGCACGGCAATACCGGCACCATCCTCCCCGGTAAAAAAGCAGGACAGCCGGGCCTTGCTTCACATAATCCGCCAGAGCGACCGGCTGCCCTTTATAATTATCGGCTTTAAAATTGGGAGCGACCTGGCCGACGGCCAGCCCGCCGTTGATTCCTGCCCGCGCAGAACAACACAAAAGTAAAAGACACGGCACGGCCAGGAGTGTTCTTTTCACAGGAACGCCCAAATACAATCTGAAATTAGAGATTTTTCTGGATAGCATTAAAGATGAGTTCGGATTTGCCTTTGTCTCCAAAGACGCCGACCCGTATCCTGATTTTAGACCGGACTTCCGTCAGAGCATCAATATTAATTTTCACACCGCTGCCGTCGGCAAAACTGGCGGCCAAAACCGCGGATATCCGGTCGGCCCTATCTTCATTGATGTTGAGGCCCAGCTGGGACACCCCTTCCTTCGTGGCCTGGTAAAGGTCCTGGGCCGGCACTTCAAATTCTTTGACCAAAGCGCCTTTAACCCAGACATAGCTCCCGGCCCCGGCTGCCGCGCCGACCACAAGAGCCGCGCACCCGGACAGGGAAACGGCTAATACAAAAAGCTGAACAAACGCAACAATATTTCTGGGAAATCGAATCATGCTCCACTCCTTTTTTTAGATAATATGATGATACGACATCATCCGCCATTTTTAAAGAAATTCTTTAACAGATTCAGCAGGCACTGGCAATCTTTTAACCTGTGCATTCCGGAGATATAAAACGGTTCCTGACAGCTTGTCGGCCAAAGCACCTTATTTTTTAATAAATACCCGCACAAGTTCCGGTAAGCGTCCCGGGCAGATCCCTCCCCATCTTTCCGCGTTTCCCCGGACCGTTCCTTTTGTTCAGCCAGCCATCGCAGCCTCAGCATCGTGCCGTGATGAGATAATGTCAAAGACAGCTGTTCTTCCCGGAAAAAGGCATTCAGCTCATCCGCCAAAAATTCCGCCCGGGCGTTGACCGCACGATAAAAATCTTTATTCAGCAGTTTTAAAGTAGCCAGCCCCGCCCGCATAATAACAGGATTGGCCGACAAGTCTTCCCTCAGCAGGACGCCCCCCGGGGAAGCAGATTCCTTCATAATATGATACCGTCCTCCCAGCGCCCCCAAGGGAAAGCCTCCCCCGATAATTTTCCCCAGACAAATCAAGTCCGGAAAAATGCCGGACAGGGCCCCGGCACCCCCTTTATGAAAACGGTACCCGCTGGTGACTTCGTTAAAAATCAACACAATTTTGTGTTTCCTGGTCAACGAACGGAGCTCCTGCAGAAAGCCCTTTTCCCCCGGGACAATCCCGCCTTCACTCATCACCGGTTCAAGCAGCACACAGGCAAGACTGTCTTTATAACGGCTGAAAGCCTCACCGAGCTGTTCCGTGTCATTATAAGGCAGAGAGACCGTTGATTGGGCGTCTGTCACGCCGCCGGTCTCCCGGGCATTCGAGGCCGGTTCATCAAAAGCCGTTTCAGAAGACGGAACCGAAGAGAACGTCATGACCCGCGTCTTTTTCGTAAAAGCCCGGGATATCTCTACGGCGCAGGCCAGAGCTTCTTTATCCGAATTAAAAAAACAGACCCGCTCCATTGAAGGGAATGACCTGACGATCTCTTTGGCCAGGTCGATCTCGGATTTCGTGTTAAAACCGAACCCCAGGCCCCGCTGCGCGGCTTTCTTGGCGGCAAGGACAACATTGCGGTGAGCATGCCCGTAAACCAGACTTCCCCAGGACAGACAATAATCCGTATAAGCATTGTCATCCTGGTCATAAAGAGACGCCCCTTTGCCGAAACGGAAGAACAACGGGGCGGCGGCCATCCCCTGAAATGAACGGCCCGTCCTGTTGGCCCCGCCGACAAAAAGCTTACGGCCCTGGGCGGCCAGAATATGAGAATTTTTCTGTTTCAATCTTTTGGACTTTTTTCTTGAGTGTGCGCCTTTCCGGCCAGCATATCGAGCCCGTGCGCCAGGACATCAAGCACGGCTGTCAATGACTGTTCTGCCCCTTTAGGGCTCCCGGGCAGGTTGACCATCAGGGTTCTCCCTCTTATGCCTGCGATACCCCGCGACAAGATCGCCCGTTCGGAGAACTCCCGCCCTGCCGAGCGCATCGTTTCCGGGATGCCCGGGACATCCCGTTCAATAACTTCCCGGGTGGCTTCCGGGGTCCTGTCCCGGGGCCCAAAACCTGTTCCGCCGGTGGTTAAAACCAGGTCCACCTGAAGCCGGTCACAATAGGTCACCAGACGGGACTCGATCATTTCCTGATTATCCGGAACAACGTCATACTGGACGATGTTCGCCGGCAAGGGCTTGATCAGGGACATCACGAGTTTTCCGCTGAGGTCCTCCCGCTGTCCCTGGGCGCAGGAATCGCTGACTGTTAACACGGCACATGTATACATCGGATCAACCTTTCATGATTCAAAAAAATAACGTTCAGGATAAAACAGGGCATTAAAACACGATCTTTTCATTATGACTCCGGGATGACGAAACCGCCGCTGTGCGAGGACATCGGCTGCCCGAGGATCAGGCCTCCGAAAAAAGGAAAAACAATATCACTGATGCCGCAAATGGTTATGGTGACCGTAAAAATGCCGCCTTCTTACCGGGTTGCCGGCCGTGATATCTTAATTCTCAGGCCGTATAAATTTTTTATTATAAACACAAATCCCTTATTTCCGCAAGCTTTGCCCGCGCGGCCAATTCCCCCTGCCGGATCAGTTCGTCAACCTTATAAAATTCAAACCACTGTGTCCCGGCCAGGTCAGGGTGAATGACAACATGCGCCAGTTCCGCACTGCTCTGACTGATAACGTATTCGGAAGCCATCAGACTTTTGACGATGATATCGGAGATGTTGGGATGAAAAGCCGCATCGAGATTCATCCGTAAAGGGGCGGTCATAAACCGGAAAGGGTTGCGCCGCAGGCGCGCCTTGAGCCTTTTCTTCCTCAGCTGCCTTTCCCGCAGGGCTTGGCCTTTCATCACGTCTTCCGGGGACTGGAGCACGTTAACGGCTATGATCTTGTTGATGCCGCAATTTTGCAGCACATTTGTCGGCAGGGGGTTAAGAACCCCGCCGTCAATAATCACCTGTTTCTTTTCAAAGACCGGTTCCATGACTCCGGGGATGGAAATGCTTTTTCTCACGGCGTCAACCAGCAGCCCGGAATCGATCACGATTTCCTGCCTCCGCTCCAGGTCATAAGCCACAATTTTAACCGGGATCCTGGATGAATAGAACGTCTTTTCCGCCAGATGTTTCTTCTTCAGCCAGTTTTTTAACAACCGGCCGCCGATCAGCCCTGACTTCGGGACAACCGGGTCAAACAATTTCACGAGAGACCGCTGCGACCCGAACTCTTTGGCCAGAACGGTCATATCGTCGGCTGTCATCCCGGTCACCCACAAACTCGCGATCAGCGCCCCCATGCTGCTGCCGGCAACCATATCAACCGGGATATGTTCCTGTTCAAGCACGCGCAGCACGCCGATATGGGCCAGTCCGAAAGCCGCGCCGCCGCCCAGCACCAGCCCCACCTGAATCCCGCTGACGCGCCGGGCCATCTTCCTTACAAACCGGCCGTAAGGGGAGTCGGTGCCCGGACAGCCGACATACAGATATTCAGAATCAAATATTTCTTTTAAATCACGGATATCAATATGCGGCAGCTTGGCGTAAACGTCATAATCGATCCTGTTATTGATATCCTCCAAAGAAAAATCCACGGAGGACAATCCGCTCACCAGGACCGACAGTTTCTCGGGAGAAAAATTCCCCTTCAGTTCCTCTTCAATCCTGTAGATAATCTCTCTTGCCAAAGAACAGTTCTCGTCCCGGTCCAGGTTCACGATAAGGTGGATGTTATCTGACTGACCCAATGTCTTCAGGACAATATCATCCATATCATTAGGCAGGTCAACAACGACACAATGATAATCATGCTCCAGTTCCGTGACAAAAGCGCTGATATGCTGCCTCAAAGACATATCCTGCGGATCAAAACGGACGGACAACATATCAATAACCGTTTCCGAATGAAAGATATGCCGTTTAATGTTTTCATGGCTTGTGACCACATCGGTGAGCCTGGCCCCTTCCTTTTTCCAGAGCGGAGTCACCGGGACATCTTCCTGCGGCGCCGGCGGCGCCTGCCCTGTTTCCGAACGGAGGTTGACCAGGATGACGTTCTGTTTCGCTTCACAATGCAGAGCAAAGGCCAGATGAGTCGCGTAGGTTGAACTTCCGGCGCCCTTAAACGGGCTGTAGACGGAAATGATCGAACCGGCGCTGCACACTTTTTCTTCATGCACAATATTGCGCCGGACTCTCCGCGACAGGCTCTGGCTGAACTCCAGCCCGAGCTGCGGGATATTCTGCAGGATTTCCTTAAAATGCTGTTTGTCGAGCTTAAGGACAACGGAATCGTTCAAAGCCTTGAACGTGAGCGAATGGTTCTGCCCGGTCAATAAAGAAATAATGCCGAAATACATGCCCCGGCGGATAAAATCAACGTGCATCTTCTGCCCGCCGCTGTCCAGCAGGAACGACTGCACCCGCCCGGAAACCAGACAATAAAGGGCATCGGGCGGGTCGCCCTGTTTACGGATGATATCCCCTTTCCGGTACTCTTCCACTTCGGAGGATAAAGCAATCCGGTGCTGATCCAGCCACTTCAATGGCTGAAAAATCGGGAAGTCCCGGACAAAACCATAGCGTTTGATGTAAGAATATCCTTTGGCCATACACCCTTTCCGCGGTTTAAAAGAAAACCGTTACCCTTGTACGCTGATGATATTTTTTCAGGCTCATTTAGTATAGAGAGAATATTTTTGAAAATCAATAAAGGAGTCGGGAATCTCGGCCCGCGAACGAAAACACACGGCATGAAACCGCAGGCTTTAAACGGCGTGTTGACCGGGCTCTATAGACTCGACAGCAGGACAAGCGTCTCCAGATGTTTTGTTTTGGGAAAGAAATCAAACGGGATGATACGCCGCACCTTCCATCCGTTCTTTAAAAACACATCCAAATCCTTGATCAAAGATTCCCTGTGGCAGGAAAGGTATAACAAATAACCGAAATCCTTTCTTGCCGCCAGGAAGACAGCTGTTTGAGGCGTCAACCCTTTCCGGGGCGGGTCAATCATGGCGACCTGACAGGACGCCGGCCTCTGCGCAAGCCCGGCATAAACATCCTCCATGCGTCCGCTCACGATCTTAAACTGATCATAACCGTGATAAGCCGCGTTATATTCAGCACAGCGGGTGGCATAAATGTTCTCTTCGACCAAAACAACATCACGGACATGATCCGCCAGACAGATCCCGAAAAGCCCCACCCCTCCGTACAGGTCAAAGAAGGTTATATCCGGGTGAAAAATTCCCAAATCAATGATATGGTCTATTAGAAGAGGCAGGATAGACAGGTTGGCCTGAAAAAACGTATCCAGAGAAAAATGCACTTTCTTCCCTTTCACCGCGGTCCACAAAAAATCCTCTTCTTTCATCCTGAGCGAGCGGCGCCCGATCCCTCCCCAGAAAACGCGCCCGTCATCCCCGGTCTTAACAACAAGGTTCGCGTTCCGGTATTTCGCGGGCAGACAACCGGCGGCCTGTTTCTTTAACTCGGGTAAGAAACCGGAAATGGGCGGAAGGGCCAGCGGACAGTCCGAAACTTCAACCACCCGGTTGCGGCCGGCGGGAGAAAAGCCTATAAAGATTTCCTGCCCACGGGTCTTGAGCAGTTTCATGTCCAGGCGGCACCGGTAATGATACTCTAACGGAGAAGGAACGATGGGGCTGAGCAGCTCCCGGTCAACGGCAAGTTCCGATTCCAGCAGCCGGGAAAGCTCTTCAAATTTGATACGGCATTCATCCGGGTAAGCATGGTCCTGGTACTGACAGCCTCCGCATTGCCCGAACAGCGGACACAGCGGTTTGACTGCCCGGGTATTTTCCTGTTTCGTAGGGGTTGAATGGCACATAGATTTTTCATACACGCAGCCGGCGGAAGGGAACAGACCTTAAGCAGAAGCTGTGATGTTATTTTTTCGGTTTGATCGTGTCAAAAGAGGAAATCGTTTTATTGACAAGTTTTAAATATTTATCAAAAGTGCTTTCCCTGGCCGAGTAAGTGATAATGAAGACCCGGTTGCCCACAATGGTCCAGACATGCATATACTTCAGGGGGTCATCGATGCCTTCCACCACACCGACATAAACGAACCTGTACCCCCGCCTTCTCCCGACCCAGCAAGGCTCTTTTTTAAGCACTTTCATATACCCTTTAAAAGTCCTGGTAACCTGGAGCACCATTTTGGGCGAAAGTTTCTTTAACGTTCTGTATTCATCTTCCAGTTCGCGGTAAGTTAAAACAATGTTTTCCGTATAGGTATCCAACGGCCCTTCCGGCGGCGCAAAAAAAACGATGATGGCCCCGGGCTGTTTAGGGTCATTAAACCCCCAATGATTCGGGAACTTGATCTGGATCCCGGTCGGAGGGTGAGTGAACGTGGCAAAGCCCCGGATCTTTATGGCGTTAAGGAGCGTAATAACCACGACCAGAACGCCCACAACAATAAGCGTATTTAAAATAAGGGACTGCCACCGGGATTTTTCCTTGAGTTCCGTAAGTATCGACTGCTTCTCCATAAAAAATTCCTTTCGTCTGCTCTTGAATCAATGACTGCATTGCATCCTGATGAGACTCATTCATTATTATTACAAACTTTCCGCCGGTCAACAATCCTTTTTTCTTTTCCCGCTGTTTCCAGCTGCAGGCGTTCGACCATATCCGCAAGAGCGATAAACTCAATTTTATTGGGGGATATTTCCGTCTCCAGATAAAACTTCTTCTTAACATGCTCCGCGAACGTCTGGACAGGGACAGAGTCCTTGGCAGTGATATAGATATTCAGCAGATCAACCTCAAAAGGGTCGTCGTCCTTCTTGCCGATCTCGATCTGCCATTCTTCGATCTCCGCACACCCGTCCAATACGGAAGACAATTTGTTCAAATTCACCAGCGACCCCTTGATTTTCGTCAACTGCAGGTCCTTGATGTTGGAAATCCGGGTGATATCGCTCGAGATCACCGGGACCGTACGTCCGCAATAAGGGCAGGGCTGGTAGGTGATCCCTCCTTTCACAAAGTCGCCTGTCCGGTAGCGCAGCACACTGCTGCCCCGGGAATTGATCGAGGTGTAGACGAGCTCCCCGTCCTCGCCTTCTCCCTTAACCTTGCCGGTCTGCGGGTCGATAATTTCAAAGATCTCCTTGTCAGGATAAGTGTGGTACCCGCTGGAGGCATTCCCGCCGGCCGGGCATTCCGCCCAGGCCATGCGGGCTTCCGTAAACCCGTACGTCCCCAAAACATAGACCTCCCGGGACCCGAGTTCGGCTAAGAGCTCGGTGATTTTGTGTTTAAACCCCGGCTCAACGCGGGCCGCTCCCAAAACGATCTTTTTGACAAAATCCATGCGGCACCCCATGGCCCTGGCCTCTCTTAAGACATGGTAAAGATAACTGGGCGTCCCCAGGATGACAGCCGGCCGGATTTTCAGAATCGATTTGATATTGCCTTGCGTGCCGAAAACCTTCCCCCCTCCCGTACTTAAAATGAAATGCCCGGCGGCGATCCCGCCCAGCACAACCTGCCAGAAGGCCAAATGCGGGGCATAAGGAAAAAGGTTCACCAGATATTCATGAGGGGCGATATCCAGCACCTGGATCAGCCGCTCTCCGGCATGATTTAAATTATTCAAGTCGTACCGGGAATAAAGGTAAGCCAGCGGCGTCTGGGTGGTACCGCTGGTGAATGTCATAAAAACAGGCCGGAACTCACGCCCGAGCTTTTCCCGGACATGTTTTTCCCCGTATACGAGCTTCTCAACCTGAAGAGCCACTAACTTGCTTATCGGCCAGGACTGCTTTAGTGTGGACACGCTGGGCCGCAGGACAAACTCACGGAACTTGTCCGGCTTTTCCGGGTCGACAAAATCCTGTTTTGTTGTAAACGGGACCTGCCCGAGGTCTTCAACGGTTCGGATGGACCGGGGGCGGATGGCATTCCGGTCGAATAACTGCTTATAAAAAGGGCTGAAGGGATATAAATAATGATTGACAAACTCGAATAATCTCTTATTCTGGCAATCCCTGATTTTCTGCGGAGAGGAGAACTGTAATTGATGCCAACGTGTCATGAGTTTTTCATATTAAAATAAACGGTCAAGTCTAAGCATTATAGCAACCTTCCTCCTCTCAAACAAATCAAAAATCCTATTAATGGGGGGACAGTTCCTTAGATAAAATTTAAAGGAGGGGGATGAATCATCACCTGCGCTGTCTGAAAAAAACACCAAACAGCCCCAGACTGAAGAGCACAGCCGTTGCGGGTTCCGGCACAGCGGACGTTCCAAAGCCTAAACGTGTGAATTTCAAATCATCGACAACCGGGAAATGACCTGAGACGGAAAAACCTTTTATATCAGTTACGTCGCGATGGAGAGCCAGAAAAAATCCGGCATTGACGGCATCTTCATCAGGCAGGATATCAACAGCCACAGATACTGCTTGATTGCCGGTAAGAAGAAAATTTATTTGAACTTCCCCATATGCCGCTCCGCCGCCCAGCCCATTTAAAAAGGCCCCCAGGCCGTTCACAGGGTCTTGGAACAAAAAATACATCCCTCCGGCGTCGCCGTTTAAAACGATATAACCGTCACGCTGCTCATCCCAATAGCCATTTTCTCCCAGGTCATAATACCCATTACCAACCCATGACGTTGTCGGTGTCGATGCCCCCGAAGAACCCGTTTTAATGGAAGGATATGCGTTCCAAACGATGTCTTCTCCGGCTGAATCTCCGACATTCAAAGGGCCGTTGGTTTCAACGAACTCACCTTCAAACTGACTGAAATCAACAAGTGTCCAGTCCGGGAGAGGTTCATCTGTAATCATTCTGGTTATGGCATCAATATCAGTAATAAGAGCTTGGGCCGGCTGAGGAGAAAGGAAAAGATAAAAAACAGTTAAGAAAACAGATAGTAATTTTAAACGATTCATAGGAATATTTTAATTGTCGTTGAACAATTGTCAATATGACAAAATCACCCAGATATAGACAGCCAGGTTAATTAGCGGACATCAGTATCCTGTCATTATCTCGCGGACTGACGCAATTCTCTGGCGGGCCTTTTGCGCTGCCTGTCTGGCTTTACTGCCGTTTACCGTTCTGGGGCCGGCAATACTTTCCCACATTTCCAGGGCATCTTCATAAGCATAAAGGGCTTTTTTCCATTCTTTTTTTCTGGCATGATATTCGCCCTGATTATATCTCGCCTGCGCCTCCCGGTATTTATCTACAATTTCCACCTCAGCCTCGTACTGCTCCTGACTTCTCATGGCTTTTCTGTTATTATTGGCGTTACTTCTGCTTATCCGGATATTATCCTTCATTTTAGGGCAGAGGCACCCGTCTATCTTCGAAGCTTCGGTATAATACTCGGCGGCTTCGTCATAAAGCTCAGCCGCTTCCTCGTAATATTTGTTATCCGACGCCTCCATCGCGTCATCAAATGTCCGTTGAGCCTGTGCTTTGAGATGCTGACAGCTGCTGGCATAAAGAGAGACCGGGTTAACTATAACAAACAAACTCATGATCATGAACACAAAACCTATTCGCTTAACAACCATCATCTCTCCTCCTTTCCGTGAAACCGGGATCATATCTAAGTCCTCCCCATTTTTTGTGGGGGTGGGCAACCTACAAACGCGGAGAGGGGGAATCCTTCCGAGCGAGTTCCGCAGTCAGATGTTTACTTTCATTCCAGGAGGGTAGTGCAACGAATTTTTCGCACATTTAAAGGAACAAAAAAGTCCTCAAACTGCTGCGAGTTCCGGGAGCAGCCGCTGCTTGCGTAAGTAATCCATGTTCAAATACTTTTTTTGACTCCAGTATGTTCCTGCAATATGGCGTAACCGTCCGGAAGCTAACATTAATGCTGATTCCCCATCTGGAAAACATCCCACAACCCGCGTTCTTCTTCGTATCTCTCTGATAATCCGCTCCATTGGATTATTCGTTCGAATCCGTATCCAATGTTCTACCGGGAAGTCCATGTATGTTAAAGTCTCACCAATGCCTTCATTAACACATTCGGCGGCTTTATTTAACTTCATCTCTTTGAGTTTTTGATAAATCGCCTGGGCTTTGTTAAAGGCGGCTGACGAACATTCTTGGGCATGAATAGCTTTTAGCATGGTGGCAACCGTCTTAATTTTTCCGTTTGGCACATAACGGAAAACATTTCTGTAGAAATGAACCATACATCTTTGCCATTTAGCCATGGGATATATTTCTTCTGCGGCATTGAGCAATCCCAGACATTTATCGGTGATCAATAATTGAATCCGGTTAAGTCCTCGTTGCTTTAAATGTCTCATCAACGCTTGCCATCCCGTCTTGTCTTCCCGGGCCCCCTCTATAATCCCGATGATCTTTCGATATCCATGCCAATCAACTCCTATGGCAATTAAGACGGATACATTGCTGACTTCACCACCCCAGCTCCGCTTTAAGCTAATCCCATCCATATAAACATACGGATATTCTTCATCTAAAGGCTCATGTCTCCATTGATTGATCCGTTCATAGATCTTCTTGTTTACTCGGCTGACTGTGCTAGCCGATACTTTTGATCCCCATAATGCTTCAGTTATATCTTCAACTCGTCTTACCGACACTCCTGCTAAATACATCTCCATCATCGCTTCTTCTACTGATATCTCTCGTCGTTTATATCGTTCAACTATGGCTGTCTCAAACGGTAATTTTCTTAGCTTCGGCATTCTTAATTTTACTTTTCCTACTCGTGTCTGCAATTGCCGCTCATAATAGCCCGCCCGTGTGTCCTTCCGGGCTTCTGTGCGTTGATATCTCTCGGCTCCAACCAAGTGATCGGCTTCTGCATTCAATAAATTATTCAATGTCTCTTCCACGCTGCCCCGAATCTTCTCATCAAGTTTTTCTTGGATTTTTTCTTCATTAACTGTAATAATAGTATTGTTCATTGAGTCCTCCTTTTTGGTTAGGTTTGGTTGCCTAGTTATTATACCAATTGGAGGACTTTTTTTGTCCCTTCTGCAAATGTGCGAAAAATATTATACGTTATCCCAGGAGAAACATCTGTTGCGAGGACTGTCTGAGCGAAAAGGGTTCTCCCTCTCCGTGGAAAGCTAATTTATTTGCCCTGTCCCTTTTTGGGGACTGGCACTTTCATTCTTTCATTTAACTGTTTACAGAAGGAATAAACATACAATCAATGACAAAATATAGAATGTTAGGGAGACAATAAGAACAAAAAGAATATAAAAAATACTTCTAGAAATATTTTTAGCGAAAAATGATAACGTATTTAAAGGAATTAAAAACAGTATACAACCTACCCCCCCTAATAATGCACCTTCTAAATGAGAAAAAGATATCAATCTACTACTTAAAGCCCCTAGAATAAATCCAACTACGGAACCCAACAATAATCTTTTAAGTATAAATTTAAAATAGCTATTCTTATCAGTTTCTAACATTTCACTTAAATTATGACTTAATACAATCCCTACGCCTAAAATAACAAAAAATAAAATTTCACTAATATCTTTTCCAATAAATAAGATTGAATAGATACCCCCCAAAATAATAGCAAGGAGAATTAGTCGAAAATTAACGAATAAAAGATCTTTAAAAGATTTAATACTCATATACCATATCTCCTATTTTGGACAAATTTTATTTAATTCTTCCTTCGCCCTATTGTACTCCTCATTTCCAATTTCACCGAGATCATCCCAAGGCAGATTTGGATTAATTTCTTTTAACTCCTCAAGCAATAAATCACCCTCTTCTTTTGACTTATCTAACATCTCATTTAATTCTTTTAAATCTTGAGAAGTCAATTCACCTTTGTCGTAAATTTCTTTTGTTCTTTCTTCTCGCTTTTGAATATTTTTAATATCTTTTAATGTAAGTTTATCAGCGATAGCTTCAGCCATTGCGTTTCTAGTTTTTTCACTTATTTTAGGTAATTTAGATTTAATTTGGTCAGAAATTTTATTCCTTGCAATTCTCCATACTGGATTGGACTTCATCGGACCTCTAGGTACTAATCCAAAAGAATCAATCAAGTTAACTGGATCATCCAAAGCGTAAACATATAGATCCGCATCCCCATCGGCAAAGCCAATCGGGTCTTTGGCAGTCCAACGGCCGGTCTCGGGCGAATAATCTCTCATCCCAAAGCGAACGAGGCCAGTATCCCGGTCATGCAAACCCCCTGCGAACCCGAAAGGCACCTCAAAGGACGGGTCAGAATCAGCAATGATGTTGCCGAATGAATCATAGTCGATCTGCTTGATGATGGTTCCGGTTGAATCCGCAACAGCCCGCAAAGAGCCGACCTGGTCATACGTCAGGTAATACGTGGTCCCTGACTTGTTCATGCTAAGCGGCATGCGGCTGTCAGCATATTCAAACCGCATCAGGAGATTATCCGAGCCATCATAAATAGCGAGTAATCGCGTTAACCCAAGCCATAAATACTTCTCGGTAATACTTCCATTGACTACCTTGGCGATCCGCCGGCCTAAAGGATCATGTTGATAGGTGATGATATCGCCTGAAGGCAAGTCGACCTGCAGCAGTTCCCCTCTCGAAGAATAATCATAAGATGTTGTATCCGCGCCATCAACCTTATTCCACAGGAAACCATCCTGATCATACTGATAGGTCGCTGTTCCTACGCTTAAGAGCTGATCCTCAGTATTATATGATAAAGAACGTCCCGCAATCCCCCTTAAACTGTTCATCTCATACGTCCGCACTCCCAGGGGATCAGTATCATTATAGCGGTATTCCTCTACCAGCACACCATCTTTTTCCACATGCGTCAACCGCCCCACCTCATCGTAAGTGTAAACATAATTTACGTTTACCCCAGCTACCGATTCCGACTTGGTCGCGATCTGTCCGTTATTATCATGCGTCAGCGTCCAGGACGAAACGGCTGTCCCGCTCACCGACGACGCCTGACTGGCCACTTCCCCGTAACCGTTAAAGGTGCGCACCGTATCAAATGTCCCGTTGCCCACCCCCTCCGGCAGACCGTTCGACGCATTATTCGTAATAATAAAGCCCGAAGCCTGCGTGAGGAGCCCGTCATCATCGTAGATGTAATTGCTCGTCCCCCCGGCATAGGTGAAAGCGGTGAGGTTGAAATCATCGTTGTAAGTGTAAGACAAGGTTTGACTGACCGTTCCCAATAAAGTCTGGGAGGTGAGCAGGTCCCCGTCATAACCATAGAAGATCTGCTCCCCGCCTTTAGAGGTGGACTGCACCTGGCCCGATGCCAGGTAGCTCAGACTCACATGGCCTTCCGGGGTCTGAATCTCAGTGAGCTGCCCGCCGGTGTAAACATTCACGATCTGCGCGCCGGAAGGATAGGTGGTCTGCGTGAGCCGCCGGTCCCGGTCATACGTATAGGTCGTGGAACCGGAAAGCGGCGGGTCGTATTCTTCCGCGAGGTTAACGTTATTATATTGAAAACCATGGTCAATGCCTGACGGGTTGGTCAGCACCGTCATATTGCCGTTGTTGTCATAATCATAATACAGGTCGGTACCGTCCGGCCGGTGCACCGCTGTGGTGCGGCCCAAGGCGTCGTACTCAAAGGTGGTCAGATGGTTTTCCGGGTCAAGGATCGAATAGACGTTGCCGTCAGCGTCATACTCAAATCTTGTCTGGCGCGTCCCGGTCTGCACGGTTTCAACCCGGCCCCGGGTATCATAGGTGTAACTTGTATCTAACAGCCCCGGCACGCTCACGCTACTGGTCAGCAAAGTTGCCGGATCATACGTGGTTGTCACCACCCGGCCTTCCGGGGACGTGGCCGTGCTCTGAGACGTTAACAGATCCTGCACCACGGCTGTCGTCTTTCCGTTGAGGGAAGCCGTGCGGGTAATACGGTCGGTATCCCCATCGGAATTCGTATCTTCATAGAGCCGGTTATAAACCATCTGGGCGGTTAGCCCGGCCGGGGTGACGGTCGTTGCCTGCCGCGTATATTTAAAGCGGTATTTGGGATCATAATCTATAATATATTCCCGCTCGGTTTCATTCGGCTGGGTGACCTGGGTCGTGAAGCCGTCGGATGACCGGAAATACACCGTGGAATTCGTACTGGATGACGTGGTCACGGTGGTCTGCGCCCCGCCGGCAACCTCCTGGTCAAGATAGGTTGTGGCATAGCCTTCAACCGTGGTCACTCCTGATTCCACATCACCGCTGACCAAAACCTGCCGGGTAAAAGGATTCTGCTTTCCGGCCTGGTCTTCAGTGGTGTTTATCCGGCCGTCAGCATTAAACGTGTGAATAAAGAAATTGCCGTTAGGTTCGGTTTCCTGAGTCATCAAGCCGTTGTTGTACAAGAAATGATACGCTGTCGCATCCGGGTAGCTGATCTGGCTGAGCAGATAGCTGCTCGGGTTAACAGCCAGTTCTGTCCGTATGCCGTCCGGAGAAATAATGGCCGTCGGCACCCCTCCGGCGGTGCGTTCGACCGTGACCTGATTGCCGAACCTATCGGTCACTGAAACCAGCCGGTCGCTGGCATCATAATTAAAAGTTTCCAAGACCATACCTGTATTCAGGTCCACCGTCTCTTTATGCCGGCCGTCGGCATAAAAAATATACCCCACGCCTTCTTCAATAAACTGATTATCGGTCGGGTCGGAAGAAAGGGCAAACGCCGTGCTTTGTGAAGCTTCGACCTTGCGGACGCGCTTATTGTACCAGTCAGCGATATACACGCTGCCGCCGTCATCCACCGCCACGTCCTGGGCATAACTTATCTGGGCTTCGTTCGCCGGGCCGCCGTCCCCGCTGAACCCGCTCAGCCCGGTGCCGGTTATGGTCGTGATGATCCCGTTGGTATCGACTTTACGGACCACGGAAAAGTAAAGTTCGCCGATATACAAATTTCCGTTGGTGTCCATAGCCAGACCGTTTGGATTCGGCAAGCCTGCGCTGGTGGCCGGGCCGCCGTCCCCGCTGGGTTCTATGATATCCCCGCCCTGCCAGATTTTTCCGGCCACGGTTGTGATAATACCGCTGGCCGCATCGACTTTACGGACCCGGCTGTAATCCGCGATATAAAAATTGTCCGAACTGTCTACGATGACGTTTTTGGCATTGGTCAGAATAACGGACGCGGCCGGGTCTCCGTCATCATAATAAGGAAGGCCTCCTCCGGCAACAGTGGTGATGATCCCGCTGGTATCGACTTTTCTTATCCGCAGGTTCCCTGAATCAGCGATATAAAGATTGCCCGCGCTGTCCACGGCAATGCCGGAAGGGGCATTGAGCTTCGCAGATGTGGCCGGGCCGTTATCCCCGCTGAACCCGACACTCCCGTTACCGGCTACAGTGGTGATAATCCCGCCGGTGTCGATCTTACGGATACAATTGTTCCCATTATCCGCGAAGTAAATGTTGCCCGTATTGTCCACGGTCAACCTGCGGGGATTGTTCAAACCGGCAGAGGTCGCCGGGCCGCCGTCCCCGGTGTAATCCGCGCTGCCGTTACCGGCAACATGGTAAATATATCCGTCCGGTTCGACTCTGAAAATACGGTTGGAATAATATAAGGCAATATAGAAATTACCGGAACTGTCCGTGGCCAGACCGGAGATATGGCTCATATCCCTGTTTACCGCCAGCGGATCTGCCCCGTTGCCGTTACCCGGATCCCCAGTCCCGGCAACCGTCGTGATAATCGTGCTCCCGGACTCAAGCTGACGGCCGTTGCCTTTATTGAGGATCCTCGTATCTTTAGGAGTAATGAACAGGTGATGGTGGTTGGATAAAGTCCAGCCTTCGGCAAGTTTGCTCGGTAAAGCGGCTATGTTATAAAGGGTCTGCATCTCCTCTGTCCAGGAGATGATTTCATTCCGGGCCGGAACTTCGGTGACGGTTGTGCCCGGAGTGCCGAAGGACGGCATGGTCGGGGTTGAGCCGAAACCGTAATAGATCGCGTCATACACAAAACCGACACGGATCGAAGCGGTCGGGGCCAAGACTCTTTGCCCTAAATAATCCAAACCGTCCCAGGAAAACACCGCCTGCTGGTCCGGCAAGGCCGGAAGCGTCTGTTCAAATAAACGTCCGCCCACTTCAACCTGGACAATAATTTCTTTTAAACTGGCCGGCACGGTGGAACCGCTGGCCGGAACGGTAATGACCGTGTGATACCCGCCCGTGCGGCTGGTGGCATAATGCAGGGTCAGGCCGGTCCCGGCAACAGGGATATCTTCATGATAAACCCGGCTGCGGCAAGAGACGTAAGAATCTTCAGAAACATCGCTTCTAACGGCATGAGCTTTACATTGATCTGTCTGCTGTTCGACATTAGAGCTTTTTCCGGAATTCGGGTCAGTCGAACCTTCCGGAGGGCCGGACGGATAATTGCAGTCCCAGGCCGAAAAATGAGGCACCTCAACCCGCCAGTATGTATCGCCGGGTGTGTATTCAGATGGGTCATCAAGTCCCGCAACTTCATCCGCATAATCTCCGTCACTGTCCAGATCATCCGGAAGAAAATCGCCGTCCATATCCAGGCTGTCAACAATACCGTCGCTGTTATCATCCAGCAGGGTCACCACCCTGCCGTTTTCTGAAGCGATCCATTCCGCCTGGTCCGGGTCGTAATATCCGACCGGAACAATTTCCCCCACGTCAAACCCTAAAAAGTTATCGATCCAGGTGATAACCGGGTTCTCAAACCGCACGTTGGCAACACCGTCCACGCTCAATTCCACACAATACGTGTAGGATGTGGTCGGCGGCAGGATCGCGGGCATGGATTCCGGGGTTTTAAACTCCGTGGCCCGGATGGTCATCGTCGAAAGAGCGAAAAGGTCATCGCCGTTTTCATCAACGGCAAAAGCCTGATTGTCGCCGGTCATCACCACAGTGGCTTTACGGGTGCCGAACGTGTCGGTCACCGGGCTGCTTTCATGCAGCAACACGGTTTGTGCATTGCCGTCCAGGGTAAGTGTCGTGGCTTTTTGGTCTTCGGCTAATAATACCGGGGTTTCAACAATAACCACATCGTTGATAGGCACCTCGACTTTACGGTACGCGGTTATCAGCCCCTGCTTTTGAAAAATCACGTTAAGAGTTGCGTCGCCTTCAACCGGCAGAGAATATTCGCCGCTGGTGTCGGTCTGTACTGTGCCGTATTCCGGATGACCGTCAATTGTGACCAGGACATCAGGAACAGGGTCGTCATAAATATCCAGCACCTGGCCTCTTATCACGGCAAAAGTATCCGGATCGTATTCTGCGATAGTGGCATCGTCCGGGACAAGCTGTTCATATTGCTGGCCGTAAGCCCCGTCCGGCTGAGAAGCAGGTTCCGACTGCACGGAAACCAGCACCTGCGCGCTGGCCGAGCCGTTAGGCCCGGTGGCCGTGACAGTATACGTTGTCGTATGCTGGGGCGTCACTTCGAGTGTTCCGCTCACCCCGACAGCCCCCATATCCTGATCCATATACACGTCATAAGCATCTGTTGACGTCCAGGAAAGGGTTGTGGATTCTCCGGCCTGAATCACCGCCGGGTTGGCGGAAATTTCAATAGCGGGCCGTCCATCATCCACCAAAACTGTTACGGTATCTCTGGCCGTGCCTTCGGGCCCGGTCGCGGTAATGGTATAAGTCGTATCCGTGACCGGATAAACAGCCACAGCCCCGTTAGGATCTACTGCTCCGATTTCAGGTTCGATCGTACAAGTATCCGCATCCGTGGAAATCCAGTACAGGGTTGTAAACTCCCCGGCCTGAATCGCCGTAGGCTCCGCCTCAATGCTCACGGTCGGCGGAAGCGTGGTATATTCGGTGACGACATCAAAATTCGTGTCATGGTTCAGCCAGCCGTTGGCATCGCCATACTGAATATAATAATAGGCGATATCATTATCAGCGATATCTCCGTAATCCGGGATACTAGTCCAGGCAAATGTCACTGTTATTGTATCCGTGCCGATCACGACTTCGCTGTCCCCAGCCTGCAAATTTATGAATTCAGAGCCGTACCCGCCTTCCTTAATAAACCCCGTATCCTTATACCAGCTTAAGTATCCCCGGTTGGGATTGCCCGAATCATCCTGGTAATTGATCAGAATCGACACCCTCTCCATGGAATCCGGTTCCGGCACGTTAAACACCAAGGTCGCCTTCTGCACATCCGCACTATTGGCCAGCACGGTTTGTTTATCCACAGTCAAAGAAGAAAGGCCGGCCCGCATATCCTGCACGTCAAAGTTCGTGTCATGGTTCAGCCAGCCGTTGGCATCGCCATACTGAATATAGTAATAGGCGATATCATTATCCGTTATGCCGCCGTAATCCGGCAGACTCCTCCAGGCAAACGTCACGGTTATTGTATCCGTGCCGGTCACGATTTCGCTTTCTGCTGTCTGCAAATCGATGTACTGAGAGCCGTAACCGCCTTCCTTAATAAATCCCGTATCCTTATACCAGCTTAAATACCCCCGGTTGGGATTGCCCGAATCATCCTGGTAATTGATCAGAATCGACACCCTCTCCATGGAATCCGGTTCCGGCACGTTAAACACCAAGGTCGCCTTCTGCACATCTGCACTATCAGCCAGCACGGTCTGTTTATCCACGGTCAGGGAGCCTAAACTTGCCCGCATGTCCTGCACGTCAAAGTTCGTGTCGTGGTTCAGCCAGCCGTTAGCGTCGCCATACTGAATATAGTAATAGGCGATATCATTATCCGTTATGCCGCCGTAATCCGGCAGACTCCTCCAGGCAAACGTCACGGTTATTGTATCCGTGCCGGTCACGATTTCGCTTTCTGCTGTCTGCAAATCGATGTACTGAGAGCCGTAACCGCCTTCCTTAATAAATCCCGTATCCTTATACCAGCTTAAATACCCCCGGTTGGGATTGCCCGAATCATCCTGGTAATTGATCAGAATCGACACCCTCTCCATGGAATCCGGTTCCGGCACGTTAAACACCAAGGTCGCCTTCTGCACATCTGCACTATCAGCCAGCACGGTCTGTTTATCCACGGTCAGGGAGCCTAAACTTGCCCGCATGTCCTGCACGTCAAAATTCGTGTCATGGTTCAGCCAGCCGTTAGCATCGCCATACTGAATATAGTAATAGGCGATATCATTATCCGTTATGCCGCCGTAATCCGGCAGACTCCTCCAGGCAAACGTCACGGTTATTGTATCTGTACCGGTCACGACCTCGCTGTCCCCGGCCTGCAAATCGATGTACTGAGAACCGTAACCGCCTTCCTTAATAAATCCCGTATCCTTATACCAGCTTAAATACCCCCGGTTGGGATTGCCCGAATCATCCTGATAATTGATCAGAATCGACACCCTCTCCATGGAATCCGGTTCCGGCACGTTAAACACCAAAGTCGCCTTCTGCACATCCGCACTATTGGCCAGCATGGTCTGTTTATCTACGGTCAGGGAACCTAAACTCGCCCGCATGTCCTGCACGTCAAAGTTCGTGTCATGGTTCAGCCAGCCGTTAGCGTCGCCATACTGAATATAGTAATAGGCGATATCATTATCCGTTATGCCGCCGTAATCCGGCAGACTCCTCCAGGCAAACGTCACGGTTATTGTATCTGTACCGGTCACGACCTCGCTGTCCCCGGCCTGCAAATCTATAAATTCAGAGCCGTAACCGCCTTCCTTAATAAATCCCGTATCCTTATACCAGCTTAAATACCCCCGGTTGGGATTGCCCGAATCATCCTGGTAATTGATTAATATCGAAACCCTTTCGATTGTCTCGGGTTCGCTGGTGCTGAATTGCAAAGTCGCTGTCTGAAGGTCAGAATTATTAGCCAGCACCGTTGTTTTCCCGACAGTTAAAGACTCCAAGACCGCGGGATCTTCGGCAAAAACCGGAGAAGAAAAACAGGCGATTAATAATACGGCGGCTACTCCTTTGAGAATTTTTTTGCAGTGGCTGGACATGAACTTTTCCTTTCGAGGATAAAATTGGATAAGGAATAAAAAATTATAAATGGGGTATTTAATAAATTAAAAAACAGAAAATCTATTCAAAGAATCAGGGGAAAAAATTTATCTCACCCTTCTCTTTTTGAGATAACCCGTCACTGAAAACACATTCATCTCTTTAGAAGGGCGATGATTTATTTAAGGGGTAGTATTATTTTACCAGGGGAAAATTTTTTGCCAATCGGCTGACTTGACATTAACTGACTTTTCTTACTGCTTTTGTGAAATTTTTTTAAATTTCACAAAACATAAAGCAAAAAAAGCCCGCGCTCACTTTCTGTTTGACGAAAATTCCTGTAGTAAAATATTTAATTTATGGGGATAGATAGGGGAAAAATGTGTGAATCTGGGGTAGTAAAATTATTATAAGATGATTTTATGCAAAAATCAATATGACAAACCAGGACATGTTGCCCTGTCCCTAAAAGGGGACAGCTCCTTTCTTTTTCTTGACCATCCAGACTACAAAACGTATTTTTGAAACCATTAAAGGGCATTCTATAACTTATAGATAACCCAAATCTTTCAAAACAGGACCTGTAATAGAAACAATTTCCTCAATAGGTTTAGGATCAGAGTTCTTCCATTTTCCAATTCGATTCTTGTTAGGAATCTCACACAATTGCTCCATATTTTTATAATCTCTCATCCCGACATGATCAAGCATTTTGGAAATGATCTCTTTTGGATTTTGACACAAATCCTCATATCGAAGGACCAAAACCCGCGTATGGTCTCTGTGCGCAATAAGCCGAGACGTACTCTCCTTCCAAAGAAGGGCTCCAAACATATTTTTTCTAGGAGGATTTTTAGCCTCTTTAGAATGAATGGAATCGAAAGATAATCCCTCATACTCTTTTATATCAATCTTATTAAAAAAACATTTCTTTTTCAATTTTGTAAACATATACCAATCCGCACGAAATAACAGACAAAATTTAAGATAACCAAGGATGTGAGGAAATTCACTAGCCGTTAGACATCGAGTCGGAACACCCATCCCCAACCCCGAAAGAACAACATCCCGACTATCACGAACGATTCCGATAATCTGGCCACGAGGAAACAATTTAAGCATATACGGAATCATGTATGACAAGAAGGGCATCTTAAAACCCCACGGACGAGAAAAATCAAAGTATTGAGACAAAATTTTATAAGCTCTCTTGATTTCATTTTGAGTAGGACTCCGTAAACCTTCATGGCGAAGAAAGGCCTTTTGACATAATCGATTAAACTCTTTATTAGAAAAGTCGTTATTATCGGCTATTATAGCTTTTTTCCCACGACCAAAATCGACCCCCCTCTTTTCAAAAATCTCAACCAGCATCCTCGTTCCCGCATGCCACATACCTGTGAGAATGATCGGCTTATCAAAAAATAAAAGTCTTTCTTCTTGAGCCATCGTTAACCTCCCTTTATAATTCCTTTAATTTCGAAGCCAAGGGCCTTCATTGAAACATCCTTAACGTAGATTCAGCGAAGAATCCTTCAAAGCGAGTTCCGCAGCCGTTCCGCTTTCATTGTCCAAGAGTCGCGGAACGCTGAAAGGACTGTTTAAGCGAAAAGAGTTCTCCTCTCCGAAAAGTTGCCCTGTCCCTAAACGGGGACTGGCCCCTCCTTCTTCTTTTCGATGGCATGGAACAAATCAGCGAAGGATTTCTTGAAAGCATCTACGCCGTCTGCGAGCAGGCTCCGGCAGATATCGTCTATCTGAATTCCGGTTTGCGGAAGGACTTTAAAAACTGTGCGCGCTTCCTGTTCATCCAAGGCCAGATCATGTTTCAGCTGACCATGGTCTAAATAGGCAAATAGCGTCTTTTCCGGCACGGTGTTGACGGTGTCTTTCGCGATAAGCTCTTCCACATATTTGATATCACTGTAGGCGGGGTTTTTGGTCGATGTCGACGCCCATAAAACACGCTGGGGACAGGCCCCTTTCTTTTTCAGCTGAAGCGCCTGACCGGAAGAAAACAGCTGCCGGTATTTTTCGTAAATGAGCCGGGCATTGGCCACGGCAACCCGGCCCTGCAGAGAGGAAAAGATCGCTCTTTCATGATCCGTCTGCGCGGCAAGCAGTTTTTCTTTCAAAACCTGATCGACCTTTGTATCAACACGGCTCACAAACACACTCGCCACCGAATGAATCCGGCGTAAATCCTTTTGCCGGGCATTGGCCTGCTGAAGTCCGTCCAAATAAGCGGCCGCTGTCTGACAGTATTGTTCGATGGAGAAAATGAGCGTCACATTCACATTGACCCCCTGCGCCAACAGGGCTGTCACAACCGGGAACCCGGCTTCTGTAGCCGGCACTTTGATCATCACGTTCGGGCGGTGAACAGCGTCAAAAAGCCGCAGCCCTTCCTTAATAGAGGCCTCTGTATCGTCAGCCATCAGGGGATTGATCTCCAGGCTCACGTAACCATCCAGAGCATTGGACTGTTCATAAACCGGGTTAAAACAATCGGCCGCGTCCTGAATATCCCTGATCGTCAAAGCATCGTAAATATCAGGGACAGAACAGCCCTCCTGATGCATGCGGGTGATCACATCATCATAATCCGTCCCCCGGCTGATCACCTGGTTAAAAATGGCGGGATTGGAGGTCATGCCTTTCAGGCCTTGCGCGATCCATTCATTCAACGCACCGCTTTCGATCAGCTGACGGTTGATATAATCAAGCCATATGCTCTGTCCGAAAACAGCCAATTGTTCGAGCTTGTCGGCCGGCATAACTTTCCTCTATGATTTCTTCCGAGAAGTTGCCCTGTCCCCTTTTATTTTTTTTATCTTTTATTTCCGTTTGACCGCTTTCTTGGCCGCGACCGCGATATCCACATCTTTCAGATGATAGGCTTTGAGCAGTTCCTGCGGAGAACCGGTTTCCCCGAAACGGTCCTGTACGGCAACCATCTCCATGGGAACAGGACAAAAACGCACAAGCACTTCCGCCACAGCGCTGCCCAGCCCGCCGTGGATCTGGTGCTCTTCAGCCGTAACAATCGCCCCGGTTTCGGCTGCCGCCTGCTGGATGGCGGAAATGTCGATCGGCTTAATCGTGTGCATATTGATCACACGGGCCTCGATCCCGTCCTTCTTCAATATCTCTGCGGCCTGCAGGGACTCGTAGACCATGAGTCCGCAGGCAATAAGAGTGACATCCGTGCCTTCTCTCATGACCACAGCCTTGCCGACCTCAAAAGGATCCGACTCTTTGGTCATAACCGGAAAAGGCGCCCGGGACGTTCTCATGTAAACAGGGCCTTCTGCCTGGCTGATCACGCGCGTGGCTTTGGCGGCTTCAACGGCATCCACCGGGCAGATCACCTGTATATTCGGAAGGACACGCATAATCGCCAAATCCTCCAGGCATTGCGCGGAAGCGCCGTCTTCCCCGACCGTAATCCCGGCGTGGGAACAAACAAATTTCACATTGCGGTTGTTATAGCAGACGTCCAGCCGGATCATATCATAAGCGCGGTTGGTCATGAAAACGGCAAAAGAACAGGCAAACGGGATAAAGCCATGGAAACTCAACCCGGCCGCCGTGCCCACGACATCCTGTTCGGCTATCCCCAGGTTATAAAATCTCTCGGGAAAAGCTTCCTTAAAATATTCCGCCCGGGTCGCGTCTTCCAAATCACCGGATAAGACCACAATTTTCTCATTCGTTTTTCCTAATGCCACCAGTTCATTGCCGAAACCGTCCCTGGTCGGGATCATTTCACTCATCTTTTTCTCCTGTTGACTTCTCTGTAAATTTAATTCGAATTAACCTGTTCCAATTCCGTTAAAGCAGCCTGCAGCTGGTCCGCCTTCGGCGCCTTGCCGTGCCACTGGGATTTTCCCTCCATGAAAGACACGCCTTTGCCTTTAACCGTATGGGCGATGATAACAAAAGGCTTTTCCGGGACGCTGTCAAACTGGTCCAGCGCGCTGAACAATTCATGAAAATCATGTCCGTTCACCTCAACGGCATGCCACCCGAAACTGTTCCATTTGGATAAAAGCGGCTCAAGGTTCTTGATGTCATTCGTCGGACCGTTTTCCTGGACTTTATTATAATCAACGATGGCGCACAAATTATCTAATTTATAATGGGCGGAGGTCATGGCCGCCTCCCAGATGGATCCTTCCTGGATTTCCCCGTCGCCTAAAATACAGTAGGTCTTAAAATCTTTTTTCAGCATCTTGGCGCCCAGGGCGATGCCGTTGGCCACAGCCAGGCCGTGACCGAGCGACCCAGTATTAAATTCGACGCCGGGTGTCTTGACATGGACATGCCCCTGCAGAGGGCTGCCGTACTTGCGGTAACGCTTCAGCTCCTCTTCCGGGAAATATCCGCTGTCGGCCAAAGCCACATAAGCGACCGGAGTGCAGTGCCCCTTGGAAATAATGCATCTGTCCCGGTCCGCCCAGTCAGGGTTATCCGGACGATGGTTCATTTTATAATGATACAGCGCGATAAAAATCTCCACGGCCGAAAGAGAACCGCCGGGATGGCCGGAACCGGCAGAATGGACGATTTGTAAAATCTTCTTCCGGAATTCTGTTGCCTTTTCTTTCAGTTCGTTCATATCAACTCTTTTGGTTGTCACAAAATCCTCCTTTACTAAGCAGAAAATCAGCTTATAACTAAACCGTTGACTTGTATCATTGTATTACATATTTAAACAGTAAATATAGGGAAAGATGGCCAAGGTGATTGTCATGGAATAAACGTCCATTCTTTTTGAAACAATGATTTTTGCGGAAAACAGCCGAGACATAAGAAGAAATAAAATGGGCCATGGAGGACTCGAACCTCCCGCCCTCTGATTAAGAGTCAGATGCTCTACCAAGATGAGCTAATGGCCCAAATGTTACAACTTATTTATTTTCAATTTTTTAGCACAAAAGGATCTGGTCATCTTTATTCATAATCATCCAATATGCTAAAATAGCGCTATTTTCAGAGTCTTTATTATACCTGATATACATAGCGTGTAAATTATTTTTTTCGTATATTTGATAGCCATACTCAGTCCTGTGGCCTCCCCTTATCCCTGATCCACAGCCCCAATAACAGTCCCTTTACGATAACTGATTTATTATCCTGTCTTAATTGAATAAAATAAAGGTAATGATTCCGCCCATGTATCCCAGGAAAACCGGGAAGCTCATTTTCCGGACATACCAGCCAAAGTCCATTTTCTCCATGCCCATCACGACCACACCCGCCGCAGAGCCGATAACCAGCAAACTTCCCCCTGTCCCCACACAATAGGCAATGAGCTGCCAAAGCGGCGCGTCTTTGGGATAAACGTTGACATCAAACATCCCCATGGTTGAAGCCGTTAAAGGGACATTATCCACCACAGAGGATGTGACACCCAGGAAAGCGACCATGACATTCTTGTTCCGGAACATTGTGTCCAGCACATGAGCGATTCGCAACAGGATGCCGGCTGAATCCAGAGCCGCAACGGTTAGAAGGATGCCTAAAAAAAACAGAAGACTCGAATAATCGACTTGTTTCAATATGCGCGGGACCTGAAGCCTGGCCTTCTTTTTATGGGCTTTGTCCGTATACACCGATAGTGTCGGAAAACCTATTGTAGAAACAAATCTGTACTCTTATACCGGAAATGACCCCGTAAATTGGATAGATCCTTTGGGTTTGTTGAAGAGGGATCATCGTTTCTGGGAGAATGTCAAAGAAGGGGTAATGAATAATCTTAAAAAGAAGTATGCTAAGTTTAAGAAAGAGAATCCCTGTGAAGAAGCTCCGCCAATTGCCGGGGAAGATTTGGAGAGCTCATTAGATAAATTTGCAGAAGCTTTTGCCGATGAATTAACAGAGAAAGAATTCGGTTTCTTGGGCAGGGGCGTTGAAAAAAATAGTGATGCTGTTAAGGAACGCTTAAAAATTAAATATCCTGATTGGCCATGGGAAGAATGGGACATAATTTTTAAATGAGAAATAACCTGAGAGAGCACGTTCCAAGGCGGAAACTAATATTGGGATGTTTTATGGGGTTTTGCTTTGGTATTCTAATAATCGTTTGCGGGGATTTTGTTTCAAATATTCCGAATTATTCAAGCAGCTTTTTCCTGAATTCAATTTATTGGGTATGTACCTATTTAGCCAGTGTGGCGGCAATACTGGCAAAGCTAATATTAGGAACATTCTTTAATAAATGGTACTCAGTGGTATTAAATTTAATCGCATTGATGTATTTTTCAGTATTGGGAATGTGTTGTGTTGTTCTGTTTAGAAGGGGTAAAAAAATTTTTATATTTGTTTTCATTGCTCTTCTGGTCGTTCATGGAGCAGGTCTGTATTTATTCTGAGATGTCCGTAATTTCAAAAAGGGATTTTCCTGTAAAATAATATATAAAACAATAATGTCGTCGAGATTATGAAGTATAATAGAGGTGTCCGAATAAAAGAAAGGAGCCTCTTGAATGTTAAAGAATCCCCAAAACCAAGCCTCATTTTTTGATGCTGAGTATATCTGCGAAGACTTAATCCCTGCCGATAGTTACTACCGCAAGTTCAGGGAAATAGTCTTCCCGCTCATGGATGAGTTGGATTTTGAATCCATGTATTGTCAGGATAATGGCCGTCCGCCGATCTCGCCGAAGTTGTTGGCCATGGCGTTGCTGTTGCAATTCCATAAGAATTTGTCAGATCGGGGAATGGAGCGGGCATGCATGTATGATATTGAGATCAAGTATGCCTTGGGATTAAAACTCAACGAGCGACCGTTCGATCATTCAAGTCTGGGAGATTTTAGGAAGCGATTGTATGAGCATGGACAAAGCAAGAGGGTTTTTGACCAGATACTCAACAAGTTGATTGAGGCAGATTTGATAGAGCGTGATGAAATTCAGCGGATTGATGCGACGCATATGATTGCTGATATTGCGATACCGACGGTGGTGGCGTTGGTCAAGAAAGGCATTCGTGAAATATTAAAACCGTTGAAAGGCCAAAAGCCCGAGTTATACGCTAAGGTTATAAAAAATATCGATGTCGAAGAATATACGCGGGAAAAAGTCAACCAGGCGGATGAAGGACGGCTGGATATTGAGAAACGGCAAAGAAAGCTGGTCAAGGTCGTTACCGATGCGCGAAACCTTTTGAGAGAAGTCGAGGATGTTAACATGAGTCGTGGATTGCGAAAGCGGATTGAATTGCTTCAGAGGATACTGCAGGAGAACGTTAAGGAAGCCGACGAGGGCAAGATTGAGGAACGCAAATATAAAGATAAACCGCCGGACTTGCTGGTAAGTCCGATTGACGAAGACGCGCGGTATGGCGCAAAGTCGGATACAAAAAGATTTATGGGATACAAGGCAAATGTGACAGAGAGTGTGAAAAATCGGTTGATCACAAATATTGAAGTGATGCCCGGAAACAGACGGGATGGTGAGCCGACAGTGAAGATGGTGGTGGAGCAGAAACTGAACGGATTAGTCCCTAAGAAGCTGGTAGGAGACGCGGCGTACGCGGACGGGATGTATAGAAAATTGCTCAAAGATAATGAAACCCTGCTGGTCGCACCGTTAAGAAAAGTTAATGAAAGTGCACAAAAAATTTACCCCAAAAGCATGTTTTATTACGATGAGAAAACAGGAACAGTAACGTGTCCGCAAGGCGTAAAAACAAAAACATGTTTTGAAGATCGTCGCCATGGGTTAAAGCAATTTCATTTTCCGATGAGCGCGTGCAATCAGTGTGGCGTTCAGAAAGAGTGTACAAAAGCAAAAGAAGGACGCCGGACGATAGGGATCAGTATCTTTAATAAAGAGCTGCGCGAAGCCGAAGTATACAACGAAACAGAACAATTCAAAAAGGACATGAAGCTGCGTCCACCGATTGAAGGAAAGCTGTCGGAGTTGACGCGGTATCACGGCTTAAGGCGCGCACGATATCGAAGGTTATATAAAGTGCGGCTTCAGGGTTATTTTACAGCGGCTGCGGTGAACATCAAGCGGTGGTTCAAGCTGATTATCGAAGGAATAGCAAGGCACCCGGAGGTTGCGATGGGCTTTTAGAAGATTGAAGGGCGTAAAATAAGTGCGCCCCAAAAATAATGCTCTTTGAAACTGGACCAAAAGTCCAACGGCGGAAAAATACCGGGTTTTCAGACGGTATCACACCCATAATAACCCTAATCCCAATAAAACGCTCAGATAAGGCGGCAGATCGAAAACGGCTTTTAAAACAGGGACCAGCAATAAAGCACCCGTCCCTATCAAAAAGACCGTATTGGTTTCAACGGAGCTGACGCACCGCACTGGCATAAGCCCCTTGGCGTTTTTGCCCTTGATCCGGAAAGAGAAATACAACAAAGGAAGCAATACGCTCACGAGACTGGAAAAAAACACTTTTTGAATCACCGCAGCAGATGTTAGATATCCTTTTATCCACAACATTGTTGTTGTCACATCCCCTATAGGCGTCCACGCCCCGCCGGCATTCGCCGCGACAATAATCATGCTGGCGAAGGTCAGGCGCTCTGCTGTTTTCGGCAGGAATTGATGCAGAAGCGTCATCATAATGATAGACGTTGTCACAAAAGCGGAAAGGAAGAACGTCATGAACGTGGTCAGCCAAAGCAGGGACAAATGGCTCCTGGCCTGAATCAGGCGGGAAATAACGCAAAAGCCGTGATAAGAATCAATAATTTCCACGATCGTCATCACCCCCATCAAGAAAAAGAATATCTGTGCGATATCCGAGACATGGTCATTCAGCTGCTGGAGCACCACGGCATCATGATGCCAGCTGTCGATTAAAACAATGCTCCAGCAAAAGAAAGCGAGCAGTATCGCGACGGCAGATTTATTCACTTCAAACTTCTGTTCGAAAGAAATAAAAACATAGCCGCCGATAAAAACAATTAAGAGGATGATATCCATAATGTCATTATCTTCTGTCTGTTATTTCCGGATAAGGAGGATCACGATGTATCCCACATAACACAGGCAGAAAACCACCCCTTCCCATCTGTCTAACTTGCGTTTTCCTCCGGTAAACATGAACAGGAACAACAGCAGGCTGGCAAGGACAGCGACCCCGATATCAAAATTGACGGCATGAGGAAACGGGATCGGCTTTATGACCGACGTTATTCCTAACACAAAAAATATGTTGAAAATATTAGAGCCCACAATATTACCGACGGCAATCTCGGGATTCTTCTTTAACGCCGCCATGACAGAGGTCGCTAATTCAGGCAGGGAGGTCCCGACCGCCACGACCGTTAAGGCAATCAGCGTCGTGCTGACATTTAAGGCTTGGGCGGCCGAGACCGCCCCGTCCACGATCAACTTCCCCCCTAATGTTAAACCTAAAAGCCCGAACACCACCATACTTCCGGCCTGAAGCATCCCCGCGGTTTGCGCGGGGACATGCTGGGACATACCGTCAATCTGCTGGGCTATGCTGAAGGAATAGTATAAAAAGATAATAAAAAAAGATAACAGGACAAGGCCGTCTGTGCGGGTTAACGCGGAGTCCTGTGCCCGGTCGATGACCTGATCGTTCGCCATAATCGCAAGCAGAACAATAGCCAAAAGACTTAAAGGGATCTCTTTCCAAACGGTCCCTTTTGACACGGCCAAAGGCGTTATGGCCGAAGATATCCCAAGGATCAGCAGGATGTTGGCAATATTGCTCCCGAGGATGTTCCCCACGGCAATATCGGTTGTGCCTTTTAAGGCTGAAAGGACATTGACAGCCAGTTCAGGGGTAGAGGTCCCAAAAGCGACGACCGTGAGCCCGACCACCAGATCAGAAACCTTCCATTTCCTGGCCAAACTCGACGCCCCGTCCACCAGGATATCCGCGCCTTTTATCAGCAGAGTGAAGCCGATGATGATCCACACATAGGACATAGACGGACTCTGTTTCTTAAAAAAAGTTATCGCCCTTTAAAACGCTTCCCCCGGCCGGACAGTGCGGCATTACAGCTGGGACATCCTCTTTGTGATTGTCCTGTCATTCTGCGTAATGACGCGCAGTCTTTCCTTCGGGGCATGGCTGAATTTCCCGATCTTCTTCACGTCCATGACGATACGCCACAAAACCTGAGGCAGGGTTTTGGTTTTTTTGTCGCCGAACTTATGGCCTTCCAAAAACGCCAACGTCTGCATTTCCGTGACTTGCCCCGTCAACCCGAACCCTTCATCTTTATTTTCGTCCCAGACCAACAAGGTGCAATTTTTATTATCATACAGGTTCATGACCGTGCAGTCGCAGAGCCATTCCTTAATCACGACCCTGTTCCTGGAATCCAATTTGATCGTTTTGACAGTGTCTATCCCCGGCTCACCGTCTTTGTTCGCCGTGGCGATAAAAACATATTCCACCTTCCTGCTGAAGGCCATGACATCTTTAAGGTTTTTCATAATCGGCTCCGTAAAGACTTAATCTTATATTTCATCTATGGAATTCAGGCTTTGTGTCCTTAAAAAACAGGGCGCCCCCTCTTCAGACAAGTCCGGGCATTCTTTTAAAATCTAACGGGATCCGGGAATCTTCTTTCCTGGCCGCGGCGGGGACAGCAGGCCCCCTGTTTTAACGGAAAAGGTCGTGGACCCTGTCTTTCCGACCATCACAGGCGTTGCCGTGATAAGGTACCCGTCCTCTTTTAAGTCGCAGTGGATGAGAAACCCGTTTCTGTTCTGGCCGCAGTAGTTCTCTTCAATCCGGGGAGGCATGCCCACGATCCAGTCAGGATTCACCGGGTACTTTTTGTCGTGACTTGCCGCGTATCTTTCCAAAACATTTGATATTCTCCGGACAATCTGCAGGGCTTTCTTGTCGTTATCTTCAAGATATTTGTGTTTCGGAACATAAAAAACGGCGAATAAAAAACCCAACACCACGACCGTCGGCATAGTAAAAACGATACACGCCCTGACCGTACTTAAAGCATGGACTTTTTTCAGGCCGAGAACCCCGAGGTATATTCCCCAGACCATGCTGATTAAAATCCCGGCCAAGGGAATGACCTGAAAAATGGCCGTAACACTGCTGAAAGCCATAACGCCGTAAGTCGCCTTGTAACCGCCCTGTCCGCCCAGAAGCCTGACAAAAATGTGGGCAAACCCGCTGATGGCAAAAAGGCTGACGATGATGATCGGGACAATGAAAATGAACATGATCACGAAGCCGACATAAGATTCAAGGGGACGGAACAGCACCTGCAGAATCGTCATAGATAAAACCGTTAACAGCTGTATTGTTAAATAAAAAAGCAGATGCTCCCCCAGGTCCTGGTGGGTTTTGACCCGGGCAAAAACAATTTCCGGCCGCGTCAGCAACAGTTTTACGGTCTGCCCCAAGGCCTTAAAAAAGCCGATGCGCCTGCGCTGATCCCAGGGCACTGTGTTTTCACTGGTTGTTTTTGTTATTTCTTCCATAATAAAGCTGACATCCCGTTGCAGACATAGAACCGGCGGTGAAAGACAAAGACGTATATCTCAAGCACGGCAGACAATGTCCGGCAGTATCTTTTAATTTAATAACAAATTTCGATTTGGTCAAGCCCGTATTTATCATATATACTTATATTTATGAGTACTGGTTTCTCTCAAAAGGCTTTCCTACCCATCGTCTTTCTCTTTTTTTCCTGTCTTTTGATTCATACGGCCTCGGCCCAGGAATCCATTATTTCCCAGATGACAGCCGCCCAAGAATCTTTGGTCGAAATTTCCGCGGAAAATTTCAATCTGTCGAAATCTCCCGCCTACGGACCGGTTCTAGATCCCCAATCCGGACGCATCGGGGTCATCCGCAATGTCCAGCAATCCTTTTACCGCCGGACCGGTTCCGGCGTCATTATCCATAAATCCGGAATCATCGTGACCAACGCGCACACAGTCAACCGCGCCCAGCAGATTCTGGTGAAACTGCACAATAACCTTGAGGTGCCGGCAGAAGTCATCCGTCTGGTCAGCCATATCGACCTGGCTTTACTGCGCGTCCGGGTTCCTTACCCGCTGACGCCTGTCCCCCTGGCGGATTCCAACAAAATACAGCTTGGAGATGATGTCCTGACCATAGGAAATTCTCCCCTGTTAAAACAAACGCTATCCGGCGGCAAGATCATCGGCCTTGGACGAAACCGGACCGCAGCCCAGCGGGGAGAGACCCGGAATGATTTCTTTCAGACCACGTTTAACGTCTATGAAGGGGACAGCGGCGGCCCGTTATTTAACCGGCAAGGGTCTCTCATAGGGCTGATGACAGCCAAGGAGACGGGGGCTGACCGGTCCAGCTTTGCCATACCCGCCAACCAAATCTTTTTTTATTTGTCAGACTATCTTCATGGAACAAAACAAAAAAAATAATGTAAACCTTATGTCCCTTTTACTATAATCATGGTCAAGACTATGAACGCGACCAAGACATATTTTCTGTCTGTTCTTAAATCATGCCGCTGCCGGGGTTTTCTGCTGGCCTGGATTATTGTTTCTGCCATCGGCATCCACATGCGGCTTTATCCGTTAAGACACCATACTTCGGATGAAGTCAAGGATAAGGCTTCGCTTTTGGTCATCACCCAGATCAAACAAACCGTCCAGAAGGCGGTGGCCGCCAACTTTCCGCAGCTCAGTGCCGTCGAAAAAGAGTTGCTCATCCAAAAACAGTTCAACCGGATCCTGCGCACGGAAAAAGCCAATGTCAGGAAAAGCATTCACGAGTTAAGCCGCAAACTTCAGGAACAGGACCCGGAACAAAGCCCGTTTTACCTCCTCGCTTCCGACTCATTTTATTATTACGACTTAACAAAAAACATCCTGAAAACCGGCCGGATCAGCGACAAAATCAAAGGGAGCAAATATTATAATAACAAAATGAACGCCCCGCACGGGTACTGGGAACCGTTCAACCTGCATCCCTATACCGGAGCCCTGATACACCGCTGCCTGTCCCGGATAAAACCCGGGATTCCGCTTATGTCCTCGGTCAGCGTTACGCCTTTAATCATTATGTGTATCAGCCTCCTGCCTTTTATCTGGATATGCCGGCACCTCCAGTGTTCTCTGCCCGGGACTATCACAGCCGCGCTTTTTCTCGTCTCCGCGCCCATCTTTCTTAAACGCAGCATGTACGGCTGGTATGATAACGACCCTTACAGCATCCTGTTTCCGCTGACCATCCTGTCTGTGGCCTTTTCAGGATTCAAAAGCATTCAGGAGCAGCGGCCCTGGCTCCCTCCCGCGCTTTTCTGCGGTTTGAGCATCTGGCTCTACTCCCTTTTCTGGCACGGGTGGGTTTTCCTGGAAGCCCTGCTTTTTGCCGGAGGGGTTCTTTACGGGCTTTATACTTTATTTTTCCTTAAACAAAGGTCCCGGGCCAAACGCCTGTTTCATTTTTTTACGATCGTCATCTCAACCAGCTTTCTGGGGGTGAGCCTCTTCTTCGGATGGCGGGAATTTTTCATATTATTTCAGGAAGGCCTTGCGGCATTAAAACATTTCTGGCAGCCTTCCTTCTCTTTATGGCCGGACCTGTACATTGCAGTCGGGGAACTGAAAAGGGCAAGCCTTCCTTTCCTCGTTGAACTGTGCGGAGGATATCTGTTTTGCCTTCTGGCTTTTCTGGGGTTGGGGAGCTGTGTCTGGCAGCTTATCACAAAGAAAACAGACTTTCCCGGAGAAAACATTTTTCTGATTCTTTTCGTGGGCGTGATCGTTCCCATGACCCTAGGGGCGCAAAGGTTTGCCCTGCTCTGCATCGTCCCCGCATCTCTACTGGCAGCGGTGGGGATCAAACAGGCCCTTTGCTTTATCAGGCAAGCCTGTCTGCGGCTGCCCCGGACAGCACTGCCCGTTCAAGCCGTCCAGACCATACTCACATCCCTGGTTCTGCTGGCATTGGCCTGTTTCCCTGTGGCCCGCGCCTATCACAACACGGAATCTCTGCTGAACCCCATCTTCAACGCGACCTGGGACCAGGCCTTGACCCGGGTTAAGAACGGCACTCCGGCTGACAGCATCATCAATACCTGGTGGCCGCCCGGTCATTTTATAAAAGCCATCGCTGAACGCCGGGTCACGTTCGACGGCGCAACCATCAACCAGCCGCAGGCCTACTGGCTGGCGAATATCCTCCTGGCCGAGGATGAAGATACCGCCCTGGGTCTGTTGCGCATGTTAAACAATTCCTCTAATGAGGCCACGGACTACCTGCTGAGTACCGGGATGAAGTTATCCGAGGCTGTCGCGACGCTTCATGAAATTTCCAAACTTGATAAAGACCGCGCACGGGATGATTTAAAGGATAAGTTGAACGAAGTCCAGCAGACGCATTTACTGAATTTAACGCATAGCCGGCCGCCGCCCAGTTATCTCTTGATCTATAATGAGCTCATTGAAGCTCACATCCTTATCAGTTTTACGGGACGGTGGGACTTTCAGGAAGCCGAAAACATCAATGAAGATCCCGCCCGGATGAAAAAGGTCCCGCGGGCCGGGTCAAAAGAATACATCTCTTTTCTCTGGGGAATTGCCGGGGGATACCCCCGCTACAGCGGCATCCTCAGCCCTGTCCATTCAGAAGAGAACAAAGTGCTCTTCTCAGACAATGTCCTCTGCCAAACAGACACCAAAGAATGCCTGATCAATTCTCCGACTTACGGCAAAGGCGTCCCCAAGTATATTCACTTCCTGGACAGCGGAAAAATCGTCGAGAAAGAACTTCCCAACGCAAACCTCAATTACTCTGTCTTATTGAGTCCAACGGAAAGCGGCTATCAGTGCGCGTTAATGGACCATAACCTGGCCCGGTCCCTGCTGATGCGGCTCTATTTTTTCAAAGGCGCCGGTTTCCGGGATATCAAACCCTTCCTGCAGACAAAAGACCTCACCACCCGCACCCAGATTTCCGTCTATGAAGTCGATTGGAATGCTTATCTGAGCCGCACGGCCCCTTAAACCCAGACGGACGACTCACCTATATAACCCCCCGCTATATGCTCCCCTGGCATCCCTTCTCTGCTGTGCTGGAGAGTCCAATTTTTGATATCTTTGAAATTGCCTATTATAATTATCTGAAATCCTTGAATCAGAAATATTCGATCTAATATGATTGGTCCTACTATTAATACGAGAAGAAGCTGATATCGCTTCCCTAGCCCTAATAGCATCCCTGGGGCTAATAGTATTTCTAGACCTATTATTCTTAAGTTGGTCATCAACGCTGGAAAGATTTGATTTTACTGGATCGGAAGCTCTCCAATTTGTAGATGTCCCGTTTATTTGTGAATATTCACTATTTTTCGCATTTCTATTACTTAATTCAATTATCTGATTTCTTGAATTAATCATATCATTTATTAAATCTTGCGTCTGCTGCCAATGACCTTTTATATCTTGGCTTAAAACGATCTCGTTAGATTCAAATTGTCTTAATAAATTGCTTCGCTCAGTGTTCCAAGCGTTGCGAGCATTTACTAAATCACTGAAATCCTTACCATACATTTTCTTTAACTGTTCTATTGCGTTATTTATAATCGTTTCTACTCTTTCCTCAGCTTGCTTAAAACGAACAAGACTAATCTCTAAATTTTCTAACACCATATCCTGTTCTTCCTTTAATTCCGCATAAAGATTCATCAAGTCCCTGAATTCCCCTTCAGTAATGTCTACCAGCTGTTCGCTTAAATCCTTCAGTTCACTTTCAATTTTCTGATTGTTCTCCTGCAAGTAGCCTTCAGAAGATTCGAAAGTTTCGATTAACAAATCATACTCGTTTCCCAACAAATCTGTTATTTCCGATAATTCTTCAAGTTTTGCTTTTTCTCTTTCAATATTCTTACTAAAAATTTCCTTAAAATAACTGTCGATATCTGTGACATATCTATTCAAACATTCTTCAAATCCCCCGCAATACGCGATATCATTCTTTTCTTGCCCAACGGCTATCTTCTCTATGGTACTTAAATTATTCTCTAATCTAACGGCGTCTGCTCTTCTTATTCTACCGGATTTCTCGGCAATCGACGCTAAAAGTTCTTCTTTGATTTCTTGATACTTTTTTGCCCGCAAGTCTTGATCGCTTATATTTTTAAATTCAACAATGTCTTTTTGAAATTTATCTAACTCAGGGAATTCATTTAAAAAAGCCTCCCTTTCTTTTTCAATTATTTCTGCAAACGTTGCCGCCTCCTCTTGCAGGTGTCCGTTAACTTCCTTTATTTGTTTTAAAATCTCTCCTCTCTTACGTATCAATTCTATCCGCTTCTCCTGAATCTCTTTATGAAATTTTTTTAATTCTCCCAATTTATTTTGCAATCTGACTTGGCTTTGCTTTCTAACTATTTCTACGGATGGCTCTTTCTTGGAATAGTCGGCTATTCCCGCAAAATCAATGATCTGGCCCACCAAACTTAATTCTCCCTTATTAATAAGATATTGGTTATAGGAAAAAAAACCAACCATCAGAAAAAGAACTATTAAATATACATAAGGTTGTCCCGCCATATTGCATATTCCTTTCTTTTACAATTAATAAGGAGCTTCGCAACTCTGTCGTTTAGGGCGCGTTCCAAATCTAGCGTAAAATCATCTTTTATTTTATCATATTTCGTCATTCCTTCAACCAATCCGAAGAATGGGGAAATGCCGGACGACAAGCGAATCCGAAACATCTCTTAAAGGCCGGACGCGTACGGCACGGGATCAAGTTTAAAAAGGATTACTCCGGAGATAAGGAGCCTGGATGGATAAACGGCGTCGGGGTGGGAACGACACGTCCGGTCCCGTCATCGGCCTGGGGGATGGTGTTCAAGGTGCCCTTCAGACGGATCTTCATCGTGGGGCCGCCCCCGGCCGGAGCGTTTGTCACCGCCGGTTTGGGTTTAGGCGTCGACTCCACCAGATGACCTGATGTTGCCGCCGAAGGAGAATGATAAAGGAACTGCTCCTGGGAAATCCGGGCCTCTTCCGGGTTGACAATGGATCTTTCCAGCTGTCTGGCTAAATTGTTTTCCCCCATATGCCGTAAAAGGGTGATAACTTCCAGGACCCTGGCCCGCTCATTGTTCTGCGCATAGGCCAATCCCAGCCCAAAATACACCATCGGACTCTGAACCTTTTCCGCAACGTCATTAAAATATAAGATGGCATCGGCCGGCTGTTGCTTGCCGACCAGGTAAATCCAGGCCAAAGAAAGTTTTACGCCGGCCAGTTCCGGGTTAATCGCCAAAGCTTTCCGGCAGGCCTGTTCGGCTTCATTATGTTTTCCGGCCTGATAATAAACCCTGCACATATTATGGTAAGCGTCCGTGTTTTGGGGATCAATATCCACAGCCACTTTAAAGAACCATATCACGTCAGAGAGCGGGTCCTGTATGGCCTGATGAGCCAAACCCAGGGCGTTATAAACCGGGGCAAAATTAGGATCAACCTCAACCGCCTTTTCATAATGCTGTATGGCCTGGGCATAATTGCCGCTATGGTATTCTGTTTCTCCTTTTTCATAAAGTTCTCGGAAAGACTGGGCCCCCGCTGTTGCCGGCCCCAACAGGCTGAAGCTTATAAAAACAAAAAACAGCGATAAACATTTCCTCATAATCCTGCACTCCTTGTTAGCTAGAATAAGGCTCATGACATTAGGGTTTTATCATGCGCTCCCAGACATTCGTTTCTTCCTCTTCTTCCGCTTCTTCCGACGCATCATCCTGTAAAGCTTTTAATCCTTTTCTGACCGGTCTGGAACTCTTTTCCTTGGATGATTTCTTCTTGCTGGAAGTCTTTTTAGACTTCGTCTGAGATTCCTCGCTTGCTTTGTCTTCCGATCCCCAGAACTGCCTCCACAAGGTGTACAAGTCATCCAAACGGAAACCTTTGGCTTTACGGCTGTTTAACAATTTATCAAAATCCTTTGTATGTTCCTTAATCGGCTGGATATACGCCGGGGGTGTCGGTTGCGGCGTGGGTGTCCCCCGGGGAGATTCTTTTCCCTCCTGAGTTTCTTCACCGCCTCCCGTGCCTCTTCCGCGGGCGTCTTCGTCGTTACCCCCGCCCTCTCCGCCGGAACCGCTCCCGCTTTCCTGCGCGCCTTCCCCCTCGCCTTCGCCAGCGCCCTGCCCTTCTCCCCGGGCTCCCTCGCCTTCGCCTCCGCCTTGAGACTCGTCACTCTGATCCCCCACGCCTTGAGATTCGCCGTCACCTCCCTGAACGTCTCCACTCCCCTCGCCTTCGCCTTCCCCGCCGCCTTGCCCTTCACCTTCTCCGGACCCGCTTCCCGCTCCGCTGCCTTCCCCGGCCCCTGTCCCTTCACCGCCGCTGTCTCCTTCTCCTTCGCCGGATGTATCACCCTGCCCTCCGGCATCCCCTCCGCCGTCCATGGAAATATCACTTCCCCCGTCGCCGGCCCCTCCCCCGGAACCGTCAGCCCCTCCGCCGTCTCCCTGCCCGCCGCCTGATCCATCCTGCCCGCCGGAACCTTCACCCGAACTTCCGGCACCGCTTCCCGCTCCGGCCCCCTGCCCGCTCCCGGCGCCGTCGCCGGAACTGGACCCGCCTCCTCCGTCACCCTGCCCGGCACCCGTACCGCCCTGCCCTCCGGAAGACCCCTGCCCCTGCCCTGCCCCGGAACCGCCCGCCGATGAACCAGCACCGCCTCCGCCGGGCCCCTGACCGCCCTGCCCGGCGCCGCCATCACCGGTACCGGCGCCCTGGCCGCTGCCGGTGCCGCTGCCGAGACCTGATCCGGCCCCTTCTCCGCCGTCACCGGAGCCGCTTTGCTGCGAATCACCTCCGCCGGTCGTCCCTTTCCCCTCTCCGCCGGCTCCCTGCCCGCCGCCATCGCCCTGCCCCTGGGCATTTCCGCTCTGCCCTCCGGCGCCCTGGCCGTCGTTCTGTCCCTGCCCCTGGGAGTCTGCCGAGCCGCTGCCTCCCCCTTGCGCCGAACCGTCTTCTGAACCTCCGTCCTCCGATTCATTTCCTTCGGTCTTCTGGGCCTGTCCTTCGGCACCCTCCCCTTCCGGGGACGCGCCGCCCTCCTGCGCCTGTCCCTGCGTTTCTGTCTCCTGCCCTTTTTGACCGGCAACATCATCATCCGCCGAGGAAGCTCCGTCCTTTGTTTCCTGTCCGGGAATATCTCCTCCGTCTTTTCCCTCCTGCCCGTCCGAACCTTCGCCTTTCCCGTCTCCGTCAGAATCAGACCCGCCCTCTCCCGAGCCCGCCCCCTTGCCTTTGGCCTCTCCGTCTCCCGGCGCCCCGTCTTCCGCGGTCCTGTCCGCCCCGGCCGAAAAATCAATATCATCTTCCGAAAATTCCACACTGCCGATCGTCTTGGGATCAATAATCAATTTCGCGACCTTAAAAGCGGCGGTGACTCCGTCGGCCGAAGCTTTCTGTCCGGAAATGCTCATTTTGACAATCTTTAACAAATTCGTCGTCGTGTCGATCTTGTACATAAAACTGACCATATCCTCCAGCCGGCCGGAACATTCCATGTTGGCATAATATTCAACATACCCTTTTTTCTGGGTCATATCCGAAGAGATCAGTTTGATAAGATTGATATTCGCTTCTGACGCTAAATTTTCAATCGTCTGCAAAAAGGCAGCAATGATCTCTTCTTCCGACTCCGGCGTTTTCTCCAGATAAATGCTGTATTCCTGCTCTTCCTGCAGGATCTTACTTTCATACGAGAGAAACCGGGAACTGTTTTTAATCCCGATCATCTTTTCTTTTGTTTCTGTATCGATAGCGTGTTTCTTGCTCGTATACGGGCGGAAAACAAGCCCGTCAAACAAAGCCAGGACAGCCACTCCGACGGCAATATAAAAGATTTTTCTTTCCTGCTCAGACAATTTGCTGTAAAAATTCTGAAACAAAACGACACTCCTTAATGACTATTCTTCTTTACCTTCTTCCTCTCCGGCGCCTTCCCCGTCTTCTAACACATCCTCCGCCGCCGGGATCTCTTCTTCATCATCAGCCCATTCCAGCTTAAAGGCAATCTCAAAAGCCGCCACATCCTTCCCCCGTTCCTTTTTGGCCGATGTCGATCTTGTCTTAACATTCTTGAACAACTCCGATTCTTCAAGCGCCGTAACGAAATTGAAAACCCGGGACATCGTTTCGGAAACACCGGTGATCTCAACGCTGCCGTTTTCTGTCATGCTGATGGACTGGAGATAAATTTCATCCGGGATAAGTTTATACAGGGTCGTCACAACTTCCAATCCGACCATACGGCTTTGCAAGTACCCCTTCATGATACGGGTCTTTTGCGCTTTACGGTCAAGCGCCAGGACTTTCTTCCGTTTTTCCTGATAGTCTGTCCGCAGGCGTTCAAGGTAGAGGTTATTGAAATGTTCCTTGCTGACGAAGATAAAAGCAAAAATAATAAAAATGAGAAAAGCTAATATTCCCGTCTTAATGACCTGCCGGCCTTTTTCTTCGATGACCCGCTGGGTTTTAATTTCCTCCGGCGTCAGGTCAACCTTCATTTGCTCAAGGCTCCATCCGCAGCCGATTATAGTGAAGAAGGAATCGTCGTTGTACTCCGAAACAAGCTTCATCATCTCCGGCTGCCCCGCCTGGATGATATCCAGATAAGGCATCATCTTAATGTTGGCTTTCAGTTTTTCCTGCAGAAGCGGCTGCATCTCTTTCAGCGTGGCGTCATCGCTCGTTATAATAAACGTTTCCGGAAGGCGGTTAATATCCTCGTTCTGATAAGCTTCAACGGATTGACTTAACTCCATCAACAATTTGTCCCGCGCCTCGGCCCCTTCCTTAAGGAGGTGCGACAGACCGATAGGGATATGCCGGTACATAGCTACGGTTTTATTGGATTCGATCAGGAAAGACGTGTACGGGTTGGCCACATCAATGATCCCCAGGGGGATATCATCCTCTTTGAGGTTCATGGCTTTGGCATAAAAATGAGCCATGCCTTCCGGGGCGAAAAGGACCTTATCCACCTTAATACCCGCTTCATCAAGCACTTCCAGTTGTTTCTTCACGACGTTCCGGTTGACAAGAATCAACAGGACCTTGGTGTAATTACGCTGGAAAACGCCGATCTTAATATAGCCGACGAGGATCTCCTCTCGGGAGAAAGGCGTGTGCCGTCCGGCCTGCAGCTCGATAATGGACTGTATTTCCTCGGCATCCAAAGAAGGGATTTCGATGTTTTTTGTGATCACCTGGCTGGGAGGAAGAGTACAGATGGCCGGCGTCTTTTTGATATGGATATCCGCCAGGCAAGAATGGATTGTTTTGGCCAGCTCTTCTTCGGGGAGATCCCGCAGGTCCCCTTTGGTCACGTGAAGAAGTCTTTTATCAGACTCCTTGCCCCTGATCTGAGCGACCTTGATGGAGACATCATCCAGACTGACGATAACGGTTTCTTTATCTTTGCTAAACATAGATCATGAGCCTAATGTTAAAAAATCATAATTCTTTCCAATAGACAATTTTTTGCTCCGGCGCGAAAAAAACGCAGGAAATGAGTTTTTTGCCCTTGGACGACGCTATAGTGGCGTAACTGTGAATACGGTAATAGTACGATTGTGTTCCCAGCCAGCCCTGGGCATTGAGTTCCTCGATAAGCTGAATATCCTCCTTTTCTATGGACTTCTGAGCCGCCATAAAAGACACGAGTTGGGGGAGATCAGGGAAGACCATATCATCGGCCGTCCAGTCCATCCCGTCGACCCCTCTTCTTATAGCCAGAAAACGGCTCACAAAAACATCAGGGAATCCCAGCGACAGCAGGACAGGACGGGATGCGGTATTTATGTTCACCTTCCCGCTGCCGAAGACCGTCAGGTAAGGAAGGAGTTGCCCCGCCACTTCGGGAGTCCAGCCCCGAAGAAGAGCTAATTCGTGCGTGGTCTCAAAATTCGCCTTTTTCTCCGGGAAAGGGAACTCCAGGTTATCATAATACTCGTCACTGTAGAACCCGACGATTTCACTGTCGCCGTACTTGCGCCAGTCAATAACGGCCTGAGCCAGATCGTTAGCATCCTCCTCATCCATAGACAAAACAGTCTGGATCAGCTTTGTCAGGACATCTTCATCGGCCTTGTTGATATTGATTCTTCTTTCCTCATCGGTAAAGCCGTATAAGACCCGTGCCCGGCCGGCCGCGGACTCTTCCTCTGAGCGGTATTTCAACTCAAAAGAGCCCGGCCCCCGGGAAGCATCCTTGAAGACAGCCGGGTTATTCATCCACTGAATTCTCCGGACAGCAGGAGGCGTCCGGGTCCCCGCTTTATTCTTATGGGCTTCATAAAAAATATACATCGCCTTGGCGACTCCTGATTTAGCCAGCCAATAAAGGTCCTGGCGCTGTTCCAGCCGTGAAACGAGCGTCATCTTTTGACGGATCTGCGCCCCGAGGCTGACGGTCAGAAAGCCCAGCAGGCCCAACGCCCATATGGCCAGAATAAGAATCGTCCCTTCTTTTTTCTGCAGCTTACGCATGTTCATCAACCCGCAATAGGCAGATCCAGTAAACGTGTTAATGTTCTTGTATCCCCGTTCCGTTCCCGGACCTGTATTTCAACAAGCACGGCAACCGGCAAAACATGATCGAGCTCTTTCTTCCAGATATAATCCTGTCCGTCAGGGACAAGATAGGACAATTTCAGCGCCTGAACCGGGGAGACCACAACGCGCTGGGTCCCGAATTCCGATTTTAAGGCCTGGCTGTAATTCGCCTGTTTGCGGATAACCGCATGACTCGCCTTGTCATATAAGTATTCAACTTTTCCGATCTGGTCAACATAGCGGACAGAGTGCTCGGATATCTTCTTGTCCTGCGGGACACGCACCAAGGTCGGGATGGAAAGCCGGGTTTCTTCCCCTTCAAAATTAAACTGAGAAAAAGCAAAAGCATTACGCAGGTCAACGCCTATTTTATCCAGGAAAACAATGGCATCCTCCTCAAGGGTAAAATGCCGGCTCAACTCCCACAATTTAAGGCTGTTGACAACAGACCGGTTAACGGCCAGCCCGATCATGGCCAGGATTGAAATGACAAGAGTCATTTCAATGACGGTAAAGGACCTGAGCGAACGCCTGTTTTCCGATATTTTATCGCGGTGAATTCTCATGACACCATCCGTCAAAAATAAGACAAGTACGCTGACCGGCTGAGCCTGGCCGTCCGGCTGCGTTCCGGCCAGGAAAGGGTCATCTCCATCTCATAAAAATCTTTTTCCGTGTTGAGCGGTTTCATGCTCACCGAAAGCCGGAACGGAATCAGTCGCTTGTTTAATCTGACCGCATGCACGGACCCGTTTAAGTCCTTGGGGAGAGCGGCCCCGCTCTTAAAAAGGTATTGTATACGGGTAGCCTGATGATCAAGATAATTCTTGGCAAACAACCGGTTCGTTAAATGCTGCTGATAATCAAAAGACAGCAGCATCGCCTTGTGGATCATCACGAGGCCGAGGGAGAAAACGACAACGGTGACCATAACTTCGAAGAAGGTAAACCCCCGCCTCTTCAGACAACGCAGCTCCCCGGCGCTATCTTCATTCCCAGTTAACGATATCATCCTCGTCCGTATTTTCATCCTTCCCCTTTGAATAAAGGTCATAATCCATGCGATGATCCCCGGGAGAGCGATACTCGTATACCTGCCCCCAGGGATCAACGGGCCTTTTTTCAATATAAGGACCGTTCCAGTTCGTCGGGACCGGACTGCTCGTCGGCTGCTTCAGCAGGGCTTCCAGGCCCTGGCTGGTCGTCGGGAAATGGCCATTATCCAGCTCGTACAATTTCAAAGCTGTCGCTAAATTGGTCTCTATATCCGCCTTGGCCACGGCCTTTTTCGCTTGCTCTGAACGCCCGGTTAACCGGGGGACAACCATGGCGGCCAGCGCCCCGATGATAACCACCACCATAATGATTTCCACCAGGGTAAAACCTGCCTCTCGGGATCTATAAGAATTTTTCCTGCAAGGCATTCCTTTCATTTTCGTATCACCTCTCTCCCGTTGATTCATCATAATCTCTAAAATTACCGCCCATCCATCATGGACGACTGTTTCATAAACGAGATCCATTTTCTTTCAAGGTCATTCAAATCCTTGATCGTGCTGGGATACACGCGTTGAAGGGCGGACTCAAAATCCCGCCCGTCGCGTATCTGACGGCAAAGCCGGCCAAAGGCATCACTGCCGTGCTTTTTAATCAGGAACTCTACGATGGAAAGACTTTGAGCGTAAAAAACCGCAACCTTAAGAGGATCCGTTTCCTGCTGTATATCCCAGATCATCAGATGTTCCAAAGGGATATATTGATCCTGGGCAAGAAAAGACCGCATGATTTTAAATGCTGATTCACTTTTGCCGGCCTCATAGAGCTGCGCGATCCCTTCGTCAAACCACATCGGGATACGCTCCGTGTCCGGGATGAAATCATGCAGTATTAAATGACCGATCTCATGAGGCAAAAGCCCGTCAAAGAATTCCTGGTCCTGCCGATACGTCACGATGACCCTCCCCAGCAGAGTATAGGAGTCTTTGTTGACATACCCGGTGGACCATTCAGGCTGTCCGGTCTGCTCGGAGAAAGTCTTCCGGTCCGGGAACAGATAAATGTTGACCCGCTGCTCCCAGGTCCAGAAATTACCGTAACGGGTAAACCCGATCTTAGCTCCGATGTTCTGATAGTAACGTTCCGCCTCCCGGAGGATCCGCTGGGCTGTTTTTTTATCTTTCGTTTCCTGGAAATGCACAACAAAATGCTTGTCTTTTAACTGCTGCCAGTCTTCTTCCTGAAAAACATTTTGGAGGCGAGGTTCTCCATAAACTGTCCCCGGAGAAAGGACCAGCACCTGCCAAAGAACAAAGATATGAATCATTTTTCTGCGCACCATAATCGTCCTTGGAAATTCTATCCGGCAAAAACATCCAGCTGAAAAATGGGTAATAACATCGCGATAACAATAAACCCGATAACAGCCCCGATAATAACAATCATAAGCGGTTCCAGCATTGTCGTCATGATCTTAATCTTTTCATTCGTCTCCTGCTCATAATTTTCTGCGATATCCAGCAAAGTTTCCCCTAACAGCCCTGATTCCTCTCCCACACTAATAAGATGACTGACCATTTCAGGGATCATCGGGGATTCCCCCAGAATTTCCCCAAAAGACCGCCCGGCCACCAACTCTTCCTGACACGTTTTAAGGTGATCCTGAAGGATAGAATTGCCGGTCACCGGGATGGACAGTTGAAAAGCCCTGACGACAGGGACTCCGCTCTGAATAAGTAAACGCAAGGCCCTGGCAAAACGGGCTATCTCAAGTTTCAGCAGAAAGTCCCCCCAAAAGGGAGTTGCCAGACTCAATTGATTAAGGAATAACCGTCCCGCGGAGGTTCTCGCCCACTGCTTCAACAGGGCCGTCAGAACAATGACCGCCACCCCGCAGAAAAATCCGTACTGCAGCAAGAAATCACTCATATTCATAACCATCAGGGTCGGCGCCGGGAGGGTTTGGTTAAAATTCTCATATAACGCCGTTATTTTCGGCATCACGTACGTTAAGGTGAAAATGATGGACGCGATACCAAAAACAAGCATAAAAAGAGGGTACGCAAGCGCAGACCGCACTTTTGATAGGATCTCTTCCTGCTGTTTCTGATATTCCGTGATACTCAGCAAAGACTCCTTCAAACGGCCGCTTTCTTCCCCGGCCTTCACGAGAGTGACATATAACGGAGAAAATATTTTGGGATAATCCGCAAAGGATTCTGAAAGCGATTTACCTCCCCGCACCTTCGCCTGAATGGAATCGATGATAAAACGGGAATACGAATTCTTTGTCTGCTGGCTTAAGACTTCCAAGGCTCTTAAAATCGGGACCCCGGCCTTGATTAAACTGACGAGCTGCTTGCTGAAAAGGTACCGCTCCTTTGAGCTGATCCGCCCGAAACGGTACGCCTTGCGGTCCGGCGCCGTTACCGGGGAGATTTCTTCAACGGAGACAGGAACGTAGCCCAGCTGATGGACCTTTTCAATAGCGTCTTCCCGGCTTTCCGCTGTCAGACGTCCGACGATTGTCTCAGCGTTTTGTTGTTTGGCTTTATAATGATATTGTGGCATAAGCTTCCCTGATCATGATGTCCGGTGAAATTGTTTAACTTTCCTGGTTTTGCTGCTTCCCTTTTTTCCGTTGTTCCCGGACAAAATGATTAATATGAACACGGTCGGCGCTCGAAATATCCAGATAATAAACGACAATGTTAAACATCGCTGAAAGGTTGTCGTCTTCAACACGGCAAACCCGGGCCAGACAATTGACCCGTTTTTCCGCTCCCGGCAATTGGATGCGAAGGTCAACGATAGCCCCGACCGGGAGCGTGTAGCCGGAGACGAAACGCAGTCCTCCGGCACTGATGTCGCGCGTCACAGAAGCGTGCTCGACCTGGTCATAAAACAATTTCAACGGGTTTTTCGGATCCTGCCGTACGATCGAGTACCGTATGCTGACCTTCTCCTCGGCCCGGTCATAAGCGCGTGAATTGTAGTCATCCTTGACCGAAAGGATTTCCTTGTTGATGACCCGGACATTTTCCGGGTTTTTGTTTAACCCTGTGACGATCAGGCCCTGCGACAAAGCCGGAGCTTCTTCACCTTGACTGAGATCATCTTTCACCGTAACGTTAATGACTTCGCCGGGGGTCGTAATCCCGGCCAGGACTTTTTGCCACCCATTCTGTCTCAATGTCGTCATACCCCGTTTAACGGCCAGCCGTTTAATCTGATCTGCACGCTGTTTCTCCAGGATGGCGCCACGGATATCTTCATCAATAACCAGAATCTCATAAAGAGCCGTGCGGCCGTAATACCCTGTCTGATGACAGAAATCGCATCCCCGTCCCTGAAAAATTTTTATGTGACGCGGGTCCGTGATCCCCAGGGAAGCAGCCATCTCCTGCCTAATCTCCTGGGGCTGACTCAAATCTTCTTTTTTGCATTGAGGACAGATCGTCCGCACAAGCCGCTGCGCTATAAAAGCCTCTATGCTGGAAGACACCAGAAACGGCTCCATCCCCATTTCTATAAGCCGGGTGATTCCGCTGGAGGCATCATTGGTATGCAGGGTCGAAAAAACCAAATGTCCTGTTAAAGCCGTACGGATCGCGATTTCCGCTGTTTCAAGATCCCTGATCTCCCCGACCATGATAATGTCCGGATCATGCCGCAAAACACTTCTCAATCCCGTGGCAAAATCGAACTCCACCCGGGGATTGATTTGAATTTGCGTAATCCCCTCCATCTCATATTCCAGGGGATCCTCCAGTGTCACGATCTTTCTGTCGGGGGAATTGATCTCATGAAGACAGGCATAAAGCGTCGTTGTTTTTCCGCTGCCGGTCGGGCCGGTCACTAAAATGATCCCGTGCGGCCGTTTGACCAGATCACGGAAGACATCCAGGTTTTTCTGATCCAGCCCCAATTTCTCAAGGCTTAACAACATAACATTCGTGGGAAGAATACGGATCACCATACTTTCGCCATGAGAAGTCGGGATCGTGGAAATACGAAGATCCAGGGTCTGTTCTTTGGTTCTAACGACCGCGCTGCCGTCCTGAGGAAGCCGTTTTTCAACAATACTGAGGTTGGCGATGATTTTAATTCTGGATATGATGGACGGCAGAAAACCTTTAACCGCCTGAGGAATATTGGCGTCGAGCAAACGTCCGTCTATGCGGTAACGCACCCGGACAATATTCCGGTAAGGCTCAATATGAATATCGGTCGCCCTTTTCTTATGGGCTTCCAGGAGAATCTGGTTAACTAATCTTGTTATCGTAACTTCATCGGCACCTTCGTCCAGATCCTCAACCGCTGTTTCCGCCTGTCTTGAAGGGGCCGATTCCCTGGACAACCGCTCAAGAGTATCAGCCGCCAGGCCGTAATATTTATTCAGAGCGTTCATAACATCAGCTTCCCTGGCAAGAACGATTTTCGGCTCCAAGGACAAATGCACCCGGATTTCATCCTGGGATTTGACATTCAGAGGATTGGCACAAGCCAAAAGAACGCTTTTGTCCGTTATCTTAACGGGCATAAACTTGTAATACCAGGCGAACCGGACAGGAACCCGGGTCAGGACCGTTTGATCGACAGGATAACTCTGCAGGGAAATAATTTCAAGCTGATACAAATCCGAAAGAATCTGCAAAAGCTGATCTTCGGGAAGGATTTTCTTCTCCACGAGAATATCCTTAAGAGAAACAGGGGAATTCTCAACAGCGCGCAGCTGTTCTTCAACAAGCGCCCCTGTTAACAGGCCTCTTTTAACAAGTTCTTTAGCGAGTATTTTATCGGATTGCTTCATCGGGAACACCCCGGTAACCGTCTCTGCAGCAAGACGCCGTTATTAAGATAGTTTGGGAGCTTTGCCAATCATATAAAAATCCGAAGGCTTTGTCTTGTCATAAGATCCCTCCAGCACACCCTCCACCCCGTCCAACAATTCATCAATATGCACATACGCCCCCTTTTTCCCTGTAAAAACTTCACTGACATGAAACGGTTGCGTCATAAAGTTCAACAGACGTTGGGCACGGCCGTAGACCATACGGTCTTCCTTGTTTAATTCCTCGACCCCGATAACGGCGACAATTCTTTTCAGTCCGTTATATTTATTAAAATGCTGAATACACTGCTGGGCGATATTAAAATGCCGCTCCCCGATGACAAAAGGATCCAGGTTCCCGCAGGAACTCTGCAAAGGATCAATAGCCGGATACATCCCGCGCTGGACCAATTCACGGGACAAGACAATAGACCCGTCCAAATAACTAAAAATGGCGACAACAGCCGGGTCGGTCATATCGTCGGCCGGAACGTAAACAGCCTGCAAGGCCGTTACCGAACCGCCCCCCGCCACGGAACGGATCCGTTCCTGTACACCGCTTACCTCGGAAGCCAAGGTGGGCTGATATCCCGTTTCCGCGGGAACCCGGCCTAACAGCGTTGAAACCTCCTGCCCCCCCTGGATAAAACGGTAAAGATTATCCATAAACAACAACACGTCCTTATTTTTGGACTGAAGGTACTCGGCCAGGGCAATGCCCGTGTTAACGACTTCCGCCCGTGCCCCGGGAGGCTGGTCCATCTGCCCGTAGGCCAGCATGACATTATTCAACAAACCGCTCTCGAGCAATTCATAATAAAGCTCGTTCCCTTCCCTGATGCGCTCCCCGATACCCGCAAAAACACAGGCCCCGCCGTGTTCCTTAACAATATTATTAATCAGTTCCAGGATAACAACCGTTTTCCCGCATCCGGCCCCGCCGATGATTCCGGTCTTGCTTCCTTTGACGAGCGGATATAACAAATCTATAAACTTGATTCCGGTTTCCAGAACCTGCGGTTTCGCCGCTTCCTTCTGCGTTAAATCAAAACCCATCGCCTGCTTTAAGACCCTGACAGGGGCAGGAGGCGCGTCAATAGGGCCTTTTTTATCGATCGGATTGCCGACCGCGTCCATAATCCGCCCGAAACAGGCATCGCCGATAGGGACGGAAATGGGCTGGAAAGTATTATAACAGGGCTGGTTGAGCTGCAGATCAAGCGTATCCATCAATGAAACAGTACGGACAAGCTTTTTCCCCAAATGTTCCGCCGTCTGCAGAACGATCCTTTTTTTCTGAAAATTCCAGGCTTCAATAACATCATAAAGGGCCGGGATGTCCTCAGGATTATCAAAAGACACATCAACGACCGGGCCCTGGACAGCGACAACCCGGCCCATCCCCCGGCGTTTTGTTGACCGGCCTGGAGGGGCATCCTTTCCGGCATCTTCTCCCTGACTGTCCGCCTGCTCCGACGGGTCTTGCGGGGGGGACAATTCTTCCGGCTCTTTCTCTTCTGAAGATGCATCGTGTTCGCTCACATGATTCTCCTTGGAATAAACACCAAAATTAACGTTTAGTCATCATACGGGAGGTGAAAATTTCCCGCATACCCTTATCAATATCTCCCTTCTTGGCCTTTGTAAAAGCTGCCGCGATCCCTTTTTTGTCCTTTTTCATTTTCTGCACGCTTGCCTCCAGCTGCTGTGATTGAGCGGCCGCTTCCGAAATGGACGTGTCATGAAGAACTTCGTAAATACGGCAGACAAGCCACATGTCAGCTAAATAACCGATAATATCAACCGGATCGGATTCCAAGATGACCGATTCAATAGCGTCCACAAATTCGGCTTGTTTAATCAACAACTCGTCGCAGGGCAGAAGCTTAACGCTGCGCGGCTTCTGCAGGTTAAAAGTCTTGGACCAGGGATAAACGACGATGACTTTTCCCAAACGGTCTTCCATGACTTCCTGAATCAGAAAATCCTTTATGCGGATAGCGATCTCGTAAAGGCCGACCTCTTCCAGATCCGTAAAGGTCTTCATATCAGGCTGGACTTTAGCCAATTTTTCCGCGCCTTTCTTTCCTACGATGATAAGCTCCCCCTGGGGATGGCGTTCTTTTTCCGCCATGATGGCCCGTACGGTCTTGGCGTTCAAATCCCCCATGAACCCCGCTTCGGAGGTAATACCCAGCACCCCGACTTTGGGATTGTCATTGGACACGAGCGGATGCCGGACGGTAGCGAGACTGATCATGCGGAAAAATTCAACGAAAGACTCCCCGAAACGGGCAAACCGGTCCTTCCTGCTGGCCAGTTCATGAAATTTCGTGTCCGCGACATCTTTAAGGACCTGAATGATCTCAACCAGTTCTGTAATGTCCTCTAAATCGCTCTTGATTTTATTCGCCTTGCCCATAGCCTTTCATCCTTAACTCAGGATGCCCTTCTCCAATTTCTCTTTAACCTGTTCCCCGGTGTTATTCAGGGCGCTTTTTAAAGTGCCGTCCAGCGACAGGGTTCCGAATTTGCACAAAATACCTCCGATAATACTTTGGTCAACTTTTTTGTCGATCTGCATATCCCTGTTAAGCCGCTTATTTAAAATATCGCGCAATCTCTGTTCCAGTTTTTCATCCAAAGGACGGGCCGTCATGATTTCGATGGTGGTCACATCGTCAGCGATCATCCCGGTATCGACATTTTCCATATCATTGAAGAATTCCGAAATAATCGTCTCATCCAGGGCTTCAAAAGAACGGCTCGTGAAGAATTCTTCCATGAGCAGAATACAGTAATCAATGGCTTGCAGCTTCATCTCCTTTTCCAGTTCCAGCCGGACCTGGTCTTTCGTGTGATGGGCTTTATTGATAATTTCTTCCGCGTCCTGGCGCGCCTTTTGAATAATCTTCTCCCTTTCCTGGTTCGCTTTCTCCTCCGCGTCGTCTTTCATCTTAGCCACCAGGGCATCGGCTTCCTTTCTGCGCGTGACCAACTCTTCATTCGCTTCCTTGATTTTGGCATTCAGTTCGGTTTGTTTATTCCGGACGTCTTCCGTCTCTTTGTTCAGCCGGCCGACAGCCGTTTCCGTGTGCCTTGACATATAACGGATAAAAAAGAACCCCAGCACCCCGGTAAAAATCATCCCAAAAATCAATGCTTTAATAAGTAACATGGTTGCTTCACCCATAACAATCTCCTCATTGTTTATTCAGAAACTAATGCTTTAAAAAATGTTAATATCAGCGCAAAGGAAACGGTTTCAACAATAACTAGCTTCAGTAAAATACTCATTTGTATAGCCGGTGTCTTGCTGGGGGCCCGGCCTAACCGGTTAATAAGCTGCACCCCCACCCAAGCGGCGCCGATACAGGGGATAATAATCAAAATCCAGAAAATGATAATAAAAACCAGGGCAACATTCGCCATAAACACCTCTTCCGATAATGACTCTTACTTTCCAAAAAGCTGAAAAATAACTAATATCGCGATAACGGAAATGGCTTCGACAAAAATAAGCATGACGACCATTCCCATAAAAATTTTCGATGCCGCTGAAGGATTCCGGCTCAAAGCCTTAATAACAGCATACCCTAAAACAGCGATAACAATGGAAGGGCCCAAGACAGCGATCAACATAATGGAGACAATTAATAAGGTTTCTGCCCACTGCACAACACAACTCCTTTTTCATCATTGTATTCAGAAAGCACGGATAGTCCGGCTATAACATGTTTCCTCTCGGCTAAAGGTGATGGACTTCATCATCCGAATCCGTAAGGATATCTTGATCTTTCTTCCCTTTCTTTGGACGGAAGCGTTCAATTTCTTCAACAAGCACAATGCAATCGTTGGCGAAAAACTTAAGAATTCCGAACTTGATAGGCACGGCTTCCCGCCAATTGATGATGATATTACTTTGATTTAAGATTCCCAGGACCGGATAATGATACGGCAATAATTCGTATTCTCCGGTGTCCCCGGAGAAAAAAACACTTTCAACCTCTCCCTGGTAAAGCAGAGCCTCGGGTGTCATAATGGAAATTTTAAATGTCGGACGGTAAGTCGTGCCGGCCATAAGCCCAAGGAATCTCCTTATTCTTTTTTCTTTGATGTGGCGCGGTCTAAAACATCAACGCCCACATTACTGCTGTCCTCATCTGATTCAAACGACTCTTTCGGCCGTTTCGCGATGAGCTCTTCCAAATACTCGGCCAAAAGGTCATCCAGGATTTTCTTCATCTCGTCATCCAGATCCCGTTTCGCACGCATTGTTTTTAAAAGTTCTTCATTCTTCCTCTTCACGTAGTCATAAATATCATCCTGAAAAGCGATAACTTCTTCAATCATCATCTCATGTAAAACACGCTTATTGTAGGCATAAAGGATAATCACCAAAGACTCCATCGGAACAGGTTTCCCGGGGCCCTGTTTCAGCAACTCTGTCAAAATGCTCCCGGTCTTTAACTGCTGTTCAGCTTCTTCAGATTGACCGGATGTTTTCAACTTCGAGACACGCAAAACTTCCCGGTACTGCAGATACTCCAAACGTAAAGGTCCGCTTAACTTCTTGATGATAGGCCACTGGACTTTACTTCCGACCCGGGAAACAGAAAGCCCCAGGTCAACCGCCGGTTTTTGTCCTTCACCAAAAAGCGGAGCGCTGACCATGATTTGCCCGTCCGTCATAGAGACCAAGTTCGACTGAACGTATCCGGTAAGGTCTCCCTCGAGTGTTTCGACAATCGGCAAATGCGTCATAGACCCGCCGCCATGGTCTTTCGACAAATATGCTGCTCTTTCAACGAGTTTGGAATGTAGATAGAAAATATCCCCCGGGTAGGAATCACGGCCCGGAGCGCGTTCCAACAGCAGGGAAATTTCCCGATAGGCCCAGGCATGTTTCGTAAAGTCATCAAAAACGACGAATACATCTTTCCCCTGGTTCATAAAATATTCTCCGATCGCACAGGCAATGTAGGGGGCGAGGTACAACTGTCCCGGAGGCGCCGCTGCCGTAGCGGAAATAATACATGTATACTTAAAACAATCTTTATCTAAAAAAAGCTGAACGACCTTCCCCAAGGAAGATTGGGCCTTACCGATACAGCAATAAACGCAAATAACCCCCGTATGTCTTTGGTTAATAATCGCATCGGTGCCGATCGTCGTTTTCCCGGTCATTTTATCTCCGAGGATCAACTCCCTCTGCCCAAAACCTATCGGGATCATGGAGTCAATAACTTTGATCCCCGTTTCAAGTGTTTTTTCCAAGATTCCACGCTGTAAGATGGAAGGGGCATCAATGAAAATCTGAGTATTCTTATTCGGTTTAAGCGGACCCAGCCCATCCATCGGTTCTCCCAGGGGATTAATGATGCGTCCGATGTAATTATCACCCACAGGAGTCGTAAAAGGCTCCAAAGTCGCCTTGGCTTTATCCCCGGTTTTTAACTGAGATTGCTGCCGGATGATGAGAACCTGGGCTTCATCCTCAGAAAAACCGATAATAACACCTAACGTGCCATATCCGAAACGGATGACCTGACCGTTAATACAGTTCTTAAACCCTTCCACAATAACGATACAGCCCCGAATGACACGGATGGTTCCTTCTTCAGAGTACTTTAAATCACCCATTTTGATATCCCTTGTGAATATTCATACTTGATAAAAAATTATAGCAAAAGGTGTGGCTGAAATCGAAAACAAATTCATTATTTTTCCGTCGACTAATCATCATTTACTCCTCCGCAGCCCCTTCTTCTCCCGGTTTGGGAACGACCCGGATTCCCCCACCGTCTTTAACAGCGAGATCTTCTCCCATTTTCCCAGAGCGCTTCGCCCACAGCACAAAATGAATGGTTGTGAATGTTGCGACAAAAATGATCGTCCCAAAAACAATCTTCCACGTCATGGTAACGGAAATCCCTCGCTTAAATATCGCATCGGATAATGCGGACAGCCCTCGCAGCGCTTTTAAGCGCTGCAACACGTTTTGAACCTTTCCGACTTCTATATCTCTCAACTTTTTAGCCCGGACGATACTCATCATTTTTTCTAATCTTTCGACATCCTTTTTCGCCTCATCATATCTCTTTTCATTCAGCCGAAATATTCCGATATGCTGTTCAATAGGCAATTCCAAAGCCTTTGATTCTTTGATGGCTTTGACCCTCTCCTGAATTTCTTCAAACAAATACGTGGCACTCTGTTCATATATTGTTTCCTTTAATTCCCCCATAGCGAGATCCGCCCTCACCTGCAGAGCCTCAGCCTTGTTCTGGGGGAAGTCCCATATATCTTTTATCAATATTTCATACGTCTTTTTTTCTCCGGGGTTAAACTTTTCTTCCTTTGTTAAGAACGCCTGTTTCTTTTTTTCATCAAACCGGACATCAAAATCCTTTTTCTCAACGATATCCCCTTCCCGCACCTCTGCCGGCAAATAATGTTTATGTTTGATTTCCTTCAGCTCCTCATGCGGATTCTGAACCTCAATAATAAACTTAACCAGCTTTCTCTGCTCAATTTCATCCAAGGCTTTTGATTCGTGTTCAAGGTAATCAAGATCATAGGCATTGTTCCGGATTTTCTCCAGAGCGGCTTTATAAGCGCGGTATTCTTCGATACGACGGTCTATATTATCGGAATAACTCTCCTGCTGGCCATAAATAAAATCAATGTCCTTGATCATCTGATCCCGGGCCTTGACCGCATAATCATAATTCTCACTGCCTTCCAGGAGTTTTAAATTCTCTTCAACCTGATTCTTCAGGACATTAATCTCTTCCTCCGTAATACGCCAGACATCTCTCACGACCACTTTAAAAGTCTTGGACTCTTTAGCATTAAATTGCATCTTCTTACTGACAAAATACAATCCCTTATCAACATCATAATCCACATCCAGATCACCTGTACTTACGATATCCTCCGGCTGCAATTCATCGGGCAGGTAGTACTTAACATCTATTTCTTTAGAGTCTGTTTCCGAAGCATTCACGGCAATAAAACGGATGGCAACCTGCGCATAAGCCAGCAGAGGCTGCACGAGCAAAAGGAGGAAAAACAGCCATGCGACAAACCTCTTCTTCATCCAATACATCATCTTCACCCCGGACACTTCCTCAGTATCAATTTCGTTTATAATAAAAACTATTCAGCACTTTCAAACCAAGTTTTAACCACGACTTCATCTGTCTCTATGGCTTCCTTCAGAGCATTCAATTTGGCATTAATCTCATCCAGTTTGGAGTATATCTTTTCATCTTCCCCGGCCTCTTCTTCCGTCAAATCCTCAACAGTCATGTCCGAATCCCCCAACCCTAAAGCCTCTGCCGCTTCATTCACGAAATTCGTTAAAGTTGACAATATCTGGGAGGCCACGTTATTAGCTGAAACCTGCTCTTCCGAAATAGTCGTCATAGACGTTTTTAATTCCGTAAGAGTGGATTCCAATTGTTTAAGTTTGTTGTAAGTGTCCGGGCTCTGTCCGGCGGCACCCAGCTCATCCCGGATACTTTGGGCCTCTGTTAATGCTGCGCCCGCGCTGCTTTTGGCCGAATCCACATTCGTTTTGATCTCTTCCAGTTTACTCAACTCCCCAAAAACTGTTTCCGAAGACTCATCATCCTCATAGATTCCGACCAGGACCTCTAAAGTATCCACATACTCAATAATTTCCTGCAAGTTACCAAAAACCGTATCTGCTGAAGACGTGTCTGTGGCTGTCCCAATAAGCGTCGTCAGGGATGTAATATTATCGTTAAGGGTGGTCACGTCCAAATCCTGTAAAGATTCAATAGCCGTAGTAAGCGCCGTAACGTCTAAACCGTTAAGAAGACCAAACAGTGTCCCGTCAGCCGCCGTATCAGCAGGATCCCCAATGTTATTATTCAGCGTCGTTACGGTTGTCAATATGGAGGCGACATTGGCGACCAAAGTCTGCGCATTGTCTGCTAAATAAGCGATGTCACTCCAATTAATATTTGCAGAAGTCATGGCAGATAAATCAGACCAGTTGATTCCCGCCGTAGATGTAATTCCCAAATCAACCCAGTTGACTCCTGCCCCCGTCATTTCCGTTAGATCCAGCCAGTTAACCGCAACATTTGTCATACTGCTCATATCTGTCCAATTGACGGCAGCAGACGACATGACAGCCAAATCCTGCCAATTAATTCCCGCATCGCTCATCACATCAATATCCAGCCAGTTAACTCCGGAGCCGGATAAAACTCCGATACTGGACCAATTAACACCTGCCGATGCCATCACCCCGACATCCTGCCAGTTAACCCCTGCACGGCTTAGGCTGTTCATATCATTCCAATTAATACCGGCTCGAGTTAAATCATTAATCGATGTCCAATTAACACCACTTGTCGTGAGCGTCTGCATATCCTCCCAGTTGATCCCGGCCAAAGTCAAAGTACTTATATCATACCAGTTGATGCCGGAAGACGAGAGAACTCCCAAATTCGTCCAGTTGATCCCTGAAGCGCTCATTTCATTAACATTATCCCAATTGATGCCGGCCTCGGATAAAGAATCAATACTATCCCAGTTGATTCCCGTACTGCTCATAAGATCTATACTTGTCCAATTAATACCTCTACTTGTCATCACCTCAAGATCCTGCCAGTTAATTCCCACATCCGACATCACCTCGATATCCAGCCAGTTGATCCCCGCATCACTCAGCATATTGATACTGCTCCAATTGACTCCTGAATCACTTAACACATCAATGTCTGCCCAGTTGATCCCTGCATCACTTAACACATCAATATCTTTCCAGTTTATGCCGAATCCGCTCATTATACCTATATCTAACCAATTCACCCCGGCGTCGCTCATATCATTAATGCTTTCCCAGTTTATACCCGCATTAGCTAGTTCTCCGATATTTGTCCAATTAATACCTGTGGTAGACAGTTCGTTAATATTATTCCAATTGATCCCGATATCCGACATTCTACCGATATCAGACCAATTAATACCTTGCGTTGACATTTCTGATATATTAGTCCAGTTAATATTTGAACTTGACATTTCATCAATGCTGAGCCAATTAACTCCGGAATCTGATAATTCACTGATATTGGTCCAATTAATTTGCTGACTCGACAACACATCCAGATCTATCCAGTTAATCCCCGCATCACTCATCTCGTTAATACTCAGCCAATTAATGCCTGTCTCACTCATAGAACTGATATCATTCCAATTAATACCACTACTGGTTAACTCCTCGATGTTATACCAGTTAACAGCAGCACTACTCATTACATCGATATCCAGCCAGTTGATCCCCGCTTCACTTAACACATCCAAATCCTTCCAATTAATTCCCGCATCGCTTAACACGTCAATATCCAGCCAGTTGATCCCTGACGTACTCATAAGCCCTAGATGACTCCAGTTTATCCCCGTATCACTCATCACATTGATATCCTGCCAGTTGATCCCTGCCTCACTCATGTCATTCACGCTTACCCAGTTGATCCCCATATCACTCAGAACATTGATATCCTGCCAGTTAACTCCTGCATCACTTAATTCCGCAATACTCGTCCAGTTGATCCCCGTGTCCGAAAGCTCACTGATGTTCTCCCAGTTGATCCCCGTGTCCGACATCTCACTGATGTTCTCCCAGTTGATTCCCGTATCCGACAGCTCGCTGATGTTCTCCCAGTTGATCCCCGTGTCCGACATCTCGCTGATGTTCTCCCAGTTCACCCCGCTTGAGGACATCTCCCCGATGTTCACCCAATTGATCCCCGTCGTTGTCAATTCACTAATATTGCTCCAATTCACTCCGCTCGATGTCATCTCCCCAATATTAACCCAGTTGATCCCCGTAGCACTCATATCCCCGATATTCACCCAATTGATCCCCATATCACTCATCACATTTATGTCCTGCCAGTTGATCCCCGTATCGCTCAGCACATCAATATCCAGCCAGTTGATCCCCGCATCGCTCAACACATCAATGTCCAGCCAATTGATCCCCGCGTCACTCATCACATTGATATCCTGCCAGTTGACTCCTGCATCACTTAATTCCGCAATACTCGTCCAGTTGATCCCCGTGTCCGACATCTCGCTGATATTCTCCCAGTTGATCCCCGTATCCGACAGCTCGCTGATACTCTGCCAGTTGATTCCCGTATCCGACAACTCGCTGATATTCTCCCAGTTCACCCCGCTTGAGGACATCTCCCCGATGTTCACCCAATTGATCCCCGTCGTTGTCAATTCACTAATATTGCTCCAATTCACTCCGCTCGATGTCATCTCCCCAATATTAACCCAGTTGATCCCCGTAGCACTCATGTCACTGATGTTTGTCCAATTAATCCCTCTGTCACTCATCACATCAATATCCTGCCAATTGATTCCCGCTTCACTTAAATCATTCACACTCACCCAGTTGATCCCCGCGTCACTTAATACCCCTAAGTCCTGCCAATTAATCCCTGTATCACTTAATACATCCACATCCAGCCAGTTGATCCCCGCATCACTCATCACATCGATATCCAGCCAGTTGATCCCCGCATCGCTCATATCACTCACACTCACCCAATTGATCCCCGTATCACTTAACACATCCACATCCAGCCAGTTGATTCCCGCGTCACTCAAAATATCAAAATCTGCCCAGTTAATTCCTGCATCACTCAATACATCCACATCCAGCCAGTTGATCCCCGCGTCACTTAACACATCGATATCTGTCCAATTGACTCCCGCCTCTGTCATTTCTCCTATATTCAACCAGTTTATCCCTTGCGTTGTCATCTCTCCGATGTTTGCCCAATTCACTCCCGTTGTACTCATCTCGCTGATGTTCTCCCAGTTGATCCCCGTGTCCGATAACTCACTGATATTTTCCCAGTTCACCCCGCTTGAGGACATCTCCCCGATATTCGCCCAGTTGATCCCCGTACTGCTCATCTCACTGATATTGACCCAATTCACTCCCCGCGAGGACATCTCCCCGACATTTGCCCAATTGATCCCCGTCGTACTCATCTCGCTGATATTTTCCCAGTTAATTCCTGTATCTGACAACTCGCTGATGTTCTCCCAGTTAATCCCCGTATCTGACATCTCGCTGATGTTCTCCCAGTTGATTCCCGTGTCCGATAACTCGCTGATATTTTCCCAATTGATTCCCGTTGTACTCATCTCACTGATATTTTCCCAATTTACTCCGCTTGATGACAACTCTCCAATATTTACCCAATTAATCCCTGCGGCACTCATATCATAAACATTAGTCCAATTAATCCCCTTATCACTCATCACATCGATGTCCGACCAATTGATTCCTGATTCACTCATATCTCCAATACTCGTCCAATTAATCCCTGCCGTTGTCAATTCTCCAATATTTACCCAGTTGATCCCCGTCGTACTCATCTCGCTGATATTTTCCCAGTTGATCCCCGTATCCGACAGCTCGCTGATGTTCTCCCAGTTGATCCCCGTATCCGACATCTCGCTGATGTTCTCCCAGTTGATCCCCGTATCCGACAGCTCGCTGATGTTCTCCCAGTTGATCCCCGTATCCGACATCTCGCTGATATTCTCCCAGTTGATCCCCGTATCCGACAATTCGCTGATATTCTCCCAGTTGATCCCCGTACTGCTCATCTCGCTGATATTTTCCCAGTTAATCCCTGTATCACTCATCACATCGATGTCCAGCCAGTTGATCCCCGCATCACTCATATCATTCACACTCACCCAGTTGATCCCCATATCACTCATCACATTGATATCCTGCCAGTTGATCCCTGCCTCACTTAACTCCGCAATACTCATCCAGTTGATCCCCGTATCCGACAGTTCACTGATGTTCTCCCAGTTGATCCCCGTACTGCTCATCTCGCTGATGTTCTCCCAGTTGATCCCCGTATCCGACATTTCACTGATGTTTTCCCAGTTAATCCCCGTGTCCGACATCTCACTGATATTCTCCCAGTTGATCCCCGTATCCGACAGCTCGCTGATGTTCTCCCAGTTGATCCCCGTACTGCTCATTTCGCTGATATTTTCCCAGTTCACTCCGCTTGACGATAACTCCCCGATATTCGTCCAATTAATTCCCGCAACACTCATATCATTCATATTGGTCCAGTTAATCCCCGTATCACTCAATACATCCACGTCTAACCAATTAATCCCCGCATCACTTAAATCATTCACGCTCACCCAGTTGATCCCCGCATCACTCATTACATCAATATCCAGCCAGTTGATCCCCGTCTCTGTCATAACATCCAAATCCTTCCAATTAATCCCCGCCGTTGTTAGCTCCCCTAAATCAACCCAATTAACTCCTGAACTGCTTAATTCATCTATCCCGATCCAGTTAATTCCTGTATCACTCATCACATCGATATCCAGCCAGTTGATCCCCGCATCACTCATATCATTCACACTCACCCAGTTGATCCCCATATCACTCATCACATTTATATCCTGCCAGTTAACTCCTGCGTCACTTAATTCCGCAATACTCATCCAGTTAATCCCCGTATCCGAAAGCTCACTGATGTTCTCCCAGTTGATCCCCGTGTCCGACATCTCACTGATGTTCTCCCAGTTGATCCCCGTATCCGACAGCTCACTGATGTTCTCCCAGTTGATCCCCGTGTCCGACATCTCACTGATATTCTCCCAGTTAATCCCCGTATCCGACAGCTCGCTGATGTTCTCCCAGTTGATCCCCGTACTGCTCATCTCGCTGATATTTTCCCAGTTCACTCCGCTTGACGATAACTCCCCGATATTCGTCCAATTAATTCCCGCAGCACTCATATCATTCATATTGGTCCAGTTAATCCCCGTATCACTCAACACATCCACGTCTAACCAATTAATCCCCGCATCACTTAAATCATTCACACTCACCCAGTTGATCCCCGCATCACTCATCACATCAATATCCAGCCAGTTGATCCCCGTATCTGTCAGAACATCCAAATCCTTCCAATTAATCCCCGCCGTTGTTAGCTCCCCTAAATCAACCCAATTAACTCCTGAACTGCTTAATTCATCTATCCCGATCCAGTTAATTCCTGTATCACTCATCACATCGATATCCAGCCAGTTGATCCCTGCTTCACTCATATCATTCACACTCACCCAGTTGATCCCCATATCACTCATCACATTGATATCCTGCCAGTTAACTCCTGCGTCACTTAATTCCGCAATACTCATCCAGTTGATCCCCGTATCCGAAAGCTCACTGATGTTCTCCCAGTTGATCCCCGTGTCCGACATCTCACTGATGTTCTCCCAGTTGATTCCCGTATCCGACAGCTCGCTGATGTTCTCCCAGTTGATCCCCGTGTCCGACATCTCGCTGATGTTCTCCCAGTTCACCCCGCTTGAGGACATCTCCCCGATGTTCACCCAATTGATCCCCGTCGTTGTCAATTCACTAATATTGCTCCAATTCACTCCGCTCGATGTCATCTCCCCAATATTAACCCAGTTGATCCCCGTAGCACTCATATCCCCGATATTCACCCAATTGATCCCCATATCACTCATCACATTTATGTCCTGCCAGTTGATCCCCGTATCGCTCAGCACATCAATATCCAGCCAGTTGATCCCCGCGTCACTCATCACATCTATGTCCAGCCAATTGATCCCCGCATCACTCATCACATCTATGTCCAGCCAATTGATCCCCGTTTCTGTTAACTCCCCAATATTTAACCAATTAATTCCTCCCGTACTCATCTCACTGATATTCTCCCAGTTCACCCCGCTTGAGGACATCTCTCCGATATTCACCCAATTCACACCCGTTGTGCTCATCTCGCTGATATTCTCCCAGTTCACCCCGCTTGAGGACATCTCCCCGATGTTCACCCAATTGATTCCCGTCGTCGTTAATTCACTAATATTGCTCCAATTCACTCCGCTCGATGTCATCTCCCCAATATTAACCCAGTTGATCCCCGTAGCACTCATGTCACTGATGTTTGTCCAATTAATCCCTCTGTCACTCATCACATCAATATCCTGCCAATTGATTCCCGCTTCACTTAAATCATTCACACTCACCCAGTTGATCCCCGCGTCACTTAATACCCCTAAGTCCTGCCAATTAATCCCTGTATCACTTAATACATCCACATCCAGCCAGTTGATCCCCGCATCACTCATCACATCGATATCCAGCCAGTTGATCCCCGCATCGCTCATATCACTCACACTCACCCAATTGATCCCCGTATCACTTAACACATCCACATCCAGCCAGTTGATTCCCGCGTCACTCAAAATATCAAAATCTGCCCAGTTAATTCCTGCATCACTCAATACATCCACATCCAGCCAGTTGATCCCCGCGTCACTTAACACATCGATATCTGTCCAATTGACTCCCGCCTCTGTCATTTCTCCTATATTCAACCAGTTTATCCCTTGCGTTGTCATCTCTCCGATGTTTGCCCAATTCACTCCCGTTGTACTCATCTCGCTGATGTTCTCCCAGTTGATCCCCGTGTCCGATAACTCACTGATATTTTCCCAGTTCACCCCGCTTGAGGACATCTCCCCGATATTCGCCCAGTTGATCCCCGTACTGCTCATCTCACTGATATTGACCCAATTCACTCCCCGCGAGGACATCTCCCCGACATTTGCCCAATTGATCCCCGTCGTACTCATCTCGCTGATATTTGTCCAATTAATCCCTCTGTCACTCATCACATCGATATCGTCCCAATTGATCCCCGCATCACTCAAATCATTCACACTCACCCAGTTAATCCCCGCGTCTGCAAGAACTCCGAGATCTCGCCAATTAACCCCCGTATCACTCAATACATCAATGTCCAGCCAGTTAATCCCCGCATCACTCAATACATCGATGTCCAGCCAGTTGATCCCCGCATCACTTAAGTCATTCATACTTACCCAATTTATCCCGGTATCACTTAGCACATCGATATCATTCCAATTTATCCCTGCCTCACTCATATCTCCAATATTTGTCCAATTAATTCCCGCTCTTGTAAAGACACCTAGATCACTCCAATTAATTCCTGAACGAGTTAATTCATTCATTTCAACCCAGTTGATCCCTGTATCACTCATCACATCGATGTCCAGCCAGTTGATCCCCGCATCACTCATATCATTCACACTCACCCAGTTGATCCCCATATCACTCATCACATTGATATCCTGCCAGTTGATCCCTGCCTCACTTAACTCCGCAATACTCATCCAGTTGATCCCCGTATCCGACAGTTCACTGATGTTCTCCCAGTTGATCCCCGTACTGCTCATCTCGCTGATGTTCTCCCAGTTGATCCCCGTATCCGACATTTCACTGATGTTTTCCCAGTTAATCCCCGTGTCCGACATCTCACTGATATTCTCCCAGTTGATCCCCGTATCCGACAGCTCGCTGATGTTCTCCCAGTTGATCCCCGTACTGCTCATTTCGCTGATATTTTCCCAGTTCACTCCGCTTGACGATAACTCCCCGATATTCGTCCAATTAATTCCCGCAACACTCATATCATTCATATTGGTCCAGTTAATCCCCGTATCACTCAATACATCCACGTCTAACCAATTAATCCCCGCATCACTTAAATCATTCACGCTCACCCAGTTGATCCCCGCATCACTCATTACATCAATATCCAGCCAGTTGATCCCCGTCTCTGTCATAACATCCAAATCCTTCCAATTAATCCCCGCCGTTGTTAGCTCCCCTAAATCAACCCAATTAACTCCTGAACTGCTTAATTCATCTATCCCGATCCAGTTAATTCCTGTATCACTCATCACATCGATATCCAGCCAGTTGATCCCCGCATCACTCATATCATTCACACTCACCCAGTTGATCCCCATATCACTCATCACATTTATATCCTGCCAGTTAACTCCTGCGTCACTTAATTCCGCAATACTCATCCAGTTAATCCCCGTATCCGAAAGCTCACTGATGTTCTCCCAGTTGATCCCCGTGTCCGACATCTCACTGATGTTCTCCCAGTTGATCCCCGTATCCGACAGCTCACTGATGTTCTCCCAGTTGATCCCCGTGTCCGACATCTCACTGATATTCTCCCAGTTAATCCCCGTATCCGACAGCTCGCTGATGTTCTCCCAGTTGATCCCCGTACTGCTCATCTCGCTGATATTTTCCCAGTTCACTCCGCTTGACGATAACTCCCCGATATTCGTCCAATTAATTCCCGCAGCACTCATATCATTCATATTGGTCCAGTTAATCCCCGTATCACTCAACACATCCACGTCTAACCAATTAATCCCCGCATCACTTAAATCATTCACACTCACCCAGTTGATCCCCGCATCACTCATCACATCAATATCCAGCCAGTTGATCCCCGTATCTGTCAGAACATCCAAATCCTTCCAATTAATCCCCGCCGTTGTTAGCTCCCCTAAATCAACCCAATTAACTCCTGAACTGCTTAATTCATCTATCCCGATCCAGTTAATTCCTGTATCACTCATCACATCGATATCCAGCCAGTTGATCCCTGCTTCACTCATATCATTCACACTCACCCAGTTGATCCCCATATCACTCATCACATTGATATCCTGCCAGTTAACTCCTGCGTCACTTAATTCCGCAATACTCATCCAGTTGATCCCCGTATCCGAAAGCTCACTGATGTTCTCCCAGTTGATCCCCGTGTCCGACATCTCACTGATGTTCTCCCAGTTGATTCCCGTATCCGACAGCTCGCTGATGTTCTCCCAGTTGATCCCCGTGTCCGACATCTCGCTGATGTTCTCCCAGTTCACCCCGCTTGAGGACATCTCCCCGATGTTCACCCAATTGATCCCCGTCGTTGTCAATTCACTAATATTGCTCCAATTCACTCCGCTCGATGTCATCTCCCCAATATTAACCCAGTTGATCCCCGTAGCACTCATATCCCCGATATTCACCCAATTGATCCCCATATCACTCATCACATTTATGTCCTGCCAGTTGATCCCCGTATCGCTCAGCACATCAATATCCAGCCAGTTGATCCCCGCGTCACTCATCACATCTATGTCCAGCCAATTGATCCCCGCATCACTCATCACATCTATGTCCAGCCAATTGATCCCCGTTTCTGTTAACTCCCCAATATTTAACCAATTAATTCCTCCCGTACTCATCTCACTGATATTCTCCCAGTTCACCCCGCTTGAGGACATCTCTCCGATATTCACCCAATTCACACCCGTTGTGCTCATCTCGCTGATATTCTCCCAGTTCACCCCGCTTGAGGACATCTCCCCGATGTTCACCCAATTGATTCCCGTCGTCGTTAATTCACTAATATTGCTCCAATTCACTCCGCTCGATGTCATCTCCCCAATATTAACCCAGTTGATCCCCGTAGCACTCATGTCACTGATGTTTGTCCAATTAATCCCTCTGTCACTCATCACATCAATATCCTGCCAATTGATTCCCGCTTCACTTAAATCATTCACACTCACCCAGTTGATCCCCGCGTCACTTAATACCCCTAAGTCCTGCCAATTAATCCCTGTATCACTTAATACATCCACATCCAGCCAGTTGATCCCCGCATCACTCATCACATCGATATCCAGCCAGTTGATCCCCGCATCGCTCATATCACTCACACTCACCCAATTGATCCCCGTATCACTTAACACATCCACATCCAGCCAGTTGATTCCCGCGTCACTCAAAATATCAAAATCTGCCCAGTTAATTCCTGCATCACTCAATACATCCACATCCAGCCAGTTGATCCCCGCGTCACTTAACACATCGATATCTGTCCAATTGACTCCCGCCTCTGTCATTTCTCCTATATTCAACCAGTTTATCCCTTGCGTTGTCATCTCTCCGATGTTTGCCCAATTCACTCCCGTTGTACTCATCTCGCTGATGTTCTCCCAGTTGATCCCCGTGTCCGATAACTCACTGATATTTTCCCAGTTCACCCCGCTTGAGGACATCTCCCCGATATTCGCCCAGTTGATCCCCGTACTGCTCATCTCACTGATATTGACCCAATTCACTCCCCGCGAGGACATCTCCCCGACATTTGCCCAATTGATCCCCGTCGTACTCATCTCGCTGATATTTGTCCAATTAATCCCTCTGTCACTCATCACATCGATATCGTCCCAATTGATCCCCGCATCACTCAAATCATTCACACTCACCCAGTTAATCCCCGCGTCTGCAAGAACTCCGAGATCTCGCCAATTAACCCCCGTATCACTCAATACATCAATGTCCAGCCAGTTAATCCCCGCATCACTCAATACATCGATGTCCAGCCAGTTGATCCCCGCATCACTTAAGTCATTCATACTTACCCAATTTATCCCGGTATCACTTAGCACATCGATATCATTCCAATTTATCCCTGCCTCACTCATATCTCCAATATTTGTCCAATTAATTCCCGCTCTTGTAAAGACACCTAGATCACTCCAATTAATTCCTGAACGAGTTAATTCATTCATTTCAACCCAGTTGATCCCTGTATCACTCATCACATCGATGTCCAGCCAGTTGATCCCCGCATCACTCATATCATTCACACTCACCCAGTTGATCCCCATATCACTCATCACATTGATATCCTGCCAGTTGATCCCTGTGTCACTTAACACATCGATATCCATCCAGTTGATCCCTGCTTCGCTTAACTGCCCGATATTTTGCCAATTAATCCCTGATCTACTTAACTCACTGATATTCTCCCAGTTGATCCCCGTATCCGACATTTCACTGATGTTTTCCCAGTTAATCCCCGTGTCCGACATCTCACTGATATTCTCCCAGTTAATCCCCGTATCCGACAGCTCGCTGATGTTCGCCCAGTTAATCCCCGTACTGCTCATCTCACTGATATTCTCCCAGTTCACCCCGCTTGATGACATCTCCCCGATATTCAACCAGTTGATCCCCGTACTGCTCATCTCCCCAATATTTAACCAGTTGATCCCTCGGTCACTTAACACATCTATATCCAGCCAGTTGATCCCTGCATTCGTCATATCACTCATACTCACCCAATTCATCCCTGCATCACTCATCACATCGATGTCCTCCCAGTTAATCCCCGCATCACTCAATACATCAATATCTTCCCAGTTGATCCCCGCCGTTGTTAGCTCCCCTAAATCAACCCAATTAACTCCTGCCCGGCTCAACTCGTCTATTCCCGACCAATTGATCCCTGCATCACTTAACACATCTATGTCCGCCCAGTTGATCCCCGCTTCACTCATATCATTCACACTCACCCAATTGATTCCCATATCACTCATCACATTTATATCCTGCCAGTTGATCCCCGTATCACTTAACACATCGATATCCGTCCAGTTGATCCCTGCTTCGCTCAGAACATCCAAATCTAACCAGTTAACCCCTGCATCACTTAACACATCTATGTCCGCCCAGTTGATCCCCGCTTCACTCATCACATCTACGTCCAACCAGTTTATCCCCGCGTCACTTAAATCATTCACACTCACCCAGTTGATCCCCGCATCACTCAATACATCTACGTCCTGCCAGTTGATCCCCGCTTCACTTAACACATCCAAATCTAACCAGTTAACCCCCGCATCACTCAATACATCTACGTCCTGCCAGTTGATCCCCGCGTTCGTCATATCACTCATATTTACCCAGTTCATCCCCGCATCACTCATCACATCCACATCCAGCCAATTGATCCCCGCGTCACTCATATCATTCACACTCACCCAGTTGATCCCCATATCACTCATCACATTTATATCCTGCCAGTTGATCCCCGTATCTGAGAGTACATCCAAGTCCACCCAGTTGATTCCCGCATCCGATAATACATCTAAATCCAACCAATTAACCCCTGCATCACTCAGCGCATCCACATCCTGCCAGTTAATCCCCGCATCACTTAACACATCTATGTCCGCCCAGTTGATTCCCGCGTCACTCATATCATTCACACTCACCCAGTTGATCCCCGCCTCACTCAGTACATTTATATCCTCCCAATTAATCCCCGTATCACTTAACACATCGATATCCGCCCAGTTGATTCCCGCGTCACTTAACTCCCCGATATTCGCCCAGTTAATTCCTTCTGTACTCATCTCACTGATATTCGCCCAGTTCACCCCGCTTGACGACATCTCCCCAATATTCAACCAGTTCACTCCTGTCGTACTCATCTCACTGACATTCGCCCAGTTCACCCCGCTTGACGACATCTCCCCGATATTCAACCAGTTGATCCCCGTATCCGACATCTCACTGATATTCGCCCAGTTCACCCCACTCGTGGATAACTCCCCGATATTCAACCAGTTCACTCCTGTCGTACTCATTTCACTGACATTCGTCCAGTTGATCCCCGCATCACTCAATACATCCACATCCTGCCAGTTGATCCCCGCGTCACTCATATCATTCACACTCACCCAGTTGATCCCCGCATCACTCAATACATTTATATCCTCCCAGTTAATCCCCGTATCACTTAACACATCTATATCCGCCCAGTTGATTCCCGCGTCACTTAATTCCCCGATACTCTCCCAGTTAATTCCTGTCGTACTCATTTCACTAATATTAATCCAATTAATCCCATTTGATGACATCTCCCCGATATTCGCCCAATTGATACCCGTGTCCGACATCTCGCTGATATTCTCCCAGTTCACCCCACTCGTGGATAACTCCCCGATATTCAACCAGTTCACTCCTGTCGTACTCATCTCGCTGATATTCTCCCAATTTACCCCACTCGTGGATAACTCCCCGATATTCAACCAGTTCACTCCTGTCGTACTCATTTCACTGACATTCGTCCAGTTGATCCCCACATCACTCATCACATCTATGTCCTGCCAATTGATCCCCGCTTCACTTAAATCATTCACACTCACCCAATTAATTCCTGCATCTGACAAAACGTCCACATCCAGCCAGTTTATCCCCGTATCACTTAACACATCCAGGTCCACCCAATTAATTCCTGCATCTGACAGAACGTCCACATCCAGCCAGTTGATCCCCGCATTCGTCATATCACTCATACTCACCCAGTTCATCCCTGCATCACTCATCACATCAATATCCGCCCAGTTGATCCCCGCATCACTTAAATCATTCACACTCACCCAATTGATTCCCGCGTCACTTAATACATCAATATCATCCCAGTTGATCCCCGTATCACTTAACACATCGATATCCAGCCAGTTGATCCCTGCTTCACTCAATACTTCTACGTCCAGCCAGTTGATCCCCGCATTCGTCATATCACTCATACTCACCCAGTTCATCCCCGCATCACTCATCACATCGATGTCCTGCCAATTAACCCCCGTATCACTTAACACATCGATATCCGTCCAGTTAATTCCTGCTTCACTCAATGCATTAATATCCGTCCAGTTGATCCCCGTATCACTTAACACATCCAGGTCCACCCAGTTAATTCCTGCATCACTCAGTATATCTACGTCCAGCCAGTTGATCCCCGCATTCGTCATATCACTCATACTCACCCAGTTCATCCCTGCATCACTCATCACATCAATATCCGTCCAGTTGATCCCCGCGTCACTTAGATCATTCACACTCACCCAATTAATTCCTGCATCACTTAACACATCGATGTCCTGCCAGTTTATCCCCGTATCACTCAGCACATCTATGTCCGCCCAGTTGATTCCCGCGTCACTCAATACTTCTACGTCCAGCCAGTTTATCCCCGCATTCGTCATATCACCCATGCTCACCCAGTTCATCCCCGCGTCACTCATCACATCGATATCCTGCCAGTTTATCCCCGTATCACTTAACACATCGATATCCGCCCAGTTGATCCCCGCGTCACTTAACACATCCAGATCCAGCCAATTAATCCCCGTATCACTTAATACATCCAAATCCAACCAGTTAACCCCTGCATCACTCATCACATCCACATCCAGCCAGTTGATCCCCGCGTCACTTAACACATCTATATCCGCCCAGTTGATCCCTGCTTCACTCATCACATCGATGTCCTGCCAGTTGATCCCTGCGTCACTTAATTCCCCAATACTTTCCCAATTGATCCCCGCCGTTGTCATCTCCCCGATATTTTCCCAATTAATCCCTGATCTACTTAACTCACTGATATTCTCCCAGTTGATCCCCGTATCCGACATTTCACTGATGTTTTCCCAGTTAATCCCCGTGTCCGACATCTCGCTGATATTCTCCCAGTTCACTCCGCTTGATGACATCTCCCCGATATTCGCCCAGTTAATCCCCGTACTGCTCATCTCACTGATATTCTCCCAGTTCACCCCGCTTGATGACATCTCCCCGATATTCAACCAGTTGATCCCCGTACTGCTCATCTCCCCAATATTTAACCAGTTGATCCCTCGGTCACTTAACACATCTATATCCAGCCAGTTGATCCCTGCATTCGTCATATCACTCATACTCACCCAATTCATCCCTGCATCACTCATCACATCGATGTCCTCCCAGTTAATCCCCGCATCACTCAATACATCAATATCTTCCCAGTTGATCCCCGCCGTTGTTAGCTCCCCTAAATCAACCCAATTAACTCCTGCCCGGCTCAACTCGTCTATTCCCGACCAATTGATCCCTGCATCACTTAACACATCTATGTCCGCCCAGTTGATCCCCGCTTCACTCATATCATTCACACTCACCCAATTGATTCCCATATCACTCATCACATTTATATCCTGCCAGTTGATCCCCGTATCACTTAACACATCGATATCCGTCCAGTTGATCCCTGCTTCGCTCAGAACATCCAAATCTAACCAGTTAACCCCTGCATCACTTAACACATCTATGTCCGCCCAGTTGATCCCCGCTTCACTCATCACATCTACGTCCAACCAGTTTATCCCCGCGTCACTTAAATCATTCACACTCACCCAGTTGATCCCCGCATCACTCAATACATCTACGTCCTGCCAGTTGATCCCCGCTTCACTTAACACATCCAAATCTAACCAGTTAACCCCCGCATCACTCAATACATCTACGTCCTGCCAGTTGATCCCCGCGTTCGTCATATCACTCATATTTACCCAGTTCATCCCCGCATCACTCATCACATCCACATCCAGCCAATTGATCCCCGCGTCACTCATATCATTCACACTCACCCAGTTGATCCCCATATCACTCATCACATTTATATCCTGCCAGTTGATCCCCGTATCTGAGAGTACATCCAAGTCCACCCAGTTGATTCCCGCATCCGATAATACATCTAAATCCAACCAATTAACCCCTGCATCACTCAGCGCATCCACATCCTGCCAGTTAATCCCCGCATCACTTAACACATCTATGTCCGCCCAGTTGATTCCCGCGTCACTCATATCATTCACACTCACCCAGTTGATCCCCGCCTCACTCAGTACATTTATATCCTCCCAATTAATCCCCGTATCACTTAACACATCGATATCCGCCCAGTTGATTCCCGCGTCACTTAACTCCCCGATATTCGCCCAGTTAATTCCTTCTGTACTCATCTCACTGATATTCGCCCAGTTCACCCCGCTTGACGACATCTCCCCAATATTCAACCAGTTCACTCCTGTCGTACTCATCTCACTGACATTCGCCCAGTTCACCCCGCTTGACGACATCTCCCCGATATTCAACCAGTTGATCCCCGTATCCGACATCTCACTGATATTCGCCCAGTTCACCCCACTCGTGGATAACTCCCCGATATTCAACCAGTTCACTCCTGTCGTACTCATTTCACTGACATTCGTCCAGTTGATCCCCGCATCACTCAATACATCCACATCCTGCCAGTTGATCCCCGCGTCACTCATATCATTCACACTCACCCAGTTGATCCCCGCATCACTCAATACATTTATATCCTCCCAGTTAATCCCCGTATCACTTAACACATCTATATCCGCCCAGTTGATTCCCGCGTCACTTAATTCCCCGATACTCTCCCAGTTAATTCCTGTCGTACTCATTTCACTAATATTAATCCAATTAATCCCATTTGATGACATCTCCCCGATATTCGCCCAATTGATACCCGTGTCCGACATCTCGCTGATATTCTCCCAGTTCACCCCACTCGTGGATAACTCCCCGATATTCAACCAGTTCACTCCTGTCGTACTCATCTCGCTGATATTCTCCCAATTTACCCCACTCGTGGATAACTCCCCGATATTCAACCAGTTCACTCCTGTCGTACTCATTTCACTGACATTCGTCCAGTTGATCCCCACATCACTCATCACATCTATGTCCTGCCAATTGATCCCCGCTTCACTTAAATCATTCACACTCACCCAATTAATTCCTGCATCTGACAAAACGTCCACATCCAGCCAGTTTATCCCCGTATCACTTAACACATCCAGGTCCACCCAATTAATTCCTGCATCTGACAGAACGTCCACATCCAGCCAGTTGATCCCCGCATTCGTCATATCACTCATACTCACCCAGTTCATCCCTGCATCACTCATCACATCAATATCCGCCCAGTTGATCCCCGCATCACTTAAATCATTCACACTCACCCAATTGATTCCCGCGTCACTTAATACATCAATATCATCCCAGTTGATCCCCGTATCACTTAACACATCGATATCCAGCCAGTTGATCCCTGCTTCACTCAATACTTCTACGTCCAGCCAGTTGATCCCCGCATTCGTCATATCACTCATACTCACCCAGTTCATCCCCGCATCACTCATCACATCGATGTCCTGCCAATTAACCCCCGTATCACTTAACACATCGATATCCGTCCAGTTAATTCCTGCTTCACTCAATGCATTAATATCCGTCCAGTTGATCCCCGTATCACTTAACACATCCAGGTCCACCCAGTTAATTCCTGCATCACTCAGTATATCTACGTCCAGCCAGTTGATCCCCGCATTCGTCATATCACTCATACTCACCCAGTTCATCCCTGCATCACTCATCACATCAATATCCGTCCAGTTGATCCCCGCGTCACTTAGATCATTCACACTCACCCAATTAATTCCTGCATCACTTAACACATCGATGTCCTGCCAGTTTATCCCCGTATCACTCAGCACATCTATGTCCGCCCAGTTGATTCCCGCGTCACTCAATACTTCTACGTCCAGCCAGTTTATCCCCGCATTCGTCATATCACCCATGCTCACCCAGTTCATCCCCGCGTCACTCATCACATCGATATCCTGCCAGTTTATCCCCGTATCACTTAACACATCGATATCCGCCCAGTTGATCCCCGCGTCACTTAACACATCCAGATCCAGCCAATTAATCCCCGTATCACTTAATACATCCAAATCCAACCAGTTAACCCCTGCATCACTCATCACATCCACATCCAGCCAGTTGATCCCCGCGTCACTTAACACATCTATATCCGCCCAGTTGATCCCTGCTTCACTCATCACATCGATGTCCTGCCAGTTGATCCCTGCGTCACTTAATTCCCCAATACTTTCCCAATTGATCCCCGCCGTTGTCATCTCCCCGATATTTTCCCAATTAATCCCTGATCTACTTAACTCACTGATATTCTCCCAGTTGATCCCCGTATCCGACATTTCACTGATGTTTTCCCAGTTAATCCCCGTGTCCGACATCTCGCTGATATTCTCCCAGTTCACTCCGCTTGATGACATCTCCCCGATATTCGCCCAGTTAATCCCCGTACTGCTCATCTCACTGATATTCTCCCAGTTCACCCCGCTTGATGACATCTCCCCGATATTCAACCAGTTGATCCCCGTACTGCTCATCTCCCCAATATTTAACCAGTTGATCCCTCGGTCACTTAACACATCTATATCCAGCCAGTTGATCCCTGCATTCGTCATATCACTCATACTCACCCAATTCATCCCTGCATCACTCATCACATCGATGTCCTCCCAGTTAATCCCCGCATCACTCAATACATCAATATCTTCCCAGTTGATCCCCGCCGTTGTTAGCTCCCCTAAATCAACCCAATTAACTCCTGCCCGGCTCAACTCGTCTATTCCCGACCAATTGATCCCTGCATCACTTAACACATCTATGTCCGCCCAGTTGATCCCCGCTTCACTCATATCATTCACACTCACCCAATTGATTCCCATATCACTCATCACATTTATATCCTGCCAGTTGATCCCCGTATCACTTAACACATCGATATCCGTCCAGTTGATCCCTGCTTCGCTCAGAACATCCAAATCTAACCAGTTAACCCCTGCATCACTTAACACATCTATGTCCGCCCAGTTGATCCCCGCTTCACTCATCACATCTACGTCCAACCAGTTTATCCCCGCGTCACTTAAATCATTCACACTCACCCAGTTGATCCCCGCATCACTGAATACATCTACGTCCTGCCAGTTGATCCCCGCTTCACTTAACACATCCAAATCTAACCAGTTAACCCCCGCATCACTCAATACATCTACGTCCTGCCAGTTGATCCCCGCGTTCGTCATATCACTCATATTTACCCAGTTCATCCCCGCATCACTCATCACATCCACATCCAGCCAATTGATCCCCGCGTCACTCATATCATTCACACTCACCCAGTTGATCCCCATATCACTCATCACATTTATATCCTGCCAGTTGATCCCCGTATCTGAGAGTACATCCAAGTCCACCCAGTTGATTCCCGCATCCGATAATACATCTAAATCCAACCAATTAACCCCTGCATCACTCAGCGCATCCACATCCTGCCAGTTAATCCCCGCATCACTTAACACATCTATGTCCGCCCAGTTGATTCCCGCGTCACTCATATCATTCACACTCACCCAGTTGATCCCCGCCTCACTCAGTACATTTATATCCTCCCAATTAATCCCCGTATCACTTAACACATCGATATCCGCCCAGTTGATTCCCGCGTCACTTAACTCCCCGATATTCGCCCAGTTAATTCCTTCTGTACTCATCTCACTGATATTCGCCCAGTTCACCCCGCTTGACGACATCTCCCCAATATTCAACCAGTTCACTCCTGTCGTACTCATCTCACTGACATTCGCCCAGTTCACCCCGCTTGACGACATCTCCCCGATATTCAACCAGTTGATCCCCGTATCCGACATCTCACTGATATTCGCCCAGTTCACCCCACTCGTGGATAACTCCCCGATATTCAACCAGTTCACTCCTGTCGTACTCATTTCACTGACATTCGTCCAGTTGATCCCCGCATCACTCAATACATCCACATCCTGCCAGTTGATCCCCGCGTCACTCATATCATTCACACTCACCCAGTTGATCCCCGCATCACTCAATACATTTATATCCTCCCAGTTAATCCCCGTATCACTTAACACATCTATATCCGCCCAGTTGATTCCCGCGTCACTTAATTCCCCGATACTCTCCCAGTTAATTCCTGTCGTACTCATTTCACTAATATTAATCCAATTAATCCCATTTGATGACATCTCCCCGATATTCGCCCAATTGATACCCGCATCACTTAAATCATTCACACTCACCCAATTGATACCCGCATCTGACAGAACATCTAAATCCACCCAGTTGATCCCCGTATCACTTAACACATCGATATCCAGCCAGTTAATCCCTGCATTACTCAGCACATCCACATCCAACCAGTTAATTCCCACGTTCGTCATATCACTCATACTTACCCAGTTCATCCCCGCATCACTCATCACATCTATATCCGTCCAGTTGATCCCCGCATCACTTAAATCATTCACACTCACCCAATTAATTCCCGCATCTGACAGAACATCTAAATCCACCCAGTTGATCCCCGTATCACTTATCACATCGATGTCCTGCCAGTTGATCCCTGCTTCACTCAATACTTCTACGTCCAGCCAGTTGATCCCCGCATTCGTCATATCACTCATACTCACCCAGTTCATCCCTGCATCACTCATCACATCGATGTCCTGCCAGTTGATCCCTGCATCACTCATATCATTCACACTCACCCAATTGATTCCCGCGTCACTCAGAACATCAATATCATCCCAGTTGATCCCTGTATCACTTAACACACCCACATCCAGCCAGTTGATCCCTGCTTCACTCAATACTTCTACGTCCAGCCAGTTGATCCCCGCATTCGTCATATCACTCATACTCACCCAGTTCATCCCCGCATCACTCATCACATCGATGTCCTGCCAATTAACCCCCGTATCACTTAACACATCGATATCCGTCCAGTTAATTCCTGCTTCACTCAATGCATTAATATCCGTCCAGTTGATCCCCGTATCACTTAACACATCCAGGTCCACCCAGTTAATTCCTGCATCACTCAGTATATCTACGTCTAGCCAGTTGATCCCCGCATTCGT